>NZ_JAKREU010000002.1 GCF_022664435.1 Sphingomonas panni | reverse complement strand
GGGGCGATGCCTTTGCCAGCGGCGTGCTGCACGCGCTGATGTCGGATCGCGACGAAGCGACGGCGGCGAACTGGGGGCTCGCGGTTGCGGCGCTCAAACATTCGCTGCCCGGCGATTTCAGCCTGTTTCGTCAAGCGGATATCGACGCATTCCTCGCCGGCGGGCTGGACGTTCGGCGCTGATCCTAGCATAGCGGGGCCGGGGGAACGGCCACGCAGGCACCACGTTCCGTCATGGATGCGAGGCGACGTGGAACAGGGCGGCGACACGAGCGGACAGGCGGCCAGCGACGACCGCCGCATTGCGCTGGAGATCGCCGGGGCAGATGGCGGGACCGACCCGTTCGTCGCCGCGGTTCGCGCGACGCGGATGCCGATGCTCATCACCAATCCCCGGCTGCCCGACAACCCGGTGGTGTTCGTCAACGACGCCTTCTGTCGCATGACCGGTTACGATCGCGACTTCATCGTCGGGCGCAACTGTCGGTTCCTGCAGGGGGAGGATACCGATCCGGCCACGGTCGCGCAGATTCGCGACGCGGTGGCGGCGGTGCAGTCGATCGAGATCGACATCCGCAACTATCGCGCCGATGGCAGCTGGTTCTGGAACCGCCTGCTCCTCGCCCCGGTGCATGACGCCGATGGCCAACTCGCCTATTTCTTCGCCAGCCAGCTCGACGTGACCCACGAGCGCGCCCGGTTGGAGGGGCTGGAGTCGAGCAATGCCGCGCTGCTCGCCGAGCTGGCCGGCCGGTTCCGCGAACAGGAAGAGCGCGAACGCGAAATGCTGTTCGCGCTGGAGGCCGGGCGGTTCGGCACCTGGTCGTTCGATCGGGCGACGCGGCAGCTGACCATGTCAGCCATCTGCCGCACCAATTTCGGCTTCGATGCCGATTATCCGCCGTCCCCCGCCGAGATTTCGGCGATCCTCCACCCCGACGACCGCGCGGAGGCGGTAGCGGCGATCGAGGCGTGCTTCGCCGGCGAACCGCTGGAGATCGAGGTTCGCATCCGTCCCGCCGATGGCGAGATCCGCTGGATCGCCAGTCGCGGCCAGCCGACGCTCGATGCCGATGGCGCGGTCGTGCGCCTGACCGGGGTGTCGATCGACGTCACGGTCTACAAGCGGCTGGAGCGGATGCGCTCTGCCATGGCCGAGCTGAACGACGCGCTTCGCCTGCTCGACGATCCGGTCGATATGAGCGTGGCGGCGGCGCGGATCATCGGTGAGGCGCTGGGCGTCGACCGCGTGGGCTATGGCGTCGTCGATCGCGCGGCCGAAACCATCATCATCGAACGCGACTGGAACGCGCCGGGCGTCGACAGCCTTGCCGGCGTACTGAACTTTCGCGACTATGGCAGCTATATCGACGACCTGAAGCGCGGAGAGACAGCAATCGTCGAGGATGCGCGGACCGATCCGCGCACGGCCGATAGCGCTGCGCAACTGGAGGCGATCAACGCCCGGTCGTTCATTAACATGCCGCTGACCGAACTGGGCGGACTGGTCGCGCTGATCTACACCAACCAGGGTGAGCCGCGCGCATGGCGCGATGATGAAATCGCGTTCGTGCGCGAAGTCGCCGAGCGTACCCGTGCCGCGACCGAACGCCGCCGGGCCGAACGCGAACTGGCGGCGCTGGCCGAATCGCTGGAGGAACAGGTCGTCGACCGGACCAAGGCGCTGGTGACCGCGCAGGATGCGCTCCGCCAGAGCCAGAAGATGGAGGCCATCGGCCAGCTGACCGGTGGTGTCGCCCACGACTTCAACAACCTCCTGACCATCGTCCGTTCCTCGGTCGACCTTCTGCGTCAGCCGACGCTGAGCGAGGATCGGCGCGAACGCTACCTGTCCGCGATCAGCGATACCGTCGATCGCGCCGCGAAGCTGACCGGGCAGCTGCTGGCCTTCGCCCGCCGCTCCGCCCTGCAGCCGGCGGTGTTCGACGTGAACGAGGCGGTCGGCGCGCTCGGCGATATCGTGCGTACGCTGGCCGGATCGCGGATCGAGGTTGCGATCCGCCCGTGCGAAGCGCCTGCGTTCGTCGATGCCGACCCCAACCAGTTCGATACCGCGATCGTCAACTTCGCCGCCAACGCCCGCGACGCGATGCAGGGCGAGGGGCGGCTGACCCTGTCGGTCGACCGGGTCGACGGCATTCCCGCCGGCCCCGGCGTCGCGGCGCAACCGGGGCAGTTCGTGGTCATCACCGTCGGCGATACGGGCAGCGGCATCGATGACGAAACGCTGAGCCGTATCTTCGAACCCTTTTTCACGACCAAGGAACTGGGCAAGGGGACCGGTCTGGGCCTTAGCCAGGTCTTCGGTTTCGCCAAGCAATCGGGCGGGGAGGTCCGCGCGCGCAGCGTGGCGGGCGATACCGAATTCGCGCTGTACCTGCCGCGGGTCACGACCCCGGACCGGCCAAGCGCACCGGTCCGGCAGCCATCCGGCCCGCTCGCCGGTGACGGGCTGCGGGTACTGGTCGTCGAGGATAATGTCGCAGTCGGCACCACCACGACCCATGCGCTGGAGGCGCAGGGGTTCGTGCCGGCCCATGTCGCGGACGGACAGGCGGCGCTCAAGCTGCTCGCGGAGCAGCCCGAGGGGTTCGACATCGTCTTTTCCGATGTGATGATGCCGGGGATCGACGGGGTCGAACTGGCGGCGCGGCTGCGGAAGAAGCATCCCGGCCTGCCGGTGCTGCTGACCAGCGGGTATAGCGACGTTATCGTCCGGCACGGCACGATGGGCTTCGACCTGTTGCACAAACCCTATACCATCGGTAAGTTGATCGCCGCGCTGCGTCGCGTGGCGGGACGTTGACCTCGCCGTCCGCCGCGCCTGCGCGCGGTTTCGTACCCCTCTACACCCTGGCCTATTGCGGGCTGTTCGTCGCGTTCATGCCGTTCGTGTCGATCCTGTTGCAGGTGAAGGTATCCGCGATCGATCCGGCGAACCGCGTCACCCTGCTCGGATGGGCGGTGCTGGGCGGGGCAGTGGTCGCCAGCGTCGCCAACATCGCCGCTGGCTGGCTTAGCGACCTGCACTGGCGGCGCAGCCAGAGCCGGCGCCTGCCGATCGCGGTCGGGCTGGTCCTGCTGGCGCTGGCGTTCGTGGCGATCCATCGCGCCGGGGATCGCAACGCGCTGCTGATCGCGATTGCGCTGTGGCAGGTCGCGCTGAACCTGATGTTTGCGCCGATGGTCGCCGTGATGGCCGACGAGGTGCCCGACGCGGCCAAGGGGCGGGTGTCGGGCCTGCTCGGCATCTCGCACCCGATCGGCATGTTGTCCGCTGCTGCCGTCACTGCGCCGATGTTCCCGACGGAGGGCGCGCGCTTTGCGGCGAATGTCGCGCTGGCGGCGGTGATGATCGGACCGTTCCTGCTGTTCGCCCGCGAACGGGGGGCGGGGAACCAGACCCGCCCCGCCCAAGCCGCGCCGATGGCAGTCGTGCGTGGCGATCTGGTCCGGGCGTGGGTCGCGCGACTGGCCATGCAGGTCGCGGGCAACGGGCTGACCGCCTATGCCTTTTTTCATTTCGCCGACCGCTGGCGGGGAACGGGTGACCCGGCGGGGCCGGTCGCTCAGGCGATGGCGGTCGTCACCGCCGTCGTCGTGGTCGCGACGATCGTCGCCGGGCGCTGGTCCGACCGGCTGGGCGGACGCAAGCCGTTTCTCGGCGGTGCGACGTTGCTGGTGATCGCCGGGCTGATCGGCATGGCGGTATCGCCGGGCTTTGTCGGCGCGGTCATCGGCTATGGCGTGGCGCAGACCGGGCTGTCGGTGTTCCTGGCGCTGCATTCGGCGCTGGCGATGCAGATGCTGCCCTCGCCCGAGACGCGTGGGCGCGACCTTGCGGTGCTGAACCTGACCAACACCCTACCGGCGTGCGTGCCGCCGCTGCTGGCCGCGCTGGTGCCCGCAGGGGCGGGGCTGGGCGCAGTGTTCGTCGCGCTGGCACTGGTCGCGGCGCTTGGCGGCGGCACGGCATTGGCGATCCGGTCGGAGCGCTGATCCGCTTCGTGCGTTGGCCGGTTAGTCCATAGCCGGGAGTGCCTGATGATCCGCCTGTTCCATGTCAGCGACGTTCATTTCGGGGCGGAGGACAAGGCGGCGATCGCGTGGTTCGGCGAAGCGGTGCGCCGCGAGCAGCCCGACGCGATCATCATGACCGGCGACCTGACCATGCGCGCTCGTACGGCGGAGTTCGAGGCGGCGGCGGAATGGCTCGAAAGCCTTGGCCGCCCGGTGACCGTCGAGGTCGGCAACCACGACCTGCCGCTCTACAATCTCTTCGCGCGGTTCGTGCGGCCGTACAAGCGCTACAAGCGTCTGGAGCGGATGATCGAACGTCCGCTGGAGATCGACGGCGTCGCGATCGTGCCGCTCAAGACCACCGCCCGTTTCCAGTTCCGCTGGGACTGGTCGAAGGGCTATGTCGGCGACAAGGCGCTGGCGCGGACGCTCGACCTGATCCGGCAGGTGCCCCAGGACCGGCTGATCTTCATCGCCGCGCATCACCCGCTGATCGATGTCGGCACGAAGTCGAGCGGGGAAACGCATGGCGGGATGGTCGCGCTGGATGCCGTCGTGTCGGCCGGTGCCCATGCCGTGCTGTCGGGCCATGTTCATGACCCGTTCGACATTCCCTATCGCACCGCCGCCGGACGGTTGCGGATGATCGGCGCCGGGACGCTGTCGACCCGTACCCGCGCCGACCCGCCGTCGTTCAACGAGATACGGATAGACGGCGGCCAGTTCGAAACGATCGCGCGCAAGATGGGCGCTGAGGACGAACCGGTCAGCGTCGTGGCTTGAAAGCGCAGCCGCACAACCTGCGGCCGTGCTGGCCAAGTTCGATCCGGCCACTTCGAAGCGAGCGTCATCCCAGCTACGCTGGGGCGACGGTTCCGATCAGATGGAAGCGACCGGTGAGGTTGCTACGATCGCACCCGGCTCTTTGCCTGCCCCCTGCACGACGCCGTGGGCAGCCGAAACCGGCCGGCGCCTAGGACAGCCGCTGCCCGATCAACGTGCCCTTGGTTCCGCGATTGACCAGTTCGAAGCGGAAGTTCGGCCAGCGCCGCCGCCAGCGCTGCGCGACGACCCGTTCGCCTGGGCGAGCGCCATCGTCGAGCATCACGACCCCACCGACCGGCAGGCGATCGAACAGCGTCTCGGCAGCGCCGCGGACATAGGGGTGGATCGTCCAGGGCGGCCCGTCGATCAGCAGCAGGTCGACCTGATCGGGCAGCGCATCGATATCATACCATACGCCCGGCCAGTCGCCCGGTGCGGCCACCAGCGGCGCGGCGCGCAGGTCGGCGGCGATGCCATGTTCGGCCAGCCATTCGCGCGTCGCATCGACGAACCCTGCATGCTGGTCGAAGCTGATGAGCTGTCCGCCGCCATGCTTGGCCAGCGCCGCGCCGGTGACGAGGCTCGATGCGCCGGTGCCCAGTTCGACCACCGTTTGCGGGCGGCTGGCCGCGATGCGCTCGACGATCAGCGACAGATAGCCGGTATCGGCCTTCCAGCTGCCGAGGTTCGGCAGGGCGTCGGGAGCTAGGCCCAGATCGGCCATCAACCGCGCCTTATCCGCCTTCTTGCCGCCCGACAGGCTGCGCAGCAGCCAGGGCCACTGGATCGCGCCGAACGCGATGGTGAACAGCTTGTCCGACAGGCTGCGGCGCAGTTCGTCGGGCCACAGGTCCGAATCGGCGAGCGGCAGCAGCGAAGTCTTGGCACGCGAGGTCATGGCGTCTCTTGAATAGCTCCGCCAGCGCGCGGACCGGCTCTCGCTATACCCTTACGGTACGAACGAAAAGGGCGGCCCGATACCGGACCGCCCCAAATCGACCGCGACTGGCCGCAAACGGGAACTTTTTCGGCTCCCGCGCGTGCCCGTGCGACTTAGCGCTTCGAGAACTGGAAGCTGCGGCGGGCCTTCGCCTTGCCGTACTTCTTACGCTCGACGGCGCGGCTGTCGCGGGTCAGGAACCCGGCGGCCTTGACCGGCGCGCGCAGGATCGGCTCGTAGCGGGTCAGTGCCTGGCTGATGCCATGCTTGACCGCGCCGGCCTGACCCGACAGGCCACCGCCCTTGACGGTGCAGATCACGTCATACTGACCATTGCGGTCGGCGACGCCGAACGGCTGGTTGATGACGAGACGCAGCGTCGGACGTGCGAAATACACTTCCTGGTCACGACCATTGATCGTGATCTTGCCCGAACCCGGCTTCAGCCAGACGCGCGCAACGGCGTCCTTGCGGCGGCCGGTGGCATAGGCGCGACCATACTGGTCGATTTCCTGCGCACGCAGCGGGGTGGTCGGACGCGGTGCTTCGACCGGAGCGGCGGGCGCTTCCGCGCCATCGGCCTGCGGCGCCGACGCCTGCGGTGCGGCGGCGGCCGGTGCCTGCTGACCGGTCAGGTTCGCGAGGTCGGAAAGGGACTGGCGGTTGTCGGACATTATGCGCCCACCTTGTTCTTGCGGTTCATACCCGCGATGTCGAGAACCTCGGGGTTCTGCGCTTCATGCGGATGCTCGGCACCCTTGAAGATGCGCAGGTTGCGCATCTGCTGACGGCCCAGCGGACCACGCGGGATCATCCGCTCGACGGCCTTTTCGAGGACGCGCTCGGGGAAACGGCCTTCAAGGACCTTCTCGGCGGTGATCGCCTTGATGCCGCCGGCATAGCCGGTGTGCTTGTAATAGGTCTTCGTCTTCGCCTTGTTCGAGGTGAAGCGGATCTTGTCGGCATTGATGACGACGACGTTGTCACCGCAATCGACGTGCGGGGTGAACGACGTCTTGTGCTTGCCGCGCAGCACGTTGGCGATGATCGTCGCCGCGCGACCGACCACCAGGCCGTCGGCATCGACGATATGCCACTTCTTTTCCACCTCGTGCGGCTTGGCCGACTTGGTGGTCTTCATGAGCGCCTTCATGGGCGTTGGACCTTTCGGAGTTAACACGCGCCCGCCCCGAACCGGAGCGGTGCGAACGCCGGGCAATTGCCCGCGCGGCCGTAGAAAGTCAAGCAAAGTGCGGCTTTGCTGACGGGTATTGGGATACCCTATGGCTCGCGCTGGCTGATCCGTGTGGTGGCGGTGGACATTGCCAACCCGCTTTCGATGCGGACGACGGTCTGCTGGGCGAGGATCATACCGCTTCGTCCGTCGACGCGCCGCGTGACCAAGCTGATGCGTCGACCACTCACCGCGCCCCCGCGCGCCACGACCGCGCCCGACAGGCGCTGTTCTTCGACGAGCGCGGTTCCTTCGGCATGAATGCGCTCGGTTCCGGTCACGTCCGATCCGCCGTCGAAGGGCGGCTTTCCCTGCTGGCGGATGTCTCGTTGCGGGATGACGCCGCGGCGTACAACGTCGGGGGCGAGGAGGGTAGAGAGCATCGAACCGAGCATCGCCACCTGCTGCTGTTCCGGCAGGGTGCGCAGCGGCGCGGTCAGCTTTTGCAGCATCGCCGTGCGCGCCGGGTCGCCCTTGCTTTGCGCCGAGACGGCATCGATCAACTTCGCCCAGAGGACTGCGCGGTCCATTACGTCGATCACGTCTCCCCGAGCCGACAGCCGATAGACGATCGGTTGGCCGAGCAGCGTGGCGAAGGCGCGTTCGAACATCGCGCCGGGACCGTCGGACAGTCCACCCGCGACCGAATCGATCGTCATCTCCGCGGTCAGGCCCGTCGGTGTCCGACGAAAGCGGACGGTTCGGTCGGTCGCATAGCGGCGAACGACGCCCGCTTCGTCGCGTTCCTGTTCGATATGATAGCGATAGGCAGTGTCGAGCACCGGCGCGAAGCCCGTTGTCACTGCCTCCGAGATGGCGGGCGGGGGCAGCGCGATCATCGACGGCCGGTGGCGTGTGCGCCCCATGTTGCCGCGATCACCAACAGCGCGCCGACCAGCTGGTGCAGCGCGGCCACCTCGATCCGCACGCCGCTCATCACCGTGCTAATACCCAGCAGGATCTGGATGCCGAAGGTGATGTGAATCGCGCGGGCGACCTTGGGATGACCGGCACGCTTGGCCGCGCGGGCGAGCAGGATCAGTGCGGCGACGGCAACCCACGCCCACCAGCGGTGGATGAAGTGGACGACATAGGGGTCGTTGACGATCGCATCGAGCGGCGCGCGCAACGCCCATTCGTCCGCCGGGAAGAAACGGCCGTTCATCAGCGGCCACTGATCGGTGACGAGTCCGGCGTTCAGCCCGGCGACCCATGCGCCGAACAGCAACTGGACGAAGAGTGCCAGCAGCGCAGCGAAGCCGATCGGCGTCATCCGCGCCGGCCGGGCATAGCCATTCGCCGCCAGTTCGCGCAGGTCCAGCGCAGTCCACACCGTGCCGGCAAGGATCAGCAGCGCGTTGAGCAGATGCACCGACAGGCGGATATGCGATACGTCAGTCCTGACCGACAGGCCCGACGCGACCATCCACCAGCCAATCGCCCCCTGCAACCCGCCCAGCGCCAGCACCGCGAGCAAGCGTCCCTTATACCCTGTCGGGATCGCGCCCCGAACCCAGAACCACGCAAGCGGCGCGGCAAAGGCGACGCCGACCAAGCGTGCCAGAAGGCGATGAAAATATTCCCAGAAGAAGATGCCCTTGAACTGCGCCAGCGTCATGCCCTGGTTCAGCAGCTGATATTCTGGAATCTTGCGATAGTTCGCGAACTCCGCTTCCCATTGCGCGGCATTCAGCGGCGGCAGCGTACCCGACAGCGGCTTCCATTCGGTGATCGACAGGCCGGATTCGGTCAGCCGGGTGATCCCACCGACCACGACCATTGCGACGACCAGCGCGGCAACCCACCACAGCCAGCGGGCGACAGCGCCGGGACGGGCGCGCGAGGGAAGGGGAGGAGCGAGCATCTCCGGTGTCTAGCGCGCTGGCAACGGCCAAGAAAGGGGCGCGTGCGGCTTTACCGTTGGGCGCTTGCCTGTACGATGGTGCAATGCAGAATGCCGCTCCATGACGATCGAGGCGCTGATCGCCCGTTATGGCCTGGGCGCATTGTTGCTTGGTGCCGGCATGGAGGGGGAGACGGTCGTGATCCTTGGCGGGATCATGGTCCAGCGGGGTACGCTGCCCTATGCCGGCGCGATCTTGGCCGCTGCGCTGGGTTCGTTCATCGCCGATCAGCTGTTCTTCGCCGCCGGCCGTCGGTTCCGCGATCATCCGCGCGTCCGGCGCTGGAGCGCGAAACCCGCCTTCGCCCGCGCACTGACGGCATTCGAGCGGCACCCGACGCTATTCGTCTTCGCCTTCCGCTTCCTCTACGGCCTGCGCACGGTCAGCCCGGTCGCGATCGGGACTACGCGGCTGCCTTTGTCACGCTTCATGCTGCTGAACGGGGCGGCGGCGTTGCTATGGGCGACGACCTTCGTGTCGATCGGCTATTGGTTCGGCCACGGTCTGAGCGAAGTGATCGGCCGCTGGCTGCCGTCGTGGCAGGTGCTGGTCGGGGGCGGGGTGGCGATCCTGCTGTTGGGCGGTCTGACCTGGTGGTGGCGCAGACGCGACTGAGTTCGCCGTGCGCAGCGGAAAGGTCAGTCGCCCTTGCGGCCCAGCTTCTCGACCCGCGCGATCACTTCCTCGCAGACGGCAGGCGACACGAACTTGGCGATCGACCCGCCATACATCGCGATTTCCTTGACCAGTCGCGACGCGATCGGCTGCAGGGAGACGTCCGCCATCAGGAAGACCGTTTCGATCCGGTCGTTCAGCTGCTGGTTCATGCCCGCCATCTGATATTCATATTCGAAGTCGGCGACCGCGCGCAGGCCCCGCACGATGACGCTCGCCCCCTGCCGCTCGGCAAAGGTCATCAGCAGCGCATCGAACGCCACGACCCGGATGTCGCCATCGACCCCCGCCACTTCGCGCTCGACCATCGCCAGCCGCTCGTCGAGCGAGAACATCGGCGACTTGGATGGATTGGTCGTCACGCCGATCACCAGCCGGTCGACCAGCTTCGCGCCCCGCCGGATGATATCCATATGCCCGCGCGTGATCGGGTCGAACGTGCCGGGGTAAACGCCGATCCTCACCGGTCGCGCTCCAGCACATAGCGGGCGATGGCGCGCAGCAGGTCGGCTTCGTGGCCGAAGTCGCGCAGATGCTCGACCGACTGGTCGACCAGCCGCCGCGCCTGTTCGCGCGCACGGTCGAGGCCGAGCAGCGAGAGGAAGGTTTCCTTGCCCGCCTCGCCATCCTTGCGCAGCGCCTTGCCGACCGCCGCCTCGTCCCCTTCGACGTCGAGGATATCGTCGGCGATCTGAAAGGCGAGGCCGATATCGCGGGCATAGCCACGCAGCGAGGTCCGCTGCTCGGCTGACACGCGGCCGAGGATCGCGCCCGCTTCGACCGAGCAGGCGATCAGCGCGCCGGTCTTCATCGCCTGCAACCGGGTGACGGTGTTGAGGTCGAAGCTGGTTTCCTCCGCCTCCAGATCCATCGCCTGTCCGCCCGCCATGCCCGAGGGGCCGGACGCGTGGGCAAGGTCTGCGATCAGTTCGATGCGGATATGCGGATCGGGATGCGTCGCTTCGTGCGCCAGAATCTCGAACGCCAGCGCATGGAGGCAGTCGCCCGCAAGGATCGCGGTGGCTTCATCGAACGCCTTGTGCACCGTCGGCTTGCCGCGACGCATGTCGTCATCGTCCATGGCGGGCAGATCGTCATGGATCAGGCTGTAGACATGGATGCATTCGATCGCGAGCGAGGCGCGGGCGGCGCGGACACGCTCGACGTTGAACAATCGCGCAGTGGCGAAGACCAGCAGCGGACGCAAACGCTTGCCGCCGCCGATCGCGGCATGGCGCATCGCGCGGTACAGGTTCGCGCGGGGATCGCCCGGCACCGGCAACAGCGCGTCGAACTGGCGATCCATCTCTGCCGAGATTTCGCGAAGGGCGGCGTTCAGCGACACCGGCGGCGCGACGGTCGCCATTATTGCGCGTCGAACGGCTGGGTGGAGGCACGCCCTTCGGCATCGACCCGGATCGCTTCGATCCGTGCCTGCGCCGCATCGAGCCGCGCGGCACATTGCGCGCGCAGCAGGTCGCCGCGGGCGTAGAGGTCGATCGCGGTCTGCAGGTCTTCCTGACCCGTTTCCAGCCGGCTGACGATGGTTTCGAGTTCGCGCAGCGCGTCTTCGAAGGACAGGGTGGAAACATCGCGTTCGTCGGACATGCGCGATGCTATGGGGCAGGGGAGGTCGGGTTGGCAACCGGGGTATGTTGGACCCCGAAAAATCACGGCCGCGAAGAAGCGGGCGGGACGACAGCCAGCGGCTGTTACAAGATCAAATGCACAGCATAGATCGTGTACTTACCTTCTTCGCAACCACCCCCGAATTTGCCGGTTTCAACAGCTGCGATGGCGTCTCCGATGCCCGGCAACAGGCAATGTTCGTTCACGGGCAGAATTTTCGTCAGCACATTGCAGGACAAGGGCGAGTGTTCGAGATAGTCATTGCAGACCACCACGTCATATCCCAGCAGTGCGACGGAATCGGCGTCAGGCGAGCGAACGTCGTCGGCCACGACAGCGGACGGGATCCTGGAGCGGGGGCGCCACCCGGCCGCGTCGAACCTCCAGCCGTCTGACTTCAGTTCATACTCATAGGCCGTGAAGTACATCAGGGTCGCTCCTGCTGTCGCCATCCCGGAAGCTGAGGCAAGGCCAGTCAGCACATCGGGACTGTTCGCCAAGCCAAAGCCGTTGTGCAGCCATGCATCTTGTACATCGACCACGTTGTCGTTGACGCAGTCCGATACGCTGCAAATGTCCTTGATATGACCTGATGCAGTATCCAGCCATCCCGGCGGCGGAACGATACGTTTCAGAAGATAGCCTGCGGGAACCATAGCACTTACGGTATAGTAAGGCTCGAACAGTGGCCATTGGCCGCTGTCGGTCAGTTTGTCATTGGCTAGAGGTGGGCGCCGATCGCGTCCCATGCCGGCTTCTTCTCCGCTATGCCGACCGTATGCAGCGGGCTGCTCGATGGAAGCACCATCGTTTCGACCCCACGAACCAGCCCCCGCCCTGCTTTTGCCGCCGTCCCGCCATTGAACGCAACCAGCCGAAGCGCGGGCAACGTCGCGATCAGCGCTGCCACGTCATTGGCGGTCGCGTTGCGGATCGCCGCGTCGCTGCTGCCGGGCCGGATCGCGCTCTGCACGACGTCCCATAGGCCGATCCCTGCCGCCTGTAGCGCCACCAGCCGTTCAGGATACTCCAGTGCGGGCAGGTCGACCCCGACCACCGGCGACAACAGCCGCCAGAACTGGTTCTGTGGATGCGCATAATAGCGCCCGGCGGCAAGCGATGCATCGCCCGGCAGGCTGCCGAGGATCAGCACCCGTGTCGACATGTCGACGACCGGCGGGAAAGACGCCTTGCGGCTCACACCGCCTGTCCCGCCGCCCAGCCGCTCGACCAGGCCCATTGGAAATTATAGCCGCCTAGCCAGCCGGTGACGTCGACCGCCTCACCGATCACATGCAGGCCGGGCAGGTGCCTGGCGGCCATCGTCTTCTGATTGAGGCCATCGGTGGCGACTCCGCCGACGGTGACTTCGGCCTTGGCAAAGCCTTCGGTGCCGTTCGGGTGGAACTGCCAGCCGCTCAGCCGTTGTTCGATTGCCGCCAACGTCGCGTCGCGCTGGTTACCGAGTTCGCCGGGGCAATCGAACTTCATTGCCAGCGCTTCTGCCAGCCGGTCGGGCAGCGCCGAGCCGAGTGCCGAGCGCAGCCCGATGCGTGGCCGACTACGCTTCATTTCGGTCAGCCAGCCGGCCGCCCGGTCGGGTACGAAATCGATCGTTACCGGCTCGCGGTGCCGCCAATAGGAGGAAGCCTGAAGGATCGCCGGTCCGGACAGGCCGCGATGGGTGAACAGGGCCGCTTCGCGAAACTTCGCCTTGCCCGCACCGGCCACGACCTCGGTCGCGACGCCCGACAGCTCGCGAAACAGGGCGTCGTCGGGCGGCAGCGTCAGCGGCACTAGCGCCGGACGCGGCTCGACCAGCTTCAGCCCGAACCGCTTGGCGAGGTCGTAGGCGAAGCCGGTCGCGCCGAGTTTCGGGATCGACGGCCCGCCGGTCGCGATCACCAGCGACGGCGCGGTGAGGGTCCGGTCGCCATGGACGACGGTGAACCGGCCATCGGCATGGGTAACGTCGCGGACGGGCTGGCCCAATGCGATTTCCGCGCCCTCGGCCTCGGCCAGCAGCATCGCCACGATCTGGCGCGCCGATCCGTCGCAGAACAGCTGGCCGAGCGTCTTCTCATGCCACGCGATGCCATGTGCATCGACCAGCGCGAGGAAGTCCTGCGCGGTGTAGCGGCCCAGCGCCGAACGGGCGAATTGCGGGTTGGCCGAAACATAGCGGTCCCAGCTGGCCCCGACATTGGTGAAGTTGCAGCGCCCGCCGCCGGAAATGACGATCTTGCGCCCCGGCTCCGGCGCATGATCGACCACGACCACGCGCTTGCCCCGCCGGGCGGCGATCCCGGCGCAGAACAGCCCGGCGCCGCCCGCGCCGAGGATGATGACGTCATGTTGTGCCATCCGCCGCCCTTCGCATGGGAGAGGGGCGGCGGGAAGGGGTCAGCCGTGCACCACCAGCTTCACCAGCTGACCCGGCACCAGCCGCGCCCCGTCCTCCAGGCCGTTGAGCGTCAGGAACCGGTCCCGTTGGAAATCGGAATAGGCCATCTGGCGGGCAAGCGAATCGATCGTGTCGCTTGCCTTGACCGTGACGATTCGGATGCGCTTGCCGGTGATCGCATTCGCTTCCGCCTGGGTCAGCGTGCCGAGACTGTCGAGCATCGGTTTGAACGGTCCCACGCCGCGCCCGGCCGGCGTGACGATCTGGAAATAATAGGTGGCGGACGGATAGCGATAGGCGACGATGGTCACATCGACCGCCTGGTTGTTGGCGTTGGCGCGCACCGTCGCGATGGCCGCGTCCGTGCCGTTGATCCGCGTGGTCTGCGGCTCGGGCGCATTTTTTGCGCCGAGCGCCGCCAGTCGTTGCCGCACGACGCTCGCCGGATCGCCCGCCGGGCCCATGCGGAATTCGGCCTGTCCGCCCTGACCGGCGATGGTCACCGCGTCGGTACCGTTCTGCAGCGCATAGCCGCTGGGCGCAGTGAAGCGGACACGCAGGCCGGGATGCTTGAAGGTCGTGCCCTCGATCACCCCCTGCGCCGGATCGTCGTCATAGCGCAGCCCGTCGAGCATCCGCAGATAGGCGGTGTCCTGTACCGGCTGGGTGGTGGCGCGACCGGTCTGTTGCGCCAGCGCGCGGGCACGCCTTACCCGGTCGGCTCCGTTGGGGTGGGTGCTCATCCAGGTCGGCACGGCATTGCCGCCGCGCCCGCTGGTCTGCGCGGCCAGCGCCTGCGCCTCGTTCAGCTGCACCAGCGCATCGGCCATGCCCGATGGCGCATAGCCGGCGGCGGTCGCATAGCGAACGCCGAACTGGTCCGCCTGATATTCCTGGTTTCGGCTGTAGGACAGGGTGTAGAGCTGCGACCCCGCGCCGGCGATCCGCCCGACCAGATCGCTGCCGGTCACCGCGCCCAGCAGGGCCGCACCGATCGATCCAATGGTCGAGCGCGTGTTGCGCGAATTGCTGTGCCGCGCGGCGACATGGCCGACCTCATGCCCCATCACCGCAGCCAGTTCCGCTTCGCTGTTCATCAGTGCCAGCAGCTGGCGCGTGATGTAGACATAGCCGCCGGGGATGGCGAAGGCGTTCTCGACCGGCGAATTGAGCAGCGTGACGGTGAAATCGCCGCTGGCGTTCGACAGGCCGGACTGGACCGCGACCTTCTTGCCCACGCGCTCGACATAGGCGGACTGCGGCCCGGAATATTTGCCGCCATATTGCGCCAGCAGCTGCGGGTTGGCCTGTGCGCCCTGTGCCCGGTCGCTTTGCGAGATTGCCCGCGTCTGGGCATGAACCGGTACGGCGATCGTCGCGGCGGTCAGCATCGCGGCGGTCCAAAGGCGTGTCGTCATCGTATCTCGTCCCCGTTTTCCTCGTTCGGAATACGTTGCGATAGGACAACGGTTCCGTCCGCTACATGAACAACTCGCCTTGCGCACCGGCGGGCGGGCGAAACAGGTCGCAGCGCAGCCGGGGATGCCCACCGGTCAGGCCATGCCGACGACAGGCGATGGCGAAGCGCGTCGCGAGCAACTGTCCCCAGACGCCTTGCCCGCGCATCCGCGAATGGAAGGCGGGGTCGTTGTCCCGCCCGCCGCGCAGCGACCGGATGATCGCCATCACCTTGTCCGCCCGGTCGGGGAAATGGGTTTCCAGCCACGCGCGGAACAGTGGCGCGACCTCATGCGGCAGGCGCACCGGCAGGAAATAGGCACCTCGCGCTCCGGCCTGCGCGGCGCGTTCGATCAGCCGCTCGACCTCGTGGTCGGTTACCGCCGGAATGACCGGGGAGATCGATACGAACACCGGCACCCCGGCCGCCGCCAGCGTAGCGACGGCCGCCAGCCGCTTTTCGGGATACGGCGCGCGCGGTTCCAGCGTGCGGGCGATGTGCGGGTCGAGCGATGTGACCGACAGGGTGACGCTGACCAGTCCCCGCGCAGCCATCGGCGCCAACAGGTCGATATCCCGCACCACCCGGTCGGATTTCGTGGTGATGGTGAGCGGATGGTTCGTCTCCGCCAGCACCGCGATACAGTCACGGGTGATCCGCCAGTCCCGCTCGATCGGTTGATAGGGATCGGTGTTCGTCCCCATCGCGATCGGCTTGGCGACATAACCCGGTTTCGCGAGTTCCGTGCGTAGCAGTGCAGCGGCATCGGGCTTCGCGAACAGTTTCGTCTCGAAATCCAGTCCCGGCGACAGGTCGTGATAGGCGTGGGTCGGCCGGGCAAAGCAGTAGATGCAGCCATGCTCGCAGCCCCGATAAGGGTTGATGCTTCGGTCGAACGGAATGTCGGGCGATGCGTTGCGCGACAGGATCGTGCGGGATCGTTCTATCGCGACGGTCGTGCGCAGCGCCGGTGCCGCGCCATCGACCATCTGCCGCCAGTCGAGCCAGTCGCCATCCGCTTCCTGCGCGGGCAGCGCGAACCGCTGGCTCATGTCATTGGACGTTGCACCGCGGGCCGGACGATTGGACATTGCACCAGCCTAATGACCTGCATAGAACGAAGCAAGAACGAGGAGGGTGAAATGGCGCGACTGAATTACCTGGAACTTCCGGTCACCGCGACGGAGCCGGCCAAGGCATTCTATACCGCCGTCATGGGATGGCAGTTCACCGATTACGGCCCGGACTATGCCGCTACGACCAGCGGCGACACCGATCTCGGGCTGGATGCCGACGCGCCGCTCACCACGCTGCTGCCGGTGATCGAGGTCGACGATCTCGACGCGGTACTGGCGGCGGTCGAGGCAGCGGGGGGTGTTGTCGTCCAGCCGATCTTCGCGTTCCCCGGCGGTCGGCGGTTCCATTTCCGCGATCCCGACGGCCATGTGCTGGCAGCGATGGTCCAAGAATAAGTCTGTCCGTCCGTGCCGCCCCGGCGATAGCGTTCGGGGAGGCATCCGGGGGAATCGTCTGGTTCGATGCCGAATGTCAGACAGGGGTGGCGTTTCCGCTGGTCTACGGCGGTGCCCGCATCGGGTCCCCTACGGGGAGGTATCTATCATGGCGTAAGTGGCGGAGAGGGAGGGATTCGAACCCTCGGTACCCGTAAAGGCACGCCGCATTTCGAGTGCGGTACAATCGACCACTCTGCCACCTCTCCGCAGAGGTTTCTCGCTCATATGCCGTGTTTGACGCGGCACGTTGGTCAGCGAGGGCGGTCCGTTAGCCCAAGGATTCGAGACTTGCAAGCGCATCCTTGCTGCAATCGCACATCGACCCTAGATTATTTTGCATGAAGGCACTTTCCACCTCGTCGCTCGACCTTGGCACGCCGTTGCCGCCGATTGCCCATGCCCGGTTCTCGATCGGGGAAGTCGTGCGCCATCGGCTGTTCGATTTCCGCGGGGTGGTGTTCGATATCGACCCGGTCTTCGCGAACAGCGATGAATGGTATGAATCGATTCCCGCCGATGCCCGGCCGCGCAAGGACCAGCCCTTCTACCATCTGCTCGCGGAAAATGCCGAGGCGAGCTACGTCGCCTATGTCAGCCAGCAGAACCTGATCGTGGACGACAGCGAGGAGCCTGTCGACCACCCCGCGATCCGGGGGCTGTTCGATGACTATGCCGATGGCCGCTACCGCCTGCGCCGCGAACATCGCCACTAAGGCAGTCGCCGCTCAATAAATGTCCCGGCGATAGCGCCCGTTGCCAAGCATATCCTCCAGCAGCGTTTCGCCGAGGATCGCCGCAAGCGCGGCATGGACACCCGGTGCCATGCCCTGAACGCTGCCGCAGACATAGATCGCCGCACCCCTGCCGACCGCCTCGGCAATGGCAAGCCCATCGGCGGCGAGGGTGTCCTGAACGTAGCGATGCCCTCCGGGCTGCCGTGACCATGCGATCTTCTGACCGGCCAGGACACCGGCATTGGTCAGCGCCTGCCGCTCTTCGGCCAGAAAATCATCCTGCGCAGGGTGGCGTTCGCCCCAGTAGAGGGTCGCGGCGGCGCCGCCCTGCGCCGCGCGATGGCGCAGATGGGCGAGCAGGCCGGCCAGGCCCGTGCCATTGCCGATCAGGATCAGCGGTACGGCTTCGTCGGCCGACGGATGGAAGGCAGGGTTCGACCGCACCCGCGCCTGCACGATATCGCCGACCGGTGCGCCATGGCACAGCCAGCCGGATCCCAGTCCGTCAAAGCCGTCCGCCGCATTGCAGCGCCGTACGATCAGTTCGACCCGACCCGATTCCGCGATCGACGCGATCGAATATTCGCGGTGGCCGATCGGCTTCAGCGCAGCCATGTCGGTCGCGCCGGTCGGCAGGATACGGGTCATCAGCGCTGCACGGTTCTCGGATGTGTCGGCCATGCCGGAAGCCCGCAGATACGCCTGTACCCGGCGGACATCCTGTTGCGGCAGGATTTCGATGATGTCGCCGGGCAGCCACGCGATGCTGTCCCCGACCGGCTCCAGCACCACCTGCCACGCTTCGCCGCCGACGCTGCCGGGGTTGAGCAGGTGGCGGTCGATCAGGCGCCACGCACCCATCGCGGCGGGCGCCCAGTCGGGCTGATCGGTCCTGCCGCCAAGGCCGGCCAGCTGGTGCTGCCACTGACGCTGGGCATCGGCGTCGTTGCCGTCTGCCTCGATCGCATCGAACAGCCGGGTGGCACCATGGTCGTGCAACCAGCGATCGACCCGGTGGCCGAAGGCGCAGAACTCGGCATATTCCCGGTCGCCCAGCGCCAGTACGGCATAGTCGAGGTGCGACAGGTCGGGAGCGTCGCGCTCCATCGTGCGGGCGAAACCACGCGCATTGTCCGGCGGCTCCCCCTCGCCATAGGTGCTGGCGACCACGAACAGCCGGGTGGCGCGCGACAGCGTGTCGCGGTCGAGCGAGGCGATCGGCAATGCGGCGGCATCGGGCAGGGCGGCGGCGGTCAGCCGGGCCAGTCGCTCGGCCGATCCGGTCTGGCTGGCATAGGCGACCAGCGTCGTGGCCTTGTCGACTGGTAGCGTGTTGGCGTCGGCGACGACCTCCGCCAGTGCTGCCTTGCGCCGACGCCGTGCGAAATAGAGGAGGAAGCCGGTGATGGTGAACAGCGGCATCGTCAGGCTGGCCAGCAGCATCGCGATCCGGCCGCCCATCCCGAAATACGCGCCCCGGTGCAGTTCGAACACGCTGGTCACGATATCCTCGCCCAGCGGCCGGGCATCGTAGCGCTGATCCTTGATGACCGCGCCGGTGGTTCCATCGATGCTGAGTTCGTCGCTGACCCGGTCGTGCCTGCCGCCGTGCAGCTTGGCGCGGAACTGCACCTCGCCATGATCGCGGACGCTCATGGTGACGCGTTCATAGAACTGGCCGCCGGTCGCCCGGACGAAGCCGTTCCACGCGAGGGGCAGGTCGACGGCCACGTCCTTCGGCCCCTTGGAGCGTTCCGCGGGCGCCTCGGCGACCAGCAGCGCGCGCACGCCCTGCCGATACCAATCATAGGACCACCACAGTCCGGTAAAGCCGCTGACGAGATAGAAGAGCAGCACCCAGCCGCCGATCACGGCGTGGAGCATCCGGTAGAGGTTGCGGCCGGTCTTGCGCCGGTCCAGCACGAACCAGTTGCGCCAGTCGAGCGGGCGTTTCGGCCAGCGCAGGTACAGGCCGGACAGCGCGAAGTAGATCAATGCGACCGCGGAAAATCCGGTAATCTGCCGCCCGATCCCGTTGCCGTCACCGGGTAGCGCGAGCCAGCGGTGCACTTCCTCCAGCAGGTCGATCGTCGCCGCCCCGCGCGGCTCGCCCAGCAACGCGCCGCTATACGGATCGAGCCGTTCGAGATGTCGTTCCTTCGCCGTTCCCTGCACATAGGTAACCGTGGTCATCTCGCCCGCATCGCTCGGCACGATCAGGCGGCCGATCCGCGCACCGGGCCGCTGGCGCATGACCTGCGCGATCAGTTTCGGTCCCGACAGACGCGCGGTCGTCGCTGCGACCGGGCGGTCGGGGTTCAGAGCCGCGAGTATCTCATGCTCGAAACTCAGCGTCGCACCGGTCACGCCCATCACAGCCAGCACAAGCCCGGCGGTGATGCCCAGGAACCAATGGATTTGAAACAGGATGTTCCGGGTCATGCGCGACGCTCGAAGAAACTTGATATTGAGAATGGATCGCGTTAGCGGGCCGCCTGATCAGGGTCAATATTACGCAAGGGAAATGATGATGGGTCGAAACAAGCGCCTGCCGTTCATGGCGGGTGTCGCGGGTTTCGCGCTGCTGGCGATGCCGGCCTTGGCGCAGACGGCCTACCCGGAGCGGTCGGACACGCCGCCAGAGGATGAGATCGTCGTGACTGCGGCGCGCACCATCCTGCCGCCCAACGCGCTGCCGCTGACGATCGACATCATCGACAAACAGGCGATCGACCAGCAGATTGCGATTTCCGGCAGCATCACCGACGCGGTCGCGACGCTCACGCCCAGCTTCTCGCCCACCCGCGGCAAATTATCGGGGGCGGGGGAGACATTGCGCGGACGGTCGCCGCTCTATGCGATCAACGGCATCCCGCAGACGACGCCCCTTCGCGACGGCAGCCGCGACGGCTTCACCATTGACGGGTTCTTCATCGATCGGGTCGAGCTGATCTATGGATCGAACGCGTTGCAGGGTGTCGGCGGCACCGGCGGGATCGTCAACCAGGTGACGGTTGGCGCCCCGCGGGCGGAGGGTGTCAGCGGCCGGGCGCTGGTACAGGGGACGGCCACCGACGGGTTCGAGGGCGACGGTTTCGGCGGGAAGGTTGCCGGGCTGGTCCAGTCGAAATCGGGCCGCTTCGATGCGACGATCGGTGCCAGCTACGAGCGGCGTGGGGCGTTCTACGACGCGCAGGACCGGCGCATCGGCATCAATCTGACGCAGGGTGAGACACAGGATTCGCGCGCGACCGATTTTTTCGCGCGGCTGGGGATGGAGGTCGGTGCGACCGGGCGGCTCGACCTGATCGCCAATCGGTTCGAATTGAAGGGCGATGGCGATTATTTCGCGATCGCCGGCAACCGTCGTACCGGCCTGCCGACCAGTGCGGTGCGCGGCACGCCGCCGGGAAAGCCCGCCGCCAACCGCGCGGAGGCGCTGTCGCTGTCCTATACCGATAGCGACGTGCTGGGCGGCAACCTCGTCACGCAGCTTTTCTTCAACCGGACGCACGACACATTCGGTGGCGAGGTCGCGATTCAGGCGACGTTCCAGGACCCCCGCATCGCGCCTGTCGGCACGTTGTTCGACCAGTCGGAGAACCGGTCGCGCAAGCTGGGTGCCAAGGCGAGCTATGAGCGCGCCATTCCGGGGCTCGAGGCGCTGGTCGCGACGGTCGGGTTCGATGCGCTGTTCGACAAGACCGAGCAGCGACTTATCGCCACCGACCGCATCTGGGTGCCGCCCGCCGACTTCCGCAGCCTTGCGCCGTTCGTACAAGGCAATCTGAAGCTGTTCGACGGGCTGATCCGCGTGGCGGGCGGTGCGCGGTGGGAGAATGTGCAGGTCCGGATCGACGATTTCCGCACGCTCGCATCCACGACCTATGACGGGCGGAATCCTGCGACCTTCGGCGGCGTGGCCGTGGCCGGAGGCAAGCCGAAGTTCAGCGATGTCCTGTATAATGGCGGGCTGATCGTCGAGCCGCTGGCGGGCGTTCGCGCCTATGCCAGCTATGCCCAGGGCTTCACCATGGCCGATGTCGGACGCATCACCCGCGCGATTTCGACGCCGGGCGTCCGGCTCGACGATTTCCTCGATATCCAGCCGGTCGTGTCCAACAACCGGGAGGTCGGCGTCGAGGTGAAGCGCGGTCCGCTGGACGCCGGTGCCACCTATTTCTGGTCGTCGAGCGACCGGGGGCAGTTGCTGGTGGCGCAGGGCAACGGCATCTTCGAAGTGCAGCGCCAGCGGGTCGAACTAGAGGGTCTGGAGGTCAATCTGGCAGTGCAGACGCCGCTGCCGGGGCTGCGGGTCTCGACCGGCTATGCCCATATCCTCGGCCGCTACGACAGCGATCGCAGCCCGGCCGACGGGGTGGTCGATACCGATCTCGACGGCACCAACATTTCGCCCGACCGGCTGAACCTCGCCGCCGATCTGGCGACCGGGCCGGTCACGGCGCGGGTGCAGACGCAATTCTATCTGTCGCGCAATTTCCGGGGGAAGGCGAACCCCAGCCCGGACAATAATTTCGGCGGATATGACGTAACGGATGCGTCGATCCGCTACCAGACGAAGGTCGGCGGGCTGTCGCTCAGCGCGCAGAACATCTTCGACCGTTTCTATATCGACTATAATAGCGACACCCGTTTGCCGAACGACAATTTCGCGTTCTTCGCCGGGCGGGGGCGGACGTTCACCCTGGGTTGGGACATGCGGTTCTGAGGGGCTGGACAGCGGGGCGGGGCGGCGGCTAGTCGCCCGGCCATGCCTGTCATTGCAACCATCATGAATTCGACCACCGGCCAGCCGATCCAGAAGATGACCTTCGGGCGGATGCCGAAGCCCTGGGCCTCGTTCAATCTCGAAACCGGCGAACTGGTCACCGCCGACCGGGTCGATGTGGGCAAGCCGGCGCCGGGCAAGGTGGTGGTGCCGGTATCGGTGTGGGTAACGCCCAAGAAATAACCCCCTCCCGGCACCGGGCCGGAAGGGGGCGGTTCGGTTAACCGCAGACGCGGCGGCCGTTGCGGATCACGTAACGGCACGGGCCGCGATAATCGACGCCCATCGCCGCGGCTTCGCGCGACCAGCCGGGAACGACCCGCTCGCCGCGATAGCCGTAGCGACCGTCACGACGCGCGTCCCAACGGCGGCGGTCGTCCCCGCGACGACGGTCGTTCCATGCGCGACGATTGTCCCAGCCGCGCCGGTCGTTCCAGCCGCGACGGTTGTCATAGTGTCGCCGGTCGTCCCAGCGGCGGTTGTCATGATGCGCACGCGGCCCGTGGTCCCGATGCGCGTGGCGGCCGGGCTGTGCGTCCGCGACGGCGGGAACGGCGGTCAGGCCGGCGATGGTCAGGCCGATGCCGGCGAAAATGTTCATCAACTGCTTCATGATCGCTTCCTCTCTGCCCCGGTCCTGCCCGGATCCGCCTGAACCCCGGCTGGACAGGATTGACAGCAGTCAGAAAGACTTGGCGCGTGTCGATGGTTCCCGATTCGCCTGGCAGGTCAATAGGCCGGCTGCCACATCTGCGCCGCGATCGTATCGCGGTCGATCGCGATGCCGGGGGCGGCGACCCCATCGGCAACCGCCTGTTCGGCGACCACCACCGCGATATCGAGTGCAACGTCGCGCAACCGTTCGATCGGCGGCAGCAGCGTGTCTTCGCCGCCCATCGCGCCCAGCGCGCGGGCAGCGGCCATGAACATCGAGTCGGTGATCGTCCGCGCCTGCGCCGCCAAGGCCCCCAGCCCGACACCGGGGAAGATATAGACGTTGTTGACCTGGGTAACGCCGGCGATCCCGAACGGGCTGCCGGTGCCGATCAGCGCGCGCCCGGCGCTCCAGCGCGCAAGGTCCGTCGGATGCGCTTCGGCCCGCGATACCGGGTTGGATAGCGGAAAGATGACCGGGCGGTCGACGGCCCCGGCCATGGTGCGCACCACCGCCTCGCCGAACGCACCATGCTGTCCCGATGCACCGATCAGGACGGTCGGACGGACATTGGCAACCGTGTCGAACAGGTCGATCCCGCCATGCGACGTGCGGGTCCACGCCTCCACCTCGGCAGGATCGCGGGCATAGGCGCGCTGTCCGGCGGAGAGGCCGTCCATGTCCGACAGGATCAGTCCGTCGCGATCGACCGCCCAGATGCGCGTGCGCGCCTGTTCCGCGGACAGGCCACCCGCCTGCAGTGCCTGCACCAGCATGTCGGCGATACCGCATCCGGCGGCGCCGGCGCCGAACAGGAGGATGCGCTGTTCGGCCAGTGGCGCACCGGTCCGGCCGATCGCCGACAATAGCGTGCCGACCGCCGTCGCGGCGGTGCCCTGAATATCGTCGTTGAAGCTCAGCAGCCGGTCGCGATAGCGCTCCAGCAGCCGGTATGCGTTGTGGCCTGCAAAATCCTCCCATTGCAGCAGCACGCCGGGGAAGCGTTCGGCGACGGCGGACACGAAATCCTCCACGAACGCGTCATATTCGGGTCCGCGGATGCGCGGATGCCGCCAGCCGACATAGAGCGGGTCGTCGCGTCGCGCGGCATTGTCGGTGCCGACGTCGAGCAGGATCGGCAACACTTCGGACGGATGGATGCCGGCGCAGGCGGTGTAGAGCGCGAGCTTGCCGATCGGGATGCCCATGCCGCCGGCCCCCTGGTCGCCCAGTCCCAGGATGCGTTCGCCATCGCTGACGACGATCACCTTCACCCGGTCGAGCGCCGGATCGGCAAGGATTTCCCCGATGCGTTGGCGATTGGGCCACGACAGGAACAGCCCGCGCGGCCGCCGCCAGATTTCGCTGAACCGCTCGCACCCTTCACCCACGGTCGGGGTGTAGACCAGGGGCAGCATCGCGGGCAGGTCGCGCTGGACCATCGCGTGGAACAGGATCTCGTTCGAATCCTGCAGCTCGCGCAGGAAACTGTAACGGTGGAAATCGTCGGGCATCCCGGCGAGCGCGCGCTGCCGCCGCTCGATCTGGCTGTCGAGCGTGCCGACATGCGGTGGCAACAGGCCGTGCAGCCCCCATTGGTCGCGTTCCGCTTCGGTAAAGGCCGTGCCCTTGTTGGTCAGCGGATCGGCGAGCAGCGCGCGGGCGGCGGCATGGGCGGCGGGGGACATGGACGGACCCTTCGATTATGAAGACAAAAACGCCCCGGCGGGTCCGCCGGGGCGCAAGGTTCGCTCTAGGAACTCAGAAGCGGAAGCTGATCCAGCCGGCAAGGAAATCCGAGCTTTTGTAATTCGCGTCGGTTAGCGCCGGGCCGGCGATCAGATGCTCGTAGCGCGCGGTCAGGCTGACGCGCGGGCTGACGGTATAGATCGCCTGCAACCGGATCGTGTCGGCAATCTTGCGCGAATTGCCCAGCTGCGTGCCGGCGAATGCCTGCCCATTGGCACGGTACACCGCGTCGTTCAGGCTGTCGCGCCATGACAGCTGATATTCGGTCGCGATGCGCAGCTTGGCCATCGGCTGGAACTGGACGCTCGGCGCGACGGCGATCAGGTTCGTCGGCGTCGCGTATAGCTGATAGCTGTAATAGATGTTGTTGCCGAACGGCGCGAGCGAGGTCTTGAGCGTGCCTGTGCCATAGGCCCCGCCGCCGCTGGCATAGTCGAAGTGGAAACCGACGCGCGGCGCGGTCTTCGACTTGCCGACCTTGTACATCTGCTGCAGCAGGATCAGCCATGCCGAGATCGGGCGGTTGTTGAACTCGCCACCCTGATAATTCACCGTCCAGTCGAGGTTGACCGGCCCGGTATCGCCGTAGAGGTGCAAGCCGTAGAATTTACGCACTTCCTCGGTCGTGCGCGTGCCCCAGGTCGCATTGCTGTTGCGCAACCGCCAGAAGAAGGGATCGAAATAGAGGTTCGATCCGCCGAGCAGCGTCTTGGGCAGGACGAAGCCGGCGGTGCCGCCCGAGAATCGGCGATTATCGTCGACTATATCGTCACCGGTGCCGCCGACGCCCAGCCGGGTCGTCTTGAAATCGAACACGTCGCCGCGAACCGTGTCGCCCTTCGCCCAGGCGCGCACGCCGTTATAGACGAAGAAGATGGTGTTGTTGTCGCGCGGCACGACCATCAGGTTCGGGCCGTCGGCAAAGGTCTGTCGTCCATAGCGCACGCCAACATCGACGCCGCCGAGCGTGCCGGTCACGTCGACGAAGCTCTGCTGCACCACGAGGTCGTTGTGCAGCTGGCCGGCCTTCACGCCCAGATTGCGGCCCGACATGCCGGCATGGGCCAGTTCGCCGTACAGCCGGACATGATCGCCCAGATGCAGGTCGGCACCGCCGACGATGCGATTGATGTCCTGTCGCTGTGCCTCGCGGTCGCGCAGATTGGGATTGGTGGTCAGGTTGACGCGGTAGCGGAACTCGCCCGACAGGGTCAGGTACACGTCGTCGCCGGCGATCGGGATGTATTTCAGCCGGTCCAGCACGTCGTCGCGCTTCTTTGGATCGCGATACTTGCTCCAGTCCTCTGCCCAGCGCGACTGGTTATAGCCACCTGCGGTCACACCGTCGCCGACGCCCGCGCTCGGATATTCCTGCGCGACCGGACGGGCGGTGCCCTTGTCGGGTACCGGTCCCGGAAAGATGGAGGGCGAGTTGGCGTTGCTCGATCCGCTCTGGGCCGCCGGCGCTGCGGTGCCGACCGGCGCGGCGGGCGCAGTGGTCGCAACGGCGGGCGTCTCGGGCGCGGGGGCCGCGGCGTGACCGATCGCCGGGATCGTCAGGGCGGCGGTGGTGCAGCAGAGCCGCAGGAACATGGTCATTTCAATCTCTCTCCGGTGCCTCGTAGGGCAGAAAACCGGAAGCCGGTGCGGAGTCTTCCTCCTTGCACCGGCTCCCCCCGATTCCACCGTTACTCGGCGGGAACTGCGCCTTCGGGCATCTGATCGACCCGCACGCTGCGACCGGCCAGGGCCTCGTCGAACTGGTGCTTGTCGAGCTTGCCTTCCCACTTTGCGACCACGACGGTTGCTACCGCGTTACCGATGAAGTTGGTGAGGCTGCGGCATTCGCTCATGAAGCGGTCGACGCCGAGGATCAGCGCCATGCCAGCAACCGGCACGCTGGGGACGATCGACAGCGTGGCGGCGAGGGTGATGAAGCCCGCACCGGTGACGCCAGCCGCGCCCTTCGACGACAGCATCGCCACGGCGAGGAGCAGGATCTGCTGGCTGAGCGTCAGTTCGACGTTGCATGCCTGGGCGATGAACAGCGCCGCCATCGTCATGTAGATGTTGGTGCCGTCGAGATTGAACGAATAGCCGGTCGGCACGACCAGGCCGACGATCGACTTCGGAATGCCGGCGCGCTCCATCTTTTCGATCAGCGAGGGCAGGGCGCTTTCCGACGACGAGGTCCCCAGCACCAGCAGCAGTTCGGCCTTCAGGTACGAGATCAGCTTGAAGATCGAGAAGCCGCAGAAATGCGCGACCGCTCCCAGGATGACCGTCACGAACAGGAAGGCGGTCAGGTAGAAGGTGCCGACCAGCGCGGCGAGGCTGAACAGCGTGCCGATGCCGTATTTGCCGATGGTGAAGGCCATCGCGCCGAACGCACCGATCGGGGCCGCCTTCATGACGATCGCGACGACCTTGAAGAAGGCGATCGAGATGTCGTTCAGCGCGTCGAGCACGCGTTCGCCCTTGTCGCCGATCATGGCGAGGCCGATGCCGAACAGGATCGCGACGAACAGCGTCTGCAGGATGTTGCCCTCGGTCAGGGCCGAGATGAACGTGTCGGGGATGATCCCGGTCAGGAATCCGGTGATCGTCGAATCATGCGCCTTTTCGGCATATTCGGTGATCTTCGACGTATCGAGCGTCGAGGGATCGATGTTGAGCCCCGCGCCCGGCTGTACGACGTTGCCGACGATCATGCCGATGATGAGCGCAAGCGTCGAGAAGGTCAGGAAATAGGCGAACGCCTTGCCCGCAACGCGGCCGACGCTGGACAGGTCGCGCATCCCGGCGATGCCGGTGACGATCGTCAGGAAGATGACCGGGGCGATGATCATCTTCACCAGCTTGATGAAGGCATCGCCGATCGGCTTGAGCGCTTCGCCGGTCGAAGGGTAGAAATGTCCGAGCAGGACGCCTGCAACGATGGCGACCAGGACCTGCGCGTACAGATGCTTGTACCATGGCTTCGCGGCCGGGGGTACCGGCGGGTGAGCGGTGTCGGTGGCAAATTTCATGCGGCGACCTTTCATCCTCTGTTTGCGCCGGTCCCGACTCTTTGCGGCGGTTGGCGCTTCTGGAACGATTAAACCGCACGCAACCAGGCTTGTCGTGATTGCAATCGTATTTGGCAAGCCATTGGAAAATAACGAATATCATTAACAGACAGCCGGATTTTGCCTTGATTTTCGCCAGCTTTGCCGCGCAGAGTGCAGATTGTTGCACATGGCAGGATGGCCACGTACAACCCGTCCATGCGCAGGCGGGCGGGGACATGGTGGATCGGTTGGATATTGGGCGGGCTGCTGCTCAGTATCGGCGTGGCGACGCTGGTCGGCCGAGCCGTCGAGCGCCGCGCCCAGGCCGAAGCGTTCGCCAAGATCGATAGCGATGCCCGGTTGCGGCAGGGGTTGCTGACCAGCGAGATCGCACGCTTCCGGCTGCTGCCGCTTGCGCTGGCCGACGACCGCGACGTCATCGCGGCGGTACGCGGTGATGCGGCGGCGCGGCTGACGCTGAATGCGAAGCTGGCCGCGCTGGCCCGCTCCACCTCGGCCAGCGTCATCTATGTCGTCGGTCGCGACGGGGTCGCGATCGCGGCCAGCAACGCCGGGGAACCGGGCAGCTTTGTCGGGAGCAGCTATGCCTTTCGGCGCTATTACCGGGATGCGGTGCGGACCGGGGCCGGCACCCAATTCGCGCTCGGCACGGTCAGCCATCGCCCAGGCCTCTATCTCAGCCGCCGTACGCCCGAGGGGGGCGTGGTCGTGGTGAAGCTGGAGTTCGACCGGATCGAGCGCGAATGGCGCGCGGCGGGCGGCATCACCTTCGTCACCGATGCGGCCGGGGTCATCCTGATTTCGAGCGAACCGCGCTGGCGCTTCGCCACCACGCGCAGCATCGCGCCGGCGGTGGCGGCCGCCGTGCGTGCCGACAGCGGTGCCGCCACGCTGAAGATGCCGCCCTTCGCCATGCTCGGCGACTCGCTGCGGCTGAACGGACAGCGGCGGACGCTGCAACATGCCGTGAACCCGCCGGGGGAGGAAGGGTGGCAGGTCCATCTGGCGATGCCGTTGCCGCCGACGATCGGCGACACGGTCAGGACCAGCGCACTGGCGGCGGCGGCGCTGACGCTGGCGCTGGTCGGGGCCGTGTGGGGCCTGTGGCAACGGTCGCGCCGTCGCGCGATGCGCACCGTCGAACTGGAAGCGGCGGTCGCTGAGCGGACGCAGGAACTGCGCGCGGAGATCGAGGAACGGATCGCCGCCGAAGCGCGTGCGGCCGAACTGCGCGACGGCTTGCGACAGGCCAACCGGCTGGCGGCGCTGGGGCAGATCACTGCCAGCGTGGCGCATGAGACGGCGCAGCCGGTGGCCGCGATTCGCAATTATGTCGCCGCCGCCCGTCAGCTGCTGACACGCGGCGATACGGGCGCGGTGGACGACAATCTGGGTGCTATCGCCCGCCTGACCGATCGCATCGGGCTGGTTACCGCCGAGCTGCGTGGCTTTGCGCGCAAGGGGAGCGGCACGATCGGGCCGATCCGGCTCGCGGAGGTCATCGACGGCGCGCGCCTGATCCTGAAGGAACGGCTGTCGACCGTCGGCTTCGATGTGCCACCGATTCCCAACGACCTGATGGTGATCGCGGGTCGGGTGCGACTGGAGCAGGTGCTGGTGAACCTGTTGCGGAATGCGGTCGAGGCATTGGCCGGGACCCCCGACCCGCGCATCGCCATCGAACTGCACGCCGATCCGCAAACCATATCGCTGATCGTCGCCGACAATGGTCCCGGCATCGATCCGAGTGTCGCCGAACGCATGTTTACCCCGTTCGTCACCAGTCGCGCCAACGGGCTGGGACTGGGCCTGGTGATCGCACAGGATATCATGACCGATATGGGTGGAACCTTGCGGCTATTGCCGTCGGAACGGGGGGCGCGGTTCGAAGTGACGCTGCGGCGGGTGCCATGAGCGGGTTTCCGATGCCCCGTGCGGGCCGGGTCGCACTGGTCGAGGATGACGAGGATCTGCGCCTGTCGACGGCGCAGCTGCTGACGCTCGCCGGCTTCGACGTCGTCACCTTTCCGGCCGCCCCGCCGGCGTTGCTGGCGATCGATGCCGATTTCGACGGGATCGTCGTTACCGATGTGCGGATGCCGCACATGTCGGGCATCGAACTGTTCCGCACCCTGCGCGAACGCGATCCGACCCTGCCCGTCGTGCTGGTTACCGGTCACGCCGATGTCGAGACGGCGGTCGATGCGATCAAGAACGGGGCATGGGATTTCCTGTCCAAGCCGTTCGATCCCGATGCGCTGATCGCCGCGGCGACCCGGGCGATGGCGGCGCGGTCGCTGGCGCTCGACAATCGCCGGTTGCGAGCCGAGGCCGCCAGCGGCGAGGAGATGGCGCTGGTCGGGCGCTCGCCCGCGATTGCGCGGCTGCGGGAAATGATACCGGTCCTCGCCGATGCGGATATCGACCTGCTGATCGAGGGGGAGACGGGGACGGGTAAGGAATTGCTCGCCCGCGCGATCCACCGCGCGGGGCGCCGCGCGCGGCATCGGTTCGTCGCCATCGCCTGCGCCGCGTTGCCGGGACAGGCGATCGAGGACGAATTGTTCGCGACCATCGGCGATCGCGGCATCGTCGGCGCGCAGCGCGGGACGCTGTTCCTCGACGATATCGACCAGGCGTCGCGCGGGCTGCAGGGGCGATTGACGCAGGTGATCGAGGACCGAGCTATCCGCGGGCCACGCGATGTGGTGCCGGTCGATATCCGGGTCATTGCCACCGCCGCCGAAGAGGCGCAGCGCGGGCCGGATGCCATCGCGCCTGCGTTGCTCTATCGGCTGGCTGCCGTCCGGCTACGCATTCCGCCGCTGCGCGAACGACGCGACGATGTGCCGCTGCTGTTCGCGCATCTGGTCGACCTGTCGGCCAAGCGGCTGCGGCGCGACGTGCCGCCGCTGACCCACGCCGCGCGCGACCTGCTGGCGCGACACGACTGGCCGGGCAATGTCCGCGAACTGGCGCATTTCGCCGACCGGTTCGTACTGGGGCTGGAGGGTAGCGGCGGGAGCGACGGCGGCAGCGACGCCACCCGCCCGCTGCCCGAACGGATCGCGGCGTTCGAGCGGGAGGCGATCCTGTCCGCCATCGCCGCGACCGGCGGGGAGATCGGAGCGGCGATCGAACGCCTCGGCATTCCGCGCAAGACCTTCTACTACAAGGTGCAGCGGCTGGGCATCGATCTCAGGAGCCTGCGCGGGCAGTAAGGAGCTTCGCCTTATTCCAGCCCGTCCTCGGCGACATAGGCAAGGCCGGCACGCGCCTCCAGCGCGGCACGGTCGCGCATCATGATCCGTCCGCGCGAACACCGCACCATATGCTCGCCCTCCAGGATGTGGAGGCAGTCGGTAACGGTCGCACGGCGCAGGTTCAGCGTCGCGGCGATTGAGGCATGGGTGACCGACATGGTATCGCCGTCGATCCGGTCGTCGATCATCAGCAGCAGCCGGGCGATGCGCCGTTCGGGAATGTCGCGCAGTGCCGATGCCAGCGTCCGCGCCGTCTGCATCGAGAAACGCTGGCCGAAGCTCAATATCGCCTTCAGCAGCGCATTGTCCTCGTTCGCCGCCTCGACGACCGCCTGCGCCGGGATGACGATCGCGCTGCCCGACTGAATATGCGCACGCGCAGTGAACGGCGTCGGCTGGTCGCTGAACAAGCGCGACCATCCGACCACGCCGTCGCGGCCGATCATGCCGACATCCTGCGACGATCCGCCCGTCGACAGCGACAGCATCGCCGGAGCGCCTTCGGGAAAGACCAGTCGTTCGATCGCCTCACCGCTGCGGGTAAGAATATCCCCGGGTTGCAGAATGACCCGGGTGGCGACGAGCGCCAATTTCCGCCGCGTGTCGGGACGCATTGCGCCCAACAACCGATTCTCCGTCGTCGGGATGATAGTAGATGTTTCGCCCGAGCGATCGATATGCATTGCGAAAGCCATTTCCCGTCTTGTGCCTGCAAGATTTGGCGCAATCCAGCCGTCCCAGGCATCTTGTACGGAACCGTACATCGGTACGATTTCGCGCATCGTTCGGCATCGTCGTTTCGTTAGGTCGTGACAACGATCCAGGGAGACGGTGTCATGGACGAGCAAATGTTGGTGACGCACGCGTTTGATGCGCGGGCGAAGCGGCGCGGGGAGCGGCGCGATTTCTTCAAGATGCTGGGCGGTGCCGCTGCGGTTGGCGGCGCCGCTTTTGTTATGGCGCATTCCGACCAGGCCAATGCACAAAGCGGTCCGACCGATGCGGACATTCTGAACTTCGCGCTGAACCTCGAATATCTCGAAGCGCAATTCTATTATTTTGCGGCGTTCGGCAGTGGGCTGCCCAACTCGATCCTGACCGGCACCGGCACGCAAGGGGCGGTCACCGGCGGGCGCCAGGTCAGCTTTTCCGATCCGCTGGTAGCGCAATATGCCCGCGAGATCGCAGCCGACGAACGCGCCCATGTCGAGTTCCTGCGCACGGCGCTGGGCAGTGCGGCGGTCGCGCAGCCGGCGATCGATATCAGCGCATCGGCGAACGGCGCATTCTCGGCGGCGGCACGCGCGGCGGGCCTGATCGGTGCAGGCGCATCGTTCGATCCCTATGCCAGCGACGAGAATTTCCTGCTCGGCGCGTTCATCTTCGAGGATGTCGGCGTCACCGCCTATAAGGGTGCGGCACCGTTGCTGAGCAGCAAGACGTTCCTCGAAGCCGCTGCGGGCATCCTCGCGGTCGAGGCCTATCACGCCGCGATCGTGCGCACGACGCTCTATGCAAAGGGGATCGCGACCCCCTCGGCGCAGCTGATCCAGGCGACCGACGCGATTTCGAACGCACGCGACAGCCTCGACGGCAGCACCGATCTCGATCAGGGGCTGACCCCGCTGTCGAGCAATCCGAACGCCAGCAACATCGCGCCGCTCGACACGAACGGCATCGCGTACAGCCGCTCGGCCGGACAGACGCTCAACATCGTCTATCTCAACAACGCCCAGGTGAATGGCGGCGGCTTCTTCCCGAACGGGGTGAACGGCAACATCCGCGCCAGCGCCGCCAACTGAACCTGAGGAGAGACAAGATGCATAACGATCCCATCCTGCAGGTCCTCGAAGCCTGCGACCAGCGGCGCAACGCGCGTCGCGAATTCATGCGCTTCGCCGGCGGTGCCGCGGTCGCCACGGCGGGCGCATCGGTACTGGCGGCGTGCAGCGACAGCGGCGGCGGTTTCATCACCCCCGGACCGACGCCGACCCCGACGCCGACCGCGACCACCGCGCTGACCGACGCGGACGTACTGAACTTCGCGCTGAACCTCGAATATCTCGAGGCGCAGTTCTATTCCTTCGCCGCAACCGGCGCGGGCCTGCCCAACAGCAGCCTGACCGGTACCGGCACGCAGGGCGCGGTCACCGGCGGGCGGCAGGTCAACTTCACCGATCCCCTGGTCGCGCGCTATGCCCGCGAAATCGCGGCGGACGAGATCGCACACGTCAACTTCCTGCGCAGCGCGCTGGGCGGATCGGCGGTCGCGCAACCCGCGATCGATATCGGCGTGACCTCGACCAGCGCCTTCTCCAACGCGGCGCGTGCCGCCGGGTTGATCGGTGCGGGTGCGGCGTTCGACGTCTATGCCACCGACGAGAATTTCCTGCTCGGTGCGTTCATCTTCGAGGATGTCGGCGTGACCGCGTACAAGGGGGCGGTCGGCTTCGTCAGCAACAAGACCTTCCTCGAAGCTGCGGCCGGCATCCACGCGGCGGAAGCCTATCACGCCGGCCTGGTGCGTACGGTGCTGTATCGCAAGGGCGTGGCGACACCGTCGCTGATCGACGCGACCGAAGCGATCTCGACCGCGCGCGACAGCCTCGACGGCAGCAGCGATCTCGACCAAGGCATTCGTGCGACCGGTTCGGGAAATGCCACCGCGTCGAACATCGTGCCGACCGATGGCAGCGGCATCGCGTTCAGCCGGACGCCGGGCCAAGTGCTCAACATCGTCTATCTCGACCGGACGGCGAAGACGGCGGGCGGGTTCTTCCCGAACGGCGTCAACGGCACGATCCGCTCAAGCGCGGCAAACTGATGGGAGGGCGGCGTTCCGGTGTGCGGAACGCCGCCCCACCTCAGGCTGGCGGCGGGGTGACCAGCCGCCGATAGGCTTCCTCGGGCGCGCCATAGGTCATCGCGGCCATCTCCAGCAGCTTGTCCCGGTCGCGGACGATGACTCGGCCGCGCACCGATTTGATGGCGAGGGTTTCCTCCAACCGGTGCAACGCATCGGTGATGCTGCTGCGCCGTACCGCCAGCATCAGGCGAAATTCCTCGTGCGTCATGACGATCTCGTCGCCGCTGACCCGGTCGTGATACAACAGGATCCAGCGCGCCAGCCGTCGCTCGACCGGATGCGACAGCGCGGACACGACGGTCCGCCCCATCTGGATCAGGAATACCTGGATGAACCGCAGCAGCGCGGCGCGCAGCGTTTCGCTCCGCTCGGTCGCTTCCAGCAGCTGCGCCGTCGATATCCTGAGCGCGGTGCCGGGTTCGGCGCGCAGTACCACGTCGTGCGGCGACCGGTCGTCGCCCAGCAGGACCGGCCAGCCGACATAGCCGTCCGCCCCGAGCAACCCGACCGCATGTTGCCGTTCGCCGTCGATAACCTCCAGCACGGCGGCAATGCCGCCTTCGAGAAAATAGACATGCTCGATCGGCTGCCCGACGTGCAGCAGCGTGTCGCCGACCGCCAGCGTGACGCGCTCCAGCGCAGGTTCCAGCAGGGCACGGTCCGACGGGCTGAGCGCCGCCAAGAGCCGGTTTTCGGGGTTCGTCGCGGGAACAGGGGCCGTGCGGTTCGCGATGTCGCTTGATACGGTTGTCATGACAGGCATTTTCCACGGCAATTGCGACAAGGCAAATACCAACCGATACGCGTCGACTCTTTCCCGGCAATTAAGCGCGCGCGATCCGCATTGCCGTTTGCCTGCACCTTGCATAGACAGGGCGCGACCGTGCCCAGCATACACGCCCTTGCCAATCCACGCCGATTCCTTGCGATCGCCCGTCCGCTGACGCCGATACTGGTGTGGGCCGGCCTTGTGCTGTTCGGCTTCGGCTGCTGGGCGGGGCTGACGCAGACGCCGGCGGACTATCTGCAGGGCGACAGCGTCCGTATCCTCTATGTTCATGTGCCTGCCGCCTGGCTGGGGATGGGGGGCTGGTCCAGCCTTGCCATCGCCAGCATCGTCTATCTGGTGTGGCGCCACCCGTTGGCTGCCGTGGCCGCGCGGGCGATCGCGCTGCCCGGTGCGCTGTTCACCGCGCTTTGCCTGATGACCGGATCGATCTGGGGACGGCCGACCTGGGGGACGTGGTGGCAATGGGACGGGCGACTGACGTCGATGCTGCTGCTGTTCTTCGTCTATCTTGCCTATCTGGCGCTGGCCCGTGCCGATGCCGACCGCGACGGCGATGGACGTATTCCGGCGTTGTTCGGCATTGCCGGCACCGCGTTGCTGCCGGTTATCCGCTATTCGGTGCTGTGGTGGCGGACATTGCATCAGGGGCCGAGCATCACGCTGACCAAGTCGACCATCGACCCGTCGATCCTGTGGCCGCTCTTCTTCACCACCGGCGGGGCGAGCCTGTTGTTCGGTGGGATCGTCCTGATGCGGATGCGTACCGATCTGGCGCGGATCAAGGCGGAGGCGCGGATGCGTCGGCGGGCGGCGGCATGAACCATTGGGCTTTCATCGTGGCCGCCTACGGCGTGACGCTGGGCGGGATCGCCGCGATCACTGTCGCGTCATGGGTCGCGATGCGCCGGGCGGAGCGGAAATGACACCGAAACGGCAACGCATGACGCTGGCGCTGCTGGCGGTGGTCGCGATCGTCGGCGCGGTGCTGCTCGCCATGTCGGCCTTGGGCGAAGAGGCGGCGTTCTTCTATGCGCCTGCCGATGCCGCCGCCGCCCCGCTCGACAAGCCGGTGCGACTGGGCGGCATGGTCACGGCCGGATCGGTGCGCCGCGCGGCCGATGGTGTCACGATCGACTTCACCGTGACCGATGGCAAGGCTACCGTCCCGGTGCGCTTTGCCGGGATCGTCCCCGACCTGTTCCGCGAAGGCTCCGGCGTGGTGGCGGAAGGACGCTTCGTGCGGGGTGGGGGGTTCGTCGCCGACAACCTGCTTGCCAAGCATGACGAGCGCTATATGCCGCCGCAGGTCGCGGGCAAGATGCACAAGAGCGAGAGTATCGTGCAGTGATCGCCGAGGCAGGTCTGGCGGCTTTGTGGCTGGCGGCGGCGATGGCGCTGCTGCAACTGGCGATGGCGTCGATCGCGCTGTCGTCGCGTGCCGCCGAGCCGCCCGCGATCGTCCGCGACCTGCTGGCAGCGGTGCGGCCGGTCGCGGTGGCGCAGGGGGTGCTGGCCGCCGGAGCCTTTGCCGCGCTGATCGCCGTCTTCGCGCGGACCGACCTGTCGGTGCTGCTGGTCGCCGAAAACAGCCATTCGGCCAAGCCGATGCTGTACAAGGTCGCCGCGACCTGGGGCAATCACGAAGGGTCGATGCTGCTCTGGGTAACGGTGCTGGCGCTCGCAGGGGCGGGGATCGCGCTGTTCGAACGGTTGCTGGCGACGCGGACCCATGCCGCGACGCTGGCGGCGCAGGCGGCGATCGCCGCCGGCTTCTACGCCTTCCTGCTGTTCGCCTCGAACCCCTTTGCGCGGCTGTCGCCAGTGCCGCGCGACGGGTTGGGCCTCAACCCGTTGTTGCAGGATCCCGGGCTCGCCTTCCATCCGCCGACGCTCTACCTCGGTTATGTTGGTCTTTCGGTCGCCTTTTCGTTCGCGGTTGGGGCTTTGGTCACCCGCGATGTCGGGCGCGATTTCGCCCGCGCGATGCGGCCCTGGGTGCTGGGTGCGTGGATTTTCCTGACCATCGGTATCACGGCCGGCAGCTATTGGGCCTATTACGAGCTGGGCTGGGGCGGCTGGTGGTTCTGGGACCCGGTCGAAAACGCGTCGCTGATGCCATGGCTCGCGGCGACCGCATTGCTCCATTCGGTGACGGTGCTGGCGACGCGTGACGGGCTTCGCGCGTGGACAATCATGTTGTCGGTCGTCGCCTTCTCAATGTCGATGGTCGGCACCTTCCTCGTCCGGTCGGGCATCCTGACCAGCGTCCACGCCTTTGCCGTCGATCCGACGCGGGGCGGGTTCATCCTTGCGCTGCTGATCCTCTACATCGGCGGAGCGCTGGCGCTGTTCGCCTTTCGGGTCGGCACCGTCCGGCAGGGGGCGCTGTTCGAACCCGTCAGCCGGGAAGGCGGGCTGGTTTTCAACAATCTGTTGCTGTCGGTGATCCTTGGCATCGTGCTGATCGGGACACTCTATCCGCTCGTCGCCGAGGCGTTCGGAGTCCAACTGTCGGTCGGGCCGCCGTTCTTCAATCGCGCTGCCGGGCCGATCGCACTGTTGCTGGTCGCGGGCATGGCGGTCGGGCCGTTGCTGCGCTGGCGGCGCGATCAGGGGATGGCGGTGCTGCGACGCGTTGCGGTGCCGGGCGCCGTGACGATCGTTGCGTTTCTTGCGGCAATGCTGTGGGTGGACAGCGGCTGGTTGCCGAAGTTCGGCCTGGCGCTGGCGGCCGGGCTGGCGGTTGCCAGCGTGCTGCCGCTGGTCGGGCGCAGCCCGTGGCGCACGCCGCTGCCGATTTGGGGCATGGTCGTCGCGCATCTGGGCATCGCGGTCAGCCTGGCCGGCATGGCCAGCGACAGCGCGTTCACGCAGGAACGACTGGTCGCGGCGGCACCGGGCGAACATCACCGGGTCGGACCGTTCGATATCCGCTTCGACGGGATCAAGCCGGTGGTCGGCGATAATTGGTCGGCGGTGCAAGGGCATCTGACGGTGACGCGTGGTTCCGCCAGCCCCTTCGTCATGCGGCCCGAACAGCGGTTCTTCGCCAACCCGCCGACCGAAACCAGCGAAGCTGCGCTCGCAACCTATTGGGACGGGCAGCTCTATGCCGTGCTGGGCCGCGACGACACGGGCGGGCGGCGGCAGCTGCGACTGTGGTGGAAGCCGTTCGTCACGCTGATCTGGGCCGGCGGCGGGCTGATCGCGCTGGGCGGGGCCATCGCGCTGGTCGGGCGCGTGCGACGGCGGAGGGCGCGATGAACCGTCGACTGCTGTGGGTGCCGCTGCTCGCGTTCGTCGCGATCGCCGGTCTGTTCGCGTGGATGCTGCCGCAGCAGAGCGACCGGCAGGTCCGGTCGCGCCTGATCGGTAAGCCGCTGCCGGCGTTCACGCTGCCACCCGCCGCACCCGGCAAGCCGGGCCTGGCGACGGCTGCGTTCCGGACGGGTAAACCCCGGCTCCTCAACGTTTTCGGCAGCTGGTGCGTGCCCTGTGCCGCCGAAGCGCCGCAACTGGCCAAGCTCGCGCGCGCCGGCGCGACGATCGACGCCATCGCGATCCGCGACACGCCCGCCGACGTTGCGCGCTTCCTGTCGGCCAATGGCGATCCCTTCGCCGCGATCGGCGATGACCGCAACAGTTCGGTCCAGCTGGCACTCGGGTCGTCGGGCGTGCCCGAAACCTTCGTCATCGACGGGCAGGGGCGGATCGCGCATCAGCATATCGGTGCGATCAACGATAGCGATGTGCCGGTGCTGCTCGAAAAACTGCAGGCTGCGCAATGAAGCCGTTCTTTGCTCTGACCCTGCTCATCGCCGCGCCCGCCTTCGGACAGTCGCGCGTGCCGCCCCCCGCGCTCGCCGACACGCAATTGCCCGACGCGGCGCAGGAACGCTCCGCCAAGGCGCTGATGGAAACGCTGCGCTGCCTGGTCTGCCAGGGCCAGTCGATCGCCGACAGCGATGCCGACATGGCCGCCGACATGCGCGCGCTGGTCCGGCAGCGGATCGCCGCCGGGGAACAGCCGGTCGCGGTACGGGACTGGCTGATCGAGCGCTATGGCGATTATGTCAGCTACGACCCGCCGCTGTCGGGAGCGACCGGGCCGCTGTGGCTGGCCCCCATCGCGCTGCTCGTCATCGGCGGCCTGCTGGCGCGGCGTAGTCTGAAGGGGCGGCGGCGATGAACGGGTGGCTGATCCTCGCGCTGCTGCTGCTGGCGGTGTTCGGTTTGCTGGTCGCGATGCGCGTTACCAAGCCGCTTTGGGGCTTCGTCGGCGCGGCGCTGATGCTCGGTGCGGCGGGCTATGCGTGGCAGGGGCGGCCGACAATCGCCGGCGAGCCGCGCACCGCCCAACGGACGATGCAGCCACCGGATATGGCCGCCGACGACCTGCGCGACGCGATCTGGGGCCGGTTCACCTATGATTACGCCTATGCCGTCGCCGCCGATGGCCTGGCGCGTGCCGGCGCGACGCAGGCAGCGGCGAATGCGATACTGGGCGGGTTGCAGCGTGCGCCGAACAGTGGGCGGTTGTGGACGCGGCTGGGGTCGGCGATCCTGGCGCATGACGGCGGGCAGGTGTTGTCGCCTGCCGCCCGCACCGCCTTCACGCGCGGGATGAGGGCTGCGCCCGATCATCCTGGGCCATATTTCTACTACGGCATGGCGTTGATCCAGACGGGTGATCTGCCCGGTGCCAAACAAGCGTGGCTCGCCGCACTGGCCCGCACGCCGCGCACCGCTTCCTATCGCGAGGATCTGGCGATGCGGCTCGTCCTGCTCGACCGGCTGATGGCGATGCGGCCGGTGGCATCGGCGCGGTAGGGCGGCGACTGCCACCCGACCGCGCCCCAATTTATGCGCCGCGGCCGGTCTTCTCCTGCAAGGCGTCGATGGCCTTCGATGCATCGGCCTTGGTCAGCGAATCGTCGAACGGTTCGCCGGCTTCCTCGCTCAACGTCTTCAGATAGGATGCCTGGGCGCCGGTCATCGCTTCGTCGCCGGTCGTCCAGTCGTCCGGGTCCTTTTCCGCGTTGGAAAAGGGTTCGCTCTTGGGGTTCGGATGGTCGGTCATCATCGTTCCTTTCACCGCGATCAACCGGTCCGTTCTCAATTCGTTCCGTCAAGTCACCGCGTTGCGGGCATGATATTTCGGATCGTCCCAGCTGCCGTCGGCCAGCACCTGACGCAGGATATCGACCGCGCGCCACAGGTCCGCAAACCCGATATAGAGTGGCGCGAAGCCGAGGCGCAGCGCGTCCGGCGCGCGAAAATCGCCGATCACGCCGCGATCGATCAGCGCCTGGCAGATCGCATAAGCGTCAGGGTGGCGGAACGACACATGGCTGCCGCGCCGTGTCGCATCACGCGGGCTGATGAGCGTAAGGTCGGGGCAGTGGGCCTCGACCAAGGCGATGCACGCATCACCCAGCGCGCGGGACTTGGCAAACAGCGCAGCGCGGTCCACGCCATCGAACTGCGCAATTCCCTCCTCCAGCGCCGCCATGGCGAGGATCGAGGGGGTGCCGCACTGGAAGCGGGAGATGTCCGCCGCCGGCGCATAATCGTCGCCAAAATCGAACGGCGCGGCATGGCCCATCCAGCCCGACAGTGGCGACCGCAACGTCGCCTGATGCCGTTCCGCAACATACAGGAAGGCTGGCGCGCCGGGGCCGCCGTTCAGATATTTATAGCCGCATCCGACCGCCAGATCCGCATTGCAGCCGTTCAGGTCGACCGGCACCGCGCCGACGCTATGGCTAAGGTCCCAAAGGATCAGCGCGCCCTTCGCCTGTGCAGCGGCGGTGATGCGGCTCATGTCGAGCATCGCGCCGCTCTTGTAATGGACATGGGTCAGCAGCACGACCGCAACGTCGTCGTCGATCGGCTCGACAATGTCGGCAGCCGGCACCGTACGCACCCGTGCGTCACCTACGCTCCATGCCGCGCCGTCCGCCATATAGAGGTCGGTCGGGAAATTGCCGGGTTCGGACAGGATCGTCTTTCGCTCCGGTCGTGCCTTAAGCGCGGCGACAAGGAGCTTGTAGAGATTGGCCGAGGTTGAATCGGCAACGACCACTTCGTGCGGGCGTGCGCCGATGACCGGCGCGATCTTCGCACCTATCCGCCGTGCCGCGCCGATCCAGTCATGTGCGTTCCAGCTGCGGATCAGCCCTTCGCCCCATTCACCGGTCGTCACCGCCTGCAACCGGGCAGGCGTGCCCTGGGGCAGGGCGCCCAGCGAGTTACCGTCGAGATAGATCACCCCTTCGGGCAGCGCGAACCGGTCGCGAAACCCGCGCAGCGGATCGGCGGCGTCGAGCGCCTCCGCTTCGGCCAGCGTCATCGCGCTCATAGCGCCACCCGCACCGCGAGCAATTCCGGGAAGAACACGTCGTCGATCACCTTTGCCAGATAGGGAACGCCCGCCGTCCCGCCGGTGCCGCGCTTGAAGCCGATGATCCGTTCGATCGTCTTCAGATGGCCGAACCGCCACAGCTGCACGCGATATTCGAGGTCGACCAGTTTCTCGGCCAGTTCGTACAGGTCCCACCAGCGATCGGGGTCCTGATACACCGCCTGCCATGCCGTCTCGACGACGGGCGATGCGACATAGGGCTGGGTGAAGTCGCGCTCCAGCCGGTCGGCGGGAATGGCGAACCCGCGCCGCGCGAGTAGCCGCAGCGCTTCGTCATACAGGCTGGGGCGGGCAAGCGCGTCTGTCAGGACGGCCTGTGCCGGCGCATCGCCGTCATGTGCCGCCAGCATCGCCGCCTTCTTGGCACCGAGCATATATTCGAGCAGGCGATACTGGACCGACTGGAACCCCGAACTGCCGCCAAGCTTCCCCCGCATTGCCGAATAATCGGCCGGGGTGATCGTCGCCAGCACCTCCCAGCTCTGGATCAGCTGCTGCTGCACGCGGGCGACGCGGGCCATCATCTTGAACGCGCTGCCCAGCCGGTCGGCGATGATCGCCTGCCGCGCCGCCTCCAGCTCGTGCAGGCACAGCTTGATCCATAGCTCGGACGCCTGATGGATGATGATGAACAATAGTTCGTCGTGCGTGTCCGACAGCGGCGTCTGGCAGGTCAGCAGCGTGTCGAGCCGCAGATAGCTGGTATAGGTCGGACCCCGTTCGGGCGGGGCCGGCCGATCCGCCTCGCGGCTCTCCATTATTGCGATCCGCCCATGTCACGGAAGCTGTCGGGCACATCGGTGCGCGGGTGGCCCGAGGGCGTTGGTAGCGGTTCGATCACCGGCGATTCGGGAGTGTCGAACCCGCCCTCCCATTTCGCGATCACGCTGGCGGCGATGGCGTTGCCGACGACATTGGTCGCGGTGCGGCCCATGTCGAGGAAGTGATCGATGGCGAGGATCAGCAGCAGCCCGGCTTCGGGAATATTGAACATGCCGAGCGTCGCGGCGATTACCACCAGGCTGGCGCGGGGTACCCCGGCAATCCCCTTCGACGTGACCATCAGTACCAGCAGCATCAGGATCATCTGACCCCAGCTGAGGTCGATGCCGTATGCCTGCGCGATGAAGATCGACGCGAACGTCATGTACATCATCGACCCGTCGAGATTGAACGAATAGCCGAGCGGCAGCACGAAGCTGGCGATGCGCGGCGGCACGCCGAACCGGTCGAGCGCTTCGAGGGTGCGCGGATAGGCGGCTTCGGACGATGCGGTCGAAAAGCCCAGCAGGATCGGATCGCGCAGATAGCGCAGCAGCATCTTCACGCGCGGCCCGATGATGAGGAACGCGATGCCGATCAGCACCGTCCACAGCGTGGCGAGGCCGAGATAGAAGCTGCCCATGAAATAGGCGAGGTCGCCGATGATCCCCGGACCCCGCTCGGCCAGCGTCGCGGTCACCGCCGCGAACACGGCGAAGGGGGCAAAGCGCATGACGTAATCGGTGACCTGCAACATCACCGCGACGAGGCCCTCCAGTGCACGGACCAGCGGCTTGCCCTTGTCGCCCACGGCGGTCAGCGCGACGCCGATGAAGAGCGAGAAGATGACGATCTGCAGGATTTCGTTCGTCGCCATCGCCTCGATGCCCGACGCCGGGAAGATATGGCCGACGAACTTGACGAAATCGAACGCCGGCTTGGCGACGCCGGTATCGGCGGTGACCGGCGGGACGGGCAGGCCGAGGCCGACGCCCGGCTGCAGCAGGTTGACCAGCAACAGGCCGAGCATCAGCGAGATGAAGCTCGCCATCACGAACCAGCCGAACGAGCGCAGCCCCACGCGGCCGAGCGACGAGCTGTCGCCCATATGCGCGATGCCGACGACCAGCGTCGAGAAGACTAACGGCGCGATGATCATCTTGATCAACCGCAGGAACACGGTGGTCACGGCGGAGAGATAATAGGCAATGCTCTTCAGCGCCGCCGTGCCGCTGCCGCCGCCATCGTCCAGCCCCGCGTTCAGCGCCCAGCCGAGGACCAGCCCCGCCGCCAGCGCGATAAGAATGAAAGTCGTAAGCCGCTTGGCCATCGGTCGTCCCTGTTCGTTTGCGCGCAAAGGGAGGGGAATGTTTCGTCCGGGTCAACCCCCGGTGCATTCGGGCATCTTGGCAAGTGGCGCGCCGCTGCGTATCGAGCCGGAATGACCTCGACCAACGATGTTCGCCGCTCGTTCCTCGATTTTTTCGAGAAGGCCGGCCATGCCCGCGTGCCGTCGGCACCGCTCGTTCCGCAGAACGACCCGACGCTGATGTTCGTCAATGCGGGCATGGTGCCGTTCAAGAACGTGTTCACCGGTCTCGAAACGCGGCCCTATGTGACGGCCACGTCGTCGCAGAAATGCGTGCGCGCCGGGGGCAAGCATAACGACCTCGACAATGTCGGCTATACCGCGCGGCACCACACCTTCTTCGAGATGCTCGGCAATTTCTCGTTCGGCGATTATTTCAAGGAACAGGCGATCCTGAACGCCTGGACGCTGCTGACGCGCGACTGGGGCCTGCCGGCGGAGAAATTGACCGCGACCGTCTACCACACCGACGATGAAGCGTTCGCCCTGTGGAAGAAGATCGCCGGGCTGCCCGATCACAAGATCATCCGCATCCCGACCAAGGACAATTTCTGGGCGATGGGCGACAGCGGGCCGTGCGGTCCCTGCTCGGAAATCTTCTACGATCACGGCGAGCACATCCCCGGTGGCCCTCCCGGTTCGCCGGATGAGGATGGTGACCGCTTCGTCGAGATTTGGAACCTGGTGTTCATGCAGTTCGAGCAGGACGCCAACGAGATCGTCGGCGAACTGCCCAAGAAGTCGATCGACACCGGCATGGGCCTCGAACGCATCGCAGCGGTAATGCAGGGCGTGTCGGACAATTACGACACCGATACCTTCAAGGCGCTGATCGCCGCGTCGTGCGAACTTACCTCGACCCGCGCCGAAGGGCCGACCCGGGCCAGCCACCGCGTGATCGCCGATCACCTGCGCGCGTCCGGCTTCCTGGTCGCCGATGGCGTGCTGCCGGCCAACGAAGGCCGGGGCTATGTCCTTCGCCGCATCATGCGCCGCGCGATGCGCCATGCGCATCTGCTGGGTGCCAAGGAGCCGTTGATGCACCGGCTGGTCGGCTCGCTGGTGTCCGAAATGGGCGCGGCCTATCCCGAACTGGTTCGCGCGCAGCCGTTGATCGAAGCGACGTTGCAACAGGAGGAAACCCAGTTCCGCCGCACGCTCGACAAGGGGCTGAAGCTACTCGACGAAGCGACCGCCGACCTGGCCGAGGGCGCGACGCTGGCCGGTGAGACCGCGTTCAAGCTCTACGACACCTATGGCTTCCCCTATGACCTGACCGAGGACGCGTTGCGTGCGCAGGGATACGGCGTCGACCGTGCCGGTTTCGACGCGGCGATGGCCGAACAGAAGCGTGCTGCCCGTGCCGCGTGGAAGGGCTCGGGGGCCAAGGCATCGGACGATATCTGGTTCGACGTCCTCGAAACCGCCGGACCGACCGAATTCATCGGCTATTCGGTCGAGGCGGGCGAGGGGCAGGTCGTCGCCATCGTCAAGGACGGCGCGCGGGTCGATTCTGCGCAGGTCGGCGACGAGGTGCTGGTGCTCACCAACCAGACGCCTTTCTATGCCGAAAGCGGTGGCCAGGTCGGCGATGCCGGCACCATGGCAACCGAGGCGGGGCTGAAGGCCACCGTCAGCGACACCGCCAAGCAGCTCGGCAAGCTCCATGCCCATGTCGCAACGATCGACGCGGGCACGCTGAAGGTCGGCGACAGCGTTGCGCTGACGATCGACACCGTGCGCCGCGCGCAGATCCGTGCCAACCATTCGGCGACGCACCTGCTGCACGAGGCGCTGCGCGAACGGCTCGGCACCCATGTCGCGCAAAAGGGATCGATGGTCGCGCCCGAACGCCTCCGCTTCGACTTCTCGCAGCCGTCGCCGATCGCCGCCGATGCGCTCGCCCTGGTCGAGGCCGACGTCAACGCGCAGGTGCGCGGCAATGGCAGCGTCACCACCCGGCTGATGACCCCCGACGATGCGATCGCGATGGGCGCGATGGCGCTGTTCGGCGAGAAGTATGGCGACGAGGTCCGGGTCGTGTCGATGGGACAGGATGCCGAAGGCACCTATTCGATCGAACTGTGCGGCGGCACGCACGTCAACGCGCTGGGTGAGATCGGCCTGTTCAAGATCGTGTCCGAAGGCGCGGTGTCGTCGGGCGTCCGCCGGGTGGAGGCCCTGACCGGCGAGGCCGCGCGGCAATGGCTCGGCAATCGCGACGCCAAGCTGCGCGAAGCCGCCGCAGCACTGAAGGCGACGCCCGACGAAGTGCCGGCGCGCGTCGCGCAACTCGTCGAGGATCGTCGCCGGCTTGAACGCGAACTGGCCGAGGCCAAGAAGGCGCTGGCGATGGGCGGCGGTACCGGTGCAGCACCGGCCGGTCCCGAACAGGTCGGCGATATCGCGTTCCTGGGCCAGGTCATCGACGGCCTCGACGCCAAGGCACTGCGCGGCACCATCGACGAAGCGCGTGCGCGGGTGCCGTCGGGCGTCGTTGCGCTCGTGGCGGTCAATGACGGCCGTGCCTCGGTCGGCGTCGGTGTGTCGAGCGATCTGACCGGCCGCATCAGCGCGGTCGATCTGGTCAAGGCCGCCGTGGCGGCGCTTGGCGGGCAGGGCGGCGGCGGTCGCCCGGACATGGCGCAGGGCGGCGGCCCCGATGGCAGCAAGGGCGACGACGCCCTCGCCGCGATTCGCGCGCTGCTGGCAAACTGACCATCTTCTCACCCCGGCCGTGGAGCCGGGGTCCCGCTCGTCCCACGATCGGCAGTAGCAGCGGGACCCCGGAATCCGGAGTGGCGTCCGGTTCCGTCGTAACCATCGTGGCCCGGACGCACCTACGCCCGGCAACATCTTGCGACCAAACGTAACATTGGCCGGCACTGGTACGTCCTGCCCGTTCATCCCCGATGCAGCGACTGCCGGATATAGTGGACGATTGCGCGCCCATATTGCGCGTGCTAACGGCCCGGCCTTGAACCACTGGGACGCGGTCGACATGGCCAAACTCGTTGCCACTTCGGCGCGGTTCTCGCGCCGGTGATATTCTCCCGAGAGGCTTCCGCCGAAGCCGCCGACCTGCCCGATACGGGTGCGGGCCATCACGGACCGCGTCAGTCGCTCGCCAAGCTGTCGCTCGGTGCGCTCGGCATCGTCTATGGCGATATCGGCACCTCGCCGCTCTATGCGATGAAGGAGACGTTCGTCGGCCATCACCGGCTGCCGGTCGACCAGCTGAACATCTTCGGCGTCGTCAGCCTCGTCTTCTGGTCGCTGATGCTGATCGTGACGCTGAAATACGTCTTCATCATCATGCGTGCCGACAATAACGGCGAAGGCGGCAGCCTCGCGCTGCTTGCCCTCATCCAACGCAAGAGCGGCGGCGGGCGCTGGACGTCCAGCCTCGTCATCCTGGGCGTGCTGGCGACCGCACTGTTCTTCGGCGATTGCATGATCACACCGGCGGTGTCGGTGTTGTCGGCGGTCGAGGGTCTGGCGACGGTCAATGCCGGATTCGATCCGTTCGTCATCCCGATCGCGGTGGTCATCATGATCGGGCTGTTCTGGTTGCAGGCGGTCGGCACGGCCAGCGTAGGGCGGCTGTTCGGGCCGATCATGATCGCTTATTTCGCGACCCTGACCTTTCTTGGCGTTCTCAACATCCTCGAACGCCCCGATATCTTTCAGGCGCTGAACCCGATCTGGGCCGTGCGATTCTTCGCACAGGACGGGATCATGGCGTTCCTGGCGCTCGGATCGGTCGTGCTGGCGGTGACCGGGGCGGAGGCACTCTACGCCGATATGGGCCATTTCGGACGGCGTCCGATCTCGGTCGCGTGGCTCTACGTCGTGTTCCCCGCGCTGATGTTGAACTATCTGGGGCAGGGGGCGCTGCTGCTCGAAAACCCGGATGCAGCGTCCAATCCGTTCTTCTTCATGGCGTCGGAGGACTTCCGTCTTCCGCTCGTCATCCTCGCCACGCTGGCGACGATCATCGCCAGCCAGGCGGTGATTACCGGTGCCTTCTCGGTCGTGCAGCAGGCGGTGCAGCTCGGCCTCATGCCGCGCCTTCGCATCGAACATACCAGCGCCGATGCCGCCGGGCAGATCTATATCCCGGCGGTCAACTGGGCGCTGCTGGTGATGGTCCTGCTGCTGATCTTCGGGTTCCAGGAATCGTCGAACCTGGCGGCCGCCTATGGCATCGCGGTCACCGGCACCATGTTCATCAGCACCTGCATGATCGCGGTGCTTATCAAGCGGGTTTGGAACTGGCCGGTCGCGGCGGTTCTCGCCTTCATGGCGATCTTCCTGTGCATCGACGGTGCCTATTTCGCGTCGAACCTGACCAAGGTGCCCGATGGCGGCTGGTTCCCGCTGCTCGTCGGGATCGTCGTCTTCGTCCTGCTCACCACCTGGGCCAAGGGGCGCAAGCTGATGATCGAGCGGATGCGGGAAGCCGCGATGCCGATCAAGGTCTTCATCCAGTCGGCCGCCAGCAGCGCGACCCGCGTGCCCGGCACCGCCGTCTTCATGACGTCGACGCCCGATGGCGTGCCGCACGCACTGCTCCACAACCTCAAGCATAATAAGGTGCTGCACGAGCGCGTCATCCTGCTGACGGTCAAGATTGCTGACACGCCCTATGTCGACCCCGAACTCAGGACCAAGGCGGAGGACCTGGGGCAGGGTTTCCACCGCATGATCCTGCGGTTCGGGTTCATGCAGGACCCGGACGTGCCGGGTGCGCTGAAGGCGGTGGGCTGTTGCGGGGGCGATTTCCGGATGATGGACACCAGCTTCTTCCTAGCGCGACAGACGCTGCTACCGTCGTCGCGACCCGGGATGCGCATCTGGCGCGAAAAGCTGTTCGCATGGATGCTGCAGAATTCGGAAAGCGCGATGGAGTTTTTCCGCCTGCCGACCAACCGCGTCGTCGAACTCGGCAGCCAGGTGGAGATTTGACGCCGCCCGAACCCGCGCCAATCATCGTGACCGCCTTGTTCGGGCATGAGGATCAGGCGTGGTTCGATCGGCAGCGCCGAGCCTATTTCCCGCCCGAGCGCAACGTGCTGGCGGCGCACTGCACGATGTTCCACCATCTGGCCCCCGAACTGGGGCCGGAGCTGAAGCAGCGGCTGAGCGGCCTGACGCGCGCCGTGTCGGCGCCGGTCGCACGGGTCGGCGGGTTGATGAACCTTGGCCGGGGCGTCGCCTATCGTATCGAATCACCCGACCTCGAATCGTTGCGCGCTGATCTAGCGGACGCCTTCGCATCGATGCTGACGCCGCAGGACCGCGCCGGATGGCGGCCGCACGTCACGATCCAGAACAAGGTGGAGCCGGCGGCGGCCAAGGCGTTGCTTGCCGAATTGTCGGCCGGATTCGCGCCGCGCCCGTTGAAAATCGCGGGTTTGGCGAGCTGGTGGTACCGCGGCGGACCATGGGAATCATTTTCCCGTCATATGTTCGCTTGACCGCAGCGATTCGCGTTCGTATAGGGCCGCCCTCCCCGATGGGGATACGGCGGGGCGAAGTAGCTCAGTTGGTTAGAGCACGGGAATCATAATCCTGGGGTCGGGGGTTCAAATCCCTCCTTCGCTACCACCCGCCATGGCTGTTAAGCCTCTGAGAAGTCAGCGTTTCCCCTGATTTCGATTTTCTTGATTAGTTGGCCGGTTGGCCTTGGTTTGCAGTTTGGTTTGCAAAATCAGCTGCTGTCCTCGCGTTTCGCGGGGATTTTTGTCGTGGCTTGCGTGCCTGATTCGAGCTTGCCGATCGCGGCCTGCGCCATGCGGATGTCGCGGTTCAGATAGTGGCGATCGAGGATCGCGTTTACGTCGCGCAGGGAGTGGCCGGTCAGCGTCGCGATCTCGGGCGGGCTGGCGCCGGCGATGGCCAGTCGGGTGACGACCGTTCCGCGCAGATCGTGGAAGGTGACGTCGGCGACGCCGGCCGCCGCGCATGCCTTGCGCCATGACGTCTTGAACCCGTCGCGGGTCCAGGCGGTCCCACGGCTTGTCACGAGGATCGTCGAGGCCGTCGGGCGTTCGTCGGCCGGTAGGGCGTCTATCGCCGCCCTGGCGGCGTCCAGTGCGGCCCTGAGGGGTTGTCCGACGGGGATCACCATCCGGGTCGCTGCGCTGGTGTCGCCGCGGCGGATCGACTTGCCCTGGGTCAGCCGGATGAAGGCACCGTCGTACTGCGCCCAGGTCAGCTTAAGCAGGTCGCCCTGTCGCTGGCCCGTCCAGAGGGCGAGGCGTAGGGCGAGGTGCAGATGCTCCGGGGCCTTGGCGTAAAAGGCGGCTTCGTCCTGGTCGGTCCATACCGCCGTGGTCCGCTGAGCCCGGTAGGTGATGCCGCCGGCCTTGCAGGGGTTAACCAACGCAAGGCCGCGATCGACGGACCAGGACAGCACCCGGGCCAGCACGGCGAAGCTGTAATCCGCCTGTCGCCGCGACTGGAGAGCCCGGCGGTCGCGCCAAGCGAGGAACTCACCGCGCGTGCGCGGATCGGTCAGCGCCGCGATCGGGAAGTCGCCGAAGGCGGCGTCGATGATGCGGATGTGGCGGCGGTAATCGGTCTTCGTCAGATCAGCCAGGGCGGCGAAGCCGGACGAATCGAGGAAGGCATCGCACAGTGACCGGATCGTGTCCTTTGGCACCACCACCGGCGCGCTGACCGCGCGGTTGAACGCCTCGACAAATTCGGGAGTGCCGTACTTCTCATTGATCCGGGGCCCGCCGCGCCACGCGTAGTAATAGGTCACGGTCGTCCCGTTCGCGAGCCGCTTTCGGGCTCGCGTCAGCCCTTTCAGCTTAACGCGCATGGCTTTGCCGCCATTGGTCGAAGGGGTTGTTCGGCACCGCCGAAGGCTGTTCGTGGAACACGACGATACGGCCGTCGGGCAGGATCTCGGTCCGCGAGACGGGCAGGCCGCTGGCGAGTGCGCCGCGAATCGCGCGGGTGACGTCGATCTGGTGAAAGACCGCGGGTCGTTTCGTGCCGCTCATGCAGCGCCGCCCCCGGCGGTAAGCGCCGCGCGGATCGTGTTGGCATGATCGATCATCACAGTGGCGTGCCGATCCAGCGCGGTCGCGACCAGGAGCAGGTTGTCGTCGTAGACGCCGCGCGTCGCCTCCAGCTTCGCACGGAGCGAGCGCCGCTCAATACCGAGTGCGTCGGCCGCGCGCTGATGTCCGAAAAGATCGACGGCGGTCCATAGCAGGCGGATGCGTCGTGCGCGCACGCCCATGGCGAGCCTAGGCTCCGGTCCGGTCGCGTCAGCCACGGGGAAGCTCCTTCAGTCGGGCGCGCATCCGGTCGACCAATGCCTCGGCATGGACGCCAGCGTTGACCAGGACGTCGGCAAAGGCATCGGGATCGAGCATACGGGTGGGCGTCGCGCGAAACTCGGCGACCGCCTCCGAGATCGCGCGACGGATCGCGGCGTCGGCGTCGGCGATGAGCAGGCGTTGATCCTCCAGCGTCAGGTCCAACCGCACCGGTGCGGGGGGCGGGGGCGGCGCGGCGTCGGGATGACGTAGCGCGTCGGCGACCTGCACCGCGCAAGACGGGCACAAATCGCCATCGAGTCGCAGGCCGCGTGCGTTGTTCGACAGCGCGAAGCGTTCCCAATCGCGCGGCCGATGTCCTTCCGCATCGTCATGCGTCACTTCCGCGCCGCAGCGGTCACAGGTCAGGCGGATGGTGCGGGTCGCGGTCATCGGACGGCATCGGTGCTGCCGGGTACGGCAACCGGGCAAGCGAGCGGGGTCGTAGAGAGCGTCTCTACCATTGCGGGCGCGGCGGGCATCAACGCGCCCCCTTCGCGTCGGCGAGCGTCTTGGCGATCAGGATCGGCACGAACAGCAGGGCGATCGCAACGGAGACGACGAGGCCCGCGATGCGCAGCGCGCGGGCCTTGCGGGAGGTCGGCGCGCTCACAGACCGTCCCCGGCGGGATCGCAGCGCTCGCAGCTGGTGCGCGTTGCCCAGCGCGGCGCATCGTGATCGTGGGCCGAGGTGCCGCAGCCGCGACAAACGCGCGGGTGGAGATCGGGCGCGTAGTCCGCCAGCTGCCAATAGACGTCGGCGTCGATCGGGAGAACGGCAGCGAGACGGGCGATCGTTTCGGGTCGCTCGGCGACAGTTTCGGGCTGCTCGATTCGCCGCAGCTCGGCCAGCATGTCCGCGACGAGATCGGGCATACGCTGGCCCGCTTTACGTTCGTTCAAGTGGATGCAGAGCGCGGCCATTCGCTGGGCGACATCATGCTGAGACAGGCCGGTCGAGATACGGCGCAGTCGGATGTAACCACCCGGCGTCATCGGCCTATCATCGCGGATGCGCGGCAGCGGGGCGCGGCGGGTCGCTGGGGCGAAGTCGTGATTGAGGTACATCGGGCGTCTCCGGTTCAGGCAAGGCGGGGGCGGTCCCGGCGGCGGGGGTGAAGCCGTCGGGGCACGCGATCAGGGAAAGGGGAAGGCGGCGCGCGGGCCGCGTAAGGTCAGCCGCTCATGTCGGTGGCCGCCGGGGTCAGCGGGCCGGGATCATTCGCGGGCGACCGGGTATCGTCGTTGGCGGGCACCGGCGCGCGGCGCGGCCCAAGGTTCGGGTTGCCGCGCGGCAGGTGGATGCCGGCGCGCGGACAGGCGCTGGGCACGATGGTGCGCACGATCGCCAGCTCGACCACGAAGGTATGGCCGCAGGCGATGTTGTCGCAGCGATAATCCGCCTCGCGCACCAGCGGGCTGATCTGTTCGGACGAACGGATGATCGCCCGCGTGCCGCAATGCGGACACGGGACGAGCGGCGGACGTTGCTTCTTCACTGGGCACCCCCCGGTTTCCCCGGCACGGCGCCGGGGAGAAAGCGTTTGACCAAGCGGCGCAGGCCCTTCAGCCGCGTCTCTGCCTGATCCAGTTCGATATCGGCGGTCAGCGCCTGATTGGGCGAGAAGCCCGGCACCGCCAGCAGCGTGGCAGCGCCGATCGCCTCGCCCCATTCGCGCGAAGCATCGGCAAGGTTCGTGGCGAGCGCGGCATGACATGCGGTCAGGTCGTTGAAGCGCAGGTCGAGCTGCGCCCCATACGCCTCGTACAGCGGCGCGCCTTCACCCCCGGCGGCGCGATAGGCCGCGTCGAGCGCCACCGCCTGCGCCCAGCTCGGGCAGCTCGGCGTCGCCTCGTCGCTCCAGTCGCGCACGCAACGTTCGGACCGGCGCGCGACGGCGGCGGCGGCGGCGAATCCGCCAAGTCGCGCCGCGATGCGCAGCACGGCATGGCCGCTGGTGTTGGGCGTACGGGGACGGGTCATCGGGCAGCGCTCCGGCAATCGGCAGTGGACCAAGGGGGCGAGCGCCGCGCACACCCATCGGCGGGCGAGGGCGGCGCGCAGGCGGCAAGCGCGAGCAGGACGATCAACGCCCTCACGCCGGCCGCCCGTGGATGGAAAGGGCGCGGCGATTGCAGACGACCGGCGCCGCGCCAAGGTCTACGTCGCTGGGGCAGTCGGCACCCGACGAAGGGTATAGGTCAGGACGAAGGAGATGCTTGGAGATGCCCGTTTCACGTTCGACGGTCAGCACATGTTCGGCGGGAAGTCGCTTGCCCGATTGCAACCATTTCCAGACGGCCGTCTGCGACACCCCGCAAATGCGCGCAAACGCGGATTGAGACCCGCTTCGCAGGACAGCAGCGGACAAGGCTTCGAACGGACTAGCGGGATGCACCATGGATGTAGAACTACAACCTTGGTTGAAGGGGAGGCAATTACTAATGTGGACGTGCGCTCTACAACCAGAGGTGTAGCTAGGTAGCGTGTTTAACGCTGACCGATTCCGAAAACTCCTCGCTGAGAGGGGTTTGAGCCAGTCTGAATTGGCTCGGCGCGTTGGTGTATCCCAATCTGCGATCCATAAGCTGGCGTCGGGCGGTGCGTATGGGTCCGCACACCTCCACAAAATCGCGCGAGAGCTAGGGACATCGCCTTCCTACTTGTCCGGGGAGACAGACGATCCGACCGAAGGCGCGGTGCCGTTTCCGAGTGCAGAGGCTCTTGCCGAACAGCTCGATCTAGTCCCGCTCGAAGAGGTCGATCTCGATTACGGCCTCGGCGCTGCGTATGGCGACACGCCAGTATCGGTTCAGGTCCACAAGATGCCGCGCCTCCTTATGGAGGCTATGAGCGAAAGCCCGTCGACCAACCTCTTCGTCACACGCGGGGTCGGCGACTCGATGCAGCCGGTCATCAACCATGGTGATCTGGTAATTATCGACCGATCGCAGCGAACAATCGGCCGCGACGATCAGATCTGGGCGCTGGCGATCAGCGGCATGCATACCATCAAGCGCGTCCGAGTCCGTGGGAACGAGGTACGCTTGCTTTCGCCCAATCCCGACGTCGGTAATGACGTCGCAACGGCGGACGAGGTGCACGTGATCGGGAAGGTCGTGTTCGTAGGGCGACGGATGTGACGACAGCCGTCTACGAAAGGAACGTCGGTTGAGCGACGAAAGTGTGCAAACGCTTGGCACGTACGAGGAAGAGAAAGCGGCAAGCGGCTACGAACCGGTTGCATTCCAAGCAGACTCGGCTTTGATTCGAGAACTTGGAGAACGCCTCGTCGGTGCTCCGCATGTCGCCTTGGCGGAATTGGTAAAGAACGCGTACGACGCGGATGCGACGCGTTGCACAATTAGGCTCGAGAAAAATCGGATTACGGTTTCCGATAACGGTCACGGAATGGAACCGTCCGAGTTTCGAGATCACTGGATGCGCATAGGCACGCAAAATAAGCAGCGGCACGGACGCAGTCGTCTATTCGGACGAAATGTCTCAGGATCCAAGGGTGTTGGGCGTCTGTCTGCGCAATTTCTAGCGCATAAAATGCAGTTGATTACGTCGGCGGAGAACTCAAGCGATCAGCCGCTTCATGCGCTGGTCGACTGGGATGCCGCCGTACAGATGCGCGAGCTTACCGAAGCGACTGCAATGGTAAAGATCGAAAGCCAAGCAAGAACGATTTTTCCTGAAGAGAGTGCGACGGGGACTACCGTCGTAATGGAGAATCTAAAGCACGATTGGGGTAAGGAGGCGGTCGAACAACTAGGGCAGCAGTTGTGGATGCTCCAATCCCCGATACCAAATTTTGGACGTACTCGTTCCGGAGACCGTCCTTCTCAGGACTTCCAAATCGGTTTCTCAACTGATTTGGAAGGCTTGGATGAAAGTTTCGCGACTCAGATGCAGGCTGCGATGGCCAATGCTCATGCCGTAATAACTGGCGAGGCCTTGCGCGTGGGGTCAAATTTGGAATCTCACGTTACCGTGCGGTTCGGGGATGACGAAGAATACTCCCAGAGTTTCGTTGATACTCCTGCTTTCTTATCGTCAGCCAAGTGGCAAATTCGAGTTTACAATCTCTCTGGTAGGCAAGCGGGGAATATTCCCGTGCAATTAGCTCGAGAATATTTCCAGCAGTTCGGCGTGATGATGTTTGATGCAGGCTTCCGATTGCCATATTACGGCATCCAGAGCGATTGGCTTGGCATTGAATATGACCATTCGCACCGTAAGGTAAAATCGGCATTGCTGCCGGATTCGATGCACGTTCAGCGTGCTCTAAACGATCTACCCTCGCAAGGACGGTTGCTAGGTGTGGTCGCCATCGATACCGGCCAAGAGGCTAGAGCCGCAACTGAAGACCAAGCAGAAACCGGTGATTACCTAAAGATACTGGTTACGCGTGATAGGCTAGTCGATAATAGCGCCTCGCAACAACTGCGAACGGTCGTCCGTAGGTCGCTCGACTATTATGCCACACGTCAACGCATTAAAGCAGCAAGGACAACTGATATTGCGCGCCCCTTGGAGAGCGCTGCGGTACGACTGCGGAAAATCGATCAACTCATCCATGAGGCGGTGGAGCGGTTTCCTCAAGACGATACCATTCTAGAATTAAGCGCCGAAATCCAACGGTTGGACACTACCGTCGAGCAGCAGTCGGCTGCCGACGAGGCCGCGCGGAGCCTTCTCGGTCCGCTAGCGTCAGCAGGTATGGCGGCGTTGGCGATGGAACATGAGAATATAAAAGAGGTCAGGATCGCCCGTTCACACATTCGCGCGTTGCGAAGAGTTGCGACCCGTACAGAAAACAAAGAACTCGAGGGTATTGCGGGCAACTTGGAAGGCTGGCTTCAACGTTTTGACGATAGCCGAAAACTATTCGCGCCTTTGTTGGATGCCGAAGACCGTGACGCCGTTGAGCCGTTGAATGCAGCGAATGTGGTTCGGGAAACTTTGCGAGGCATTGCTCCACTCGTCGAACATATTTCGTTCGATGTCGACGTTGCAAAAGATCTTACACTACCTTCTGCTACCTTCGCCGAATGGTATGCATTGGTTCAGAACGTTGTATTGAACGCTGCAAACGCTATGATTGATACGCGAGTAGCTCGGCAGTTGATAGCGGGTCATCGAGAAGGGCGATGGTCTGTCCTCCGAATAAGCGATTTAGGAAACGGAATCGATCTTTCGCGAGCGGATCGTTTCTTTGCTCCGTTCGAACGCGAACAGGGGGTGTCCACCGAGCGGCGAGCGCTGGCTTTAGGTGGGATGGGGCTTGGTCTAACCATTGTGCGCATGATTGCGGACCAACGTGGCTGCACGGTCGGCTTCGTCCAGCCAGAGCCAGGCTGGAGTACGACGTTTGAGATGCGTTGGCGAGGATAAGGGGAATTCCTGTGAAGATCGTAGTTTGCGATGACGAGTATGCGCCTCGTCAAGATTGGGTGGAGGCCATCGGAAACGTTGTGGGCGCCGAGAACGTATCGCAACTGAACGATGACAAAGCTCAGTTGAAGTCCCTCTTAAACCGTCGTCACTCGTTCCGTGAGACGGGCGAGACTGACTGGGCGCCAAGCCAGGTCGACGAGGCGGATGTCCTTATAGTGGATTACGATCTAACATTGATCGATAAGGATGCAAGGCATACAGGCGAGGAGGTTGCGCGACTTGCAAGAATGTATTCTGATTGCGGATACATCATTGTAATGAATCAGTATCCAGGCATAGGTTTTGATTTGACTATGAAAGGTCATTTGGAGAGTTATGCGGACGTAAATATTGATTCATCGCTTGCTGGTTGTCCTGCCCTCTGGTCCACTGCTGTAAGCGGAGAGTTTCATCCGTGGCATTGGGATTGTATCGAGAAAATAACGGAATCTCGCCGGGCTTTGGCGGAAGAATTGACTAAGCGAGGAATGGGAACTTCGATCGTCGATTTCTTGCAAATGCCGAATGCTGCGATCGATCGACTTGCCGATTCGGCGTTCGCCTTTATCAGCCCTGCTACCCAAAAACCGGACGAACTAGCGCAGACAACCGTGGCGGAATTTTTGCAACATCTCACGGAAAAGAAAGATCTTGAAAAGCTTGCTGACGGCAAGCCTGCGAATGCTGCACGAACCGCCGTTTCTCGATTAGCGAAATGGGTATCTCGAACGATTGTTGGGCCGCAAGACGTTTTAATTGACGTACCCCATCTTTTGGTTCGCCTTCCGTATGTTGCGAATAAAGAGCACGGCGTACCATCGACGATAGAAGACTGGAACGCTCTTCTAGATCTTGGTGCTGGAGCGATTTGCCCAGAAATCCGTGAGAAAGGTGAGTTTAGGCGATCGGTAGAATGGATTGGTAAGGCAACGTTCTGGTGGTCTTGCATTGAAGGTTTGGATTTAGTTGATACTCTTCGAGAGGAGTTCGACTACGAAAGTTTGCCTGATATGGTATTTTGCGAAGACGTGTCGCGTTTCGTGCCTCGCGAAGATGCAACGGATTTTCGGGCTGGTTTCCACAACTTTTTCGACCGCCGTTACGTAAAAATCGTCGAAGGTGTGGAGTATGCGCCTCGTCGACGTCTTGCGTTCGCCGAGGCTTAATTCGGCATGGCATCGGAGCAGGACGCAATTGCCGTAGTCTTACGCAGCCTACGTACCCGTGGCTTGGTGGCAGCGCGGAGGCACCGCACCATTCACAACAAGCTACGGCCCGTTATGGATCGCTATACCGATGTCGGTGACGTCGTGATGGCTAATTTGCACAATGCCGACCCACACTCACATTTCGAACCTCGCCATGTAATTTGGCTCGCTCCACCTAAACGAGGTGGGGATGCCGCAGCGCTCTGGTACAAATGGGATTTCCGCCCGGAGGGCGCTATTCCAATGTGCAAGTTCTACTACGGAGCTTGGCGCATGTCCTGGCCTCATCCGCGGCCGCTCCTACCCTGTGATAAAGTTCCCCAATTCTTGGGCTACCGTTTCGAGCCACCTGAAACACAGGGGACCAAGCACGGCTATTATCACTCTCAACCATGCCAATCTATGGGAGAGAAGGGCGTCCCTGACCCGTTTGCTATGGATGTCGTGGATACGGACCCTACTTGGCCATTAGCCGCCGACAATGCGACAGAGTTACTGTTATGCCTAGTGCTGGCGCTCTACGGTCTCGATGATTTCCGACGGATCCGGGCCGACCTTCTTGCCGATCCAGCCGCGCAGCGAAATGGGTTGCTTCGATCAGGGCTGGAGAGGGTTCACCGGCTTGCAAAGCGCTGACGTTCGAACGATTAGGCGGGATGACTTCCGAACCATCTCCATTTTACCAGCCGCCAGCGATGTTCGGACCTGCCGTAGCGTCGGTCGTTGACCTTTTTTGCGGCGCCGGCGGTCTGGCACACGGGTTTCGAAACGAGGGGTTCGCAATTGCGGCCGGGATCGATCTAGATCCAGCGTGTAAGTATCCCTTCGAGCGCAACAACGCTTCGCGTTTCTTAAAGCGAGACGTTGACCAGCTTTCCGGTACAGATTTGCGCGGATTATTTCCTGACACGGGGCGTAGGGTCTTGGTCGGTTGCGCACCCTGCCAGCCCTTCTCCACCTATAATCAGAAGGGCCGCGGGAAGGCGAAGTACGGACTTGTCGGTAAGTTCGCGGAGTTGATTGCCGAATGTGAGCCAGACGTAGTTTCGATGGAGAACGTGCCCAAACTGGCCGACTTCAACGGGGGGCGGCTGATCGGGGAGTTCGAGGAGGCACTTGCCCGAAAAGGGTATCATCATCATCGTGCCATCGTTGCAGTAGCCGATTATGGCCTTCCTCAGATGCGAAAGCGATTGGTTCTGCTGGCATCCAAGCTAGGACCGATCGAACTCGCCCCCCCCGTTGCCGATCTGCCCAAGCGGACAGTGAAAGAAGAGATCGGCGACCTGCCGCCGCTGCTCGCCGGGACCGTCGATCCGAACGACCGTCTGCACCGTGCGAGCAGGCTTGATCCCATAAATATGAAACGTATTCGCTCATCTCGACCGGGCGGGAGCTGGAGTGACTGGGCGCCTGAGCTGATTGCGAAATGCCATCAATCGGAGAGCGGAAAGACCTATCGCTCGGTTTATGGTCGTATGAAATGGGACGAGCCATCTCCCACAATCACGACACTGTTTTACGGCTTCGGAAACGGCCGGTTCGGTCATCCGGAGCAGGATCGAGCGATCTCGTTGCGCGAAGGAGCTATGCTTCAATCGTTCCCTCGCGACTACGAGTTCCTAGCGCCCGATGAGCCAATTTCCATGCGGACGGTAGGTCGGCTCATCGGAAATGCGGTGCCTGTTACGTTGGGCCGTGTGATCGCTAGATCAGTTCGCAATCATTTGGCCTCACATTCAAACGGATGAAAGGAAGCGAAGTCCTAGTCGATCCCGCTCGCTCCGAACTGATGCGGCGGGTGAAGGGCAAGGACACGAAACCGGAACTGGTCGTCCGGAGGCTTCTGCATAAGCTGGGATATAGATTTCGGTTGCACCGTAAGGACCTCCCCGGACGACCGGATATCGTCCTGCCGAAGTTTCGGACTGCGATCTTCGTCCATGGGTGCTTCTGGCATCGTCACCCGGGGTGCAGGAAGGCGAGCACGCCAAAGACGCGTGCCGACTTCTGGCAAGCAAAATTCGACGCGAACGTCGCACGAGACGAACGCAACGTCGCCGATCTTTCTTCCGCCGGTTGGATGGTGGTAACTGTCTGGGAGTGCGAGACGAAGTCGATCGACGACTTGCGGGTCCAACTCACCGAGGCGCTGGCGAAGGCGGCGGACCAGCCCAGCAGCGATCGCTAGTTCGAGTGTCTGCGCGTCGGAAACACTGGGCCGCGCATGGTCATTGTCGACGCATCATAGGGCTGCTGCAACGCCATCACATCGTCATAACTTCCCTGCAACCACGCGTCGCAATCCTCGGGCCGCAAGATGGTAATCATCGCCATCGGATGGATCGGCGCGACCCGCTTGTTCGGATCGCAGGTGACCATGGTGAAGCCGTTGCCCTCGGCCGTCGACTGCCAGAAGCCGGCAACTTCAAAGGTCGGCGGATCGGTCACGCTGAACCACATACTCCTCTTCAGCGGCGCCTTGCCGTCGCCAAGGTCGTGCTTGTCCCAGCCTTCGCGCGCGCATCTTCACCCGTGAGAACGGGTTCTAGGTGGCAACACGACACGGAATCGGCTCACTTATTTGTAGGACAGTACAAAACGGCACAGAACGCCCGCCTAGGATGATGGTTATATTGCTAATTCAGATTAGTTTTTGGGGCACAAGTGACCGGCGAGCAGGAAGAGTTCGAACGAGATGCGCTGATTGCTAGCCGGAGTATCACCTTGGCGGATGTCGCGAGGGAGTTGTTGCACGAGGACGCCGGCATCGGCCTTGTCCGGGCGGCGCTCGTGGCGTGGGAACGGCAGTTCGGCCGGGCGGTGGCATTGGAACTAGGCCGGACGTCGCTGATGGGCATCATGAGCGAATTGCAGCACGGCAAAGGACGATCGAACTGAACGATCGGGCCGGCCGAGCGTCAGCCGCGGGTCGGGAAGACAGGCCCTTTGACCGTCATGCGATCAGCCGAATAGGGCCGCTGCAGCTGGACGATTTCGTCGTACGACGCCCGCAACCAAGTGTCGCAATCCTCCGGTCGCAGGATGGTAATCATCGCCTTCGGATGGATCGGCGCGACCAGCGCGTTCGGATCGCAGGTGACCATGGTGAAGCCGTTGCCCTCGGCCGTCGCCTGCCAGAAGCCGGCGACGGCAAAGGTCGGCTGATCGGTCACGCCGAACCACATCTCGCCCTTCAGCGGCGGCTTGCCGTCGCCCAGGTCGTGCTTGTCCGGCGTCCATTCGCAAAACTCGGTCAGCGGGATCAGGCAGCGGTTCGCCGGGTCCGCCGCCAGCTTGCGCCACTGGGGCAGCTTCAGGTTGCGGACATTGGTCATCGGCCACGCCGCCTGACCGCCGAGCACGTCCCACGCCATCACGTCCCACGCGCGCTCGCCATCCTGTTCGCGGATGACATAGGCGCGCCCCTTCGGCCGCAGCTCCTTCGGGTTGAACCGGTTGTCGCGCGGGCGTTCGGAAAACAGCTTCTTCGCCGATCCGAACAGGGTGGTGGGTTCGCCGTCAAAGCGCGCTCGATTGCACATGCCGAAGAAGATAGGCGAGGCGGCGCCCGCCAACCAGTCGGGTCGAGCGCGATGGCCGATCAGGCAACCCGACCACGCTGAAAATCGACATAGATCGGGGCGTTAGCGGCACCGGCGGCGTGGACCGGATCGCGAGGGAGGTTGAAGCGCCCGACCTGCGCCGCAAGCTGATCGGCGTGGCCAGCCAGCGTCCGCGCGGCGGCGGTGACCTGTTCGACCATCGCCGCGTTGCGTTGGGTCACGCCGTCCATTTCCGACACGGCGGCGTTGACCTGCTGCAAGCCGCTGGCCTGTTGCCCCGATGTTTCGGCGATGCCGTGGACCAGCGTGCTGACTTCGCCGATGCGGCCGACGATCCGCGTGAGTGCGTCGCCGGTTTCGTTGACCAGCGCGACGCCGGTGCTGACCTGCTCCCCCGACGCGGTAATGCGCATCTTCACGTCGCGGGCGGCGTCGGCCGATCGCTGGGCGAGGGCGCGGACCTCGCTGGCGACGACGGCAAAGCCCTTGCCCGCGTCGCCCGCGCGCGCGGCCTCCACGCCGGCGTTCAGTGCGAGCAGGTTGGTCTGAAACGCGATACCGTCAATCACGCTGATGATCTCACCGATTTCGTTCGACGCGCGTTCGATGGCGTCCATTGCGTCGATCGCGCGGCTGACGACGGTGCCGGACTGCTCCGCTTCGTCGCGGGCCAGTGCGACGATCGTCTTCGCCTGTGCCGCGCCGGTCGCCGACTGGCGGACCATGCCGGTGATTTGATCCATGGCGGCGGCGGTTTCTTCGAGGCTGGCGGCCTGTTGCTCTGTGCGTTGCGACAGGTCGTCGGACGCACGGCTGATGTCGAACGCGCCCGCATGGATATTTTCGCTGACCGCGGCGACCGCGTTCAGTGCTTCGGCCACCGCCGCCATCGCGCGGTTATAGTCCTGGCGAAGGCGATCGGTCTCTCCGGGGAAATCGGTGTCGATGCGGTGGCTGAGGTCGTTGCCGGCCAACCGGTCGAGCCCTTCGCCCAGCGACGTGACGACGAGCTGCTGCGCGTCGGAGGCGGACGCGAGCCGCACGCCATTGTCGCGGAACGTCACCATCGCGCGCGACATGCGACCAACACAGTCGCGATAGTTGGAAAAAGGGATTTGCTCAGTGAACTCGCCGGCCGCCAGCGCCTCCATCCGGACAACGGTGGTAACGTAGGGATCGCAGATGAGCTTGCGCGCGATCAGAAGGAGTGCACAGATCGAAACTTGCGCGGCAAGTGCTGCCGACACCATCATCACAGCGCCGTTCGGAGCGCCGCCCCATAGCAGCGCGGCCACGAGCGGTATCGAGGCCAGCGCACCGGCCAGCAGCGTTAGGGCGACGAACTTTACCCGGATCGGGGCATCTGCCTTGAACCAGCGGACCATGAGCGGTTGTTCCTGCCAAATCGTATAAATCGAGCAGGGCAAGTGGGCGCAATTCGACAACGAAATCTTAACGCCCACGTCCCGGGCGTCGGTTATTTGGAAGTGCGTACTGTATCGGACGGAGGCGGGCGATCCGGCGAATGTGGGGAACTTCACGCTTCGTAATGTGTGCGTGGCGCGGCTGTCCGTCGCAAACCCTTGCGGTATGTTCCTGTATTGTTCTATTTTTAGTGCCGGCCGCATGGACGGCGATTCGAGATCAAAGGGAGCGAAGGGATGCATCACGATCCCCAAATGCGCGCCGCCGCGCGCGCGGTGTACGACGCCTGCTATCCATCGGACGACTGGGCCCGCCTGGGCTTTGACGACGCCGAACGGCACGGGACGGTGCAGTACCGGCAATCGGTAGACGCAGCGCGCCAGGTCCGGTCCGTCCTGGCATCGCCCGGCGAACAGCTGGCGCTGGACGCGCTGTTGTAATGCGACGGAAGGGAGAGCGGCCGCTGCCGGTGTATCTGGACAGCTGGTCCGATAGCCATCCGGTGGCGCGGAGCATCGCGACGGGGACGTGGTGGTTTCAGGCTTGGCTGACGCAGAAGGCGACGCCGGTCGATCGATTGTCGCGGACAACCGGCATTCCGCAGCAGCGGTTGCTGACGCTATGCCATCGGGATCGTGTATCACTGGCGGAGATCGACGCGCTGGCCCGGGCGTGGTGTGTGAGTGCGGGCGACCTGAAGGCGTCGATCCCGGCCGAGCTTATCGTCGAATGACCGACGATGCAGATGCAAGTCGCCGGTTTGTTACCGAGGCGTTGAAGCGACAAACGGAGGAACGACGGAAGGCGAAGGCGCACGACATGCGCGGCAAGCACTGTCCGATCCAACGTCCGATGTTCGACGCCTGGCCGAAGTCAAAGCGATAGGATTTTATACGCCGAGCGGCGCTGGAGCATTCGGGCAGCGGGTTGAGAAGGACAGGGCGCGGCAGCGTTTTTCTCGCCATTTCAGTGTAGTACCGTTAACGATACGCCAATATCGGCAACGGTACGGTCGCGCATGTTCGACAATAGCGAAACGATGGACGAGACGGCGCGGATCGAGGCGCTGCGTGCTTTGGACATTCTGGACCAGCCCTCCGAAGCGGCCATCGACGCGATCGTCGCGGGCGCCCAGTTGCTGTTCCGATGCAAGAGCGCGTACGTGTCGCTGGTCGACATCAATCGTCAATGGTTCCTATCGACGTGCGGTTTGCAGGCGAACGAAACGCCGCGCGATATCTCCTTTTGTACGCATGCGATCGCGGCCAACGAGCTGTTGGTAATCCGCGACACGCATCAGGATCCCCGGTTTGTCACCAATCCGCTGGTCGTCGGCGAGCCGTTCGTGCGGTTCTACGCCGGCGTGCCCCTTCGCGCCGCTGCGTCGAAGGGTGGTCCGCCGCTACCCATCGGCACGCTCTGCGTCATCGACGACCGGCCGCGCGCGCCGTCGGCACAATCGCTGACCGCATTGGCCGGCATGGCGACCGTCGTCGATGCGTTGCTGGAGGCGCGGCGTACCAGTCGCCAGAATCTACAGCTGGCGTTCGAGCGGCAGGACGCGCTGGAAGAGATGGCGCGAACGCATAAGGTGTTGCAACACGCCGAACGGATGGCGCGGATCGGTTCGTGGCGGCTTGATCTGGAGAGTGGCGCCGTTCGCTGGTCGGACGAAACCTATGCCATTCACGGGATCGAACCCGGTACGGCAGAGCATCTGGCGAACGCCATGCTGTTCTATCCGGACGAAGATCGGGCAAAACTGCAGGAGGCGCTGGACCGATGCATCCGGGACGGCATTGCGTGGGATCTCGAACTGAACTTCACGGACGTTCAAGGCCAATCGCGCCGGGTACGAACGTTGGGCGAGGTAGACCTTCGCGACGGAATGCCGGTGGCGTTGATAGGCGTCATCCAGGACATCACCGATCGCTATCATTTCGAGCGTCGGTTGGTCGCGGTCGCCCGAACCGACGAACTGACGGGCATCCCCAGTCGCCGGGCCTTCAACGAAGAGATCGAAGCGACGCTGCAGCGTATGTCGGATGGATCGTCGCTCACCCTTGCGATCATCGACCTCGATCATTTCAAGGAGGTCAACGATCAGCTGGGTCACGCCAAGGGCGACGAAGTCCTGCTGGTGATGGCAGCGAAGCTGAAGGCCGCGCAGTATCTGGGCGATCACTTCGTCGGCCGGTTAGGCGGGGACGAATTCGTCGTGGTGCTGCGCGGTCGTCGTAGCCCGGACGAAATCGAACAGGCGATCGGGCGATTGCTTGCCGAACTGCGTTATTCCGTCCCGGCGGGGGAGCGCTCGATCGAGGTGACAGCCACGATTGGTGCCTGCTCCCACGACGCCCGGCACGTCGATCGTTCGTCGCTGCTGAAGGAAGCTGACGAGGCGTTGTACCGGGCCAAGCGCATGCAGCGTGGTTCCGGCGCGATCGCCGGCATCGGCAGGCTGATACACCATGCCGGCGACGTCGAGGTTCTTCCCGCGTAGAGCCACTAAATCAACGGGCTTTCCAGCTTCAACCCGGTCGCGAAGCCCCGGTCGCCCAGCGTGTGGGTGACCTCCGCCAGTACCCAGCGCTGCGCATCGATAGCCGCCTTGAAACCTGAGACCGTGATCGGCGTCTCCGGCTTCAGATCGGGGCGGCCGAGCGCCAGCGAGAGCGACAGGGTACGGGGCTGGCGGGAGGCTCGGCCGGCCTCCGCCTTCGCCGCAGCGCGGGCGTCGGCCTCGCTGGCATAGGTGCGGGACAGCTTGCGCGCGCCCTCGGCCTTGCCGGCGGTGACGGTCCGTTTCTTCGCGCTGGCGCGGTCGTGCCAGTCGGCCGAGACGCCGGTCGCCTCCTCCTGCTTTTGCACCTGGTAGTCGTGCCGATCGCCGTCGCGCCGACGGATGGCGACCGCCGGCAGCGCCTTGCCCGACACGGTGGCGCGGTCGGCGACGGGCTTGAGGATCAGATTGCCATCCTTGATCGTCGCGACGGCGTCGTGGTCGGCCCCGAGGCGGCGCAGGAAGGCCAAGTCGCTTTCCCGGCTCTGTGCCTTTGCCGTGACCGCGATCGACGCCAGAGCCGATGCGCAGCGGGGCTTGAGGCCATGCGCCCTGGCGACATCGGCGACAATCGTGCCCAGCGTCGTGCCGTGCCAGCTGCGCTCCCGCCGGACGCGCATCGCGCCGGTAAAGTCGGCGGCGCGGGCGCGGATAGTGATCTGATCGGGCGGGCCGCTGTGGCCGACGTCGTCGACGATGTAGGTGCCCATGTCGACCAGGCCGGGGGTTACGTCGGGACCGGACCGCCAGCCCAGTGAGACGCGGATGGTCGCGCCGGTCGGGGGAAGCTCGACACCGCCGTCGCTGTCGTCGATGACCAGGTCGAGCTGGTCGGCGTCGCTGCCCCGCTTGTCGGTCAGGCCGAGCGAGATCAGCCGGGTGCGGGGGCGGTCGACGGTGCGTGGGCCCGGGCGGGCCTCGCGCAGGACCGGCGTGATGTCGAGGCCGTTCACCTCGACGCGGAAGTCGGGGATATTGCTCATTCGTCGACCCGCAGCAGTTCTAGCGAGAATTCGATCGCGCGCGGAGTGCCGTCGGGGAAAAGCGCCTTATGCTTTTCGTCCAGCGTCTGGATGACGAAAGCCCCGAAGACGGTGCCCGCGCCGTCGACCAGCGGCCATGCCTGTCCGGTCGCGGCCATGTCGCGCAGCTGATCGAGGCAGGCGCGGCCATCGGTCAGCTCGGCATGGGCGGTGCCGCCGATGCTGACCGACTCTTCGCCCGGTCCCACATACTGGACCGCGTCGCGCGCCCCGATCCGCGACGCGGTGGCGTGCCGCCATGCGGTGCGGCGCGACAGGTCATCATGGGCGAGGGTCGGCAGCGAGAAGGGGAACAGCCCCAGCGACATGAGCATCAGACGTTCCAGTCGGGGCGGTCGGCGAAGGACGAATAGGCGGCGGCGCGGCGGCGCGCCTCAATGCGCTCAAGCGCTTCCTCTACCTCGCGCCCGACCTCACCCGGCGCGCGGTCCGCGCCGTTGATGTGGATGGTGACGGTCATGGTGGAGAAGCCTCCGTCAGCGCCGACGACAGGACCGTTCGGAGCTGCGCCACTCGCCGGCGCTGGCGTGGCCGCGCCGAGCGCCATCGCGCCCGTCAGCTCGCGCGATACGCGCGCGATGCGATCGAGGGGGCCGCCGGCACCGCGATCGATGCCGTTGCCGAGGCCCTCCATCAAATACCCGCCGTAGCGCGCGAAGACGCGGGAAGGTGAGTTAATCTGCACCGGCTTTCGGAACCAGCCCATCACCGACGTTGCCACCCCCGACACCGTGGCTTTCAGCGCAGCGAAGCGGGCGGTGATGCCGTTGATGAGGCCGGTAATCAGCATGCGGCCGAAGTCGGAGAATTTGGCGGGGAGCTGGATGCCGAAATAGCCCAGCACCGGCTGCAGCACGCGGTAGAAGATGCCGAGCGGCGTCCATCCCAGAAGGGTTGCGGTGATGTTGGCGATACCGCTGCTGAAGAAGCCCTTGATGCCGCTCCAGAGGTTGCCGAACCATGCAACCACGCCGTCCCAATTCTGGTACAGCTTGTACGCGCCATAGGCGAGCAGGGCGACCGCCGCGACGATGCCGAGGATGATCCACGTCATGGGATTGGCGAGTAGGACCAGGCCGGCGCGGGCGATCGTGAAGGCGAGCGAGATGAACGCCTTTCCCAGCATGGGGATGAAGCGGATCGGATAGAGCAGCCCCTTGCCGATCGTCATCATCGACGCGCCGAACTTGATGCCGAGCGCCGTGGAGGCGAATGACAGCGCGGCGAAGGGTGCCATGAGCGCGGCGATGACAATCGCGCCGGCAGCGAACAGCGCGAAAAGTCCCGCAGCACCGCCGGCGACGTAGATGATACCCTTGGCAAGACCGGGGTTTTCCTTGGCCCACGCCCGCATCCTCCCGGCAAGCCCGGCGGTATATTGGGCGGCGGCCTTGACATGCGGTAGCAGCTGTTGACCCAGCTCCAGATTGACCGCCTGCAGGCCGTTGGCGGCAAGGTCCGTTGCGCCCTTGGTCGTATTGATGCGCGACAGGAACTCGCCCATCATCGAACCGGAATATTTGCTCCGGTCGCCGACCAGCTGAAGTCGTTCCTTCAGAGCATCAAGATTGGTCAGCAGCGGTGCGATGGCGCCGACGGATTCGGTGCCGAAAAGCTCGCTGAGGTTGGCCGCCTGCTGATCCTTTGGCAGCTTGCGGATGCGCTCCAGGACGTCGACTATCGTGCCGCTGCCGTCGACCTGCATCGCCTTCGAAAGCTTCACGGCGTCCAACCCCAGCTCCTTCATCGCGGTCTGTTGGCTCTTGGTCGCTGACGTACCCTTGTTCAGCGTCAGCAGGATTGCCTTGATGCCCGTAGCGGCGACATCCTCCTCGATACCGATGGAGTTGAGCGACGATGCCATGGCCGCGATCTGAGGAGCGGCGACACCCGCGACGTCGCCGAGCGCACCGACGCGGGTGATGACACCCGAAACCGCGCCCGCCTGACCGCCGAAGCGGTTGGTCAGCGCGTTGATGCGGTCGCCCAGTTCCACGACCTGCGGTTGCGTCATGGTGAACGCCTGTCGCCACTTCGCCATGGTGCTGCCGGCATCCTCTGCCGACATGTCGAAGGCGATACCCATGCGGGCGGCGTCGCCGGTGAACTCAACCAGCTCCTTGCGGCGCTGGGCGAGAGATACACCCGCCTTGGCGGCGCCGACGCCCGCAGCGCCGGCGGCGGCAGCGATCTGCGAAAGGTCGGTCGCGGTCATCGGGATTTGGGTAGACAGGTCCACGATGCTGGCTCGCATCAGCCCGATCTGGTCGGACGCGAGGCCGGTGACCTTGGCGACCCCGGCCATGCCCTCTTCGAGATCCATGGCGACCTTTGCCGAAGCGACCAGCGGCGCCGCCGCGGAGACAGCGGTAGCGCCCGCCGCCATGCCCGCGCCGGCGATGTTGGTGGCGGTCGCGGACGTGCGGTTGAAGCGGGTCCGCGCGTCGCCGATACGGCGTTCGCGGTTGCTCGCCCGCTCCAGCGTGCGGGACTGGTCCTCCATGACCCGCGTCGTTTCGGCCGCGCGACGGGCAAGATCGTTTTCGTAGCGGGCCAGGTCACGGGTGTTCGCGCCGGCGGCCTGCAGGACGGTGCGCAGTTCGCGCAGTTGGGCGACGTCGTGGCGGTGGCTCTCGGCGAGTTGCTCGGCGGTGCGGGTCGCCTGGGCGAAGTCGCGCTGCAGGGCGCGGCTCGGCTTGGCCGTCTGGGCAATCTCGCGACCGAGTGCGGCGACGCGCTGTTCGGCCTCGCGGACGGCGGTAGCGGATTGGCGCATTCCGGCGCGAAGGGTGGTGAAGCTGTTCAGCTGCCCTTGCGCATCGTTGACCCGGTTCAGTTCCTCGCGCGTGCCCTTCAGCGCCAGTGCCGCCGCGCGCGATCCGCCGGCCATGGCGCGCAGCGGCTTGTTGAGCCGGTCGGCCGCGTCGAACAGAACGCGCAGCTTCAGTTCGCGATCGGCCATTCTATTTTTCCTTCTTGGGCGCGCGCTCGATCGCGAGGTGGTGCCAGTCCATCAGCTCAGGCAACGACATGGCGGACATCGCCTGCAGGTCGGGCTGGCCGCGAAGGATCAGCCAGATGTCCGCCATGATGGGTTCTACTCGTCCTGGTAGACCGCCTGCTTCGCGGCCGTCGGCAGCAAAAAATCGAGCACCTCCCCGCCGAACGACGTGAAGTCGGCCGGGTCCATCGCCGCGACATGCGCCTTTTGCAGGATCGGGGTGGTAATCCGCGGGGCGAGCGTTTCGAGCGAATTATAGTCGCCCTGGATCAGCGGATTGATCGAGAGGCCGCGCAGCTCGCCGGCACCGGGCTTGCGAATGGTGATGCGGTCACCCGCCTTGTGGGGCTTGTCGGTGCCGACGACGATGTCGTTTTCGAGGACCAGCACGCGGGCTTTGGGTTCGGTCATGGGTCAAGCTTTCGTAAGGGGAGCGGCCCCGGCGAGTGGCCGGTACGCGGGGATCAGAAGCGGCCGAGGGCGGCGCGATGCTCGGCCATGATGTCGCGACCGCCGTAGCGTTCGATCATGCCGAGGACGTCGATGTAGATGAGCTCCTCGCCGTCGCGGTACAGCGCGTAGAATGCGACCGCGATCTTGCCCTTCATCTCGGTATCGTCGCCGGGCTTCGACTCGCCCATGTCGATCTCTTCATGCCGGCCGCCGATGACGGCTTCCCAGCTATGAACCTTGCCGGTCGCATCGTCCTGCATGGACGCCACGAACCGCATGCGCTGGGCCTCGATCGATATCGAGCCGAACCCGTTGATGATGTCGCGGACCCAACCGCCGCAGGCGTACTCCGCCTCCAGCGCCTCGCCGCCCATATCGACCTTGACCGGACGGTTGAGGCCGCCGGGACGGTAGTCCTCGAACTTGCGGGTGACCTTGGGCAAGGTCACCGAGACATGCTCGGCGCACCAGCGGCTGTCGATGTAGAGGTCGGACTGTTTGAACTTTTCGCCAAGGGCCATGGGGATACTCCGGGGGTTAGGTCAGGACGCGAGGCGGATCAGGCCGCGACCAGCGTGGCGAAGTCCGCGAGAAATTCGTCGGTGACTTCCTGCGACAGGTGCAGGTGTTCGAGTGGCGGGACCGGCGTGTAGCGGTAGCGAATGCCGAGCTTCCCCGCCTTCAGGTCGGTGACCGGGTTCCGGGTCGGATCGAACCAGGCGGTCGCGCCGAGGATCTCGCCCGCCTGCGTCATCGCCCGGAACTTCTGGTTGCACAGTTCCACGATGTCCTTCGCCAGCGCGGGCGTCAGCGGCTTGTCGATCGCCCAGATCAGGCCGTTGGCGATCGTGTCGGCAACGATGTGCGCGGTGCGGGTCGCGCTTTCGAAATAGAAGTCGGCGTCGGTCGAGCAGGTGCGCGAACCCCAGAACCGCAGCTCGCCATTCAGGCGCACGATCGTGGTAACCTCATCGGCATTCAGCCGATTGGCGTCGGCGTCGGGATCCTGAAGGTCGAAGGGGACGTCGGCGGTGGTGCCGACCACGCCGGGGATAGCGACGTTCGACAGCGTCTTGTGCCAGCCCTGCGTCTGGTCGATCAGCGCGCGCATACCGACAGCATGGGCGGCGGCGAAGCTCGGCACGACCGCGCCGGTCGCGTCGGTGACCTTCAGGTCCGGATAGAGCAGCATCAGCTCGCGCTGAGTGAAGCCGGCCCGGTAAGCGGCGAGGGCGGCGATGTCAGCTCCGATCGCGCGGGCATAGGCCATCGCGCGCAGCTTCGCCCCGACGGCGGCGATCGCCTCGGTCACGGCTTGCGTTTCCAGCCCCGGTGCGGCGAGGATGCGCGGGCGGATGCCGGTCTGTGCCTCGGCCGCCAGCAGCGCCTGCAGGCCGGTGCGAACGCCGGCGACGTTGGTACCGATGACGGCGGCGGCGGTCGCGGTGGCGTCGGCACCGGGGGCAACGCGCACGACGATGACCGGGGCGCGGACCTTGGAAGCGATGGCGGCCAGCACCTTCGCGCCGGTTCCGGTCGCGCCGATCTTCGCCAGCGCGGTGGTCATGTCGATATGGCCGGGCGTCTCATCGATCAGCACCGGCTTGTCGAGCGGGAAGACGGTGGCGTCGGCGGCCGGCGCGGTCACGACCAAGCCAATGCAGGCGGTGGCGATGGTCGCGATCAGGCGCGACGTGGTCTTGGATTCGGCGACAGTGATACCGTGGTGGAAGGCGGTGGCCATGAGGATCCTTTCAGGCGCGGGCAGGGCGGAGAGTGGTGGTGACGTCGATCGGCGCGGGGCGCGGACCGTCGAGGCGGGTGCCGATGATCCGCAACTCGGCCGCACCGGCGCCGGTGACGTCGAACAGGATCCGCTGCGCGCGGATGCGCGGCTCCTGTCGCAGCAGCGCCAGCGCGCCGGCGGCGATCACTGCCAAGCGGGTGGCGACGTTAAGTGGCTGGTCGATCAGCTCAGGGACGTAGCTGCCGAAGTCGCGGCGGCCGACGCGTGAACCGATCGGCGTGCCGATGATGGTGTCGATCGACTGGCGCAGATGGTCGGCGCCGGCGCAGGCGCGGCCGGTGTGGCGGTCCATGCCGATCATTTGGGTGCCCCCGACAGCCCTTGGCCGGGCTGGACCTGCAGGTGGACGTGACCCTTCAGACTCTTGCCGCCGCCGATGACGTCGACGTCGGCGGTGACCTTGCCGGTGACTTCGAGATCCGCGTCGATACGGACCTTGCCGGGGATGACCTGCAGGCGGGTGCCGTCGTCCAGTGCGACCATCGCTTCGCCCTTGGCCGGGTCGTAGCCGATCCAGCAGCCGTCATCGAAGGTGACGTGGAAGCTGTCGTTATCGGCCGGGGCGGGGTGGGCGTTGGAGAAAAGGCCGGGCAGCACGATCGCACGGGCGAGGTCGCCTTCGCCGCACAGGACCAACACCTGCTCGCCGATCGAGGGCGGCGACCAGATCGTCGCCTTTCCCGCTCGGCCGGCGAGCCATGGAATGTCGCCGCTTTCGATATCGCCGATGCGGACGCGGCACAGCGCGCCGGTGCGCGCGATCACGACGCCTTCGCGGATCAGGTCGCCAATCAGGCGGGGCATATCGACAGGCTGGGTCACACTGCGACCATGCGCGCGCGCCGGGACACGTCACGGGGGCGGCAATGGTAGAGACGCACTCTACCATTGCGGATGCATGCCTCATGCAGCCTCGATCAGGTGCCAGTGCAGGCGATAGTCGCTGCCATAGGCGACGCCGGTCACGCGGACGCGGATAAAGCCGTTCTCGATCTCGACCCATGTAATCTCGGGCGCGGCGCGGCCGGGACCATAGCCGTCGGTCAGGCGGCGGATCGACAGCGACAGGTGGACCTTGGCGAGGTTCGTGTAGACCGGGAAGAGATTAACGTAGCTGTGCGCGCCGTCGACCTCGAAGGTCGCGGTGCCGAGCTGCTCATTGCGGGCAACGAAGCCGGCCGGCAGCGCGGGTATGAGGCGGGTGTCCGCGCCGACGCGGACGTCGCCGATCGTCGCCGTCGTCTCCGGCGGACCGGTGACGACGATGGAGCCACCATTCCAGCGGACCCGGCCGCTGCCATAGGTCAGGACGCCGCGACCGATGATGGTGCCCTGCGGATCGCTGCCGGCGACGGCGTGGCATCCTTCGCAGTCGATGACGCTGTCGGTCGCTTCCAGCGCGTTCCCCCCTTCGAGGCGGACGCCGGTCATGGTGCCGATGCAGCCGGACAGCGCGGCGGCGATGTACGTCGTTTTGTACCGACCGCCGCGCACGACGAGGCCGTCGACGCCGAGCCAGCCCGGTGCCGCCGCCAACGCGACGGTGGCGGCCTGTGGTGCCATCTCGATATCGCAGTCGATCAGCTCGATATTGCGCAGGCGGGCGATATTGCCGGTCATGTCGACGCCGGCGGCGGCGATGCCATAGGCGGTGCAGCGCACGAAGCGGATATTCCGCGACCCGACCAGCGGGTGATACCACGACAGGCACGGGATATCGCCGTCGCCATCGGCGGCGTGGCAGTCGGTATAGACGGTGCCGTCCGCGCCCTGCGGTTCGAAATGAATCTGCGAATTGAAGGTGCGGACGCGGGTATTGCTGCTCGACGGCATCGACTGCATGTCGTCGTTGCCGCTGTCATAGACCGCGTAGCCGGTGCAGTTCATCACGACCAGGTCAGTGCGCAGGCAGTCGCGGGCCCCGTTCAGCACCATGCAGCCGTTATAACGATTGGCGCTGCCCATCCCCAAGCCGCGCTTGTTCATGTCGATCGTGCCGCCCTCGATCGCGGCGCGCGATCCGGCGAGCACCACCCCGCCGTTGAGCTTATTGACCATGGCGAAGTCGGGCAGCGCGCGCAGGATGGTGTCGGGCTGCAGCTTCAGCGTCTTGCCGGCCGGCACGATGATCGATTGCCCGATCGGCAGGACGCCGGCGGGCAGGATCACGGTGCGGACGTCGGGCAGCGCCAGCAGGGCGTTGATCGCGACGGCATGTTCATCGCCGCGTGGGGCATAGGTGCGGGTGCTGTCGTTCAACAGGTCGGCCGAGCGGCGTCGCCATGCGCCGGTGGTCAGCGCGATGCCGTCCCCGGCGATGACGTCCGGGTCGGCGGCGCGCGCGCTATGGTCGCCGGGCACCCATGCCCAGAGCGAGCCGTCGTACAGGCTGGTCAGGTCGCTGGGCGACGCGGCTTTCAGCGCGGCGATCGTGGTCCTGGTGTTATTCGACGGGCCGGTCGGGCCGGGATCGCCCCTGTACCAATTTTGCAAGAAAGGCACGATCAGCGCGCGGAACGCCGCCATGGTGACGCGCTTGGTCGCGCCGCCCTGCACGATCGGCAGATGTTCGTCGCCGGTCAGGGCAGTGGCGACGTTGAGGTCGGTGATCTTGGCCAAGGGTCAGAATCCGATCGCAAGCCAGTCGAATCCATCGAGGCCGCCATTGGCGTCGTCGGATTGATACTGGACGGTGAAGCCGGTCGCGTCGGGATCGCCGACGAGCTGGCAGAAATAGTCGTCGCTGGCGTTGGCGCTGGCGATGCGCGGGGTCAGCAGCACGCGGAAGCACCCGTTGGGAAAGCGCTGGGCGAAGTCGATCCGCACGGTGATCTCGCTATTGGCGCGTCCGCGTTGCCCGCCCCACTTCCCAACCAAACCGCCGGGCAGGACGTAGGAGCCGGTCGGCGCTATGACATTGCCGAGGCCGCCGAAGCTGGCCGGGGTGACCGCGACATTGCCGGCGCTGGCGTTGCGCAGCTGCTCTGCCGTGGCGGGCGGGACCGAGATGGTGACGTCGGTGGCGAGCGATTGCCCGCCCAGCGCCAGACCATCGGTATTGATACGCCGGGCGAAGATCGCGGTCACCCGGTCGAGCAGCGGCCGGATCGAGAAGGGCGTCAGGTAGCGGTCGGTGCGGGCGCCGCCGTCGGCCTCCAGCTGGGTCGCGCCGATCAGCAGCCTGGCGATGCGGCGGGCAAGGCCGAGCGGGGTGACGATGCGCGTATCGTCGGTTGCCGCGTCGACTTCCGTTTCGGTCGCGATCTCGGCGACGCCGCGCGACGACTGGGTCGCCGGCGGATAGAGGAAATTGCTGTCGCCGAAGCGGATCACGCCGGCTTCGCCCGCCTGCAGCCGCAGGTCGATCGCCTGCAGATAGGTCGCGACGCGCGCCTTTTCGAAGATCGGGTCGGGCTGGGCATAGACCGCGAACAGCACACCGGTCGCGAGATAAAGGCCGATCGCGCGCACGGTGTAGGTCGCGTCGCTGTCGTCGAGCGCGGTCAGGTGGATGGTGCGGTCATCAACCGCTGCCCCAGAGAGAGTCGACAGCCGCCGGTGTTCGTCGGGCAGCACGGTCAGCGTCGGCGCGGCGACGATCGCGCGTGCGGACAGGCCGAGCTGGGCGATGACGATGGCATTGGTACCCGAGGCAGCGCGCAGCGCGGCGATGCCGGCATCGGTGAGGGTGAGGACAAGCGGCGGCATCAATGCTCCAGCAACTGACCGGTTTGCGTTTCGAATGGCTCGCCCTGTTCGGTCTGCAGCAGGCGGGCCCAGATATCGCCGGTATCGTGGACGCTAGCGGCATCGAGGCGGGCGAAGCCGGCGGTGCTACCAGCGCCCAGCAGCTCGGCGATGCCGAGGGACGCCGCGCGCTGGACCAGCGTGCCGTGGCTGCGCGCCGGCTTCACGCGCGCGACCTCTTCTACGATCCGCTCGGCAAATGCGGCGGTCGCGCGGGTGCCGCCGGCGCTGCCGATGGGCAGGATCATGTCGAAGGTGTGCGGCGTACCGCGCGGTGTCGTCTGGTGCCATTCGACCAGCGTCAGCAGATCGTCGAAATCGGCGAGGACCGCCTCGACCGAGGCCGGCGTGCCCTTGCGCCGCTGATCGGCGATGGCGCTGGCGACGGCGGCGCGCTTGGTCGCCTCGCTCCAGTCGGCGTCCCACCGGTCGATCGACAGGTGCCACGCGAGGAAGGGCAGCACGGTGGCGTCGATCGCCGTCGGGTCCATCAGCGTCGCGACGGGCGTCTCGATCGCCGCCATGCGGGCAAGCGCGCGCTCCACCGCGCGTTCGAAGCGGGTCGCATTGGGCGGAAGGAGGCTAGGCGTATCCGGCATGGATCACCGTGATCGCGGTGCAGTGCGCCGCCTTCGTGCTATCGGGTACGATATCGACCCAGCCCGGTAGCTCGACCCGCTCGACACCGGCGACCTGCAACGCGCCGGCGACGCCGCTGCGCCGGATCGCGCGGCCGAGCTTGCGGCTTTCGGCAATATAGGCGTTGAGCGTGGCGCGACCGGCGGAGAGGACGAGGGCGGCGTCGGGGCCGGAGAAGGTCCACACCCGCGCATCGATCGCGAAGGGCAGGATGGTGGCCGACTGGACGGTGACCGCGTCGGTCAAGGGCCGCACCGATTTGTCGTCGACCTGCGCGCGGACCTTGTCGAGCAGCGCGGCCGGCGCGGTGCCGTCACCCTGCGCCGACAGGATCGTCACGACGACTTCACCGGGGGCGGGGGTGACGACGCTGGCGTCGGCGACGTCGCCATCGGCGCGGCGGGCGAAGGCGACATAGGCCAGCACTGGCCCTGCGACCGAGAAGCTTTCGGGGGCAAGGACGATGCGCTGCCGAAAGGCTTCGTCGCCCTCCATCACGGCGGCGGTGCCCGTGACCGGATCGGCGGGGGTCAGGATCAGGCGGGGCAGGCCGACGAGCGCGCCCAGATGGTCGAGATGCGCGCCGGTGGCGAAGGCCAGCAGCAGCTGGCGCGCCGCGTCGTTGAATTCGGCGCGCATCAGCATGATGCGATAGGCGGCGGCCTGCAGCAGCATGACGATCGGTTCGCTGTCGAGCGTCGCGTCGAAGTCGGGGAATTGGGCCTGCACGTCGGTGACCAGGTCGGCGACGATCGCGTCGAATCCGGGCTGGGCGACCAGCGGCGGCGGCGGCAGGCGCGACAGGTCGACGGGGGTGGAGGCGGTGGCAAGGTCCATCGCCGGCCATGTCGGCCGCGCGGTGTGGGAGCGGCTAGGGTGGCGCAATGGTAGAGACGCACTCTACCATTGCCGGATCAGGAAACGCCGTCGACCAGCGACGACATGAAGGCTTCTGCGACCATCGCCCGGTCGGCCTCGGTCAGGTCCAGCAGGCGGCGGCGGGCATAGCGTACCGGCTTGGCCTTGAGCGCCGGCTTGTCGACCAGGCCGTCCTGGTGAATGCGCGCCACGCGCGCGGCCTGTCCGGTGAAGCCGATCCATGCCTCGCGATCGGTCGCGCCTTCCTTCAGGTGGCGGGGCGACAGCAGCTTGCGGAACATCGCCTTCCGCCGGATATGCCCTTTCCGGCGCAGGCGGCCGGCACCTGCATTGTCCTGACCTTCGTCGAGCGGGAGCCAGCGGTCGACCTGGTCGCGGTGGAAGGAGCGGATCGCGCCGACCTTGATATCGAAGCCGGTCATCAGCGGGCCGTCGAGCGTCCAGCTTTTCATGTAGACTTCGCGGGGATTGGGATCGCCCTTGGGGTACAGGAAATGGACCGCGCGATTGCCGCGCACCGGCTCCGGCCGCTTCCGGCGGGGGGCGAAGCCGCTGCCGTCAGGATTCTGCTGGCGCTCGATCCGCGCGCGCTGGCCGGCGCGGACCTTCTTCGCGACGCTGCGCAGGAGCTGGCCGCGGGCCGGGGCGTCGAGATTGCGCAGCAGCGCCGCCGCCAGCGATTCGATCTGCAGCAGGTCGTCGCCCTCGCTCATGCGGGCACGATTATCATGCCGTCATCGAGCAGGCCCTGTACGAGCGACACGCCGCAGACGCCGGGGAAGGCGTCGGCGAGGACCGGCTCGGGGACGTGGGTCGCCTTGAACGCCGACTTCCCGGTGCGTTCGACCAGGACCAGTTCGGACAGGTCCAGATCGATCGACACGTCGGCGGTATCGGCGTCGAGCAGCTCGCTTTCGAAGGTGAAGGGCTCATTGGGCGCGCGGTCGAGCAGGTCGGGCTGCTGTTCCGCGATCCATGCGAGGATCGGGATCATGAGCGCGTCGACCGATCCGGTATAGCCCTGCACGACCAGCGACAGGGTATAGTGATATTTGAAGGTGAGGTTCGCGCCGCGCCGGCATTCGATCCGCCCGCGATCGATGAAGGTAGCGAGCTTTTCGGTCTGGCCGACCAGCGCGGTGGCGTAAAGCAGCTGGCGGAGGGTCTCTGGCTTTTGCATCAGCTCTTCACCGCCGCGATCTGCGGCTTCACCGCCGCGACGATCGCCGCCATCTCATCATGTACCGACGCTTCGGGATGGGTGCCGTCGCTGGTCGGGCTGCTGGCGACGGCACTGCCGGCGGCGTGGGCATAGGTCGGCGACATGCTGGCGGTGAGCGTGACGGTATGGGTGCTGCCATTGGACGACACCGACTGGATCGCACCCCGCATTTCCATGCTGGCGGTGCCCGGCTCGAAGATCAGGATCGTGCCGGGGATCGGCGCGGTCGCGGCAGAGATTGTCACCTGTGTCACGCCGGTCCCGGCGGCCAGCGCGTTGACCAGCGTCCCGCCGCCCGCCCGCGTGAAGGCGGTGCGCTTCCATACCGGGGCACCGTCGAAGGACGATCCCGTCACAGGGCGAAGCTCCTGCTGGGCCGGGCGCAGGTCGACCGCCAGAGCGAGCGGCGCGGGACGGCTCATGATGTAATCGTTGAGCCATTGCAGGGCGATGCCGGCGGTGTACGGGCGCGGCTCCTGCCCCTCCAGCGTCGCATAATTCGTCGACGCGCCGTGGGTCACGCGCGCCGTCACTGTCGACTGGATGATCGGAATCGTCGGGAAGGTGGTCGCCAGAAAGGCCCACCATGCATCGGCCCGCGCCTTCAACAGCGCGAAGGCTTCCTCCGGCGTGGTCGGGCTGCTGATCCCCGAGAAGTCATTGCGCAGGCCCTGCGACCAGATGTGGGTCATCGGCCAGCGCCCGCCATTCATGTCCCGGATCGCGGCGAGGACGGCATAGCGCTGCGAGAAGCGCAGGCTCCCCGGCGTCACGTCCATGAAGTCCTCCATGGATGCACCGTGGTGGCCTAGATGGCCGATACCGAAGGCCCCGCCGTTGCTCGGGTCGGCCAGTCCCTTGGCGATGCCGCCGACGATCTGGGCGGCGGTCGGGATGTAATCGTTCTGCTGGGTGATGCTGTCGCCCAGCAGCAGGATCGACGGCGTGCCGGCATGGGGGCGCATCGTCGCGTGCGGCTTCCACCCGCGCGCCGCGTCGGGAGCGCTGCCCCCGATCACGCCGCCATTGGCCGCCGCCGGCACGCCCGCCGCGCTATTGCGGCGACGATATTCGCCGACGGCCGCGCTGGCAGTCCACCCGGTCGCGCGCTTGCCGCCGGCCGGGGTGGTGATCGAGACACGCTCGAAGCCACCGGGGAAGGCCGGGCGCGGATCGGTCAGGGCGAAACCGCCATCGGGCATCGCCACCGACGTCTGTCCGCCGAAGGTCGCCTGGGCGCGCGTCCCGCCGCCCGACGCGGCGGTGAAGGTCACGGCATAGTCGATGACATTGGCGTTGCCCGGCAGCACTTCGCGCGCGGTCGGCCCCGCACTGACGACGCTGTTGAACCCGAAGTTCAGGAACAGTGTCCGCCAGCCCTCGGGCTGGGCGGTCAGGAAATTGTCCGCCACGTCATTCACATACCCGGACGCGGGCGCATACGCGACCGTCGTGCTGCCATTGCCCACCGTGCGATAGGGCGACGCACCGAAGACGATATCGCCCGTTTTGGGGCGGAAGGACCGCACATAGGATAGCGCCGAGGCGATGCCATCGGCCAGACTGACGGCCCCGCCGATCGCGGCGCGCACCTCGGCATCGGTCATGCCGCGCGACATCAGCGCGCGGGCCATCGCGGTGGCGGTCAGGGGCGAGCCGCCGCCCTGGATCAGGCTGCGGATGGTCATTGTGCGAAGCGCCATTTGAAGGTGCCGCTGGTGCGGGCGGTCACCCGGAAGCGGTAGAAGATGCCGGCCTCCGGTTCGTCGATCACGATCCGGTCGGGGGCGGTGAATTCTCGCGGCGATCCATCGGCGAGGCAGACGGGAATCCACGTCGTGCCATTATCGAAGGTCTGCTCCAGTCGGCCGGTGCCGACGAAATCGCCGGTGACGGCAAAGGCGAAGCGCCCACGCATGAAGGTGCCGGGCGATGCGCCGACCGCTGCAAGCGTGCCTTCCTTCACCTCAGCGATTTCGACGCCCTGGCTGGTCTTTCCCATGTCAGATTTCCTTGCAGGCGCTGGCGTCGTGCCAGCGGATCAGGCGCAGCAGCTGGTCGCGGGCGTCGCGCAGGGCGGTCGCCATGCGGATCGTCGCGGCGCGGACGGCGGCGGGCATCGTCGCCTCGGCATCGGCGGGATAGCCGACCGGCGCGACCGGGCAGCGCAGCAGCTCGGCCGGGGGCGTGTCGCGGATCTCGACGGCGACCGGCACCGACCTAGCGACGGGCGGCCGGAGCGCGCAGCCCGGCAAGGTCATTAAGAGCAGCGAACCAATCGCCATCGACGCGATCGGTGGGGGTAGCTTTCGCATCGGCGGCTTCCATTCTCTGGGTGGCTGCACGCGCGGCCTCAGCGGCGGCGCGGGCATGGGCGGCATCGGACTGGGTACGGGCGTCGCGGTCGCGCATCGCCGCCGCCAGCTTGTCGGCGGTCATGCGGTCGGTGTCGGTACGGAAGGCGGCGAGATCGGCGATCGTCGCCTTGCAGCGCTGGCCGGTGGCGAATTTCACCCGCTTGCCATCGACCGTTTCGATCGAGGCGGCATAGGTGCTGCCGGCCGCAGCGCAGGCGACCTCCGCCCAATGCAGCGCGCGGTCGCGCTCGCCGGTCACCCGTGACCACTGGACGTAGAGGAAGGCGGCGGCGGCACCGACTGCGATCAGGGTCAGCCATTGGCGGTCCAGGCCGAGGGCGTCGAGGATGCGGCGGATCATCGCGCGTCCTTTCCGGTGCGCATCATCGCCGACAGGCGCTGCGCGCGCGCTCCGACCTGTCGCGCCCATAGCGACTTCAGCATATTTGCGGCGGCGTCCTCATATTCCCGACGCTCGACCATGCGCAGCGTATTGCGGAAGCCGACCAGGCCATTGATGCCCAGATTGAAGCACATATTGAGCAGGACGCGCTGCCGGACGTCATCGAGCGACCGCCACCAGGGCAGGCGGCGGTCGAGATCGCGCTCGCACCCGACGATGTCATTGGCGAAGAGCGATTCCGCCTGCCGCTTCGTGACGCCATGGCGCTTCACATGGGCCAGCGCCTGGGTGGGAGTGTCGCAGCCGAAGAGCCGCGCCTCGCTGCCACTGATACCGACATCGTCCAGATTGCGGCCGATGCCGATGGTGAGCTTGGCCGCCGCGCAGCGATACGTCGTCAGCCGCAGCCCTTCGTCGCGGGTCAGCTCGGCTACGAGCTTGTGCATCGAATAGGTCACTTGCCGCCTCCGACGATGCGGTCGCGGATCAGGCCGGGTACCGACACCAGCGCGTCAATGACGGCACTGGCGAAGCGCGGGGTAGCGCGGAAGGCGATCATGCCGGCGGTGAAGACGATGCCGTCGACCACGAAGGTATGCAGGTCGAACAGGCCGACGATCGCGCCGCGCGCGAAATAAGAGACGACCGTGCCGACCGTGAACTGGGTGAATTTCTCGGTCCAGGTCAGTCCCTTTTCATAGGCGAGGCTGACCGCCGCGCCCATCGCGCCGGGGGCGAGGCCTGCCAGCAAGGCGAGCAGAATGTCGAGGATGTCGAGCAGCTTGCTCATGTCAGTCCCAAATCTGGAGGAGCGGGCGGGTGGCCGGTGCCGCCGCGGCGGCATCGGGGATGATGATGGCGGTGCCGACGGGCAGGACCGCGCCGAGCGCGGCGAGGCCAGGATTGGCGGCGAGGACGGTGCCGATCGCCTCCGGTCCCAAGCCCCGGTCGCGGTGCAGGATCAGATCGATGGTATCGCCCTGGCGCGCGGTGACGGTGTCAGCCATCACAGCAGCTCGACATCGGTGCGCGTGCGACCGAGGATGTCGCGGATGGCGTGGACCGCGTCGCGGTGCAGCTCGCCGATCGTCGGATCGAGCGCGCCGGCGTCGCGGTCACCGCCGGCGGTGGTGTCGAGGTCGCGGTGCCGCTCGATCAGCTCGACCTTGGTCAGCGCGCCAACGGCGCGGTGAAAGGCGATGACCAGGCGGCTGACGCCGTCGATCTTCTTGGCCGGTACGTCGGCAAGGCTGGCATGCCCGGCCGCTTCCCATGCCGCCGCCTGCGCGCCGAGCTGGTTGTCGATCGAGAGCAGCGCTGCGCGCACCGCATCGCGCAGCCGTTCGGGTGTGACGACCTGTCGCGTGCCGATGCGTTGATCGAGCCGAAGGCGGTCGAGATTGACGGCGGGATACCAGTCGGCCGCGATCTCACCGTCAACCGATGTCGACGGTTCGGGAATGACCGAGCCGAGGCAAGCGCCGCCGCCGATGGTTCCGAAGCCGCTCATGCGCCGCCGATCGCGCTGGCGGCGGCGATGAAGGTCAGCAGACCGAAGGCGGCGGTGCCGATCGCGAGGGGCTCGAGGTCGGCGGGTGCGATGCCGAGGTCGGTCGACCAGCGGGGATGGTCCGCCGCGACGATCGCGCCGCCCAAGGTCAGCAGTGCGCCGACCAGCAGCGCGGCGGACAGGGCGAAGAGAAGGGCGGCGTGGGTCACGGGGCGGGCTTTCGAAAAATTCGGGGGTGGAGACCGGAGGAGCGTGGCCCACAGCCCGAAGGCCCTCCCACGTCTTGCGACCTGCCCCCGAGACGCCGGGGGGCGAGCTGGTGTCAGCCGCTGGAACCGGCGAGATCGGGCTTGGCGGCGGCGAGACGCTTCTCGACGGCCTTGATGGTGGTCTTCACGCCGACGCGGTCGTGCAGGGCTTGGGCGGCCTTCATCGCGGTCAGCGAGCGGACGAAGAGCGGAGTGGCGTCGGCGCCGGCACCCGATGCGGTCTGGGCGGTGCGGTCCAGCTCGAAGCCAATCGCCTTCAGCAGCTTGGCGCGGACCTCATCGTGCATGTCGTCGTCGGCGGTCAGCGCCTCCACCTGTTCGAGAATGGCGAGGTCGAAGGGCCCGTCGGCGGCCTGCGCCTTGATCGCGGCCTCGGCGATTTCCTCGACGATCAATGTCGCGGCGTCGCGGGCGTAGCGCTGCGGCATCGCGACCTTGTGCGCTAGCACATGCTCGATCAGCGGCATCGCGCCGGCGAAGTCGCCGACGTCGATCGACCAGACCATGACGGTCGGCAGCACGTCGCCAGACACGCCCGCGCCAGCGGCCTGCGCGCCCGACAGCAGCCCGGCGACCCAGTCGGCATATTCGGGCAGCATCTCGCGCTTCGCCGCGATCTTGTGCGCGATCGATTTGATCTCCTTCAGCCGGCGCAGGTCGTGGGTGAGGCGCGCGCCGATCTGCGCGGCGGCGGTCGCGGCTGCGCGGTCAGACGATTGGGGGGCCACCGCCGGCGAACCGGCGGTGGCGACGTCGCCGTCATGCGCAACAATCGCGGATTGTGCGGCCAGGACGCGTGCCTGAATGCGAAGAGCGAGGCTCATTGCGATGTTCCGATGACGACGAAGGGGAGGACGTGCGGGGCGGAGCCGGTTAGGGCTTCTTGCCCAGCACGATGTTCTCGACGAACGCGACCTGGTCGTAATCCTCGACCACGTAGCTTTCGTTCAGCGACTGATAGTCGGCGATCTGCTCGTATTCCGGCTCATCGACGATCTGCCGGCGGCGCGTGCCCGCCTGCGCGTAGCGCGACAGGTTATCGAGCCGGGTGATGAGCAGGGCGTTCGCCGGAAAGAACGGCACCATCACCGCCGTCTTGCCGCCGACCTGCTTGGGCAGGGTCAGGATGCGGTTGCGCGCCTCCACCTCGGTCGGGGTGTTGCCCGCCGAATTGATGAAATTCGCGAAGTGCGCGTGCACCAGGTTGCGACCGCAGATCACGACGAGGTCGGTATCGTCACGATGCCATTCGGCGAGCAGCTCGGTAGCATCGAACACCAGTGCGTCGAGGTTGACATAGTCGACGTCGACACCGGGCGTACCGGCGGCAACGTACACCTTGCCCGGCGCCGTGACGAGGCCGGTCCCGTTGCGGGTTTCGGGTGCCAGATCGCCACCGGCCATATGCTGGGTCGGCGCGAACGTGCGGATTTTGTAGAGCCAACCGTAATTGACGTCCTGCAGGAGCGAGTACGTGACGACGTCGGTGTTCGCGGCGCAGGCGACGCCGTTCCACCCGATCATGATGATGTCGCGGCCCTGCTGCTTCGTGATGACGTCGCGCACCAGCGTCTGGAATTCGGGACGATGGCGCCACTGGTCGAGGCGGGCGTATTTGATGGCGACGTCGCTATGCGTGATCTCGCAGCGATATTTGCCCTTGTCGCCGGTGTCCGTCGGGTCCGTCGGCGTGCGGCGCTTGCCGGTCTTGCTGTCGGTCTGGGTGCGGCTCGCGATCGGGCGGGTAACGCCCACGCCGACCTTCTGCCCTTCCTGGGCATCGACAGTGATGAAGTTGATCCGCTGCAGAAATTCGCTCGACTGCTGGACGTTTTCTTCCAGCTTCTGTTCGACCACGGGCGCGACCGAGAACGAGACGGTGGCGTCGGCAACGCCGTTGAGCAACGCTACCTGGGCGGTCAGCGCGTTGAAGAGGGGGCGGGTGTCGTTGTGCATGGGGTTTTCCTGTGCGGCGTGTCGGGGGCGGGGCGGGGGTCGATCAGCAGTCGGTCAGCACCGCGCCGTTGTGACCCGTGGCGGCCTTGCGCTGGAAGCTGTTCGGGGCTTCGGTGGTTTCGACCTGCTGCTTGAGCGCCGACAGGTCGGTCTGGATCGAGGCGACCGTGTTGTTCAGCGGCGTGAACGCGACGGCGATCGCCTGCGTCATCGTCTCGCCGAACTGGCTCGCGAACTGGGCGAAGTTGTCATTCGCCGGTTCCTTCCCACCGGCGCCGCCGGTCGGTGCGGGCGGCGTGGAAGGCGTTTCGGCCGGCTTGTCTTCACCCTTGGCGAACTTGGCGGCGAACCCGTCGAACATCGCCTTCATCGAACTGAAAACCCCGGTCGGGTCGCTTACGTCATCGAGCGCGATGTCGGCTTCGAGCGCGGCGGAAAAGACGTTCGCCTTGTCCTGCTTGCGCGAATGAAACGGGTTCGCGTCGCCCTTGCCGGCGGCGAATTCCAGCATCTCGGTACCGAGCGACGCGGGATTGTCGGTGACGGCCAAGCCGACCAGACCGGCCTTGCCGCTGCCGCCCATGTTCGGCGTAATTTCGCAGGAGGTGAACAGCTTCTGCTTGGCGCGGTTAACGGCGAGCAGCTGGTCGTTCGGCTCCAGCGATGCGAGCAGGGCGAGCCGCTTTTCCTTCTTGCCGGCGACGTCGATCTCGATCTCTTCGGTCTTCAGCGCGTCGACCACGCCGTACGAATTGAACGGCGGCTCGGGGCTGTAGCCGCGGATATGCTCGCAGTTGATCGAGGCGGTGTAGCTGGCGCGGTTATAGCCGGCCGCCATCTGTTCGATCCATGCGCGCTCGATCACGCGGCCGTCGGTGGTGCCGCCCTCGACGGCGATGCGGAAAAAGCGGGTCTTGGCCATGGGGTGCGGTCCTCGGGGGTCAAATGCCGGGCGGGCGATGACCGCCACAGGGGCGGAAGGCGGGCCGCATCTCAAGCGAGCGCAATGGTAGAGTGCGTCTCTACCATTGCCGGTGGCTCCGGGGCGGGGGGCGGACGTGGCTAGGGTCGCCGCCGATGGAACCCGCCACCGCCCCCTTTCTGCGCAATCCGCTGACGCTGCCGATCGAGGACCGGCGGCGCGCCGCGCGCAGCCTGTATTGGCGCGGGTGGGAGGTCAGCCAGATCGCCGAGGAACTGGAGGTGGCACGCACCACCGTCCAGTCGTGGAAGGATCGCGGCAAGTGGGACGATGTGCCCAGCATCCGGCGCCTGGAGGACTGCCTCGAAGCGCGGTGGATGATGCTCATCGCCAAGGACAAGAAGACGCCGGTCGATTTCAAGGAAATCGATCTGCTGGGTCGACAGGTCGCGGCGCTGGCGAAGGTCCGGCGCTACGAGGAGCCGGGCGGACACGGAGGCGACCTGAACGAGCGGGTGGCGAACCGCAATTCCGGTCCGCGCAAGGAAAAGGCGAAGTCGAACCACTTCACCGCCGAACAGGCGGCCGAGCTCAAGGCGATCTTCCTCGATCAGCTGTTCGGCTATCAGGAAACGTGGTGGGCGAACCTGTCGCGCCGCACCCGCATGATCCTGAAGTCGCGCCAGATCGGGGCGACCTATTATTTTGCGTTCGAAGCGCTGATTGATGCGATCGAGAGCGGTCGCAACCAAATTTTCCTGTCCGCTTCTAAGGCGCAGGCGCATCAATTCCGCAACTACATCGTAGGTTTTGCCAAGCTGGTCGGGGTCGACCTGAAGGGCGACCCGATGCTGATTACCAGCGCGTTACGCCCAGAGGGCGAGGCGGCGGCGGAGCTGCACTTCCTCGGCACCAATTTTCGCACGGCACAGGGCCGGTCGGGCAACTTCTATTTCGACGAGTTCTTCTGGGTCCACGGGTTCGAGGAGCTGAACAAAGTCGCCTCGGGCATGGCGACGCACAAGCACTGGCGAAAGACCTATTTCTCAACACCGTCGACCGTCGCGCATCTTGCCTATCCCTACTGGACCGGCGAGCGGCGCAACCGGCGCAAGGCGAAGGCCGACCGGATCGAGATCGATGTCAGCCATGCCGCGCTGAAGGAAGGTCGGCTGTGCGAGGATGCGGTCTGGCGCCAGATCGTCACCGTCCACGACGCGATCGAGAAGGGGTTCGACCTGGTCGACCTCGACGAGCTGCAGGACGAATATGCCGAGGACGAGTTCGCCAACCTGTTCGGGTGCGTGTTCGTCGACGACAGCCTGAGCGCCTTCCGGTTCAACGACCTGGTAGCGCTCGGCTGCGACAGCCTGGTCGAATGGACCGACTTCGATCCCGAGGCGGCGCGGCCCTATGGCAACCGTGCGGTGTGGGCGGGCTATGACCCGCAGAACAGCGAGGACGGCGACAATGCCGCGCTGGTCATCATGGCACCGCCGGTCACGCCGGGCGGCAAGTTCCGCATTCTCGAACGCCATCAACTGCGCGGGCTGGATTTCGAGCAGCAGGCCGAGTTCATCAAGGCGGTGCTGTCGCGCTACACCGTGACGTACCTCGGCATCGACGCGACCGGTGTCGGTGCTGGCGTCCATCAGCTTCTGGCCAAACCAGACAGCGGTATCGGCGGCGTCACAAAGATCGAATATTCGCTCGAAGTGAAGGCGGCGATGGTCATGAAGGCGCAGAACATCGTGCGCCGTGGGCGCTTGGCGTTCGACAGCCTGTACATGGACGTCGTCTCTTCGTTCATTTCGATCAAGAAGACGATCACCACCAGCGGTCGCAACGTTACCTTCAAGGCCGGGCGCGGTGGGCAGGACGGCCATGCCGATATCGCCTGGGCGGCGATGCACATCCTCATCAACGAGCCGCTCGACGGCAAGGAAAGGCCGAAGGGCTCCATGGAGATCATCGAATGAGCAGGCGTACCCAGCGGATGAGCGCGCGTCAGGCGCGGGCCGCGCCGGCCGGCGCGATCGTGCCGGCGAACGATCGCGGGACGGCCATCGAGGCGTTCAGCTTCGGCGATCCCGAGCCGGTCCTCGACCGGTCGTTGCTGCTCGACATGCTGGAATGTCCGCACAACAACCGCTGGTACGAACCGCCGGTGTCGCGGCAGGGCCTCGCTCGGGCGTTCCGGGTGTCGCCGCATCATTCGTCGGCGATTATCTTCAAGCGCAACCAGCTGCTCGGCGCGTTCCGGCCGAGCCAGTGGCTGTCGCGCGATACCTTCACCAAGCTGGTGCAGGACTATCTGGTGTTCGGCGACTGTTTCGCGGTGAAGGTCCGCAACATCGCCGGTGCCACGATGCGGCTCGACTATACGCCGGCGAAATACACCCGGCGCGGGGTCGAGGCGGGGCGGTGGTTCTATGTCCCCGGATCGACGCAGGAACAGGAATTCGAGCGCGGATCGGTGATCCAGTTGATGCAGCCGGACGTCAATCAGGAGCTGTACGGCGTGCCCGAATATATGTCGGCGCTGCAGGCCGCGCTGCTGAATGAGGCAGCGACCCTGTTCCGCCGGCGCTACTATCTCAACGGCGCGCACGCCGGCTACATCATGTACGCCACCGGCGACATCGATGTCGCCGACACCGACAAGCTGAAAGCGGCGATGAAGGCCGCCAAGGGACCGGGCAACTTCCGGTCGATGTTCGTCCACGCGCCCAACGGCAAGGAACAGTCGATCCGGATCATCCCGATCGCGGAAGCCGCGGCTAAGGACGAATTCCTCGGCATCAAGTCCGCCTCGGCCGCCGACGTCATGGCAGCACATCGCGTGCCGCCGCAGCTGCTCGGCATCGTGCCGGCGCAAGGATCCGCGTTCGGTAATCCGGTCGACGCTGTCGCGATGTTCGAACGCAACGAAATTCGGCCGCTTATGAAGGTATTTCTCGACATCAACGATCGCCTCGGCATGCCGGCGGTCGTGTTCGAGGAGGAGCAGCCAAAGTAGGCCGGCGGTAGTGAGCAAGGGAGTGCCAAACGCCCGCCGGCCACGGCGTAGAACAACCGCAAAAGCAACATGCCATTAATTTAATGTTAAGCAACGCCTATTCGAGGCAATGCTTCAGTTTGAGACGAAATATTGAAATTCCCGCGTGGCCGATCGGCCGGCGGGGGTGACCGGATGGCAGTCCGGCCAACCGACGAGACCCAGCTCGCCACGACCACAGGCCATCTGGCCGCCCCGCACCCGGCAGCGCCGGGCGGGTTCCTAAGAGGCGATCTGATTTCCCATGTATCCAACAATCGTTCGTCCGGTCGCGCCTGCGGCCGGCTATATCGGCGGCAAGCGCAATCTGGCGTCGCGGCTTGTGCCGCTGCTCGATCGCGTCGAGCATGATGGCTATGCCGAGCCCTTCGTCGGGATGGGTGGCATCTTCCTGCGCCGGCGGTCGCGGCCGAAGGCCGAATTCATCAATGACGTGTCGGGCGACGTCGCCACGTTCTTCCGCGTGCTGCAGCGGCACTATGCCTATTTCCTCGACATGCTGCGATTCCGGGTGGCGAGCCGCGCCGAGTTCGAGCGGCTGCGCGCGCAGCCGCCCGAGACGCTGACCGATCTGGAGCGGGCGGTGCGATTCCTCTACCTTCAGCGTCTGGCGTTCGGCGGGAAGGTCGAGAGCCGCAACTTCGGGGTCGACCGCACGCAGGGCGCACGGTTCAATGTCACGAAGCTGGAGCCCATGCTCGCCGATATCCATGAGCGCCTTGCCGGCGTCGTGATCGAGCAGCTGAGCTATGCCGACTTTATCCGGCGCTACGATCGGCCGGGGATGCTGTTCTATCTCGACCCGCCATATTGGGGGTGCGAGACCGACTATGGCAGCGACGTGTTCGGCCGCGACGACTTCACGGCGCTGGCCGATCAGCTCGCCCGCATCAAGGGCCGCTTCGTGCTGTCGATCAACGACACGTCTGGCGCGCGGGAAGTCTTCGGCGCTTTCGCCCAGGTCGTGCTGCCAGTGACCTATTCGATCGGGGGCAGCGCGCCGAAGAAGGTGAGTGAGCTGGTGATCGCCAATTTCGACACCGGCGGCATCGGCGGGGCAGCACCGGCGAACGATCGCTGAGCGGTGTGTGCGGCGGCGGGACATTCTGCCGCCGCGTCGCCGATTGTGGAACAATAGGGGAACAACTATATCTATTTCACCGACTCGCAATGGAGCAGTGGCATGGAGATTGATCGATACGGCGAACGCCGCCCCGACTTCGCCGGGTGGCTGTTGATGCAGCGGGATCGCGGCGATTGGGTCGACGCGATTGCCGACCAGGCGCGTCGCGACCGCGCCTTTCCCCGGTGCGGTACCGCCGACGATGTCCGCGCCCATTTTGAGAAGGCGCAGGCCGACGGCGAGGCACTGGCCGCGCTCGATCATGCCGAGATCGACTATTATGCGTATTGAAAGCAGTTGGGCGACCTTACGAAGGCAGAAAGGCTCACCAAAAATCGGATATGAATTCGTCGAGCTTTGCCTTGCAGTCGCGCGATAGCGTCAACCAGCAACGGCGTTTGTCGTTCGGATCGTTCGTCCGAACAATCAGGCCTGCCTGCTCCATCGTCAGCATATACCGAAGCCAAGTCGTTTGAGCTACGCGAATTAACGGGCCGATGGCGGATACCGCTATTTCCGTTTTTTCTTCTTCAGCCACATATAGTTGAAGAAGCGCGTCCTGTATCGGGTCGGTCATCGGAACAGGCGCAATGGTTGCGACCTTTGCCCGAAACGAAATGATCGCACGCGCCCGGTACGCCATCACGCTCGGTTGCCTCTGGACCAGGACGGGTCGAACCCGTTCGTCTTCATCCGATGGCGATGTCTTAGCGTTCCGACCAAAATGAGAATAAGCGTAGGATACGCGCTCATCGCATGCAGGATCAGATAGACGTCCCGATAGTAGAGCGGCGCGTACCAGATTGCCAATTGCAGCAGTAAGCTGACGATCAGGATCGCAGCCAGCCATAGGAGCCAAAACCTCTCCGCCAGCAATGCCAGCGTCACAATAACGAAAGTGAGAATTGTATCGACGGCGAAAACGCCTACCTCTCGGCCGCCGAAGATGCGGTGCGACGCAACCGCAGCGGTGGCGAAAACAGCAACCACGATTGCCGCCATCGCCGCCCGCTCTGGCGCGCCGCCCCGACTAAAGCTCCACGCGGAAACCGCCAGCAGGGTCGCTAGATAGAGGTAGGCATTCACGCTGGGCGATCGACGTCAGGCAACCAGCGACAGCGATTGCTTGATCGGTTCGGGGTCGCCAGTCGTCGGAAAGATATCGCCGTGAGATGTGGGCTCGAAGAATTCATGTTCGACGCCGATCTCGTGCATCCGCTTGTGGCACCGCCCCAAATGAGCGCGGGCCTCAACCGTCAGCATCATTGCCTTCACGGCGTCAGTCAGCGGCGCTTGTATGATCCCGAATTTCAGTTGCAGTTGCCGACGATCGGCTACCAGGGACTGTACCATGGTCGCGGCGGAAACGATGGCGTCATCTGCGGACTGCTCGGCGGTGAGCAGGCCATGCGTGATATCTGCAATTACCGGATGGAGCGGCTTAACCATCGCGAAACCCCCTGTTCAGATTATGGGCGCAGGTTCGTGAAGATGGCCACGAGGCCTACGGCAGCAACAACCGACATGGCGAGCGCGACGCAAAGCGCCACGACCATACCAACAATCATGAGCAGGCGACGTCCGAGCCCTAACTCGTGAGGCGCGATCATCCGCTCTAGATACAGCATCCTGGAGACCCATCCCCCTGACGCTGCCGGCTCTAGCTGCGAAACCACGGTTGCCCCGGCAGTGACTTCGCCCTCAACCCGATCAATTTCACTGGTATGTTCGGTGGGGGTAGATTCCCTACTATCGGCATCGGCCGAGCGGAGCATCCGAGCGGCTTCCTTTCTATTCCGTGCGCCCAGTTTCTGACGGGCATCCGCGAGGTAGCCGTTCACGGTTGCGGTAGAGATGCCAAGCTCAGCAGCGATTTGACCCGTATCGAAATGCAGGGCGACGAGTTCAAGGCACCGGCGCTCGCGCGGTGTAAGACGGGATAAGGCATTTGATTCGGGCACAGGCGTTCATACCGCCATATCGGACCAAACCAACGTCCCGCAGCTGGACCGATCGGTTGGTCGGTCGCCGCACAAATTGCGTGAACTGCGGTAACCTCAGCGATTGCCGACCCGAATTGCGCGCTATTCCCCCCGCCTCGCCCGCGATCTTTTCGTGGCGTTTTTGACGCATGCCACGCGCAGCCGATCCCCTAGGGTAAAACAGCGGCTGATCGCCGCGATTTGGGCGCGCGCGTGCGACGCAGATCGACGCAGCCAGCGTGCCCGCGCGCGCGACGGCTGAAATTCGAATGGCACGGGTCGTGCTCGTCCCCGTCGCTAAGCCATCGGGGCGGCGCAAGCCGCTCCGGCCGACGGTCGCCGAGGGCGTGTCGGATAGGGGCGGGTGTGCCGTGCGAAGGGGAGGGGACAATCAAATCGGCCTATCGCGTAGCGATTCCTCTTCAATCTTCATTCTACCAGCGGGTAGTCGGCAAACTATGAACTCGCACTAGGCACAAGGCCGTCGCGCTGATCGATCGAGGCGCTCATCCGCGAAAGGATCGCGGCCAGCTCTGGATCTGACGGTGTCGTCGGCCGTGTCGGTTTGGCACCGCCGCGTAGCTTCTTCATCGCGATCGTCAGCAGGTTCTGAAACGTCGACTTCGCCTCGGTGACGAGCTGCGCCGCCCAATCGAAGAAGTAGGCGTTGGAGGTCTGCTCCAGCTGGGGGCCTGCATTGCCCTCAGCCCCTTCCTTAGTCTTCGTCCGACGGACCCAGCAGACGAACCCGAACAACTTCAGCCGGCCGAGAGACGCTTTTACGAAGCCGAGGCTCTTGCCTGTTTCGGCCGCGATCGTGGCGTAGCTGGGGAAGAGCTGGCCCGTCACGTGATTGTACCGATCGAGCAGATACCAAAGGATCGCGCGGTCATCGCCATGCAGCCGCTCGCCGGTCGGTGTGACGTCCTCGCGCGTGCCAGCGCGGCGGTCGGCGCGCGCTTGGCGCAAGTCGATGCTATGCGCGCGGTACAGCCGATCGAATGCGCCGAGTGCTGCGCCCTTGATGGCCGCCCAGTGCTTGCGGCTACCGCCACCATGACGATGCTGACGCCACGGCTGCGCCTTCGGCGAAGCCTCGTGATAGCTATCGCGGCGTACAGGGTCCGTCGCCCCGCGCTCCTTCCGGAAACCAGAAGTGCGGTGCAAAATGTCCGCCGCCAGGCCGCCGAAAGCCGTTCGGTTTTGGTTTGCAAACGACCCGTAAGTCTTTGATTTTGGCACGCTTAATTCATCCCGGATCGGGAAACGTGCTAACTTTCTCAATGAGTTATGGCGGTATCATAATCCTGGGGTCGGGGGTTCAAATCCCTCCTTCGCTACCACCCGCCATGGCCTGAGCGTCGGTTGCCGACGATGCCGTCTCCACATATACTTCATCTGCGGTTCAGCTTCGTCGAACTGGCAGGGCGTTCGTTCGTTGATGGTTAACGACATCAGCGAGAGAGGATAGCCGCCATGCCGATCGTTGCCCCCGTCCGGCCCATGCCCATTCGCGGAGAACGGGACCGCCCGCCTAATCTTGCCGGACTGCTTTTCGGCAGCCTGATTGCCATTCCGCTCTGGGCGGTCATCCTCGCCTTCGTCGTCTAGCAATGCCGGACGCCGCGTACGGCTTGCGCGGGCGATAGTGTTCCCCATGTTGCGTTCGACCCCGCCCCCGGCATAGACGGGCGGCTCGCTTCGAACGGAATTTGATCTCATGGCTGTTACGCACCACACCCGTATGCTCGTCCTCGGTTCGGGACCGGCGGGCCTGTCCGCCGCGATCTATGGCGCGCGGGCGGGCATGGAGCCGATCGTGGTGCAGGGAATCCAGCCCGGCGGCCAGTTGATGACGACCACCGATGTGGAGAACTATCCCGGCTTTCGCGACGTGGTGCAGGGCCCGTGGCTGATGGGGGAGATGCAGGCGCAGGCCGAGCATGTCGGCACGAGGATGATGTGGGACACGATCGTCGATGTCGACGTGTCGAGACGCCCGTTCCGCCTGACGGGCGACAGTGGCGACGTGTATGAGGGTGAGGTGCTGGTCATCGCCACCGGGGCGCAGGCGCGCTGGCTCGGCCTCGAGAGTGAGGAACTGCTGAAGGGCAAGGGCGTTTCGGCCTGTGCGACCTGCGACGGCTTCTTCTATCGCGGGAAGAAGGTTGCGGTGATCGGCGGTGGCAATACGGCGGTCGAGGAAGCGCTGTACCTGACCAACCATAGCGACGACGTGACGATCATCCATCGCCGCGACAGCTTCCGCGCCGAACGCATCCTGCAGCAGCGGCTGTTCGCCAGCGACAAGATCAGCGTGCTGTGGAACAAGCAGGTCGAGCGCTTTGTGGGCGGTGGCGATCCACACGGGCTGGTTGGGATCGAACTGAAGGACACGGTTACCGGCGAATTGTCGATGCTGGAGGTCGATGGCGGCTTCGTGGCGATCGGCCATCACCCGGCGACCGAGCTGTTCCGGGGGCATCTCGCGCTCGACGACGATGGCTATATCGCGGTGGAAACTGGATCGACCCGCACCAGCGTGCCCGGCGTGTTCGCGTGCGGCGACGTGATGGACAAGGTCTATCGCCAGGCGGTGACCGCCGCCGGCACGGGCTGCATGGCAGCGCTGGATGCCGAGCGTTTCCTGCAGGCGGCGGAATTCGAAGAAGTGGCACAGGCCGCGGAGTAAAGGGCGGCCGGGCGTTCGGCCCGGCCATCCGGTTTACACGCCGGCGTCGGTCAGGCGCGCAAGCTGTTCGGTCGTCAGTTCAAGCTGCCACGCGCCGACCAGTTCCTGTAATTGCTCGACGCTTGTGGCGCTGGCGATCGGAGCGGTAACGCCCTCTTGCGCCGCCAGCCATGCCAGCGCGATCTGGGGCAGGGTCGCGCCGGTTTCGGCGGCGACCGCGTCCATCGCGGCCAGAACCGCCGCTCCCTTGCCGGCCAGCAGCTTGGCCATGCCGCCGCCGCGCACGCTTTTCGACAGGTCGGCTTCGGAACGATATTTTCCGGTCAGGAAGCCCGAGGCCAAGCCGTAATAGGGGGCGACGCCGATATTATGCTCAACGCACAGATTCTGCAGCTCACCCTCATATTTGCGGCGGCTGACGAGGTTGTATTCCGGCTGTAGCGCGTGGAAGCGGGGCAGGCCCTCTGACGTGGCCAGATCCAGCGCCGATTTCAGCCGCATGGCCCGGATGTTCGACGCGCCCAGCACCCGGACTTTCCCCGCGTCGATCAGTCGCCCGAACGCCGCCAGATAGTCCGCCTGCGGCGTGTCCTCATCGTCCTGATGCGCATAATAGAGATCGATATGATCGGTGCCCAGCCGCCCGAGCGAGGCTTCGGCCGCCGCCGCGATCCGGGACGGGGCGAGCTTTTCGCCACCGTCGCCGGGAAGCATGCCGACCTTGGTCGCGATCAGCACCCGGTCGCGCTTTCCGGACTGGCGCAGCCATTCGCCGATGATCGTTTCCGATTCGCCGCCCCGGTGCCCGTCGACCCAAGCGGAATAAATGTCGGCGGTGTCGATCATCGTTCCGCCTATGTCGACGAACGCGTCGAGAATGCGGAAACTGGCAGCGCGGTCGACGGTCCAGCCGAACACGTTGCCGCCGAGGATCATCGGCGGCGTGGTCAAGTCGGTCGCGCCCAGCGTGCGGCGGGGGAGGTCGGTCATGGCTGTTCCTTCGGATCGGGGGCGATGGCGTTGGCATCGAGCGCCGCATTGTCGAGCATGGCGGCGGCGTCGTTCAGCGCCGCCGCCTCGTCCTGCGTGACGCCGCCCGGCGCGGACCGGTCGTCGGATGCGCCGCATCCGGCAAGGAGTAGAGCGGCAAGGGCGAGAACTGGACGCATCGATAGTCTCCAAACGAAAAAGGCCGCGTCCCGTTGCTTCGGGACGCGGCCTTGTTTCCTAACCGAACGCGATTAGCGCTGCATGTCGCGACCGGCCTTTTCCAGTTCCTGGCCGGCTTCACGCTGGGCGTTGTCGGCAGCGGCATCGGCCTTGGCCGCACCACGCTCGATCGCTGCGCCAGCGCGATCGGTGGCGTTTTCGATATGGTCGCCGGCACGGTCGGCGGCATTTTCCGCCGCACCGAAGGCGCGGTCGCCGGCAGTCTTCACGTCGTCTACGGCTTCACCCATCGTTGCGTTCACGTCGGCGGCAACGGCGTCGGCCGCCTCGCCGGTTTCGTTCTGTGCCTTCTGGCTGCACGCGCCGACCGAGAATGCGGCGGCGGCGAGCGGCAGCAGAATGAACTTCTTCATGGCGGTTTCCCTTCCGTTATGATCGGGCGCACAACGCGCGACTGCGAGGGCGGTTGCATCGTGCGCGGCGGATCGAGCGCAGCTTATCATCGATTGACCTGATATAAAGATTTCTTTATATCACGTGCCATGGCAACGGCCCTCGACATATTGCGCGCGGCGAGCGACGCGACCCGCTTGCGGGTGCTGGGCCTGTTGCGGTCGATGGAATTGTCGGTCGGCGAACTGGCGCAGGTGCTGGAACAGAGCCAGCCACGCGTCAGCCGCCATATCAAGATCCTGTGCGATGCCGGGCTGACCGTCCGCCGCAAGGAAGGAAGCTGGGTCTTTGTCGCACTCGGCGAGGGAGCGGTGGTCCGTCCTCTGCTCGCCGCACTCGATGCATGGGCAGCCGCGCCCGATCCGTCGGTCGAGGCTGACAGCGTGCGACTGGCAGAGGTCCGCGCGGACCGTGCCGCTGCTGCGGCTGCGTGGTTCGAGGCGCATGCCGGCGAATGGGACGCGATCCGGTCGCTGCACGTCGCCGAGGAACAGGTCGAACGAGCGATGCTGGGGGCGCTGGGAGACACGCGCATCGGCCTGCTGGTCGATATCGGGACCGGCACCGGGCGGATGCTGGAGCTGTTCGCGCCGCAGGCGGAACAGGCGATCGGTATTGACCGATCGTCGGAAATGCTGCGGCTGGCGCGGGCGAAGCTGACCGAGCGCGGGCTGGAGCATGCCGAACTGCGGCAGGCGGATATTCAGGCGCTGCCGCTCGACACCGGCGCGGCGGATGCGGCGGTGCTGCACCATGTCCTGCATTTCGTGCAGCATCCGGGCGCTGCGATCGCCGAGGCGGCGCGGATCTTGCGGCCCGGTGGTCGGCTGTTGATCTGCGATTTCGCACCGCATGAGCGCGAAGAGTTGCGCGTCCGCGATGCCCATGCGCGACTGGGCTTTTCCGACGAACAGATGCTGGGCTGGTTCGCGAGGACCGGATTGTCGCCGGTGTCGATCGAGACGCTGGGCGGCGGCGAATTGACCGTGAAGCTGTGGATGGCGCGGCGCGCCGGTGACGTACAAGAGGTGAAGGCGGCATGACTCCTACGATTTCCGATCTCGAAGAGGCGCGCCGCGCGCTTGATGCGCCGTTGTTCGCCGATCTGGCCGGCGATTGTGCGGTCAGCTTTGAATTCTTCCCGCCCAAGACCGAGAAGATGGAAGCGGCACTATGGGAAACCGTGCGCGCGCTGGAGCCGCTGGCGCCGAAGTTCGTCAGCGTCACCTATGGCGCGGGCGGTTCGACGCGGGAGCGGACCCATGCGACGGTGGCCCGGATCGCGCGCGAAACGTCGATGCCTGCCGCTGCGCACCTGACCTGTGTCGAAGCGAGCCGGGCGGAAATCGATCAGGTCGCGCAGGAATATTGGGCGGCCGGCGTGCGCCACATCGTCGCGCTGCGCGGCGATCCGCCGACCATGGGGCAGAAGTTCGTCGCCCATCCCGATGGTTATGAGAACGCCGCCGCGCTTGTCGCGGGCCTGCAGAAGCTGCACCCGTTCGAGATTTCGGTCGCGGCCTATCCCGAATGCCACCCGGATTCGGAGCATCAGGCCGCCGACCTCGATAATCTGAAGCGCAAGATCGATGCGGGTGCGACCCGCGCGATCACGCAGTTCTTCTTCACACCCGAGGCGTTCTTCCGCTTCCGCGACGCGGCCGCGGCGGCCGGCATCAACGCCGATCTGGTGCCCGGCATCCTGCCGGTGTCGAACGTCGCGCAGGTCCGCAAATTCGCCGGCATGTGCGGCGCGTCGATCCCGGCATGGATGGACCGCCTGTTCGAAGGGCTGGACGATCATCCCGGTGCGCGCGCACTGGTCGCCGCGACCGTCGCGGCGGAGATGTGCCGCAAGCTGTACGCCGGCGGTGTGCGCGACTTCCATTTCTACACGCTCAACCGCGCCGAATTGTCCTATGCCATCTGCCACCTGCTGGGGTTGCGGCCGAAGGCGAAGCCGGTCGCGGTTGCGGCCTGAGGGGAACGAATATGTCCGATGCCCGTCAACGGCTGAATGCCGAAGCCGCCCAGCGCGTCCTCATCACCGATGGCGCGTTCGGTACCGAAATCCAGAACTGGAAACTGTCCGAGGCCGATTATGCCGGCACGCTGACGCTCGGCCACGACCAGAAGGGCAATAACGACATATTGGCGATCACCAAGCCGGAGGTGCCGGAGACGATTACCCGCGCCTATCTGGACGCCGGGTCGGACATCGTGTCGACCAATACCTTCAGCGCGAACCTCATCAGCCAGGCGGATTATGGTGCCGAGGCGCTGGTCGCCGACATCAATATCGAAAGCGCACGCATCGCCCGCCGGCTGGCCGACGACTATGCCTCCCGCGATGGCCGCCCGCGCTTTGTGGCGGGGGCGATCGGGCCGACCAACAAGACGCTGTCGCTTAGCCCCGACGTCAACGATCCGGGCTATCGCGAGATTGATTTCGACTATCTGAAGGGTGTGTATCGCGAACAGATCGACGCGCTGGTCACCGGCGGCATCGATTTCGTGCTGATCGAGACGGTATTCGATACGCTGAACGCCAAGGCCGGCGTACTGGCTGCGATTGAGGCGGGGCAGGCACTGGGCCGCGATCTGCCGATCATGTTGTCGATGACGTTGACCGACCTGTCGGGCCGTAACCTGTCGGGTCACACGGTCGAGGCGTTCTGGCACGCGATCCGCCATGCGAAACCGGTGACGATCGGGCTGAACTGTTCGTTCGGCGCGGAACAGCTGCGCCCGCATGTGAAGACGCTGAGCGAAATTTGCGATACGCTCATCATGGTTTACCCCAATGCCGGCCTGCCCAACGAACTGGGCGCCTATGACGAGGCACCCGCGACGACGGCCGCGCTCGTCGGCGACTGGGCCGATCATGGGCAGGTGAATGTGCTGGGCGGCTGCTGCGGATCGACGCCGGCCCATATCAAGGCGATGGCCGAGCGGGTGAAGGGCGTCGCCCCGCGCAAGGTGCCGGGCGTGCCGGTGCAGACACGTCTCGCCGGGCTGGAGCCGTTCACGATGGCGGCTTGACCGCTAAAAGCCCTCTCCCCTCGAGGGGAGAGGGTTGGGAGAGGGGAAGTCCACCGCCCTCTCCGCAACTTCCCCTCTCCCCGACCCTCTCCCCTCAAGGGGAGAGGGAGAGAAAGCTGACATGACCAACGCCTCGACCAATTTCGTCAATATCGGCGAACGCACCAACGTGACCGGATCGGCCCGCTTCAAGAAGCTGGTGATGGCGGGCGACTATGCCGCCGCGGTCGAGGTCGCGGTGCAGCAGGTCGAGAGCGGGGCACAGGTCCTCGACGTCAACATGGACGAAGGGTTGCTCGACGCGCATCACGCGATGACGACGTTCCTGAAGCTGATCCAGGCCGAACCGGATATCGCCCGCATTCCGGTGATGGTCGACAGTTCGAAATGGGACGTGATCGAGGCGGGCCTGAAATGCGTGTCCGGCAAGCCGATCGTGAACTCGATCAGCATGAAGGAAGGCGAGGAGCAGTTCCTGCACCACGCCCGCATCTGCATGAACTATGGCGCGGCGGTGGTCGTGATGGCGTTCGACGAGGTCGGGCAGGCCGATACGAAGGAACGCAAGGTCGAGATTTGCGAGCGCGCCTACAAGCTGCTGACCGGCATCGGCTTTCCGCCCGAGGACATCATCTTCGATCCCAACATTTTCGCGGTGGCGACCGGGATCGAGGAGCATAACAATTACGGCGTCGACTTCATTGAGGCGTGCCGCGAGATCAAGGCGCGCTGCCCGCACTGCCATATTTCGGGCGGGCTATCGAACCTGTCGTTCAGTTTTCGCGGCAACGAGCCGGTGCGCCGGGCGATGCACTCGATCTTCCTCTATCACGCCATTCCGGCGGGGATGGACATGGGGATCGTCAATGCGGGGCAGCTCGACGTGTACGACACGATCGACCCGGACCTGCGCACCGCGTGCGAGGACGTCATCCTCAACCGTGACCCGGATGCGACCGAGCGGCTGATCGCGCTGGCGGAGAAGTACAAGGGCACCGACGCGGTCGCGGAGAAGGCGGCGGCCGAGTGGCGCTCGCTGCCGGTCGTCAAGCGGCTGGAATATGCGCTGGTCAAGGGCATCGATGCGCACGTCGTCGACGATACCGAGGAATGCCGCCAGCAGTTCGCCCGACCGATCGAGGTGATCGAGGGGCCGCTGATGGACGGGATGAACGTCGTCGGCGACCTGTTCGGGTCGGGCAAGATGTTCCTGCCGCAGGTCGTGAAGTCCGCGCGGGTGATGAAGAAGGCGGTGGCGCACCTGCTGCCTTTCATCGAGGCGGCGAAGGAGCCGGGGGCCAAGGGGAAGGGCAAGATCATCATGGCGACCGTCAAGGGCGACGTGCATGATATCGGCAAGAACATCGTCGGTGTCGTCCTGCAGTGCAACGGCTTCGACGTGGTCGACCTGGGCGTGATGGTGCCGTGGACGAAGATCCTGGAAGCCGCGAACGAGAATGACGCCGACATGATCGGCCTGTCGGGTCTTATCACGCCGTCGCTGGACGAGATGGTGACGGTCGCCGAGGAGATGAAGCGGGCTGGCATGACCATGCCGCTGCTGATCGGCGGCGCCACCACCTCGAAGGTCCATACCGCGCTGCGCATTTCGCCGGCCTATGACGGGCCGATCGTCCATGTCCTCGACGCGTCGCGCGCGGTGGGTGTTGCGACGACATTGGTCAGCGATACCGGACGCGATGCCTATGTCGATCAGGTTGCGGCGGAATATGAGGCGGTGCGCGTGGCGCGCGCGGGCAAGGGGCAGAGCGATCTCGCCCCGATTGCCGAGGCGCGGGCCAATGCGGCGGTCGTCGATTTCGCGCAGAAGCCGGCCGCGCCGAACCGGCCGGGGCGGCATGTGTTCGACGATTGGGACCTGGCCGACCTGCGCGACTATATCGACTGGACGCCGTTCTTCCGTGCGTGGGAGCTGGCCGGGAATTTCCCCGCCATTCTGACGGATGAGGTGGTCGGCGAGAGCGCGACGTCGCTCTATGCCGATGCGCAGGTGATGCTCGACCGGATCATCGGCGAGAACTGGCTGACCGCGCGCGGTGTCGCGGCATTGTGGCATTGCCGGCGTGATGGCGACGACGTGATCGTCGACGTGCCTGCCGAACAGTTGGAACCGGCGATGGAAGCGGGCCGGGTGTCGCCGCTGTCGGGCGTACCGCACGACTTTGCCACGCCGATGCAGACGACCCATGCCACCCATGCGATCCGGATGCCGTTCCTGCGCCAGCAGGTGAAGAAGCGCGAGGGGCGGGCGAATATGTGCCTCGCCGACTTCATCGATCCGGCGGGGGACTGGATGGGTGGCTTCGCGGTCGGCATCCATGGGATCGACCCGCATATCGCCCGGTTCAAGGCCGAGAACGATGACTATCAGGACATCCTGCTGAAGGCGCTGGCCGACCGCCTTGCCGAGGCGTTCGCCGAGCGACTGCACCATCATGTGCGGACCGAACTATGGGGCTATGCGGCGGGTGAGCAACTGACCAACGAGGCGATTATCCGCGAGCAATATCGCGGAATCCGGCCCGCGCCCGGCTATCCGGCATGTCCCGACCATAGCCAGAAGCCGATCCTGTTCGACATGCTGGGCGCCGGCCAAGCCACTGGAATCACGCTGACCGACAGCTTCGCCATGCTGCCGACCGCCGCCGTGTCGGGCTTCTATTTCGGGCACCCCGACAGCGCCTATTTCGGGGTGGCGCGGGTCGGGCGGGACCAGCTGGAGGACTATGCCACCCGCCGGGGTGTCAGCGTAGAGCAGGCGGAGCGGTGGCTGCGGCCCAATCTCGACTAAGGGCATCCAGCAGGCGGTCGCGGAGCCAGTCGGCATCGCCGGGACGGGCGAAGCTGTGGCTGTCGCTGTCGCGGTGGTGCAGGGCGGTAAGGTGGCGAAGGTGCCACGCATCGAGGAATGCCACGGCGGTGTGATCGCGGGTGGCGAGCAGGATGTCGGTGGGGGTGCCTGAGGACAGGCCGGCGGTGAAGGCGCGGGTCAGGTCGGTTTGGCGGGGGCGGCGGCGTGCCAAAGTAGCCAAACCTCGCGCGAGGCGGCGGAAGTTGACGCCGCCGGTCAGCAGGCGCTTCCATTCCGCCGGCGAGGACAGGTGCGCGGCATAGGTTGCGCGGATCGCTGCGGGGGGCGGCAGATCGCCCGAAGGCTCGACGATCCAAGGGTTTGCGAGGACGAGGCGGTCGATGCGTGCCTGTGCATGGAACAGCGCCAGTGCGGTCGCGGCGTCGCAATTGCCGAACGCAACCATCCGCGTGATACCGGTTTGTTCGCGCAAGGCGGCGGCGGCGGCGGCGATATCGGGTGCGCTGGAGCGGAAGCCGTCGTTGCGGCCGGTCGAATCGCCGATCCCACGTCGGTCGAAGCGCAGCACCGGATAGCCCGCGGCGGCGATCGCGGCGGCAAGCAGCGCCTGCCCGCGATGCGCGCCGATGCGCAGTTCGTTGCCGCCCGACACGATCAGCAAGCCGGTCGTCCCGCTGGCTACATCGAGCGTGCCCGCCAGCGTTTCGCCCGCGCAGGGAAAGGTTACCAGCCGACGCACGCGCGGCTCCATGCGGCGAGGTCGTCGGCCAGCCGGTCGGCCAGAACCGGGTCGTCGCCCGGCTCGGCCCGTCGCCACAGCGGCGCGGCGTCGATGCGAAGGTCCGCGTCGGCGGGATCGGTGCCGAGGCGGACGATGCGGCGGGGATGGATGTCGCACGGGGTCGCCGCGTCGAGTTCGTCCAGTAGCGTCGTGGCGATGCGGTTGCCGGCAACATCGACGGTTGCGGTGCTGCGGTCGATCCGGCCGGCGATGCGGCCGAGTTCGCGGACGAGCGCGGTGCCGGGTTGCGGCGACAGGTGCCAGCGACCCGCGAGGTCGGCGTCGCAATCGAGCAAGGCCCCGGCGCGGATCGATGCGCCGATCACCGGGCGGTCGGTCGCGGCCACCAGCGCAGTGACGGCAGCGCGCCAGTCGGCCAGCGTCGCGGCTTCGGTGGCGAGCAGGCTTTCGCACTGACCGGGCAGGTCGGGCAGCATCGAGGCGATGTTGCGCACCGCCAGCGCCCGCAACAGGCCCACCGCGAAGGTCCGCGTGCGGTTCGCTTCCTCGAAGGGAGGCAGCAGCAGCAATACGACCGGACCGGCATCGGGACCGAAGCGCCACAACGCCTCATGCCCGCCGGGCCAGTCGTAGCGATCGATCAAGCGGGAACCTTGGCGCGGGCGAAGGCGACCAACGAGCCGAAGCTTTCGAGCGTGTCGCCGTCGATATCGTCATCCTCGATCAGGATGCCGAGCCGGTCCTCGATCTCGGTCAGGACGCCGGCCACCGCCATCGAATCGAGTTCGGGCAAGGCGCCGAACAACGGCGTATCGTCGTCGAACGCCGCCGCCCGTTCGTCGGACAGGCCGAGTACGTCGCGCAGCACCGCGCGCACCGTTTCCTCGATCGAACCCGAACCTGTCTGGATCACGCAGCTACTCCCCTGTTTGGGTGGGGGTTTAGGGGTTGTCGGGGGTGCTGCCAAGCGGGGTGTTTCGGTCGCCGGGTGGTGGGCGGGGGCCGTTATTGCCGTATTCCCGCGCAGGCCGGAATCTAGGCACCTGATCGCCGTCGCTCGCGGGGCACCACGGGGTATCCCCGCGCAGGCGGGGATCCAGGGTTGGTAATCGCGGGCGTTGGTTCGTTTGGCCCTGGACCCCCGCCTGCGCGGGGGTACGTGTAAAGTGCGATTTGCGCTGCGGTGCGGCCGTTCTGGACCCCCGCCTGCGCGGGGGTACGGTCTCTTTTTTGCGCGCAGATGCGGAGCTGTCGTGAGGTGTGCTTGCGGTGCTTTCACACGCGGCTGGTCGTCTTTGCGGTCACCGGACGATTGCTTCATTCCCATCGTCACTCCCGCGGAGGCGGGAGTCCATATGCGCCAGCGCCTGCGAATCCAGTCGAGGCGTCAGCGTTTATGGATTCCCGCCTGCGCGGGAATGACGGAGATGCACGATTGTCGGTGAATGTCGGTCGGCTCTGGCTCTGGCGGCGGAAAAAGCGGGACCCCGGGTCAAGCCCGGGGTGACGGGAAGGACAGCGCCGACATGGTGCTGAAGCGTACCCGTTACGCGTCAAGCCTGGAGTGACGTGGGGGTGAGGTCTGCACCCTCTCGGCCGACCTGGGACAGTAAGTTGAACGAGGGATGGCGTGGGCGGTGGGGGGATCGCGTCGCCCCCTGTATCTGCCGAGGGATCGGCGCTAGGGGGTGACGATGGACATTCCGCCCGCCCGGACGATCGATCATCTTCCTTCGCTGGGCAGGGCGCAGGATGCGGCGCTGATCGACCGGGACGGGGCGCTGACCTTTGCCGAATTGGAGTCCGCTGTCGCGCTGATGGCGGGCGGGTTGCGGGCGCTGGGCCTCGAACCGGGCGCGCGAGTGGCGACGTGGTTGCCGAAGACGCGGACCGCGTGCCTGATGCCGCTGGCGGCGGCGCGGGCGGGGCTGGTGCATGTGCCGGTCAACCCGTCGCTGAAACGGGCGCAGGTGGCGCATATCCTGTCGGACAGCGGGGCAGTGGTGCTGGTGACGCAGGCGGCGCGGGTCGCGGCGCTGGAGCCGGGGGATGTGCCGGAGGGATGCCGCGTGCTGACCGAAGCGCCGCAGGGCGATCCCGTGGCGGCGGCGGAACGCAATCCGACCGCATTGGCCGCGATCCTCTATACCTCCGGGTCGACCGGGCGGCCCAAGGGGGTGATGCTGTCCCATGCCAATCTGTGGCTGGGGGCGGTGTCGGTCACGCAATATCTGAAACTGACCCGCGACGACCGGGTGCTGGCGGTGCTGCCGCTCAGCTTCGATTACGGACAGAACCAGCTGTTTTCGACCTGGGTTGCGGGCGGGGCGGTGGTGCCGCTCGATTACCTCACCGCGCGAGACGTGGTGAAGGCGGTCGAGCGGTTCGAGGTGACGACGCTGGCCGGCGTGCCGCCGCTCTGGACGCAGTTGCTGGAGGCGGCATGGCCGGCGGAAACGGCGGCGCGGTTGCAGCGGCTGACCAATTCGGGCGGGGCGCTGACCCCGCGCATGGTGCGGGCGTTGCGCGAACGGTTCGCGGGCGCGGACCTCTATGCGATGTACGGCCTGACCGAGGCGTTCCGGTCGACCTATCTCCTGCCCGAACGGATCGACGCGAACCCCGATGCGATCGGGGCGGCGATCCCCTTTGCCGAGGTGGCGGTGGTGCGCGCCGATGGCAGCCGCGCGGAGAAGGACGAGCCGGGCGAACTGGTCCATGCCGGGCCGCTGGTGGCGCAGGGATATTGGCGGGATGCCGAACGGACCGCCGTGCGGTTCCGGCCCGCGCCCGGCTGGATGGAGAGCGGCGGCATGGCGGTGTGGTCCGGCGATACGGTGGCGCTGGGCAGCGACGGGCTGCTGCGCTTCGTCGGGCGCGATGACGAGATGATGAAGGTGGCGGGCAACCGGATCAGCCCGACCGAAGTGGAGGAAGCGGTGCTGGCGGGCGGCGAAGTGGCGGAGGCGATCGCAGTCGGCCTGCCCGACGAACGGCAGGGGCAGGCGATCACCGTGGTCGCACGCGCGCTGGTCGAGGATGCCGAGGCAGCCGTACGGGCGCGGTTGCGGCGCGACCTGCCCAGTTTCCAGCAGCCGTCGCACTATGTCTGGATCGATGCCCTGCCGCGCAATGCGAACGGCAAGCTCGACCGGGTCGCGGTGCGGGCGCTGGCGCAACGGGCGGTGCAGGCATGAAGCCGGTCGGGCCGATCCCGGCGGATTTTGCCGGACAGTCGCGGCTGACGGTCGGCGGCGTCGATTTCGCCGAGTCGCTGGAACGGGCAGGCGATACGCCGGCATTCCTGTATGACGGCGCGGCGATGGCGGCGCGGGTCGCGCGGCTGCGGGCGGCGCTGCCGGCGCAGGTCCGCGTGCATTATGCAATCAAGGCCAATCCGCATCCCGACGTCCTGACCGCGATGGCCGGCCTGGTCGACGGGCTGGACGTGGCATCTGGCGGCGAGCTGGCCAAGGCGCTGACGGTCAAGCCGGCGGCGGCGATCAGCTTTGCCGGGCCGGGCAAGCGCGACGACGAACTGGCGGCGGCAATTACCGCGGGCGCGACACTGCATGTCGAATCGGAGGGCGAGGCCGACCGGGCGGTGGCGATCGGCGACCGGTTGGGACTGACCCCGCGCATCGCCGTGCGGGTGAACCCGGATTTCGAACTGCGCGGGTCGGGGATGCGGATGGGCGGGCGCGCGTCGCCGTTCGGCGTGGATGCGGTGCGGGTGCCGGCGCTGGTGCGGCGGCTGGTCGCGAGCGGCGCGGACTGGCATGGCTTCCATATCTTTGCCGGATCGCAGACGCTCGACAGCGCGGCGATTATCGAGGCGCAGGCGGCGACGCTGGCGCTGGCCGAGCGATTGGCGGAGAAGGCGGGCGCGGTGCCGGCGTTCGTCAACCTGGGCGGCGGGTTCGGTATCCCCTATTTCGCGGGGGACTTGGCCGTGGATGTCGAGGGCGTCGGACGGGCGCTGGGCGAGGCGCTCGACCGGCGGGCGGCGGTGCTGGCCCAGACCGGTTTCGCGGTCGAACTGGGCCGCTGGCTGGTCGGCGAGGCGGGCGTCTATTGCACCCGCGTCGTCGATGTGAAGGAGAGCGGCGGCGAGACCTTCGTCGTGGTCGATGGCGGGTTGCACCATCAACTGGCGGCCAGCGGCAATTTCGGGACGGTGGTCCGCCGCAACTATCCGGTGGCGGTGGCCGGGCGGATGGACGCCGCGCCGGTGATGACCGCTTCGGTCGTCGGGTGCCTCTGCACCCCGCTCGACCGGCTGGCGGACCGGGTGGCGCTGCCCCCCGTCGCGGTCGGGGATGTGATCGTGCTGTTCCAGGCGGGCGCCTATGGCGCGACGGCCAGCCCGGCGGCGTTCCTCGGCCATCCGCCAGCGCGCGAGCTGTTTGTCCCATCGCGGGACTGAATGATCCGTACGGCTTGCGGGGTGCGGGGCGGGGGAATTGCCGCTATACTCAACCCTATCTTTACCCCTTTGTCCGCATAGCAGGGGAAGTCCTGCGTAGTCCGCTCACGGCTGCGCTCGTTCGGAACGAGGTATGGTAATGCGTCGCTGGCATGGTTTGGGAACGGGTGTTGCGCTGACGGCCCTGCTCGGCGGGTGCGCCGGAGGGGCGACGCGCCCCGAATTGCCGCCCGCGCCGTTCGTGCAGGCGAAGGAGGCACCGGGCGAGGCCTATGTCATCGGGCCGCTCGACCAGCTGAGCATCTTCGTATGGCGCAATCCCGAACTGTCGACCAAGGTGCAGGTGCGCCCCGACGGGCGGATCACCACGCCGCTCATCAACGACATGCCCGCCACCGGCAAGACGCCGGCGATGCTGGCCGACGACCTGAAGCTGGCGCTGGGCGAATATGTGAAGGACCCGCTGGTATCGGTCATCGTCGAGAATTTCTCCGGCACGTTCAGCCAGCAGGTCCGCGTGGTGGGGGCGACGGAGAAGCCTGCGTCGCTGCCGTACCGCGCCAACATGACGCTGCTCGACGCGATGATCGCGGTCGGGGGGCTGAACCAGTACGCGTCGGGCAACCGCGCGCGGCTGGTGCGGTACGACCGGGCAACGGGCAAGCAGTCGGAATTCGGGCTGCGCATCTCCAGCCTGCTCAAGAACGGCGATGCCAGCGCGAACGTGAAGCTGCAGCCGGGCGACGTCATCATCATTCCAGAGAGCATGTTCTAAGATGGACGGGCTGTATGACGAGCTGAAGCTGATCCTCCACGCGATCTGGCAGCGGCGCTGGATCGCGCTGGCGGTCGCATGGGTCGTGTGCCTCGCCGGTTGGCTGGCGGTGAGCCAGATTCCCAACAGCTATCAGTCGACCGCACGGGTCATGGTGCAGATGCGGCAGGTGCTGCCCGGCGCCGAGGCGGCGGTCGCCCAGAACGACCAGGCGAAGAATATCGACCGTATCCGCCAGACGCTGACGTCGGCGGTGAACCTCGAAAAGGTCGTGCGCGGTACCTCGCTCAACGATACGGTCGCCAACGACCGCGACGTCGCGGACCGGATCGCATCGTTGCAGAATGCGATCAAGCTGACGCAGCAGCAGGACAATCTGTTCGAGATTTCGGCGACGTCGGGCAATCCGAAGGTGGCGCGCGAGGTCGTGCAGAAGATGATCGACATCTTCGTGCAGGACAACCTTGCCAGCGACCGCGATGCGACGGTGCAGTCGCTGCGTTTCCTCGACCAGCAGCTGTTGCAGCGGCAGAAGCAGCTGGCAGATGCCGAGGCACGGCGGCAGGCGTTCCAGGCGCAATATATGGCGATGCTGCCGGGGACGGGATCGCTCGACGATCGCATGTCGAACGCGCGCAGCGAACTGGCGCAGATCGATGGCGATCTGGCGGCGGCGCAGACCAGCCTGAATGCGGCCAATGCGCAGATGGCGGGGACCGCCGCGACGCTGCCGGGGACGGCGGGGACGGCGTTGGTCGGGCCGGCACGGGCGCGGCTGAACGCGATCGAGGGGCAGATCGCCGAGGGGCGCAGCCGCGGCTGGACCGACCAGCATCCCGATATGGTCGCGCTCAATCGCCAGCTGGCGTCCGCGCGGGCGGCGGCACGCGGCGAGGGCGGTGGCGTGAGCGGCGGCACGGCGGCATCGCCCAACCCCTTCTACCTGCAACTGCGCGCCACGCAGGCCGACCGGCAGGCGCGGGTCGCGGAATTGCAGCAGCGCAAGAACCAGATCGAAGGCCAGCTGAACGGGTTGCAGGCGAAGATTTCGGCCGACCCGCAGGCAGCGGCGCAGCAGTCGCAGCTCGACCGCGACATCGCGTCGCTCAAGCAGCAATATGATGCGCTGTTCCAGGACCGCGAACAGGTGCGGCTGCGCAGCAGTGTGCAGACCGATACCGATGCGGTACAGTTCAACGTGATCGATCCCCCCACCCAACCCAGCAAGCCCACCGCGCCGAACCGGCCGTTGCTGTTGCTGGGCGTGCTGGTCGTCGGCATCGGCGCGGGTGTCGCGCTGGCGTTCGCGCTGAGCAAGTTGAAGACGAGCTTCGCAACCGCACAGAAGCTGGAGAAGATCAGCGGCATGCCGGTGCTGGGATCGATCGGCGAGGTGGTGACCGAGGCGGTTCGCGACGAACGCAAGCGGCGGTTGAAGTTGTTCGCGGGTGGCGCAGGCGCGCTGGTGGCGGCATTCGTGCTGCTGCTGGGGCTGGAATTCGCCCAGCGCGGGCTGGTGGCGTGAACGGGGATGACAAGGTGAACGACCAATCGCACCGGGCCATGCGCGCTTCGTTGCTGGAGCGCGCGGCGGATCGCTGGCAGCTGGGGCCGAAGCCCGAACTGCCGCCGGTCGCCATGCCCGACCTGCCGCCCGCGCCACCGCCGCCGGCCGTCGCCGCCCCGGCCGCGAAGGCACAGCCGCGCAAGATGCCTCCCGCCCGCATCCGCCCGGTCGAGCCGGCACGGATCGATCGCGATATGCTGGCCGAGGCGGGGATGCTGGTGCCCGGTGGTCCGGTGACCGCGCTGGCCGAGGAGTTCCGGCTGGTGAAGCGCCAGCTGCTGACCACCGCCGCCGATGTCGAGAAGCGCGACCCGCAGGCCGCCCGCATGATCCTGGTATGTTCGGCGCAGCCGGGCGACGGCAAGACGTTCTGCGCGATCAACCTCGCTTTGTCACTGGCGGCCGAACGCGACCTGCAGATTTTGCTGGTCGATGCCGATTTCCCCAAGCCCGATATTCTCGACCGGCTGGGCCTGCCGGCGGGCAAGGGGCTGCTCGACGCGCTGGGCGATCCGGCGATCGATGTCGAGTCGCTGGTGATCCCGACCGACGTGCCGCAACTGTCGGTGCTGCCGGCCGGCAAGCGGACCCATGCCGACACCGAATTGTTGCGCAGCGACCATGCGCAGGACGTGCTGCAACGGTTGCTGACCGCCGATCCCGACCGGATCGTCATCTTCGATTCGCCGCCCGCGCTCGCCGCATCGCCCGCCGCCGTGCTGGCGTCGCTGGTCGGGCAGACGGTGCTGGTCGTCCGCGCCGACCGCAGCAGCGAATCGGACCTGCGCGAGGCGGTCGCGTTGCTGGATGGATGCGACGATATCCAGCTGCTGCTGAACGCGACGACCTATCGCGCGGACGGTGCGCGCTTCGGCTATTATGGGCAGGAACAGGACTGATGCGCTGGCTGGCTGTCCCGGTCGTCGTCGTGGCGACGGCAAGTCCGGCGCTGGCGCAGCGCATCGAAATCTCGCCATATGTCGAGGCGGGGCAGGTGCTGCTCGCCGACCTGAACGATGGCGATGTCGTGACCTATACCCAGCTGACCGCCGGGGTCGATGCGACGGTCACGACGCAGCGGGTGCAGGTCCAGGCGAATTACCAATATCAGCGGCTGATCGACTGGGGCGATAATTTCGGCAGCGGCGAGGTCCATTCGGGGCTGGCGCGCGCCAATGTGCAGATCACCCGCTGGCTGAACCTGGAAGGCGGCGCGATCGCGACGCGGGCGCAGGGCGATACGCGCGGCGGCGGGTTCGGGCCGCTGGTGAATGCCAGCAACATCAATACCGCGCAGGTCTATGGCCTGTATGCGGGGCCGAGCATCAACACCCGCGTCGGGCCGTTCGCGGTCAACGGCACCTATCAATTCGGCTATGTGAACGCGGAGACGCCCGGCGTCATCGACCTGGCACCGGGACAGCGGCGGCTGGATTATTATGACGAGGCGACCAGCCATCTGGTGATGGGCAGCGCGGGTACGCGCGCGGGCACGCTGTTGCCGATCGGCTTTACCGTATCGGGCGCGTGGCTGCGCGAGGATGCGGGGCAGCTCGACCAGAAGTTCGAAGGTGCCTATGGCCGGGTCGACGCGGTATTGCCGATCACGCCGACCATCGCCGCGGTCGGCGGCGTCGGTTATGAAAAGATCGAGGTGACGCAGCGCGATCCGCTGCTCGATGCGCAGAACAATCCGGTACTGGACGGGGCGGGGCGGTTCGTGACCGATCCGGCGTCGGCACCGCGCATCGCCTATGACATCGACGGCATCATCTGGGACGCGGGCGTATTGTGGCGGCCCAGCCCCCGCACCGCGCTGGAGGCGCGGCTGGGGCGGCGCTACGGATCGATGAGCTATACCGGGTCGCTGCAATGGCAGGTCAGCCCGGCATCGGCGGTGCAGGTCGGCGTGTATGACAGCGTGACGACCTTTGGCCGGCAGTTGACCGGATCGCTGGCGCAGCTGCCGATCAACTATATCGGTGGCGAGGACCCGTTCGGCGCGCGCTATGGCGGGTGCGTGTTCGGTGGCGGCGTGACGCCTGAAGGCGCGTCGAATGCCGGCGGCTGCCTGACGCCGGTGTTCCAGTCGGTCAGCGCCGCGACGTTCCGCGCGCGCGGGATCGATGCGGTCTATTCGATCACGCGTGGTCCTACCCGCCTGGGGCTGGGCGCGGGCTATGCCAGCCGGCGATTCTATATCCCGCCGGTGCCGGGGGCGGTCATCTATCGCTCGCAGGACGAAAGCTATTACGTCCAGGGCTTCGGCCAATGGGCGCTCGACAGCCGGTCGTCGGTCAGCGCCGACCTGTATGCGAATTACTTCGCCAGCGGGATCGAAGGCGGGCTGGACGCATGGGGCGGCGGCGCGCAGGGCGGCTATTATCGCAGCTTCGGCCGCGCCTATGGCAGTCTGACGGCCGGGGTGTACGGCTTCGATGTCGAGCGCAGCCAGTCGGATTTGATCGCGCAGGCGTTGCTGGCGGTGGGGTTCCGGTTCTAGGGACTATCGACGTTCAGCTTCTTGATTAACCGCTCCCTCCCCATCGTCACTCCCGCGCAGGCGGGAGTCCATAAACGCCGGCTTCACGAATCCAGCTGAAACGTCAGCGGCTATGGATTCCCGCCTGCGCGGGAATGACGAGGATTTACGATGGGCGTTCAGTTTCGATCGGCTTTAGGGCGTCCGTCACGCTCGGGACGCACCGGAGAAGCGGGACCCCGGGTCAAGCCCGGGGTGACGAGAAGGAAGGGCCAGCCGTTCCATCACGCACCCCTACCGGCCGGGGGCGGATCAGGGTAAATTCGCCCTGAAATAAACGAACATTCAACCGATTGGCGGGTACAAGCCCTCCATTGGAGACGATGATGTACGACAATCATTATGGCCTGACCGGTCGCCCGTTCCAGCTGACGCCCGATCCGGCCTTCTGGTTCGACACCGCCACCCATCGCAAGGCGATGGCGTATCTGGGCTATGGGTTGAGCCAGGGCGAAGGCTTCATCGTCATCACCGGCGATCCCGGCACGGGCAAGACGACGCTGCTCGGCCATCTGATGCAGACGATCGATCCCGAACGGCTGAACGTCATCCGCATCGTGACGACGCAGATCGACGCGGACGACCTGTTGCGACTGGTCGCGGCGGGCCTCGACGTCGACCATCACGGGCTGACCAAGGCGCAGCTGCTCGAAGGGATCGAGCGGGGCCTGCACAATGTCGCGCGCTCGGGGCGGCGCACGCTGCTGGTGATCGACGAGGCGCAGTCGCTGCCGGTCGGGTCGATCGAAGAATTGCGGATGCTGTCGAATTTCCAGGCAGGGGGCTATGCGCTGCTGCAGATTTTCCTGCTGGGCCAGCCGGAGTTCCGCCAGCGGCTGCACGGGTCGGACCGGCTGGAACAGCTGCGCCAGCGGGTGATCGCGATGCACCACCTCGACCCGATGGGCGTCGAGGAGGTCGGGCCGTATCTCGAACATCGCCTGGGCGTGGTCGGATGGACCGGTAGCCCCAGCTTCAGCATGGATGCGCTGGCCGCGCTGCACCGCTGGTCGGGCGGCGTGCCGCGCCGGTTGAACCAGCTGGCCAGCCGCGTGCTGCTCTATGGGGCGATCGAGCAGATCGAACGGTTCGGGTCGCTGGACGTCGAACAGGTGATCGAGGACCTCGACGGGGACGGCATGGGCGCGACGGCCCCGGCCGCCGACCGGGTCGAAGCCGCGCCGGTCGCCGAGGCGACGCCGGTGGTCGATGCTGATCCGTTGCCGATGACTCCGCCCCCGCCGCCGATGCCGCCGCGCCCGATCCACCTGTCGGTGGTCGATGCGGCGCGCCGGGGCGCCCCTGCCGCCGATGCACCGGTCGATACGGCCGATCGCGACGCGCTGGTCGCGCGGATCGCGGCGCTGGAGGATCGGCTGGAGGAACAGGATGCGGCGTTGCGCCGGGTGCTGACGCTGCTGGTCGATTGGGTGGAGGGCGAACAGCGCCGCCCCGACCTGTCATCGATCCGCGCCGCCGGCTGAAAGGACGGTGCCTGCCCCCATGCGCAACGCGATGTCGGTCGATGTCGAGGACTGGTTCCAGGTCGGTGCGTTCGAGACGGTGATCGACCGGGGCGAGTGGGACGCGCTCGAATGCAGGGTTGAGGCGAATACCGACGCGGTGCTGGACCTGTTCGCGAAAAGCGGGGTCAAGGCGACCTTCTTCACGCTCGGCTGGGTCGCGCATCGCTTTCCCGCGCTGATGCGGCGGATCGTTGCCGGCGGGCATGAACTGGCGAGCCATGGCTGGGACCATAAGCGGGTCTTCACCTTTACCGCCGAGCAGTTTCGCGCCGACCTGAAGCAGGCGCGGGCCGCGCTGGAGGATGCCGGGGGGCAGGCGGTGACCGGCTATCGCGCGCCGAGCTTTTCGATCGACCGGCGAACGCCGTGGGCGCACGCGGTGCTGGCGGAGGAGGGCTATGCCTATTCTTCGTCCGTAGCGCCGATCGCCCACGACCATTATGGCTGGGTGGATGCGCCACGGGTGCTGCATCGGCCGGTTGTCGGCAGCGACCTGATCGAATGGCCGATCACGCTGGCGAAGGTGCTGGGGCGCGAAGTGTCGGCGGGCGGGGGCTTTTTCCGTCTCCTGCCGAACCGCGTGGTCGAGGATGCGGTGGTGCGCAGCAACGGCGCGGAAGCGCATCCGGCGATGTTCTATTTCCATCCGTGGGAGATCGATCCCGGTCAGCCGCGGGTAAGGAATGCGCCGCTGAAGTCGAAGGTCCGGCATTATTCGCGGCTGGGCGCGATGGCGGGGAAGCTCGAACGGCTGATGGCGAACCATGACTGGGACCGGGCCGACCGCATCGTCGCCGAGCGCGCGGGCTCGTTGTGACCGGGGTCCGGCGGGCCGATCTGGCCGATCCGGCGGAGCGGGCGGCGATCGAGGCGTTCGTCGCGGCGCATCCCCAGGGCACGCCGTTTCACTTGCCGGTGTGGGGTGAGGCGACGGCCGCCGGATGCGGACAGGCATTTCGGATGCTGGTGGCGGAGGCCGGCGGGGAATTGCTGGGCATCGTGCCGTTGACCCATGTCCGCTCGCCGCTGTTCGGTGCGGCGCTGGTGTCGACCGGGTTCGGGGTCGGCGGTGGAGTGCTGGCGTCCGATCTGGCTGCAGGCGAAGCGCTGGCGGCGGAGGCGGTCGAGGTGGCGCGCGCGCTGCAATGCCCCACGATCGAGATGCGCGGCGGCGTGCCGATCGAGGGGGCCGGCTGGACGTGGGACGATACGCGCTATGTCGGGTTCGTGCGGCCGCTGGCGGCGGATGATGACGCCGAATTACTGGCGATCCCGCGCAAGCAGCGGGCGGATGTGCGCAAGGCGCTGGCCGAGCCGTTCGAGATCGCGATCGGCCGCGACCGCGCGGCGCTGGCCGAGCATTTCCGGGTCTATGGCACATCAGTGCGCAATCTCGGCACGCCGGTCTTTCCGAAAGCGTTGTTCGAACAGGTGATCGCGCGCTTCGGCGAGGATGCCGATGTGCTGACCGTGCGCCACGGCGGGCAGGCGGTGGCGAGCGTGCTGTCGGTCTATTGGCGGGGCACGGTCTATCCCTATTGGGGTGGCGGTACGACGGCGGCGCGGGGCTTGCGCGCGAACGAGCGGATGTATTTCGAACTGATGCGCCATGCCCGTGGCAAAGGCTGTACCGCGTTCGATTTCGGGCGGTCCAAGGTCGGCACGGGACCTGCGGCGTACAAGAAGAATTGGGGGTTCGTCGGCGAGCCGCTCGGCTATCCGACCTGGACCGCCGATGGCGCCGCACCGCGCGACGCCAGCCCGCTCAACCCCAAATACCGGATGAAGATCGCGGCGTGGCAGAAGCTGCCGGTCGCCGTCGCCAATCGTATCGGGCCGTTCATCGCAAAGGGGCTGGGGTGAGCGACATCCTGTTCCTCGCCCACCGCGTCCCCTATCCCCCCGACCGTGGCGACAAGGTCCGCAGCCATCATGTGATGCGCCATCTGAGCCGATTGGGGCGGGTGCATCTGGCGACGTTCGCCGACGATCCGCGCGACATGGGGCATGAGGATGCGCTGTCGCAATGGTGCGCGAGCGTCGCGGTGCTGCCCCGGACCAAGGGCAATGCGCGGGCGGCGCTCGAGGCGCTGGCGGGCGGACGCACGGTGTCGGAGGCGGCGTTCGATGCTGCGCCGATGCGCGTGAAGGTCGCCGAACTGCTGGCGGCGTGGCGGTATGACGCGGTCTATGTCTATTCGGGGCAGATGGCACAGTATCTGCCGGCCGACCTGCCGTTCGTGATGGATTTCGTCGATATGGATTCGGCGAAGTTCGCGGCCTATGCCGAGGATGCGACGGGGCCGATGCGCTGGATGATGCGGCGCGAGGCGCGCAGGCTCGCGGCGTTCGAGGCGGCGGTGGCGGGGCGGGCGCGGGCGTCGTTGCTGGTGAGCGAGGCCGAGGCGGCGTTGTTCCGGCGGACGTCCGGGGCGGACCGGGTGGTCGCGATCGAGAACGGGATCGACACCGCCTTTTTCGACCCGGCGCAGGCGGTGCCGGTCGCAGCCGACGGACCGCTGATCGTCTTTACCGGGCAGATGGATTACCGACCGAATGTCGAGGCGGTGCGCTGGTTCGCCGCCGAGGTGCTGCCATCGATCCCGGCGGCGCGCTTCGCGATCGTAGGGCGGAGTCCGACCGCCGCCGTCCGGGCACTGGCGGGCGAGCGGGTGGTCGTGACCGGGGAAGTCGCCGATGTGCGCGGCTGGATCGCGGCGGCTTCGGTGGTGGTCGCGCCGCTGCTGCTGGCGCGCGGTATCCAGAACAAGGTGCTGGAGGCGATGGCGATGGCGCGGCCGGTGGTCGCATCGGTCGCGGCGGCGGAGGGGATCGACCATCGCGGCACGATCCGCGTGGCGGGTGATGCGGCGGGGTTCGCGCATGAGGTGCAGGCGCTGCTGGACGATCCGGTCGCGGCGAACACGCTGGGGCAGGCGGCGCGGGCGCGGACGGTGGAGCGCTATGGCTGGGACGCCCGGCTCGCGCCGCTCGCCGGATTGCTTGGGCTGGCATGACCAGCGTGGCGCTCGAACAGCCTGGCTTGACGACGGATCCTGCATGGCGGCGGGCGCTGTCGGCGCTCGGTGGTATCTGGGCGGCGTTGCTGGCGATCTTTCACCGTGACGCGGCCGACATGGTCGATATCTGGTGGAATTCGACCACCTACGGCCATTGCCTGTTCGTGCCGCCGATCATCGGCTGGCTGGTGTGGCAACGGCGGCGGGAGCTGGCGCAGCTGACGCCGCAGGCGTGGTGGCCCGGCCTCGCCATCGTCGCGGGTGGGGGAGCGACATGGCTGATCGGGGAGGCGGCGGCGGTCGCGCTGTTCCGCCATGTCGGGCTGGTCGCGATGTTGCAGGGGGCGTTGGTCACGCTGCTCGGCGCGCGGGTGGCGCGCGGCATCGCGTTTCCGCTGGCCTATATGGTCTTTCTGGTGCCGTTCGGCGATTTCCTAGAGCCGTGGCTGCAATCGGCGACGGTGTCGCTGACGATGCCTTTGCTCCATCTGCTCGGCGTGCCGGCGGCGGTGGACGGGGTCCTGATCACCATTCCCAACGGCTATTTCGAAGTGGCGGAGGCGTGTTCGGGGTCGAAGTTCGTGATCGCGATGGTCGCGTACGGCACGCTGGTCGCCAATGTCTGCTACGTCGCGTGGGGGCGGCGGGTGGCGTTCATGGCCGTGGCGCTGGTCGTGCCGGTCATCGCCAACGGCATCCGGGCGGCGGGCACCATCTATGCCGCGCACCTGACCTCGGTCGAGGCGGCGACGGGGTTCGACCATATCGTCTATGGCTGGGTCTTCTTCGCTCTGACCATGGCGGGCGTGCTGGCGATCGGGTGGCGCTGGTTCGACCGCGATCCCGATGCGGCGTGGTTCGATGTAGCAAGCGTACAGGCTATGCCGATGCGCGTCGCCGACCGGTCGCTGGCGGCGGCGGCGGTGCTGGCGGTGGCGGTCGGCTTTGCCGGATGGGGCTGGATCGTCGACCGGCGGGCACAGGCACTGCCGGCACGGATCGAATTGCCGGTCGTGCCGGGATGGCACCGGGTGGCCGTCGATGGCGAGCCATGGGTTCCCAATTTTCCGGGCGCTGACCATTTCCTGATCGGACGCTATGGGGATGGGCGGGGCCGCAGCGTCGACATGATCGTCGCGGTCTATGGTTCGCAGGGCGAGGGACATGAATTGGTAGGGTTCGGAACAGGCGCGATCCGTGAGAACGACCGCTGGGTACGGATCGCCGATACCGCGCCGATCGCGGGCGGCGCGTCGCTGCGCATGGCGGCACCCGGCCCGGTCGAGCGCGAGGTCGCAACCTGGTATCGCATCGGATCGGTCACGACCGGCAGCGCGGACCGGGTGAAGTGGGAGACGCTGAAGACGAAGCTGCTCGGCGGACCGCAGCGGGGCGTCGCGGTGCTGCTGTCGGCACGCAAGGACGGGAATGATCCACGGGCGGCGATTGCCGATTTCCTGAAGGCGGCGGGGCCGGTCGATGTGATCGCCGACCGCGCGGCGGGGATGTAGTAGAATGTGCGGGATCGCCGGCCTCTATCACAGTGCCCAACCCAAGCCGGTCGATCCGGCGCGGATCGCGGCGATGACCGATGTGCAGGCGCATCGCGGCCCCGATGGCTCCGGCGTGTGGATGGCGCCCGGCGTGGGGCTGGGCCATCGGCGGCTGTCGATCATCGATGTCGCGGGTAGCCCGCAGCCGATGGCGCTGCCGGGCGAGCAGGTCGTCATCAGCTTCAACGGCGAAATCTACAACTTCGCCGAACTGCGTCGTGAGTTGCAGGACGAGGGCGCGGTGTTCCGCACGCAGGGCGATACCGAGGTGCTGCTCCATGCCTGGGTCGCATGGGGGCCGGACATGCTGGCGCGGCTGAACGGCATGTTCGCGTTCGCCATCCATGATGCGGGGCGGCAGGCGCTGTTCCTCGCCCGCGACCGGATGGGGGTGAAGCCGCTCCATTATGTCGAGCTGGGCGACGGGGCGGTGGCATTCGCGTCGGAGCTGAAAGGGCTGCTCGCCCATCCGCTGGTGCGGCGCACGCCCGACGTGGCGGCGATCGAGGATTATATGGCGCTCGGCTATGTGCCCGATGACGCCTGTATCGTCGCGGGGGTGCAGAAGCTGCCGGCCGGTCATTTCCTGTTGATCGAACGCGGACGCGGCGTGCCGCAGCCGGTCCGGTGGTGGGACGTCGACTTTTCGAAGCGGGCCAAGGGCAGCACGCGCGACCTGCAGGCCGAACTGGTCGAGCGGATGCGCGAGGGCGTGCGGTCGCGGATGGTCGCCGACGTGCCGCTGGGGGCGTTCCTGTCGGGCGGGGTCGATTCGTCGGCGGTCGTCGCGCTGATGGCGGAGACGAGCAAGTCGCCGGTGCAGACCTGCACCATCGGGTTCGAGGAAGCGGGCCATGACGAGCGCGGGCCGGCGGGGCTGGTGGCGGGGCGCTTTGCGACCGACCATGCGGTGCGGACGGTCCGGTCGGACGATTTCGGCCTGATCGATACGCTGGTCGGGGCGTTCGACGAACCCTTTGCCGATGCGTCGGCGCTGGCGACCTATCAGGTCTGCGCACTGGCGCGCGAGCGGGTGACCGTCGCACTGTCGGGCGATGGCGCGGACGAGGCGCTGGCGGGATATCGCCGCTACAAATTCCATGCAGCGGAGGAGCGGGTCCGCGCGCTGTTGCCGGCGGGGTTGCGCGAGCCGGTGTTCGGCGCGCTGGGCGATGTCTATCCCAAGGCCGACTGGGCACCCCGCCCGTTCCGCGCCAAGACGACGTTGCTGGCGCTCGCACAGGATGGTGACGAGGCTTATGCGCAGGCGGTCGGCGTGACGACGCCGGCGGTGCGGCAGGGGCTGTACGGGGCGGCGATGGCGCGGCAGCTGGGCGGCTATCGCGGTGAGGAACGCTATGTCGCGGCGATGCGGCAGGCGCCGGCGCGCGATGCGCTGGACCGGGCGCAATATGCCGATTTCCGGCATTGGCTGCCGGGCGATATCCTGACCAAGGTCGACCGGACCAGCATGGCGGTGGCGCTGGAGGCGCGCGAGCCGTTGCTCGACCACCGGCTGATCGAGTTTTGCGCGACCTTGCCGGCGAAGCTGCGGCTGCGCGGGGGCGAGGGCAAGTGGCTGATGAAGAAGGCGCTGGAGCCGTGGTTGCCGCGTGAGATATTGTACCGGCCGAAAATGGGGTTCGTCACGCCGGTCAGTGCGTGGTTCCGGGGCGCGCTGGCGGATGAAGCGGCGGGGCTGGCGCGGTCGCCGGTACTGGCGACCTGGTTCGATCCCCATGCCGTCGAGCGGCTGGCGGCGGAGCATCGCTCGGGCCGGGCCGAGCATGGCCGGACGCTGTGGCAGCTGGTGATGCTGGAGCGCAGTGCCCGGCGGCTGTTTGCTTAGGTCTGAGGTTCACGCTTGGGCGCTATTTTCGGGTGGCGTTATCGACCCTCTCAACGAACGTCGCCCCAGCACAGGCTGGGGTCTCTCGCGGCTCCTGTACCGCGCTATCACGGGGAGACCCCAGCCTTCGCTGGGGTTACGGTCGGGCCGCTTGCTGGGGTGACGTCAGCGGGTAGGGATTTGGGAACGTCCTATCCCCGCTCCCCGATCCAGCGGCGGAACAGGTCGGTCCACAGCCGCTGCGGGCTGTCGATCGGCGAGTGCTGTGCGCCCCAGCCATGGCCGCCGCGTTCGAACAGATGCGCTTCCACCGGCACCTTTGCCCGGCGGCAGGCGGCTAGCATTTCCAGCGACTGGTCGAGGGGAACGACGGGGTCGTCGACCGAATGGGCGAGGAAGACCGGCGGGGTCTGTGCGGTTACGCGTGCGGGGATATTGTAGCGGCGATAGACGGTCATCGGGCCATCGGGCCGGCCGGGGCCACCACGGTCCATCGCGGCGATGTTGGTGACGGGATAGACGAGGCCGCTGAACGCCGGTCGTGCGGATTGGCGGTCGGCGGCGTCGATGGGGGCGTAGACCGGATCGTCATGCGCAACCGTCAGCGATCCCGCGAGGTGCCCGCCTGCCGAAAAGCCGCAGATGCCGAGCTTTGCCGGGTCGATGCCGTAGCGCGCGGCATTGGCGCGGATCAGGCGCATCGCGCGCTGGGCATCCTGTAGCGGGACGTCCTGCTGATTGTCCCACCCTTCGCCGGGCAGGCGATAGGCGAGCGCGAAGACGGTGATGCCGGCGGGGTTCAGCGCCTTCGCAACGTCGATCCCCTCATTCTCGATCGAGACGAAGCCGTATCCGCCACCGGGGATCGACAGGACGGCGGTGCCGTTGGGCCGGGCCGGCCGGAACACCCCGACGACCGGATCGGACACGCCGCGCAACCACAGCTCGCGCATCTCGGGCCGCCCGTTCATCGACGGGGCATAGGTCGGCAAGGTCGCCCGCGCGCCGGGTGCCTTGCCGGGCCACAGGCGGAAATGTTCGCGCGGCGGCCAGGGGGTGAGGCGTTCGCCGGTCGAAACCGGCTGGACCGCTGCCGCCTTCGCCGCCACCGGCAGCGCAATGCCCGCCCCCAAGATGGTTCGCCGGTCGATCATTCGCTCCACTCCCTGTTCGTTTTCACCAGCCTAACCGCTCGACGTGCGGGCGAAAAGCGGCGCACTGCCTAAAGCGCTCGACAATGTCCGGCGGGTCGATAGACCTTGGGGACGGGTCGGCGGGGGCCGACCGCGAACAGGGGGATTTCGAGTGAAGCGTTTCGTCGTGGTGAAGGCTGTCGCATTGGCGGCGGCGGGGTTGCCGGCGCTTGCCTGGGCGAGCGAAACGCCGCTCTATCAGCCTGCGCCCGCCTGGGTCGCCGCGCCGCCTGCCGTTCCCGCGACGCCGGTCGACGAACTGCCGCCGCTGGTGCTGCTCGATTTCCAGAAGCGGATCGAGGGCGACCGGCTGACCTCCTACGTCCATCAGCGCACCCGGATCGCGAGTGCGGAGATGCTGTCGCAGGCGGCGACGCTGACCCTGCCGTGGGCGCCGGACAAGGGTGACCTGATCGTCCACGGCCTGACCATATTGCGTGGGGATCAGCGGATCGATCTGCTGGCCAAGGGGCAGAAATTCACGGTCCTGCGCCGCGAACAGTCGCTGGAGCAACGCGAGCTGACCGGCATCCTGACCGCGACGCTGGCGGTCGAGGGGCTGGAGGTGGGCGACCAGCTCGACCTGCGCTTCTCGGTCACCGGGCGCGATCCGGCGCTGGGCGGGCGGGTGCAGGACGTGGTGGCGCTGCCCGCACTGCCGCTGCGCATCGGGGCAGGGCGGGTGCGCTATCTGTGGTCGAACGACAGCGCGCCCAAGTACAAGCTGCTGGCCGATGGCGTCGCGGCGACACCGGCGCGCAAGGGCGACATGACCGAACTCAGCGTCGCGCTGCCGCTCGCCAAGCCGAAGGACATGCCGGAGGACGCGCCGGCGCGCTACCGCCGCCCGCCGCTGATCGAGGTGGCGAGCTTTGCCGATTGGGCCGATGTGTCGCGGACCTTCGTGCCGCTGTACAAGACCGACGGACTGATCGCGCCGGGCAGTCCGCTGGCCGCCGAGGTCGCGGCGATCCAGAAGGCAGACGCCACGCCCATCGGCCGGGCGCAGCGGGCGCTGGAGCTGGTGCAGGACAAGATTCGGTATCTGGCGGTCGGGATGGACGGTGGCAACTATGTCCCGCAAACCCCTGCGAAGACGTGGGAAGTTCGCTATGGCGATTGCAAGGCGAAGACGCTGATGCTGCTCGCCATGCTTCACGCGATGGGGATCGAGGCGGAACCGGTCGTCGCCAGCATCGGGCTGGGCGATGCGGTGCCGGACCGGTTGCCGAGCGCGGCGGCGTTCAACCATGTGTTCGTGCGCGCGACGGTCGGCGGCGACGTGCTGTGGCTGGACGGGACCGGCAGCAATGCGCGGCTGCCCGACATTCATGACACGCCCGGCGTCGGCTATGTCCTGCCAATCCGTGCGGCGGGTGCGACGCCGATCCTGATCGAGACGCATCCCAATGCGCGGCCGATCGCCAGCGTGACGATCGACGCGGATGAAAGCGGTGCGGTCGACCTGCCCAGCCCGGTCGAGGTGACGATGGTCGCGCACGGGCAGATGGCGGCGCAGCTGCGCGCGGCCAAGAGCCAGATCGGGCCCAAGGAACAGCGCGAGCTGATCTCGACGATCCTGCAACAGGCGGTCGGCGAGGGGCAGTTCGCAGACGGCACGATCACCCCGGACGCCGCGACCGGCGATGTCGTCGTGCGGGCGAAGGGGGTGGTCAACACCAGCTGGAGCGTCGAGGACCGGCGGCGCAAGCGCGCGCTGGGCGGGGCGCTGGGCGAGCTGAACTTCGCGCCCGACCGCAGCCGCCCGGACTGGACCAACATCCCGGTGGCCGGCCCGCCGCCGTTCGGCGTGGAGCGGCATGTCCGGGTGAAGCTGCCCGATGGCGGGCGCGGCTTCACGCTGGAGGGAACGGCGGATGCCGACCAGCGGCTGGCGGGCTTCGTCGTCAAGCGGACGACGCGGCTGTCGGGCGGGACGATCAGCATGGACGAGCGGTTCGACGGGACCGGTGTCGAGGTGCCGGCGGCACGCATCGCGGTTGAACGCGACGCGGTCACGACCGCCAAGGCCAATGTCCCGCGGGTAGTGGCGCCGGTCGATACGCCGCGCCGCTGGACGCTCGACGCCGCGACCCTGGCGAAATCCAGCCAGGTGCAGGCGATCCGCGCGACCTTTGGCAAGGCGATCGCCGCCGATCCCGACGAGATGAGCGGCTATCAGAGCCGGGCGGCGTTCGAATCCGGTATCGGCAACTACCGGGCCGCGCTGGCCGATCTGGACAAGGTGGTCGCGAAGGAGCCGTCGGTCGACCTGTATCTCCAGCGTTCCTATGCCCAGTTCAACCTGGGCGACCCGGCCAAGGCGCTGGCCGATGCCGAACGGGCACGGGCGCTGGACCCGGCGGCCAATGGCGCGATCGCGCAGGTAGCGCAGACCCGTGCCGAGACCGGCGACCTGAAAGGGGCGGTGGCGCTGCTCGACGAACGCATCGCGCTGGGCGGTGAATCGCGGCCGTTCCTGCGCCAGATGAAGGCGAGCGTGATGGGCGACTTCGGCGACCCGAAGGAGGCGGTTGCGCTGTACGACACGCTGATCGCGGAGAAGCCGGGGTCGCCGACGCTGCTGAACGGGCGGTGCTGGACCAAGGGGACGCGCAACGTCATGCTCGATACCGCGCTGAAGGATTGCACCAAGGCGATCGAGTTGAGCGACGACACGCTCGCCGCGCTCGATAGCCGGGCGCTGGTCTGGTACCGGATGGGCCGCTACCCGGAGGCGCTGGCCGATCTGGACACCGTGCTGGCGGCCAATCCCGACATGGCGGCCAGCCGCTATGTCCGCGCCGCCGTGTTGAAGGCGATGGGACGCGATGGCGAAGCGGCCGGCGAACTGGCGCTGGCGCGGCGGATGAACCCCGTGATCGACCGGCAATATGCGCGCTACGGGTTCAAGATGTAGGGGGCTGAGTCGCGCCTTGCCCGAAGAGGTCGCCCCAGCGAAGGCTGGGGCCTCTAGCGGCTCCTGCCATGTGCTATCAGCGGGAGATCCCAGCCTTCGCTGGGACGACGCTTGGTTCGGGGGCGCTGTTGCGAGTGCCGGTGCCCTTCTGATGGCAACGCAAAAACGGCGGGGGATCGCTCCCCCGCCGTTTCTGATTCCAGCAACCGCAGGACGATCAGTCGAACATCTTGCCGAACGCGCGCTTGGCGCGGTCCTTCCACGCGCCGCGATGGTACGCGTCCGAGGCGAGGAGCGGCATGACCGATCCGGCTTCGGCGAACACCATCTGTTCGAGCGCGGTGTCGACCTTGCCCCAGCTGGCCGCTTCCTTCAGCGTCGAGGACGAGCAGGCGCCGTCGCGCACGTCGGCGACGGTGATCTGCACCGCGTATTTGTGCATTTCGACATCGTCATGGCCGAGGATTTCGGCGCAGACGACAGTGTCCTGGATGAAGTTCTTCGGCACGCCGCCGCCGATCATCAGCAGGCCGGTGGTGCCCGCCTTGATCTTGATGTCGGTCAGTTCGCGGAAGTCGGCGATGGCGTCGAGCACCATGTACGGCTTGCCTTCCTTGGCGCGGTCGACCTGATGCTTGACCAGACCGAAGCCGGCCGAGCTGTCAACGAAGGCCGGGCAGAAGATCGGCACGTCATGCTCATAGGCGAGCTTGACGAGGCTGTTTTCCTTCTTGCCATGCTCCGACAGATACTTGCCCATCTCGCGGATGAAGGCGCGCGACGAATAGGCCTTCGGCTCCAGCGAGTCGGCGATCTTGCCGATCGTGTGGTCGCAGTCCTGCAGCTGCTCTTCGTCGATGTACGTGTCGTAGATGCGGTCGATGTAGAGCGAACGCAGCGTATTGTCGTCGGGGATTTCCAGCGCCTGATAGTGCTTGTGGCCCAGCCCTTCGAAGAAATCCATGTCGACGATCGACGCGCCGGTGGCGACGACGCCATCGATCATGTTCGAGCGCAGCAGTTCGGCGTACAGGTCCATGCAGCCGCCGGCCGAGGTCGAGCCAGCGATCACGAGGAAGATCGAGCAGTCCTTGTCCTCCAGCATCTGGTTGTAGATGCGGGTGGCGCGCGCGAGGTCGCGGCTGGTGAAGCTCATCTTGCCCATGGCGTCGATGATCGGGCGGGCGTCGAACTTGGTGATGTCGACATGCTCGACGGTGGTCGAAAGCAGTTCGGCCTTGCGGGTGTCGTTGATCGTCGTGTCGGTCATGATGGTCCCATCATCATCGATAAGCCGTCGTCGTTATGGGGACGCGGAAACCCGGTTTGGCCTCCTGCCCACAAGATGCGGGAGGAGCCGATGGCGGTCGCATAGCGGCAAAGCCATGCAAAGCCCACCCCCGGCCCCTCCCGCAAGGTGCGGGTAGGGGGGAGGTGGTTGGTTAGTAGCGGCTGGTTACAGCTTGACGACGTTGTTCGACACGAATGCCGGAACGGGATCGAGTTCGATATACATCGACTCCATCGGTTCGTCGTCGGTCAGCACGGTTTCGCCATTGCCGAAGCCGTTGAACGCGGTGCGCATGGCCGAGCCATAGGCGCCGAGCATCCCGATTTCGAAATAATCGCCGCTGCGGGTATCGGCCGGAAGCGGGAACGGGCCCTGCATCTGGTCGATATCGTCGCAGGTCGGACCCCAGAAGCTGAAGTCCATGTCGCGTGCGTCCGATTCCGGCTGCCGCAGCAGCTGTACCGGGTATTTCCAGCCGATATGCGCTGCATCGAACAGCGAGCCATAGGCACCGTCGTTGATGAACAGCTCCGCCCCGCGGCGATGTTCGACGCGGACGACGACCGAGGCATATTCGGCGCACAGCGCACGGCCCGGTTCGGCCCACAGCTCCGCCGAATAGCTGATCGGCAGGCTTTCGAACGCGCGGTGGATGGTTTCGAAGAAACGCTCCAGCGGCGGCGGGGTCATGCCGGGATAGCGCGACGGGAAGCCGCCGCCGACATCGATCACGTCGACGGTGACGCCTGCTTCGACGATGGCGGCGCGGACGCGCTCCATCGCATTGGCATAGGCGTCGGGCGACATGGTCTGGCTGCCGACATGGAAGCAGATGCCCAGTGCATCGGCGACCTGGCGGGTCGCCATCAGCAGTTCCTTGGCCTCGCCTTGCGCAACGCCGAACTTCGAGCCAAGCGACAGCTTCGCATATTCGGACGACACGCGCATCCGCACGCACAGCGTAAGGTCGGTCGCACCATCGGTGGCGGCGACGATCTTGTGCAGTTCGTCCATGCTGTCGAGCGAGAAGGTGCGCACGCCATGCTCGAAATAGGCTTCGGCAATCGCTTCCGGCGCCTTGATCGGGTGCATGAAGTGGCAGGTCGCTTCCGGCAGCGTCGCCTTCACCAGACGCACTTCGCCGATCGACGCGGTGTCATAATGGGCGATGCCGTTGTCCCACAGGACACGGAGCAGATCGGGCGACGGATTCGCCTTTACCGCATACATCGAGCGGCCCGGAAACTTCTCTACGAAGAATCGGGCTGCGCGCGCGGCGGCGTGCGGGCGAACGAGCGTGACCGGTTCGACGGGTCGGCGCTCTGCAATGTCGATCCCGCGCTCGAACGAGGAGTCACGGGCGATAAAGGGGGCAGCTAGCCCCAGCGCGCTATGGTGCTTGGCCAATTCAAGGGACCTCCAATTGCCTTTCGGCATACGGTGACAAAAGCTGCCTTGCGGTTGGAAGTCCCATGGGGCAGCGGAGGCGCGATCTATGACCCACAAACCTTGATGTAAAGTGTCTGTGCGGCAGAAAGTGCAATTTATGACGATTATGCGACAACCTACCCGTGCCGGCGTCCGCGATGCTGCCGCGAAGATCGCGGAAATCCTGGCGCCTTCACCATTAATGGTCAGGGAAATCAATGGATTGCCGGTCTCCTTTAAGATGGAGGCGTTGCAGCCGATCGGCGCGTTCAAATTGCGCGGGGCATGGCATCGGCTGACCGCATTGGACGACGAATCGCGTGCGCGGGGCGTCGTCGCCTTCTCGTCCGGCAATCATGCGCAAGGCGTCGCCTGGGCGGCGAAACGGCTGGGAATCGCGGCGACGATCGTGATGCCCGCCGACGCGCCGCACGCCAAGCTGGCGGCGACGATGGCGCTGGGCGCGGAGGTCGTCCGCTATGACCGCGCGACCGAGAGCCGGGAAAAGATCGCGGCGCATCTGGCCCATGCGCGCGGGGCGGCCCTGGTGCCGAGTTTCGACGATGCGTGGGTGATCGAGGGGCAGGGATCGGCGGGGATCGAGGCGGCGGCGCAGATGGCCGCGGCCGGCCTGCCCGCGCCGGCGCGTGTGGTGGTGCCGTGCGGCGGTGGCGGACTGGCTGCGGGTCTCGCGCTGGCCCTGCCGGAGGCGGAGGTCGTGACCGTCGAGCCGGAGGGCTGGGACGATATGCGCCGCAGCCTGGAGGCGGGATGGATCGAGGCCGTAGGCGACGCGCCGCCGCCGACCGCCTGCGACGCGCTGCAGACTATGCGGGTGGCGGAGCGGACCTTCGATGTCCTGTCGCGGCGCGGGGCGACCGGGGTGGCGGTCAGCGAGGCGGAGATCGCCGAGGCGCAGCGCTGGGCGATGCGGCATCTGCGCACGGTGGCGGAGCCGGGCGGGGCGGTCGCGCTGGCGGCGATCCTGTCGAAACGGGTCGACGTGGTGCCGGGCACGCTGGTGATGGTGTCCGGTGGCAATGTCGATGCGGCGGCCTATGCGAAGGTGTTGGCGGAATGAGGCAGGGGCCGGCGGGTACGCTGCTCGCGATCCTGATGCTGGTAGCCGTGCTGCTCGTGGTGTTCGGGATCAGGATGATCGCCCGCGGCGAACGGCGCAATGGATGGCTGATGCTGGTTTGTGCCGTGGTGATGGTCGGGAACGTCGCGATCTGGACGGTGTAGGGAGCGTGTGATGCGGTTCAGCGTGGCAGCGGTGGATATGGAAGCAGCGATGGCGTGGGTGGCCGAGCGTGGCTTTGCACCGTGCCGGATAGAGCATCACGATGGCGAGGCAGTGCTGATATTTCCGTCGCTTCCCGATGCGCAGATGGCGGCGCTCGTCATGGCGATGCCGGTGCATTTGAGCAGCAAGGTCGGGATCGTGATCGGGGATGGCCCGCCCTTCATGCCACGCCCCTGACGACTGATCTGGGCTGGTCCAATCAGACGCGATCCCGGCGACAGTACGCCATAGGACCCGCCCAAGGCACCGGTCTGCGCCGGGTGATGATCTGTCGAGCAGCCGGGACGCGCCGGTCAGGAACCGTCGCGACTGGACGTCATCGAGGTGCCGGCATTCGCGCGCTGGCGCAGCGCTTCGGCGGTGACATCCGCTGCCGCCGCATCGACTTGCGCCCATTCGGCTGCCGTCCGGCAGGTGCGCATCGTCATGATCGAACCGGTCGCGGCATCGCGGCGGCAGATCTTCTTTTCGGGCTTGGGCTTTTCGGCGGCAGGCTGGGGCGCGGCCGGTACCTGAAGCGCGGTGGCGAGGATGAACAGGGTCAGCATGGGCGGCATCCATATGAAGAAGATGCTGACAGTCTATGCCCGGTTGGGAATTGGGCAAGCGCGTTATGGTATCCGGTTGCGACGCGGCGAAGCCGCGTCGTCGGTCGGCACGGGGGTGGCGCCGGCCGGGCTGGCGCGTGAGGCGCGGATTAGCGGCGCTAATCCGCTCGCGCCAGCCTCACTTGATCGGGGAGTTCGGGTCGAGGCGCATGTCCAGATACTTGTCCACGCTGCCCATCAGTTCGGGCATCTCGTTCTGGAAGAAATGGTTGGCGCCGGGGATCACGTCGTGGTGGATCGTGATGTGGCGCTGGGTGCGCAGCTTGTCGACTAGCTTCTGCGTGGCGGCCGGCGTTACGACCTCGTCCGCGTCGCCCTGGATGATGATGCCCGACGACGGGCAGGGGGCGAGGAAGGTGAAGTCGTACATGTTCGCCGGCGGCGCGATCGAGATGAAGCCGCGGATTTCCGGGCGGCGCATCAGCAGTTGCATCCCGATCCACGCGCCGAAGCTGACGCCGGCGATCCACGTCGTCTGCGCTTCGGGGTGGAAGCTCTGCACCCAGTCGAGCGCGGAGGCCGCATCCGACAGTTCGCCCACGCCGTTGTCGAACGTGCCCTGGCTCTTGCCGACGCCACGAAAGTTGAAGCGCAGGGTCGCGAAGCCGCGGCGCTGGAACGTCTTGTAGAGTTCCTGCACGATGCGGTTGTTCATCGTGCCGCCCGACGACGGGTGCGGGTGCAGGATCATCGCGACGGGCGCGCGCGGGCGCGGGGCGGGGGCGAAACGGCCCTCCAGTCGACCTTCGGGACCGGGGAAGATGACTTCGGGCATGGGACGTCCTGTAATGATCTGGGCGCGCCGATGGCGCAAATGGCTTTCGCGGCTATATAGGCGCACGCAATCGGAACGGAAGTGTTTTGACGACCCGCATCTATCTCGACCATGCCGCGACCACCCCGATGCGGCGCGAAGCGATCGCCGCCGTGGCCGAGGGCATGGCGCGCTGGGCCAACCCGTCAAGCCCCCATGCCGAAGGGCGCGCGGCCCGGCGGGCGCTGGAGGATGCGCGGGCGCGGATCGCCAGGGCGCTGGGCTGGAACGGCGAGGTGATCCTGACCAGCGGGGCGAGCGAGGCGTTGGCGATTGCGCTGCGTGGCTATGATGCGGTCGCGTCGGGCGTCGAGCATGACGCGGTGCTGCGTATTGCCGGGGATGGACGGTTGCCGGTCGGTTCGGATGGGTTGGTCGATGTTGCGCAGGTGCCGGCGGGGCGGCGGGTGGCGGTGCAGTCGGCCAATAGCGAGACCGGGGTGTTGCAGCCGCTGGCCGAGATTGCGGCGCGCGCCGGCGTGCTGGTCGCCGATTGTTCGCAGAGCGCAGGCAAGCTGGACCTGCCGAGCGCCGACCTGATTGTCGTATCGGCGCACAAGCTGGGGGGACCGCCGGGGATCGGGGCGTTGCTGGTGCGCGATTTCGCGCTGCTGACGCCGACCGGGGGGCAGGAACAGGGGTATCGCGGCGGGACGGAGAATTTGCCGGGGGCGTTGGGCTTTGCCGCTGCGCTGGAGGCTCCGCGCGACTGGGTTGCCCGCGCGGCGGTGCTGCGGGCTGACTTGGATACGAAGATTCGGGCGGGCGGTGGAGAGGTCGTCGGCGATGCTTCCCCCCGGATCGCGACCGTTGGCGCCTATCGCCTGCCCGGACGGTCGGCAGCGGCACAGTTGATGCGGCTCGACAGCGCTGGCTTCGCGGTATCGGCGGGAAGCGCCTGTTCGTCGGGTACGCTCAAGACCAGCCATGTGTTGTCGGCGATGGGGATGGACGCGAAGGCGGCAAGCGAGGTGATCCGCGTCAGTTTCGGTTGGAATACGACGGCCGCGGAAGTCGACGCCTTCGCCGCCGCGTGGAGCGCGATGGCGTGACCTATCTCGACTATCAGGCGACCACGCCGCTCGCCCCGGAAGCGTTCGAGGCGATGCTTCCATGGCTGCGCGACAGCCATGCCAATCCGCATTCGCCGCACCGTGAGGGCCGCCGGGCCAAGGCTGCGGTCGAGGTCGCGCGTGGGCAAGTCGAGGCGGCAATGGGTACGACCGGCGGGCGGCTGTTCTTCACCAGTGGCGCGACGGAGGCAGCGAACTGGGCGATCGCCGGGACGTTCGACCGGTTGCGCGCAGGGCGGCCGAAGGTTGTGACGATCGCTACCGAACATGCCTGTGTCCTCGACACGGTGCAGGCGCTGGCGGCGCGGGGGGCGGAGGTGATCGTGCTGCCGGTCGGGGCGGACGGGCTGGTGGATCGCGAAGCGGCGGCGGCGGCTATCGACGACCGCACGGCGATCGTCGCGGCGATGCTCGTCAATAATGAGATCGGCGTGGTGCAGCCGGTCGCGTGGCTGGGCGAGCTGGCCCGGGCGGCGGGCGCGGTGATGTTCTGCGATGCGGTGCAGGGGTTTGGACGGGTCGATGTGCCCCATGACGCCTGCGACCTGATCGCCGTGTCGGCGCACAAGGTCTATGGCCCGAAGGGGATCGGCGCGCTGTGGGTGCGTGACGGCGTGGAGCCGGCGGCGATCCTGCATGGCGGCGGGCAGGAGGGCGGCTTGCGATCGGGCACGCTCAGCCCCGCGCTGTGCGTCGGGTTCGGGGTGGCGGCGACTTTGCTGTCTCCCGAAGACCGGGGGCAGGCCGAGCGGTTGTGGGAAGTCGCGCGTGCGATCATGGGCGCGCCGGGCTGGGTGCTGAACGGGGCCGAGGACGCGCGCTGGCACGGCAATCTGAACGTGCGGATGGACGGCCTGGATGTCGCGCGGTTGATGAGCGAGTGCCGTACCATCGCCTTCTCCGCCGGCTCCGCCTGTTCGAGCGGGTCGGGCCGTAGCAGCCATGTGTTGCGCGCGCTGGGGTTGAGCGAGCGCGAGGCGCGGTCTTCGGTGCGGATCGGGTTCGGGCGCTATACGCAGGAGGAGGAACTGGTGACGGCATTGCAGGCGATCGACCGCGCGGCGCGGGGGCAGCGATGATCGTCCGGTTCGCGCGTGCCGATGGCCGGGTGGAGGAGGCGCGGGGGGCGACGGGCGACCGGCTGCTCGATCTGGCGCAGGCCTATGACCTGCCGCTGGAGGGCACGTGCGGCGGACAGATGGCCTGTTCGACCTGCCATGTCATCGTCGATGCCGCCGACTTTCCCCGCCTGCCGCCGGCAAGTGAGGAAGAGGAGGACATGCTGGACTTTGCCGAGGGTGCGGTCGCGACCAGTCGGCTGGCGTGTCAGATCGTGCTGGACGAGTCGCTCGGCGACCTGACGGTGCGCGTGCCGGCGGCGGCACGGGACGCGCGGCGATAGCGTTCGGCGAGGACGACACTCAGTGCACCGGCGGCATAGGCGACGAAGTCCTGAGGATCGAACCCGCTGCCGAGGATGATCCGCGCCCAGCGATTGTCCGACAGGCCGATATGGTCGAGCAGGTGGAAATACTGGCCGAATTCGATGACGATGGCAGTGAGCAATGCCAGGGCGACGGCAGGAAGCACGCCCAGCCGGGTGACGGTGCGCAACCCGGCATAGACCAGCACCACCGCCAGCGCGTCGCCGACATAGGGCCGGACGATGGCATCGCGTACGAACAGCGCGATCAGGATTTCGGTCACCAGCAGCGCGCCTGTCAGCGCGGCATAGCCCTTGTCGAACCGCATCGCATCCCTCCCGTACCCGTCCGCGCCATGCCGTGCGACGGGTCGCGATGCAACCGCTTGCCCCGGCATGGCCCCAACGCCTAAAGACCCGCGATGACCGTGAACGTCGATATGGGGACGGACCCGGTGGGCAAGACCGTTCCCCTTGATCTCGAAGAATTATTGGCCACCCGCCTGCTGGTGCAGGGCAATTCGGGGTCGGGAAAGTCGCATCTGCTGCGGCGGTTGCTGGAGCGCAGCGCCGGCCATGTGCAGCAGGTGGTGATCGATCCCGAAGGCGATTTCGTGACGCTGGCCGGGGCGTACGGCCATGTCGTGATCGAGGCGGCCGACCATAGCGAGCGCGAGGTCGCCAAGTTCGCGACGCGCGCCCGTGAACATCGCGCATCGGTGGTGCTGAGCCTCGAAGGGCTGGAGGCTGAGGGGCAGATGAAGTGCGCCGCGGCGTTCCTGAACGCGCTGTTCGATGCGCCGCGCGAGCATTGGTATCCGGCGCTGGTCGTCGTCGACGAAGCGCAGCTGTTCGCGCCGGCGGGCGGCGGCGAGGTCGTCGAGGAGGTTCGCCGCGCGTCGCTGTCGGCGATGACCAATTTGATGTGTCGCGGGCGCAAGCGCGGGCTTGCCGGGGTGATCGCGACGCAGCGTCTGGCGAAGCTGGCCAAGAACGTCGCGGCGGAAGCATCCAACTTCCTGATGGGGCGCACCTTCCTCGATATCGACATGGCGCGTGCCGCCGACCTGCTGGGCATGGAACGGCGACAGGCGGAGGCGATCCGCGATCTGCAGCGCGGGCATTTCCTCGCGCTGGGGCCGGCGGTGTCGCGGCGGCCGCTGTCAATCAAGATCGGGCCGGTGCAGACCTCGGCCCGCAGCGGCAGCCCCAAGCTGACCCCGCTGCCCACCGCGCCGGTCGCCGATATCAAGGATTTGCTGCTGGCCCCGGTCGAGGCGATGCTGCCGCTCGGCCCGCCGATCCGCCACGTCGCCCCGCCCGAGGCGGTGGAGGCGGCGATTGCCGCGCCGCCCAGGCCGAGCGTCGCGCCCGACCTGCCCGAACGGTCGGCGGACGAGACCGATACCATCGTTGCCGACGTGCTGCGCGCGCTGGTCGAGGATGAAGGCGAGCAGCAACGCGCGGCGGCGGTGCTGTATCAGGATTTCGACGTGCGGTGTCGCATGGTCGGTCTGGCGCGCCCGCCGCTCGACCTGCCGGCCTTTACCCGGCGGCTGGCCTGTGCGCGGGCCGGAATCTACGACGCGCCGGACGCCGAATGGGCGCAGGCGCTGGCGATCGCCGACGTGCTGCCCGACGACATGCTGGGCGCGTTCATGCTGATCGCACGGGCGGCGCGCGAGGGGCGGCCATGCCCTAGCGATGCGGCAATCGCGCGGACCTATGGCACCAGTTCGCTGGGGCGGGTGAAGCGGATGCTCGCCTATATCGAGGGGCGCGACCTGTTGGTGTGCCGTACCGATTTGGCGGGCAAGCGGTCGATCGCCTTGCCGCATCTGGGGTGGACGACCGAGGCGGCGGAGGCGGCGTAGTCCGAGCAGCTAAATGCGAACGTCACCCCAGCGAAGGCTGGGGTTTCTCGGTGGTAGCGCGGGACAAAAGCCGCTTGAAACCCCAGCCTGCGCTGGGGTGACGTTCGCGGCTCAGACGCGAGCGTACCGGTCCTTCAGCAATCGCCACGCCGCGCGCAGGCCGTATGCTTCGCCGCCCTTCGCCCGGCCGGGCTTGGCCACCGCGCGCCACGCGAAGGTGTCGAGATGCGCCCAGACCGTGCCGGGCGTCACGAACCGGCGCAGGAACAGCGCGGCGGTGACCGCGCCGGCCATGCCGCCCTCCGGCGCGTTGACCATGTCGGCGATGTCCGATTTCAGCATATCGTCATAGCCGTCCCATAGCGGCATCCGCCACAACGGGTCGCCCTCCGCGGTGCCGGCGGCGAGCAGGTCGGCGGCCAGCGCTTCGTCGTTCACGAAGGTCGCGGGCAGGTCGGGCCCCAGCGCGACCCGCGCCGCCCCGGTCAATGTGGCGAAGTCGATCAGCAGTTCGGGTGCTTCTTCGCACGCGCGGGTGAGCGCGTCACCGAAGATCAGGCGACCTTCGGCATCGGTATTGGTATTCTCGACCGTCAGTCCTTTGCGGCTGTTCAGCACGTCGCCGGGGCGGAAGGCGTCGCCCGACACGCTGTTCTCGACCGCCGGGATCAGGAGGTGGAGCCGAACGGGCAGGTGGGTTTCCATCACCAGTCCGGCGAGCGCCAGCGCATGGGCCGCCCCGCCCATGTCCTTCTTCATCAGCCGCATTCCTGCCGACGGCTTGATGTCAAGGCCGCCGCTGTCGAAGCACACGCCCTTGCCGACCAGCGCGACCTTCGGATGCGCGGGATTGCCCCAAGTGAGTTCTATCAGGCGCGGTTCGCGGCCCTTCGCAGCGGCCTTTCCGACCGCATGGATCATCGGATAGCCGGTTTCGAGGTCGCGGCCGGTGGTGACAGTGACCGTCGCGCCATGCGTTTCGCCCAGCGCCTTTGCTTCGACGGCCAGTTCGGCGGGGCCGAGATCGGCGGCGGCGGTGTTGACGAGGTCACGGACGCGGGCGGTGGCGGCGGCCTGCCGCAATGCTTCGTCGATCTGCGCCGGGTCGCGTGACAGCAGCATGCGGGGGGCGTCGTCCTCGCCCGTCTTGTAGCGGGTGAAGCGATATTGCGCGGTGGCCCAGCCGAGCTTCGCTGCCCCGGGCGTGCCCTCCGCTAGCCGGTAGTTGCCGGGCGGAAGCTGGGTGGGCAGGTGGGCGAGGCACCAGGGCGAGAGGTTCGCGGAATTGGCGACGATGGTGACGACCGACCAGTCGTCGGGCTGCTCGCCGGGCAAAGTGGCGTTCTTGCCGGGCTTGGCGGTCAGGCGCTGGGCGGTGACGGCGGCGCGGATGCGCGGCGGCTGCGCGCTCAGCCAGGCGTCGAAGCCGGCGGGATCGATCAGGTGGAGGGTGCGGGCGTCCTGCCCCCGGTCGGCGGTGATCGTCGGTGTCATCCGCGTGATGTAGGGCTGCGTGTTTGAAAAGCGCAAGCCGATCCTCCCCATTTATGGGGAGGGGGACCAGCCGCAGGCTGGTGGTGGGGGTTTTCCGCGCAACGTAACCGTGGTGGAGGAGGACACCCCCCTCCACCACCGCTTCGCGGCGGTCCCCCTCCCCGCGAGCGGGGAGGAGCTTTTACGCTACCGGAACACCGTACAGGTCGTGTTCGTCAGCGTCCTCGACCTCGACCTTGACGATATCGCCCTGTGCCAGATGGCCCGCGTCGCGCAGGAACACCTCGCCATCGATGCCGGGCGCGTCGGCGGTGCTGCGGCCGGTCGCGCCGCCCTCGTCGCCGACTTCGTCGATGATGACGTCGATGGTACGGCCGATCTTCGCGGCAAGCTTCGCGGCGGAAATCGCGGCGGTCTTTTCCATGATCCGCGCGTAGCGTTCTTCCTTGACCGCTTCCGGCACCGGATCGGGCAGGGCATTGGCGGCGGCACCCTCGACGGGTTCGAAGCGGAAGGCGCCGACACGGTCGAGCTGCGCCTCGTCCAGCCAGTCGAGCAGATACTGGAAGTCCGCCTCGGTTTCCCCGGGAAAACCGACGACGAAGGACGAGCGGATCGCGATGTCCGGGCAGATTTCGCGCCAGCCGCGCAGGCGCTCGAGCACCTTCGCATCGTTGGCCGGGCGCTTCATCGCCTTCAGGACATTGGGGGAGGCGTGCTGGAACGGAATGTCGAGATAGGGCAGTACCAGCCCCTCGGCCATCAGCGGGATGACGCTGTCGACATGGGGGTAGGGATAGACATAGTGCAGCCGGACCCAGGGCGCGATTGTCCCGAGTTCACGCGCTAGGTCGGTCATGTGCGGCACGACCTCGCGCCCCTTCCACGCGCGCGGCTCGCGGCGGATGTCGATGCCGTAGGCGGAGGTGTCCTGGCTGATGACCAGCAGTTCCTTCGTACCCGCCGCGACCAGCTTTTCCGCCTCGCGTAGGATCGCGTCGGGCCGGCGGCTGACCAGGTCGCCGCGGATCGACGGGATGATGCAGAAGGAACAGCGGTGGTTGCAGCCCTCCGAAATCTTGAGATAGCTGTAATGGCGCGGCGTCAACTTCAGCCCGCTTTCGGGCACCAGGTCGACAAAGGGCGAGGGGATCGGCGGCGCGGCCTCGTGCACCGCTTCCACGACCTGCTCATATTGATGCGCGCCGGTGACGGCGAGGACCTGCGGGAAGCGGGCGCGGATCGTCTCCGCCTCCTGCCCCATGCAGCCGGTGACGATGACGCGGCCATTCTCGGCAATCGCCTCGCCGATCGCCTCCAGCGACTCTTCCTTGGCCGAATCGAGGAAGCCGCAGGTGTTGACCAGCACGACGTCCGCTCCGGCGTAGTCGGGCGACATCTGATAGCCGTCGCTGCGCAGCTTGGTCAGGATGCGTTCGCTGTCGACCAGGTTCTTGGGACAGCCGAGCGAAACCATCCCGACACGGGGGGGCGAGGGAAGACGAGTTGCCATGATCGCCCGCCACATAGCGATTTGGGCGAAAAATGATAGGGGCAGCGGAACCTATTGCCGGAACAGGAAGAACGCCCCCCCGGCGATCAGCGTGAAGCCGATCATGTGGTTGACCGTGATCTTCTGCCCCAGATACGCGACCGAGAAGATGGCGAAGACGGTCAGGGTGATGACCTCCTGCATCCCCTTCAACTGCGCCGCCGAATAGACCTGCGACCCGATCCGGTTGGCGGGAACGGCAAGGCAATATTCGAAGAAGGCGATGCCCCAGCTGATGACGATCACGAAAAACAGGGGCGCGCCCTTGTGCTTCAGATGGCCGTACCAGGCGAAGGTCATGAAGATGTTGGACGCGACCAACATCAGGATCGGCCACAGGCGTGCTGCATCGGGCATTATCGGGTCACCACTTCGACGATCATGTCGCCGCTCTGGAGGGCTTGGACTTCGGGACTGTCGAACCGCAGCTTGCCGTCGCCGCGATAGACCCGCAGGCCGAGGCCGGTCGTGATCGACGACAGCGGGCGGCCGACCTCTTCGGGGGCGACGGGGCGTTCGGCCAGCGCCACCGGGCCGCCGATCGAGGCGAGATCGAGCAGGTAATCGGCGATATGCGGTCCCTTGCACGACCCGGCGAGCAGCAGTCCGGCAAAGCTGACCGGATTGATGACCGTCGTCGCCCCGGCGGCGCGGGCGGGGAATTCATTGTCCTCCGCCTTCACGATCACGCTGATCGTCAGGTTCGGCGCGAGGTGGCGGGCGGTCAGCGTCACCAGGATCGAGGTATCGTCGCGTCCCGTGGCGACGATCAGCGCCCGGGCGCGTGGCACGCAGACGTCGTTCAGCGTCGCGTCGCGGGTCGCATCGGCCTGCAGCACGATGCAGCCGAGCTTCTGCGCGGCGTCGATATTGGCGGCGACCGGATCGATCACGACGATGCGGCGGGCATCCTCGCCCCGCGCGATCAGTTCGTCGACCGCCTCCGACCCCGTCTTGCCGAAGCCGGCGACGACGATATGGCCGGTCAGCTTTTCCTGCAACAGCGCCATGCGCCAACGCTCCCAGCTGCGTCGCAGCACAAATTGATAGGTCGTGCCGATGAACAGCAACACGACGAACACCCGGATCGGCGAAACGATCAACGCGTCGAAAAGTCGCGCGCGTTCGGTCACCGGCGCGATATCGCCATAGCCGGTGGTCGTGATCGAGATCATCGTGAAATAGATGACGTCGATGAAGCTGACCGACCCGTCATAATTGTCGCGCAGCCCTTCGCGATCGAACCAGTGGACGCCGATGGCGATTCCGACCAGCCCCAGCACCGCGACGACCCGCCACAGGATCGAGGCCCAGACCGGCAGCGCCGAGGACTGGCGCAGGATCGCGCGCCGGCCGGGCGCCGTCACCGGCGCGGCAACCGGGTCAGCGGATCGACCGGCGTGCGGCCCGAACGCATTTCAAAATGCACCATCGGCCGGTCGGCGAAGCCCGAATCGCCCGATAGCGCGATCTTCTGCCCCTTCTTCACCGCCTGCCCCCGCTGGACCAGCAGCTGGCTGGCATGGCCGTAGACGGTGGTGAGGCCGCCACCATGGCGGACGATGACCACGCCGCCCAGGCCCGGCACGCCGCTGCCGACATAGGCCACGGTGCCGTCCGCCGCTGCGCCGATCGGGGTGTCCATCGGCACCGCGATCTTGATGCCGTCGTTGCGCTCTCCGCTCGCGCCCGCGCCGAAGCGTTTGTAGAGACGGCCGTCGACCGGCCATGCGAAGGTGCCGGGCGTCGTCGTGGGGGCCGTGACGGCGGCGGTGGAGGGCAGCACGCGGCGCGGTGACGTGACCGCGACGGCCGGCTTTTCGTTGGGCTTGATGGCGGGTTCACCGCCGGTCAGAATGTCGTCGATATCGAGGCGGAAGGCGGCGGCTCGCTCGGCCGCCGAACGCGGCATCGCGTCGCCGGGGATCAGGATTCGCTGTCCGGTGCGCAGAATATAGGGTTCGTTCAAGCCGTTGGCGGTCACGATCCGCGACCAGTCGACGCCATAGGCACGGGCGATGGCGATCCCGGTCTCGCCTTCATGCACCGTATGATAGCGCCCGCCGGGAATGGTCAGCCGCTGTCCGGTGCGGATGGTGAAGGGTGCGGGCAGCAAATTGGCGCGCGCGATCGCTTCCGATCCCGCGCCGGTCGTATTGGCGATGCCACGCAACGTGTCGCCGGGGCGGACGACGTAGCTGCCCTCCGGGATGGTGCGGGCGTTGGCGACGACGCGCCGTGCCTCCCATGCCGGCGGCGGGGAGGGGAGTGCGGTGACGCCATCGCCCTGCGGCTTGGTCGCAGCTGGCGTATCCGGCGCGGCGACCGGCGGCGCGGGGGGAAGCGGATCATAGCCGGGCGAGGCGGGGATGCACCCGCCGGCCCCGCCCAGGACGAACATCGCCAGCGCGCCCCGCAGTCTCAACCCCATTGCCGCCCCCTTGCGTCCCATCCCGACCGCGATCTTAACCATCGCGCGCGTGATGGCAAAGCCGTCAGCCGGCGGGCGTCAGCACGTCCTGCCCGACATAGCGGCGCAGCACATCGGGCACGACGACCGATCCATCGGCCTGCTGGTAATTTTCCAGCACCGCGACCAGTGTACGCCCGACCGCCAGCCCCGATCCGTTCAGGGTATGGACGAAGCGCGTCGCCTTCTCCCCCTCCGGCCGGTAGCGCGCGTTCATCCGGCGAGCCTGGAAATCGGTGCAGGTCGAGCAGCTAGAAATCTCGCGATAGCGCTGCTGCCCCGGCAGCCATACTTCGAGGTCGTAGGTGCGTGCCGCTGAAAAGCCCATGTCGCCGGTGCACAGCTTCATCCGGCGGAACGGCAGGACGAGGCGGTTCAGGATATCCTCTGCCGCCTGAGTCATGCGTTCATGCTCCGCGTCCGACTGGTCCGGGGTGGTGATGGACACCATCTCCGCCTTTTCGAACTGGTGCTGCCGGATGAAGCCGCGCGTGTCGCGTCCGGCGGCACCGGCTTCGGACCGGAAGCACATGGTGAGTGCGGTGAATCGCAGCGGCAGTTCGCGTTCGGCGAGAATCTCGCCCGCGACGATGTTGGTCAGCGAAACCTCGGCAGTCGGGATCAGCCAGTGATCGCCGGTCGTTTTGAACAGGTCCTCGGCGAACTTGGGCAACTGCCCCGTGCCATAGAGCGCATCGCCGCGCACCAGCAACGGCGGCACGACCTCTTCATAGCCATGGATGCCGGTCAGCGTGTCGAGCATGAACTGGCCGAGCGCCCGGTGCAGCTTCGCTGCCGCCCCGCGCACCAGTGTGAAGCGCGCGCCCGACAATTTGACCCCGGTTTCGAAATCGAGGCCGATCGCCGGACCGATCGCGTCATGTTCTTGCGCGTCGAAGCCGAAGGCGGTCGGGTCGCCTACCGTCTTTTCGACGACATTCTCGTCCTCGCCCGCGCCCTGTGGCACATCGGCCAGGGGCAGGTTGGGGATCGATGCCAGAACGCCGTTCAGTTCCTCGCCCAGCTGCGCTTCCTCGACCTCGATCGCGGGCATCCGCTCCTTGATCGCGGCGACTTCGGCCATCAGCGCGGTGGCGGTTTCCTCGTCCCGCTTGGCCTTGGCCGCGCCGATCGCTTTCGATGCTTCGTTGCGACGGGCCTGTGCCACCTGCACCTCGGTCAGCAGCGCGCGCCGGCGTTCGTCGAGTGCTACGATCTCCGCCGAGCGCGGGTCGAGGCTACGGCGGGCGAGGGCGGCGTCGAAGGCGGCGGGATCGTCGCGGATCAGGCGGATATCGTGCATGGCCGGGCTATGGCGAGGCACGCGAAGCCATGCAAGCCGCAACCGGCGCGCCCGATGGCGCGTTCATCGACCCACACAGCCAAGGAGATGGACGATGCGGATTCCTCATGACGCCTGCATTTTGGTCGCGGATGGCCGCAAGATGCTGTTCTTCCGCAACGAAGGCGATGCGGAAAACCCGAACCTGATCGTCGAGGATCAGAAGCTGCAGGCCAACCCGGCGGATCGCCACCAGAAGACCGATGCGGCCGGGCAGGCATCGTCGACCACCGGCGGCACGATGGGTGAGGTGGATTTCCACCAGCAGGCGGAGGACCGTTTCGCGGCCGAAGCGGCCGACCTGCTGCGCAAGCGCGCGCTGGCCAACGAGTTCGAATCGCTCATCATCGTCGCGCCGCCCAAGACGCTGGGCGAGATGCGCAAGCATTATCACAAGGCGGTCAGCGACAAGCTGGCCGGTGAACTCGACAAGGACCTGACCGGTCATCCGGTTGATCAGATCGAGAAGCTGCTCGCCAACGCCTGAACGAAAAACGGGCCGCGTGGAGGTTTCCACGCGGCCCGTTTTGCTGTCCGGGAAATACGATCAGGCGGTTTCGCTGCTCGCCTTGCGCGCAAATCGCTTGCGGAGGACCAGTGCTGCCGCAGCACCGCCGAACAACAGCAGCATCGGCGGCGCGGGAACCGGCGTCGGCGGTCCCGGAGGACCCGGAGGGTTGTCGCCATTGGACGACGACGAGGTGGACGAGCTGCTCGCCGAGGACGTCGAAGCACTGGTCGAGGCCGAAGACGCCGACGACGTGCTGGTCGATACGTTGCCGCTCGAAGAGGTCGATGTCGACGTAGACACGTTGCCGCTCGACGAGGTCGAGGTGGAGACGTTGCCGCTGGACGAGGTGGACGTCGACACGTTGCCGCTGGACGAGCTGGAGACGTTGCCGCTGCTGCCGCCCGATGCGGACGACGTGCTGCTGGTGCTCGACACGCCGCCGGTGCTGGTCGACGAGCCGCCCGCCGATGTCGAGGTCGAGCCGCTGGTGCTGGAGGTCGAAGAGACGACGATCCCGCTAGACCCGCCGCCCGACCCGCCACCACCGAAGAAGCCGCCAGCAAAGAACCCGCCGCCGATGCCGCCACCGCCGGTCCCGCCGACGATCACCGGACCGGGGCCGAATCCGCCGCCGGCCATCTGCGGCATGTCCGCGCTGGCGAAGGCGGGGGGCAGGGGTACGGGATCGGCCTGGCTGGCGACGGTCACGACCGTCGGCGCGCAGACCGTCTTGCTCCGGGTCACGACCCGCTTGACGATGCGTTTCGGGGCCGGGCGGGCGGCCACCCGCTTGGTGATGGTGCGCTTGGTGATCGCGCGCTTGGTAATGACGCGGTTCTGCGACGATTCAGCGACATGGACCGCGCCACCGCCGATTACGGCACCGCCGCAGGCACATGCGCACAGCTTTGCCAATGCCATCTTCACCGACATTCCGCACCACTCTTCCCAAAAGATCCGGCCGATGCATCCTCGGATGCCCTGCCGGATCGTCTTGCATCACCAACGCGAAAGAAAGCGTAAATCTCACGCCGTGATGATCCCAATAGCGGGGGTCATATTTGTGAAACGCAATTTACGCCAGCACTTCGCGTACGGTTAACGTGCCGTAAAGGGACGTGTGTCCATAAGGCATCGCCTTGGAACTCTTCTGCCGGTCGGGCGTGCCGGGCGGCGTGCCGCGGCGCTTGTGGAGCGGTCCCCCGGTCGATATAGGCGCGCGGGACTAGAGAGGGCGACCCTGCGGGTATTCGTAGCGGGACGCCCCCAGCCGGAGACATGGGGATGGCCACGGTTTTGAGCGACACGAAACAATCTCTCGACATGCCACCGCCGCCGGCGATGGACGACGGCACCGGATATCGTCCCCATGCGGACGAGCCGTTCATGAACCCCCGCCAGCAGGCCTATTTCCGGGCGAAGCTGCTGGCATGGAAGGATGCGATCCACCGCGAGGCGCAGGATACGCTGGCGCACCTGCAGAACGAATCGCTGCGGGAAGCGGATCTTACCGACCGCGCGTCGAGCGAAACCGACTTTTCGATCGAACTTCGTACCCGCGACCGCCAGCGCAAGCTGATCGCCAAGATCGAGGCGGCGCTGCGCCGGATCGACGATGGCGAATATGGCTATTGCGAAGTCACCGGCGAGCCGATCGCGCTCGGTCGGCTGGAAGCGCGGCCGATCGCCACGATGACGGTCGAGGCGCAAAGCCGCCACGAACGGCAGGAAAAGGTGTCGCGCGAAGATTGATCGCGCGACGAAGCGCGGAGCCGGACCGGCCCCGCGCGGAAGGTCACGTCACAGCGCGGTAATTTCCTGTTTCACCATCAGCTTGCGCTTCTTGAGCGAGGACAGCAGCGCCTGGTCGGGGGAGGGGCGCTGGGTCTCTGCGGCGATCTGACGATCGAGCGTCGCATGTTTCGCTTCGAGTGCGTTGAGGTGGGCAGACTGCATCGTTGCATCCTCCTGCTTGGCTGTTGGGGGAGTGAATAGAACACACGCGTCGCCGATTGTCGCCATGCCCGTTCGGTCATTTTCGACACGACGTGCGAAAATAGGCGACGGGCCGTTGCCAGCGGCAAGCGACCTAGCGAGAATGGCCGGCGATGGACGAATCGGACCTTGAACAGCGTCTGGGGCTGCTGCGGATCGAGCATCGCGACCTCGACGATGCGATCACCGCTCTGGCGACGGCAACGCAGGTCGATCAGTTGCAGCTGGCGCGACTGAAGCGCCGCAAACTGCGTCTGCGCGATGAAATCGCCGTGATCGAGGACCAGTTGATCCCCGACATCATCGCCTGAAACCGCCTGCGGTCGGGCAAAGCGTCGCGAACAGGGACGCTGCCCGCATATTCGGCCTCTTGTCGGTCTCCCGGCCGGCATGGCATCCTTAAGCCATGGAATCTTCCGGGCATCGGGCGGATGTTCGTCGCCGACTGATCGACTCGCTTCATGTCGAGGCGATGGTGCTGGCCGACGAGGCGCGCGCCTATTTCAACGATTCGGGGCAGGCGGAGCGCGCACTGCTCGACCCGATGGCGCGCGTGGTGCTGTCGTGCGAATCGCTCAAGATCACGACCCGACTGATGCATGTCATCGCGTGGTTGCTGACCCAGCGTGCGATCGATGCGGGCGAGATGCCAGCCGCGCTCGACGACGATCCGTTGCGGGCGCTGGCCCCGGCACCGGTGACGGAGGATGAGGTGTTGGATACGATGCCGGCGGGCACGCAGGCGCTGGTCCGCTCCAGCATCGACCTGTACCGCCGTGCCGAGCGGATCGAACGGGCAAAGACCAGCCCGCCGCCGGCCAGCCCCGCCCGGGCGATGTTCGAACGCCTGACGATGCAGCTGTAACCGGACGCCGCCATCGGCCGTCCGGCCGGCCGTTACTTTAACAGCCGATCGCGGGTGGCGTGATATTCCGCGGCCATCCGCGCGATCCGGTCGGCCGCGGGAACGACGGCCTCGACCGCGCCGATCCCCTGTCCCGCGCCCCAAATGTCCTTCCACGCCTTCGCGCCCGATCCGAAGTTCATCGCCGAGGCGTCGCTATCTGGCAGTGCATCGGGGTCTAGCCCGGCGGCGACGATCGACGCGCGCAGGTAATTGCCATGCACCCCGGTGAACAGGTTGCTGTAGACGATGTCGCCTGCGCGACCGTCGACCACCGCCTGTTTGTAGGCGGCGACGGCATTGGCCTCCGTCGTGGCGATGAACGGCGAGCCGACATAGGCAAGGTCCGCGCCCGCCGCCTGCGCTGCCAGCACCGCGCCGCCATTGGCGATCGCGCCCGACAGGGCGAGCGGGCCGTCGAACCACTGGCGCACTTCCTGGGTGAAGGCGAAGGGATTGAGGCGCCCGGCATGGCCGCCGGCACCGGTGCAGACGAGGATCAGGCCGTCCGCGCCCTTCTCGACCGCCTTGTGCGCGAACCGGTCGTCGATCACGTCGTGCAGCGTGATCCCGCCCCAGCCATGGACGGCGGTGTTCAAATCCTCGCGCGCGCCGAGCGAAGTGATGACGATCGGCACCTTCCACTTGGCGCAGGTCGCGAGGTCAGCCTCCAGCCGGTCGTTCGAGCGATGCACGATCTGGTTGACCGCGAACGGGGCCGACGGTCGGTCGGGATGGGCGCGGTCGTGCGCGGCCAGCTCCTCGGTGATGCGGTGGAGCCATTCGTCGAGCTGCGCCTGCGGCCGCGCGTTCAGTGCGGGGAAGGAGCCGACGATACCCGCCTTGCACTGCGCGATCACCAGATCGGGACCGGAGATGATGAACAGCGGCGACCCGATGACCGGGATCGTCAGCCTGTCGAACAAGGATGGTAGCGCCATATGAGTTTCATAGCGCAACCATGTTCGCTGTCCAGTGGTCAGGCCGACAGGTGCTGCGCCAGGATCGATCCGCCGATCGCGATCAGCACCAGCCCGCCGAGAATGCCGGCATAGCGGCCGAGATACGGGCCGATATGCTTGCCGACCATCACCCCGATCGTGGCCATCAAGGTGGTGGTGCCGCCGATGACGAGGCACGCGACCCAGATGTTGACGTCCATCAGCGCCAGCGAGATGCCGACCGCCGCCGCATCGATGCTGGTGGCGATCGCGGTCGCGGCGAGGCGGAGATAGCTGGGCTTCGCATCGGCTTCCTCTGGAGAGCCTTCGGCGGCGTCGCCCCGGATCGCCTCACGCAGCATATAGCCGCCGACCGCCAGCAACAGGCCGAAGGCGACCCAGTGATCGTAGCTGGCGATCCAGTCGTTGAGCAGGAAGCCGAGCAGCCAGCCGATCGCGGGCGTCACTGCTTCGAAGAAGCCGAAGACGATGCCGACCTTCAGCGCGTCGGACAGTCCGCTGCGCCGCTCGGTCGCGCCCTTGCCGAGCGCGGCGGCAAAGGCGTCGACGGACAGGCTGGCGCCGAGCGCGCCAAGGGTCAGGATGCCGGGCATGATAGGAACCTTTGGGCCAGATACCGAACGACGCGCATGTCCGTGGCCACGAAGCGTGACATGCAGGTCGTTGGTCTCGCCTGGCAGGAAAGATCCTGCTGTCATCGCCACGCACCGGACGGTGCGATCCTGTTGACGATGACCCCGCATCACAGCGGGTAGCTACTCCCCAAGAACGGGGCCGCAATATGTTGTGGTCCGATGGGTGGCAAGCCGGAAAATACGATCAATTCGGTCCGATTGATCGAGCGGCTTTATCCGGTTACCACCTGATATAGCAGAACCGCGTTCAAGACGCTCACCGCGGCGCAGATCGCCCATGCCGCGATGGCGAGGACCGGACGGTTCGCGAAGTCGCCCATCTTGCTCCGGTCCCCGGTGAAGCGGACCAGCGGATAGACGGCGAAGGGCAATTGCAGGCTCAACACCACCTGACTGCCGATCAGCAGCTGCGCGGTACCGCTCTCGCCATACAGGCTGGCGACGACGACGGCGGGGATGATGGCGAGCAGGCGGGTGACGATCCGTCGCAACCATGCGGGCAGGCGGATGTTCAGGAACCCCTCCATCACGATCTGCCCGGCGAGCGTTCCGGTGATCGTCGAATTCTGTCCCGAGGCGAGCAGCGCGACGGCGAACAGGATGCTTGCCGCGCCCGCGCCCAGCATCGGGGTCAGCAGCTGATAGGCATCCTGGATCTCCGCGACATCGGTCCGCCCGGCAGTGTGGAAGGTCGCGGCGGCGAGGATCAGGATCGACCCGTTGATGAACAGCGCCAGCATCAGCGCGACCGAACTGTCGATCGTCGCCAGCTTCACCGCCTCGCGACGGCCCTCCGGCGTGCGCTCGAAGCTGCGGGTCTGGACGATGGAGGAATGGAGATAGAGGTTGTGCGGCATCACCGTCGCGCCGAGGATGCCGATGGCGAGGTACAGCATCGCGGGATTGGTGACGATTTCGGTCGTCGGTATCAGGCCGCCGGCAATGGCGGCCAACGAGGGCTGCGCGAGGAACAGCTCGACGGCGAAACAGCCGGCGATGACCAGCAGCAGCGCGACGATGAACGCCTCCAGCTTCCTGAACCCATATTGCTGGAGCAGCAGGATCAGCATCACGTCGACCGCGGTGATGCACACGCCCCATACCAGCGGAATGCCGAACAGAAGTTGCAGGGCGATGGCCGTACCGATCACCTCCGCCAGGTCACAGGCGATGATCGCCAGTTCGCACAACAGCCACAGCACCCAGCGGATCGGAGCGGGGTAATATTCGCGGCACGCCTGGGCGAGGTCGAGGCCGGTGACGATGCCGAGCTTGGCCGACAGCGACTGCAACACCATCGCCATGATGTTGGACAGCAGGATGACCGACAACAGCGTATAGCCGAATGCCGACCCGCCGGCGATGTCGGTGGCCCAGTTGCCCGGGTCCATATAGCCGACCGCGACCAGATAGCCCGGCCCGGCAAAGGCCCCGAGCTTGCGCCAGAACTGCCCCGCACCCGCGGGTACCGGGATCGTACGGAACGATCCCGGCAGGCTGGGACGCCGGTCGGGAGCGTCGGCGCCGGTCGGAGGGGCCATGCGATACGCTCCCGATGCCGGATTTAGCCGGGGTTGCTGGTCTTCAGTGCGCCGTTGACGCCCGCCGGGAAGAACCCGCCGGCGCTGACCGACGCACGGTTCAGATAATGGATGTTGAGAACCTGTGCCGGCGACCGGGCGAAGGGCAGGCCGCTGCCGTCGGTGGGCACGATGTTCGACGCGTTGTTGACCGGCTTCACGCCCTGATCGATGTCGGTGACCCCGTCGAGGCTGTCGCGCGCGTTCGACAATGCCTCGGTCGCGTCGATGATCGAGGCGGTGGCAATGCCCTTGCGGTACAGCGCGGCACGGATCAGGCCGGCATGATAGGATTTCGCCGCGACCATCCCGGCGACGGCGTCGACGAACGCCGCGCCGGTCACCGCGCCGGCGATCCCGCGATAGGCGGTGACCGCGACATCGGCGAAGACGAACGCGCCGAGCATCACCTGTTCGTCGCTGGCATAGACGTCGTAGCTGGCCGACGTGCCGGTGATGAGCTGCGCCGCGCGGGCGAGGTTCGAGAAGGCGCTGGTCGCGGTGACGCCGAGGTCGATCGCCGGCTGGGCGACGACCGTCGCGCCGATGACGCCGCGCAGCAGCGACACATGAGCACGGGTGTCGGCGGCGAGTTCGCGGGCGAACTGCCCGAACACCGGATCGGCGAAAGTCCGCTGACGCCCGCCGCTGGCGGTTCCGGCAGTACCGGTTCCGGTCAAAAGGTCCGCCGACAGGCCAGCACCGGTCGTGACGACGCTGAAATATTGGGCCTCGATATAGGCAAGGTTCAACGCGAAGTTCAGAATATCGGCATCGGTCAGCGGACTGGCGGTCGGCGTCGGCGTGGCCGATCCCGAAGCGGTCGGGGTGGGCGTCGGCGTCGGCGCAGGGTTGCCGTTGTTGCCGCCACATGCGGCGAGCAGCGACGCGCCGGCCACCACGGCCGACACGCTGCCGGCACTGCGCAGGAAGTCGCGGCGATCGGCGCGACGGCTATCGTTGGTGTCGAGCACCGACAGGATCGATTCGTTGGTCATCTGGGTCGCTCCCGAAAGGCTCAGTTCGCCGCGCTGGACTTGATGGCGCCGTTGACGCCGGCGGGGAAGAACCCGCCCGTGGTGACGGCGTTGCGGTTCAGATAGGCGATGTTGAGCACCTGTCCGGTGGTGCGGCCATAGGGAAGGCCGGTGGTGGCGTCGAACGGCATGATGTTCGACCGGTCGTCGATCGGGCGCACGCCCTGATCGATGTCGCTCCGCCCGTCGAGGCCGTCGCGCGCGTTGGAGATCCCCTCCGACGCATCGATCAGCGTGGGCGTGGTCAGCCCGCGCCTGAACACCGCCGAGCGGATCATCGCCGCATGATAGGCTTCGGCGGCGAGGATGCCGGAGGCGACCTGCCGGATCAGCGCGTTCGCCAACCCGCCGATCGCACCGCGATAGGCGGTAACGCCGACATCCTCGAACAGATAGGCGGCGAGCAGGAAATTGTCGTCATTCTCATACGGATCGAACGTCGCGCCCTGGCCGATCAGGCCGGCGGCACGCGCGGCGTTCGAAAAGGCGCTGGTCGGCGTCGCGCTGATGTCCAGCGTCGGCATGGCGATGGCCGACGATCCCAGCGCGTTGCGCAGGAATTCCACATGGGCCAGTTCGTCCTGCGCGATTTCGCGGGCATAGTTGGCGACGATAGGGTCGTTCAGCGTGGCCTTGCGCCCGCCGGTCACGGTGCCCGCCGTACCGGATCCGGTCAGCAGCGTGCTGGCGAGGCCGGTGCCGTTGGCGGCGAAGGCGTAGAATTGCGCTTCGAGATATTCGAGGTTCAGCGCGAAGTTCAGCACGTCGTTATCGGTGAACCCGCTGGAGCCGGTTGCGCTGGGGGTCGGGGTCGGCGTCGCGGTCGCCGAACCACTGGGCGTCGGGGTCGGCGAATTGTTGCTGTTCCCGCCGCACGACGTCAGCGCAAGGCCGGTCCCGACCGCCGCCACCGCCCCGAAGGCGCGAAAAAAGTCCCGGCGTTCCTCGCGTCGGCGCGCCCGCGCGTCGAGGGCTGCAACCATCTGTGTCTCGTCGGTCATCTACCGGTTCCCTTAAACCCTGGCGGCCCCGCCCCGCGAATGACGGAACGACCCGGACCTCTCCGTGACATGCCGCCGTTGCCGGCCGACATATCGATTATGCGTGCTGTATTGTCTGTCGCGGCGGGAAGCTACCCCCCAGCACCCGGTGCGGGTGCGATCGATTCGCGCAGGATCAGGCGATGTTCGTGCGCGATGGTCGCCGGAACGGGCACGCCCGCCAACTGGTCGAGCAGCAGCGAGGTCGCGCTGACCGCCATGTCGAACACCGGCTGGCGCATGGTCGTGATGCGCGGCCAGGTGATGCGCGCAATCTCCGAATCGTCGAAGCCGACGATCGACAGCTCGCGCGGCACGTCGATCCCGGCTTCCCGCGCGGCCATCAGCGCGCCGACCGCCATGTCGTCATTCTGCGCCAGGATCGCGGTCGGCCGGTCGGGCCGATCGAGCAAAGTCCGCGCGGCGGCAAAGCCCGAATCGAAGGTGAACAGGCCGTCGATCACCCGGCCGTGATCGATCTCCACACCGGCGGCGGCGAAGGCCTGCGTATAGCCGGTCATTCGCGCGCTGCTGGCGGCATGGGTCGGGTCGCCCTTGATGATGCCGATCCGGCAATGGCCCTGCGCCAGCACGGCGGCGGCGACCTCTGCGGCGGCGGAGACGTCGTCGACCACCACGCCCGGCACGATATCGTCGAACCGGGTGGGCGAAATGCGCGCGAAGGGCATGCCGATCCCGACCAGTTCGTCGAGGATGCGGCGGCTGTCGGATGCCGGCGGGGCCAGCACCACGCCGTCGATCGCCGCCGACCGCAACAGCCCGACTACCTCGTCGGCATGGTCGTTGACCGATCGTACCGGCAGCACGACCAGCCGGTATCGCTCGCCCCGCAACCGGTCGAGAACGCCCATCTGCAGATCGACGCCGTAACTAGGCGACGGATTTTCATAGACGAGGCCGATCAGGTAGGATCGTTGCCGCGCCAGCCCCTGCGCCATGATATTGGGGTGATAATCGAGGACGCGCACCGCCTCGCGCACCCGTTCGCGCACCGGCTCGGTCACATGCGGTTCGCCGTTCAGTACGCGCGAGACGGTTTTCGTGGACACGGCCGCATGGCGCGCGACATCGACGATGGTGATGCGCCGGGACGGCCGCGATCGGGGGGACTTCATCCCGGCATCTCCTCCACGCCGCCGCGCGCATGTCAACTGGGCCAGATGGCGAAGATGACGCGATTGTCATCTGCCGCCCATGCCGGCGTCGTGCCCGATCGGCCATGGTCGCGGACGAAGGAGCAGCGATGGACGAGTCCGGACGCCTGTCATGGATGCCACAGCGGACGTTCGTTCTGGGCGTGCTGGCCGCGTGCGCGCTTGTCGCCGCCGGGTGGAGCGCGCTCGACACCGGCACGGACGCGATCACCGCCGGTGGCGCGACCCTTGCCGCGACCGATACCGCCGACGGACTGGTCGTTACCAGCCTGGAGACCGGTGGCCCGTCCGCCGCGGCCGGGCTGCGCGTCGGCGACGTGATCGACCGCGTCGACGGGCTGGACGCGCCGACGCCCGCCATGCTGGCCGATGCCGAGGCGCAGGACGTCGCGGTGCTGCACGTCGCGGCAAGGGGTGACGCCGGCCCCCGGACGCTGTTATTGCGACGCGCGGAGGAGGGCCAAGGTGAAGATCCTGATCGTCGAGGACGATGAACAAACCGCGAGCTACATCGCCAAGGGGCTGACCGAGGCCGGGTTCAACGTCGATCGCGCCGCCAATGGCCGTGACGGCCTGTTCCACGCGATCGACGGTGGCTATGACTGTATCGTCATGGACCGGATGCTGCCGCAGATGGACGGCATGGCGGCGGTAGCCGCGATGCGCGCCGCCGGTATAGCGACGCCGGTGCTGATCCTGTCGGCCATGGGATCGCCCGACGACCGCGTGGCGGGCCTGACCCAGGGCGCGGACGACTATCTGACCAAGCCGTTCGTGTTCGCCGAACTGCTCGCCCGCGTCCGGCTGCTCACGCGGCGACAACAGGCGGGCGGCCCGGCGGTCGAGACGAAGCTCAGTTGCGACGATCTGGAAATGGACCTGCTCGCGCGGCGGGTGCGGCGCGGCCAGCGGGTGATAGACCTGCAACCGCGCGAATTCCGCCTGCTCGAATATCTGTTGCGCCATGCCGGACAGGTCGTGACGCGCACCATGCTGCTCGAGGGCGTATGGGATTATCATTTCGATCCCGGCAGCAACGTGACCGATGTGCATATCAGCCGGCTGCGGCGCAAGATCGACGAGGGCGAGGAACGCCGCCTGCTGCACACGGTGCGCGGCTCGGGCTACAAGCTGGGGGCCGACTCCTGAAGCGGTTCAGCCGGTCGGCGACGGTGCGCTTCGCCCTGCTGGTGTTCGCGCTGCAGATCGCCGGTGCGGCAGTCGTACTGCTGAGCGTCCGGACGATCACCGAGAACCGTCTGACCGCGAGTGCGACCGATCAGGCGGCGCGGCTGCGCGCGACGTTGTTGGAAGGTTGGGCGTCGGGTGGCGTCGCGCGGATGGTCCGGTTGGCCGAAGACCGGCTCGATCGCAGCGACCGTCCGCAATCGGTCGTGCTGGTGATGCAGCGCGACGGCCGGGTATTGGCCGGCAATGTCGCTGCCTGGCCGCCCAATGTCGTGATCGGCCCGCCTGCCACCATCGAGATTTTTCGCGTGGCGCGCGAAAAGCCCGAAGCGATGCGGGTGATCGGCACCATCCTGCCCGATGGTACGCGGCTGCTGACCGGCCATGTGATCGAGGGCGAGCTGGCGTTCGTCGGCGCGATGGAGGCGGCGATGGTCGCGGCGATGATCGTCGCGCTGTTGCTGGCCGGGCTGGCCGGCTGGGTCGCAGCCCGACTGATCGCGGCACGGCTTGGCCGGACGGCGCAGACGGTGGCGGCGGTGACGGCGGGCGACCTCGACCAGCGAGTGGCGCTGGACGGCGGTGCCGATGCGTTCGAGGCGCTGGGCCGGTCGGTCAATGCGATGCTCGACCGGATCGCGACGCTGGTCGGCGAACTGAAGCTGGCGACCGATGGGCTGGCGCACGACCTGCGCTCGCCACTCACCCGGTTGCGCGCCACGCTGGAACGCGCGCTGGCGGCGGCGGAGAGCGAAGAGGGCCGGGTCGCGGTGCTGCGAGCGATGGAGGAAGGCGACCGGCTGCTCGGGATGCTCGACACCGCACTGCGCATCACCCGTGCGGAAGCGGGGATCGGGCGCGAGGCGTTCCAGCCGGTCGACCTGTCGGCACTGGTCGCCGATGTCGCCGACATGTTCGAACCGCTGGCCGAGGATCGCGGGCTGACCATCCACGTCGCCGATAGCGAAGCGGTCACGGTGCCTGCCAATCGCGAAATGATCGGACAGGCCGTGGCAAATCTGATCGATAACGCATTGAAATATGGTGCCGGCGTCATTCGCCTGACGGTTGCAGAGGCCGATGGCGGCGCGGCGATCACGGTTGCCGATGACGGACCCGGCATAGCCCCCGAAAGACGCGGCGATGCGCTGCGTCGTTTCGGTCGGTTGGACGCGGCGCGGACCGAGAGCGGGGCGGGGCTCGGGCTGTCGCTGGTGGCGGCCGTCGCACATCTTCATGGCGGTACGCTGACCTTGAGCGACAATGCGCCGGGACTTGCGGTGCGTATGACGGTGACGCGCTGACGGCCGCCCCGACACTGCCATAATTGCGCGGAACAGTGTGACCGATACGGGAGGCGCGCGATGTGGCCGTTGCTGATGCTGGTGCAGACGGCCGCGGAACCGCCGCTGCGGATCGACCTCAAACCGCTATTGCCGGAACCGTCCTGCGACCGAAACACGGGCGAGGGGGAGATCGTCGTCTGCGGCGACCGCGACGATGGCCGCTATCGCCTGACCGCGCTGCCCGAGCGGCGCTTCGAAGGATCGGGCCGGGCGCAGCTCCGTCTGTCGGACAAGGCGACGCTTTCGGCCGAGGGAGAGAGTGCCGGCCTCGCCGGCGGCGTTACCGTCCCTCGGTTGATGGCGCGGTTGCGCATCGGCTTCTGATGGTGGCGCGGGGAAACCCGGTGTCCTAAAGACCGGTCATGGCAAAGGCAGATCGTCTCGCCCGGCTGGACGACCTCCGGCTGGAACAGGAAACCGAGTATCGTACCGCGTTGATCGAGGCACTGCGCCGTACCGCTGCGGGCAAGTCGGGGCTGTTCGACCACCGGCCGGATCGCCGGACCCGTGCCGCCATCGCGCCGGTGATCGATCATCTGGAGGAACTGGCCGACGCGATCGATGCCGCGCGGGACCAGCTTGGCCTGCCGCCGTTCGCGCTGCGGCAGGAATTCCTGAAATCGCGCGGGCCGGTCGGACCGCAGGCGATGGGCGAGCCGCGACAGGCGCAGGCGTGGCTCGACCGGCTGGCGGCGGAGGACGGGGCGGCGGGATAGGCCGCCCCGCCCGTCGTCAAGCCGCCGCCTCGACCCGGCCGCTGCGCTCCAGCTTGCCCCAGCCGACCACGAATCCGCCGATCGCCGATGCGATGGCGCGCAGCACGACCCAGTACATGATCTGGCGATAGACCAGCCGTTGGGCGACGAGCAGGTGCGCGGGGTAGCGCGCCTTGTTCCCGTCCAGCCGATACGCGACCCAGCCACACGCCACGTCGATCGCGGTGAAGCAGAGCCAGTACAGCCCCATCTGCCCGACATCGCCGCTCGTCTGCGCCCAGCCGTGCTGGGCCACGCGGACGGCGGTGCCGACGATCGACAGGATCAGGGCGAGGTCGATCAGCGGAGAGATGGCGGCGAAGAAGATCTGGAACAGCCACGCCTGTGGCAGGCCGATCCGGGCGAGGCCGGCGGGCTTGCCGGTCATCAGGACGCGGCGATGCTTCCACAGGCATTGCAGCGTGCCGAACGCCCAGCGATAGCGCTGTTTGGCAAGTGCCTTGAAGCTTTCGGGCGCTTCGGTCCACGCAACGGCGCGCGGGTCGTAGGTCACGCGCCAGCCGGCCCGCTGGATGGCGATGGTCAGGTCCTGGTCCTCGGCCAGCGTGTCTTCGGGATAGCCGCCGACCGCGTCCAGCGCGGCCCGCCGCCATGCGCCAACGGCGCCCGGCACCACGGTCATCGCATCGAACCCGGCAAGCGCGCGACGTTCGAGGTTCTGCGCGGTGATATATTCGACCGCCTGCCAGCGGGTGACGAGGTTCACCCGGTTGCCGACGCGCGCATCGCCCGCGACCGCGCCTAGCTTCGGATCGGCGAACCAGCGCGCCAACCGGGCGATGGTCGTCGGTTCGAACTGGGTATCGGCGTCGAGCGCGATGATGACCTCGCACTCCGCCTGCAACAGCGCGCGGTTGAGCGCCGCCGCCTTGCCGCCATTGGCGAGCGTAAGGAGCGTGACGCGCGGATCGGCGGCGAAGCGGTCGCGGACGACCTGGCTGGTCGCGTCCTTCGACCCGTCGTCGGCGACGATAACCTGCAATCCCGGATAGTCGCTCGCCAGCACCCGGGCGACCGAATCGGCGATCACACGCTCTTCGTTATACGCCGGAATGATGACCGAAACGCTGGGGTGATAGTCGGGCGGGGTCGGACGCTGCCGCCGCGACTGGAACCAGGCGAGCGCCGCCATCAGCACTGCGCGCGCCATGCCGAGGCCGATGGCGAGGTAGAACAGCCAGGCGAGGGTGACCGAGATCGCCGCCAGCACGATGAAGATCGCGACGTCGGTACGCACCGCCATCAGGTCGCGCCCGGTCACCGCCGGCATCGCGACCGCGCGGGGGACGCCGACCAGCTGCGATGCGGTGACGAAGTGGTACCCCTTCGCCTTCAGGATGGCGATGATGCGCGGCAGGGCATCGACCGTCTGCTGCCGGTCGCCGCCACCGTCATGCAGCAGGACGACGTTGCGCGAACTGTCGGCGCTGGCGTCCTCGACCTGCTCGACGACCTGCCGGACGATGGAATCGGTGCCCGGCCGCTGCCAGTCGTTCGGATCGACGTGCAGCCCGACGACGGTATAGCCCAGATCCTGCGCCAGCAGCGCCGGGGCGATTTCGTCCATCGTCGTCGGTTCGGCATCCCCGAAATAGGGTGCGCGGAACAGCGTCGTCGACCGCCCGGTATAGGCCTGGATCAGGCGCTGCGTGGCGTTCAGCTCCAGCTTGGTCGTGCGTTCGCCGGTGGTGGCGAGGTTCGGGTGGGTGTAGCTGTGGTTGCCGATCTCGTCCCCGTCGCGCACGATCCGCTGCAACAGGCCCGGATGCTCCAGCGCATTTTCGCCGACGACGAAGAAGGTGGCGGGCACGCCGGCCTTTTCCAGCGCATCGAGGATCGGCGGCGTCCAGGTCGCGTCGGGGCCGTCGTCGAACGTCAGCGCGATCGCCTTCGGATCGGCCGCGCCGGTGCGCTGCACGACATAGGGGGTGGGGAGCGCGGCATATTGTTCGTCGGCGATCATGCCGTCGCGGTCGAACTGCAACGCCCGCTGCCCGTCGGTCGGCCGGTTGGTGATGCGCAGCACCTCGCCCGACCCCTCGACATCGACGTTCAGCGCGCTTTGCAGGCGGCCGATGCGATGGACGCGGTCGGTGGTGCGGAAGGCGGCGAGATCGTTCCAGATCCCGGCATCCTCGCTGCCCAGTCGCCACAGCGCCACATCGTCCAGCCCCATGCGCCGCAGCGCGGCCAGTTCGTTCCAGCTGGTCGCCGCGTCCAGCATCCACACCTGGTGCCGGCTGCCGCGTTCGTCGGCATAGGTGAAGCCGGCATTCCCGCTCGACCGGTCGAAACCGATCTGGGCCGAGGAATCATGCGCGGCCAGCCACGCTTCCTCGATCGACAGCGCATCCGCACCGCCATCGTGCCAGTCATAGGCATAGCTGCCCAGCGCCACGACCAGCTTGTCGCGACCGACCTGCCGGATCGCCTGTTCGACCTGCGCGACGAACCAGGGCTGCGACGCGATCGGGCCGGGCGTGCCGCTTTCCCAATGCTCGTCATAGGCCATCAGGATGACGTGGTCGGTCGCCCGCGCCACATCGGCCAACCGCCAGTCGGGATCGCCCGCCGGCGCGGTGACCGCCAGCGTCGCGCCCTTGGGCAGCGCCGCGTGCAACTGCGCGAGGAAGGCGGGATAGCGCGCGACGGCGGCAGCGGGCAGGCTTTCATAATCCATCACCAGCCCGGCGGCGTGATGCGCCTGCACATAGCCGGCGAGCTGCGCCACCAGCGTCGCGCGGGCCTGCGGATCGGCAAGCATTCGGGCGGCTCCGGCACCATCCCAGTTGTCGTCGGTCAGGTTCTGCACCATCGGCAGCATCTTCGGCGCGTGGCGCGTGCCGGCCAGCAGTTGGGCGAGACGGGGATCGTCGATCGCATGAACCTGCTGTCCGACCACGGTGATATAGGCCGGTACGATCCAGTCCAGCCCCGCCATATGCCGCTGCAACGACGACAGCCCGCCCGCCGTATCGGGCACGTAGAAGCCGATGGTCAGCGGCGATCCCTGTGTCGGTGCACTCGCCCGCGGCAGCCAGCGGCCGTGCTTCGCCAGACCGTCGCCGCGCGGGGCGAACGCCTCGCCATGGCGCCTTGCGAACGGCAGCGGCATTCCCAGCGTGCGCGGCGTCAGCACCAGCGTCGACGCAAAGGCGATCGCCGCCAGCACGACCGCGAGGATCAGCAGCGCGACCCCGCGCCGTGCCCAGACACCGCGTCGGCCGGTGGGATCGAAGAAAATGGGCTTGCTCACTCTGCGGCGACCTCGAACGTCTGCGGTGGTCGCACGATGCGCCCCCGGTAGTGCCGCGTTAGGCGATCGTTCCGGGCGGCGGGGTGAGCGCGACATGAACTTTTGGTCACGCGGCGCGATGGCGCGATGGCGCGGTGGTGCCGGTTTGCAACAGCGTGGCCAATACGAATTATTGATGATCGATACGCCGCCGCATGAATTGACAGCTTTCGGACAAAGCATAGGATGCGGGCTTCACGGCGAAATTCAGGCCGTCCGAAGTACAGGGGATGTCAAATGGTACAACGTCGATCGGCGGCTTTCCGCCGTGTGGCTCGGTGCGCGCTGCTCACGTCGGTGATGCCGTTCGCCATGCAGGCGCAGGCGCAGGCGCAGGATCGCCCGGTCGAATCGTTCGACGCGCCGCATGTCGGAACGATCTCTGCCGGCCCGATTGGGTCCGCTCCGGTCAGCGTCGCGCCGTTCGGCGGGGTTCCCGGCGGCGTGATGCCGGGCGGATCGTCGGTCGATGAGCCTCAGGTCGTCATCAACCCGCCGGGTACGCCGACGACTGCGCGCGATCCGAACGACATCACCGGCGTCGGCCAGATGTTCATCAATCAGGGCGGCGGCAGCCTGAGCCTTTGCACCGGCACGCTGGTCAATCCGCGCATGGTGATCCTGGCCGCGCACTGCATGAACACCAGCCCGGCCAGCGCCTATGGCACCGAAGCCGGCAACAAGCAGATGGCGTTCGGGTTCAAGGCGGATAATCTCCAGGGCGTGCGCGACTGGCTGTTCGGCAATGCGACGACCGGCGTGACCGCGTTCCGCTCCACGCCGTCCAATGCCATGTTCAACGTCAATCAGGTGTCCTACCTGACCGATTCGCTGAAGACCGAAAATCGCGGCTTCCTGCAATCCGACGTCGCCATCGCGACGCTGGATACGCCGGCGGTCGGCATTCCGGCCTGGGCGCTGCTGTTTTCCGCGCTGCCTGCGCCGTCGTCGATCAACAATGCGACCGGCACCGGCTATCACGTCGTCATCACCGGCTATGGCCGTAACGGCACCGGGCTGAACGGCGATACCGGCGGCATCGATTACCGGCGCCGCGTGGCGGAGAATTACCTGGGTGCGCTCGCCTCGCTCAGTGACGTCGACCTGTTCCTCTATGGCAGCAGCGGCCGCACGCTGAACCAGAACCTGTACATGACCGACCTCGACGATCCGCGTCGCGGCACGTCGTCGGCCAGCCGGTTCGACTTCAACCTGTTCAAGGACGATGCGCTCCCGAACGAAGGCATCACCGCCGGCGGCGATTCGGGCGGTCCGCTGATCCTCGACAAGACGTTCAGCAAGCCGGTCGTGCTGGGCGTGTTGTCGGGCGGTACGCGCTATTATGCGGCGCAGCCGTCCTCGTCCTACGGCACGTCGTCCTTCTATCAGCCGCTCTATCTCTACTGGGACTATATCGTCGCATCGAACCCCTATCGCTATGTTAGCGCGAAGGCGGGCGACGCGAAGTGGACCGACGCGACCCATTGGCAGACCGAACTCGATCCCAGCTATCAGGTGATCCAGAACGGCAAGCTGGTAAACGGCGTGCCGACCACCGCCGGACAGGGCGAGGCCGGATCGGGTGGCGATTTCGGGCAGCTGTGCTTCGAAAGCGGGTCCAGTTCGATCTGCAAGGACCTGGCAACCGGCATCTATTACCAGAACGGCGTGGCGGTGGCGCGCGATCCGGTCGACGCCGGTCCGGCGGCAAAGGCCGTCGGTGCCGCGACGCTGGCCAACGGGCTGCCCGGCGCGACGAACTTCGTGCCGAACAACAGCGATCCCGTGAAGGCATCGGGCATCGTCGCGCGCTATTTCGACGTGACGCTGGGAGCCGCCGGCACCACGACGCTCGACACGTCGGTCACCATCGACCGCCTGTCGATCGCCAACAGCGCGGCGCGGCTCAACGTCACCAGCACCGGATCGCTGACCAGCCTGATTGAGATCAACCAGCTGAACGGCCAGACGATCGTCGACGGGCGCGTGCGCACCGGCGGCGATTATTTCCTGCTCGGCGGCTTGCTCAGCGGCTCGGGCCGGGTCGATTCGCGCTTCCTGACCAGCGTCAGCGGCACGATCGCGCCGGGCACGATCGGGACGATCGGCACGCTGACCATCGGCGGTAACCTGATCCTCGCCTCGGGCACGCAGCTGGCGATCGACATCGGTACCGGCGGCGTGTCGGACAAGATTGCGCTGGTGCGCAACGGCACGACGGACGGCCTGGCCAGCATCGGCGGCTCCGTCCTGTTCAATCCGGTCGCGGGCAGCACCATCCGCTACAACGACAGCTACACGATCCTGACCGCCGCCGGCGAAATCCGCGGCCGCTTCGCCCAGCCGGGTGCGCTGAGCGCCATCCTGCGGCCGGTGCTGAGCTATACGGCGAACAGCGTCACCGCACGGATCGATGCGGGCAGCTATGCCAATGTCGTCGCGCAGACGCCGATCCAGACCGCTTATGCGCAGCTGCTCGACCAGGATCGCGGCAATTATTCGGCCTTGTCCGAAGCCTATGGCATCCTCGATCTCCAGTCGCAGGCCGGGATCCAGGCATCGCTGGAAGGGCTGGCCCCGCGGTCGGAAACGACCAAGCGCGCGATCGGCACGGCGGCGATGGACAATGTCGCCCGTTTCTATCGCGAACGGCTGGCGGTGATCGATCCGGCGCAGCCGCTGGGCGGTACGCTGGCGGTGATGGGGCGGCCGAACGACGTGGTCGTCGGCGCGGTGATGGCCCCGACCATGGGCGTCGCGGCACAGACCGACTCGGCGGTCACGTCGATCCGCGAAGGCGTGCTGCCCGACGATGCCAGCGCGTTCCTCGCCGGCGGCTATATCCGTGGCAGTTCGCCGGGGATGCCGGGCGTCAATCCTGCGAGCGGGCGTGACGAGTTCGACGGCTTCTACATCGCGGGCGGCGTCGAAAAGGCGCTGTCGGATACCGCCGTGCTGGGTTTCGGCCTGTCGTACAGCGATGTCGACGGGCAGCAGCGCTTCGGCCAGCAGGCGCGCGGCGAGCTGATCCAGGGGACGCTGTACGGCAAGGTGCAGGCCCCGATGGGCGTCACCGTCGACGCGCAGTTCGGTGCGGGCGTGTATCAGGCGCGGACCAGCCGCAACGTGTCGCTCGGTGCCACGCCGTTCACCCTGCGCGCCCGCGACAATGCACTGGCGCTCCAGGCAGAGGTCGGCGCGGGCTATCTGTTCGGTACCGACCAGCTGCATATCGGCCCGCGCATCGCTGTACGTGCCAGCCAGCTGGGCTTCACGCCGACGGTCGAAACCGGGGGCGGTCCGGCGCTGCGCTATGACGCCGACAAATATACCAGCCTGCAGGGCCGTGCCGGTGCGGTGCTGGACGGCGCGTTCGGCGGCTTCCGTCCATTCGCCTCGGCCTATTATGTCCGGGAGTTCGAGGATCGCGCGGCGTTCTTCACCGCTAATTTCGCCAACGGCATCGGGCCGAGCGTTGCCTTCGCGCTGCCGACGCGCGACGACGAATGGGGCGAAATCGGCGGCGGCTTCGCGTTCGGCAGCGACAAGGTCGAATTCTCGGTCGCGGCCGACACCACGATCGAGCGCGACATCCGCAACCAGTCGTATCGCGGCACGGTGAAGGTGCGCTTCTGATCCGACCCGGCCGGCGCGTTCAGGCGCGCCGGCCGATCCGGTGGAACGAAAAAGGCGGTGGCCCCGGTCGGGCCGCCGCCTTTTTTTGTCCGTGCAGAAATGCGTGGGCGACGGCCGCGCCCGTCCCGCGCCTCGCCCTGCCGCTACCGCTCCAGCAGACGCGGCATCAGTTCGACGAAGTTGCAGGGGCGATGGCGGATATCGAGCTGTTCCCTGAGGATACCGTCCCACCCGTCCTTCACCGCGCCGGTCGATCCGGGCAGCGCAAAGATATAGGTGCCGCGCGTAACACAGGCGGTGGCGCGCGACTGGATGGTGGAGGTGCCGATCTTGGCATAGCTCTGCCAGCGGAACAGTTCGCCGAAGCCCGGGATCAGCTTGGTCGCGACCCGCTCGACCGCTTCGGGGGTCACGTCGCGGCCGGTAACGCCGGTGCCGCCCGTCGTGATGACGCAATCGATCGTATCGTCGTCGATCCAGCCATGCAGTCGGGCGACGATCGTGTCGATATCGTCGCGTATGATCGCCCGGTCGGCGACGATGTGGCCGGCACCCTCGATCCGGGCGACCAGCGTGTCCCCGGAGCGATCCTCCGCCAGCCCGCGCGTGTCCGATACGGTCAGTACCGCGATCCGCACCGGGACGAATGCCCGGCTTTCGTCAATTGGCATCGGCCACCCGCGTCTGGCGGTCCGTCTTCACGCGGACGGCAGCGGCACCGGGCAAGCCGGGAAATTTCGGCCACATGCCCTGCGCCAGCGCGGCGCGGCTGGCCGACGGCTTGCCGGCCTGCTTTTCATACATCCAGTAGTTGCGCAGCACGGTCATGACATAGCCGCGCGTTTCCCAGTACGGGATCGATTCGATGTAGAGCAGCGGATCGCCGCCATCCTTCAGCTGCACGTTCCACGCCTCAACCGGGGTCGGCCCGGCATTGTACGCGGCGATGACCTTGGGCAGCAGGCCGCCGGTGAACGGCCGGTCGCGCAACTGCTCCAGATAGCTTTGCCCGACCGCCATGTTGACCTTGGGGTTGGACAAGGCGGACTTTTCGAGGTTCAGCCCGTGGGCTCGCGCATAATCGGTCAGCGCGCCGGGCCGGATCTGCATCAAACCGGTCGCGCCCGCCGGGCTGACGACGCCGGCATCGAAGCGCGATTCCTGCAACGTGTGCGCGAAAACCAGCGCCTTGTCGACGCGCCAGCCGCCCTCCGGCGTCCAGTCCGGCGCGGGGTAGCGTGCCTCCACGAGCGGACGCGCACCTTGCGGTCCATTGTGCGACAGCCATAGCTGGGTCGCGGGCAGGTTCAGCGAACCACACAGCCGGGTCAGCGCGGCATAGTCGCCCGCGCCGCCGATCCGCGCCTGATGGCGCAGCAGCTTGTCGGCCAGCGCGCCTTCGCCGATTTCGGTGAGGGCAGCGGCGACCTTCACATTCGACCGCCGCTCCAGCGCGCGCCAGTCTTCGGTTGCCGGAGCACGGGCGGCGGCGTCGGCCCCGTCGATCAGGCCCAGCGCCTGTCGAGCAAGCAGGCCGTAATAGGTTTCGCCATATTGCGCGGCGGTCTGCAGGCGGGCCTGCACCAGGTCAGGGCGGCCACAGGCGATGTCGGCGCGCGTCGCCCAATAGAGGCCGGCCGAGCGGAGTTCGGTGTCACCCGCGCGCTGCGCGACGCTGGCGAAGGCGGCCTGCGCTGCGGCGCAATCCTGTTGCCGCCATGCCGCCAGCCCCTGCGTCCAGTCCGCCTGCGCGGTCCATTCGCCTTCGCCCTGCTGCGCCACGGCGGCGAGGCGGCGGGCATTGGCGTCGTCGCCGGCCACGAAATAGATCCATGCGACCCGCCCGCGCATCTCGGTCAGCGCTTCCGGAGTCAGCTCGGCGGCGCGCGTCGCAATCAGCGCCTCGGCGGCGGCACCGTCATCGGCCTTCACATAGGGCTTCATCGCGTCGAGCAGTTGCGCGGCGGCGGCATCGCTGCGCGCCGCCTTGGCGCGGACGCGGACCGGCGCGGCATCGAACCACACCAGCCGCTGCGGCGTCGGCAGTTCGGGGAGCGCACTCGCCCCGCGCAGCTTTGCGAGGCGGGCGAGATCGGGGGCATGGGGCAGGTCGGGGGCTTCGTTCAGCAGCGCCAGCAATTGCGGCAGTTCGACCTTGGGCGACCCCTTTGCGGTATAGAGTTCGGCGCGGGCAATGGCGTGGAGCGGGCCGGGCTTCATCGCGTCCAGCCGCAGTTGCGCATCGGCCCAGCGCCCGCCACGGATAGCGGCGAAGACTTGCGTATAGGCGTCGCGATCCTCGGGCGACAATTGCGGGGGGATGCGCGCCTCGGCGACGGAAATGGCCGCGCCACGCGTCGGCGAATCATCGGCCTGGGCAGCGGTGGGAAGTGCGGGCAAGAGCAGCGCCGCGAACACGAGTGGGTTGAGCTTCACGCGGTCGGTTCCCTGATAAGCAACTGCAGGTGCCGCCATGTTTCCGCCTTGGCCAGGGGCCGCTCCAACAGGAAGCGCGGGTGGAACGTGGCGATCGTGGGACAGGCTATGCCGTCATGGTTAAGGGTGCGTAAACCACCACGCGACCCGTCGGGGCCGAGTAGCGCGCGGCACGGTTCCGCGCCGAACAGCAGCAGTTTCCGCGGCGCGACCAGGGTGACGAGGCGGCGGGCCAGTTCCTCCAGTGCGCCCTGCGCATCGGCGGGCATCCTGCCGGTCAGCGGCCGGGCATGGGCGATGCCGGCGACCACGACGGTATCGCGAACCTCGCCGATCGCCGCCAGCATCCGGTCGAGCAGCACGCCGACCGGGCCGGTCATCCACCCTGCCTCGGCCGAATCATCCGGCTCGGGCAGGTCGGTCAGGATCATCAGCGACGGATTTTTTTGTGCGACGACCGGCACCCGTCCGGCATTCCACGATGCCTCCGGCACCGCATCGCCCATCCGCCATGTCAGGAACGCATCGAGCGTGTCGGGCGGCAGGTCGGCGGCGGGCGCAGACGTTACGGCAAGCGGCCGGACCGGGGCGGCGGGGACCGCGAACCAGTCGCGCAGTTCGTCCTCGACCAGCGTGTCGACCCCTGCGTCGCTCCACCATTCCAGTGCGCTGGCTGCCGCTTCGTGCCACGAAATATGTTGGTCCGCCCCCATGCCGCCCTTAAGGCACTGGGTTGACCTCCCCGTCAATCTGCCCAAATCGTTGGCAAGGACAGGGCGTTGCCCTCACGCGACGACATGGGGGGCGAATGGCCCCAAGAGGATGATGCAATGAGCGAACGGGAATCGATGCCCTATGACGTCGTGATCGTCGGCGCGGGGCCTGCCGGCCTGTGCGCCGCGATCCGGCTGAAGCAGATGGCGGCGGATGCGGGCGAGGAGCTGGGCGTCTGCGTGCTGGAAAAGGGGTCGGAGGTCGGCGCCCATATCCTGTCCGGCGCGGTGTTCGATCCGCGCGCGATGGACGAACTGCTACCCGAATGGCGCACCATGGGCTGCCCGATGGCCGAAGTGCCGGTGACGGAAAACCATCACTGGCTGTTGTCGGAAACCGGCAGCAGCGAGGTGTCGCACCGCATCCTGCCGCCGTTCATGCAGAACAAGGGCACCTATACCGGGTCGCTCGGCAATATGTGCCGCTGGCTGGCCGAGCAGGCCGAGGGGCTGGGCGTCGAAATCTTCCCCGGCTTTGCTGCCGCCGAAATTCTCTACCATGACGACGGGTCGGTGAAGGGCGTCGCGACCGGCGACATGGGCATCGCCCGCGACGGCACGCGCAAGCCCGACTGGCAGCCGGGCCTCGAACTCCACGCGAAATATACCTTCTTCGCAGAGGGCGTGCGCGGACATCTGTCGAAGCAGATTATCCGCACCTTCGACCTAGCACGCGACAGCCAGCCGCAGGTCTATGGCCTCGGCATCAAGGAATTGTGGGACATTCCGGCCGAAAACCATGTGCCCGGCCGCGTGATCCACACGCAAGGCTGGCCGCTCAGCGAGACGCGCGGTTCGAATGGCGGCGGGTTCCTGTACCATCAGGCGAACGGGCAGGTGGCGCTGGGCTTCGTCACCTGGCTCAACTATTCCAACCCCTATCTCTCCCCGTTCCAGGAAATGCAGCGCTGGAAGACCCATCCGGCGATCGCCGCGATCCTGAAGGGGGGCAAGCGCGTCTCCTATGGCGCGCGCGCAATCAACGATGGCGGGTGGCAGTCGGTGCCGAAGCTGACCTTCCCCGGCGGGGTGCTGGTCGGCTGTTCGGCGGGCTTCCTCAATGTGCCGCGGATCAAGGGCATCCATACCGCGATGAAGTCGGGCATGATGGCCGCCGAAGCCGCCTTCGCCGCAGTGCGCGATGGCCGCTCGGGCGATGAACTGACGGCCTACACCGCCGCGTACGAGGCGAGCTGGGTCTACGAAGAACTGCGCACGGTCCGCAACGTCGTGCCGCTGGTCAAGAAATATGGCGATTTCGTCGGATCGGGCATCGCCAATGCGACGATGTGGGCGGAACATTGGGGCATCCGTATGCCCTTCACCATGGCCCACCATCCCGATCACGAAAGCCTGTGGCGCAAGGATCAGGTGAAGCCGATCGCCTATCCAAAGCCCGATGGCGTGTTGAGCTTCGACCGGCTGTCGTCGGTGTTCCTGTCGAACACCAACCACGAGGAGGACCAGCCGGTCCACCTGACGCTGAAGGATCCCGACGTGCCGGTCACCTACGACCTGCCGCTCTATGACGAACCCGCGCAACGATACTGTCCGGCGGGCGTATATGAGATTGTGGGGGCAGAAACCGACAATCCGAAATTTGTGATCAACGCGCAGAACTGCGTCCACTGCAAGACATGCGACATCAAGGACCCGACCCAGAACATCAACTGGGTCGTGCCGGAAGGCGGCGGAGGACCGAATTATCCGAACATGTAGCCTGGGATTAGTCTTGGCGACGCTGGTGGCGGCACCGGCGTCGGCGGCCTCCACCGTGCCGGCCGCCCCACTGACCGCCTATGTCCATGCCCGTGCCGCCGATGCGGAAGGACAGGTTACCATTGCCGCCCGGGGCTATGCGCTGGCGCTCGCCGCGCAGCCCTCGGACCCGGTCATCGCCGTCCGGGCGCTGCGACAGGCGCTGGCGGCAGGCGACCTGCCGCTGGCCCGCCGCGCCGGGGCGGTGTTGCGTGCCGCCGATGTGGCGCCGCCCGACCTCGACCTGCTTATGTTCAGCGACGCGGTCCTTGCCCGCGACGTGCCGGGACAGCGTGCCGCACTCGACCGGCTGGCGGGATCACCGCTCGGTTTCCTGACGCCGCTGCTGGCCGGCTGGGTCGATCTGCCCGCGCCCGACGGCTTGGCCGATGGCGGGGCGATTCCACGCCGCTATGCCGCCGAGAATGCCGCGCTGCGCCTGCTCGCCACCGGCAAGATAACCGAGGGCGTCGCTGCGACGCGGGCGCTGCTGTCCACGACCGGTGGCGACGGAGATTTCCGCCTCAATGCCGCGCAACTCCTTGCCCGAGCGGGGGAACGCGATAGCGCCCGTGCGCTGCTGGCCGGTGACGATCCGGTCATGGTCCGCGCCGCCCGGACGCTGGGGCGTGGCAGCAAGGGCGATGCGCGGTTCGGCGTGTCGCGCCTGTTCGCGCGCATGGCCGGCGACCTGTCGGCGGAGGGGACCGAAGCGCTGGCGATCATGCTCAGCCGCTGCGCCCTGCTGCTCGATCCCGATTATTCCCGTGCTCGCATCGCGCTGGCCGATGCTCTCGCACGCGACGATGCGGTGGCGGAGGCGCAGGCAACGCTGGCGTCGATCCCGGCCGGCGATCCGTTCGCAAGCAATGCCGATGCGCTCGGCATCGTCATCCTGCAACGGGCAGGCGACCTGTCCGGCGCGCTCGCGCTGGCGCGCGACGAGGCGGGTAACCGCGATGCCACGACCGCCAGCCTGCGCCGCTATGCCGATCTCCTGCTTGAAGCGAACCGGCCGGCCGAGGCTGCGCCGATCTATGCACGTGCGCTGGCGCAGGCCGGCGGCGCGGCGGACTGGACGCTCTACCTGCAACGCGGTGCCGCGCTCGACCGCGCGGGCGACTGGGCGGAGGCGCTGCCGATGCTGCGTCGCGCAGTGGAACTTGCGCCGCAGGAGCCGGCGGCGCTCAACTATCTCGGCTATGCGCAGGTCGATCGCGGAGAGAATGTCGCGGACGCGACGCGAATGCTGGAGCGGGCGCACGCCCTTGCGCCGAAGGATCCGGCAATCGCCGATTCGCTCGGCTGGGCCCGGTTTCGCGCCGGTAACCTCGCTGCCGCGCTACCGCTGATCGAGGGCGCGGTGCGGCAGGCGCCCGACGATGTCGAGATTAACGAGCATCTCGGCGACCTCTACTGGGCCGCCGGTCGGCGGGTCGAGGCGCGCTATGCGTGGAGCGCCGCTGCCGTGTCCGCTGCCGGTCCGGACGCGGCGCGACTGGCGACGAAGCTTGCGAACGGGCCGGCTTCGTCGCATCGCTGACCGCGATGATCGTCGAACCCGCGCCCGCCAAGTTGAACCTCGCCCTCCACGTCCGCGCCCGGCGCGACGATGGCTATCATGAACTCGAAACGCTATTCGTGTTCGTCCGCGATGGCGACACGGTGCGCCTGACCGCGGGGACACGCGACGGCTTCGCGATCATCGGCCCCTTCGCCGGCGGATTGGGCGGGGAGGGCGACAATCTGGTTACCCGTGCCCGCGATGCGTTCCGCGCCGAATTCGGTATCGGCGATCCGCTGTCGATCGTCCTCGACAAGCATCTGCCGGTCGCATCAGGCATCGGCGGCGGATCGGCCGATGCCGCCGCGACCTTGCGCGCTATGGCCAGGCTTGCCGATGTTGCGCTTGACGATGCCAGGCTCATGAAGATCGCCGCCGCGCTCGGCTCCGACGTTCCCGCCTGTCTGGCGGGGCGGACGATGATCGGCCGCGGCCGGGGCGAGCGACTGAGCCCGATCGACGTGCCGCCGCTGCCGGTGCTGCTGGTCAATCCGGGCGTCGGTGTGTCGACGGCCGCGGTCTTTGCCGGGTGGGACCGGATCGATCGCGGCGCGCTTCCCGACGGTGACGCGCTCGCCATCGCCATGAACGGCCGCAACGACCTCGAACCCCCGGCGCGGGCACTTGCGCCTGCCATCGATGCGGTCCTTGCGCTGCTGGTGCAGGCAACAGGGGTCCGGCTGGCGCGCATGTCCGGATCGGGGGCGACGTGTTTCGCACTGTTCGATCGTGCAGAGGATTGCGCCGCCGCTGCGACAGCGATCCGCGCGGCGCGACCCGAGTGGTGGTGTCTCGAAACGGCACTCGCGTGACAGTCGACCGTCCCGAAACAGAACAGCCGCGGGCCGCTGACGGAGGGGGAGCGCATTGGCGCGAAGCTTGCGACAGCCCCTCAGCGGATCAAACGCCAGGAGCGGGTCGTCCGTGGGCGGTCTCTTCGGACGCCGCCCACTTCTCCTCCATGATCGACTGTACCCGCGATGGGGCGGTCGTGACGCTGTGGCTGGCCCGGCGCAGGGCGCGCAATGCGTTGCCGATCGCGGGTTGGCAGGCGCTGGCAAAGTGGACGGCGGATCTGGCGGTGTCCGACGCGCGCGTCGTGCTGATCGCCTCGCGTGAGCCGGGTATCTTTTCCGCCGGGGCAGACATCGCCGAATTCGCCGACCTGCAGCGCGATCCCGTTCGTCGCGCGATCTTTCGGGAAAGCCTCTCCGCTGCGATCGAGGGCGTGGCCCGCCTGCCGATGCCCGTCATTGCGGCGGTCGATGGCGGCTGCTTCGGTGCGGCGGTCGCGCTGGCACTGGCGTGCGACCTGATCGTCGCCGGCGATGGAGCACGTTACGCGGTGCCGCCGGCACGGCTGGGCATATTGTACCCGCCCGCCGACATCGCGCGTCTGGTCGCGGCGGTCGGGCGGGGGCGAGCGGCGCGGTTGCTGTTTACCGGTGACACCATCGACGCCGACGAAGCGTACGCCATCGGCCTCGCCCATCACCGTTGCGACGATGCGCTGGCGATCGCCAACCGCATCGCCGCCAACGCCCCCGACGTCGTGCGCGCCCTGAAGCTCGCCATCGACGCTGTACCGGGTGGGGAGGAACGGTTCGACGCCGCCTTTGGCGGTCCCGAACTGATCGAAGGCCTGGCCGCGTTTCACGACCGTCGACCGCCGGAGTTCTGAATGTCTGCTGCCGACCACCTGCCCGGAACCGACACTGGCCTGCTTCTGCTGTGCGATCATGCGTCCGCCCGGGTGCCGGACGACATTGCCATTCCGCCCCATCTGCTGGCGCTGCATGTGGGGGTCGATATCGGGGCAGGGCCGCTGACCCGAGCATTGTCCGTCCGGCTCGATGCCCCCGCAATCCTGGGCACGGTGTCGCGCCTCGTCATCGACTTGCACCGGCAGAGCGATCATCCCGGCCTGATCCCTGAACTGTCCGATGGCCACGCCATCGCCGCCAATGCCGGTGCCGATCGCGCCGACCGCATCGCCCGCTTCCACGCGCCCTATCATCGCGCGATCCGCGATCAGGTCCGGCGCGACCGCCCGAAGCTAATCGTCGCGATCCACAGCTTTACGCCCCGGCTTGAAACCGGCGGTGAACCGCGTCCGTGGGATGCCGGCATTCTCTATGGTCGCGACGACCGCGCCGCGCGCATCGCGATCGATCACCTCCGCGCACAAGGCATCCCAACCGGCGACCAGCAACCCTACTCGGGCCGCGTCCTCAACGCGACGCTGGACCGTCACGCCGACGGGCAAGGTGTCCCGTCGCTGTCAGTCGAGGTTCGCAACGACCTGATCGCCGACGTCGAAGGCGTGACGGTCTGGTGCGGGATTCTTGCCGATATGATCGCCGCAGTGCGCAACGGACTTGCGCTGGAGGGCGCTGCTGCGCAATAGGCTGTCGCCATGACCCAGAATTTCGACAAATCGCGGCTGCCCAGCCGCCACGTTTCCGTCGGCCCCGAACGCGCGCCGCATCGCAGCTATTATTACGCGATGGGGATCGCCGAAGAGGATATCGCCAAGCCGTTCGTGGCACTCGCCTCAGCCGGCAACGACAGTGCGCCGTGCAACACGACGCTCGATTTCCAGGCCGATGCCGCGCGCGAGGGCGTGGTGGCCGGCGGCGGGATGCCGCGCCGGTTCAACACCATCACCGTCACCGACGGCATCGCCATGGGCCATCAAGGGATGAAATCCTCGCTGGTCAGCCGCGAAGTCATCGCCGATTCGGTCGAGCTGTCGGTGCGCGGCCATTGCTATGATGCGCTGGTCGGCTTTGCCGGGTGCGACAAGTCGCTGCCCGGCATGATGATGGCGATGTTGCGCCTCAACGTGCCGTCGATCTTCGTCTATGGCGGATCGATCCTGCCCGGCCGGTTCGAGGATCGCGACGTCACCGTGGTCGACGTGTTCGAAGCGGTCGGTCGATATGCCGCCGGCAACTGCCCGCTGCACGACCTCACCGCGCTGGAAAAGGTCGCCTGCCCGGGGCACGGCGCGTGCGGCGGACAGTTCACCGCGAACACCATGGCGTGCGTCGGCGAGGCGATCGGCCTGTCGCTGCCCAATTCGAACATGGTGCCGGCACCCTATCGCAGCCGCGAGGAAATTGCGATCGCCGCCGGCAAGCAGGTGATGGAGCTGGTTCGCCTGAACCTGCGCCCGCGCGACATCGCCACCCGTGCTGCCTTCATCAACGCCGCGCGCGTCGTCGCGGCGACTGGCGGCTCGACCAATGCCGCCCTGCACCTGCCGTCCATGGCCAACGAAGCGGGGATCGAATTCGATCTGTTCGACGTGGCGGAGGCTTTCAAATCAACGCCTTACGTCGCAGACCTCAAGCCTGGTGGCAAATATGTCGCGAAGGACATGTACGAGGCCGGCGGCGTCTACATGCTGATGAAGACGATGCTCGCCAACGACCTGCTCGACGGCAGCTGCATGACGGTCACCGGCAAGACGCTCGGTGAGAATATCGACGAAGTGACGTGGAACCCGGACCAGAAGGTCATCTACGACGTCAAGACGCCGATTACCCCGACCGGTGGCGTCGTCGGTCTGCGCGGCACGCTGGCCCCAGATGGGGCGATCGTGAAGGTGGCCGGCATGAAGCGGTTGCAGTTCACCGGCACCGCGCGCGTGTTCGATTGCGAGGAAGATGCCTTCGCTGCCGTCGAGCAGCGCAGCATCACCGACGGCACCGTCATCGTGATCCGCTACGAAGGGCCGAAGGGCGGTCCGGGGATGCGCGAAATGCTGTCGACCACCGCTGCGCTCTATGGTCTTGGCATGGGTGAGACCGTTGCGCTCATTACCGATGGCCGCTTCTCGGGCGGGACGCGCGGTTTCTGCATCGGCCATGTCGGCCCGGAAGCAGCCGAAGGTGGCCCGATCGCGCTGGTCGAGGATGGCGACATCATCACCATTGACGCCGAAGCGGGTACGATCGACCTCGACGTGGCGCCCGACGTGCTGGCCGAACGCCGTTCGAAGTGGCAGCCCCGCGTCAACGATTATCAGTCGGGTGCGCTGTGGCGCTATTCGACGACGGTCGGCCCGGCCTATCAGGGGGCGGTAACACATCCGGGTGCGAAGGCGGAACGGCACGTCTACGCCGATATCTGATCCTGTCGACCGTTAGGGTAGGCATACTCGTGTGCAAACGGGGGGCCAGAGTTGCGCCGCGTAAGGCGTGCAGCTCTGGACCCCCGCCCGTGCAGGGATACGGTTTGTAGCGCGGTGTGTTATCCCGTCGCCATGACGATATCCGGTTCCCGCCTCGCCCTTGCTGCCATCCTGTTGCTGGCGGCCTGCGAGCGGCGACCCGACCCAGCCGTTCTGGCGAATATCGAAGCGGAGCAACGCGCCGCTGCCGATGACGCCGGTCGGATCGAATGTGCCGCCGACGCGATTGCACCGCTTGCCGCGAACTGCACGATAGAGCGGACCGCCGACACAGAAGGCGCGCTGCTGACGGTCCGTCAGCCCGATGGCGGTTTCCACCGGTTGCGCATCGCCAACGACGGTCGCGGCGTGATCGCGGCCGATGGCGCGGAGGTGGCGAAGGTCACGGTGGTCAGCGACAATCGTATCGAGGTCGCGATCGGTGGCGCCCGCTATCGCCTGCCCGCGACCGTCGGACCCGTTGCTCGATGACCCTGTTCCCGGCGAACGCGCCGATCCTGAATACCGCACAGATGCGAGCGGCAGAGGAAGCCGCCTTTGCGTCCGGCGTGACGCAGGACGCACTGATGGAACATGCGGGCCTGGCGGTGGCACGCGAGGTACGTCGATTGGCGCTCGGCCGACCGGTGCTGCTGCTCGCGGGACCTGGCAATAATGGTGGCGATGCCTTTGTTTGCGCTAGACTTCTTCGAAGCCGGGGCGTCGATGTCGGCGTCGCTGCGATGCCCGGACGTACTTCCGGCGCGGCCGAGCGGGTACGGGCCACGTGGTCCGGGGAGGTCTCGTCGCTGGCTGATGCGGCGGTACGCCCAGTCGTCGTCGACGGCCTGTTCGGCATCGGCCTGTCCCGGCCACTCGCGACCGACCTTGCGACAGAACTGGAGCGGCTGACACGCGACGCCTATGTCATCGCCATCGATGTGCCCAGCGGGGTCGACGCCGATGCCGGGCAGGCGTTTGCCGGTGCCGGACGGGCGGACGTGACGGTCGCACTAGGCGCGTTGAAGCCGGCGCACGTCACCGGGCCGCAGGTGACGCGCATGGGGCATGTCCTGCTCGCCAATCTCGGTATCGCGCTGCCCGTTGCGCCACGGACCATCGCCCGACCGGTGATTACTGCTCCGGATCGCGACGCGCATAAATATCGTCGGGGCCTAGTTGCCGTCCTGTCCGGCGCGATGCCCGGTGCCGCTCGGCTGGCGGCCCGTGCCGCGCTATCGGCCGGCGCAGGCTATGTCGTGCTGGCCGGCGACGATACCGATTGCGGTGCTCCCGATGCGCTGGTGCGCCGTCCGGCCGGCGATCTCGACACGCTGCTGGCCGATGAACGTTTGGCGGCGGTCCTGGTCGGGCCGGGGCTGGGTCGCGACGACAGGGCTGCGCAATGGATCGACGCCGCGCTTGCCTCCGACGCGCCGCTGGTAATCGATGGCGATGCGATTTCGCTGTTGGGGCCTGCCGGCGTCGATCGCATCGTCGCCCGTGATGCGCCTACCTTCCTCACGCCGCATAGCGGCGAGTTCGACCGCATGTTCGGGCAGGGCACCGGGAACAAGATCGACCGGACCGCCCAAGCTGCGCTACAGGTGCGCGCCACCATCGTCCATAAAGGCCCCGATACCGTGATTGCTACTCCCGACGGCACCGTCGCCGTCTCCCCCGATGCGCCTTCGTGGCTGTCGACCGCCGGCACGGGGGACGTGCTGGCCGGTATCCTTGCCGCGCGGCTGCGACCTGCGGGGGAAGCGGCGGCAGCGCAGGCGGTGTGGCTGCACGGCCGCGCCGCGCGGCTCGCTGGCCCGGCCTTTGTCGCCGACGCGCTGATCGGTCACCTTGGTCAGGCGGTCGCCGAATGTCGCTGACCGACGACGACCTGATCGTGCGCGTCGCGGCGCGGGGGGAAGGCGTGACGGTCGATGGCTGCCACGTTCCGTTCGCCGCGCCCGGCGACCGGCTGTTGCCCGACGGCACGCTGGCGCATGGCCCCCATCACGCCGAGCCGCCGTGTCGACATTTTCCGACCTGTGGGGGGTGCCAGCTCCAGCATCTCGACCTGACCAGTGAGTCCGATTTCGTCGCCGACCGGGTGCGTGGCGCACTCGCGTCGCAGTCGCTCGACGCGGTTGTCCGCCCGGCGATCCTGTCGGCGCCCTACACCCGCCGTCGTGCGACGCTCCACGCTGACCGGCGCGGCAAGCAGGTGACGCTGGGCTTCACCGAAAGCGGTACCCACCGCATCGTTGATGTGCGCGAATGCCACGTCCTGTTGCCCGAACTCTTCGCCGCCGTCGCACCGTTGCGCTGGCTGCTGGCGACCGCGCTCAAGGACCGTTCGCGCGCCGACGTGCATCTGGCGCGGGTCGATCAGGGCGTCGACGTCCTCATCATCGGCAAGATCGCGGACGGACTGGCCGCGGCCGAAGCGCTCACGACCTTCGCGCAGGACCAGCGCCTCGCCCGGCTGTCGATCGACGACGGCATGGGGGCGGAGGCACGCTGGGAACCGGAGCCGGTGACGGTAACGCTGGGCGGCGTGCCGGTCCCGTTCCCGCCGGGCAGCTTCCTGCAGGCGACCGGCGATGGCGAGGCGGCATTGATCGCGGCGGTCGACGAAGCGGTCGCAGGGGCGGCGATCGTCGCCGACCTGTTCGCGGGTCTCGGCACCTTCACCCTGTCGCGCGACGCCACGACGCGGACCTATGCCGGGGAAGCGGGCCGTGAAGCGATCATGGCGCTGAAGCTTGCCGCCGCGCGCGCTGGCCGCTCCGTCGTCGCCGACCATCGCGACCTGTTCCGTCGCCCGTTGACGGCGACCGAACTCGACCGGTTCGATGCGGTGATCCTCGACCCGCCCCGTGCAGGAGCCCGCGAACAGGCGGCGGCACTGGCCGAGAGCCAGGCGCCGGTAATCGCCTATGTCTCGTGTAATCCCAGTAGCTTCGCGCGCGATGCCAAGACGCTGGTACAGGCAGGATACCGTATCGACTGGGTCCAGCCGGTCGGACAATTCCGCTGGTCGACGCATGTCGAACTGGTTGCCCGGCTGGTACGGGATTAGCGCTGCGCGACGTCATCCCGACGGATAGGTCGCCTCGACGAAATACAGCCCGTCCGGCGGCGCATTCAGCCACAGCGCCGCCCGGTCGCGCTCCGCCAAGATAGCGGCCAGATCGTCGGGCGTGCGTTTCCCCTGTCCGACGATTGCGAGGCAGCCGACCATCGAGCGAACCTGATGATGCAGGAACGACCGCGCGGCGGCGTGAATGTTGATCCGGTCGCCGTCGCGCTCGACCGCCAGCCGGTCGAGCGTCCGCATCGGGCTGTCGGCCTGACAATGCGCCGAGCGAAAGGTAGTGAAGTCATGCCGCCCGACCAGCCGTTCCGCCGCATCCGCCATGGCGTCGACGTCGAGCGGCTGCGGCACGCGCCATGCCAGCCCCAGTTCGTGGGTCAGCGGCGCGCGTCGGCATACGATGCGATAGACATAGGCGCGGCCGAGACACGAAAAGCGCGCGTGCCAGTCGTCCGGCACGACGTCGCAATCGAGGATCGCGACCGGATCGGGCCGGAGCCGCGCATTGAGCGCCTCCATCAGCCGGAACGGCGCGATCGCCTTCGCCACATCGACATGCGCCCGCATTCCCGTCGCATGGACACCGGCGTCGGTGCGTCCGGCGGCATGGACCGCGGCCTGCTCCCCCGTCACCTCGAACAGCGCGCGTTCGATCGCTCCCTGGACGCTGGTGCCCTCCGACTGGCGTTGCCAGCCGACGAACGGGCGACCGTCATATTCGACGGTCAGGGCGAAGCGGGTCATGCGATGTGCGTGCCCTTCGGGATCGGGAAGCCGCGCAGCATCTCCGCGGCGGAGGTCGCTCCACGCCCCGCCCGCTGGACCTGAACCGGCACGATCACCCCGTCCGCACAGGCGATCTCCAGCGCGTCGCCGACTACCGTTCCCGGTTCCGCACCGGCCGGACCGACGTCCACTTGCGCTGCCAGCACCTTGATCCGCTCGCCATTCACCTCGAAAAAAGCCCCCGGAGCCGGGTTGAACGCGCGCACCTGCCGCTCGGCATCGACCGCGCTCCCGTCGAAGCGCAACCGTGCCTCCGCCTTGTCGATCTTGGCGGCATGGGTCACGCCCGCGCTCACCTGTTCGACAGGGGGATAGGCGTCGGAATCGGCCAGCACCTCCAGCATCAGCCGCGCGCCCATCGCGCTCAGTTCGGTCGCCAACTCGCCCGCGGTCTTCTCCGCGATCGGCGTTCGCGCCTCGAGCCGCACCGGTCCGGTATCCATTCCCGCCGCCATCTGCATGATGCCGACGCCGGTTTCCGTGTCCCCGGCGAGGATCGCCCGCTGGATCGGCGCGGCCCCCCGCCAGCGCGGCAGCAGTGATCCATGGACGTTCAGGCACCCCAGTCGCGGGGCATCGAGCACCGCACGCGGCAGCAAGAGGCCATAGGCGGCAACGACGGCTACATCCGCGTTCAGCGCGGCAAAGTCCGCCTGCACCGAAGGATCGCGCAACGTTTCAGGAACGCGCACCTCGATCCCCAGCGATTCGGCCAGCTTGTGGACCGGGGAGGGGGTCAGCGCCTTGCCACGCCCGGCGCGACGCGGCGGCTGGCTGTAGCACGCGATGACCTGATGCCCCGCATCGACCAGCGCCTGAAGGATTGGCACCGCAAATTCGGGCGTGCCCATGAAGATGATCCGCATGATCCCTCTCGACACCGTGGCGTCGACCCGCGCAACCCCCTATCTTGGGCAGTGATGGCATCTCCCGAAATCGACGCGCTGACCCAGGCGCTTTCCCGCCTTCCCGGTCTCGGCCCCCGTTCGGCGCGGAGGGCGGTGCTGCATCTCGTCAAGAAGCGGGAGACGGCGCTCGACCCGTTGCTGATCGCGCTCGACCGGGTGGCGCGGAATCTGGCGACCTGCTCGACCTGCGGCAATGTCGACACGACCGATCCGTGCGGCATCTGCACCGATCCGCGTCGCGACGACCGCTCGCTCTGCGTGGTGGAGGAGGTGGCGGATTTGTGGGCGCTCGACCGCGCCCGGCTGTTCCCCGGCCGCTTTCATGTGCTGGGCGGGCGGCTGTCGGCGCTGGAAGGTGTCCGCCCGGACGACCTCGCCATCGATTCGTTGATCGGCCGCGTCGCGGCGGGCGGGATCGACGAAGTGGTCCTCGCGATGAACGCCACGCTGGAGGGGCAGACGACCGCGCACTACATCGCCGAGCGGATCGAGAAATATCCCGTCCGCCTGACCCAGTTGGCCCACGGCCTGCCGGTCGGCGGTGAACTCGACTATCTCGACGAAGGCACGCTGGCACAGGCACTGCGCGCGCGACGCCCCGTCGCTTGACCGGCGAAAATATGCTACCTAGCTAGCCGCTATGGCCATTCTTCCGATCATCGAGATCCCCGATCCCCGCCTCCGCCTCGTGTCCGAACCCGTCGAGGGCGTGACGGACGAGGTAAAGACCCTCATCGCCGACATGTTCGAGACGATGTACGACGCACCGGGCATCGGCCTGGCGGCGATCCAGGTCGCCGTGCCGAAGCGCGTGCTGGTCATCGATCTGCAGGACGAGGAGGATGAGGAAGGCAAGCCGGTCAAGGCACCGCACGCCTTCGTCAATCCGGTGATCGAGGAAGTGTCGGAAGAGCTGTCGACCTATCAGGAAGGCTGCCTGTCGATCCCCGAACAATATGCCGATGTCGTCCGCCCGGCGCGCTGCCGCGTGACGTGGCTCGATGAAAATGGCGACAGCCATGACGAATGGCTCGACGGGCTGATGGCGACCTGCCTCCAGCACGAGATGGACCATCTGAACGGCGTGCTGTTCATCGACCATCTCTCCCGGTTGAAGCGCGACATGGTCATCAAGAAGCTGAACAAGGCGCGCAAGGCGGCGTAAGGTCGGTCGTACAGGCCATCCTTCACCACAACCGCCACGCCAGCGCAGACTGGGGTGGCGAAGAAGGATATGTGCCACTCCAACGCGACGAACCGAACCGCGTTCGCCTTGTCCGGTGGGCGGGGCGGGGGTAGGTTCCCTCTCCGTTCCTCCCGGAGTATCGCATGGACCCGCTTGTCATCGTTATCGTCGCCGCCGTCCTGCTCGCGGGGCTTGCGATCGGCTGGCTGATGGGCACCCGGCAGGTCCAGTCGCTGCGCGAGGAACGCGACAAGCGCGAGGATGATTTCAAGCAGGCGATCGCCGACCTCGCACTCGCGACCGAACGTGCCAGGGAAGTCCCGGCGCTGCGCGAGGAACTCGCCGAAATACGCGGCGACCGCGATGCGCTGCTGCTCGATCATGCGGCACTCAAGGCCAATGCGGCGGCGTTCGAGGAGCGGCTGGCAGAGTTCAAGGACGCGCGCGAAGCGATGGCTGCGCAGTTCCGCGAAACCGCGCATGTCATGCTGGAAGGGGCGCAGAAGCAGTTCCTGCAACGCGCGCAGGAACGTTTCGCCCAGGCCGGCGACACCAACGAGATGAAGCTCAAGGCGCTGCTGGCCCCGGTCGAGGCGACGCTGAAGCGCTACGAAGCCAGCATTACCAAGGTCGAGGGCGAACGGCAGGAAGGCTATGGCACGCTAAAGGGCCTGATGGACGCGATGCGCATCGGCCAGGAATCGGTGAAGAGCGAGGCGGCGAAGCTTGTCAACGCGCTGCGTTCCGCGCCCAAGGCGCGGGGCCGCTGGGGCGAACAGCAGCTGCGCAACGTGCTGGAAACCTGCGGCCTTGCCGAACATACCGATTTCCAGATGGAGGTGTCGGTCGACCATGGCGACGGGCGTCTACGTCCCGATGCCATCGTGAAGGTACCCGGCGGAAAGAGCCTGGTCATCGATGCCAAGGTGTCGCTCAACGCCTATCAGGACGCACATGGCGCGGTGGATGAAGTGGAGCGCGCCGGCTTCATGACCGCGCACGTCGCGTCGATGAAGAACCATGTGAACGCGCTCGGTGCCAAGAGCTACCAGTCGCAGTTCGAGGACACGCCCGACTATGTCGTGATGTTCGTGCCGGGCGAACATTTCCTCGCCGCCGCACTGGAGCATGACCCGGCGCTGTGGGACTATGCGTTCGACCGCCGCGTGCTTATCGCGACGCCGACCAACCTGATTGCCATTGCCCGCACCGTCGCGGCGGTATGGCGGCAGGAAAAGCTGGCCGGCGAAGCGCGCCAGATCGGCCAGCTGGGTCGCGAACTCCATGCCCGCCTTGCCAAGATGGGTGACCATGTCGCGAAGCTCGGCAAGAACCTCGAGGGCGCCAACACCGCCTACAACGCGTTCGTCGGCAGCCTCGAATCGCAGGTGATGACGTCGGCCAAGCGCTTCGAAACGCTCAACATCGATACCGCCGGCAAGAGTATCGATCCGCTACCGGTCGTTGAACAATCCCCGCGCCCGCTGACCAAGCTGGCCGTCGCTATCGCGCAGGCGGAGGACGCGGTGGAGGAGCGGGCAGACACGGAAGGCGCGGCGGCGGAGTAGCGGCGCTTGCCGGCTCAGCTCATCGATCGACTGCCAACCATTGCCACGAACGCTGGACGTACCCCGGCGAAGGCCGGGGCCCAGTTGGGAAACGCTCGCGCCGTAATTGCAGCGGACGCCGCAACTGGACCCCGGCCTTTGCCGGGGTACGGAGTGGCGATACTACGGCTCAGGCTGGCCGTGGCGGCGTCTTGCCGTTATCCCCCAAAACCAGCCCCATCGTCATCGCGACGATTCGCGCCGCGATCGTCGCGCATAGCCGATGCGGATCGTCACGTTCCGGGACATATTCCGCCAGCACCAGCCCGGCGATCTTCCCCTTCTCCGCCAGCGCGGTCAGCAGCAGCACGACCTCCTCGTACCGCAGGCCGCCGGGCGTCGGCATGGCGACTGCCGGGAACACCGCCGGGTCGATCCCGTCGCAATCGATCGACACCAGATAGCGCCCGCCCGCCGGCACCTGATCGATCGCGGCATCGATCCCGCCCCGGATCAGGTCGTAGGCGGTGACGATCCGACTGCCCCAGTCGCGCGCGTCGTCGATCTGCCACGCGCCCCCGCTGCCAAGGCCCCGGACACCGACCTGTACCATCGCCGTCACGTGCGGCATCTCCGCCAGCCGCCGCATCGGCGACCCATAGCCCAGCTTCTCGCCTCGGATATCGTCACCCCAATCGACATGGGCGTCGATCTGTACGACGGTCAGCGGCCCGCGACCGGCAAAGCCGGACGCGAACGGGATCGGCACCGAATCGTCGCCGCCCAGCAATATCGGCACCGCACCCGCCGCCAGCACCGCCCGCGTCGTCGCCTCGATCCGTTCGCGATTGCCTGCTGCATCCTCCGGCCGCGTATCGACATCGCCAATATCGACCACCCCGCGCGCGTCCTGCGGATCGGGAAAGGGGGTGAAGCCCAGGTCGAAATCGATCTGCGACAATTGCCGCGCGAACCCTCGCGACGCGGCGCGGATTGCCGCGGGCGCATCTGCCGAATGGCTCGGTTCGCCATCGTCATAGGGCGTCGCCTCGCTCGCGCCGAACAGGACGATATTGGGACGTTTCAGCGCACCGAGGTCGGCGGCGGGGAGGGCGGCGAAGGTCGGTCGGGTCATCCCCGCTCAATCCTTCGCTGCGCCAAAGGTTCAGGGGCGGTGTTGTCCCAGTACCGTGTACGCCATCACCGCCGTCGCCACCGCCGCGTTCAGGCTGTCGGCCTTGCCCAGCATCGGAATCTTGACCAGCAGGTCGCATTCGGCGGCCATATGGTCGGGCATCCCCTGCGCCTCGTTCCCGGTGAGCAGGAATGTCGGGTCGGGATAGCTCGCCGCACGATAATCCTGCTCGGTATCGAGGCTGAGCCCCACCAGCGCCCCGGGCCCGCTGCGCAGCCAGTCCTTAAACGTCGCCCAATCCGCTCGCGCGACGGCGACGGTAAAGATCGCCCCCATGCTCGCCCGCACCGCTTCCACGGAAAACGGGTCGACGCACTCGTCGATCAGGATCAGCCCGCCGGCACCGGTCGCATCCGCCGTGCGCAGGATGGTGCCGAGATTGCCCGGATCGCGCAGCCGTTCGGCCACCAGCCACAGCGACGCATTGCGCCGGTCGATACCCGACAGTTCGGTCGAGAATTCGTCATAGACGCCGACGACCGACCCCGGATTGTCCTTGCCCGACAGCTTCGACAGGATGTCGACCGTAGTCGAAATGGCGATGCCGCCCGATGCCTCGGTTTCCTCGATCAAGGTTTCCAGCAAAGGATGCTGCTCGCCGCTCGCGAAATATAGTTCGGCGGGCAGCCACCCTGCCTCGCGCGCCTCGGTCAGGATGCGCAACCCTTCGGCGAGGAAGCGGCGCTGGTCACGGCGATGGCGCTTCTCCCGCAGGTTGCGGGCGGACTTTACCATCGGGTTCGAATAGGCGGTAATTTCGCGTGGCATGACGCCCGCCTAGCGCTCCTCGCGCTCCGCGTCGATGGAGTCGAGGATGCGGGTGCCGGCCATGAACACCGCGATCGGGCACACCGCGAACAGCAGCTTGCCGCCGATCCCCGGATATTGCGCCATGTAATGAAAGCCGCGCTCGACCGCGCCGACGCCCAGGCCATAGATGACGAGGAACGCCTCGAACTTCGACTTGATCGTGAACAGGTTTTTCAGCCGGGTCAGCATGTACGCAAAATACGCAAAATGCGTACCATTGGCGGTTTTCTGCCGATTCTGCTGCCCGGCACATGGTTAACTGTCAATTAACCCGACAAGGTCGAGCGATTCCAGCAGCGCGCGTCGCGCCGCTTCGATCCGTTCGATCAGCGCCGGATCGCCGATATCGGCAGGCGCGATCCGTTCGGGCCAATGTGCCTCGACCACCGCCGCGATCCGGTCGAGCTTCGCAGCACCGACCAGGAACCGCGGATCGATCGTGGCCGGATCGGCGACGACGCGCAGGCGCAGGCAGGCGGGGCCGCCGCCATTGGCCATCGATTCGCGCACATCGACCACCTCCAGCCGGCGGATCGGGCCGTTGCCGGCCACCATCTCCTGTAACCAGCCCCAGACGCGATCATTCTCGCGCGCCTCGCCCGGCAGGATCAACGCCATGCCGCCGCCATCGGGCAGCGTCACCAGTTGCGCGTTGAACAGATAGGATGTGATCGCATCGGCCAGGCTCACCCGCTCGGCCGGCACCTCGACGATCTCCACCGAGGGCATCGCCCGACGCAAATCTGCGAAGAAGCCGTCGCGATCCTCGAACGCCTGTTCATGCGCGAACAGCACACGCTCGTTGGCGACCGCCACCACGTCGTTATGGAATGCACCCGCCGCGATCGCCGCGTCCGATTGCCGCACCATCAATGTCCGTGCCGGGTCCAACCGATGCGCTCGCGCGATCGCTGCGCTCGCCTCGACATGCTGTCGCGCCGGGAAGGGGCCGCCGCCGACCCCATAGACGAACACTTCGATCCCCGACACGTCATGCGTCTCGCAGAGGCGCATATGGTTCGCCGCGCCCTCGTCACCGAACGGTGCCGGTACCGGACCATGGACGACGAAAGCGTCGCCGGCAAAGGCGGTGCGCAACTGGGCCAGCGTCGCGGGCCATTCATGGCTGCGATGCGGCATCGTCACCAGGTTCGCGACGGTCAGGTGGCACCGGCCGTCGCTGCAATCGCTGGCCGGGGAGACGGTAGCGGCGTTCGCCGCCCACATCGCCGATGCCGACAGCGCCTGTGCCTTCAAATGGGGCGCGGCAGCGGCATAGTCGGTGGCAAGCTTGGCCAGCCATTCCCGGTCCGGGCGCGGATGCGGCAGCAGGATGCCCTGGGTCAACCCCAGCGCAAGGTTCGCCCGCATCTTGGCGATCCCCTGCAACGCCGCCGCGCGCGGACGCGACGTCTCACCCGCATTGCGGGTCGCCGCAAGGTTGCCGTGGCTCAGCCCGGCATAATTATGGCTGGGACCGATGATCCCGTCGAAATTGATCTCGCGCACGCTCATCGCGCCACCTGCGACACCGTGTCGCCGACGGCGACGTCCAGCGCCCGGGCGGCTTCGGCATCGATTACGATCCCGTCGTCCCGCACCGTCGCATCGCCCAGGCACGCGCGGAAATCGCCCAACCGTCCGGTCGCCAGCAACGACGGGGTGCCGCCTTCGCCGATCGCCACCACCTGCCGTTCGCGCCGGTCGCGGATCGTCGCGATCTGGTCGGTGCGCGCGGTCATGGTTGGGCCGCCGTCGAAGATGTCGACGTAATTCTCATAGGCAAAGCCTTCATTCTCCAGCATCCGCATCGCCGCGCGTCCGGTCGGGTGCGGCAGGCCGATGACGCCGCGCGCCGCCTCGGGCAGCATCGCGATATAGACCGGATGGCGCGGCATCAGGTCGGCGATGAACTGGTTGCCATGGATCGCATTGAACTGGTCGGCATCCTGGAACGTCATGCCGAAGAAGCGCCCGGCGACCCCGTCCCAGAAGGGCGATCCGCCCGCTTCGTCGATGATCCCGCGCAGTTCCGCCAGCACCCGGTCGGCAAAGCGCCCACGATGCCGCGCGATGAACAGATAGCGCGACCGGGCGAGCAATAGTCCCAGTCCCCCGGCGCGTTCGCCCGGATGCAGGAACAGCCCGCCGACCTCGCTCGACCCCTCCAGATCGTTGACCAGATTGAGGATGTCGGCGCGGAAGGTACGGCCCAGCGCCTCGCTATGCTTGGTCAGCGTCGCCACGCGGTACGAATAGAAGGGCCAGCGCTGCCCGACCTTGGTGAAGATCTGGCAGGTGCCACGCACCTCGCCGGTGTCGATATTCTCCAGCACCAGCACGAACACTTCGTCGCGGGGCGCGTCCTCTTCATGGCTGAAGGCGACGGCGCTGCGCTCCAGCCGGGACATCAGCGCGTTGCGGTCGGGGGGCAGGTTGGTGAAGCCGCCGCCGGTCAGCTTCGCCATTTCATAGAGATATTTAAGGTCGCTTTCGCGCGCCGCACGGATTCGAAACGTCACAATCCCCCCTGTGCCACGATGCGGGCAATGCTCAGCGCCGACAGCCGGGCACGTTCGGCCAGGCTGTCGACGATCATATATTCTTGCGGCGAATGGATCGCGCCGCCGCGCACGCCCATCGTGTCGATCACCGGCACGCCGGCTGCGGCGATGTTGTTGCCGTCGCACACCCCGCCGGTGTCGCGCCACGCGATCGGGATCGACAGGTCGGCCCCGGCCTGCTGCACCAGCGCGAACAGCTTCGCCGCGCCCGCATCGATCGGCTTGGGCGGGCGGTTGAAGCTGCCATGGACCGCGACCGTCACGTCATGCTGCGCGGCGACCATCGCCACCGTCGCGTCGATCTGCGACCGGGCACGCTCGATTTCGTCCAGCCCGTGCGGCCGGAAGTTGACGCGCAGCACGGCATGGTCGGGCACGACATTGTTCGGCCCGCCGCCATCGATCCGCGCCGGATTCACCGCCAGTCGCGGCCCGCGCACCGCGTTCAGCCGAAGCGCGATGTCGGCGGCGGCGACGATGGCGTTGCGTCCCTCTTCCGGGTTGCGGCCGGCATGGGCACTGCGCCCGGTCACGATGATCGAGAAATTGCCCGTGCCGCCGCGTGCCCCCGCCAGCGTGCCGTCGGGCAGGGCAGGCTCATAGGTAAAGGCCGCGACCTTGCCCCGCGCCACGCGGTCGATCAGTCGTGCGGAGGAAAAGCTGCCGGTTTCCTCGTCCGAATTGATCATTACGTCATAGCCGAAGCGATCGCCGATCCCGCCCGCCTCGACCGCCTGCAACGCCGCCAGCATGACCGACAGGCCCCCCTTCATATCCGCCGCGCCGGGGCCGTTCAGCGTATTCGGATCGGTATAGCGCATCGCCTGAAACGCGTGGGTTTCGCCGTACACCGTGTCCATATGACCAGTGAACAGCATCCGCACCGGAGCTTGCCGTCGGACCTGAACCAGCAGGTGCCGCCCATGCTCGATCGCGCGGATAGTGCCATCAGGCTCGACCGTCTCGACCGGATCGGGATCTATCAGTGACACCTCCCCCGGCAACGCGGCGAAACTGTCCGCCAGCATGTCTGCCACCGTGTTCAGCCCCGCGACATTGCGCGTGCCGCTGTTCACCGCGACCCATTGTTCCACCTCCGCCAGCATTGCCGCCTGATCGATCGCATCGATCGAACGGCGCTCGTCCATCGTCATCCTGTCCATCGCGCGGTTGTAGAGCGATGCGGTATCAAACGGAACCTCTTGTGGTCGACAGGGGGGACTCTTCGGAAATGCGCCTCAGAAAGCGTAGACCAGCGACGCCCGCCCGGTCGTATCGGCATTGACCCGCCCGACCGGCGGGCGGCTTTCGAACTGCACATTGTACGACAGCCGCGCCGACAATGGCCCCAGCAGCTTGGCGTCGACCGCCGTCAGGCTGGTGACCGTGCTGTTCGCATCCTGCAGATAGGCCGAGGTATCCTGTCGCAGCGTCAGCGCGGGCGTCATCCGCCAGTCGAAATCAACCGATCCGCGCGCGGCAAGGTTGCGCTCCACGCTGCCGGTCGTAAACGAGGTATAGCGAAACGCCGGACCCAGTTCGAGGTCGAGCGTCACTGGCCCCTTGGCGACGACGGTATAGCCCGCACCGCTCGACGCCGAATAACGGTCGTAATAACCGAAGAACTTGTCCGATTCATACTGCGCGGCCCCGTAGACATAGAGCCGGTCATCGACCTTGTAGTTCGGTTCGAACGCGGCGAGATAATGTTCGCGCGTCGGGATATTGTTGTTTTCCTGATAATCCGCCTGCAGCTTCAGCTTGTGGCGCCAGCGATATCCCTCGCGCGACAGATCGAGGATGGCGGTGACACCCAAACTGTCCGAATTGCCGCCATTGACCCAGCCGCCGATCTCGGCCCGGCCCTTGATGAGCGCGCCGAACGATGCGGTCCGCAGGCGCTTTTCGGTCTTTTCGGTCCGTTCGGACGTGTAGTGCGACGCCAGTTCGGCGATCTTCTGCGAATGTTTCGGCGCGGCCTTGCGGGCATAGCGGACGATCGTCGCCACGTCGTTGTCGTTGCCCGACGCCATCGCCTCTTCCAGCATCGTGCGGATTTCGATCGGCAGGTCCGGCTCGGGCGGCGGCTCCGCGAAATACAGGCCAAGCGGCAGGAGGATCGCGGGGTTCGGCATCACCGCCCGCTATAGCCGATGGCGTGGATGGAGGCTGAACGGTTCATCGCGGCATCAAGGCGGTTCACCGACGCAGATGCTGGGCGAACCCGGCCAGCACCTGTTCGTACAGCGCCTTCTTGAACGGCACGATCATCGACGGCAGGTCGGCGGGCTGCGCCCAGCGCCATGCGCGGAACTCCGGCTCGGGCGTCTGGATGTCGATATCGGCGTCGGTACCGTCGAACGCGAACAGGAACCAGCGCTGCCGCTGTCCCCGCCATTTCCCTTTCCAGATCTTGCCGATCATGTCGTCGGGCAGGTCGTAGAAAAGTTCGTCCGGGCTTTCGGCGATCAGCCGCACCTTGTCGGCGGCCACGCCCGTCTCCTCGCGCAACTCGCGGATTGCGGCATCGAGCGGCGCTTCGCCCTCGTCGATCCCGCCCTGCGGCATCTGCCATGCCTCCAACATCGAATCGAGCCGTTGGCCGACGAACACCTGTCCGTCACGGTTCAGCAGCATGACACCTGCACAGGGGCGATAGGGGAGGGCGGTCTTGTCCATCGCCGCTTCCTATCGCGAGCCCATGGCTTTTGCGAGGCGCAACGGCTTCTTATCTGTCTGCAAGTGATCCCCGTCGTCCACCATCCCCACTATGTCGCCGAAAGCCCGCCCGGCAGCCGCTATCGCTGGGGCAAGAACGGCCTTGTCCGCGACCTGCTGCTCGACATGGGCGAGGCGGTCGACTGGCACGGCTGCGATCCGATGCCGCGCGCGTGGATCGAGGCGGTGCATGACGACCTCTATGTCGCCGAGGTGATCGAGGCGCGCGTGCCGCCGCACAAGGAACGCCGCATCGGCTTCGCCGTCACGCCGCCGATGGCACTCCGCGCGCAAGCGGTGCCAGGCGGCACCTATGCCGCCGCGCTGGTCGCGATGCAGCGCGGCTATGCCGCCAATACCGCCGGGGGCAGCCACCATGCGCTGGCCGATACCGGGGCGGGCTATTGCGTGTTCAACGACCTCGCCATCGCCGCCAACCGGCTGGTCGAGGAGGGGGTGTGCGAGCGGGTGCTGGTGGTCGATGTCGATGTGCATCAGGGTGACGGCACCGCCTCGCTGCTCGCCGGCCGGACCAATCTCGCCACCTATTCGATCCATGCCGAAAAGAACTTTCCGGCGCGAAAGGCAGTGTCGACGCTCGACGTGCCCCTGCCGGACGGCGTGGGCGATGATCAATATCTGACGACCCTGGAAGCAACATTGGTCCCGCTGATCGACAGCTTCGCGCCGACGTTGCTCTTGTATCAGGCCGGGGTCGATCCCTTCGCAGACGATCGTCTGGGCCGCCTGTCGCTGACGCAGCAGGGCCTGAACGAACGCGACCGCTGGATCGGGCGGCTTGCTCGGACTCGCGGCCTGCCGATCGCGAGTGCGCTGGGCGGCGGCTATGGCGACCTGCTGGAGGTATCGCGCCGGCACGTCGCATCGATCGTCGCGGTGGCGGAGGGAACCGGGATCGTCGCGCGCGCGTAACGTCATTCGATGACCGATCCCGTCCTGCTCTGGCTCCGCCAGGACCTCCGTCTGCGCGATCAACCCGCGCTCCGTGCCGCGATCGAGGAGGGGGTCGTGATCCCGGTCTATATCCTCGACGAGAAGAGTCCGGGCGACTGGGCGATCGGCGGGGCGCAGCGCTGGTGGCTGCATTACAGCCTTGCGTCGTTCGACGAATCGCTGCGGGCCAAGGACTCGCGCCTGATCCTGCGGCGGGGCGAGGCCGTGGCCGAATTGCGCAGGCTGATGAAAGAAACCGGGGCGACCCGCATCCACGCGATGCGTCATTACGAACCCTGGTGGGTAAAGGCGCAAGAGGCACTGGAGGATACGCTGGTCCTCCACGACGGTAACCACCTCCGCCCGCCAGAAAGCGTCCGCACCGGTTCGGGCGGGATGTTCAAAATCTATTCGTCCTTCTGGAAGGCGCTGAACCAGATGCTGCCGCCCGAGGACCCCGTGGCCATGCCGCGCGCGATACCGGCACCGTCCAAATGGCCCAAGTCCGACAAGCTCGCCGACTGGGACCTGCTGCCGACCAAGCCCGACTGGTCGGCCGCGTTCGGCAAGGCATGGCAGCCGGGCGAGAACGGCGCGCACGAGGCGCTGAAATCCTTCGCGGATCGGCTCGACGACTATGACACCGCTCGCAACCTGCCTTCGGTCGACGGTAGCTCCAACCTGTCGCCCCATCTCCACCATGGCGAGATTTCGCCGCGACAGGTCTGGGCGGCGCTGGACGGGCAGGGAGACAGCCTGACGACCTATCGCAAGGAACTGGCGTGGCGCGATTTCGCCAGCGGCGTCATCCTCTCGATGCCCGACTATGCCGATGCCAATGGTCGTCCGCGGTACGACAAGCTCAAATGGCGCAGCGACGCAGCGGCGAAGCGCGATCTGAAGGCATGGCAGCAGGGCCGCACCGGCTATCCGATCGTCGATGCCGGAATGCGCCAGCTATGGCAGGTCGGCTGGATGCACAATCGCGTGCGGATGATCGCCGCCTCCTTCCTCATCAAGCATCTGTTGATCGACTGGCGTGAGGGCGAGCGCTGGTATTGGGACTGTCTGGTCGATGCCGATTTCGGAAACAATGCGGTCAACTGGCAATGGGTCGCCGGCACCGGTGTCGATTCGAACATGTTCGGGCGGATCATGGCGCCGCTGACCCAGTCCGAGAAATTCGACGCCGCCGACTATATCCGGCGCTGGGTGCCCGAACTGGCAAAGCTGTCGGACGCGGCGATCCACGACCCGGAGGCGGCGGGGTGCCGGCCGAAAGACTATCCCGAAAAGATCATCGAGCATCGCGAGGCGCGGGAGCGCGCGCTGGCGGCAGCACGGGGGATTTGACCAGCCGCTATCCTAACCCCGCCCGCCGCAAAACGTCGCCCCAGCGCAGGCTGGGACCTCCCCGTGGCAGCACGTCACGCCAACCAACCGGGAGATCCCAGCCTTCGCTGGGATGACGTGCGCGGGGAGGGGAGCCGGTACCTACCCGCACAACCCCCGGCCCGCCGGATCGCGCAGCGCCGCCGCCTCCGACCCGCTCTCGCTCAACCGGTCGAACCGCAGCCCCGACAGCGACGCCCGCCCGCGACACGCCGACTCGCACCCATCGGGCAACGCCCCCGGAAAGCGCACCGCATCGCCGTCGAACCCGGCCTCGAACGTACAGCCCTTGCCGAAATCGACCCGCAGCCGTTCGCCATCGCGGACGAACCGCCCGCGCGCGCTGCATCCGTTCGCCTCGCCATAATCGACGAACGCGCCGATCCGCTGTCCCGTGACGCACAGCCGGTCGCCTTCGCGCGCATACAGTCCCTCCGGTTCGGCGGTCGCGGCATCGCGCACCACGCCGCGCGCGACCGCTGCTTCCTCCAGTGCGGCCCCTTCCGGCTCGGGTACGGGGGCGGCCCCTTGCGAACAGCCTGCCAGCAACAGCAGGGCCGCCGCCCACCTCCTCATGCCACCGGCACCAGCCGATCGCCCTCGATCCGGCGAAAGAAGCAGCTGTCCGCCCCGGTATGGCACGCGGGTCCGGCGGGGACACAGCGGACCCACAAAGCATCCTGATCGCAATCGATCCGCAGCTCCACGACGCGCAGCACGTTGCCCGACGTCTCGCCCTTCTTCCAGATCGCCGCGCGACTCCGTGACCAGAAGGTCGCCTCGCCGGTATCGATCGTCAGCCGCAGCGCATCGGCGTTCATGTGCGCCACCATCAACGGCGCGCCGCTGTCGGCATCGACGCACACTGCGGTCAGCAGACCGTCGGCATCATATTTGGGGTTCAGGGTCAGTCCGGTATCGCGCGAAGCCATGCGCAACCCCTATCGCCGAACATGGTTCCGCCGCAATCGACGATCAAAGGGCGACAAATCGATTCAGCCTACCTATATGGCAGCCGCGTGACACGCTTATCCCCGGAAGGGCCTATGTTCACCACCCATCCATTCGACGACGACAAGCTGCGTGAAGAATGCGGCATCTTCGGTGTTTCCGGCGCGGACGGCGCTGCGGCGCTCGTGGCGCTCGGCCTCCACGCACTCCAGCACCGTGGCCAGGAAGCGGCCGGCATCTGCAGCTGGGACGGGGCGATGTTCCATACCCAGCGCGCGCAGGGCCATGTCGCGGGCAATTTCGACCGTCCCGACGTGATCGAATCGCTGCCCGGCGCCACCGCCTGCGGCCATGTCCGCTATTCGACCACCGGCGAGACGTCGAACCGCAACATCCAGCCGCTCTATGCCGAACTGGCGTCGGGCGGCTTTGCGGTGGCGCATAACGGCAATCTTTCCAACGCCATGCGGCTGCGCAAGGATCTGGTCCGTACCGGCTCGATCTTTCAGTCGACCAGTGACACCGAAGTCATCATCCATCTGGTGGCGACGTCCAACTACCGGACGCTGCTCGACCGGTTCATCGATGCGCTGAAGCAGGTCGAGGGAGCCTATTCGCTGATCTGCATGACGCCGGAGGGGATGATCGCCTGCCGCGATCCGCTCGGCATCCGTCCGCTGGTGATGGGCAAGCTCGGCGACGACGCCTATATCTTCGCGTCGGAAACCGTCGCGCTCGACGTGGTCGGCGCGGAATTCGTCCGCGAGGTCGAACCGGGCGAGCTGGTGATCGTATCGAACGGCGAACTCCGCTCGATCCGGCCGTTCGCGCCGCTGTCCCCACGTCCCTGCATCTTCGAATGGGTCTATTTCTCGCGTCCCGATTCGATCAGCGAAGACCGCTCGATCTATTCGGTGCGCAAGGCGATCGGTGCCGAACTGGCGCAGGAGGACCCGGTCGAGGCCGATCTGGTCATCCCGGTGCCCGATTCGGGCGTACCGGCCGCGATCGGCTATGCGCAGGCCTCGGGCATTCCGTTCGAACTGGGCATCATCCGCTCGCACTATGTCGGCCGCACCTTCATCCAGCCGGGCGACAAGGTCCGCCATCTGGGCGTGAAGCTGAAGCACAATGCCAACCGCAAGCTGATCGAGGGCAAGCGCATCGTGCTGGTCGACGATTCGATCGTGCGCGGTACCACCTCGCTGAAGATCGTGCAGATGATGCGCGATGCCGGCGCGGCGGAGGTCCATATGCGCATCGCGTCGCCGCCGACGCGCCATTCCTGCTTCTACGGCGTCGACACGCCCGAACGCGCGAAGCTGCTGGCGGCGAAATATGATCTGGACGGCATGACCGATTATATCCAGGCCGACAGCCTCGCCTTCATCTCGATCGACGGCCTGTATCGGGCGCTTGGCGAAGTGAACCGGACCTCGGTGCGTCCGAAATATTGCGACGCGTGCTTCACCGGCGACTATCCCACGCCGCTGACCGATCAGGACGAGACGACCTCGGTCGATCAGCTCGCGGTGCTGGCCGAACGCGTCGGATGAGCGATCGGTTGAAGGGGCAGCTGGCGCTCGTCACGGGTGCCAGCCGGGGGATCGGTGCCGCCACCGCCATCGCACTGGCGGCGGAGGGCGCGCATATCATCCTCACCGCGCGCACGACCGGCGGGCTGGAGGAGGTCGAGGACGCGATCTATGCGGCGGGCGGTTCCGCCACCATCGCGCCGATCGATCTGTACGACCTGACCGCCATTCCACAGCTCGTGTCGGCCATCGCCGACCGCTGGCGCGCGCTCGACATGTTGGTCCTGAACGCCGGTGCACTCGGCACGCTGGGGCCGGTGCCGTCGTTCGACCTGAAGGAATTCGACAAGGTGATGGCGTTGAACGTCACCGCCAATGCCGCGCTGATCGCCGCCTTCTCGCCGATGCTGCGCCTTGCACGGGCGGGCAAGGTGGTCGGCGTCACCTCGTCGGTCGGTGCCGCCCCGCGTGCCTATTGGGGCATGTACGGCGCGTCGAAAGCCGCGTTCGACAATATCATCGCCAGCTACGGCCTCGAAATGGCGAATATCTCTCCGGTCCGCACCGCGATCGTCGATCCCGGTGCGACCCGGACGAAGATGCGCGAGCGCGCCTATCCCGGCGAGGACCCGCAATCGGTGAAGCCGCCCGAACGCGTTGCCGACGCGATCGTGAAGCTGATGACCGATGGCTTCGATAGCGGCACCCGCATCCGCGTCGATTGATGGTGCCTTGAACCGGTCGCCGGGTGATGGCGCGACCGTGGTCGGGTCATTTTCCCGTACCCCGGCGGAGGCCGGGGTCTAGTTGGGGGACGCTCCTAGCTAGTGGAAAGGCCTTCCCAACTGGACCCCGGCCTCCGCCGGGGTACGACCTTAAGGGCTTTGGGAACGTCGTGGGCGCGGGTGCCTCCCCATCGAACGCACAGTACGGCACCGTTCGGCCAAGGTTCCGAACCTCAGCAAAAACAAATAGTTGGATTCCGCCGGCCCCCGGTCTGCGCTCGCTCGTTGTCCGGCGGCTGCGCGTGCAGCTGCCGTTCGAGGAGCCTGACCATGGCCGTTAAATTCGCCGGAACGATGAACGCGATCAATCGCGGACTGGACGAGACCAAGCCCGCCAAGGGCGCGACGATGATCGAGGATTGGGAAGCCGCGCTCGCCGATACCGATGTGCCGGGCGCCAAGGGCATTCTGCGCGACCTCGCCTCGCTGCGCAAGCAACTGGAAAAGGACGCGCCGGACAGCGACCGCGTCCACGATCTGCTCCACCGCCTGGGGGCAGCTACGACCAAAATCGCCGAGAAGTCGGACAAGCAGCAGGAAAAGCTGCGCGCACTGGGCGAGGCGCTGACCGAAGCCGGCGAGGAAGCGCCCGACGAGGAAGAAGACGCTGAAGCCGCCGCCGCCCCCAAGCGGGCACGCAAAAAGGCGTAAGGGGCTGGGGCGGGGCGCAGCCCGCCGCCTGCTTTCGGCTTTCCTACAGCCGCGTCATCAGCCACCATCGTCACCCCGGGCTCGACCCGGGGTCCCGCTTCTTCTCCACCGATCGCGAGCAAGCGGGACCCCGGCTCAAGTCCAGAGCGACGTGGTAAAAGGGGGAGATGACGAACCGCCACCAAAGTGTGGCGAGTGTGAACTTAGTGAACTTTGACCGATTTTACGGCTCGATCGTCGGGGTCCAGGGCCGTTCGCGAAACCATTTCGTGATGATATATTTGGTCCCTTCGACCACGGCCATGCCCTCGTGCAGCGTCGTCTGGTTGGGGCTGCCATCGGCGTTCATGTTGTTCCACGCGACCAGCATCCCCGGTCGCGGATTGAAGCGGACCCCGGCCTGCGGGAACCAGGTCGCACCACCCTGTTCGACCTCGTTCAGATAGATCATCGCCGTCCAGGTCCGCTGCCCGCCCTGCACCGCCATCGACGCCCAATAGCCCTCATTCTCGTTGAAATAGTCGTTATGCGCCCGGAACTGCTGCCCCGGAGCATAACGCTGCCCCTGTATCGTCTCGCCATGCTCGGGCGGAATGCCCAGAAGGTGCGCGATCTTCTCATCGATCGGCTGGAGCAACGGGTGCCAACGATCGAGGTCGCAACTGTCGCTGGTACGGAAATTGGGGTCGTTGGTGGATGTGAGCAACGTCGATTTGCGGCGACCGGCGTCGATCGTCGCCATCAGCATGTCGCATTCTTCCTCCGACAGGAAGTCGGTCAGCGCGAAGATGACTGCCCCATCGGTCTTGGCGCGGCGGATGCCGGGAACGGCGCTCAGCGTCGCCTCGACCGAGCGACCCCATTCCGCCCGGACGTGGGAGGGGCCACCGGGCGCTTTACGGACAGGCGTATTCATGGCCCGCGTTCAACCAGATAGGGGCGGGAGTGTCGAGGGGGATGGATACTCCCGTCGTCATTCCGGCGAAGGCCGGAATCCATTGTGTCGGGGGCTATCGGCTATATCGAACCCGCTCGCGTCCATGGATCCCGGCCTCCGCCGGGATGACGGATTGCAGGATCAATGCTCCGGCGTCTCCATAAGCTCGATCAGCACCCCGCCCATGTCGCGCGGATGGACGAACACGATCGGCGTGCCATGCGCCCCGATCCGCGGCTTCCCCAGCACCCGCGCGCCCTTGGCGGTCAGGTGCGCCACGGCGGCATCGATGTCCGCCACCTCGAAACACAGATGATGCTGCCCGCCCGCCGGGTTCTTTGCCAGGAACCCGGCGATGGGAGAGGCGGCATCATAGGGTTCGATCAGTTCGATCTGCGTATTGGGTGCATCGATGAAGCAGACCTTCACCCCCTGCGCGGGCAAGTCGAACGGTTCGCCGATGGCATCGGCCCCCAACAGGTCCCGATACATCGCGATCGATGCTTCGATGGAGGGCGTCGCGACGCCGACATGGTTCAATCGGCCGAGGGCCATCGGATCAACACTCCGGTACTTGGCTGGGGCCGATCGGGACGTAGCGGTCGCCCTTGCGTTCCCAGCGATCGGTGAACGCCTTGCTGCCCGAATAGCGGACGGCAAAGCCCTGGTTGCGGCGAATGTCGGTGAAGCTGCCTTCGACCGAATCGTCGGCCCCCGGCAGGGCCGACCCGGTATTGTCGACGCCGATCGGCACCTGCGCCATCTCGACCGGGCCGGTCGGGCGCAGTTCGGTCAACACCACCGCCGAACAGGTGATGCCCTGTCCGGTAAAGCCGCCCTCGGTCCTGAGCGTCGGCATGTCGGCGAAACGGTCATCGACCTGCCAGCCGCTCAACCGCCCGAAGCTGCCGGCGATCGCCGCCGCCGGATAGTTACGGACCAGCGTGAATCCGTTCCCCTCGGGCCGCAGATAGGCGATATCGATCCGCCCGGCGCTGGCATGGCCGGGATCGACCACCGATCCCTCGCTGATGAGCACCGGGCCGAACGGCGTATCGACCAGCTTGTCGTCGTCGAACGTATAGCGTTGCCCGCCCTCGTCGGTCCGCGCGCGGCCGTCCTTGAACGCCACCGCCACCGCAGCCGCCAACCGGTCCTTTCCCGATAGAGTGGCCGTCGGGGCAGGGGTCGGCGTCGCAGTAGGCGGCGCAGGAGAGACTGCCTCGCGGGGTCGCATCCAGCCCAGCACGGCAACGACCGCCAGTACGGCGAAGGCCAGCGCGACCAGCAGCTTACGCATCATGCGCCTCGCACCGGCGCTCGGCGACCGTATCCTTCAGCGCCTGCTTCGTCTTAGCGGACAGGCGGGAGGTCGGCACATCGTCGATCGCGCCCTGCAATGCCCAGACCGCGCACAGGCTCACCTCGCGCGGATGCGCGGCCTTCATCCGGCAATAGGTCTCGACCGCGCCAAGTTCCGCCAGCCGCTCGGGCGTATCGACGCCGACCTCGATCATCCAACCCGCACTCTTGGCGGCGACGTTGCGCAACGCGGTCAATCGCGTCAGCCGGTCGTCGTCATAGGGGGATGTTGTCATGCTTCTTCCACGGGTTCTCCAGCTTCTTGTTCCGAAGCTTGCGCAAGCCCAGCGCCACCCGGCGGCGGGTGGAATGCGGCAGGATCACCTCGTCGATGAACCCCTTGCTCGCCGCGACGAACGGGTTGGCGAAGCGCGCCTCATATTCCGCCGTCCGCGCCGCGACCTCGGCGGGGTCCTTCGACCGGAAGATGATCTCGACCGCGCCCTTGGCCCCCATCACCGCGATCTCGGCGGTGGGCCAGGCATAGTTCAGGTCGCCGCGCAGATGCTTCGACGCCATCACGTCATATGCACCGCCATAGGCCTTGCGGGTGATGACCGTGATCTTCGGCACCGTCGCCTCGGCATAGGCGAACAGCAGCTTCGCGCCATGCTTGATGATGCCCGAATGCTCTTGGCCCACGCCCGGTAGGAAGCCCGGCACGTCGACGAAGGTCACGATCGGGATCTCGAACGCGTCGCAGAAGCGCACGAACCGCGCCGCCTTCTTCGACGAATTGATGTCCAGGCATCCGGCCAGCACCATCGGCTGGTTGGCGACCACGCCGACCGTCCGCCCCTCGATCCGGCCGAAGCCGATAATGATGTTGCCCGCATGCGCCGGCTGCAGCTCGAAGAAATCGCCATCGTCCAGCGTTCGCACGATCAGTTCGTGCATGTCATATGGCTGGTTGGCGCTGGGCGGAATCAGCGTGTCGAGGCTGGGTTCCGTGCGGTCCCACGGATCGTCGCTCGGCCGTTCTGGCACGCCGGTACGATTGTTGGCCGGCAGGAAATCGACAAAGTCCCGCGCCGCCAGCAACGCCTCGATGTCATTCTCGAACGCGCAGTCGGCGACCGACGACTTGGTCGTATGGGTGATCGCGCCGCCCAGTTCCTCCTGGGTCACGACTTCGTTCGTCACCGTCTTCACCACGTCCGGGCCGGTCACGAACATGTAGCTCGAATCCTTCACCATGAAGATGAAGTCGGTCATGGCGGGCGAGTAAACCGCGCCGCCCGCGCACGGTCCCATGATGAGGCTGAGCTGCGGCACCACGCCGCTGGCAAGCACGTTGCGCTGGAACACCTCGGCATAGCCGCCCAGCGACGCGACGCCCTCCTGGATGCGGGCGCCGCCCGAGTCGTTCAGGCCGATGACCGGTGCGCCGACCTTCATCGCCATGTCCATGATCTTGCAGATTTTCTGCGCGTGCCGTTCCGAAAGCGACCCGCCGAAAACCGTGAAATCCTGGCTGAAGACATAGACGAGCCGGCCGTTGACCGTGCCCGATCCGGTGACCACGCCATCGCCCGGGATCACCTGATCGGGCATTCCGAAATCGACGCAGTTATGTTCGACATACATGTCGAGTTCCTCGAACGACCCTTCGTCGAGGAACACGTCCAGCCGTTCGCGCGCGGTCAGCTTGCCCTTGGCATGTTGCGCCGCGACCCGCTTTTCCCCGCCGCCGGCCCGCGCCGCCGCGCGGCGTTTTTCCAGCGCTTCGAGTGCTTCGAGCATCGTCTCTCCTTGGCCCGTTGGTCGGGCGTTTCCGCCCTTGTGCCAGCAGGAAGGGCACTAGCGCAACATTCTTGCGTCACCCGAAGCGATAGCCCGACACGATCCAGCCCATCACGACATCGCGATAGTCGCGAACCGCCGGGCCGTTGCCGCCGGCCCCGAGCGCGACCATGAGCGGCAGCAGATGCTCCGCCTCGGGATGCGCGAAACGGGCGTGGTGCAGGCTTTCCCACGCTGCGACCCGGTCGGCACGGCGGACGGGATCGGGGTCGGTCACGGCGGCGGTCAGCGCGGCATCCCATTCGTCCGCGATCGGTGTGACGGCCGGCCCGCGTGCCCGCAGATTGTGGAAGCTCATGCCCGATCCGATAATCAGCACCCCCTCGTCGCGCAGCGGGGCCAGCGCCCGACCCATCGCGATATGCGTTGCGGGATCGAGCGCGCGGTCGAGCGACAGCTGCACCAGCGGTATGTCGGCATCCGGCACCGCGACCATCATCGGGATGAACACGCCATGGTCCCAGCCACGCGTCGCTTCCTCGGCGGTGGCGAAGCCCGCATCTTCCAGCAGCGCCGCTGCCCGTCGCGCCACGTCCGGTGCGCCCGACGCATCCCAGCGGAGTTGATAGGTATGTTCGGGAAAGCCGTAATAGTCGAACAGCAGATCCGGGCGTTCGCCGACATGGACGGTCGGGCGATCCGCCTCCCAATGGCCGGAGATCATCACGATCGCACGTGGCCGCTCGGGCAGCGAATCGATCAGCCCGGCCAGATAGGCCTGCATCGGCCGCCACATCGGGTCGGGTGCCTGACCGGGGTTCAGGAAGAAGCAGGGGCCGCCGCCATGCGGCACGAACAGGGTAGGGAGGGTCATCGGCCAAACCTCGCGCGCCGACCCCCCGGACTCAAGACCACGCCGGGAAACGACGCGTTTCGACTTGGCGTCGCGGGGGCCAAGCCCCTACAAGGTCGCCCGCATGAGCCGTTTCACCGTCAACAACCTGCCGCAGGAATATCGGCTCGACCCGGACACGCCTTTGCTCTGGGCGTTGCGCGACGTGTCGAACCTGACCGGCACCAAATATGGCTGTGGCACCGGACATTGCGGGGCGTGTACCGTCGATGTCGACGGGCGCGCGGTAAAGTCCTGCCAGGTCACCATCGGCAGCCTGGAGGGAACCTTCGTCACCACGATTGAGGGGCTGGCCCGCGACCGCAGCCATCCGGTGCAGGCCGCGTTCCTTGCGGCGCAGGTCGTGCAATGCGGTTTCTGCATCCCGGGCTTCGTCATGGCGACGGTCGCGTTGCTGCGCCAGAACCGCGACCCGAGCGACGCGGATATTGCCGCCGCGCTCAACCATCTGTGCCGTTGCGGCATCTATCCGCGCCTGATCGACGCGGTGCGACAGGCCGCCGCCGCCGCGCGCGGCGATGCGACGCTGGCACCCCCGCCGCGCCCCGGCATCGACCGGGCGGAGGCAGCCCGCGAAACGCCGGCGCTGACCCCGCCAACCAAGTAGCGCCTATTCTTTCAATTGGCTGTCACCGCCATTCAGCAACGGTTGATCGCAGGCGTAATAAACCGCATCCATCGTAGCCGGCGACTTCCGGCGGTGGAGGCAGACAATGAAGAGCCGTTTCCTGCTGGCCTTGTTGAGCGTGTCGGCGCTGGTCCCGACGGCGGCCATGGCCCAGGCCGAACCGGAATTTCGCGGACCCCGTGGCGAGCGCATCGAACGCGGACCCGGTGGCGAAACCCCCGGTGCGCGTGCCGAATTCCGCAACGACATCCGCGTCGAAGCACCACAGCCGCGCCCGGAACGTCCGCGCATGGAAGAACGGCGCAACGAACCGCAACGTGGCGGCGACGGCCCCCGTTGGCAGGATCGTGGCGAACGGGGCGATCGTGGCGGCTTCGACCGGCCCCGCCCGCCGCGCGATGGCGACGGGCAGGTCGATCGCGAAGCGTTGCGCCGCGATTGGCAGCGGGGTGATCGTGGCGGACGCGACTGGCGGCCTGAACCTTCGCCGGCACCACGCCCGGACCGCGATTTCCGCACCCCGCCGCGCGATGCGCAGGGGCAGATCGACCGCGAAGCGCTGCGCCGCGACTGGCCGCGTACCGACGGCCGGGGTCAGCTGGAGCGCGAACGGCGGGACCAGTGGCGCCGCGAACAATGGCGCCGCGAACAGCAGAATGGCGGCTGGGATCGCGACACCCGCGACCGCGGCTGGGGCCGGGACGACTGGAACCGCGGCGACCGCGACTGGGATCGTGGCAATCGCTGGGAACGCGGCGGCCAATGGGATCGCGGCTGGCGGCGGGACGACCGCTATGACTGGGGCCGCTATCGCCAGCAGAATCGGGGCCTCTACCGCCTGCCGCGCTATTATGCCCCATCGGGCTGGAGCTATGGCTATCGCCGGTTCGGCGTCGGGGTGCGGCTGAACTCGTTCCTGTTCGGGTCGAACTACTGGATCAACGACCCCTTCTATTATCGCCTGCCCGAAGTGTGGGGGCCGTATCGCTGGGTGCGCTATTATAATGACGCGCTGCTGGTGGACGTCCGTTCTGGCCAGGTGGTCGACGTCGAGTACGATATTTTCTGGTAGGCCTGTCGCTACGGCAAGGGCGCGCGCGGCGGGGGCAACTCCGCCTCGCCTTTTGTCGGTTGGCGTTTGGGCTGGCAATCGCGGCGTCCTTTCCGCAAACCGTATCAAAAGATACGGGAGAGCGATTCGATGGCAGGAGAAATTCAGGTGACGCGCGACGGCGACGTGCTGCGCATCACGCTCGACCGGCCCGACCGGCTGAATGCCGCGCCGCCCGCGATGTTCGATGCGATCCGCGCGGCGCTGGCCGACCTCGACGGTGCTCGCGCGGTCTTGCTGACCGGGGCAGGGCGTGCCTTCTGTTCGGGCGCGGACGTGATGGCGGCGCTGTGCGGCGACGACGCCCCGGCCATGACCCACGCCGCGCTGACCAATCACTATAACCCGACGCTACAGGCGATTGCCGATCTGCCCGTGCCGGTCGTCAGCGCGGTGCGCGGGGCGGCGGCGGGAATCGGGTGCAGCCTCGCGCTTGCCGCCGATTTCTGCGTCGCCGCCGACGATGCCTATTTCCTGCAGGCGTTCGTCAATATCGGCCTCGTGCCCGATGGCGGAGCCAGCTGGATGCTCCCCCGCCTGATCGGCCGCGCCCGTGCCGCGCGGATGATGCTGCTGGGCGAACGGGTGCCCGCCGCCACCGCGCTCGACTGGGGCATGATCCACGCCGTCGTCGACGGTCCCACGCTCGACGATGAAGCACTGGCGCTTGCCCGCCGGCTAGCGGCAGGACCGACCATCGCGCTCGGCCTGATGCGCCGCAACCTCGCCTATGCCCTCGACCATGACTATCCTGCGGCAATGGCGCGCGAAGCGGACGCTCAGCGTAACGCCCGCGCGACCAGCGATGCGGTGGAGGGCGGCACCGCCTTCCTCACCAAGCGTACTCCCCGTTTTACCGGAGCCTGACATGACCTGCCTCGACTTCACCCCCCGTCCGGCGATAGGGACCATGGCATGACCGGCCCGACGCTCGAAGACTGGCAGAAGCTCGCCGCACGCGAGGTGAAGGACGCTGATCTGAAATGGACCACCCCGGAAGGGATCGTGGTCAAGCCGCTCTACACCGCCGCCGACGCGCCCGATCCCGGCCTGCCGGGCTTCGCGCCGTTCACGCGTGGGGTGAAGGCGTCGATGTATGCGGGCCGGCCATGGACGATCCGCCAATATGCCGGCTTTTCGACCGCCGAGGAATCGAACGCCTTCTACCGCCGCAACCTTGCGGCGGGGCAGAAGGGGCTGTCGGTCGCCTTCGACCTGGCGACGCACCGGGGCTATGACAGCGACCATCCGCGCGTGGCGGGCGATGTGGGCAAGGCCGGGGTCGCGATCGACACGATCGACGACATGAAGATCCTGTTCGACGGCATCCCATTGGACACCATGTCGGTCAGCATGACGATGAACGGCGCGGTGCTGCCATGCCTCGCCTTCTACATCGTCGCGGCGGAGGAACAGGGCGTCGGCCCGGACAAGCTGTCGGGCACGATCCAGAACGACATCCTCAAGGAGTTCATGGTCCGCAACACCTACATCTATCCGCCCGAGCCATCGATGCGGATCGTGTCGGACATCATCGCCTATACGGCCCAGCATATGCCGCGCTTCAACAGCATCTCGATCAGCGGCTATCACATGCACGAGGCCGGGGCGACGGCGGTGCAGGAGCTGGCCTTCACGCTGGCCGATGGCATGGCCTATGTCCGCGCAGCCATGGCGCGCGGGCTGGACATCGACGCCTTTGCCGGGCGGCTGTCCTTCTTCTTCGGCATCGGCATGAACTTCTTCATGGAGATCGCGAAGCTACGCGCCGCGCGCACCTTGTGGAGCCGGATCATCGCCGATTTCGGCGGTTCGCCGCGCAGCCAGACGCTGCGGACGCACTGCCAGACCAGCGGCGTGTCGCTGACCGAACAGGACCCGTACAACAACGTCATCCGCACCACCGTCGAGGCGATGGCGGCGACCTTCGGCGGGACCCAGTCGCTCCACACCAACTCGCTCGACGAAGCGGTCGCACTGCCGACCGACTTCTCTGCCCGGATCGCGCGCAACACGCAGCTGATCCTGCAGGAAGAAACCGGCATGACCCATGTCGTGGATCCGCTGGGCGGCAGCTATTATGTCGAGGCGCTGACGAAGGAACTGGCCGACAAGGCCTGGGCCTTGATCGAGGAAGTCGAGGCGGCGGGCGGCATGATCGACGCCGTCAACTCCGGCCTCCCCAAGGAGCATATCGAACGCGCCGCCGCCGCCCGGCAGGCGCGCGTCGACCGCGCCGAGGACGTGATCGTCGGCGTCAACAAATACCGGCTGGCGGAAGAAGACCCGATCGACATCCTCTCGATCGACAATGCCAAGGTCCGCGCCGACCAGATTCGCCGCATCGAGCGGGTCAAGGCCGAGCGTGACGAAGCTGCCACCCAGGCGGCATTGACCGCGTTGCAGGATGGCGCGCGGGGCGACGGCAACCTGCTGGCGCTTTGCGTCGATGCCGCCCGTGCCCGCGCGACGCTGGGCGAAATGTCGGCGGCGATGGAGGTCGCCTTCGGTCGCCATGCGGTGTCGGTCACGCCGGTGAAGGGAATCTATGGCCCCGCCCATGCCGATGACGACGGCTGGCGGCGCGCCGGCGAAGGCGTCGCGGCGGTCGAGCGGCGCATGGGGCGCAAGCCGCGGATGCTGGTCGCCAAGATGGGGCAGGACGGTCACGATCGCGGCGCGAACGTCGTCGCCAGCGCCTTTGCCGATCTCGGCTTCGACATCGTGTCCGGACCGCTGTTCCAGACTCCGCAGGAGACCGCCGACCTCGCCATCGCCGAAGGGGTCGATGTCGTCGGCGCCTCCAGCCTTGCCGCCGGGCACAATACGCTGATCCCCGAACTGATCGCCCGCTTGGCCGATGCCGGGCGCAGCGATATCCGCGTCATTGCCGGTGGCGTGATTCCGCCACAGGATTATGCGCTGCTCCGCGATGCCGGGGTGGCGGCGATTTTCGGACCGGGTACCAACCTGGTCCATGCGGCGGCGGAGGTGCTGAAACTGCTCGGCCACAACCTCCCGCCGGTTGGAGAGACTGTCGAATGAATGTGATGACTGCCGCCCACCCGGAAACTACCCGTACCCCGGCACAGGCCGGGGTCCAGTTGGGGGACGTTGCGGCACCTTCGAATCCAGTCACAACCGGACCCCGGCCTGCGCCGGGGTATGACAGGGGTGTAGTGAGGACGGACTGGACTCGCGCCGAGATCGCCGACCTTTTCGACCTGCCCTTCGACGAACTGATGTACCGTGCCCAGACCGTCCACCGCGCACACCACGCGGTCGGGCAGGTTCAGCTCTGCACCTTGCTGTCGATCAAGACCGGCGGCTGCCCGGAGGACTGCGGCTATTGCTCGCAGTCGGCCAGCGCGGACACGCAGCTGAAGGCTGAAAAGCTGATGGAGGTGCAGGCGGTGCTCGCGTCTGCCGCCGAGGCAAAGGCGGCCGGGTCGCAGCGTTTCTGCATGGGCGCGGCATGGCGCAACCCCAAGGACCGCGACATGGACGCTGTCATCGCCATGGTCGAGGGTGTCCGGGCGATGGGCATGGAAACCTGCATGACGCTGGGGATGCTGACCCCCGATCAGGCACAGCGGCTGGCGGCGGCAGGGCTGGACTACTACAACCACAACATCGACACCTCGCCCGAAAACTACGCCAACGTCATTTCGACCCGCTCGTTCGAGGACCGGATCGACACGCTGGCGCATGTCCGCGCTGCGGGTATCAACGTGTGCAGCGGCGGCATTGTCGGGCTGGGTGAGACGCGCGCCGACCGGGTCGGCTTCGTCCATGCGCTCGCCACGCTGCCGCGCCATCCCGAAAGCGTGCCGGTCAACGCGCTGGTCCCGGTCAAGGGCACGGTGCTCGGCAACATGCTGGCCGACACGCCGCTCGCCAAGATCGACGATATCGAATTCGTCCGCACCGTCGCCGTCGCCCGCATCACGATGCCGATGAGCATGGTCCGCCTGTCGGCCGGTCGCGAAAGCATGTCGGACGCCACGCAGGCCTTGTGCTTCATGGCCGGGGCGAACTCGATCTTCACCGGCGACCGGCTGCTGACCGCTGGCAATGCCGGCGACGATGCCGATGCCGCGCTGCTGGCGAAGCTGGGGATGACGCCGATGGTTGCCGAGGAACCGATGCGGAAGGGCGGATGCTGCTGAGCCTCCTGCTCCTCGCCGACGCCGTCAGCGGCAATTGCGGGAAAGCGCCGACCCAGGCGCTCGCCAACGCTTGCGCCGAACGCAGCTGGCAGGAGGCGGACGCGGCGATGGCGCGCGAATGGCGCGCGACCTATGCGGCGATGAAGCTGCGCGACACGAACGACAAGTCGCGCGGCGGAGGCTTCGGTTTCGCCATCGCGGCGTTGCAGAGCCAGCGCGCATGGCTGAAACTGCGCGACGACCAATGCAGTTGGGAAGGCGGGGTCTATGGCGGCGGTGTCGCACAGCCATTGGCCCGATTTTCCTGCATGGAGCGGATGACGAACGAACGGGCGCAGGCTTTACGCGAACTGCGCCGGAATTGATGCTGACCCTGCCACAGCAGGGCGGACGGGAGAGTGACGTGTTCAAAAAGATTCTGGTCGCCAATCGCGGTGAGATTGCCTGCCGGGTGATGCGCACCGCCAAGCGGATGGGGATCGCGACGGTCGCGGTCTATTCCGACGCCGACGCGCGCGCACCGCATGTGATGATGGCGGACGAGAGCGTCCGGCTGGGGCCGGCACCCGCCGCGCAGAGCTATCTGGTTCCCGAACTGATCCTCGCCGCCGCGAAGGCGACCGGGGCGGACTGCATCCATCCCGGCTATGGCTTCCTGTCGGAACGCGAAAGCTTCGCCCGCGCCTGTGCCGATGCCGGCATCGCGTTCGTCGGACCGCCGCCGAACGCCATCGCCGCGATGGGCGACAAGATCGAATCGAAGAAACTGGCGCAGGCCGCCGGGGTCAACGTTGTGCCCGGCTATCTGGGCGAGATCGCCGATACCGAGGAAGCGGTGCGGATCGCGACCGACATTGGCTATCCGGTGATGATGAAGGCGTCCGCCGGTGGCGGCGGCAAGGGGATGCGTCTCGCCTGGTCCGAACAGGACGTCCGCGAAGGCTTCGAGGCGACCAAGCGCGAGGGGCTGGCCAGCTTCGGCGACGACCGCGTCTTCATCGAGAAGTTCATCGAAAGCCCGCGCCACATCGAGATCCAGGTGCTGGGCGACCAGCATGGCAACATCGTCTATCTCGGCGAGCGCGAATGCTTGATCCAGCGCCGCCACCAGAAGGTGGTCGAGGAAGCGCCGTCGCCCTTCGTCACCCCTGCGATGCGCAAGGCGATGGGGGAGCAAGCGGTCGCGCTGGCCCGTGCGGTCGGCTATTACAGCGCGGGCACCGTCGAACTTATCGTGTCGGGCGCGGATGTTACCGGGGAAAGCTTCTACTTCCTCGAAATGAACACCCGGCTGCAGGTCGAACATCCGGTGACGGAGGAAATCACCGGCCTCGACCTGGTCGAACAGATGCTGCGCGTAGCCGCCGGCGAGAAGCTGGCCTTTACGCAGGACGAGGTGAAGCTGACGGGCTGGGCGATCGAAAATCGCGTCTATGCCGAAGACCCCTATCGCGGCTTCCTGCCCAGCACCGGCCGCCTGACCCGCTACAATCCTCCCCGGCAGCCCGATCCGTCACCCCAGCGCAGGCTGGGGTCTCCTGGTGAGACTGGTGCGCTCTCCAACGGAGATACCCCAGCCTTCGCTGGGGTGACGGCCGAGGCACGCACCCGCGTCGACGACGGCGTCGTCGAAGGCGGCGAGGTCAGCATGTTCTACGATCCGATGATCGCCAAGCTCATCACCTGGGCACCGACGCGCGAGGCCGCGATCGATGCGCAGGTCGCGGCACTCGACCGCTTCGAACTGGCGGGCGTCGGCAACAACATCGATTTCCTCTCCGCGATCATGCAGCATCCGCGCTTCCGCGAGGGCGCGCTGACCACCGGCTTCATTGCAGAAGAATATCCCGACGGCTTCCACGGCGCACCGGCCGACACCGTGCTCTTGAAGCAGCTGGCGGCGGTCGCGGTGCTGATCGACCTCGAACAGTCGCTGCGCGTCCGCGCTATCGACGGACAACTGGGCACGCGTCCCGCCCCCTCGACCGAACGCATCGTCACCATTGGCGAGCATCGCTTCGAAATTTGCGTCGATGGCTATGACGGCGGGTTGCTGGTCAAAATCGATGGCGAGGTGCCGCTGGACGTGGTTATGCACTGGCGGCCGTCGCAACGGGTCGTGGTGGCGCGGATCGACGACAGCGAACTCGCCGTCCGCGTCGCACGGGCTATCGGCGGTTGGAAATTGACCGTGCGTGGTGCCACGCACACCGTTCGCGTCCTGCCGCCGCATGTCGCGGCGCTGACCCGGCACATGATCGAAAAGGTCCCGCCCGACCTCTCGCGCTTCCTGCTCTGCCCGATGCCTGGCCTGCTGACCCGCGTCGAGGTGACGGAAGGGCAGAAGGTCGAGGCCGGCCAGCCATTGGCGGTGGTGGAGGCGATGAAGATGGAGAACATCCTGCGCGCCGAACGCTCCGGCACCGTCGCCCGCATCGCACACGCGGCAGGCGACAGCCTGGCGGTTGATGCAGTCATCATGGAGTTCGAATAGGCGGAACCCTTTGCCCTCTGGCGGCTTGTCGGTGCGTGACGATCGTTTCATCCGCGCAACCATGGTGGCGGGCCGCCACCATCTATCAAATCTATCCGCGTTCCTTCGCCGACAGCGACGGGGACGGGGTCGGCGACCTGAACGGGATTGCCGACCGGCTCGACTATCTGGTCGATCTCGGCATCGACGCCATCTGGATTTCGCCGATCTACCCGTCGCCCATGGCCGATTTCGGCTATGACGTGGCGGATTATACCGGCATCGACCCGCGCTTCGGAACGCTGGCCGATTTCGACGCGCTGCTGGCCAAGGCGCATGCGGCGGGCATCCGCGTGCTGCTCGATTTCGTGCCGAACCACAGCTCCGACCAGCATCCGTGGTTCGTGGAGAGCCGGTCGTCGCGCGACAACCCGAAGCGCGACTGGTATATCTGGCGCGATCCGGCACCCGATGGCGGGCCGCCCAACAACTGGATCAGCGATTTCGGCGGGCCGGCCTGGACCCTTGATCCCGCCACCGGCCAATATTATTCGCGCGCCTTCCTGCCCGAACAGCCGGACCTGAACTGGCGCAACCCCGACGTGCAGGCCGCGATGCTGGATGCGATGCGCTTCTGGTTCGACCGGGGCGTCGACGGGTTCCGCATCGACGTGCAGTGGCACATGGTCAAGCATGCCGACTTTCCCGACAATCCGCCCAACCCGGATTTCCGCGAGGGCATGGGCGACATGCACCGGGTGCTGCAGCTCCATTCGACCGACCAGCCCGAGGTCCATGCGATCAGCACGGCGATGCGGAGACAGGCCGACGAATATGGCGCGGTTCTGGTCGGCGAAATCTATCTGCCGATCCCGAAGCTGATGACCTATTACGGCACTCCGCAAGCACCCGGCGTCCACCTGCCGTTCAATTTCCAGCTGATCGAGGCGAAGTGGGACGCCGCCGAACTGGCCGCTCGGATCGTGGAGTATGAGGCGGCCTTGCCCGACGAGGGTTGGCCCAACTGGGTGCTAGGCAATCACGACCGCCCGCGCATCGCCACCCGTGTCGGCAGCGCGCAGGCTCGGGTGGCGGCGATGCTGCTGCTGACGCTGCGCGGCACGCCAACGCTGTACCAGGGCGACGAACTGGGCCTGACCGATGCGCAAGTCCCGCAGGACAAGGTGCAGGACCCGCGCGAACTGCGCGAACCGGGGCTGGGGCTGGGCCGCGATCCGGTGCGCACGCCGCTGCCATGGGATGCGACCGGCGGGTTCACCACCGGCGATCCGTGGCTGCCGATCGATTCGGCGCACCTGCCGCTGAACGTCGCGGCGCAGGCGCGCGACCCGGCGTCGATGCTGAACTTCTACCGCCGCCTGCTGGCGCTCCGCCGTGCGACGCCCGCACTGGCCACCGGCCCCATCGGCGAAGTTCGTGACGAGGGAGACATCCTGACCTATCGCCGGGGCGACTATCGCATCGTCCTGAATCTGAGCGATCGCCCCGCCGGCATCACCGTCGAGCCGGGGCAGGTCGTCCTGTCGACCCATGAGGACGCCGGCGACCCCCACCATCTGCGCCCCGCCGAGGGGCTGATCCTGAAAGTCGATTGATGCGCATTGCGATGATTGCCCCGATCGCGTGGCGCACGCCGCCGCGCCACTATGGCCCGTGGGAACTGGTCACCAGCCTGCTGACCGAGGCTTTGGTCGCACGCGGCGTCGACGTGACGCTGTTCGCGACGCAGGACAGTATCACTGCCGCGACCCTCGCCGGCGTCGTGCCCGCGCCCTATAGCGAGGACCCCTCGATCGATGCGAAGGTGTGGGAGTTCGCACATCTGGCGCATGTGTTCGAGCGCGCGGGCGAATTCGACCTGATCCACAATCAGGCCGATTTCCCGGCTCATGCCTTTTCCGGGCTGGTCGACACGCCGATGGTGACGACGATCCACGGTTTTTCGTCCGACCGCATCCTGCCGATGTATGCGCCCTATCAGGACCGGGTGAACTATGTCGCCATCAGCGATGCCGACCGGCATCCCGCGCTCAACTATGCTGCGACGATCCATCACGGCATCCCGCTGGATGATTTCCCGTTCGACGCGACCGGCAGCGACGATCTGTTGTTCTTCGGCCGGATGCACCCCGACAAGGGCGCGGCGGACGCCATCGCTGCGGCGAAGGCCAGCGGCCGCCGCCTGCACATGGCCGGCATCGTCCAGGACGACCGCTATTGGCGCGAGCAGGTGGAGCCGCATATCGATGGCGAACGGGTCGTCTATCACGGCGCGGTTGGTGGCAAGGCACGCACCGACCTGCTGGGCGGATCGCGGGCATTGCTCCACCTGATCGGCTTCGACGAACCCTTCGGTCTGTCGGTGGTCGAGGCGATGGCGTGCGGCACCCCGGTCATCGCCTATAACCGCGGATCGATGCCCGAACTGATCGACCATGGCGTCAACGGCTTCCTCGTCGATACGCTCGACGAAGCGATCGCCGCGATCGACCTCGTGGCAGAGATCGATCGCGCGGATTGCCGCCGGATCGTCGCCGAACGCTTTTCGGTCGAGGCGATGGCCGAGCGTTATCATGCGTTATATACTTCGATCCTGTCGGCATGAAACCGTGCTAAGCACCTGCTCGTTCGAGCCTCTGTCCCTTCCTAGGAGGTTCCGATGCCGCGCGGCGACAAGAGCAGCTATACCGACAAGCAGAAGCGCAAGGCCGATCATATCGCCGAAAGCTATGAAGCGCGCGGCGTGCCGGACAAGGAGGCAGAGGCCCGCGCCTGGGCGACCGTCAACAAGGATTCGGGCGGCGGCAACGAGTCCGGGTCCGGTCGCGGCAAGCCCGACAGTCACGCTTCTGCCCGGCGCGGCGGCAAGGCGGCGGCGAACCGTCCCGCCGCCGATCGCTCGGCCGCCGCGCGCAAGGGGTGGGAGACGCGGCGCAGGAACGGCAGCGCGTGACGGAAACACTGGCTCCCGCCTTGCCCGACGCGGTGGAACAGGCCGCTGCCGACCTGCTGGAGGCCGCATGTGCTGCCGACCTGACCCTCGCCACCGCCGAGAGCTGCACCGGCGGAATGCTCGCGGCATTGCTTACCGATGTGGAAGGTGCGTCGCACGCCTTCGACCGCGGCTTCGTCGTATATAGCGAAGCCGCCAAATGCGAACTGCTCGGCGTCGATCGCGCGATGCTCGATAATTGCGGGGCCGTCAGCCGCGACGTTGCGGAGGCAATGGCAAGGGGTACCCTGCGCGGTTCCGACGCCGATGTCGTGCTCGCCGTCACCGGCTTCGCGGGGGAGGGGGCGCCGGGCGACGAACCCGGACTGGTCCATTTCGCCTGCGCGCGGCGGGATGGTCCGCTTGCGACCAGCGAATGCCATTACGGCGATATCGGTCGTGGTGCGGTGCGTATCGCCGCCTTGGGTCAGGCACTGGCAATGATGCAGGCTGCCATCGGTCAGGCGACCGCTTCAGTCGCGACGTAGAGCCGCTTGGAGTATCGATCGACCTTGGCCGCTAGGGCTTGGCGCTAATCTGGCCGCCGTGCGTTACACCGCCGATGGCGTGGTTCGCCAAGGGGGGCTAGACTGAATTCATGGTAGATTCCGCATCCGAAGCGACTGCACCGCCGCCGCCGGTCGACCGTGCAGGCGCAACCGGCACGGCGGCCACGCCACCGTCCGATCCGGTCGATGCGGTGGTCGATGCCCCGACCGAGGAACTGCGCCGCGACCGGTTGCTGGCCGCGCTGACGCTGATCGCCGGGGTCGGGCTGGTGCTGGCGCTGCCCTTCGCATTGCAGGCGGGGGCGCGTTTCTTCCTGCCGCTGACCGCCGCGATCGTCATCGCCATCGCGCTGGTCCCACTGCTCGAATGGCAGGAGCGCAACCGTGTGCCCGCACCGCTGGCGGCATTCTTCTGCGTCATGCTGTTCCTGATCGTCGCCAATGGCGCGCTGGCATCGATCGTCGTGCCGGCCTGGGGCTGGGCGCAGATATTGCCCGACCGGATCGACCGCGTGCAGCAGAATGTCGCGCCGCTGATCGACTTCTACGCCAGCCTCGAAAAGTTCGTGAACGGCCTGATCGCCAATGTCGCGACCGCGCCGGCCAAGCAGACCGCGAGCAGCGTCGCCCCGCCGCAATCGCTGCTCGATCTCGTGACGACCTCCGCGCCTTCGGCCTTGCTGGAGATGTTCTTCGCGATCCTGGTCATCTATTTCTTCCTCGCCGGCTGGACCAATTTGCGGCGCGCGGCGATCACCGGGCGCAGCAGCTTCGGCGGGGCGATGGCGACGGCGCGCGTGATTCAGAACGTCGTCGACGACACCTCGGCCTATCTCGGCACGATCACGCTCATCAACCTGATGCTCGGCCTGATCGTCGCGGCGGCGCTATGGTATATCGGGATGCCGACGCCTTTGATGTGGGGCGGGATCGTCGCGCTGCTGAATTATGTGCCCTATCTCGGGCCGATCTTTGCCGCGCTGCTGCTGGCGGTGGGCGGGTTGATGACCTTCACCGATATCTGGTGGGCGCTGCTCCCGGCCGCGATCATGGTCGGTGCGCATCTGGTGGAAGCGAACGTCATCACGCCGCTGGTCGTCGGTCACCGCCTGACCATCAATCCGCTGATGATCCTGATTACGCTCAGCTTCTGGGGCTGGGTATGGGGCACGCCGGGGGCGCTGCTCGCCGTGCCGCTGCTCATCATCATCCAGACCGTGCTGAAGGGTGCGGGCAAGCCCGACATCGCCGGCTTCCTGTTCGAACACGGCACGCTGGTGCAGGACGTGCCGCCGCCGCAACGAAATGCAGGAAATGGCAATAGTGGCGTTGACAGCCCCGGCGCGGCTCCGTAAAGCCCGCCTCCTCGCTAGAGAGCGGGTGTAGCTCAGTTGGTTAGAGCGCCGGCCTGTCACGCCGGAGGTCGCGGGTTCGAGCCCCGTCACTCGCGCCATGGCGCATCATTCGATGCCGCCACAGCGTGGTTCCCGATCAATATCCCCGATCGCGCTCGACGATGCCGACCATCGGTTCGCCTGCCAGATGCCGGCGCAGATTGGCGATCACCGCCTTGCCGGATCCGTCGATATCCGTCGCCGCCGCGACATGCGGCGTCACCACGATTCGGGGATGCGTCCAGAGCGGATTGTCCGTCGGCAACGGCTCGACCGGCGTCACGTCGAGGATCGCCCGCGACAGCTGTCTGCTGTCCAGTGCCGCGATCAGCGCCGGCGCATCCAGATGCCCGCCACGTCCCGCACAGACGATCGCCGCGCCTTGCGGCATCCGCCCGAACAATTCCGCGCCCAGGATGCCTCGCGTCTCGGGCGTCAACGGCAGCAGGTTCACGAGGATATCGGTCTGCGCCGCGAAATCCCGCAATTCGTCCGGTCCATGGAAACAGGTGACGCCGGGCAGGTCGCGCGGCGAACGGCTCCACCCCGATAGCGGAAAGCCGAACGGTTTCAGCGCCGCCAACGCCGCCCTGCCCATTTCCCCCAGACCCGCAACGCCGACGCGACGGTCGCGGGCCGGCATCTGCGGCAGCGGCTGCCACAGCCGCTCCGCCTGCCGATCGGCATAGGCATAGAGGTCGCGGTGGAGCGCCAGCACCATCATCGCGACATATTCCGCCATGCCATCGGCAAGGTTCGGTTCGATCAGCCGCACGATCGTGACATGCTCCGGCACCTGCGACAGGTCGAGTTGATCGACACCGGCCCCCAGCGAGAACAGTATCTCGAGGTTCGGCAATGTCTCGATCAGCCCGGGCGGCAGGGTCCACGCGGCAAGGAACCGGATATCTGCGGTATCACCGATCTCCGGTGCCAGCCGAACCTCCAGGTCGGGCAGCGCGTCGGCGATCATCGATTTCCAGATGCGCCCGCGCTCGGGCGCGGCAGTATAGTAAAGCGCCATCAGCACGCGCCCCGGCAGGCGCACGAACGGGATCTCGGCATCAGGTCGGCCTTTCGCTAACGAGCAGGACGGTTCAGGCGACCGTCGCGCCGACGACGCGTGCCGCCAGCGCGGTGATCCACGCGATGCCGGGCCCGATGATTGCATCGTTGAAGTCGTAGCGCGGATGATGGAGCGCGGGGTTCTCCCCCTCTGTCCGCGCCTGTCCCAGCCAGGCATAGGCCCCCGGACACGCCTGCAACATGAACGAGAAGTCTTCGGAGGTGAACGCCGGTTCGGGGGCCTCGGCATGGGCCAGCCCGGCATCGGCCGCCGCCGCCAGCGCGATCGCGGCCGCCTGCGGATCGTTGATCGTCGCGGGATAATAGCGGGTATAGGTCACCTCGACCCGCGTATCGGTGGCGATGCCGATCCCCTGCGCCATCGCCCGGATCGCCGCTTCGACGATATCCTGCGCCTGCGGATCGAAGGTGCGGACCGTGCCGACCAGCCGCACCTCGGCCGGGATGACATTGTGGGTCAGCCCGCCCGCGATCTGCGTCACCGACAGCACGGCGGAGCGGGTAGGGGGCACGCGCCGCGCGACGATGGTATTGAGCTGCGTGACCAGCTGTGCTGCGGCCAGCACCGCATCGGGCGTGGTGTGCGGCTGCGCGGCATGGCCGCCCTTGCCGTGGATCACGATCTCGAACTTGTCGGCCGCCGCCATGATCGGGCCGGGTCGCGTCTGCAATTCGCCCGCCGGCAGGTCGGGCCAGTTATGCAGTGCAAAGACGTAATCGCACGGGAAACGGTCGAACAGCCCGTCCTCGATCATCGCCCGCGCACCGGCCTGTCCCTCTTCGGCGGGCTGGAAGATGAAATGGATCGTGCCGTCGAACGGCGGCAGCGACGCCAGGTGCCGCGCCGCGCCGATCAGGATCGCGGTATGCCCATCATGCCCGCATCCGTGGAACACGCCCGGTGCGGTGCTGGCATAGGCCGGCGATCCCTCTTCGTGGAACGGCAATGCGTCCATGTCCGCGCGCAGTCCGAGCGCCGGACCGGGCCGCCCATGGCTGAGCGTCCCGACCACGCCGGTCCCGCCGATGCCGGTCGTGACCTGCAACCCGGCTGCGGCCAACTGTGCCGCGACCAAAGCAGCGGTGCGATGCTCGGCATATGCCAGTTCGGGATGGGCGTGAATGTCGTGCCGGATCGCGGTCACGGCGTCGATAATGTCGGCGAAACGCTGATACATGGCTTGTCCTCTTGGCAGAGGGACAGCATGTCCCGCGCCCCGCCGGGCGGTCAACCCTGCCCGGCGGGCGGGAAACGGCCGCTTGCACCGTAGATGCCGCTCGACGCGACAGTATTTGCCGCGCCGCCACCGGCAAACGGTAACATCGTCGTAAGGCGACCGGCATTATCGGATCGGTGAAGGCACGGGGTGGGCGGCAGGATGCGAGTGGCATGGTACGGGGCGGCCCTCGCGGTCATGACGGCGGCGGGCGGTGCCGAACCCGCGCTGGCACAGGTCGCCGCGCCCAGCGCCGAACGAACGCCCGGCAATGTCGAACTGCCAGAGGTCGAGGCGCGCGATCCGCTGGTCCTGCAACTCGCCTATACCGGCGACCTCCTGTCGTCGGTGTCGGGCGGTCAGCGACGCGGCACCCGCTGGATCAACAATGTCAGCGCCATCGCCACCGCCGATCTCGACACGCTGGCCGGCGTGCCCCGTACGACCGCGCTGGTCCACGCCTTCTACAATAACGGCGCACGCTTCAGCGGCGATCTGGTCGGTGATGGACAGGTCGTGTCGAGCATCGAGACCGACACGCCGCTGCTGCGCGTGCTGGAGGCATGGGTCGAGCATCACGGCACGGACGAACGCTGGTCGGTCAAGGCCGGGCTGTACGACGTCAACAGCGAATTCGACGCGCTGCAGACGTCGCTGCTGTTCGTCAACAGCGCGTTCGGCATGGGCACCGATCTGGGCGCATCGGGCCGGGCCGGTCCGTCGACCTTTCCCAGTACCAGCCTGTCGGTGCGGGGGCAGGTGAAGCTGGGCGAGCGGCTGACGCTCCGCGCCGCCGCCGCCGATGGCGTTCCCAACGACCCGTCCCGCCCGCGCCGCACCTGGATCGGGATCGGCGGCGGCGACGGCGCGCTGCTGATCGGAGAGGCGGATGCCGAACTGGGCGTCGTCCGACTGCTCGCCGGCGGCTGGACCTATACCGCGCGCAGCGACGACCGGTTCGATGCGGCGACCGGGGCCGCCGTCATTCGGCGGGTTCGCAGCGAAGGCGTCTATCTGCGCGGTGAGGCACAGCTGGCCGGTGACCGCGAACGCGGGCTTCGCGGCTTTTTCCGGCTGGGCGTCGCCAGCGACCGCGCCAATATCTATGGCGGCTTCTCGTCGCTCGGCTTCGTCTGGCGTGGCCTAATCCCCGGCCGGCCGCAGGACGATAGCGGCATCGCCGTCGCCTATGCCGGGGGCAGCAGCGCCGGCCGCGCCATCGTCCGCAACGAAGGCGTAACGCCTGCTCGCGGGGAGGCGGTCATCGAACTGAACCACCGCATCCAGCTGCGCGACTGGTTGGGGGTGCAGCCGCATGTTCAATATGTCGTGGCGCCGGGGCTGAACCCGACGGTTCGCAACGCGCTGGTCCTCGGCCTCCGCCTCACCGCCACCATCGGCGAATGAGGGGTCGGCAATGGCTTTTCGCGATTTCGGTGAATAACCCACTTTACAGCCGCGATTCGCTACCCTAAACGCCGCCTCCTCGCTAGAGAGCGGGTGTAGCTCAGTTGGTTAGAGCGCCGGCCTGTCACGCCGGAGGTCGCGGGTTCGAGCCCCGTCACTCGCGCCATCCTTTACGGATTGGCGCTACCGCCAGCGGCCGGTTTCCATCCATAACAGCATTCGTCGCATCGGCAGCACCCATAGCCAGGCGATGCCCGCCGCGACGTAGAAGACGAGCTGCACGATCCAGTGCCAGCCGCCCACCACCGGCGACAGCATGGCGACGGCGATCGCCCACAAGGACAGCATGGCGAGGATCGCGAGCACGCCTGCGGGTTTGCGCCAAGTCGGCTCGTTCATGGGTGTACTCCGGTCAGGAACAGGTCGGTTTCGGTGACGATCACGTGCAGCGGTACGTCCCACGGATCGCAGGGCAGGGCATCGACCCGCTGCACCGACCAGGCAATACCGATTCGCAGCGCGTCCGGCCAGCACGCGAACGCCCGGTCGTAATGACCCGCCCCCTGGCCCAGCCGGTTGCCGGCCGCATCGAACCCGACCAGCGGGGTCAGGATGATGTCGGGCGCGACCGCCGGCGATGCGTCGCTGGGCTGGCGCAGGCCGAACGGGCCGTCGCGCATCGCATCGTCGACATGAAAGCTGATCGGTGATTCGCGGTCGAGGACCACCGGCCACGCCAGCGACGCGCCCGCGGCTCGGACGGCCGCGTCGAACCGCGCTGGATCGGCTTCGCTTCCGATCGGGACATAGCTGGCGACGATCGCACCGGGTCTGAGCGCGTGCAGGAACAGCGGCGGCGGGGCGGGGGGCGTCGGCCCGCCAGCGACGAACGCCTTGCGCCGCGCGCGCAAATCGGCGCGAAGGGCGCGCTTGTCGGTCATGGAATGGGGGTGTGGCGGAACCACCATGGGCCGTTTGCCGCGTTATCCACTGACGCACGGTACGTCAGGTGGGGATCATGTACGTCAGACCAGGATCTGCGCAGGGACAACCCCCATGGATGAAGAAATAGCCTCAGGGATTATGCATGGCTCGCACCGGGCAGTCCCGCCGACCCCTATTTAGGCGTCCGGCACCGGCTCCTCAAGGGCGGATGCGACGGCTTCCAGCCGCTCGGCGACGTGTTCCAGCAGTTCGGCGTTGCCGCCGGCCGATTCGGGTGGGTGCCGATCGGTCAGCTGATCGGCGAGAATCAACGCGATATACAGCAAGGTACGCTCCGACGACCCGCCGGCGGCGTGCTGCACGGCCGGCGCATGGCGATCCAGCATCGCGCCCAGCGCGCGCAGCTTCGGTTCCTCGCCGTCGCGGCAACCGACCTGATGGTTGCGGCCGGCGATGGTCAGCGTGATCTGTCCCATCAGTCGGCGTCCGCTTCGCGCGCAATCACCGCGTCCAGCGCGCCGATGGCATCGCCGATGCGCGTGCGCAATGCCGCGTGGCGCGATGCCAGCGCGCGAGTCGCCTGCATCCTGCCCTCGGTCGCCCGCTCGATCCGCGACAGGGCCTGTTCGATCCGTGCGACGGCTGCTCCATGGGGGTCGTCGGTCATCGGATGAAACTATCCTTGCTATACATGTTAAACAAGCCTTGGGTTTGGCGGTTGACTGATCGGCGTGACGGTTCCAAAGGCTCGCGCAACCCCAGTAGCGCCCAACAGGAGTGCGCGTGACCATATCCCAGCTCGAACTCGCCAACGCCATCCGCGTTTTGTCGATGGACGCGGTGGAGGCCGCCAATTCGGGGCATCCCGGTATGCCGATGGGCATGGCCGATGTCGCCACCGTCCTCTGGTCCAAATTCCTGAAATTCGATCCGGCCGATCCGCACTGGGCCGACCGCGACCGCTTCGTCCTGTCGGCGGGCCATGGATCGATGCTGATCTATTCGCTCCTCCACCTGACCGGCTATGCCAAGCCGACCATTCAGGACATTGCGAACTTCCGCAAGCTCGGCAGCCCCTGCGCCGGCCACCCGGAGAATTTCGAACTGCCCGGCATCGAATGCACCACCGGCCCGTTGGGGCAGGGGCTGGCGATGGCGGTCGGCATGGCGACCGCCGAGCGTCACCTGAACACCGTGTTCGGCGACGATCTGGTCGATCACCGCACCTGGGTGATCGCCGGCGACGGCTGCCTGATGGAAGGGATCAACCACGAAGCGATCGGCCTTGCCGGCCACCTGAAGCTCGGTCGCCTCAACGTCCTGTGGGACGATAACCGCATCACCATCGACGGCTCGACCGACCTGTCGACCAGCGAAGACGTATCGGCCCGCTACGCCGCGACCGGCTGGCATGTCGTTGCCTGCGACGGCCACGACTTCGCCGACATCGAGCGCGCGCTCGCCGAAGCCGCCGCCGATCCGCGCCCATCGCTCGTCCGCTGCCGCACGATCATCGGCAAGGGCGCGCCGAACAAGGGCGGCAGCCACAAGGTCCATGGCGCGCCGCTGGGCGCCGAGGAAATCCTCGCCACCCGCGCCGCCCTGTTGTGGGAGCACGAAGCCTTCCACCTGCCCGAGGCACTCACCGACGCGTGGAAGGAAATCGGTTCGCGCGGGGCGTCTGTCCATGCCGACTGGAACAGCCGCCTGTCGGCTCATGCCGACCGTGCGGAATTCGAACGCCGCATGGCCAACAAGCTGCCCGAAGGCTGGTCTCTGAAAGGCCATATCGACGGCCTGATCGCCGAGCCGAAGAAGATCGCGACCCGCGTCGCATCCTCGCTGGCACTGGAAGCGATCAACGCCTCGCTGCCCGAAACCATCGGCGGCTCGGCCGATCTGACGCCCTCGAACAATACCCAGACCAAGGCGCAGGTCGCGCTGACGGCGGAGGATTATTCGGGTCGCTACATCCATTACGGCATCCGCGAATTTGGTATGTCGGCGGCGATGAACGGCATGGCGCTGCACGGCGGCGTGCTGGCCTATGGCGGCACCTTCCTGGTGTTCGCCGACTATGCCCGTCCGGCGATCCGCCTGTCGGCATTGCAGAATGCCGGCGTCGTCTATGTCATGACCCATGATTCGATCGGTCTGGGTGAGGACGGCCCGACCCACCAGCCGATCGAACATGTGATGAGCCTGCGCATCATCCCCGGCCTCGACGTCTATCGTCCCGCCGATGCGGTCGAGACGGCGGAATGCTGGGAACTGGCGGTACAGCGCCGCGACGGCCCGTCGCTGCTAGCTTTGTCGCGCCAGAACCTGCCGCAGCTGCGTACGGAGTCGGGCGAGAATCGCAGCGCCAAGGGTGCGTACCGCCTGAAGGCCGCCGAGGCCGACCGCCGCGTCATCCTGATCGCGACCGGTTCGGAGGTCGAGATCGCCATCGGCGTCGCGCAGCAGCTGGAGGCGAAGGGCATCGGCGCCGATGTCGTGTCGATGCCGTGCTGGTCGCGCTTCGATGCGCAGGACGCCGCCTATCGCGAGGACGTCCTGCCGCACGCTCGCCCGGACGACATTCTGCGCGTCTCGATCGAGGCGGGCACGACCATCGGCTGGGAACGCTATACCATGGTCGATGGTCTGCGCTTCGGCATCGACCGGTTCGGCGCATCGGCCCCGGCCGACAAGCTCTATGACTATTTCGGACTGACCGCCGATGCCATCACCGCAAAGGTGCTGGCGCGGCTTGGTAACTGAGGAGACGCGGATATGACGAAAGTAGCGATCAACGGGTTCGGACGCATCGGCCGTCTGGTGGCGCGCGCGATCCTCGAACGGCCCGACAGCGGGCTGGAACTGGTGACGATCAACGACCTGGCGGATGCCAAGTCGAACGCGTGGCTGTTCAGCCGCGATTCGGTCCACGGCAAGTATCCGGGCGACGTCGCTGCCGAAGGCGACGATCTGGTCATCGACGGCAAGCGCATCCGCGTGACCGCCGAGCGTGATCCCGCCAACCTGCCGCACAAGGAACTGGGCGTCGAGCTGGTCCTCGAATGCACCGGCTTCTTCACCGACCGCACGTCGTGCCAGAAGCATATCGACGCCGGTGCCAAGCGCGTGCTGATCTCGGCACCGGGCAAGAATGTCGACCTGACCGTCGTCTACGGCGTCAACCACGACAAGCTCGAAGCCGGCCACACCATCGTGTCGAACGCGTCGTGCACCACCAACTGCCTCGCGCCGGTCGCCAAGGTGCTGAACGATTCGATCGGCATTGAACGCGGCCTAATGACCACGATCCACGCCTATACCAACGATCAGAAGATCCTCGACCAGATCCACCCGGATCTGCGCCGCGCCCGTGCTGCCGCGATGTCGATGATCCCGACCACCACCGGTGCCGCCCGCGCCGTCGGTGAAGTGCTGCCCGAACTGAAGGGGCGTCTCGACGGTTCGGCGGTTCGCGTGCCGGTGCCGGACGGCAGCCTCGTCGACCTGACCTTCACGCCGAAGCGCGACACGACCAAGGACGAAGTGAACGCGATCCTCAAGGCGGCGTCGGAATCGGGTCCGCTGAAGGGCGTGCTGGTCTTCTCGGACGAACCGCTCGTCTCGATCGACATCGTCCATACGCCCGCTTCGTCGACCGTCGACAGCCTGGAAACGGCCGTGCTCGACGGCAAGCTGGTCCGCGTCGTGTCGTGGTACGACAATGAATGGGGCTTCTCGAACCGCATGGTCGACACCGCGACCGCGATGGCGAAGCTGGGCTGACCCGGTGGCGGGCGGTGTTCTCCGGGGTATCGCCCGCCACGCCTTTTCGCGCGGGCCGATCGAACTGGTGCAGACGGTGCGCGTCACCGTCGAAACCGGCATCGACGGCGACTTTCGCGGCGCGCTGAAGCCGGGTCGCAACAAGCGGCAGGTGTCGCTGATGGAAGTCGGCGACTGGGCGCAGGCGATGACACTGATCGGCCACGAACTGCCGTGGTGGGAACGCCGCGCGAACCTGCTGGTCGAGGATTTCGACCTGCCGCAGACGACTGGCGTGCACATTCGCGTAGGCGAGGTATTGCTGCAGATCACCAAGGAATGCGATCCGTGCAGCCGCATGGAGACGATCGCCGAGGGCCTGCGCGCCGCACTCACCCCCGACTGGCGCGGCGGCGCGCTGGCGCAGGTGATCGAAGGCGGCATGATCCGCGTCGGCGACACGATCGATATTGAACAAGCCCGTTAGGGTCGCGGCTTCGGGAGGCGTTCTCGATGCTGCTCGAACCGGACGGCATTTGGGAGCGAAGACATGAGCCGTAATTTCAAGACGCTCGACGATATGGGCGACCTCACCGGCAAGCGCGTGCTGGTCCGCGAGGATCTGAACGTGCCGATGGCCGATGGCGCCGTTACCGACGACACCCGCCTGCGGGCGACCATCGGTACCGTCACCGAACTGGCCGATCGCGGCGCGATCGTCCTGATCCTCGCCCATTTCGGCCGGCCGAAGGGTAACCCGAGCCCTGAATTCTCGCTGTCGCAAGTCGTCCGCCCGCTGGGTGCCGTGCTGGGCCGCGAAGTCCGCTATGTCGACTGGGAAGGGGCCGAGGCGAATGTCGCGACGCTCAATCCCGGCGACATCGCCGTCCTCGAAAACACCCGCTTCTTCGGCGGCGAGGAAAAGAACGATCCCGCAGTCATCGACCGGTTCGCATCGCTTGGCGACATGTACGTCAACGACGCCTTCTCCGCCGCCCACCGTGCCCACGCCTCGACCGAAGGGCTGGCGCACAGGCTTCCCGCCTTTGCCGGGCGGCAGATGGAGGCCGAACTCGACGCGCTGGACAAGGCGCTGGGCAATCCGCAGCACCCGGTCGCGGCGGTCGTCGGAGGAGCGAAGGTGTCGTCGAAGCTCGACGTGCTGAAGCACCTCGTCACCCGGGTCGACCATCTCATCATCGGTGGCGGCATGGCCAACACCTTCCTCGCCGCGCGCGGGGTCGATGTCGGCAAGTCGCTGTGCGAACACGACCTGACCGGCACCGCCGACGAAATCTTCGACGCGGCGGACAAGGCCGGCTGCACCATCCACCTGCCGTACGACGTGGTGGTGGCAAGGGAGTTCAAGCCGAACCCCGCGACGCGCACCGTCAACGTCCATGAAGTCGCCGCCGACGAAATGATCCTCGACGTCGGCCCCGCCGCGACCGAGGCGCTGGGCGACGTGCTGAAGAACTGCCGGACCCTGGTGTGGAACGGGCCGATGGGCGCGTTCGAAACCCCGCCGTTCGACGTGGCGACGGTGTCGCTCGCAAAGACGGCGGCGGCGCTGACCGCCGACGGTTCGCTGGTCTCGGTCGCCGGCGGTGGCGACACCGTCGCCGCGCTCAACCAGGCCGGGGTGAGCGACCAGTTCAGCTTCATCTCGACCGCCGGCGGTGCCTTCCTCGAATGGATGGAGGGCAAGGAACTGCCCGGCGTCGCCGCGTTGATCCGGTAGGCCCCAAGCTTCTCCTCAAACTCGTACCCCGGCGAAGGCCGGGGTCCAGTTACGGAACGACCGCGTTTGTGAAACGAAGGTTGCCCAACTGGACCCCGGCCTTCGCCGGGGTACGGCGTTTTGAGGCGGAATACTGCTGACAACCCCAACAACCCGCTTGATCCCACCCCCAACCCCCGCTACCCGTTCAACACGTTAAACGAAGGGTAGGGCGTTGCTAGGGGTACGACTCGACACCGAACTGGAGGAGCGGCTCGCCAATGTCGCCCGGTCGCAGGGGCGATCGAAGAGCGACATCGCCCGCGATGCCGTGCGCCGCTATGTCGAGCTGCACGACGAAGCCTTTCGCGCCGAAGCCCGCCGCCAATCCGAGCGCGCCGCCGCGCGCGACGACGGGGCCGACTGGGCCTTTTTCGACCGGGTCGAAGCGGAGGACGGCCGGTGGAGATAAGGCGCGGCATGATCGTCCTGGTCGAGGGGCCGGGCGACCTGGCGGTGAAGCGCCGCCCCTTCCTGGTCGTGCAATCCGACCTGTTCAACGAAGCGCACGCCTCGGTCACGCTCGTGCCGATGACGAGTCTGACCGGCGGCGAAACGCTGTTCCGCGTGCCGTTCCCCGCGTCCGACACCACCGGCATCTCGGTCGAGAGCGAGGCGCAGGTCGACAAGATCAAGACGCTGCGCCGCAGCCGCGTGGTGCGCGTGCTGGGGCAGGCAGATGCCACCTCGATGGAGCAGGTGGACCAGGCGCTCCGGCGCTGGCTCGCGCTCTGACGCTATTCCAACACCCAAGGGGTCGATCATGAACACCGCTGACATGACTGCGAAGATTGCCGACGGACAAGGGTTCATCGCCGCGCTCGACCAGAGCGGCGGTTCGACGCCGAAGGCGCTGAAGGGCTATGGCGTCGCCGACGATGCATGGGGTTCGGACGAGGAGATGTTCGGCCTGATCCACGACATGCGCGCGCGCATCATCCTCTCGCCTGCCTTCACCGGTTACAAGGTGATCGGCGCGATCCTGTTCGAACGCACGATGGACGGAAAGGCGGGCGGCAAGCCCGTGCCGCAGGCGCTGGCCGACAAGGGCGTCGTGCCCTTCCTGAAAATCGACAAGGGCCTCGAAGACGAAGCCAACGGTGTGCAGCTGATGAAGCCGATGCCAGGCCTGAACGATCTGCTCGCCCGCGCGGCGAAGCTCGGCATCTTCGGCACCAAGGAACGCTCGGTCATCAACCTCGCCAACCGCGAAGGTATCGCCGCCGTCGTACAGCAGCAGTTCGAGGTAGCGCAGCAGGTGATCGCCGCCGGGCTGATGCCGATCATCGAACCCGAAGTGAACATCAAGAGCGCCGAACGCGCCGAGGCCGACCAGATTCTGCTCGACGAAAGCCTCAAGGCGCTCGACGCCATGACCGACGACGACCGCGTGATGCTGAAGCTGTCGCTGCCGGCCAAGCCCGGCCTGTTCCAGCCGCTGGTCGACCATCCGCGCGTCCTGCGCGTCGTTGCGCTGTCGGGTGGCTTCAGCCGAACCGAGGCCTGCGCCGAACTGGCGAAGAACCCGAGCATCATCGCCAGCTTCAGCCGCGCGCTACTCTCCGACCTGCGCCAGCAGATGACCGACGCCGAATTCGATGCGACGCTGGCGCAAGCGATCGACGAAATCCACTGCGCCTCGACACAGAAGGCGCTGCTCGCGGCGTAACGCTTTCCTACAGGTTCCCAGCCATGGCAAAAGGGCATCGGGCGCTCCGGCGCCCGGCGCTCTTTGTCATTGTTCCTCGAACCGACCATCCTGCGTCACCCCGGACTTGATCCGGGGTCCCGCTTCTTCTGTTCGCCAAGGCCGAGTGGCTGACCTAGGCCTGATCGACATTCAGCGCCAATCGTGGATTTCCGTCATTCCCGCGCAGGCGGGAATCCATAGACGCTGCCGCTTCGGCTGGATTCGCGACGTCGGCGCATATCGCCTCCCGCCTGCGCGGGAGTGACGACGGTGAGTGCGTCATCGGCCAATGCGCTGAATGTCGATCGATCCTAATATTAATAGGCACTCGCAACTGCGCGTGCAAAAACGCGGCGAGTGTGAACTTAGTGAACTTTGCCCGCGCGAAACCCTTCCACCCGCCGCCACACTGGGGCAGGGAAGGGCGCATGACCCTCATCGAAGACCCGCTCGGCCCGCTGTCCCCCGATTTCGCGACGCAGTTCGTCCGTGATGTGCGCCGCCCGCCGTGCCAGCTCTACCTGATCTCGCCGCTCGACGTGACCGGCACCTTCCCCGACCGCCTCGCCCGCGCGCTCGACGCCGGACCGGTCGCGGCATTCCAGTTCCGGGTAAAGGACATGGACCAGCACGCCGCCGCACGGCTCGCCGAACCGCTCCAGACGATCTGCGCCGACCATGACGTCGCGTTCATCGTCAATGACAGCATCAGCCTGACCAAGCGGCTGGGTGCCGATGGCGTCCATCTCGGGCAGGACGACGGCGACGCGCGCGAAGCCCGCGACGTGCTTGGCCCCAATGTCCAGATCGGCGTGACCGTCCACGACAGCCGCCACCTTGCGATGGAAGCGGGAGAGGCGGGGGCGGACTATGTCGCCTTCGGTGCTTTCTACCCGACGACGACCAAGCAGGTCGCGCATGTCGCCGACCCGGTGCTGCTGTCGTGGTGGTCGACCGTCTTCGAACTGCCCTGCGTCGCCATCGGCGGGATCACACCCGGCAATGCCGCGCCGCTGGTCGCGGCCGGGGCCGATTTCCTCGCCGTGTCGGGTGCGGTGTGGAACGGCGACGAAGCGGCGGCGGTCCGCGCCTTCGCGGACATCCTCGCCGAGTAAGGATCGTCTGCCAATTCCGGTCGTTATCCTCCCTCAACGATGTTGGGGACGGTGTATGAAGCGGTTGGCTTGGGCAGCACTCATGGTGAGCGGCGTGGCAGTGGCACAGGCACCCGCGCCGACGCCCCAGGCGCCTGCGATCGATCGGACGATCCTCCATGCGCAGGTGCTGCTCGACCGTCACGGCTTCACGACCGGGGTCATCGACGGCAAGGACAGCGCGCTGTTCAAAAAGGCGCTGCGTGGGTTCCAGACCGCGCGCGGCCTGCCCGTAACGGGCAAGCTCGATGCCGCCACCACCCGCGCGCTGAATCCCAACATGCGTCCGGCGACGGTCACGCTGACCCTGTCCGAACGCGCGCTGGCCGGACCCTATACCAATCCGATCCCCAAGGACTATGCCGAGCAGGCGAAGCTGACCACGATCGGCTATCGCTCCCCGCTCGAAAAACTGGCGGAGATGTTCCACACCACGCCCGCCACGCTGGTCGCGCTCAACAGCCGTGAGACGATGCTGCGCCCCGGCACCCGGGTCGTGTTCCCCAATGTCCTGCCCTCGTCGCGCAGCTTCGCCGATACCTGGGCCGGCGACTATCGCCAGACGCTCGCCAATCTGAACGTCGACGCCAACCAGCCGCAGGCCGACCGGGTGGTCGTCGACAAGTCGGAGGGGTGGCTGCGGGCGTACAAGGGCGACAAAATCCTCGCCCAGTTTCCGGCGACGATGGGATCGTCGCACGACCCGCTCCCCATCGGCGAATGGAAGATCCAGGGCGTCGCCCCCAATCCCGACTGGCAGTATAATCCTGCGATCCTGCGCCACGCCGACAAGTCGGACAGCAAGGAGATCGTGCCGCCCGGTCCCAACAATCCGGTCGGCGTCGTCTGGATCGATCTGTCCAAGGAACATTACGGCATACACGGCACTCCCGAGCCGGAGAATATCGGCAAGACAGAGAGCAATGGCTGTATCCGTCTGACCAACTGGGATGCCGCCCGGCTGTCGTTGATGGTGAAGCCCGGCACCCCTGCGATCTTCCAGCCATAGGGGCAGGGCGGTGAACCGGATCGGCTGGACGTTCCTTGCGATCTTCGTGCTGGCCGGCGGCCTCGTTGCGCTGCTGGTCGATTTTGGGGGAGCGTCCGTACCGCCGCTGCGCGCGCTGGCCGATGCTCCGACCCGCCTCGCCGCGCCGCCGCGCTCCGGCCAACTCGTACTGCCGGTGCACGGCGTCGGCTGGTCATCGATTCACGACAGTTTCGGTCAGGAACGTGCCGGGGGCGAGCGTCGGCATACCGGCGTGGACATCATGGCCCCGGCCGGTGCCCCGGTGGTCGCCGCGGCGGCCGGAACGGTCGAGAAGCTCTATTACTCCAATGGCGGCGGCGGGATCACCGCCTATGTCCGGTCGCCCGACCGGCGGTTGAGCTATTACTACGCCCATCTCGCGGCCTATGCCCCGACCCTGCGCGAAGGCGAGAAGGTCCGTGCGGGCGACCCGATCGGCGCGGTCGGCGACAGCGGCAATGCCGGTGCAGGGAACTTCCACCTCCATTTCGGCATCGAGCGCGTCGATCCCGACGAGCCATGGTATCGGGGCCGCGCGATCAATCCCTATCCGCTGCTTGCCCGCGGACGGGCGGAGCGGTAAGGGCGCAGCTTCGCTCTTTCCAACAGGTATGGTTCGTCATGAAGATCAGCGGCGTCGACATTCGCCCCGGCAACATCATCGAATATGAAGGCGGCATCTGGCGCGCGGTGAAGATCCAGCATACGCAGCCGGGCAAGGGCGGCGCCTATATGCAGGTCGAAATGAAGAACCTGCGCGACGGCCGCAAGAACAACGTCCGCTTCCGTTCGGCCGAAACGGTCGAGCGCATCCGCCTCGATACCAAGGACTTCCAGTTCCTGTATCCCGAGGGCGACACGCTCGTCTTCATGGACAAGATCACCTACGACCAGGTGACGCTCGCCCGGGACCTGCTCGGCGACGCCGCCGCGTTCCTGCAGGACGGCATGGACGTCGTCATGGAAATGTATGACGAGGAAGCGATCAGCGTCCAGCTGCCGGACACGATCGAAGCGACGATCGTCGAGGCCGACGCGGTGGTGAAGGGCCAGACGGCATCGTCGTCGTACAAGCCCGCCGTGCTCGACAACGGCGTCCGCGTGATGGTCCCGCCGCATATCGCTGCCGGGACGCGCATCGTCGTGGACGTGTACGAGCAGACATATGTGCGGCGGGCGGATTGAGGCGTAGCGGCAGGACGGAATAGCGGAAGCTATTCCGCTCAGCCGCAAGCCCGGCCGGCGCGCGTAGCTGCGACCGACGACGCGGGCTTTGCCCGTGTCGCTGCAACGAAGTCATAGGAATAGAAGAAATGTCCGCCCAGTCCGGCCTCATCACCGTCCTCGAACGCGCCGTGCGCAAGACCGGCCCGCGCCTGCGCCGCGACTTCGGCGAGGTCCAGCACCTCCAGGTCAGCCGCAAGGGGCCGGCGGACTTCGTGTCGATGGCCGACAAGCGCGCCGAGGAAACGCTGGTCGAGGAACTGCGCAAGGCGCGTCCCGACTGGGGCATGTTGCTGGAGGAAGGCGGCGAGATTGCCGGCGATCCGACTAAGCCGCGCTGGATCGTCGATCCGCTGGATGGCACCACCAACTTCCTGCACGGCATCCCGCATTTCTCGATCTCGGTCGCGGTCGAGGAGCCGAACGGCGCCGGTGGCCGTCCCGAGATCACCACGGCGATGGTCTATAACCCGATTACCGACGAGGGCTTCTGGGCGGAAAAGGGCCGGGGGGCGTGGCTGCAGGGACAACGGCTGCGCGTATCGTCGCGCCGCGACCTGTCGGAGGCGCTGATCGCGACCGGTATCCCGTTCCTCGGGCACGGCAACTTCGCCGAATGGACCCGCATCTTCGGCGCGGTCGCACCCGAAGTGGCCGGTATCCGCCGCTTCGGTTCGGCAGCGCTCGATCTGGCCTATGTCGCTGCCGGTCGCTTCGACGGCTTCTGGGAATCGGGCCTGAAGAAGTGGGACATCGCCGCCGGTCTGCTGCTCGTGAAGGAAGCCGGTGGCTTCGTCACCGATTATCGCGGTGCCGACCGCGCCTATGAGAAGGGCGAAGTGCTGGCCAGCAACGAACAGATTCAGACCCGCCTGCACAAGTTGGTTGCCGGCGCGCTGCGCTGATCGGGTCGGGTGGCGGCGCGGTGCCGCCACCCGCACAAGTCAGAAATCGATCGCCTTCTGGAAATCGCCGAGCAGCGATTCCCACGTCGCGATGTTCGCCTTGAACAGCGCGCTCGACATTCCGCCCTTGTCGAGATCGAGGTCCATTTCGATTCGCGGGTCCTTCTCGTCGTCGAGATAGGCGCGGCCGAACCGGTGTTCGGCGTTCCACTTGTTCATCGTGTCGAGGCTCCGGCCCTTCTTGACGAACCCCGCATAGAATTGGATCGTCTTGCAGTCCTTGTGCTCGGTGCAGTTGTAGAACAGCACGGAGAAGTCGACGCCGGCCGCGCCGCTCTTGATAACCGGATCGCCGACATTGTCCTTCGACAGGGCTGCGCGGTAGCCCGCCTCGCGCAGCGCCGTCATGATCGTCTCGGGCTCCGTGCCCTGCACCGTCTGTGCCGCAGCCGGTACGCTCGCGACCATAGCCGCCACTCCGATGGCGAGTTTCCCCCATGCGTTCATCCCGGTTTCCTCCTCTTTCATACCCGCCGATCAGGCGGAGTCCCCACAATGGCTCGGCATACCGTAGGGCGACCATGAATTGCGAGTGATTCTCACCCTGTTCCGCCCTTGATGGGCCGACGCCATCGTCCTAAAGCCGGCTCCATTCATACCGCAACCGCGAGAGACCCCACCTTGGTCGACCTGTCGCAATATCTGCCGATCCTGATGTTCCTGGGCGTTGCCCTGGTGCTGTCGACGGCCTTCGTCGTGTTGCCCATGGTGGCATCGCGTTTCACCGGCGCGCACAAGCCCACGCCGGAAAAGCTGACCGAATATGAATGCGGCTTCCCCGCGTTCGAGGACTCGCGCAGCCAGTATGACGTCCGCTTCTATCTGGTCGCCATCCTCTTCATCCTCTTCGATCTCGAAGCCGCGTTCCTATATCCCTGGGCAGTCACGGTGTTCGACCTCGGCTGGACGGCGTGGATCTCGATGATGGTGTTCATCGGCGAACTGGCGCTCGGCCTCGTATATGCTTGGAAGATGGGAGCTCTCGAATGGGAGTAGAACTCACGACGCCTCCGCACGGCTTCGGCGCGGGTAACGCCGCCGGCGTGCCGGTGCAGGCGCCCGATCAGGGTTTCTTCAACGACCTGAACGGCGAACTGAACGACAAGGGCTTTCTGGTCACGTCGACCGAGGACCTGTTCCAGTGGGCGCGCACCGGTTCGCTGTGGTGGATGACGTTCGGCCTCGCCTGCTGCGCGGTGGAGATGATTCACGTCAACATGCCGCGCTACGACATGGAGCGTTTCGGTGCCGCGCCGCGCGCTTCCCCGCGCCAGTCGGACGTGATGATCGTCGCCGGCACGCTGTGCAACAAGATGGCGCCGGCGCTGCGTCGCGTGTACGACCAGATGTCGGAACCGAAATACGTCATCTCGATGGGCAGCTGCGCCAATGGCGGCGGCTATTATCATTACAGCTACAGCGTCGTGCGCGGTTGTGACCGCGTGGTGCCGGTCGACATCTATGTCCCCGGCTGCCCGCCGACCGCTGAGGCATTGCTGTATGGCGTGATGCAGTTGCAGCGGAAGATCCGCCGTTCGGGGAGCATCGAACGGTGAAGGCACCCGCACCCCGCTACGCTACGAACGACGGCATCATCGACGCGGCGACCGCCGCGCTCGGTGACATGCTGCTCGATGCGCAGGACAAGGTCGGCGAAGTCTCGCTGACCGTCGATCGCGACCGTCTGGTGATCGCGATGGAGACGCTGCGCGACACGCCCGGCCTGAAGTATGAGATGCTGGCCGAGATCGCCGGCGTCGACTACCCGGAGCGGCCCGAGCGCTTCGACGTCGTCTATCACCTGCTGTCGATGACCCGGAACCACCGCATTCGTGTGCGTGTGACCACCGATGAAGACAAGCCGGTGCCGTCGGTGACGGGCATCTGGTACAATGCCGGTTGGCTCGAGCGCGAAGTGTACGACATGTACGGCGTGCTGTTCACCGGCAATGCCGATCTGCGTCGCATCCTGACCGACTATGGCTTCCGCGGTCATCCGCTGCGCAAGGACTTCCCGCTGACCGGCTATGTCGAGATGCGCTATTCGGAAGAAGCCAAGCGCGTAATCTATGAGCCGGTGAAGCTGGCGCAGGATTTCCGCACCTTCGATTTCATGAGCCCGTGGGAAGGTGCCGAATACGTTCTCCCAGGCGACGAGAAGGCTGCCGAGCCGAAGCCGGCGGTCGGGCAGGCGCCCGGTGCGCCGACGCCCGCGACCGCCGATCAGGTCAAGCGCGCCGTCGACAACGTCAAGGCGGCCGAACCGCAGGTCGATAAGCCGAAGACGACCGACAGCACGGCGGATACCGGTGCCGGCAAGCCGCATCCGGGCATCCAGCCTGAATCGAAGCCGGTCGATCCGGACGTGCCGTCGCCCGACGCGGGCAAGCCGCCGGTGGAGGATAAGTAATGGCCGATTACGACCATCAGATCGACGCCGCCAACCCGACCCCGGGTGACGTCGAGATCCAGAACTACACGATCAACTTCGGTCCGCAGCATCCTGCGGCGCACGGCGTGTTGCGTCTCGTCACCGAACTGGACGGCGAGATCATCGAGCGGATCGACCCCCATGTCGGTCTGCTCCACCGCGGCACCGAAAAGCTGATCGAGTACAAGACATACCAGCAGGCGCTCCCGTACATGGATCGCCTCGACTATTGCTCGCCGCTGTGTATGGAGCATAGCTATGTTCTGGCGGTCGAAAAGCTGCTCGACATCGAGGTCCCGCTGCGGGCGCAGTATCTGCGCGTGTTCTTTGCGGAGCTGACCCGCATCTGCAATCACATGCTGAACCTCGGCTCGCACGTGATGGACGTCGGCGCGATGACGCCGAACCTGTGGATGTTCGAAATCCGCGAAGACTGCATGGGCTTTTTCGAGCGTATGTCGGGCGCGCGGATGCATCACAACTATCTGCGTCCCGGCGGCGTCCATCAGGACGTGCCGCTCAAGCTGCTGACCGACATCGCGGAATGGCTCGATACGCGCCTGCCGCGCCTGTTCGGCGACGCGATCAGCCTGGTCGCGGAAAACCGCATCTTCAAGCAGCGCAACGTCGACATCGCGATCGTCAGCCGTGAAGACGCGGTGCGCTGGGGCTTCTCCGGCCCGATGATCCGTGGCGCGGGCATTCCGTGGGACATCCGCAAGGCACAGCCCTACGACGCCTATGACCGGGTCGAGTTCGACGTGCCGGTCGGCACCCGTGGCGACTGCTACGACCGGTTCATGGTCCGGGTCGAGGAGGTATGGCAGTCGGCGCGCATCATGAAGCAGTGTCTGGCGCAGATGCCGGAAGGGCCGATCGCGTCGTCGGACCGCAAGGTCGTGCCGCCCAAGCGCGGCGAAATGAAGCAGTCGATGGAAGCGCTGATCCATCACTTCAAGCTGTACACCGAGGGCTTTCACGTGCCCGCCGGCGAAGTCTATGTCGCGACCGAAAGTCCCAAAGGCGAATTCGGCATCTACATGGTGTCCGACGGCAGCAACAAGCCGTACCGCGTGAAGATCCGGCCGACGGCGTTCAGCCATTTGCAGGCAATGGACTTCATGTCGAAGGGCCACATGCTCGCCGACATCACCGCGATCCTGGGCGCGATGGATATCGTGTTCGGGGAGTGCGACCGTTGAGCCGTCTCGAAACCGTGATGGCGATGATGGAACGCTACAATGCGCGTGACGCGGGCGGCTATGCGGCCTTCTTCGCCGACGATGGCTGCGAGGCGCAGTATCGCGGCGACGTGGTGCGCGACGGGCGTGCGGGTGTTGAAAGCGGCATGGCGGCGGTCTTCGCCGAGTTTCCGCAGAACCAGGCCGAAGTGCTGCAATCGTTCGAACTGGGCGAGCGCGTAGTACTGCACGAGCGCGTGCGTCGCTCGCCCGATGCCGCACCGTTCGACGTGATGACCGTCTATTCGTTCAGCGGCGACAAGGTCAGCCGCGTGGAGTTCATTCGCTGATGGCCGACGCCCCCAACATCCCCGACGAAGCCGAGGTCCGCGCGCGCTGGGGCAATTTTGCCTGGACGCCGGCCAATGCCGAAAAGGCGCGTGAGATCGTCGCGCGCTATCCCGAAGGTCGGCAGCAGTCGTGCACCATCCCGTTCCTCGACCTCGCGCAGCGTCAGGTCGGCGCGGAAACGCACACCCAGGGCTGGTTGCCGGTGCCGGTGATCGAGTTCATCGCTCGCGAACTGGGCATGGCCTATATGCGGGTGTACGAGGTCGCGACCTTCTACACGATGTTCAACCTGGCGCCGGTCGGTCGCTATCATGTGCAGGTGTGCGGCACGACGCCGTGCATGTTGCGCGGATCGGACGATGTGTTCGCCGCGTGCAAGAATCGTGGCCTGATGAAGGGCAAGACCACGCCCGACGGGCTGTTCACGCTGACCGAGGTCGAGTGCATGGGCAATTGTGCCTCGGCACCGATGGTCCAGATCAACGACGATAATTACGAAGATTTGGACTATGATCGCATGACCGCGATCCTCGAAGCGTTGGGCAAGGGCGAGACGCCGAAGCCCGGTACGCAGGAACCCGGTCGCCACACCGTCGAGCCGGTCGGCGAACCGACGAACCTCGTCGCGATGATGACCGAAAATCACGATTACCGGCCCGAATGGGGCAACGCCCAAGGTTCGGTCGCGTGAGGGCGCTGGGCAGCCTGTTGATCGCGATCCTCGTCGGGATCGTCGTGTTGTGGATCGCGCTGCAACTGTTCGTCGGCGCGTTGAAGCTGCTCGGCATCGCCATCGGGATCGCGGCCATGGTTGCCGTTTATTTCATCGCCGAAAAGGCGATCGGGAAGGGACGATAAGGATGCTGGCCGACAAGGATCGCATCTTCACCAACGTGTACGGGTTCCAGCCATGGAACCTCGACGCCGCTGTGATGCGCGGCGACTGGGACAATACCAAGGCGCTGTTGCAGCTTGGCCCGGATACGATCATCGATCGGATCAAGGCGTCGGGCCTGCGCGGGCGCGGCGGGGCAGGGTTCCCGACCGGCACCAAATGGTCGTTCATGCCCAAGGCGCCGAAGCCCGACCGGCCGAACTTCCTGGTCATCAACGCCGACGAATCCGAACCGGGTTCGTGCAAGGACCGCGAGATCATCCGCCACGATCCGCACAAGCTGATCGAAGGCGCGCTGGTCGCCGGCTTCGCGATGCGCGCGCGTGCCGCGTACATCTACATTCGCGGCGAATATATCCGCGAGGCAGAGACGCTGTTCGCGGCGATCGCGGAGGCTTATGCCAAAGGGCTGCTGGGCAAGAATGCCTGCGGGTCGGGCTATGACTTCGACGTCTTCGCCCATCGCGGCGCGGGCGCGTACATCTGCGGCGAAGAAACCGCGATGCTCGAAAGCCTCGAGGGCAAAAAGGGGCAGCCGCGCCTGAAGCCGCCCTTCCCGGCCGGGGCCGGCCTCTATGGCTGCCCGACTACGGTCAACAACGTCGAATCGATCGCGGTCGTGCCGACGATCCTGCGCCGGAGCCCCGAATGGTTCGCGAGCTTCGGCAACGAGAACAACAAGGGCACCAAGCTCTTCCAGATCAGCGGGCACGTAAACCGTCCCTGCGTGGTCGAGGAAGCGATGAGCATCCCGTTCCGCGAGCTGATCGAAAAGCATTGCGGCGGCATTCGCGGTGGCTGGGACAACCTGCTGTGCGTCATCCCCGGCGGTTCGTCGGTGCCTCTGGTGAAGGCCGAGCATATTATCGACGCTCCGATGGACTTCGATGGCCTCAAGGCGGTCGGGTCGGGCCTCGGTACCGCCGCCGTGATCGTCATGGACAAGTCGACCGACGTCGTCCGCGCGATCAGCCGGTTGTCGTACTTCTACAAGCATGAGAGCTGCGGCCAATGCACGCCGTGCCGCGAGGGCACCGGTTGGATGTGGCGAGTGATGGAGCGGCTGCGCACCGGCGATGCCGACCTGTCGGAAATCGACACGTTGCAGCAGGTGACCAAGCAGGTCGAAGGCCACACCATCTGCGCGCTGGGCGACGCGGCGGCTTGGCCGATCCAGGGCCTCATCAAGAACTTCCGCCCCGAACTCGAGCGGCGGATCAATGAAAAGCGCGGCGGTGGCACGTCGCCCATGATGGAAGCGGCCGAATAATGCCCAAGGTCAAAGTCGATGGGATCGAGGTCGAGGTGCCGCAGGGTGCCACCGTCCTCCAGGCATGCGAAGCGGCGGGCAAGGAAATCCCGCGCTTCTGCTATCACGAGCGGCTGTCGATCGCCGGCAATTGCCGAATGTGTCTGGTCGAGGTGAAGCCGGGACCGCCCAAGCCGCAGGCTTCGTGCGCGCTGCCCGCCGCCGACAATCAGGAAATCCGCACCGACAGCGCGATGGTGAAGGCCGCGCGCGAAGGCGTGATGGAATTCCTGCTCATCAACCACCCGCTCGACTGCCCGATCTGCGATCAGGGCGGCGAGTGCGACCTGCAGGACCAGTCGGTCGCCTATGGTCGCGGCCAGTCGCGCTATGACGAGAACAAGCGCGCGGTCACCGAGAAATATATGGGTCCGATCGTCAAGACGGTCATGACCCGCTGCATCCAATGCACGCGCTGCATCCGTTTTGCGGAAGAGGTCGCGGGCGTGGAGGAAATCGGCGCGATCTATCGCGGCGAGAACATGCAGATCACGTCGTATCTCGAACAGGCGGTGACGAGCGAACTGTCGGGCAACGTCGTCGACCTGTGCCCGGTCGGTGCGCTGACGTCCAAGCCCTATGCGTTCGAAGCGCGTCCGTGGGAGCTGAAGAAGACGCTCGCCATCGACGTGATGGATGCGGTCGGCACCAACATACGTCTCGACAGCCGGGGTCGGCAGGTGCTGCGCTGCGTGCCGCGCATCAACGAAGACGTGAACGAGGAATGGGCGCACGACAAGACGCGCCACGCCGTCGATGGGTTGGTCCGCCGTCGCCTCGACAAGCCGTTCGTCCGCAAAGATGGCAAGCTGGTCGCGGCGGAGTGGGACGAAGCGTTCGCGGCGATCGCGGCGGTCAATGCCGGTTCGTCGGTCGCGGCCATCGCCGGCGATCTGCTCGATTGCGAGACGATGTTCGCGGCCAAGGCGCTGGTGAACGCGCTTGGATCGTCGCTGCTCGAAGGGCGGCAGACGGGCATGGCCTATGACGTCACCAATCTCGGCGCGGTCGCGTTCAACACGACGATTGCGGGGATCGAGGACGCCGATGCGATCCTGCTTGTCGGCACCGACCTGCGCCACGAAGCGCCGCTCATCAACACCCGCGTCCGCAAGGCGATCAAGAAGGGCGCACGCGTCTTCGCCATCGGGCCGGAAATTGACCTGACCTACAAGGTCGAGTGGCTGGGCGACGATCTGGGCCTGCTTAACGGACTCAGCGATCGTGCGGCGGAAGCACTGGACGCGGCGAAGCGTCCGGCAGTGATCGTCGGGCCGGGCGCGCTCAAGGCTGGCCATGGTGCCGCACTCAAGCTGGCGCGTGACGGTAATCTGGTGCGGACGCTGGAAGACGGTTCGAGCTGGAACGGCTTCAACGTGGTTCACACCGCCGCTGCGCGCATGGGCGCCCTGATGCTGGGCTATGCGCAGGCGGGCGGCATCGCCGACATCGTCGCAGCGAACCCGAAGCTGGTGTTCTTCCTGGGTGCGGACGAGGTCGATTTCGGCCAGTTTGCCGGTGCGACCAAGGTCTATGTCGGCCATCATGGCGACAAGGGCGCGGCGGCGGCGGACATCGTCCTGCCGGCTGCGAGCTATGCCGAAAAGGCCGGGACGTACGTGAACCTCGAAGGGCGCGTGCAGCGCGGCGACCGCGCGGTGTTCCCGCCGGGCGACGCGCGTGAGGATTGGACGATCTTCCGCGCGCTGGGCGAAGTGCTGGGCGTGACGCTGCCGTTCGACGATTTCGCCGGCGTGCGCCGTGCGATGACGGCGGCGGTGCCGGCGCTCGGCCAGGAAGGGCTGGTACGTTACGACTGGAACCCGCCGGCGCTCGACGCTAAGGGCGAGGGCAAGGTGACCTATCCGGTCGCCGACTTCTACCTGACCAACGCCATCTGCCGGGCCAGCCCGACGATGCAGCGTTGTTCGGCCGAACTTGTCCATGGCCAGGATTTCGCGGAGGCCGCCGAGTGACCTCGTTCTTCGAAACTACCGTCGGTCTGCCCTATGGCTGGGCGTGGACCGTCGCGACGCTGATCGGCATCCTGGTCATCGCGCTGCCGCTGATGCTGGCGGTCGCGATGATCATCTACGCCGATCGCAAGATTTGGGCAGCGATGGCGCTGCGCCGGGGGCCGAACGTCGTCGGTCCGCTGGGCCTGCTGCAGTCGTTCGCCGACGGCCTGAAGGTGTTCCTGCAGGAAACGATCGTGCCGTCGTCGGCCAATCGTGGCCTGTTCCTGCTCGCGCCGATCATCACCTTTACCGTCGCGCTGATCGTCTGGGCGGTGATCCCGTTCGATGTCGGCGTGGTGGTCGCGGACATCAATGTCGGCCTGCTCTACATTCTCGCGGCATCGTCACTGGGCGTGTACGGCGTCATCATCTCGGGCTGGGCGTCGAACTCGAAATATCCCTTCTATTCGGCGCTGCGTGCCGCCGCGCAGATGGTCTCCTACGAAGTTGCGATCGGGTTCGTGCTGATCTCGGTTGTGCTGTGGGCGGGATCGTTCAACCTGACGACGATCGTGCTGGAACAGCGCGCGCACATCTTCGGCTTCGTCAACGGCTTCGGTTTCAATCCGCTGCTGTTTCCGATGGCGGTCGTGTTCCTGATCTCGTCGCTTGCCGAAACCGCGCGCGCGCCGTTCGACCTGACCGAGGCGGAGTCGGAACTGGTTGCGGGCTACCAGACCGAATATTCGTCGATGGCGTTCGCGCTGTTCTGGCTCGGTGAATATGCCAACGTCATCCTGATGTGTGCGCTCAATGCGCTGCTGTTCTGGGGCGGCTGGCTGCCGCCGGTCGATTGGGCACCGCTCTACTTCGTGCCGGGGATCATCTGGTTCCTGCTGAAGACCTTCTTCTTCTTCTTCGTGTTCAGCTGGATCAAGGCGACGGTGCCGCGGTATCGTTATGATCAGCTGATGCGGCTGGGCTGGAAGATCTTCCTGCCGCTGTCGCTGATCTTCGTCTTCCTCATCTCCGGTTATCTGATGATCGACCGCGTAGGATTGCCGTCATGAGTATCGCCCAGACCATCCGATCGTTCACCCTGTGGGAGTTCGTGAAGGCCCATGCGCTGACGCTGCGGTACTTCTTCAAGCCCAAGGCGACGATCAACTACCCGTATGAGAAGAACCCGCTGAGCCCGCGCTTCCGCGGCGAACATGCGCTGCGCCGCTATCCCAATGGGGAAGAGCGCTGCATCGCGTGCAAGCTGTGCGAGGCGGTGTGCCCGGCACTGGCGATCACGATCGAGGCCGAACCGCGCGAGGACGGCAGCCGCCGCACCACGCGCTACGACATCGACATGACCAAGTGCATCTATTGCGGGCTGTGCCAGGAAGCATGTCCGGTCGATGCGATCGTCGAGGGGCCGAATTTCGAATTCGCCACCGAAACCCGCGAAGAGCTGATCTATCATAAGGACAAGCTGCTCGCGAACGGTGACCGCTGGGAACGCGCGATTGCCGCGAACCTTGCGAGCGACGCGCCCTACCGGTAATGGCGCGCATGTTCCGTACCGGCGCGGGCCGAATGGTCCGTATCGCCGGCAATTCGATTAGCGTTTCGTCCCGCACATCCGCGCGGGGCGGGCAGGGGGAAGAGCAGCGCTCGTGATCCAGACACTCGCCTTCTATCTGTTCGCCACGATCGTGGTGGCATCGGCTGCGTTGACGATCACGTCGCGCAACCCGGTCCATTCGGTGCTGTGGCTGATCCTCGCCTTCTTCAACGCCGCCGGCCTGATGGTGCTGTGCGGCGCCGAATTCATCGCGATGCTGCTGGTCATTGTCTATGTCGGTGCAGTCGCGGTGCTATTCCTGTTCGTCGTGATGATGCTCGACATCGACTTCACCGAACTGCGCGCCGGGTTCGTCCGCTATCTGCCGGCCGGTCTTGCGCTGGCTGTGCTGCTGGCGGTCGAACTGGTCGTTGGTGCCTATGCTTGGACGGCGGCCCGCATCGATCTCGCCAAGCGCATCGCGCCAACCGATGCGGCGGTGCCGAACATCGAGGCGATCGGGCGGCTGCTCTACACGCGCTACCTCTACGTCTTCGAAGGCGTCGGGCTGGTCCTTTTGGTCGCGATGATCGGTGCGATCGTGCTGACGCAGCGCAAGCGCGCGGATGCGAAGGCGCAGAACATCAACCGCCAGATCAACCGTCGCGCCAAGGATGCGATCCGTAACGTCAATCAGCCCATCGGGCAGGGGGTCGAGCTGTGATCGGTCTTACCCATTATCTGGTCGTTGCGGCGATCCTGTTCACGCTTGGCGTGCTGGGAATCTTCCTCAACCGGAAGAACCTGATCGTCATCCTGATGTCGATCGAACTGATCCTGCTGGCGGTGAACATCAATTTCGTAGCCTTCTCGGCGCAGCTGGGCGATCTGGTCGGTCAGATTTTCGCGATGTTCGTGCTGGCGGTTGCCGCGGGCGAGAGCGCGATCGGTCTGGCCATCATGGTCATCTATTTCCGTGGTCGCGGTTCCATCGCGGTCGACGACGTCAACCGGATGAAGGGGTGATGCCGGTGGCTTTTCGGGTTTCGGGGGTGCTTTCGTGAGCGCCATCCATATCGTCGTGTTCCTGCCGCTGCTGGCGTCGATCGTCGCGGGGCTGTCGAACCGCGCCTTCGGCATCGCGGTGCCGAAGATCATCACGACCGCCGGCCTGTTCGTCGCGGCGGCGCTCTCGTGGTCGATCTTCGTTCCGTTCCTCACCGGCGCGGCCCAGGCGAATGTCGCCCCAGTGTCGACCTGGATCCTGTCGGGCGGCATGGACATCGCGTGGGAATTGCGGGTCGATGCGCTGACGGCGGTCATGCTCGTCGTTATCACCAGCGTGTCGGCGCTCGTCCATCTGTATAGCTGGGGCTATATGAGCGAGGACCCCGATCAACCGCGGTTCTTCGCCTATCTCTCGCTGTTTACCTTCGCGATGCTGATGCTCGTGACCGCCAACAACCTGGTGCAGATGTTCTTCGGCTGGGAAGGCGTCGGTCTGGCGTCGTACCTGCTGATCGGTTTCTGGTTCCGCAAGCCGTCGGCCAATGCTGCGGCGATCAAGGCGTTCGTCGTCAACCGCGTCGGTGATCTCGGCTTCATGCTCGGTATTTTCGGCACCTATCTGGTGTTCGGGACGATCTCGATCCCAGCGATCCTGGAGGCCGCGCCGTCGATGGCGGGTTCGACCATCGGCTTCCTGTGGTTCCGTGCCGATACGATGACCGTGCTGTGCCTACTGCTGTTCGTAGGGGCGATGGGCAAGTCGGCGCAGTTGGGTCTCCACACCTGGTTGCCGGACGCGATGGAAGGCCCTACGCCGGTGTCGGCGCTGATCCACGCCGCGACGATGGTCACGGCCGGTGTGTTCATGGTGTGCCGTCTGTCGCCGATGTTCGAAACCTCGCCGACCGCGCTGGCGGTGGTGACGGCGGTCGGTGCCGCCACCTGCCTGTTCGCGGCGACGATCGGCCTCGTTCAGACCGACATCAAGCGTGTCATCGCCTATTCGACTTGTTCGCAGCTAGGCTACATGTTCTTTGCGGCAGGGGTCGGCGCCTATGGCGCGGCGATGTTCCACCTGTTCACCCACGCCTTCTTCAAGGCGCTGCTGTTCCTCGGTGCCGGTTCGGTCATCCATGCGATGCACCACGAACAGGACATGCGCTTCTATGGTGGCCTGCGGAAGCACATCCCGTTGACCTTCTGGGCGATGATGGCGGGCACGCTCGCGATCACCGGTGTCGGCATCTACGAAGTCGGCGGTTTTGCAGGCTATCACTCGAAGGATGCGATCCTCGAAGCGGCATGGGCGGCGGGTCCGCATGGCTATGGTGCCTTCTATGTCGGTACCTTCGCCGCGCTGTTGACCAGCTTCTATTCGTGGCGGCTGATGTTCCTCACCTTCTTCGGCGCACCGCGCTGGGCGGGGTCGGAGCATATCCAGCACGCGGTGCATGATGTGCACGGCCACCATGGCCATGACGATCATGCCCATCCTGACGCGCATCCGGCAGCGGAAGATGCGGGCCATGCCCCGTCGACCCATGACCCGCACGCGAGCGATGTCGTCGAGGGGACCGCAGGCTATCACCCGCATGAAAGCCCGGTCGTCATGCTGATCCCGCTGATTGTGCTGACGGTCGGCGCAGTGGCCGCCGGCTATGTGTTCAACCACTGGTTCATCGGCGGCGATGCGGGCGAAGCCTTCTGGAAGGGTAGCCTGTTCTACAACGAGCATCTGATGCACGCGATGCACGAAGTGCCCATGCTGGTGAAGCTGGCCGCGACGATCGTCATGCTGATCGGTCTCGTAAGTGCGCTCTACGTCTATATCATCCGTCCGGGCACGGCGGCGGCGATCGCGGACACGTTCCGCGTGCTGCACCGCTTCCTGCTCAACAAATGGTATTTCGACGAGCTGTATCACCTGCTGTTCGTCCGCCCTGCGTTCGCGTTCGGCCGCTTCTTCTGGAAGCGTGGCGACGAACAGACCATCAACCGCTTCGGCCCCGACGGGTCGGCGGCGGTGGTCGGCCTGTCGAGCCGCGTCGCGGTACGGATGCAGACCGGCTATCTCTACACCTATGCCTTCGTCATGCTGATCGGCCTGACGGCGGCGGTTACCTGGGCGATCGCGTCGTGATGCGCGGTTTCAAGCAATTGGTTCGGGGGAATAACTCGTGAACGGCTTCCCGATCCTGTCGGTGATGCTGCTGGTGCCGGCAGTCGCAGCGATGCTGTGCCTGTTCGTATCGGCGAATGGAGCGCGCTGGACGGCGCTGATCGCTACGCTGGTCAATCTCGCGCTGGGCGTATTGCTCTGGGCGAACTACGATATCGGCGGCGCGCAGTGGCAGTTCGTCGAGGCGCCGGCGCTGGGCAACTTCGGCGTGTTCCGCTACGCGCTCGGCATCGACGGCTTTGCCCTGATGCTGATCATGCTCAGCGTATTTCTGATGCCGATCTGCATCGGTGCGTCGTGGAAGTCGGTTACCAATCGCGTTCCCGAATATATGGCGCTGTTCCTGACCGTCGAAGTGCTGATGATCGGCACCTTCGCCGCGCAGGACCTGCTGCTGTTCTATGTGTTCTTCGAAGCCGGCCTGATTCCGATGTACCTCATCATCGGCATCTGGGGCGGGGCGAACCGTATCTACGCGTCGTACAAGTTCTTCCTGTACACGCTGCTCGGCTCGCTGCTCATGCTGATCGCGATGATCTACATGATCCAGACGGCGGGTACGTCCGACATCCCGACGCTGATGGCCTATGACTTCCCGGCACATGTCCAGACGTGGCTGTGGCTCGCATTCTTCGCGTCGTTTGCGGTGAAGATGCCGATGTGGCCGGTCCACACCTGGCTGCCCGACGCCCACGTGCAGGCACCGACGGCGGGTTCTGTCATCCTGGCCGGCGTGTTGCTGAAGCTCGGCGGATACGGCTTCCTGCGCTTCTCGATCCCGATGTTCCCGGAGGCGTCGGGGCAGCTTACCTGGCTGATCCTTACCCTATCGGCGATCGCGGTCGTCTACACCTCGCTGGTCGCGCTGGTGCAGTCGGACATGAAGAAGCTGATCGCCTATTCGTCGGTCGCGCACATGGCGATCGTGACCATCGGCCTGTTTGCTTTCAACCAGCAGGGCATCGAAGGCGCGATGATCGTGATGCTTAGCCACGGGCTGGTGTCGGGCGCATTGTTCCTGTGCGTTGGCATCATCTACGACCGGCTGCATACGCGTGAGATCGCGCGCTATGGTGGTCTCGCGATCAACATGCCCCGCTATGCCGTATTCTTCCTGCTGTTCACCATGGCGTCGATCGGCCTGCCGGGTACCTCGGGGTTCGTCGGCGAATTCCTCAGCCTTGCCGGCACCTATCGTGTGTCGACCTGGGCGGCGCTGATCTGCACCACGGGCATCATTCTGGGTGCGGCCTATTCGCTGTATCTCTATCGCCGCATTGCGCTGGGCGATCTGGTGCATGACGATGTGAAGGCGATGCCTGACGTGTCGATGCGCGAACTGGCGCTGCTGGCTCCGATTGCCGCGGTCGTGTTGTGGATGGGTGTCTACCCTGAGAGCTTCATGGCGCCGATGCGCAAGGACGTCGGCTTGCTGGTCGCGCGGATCGAGCGGGCTACGCCGGTATCGGATTCACGGCCGACCCCGGGCAATCCGGCGGCGGCAGCGGCAAAGGCCGCGGAACATGAAACGGGTGCGGCTGCGGCGCACGGGGAATCGCACTGATGAGCTACGCCGAACAACTTTCGATGACGCTGCCCGAGCTGGTGCTGGCGGTCGGGGCGATCGTCCTGATGCTGGTATCGGCCTGGGGGAAGCAGGCGGCTGCGCGCGGCGTCAGCATCGCAGCAGTCTTCGTGCTAGCCGGGGCGGGTGTGGCGCTGATCGGTAACGGATCGTCGGGCGGTACCGCGTTCGATGGCATGTACCGTGCCGATGCCTTTGCGGCGTTCGCCAAGGTGTTGATCTATATCGCATCGGCAGTCGCGATCATCATTGCGCCGCGCTTCTTCGAGCGCACCAGCGGCGACGATCTGAAGCCCGAATATCCGGTGCTGATCCTGCTGTCGGCATGCGGCATGGGCATGATGGTGTCGGCCTCCGACCTGCTGCTGCTGTATGTCGGTCTCGAACTGCAGAGCCTTGCCGCTTACGTTCTCGCCAGCTTCATGCGTCGCGATACGCGTTCGGCAGAGGCCGGTCTGAAGTATTTCGTGCTGGGCGCGCTGGCGTCGGGCATCCTGCTCTACGGTGTCAGCCTGGTGTACGGCTTTGCCGGTACCACGTTGTTCAGCGACATCGCAGTCGCTTATGCCGGCCCGCGCAATATGGGCCTGCTGTTCGGGCTGGTGTTCGTGTTCGCAGGATTCGCCTTCAAGCTGGCGGCAGTGCCGTTCCACATGTGGACCCCCGACGTCTATGAAGGCGCGCCGACCCCGGTCACTGCCTTCTTCGCTTCGGCACCGAAGGTCGCGGCGATGGCCATGGCGCTGCGCGTGGCGGTAGAGGCGATGGGGCCTGCCGTCCTCGAATGGCGTCAGATCGTGATCTTCGCCGCGCTCGCTTCGATCATCCTCGGGGCGGTCGGCGCGATCGGGCAGAAGAACATCAAGCGCCTGCTGGCCTATTCGTCGATCAACAATGTCGGCTTCGCGCTGATCGGTCTTGTCGCCGGTTCGGCGCAGGGGGTGGCGGGCGTGCTGTTCTACCTCGCCGTCTACATCGTGATGACGCTGGGGTCGTTCCTGATCGTCCTGCAGATGCGCGACGAGAATGGCCAACCGGTCGAGACCGTCGCAAGCCTTGCGGGGCTGTCGCGGACGCGTCCGGCACTGGCCTTCGCGCTCATGATCTTCATGTTCTCGCTCGCCGGCATCCCGCCGCTGTTCGGTTTCTGGGCCAAGTACGCCGTGTTCGAAGCAGCGGTGCAGGCGGGCCTGTTGTCGCTGGCGGTGATCGGTATCGCAGCTTCGACGATCGGTGCGTTTTATTATCTGCGCGTCGTCAAGACGATGTACTTCGACGAACCGGCCCCGGCCTTCGGTCGTGAACCGGCGCTGGTCGAGGGCGGGTTGACGCTTGCGGCCGCCATCGTGATCTCGCCGGTCAGCCTTTTCCTGATCGCGCCGTTGTCGGCCTGGTCGCTGACGGCCGCGCGGGCGCTGTTCTGACGATCCGGGTCGTCGGCGAGACCGGGTCGACCAATGCCGACCTGCTCGCCGCCGCTGATGCGGGTGCGAAGGAAGGCGTCTGGCTACGTGCGGAACGCCAAAGCGCGGGACGCGGGCGGGTAGGGCGACCCTGGGCCGATGGCGCTGGCAATCTCTTTGCCAGCACCGTCGTCCGTCTCCGGCCCGCCGATCCCGCCGCGCCGACCTTGACCCTCGTCGCCGCCGTTGCACTGTCGGAGGCAGTCGAGACCTTCGCGCCGGGACTGGCAACGATAAAATGGCCTAACGACCTGTTGATCGGGCGGGCGAAATTGTCGGGTATTCTGCTCGAGCGGGGTAGTGCGGACGCGCTGGTCATCGGCTTTGGCGTCAACCTCGCCACGCACCCCGACCTGGCGGATCGTCCGACGACCAGTCTTGCCGAGCACGGTGTGGTAGTGACCCCGGCCGCCTTGCTCGATGTGCTGCGGGAAAAGTTTGCACTCTGGTTGTCGCGTTGGCGCGACGGCGATCTGCCCGGGATCCGGGACGCGTGGGAGGCATCAGCCCACCCGCGCGGGACGATGCTCCGGGTTCGGTTGCCGGATGGCGGCGAGATGGAAGGCGCGTTCGACGGATTGGACGCCGGAGGGGCGCTCCGGCTGCTCGACCGGGATGGCCGAGTGACGCTGATCCATGCCGGTGACGTCTTTGCTTGATCGCAGTCGTCGTGCCGTCGGTCGCGGCCGGCGCTTGTGGTTCGGCTGCACAGGCTCTACCGCAGGACAAAGCGTGCCGTGGCGGCATGGCGAGGAAATTCGATGCTGCTAGCGATCGACGCCGGCAATACCAATATCGTGTTCGCGCTGGTCGATGGTGACGCCATCGTTGCGCGTTGGCGCATTGCGACCGATCCGCGCCGCACTGCCGACGAATATGCGGTATGGCTCAGCCAATTGCTGGCGCTCGACGGACGGGATCGTTCCATCGTTACCGGCGTCATCATCGGGACGGTGGTGCCGCGCGCGCTCCACAATCTCGAAGTGCTGGCGATCAAGTATTTCGCGGTCGAGGCGCTGGTCGCGGGGCGCGGGGCCGCCGCGTTCGGCATCGCGCTGGACGTAGAGGAGCCGCACGCCGTCGGTGCCGACCGCGCACTGAACGCGATTGCCGCGCATGCGGCGCATCCCGGCGACCTGATCGTCGTCGACTTCGGCACGGCTGCGACGTTCGATGTCGTGGACTATTCCGGGGCCTATAAGGGCGGGATCATCGCGCCGGGCATCAACCTGTCGCTCGACGCGCTGGTGACGGCGGCGGCGAAGCTTCCGCGCATCGCGATCGAGGCTCCGCTGTCGACCAGCGTTATCGGGCGCAATACCGCCGACCAGATGCATATCGGCATCTATTGGGGCTATATCGCGATGATCGAGGGGCTGGTCGCGCGGATGAAGGCGGAGATCGGCCGCCCCGTCCGCGTGATCGCCACTGGCGGTCTGGCGATTCTCTTCGAGAAACATACGCAGGTGTTCGACCATGTCGAACAGGACCTGACCATCACGGGACTGGCGATGCTGTGGCGCCGCACCCATATCACTACAGCAACGTAACGAAGCAAACCGAACCCGCGAATGGGCGCGGGCATTGAAAGAAATTGAGTGACACCTAAGAAAGAACTGCTCTTTGTCGCGCTCGGCGGATCGGGCGAAATCGGAATGAACGTCAACCTGTACGGCACCGCCGGCAAGTGGTTGATGATCGATTGCGGCGTGACCTTCGCCGATCCGGCCTATCCGGGCATCGACGTGATGCTGCCCGACCTCCAGTTCATCGAGGAACGCGGCGACCAGCTGCTCGGCATCGTCATCACGCACGGCCATGAAGATCATATCGGGGCGCTGCCCTATCTGGCGGCCGACCTGGGCGTGCCGATCTATGCCACGCCGTTCACGGCAGGCCTGATCCGCGGCAAGCTGGACGAGGAAGGCATTGCCGACCGCGTGAAGCTGAAAATCGTGCAGCTCGGTGGCGACGTGAATGTCGGCCCGTTCGGGGTCAAGTTCGTGCCGATGGCGCATTCGATCCCCGAATCCACCTCGCTCGTGATTTCGACGCCGCACGGCAATGTGTTCCACTCGGGCGACTGGAAGCTCGATCCGCAGCCGATGGTGGCGACCCCGGCTACGCCGGCGGAGCTTACCGCGATCGGCGACGACGGCATCCTCGCGCTGGTGTGCGATTCGACCAACGTCTTCAACACCGAAGCGTCCGGATCCGAGGCGGATGTGCGCAAGGGGCTGTTCGAACAGATCGCGTCCGCCAAGGGGCGGCGGGTGATGGTCACCAGCTTTGCGTCCAACGCGGCGCGGCTCCACACGCTGGGCGAAGTCGCGCGCGACACCAACCGCAAGGTGTGCGTTGCGGGCCGCTCGCTCGACCGCATCCTGAAGGTCGCCAAGGCGACGGGGTATCTGAAGGATTTCCCGCAGACCGTCGATTTCGACACCGCAATGCGCCTGCCGCGCGAGCAGGTGCTCATCATCGCAACCGGCGGACAGGGCGAGCAGCGTGCGGCACTGGCCCGTATCGCCAACCGCGAACATCAGCTGAGCCTCGAGGCTGGCGATCGGGTCATCTTCTCGTCGAAGCAGATCCCGGGCAACGAAGTCGCGATCGGCCGCATCCAGAACCAGCTGGCGGCAGCCGGCATCGAGATGATCACCGACCGGCAGGCGCACGTCCATGTGTCGGGCCATCCGGGTCGACCGGAATTGGCCAAGCTCTATGGCTGGCTGCGGCCGAAGGTGCTGATGCCGGTGCATGGCGAGATGCGCCACCTGATGGAACATGCCCGTTTCGGCCTGTCGCAGGGGATCAAGCAGACGCTGGTGCAGACCAATGGCGACATCGTCCGCCTGGCACCGGGCAATCCGGTAAAGGTCGGCAACGCCGCCGTGGGACGTCTCGCTCTCGACGGTGACGTGATCCTGCCGGCCGATGGAACGACGATCAACGAACGGCGCAAGCTGGCCGCCTATGGTCATATGTCGGTTGCGGTGGCGATCGATCGGCGTGGGCAACTGATCGGCGATCCCCAGATCCGGGTGCAGGGCGTTCCGGTCGAGGAAGACCGCGAACCCTTCCTCGACGAAGCGGTCGATGCGGCGGCGGAAGCGGTGGCGTTGAAGGGGCGTGAGCGTTCCAAGCTGCCCGAGGCGATCCGCCTCGCGGTGCGTCGCGTCGCCACGCGCTGGACCGGCAAGAAGCCGGTCGTCGACGTCCTCATCATTCCGGCCTGACGCGCATGGCGTGGCAGTCGGCGCTGGCGATCTACCTGCTCTTCTGGGTGTTCGCCATGTTCCTGGTCCTGCCGTTCGGGGTTCGCACGACGCATGAAGCGGGCGAACCCCCGGTGCCAGGACAGGCCGACAGCGCACCGGCCGGATTCAGCTTCGGCCGGATGGCGTGGCGGACGACGATCGTCGCGACCGCTCTGTTCGCACTGTTCTACCTGAACTTCGTGTTCGGGTGGGTGACGGCCGACATGCTGGATTTCTATCGGTAACGTTGGTTGCGGGGCATTGCTTGTCTTGCGCCGTGCGCTTTCATCTCTCGGTCCGTTTGCTTCGAGCTTGTCGAGAATCGTAGTCGAGAAGGCATTGTCCCCGCGATAAGCTTCTCGAAGGACGCTTCTCGACAGGCTCGAAGCTGCTTGAACCGAACGCTAGGGCTTTGGGATTGGCTTAGCTGCGCAACCGCTCGATCGCCTGCGCGAGCACCACGTACAGCTTGCCCATATCCGACGACAGCAACGTCACGCCCATCGGCGATCCGTCGCGGAGCGTCAGGATGTGGCGCAGCATCGCTTCGAAATCATGGATGTAGCGGTTGACCTGGTCGCGGAAGCCGTCATCCTGATCGTATAGCAGCGCGATGTCGCGGGCCTGCGCGCCGTCGATCAGCCGGACGGCACGGCGGGTGAAAACGCCCCGATCGCCCTTGAGATAGGCTGCCCAGGCCGTGTCCGATACGTCGGTCGACAGCGACCGGGCGATGTCGATCGCGGCGGAGTTCATTGCCTCTATCAGTAGCGAAACGCGGCGTGAGAACTGATCGCTGTCCGCTGCCTCACGTTCCGCCCGCGCTGCGGCGATGCGGTCGTCCAGTTGCTTGCTGGTGTCGGCGATGTCGAGCATCTGGCGCGACAGCCGTTCCGATGCCTCGATCGCGGAGGCGACCGCATGATTGGCGATGGCCGACAGTTCGGCGACCTGCGACGTCACGGCATTGTCTACCGCGTTGGCCAGCGCGCGGGCGCCCTGCGTCTCGAGGTCGCGGGCGGCGTCGGGAAGAACCTTGGCCAGCGTGTCGCGCGCCTGCTGACTGGCGGCTTCCGCCGTGTCGCGGATACGCAGCATCGCCTCCGACAGGCGCGGTGCGGCATCTTCGGCGAAGCGGACGGTGGTGGCGATGGTATCGTCGACGATGGTGCGCACGCCCTCGATCCGTTCGGCCCCTCGGTCGAGCGTATCGAGCAGCGACTGCTGCACCGTCGACAGCGTATCGCGCTGCATCGCGACCACCCCGGCAATCGCCTCGATCGCGTCATGGGTGCTTTCTGCGGCGGTGACCAGCGCCAGCAATTCGGGCTTCGATCCCGCAACCACGGCGCGGCTGTCGGCGATCCGGGCGTCGAGCCGGTCGAGCGCGCCTGGCAGTGTCTCATCCATTTCGCGTGCGGCGGAATCCAGCGCGGTCAGCACCTCTTCGGCGGTCGCGATCACCCGGCGCGCGGTATCATCGCCATTGGCGAGCGCCTCGGCCAGCGCGTCGGCGACCTGCGTCAGTGCGCCGACCGACCCGGCCACCGCCTGCGCGCGTTCGACGCCTGTAACCCGCAACCGGTCGAAACGGTCGTCGACCCCGGACAATCCGTCGTTGAGCAGGGCAAGCAGCGCTTCGCTATCGCGGCGGCGTTCGTCGAGCTGCGCGGCGAGGCTGCGGATCGATCCGTCGATCTCGGCGACGCGGGTGGCGAGCAACTCCGCGCCCTCGCGGCCGGCACGCTCGATTGCAGAACCGTTCGCTTCGATCATGGCGATGGTTGCGTCACCCTGCGCGGTGATCGCCTTGCGCGATTCGTCGATCGCGGCGGCGGCGCGCTCCAGCACGGCGTCGATCGCACCGGACATGCTGGCGATGACGCTTTCCAGCCGGGCGCCCGCACTTTCGCTGGTCGCTTCCATGCGGTTCATGTGCGCCGCCAGCCGCTGGGCGGCGCCACCGGCCAGGTCGTCGGCCTCGTGCGAGCGCTGCGCGACGCCGGCCAATTGCGCGTCGAGTGCTGCGACCCGTTCGCTGGCGGTCAGGCCGGTCGCGTCGAGCAGCGCCGCCAGCTCAGCCGTTTCGGCATGGGCCCGGGGCAGGGTGGCGAGGACCGTCGACAGACGCTGTTCGGTGGTCTGGCTCATCCGGTCGAGCGCGGCGGTGGTTTCGCCGATCGCGGCGATCTGTTGTCGCATGTCGGCGCTGATCCCGCGCAGCCGGTCGGTCGCGGCATCGCCCAGCAGCATCAACGACGCGCTCTGTTCCACTACTTCGGCGCGCGATTCGGCGAGTGTCCGCCGGACCGATTCCAGTACCTGTTCCAGCGCGAACGCCTCCGCCCGCATCGATTGCGCGGTGGCGGCGAAGCGGCGCGCCTCGCCGCGGCTCGTCCGGCGCAGCAACAGCCATCCGATGCCTAGCAGTATCGGCGGCACGCACAGCGCGGCGATGAACGACGTGATGCCGACCGGGCCGAGTGCCGGCAGGGAGGGGGCGCTCCATGCGATCATCCCGCCGATCCACACGAGGACGGCCATGCCGGCAAGGGTAGGGCCGATCCAGTTGCGGCGTATGGGTTCGGCTTCGGGGAAGGCCTCCGCCAACCAGTGTTGCGTGTCGTCGAATACGGCGTCGCGCGCCGTGAACCCGTCGTCGGCGTCGTGGCGATGCTGATGCAGCCCGGTGATCGAACCCCCGTTCATGGCCGGGGTCTAACACGATCGGAACGGGAGCGACAGTCGCGTAACGAACGGTTAACCCCGTTCACGCTATTCGGGTGGCATGGCTTATGATCCCGGTGCGATCGATGCGGCATTGGCGGCGGCAGTTGGCGACGAGCCGCAGCTGATCGCCGAGCTGCGCGGGGCGTTCATCGACAGCGCGCGCCGCGTGCTGACCGTGATGGAAAGCGCGACCGGCGAGCAATGGGCCGGGGCGGCATTCCGCCTGAAAGGACTTGCCGCCAGTTTCGGGGCAGTCCGGTTGATGACGCTGGCGTCGGAGGCGGCGCTGGCCCCGGTCGGCGACCCGGCGACGCTCAGGCGCCTGCACCGGGCGATCGATCGCCTCTGATCAACGGCGGCGCGATAACTCGCGGATCGCCGATTCGAGTCCTTCGAGCGTCAGCGGATACATGCGGTCGGCCAGCAGGTCGCGGATGAGGCGGGTCGAATGGGTCCATTCCCAACGCGCCTGCGGTGCCGGATTGATCCAGACGGCCGACCGCCATTGCGCAGTCAGCCGTTGCAGCCAGACCGCGCCCGCCTCTTCGTTATGATGCTCGACCGATCCGCCGGGCTGGACGATCTCATAGGGGCTCATCGCCGCATCGCCGACGACCACCACGCGATAGTCGGGGCCATAGGTCCGCAGCAGATCGGTCGTCTGGATCTGCTCGGCGAAGCGGCGGCGATTGTCGCGCCAAACCCCTTCGTAGATGCAGTTGTGGAAATAGAAGAATTCGAGGTGACGGAATTCGGCGGTAGCGGCCGAGAACAGTTCCTCCACCTGTTCGACGAACGGGTCCATCGAACCGCCGACATCGAGGAACAGCAACAGCTTCACCGCATTGCGCCGCGCCGGCCGCATCGCGACGTCGAGCCAGCCGCGTCGCGCGGTGTCGGCGATGGTCGCGTCGAGGTCTAGTTCGTCGGCCAGCCCTTCGCGGGCGAAGCGGCGCAGGCGGCGCAACGCGACCTTGAGATTGCGAGTACCGAGTTCGCGGTCCTGGTCGAGATTGCGAAACTCGCGCTTCTCCCAGACCTTTACCGCGCGGCGATGGCGGCTTTCGCCGCCGATGCGGATGCCTTCGGGGTTGTAGCCGCCGTGGCCGAACGGGCTGGTCCCACCGGTCCCGATCCATTTCGATCCGCCATGATGTGCCGAGTCCTGCTCGGCCAGCCGCTGACGCAGTTTCTCCATCAACGCGTCCCAGTCGCCGGTCGGGTCGATCGCCGCCATTTGTTCGGGCGTCAGATAGCGTTCGGCAACGGCGCGCAGCCAGTCGGTGGGAATTGCGACCGGATCGACGCCGGCCGGGGCCGTGATGCCGCCGAACACCTCGCCAAAAGCGCGGTCGAACCGGTCGACCATCGCCTCGTCCTTGACGAAGGTCGCGCGAGCGAGGTGGTAGAAGGCGTCGAGCGTCGGGTCGATGACGCCCCGGTCGATCGCGTCGATCAGGACGAGATGTTCGCGGATGCCGACCGACAGGCCGGTGCGACGCAGCGCTTCGACGAACGAATGAAACATGAGCGGGAGGTTAGCGCAGGGCTGCGTACAGGCGCCAGTGCGTTCCCGACAGCCCGGCAGGGTCGCCGCGTGCGACTTCCCGATACGCCCTGCCGCACCAGCGGGGTTCTGCCGGAAAGGCGGCGTCGCCGTCGCGTTCGACGAAATGGAAGCGTGCAGGCAGGCAGGGGGTTTCGGCAAGGGTGAGCGGATAATGCTGCGACTGGGCGGCGGCGGTCAGGATCGCGCTGGACCGGGCATAGTCGAGCGATACGACCGCCCCGCGGGGGCTGATGCGGGCGAGCGTCGCGACTGCCCGGCCGGGATCGCCGCGCCGGTTGCGGATCAGGGCGCTGTCATGGATTGCGGCGTTTACCACGAAGACGACCGCAACAGCGCTCGCCACGAAACGGGCGCGCGGCCGTTGCCAGGCCAGCGGCAGGGTTGTCGCCACGAACAGTAGCACCGGGGGTACGACGACGGCATAGTAGCGCGCCGCGCCGCTGTTCGGCATCGCCAGCGCTGCAAACAGGAGGGGCAGTGCGCAGGCGATCGCCGCCAGCAGCGTCAATCGTTCGCGTATGTTCCAAAGGGCCGGGACGAGCAGGAACAGGACGATTACCGGGCCGGCCATGCCGTCGACCAGCTGCGCCATCGCGGTCAGCCATTTGGCCCAGTCGTGCGGCTCCCGATTGCCGATGTGGAATCCCCCGCCGGCGGTCGCTGCCCACCATCCGAGCGCGACCAGCAGTACGGCCACCATTGCAGCCGGCGCCAACAGCGCGACGGTATCGGTCAGGCCGCGTCGCCATCCCGATCGGCGAACCCGTTCGGCCGCAACCCAGAGGGCGAGGATCGACAGGCCGAACAGCATCGTCGCCTGCGCAAGGCAACCGACCAAGGCGGCAATCGCCAGCGCGGTCGCCGGCTTGCGCGTTGCGGGATCGCCCAGCCAGTGGTCGGCGATGGCGATGGCGCACACCAGGGCGAACAGCATCGGGGCATAGCCCCGCGCCTCCGCACCATAGGTCAGCAGGAACGGGGCAAGGGAGAAGGCGATAGCGGCGAGGATCGCCGGGGCCGGTCCGCGTCGCGCGGCGACAACTGCGGCGACCGGGATGGTCGCCGTCCCGCTGACGATCGACAGCGCGCGCTGGATCATGGGCGGTGCGTCCGGCCCCACCAGTTGCAGCCAGAGCGTATTGAGATGGTGGTTATTGTCGTGGTTGATCGCGAACAACACGCCCGCCGGCGTTGCGACCTCCTGCGCGAAGACCGCAGACCATGCCTCGTCCAGCCATAGCCCGCCACGTGCCGCGAGGCAGCGCAGCAGCAGCCCGGCCAGCGTCATGCCGGCGATCCAGCCCCAATGTCCCCGCGTCATGCCCACCCCATGGGCCGCGGGTCTAGCCCGGAAAACGGGCGACCGTCACGCCCCTCAACGGGCGTAGGCGTCGATCAGCGATCCGACATAGTCGGGAGTCGCGCTGCTGAGTTCGGTTGCGGGGCGAGGGCCGTAGATGAAGCCATGAGTCGGATAGACCGAGCTGCCCAGTCCCTGCGAATCACGGTACCAGACCTTCACCTGCGTCCAGTCGCCCTTGGCCGACACGTCGAACACGGTCACGTCCTGTTCGACCCCGCCGCGCACGCCGTTGATCCGCGACCAGTTGGCATGGGTCACCATCGCCACACGCGGTTCGACCACCCGGCTGATGACGAGGACGTGGCCGAAGGGCAGGCGGGACGTCTTGGCGAAGGTCAGCACCGCACCGACGCGCGGGGTATGGCCGCGCGGGTAGCGGCCCTCGGCCTGGTCCCACCAGGTCCAGGCATCGCCGTATATCTCGACCCCCGACGCCTCGCGCGCGAAGGGTACGCATTGCCCGACATAATCGAGCAACGAACGCGCCCCGAGCGGGAAGCTGGCGGCACCGGCGAAGACGAGGAGCAACAGGCCCCGGACAAGCGAACCGAACATGGCCGCGATAGTGCGGTCGATTTGGTCACCGTTCGGTTGGCGGTCATGGTTAACAAAGGGTTGGCGCCACGATCCGTCGACTCTTCGCAACGTCCTGTCGCGATCAGCCGCCCGTGCGCCGGTGGAGAAAGGCGAGACGTTCGAACAGCATCACATCGGCCTCGTTCTTCAGCAGCGCGCCATGAAGCGGGGGGATCGCCTTGCTCGGATCGTGCGAAGCCAGCACGTCCAGCGGCATGTCATCGTGCAGCAGCAGTTTCAGCCAGTCGATCAGTTCGCTGGTCGACGGCTTCTTCTTGAGGCCCGGCGTGTCGCGGACGGCAAAGAACAGGTCGAGTGCGCGGTTGACCAGCAGTCGCTGTATCCCCGGAAAATGCACGTCGAGGATCGCCTGCATCGTCTCGCGGTCGGGGAAGCGGATATAGTGGAAGAAGCAGCGGCGCAGGAACGCGTCGGGCAGTTCCTTTTCGTTGTTCGACGTGATGACCACGATCGGCCGTTCGCGCGCGGTCACCCGTTCGCCGGTTTCGTACACGTCGAACGCCATGCGATCGAGTTCGTGGAGCAGGTCGTTGGGGAATTCGATATCCGCCTTGTCGATCTCGTCGATCAGCAGGACCGGCAGGGTCGGGCTGACGAACGCCTCCCATAATTTGCCCCGGCGGATATAGTTGGCGATGTCGTGGACGCGCGGGTCGCCGAGCTGCCCGTCGCGCAGCCGCGCCACTGCGTCATATTCGTACAGTCCCTGCTGGGCGCGGGTCGTCGATTTCACATTCCATTCGATCAGCGGCGCGCCGACCGCGCGCGCGATCTCCTGCGCTAGAACCGTCTTGCCGGTGCCGGGTTCGCCCTTCACCAGCAGCGGCCGGCGCAGGGTGACCGCCGCGTTGACCGCGACCTTCAGGTCGTCGGTCGCGACATATTCCTCGGTTCCCTCGAAACGCATCTTTGGTGTCGTCATGCCCGCGACGATAGGCGGGGACGGGCGCGGGCGCTAGGTCCCGGCAAGGGACAGCGGCCGCAACGGATTGCCGATCAGGCCGCTGACCATCGCCGCTTGGATGCGGGTCGCCGGCCACAGCATCGACAGCGGTCCGACGATCCGGTCGCGGAAGAACGGCAGGAGACGGCTGTCGGATTGATAGACCGGCGTGAACAGCGCGGTCAGGCTTTGATAGAGACGGACATGTCGCCGCCGCATCGCGACCGCGCGAGCCAGCGCGGTCGCAACGTCCGGTGCCTGCCGCAGCGCCTGCGCCAGTGCCCACGCGTCAAGCAGCGCCATATTGGCCCCCTGGCCCAATTGCGGGCTGGCCGAATGCCAAGCGTCGCCGATATGGATCATGCCTGTCTCTGCCGGGGTGCGCAGCGTGCGATGGGCATAGCGGGCGAAGGTCAGTTGCTCAGCCGAGTGGATCTGGTCGAGCAGCGGCTGCGTCGCTGGCCATAGCGCAGCCACCTCCGCCTTCTATGCGTCGACGCCGGCCGCTTTCCACGCGTCCAGCCGGTCGGCGCGCAACGACCAGAACAGGGCCGCCTGTCGCCGCTGCCCGCCGGGGAAGCGCCCCACCGGCAGCACGCCAACCATCACGCTCGCCCGGCGATAGCGTTGCTCCAGCGCGGCGGGGTCGAATCCGGACTCGTCGGGCCAGTCGAGCGTGCCCCAAAGCGCGCCATAGGCAAGCGCACGGCCGCAGGGCGGCGCGAGCGGGGCGCGGGTACCGAGTGCGTCGATGATCAGGTCGAACGGCCCGATGCGGCGTCCGCCGTCGAGCAACAGCGTGCGACGGTCGGCAGTGGACGGCTCGCTGCCGATCACGGCACAGCCGGTTTCGACGGCAATGGCTTCGGCCGCGACCGCATCGTGCAACAGCGCGAACAGCGCGGCGCGATGGACCCCGACCCCGAACCCGGCACGCTTGCCGAGCGCAGAGTAGCGCACGTCCAGCACCACCCGCCCGGTACTGCCGGCCTCGCCATGCAGCCGATCGATCCGCGCGCCATGGGCGAGCAGCGGATCGCCCAGCCCCAGCTCGCGCAGGACCGCAAAGCCGGTGGGCTGGATCATCAGCCCCGATCCCACCGGGCGCGGCGCATCGAACCGGTCGAACAGGGTGACATGGTGGCCGTCACGATGGAGCAGCAGCGCGGTGGCAAGGCCGGCCGGACCGCATCCGGCAATCGCGATGGTCAGACGCTGCATCGCGTCAGCCTAGCGCGCCATCGACCGATTGGGGAGCCTGGAGCCTGGCAACGATCGACATTCAGCACCCATCGTCATCTCTGCCTACGCGGGAGCGACGGTGGGCGTGGAGCGGTTGTCCGGAGAGCGAAATGCAGGTCGGCTCTAGACCTCGTTCAGCTCGGTCACGAACTCATAGCGATCGCCGCGATAGACCGAGCGGGTGAACTCGACGACCCGCCCGTCGGACAGGCGGGTGCAACGTTCGATGCGCAGTACCTCCGACTGTTGCTCGATCGACAATATGCCGGCTTCCGTCGCAGTGGCGAGCGAGGCGCGCACCCGCTGCGTCCCGCCCACCGGGCGAAAGCCGTGTGCCTCCAGCGCTTCGTAGAGGGAGTCCTCCAGCCGGGCGAGGTCGGGCATGAACTCGGCCGGCACGACGGCATGTTCGATCGCCAGCGGATCGCCTCCGGACAGCCGCACCCGCCCCAGTCGCGCGACGCGGGTATCGGGCGCGACCTCCAGCGCGGCGGCCTCCTCCTCGGTCGGAAGGGCATAGCTCTTGTAGATCCACACCACGCCCGGCGCTTCGCCACGCAGGCGGGCGTCGTCGCTGAAGCTGGTCAGCCGGCTGCCCCGCGCTTCGATCCGGGGGGCGACGAAGGTGCCCGACCCCTGTTTGCGGACGACGATGCCTTCGTCGATCAGCTGCTGAATGCCCTTGCGCACCGTCACGCGCGACAGGCCGGCCATCTCGCTCAGGTCGCGTTCGGACGGGAGGGCACCGCCCGGGCCGATGCCGCCGTCGCTGATATGGTCGCGCAGGCTCCGGGCGAGCTGGAGGTAGAGCGGCGTGTCCTCGTCGCCGCTGGGCCACGCGATCTGGCGCATCACTCGGCCGCCGCGATGGCGGCATCCAGCCGGCCGTGATGCGTGTCGAGCAACGCCGCCGCAGCAGCGGGTTCCAGTCCGCGCGCGATCAGCACCGCCCGACGAATGTCGTTGCCGCCGCGTTCCAGCGCATCGGCGGCGGCATCCGGTTCGACCCCTGTCAGGTCCTGCACCATCGCGCGTGCTCGGCGCAGCAGCTTGGCGTTCGACACCCGCATCGCGACCATGCGTCCGTCATAGATCAGGCCGAGGCGGATCATGATCGAGGTCGACAGCAGGTTCAGCGCCGCCTTTTGCGCGGTGCCGGCCTTCATTCGAGTCGATCCTGCGATGATCTCGCTGCCGGTCGCGGCCACGACGACATGCTCGGCAGTTTGCGTCAGCGGGGTCGCGGGGTTGTTGGCAATGCCGATGGTCAGCGCGCCTGCCGCCCGTGCCGCCTTGATCGCGGCGACGGTGAAGGGGGTACGCCCGCTTGCCGCCACGCCGATCATCACGTCCTGCGAACCGATCGCGGCGGCGGCGACCTCGGCACGGGCGGCATCGGCATCGTCCTCCGCGCCTTCCCGTGCACGGGTGAGGGCATCGGCTCCGCCGGCCATCAGGAACAGCATCCGCTCCGCCGGCCAGCCGAAGGTCGGGTGTAGTTCGGTCCCGTCCTGCACCGCCAGCCGGCCCGACGTGCCCGCGCCGACGAAGACCAGTCGTCCGCCGGTTTCCAGCCGCCTGGCGGCGGCGTCGGCAGCGGCGGCAAGGGCGGCGGTCTGCGTCTGGAGCGCGGCGATGGCAGCCATCTGTCCCTCTAGCATCGCTTCGACCGCGTAATGCGTCGGCCAATGTTCGACGCCCTGATAGCGGGGGTCCAGCGTTTCGGTGTTCATGCGTGACGTCCGTCCGGTTGGCCGCGCCCCGCCACCCCCGCCGGAGCGGCGCAGACGAGGAACGCGACGAAAGTGCCGATGCACAGCTGAAAGGGAAAGGCGAGGCCGGTGAGCGCGTCCGGCAGGTTTAGCGCGTGGGCGATGCCGGGTTGCAGCACCACGATCACCGCAAAGCCGACCAGCAGCGCTGCGACCACCGAGTTCGTGGTGCCGCGCTTAGTGAACAATGCGGTGAAGTACACGCCGAGTAGTCCGGCATAGGTGAACACCATCACCTGCAACGCGAACTCCAACAGGCCCATGCTGCTATGCCGCTGCCAGTAATAGGAGGCGATCGCCATCACGAGCATGGCGAAGCCGATTACCCCCATGCCCGCGCGGCCGGCGGTTACATAATGATGCTCCGCCACCGCGCCCCGCCGCTCGCGCCACGGGCGGTAGAAATCCTGCACCAGCACCGACGACATGGCGTTCAATGCCGAATTGGTCGTCGCGACGGCGGCGGCGCAGATGCCGATCGTCACTAGTCCGCGCAAACCGCCCGGTAGCTGGGTCAGGATATAGTGCATGAAGATGCTGATCTTCTCGCCCCCGAATGCCTGCCCGGCGGTTGCAGCGGCACCGCCCATCAGGTCGGGCCGGTTATAGAAGATATGGAGTAACAATCCGATGACGATGAATAGCCCCACCGTCGGGATCGTCGCGAATACCGAGAGGTACAGACCTTTGGCGCCGGTCCTCGCATCCTTGCACGCCAGCAGCCGCTGGGTCGTATCCTGGTCCATCCCGGCATTGGCGATGTAGAGGAGCGTGAGACCGGTCACGATCGCCAGTAGCGAGAAAGGCCGCGACAGGTCGATCGAGAAGTCGAACAACCTCAGCTTGTCGACTCCGCCCGGTGCGTTGCGCAGCGCGTCGATGATCGCATCGTTTGATGCCGGGATCGACAGACGCAGGAACACCAGCACCGCGATTGCCGATCCCAGATACACGATGAACTGGATCAGGTCGTTCCACAGGACCGACTTCAGCCCACCGACAAAGGTGAACAAGACGCTCGCCACCACCAGCAGCGCGGCGGCGATCAATATGCCTGTCGCATCGACCGATCCGGTGATGACCATGGCGAGCGCGATCGCCGCCAGATACACCCGCGCCCCTCCGGCAAAGACACGCCCGACAAGGAACATGCCGCCCGCCCAGCGGGTCGCGCGGATGCCGAAGCGCATCGTCAGCAGCTCATACGCCGTCGTCGCGCGGATGGCGTAGAAACGCGGGATCATCACATGTGCGACGAACATCGCGCCCAGCAACCCGCCAAGGTTGCCGGTCAGATAGGTCAGGTCCGCCCCATAGCCATAATCCGGCCCGCCGAGGAACGTCGCCGCGGACTGCGTCGCCGACAGCACCGACACCGCCGCCAGCCATGCCGGCACATTGCCACCGGCGAGGAAATAGTCATGCGCCGACGCGGTGTTGCGGGGGGTGAAGATCCACCCCCCGGCAATCAGCAGCAACAGATAGGCGGCGATGACCAGCCAGTCGGCCAGCGAAAAGGGCAGATGCATCGCGCTTACATCTTGGCCGTCAGCGTGAACCCGATGGTGCGGCCGAGAATGTCATAGGTGTCGGGGAAGGTGTTGAAGACCCCGCCCGCCGACACGCGCGGCGGACGCCGGTCGAGCAGGTTGTAGACGCCCGCGCTCATCGTGATCGCCGGCGTGAAGTCGCGCGACGCCGACAGGTCGAACGTGTCCTGCGCACCGATCGTCTCGGTCGATCCGGCCGCGCTCGACTTCACCGCGCCGATCCGCTGCCAGTCGAACTGGATCACGCCATGGTCGAACAGGATGCCCATGCCGGCAGTGTGACGATAATCGGGCTGGACCAATGTCGTGCCGTCGCTCGAACAGGTTGCACCGAACGTGCCCTTGCACTGGACCGCGGTCACCGTCGGGTTGGCCTGGATCAGGTAGGAGGTGACGATATTGCCCTGATAGCTGGCCCGCAGTCCGACGCCGTTCATCCATTCCGGGCGCAGCGTATAGCTGGCCGCGACGTCCAGACCGCGCTGGAGCAACCGGCCGAGATTCTGGTTGTTGACGAATGCATCCTTGAACGTTCCGTTGGCGTTGCGCGTCACCAGATTGCACAGCGGATTGCCCGCCGTCGGATTGGTGATGTAGCAGCTGGTGATCGCCGCAATCGGCTGGATCACGCCCACCGCGCCGCGCAGGTCCAGTTCATACCAGTCGACCGTCGCGTTGAGGCCCGGCAGGAAGGTCGGGGTCAGCACGCCGCCGATCGTCTTGGTAAAGCCGGTTTCGGGCTGGATATCCGGGTTGCCGCCATAGAAATAGTTGCCGGTCAGGTAATTGGCGGCGGTCGAATTGGCCGATCCTTGCGCCGGTGCGCCCAGCCGGTCGCATTGCGCCCGGTTGCCGGTGCCGATGACGCACGGATCGCCGCCATAGCGCGGCTTCAATCGATCGACCGTCACGAGGCTGCTGAACGGCAGCGACGAGGTGCTGGCGGCGAACTCCCCGAAATTTGGGGTACGCAGTACGCGCTGATAGGTGCCACGCAGCCGCAGATTGCGGTCGACTGCCCAGTTCGCCTCGACCTTCCACGTCCCGTGCGTGCCGAACAGGTCGTAATCGGACAGGCGATAGGCGCCGCCTATGTCGAACTGGCGGATGAACGGCGTGTTGTGGATCAGCGGTACGCGCAGCTCGCCGTACAGCTCCTTCACGTCGAACGCGCCGGTATAGGCCGCCTGCACGCCCTGCCGATAGGTGTTGCCTGACAGCAGCGCGCTATCCTGCTGGATGCTCGCCGTCTCGCGCCGATATTCGACACCAGCCGCAAAGCCGATCGCGCCGGCGGGCAGGGTGAACATATCGTCCAGCGTCCCGCTGACCGTCGCGGCGGTCACGAACTGGTCGCGCTTGCGGTTGAACCCGTTGATCGGGCTGCCCAATGCGGCGGCAATGCCCGGCCGGTTGGGACCGAAGATGTCGACCGTGTTGACGATCGACGCGAAGTTGTTGGCGCCGCTGGCATTCGCGACCAGCCCGTCGCCGCCGATCAGCGAATTTTCGACCGACCGGCCATACTGGGCATAGATATTCCACTGGAGCGCGCCCGTCAGCGGCCCGCGCAGCCCCGACTGCAGCTGCAACGTATCGCGTTCGGTGCGATAGGTGATAAGCCCCAGCTCGGCCAGCGAGCGGCTGACATTCACCTGCGCCACGCCGTTCACGAAGGTCAGCTGGCTGCGGATCGCATCGGTCAGGAACGGGTTGGCCGCGTTGATGCCGACCGTGCGGCTGACGCTGGCCGGCTGCGCACCGGGGGTGCCGGTCTCTTCGGTGCGGGCATTGGTGAACATCGCGCGGCCGTAAATCTCGACCGCCGGGGTAATTTCATATTTGTACAGCGCGGCCAGGTTGATGCGCTTCAGCGGCGATACCAGCGGATAGCTGCCCGAAATGTTCGACGTTGCCGATGGTGCGGTGGTGAACGCGCCGGCATCGGTGAAGCCGAACCGCCGGCCGCTCGCGACATCTGTGAACACGCCGCCGACGCTGGGAATGGTCTGGTTCGGCGTCGCCGCCCAGTCGCGCTGGCGGGCGAGGATGCCGTCACGCTGGGTGTAGTCGGCCGCAAAGACCAGATTGCCACGGTCACCGACGCCGAGGCCCAGCATCACCGACCCACCATATTGCGCGCCACTCCGCACCGACAGGCGGCTGGCGGCGGTCCCGCGCACCCCTTCGAATTCGTCGTTCAGGATGAAGTTCACGACGCCCGCGACCGCATCCGCGCCGTACACGGCGGCGGCACCGCCGGTCAGCACGTCGACCCGCTTGATGAGTGAGGCCGGGATGGCGTTGACGTCGACCGAGTTGCGAAAGCTGAACGGCGCGGCGCGTGTCCCATCGATCAGTACCAGCGACCGGCTCTGCCCGAAATTGCGCAGTTCCAGCACCTGCGCGCCGAACGCATCACTGCCTTGCGACCCCTGTCGCACACCGCCCGACAGCTGCGGCAGCTTGGTCGAGAAATCCTCGATCGTCAGCGCCGACTGCAAGCGAATCTGCTGTTCACTGGTCGAAGCGACCGGGCTGCTCGACACCAGCCCCGGCGTCGAGATGCGCGTGCCGGTCACGACGATCTCGCCGTCACCCTGCGCGTCGTCGGCGGCGGTCGCGCTGTCGGTCGGGGCAGGGGCCGTCTGCGCCATCGCCACCCCGGGCAACGGCACCAGTGCCATGGCCAGCGCCGCCAGCGCGGTCGAATGCCGGAACGATGATGCCATGTTCTGCTCCCAGTTTCGCACCGCCGACTCTTCCGGGCGATGTCCCTCCGCGCGTCGCGGCCAAACGGGAGTATGTATACCTGTCGCGTTTCTGTAAAGGGGTGGTATCAATATGGTATCTGTTGGATGAACTGTTAGCGGCTAAAGTCGGATGGCCATTATCAGGATTCATCGTCACCCCGGACTTGATCCGGGGTCTCGCTTGTTTGCCCGAATGCAACGTACCGAGCACGATCCACAACGATACAGTCCACGATTCACCAATTGCAGACGCTCGCCAAGCGTATCATTCGGTGCTGGCACTGCAATTGAACCAACGGAATGGCCGGTCGAACGTCGATATTTCGTTGCGTCCCATAGGGCGCGCAGACAGGCTGCATCGATCAGCCTACCGTTAAAACCAGTGAAAGGCCACTTGCCACATTATCTCTAGTGGTATCTAGTTGTCGAATGACCGAACCAGCATTGCCTCTCCCCGACATCGGCATGATCGAGGGCCGCTTCGGCCGCCTTTGGACTCCGGACGAACGCGGTCATGTCGTCGCAACGTTCGCCGCAGCCGGCTACCGCTTCTATCATTACGGCCCCAAGGCCGACGCCGCGCTCCGCCGTAGCTGGCGCATCGCCCACGACCCCGCGCAAACCGAAGCGCTCGCACAACTCTCGGCACAGGTCCGCGCGGCGGGGATGCGGTTCGGCATGGCGCTAACCCCGGTCGGCTCGACCCATCCCTTCGACGACACCGTGCGCGCCGACCTGACGCGGCGTATCGCCGACCTCGACGCGATTGGGATCGACGACCTCGCCATCCTGTTCGACGACCTCCGCGGCGACCTGCCCGAACTGGCGGCGCGGCAGGCGGCGGTCGTCAACTTCTGTGCGGGGATCACCCGCGCAACGCGCGTCTATATGTGCCCCACCTATTACTCCGACGATCCCGTCCTCGACCGCGTGTTCGGCGCGCGACCGGCGGACTATCTGGGCGATCTCGGACGGATGCTCGATCCGGCGGTGCAGGTCTATTGGACCGGCGAAGAGGTTTGCGCGCGCGAGATTGGCGTGGGGCATCTGCAGAGCGTTGCCGAGGCGCTGGGCCGGCGGGTGTGCCTTTGGGACAATTACCCCGTCAACGACGGGGCGCGCATGTCGCGATATCTGCATCTGCGCGCCTTCACCGGCCGGTCGGCGGCGATCGCACCATGGCTGAGCGGCCATGCGATCAACCCGACGATCCAGGCGCATCTGGGCTGCGTTCCGGCGCTCACGCTGCCGCTATTGTACAGGCTTGGCGAGGGCTATGCCTATGGCGCGGCCTTTGCCGAAGTCGCCACCGCGTTGCTGGGTCGGGAATTGGCCGGGATGCTGCAGGGGGATCTGATCGCGTTGCAGGACGTCGGCCACGATCGACTGGGCGACCGTATCGCGACGCTTCGCGTCCGCTATGCGCCGATCGACCATCCCGCCGCGCGAGAGGTGGTGCGGTGGCTCGACGGCCACGACCTGATGACCGATGCGGAGGTGCAGACGCAGTAAGGCTGCATGGCGAGGCGCAACCGTCGAAGCGAGGGTGATTTCCGTCCGATCCGGTGTAAGGCGGACGGAAAGACAATGATCGAGCGGGAGCGGAAAGCCCTATGCACATGGCGCGCAAAGGCACCAATGCGAGCGGGATGCGGCGGTATAACGAACGGCTCATCCTGTCGGCGATCCGCCGGTTGAACGGTGCGTCCAAGGCCGAACTGGCGCGCGTGACCGGACTGTCGCCGCAGGCGGTGGTACGGATCATCGACGAACTCGAAAACGACGGCCTGTTGTTCCAAGCCGAGAAACGCACCGGCGGCATGGGCCAGCCCGCAACCATCTATCGCATCAACGGCGCGCGGGGGTACACGGTCGGAGTCGAGATCGGCCGCAACGCGATGACATTGGTCCTGCTCGATTTCGACGGGCAGCAGCAGGCGGTGCAATGCGACGCCGGTGCGTTTCCGACGATCGCGCTGGCATTGGAGCGGATCGACCGGTTCGTGCGCGAGCAGCTGGCCGCGTCCGATGGCGATCCGGGCCTGTTCATGGGGTTCGGAATCGCGATGCCGTGGTTTCTCGGCGAATGGCGCGATGAACTGGGCATTTCCGAGGATCAGGCAGAGGAATGGCGGCGGGGCGACGTTGCCGACCGGCTGTGTGCCGGGCTGAACGGGCCGACCTTCTTCGACAATGACGGCAATGCCGCAACGCTGGCGCATCTGTTGTGCGGGGCCGGTGTCGATCTGCAGAATTATCTTTGCATCAATCTCGGCACCTTTGTCGGCGGCGGTCTGGTGATTGGCGGGCAGGTCGTGCAGGGGCGCCATGGCAACGCCGGTGCGCTGGCGTCGATGCCGGTCATGGTCGAGGGCAGACGCGATTCCCTGATCCATCATGCCTCGCTCTACGATCGCGATCGGGCGACGACGCCTATGGCACTGGATCGCTGGCGGCAGCGATGCGTCGACGCGCTCGCCTTCGCCATTTCCGGTGCCAACAGCCTTTTGGATCTGGAGGCTGTCATCCTCGACGGATCGCTCGATGTCGATGAACTCACCGGGATCGTGTCGGAGGTGGGGCGCCAGCTCGCCGACCACGCCCCGCCTGATTTTTTCGCTCCCGAATTGCGGGTTGGAAACCTGGGCAGAGAGGCGGCAGCGATCGGGGCCGGGCTGTTGCCGCTGCACGCGCAATACTCGCCCGATCTCAGTAGTTTGTTCAAGCGTAGCTGATCGCCACAGGTCGCTCGGGAACCGCTAGGAGCCGCAATATCTGATCGCCTGTTATCGATAACGGCAAACGATTGCCTAACAAGTCGCTGAAAAAACGGCGAAAATCTTCCTTGACCAACTAAATCACATTTGTAGATTTAGTCATATCGACCGTGTTAAGCGGCGTGGTACGGGAGAGTGGCGATGGCGTTGGTTTCGCAACGGACAGATCGAACGGAGCGGGGGTCGTGAGCGAACCGCTGCTGCTCGGCGGGATCGAGGCTGGGGGCACCAAGTTCCTCTGTGCCGTCTCGGATCGCGATGGGAATGTCCTGACGGAAACCCGGATCGCCACCACGACCCCGGCTGAGACACTTGAGGCGACCAGCGCCTTTTTCCGCGACGCGCAACGGGGCCATGGCAGCCTGTCTGCCTTCTCGGTTGGCAGCTTCGGCCCGTTATCGCTCAATCCGTTGGCCGCCGATTACGGCTACATCACCTCGACGCCCAAGCCGGGTTGGGAGAATGTCGACCTACTGGGCGCGCTGCGCCAGTCGATCGACGCACCGATGACGCTCGACACCGACGTCAACTGCGCGGCGGTGGGCGAACGGTTGTTCGGCAGCGGGCAGGGGCTGGACAGCTTCTGCTACGTCACTATCGGGACTGGGATCGGCGTCGGCCTGCTGATCGGCGGTGCACCGCATGGCGGAGCGAACCATCCCGAGGCCGGGCATATCGCCGTGCCGCGCGCGGTCGGCGACGATGCGTTCGCCGGCATCTGCCCGTTCCATGGCGATTGCCTGGAGGGGCTGGCCTGTGGTCCGGCGATGCGCGCGCGCTGGGGCGTGCCGGCCGAGCAACTGCCCGCCGATCACCCGGCATGGGATATCGAGGCGGACTATATCGCGGCGCTGTGCGCCACGCTCACCTATGTCATCCGCCCGGATCGGATCATCGTCGGCGGCGGAGTGATGCAGCCGCAGATGTACCGCCGGGTACGTGCCGCGCTGGTGGCGAAGCTGGCCGGTTACGACGCGAGCATGCGGTCGATCGACATGGACGATTACGTCGCCGCGCCGACTGCGGGCGCCTCGGCCGGACTGACCGGCGCGCTGGCGCTGGCCTATCGTACTGCGACCCGACAATGGCCGATGCACTGGCGCACGGCCGAACCCCTTCATACGAACAAGGAGACGGTCGATGCATAGCATCGCTGCGCCGGGTGGCCGGCAGGAAGTGGACGATGCACGCGCGACGACCGCGATCGTCCTGAGCGCGGCCGGCGCGGCGCTGGGCGGGCTGTTGTTCGGGTTCGACACCGCCGTCATTTCCGGCGCGACGCAGGCGTTGCAGGAGCGCTTCGCGCTGACCGATGCGTCGCTAGGCTTCACCGTCGCCTCGGCGCTGATCGGGACGGTAATCGGATCGCTGGTCACCGGCGCGCCGGCCGACCGCTATGGGCGCAAGGCGATCATGCTGTCGGTCGCCATCGCCTATGTCATCTCCTCGCTCGGCACCGGCCTCGCGCAAAGCTGGCCGATGCTGATCGCGTTCCGGTTCCTGGGCGGCCTCGCCATCGGTGCGGCGTCGGTGGTGACGCCGATCTATATCGCCGAGGTGTCGCCGGCAAAGTTTCGGGGGCGGCTGGTCGCGATGAACCAGCTGAACATCGTGCTGGGCATCTTGATCGCGTTCCTCAGCAACTACCTGATCGCGCAGGCGCTGCCGTCCGAGACGGCGTGGCGGTGGATGTTCGGCATCGTCGCGGTGCCGTCGGCGCTGTTCCTTGCCGTGACGTTCGTCCTGCCCGAAAGCCCGCGTTGGCTGGCGATCCATAACGACCGGGCAAAGGCAGCGGCCGTGATGAGCCGCCTTGGCTTCCTCGATCCCGAGAGCGAACTGGTGAAGATCGAGGCGGCCGAGCGCCGGGACGCGGGGCAGGCCGATACCCGCCTGTTCCAGAGCGCGCACAGCTTTCCCGTGGCCTGCGCTATCGCGATCGCGCTGTTCAACCAGCTGTCGGGGATCAACGCGCTGCTCTATTACGCGCCGCGCATCTTCGAACTGGCCGGGGCGGGAGCGGATAGTGCATTGCTCCAGTCGATCGCGGTCGGCGGCACCAACCTGCTGTTCACGGTCGCCGCCCTGTTCTTCATCGACCGGTTCGGTCGCCGCCCGCTGCTGTTCGTGGGATCGATCGTCTGCGCCGCCGCGCTGCTGCTGGTCGGTTGGCAGCTGGAGCGCGCGGTCCCGAACGGGACGCTGATCCTAGGCGGCCTGCTTGCCTTCATCGCCGCCTTCGCGATCAGCCAAGGCGCGGTAATCTGGGTCTTCATCTCCGAAGTGTTCCCAAGCGCGGTGCGCGGCAAGGGGCAGGCGCTCGGCTCCACGACCCACTGGGTCGCGGCGGCGGCGATCACCTGGCTGTTCCCGATCGTGGCGAGCGCGGTGGGTGGCTGGGTCTTCGCCTTCTTTGGTGCGATGATGCTGCTGCAGCTGGTATGGACGGTGCGGGTCATGCCGGAGACGAACGGCGTCGCGCTGGAGGACATGAACCTGCAGGGGAAGGCGGCATGAAGCGGCTTGCGATCGTCGCCATGACCGGCCTCGCGCTTGCCACCGCCGCGTCGGCGCAACGGCCCGATGCGCGCCCGGCCTATCACTTCGCGCCCGCGCGCAACTGGATGAACGACCCCAACGGCCTCGTCTATTATGACGGCGAGTATCACCTGTTCTATCAGTACAATCCGCATGGCGACCGCTGGGGCCATATGAACTGGGGCCATGCCGTCAGCCGCGATCTGGTCCATTGGCAAGAACTGCCGATCGCCATTCCCGAAACGGCCGACGTCATGGCGTTTTCGGGCAGCGCGGTGGTCGACTGGAACAACACCACCGGGTTCGGCAAGGGCGGCAAGCCCCCGCTGGTGGCGATCTATACCGGCCACAACCCGAAGGCGAAGCTGCAATCGCAATATGTCGCCTATAGCAACGATCGTGGCCGGACGTGGACGGTGCACGGCGAGGTGCTGAGCGTCGGATCGCCCGAGTTCCGCGATCCGAAAGTGTTCTGGCACGCAGCCACGAAGCGCTGGGTCATGGTCGCGGTGATGGCGCTGGAGAACCGCGCGGTCCTGTTCACCTCGCCAGACCTGAAGCAATGGACGTTCGCCAGCAGCTTCGGTCCGGCGGGCGGGCGGGGCAAGAACTGGGAATGCCCCGACCTGTTCGAATTGCCGGTTGAAGGCGGTGTGCCGGGTGAGACGCGCTGGGTGCTGGGCATCAACCTAGGCGACAATGCGGTCGGCGGAGGCTCCGGCGGACAGTATTTCGTCGGTGATTTCGACGGCAAGCGGTTCACCACCGTCCCCGGCTGGCCGGGCGAGGCGCAGTGGATGGACTATGGCGCGGACTTCTATGCCGCCGTATCGTGGAACGACCTGCCGAAGAGCGATCCGCGCCGCATCTGGATCGGCTGGGCCAACGACTGGCGCTATGCCGAAGCGATTCCGACCTGGCCGGCACGCGGGCTGATGACGGTACCCCGCGAAGTGACGCTGAAGAAGACACCGGCGGGCTATCGCATTGCCCAGGCGCCGGTGCGCGAGGTGGCGACGCTGCGCGGTACATCGCAGAGCTTCAGCGGCACGATCGGCGCAACGCCGGTCGACCTGCCGGTGGCGGGCGGTTCGGCCGACCTGACCCTGGACCTCGACACCGGGACCGCCGAACAGGTGACGATCGCCCTGACCGACGAGCAGGGGTATAAGACGCTGATCGGCGTCAATCCGGCCGTCGACGAGGTGTTCGTCGACCGCACCCGGTCGGGCCCGCATTTCCATGACGGGTTCGCCAACCGCCATGTCGCGCCGGTCGACCTGAAGGGGAAGCGCGTGCGGCTGCGATTGCTGGCCGACCAGTCGATCCTCGAACTGTTCATCGGCGACGGCACGCGCACCATCACCGACCGCTTCTTTCGCGGCGGCGGGCAACTCCGTTGGAGCGCCAGCGCACGCGGCGGATCGGCGAAGCTGACGATGCAGGCGTGGCCGATGACTGGGGCTGCCCCGCCGGGCTGAACCGGCCGCGACCGAACATAACATTACCGACAAAAAATAACGGAAATCTGGGAGGATCTATGCCGAAGACCTTGCTCGCCCTTTTGACATCCACCGCGCTGATCCCGCTCGCCGCCATGCCCGCCGCCGCGCAGGATATGCCGGCGCAGGCGGAGGCGGAAGCCGCGCCGGAGAATGACGGCGGGGCCGACATCATCGTGACCGGATACCGCGCGGCGCTGGGATCGGCGCAGGAGATCAAGCGCAATTCGTCGTCGATCGTCGACGCGATCGTGTCGAACGACATCGGCAAGCTGCCCGACAACAATGCCGCCGAAGCGATCGCGCGCGTCACCGGCGTCACCGTGCAGCGCTATAATGACGAGGCCGGCGTCATCCTGGTCCGCGGCCTGCCCGACGTTGCCACCACCTTCAACGGCCGTGAGTTCTTTTCGGCCGAGGACCGGGTGCTGCACCTGCAGGATTTCCCGGCTGGCGTCGCGGCGGGGATCGAGGTCTATAAGTCGGGTACGTCCGACCTGATCGAACCGGGCCTTGCCGGCCTCGTCAACCTGCGCTCGCGCCGGCCGTTCGATGTGAAGGATACCGAGATCGCGGGCGAATTGCGCGCATCCTATAACGACCAGGCGAAGGCGTTCGACCCGGCGGGCAATCTGCTGCTGACCAAGCGCTGGGACACGACCGTAGGCGAGATCGGCGCGCTCGTTAACGTCAGCTATGTCCGCACCACCTATCGCAATGCCGATCGCTATGCCGACTCCGCCGTCATCTCGCCGCGCGGGTTCGGTGCGAACGATCCTGCCGACGACCTGACGGTGACGACCCCCGGCGTCGGCAACGACTTTCGCTTTCCCGCCAATGCCGGCAATTTCTACGAAAAGGGCGTCCGGCATCGTCCGGCGGTGAACGGCACGATCCAGTGGCGGCCGACGCCGGACCTCGAACTCTTCGCCGAAGGGCTTTGGCAGGCCTATCGCGGGGAAGTGCTGCGCGACGCGTTCAACGTCAATTTCGAACGCCGCGACGCGGACGGCGTCGCCCCGACGCTCAGCAACGTCGTGCTGGTGCCGGGTGAGCCGAACAAGGCGGCAAGCTTCACCAAGACCGGCGGCTATGTCCCGGAATTCTACCGGTCGACGCAGAACGACCGCACCGATACGTGGCAGGCGGCGACCGGCTTCAAATGGACGACCGGCCGCGCGATCCTGTCAGGTGACTTCGCCTATACCAACAGCAAATATCAGGCGTCCGAATTCAGTCTCGATGCGCAGCTTGCCAGTGCGCCGACGATCAATGTCGACTGGGATGTGCGCGGATCGGCGGTGTTCGACCTGGGCGGCTATGCCATCGACAATCCCGCCAACACCCGCTGGCGCGGCTATTACCAGCGCGATTTCGTGACGAAGGGGGACGGCGTGCAGGGGCGGATCGACCTCGACCTCGAAACCGACTGGAGCTGGCTGCCGCGCCTGCAATTCGGCTTCCGCGCCAGTGACCGCAATGCGTCGTCGCAGAACAACAACCGCTATGCCTATACCGCCGGCCTGAACATCGCGCTCGACAGCCTGCCGAGCGGCGCACTCGGCCTCATCACCGATGGTTTTCGTGGCGATCCGCAACGGTTCCAGAACTGGCTCGCCCCGAGCCGTGAGGGCATTCGCGACAATGGCGAGGCGCTGCGCCTGCTCGCGCTGCAATCGGTCCAGCGCGCGACCGTGCTGTTCCCATGGGACAATGGCATCCGCGAGGCGGTGACGAAGTTTGCGACCGCCGACATCCCCTATGATCCGCTGGGCGGCTTTACCGCGAGCGAGGCGAGCTACGCTACCTATGGCCAGGGCAAGTTCGATGTCGATCTGGGTGGGGTGCGGGTCGACGGCACGGTCGGCGCGCGTATCGTCAATACCGACGGCACCTATCGCGGGTTCAGCCGGGTACAGGCCGCCGACGGCACGGTCGGCATCGTCCCCAGCACCACGCGGCAGAATTATGTCGACGTGCTACCCTCCGCCATCGCCCGCGTCCGCTTCTCGAACGAATGGCAGATGCGGCTGGGTTATACCCAGACGCGGACCCGGCCGGGCTTCGGACAGCTCAACCCGTCGATCAACATCACCCGAAACAGCGTGGGGCCGGACGGCACGCCGCCGGTGTTCGACGCCAGCGGTTCCGGCGGCAATCCCGATCTGCGCCCGCTGACCTCCAAGAATTACGACGCCAGCCTCGAATGGTATTTCTCGAAAAACGGATCTGCGTCGGTTGCCGCCTTCTATCGCGATCTTAACGGCTTCATCGGCTATTATACGCAGGTCGTGAACGACCCCATCTATGGCCGGGTGCAGCTCAACCGGCCTGAAAATGCGGGCGATGGCCGGATCAAGGGGGTCGAAGCGTCGCTGCAGACCTTCTTCGACTTCCTGCCCGGCGCGCTGTCCGGCTTCGGCGTACAGGGCAACGTCACCTATCTCGACGGCACCAACCAGCTGCCGCAGGTGCTGGGCGAAGGCGACCGGCAGGTCGAGATCACCGGCCTGTCGAAATGGGCGTACAACCTGACCGGCTTCTATGAAAAAGCCGGCATCTCGGCCCGGCTTTCGTACAACTGGCGGTCGCGGTCGACCAGCAGCTACAACCGCAACATCAACGAAGAACAATATGCGGGCGAACTGGTCCAGCCAGTCTCGCGGCTCGACTTCTCCGCCAGCTACGATGCATTCAGGAACGTCTCGGTCGTGGCCAATGTGAGCAACATTCTCGCGCAGCCGTTCCGCAACTATCGCTTCTACAACGAAACCCAGTCGTTCGGTCGCGACCTGCGGATCGAGGGGCGGTATTTCAGCCTCGGCGTCCGCTTCAAGATGTAGCGTCCAGCGGCGGTGCGCTCGCCTGCGCCGCCGGGCCCCTCGCACGAACTGACGCGGCTTCGTCGCCGCGAACCATGACGCGCGGCAGTCAGCCGTGCGCGGAGAGGAATTCGTCCATGATATCCATGATTTCCCGGCGTCACACGCTCGGCCTGATCGCGACCCTGCCCATCCTGCCGGCGTGCGGCGCGTCGGGCGACGGAGGTGGCGGGTTGGTGTCGACGCCCGGCCCGACACCGACACCGGTACCTAGCGCCACCCCGACCCCGACCGCCACGACCGTCAGCGGCCGGCCGCGCTACCACATCGCCGCACCCGATGGCGGGTGGATCAACGACCCACAGCGTCCGGTGCGGATCGGCGACAGCTGGACGATGTGGGCGCTCTACAATCCGACTTGGCCCAATGGCGGGACCGAATGGCGGCGCTGGACCTCGCCCGATCTGGTCAATTGGACCGATCGTGGCGTGGCGATCCCCCGGCGGACCACGTCGTTCGGCGATGTATGGAGCGGCAGCGCGGTCGTCGACACGAATAACACTGCCGGTTTCGGTGCCGGCACGCTGATCGCGCTCGCCACGATGCCGGCGGACAATGCCGCCGGGCAGAACCAGTCGACTGCCTTGTGGTATTCACGCGACGGTGGAGCGAGCTTTGCCTTCCACGCGATCGTCCACCCCAATTTTCCGGGCAACAAGCCGTTTCGCGACCCGACCGTGTTCTGGCACGCGCCCACCGCCCGCTGGGTAATGACCCTGTCGGAAGAGGGGAAGATCGGCTTCTACACCTCACCGGACCTGAAGCAGTGGAGCTATGCCAGCGGTTTCCTGTCGAACCTGGTGGGCGGGGTGATGGAGTGTTCGCACCTGTTTCCGCTGCATCTTTACGAGGCGGACGGAACGACCGCCGGCGACAAATGGGTGTTGCTGGTGGGTGGCGACGGGTCGGCAAGCGGCTTTATCGGCGGGACCTATTATTGGGTCGGCGACTTTGACGGGACGAGCTTCACCGCCGACGGCGCGACCGGTCGGTGGCTCGATCAGGGGGCGGATTATTATGCGGCGGTGGTGTGGCGCGATCCGGCTGCTCCCGACCCGCTGGCCGCCGCCTATACGATCGGCTGGATGAGCAATTGGGCCTATGCCAACCAATTGCCGGCACCTTACGGCTATCGCGGACAGTTGAGCATCGTGCGCCAACTCCGCCTGCAACGCATCGGCGGAGTCCCCCGGTTGCGAATGACGCCGATCGCGGCGCAGAACGGGGTGTTCCAGCAGGTCGTAACCGGCTCCGATCAGACGATTACCGAGGGAAGCGATTATGCTTGGCCGACCGGTGCCGACGTCGTCGCGGGGCGCATCGACCTGACCCTCAACCGGACTGCTGGCGGATGGCCCGCTGGGGCGTGGCTGTCGGTGCGCGGAGGCGACGGATTCTTCACGCAGGTCGGGCTGGAGCTTCGGGACAACCGCCTGTTCGTCAAGCGCGACGCGAGCGGTCCCAACCCGCCCGACAGCGCTGCCTGGCGGCAGAACCGGAGCGCGGGATGCGATTTCGGTAAGGGCGTCGCAAAGGTCAGCGTGTTCGTCGATGCTGGCTCGATCGAGGTCTTCGTCAATGACGGCGAAGCGGTCTTGTCCGAGCTTATCAACGCGCCGATGTCCGCTAAATCACTGCATCTGGATATTGCGGGCGGGAGCCTGCATGTGTCGGACGTACGGATTTCCACCTGAACTGGCGGCGACGCCGCCCGGCCGATCTCCCCGGCATGTAGAACGCCGCTTGTCCAATTAATTTGTCTGACATATCCTACGGCGAACGATCCTTGGTGACGGTGCATTCGCTCCGCATGCCGACGACGAACGAACGGGGAGGTTGGTGATGGGAATGTTGGCGCTCGCGCTCGCGGCATCTGGCAGCATGGTGGCGGTTGCACCGGCGACGTTGCCGGTTGGATTGAACGACCATGGCCATCCGCAGGCGGTAGCCGGTCTTCCTGTCGCGCCGTTTGGATTCGTGCGGCTGCGCAACGGCGTTCAGCTGCGCGTGAACGGCGTCGTGAAGACCATCCTGTTCTACGGTCCAGCGACGGTGCGGGTGAACAGTAACGACGGACGCAACTACTGGACCGCCAGGAGCATCGTCGTCACCGGATCGCCCGCCGAAACTCCCTTTACCCTGAGCGATGCGGCCGGGGCGCTGATCCTGACCACGGCGAAGCTGAAATTGTCGATCGACAAGCGCAGCGGCGCGATCAGCTTCTTCGATGGAACCGGCAAGCTGTACACCAGCGAGGACGCCACGCGTCCGCAAAGCGTGAAGCCGGTCGCGATCTCCGATGCACCTACCTATGAAGTCGAGAACCGCTTCACCCTGCGTCCCGACGAGGCGATCTATGGCTTCGGCTTCACCGACGATGCGACGATCAATCGCCGGGGGGCGAAGCTCGATCTGGTCCAGACCAATATCGGCATCATCATACCGGTGATGGTATCGAACCGCCGGTACGGCGTGCTGTGGGACACCTATTCGCATATGCGCTTTGCCGACGACGCAGGCGGTGCGCGGCTATGGGCGGAAAGTGCGCCGGGCGGTGTCGATTACTATTTCATGGGTGCGGACACGATGGACGGCGTGATCCGGTCCTATCGCTCCTTGACCGGGGCCGCGCCGATGCTGCCGAAGCAGGCGTTCGGGCTGTTCATGAGCAAGGAACGCTATCCGACCCAAGACCGGTTGCTAGAGGTGGCGGAGACGTTTCGCCGCGAACGCTTTCCGCTCGATTACATCGTGCAGGACTGGCAATATTGGGGCGGCAATGACGGCAGCTGGAGCGGGATGACGTGGGACAAGACCCGCTTTCCCGATCCGGTCGGTACGATCCGACATATTCACGACCTGCACCTGAAGCTGATGGTATCGATCTGGCCATCGGTCGGCAACGATACCGCTTTGGCCGCCGACCTCGACCGGTACGGACTGCGCTTCCCCCCGCTGCACTGGATATCGAAGCAGGCGCGCATCTATGACGCGTTCAGTCCGCTCGGCCGCAAGATCTATTTCGACCATGCCAAGGCGGGCCTGCTCGACAAGGGCGTCGACGCGTTGTGGATGGACGGGACCGAGGTAGAGGTCAGCACCGCGATGCACGATGCTAAGGCGGCGGTCGACGACATAAAGTCACTGGGCCGCAACGCGCTGGGCGACTTCTCCCGCTATCTCAACGCCTATTCGCTGATGACGACGCAGGGCACCTATGACGGACAGCGCGCGACCGGCGACAAGCGGGTGCTGACCTTGACCCGCTCGGCTTGGGCCGGGGCGCAGCGGACCGCCGCCGCATCCTGGTCGGGCGATACGCTGGCGAGTTGGGAGACGCTGCGTCATCAGGTCGCGGGCGGGGTCAACGTTACCGTGACCGGCAATCCATACTGGACGCAGGATACCGGCGGCTTCTTCGTCGGCGGCTATGGCGGGGGCCATCGCAACCCCTTCTACCGCGAGTTGTTCGCGCGCTGGTTTCAATATGCTGCGTTCAACCCGCTGATGCGCGTCCATGGGACCGACATCGAACGCGAACCCTATATCTTCAAGTCGCTGGACCCGCAGGTCTATGGCTCGCTGCTGACGGCGGTGAACCTGCGCTACCGTATGCTGCCCTATATCTATGCCTCGGCGTGGCAGGTGACGTCGGGCGGCTATACGCTGATGCGACCGCTGGCGATGGACTTTCCCGACGATGTGCGGGTCCACGGCATCGACGACGCTTTCATGTTCGGCTCGTCGCTGCTGGTCCATCCCGTCACGCGCGCAATGTACCGGCCCGAGCCGGAGCCTGCCGCGACCGTGCCTGCCAGCGCACTGACCACGCCCGACGGCCAGCCGGGACTGGCCGGCACCTATTTCGCGGGCACCAATTTCGAGAAACCGGTCGGCAAGGTCGTCGATGCGACGATCGACAAGCGGTGGCCCGAACCGCCGCTGGAGGCGATGCCACCGGGGCTAACCAAACTGAACGACTTTTCCGCGCGCTGGGAAGGCAGGCTGGAAGCGCCCGAGGATGGCGAATATGAACTGGGCCTGCAGGCGGATGACGGGGTCCGGCTGTTCGTCGACGGGGCGAAGCTGATCGACGACTGGGCAGGCGGTCGGTCCCGCTACAACAATGCGAAGGTGACCCTGCGCAAGGGGCAGCGCGTAGCCGTTCGCATCGAGTATTTTCAGGGCGGTGCCGAACGTGACCTGCGCTTCGCGTGGCGCAGGCCGTCCGAGATGCGCGCCCTCGCGGCCAAGGTTGGGGCGGGGCCGGACCTGTCTGTCCGCACCTATCTGCCCGCTGGTGGCTGGTATGACTTCTGGACCAATGAACGGCTGGCTGGTGGGCGGGATGTGACGCGCGACGTCCCGCTCGACATCGTGCCGCTCTATGTCCGCGCAGGTGCGATCCTGCCGCTGGGTTCGCTCCAGCAATATGCGACGGAAAAGCTCGCCGCGCCCTATGAAATCCGCGTCTATCCGGGTGCGAACGGACAGTTCACGGTCTATGAGGACGACAACGAAACCTATGCCTATGAACGCGGTCAGCGGGCGACTTACACGCTGACCTGGGACGAAGCGCGGCGGACGCTGGCGATCGGTGCCCGGCAGGGCAGTTTCCCCGGCATGGTGGCGAAGCGACAGCTGAACATCGTCATGGTTCGGCCGCGATCGGGCGGGGGAATTGCAGATATGCCGACCACGCGGACGGTGACCTATACGGGGCAGCCAACGGTGTTGCGCTTTTGAGGACGGCGACGGTCGCTGCCAGGACTGCGCCTGTCCGCCGATGGCTGTCGCCCCGGCTGTGATAGACATAGCGCGGCGTGGCGTGCTCTCCGGTAGGGAAAGCGCCTTGGAGGGGCCTTGTCCGACGTTGCGATAGGCGACCGGTCCCGGCGGCATCGGCCGGCAGATAGCGCTGCGACCAGATGTCGTAGGACTGCGCTGCGACAGTGAAACAGGGCATCGCAAGGCTGATGTTCGCCGGGCGCGACCAGACGCCGGAATGGGCAGGATCGCCGTCGGCGCGAAGCTGCATGACAAGCGCCCGCACCGTGTCCTAAGCGCCTTTGTCCGCCGACCCGGCGTCGTCCCGATTTCACCAGGAGCCGATCATGATCGACCGGCGCCCCCCAATCTCTTGCAGTTCGGGTGCCCAGTAACAGCCGGCAATCGTCAGGCCTTTGGCCGTCCAGCGGACCTGCGCGCCGGTCGGTGCGGCAAGGCGGGTGTCGGATGCCACGACCGAAGGGACGACCGAGCGATCCTCGGCCGCCTACGCCACTGGCGCGGCGAGCAGCATCAGGGTGGTGAGCGTCGTCACGGCAGGATCGTCCATTCCCACACACCGGCGCCCGGTTCCGCAGTCCGCAGGCGCAGATAGCGGGCGGTGACGGCGTGATCGATTGCGATCGGTGATCCGCTGCGCGTTGCGGCGGTCGCAACCGGCTTCCAGCGCCGCCCGTCGTCGGACGCATCGACCGCGAAGCGATAGGGCCGCGTCGCGAACTCCGGTCGGACCAGCGAGCGGGCGACGCGCTGGCGACGGCCGAGATCGGCGACCAGCATACCCCCGCCCGTGGATGGGGCGCGCCAAAGCGTCGCGTAATTGTCGTCGGCCGCCTTTGCCGGCGAATTGGGCGTGCCGGCCGTATTGCGGCCCGCCCGCCACGTCAGGCCCCTCGTCCGATGGGCCGCAAATCCGGCGACCGGACCACCATGGCCCGGTGTAACCCTCGCGATGGTCCCGTCGCCGCGCAGGTCGATCGGGTCCACCGCGACCTGTCGCAGCACGGCTTCGCCCGTCTGCGGCCACGGCAGCGCCTGTCGGTGATAGAGGATGTAGCTTTGGTCGCCGGATCGGAAGATCGCATGATGGCCGGGGCTGACGATGTCGCGATCGCGCTGCGTTTCGAGGATCGGGCTGTTCGCGCCTTCGGTGAACGGGCCGAACGGCGTGGTGCCGACCGCGTATCGGACCTTGTAGGTATCCTTGGTCGTGTTGCCGTCGCTATAGGTTAGCAGATAGCGGCCACCCGCCTTCACCATGAACGGCGCTTCGAAATAGCCCTGCGGCGTCACGTCGCGCGGCGTGCCGTCGAAGGTCACCATGTCGGGTTTCAGCCGCACAACGAAGCAATGGCCGTTGACCCAGTTCAGCCCCGATCCCCAATAGAGATAGGCCTGCCCGTCGTCGTCGACGAACGCCTCGGCATCGATCATGTGATAGGCGGGGGCGAAATCGCGCTTGACCAGCGGCTTGCCCCCGTTGGCGTCGCGCCATGGGCCGGCGGGGGACGGGGCGGTGCCGACCCACACCTCGCTCCCGACCGAGACATACATGTACCAGCGGCTATTGGCTGCCTTCACCACCGATGGTGCCCAGACCTTGGCATCGCCCGAGGTCGGGCTGGTCGCGGCCTGCTTGGTCGGCCACTCGGGCATCGAGAAGCGCCAGTCGCGGCCATTGTCCGACGTCCACAGCCCCAGCCGGTCGTCACCCCATGGATCGATCGTGGCAAAGATATACCAGCGGCTTCCTTCACGGACGATCGACGGATCGGCGAAATAGCCGGGCAACAGCGGATTGCCCGCGCCGGGGGCGTCCCAGCGTGGCGCGTCGGCGACGGGCGCGGCCCCGCCCAGCAGGGCGGCAGCGAGCGCAATAAGGCGGCGTCGCATCACTCCGCTCCCGTTGCGCTGGCCGGCCGAGCCTTGTCGGGCGTCGTGCCGCTACCGGTGAAGGGCGTCAGACGGAAGGAGACCTGGGTCGGTCCGGTGCCGGTGCGATATTGGGGCAGCGGCTTGCCGAACTCGCTCCACTGCGTATCCCCGCCGACACCCCATTGCGCCGCGTCGACCAGCAGCGTCACCTGTCCGTGCGGCACGATGTCGGTCGACTTCCACGTCCCCGGCGCATGGCGGTCGAGATCGGCATAGGGGAAGGCCAGCGCGTTCATCATCAGCGGTCGATCGCCCTGCACCCGCAGCCCGCGCGCTCCACCGGACAGCTCCATCCAGCGCACATCGACCTTGTTGCCGGTTTCCTGCGGGCGGATGAAGTCGTGATTTTGTTCGGCGATCCGTCCGCGCCACAAACCGATCGGGGCCGATCCCTTACGGTCGACATAGCTCTCGTGCGGCCCGCGGCCATACCATTCGACATCGGTCAGGTCGGTTGGCAGCGCAAAGGCCAACCCGACGCGGAACGGCGGTGGCAGATCGGCCTTGATCGGGGTCAGCGTACCGTCGACTGCGACCGATCCGTCGCCAGCCATCGCATAGCGCGTGTCGAACCGTGCCGCGCCGTCGCCCAGCGCATAGCTGACCGTGACGGTGCCGGCCGCGCGATCGGGACGGATCGCGGTGACGGTCCGCGCGTCGCTCATCGCCTTCCACACCGCCAATTGCCTGTCGGTGCCGATGCCGAGGTCGTTGTCGGTCACCGCCCGCCAGAAATGCGGCACGCCGCCGGTCGCGAGGTCGCGGCCGGCGCTGGCATAGCGACGGATCAGGCCGGTGTTGCGATCGATCTCCAGCGTGGTCGCGCCGGCGGTGAGGACGAAGGCATCGCGGCTCTCCCGCAACGTCGCGGCTCCGCGCGGGGCGGTGGCGGCGGTGGCGGCGGGTGTGCCGGCCAGCGCGAACTGTTCGAACCCGATCAGCGTACCGCCGGGCACCAGCGGCACCGCATCGGTCTTGGCGCGCACGTTGATCGTCACGAAATATTCGGCGTCCGCCCGGCGCCGGATCGTCCCGAGCGGCAGGGTGACGGTTTCGGCGCGACGCGCGCCGGTCGTCAGCGGCGGCAGGGCGCCCGCTGCGATCGGTACGCCATTCTCCAGCACTTCCCAGTCGAACGCGAAGCCCGACAGGTCGCGGAAGTCGTGGCGGTTACGCACCGTGACCCGTCCCGTCGCAGGGTCGAAGCCATCGAACTGGATGGGGGAATAGACCTTGCGCAGTTCGTACAGCTGCGGATTGGGCGTCCGGTCGGATTGCAGCAACCCGTCGCCGAATTCGATCTCGCCCCCCGGATTGGGTCCATATTCGCCGCCATCGCCCCAATAGCGGCGACCGTCCTTGGTGTATCGGTACATCGACTGGTCGACCCAGTCCCATGCGAAGCCGCCCTGCAACTTGCCCGGATAGGCGTAGATGGTATCCCAATATTCCTGCAGGTTGCCGCCCGACTGACCCATCATATGCGCATATTCGCACTGGATCACCGGCTGCGGATAGTTCCAGTTCTTCGCATAGTCCGCCAGCTTCACCGCCGGGTCGTACATCGGCGCATAGATATCGGCATAGGCATTGGGCCGGTGATCGTGGATGCCGTCCCATGTGCCCCAGCCGAGATAGCTGACCAGCCGGCCGGGATCGCGCGCCTTCGCGGCGGCGGCGGCGGCTTCGAAATTGGGACCGATGCCGGCCTCGTTGCCCAGCGACCAGAAGATGATCGACGGATGGTTCTTGTCCCGCTCCACCATGTTGGTCACGCGATCGACATGGGCGGCGCGCCATGCCGGGTCGAAGCCGATCTGTAAGCGCCCGCGGTCGTCGGGATGCTTGTTCGCGTAATCCATATACGCGTGGCTCTCGATGTTCGCCTCGTCCATCACGTACAGCCCGTACCGGTCGGCCAGTTCGTAGAGATACGGATCGTTGGGATAATGCGAGGTGCGGATCGCGTTGATGTTGTTACGCTTCATCAGCTGGATGTCGCGTTCCATCGACGCGCGGCTGACGACGTGGAAGGTTTCGGGATCGTGTTCGTGGCGGTTGACGCCGCGGATGGTGATCGGCTTTCCGTTGATTGAGACCAAACCGTTCTTCATCTCGACGGTGCGAAATCCGATACGGCTGGCGGTCGATTGCAGCACGGTCCCGCGCGCGTCGGTCAGCTCGACGATCAGCGTGTAGAGGTCGGGCGTCTCGGCGGTCCACGGGCGGACGGCGGGGACCGTTCCGGTCAGCGTCACTGTCCGCTCCGCCGATCCGGCCGGTACCGCGACGCGGCCTTCGGCGACGGTCCGTCCGCCATCGCGCAGGGCATAGCGCGCGGTCGTCGCCGCGCCCGGCGTCACCGTCAGATCGACCGCCAGCCTGCCGTTGCGATACGTGTCGTCCAGCCCGGCATGGACGAAGACGTCGCGCACACGCGTCTTCGGGGCGGCCATGAGATAGACGTCGCGCTCGATCCCCGACACGCGCCAGAAATCCTGGTCCTCCAGATAGCTGCCGTCGGACCAGCGAATGACCTGGATCGCGACCGTGTTGCGCCCCGGCTTTACGAAGCGGGTCACGTCGAACTCGCTCGGCAATTTCGAATCCTCGGCGTATCCGACCTTCTGCCCGTTGACCCAGACATAATAGGCCGCACCCGCCGCGCCGATATGCAGCACGACGTCGTTACCGTTCCAGCCGGCCGGCAGCGTCACGTCGCGGCGATAGGAGCCGACCGGGTTGGTCGCTTGCGGGATGAGCGGGCGGTTGGCAGGGAAGGGGTAGGCGATGTTGTTGTAGCGCGCCTGGTCGTACCCCTCGGTCTGCCAATCGGCCGGCACCTTGATGCTCTTCCATGCCGATACGTCATAGTCGGGGCGCTCGAACCCGACCGGTACGTCGGTCGTGTTGGGCGAGAAGGCAAACTTCCATTCGCCGTTCAGCGACAGGAAACGGTCGGACATGGCCAGATCTCCCTCCAGCGCCTTTGCCCGGCTTTCGAAGGGAAAACCGGTCGCACGGGCCGGCAGCCGGCCGACATAATTGACCGCCGGATTTTCCCAGTCGGGACGGCTGGGATCGACCTGCACCGGATCGACACGGGGGGCGTCGCTCTGCGCCGATGCGGACCCGGCAACGGCCATCGCCAGCACGGCGGCACCCATCCTCAACATGGTACGCATCAGCTTCTCCCCTTTACGCTTCTTTTGTCGAACATGGCCGTCACGCACGCCGCCCGCCGGCGGCGCAATGGCGGGCGATGAAGGCGTCGTGCGCCGGCATCTGCGCGGCGGCGGCGGCAACGACCGCGCCGATCCGCTGCAACCGCTGGGCAGCGACCTCCAGCGGCATGGCATCGGCCAGCGGATCATGCGTCGCGGCGCGCAGGCCCTGGCCGTCCATCACCGCCAGCCAGCTGGTCTTGGTGAACAGTTCGTCGCCCTCGCGATAGACGCGGCCGGTGCGGGCATAGATGGCGAGACGTTCGGCCAGTGTGTCCGGGATCGGCCGTTCGGCCTGATCGCGCCAATAGGCGGTGTCGCGGCGCTCGCTGGCGTGGAAATGCAGGATGACGAAGTCGCGGACCTGATCGAACTCGGCGGCCATCAACCGGTTGTAGCGCGCGGAGTCCGCGGGATCGCAGGCGCGGGTCGGCAGCATTTCCAGCAGCCGTGCGATGCCTGCCTGCACCAGATGGATCGAGGTGGATTCCAAGGGTTCGAGGAACCCGCCCGACAGGCCGAGCGCCACGCAATTGCCGATCCAGAAACGATCGCGTCGCCCGGTACGGAAGCGCAGGGGCCGGGGGTCGGCCAACGCTTCGCCGTCGAGATGGGCGAGCAGCGTGGCCGCCGCCTCATCATCCGACACATGCGCGCTGGAATAGACGTACCCATTGCCGGTGCGGTGCTGGAGCGGGATGCGCCATTGCCATCCGGCGGCGCGCGCGGTGGAACGGGTGAACGGGCTGGGTGGCCCGGCGTTGGCGGACGGAACCGCGACGGCGCGGTCGTTGGGCAGCCAGTGGCTCCAGTCCTCGAAGCCCGCGCCCATCGCGCCGTCGATCAGGAGCGCGCGAAAGCCCGAGCAATCGATGAAGAAATCGGCCTCGATCCGCCCGCCATCGGCCAGAACGACCGCATCGATGAAGCCGTCGTCGCCATCGCGCGCGACATCGACGATCCGCCCCTCCCGTCGCACGACACCGGCGGCTTCGGCCCGGGCACGCAGGAAGCGGGCATAGAGCCCGGCGTCGAAATGAAAGGCATAGCCGATCTGCGCGAGCGGGGTGTTGCCCGGCTGTGGCCGCTGGAAACGCCCCATGCCCGCTGCCGCGGTGCAAATCGAATAGTCGGACAGCGGCCCGGCCTGCCCGGCGGCACGCAGCCGTCGCCACATCGCCTCGAACGGGACGACGCCGGCATCGATGCCATAGACGCCGAAGGGGTGGAAATAACGGTGGCCGAGCCGGCCCCAGTCGTGGAAATCGATGCCGAGCTTGAACGTCCCCTGCGTCGCGCGGACGAACTCGTCCTCGTCGATGCCGAGCATGGCGTTGAAGGTCTGCAGCGGCGGGATCGTCGCCTCGCCGACGCCGATCGTGCCGATCTCCTCGGATTCGATCAGGGTGATCTCCGGCCCGTGCGGCCCCAGCAGACGCGATAGCGCAGCGGCAGCCATCCAGCCGGCGGTGCCGCCGCCGACGATCGCGATCCGGCGCAGCGGGCCGTCGGTGCGAACGCTCATGCCGCCACCCGGCACTGGAGGAACAGGTTGCCGGTCAGCCGGCCGCGACGCGGGTCGGCGGCATCGGCGGGCAGCGTGGCGATCGCCCCCGAATGGAGCAGGGCGGCGCGGTACAGGATCAGCCGGTCGGGCGCTGCATCGACCGCGCCGATCGCCTCGAACGGGCCATCGGCCCCATCGGCATAGGCGGCGGGTATGTCGCCGATCTCGGCATCGAGTGCGGCGCGAAACGCCGGTAACCGATCGGCGTCGATCGTCTCGAACCCCGTGGCGCGGTGGCGGAAGAAGCGGGTGCCGTCGCCATTGGCCGACGACAGGAAATGAACGGTCGCGAATTGCAGCCGGTCGGCGGAATCGACATGGGGCACCCGCTGGTCCGGGGTCAGCGCCTCCGGCGGCAGCGTCACGAGCGAGAAATTGCCGCGGGCGCGGGCCGGCTGGACCGGTACACCGGTGAAATGCGTGGCGATCAGCGGCAGGACCATGCGAACCATCGCCTCGACATAGGCGGTCGGCGCGGGGCCGAGCAGGCCGGGATAGAAGCTGCCAACCTTCGTAGCGGGTTCGAAGCGCGACCGCGTCGCGGCGAATTCGACCAACGCATCGCGCTGACCGGTCGCGCGGTCGATGATGACCAGCGGTTCACGTTCACGACCGACATGGCGGAGCGAGACGACGGGCGGGGCGACGGCGATCGGGGCAGACGACATGACAGTTCCGATAGCCCAAAAAGGGCCGGTGTGGCGAACCACACCGGCAGGGAGGGACCTCTTCGGCGGCGGGGGCGCAACCAGCCTCCCGCCGCCGCTTGCTCAATAGGTCGCGCGGAGCGACAGGCCGAAGCGGCGATCGTTGAGCTGGTACTGCAGCGGAGCGGACGGCGTGCCGATGTACAGCACGTTCATCCGGTTGTTCAGGTTCACGACGTCCGCCGACACCGCGACATGCTCGTTCAGATTGACGCTGATCGAGGCGTCGAGCGAGGCGAAGGGCTTGGCGAACTGGCCCTGCCCGTTGGCACCGCTGCCGGTGGTCTGTTCGAGGTAGCTCGACCGGCCGTTATAGGCGAGGCGGGCGGTGACCGGACCCTTTTCGTACAGCCCGATCAGGTTGTAGCTGTGCTTCGACAGCTTTTCCAGTGGCAGGGTGGAGGGCAGGTTGTTGCTCGACGAGGAGAACGGGTTCTCCACGTTCGAGTCGACATAGGTGTAGTTCGCCTGGATGCCGAAGCCGCTGAGCAGGCCGGGCAGGAAGTCGAAGAACTGCTGATAGCCCGCTTCCAGCCCCTTGACCGTTCCGTCGCCCGAATTGAGCGTCGAGTTCACGTTGTACCGACGCCCGCCATAGGTGCCGATGAACCGACCGCTCGACAGGAAGCCGTTGACCTTCTTGTAGAACAGGCCGGCGGTCAGCGATCCGGTCGGTGCGAAATACCATTCGGCGGTCAGGTCGAAATTGTCCGATTTGATCGGCCGCAGGAACGGGTTGCCCGAGCTGGCGAAGGGCAGGCCGTTGTTCGGATCGACCTGGTTCGGGTTCTGCAGCGTCACGTTGGTCGACAGCACGTCGAAGTTCGGCCGCGCCACGCCCTTCGAATAGGCGAAGCGCATCTGGAACTGGTCGGTCAGCCGGGCGCGGATGTTCATGCTGGGCAGGACGTTGGTATAGTCGTTGCCTAGCGAGATGCCGGTGAAGCTGCCGTCCACATTGAACTGCGTCCCGACCGAGGTCGTGCGCGTCTTGACGATCCGCACGCCCGCGCCGCCGTCGAACCGGATGCTGCCCAGTTCGAAGGCGTAATCGGCGATACCCCAGGCGGTGTAGGTCTTTTCCGTCTGGCGGTTGAGGTCACCCGGCGTGAAGGCGTCCTTGGTCTGGGCACCGAACAGGGCATAGAGCGCCTTGGTCTGTTCCCACACGCCCTTGCCCGCCGGGAATGCCGGATAGAGGATGCCGCCGGTGACGGTATTGCCGTCGAACCAGTTCTTCGACGGTCCCTTCATCGACAGCTGCGGGAAACGGCTGAGCGGGATCAGCGGCGTGCCGGCCGGCACGTCGCGGCAGCCCGGCGCGATCCCCTGATACAGGCAGACGCCGTTCCAGGTGCCGCGCAGGTCGATGCTGTTGTCGGAATAGCGCGCACCGCCCCGCAGCTTCTTCAGGAAGCCGCCTTCGAAATCATATTCGATGTCATAGGCGAGCGCGAGCGTGTCGGCATCGTTGCGCTGGAGCGCGTCGGCGATGAACGGCAGCGAATAGTTTGCCGGATTGTTCAGCACCGCCGGATTGGTGACGTCCCAGCGCGGATACTTGCCGCGCAGGTCGAACACGACCGTCGACGGATGCGGCGCGACGGTGCCGCCATATTGCCCGGTCGCGTTCTGGCCGGTGCGGTTGTACAGCGACAGGACGTGGCCGTTGCGGTCGGCGTTGTAATAGGACGTCAGATACTGGACGTCGAAGTTGACCTTTGCGCGGTCGGTCGCCTGCCAGCCGACATTGAACGTGAAGTTCTGGCTGGCGCTCCACAGCTCCTGGTCGAACCGGCCGGTTTCGAAGGTCTGCGGCGACAACGAGCCGCTGGTCGCATAGCCGTCCTTGTTGAACGTGAAGGCGCTGCCGGGCGTCGGCAGCGTGTTGTACTGCGTCACACGCCCCTGCGAGTCATACTGGTTGCCCGGCAGGTTGTTGAAATCGTAATAATAGGCACCGGTGCGGTTGAACCAGTATTTCGTGCCCTGATACTGTGCGGTCACGAGCACCGCGTCGCTGGCCTGCCACTGCACCGCCGCGGCGATGCCCAGCCGCTTGCGGTCGCCGGTATCGTCATACACTTCGAAGCCATAGGGGATCTGCGCATTGTTCGGCGCATTGGCGATCGACCCGGGGCGCGCTTCGCCGAACGGCCCAGCGAGCAGGCCGTCCTGACGATACTGGCTCTTCGAATAGACCGCGTTCAGCAGGATGCCGATCTCGCCGATGCCGGTGTCGTAGCGGTTGCTGTACAGGCCCGAAAACGCATAGCCCGGCTTGTCGACACGGTCGTAATAGTTGCCGCGTGCGGTCATGCTGATGACCTGTCCCGGTGAATCGAACGGCCGGCGGGTGCGCAGGTTGACCGCGCCGCCGACGCCGCCTTCGATGATGTTCGCCGGGGCGTTCTTGTACACGTCGATGCCAGAGAGCAGTTCGGGCGGAATCCCTTCGAGGTCGAAGGCGCGGCCGCCCGATGCCGAATAGACGGCGCGCCCGTCGAGGAAGTTCTGGACCTGGGTCAGGCCGCGGACCGTGATCGCGGGCTGGGTGCGGTGGTCGAAATCGGTCGCGCCTTCGCCATAGCGGCGCTGAATCTGGACGCCGGTGATGCGCTGCAGCGCTTCGGTCGTGTTGACGTCGGGCAGCTTGCCGATGTCCTGTGCGCTGACCGAATCGACGATCTGGTCGGAATTCTGCTTGATCGCCTGTGCGGTGCGCAGCGATGCGCGCACGCCGGTGACGACGATGTCGTCGCCATTCTCCGTCGCGACATCGGTGCTGGCTTGCGCCGTCGCCTGCGCCGCGGCGGTACCGGCAAACCCGGCGACCGTCATCACCGAGGCGCCGGCCAACAGGACGCGTTTCATCGTCTTCATAATCCCCTCTCCCCATCACTGGCTCTGAACCCGAGCCTTGTCTGACATATTACCGTATATTATTTGCCTGACAATATGAAATCTTCGGGTCGACGCGGCAGGATTTTTGGGCCTATGCTGGCGACCGATAGGGGAGGGCCGGCATGGCAGCGCGTAAGGGTGGGCAGCCAGCGAATGTCGCATTGGCGCGCAGGATCGGCGTGGCGATCGTCACCGGGCAGCATGAGCCGGGCAGCGGCCTGCCCGGTGAGATCGACCTGGCAGAAAGCTTCAGCGTATCCCGCAGCGTGATCCGCGAGTCGCTACGTATGCTGGCGGCCAAGGGGTTGGTCGAAAGCCGGCCAAAGGCGGGTACCCGCGTCCGCGAACGGCAGGCGTGGAACCTGCTCGACCCCGAACTGCTCGGCTGGATGTTCGAAGGCGAGTCGCCGCCGCTCGCCTTCGTCCGCAGCCTGTTTCAGCTGCGCATGATCGTGGAGCCGGCGGCGGCGGAACTGGCGGCGGCATCGCGTTCCCCCCGGCAATTGACCCGGATGGGCCATGCGCTTGAGGAGATGGCGCGCCTCGGACTGGACAGCGAGGCGGGGCGGGCGGCGGACCAGAGCTTCCACGCCACCATCCTCGAAGCGACCGGCAACGAACTGCTGGTCAGCCTGTCCGCCAGTATCGCCGCAGCCGTGCGGTGGACCACCTTCTTCAAATATCGCGCTGGTGCGCCCCGCGATCCGGTTGCGGAACATCAGGCGCTGTTCGAGGCGATCGCCCGGAGCGACGGACCGGGTGCCCGTGCCGCGACCGAGACGCTCGTGGAGCTTGCGCGGCAGGATACCGAACGCGCCATGGCGCTGTCGGCCGGCATCGAAAACATGTCTGTCAAATAGAGTAGCCCGCGAACGATCGCCGATTTGAGGCAATTGACGATGCGCTAAACCGGGGTAATTGTCGTACAAGAATAACAGGAGAGGTTGATGTTCGCCATCGACACCGGTGCCGTGACGCGCCGGATCGCCGCCGCGTGCGCCGAGCAATACACGTATCGGCCGCGCTGGCCAGTCGCCATTGCGGGTGTCGCGATGACACTGGCGATCCCTGCCATGGCGCAACAGAGCCGGATGGTCGCATCACCGACCGCGGCCAAGCCGGTATTGCACGTCGACGGCGCGCCCTATCTGCTGCTGGGGATGCAACTGAACAATTCGAGCGGATTCCCCGCCGAGTTCCGCCGCCTCGGTCCCGCCATCGCGCGCAGCCATGCCAATACGGTCATGGCCCCGATCGGTTGGGAAACGGTCGAGCCGGAAGAGGGCCGGTTCGACTGGGCGGTGGTTGACGGCCTGATCGCAGAGGCCCGGGCGCAGAATGTCCGGCTGGTGCTGTTGTGGTTCGGCACCTGGAAGAACGGCAATATGAGCTATGTGCCGTCGTGGGTGAAACGCGACGTGCAGCGCTTTCCGCGGGTGATGACCGCCGAGGGCAGGCCGATCGAAGTCCTGTCGCCGATCGCGGCGGCCAGTCGCGACGCCGATGCCCGCGCCTTCGCTGCGCTGATGGGGCATCTAAAGGCGGTCGATGCCGCACGGGGCACCGTCATCATGGTGCAGGTGCAGAACGAGGCAGGGACGCTGGGCGCCGATCGCGACCATTCGCCGGCTGCCGAGGCATTGTTCCGCGCACAGGTGCCCGCCGACATGATCGGGGCCAGGCCCGGCGACTGGACCGCCAACTACGCCGAACGCGCGCCTGAGGCGTTCATGGCCTATCATACCGCCCGCTACGTCGGTGCGGTCGCTGCGGCGGGGAAAGCGGCCTATGCCCTGCCGCTCTACGTCAATGTCTGGCCGCGCGAGCAGCCGGGATTGTTGCGGCCGGGCGACAGTTCGCCGTCCGGCGGGGCCGTGTCGTGGCTGTTGCCGCAATGGCGCGCCCTGGCACCGGCGATCGACGTGGTGGGCGTCGACAATTACGACACCAACGTCGCGCCCTATACCGAGATTGCACGCGCCTATGACGTGTTGGGCAATCCGTTGTTCGTGCCCGAAACCGGCGGCAGCATGGCCCATGCCCGCCACGCCTTCTGGACCGTCGCGCAACCCCATGCGATCGGCATCGGCAAGTTCGGCATCGGTCCCGATTTCGGGATGAAGGACGGCAAGGACGTCGAAGAGCCGATCGCACTGGATTACCGGTTGCTGCGCGATGTCGCGCCGATCCTGCTGCCGATCCGCGATGCCGGTCGGGCACGGGTCGCGATCGAGCAGGACGGCATGGCAAACGTGCCGATGGGCTTTTCCGGCATGGATCTGGTCGCACGGTTCGGGGCTGTCCGCGACGGCTATGGCGGGCCGCGCGGGCAGGGGAATGCCGATCTGTCCGGCCGGGTGATCGCGGCACAGGTGGCGGCGGACCGCTATCTGTTGACCGGCGCCGCCGCCAATCTGAAATTCGCCCTGCCACTGGGACAGGACGGTTCGGTGCAGTTGGTGCGCGTCGAGGAAGGGCATGTCGAGGCCGGACGGTTCGTCCGCGACCGGTTGCTGAACGGCGACGAGACGGCGTTCGGCCTGATCCTGCCGCCGACCGGACGGACGCTGATGGTGACCGTGCAGGTGAACAAGTGAGCCGGCTCGCCCGCGCACTGGCGGCGATGGCGATTGTCGCATCGGCCCCTGCCGCCGCCCTGCCGCCCGAGCGGAGCGAGGTCGCGATCACGCTACGCCCGGCGGTCGATCGCCCTTCGACGGTGTTCGAAGGCTGGGGTACCGCGCTTGCCTGGTTCGCGGATGTGACCGGCGGCTGGCCCGAGGCGGAGCGGACGAGGCTCGCAGACTTGTTCTATGGCCCGGATGGCCTCGGCTGGACGATCGCGCGCTACAATATCGGCGGGGGTAATGCCGCCGGTACGCCTCCCTATCTGCGGCCCGGCGGCGCGGTGCCCGGTTTCTGGCGACAGCCGCCGGGTACGACCGGGCGCGACTGGTGGCGATCCGACGATCCGGCGATGTGGGACTGGTCGCAGGATCTGCGGCAGCGTTGGTGGCTGGACGCCATTCGTGACCGGGTGAAAGCACCGATCTTCGAAGCCTTCTCCAATTCGCCACCATGGTTCATGACGGTGTCGGGCCGGGTGTCGGGCGCGGAAAAGGGCACCGACGACAATTTGCGGCCCGGATACGAGGCGCCGTTCGCCGCCTATCTGGCGCGCAGCGTCGACGAATTGCAGCGCCGCCACCGCATCACCTTCCGCACGCTGTCGCCGGTCAACGAACCGAACACCGATTACTGGTTCGCGGCGAACAAGCAGGAGGGCGCGCATTGGAGTCCGGCGCGACAGGCGGCGATCATCAATGCGACCGATGCGGCGCTCAAGGCGCGGGGGCTGTCGACGGTGATCGCCGCGCCGGACGAAACCAACTCGCACGTCTTCCTCGAAGATTGGGCCGGTTATCCGGCTGCGACCCGAGCGCGGATCGGGCAGCTCAACGTCCACAGCTATGGCACGGTCCACCAGACCGGCGTGCGCGACGTCGCGCGGGCCAGCGGCATCCGGCTATGGATGAGCGAGAATGACGCACCGCTTGCCGGTGATCCCGAGGCGGTCGATGCGATGACCAGCCCGCTGGCCTTTGCGGAACATGTCGTGCTCGACCTCAAGCGGCTGGAACCCGCCGCCTGGGTGTTCTGGCAGGCGGTCGAGGACTGGAGCGCGCGTGATGGCAAGCCGGGGTCGAACTGGGGTCTGGTGAAGGCAGACCTTGCCGCCGCCGCGACTGCGCCGCACCGTATTACGGTCACGCGCAAATATTGGGCGATGGCGCAGTTCAGCCGCTACATTCGTCCCGGCTACAGGCTGGTGCCGGTCGATGACCTCGACACGGTCGGTGCGCTGGCACCGGACGGGCGGACGCTGGTACTGGTCCATGTCAATCCGGGACCGGTCCTGCGGCGGCTGACGATCCTGCAGGGCTGGCGTGCGCGGATGATCCTGACCGACGCGACGCATGACGCGGTTCCGGTGGGAGGGACCGTCGTTCCAGCACGCGCGGTCGCGACACTGGTTCTCACGCGATGATGGTCGGTGCTGTCGGGGGGGCGCATCATTCCGCGACGCAGCGCCGGAATGGTGACCCCTACGAGAATCGAACTCGTGTTTTCGCCGTGAGAGGGCGACGTCCTAACCGCTAGACGAAGGGGCCGTTTGCGGGAGGAGCGCTCCTACGCTGCATTCGGGATGCCGTCAAGTTGGCAAAGGTGCCGCGAAACACGCAATCGACGGCAGGGAAAAGTTTCGATTTGATACGTATATTGTTCAGGAAAACGAAACCTTTCCATTTCCCGTGCTTTGAACCCGGTGAACCATTCATTGCAGGGCAGCTATCATGGCCAAGGCCGTTCCCGTCATCCTCTCGCTCATCCCCCTCGCGGCCGTGATCGGTGCCTGCGTGGCGTGTCCCTGACCCACGGGCATCGTGCCGCATAGCTACAAGAAAAAAGGCCGCCGGATCGCTCCGGCGGCCTTTTCCGTTGGTCGAAACCGTCGGGCTTAGCCCTGCGCTTCTTCCGTGTTCGCGTCGTCGCGGGCGATTTCGCCCGGCTCGGCGTTGGGATCGTAATCCTCGGTGAAGCCGGCATCGTCACGCTCGAACATCGACGCCATGACGTCGACGCCCTGCGCCTGCATTTCGGCTTCTTCCGGCGAACGGGCGACGTTCACCTTGACGGTGACCGACACTTCCGGGTGGAGCGCGATCTTCACGTCGTGCAGGCCGATCGCCTTGATCGGACGATCGAGGGCGACCTGCGACTTGTCGACCTTGTGGCCATCGGCGACCAGCGCGTCGACCAGATCGCGGACCGCGACCGAACCGTAGAGCTGACCGGTGTTCGACGACTGACGGATCAGCGTGACCGAAACGCCTTCCAGCGTCTTGGCTTCGGCTTCGGCGTCGGTGCGACGGGCGGCGTTTTCGGCGACGATCCGCTCGCGGTTCGCCTCGAACACCTTCTTGTTTGCTTCGTTGGCGCGCAGCGCCTTCTTGCGCGGCAGCAGGAAGTTACGGGCGAAGCCGTCCTTTACCTTCACCACGTCGCCGATGGCGCCGAGCTTCTCGACGCGTTCCAGCAGAATGACGTCCATGTCGGGCGCTCCTTACTTAACGATGTAGGGCAGCAGGCCCAGATGGCGGGCGCGCTTGATGGCCTGGGCCAGTTCGCGCTGCTTCTTGGCGCTCACCGAAGTGATGCGCGACGGGACGATCTTGCCGCGTTCGGACACGAAGCCCTGCAGCAGACGAACATCCTTGTAGTCGATCCGGGGAGCGTCCTTCGCGGAGAAGGGGCAGCTCTTGCGGCGGCGGAAAAACGGACGTGCCATGGGTGCTGCTCCTTACGCTTCGACTTCGGCCGACGGCTCGCGCTCACGGCGCGGACCACGGTCGTCACGGTCACGGCCACCACGACGGTCGCCACGCTCCGAACGCTCGCTCTTGCGCATCATGACGGTCGGACCTTCCTCATGCGCGTCAACCTTGACGGTCATGAAGCGGATCACGTCTTCGTTGATCTGCGTCTGGCGCTCCAGTTCGGCAACGACGTCGCCCGGCGCGTCGATTTCGAGCATGACGTAATGCGCCTTGCGGTTCTTCGCGATGCGATAGGCGAGGCTGCGCAGGCCCCAGGTTTCGGTCTTGACGACCTTGCCGTTCATGTCCTGAACGATCTTGGTGGCGGTTTCCGCCAGCGCGTCCACCTGCGCCTGTGCCAAATCCTGGCGCGCAAGGAACACGTGCTCGTAGAGAGCCATATTCTTTCTCGTCTGTTGGCCGATCGCTGACGCCGCGCCTGTCGCGGAGCCCCTCCGGCTGTCGTCTTCAAATGCAATCCGGGGCGACAGGCACTGGTCCCGTCACCCCGGATGCGTATTCCCTTACCCGAATCACGCGGAAAGGCAAGGTCAGTTGCCGATGGCGCCACCGATCACCGCGCCGATCAGCCCGCTGGCGATCGCGATCAGCACCGCGTCATTGCCCGACTGCACCCACTGATAGCCACGCGGCGGGGCGTAGACGCCACGCTGGCGATAGGTGCGATAGTCGATCTGGCGATAGTTCGGCGCACGGTTCCGGTCGAACCGCTGGCCGCGCTGCCAGTTGGTAAAGCGCACCGGCTGTTGGCGAACCACGGTCCGGCGGACATTCTGGCCATGGCGGTTCTTTTCGACCACGACGGTCCGGCCGGGGCGTTCCTTGATGACGGTGCGGCTCTGCGCGGATGCGGCCATCGGCGTCGCGAGCAGCGAGGCGGTCATTGCGGCGAGGATCAGCTTCTTCATCTTCGGTCTCCTTCGATTTGCTGTTGAGGCCAAGATGGGGACGGGCTGTAACGGGGGTTTGTCACCGATCGTGCGAAATGGTCGCAGCCTGTCGCAACGGTCCCTCTTGCGTTCAGCTTGGCCGAGCGACTACGCCGCGCGGCTTGGATTTGCAGGAGACGTCGGCGATGCGCGCATTCATCTTTCCGGGGCAGGGGAGCCAGTCGGTCGGCATGGGCGCCGCACTCGCCGCCGCCAGCCCCCATGCCCGTGAGGTGTTCCAGGAGGTCGACGAGGCGCTGGGCCAGCATCTCTTTCGCCTGATGACCGAGGGTCCCGATGCCGACCTGCTGCTGACGGAGAATGCCCAGCCCGCCATCATGGCGAACGCCATTGCGACGCTGCGCGTGCTGGAGCGCGAGGGCGGCATTCGCCTGGCCGACAAGGCCGATTTCGTGGCGGGACATTCGCTCGGCGAATATACCGCTTTGTGCGCCGCGGGTGCACTTGACCTGTCGACCACCGCGCGGCTGCTGAAGCTGCGCGGGCAGGCGATGCAGGCGGCGGTGCCGGTGGGCGAGGGGGCGATGGCCGCGCTGCTGGGTGCGGACCTCGCCAAGGCGCAGGCGCTGGCCGAGGCGGCGGCGGGGGGCGAGGTCTGCACCGTCGCCAACGATAACGACCCGTCGCAGGTCGTCATTTCCGGCGCGAAGGCGGCGATCGAGCGTGCGGTGCCGCTGGCGAAGGAAATGGGGATCAAGCGCGCGGTCGTGCTGCCGGTATCGGCCCCGTTCCACTGTCCGATGATGCAGCCTGCCGCCGACGCGATGGCCGCGGCGCTCGCCGATGTCGCGCTGTCGGCACCGGTCGTCCCGGTCTATGCCAATGTCACCGCCGCGCCCGTGGCCGACCCGGAAACGATCCGCTCGCTGCTGGTCGAGCAGGTGACCGGCATGGTCCGTTGGCGGGAATCGGTGCTGGCGATGCAGGAAGCGGGCGTCGGCGATTTCGTCGAACTGGGCGGCAAGGTGCTGGGCGCGATGGTCAAGCGCATCGCACCGGATGCGACGGCGACCAGCGTGGTGACGATGGCCGACATCGAAGCGCTGGTGGGTCGGTTGTAAGAAGGATTCGGTTTCACGCGAAGGCGCGGAGGCACGAAGATCAAGGATCGCGAGGACATCTGCCGCGACATTGTCGACGTTGCGCTGCGCCTGCATCGTGAACTGGGTCCGGGGCTGCTCGAGAGTGTGTACGAGATGCTGTTGGCCGGGCGGCTGGCTGCGATGGGGTACGACGTTGTTCGCCAGCACCCGGTTGACATCCTGTTCAATGGTATCAGGTTCGAAGCTGCCTTCCGCATCGACTTGATCGTCGACGGAATGATACTGGTCGAGGTTAAATCGGTCGAACGGCTGAACGCCGTTCACGCCAAGCAACTGCTGACTTATCTTCGTCTCACCAAGCAGCCTATCGGGCTGCTTCTCAATTTCGGCGGCGAAACGCTCAAGGAGGGGCTGCGCCGGATCGTCAACGACTACCGCCCCTCCGCGTCTTCGCGCCTTCGCGTGAACCAAATTCAGGAAGACTAACCTATGTTCGACTTAATGGGAATGACCGCCCTCGTGACCGGTGCCAGCGGTGGCCTTGGTTCCGCCATTGCGAAGGGCCTGGCGGCGCAGGGGGCGCGCCTTGCGCTGTCCGGTTCCAATGCCGCCAAACTGGAGGCGTTCGCCGCCGAACTGGGTGGCGATCATGTGCCGCTGGTCTGCGATCTGTCGGACGGTGCTGCGGTCGACGGACTGGTGCCGCAGGCGGTGAGCGCGCTCGGCAAGATCGATATCCTCGTCAACAATGCCGGCGTCACGCGCGACAACCTCGCCATGCGGATGAAGGATGACGAATGGGATCAGGTGATCCGCGTCAACCTCGAGGCGGCGTTCCGCCTGTGCCGTGCCGCCGCCAAGCCGATGATGAAGGCACGTTTCGGCCGGATCGTGTCGATCACCTCGGTCGTCGGGCAGACCGGCAATCCGGGGCAAGCAAACTATGCCGCGTCGAAGGCCGGGCTGGTCGGCATGTCTAAGGCGTTGGCGCAGGAACTGGCGAGCCGTGGCATCACCGTCAACTGCGTCGCGCCGGGCTTCATGGCCTCGGCGATGACCGACGTCCTGCCCGAGGCGCAGAAAACCGCTCTGCTGGGCAAGATTCCGGCCGGGGCGTTGGGCACCGGCGGTGACGTGGCGGCTGCGGTCGCCTATCTCGCCAGTCGCGAAGCCGGTTACGTGACCGGCCAGACGATCCATGTGAACGGCGGGATGGCGATGGTATGAGCGTGATGCTGATGGCGGCGATGCTGGCCGCGGGCGATGCCAATGTCGTCAAATGCACCGTGGCGAAGCTGCCCAAGGGCGATCTGGCGAAGATGCAGCAGGGCATGATCGTCGGCGTGCTGGAGGGCAAGAAGCCGACGCCGGCGACCGAGGCGCTGGTCAAGACGGCGCGTCGTCACGCCGCGACGTGTCAGCCGGGCACCGGCAAGGTGGATGCGCGCGCGGGCGATATCGTCGTCACCAGCGTCGCGGTCGAGGCGCTGGCGTCCGGGCTGTCGGCCAAGGGCGTCGACCCCGTTGCCGTCAATCGCCGGCTCAGCCAGACGCCGCCTGCCGTGCTGAACGCCTTTCTGGCGCGCAAGCAGACGGCCGAGGTGGATGCCTTCATGACCGGCATGATGAGCTTGGCTGGCGGCAAGAAGACCGATACGCGGTTGCAGCGGCTGATGGGCGGATATGCCTTCAACGCGGCGACGCTGGCACGATTGTTCGCCGCCAAGGGCTGATGCGTCCGCACCGGCGCTCTTGCGCACGGGCCGGACGCGCTTTAGGGGCATTCAGGTAATAAACACCCCGAATGTGAAGAGGGAATGAATATGAGCGAGACCGCCGAACGCGTGAAGAAGATCGTCGTCGAGCATCTCGGCGTCGAAGCGGAAAAGGTGACCGAGGACGCGAGCTTCATCGACGATCTGGGCGCGGACAGCCTCGACATCGTCGAGCTGGTCATGGCGTTCGAGGAAGAATTCGGCGTCGAAATTCCCGACGATGCCGCCGAGAAGATCACGACCGTCAAGGACGCGATCACCTATATCGACGAGCATAAGGGCTGATCCGGCGGGGACGGCCCCGCCGTCCCGCCGCTCAGGCTACAGGTTTCACGGCCCCCCGTCCCGGCGAACAGCCATGGGCGGGGGGTCGTTCGTTAAGTATCGGAACGGAGAGTAATGCCATGCGCCGCGTAGTCGTGACCGGCCTCGGCCTCGTGACCCCGCTGGGTGCCGAGGTGGAAACCGCCTGGAAGAACCTTATCGCCGGCAAGTCGGGCGCGGGTCCGATCACGCATTTCGATGCGTCGAACCAGAAGTGCCAGATCGCGTGCGAGGTGAAGCCGGCGGACCATGAATATGGCTTCGATCCGAACAAGCGGGTCGACCACAAGATTCAGCGGCAGGTCGATCCGTTCATCATCTATGGCATCGACGCCGCCGGACAGGCGCTGGAAGACGCCGGTCTGACCGAGATGGACGAGGCGACGAAGCTGCGTGCCGGCGTGTCGATCGGTTCGGGTATCGGCGGCCTGCCGGGTATCGAGATCGAATCGGTCAACCTGCACGAACGCGGCCCCGGCCGGGTCAGCCCGCACTTCGTCCATGGTCGCCTCATCAACCTCATCAGCGGTCAGGTGTCGATCAAGTACGGGCTGATGGGGCCGAACCATGCCGTCGTGACGGCGTGCTCGACCGGCGCGCACTCGATCGGCGACGCGGCGCGGATGATCCGCGACGACGATGCCGACATCATGCTGGCCGGCGGCGCGGAAAGCACCGTCAACCCGCTGGGCGTCGCCGGCTTCGCGCAGGCGCGGGCGCTCAACACGAGCATGAACGACCGCCCGACCGAAGCGAGCCGCCCTTATGACAAGGATCGCGACGGCTTCGTGATGGGCGAGGGCGCAGGCGTCATCGTGCTTGAGGAATATGAGCACGCCAAGGCGCGTGGCGCGAAGATCTATGCCGAGGTCGTGGGCTATGGTTTGTCGGGCGACGCCTATCACGTCACCGCGCCCCATCCCGAGGGCAAGGGTGCCGAGAATGCGATGCGCATGGCGCTGCGCAAGGCGGGCATGGAGCCGAGCGACATTGACTATATCAATGCGCACGGCACCTCGACCATGGCGGACACGATCGAACTGGCCGCCGCCAAGCGCGTGTTCGGCGACGACCTGTCGGGGGCGTCGATGTCCAGCACCAAATCGGCGATCGGCCACCTGCTGGGCGGGGCCGGTGCGGTGGAGAGCATTTTCTGCATCCTCGCGCTGCGCGACCAGATCGTGCCGCCGACGCTGAACCTGCACAATCCCGACGAGGGAACCGAGGGTGTCGACTTGGTCCCGCTCGTCGCCAAGAAGCGGCAGGTGCGCGCGGTGCTGAACAATTCGTTCGGGTTCGGCGGCACCAATGCGTCGCTGGTGATGAAGGCGATCTGAAGCGATGCGCCGGATCGGATGCCTCGGCCTCATCCTCGGGCTGCTCGTCATCGGCGGGCTGTTCATGGTGATGCAAAGCTGGGGCGGAGCCGGTCCGGCGCAGCGCACGCTGACGGTGACGGTGCCGCAGGGGGCCAGCCTCGCCTCGGCCGCCGAACAGTTGGAAGAAGCGGGCGCGATCCGGTCGGCCGGTCGATTCCGCCTGTTTGCGCGGTTCCTGGGCAGTGACGATCCGATCCGTGCCGGGGAGTATCGCATCCCGAAGGGGCTGAGCCAGGCGGATGTGCTGAAGCTGTTGCAGGGCGGTCGCACGCTGCAACGCTTCGTCATGGTGCCCGAAGGCTGGCCTTCGGTGCTGGTGCAGGAAGCGGTTGCGAAGGCGCCGCAGATGGAAGGTCCGGCGCCGTTGCCAGCGGAGGGCAGCATCCTGCCCGACAGCTACAGCTATGAACGCGATGGCGACCGTGCGGCGCTGGTGAAGCGGATGCAGGCGGCGATGGACCGCTACCTCGCCGCCGCGTGGAAGACGCGCAAGCCGACGAGCGTCGTAAAGACGCCGCGCGAGGCGATCATTCTCGCCTCGATCGTCGAGAAGGAAACCGGCAAGGCGGCGGAACGGCGCATGGTCGCCGCCGTCTATTCGAACCGCCTGCGGACCGGAATGCGGCTGCAGGCCGATCCGACCGTCATCTATCCGATCACCAAGGGCAAGCCGCTTGGCCGGCGCATCCGCAAGTCGGAGCTGCAGGCGAAGAATGGCTACAACACCTATGCCTCGGCCGGGTTGCCGGTCGGGCCGATCGCCAACCCGGGCAAGGCGTCGATCGACGCGGTCCTCGACCCGGCGGACACGAAGGCGCTGTATTTCGTGGCGGACGGCACCGGCGGCCATGTGTTCGCCGAGACACTGGCCGAACATAATGCCAATGTGAAGAAATGGTACGAGATCCGCCGGGCGCGGGGCGAGATGTGATGCGTGGGGCGGTGCTGCTGGCGGCGTTGTGCGTCGTTGCGCAGCCCGCGGCGGGATGTACGATTTCCAATCCCTATCGCCCGCTGACGGCGCGACCGGCGGGAACCGAACAAATGCTGTTGATGGATGTGCTTGCGCTCGACCTGAGCCGCTATCCGGCGATCGCGCGGCTGCGGAACGTTGCCGACGGCAAGGTCCGTACGATCTCTTACTGGCGCGCGATCTGCGGTGGACGCCGCGACCCGGCAAGGGGCGAGCGGCTGATGGTATATCTGCGGGGCGCGGAGGCGCTCGGTTGGGCTACCCCGGCAGAAGCAAAGGCGTTCTGACATCCTCCCCGGCACGGGGAGGAGGACCAGGCGCAGCATGGTGGAGGGGGCTAGCCTCAGCCGCTGCAGTAGCGTTTGAGGCTAGCCCCCTCCACCATCGCCTCCGGCGACGGTCCCCCTCCCCGTGCCGGGGAGGAAATGATTATCCTCGCAGGCCCGCCGCCGCATGGGCGCGGGTTTCGGTTTCCGCATGGGTCGAACCGACTATCCAGCTGCCACCGACGCACAGCACCGGATCGAACGCCAGCCATTCCGGCGCGCTCGCTTCGGTGATGCCGCCGGTCGGGCAGAACTTCGCCTGGTAGAAGGGCGCGGCCAGTGCCTTCAGTGCCTTCAGACCGCCCGATGCCTCCGCCGGGAAGAACTTGAAGTGGGTGAGACCCAAATCAAGGCCGCGCATGATGTCGCCGGCATTGGCGATACCGGGCAGGAAGGGCACCTTGCTGTCGATGATCGGGCGCGCAATCGTTTCCGTGAGGCCGGGGGAGACGATGAACTCCGAACCGGCGTCCATCGCCTGACGGAACTGGTCGGGGCTGACCACGGTGCCGGCACCGACGATCGCGCCGTCGACCTTCTTCATCTCGGCGATGGCTTCGAGTGCGGCGGGGGTGCGCAGCGTGACTTCGAGGACGCGCAGGCCGCCCTTGACCAGTGCCTCGGCCATCGGGCGGGCTTGCGCTGCGTCATGTACGACCAGGACCGGGATGACCGGGCTGGTCTGCATGATGTCGGAAATGGTGACGGTCATCGAGCGTGCTCCTGCGCGAATGCGGCGGCGGCCCCGAACAGGCCGGGCTGGGGATGGGTGATGAGTTTGACCGAAATGCCGGCCATCAGCTGCTGGAAGCGGCCCTTGGCCGTAAAGCGCGTGCCGAAGCCGGATTCGAGAAGATGATCCTTCAGGCGCAGGCCGAGGCCGCCGGCAATCACCACCGCCTTCGCACCCTGCGCCAGCGCCAGATCGCCCGCGACCGCACCCAGCGTGAGGCAGAAGCGGTCGAGCGCGGCGACGGCGATGCTGTCGGTACCGTCGAGCGCGGCGGCCCAGATCGTCTTGTCATCGCTGTGCGGCATCGGCGCGCCCTCGATCTCCGCGAGCGTTTCATACCATGCGACGATCGACGGGCCGGCACAGGCACGCTCGTTCGACCCGCGGCCATGCGCCTTGCGCAGCCGCTTGAGCAGCGCATCCTCGATCCCGTCGAGCGGAGCGAAATCCTGATGTCCGCCTTCGGTTTCGAGGACGTGATAGCGATCCGCCGTCCGCAGCAGCTGGGCGACGCCAAGGCCGGTGCCGGGGCCACAGATCGTGACCACGCCCTTTTCGGGCAACGGGCCTTCGGGGCCGCACAGATGGATGAAATCTTCGTCCGCGACCTGCGCCACGGCGTGGCCGACCGCACCGAAATCGTTGATGATCGTCCAGGTATCGACGCCCAGTCGCTCCTTCATCAGCGGCGGGCGGATGATCCACGGATTATTGGTGAACTTGATGAGCGTGTCGTTGACCGGCGAGGCGACGGCAAGGCTGGCGGCGGTGGGCAGGGGGCGGCCCAGGTCGCGTTCGAAGGCGCGCCATGCCAGCTGGAGGCTGCCATGTTCGGCGACCTTCTGCGTGATCGGTTCGCCCAGATGAACGACCTGGCCGTTTTCGACCTCGGCGATCGCGAAACGGGCGTGCGTTCCGCCGATATCTACCGCAACGACTTCCATGACATTCCTCTCATAGCCCGATTACGTATCCCCGCGAAGGCGGGGATCCAGAGTCGCATGGGTCGACGCTCGTTGCTCTGGACCCCCGCCTGCGCGGGGGTACGAGGATGGTGGTTCTGGTTTACAGCCCTGCCGCCGCGAGCATTGCCGACCCGCCGGCTTCCGCCTCGCTCGCGCCCTGGCGCATCATCGCGAAGATTTCGCGACCGGTGCCGTCCGCCGCCGGCGGGACGGGCGCATGTTCGCGCGCGGCCCATTCGTCGGCCGGGACCAAAGCCTCCAGCGTGTTGGCGTTGGCGTCGAGCCGGATGACGTCACCGTCGCGCAGCTTGCCGATCGGACCGCCGCCCAATGCTTCGGGCGAAAGGTGGATGGCGGCGGGGACCTTGCCCGAAGCGCCCGACATGCGGCCATCGGTGACGAGCGCCACGCGGAACCCGCGATTTTGCAACACGCCCAGCGGTGGGGTCAGCTTGTGCAACTCCGGCATCCCGTTGGCACGCGGCCCCTGATGGCGGACGACGACCACGACGTCGCGGTCGAGTTCACCATTTTTGAACGCAGTCTGCACCGACGCCTGATCGCTGAACACGCGGCAGGGTGCTTCGATGACCCAGCGATCGGGATCGACCGCCGACACCTTGATGCAGGCGCGACCGATATTGCCTTCGAGGATGCGGAAGCCGCCTTCGGCTGCGAACGGTGCGTCGATGGTGCGGACGATGGTGTCGTCGCCGCTAACCGGCGCATGGTCCTTCCAGACCAGCTGATCGTCCTCGATGGTCGACTGGCGGCCATAAGCGGCCATGCCGTCCTTCGCGATGGTCAGCACGTCGCCGTGCAGCAGCCCGCCGCGCAGCAGCTCGCGGATGACGAACGACGGACCGCCGGCATCCTCGAACCCGTTCACGTCCGCCGATCCGTTGGGATAGACGCGGGTGAGCAACGGCACGACTTCCGAGAGGCGGTTGAAATCGTCCCAGTCGATGATGATCCCGGCCGAGCGCGCAATGGCGGGCAGGTGGATCAGGTGGTTGGTAGACCCGCCGGTCGCGAGCAATACGATGGCGGCGTTCACGATCGCCTTTTCATCGACCACCCGGCCGATCGGGCGATAATCGTCGCCGTCCCAACCGATCTCGGCGAGGCGGTGTACGGCGTAGCGGGTCAGTTCCTGCCGACGCTTCGTCCCCGGATTGGCGAAGGCGGCGTCGGGCACGTGCAGGCCCATCGCCTCGACCATCATCTGGTTCGAATTGGCGGTGCCGTAGAAGGTGCAGGTGCCCTTGCCGTGATAGGCCGCGATTTCGGCGTCGAGCAGTTCCTCGCGGCCGACCTTGCCCTCGGCATAGGCTTCGCGAACCGCCGCCTTCTGCTTGTTGGGGATGCCCGAGCGCATCGGGCCGCCGGGGATCAGCACCATCGGCAGATGGCCGAAGCGCAGCGCACCCATCAGCAGGCCCGGCACGATCTTGTCGCAGATGCCGAGCAGCGCCGCACCTTCGAACGTGCCGTGGCTGAGCGCTACCGCCGTCGACAGGGCGATGGTATCGCGGCTGAACAGCGACAGTTCCATGCCCGGAAAGCCTTGCGTCACGCCGTCGCACATCGCGGGTACGCCGCCCGCGACCTGCGCGGTCACGCCCGCTTCACGCGCCCAGACCTTCATCTGTTCGGGATAGCGGTAATAGGGCGCGTGCGCCGACAGCATGTCGTTGTACGCCGTGACAATGCCGATGTTCATCCGGTTGGCCGGACGCATCGCGTCGCGATCCTCGTCGGTCCCGGCATAGGCGTGTGCGAGGTTGGCGCAGCCGAGCATCGGCCGGTCGACGCCGCTCTCGCGCTCGCGATCGATCAGCGCGAGATAGGCAGCACGCTTTTCGCGCGACGCTTCAATGATGCGGTCGGTGACGGCGGCGATCGTGGCGTTGAGGGCCATTAGCGGCTCCAATGGATATCGACGGGAAGTTCGACCTCGGCCAGCACGCGGCCGATCGGATAGGACGAGGATGCGCCCTGATCGATCGCGCGTTCAAGCACCGATTTCTTTTCGTCACCGGTGATGGCGATCATCAGCGCGCGGGCCGAGGCGATCGCGGCGTGGCTGAGCGTCACGCGGGCGACGGGGGCCTCGGGCGGCAACGGATCGGGCATCACGCCCAATGCGCGGCGTTCCTTGGGGCCCGTCAGCGCCTCGGTCAGGTCGGGGCCGGGGAAGATCGATGCGGTATGGCCGTCGGCACCCATGCCGAGCAGGCAGAGGTCGAGCGGCCAGTGCAGGTCCTGCAACCGGGCATCGGCGGCGCGGCCGGCGGCCTTGTAATCGACGGCCTTCTCCGCGGTCAGCGGGATCACCCGCGCGCCCTTGGGCAGGAAGATCTTGGCGAGGCCGGTGACGTTCGACAGCGCGTCGCCCATCGGCACGATGCGGTCGTCGGTCGGGACGATCGTCACCCGCTTCCAGTCGAGCTTGGCCTTGACCAGCTTGTCATAGATCGGGGCGGGGGTGCGGCCGCCCGCCAGCGCGATCACCGCCGCGCCGCGCGCGTCGATCGCCGATTCGATGATGAACTGGATATCGCCGGCAAGCGCTTCGGCAAATTCGGCGGGTTCGTCATATTCCCACCATTCGATCTCGGTCATGTATCTCTTATCCTGCAAAAAACCGTTTAGTTCGAGCTTGTCGAGAACGGCTTCTCGACGGGCGCATCTCGACAGGCTCGAGGCTGCTCGAAGCAAACGGGGTACTGGCAAAGGAGCGCGTCAGTCGCTCACTCGTTCCACGTCACCCCGTCGCGTTCGGTCAGAGCGACGCTGGCATTGGGGCCCCAGCTGCCCGAAGAATAGCCCTTCGGCTTCGTGCCGTTCGCCTTCCAGCCATCGCGGATGGCGTCGATCCAGGTCCATTGCGCCTCCACCTCGTCGCGGCGGACGAACAGCGTCGGGTCCCCCTCGATCAGGTCGAGCAGCAGCCGTTCGTAGGCGATGCGGCGGCGGGTACCGGCAAAGGCGGTGGTCAGCGACAGGTCGAGCGGCACTTCGCGCAGGCGCACGCCGTCGCGATCGAGCCCGGGTTCCTTGGCCATCACCAGCAAGCGGACATATTCCTCCGGCTGCAGGCGGATGACGAGGGTGTTGGGCTGCAACTGCCCGCCGCGATCGGCGAAGATCGAGTGCGGCACCGGCTTGAACTGGATCGAGATTTCCGAGTGGCGGTCGGTCATCCGCTTGCCGGTGCGCAGGTAGAAGGGGACCCCCTGCCAGCGCCAGTTGTCGACATGCGCCTTCACCGCGACGAAGGTTTCGGTGTCCGATTCCTTGCCCAGCTCCTCATCATAGCCACGGACGATCTCGCCCTTCACCGCACCGGCGTCATATTGGCCGGTGACGGTGTGGCTGTTGACCTCGTCGGGGCCGATCAGGCGCAGCGAGCGCAGGACCTTGACCTTTTCGTCGCGGATCGAGGTGCCGTCGAACCGGGCGGGCGGCTCCATCGCGATCAGCGCGACCAGTTGCAGTACGTGGTTCTGCACCATGTCGCGGAGCGCGCCGACCTCATCATAATAGCCCGCGCGCCCTTCGAGGCCGACCGTCTCCGAAATCGTGATCTGGACATTGTCGATGCCGCGCGCGTTCCACACCGGCTCGAACATCGCATTGCCGAACCGCAGCGCGAGGATGTTCTGGACGGTTTCCTTGCCCAGATAATGATCGATCCGGTAGGTCCGCTCCTCCGGGAAGGCGGCAGCGACGAGATCGTTGATCTCCTGGCTGGACTTCAGGTCCTTGCCCAGCGGCTTTTCGAGGCTGATGCGGACGTTCGGGCCGGCAAGGCCCGCGCTCTTCAGGCCGGTGATGGTCGGGCCGAACAGCCACGGTGCGGTCGACAGGAAGATGGCGAGGCCGCCGGAAATATCGCCCAGCTTCTCGGCCAGCGCGGCAAAGCCGTCGACGTTGGATGCATCGAGCGGCTGATAGTGCAGGCGCGCGAGGAAGCCATCGATCGCCGCTTCGTCCTTGCGGTCGTCGGGCAGGAACTGGTCGAGCGCGTGGCGTGCAAAGTCGCGGAAGCCGGCATCGTCATGTTCGTGCCGGGCGGTACCGGTGATGGTCAGGCCATCGGGCAGCAGGCAATCCGCATGAAGGCCGTAAAGCGAGGGGAGTAGCATCCGCTGCGACAGGTCTCCCGTCGCGCCGAACAGCAGCAGCTTCGCTACCGGGTCCCTCGTCATGCCAACTCCTGCTCTTTAACCGTGGTCGTGCGCGCTCCTAGCAGCCAATTTCGCAAACGCGAAGGCGGCATGGCTATGCGATGCGCGTGAAACGCTCGAATCGTTACGAAATTGCGTTGGGGTTACAAGGTCAACCCGGCCGTCTGGTCGAACCCGGCCATCAGGTTGAAATTCTGCACCGCAGCACCCGATGCCCCCTTACCCAGATTGTCGAGCGTCGCAACGAGCCGCGCCTGCCCGGTATCCTGGTTGCCGAACACCCGCAGCGTCAGCCGGTCGGTGCCGGCATCGGCTTCGATCGGGATGGCGCTGTCGTCGCCCGGCAGGACGCGGACCACCGGCGATTCGCGATACGCTTCCTGAAGCGCGGATTCGATCGCCGACAGGCTGGGACGACGGTGGAACGCGAAGAGCGGCAGCGGTACTTCGACGACCATGCCCCGATATACGCGCGCAACCGACGGCTGGAACAGCGGCGGATGCGCCAGCCGGGCATGGCGCTGCATCTCCGGCACATGCTTGTGCGCAAGCGACAGTCCGTAGCCGAGCCATGCGGTGTCGGTTTCGCCATTCTCGAACGCGGCGATCATCGATTTGCCGCCGCCCGAATAGCCCGACACGGCGTTCACGCTGACCGGCCATTCATGCGGGACCAGCCCGGCGCGCACCAGCGGACGGATGAGCGCGAGGAAGCCGGTCGGGTAGCAGCCCGGATTGGACACGCGCATCGCCGTCGCGATCGCGCCCGGCTGCGACGGCTCCAGCTCGGCCATCCCATAGGTCCAGCCATCGGCGACGCGGTGCGCGGTCGAGGCGTCGATCACGCGCGTGCGGTCGTTGTCGATCATCGCGACCGCTTCGCGCGCCGCATCGTCCGGCAGGCACAGGATCACGAAATCGGCGTCGTTCAGCGCTTCGCGCCGTGCCGATGCCTCCTTGCGGCGAGCATCGTCGAGGGTGATGAACTCGACCTCGGAGCGGTTGCCGAGCCGGTCGGCGATTTCGAGGCCGGTGGTGCCGGCGGCACCGTCGATAAAGACGCGGACGGTCATGCGGGGCGCCTCCGTGCGCAGATGGGGCCGAACCGGTCGAGCGCGGCCAGGGGCTCGCACCGTACGACGTCGTCGACATGAATTACGGTGTCGCCATCGACCAGCATGGCGACGTGATCGGAAAAGAACAGGAGGTCGCCACGACGCAGCGTGTCGCCGTCCGCCAAGGGCGTGCCGAACTGTTCGGCCTGCAGGTCCAGAAAGCGCGGCGGCACCGACCCGGCCAGTGCGCTGGTCAGGAAAACAAGCCCCGCGGGGTCCACGCCATCGCCCGAGCGCCCGCCTGCTGCAAACGGCACGCCGCGCAGCAGCAGCGCGTGGTCGACGGCATCGCCGGTACCGTCGGACAATGCTTGCAGTGCGCTGGCAGCGACATAGCCGCCATCGACCTCATACCAGTCGTCATTGGCGGACGTCGCAGCGACCCGACTGCCCATCGGCAGCGTCAGGGGCAGGGGGCGGGCGGTCGACGGATCGGCGTGGACGATACCTTGCCGAGCAACGACGACGTGCGACGTGTCGAAATGTTCGATCAGCCGGTCGCGCGTGACGAAGCCCACAGTGCCGTCGATCGGCGACCGGCCCCATCCATGGGTCGAAGTGAACTCCAGCACGTCGAACGGTTCGCCAGGCAGAATCTGCGACAGCGGTACACCGTCCGGTGCGTCTGTAATGGCGGTAGGCGTGCCGACCATGCGGCGGGTCGGAACGGCATAATGGGGCGCGAACACCCGATCGGCCAGCCGGATGTCCGCCAGATCACGACGGACCGCATCGGTTCGGGAATCGATTGCGACCGACCGTGTCCGCAGCGCGAAGCGGTTACGCGCTGGCGTGTCGCCGGTGATAGTCGCCGACGTCGTCGCCGCCCATGAACTGCCCGAACTCTGCAAGAAAATTTGCCCCTTCGCTGGTCTGCGCAACGAAGATGTTCCGCTTGTCGGCATCGTCGCGTTGGCGGCGGAGATAGCCGAGCGTACCCAGTCTGTTCAAGGCGCGCGTTACGACCGGCTTCGATACGTTGAGCGCACGGGCCAGGCCGCGGACGGTGTGGGGGCCGGGTTGCAGGTAGACGATCATCATCAGCGCCATCTGGCGATTGGTCAGGTCGGGTTCGCCCGAGCGGACATAATCGACCAGACCGTCCATCCATTTCTTGAGTGGGATCGTGTGGAACATCGCTGGAACCTAACGTCAGAACAGGCCGTAGGGCGGGATCGAAAGATGAACGTCGCAATCGCGCGCTTGGTTTCCCGGTCGATACGATAATGTTACGGACGGACCGTTGGCGCTCCATTGATCGCGGGCGCGGGCTCGCCTATGTGGCGCCCTTCGACACCCGCACTCCTTTCTTTCGGAAATGTTCCCCGGCCATGTTCACCTTCCTGCTCGTCGTCCATGCGATCATCGCCGCGCTGCTCGTGACGGTGATCCTCATGCAGAAGTCGGAAGGCGGCGGACTGACCACCGGCGGCAGCCCGTCGGGCCTGATGTCGGCGCGTGGCGCGGCCGATTTCCTGACGCGGGCGACGGCGATTCTGGCCGGGCTGTTCATCGCGATGAGCATCGCGCTGGCGGTGATCGCCGCGAATCGGGGCGGGTCGTCGATCGATACGTCGCTCGCCCGGCCGACGACTCCGCCGCCGGCGGTTAGCGGCCCGGCCAATCCGGCGGCCGATCCGGTCGGCAACCTGACCGGTGCGCCCGTTGCCGACAACGGCGCCGTCCCGCTGGCGCGCTAAAAAAACCCTTTCCATCAACCGGTCCGTCGTATTTCGCGGGCGCAGGAGCAATCCTGCGCTTGGCGGCGATGGCGTTCGACGCTAGGCGATATCTCCCATGGCGCGGTATATCTTCATCACCGGTGGCGTGGTCTCGTCGCTCGGCAAGGGCCTCATGGCGGCCTCTCTCGCAGCACTCTTGCAGGCGCGCGGCTACAAGGTCCGCATCCGCAAGTTCGATCCCTATCTGAACGTCGATCCGGGCACGATGTCGCCCTATCAGCATGGCGAAGTCTATGTGACCGACGACGGGGCCGAAACCGACCTCGACCTCGGCCACTATGAACGCTTCACCGGCGTCGCGGCGCATCAGTCGGATAACGTCACCTCCGGCCGTATCTACCAGACGATCATCCAGCGCGAACGGCGCGGCGATTATCTGGGCGCGACGGTGCAGGTCGTCCCGCACGTCACCGATGCGATCAAGGCGTTCGCCCAGGCCGATACCGTCGACGACGACGGGCAGGACCTCGACTTCGTGCTGTGCGAGATCGGCGGCACGGTCGGCGATATCGAATCGCTGCCGTTCATCGAGGCGATTCGCCAGCTGAAGAACGAACTCGGTCGCGGCCGCTCGATCAGCATCCACGTGACGCTGGTGCCGTATATCGCGGCGGCGGGCGAGCTGAAGACCAAGCCGACCCAGCATTCGGTGCGCGAACTGGCGGCACTGGGCGTGCAGCCCGACGTGCTGGTATGTCGCTGCGAAAAGCCGCTGCCGGCGAGCGAGCGGGCGAAGATCGCGCTGTTCTGCAACGTGCCGGCGGGTGCGGTCATTCCCGCGCTCGACGCGCCGAGCATCTATGCGGTGCCCGAGCAATATCATGCCGAGGGACTCGACGCAGAAGTGCTCCGCGCGTTCGGCATCGAACCGGGCGATGCGCCCGACCTGTCGCGATGGAGCGACATCATGGATCGGCTGCAGAACCCGGAAGGCGAAGTCACGATCGGCGTGGTCGGCAAATATGTCGGCCTGCAGGATGCGTACAAGTCGCTGAACGAGGCGCTGGTCCATGGCGGCATCGCCAACCGGGTCAAGGTCAACATTCGCTGGATCGACGCCGAGCTGTTCGAGGGCGATCACGACATGGTCGCGGCCGAGCTGGAGCCGTGCCACGCCATCCTCGTCCCCGGTGCGTTCGGTGAACGCGGTGCCGAGGGCAAGATCGCCAGCGTCCGCTTCGCGCGCGAGCGCAAGGTGCCCTATTTCGGCATCTGCTTCGGGATGCAGATGGCGTGTATCGAGGGGGTCCGCTCGACCGGCGGCATCGCCGATGCCTCGTCGACCGAGTTCGGCCCGACCGAGCAGCCGGTGGTCGGCATGATCACCGAATGGATGTCGCCGGAAGGCATTCAGAAGCGCGAATCGGACGGCGACCTTGGCGGCACGATGCGGCTGGGCGCCTATGAAGCGACGCTAGCGGGCAATTCGGTCGTCGCATCCGTCTATGGCGGAACGACGATCAGCGAGCGGCATCGCCATCGCTATGAGGTGAACACCGCCTATCGCGACATGCTCGAATCGGGCGGGCTGGTTTTTTCGGGCATGTCGCCCGACGGGATGCTGCCGGAAATCGTCGAGCGGCCCGACCATCCGTGGTTCGTCGGCGTGCAGTTCCACCCGGAACTGAAGTCCAAGCCGTTCGACCCGCATCCGCTGTTCGCGAGCTTCATCGGCGCGGCGTTGAAGCAGTCGCGGCTGGTTTGAAACACTTGAGTGGTCATTCCCGCGCAGGCGGGAATCCATAGCCGCAACGGCTGCGATTGATAAGCGAACGTCAGCGTATATGGATTCCCGCCTGCGCGGGAATGACGATTAGGGCGAAGATCAACCCCAAAGCAGAACGGGCGCCCGAACCAAATAGGTCCGGGCGCCCGTCTTCATCAGGCGGCGTCGGCCGCTTCATCTCCCTTCGCTGCATCGTTGGCGATGACCGGCTGTGCGCTCGATCCGCCGATCGCGACGCGGCGCGGCTTCATCGCGTCAGGTACTTCGCGACGCAGTTCGATGGTCAGCAGGCCGTCGGCAAGGTCGGCGCTTTCCACGACGATGAAGTCGGCCAGCTCGAAGCGGCGTTCGAAGCTGCGATTGGCGATACCGAGATGCAGCACCGCGCTCTTCTGCGCATCGGTCTGATCGGCCTTGCGGCCCGAAACCACGAGCAGGTTCTGCTGGGCGGTAATCTCCACCTCGTCCTGCTTGAAGCCTGCGACCGCCAGCGTGATGCGGTAGCGATCCTCGGCGACGCGTTCGAGGTTGAAGGGCGGATAATTCTCACCCGTATTGGTGCGGGCGTTGTTTTCCAGCAGGTCGAACAGCCGGTCGAAGCCGATGGTCGAGCGGCGATAGGGGGTGAAGTCGAAAGCACGCATGTCAAATCCTCCAGTTCGAAGCGAATTGATCGAGCAGCATCCATGGTCGCGATGCCGGTTCGTGAACGGCCCCGAAGGCACCGTTCGCGAACCGATATGGTTCGTGTCTCGACGGGTTCAAGAGGTTGGCGAAGGTTGCGCGATACAGCGCTTGGTGACGACCGGTCGGGGAGGGGAAAGCGGGTCGCGGAAGGTGGCGCCAGATGCCGAAGTTGGCACTGACGGGCCGATCGGCGATTAGTCGCGGAGGAGGAGCGGGGGGCGGAAGGTTGCGGATGTCGCAATGTGCGCGTGGAAGCCCCAAACGGCAAACGGCCGGACTGTTTCCAGCCCGGCCGCCTGCGTGACGATCGCTCGTCAGCCCCCTTGGTTGCCACCGCTTCTACGCCCCTTCCCCCCTTCCAGGGCGGAGCCGGTTGGCCTCCCCGAACCGTGGCCTGTATTGCCTGCGCTTCGTGTGGTCGTCGTAGGATGCCCGTGCCGATCTGTCACCGGGGTAGCGGCACGTTTGCTACGGTTTTGCTAACCATGTGTCGAATCCGCAACAGCATGGATTGCAGACGCGGCTTCGCCTACCTACAGCGCCAACTTCGGCTCGCCTGTCAGGATATCGACCGCCCCCATGCTGTTATCGCGTTACGAGCGGATGATCGCCCGCCGCTATCTGCTCCCCGGTCGGGGGGAGGCGTTCATCGCGCTGGTCGCCTCGATCAGCCTGGTCGCCGTCATGCTGGGCGTCGCCGCGCTCGTCATCGTGATGAGCGTGATGAACGGGTTCCGCGCCGAGCTGTTCGACAAGATCGTCGGGCTGAACGGTCACGCGCTTATCCAGGGCTATAACAACCAGCTGCCCGACTGGCGCAACATCGCTGCCGAGGCCAGGCGGACGCCGGGGGTCACCAGCGCGACGCCGTTGATCGAACAGCCGCTGTTCGCGACCTATAACGGTCGGTCCGAGTTCATCCTGATGCGCGGGATGCGGATCGAGGATATCCGCGACAACCCGACGATCCGCGACAATGTGAAGCTGGGGTCGCTGCGCAGCATCACGCCGGGCAGCGGCAATGTCGTGATCGGCAGTCGCCTGGCACAGGCGCTGGGCGTCACGGTCGGCAGCGAATTGACGATCATCAGCCCGCAGGGGCCGACGACGCCGTTCGGCACGATGATCCGGCAGGTGCCGTATCGCATCGCCGCGATCATCGAGGTCGGCGTGTACGACCTCGACAAGGCCTATGTCATCATGCCGATCGAGGATGCGCAGACGCTGCTGCTGAGCGGGGATACGGTCGGGTCGATCGAACTGGAGACGACCGATCCCGACAAGGTGGAGCAGATCGTCGCCCCGCTGGCGCGCAAATATGTCGCCAGCGCGCAGATCGTCGACTGGCGACAGCTGAACGGCGAGCTGTTTCAGGCACTGGCGGTCGACCGGATCGTGACCTTTACCGTACTGTCGATCCTAATCCTGATCGCGGTGTTCAATATCCTGTCGTCGCTCATCATGCTGGTCCGCGCCAAGACGCGCGATATCGCAATCCTGCGCACGATGGGCGCGACGCGCGGCGGGTTGCTGCGCATCTTCATGACGGTCGGCACGACCATCGGTGCGCTGGGCGTCGGGGCGGGGCTGATCCTGGGGTTCGTGTTCCTCGCCTTTCGCCAGCAGATCGTCGGCGGGATCGGCGCGCTGACCGGCATCGACATCTGGGACCCGACGATGCGCTACCTGACCGAACTCCCGTCGAAGGTCGATCCGGTCGAGATCGTCACTATCGCGCTGGTCGCGCTGCTCTTTTCGTTCCTCGCCACGCTGTACCCGGCGTTCAAGGCGGCCAATACCGACCCCGTGCAGGTGCTGCGTTATGACTGAGCCGGTTCTGGAAACCCGCAACCTGCGGCGCAGCTTCACGCAGGGCGAGGCGACGATCGACGTGCTGCGCGGCGTGGAACTGACCGTCGCGCCGGGCGAGATCGTCGCGCTGCTGGGACCGTCGGGGTCGGGCAAGTCGACGCTGTTGCAGGCGGTCGGGCTGCTGGAAGGCGGGTTCGAGGGCGAAATCCTGGTATGCGGCGAACAGGTCGCCAAGGCCGGCGCGAACCGCCGGACCGAGGTGCGGCGCGACCGGATGGGGTTCATCTATCAGTTCCACCACCTGCTGCCCGACTTCAACGCGGTCGAGAATGTCGTGCTGCCGCAGCTGGTGCGGGGGAGCGAGCGGGGCGAGGCGGATGCGCGCGCGACCGAATTGTTGAGCGCGCTCGGCCTGTCCAAGCGGCTGCATCACCGGCCTAGCCAGTTGTCGGGCGGTGAGCAGCAGCGGGTCGCAGTGGCGCGTGCGCTGTCGAACCGGCCCGCGCTGGTGCTGGCGGACGAGCCGACCGGCAATCTGGACGAGGCGACGGCGGACGTGGTGTTCGCCGAATTCCTGCGGCTGGTGCGGGGGCAGGGGTCGGCGGCGCTGGTCGCGACGCATAACGAACGGCTGGCCGCGCGGATGGACCGCGTGGTTCGGCTGCACGACGGCGTGCTGCAATGAGCGACCTGTACGACCTGCCGGTGCGGACCGCCGATGGGGCGGAGACGACGCTGGCGGACTATCGTGGCAAGGTGTTGTTGATCGTCAACGTCGCGTCAAAATGCGGCTTCACGCCGCAATATGCCGGGCTGGAAGCCCTGCACCGGAAGTTCGGTGCGCAGGGCTTTGCCGTGCTGGGCTTTCCCTGCAACCAGTTCGGTGGGCAGGAGCCGGGCGATGCGGCGGAGATCGCGCAATTCTGTTCGCTGACCTATGATGTCAGCTTTCCGGTGTTCGCGAAGGTCGATGTGAACGGGGCGGAGGCTGCGCCGCTGTTTCGGGCGCTGAAGAAGGCCGCGCCGGGGGTGCTGGGTAGCGAAGCGGTGAAGTGGAACTTTACCAAGTTTCTGGTCCGGCGTGACACGGTTCGCGCCGACGACGAAGCCGGAGGAGCTGGAAGGGGCGGTCGTCGCGGCGTTGGGGTAGGCTGTAATCGCCGCGCTCGAAGAGGACTTGCGGTACCGAATCCCCCAAACAGTCAGCGTACCCCGGCGGAGGCCGGGGTACAGTTGGGAAGGCTTTGCCGTACTTTACCAACGTGTTCCAACTGGGCCCCGGCCTTCGCCGGGGTACGGACTTGGGGCTTCGTCAGGGGTTTCGCCTCGAATTCCGGTGCCGCCTGTCCCGACAGTTGCAGGGAAAGAAGCGGGACCCCGGGTGAGGCCCGGGGTGACGAGTGGGTGAGGGGTCGTCGCTATGCCTCCCGCCGGTCTTGCAGCGCACCCATGATCGCGACGATGCCGCCGAACAGGAAGCTGGCGCCGAGGATATAGCCGGGCAGGGTCAGCGCCGACCATGGCACGGTCGTGTAGAGCAGGATCGCCAGCACGATGTTGAGCGCACCGAGCAGCAGCATCGGGACGCGTAGCCGTTGGAAGCGGATGCCGATCACCAGTTCCATGACGCCGCGCGCGCCGAGCCAGATAATCATCATCAGCGTCAGCGACAGCGCGCCGCCGACCGGCAGGACGATCATATAGCCGCCGGCGAGAACCGACAGCAGTCCGAAGAACAGCGCATAGCCCCGCCCGCTGCGATTGCGGAAGGCCGCGATCAACGAGGCGATGCCGCCTGTCAGGAACAGGAAGCCGACCACGATCGTCGCCGCCAGCGTCGCCGGGAACGGCGCGGCGAAGGCGAGGATGCCGATCAGCACGGACACGATGCCATAGGCGAGCGTCCAGCCCCATCCGGGGGCCGCTTTGCGGGTATCGCGGGCGAAATCGGTCATCGGGAACCTCCTGTATACGTTCGGAACGGGTGTGGTTCGTCGCGGTTCCGGACGGGCGCACTGGTCGAATCATCCCCGGATGGTTACGTTCCTTCCATGGCGCATTCCGGGTTCGTACCGCTTCGTATCTTCTCGTCCTTCACGATGCTGGAAGGCGCGATCGACCCCAAGGCGATCGCCAAGGTCGCACGCAAGCTGGGCTTTCCCGCCGCCGGTCTGTCGGATCGCAACGGCCTCTATGCCGCGATGGCGTTTTCGGACGCGTGCAAGGATCAGGGCGTGCAGCCGGTGGTCGGCACGCTGCTGGCCGTCGCACGGCCGGGCGGGGTCGAGGGGCACGAGCCGGAGATCGACTGGCTGCCGCTGTTCGCGCAGGATGCACGGGGCTACGACAATCTATGTGCGCTGGTGTCGATGGCGCATCTCGACCGGCCGGTCGAAATTCCGGCGCATGTGCCGATCGATGCGCTGATCGGGCGCAGCGACGGGCTGGTCGCGCTGACCGGTGCCGGCGACGGCGCGCTGGCGCGATTGTTCGCCGCCGGTCGTGAGGACGAAGCGCTCGCCTATGCCGACCGGTTGCAGGCATTGTTCGGCGACCGGCTCTATATCGAGCTGGCGCGGCGGGGCGAGGCGGTGGAGCAGCGCGCGGAGCCGCATCTGCTAGACCTGGCATATGCCCGGGACCTGCCGCTGGTCGCGACCAATCCGTGCTGTTTCGCCGAGGCGGATTTCCACGACGCGCATGACGCGATGCTGTGCATCGCATCGTCGAGCTATGTCGCGAGCGAGGATCGCCAGCGCTCGTCGCCCGAGGCGTGGCTGAAGCCGGCAACCGTCATGCAGGAGATGTTCGCCGACCTGCCGGAGGCGTTGGCGAACACGCTGGTCGTCGCGCAGCGTTGTGCGGTGGCGGCCCCCAAGCGCAAGCCGATCCTGCCCAGCCTTGCCGGCGATCGTGAGGGCGAGGCGCTGAAGCTGCGTGCCGATTCGCGTGCCGGGCTGGTCGATCGCCTGCGCAAGATCGTCGCGCTGGAAGCGGGCATGGTGCAGGCCGAAGTGGCGGTGGAAGCCCCCGCGCCGTGGGAGGATGCGCCGGCCCCGGCGGCCACCGGCACCACCCCGGAATTGTCCGAGGACGAACTGGTCGCGCGGTTCCCTGACTATTTCAGTCGGCTGGACTTCGAACTGGACGTCATCTGCCAGATGGGGTTCCCGGGATATTTCCTGATCGTCGCCGACTTCATCAAATGGGCGAAGGACCACGACATTCCGGTCGGGCCGGGGCGTGGTTCGGGTGCAGGCTCGGCGGTCGCATGGGCGTTGACCATCACCGATCTCGACCCGATCAAGCTGGGGCTGCTGTTCGAACGATTCCTGAACCCGGAACGCGTGTCGATGCCCGACTTCGACATCGACTTCTGCGAAACGCGGCGTGGCGAGGTCATCCGCTACGTCCAGCAGAAATATGGCCGCGATCAGGTGGCGCAGATCATCACCTTCGGGAAGCTGAAGGCGCGCGCGGTGCTGAAGGACACCGGCCGCGTGCTGCAGATGAGCTATGGCCAGGTCGACCGCCTCGCCAAGCTGGTGCCGAACCATCCGACCGATCCATGGACGCTGGACCGGGCGATCAACGGCGTGTCGGAGCTGAACCAGCAATATGAGCGGGAGGAGGACGTGCGCCGGCTGCTCGATCTCGCCATGAAGCTGGAAGGCCTGCCTCGCCACTCGTCGACCCACGCGGCTGGTGTGGTGATCGGCGACCGGCCATTGGCGCAGCTGGTGCCGCTGTACCGCGATCCGCGTTCCGACATGCCGGTGACGCAGTTCGACATGAAATATGTCGAAGGCGCGGGGCTGGTGAAGTTCGACTTTCTGGGTCTCAAGACCCTGTCGGTGCTGAAATTCGCGGTCGAGCTGCTGGCGCGGCGGGGTGTCGTGGTCGATCTCGACAGCCTGCTCTGGGACGATGCCGAGACCTATGAACTGCTGAAGCGCGGCGACACGGTCGGCGTGTTCCAGCTGGAATCGGAAGGGATGCGGCGGACGCTGACCGCCGTGCGGCCGACCAATTTCGGCGACATCATCGCGCTGGTGTCGTTGTACCGGCCGGGGCCGATGGACAACATTCCGTCCTTCGGCGCGCGCAAGGCCGGGCGGGAGGAGATCATCTATCCGCACGACCTGCTCGAACCGATCCTGAACGAGACCTACGGGATTTTCGTCTATCAGGAACAGGTGATGCAGGCCGCGCAGATCCTGGCCGGCTATTCGCTGGGCGGCGCGGACATGCTGCGGCGTGCGATGGGCAAGAAGGTCAAGGCGGAGATGGACGCGCAGCGTTCGATCTTCGTCAAGGGCTGTGCCGAGGTGAACGGCATCAAGGAGGCGAAGGCCAACGAACTGTTCGACTTGATCGACAAGTTCGCCGGATACGGGTTCAACAAGAGCCACGCGGCGGCCTATGCGCTGCTGGCCTACCAGACGGCGTGGTTGAAGGCGCATCATCCGCAGGAGTTCTTCGCGGCATCTATGGCGTTCGATTATGCGCAGACCGACAAGCTGGCGATCTTCGTCGACGATATGAAGCGGCTCCGGATCGACTGCCTGCCGCCGTGCATCAACGCCAGCGACGCGACGTTCGGGGTCGAGGAGACGCCGGAGGGTGGGTTGGCGGTACGCTATGCGCTGTCGGCGCTGAAGGGCGTGGGCGAACGCGCGATGGAGTTGATGGTCGAGGAGCGCGCGGCGAAGGGGCCGTACAAGTCGCTCGACGATTTCGCCGGGCGGGTCGACCCCAAGCTGCTGAACAAGCGCCAGATCGAGACGCTGGCGGCGGCAGGTGCGTTCGACAATATCGTCGGCGACCGCGCTGGCGTCCATGCGCTGGCCGATACGCTGATGGCGACGGCGCAGCGGACCGAGGCGAACCGGTCGAGCGGACAGGGCGGGCTGTTCGGCGAGGCGAGCGGCGCGGTCGAGACGGCGATCCGCCTGCCCGACGTCCATTGGACGCTGACCGAGGCGATCGCGGCGGAGAAGGATGCCTTCGGCTTCTATTTCTCGGCCCATCCGCTCGACCGCTACGCCCATCTCGCCAGTGCGCATGGCGCGCGCAAGATCGCCGATCTGGCCGATACGCCGGTGCCGGAAGGCGGCCGGGTCGGCGCTACGGTGGCGGCACTGGTCGAGGATGCGCGGTGGCGGACCTCGGCGCGGGGCAAAAGGTACATGATGGCGACGCTGTCGGACGCGACCGGACAGGTGCCGGTGACCTGTTTCGACGAAGGGCCGGCTAACGACCTGGAAGCGGCGGGCAAGGTCGGCGGATGCGGGCTGTTCACGCTGGAACTGGACCGGCGGGCGGGCGACGAGAGCGCGCGGGCGACGGTCAAGGCGTTGAAGCCGTTCGACGTGATCGCGCGCGACGTGCGGTTGCGGCTGGACCTGACCATCGACGATCCCGCCGCCTATCCGGCACTGGCCGGACTGGTCCAGCATGAGCGCGGCGCGCGGGGCGAAATCTGGGTTTCGGTGCCCGCCGCCAACGGAATCGAAGCACGGGTATGCCTGGGCCGTGATTTTCGGATCGATGGCGAGCTTGCCGAACGCGTCGCCAGGCTGCAAGGTGTTGCCAGTTCGGCGTTCGATACGGTGAAGGCACCGCTCGCCGCCGTAGGATAGGGGCACTATGCCCCGTTCGCGAAGGAGAGCGCGCGTGCTGGGCGGAATGCAGGATTTCGAACTTCGAGTACCGCGGCTGCTCGATCATGCCGAGCGCGAGCATGGGCGGCGCGAGATCGTTACCCGCTGGGCCGATGGCAGCGAGACGCGGACCGACTGGGCGGGGATCGCGCGCGACGCCCGCCGACTGGCGCAGGCGCTCGAACGGCTGGGCATTGAGCGCGGCGACCGGGTGGCGACGATGGCGATGAACCATGCCCACCACCTGATCGCGTGGTACGGTGTGATCGGGATGGGGGGCATCATCCATACGATCAACCCGCGCCTGTTCGACGACCAGCTTGCCTATATCGCCGACCATGCCGGCGACCGGGTGCTGCTGTACGATGCGGTGTTCGCGCCCATCGTCGAGCGGATGAAGCCGCGCCTGCCCGGCATCGAGCATTTCATCGTCATGGACGGAGAGGGGCCGGACAGCTTCGCGGCGCTGATCGCGCCCGAAAGCGGCGATCATGCCTGGGTCGAGGGCGACGAGCGCGACCGGTGCATGATCTGCTACACCAGCGGGACGACCGGCGATCCGAAGGGCGTCGTCTATACCCATCGATCGAACGTGCTGCACGCCATCGCCGAACTACAGCCCGACGAGTTCGACCTGTCGCAGCGTGCCGTCTGCCTGCCGGTGGTGCCGATGTTCCATGCGGTCGGATGGGGCCTGCCCTTTGCCGCGCCGGCGGTGGGGGCGAAGATCGTGTTCTCGGCGGTCAACGATCCGGCGGTGCTATGCGACCTGATGAACCGCGAGCGGGTGACGCATTCGGCCGGTGTGCCGACCGTATGGTTCGCCATGTTCCAATATATGGACGCGACCGGACAGGCGCCGGAGCATCTGAAGGTCGTAACGATCGGCGGATCGGCCGCGCCACGCGCGATGATCGAGCGGCTGATGCGGATGGGGGCGCGGGTCAACCACGCCTGGGGCATGACCGAAACCTCGCCGATCGGCACGATGGGGGCGCCGGGGGCGGACTGGGACGAACTGTCCTTCGACCAGCGGGTCGATCAGGTCTGTCGACAGGGCAAGGTGCCGTTCGGCGTCGAACTGCGCACGGTCGATGAGGAGGGCGCGGTGCTGCCGCGCGATGGTGCGACCTCGGGCAGCTTGCAGGTGCGGGGGCCGTGGGTGATCAAACGCTATTTCCGCGACGAAGCCGGTGATGCGCTGACGGCGGACGGGTGGTTCGACACCGGCGACGTGGCGATGCTGCACCCCGATGGCACGATGCAGATTACCGACCGGGCCAAGGACGTCATCAAGTCGGGCGGCGAGTGGATCAGTTCGGTCGATCTGGAAAATGCGGCGGTGGGCTGTCCGGGCGTTGCCGAGGCGGCGGCGATCGGCGTGCCGCATCCGCGCTGGGACGAGCGGCCGGTGCTGCTGGTCGTGCAGCGGCCCGGCATGGAAGTCGATGCGGATGCGGTCCTGGCGCATCTGGCGAGGAAGGTCGCAAAATGGTGGCTGCCGGACCGGGTGATCGTCGTCGAAGCCCTGCCGCACAGCGCGACGGGGAAGTTGAAGAAGGCCGCGCTGCGTGAGGAATATCGGGGCGTGCTGGCCGGTTAGGGCCGGCTGATCTCAAGCTCCCTTAACGACCGCTCCATGCCCATCGTTACTCCCGCGCAGGCGGGAGTCCATAAACGCCGGCGTCGCGCATCCGGCTGAAACGTCAGCGGCTATGGATTCCCGCCTGCGCGGGAATGACGAAAATGCGAAATGGTCGTTCAATGTTGCATCGGCCTTGGCGCGCGATGACGGGGCACCTGCGCGAGACGGTCACTCCGGTTACGAATGGCCATCGCTTCCGTGCGTCGTCGCATTGCCGGATCGGAGGCGACGCCGAGCGCCGCAAACGGCTGCGCTATAGCGCCGGATCGGTGAACAGACCGGTCATCACGGTCGAGGCGTAGAAGCCGACCGCGCGATCGCGCGGCATGGTCGAGGCCCAGCTGCGCATGTCGAAGGCGGCGTTCTGCAGCGCCATCAGCGCCTGGGCGGCGATCAGCGGGTCGACGGCGCGGACCGATCCTTCGGCGATGCCGTCGCTGATCGTGCCGGCAAAGCGGCGCGCGATGCGGTTCGAGCGATCGACCATCGCCTGCCGCACGCCGCCGGGCAGGCCGGCGAGCGCGGTCGTGCGGAGCAACGGTCCCTGTTCGGTGAACTGGGCGTCGACCAGCGTGGCGAGCGTGCTGGACAGGCGCTGCCAATGGCTGCCGCCGTCGCGGTCGGCGGCGCGCTGTGCGGCGGAGATCGTGTCGAAGCTGCATTGATAGCAGGCGGCGACCAGATCGTCCTTGGCGTCGAGATGATGGTAGAACGAACCCTTTGTCACGTTCAGTTCGGACGCGATCCGCTGGACCGAGGCACCGCGATAGCCCAGTTCGTTGATCAGGCGCGTGGCGGCGCGCAGAAAGGCGTCGCGCGCCGGCTCCGCATCCGCCTGTTCGAGCAGCAGCGGCTGGGGGTCCCAGCGCTGGCCGGGGCCGGCAAGGCCATGGGTGAACACGTCCATCAGCCGCGCCTGTACCCGGTCATACTGGTCGGGTTCGTAGCGATCGAGCCACACAGTCAGCCAGAAGCTGTTCTCCAGCAACATGTGCGCGCGGGCGCCCTGCACATCCTTCGCGATCCGGTCGCGCGGTTCGCCCCATAGCGTGCGGGTCTTGCGGAACACCTCGCGCCAGCCGGCCAGGAGGCGCGCCTTGAACGGGTCCTCCATCGCGCGCAGGTCGGACAGCATGGCGACGGGGCGTTCCTCGCCTGCCTCGATCCGGCGCTGTCGGTCGAAATGGATGGCGAGAAACTTCGCGACACGGGCCTGCGGTGTCGGCTCGGCCAGTGATTCGTCCAACGTCGCCTGCAGCCAGTCGAGCGTGTGGTCGAAGGCGGCGGCGGCAAGGTCTTCCTTGCGCTTGAAATAATAGGTGACGCTGGTGGTATTGAGGCCGACGCGGCGCGCGACATCGGCGAAGGTCATGCCCTTGGCACTCGCTTCGTTGATCGCCTCCGCCGCTGCGGCAAGGATGGCGTCGCGTTTGGCGCGATAGCGCTTGGTGGCCCCGTCGGTCGTCGTCATCCTGTGACCCTAGCAGATCGGGTGTGGACCCCAAGCCAAAATTTCGCACCGCGCCGCGACGTCATCCGTGCTTTACCGAATATGCGGTATGGCATAGACCGGGCAAAACAGTTGCAACGGGAGACGGATGTTGGACTTTCGGTTCAGTGCGCGCGAAACCGAATATCGCGACCGCGTGGCGGCGTTCATCGCCGAGCATGTCGCCCCCGCCGACCATGACTACCATCGCGAGGTCGCGAGCGGCGATCGCTGGGCACCGGTCGCCATGCTGGAGCCGCTGAAGGAAAAGGCCAAGGCTGCCGGCCTGTGGAACCTGTTCATGCCGCCGCATTCGGGAGCGCCGCTGGTCGATGAGAGTTTTGCGTTCGAGGGGACGCAGCTGTCGAACGTCGAATATGCGCTGTGCGCCGAGGAAATGGGCAAGTGGCATTGGGCGAGCGAGGTGTTCAACTGTTCCGCGCCCGACACCGGCAATATGGAGGTGCTGCACCGCTATGGCACGCGCGAGCAGAAGGAGCGGTGGCTGCGGCCGCTGATGGAGGGGCGCATCCGCTCCGCCTTCCTGATGACCGAACCGGCGGTGGCGTCGTCGGATGCGACCAATATCGAGACGCGGATCGTGCGCGACGGCGACGATGACGATTATGTGATCGACGGGCGCAAATGGTGGTCGTCGGGGACGGGCGATCCGCGCTGCGAGGTGGCGATCGTGATGGGCAAGACCGACACGCAAGCCCGGCGGCACCAGCAGCAGAGCATGATCCTGGTGCCGATGGATACGCCCGGCGTCCGGATCGAGCGGATGCTGCCGGTCTATGGCTATGACCATGCGCCGCACGGCCATGGCGAGGTGGTGTTGGAGAAGGTGCGCGTACCCGCCGCCAACCTGTTGCTGGGGGAAGGACGCGGGTTCGAGATCGCGCAGGGACGGCTGGGGCCGGGGCGCATCCACCATTGTATGCGCACCATCGGTGTGGCCGAAATGGCGCTGGCGGCGATGGCGAAGCGGCTGCAGTCGCGGGTGGCGTTCGGCAAGACCATCGCCGAGCATTCGATCTGGGAACAGCGCGTGGCGCGGGCGCGGATCGATATCGAGATGACGCGGCTGCTCTGTCTCAAGGCCGCCGACATGATGGACCGTGCCGGCAACAAGGCGGCGCAGGGCGAGATCGCCATGATCAAGGTACAGGCGCCGACCATGGCGCTACAGATCCTCGACGATGCGATCCAGGCGCATGGCGGGGGCGGCGTGTCGGAGGATTTTCCGCTGGCCGCCGCATGGGCCGGGGTACGCACGCTGCGCTTTGCCGACGGGCCGGACGAGGTGCATAACCGCGCCATCGCCCGCGCCGAATTCGCGAAGGTGGCCGATGGATAATGACCTCGACCTGACGCGGCTGACGCCGTGGCTGACGGCGACCGTGGGCGAGGGGCCGGTCGCGGTCACCCGCTATCCGGGCGGGCAGAGCAATCCGACCTATCGCATCGACCTGCCCGCCGGATCGTTCGTGTTGCGGCGCAAGCCGTTCGGGCCGTTGCTGCCCAGCGCCCATGCGGTCGAGCGCGAATTTGCCCTGATCTCGGCACTGCATCCGACCGGCTATCCGGTGCCTCGGCCGGTTGCCCTGTGCGAGGATGCAGGGGTGATCGGCGCGCCCTTCTATTTGATGGAACGGGTCGCGGGACGGACGATCTGGGACGGATCGATGCCGGCGATGACACCCGCCGAGCGGCGCGCGCATTATGACGCGATGATCGATGCGCTGGCGGCGCTGCACGCGATCGATCCGGTTGCGGTGGGGCTGGGCGATTACGGCAAGCCCGGCAATTATTTCGAGCGGCAAGTGGCGCGCTGGACCCGGCAGTACCGGGCGAGCCAGACCGATGATCTGCCCGATGTCGAACGGCTGATCGAATGGCTGCCGCGTACCGTGCCCGAGCAGGAGCGCGTGTCGATCGTCCATGGCGATTACCGGATCGACAATCTGATCTTTGCGGACGGCGCGCCCCGCGTCGTCGCGGTGCTCGACTGGGAATTGTCGACGCTGGGCGATCCGCTGGCCGACTTCACCTATCTGCTGATGAACTGGGGTACCGAACCGGACGGCCGGTCGGGGATCAAGGGGTTGGCGGGTGCCGATAGCGGTATCCCGACGGTGGACGAGGTGGTGGCGCGCTATTGCGCGGCGACGGGGCGAAGCGACGTGCCGCGGCTCGACTGGTATTTCGCCTATAACCTCTTTCGCCTGACCGGCATCGTGCAGGGCATCAAGCAGCGTGTGCGCGACGGGAATGCGGCCAGCGCGCAGGCGGCGGCGATGGCGGAGCGGGTGCCGATGCTGGCGGCGATGGCATGGGATTTTGCGAAGAAGGCGGGGGCGTGATGCGCTTTGCGGGGAAGTCGGTGCTGGTCACCGGGGCGGGATCGGGCATCGGGCGGGCGACTGCGTTGGCCTTTGCCCGCGAAGGGGCGGGGGTGGTGTGCGGTGATGTGGTGCAGGCTGACGTGACAGCGGCGATGATCGAGGACATGGGCGGCCGCGCGGTCGGCTGCGCCATGGATGCCGGCGACGATGCGGACGTGGCGCGCGCGATTGCCCTCGGCGTCGAGACGTTCGGCGGGATCGATGTCGTCCATGCCAATGCCGGTATATCCGGCGGCATCGCCGGGTTGTTCGATACGACGGCGGAGGATTGGGCGGAGATCCTGCGCGTCAACCTGATCGGTCCGTTCCTGGCGATCCGTCACGCCGCGCCGGTCATGGCGGCGGCGGGTGGCGGGGCGATCGTGTGTACCGCCAGCGTGGCGGGTCTGCGATCCGGGGCGGGCGGCGCACCCTATTCCGCGTCGAAGGCGGGGGTCATCAACCTGGTCCAGACCGCCGCGCAGCAGCTGTCGGGGTCGGGCGTGCGGGTGAATGCGGTGTGCCCGGGCCTCATCGAAACCGGCATGACCGCGATGGTCTACGATCATGCCCGGCAGCATGGGAAAGAGTCGCGGATCGGGCGCTTGAACCCCTTGCGTCGCGGTGGCGAGCCCGAGGAGGTGGCGGCGGTCGTGCTGTTCCTCGCGTCGGCGGAGGCGAGCTATGTCAACGGACAGGCATGGGCGGTCGATGGCGGGCTGTCGTCGAGCCATCCGGTGACCCGGCAGGACTATGGGCGTACCGCCGTCTGACGGCGCGGAACGATTGCAGCGGCCGTCCTTTCTCGCTCTGAGACAAAGGAGTTTGCCGATGACCGCCATGCTGAAACCGCCGATCCGTTATTCGGCCGGGCTCGAACAGCCGCAGCCGGACGAGGCCGAGACGGTCAAGCAGATGGAGGAGTCGTTCGACACGATCCTCGAAACGACGTCCAAGGATTACGGCAGGGCGGTGCGTGCGGTTCACGCCAAGGGGCATGGCATCCTGAAGGGTGAACTGACGATTCATGACGACCTGCCGCCCGAACTGGCGCAGGGGCTGTTCGCGACGCCGGGTACGCACCCCGTCATCCTGCGGTTCTCGACCAATCCGGGTGATATTCTCGACGACGCGATCGGTCTGCCGCGCGGGCTGGCGTGGAAGGTGCTGGACGTCGAGGGCGAACGCCTGCCGGGTGCGGCGGGGCGGACGCAGGATTTCGTGATGGTCAACGCCCCCGGCTTTGCCGCACCGACGCCGGAGAAGTTCGCCGGCAACCTGAAGCTGCTGGCCAAAACCACCGACAAGGCGGAATGGGCCAAGAAGGCGCTGTCCTATGTCCTGCGCGGGGCCGAGGCGGCGTTGGAAGCGGTCGGTACCGAAAGCACGCTGCTGAAGACGATGGGCGGGTCGAAGAATGTCCATCCGCTGGGCGAAACCTATTTCTCCGCCACGCCCTTCCGCCATGGTGCGTTCGTCGCGAAATATCAGCTGGTGCCGGTGTCGCCGGACCTGACTGCCCTGACCGATACCGTGGTCGATACCAGCGGTCGCCCCGATGCCATTCGCGAGGACGTGCAGGCGGACGCGCGCCGGGTACGGGGCGAATGGGAAGTGCGCGTGCAGTTGCTCCGCGATACCGATGCTCAGCCGATCGAAGATGCGGCAACGCCGTGGCCGGAGGATGTCAGCCCGTTCGTCACCGTCGCGACGATCCGCACCGAGCCGCAGGACAGCTGGTCGGCGGACAAGGTGGCCGAGGTCGATGACAATCTGCGCTTCAGCGTCTGGACCGGCCTTGCCGCGCATCAGCCGTTGGGCGGCGTCAATCGGGTGCGCAAGCCGATCTATGACCATTCGGTTCAGTATCGGCGGCGGTTCAACGGCTGTCCGTTGCATGAGCCGGGGTGAGGCTATGCCTTAGTGGTTCCGTGCCGCTTGCGCGGGGCCGCGGTTTCCCGGTGACCCATATGCCCCATCACGTCGCCCCAGCGCAGGCTGGGGCCTCTTGCGGCTCCTGTCCCGGACTGCAACCATGAGATCCCAGCCTTCGCTGGGATGACGTTCGGGGCGGGAAGGGGCACGTGGCCATCCGCGCGATCATCCCCGCACCCGCACCAGCCCTTCCTGTGCGACGCTGGCCACCAATCGTCCGTCGCGGCTGAAGAAGCGACCGCGGTTCATGCCGCGGGCGTGGCCGGCCCACGGGCTGTCGGTCTGGTACAGCAACCAGTCGTCGGCGCGGAACGGTTCGTGCAGCCAGAGCGCGTGGTCGAGGCTGGCCGTTTGCATGGTGTCGGTCAGCCAATGGACGCCGTGCGGCAACATGCAGGTGCCGAGCAGCATCATGTCGCTGGCATAGGCCAGGATCGCACGGTGCAGCGTCATGTCGTCGCCGATCGGTGCAACCGCGCGGAACCAGCCATGCTGCAACGGCGCGCGTTTGGTCGGATCGGTCCAGTGCGCGGGTTCGACCGGGCGGATTTCGATCGGGCGGGCGCGCAGGAACAGGCGGCGATATTTCTCCGGGATGCGATCCTGCATCGTCTCCCGCATTTCCCGGTCGGTCGGCAATGCTTCCGGGGGCGGAACGTCGGGCATCGCGTCCTGATGGGTCAGTCCGTCTTCGGGCAGCTGGAACGAGGCTGCCATGTTCAGGATCGCCTGTCCGCGCTGCATCGCGATCACCCGCGCATTGGCGAAGCTGCGCCCCGCGAAATCGCGCACGACACGATAGACGATCGGGTGCTGTTCGTCGCCCGGCCGCATGAAATAGGCGTGGAGCGAATGGGCGATCTTCTCTCCGCCGATCGATCGCTGGGCCGCCTGCAACGCTTGCGCGATCACCTGCCCGCCGAACACGCGACCGACCCCGCCGGGGTTGCGCGCGCCGCGATACAGGTCGGTGTCGATCTCCTCGATATCGAGCAGGCGGACGAGGCCGGCGATCAGATCGTCGGGTGTTGGCTCCATCAATATCCCCCGGCGCGCGCCACACGGTCGGTGTGATAGCCGATATCGCCGAACATTTCGGTCAGGACGCGGGCGCGCTTCATGAAGAAGCCTATATCAGCCGCGTCGGTCATGCCAATGCCGCCATGCATCTGCACCGCTTCCTGTACCGACAGCGTGGCGGCCATGCCGGCCATCGCCTTTGCGACGGACACGGCAAGGTCGGCGTCGGGAGAGGCGTCGTCGAGCAGTTGCTGCGCCTTCAGGACGGCGGCGCGGGCGACCTCCAGTTCGGCATAGAGATGCGCGGCACGGTGCTGCAGCGCCTGGAAACTGCCGATGGTCTGGCCGAACTGCGTGCGCTGGCGCAAATAGTCGAGCGTACGGGTCGCCGCGCCGTCGCCTACGCCGAGCGCCTCCGCTGCGGCACCGGTGCGAGCGGCGGAGAGCAGGCGGGCGAGCGGGGTGCCGCCGTCATCGACGTCGCCGACCACCGCGTCGCCATCGACCTGCACATTATCGAAGGTCAGCCGTGCGGCGATGCTGCTGTCGACCAGCCGACGCGGATCGGCGGTCAGGCCGGGGGTGTCGGCGGGAAGGGCGAACAGGGTCAGGCCGTCCTTGTCGTCCGCGCTGCCGGTGGTGCGTGCCACGACGAGGATCAGGTCGGCGACATGACCATGGGTCACGAACTGCTTGATTCCCGACAGGCGGAAGCCGTTGCCGGCACGCTCCGCCGTCATTGCGATGCCGTCGCCATGCTTCGCCCGTTCGTCGATGGCGAGCGCGGCGACTGCCTTGCCGGCGGCGATTTGCGGCAGCCAGCGTTCGCCGGCGGTGGTGCCTGTCAGCGCGGCGACGGCGGCGACCGAGGTCACGAGAAAAGGCGACGGCGACAAGTTGCGGCCGATCTCCTCCAGCACGATGCCGGCCTCGACATGGCCCAGCCCCAGGCCGCCGGCGCTTTCGGGGACCATCATGCCGGTAAAGCCCATCTCGGCGAACTTCGCCCAGAGGTCGCGGTCGAAACCGGTCGGATCGTCGGCATCGCGCAGCGCGCGGAGGTGCGCGACCGGCGCGGCCTCGCCCAGAAATTCGCGCGCGGTATCGGCGAGCATCGTCTGATCTTCGTTCAGAAACAATGGCATGGTCGGACTTTCTGACAGAAGGTCACTGGGTCGGCAGGTCGAGAATCCGACGTGCGACGATGTTGAGCTGGATTTCGGACGTGCCGCCCTCGATCGAATTGGCCTTGGTGCGCAGCCACGCCCGTGCCTCCGCCCCGTCGCGGCTGTCGGCACCTTCCCATTCGAGCAGATCGCTGCCGCCCGCTGCCATCATCAGTTCGTGGCGGGTCTTGTTCAGCTCGGTTCCGACATATTTCATCATGCTGGGCTGCGCGGGATGGGCGCGATGCGCCTTCAGTTCGTCGCGGAAGCGCTCGGACATGGCGGCGAAGGCGCGGGCGCGGACGTCGAAGGTCGCGATCGCGGCACGAAGCATCGGATCGGCGAGGCGACCCTGTTCGTCCAGGCCGACCGCCTCCACTGCGCGCTCGATCAGCGGACGGTCGTCGGTCAGCCCCATGCCGGAGATCATCTCCCGCTCATGGCCGAGCAGATATTTGGCGACGTCCCATCCCTTGTTCAGTTCACCGACCAGATTGGCCTTGGGCACGCGCACGTCGTCGAAGAAGGTTTCGCAAAAGGGCGAGTTGCCGGAGATCAGCTTGATCGGGCGGGTGGTGACGCCGGGTGAGGCCATGTCGAACAGCAGGAAGCTGATGCCGGCCTGCTTGGTCGTGCGGTCGGTGCGGACGAGGCAAAAGATCCAGTCGGCCTTGTCCGCATAGCTGGTCCACACCTTCTGGCCATTGACGATGAAGTCGTCGCCGTCCTCGACCGCGCTGGTCTGAAGGCCGGCGAGGTCGGAGCCGGCACCGGGTTCGCTATAGCCCTGACACCAGCGGATTTCGCCGCGGGCGATCCTGGGCAGATGTTCCTGCTTCTGCGCCTCGGTGCCGTATTTCAGCAGGGCGGGGCCAAGCATCGAAATGCCGAAGGAATAGAGGGGGTTGCGGGCGTTTATTGCCGCCATTTCCTCACGCAATATTTTGGCCTCGGCCGGCGACAGGCCCCCGCCGCCATAGGCCGTCGGCCAGTCCGGCACGGTCCAGCCCCGCGCGGCCATTCGGTCGAGCCAGAGCTTCTGGTCGGGGTTGGCATAGGTCGGGTTGCGCCCGCCCCAGGTGACGTCCTTGTCCGAATGCACCGGGTGGCGCATCGACGGCGGACAGTTTTTCTCCAGCCAGGCGCGGGTATCGGCGCGGAATTGGGCGAGGTCGCTCATGCCGAGAACCTCCCGCCCTGTTCGGCTTTCTCGCGTAGCAGCGGCGATACTTCGAAGCCGTGCCGGTCGAGGCCCTCGACGATCTTCTTCAACCCTTCGGTATCGGCCCAGAACATCGGCCCGCCGCGATAGACCGGCCAGCCATAGCCATAGATCCAGACGACATCGATGTCCGACGCGCGCTGTGCCTTGCCTTCGGCCAGAATCTTCGCGCCTTCGTTGACCATGGTGTAGAGCGTGCGCTCGACGATTTCCTGATCGGTCACGTCGTGCTGGGGCGTGCCGGTCCGCTTGCGGAAATCCTCGATGATCTCGGCGACCCGCAGGCTGTTCGACGGGGTGCGCTTGGCATCGTAGTCGTAGAATCCGGCCTGTTTCTTCTGGCCCCAGCGCCCCTCGGCGGCCAGCGCGTCGCGCAGGTTCTCGATCCGGTTGGGATCGCGGTGCCAGCCGATATCCACGCCGGCCAAGTCGGCCATCTGGAACGGGCCCATCGGCATTCCGAATTCGACATGGACCCGGTCGACCTGTTCCGGCGTCGCCCCTTCCAGCAGCAGCTTCATTGCCTCGACCTGACGCGGCTCCAGCATCCGGTTGCCGATGAAGCCGTGGCAGACACCGGCGATCACCGCGACCTTGCGGATCTTCTTGGCCAGCGCCATCGCGGTTGCCAGCACATCGTCGGCGGTCGCATCGCCGCGCACGATCTCCAGCAGCTTCATGACGTTGGCGGGGGAGAAGAAGTGCAGGCCCAGCACGTCCTGCGGCCGCTTCGTCGCCTGTGCGATGACGTTGACGTCGAGATAGCTGGTGTTAGACGCCAGGATCGCGCCGGGTTTGCAGATCTCGTCGAGCTTTCCGAAAATGTCCTGTTTGACCGACATTTCCTCATACACCGCCTCGATCACCAGATCGACATCGGCGAGCGCGTTCAGGTCGAGGGTGGGGGTGAGGAGGCCCATCGCCTGGTCGACCGCTTCGGGCTTCATCCGCCCCTTGGCGGCGGTCGCGTCGTAATTCTTGCGGATGGTGGCGGTGCCACGGTCGAGTGCGTCCTGCTGCATCTCGACGATGGTGACGGGGATGCCGGCCGACAGGAAATTCATCGCGATGCCGCCGCCCATCGTGCCCGCCCCGATGATGCCGACCCGTTCGATCGGGCGCAGGGCGACGTCGCTGGCGATGCCGTCGATCTTCGAAGCCTTGCGTTCGGCGAAGAAGATGTGGCGCTGCGCGGCCGACTGGACGCCGAACATCAGCTTCATGAACTGTTCGCGTTCGAACGCGGAGCCGGTGGCATAGTCGGTTTCGGTCGCCTTCACGACGCAGGAGATGTTGGCGGCGGGTGCTTCGAAGCCGCGGAAACGGCGGGCGTTGGCCTGTTCGAACGCGGCGACCGCTTCCGGGTCGGGCGATACGGGGCGCTGCGATGCGCGGGGGATGGGGCGGACGTCGGCGACTTCACGGGCAAAGGCGATGGCGTCGGTCAGGAGGCTGTCCTCGCCCGCCAGCCGGTCGACGATGCCGGCGTCCTTCGCCTTGGTCGCCGAGATCGGATCGCCCTTCGCCACCATTTCCAGCGCGACCGCGACGCCCGCCAGGCGGGGCAGGCGTTGCGTGCCCCCGGCGCCGGGCAGCAGGCCGAGCTTTACCTCGGGCGTGCCGAGCTTCGCGCTGGGGACGGCGATGCGATAATGGCTGGCGATCGCGACCTCACACCCACCACCCAGCGCCGTGCCGTGGATCGCGGCCACGACGGGCTTGTCCGATGCTTCGATCTGATCGACCAGTGTAGGCAGCATCGGTTCGACCGGGGGCTTGCCGAATTCGGTGATGTCGGCCCCGGCGAAGAAGGTGCGGCTGGCACAGGCGATGACCACCGCGCGGACCGCATCGTCGGCCGCAGCTTCCTCGATCGCGGCCTTCAGCCCGGTGCGGACCGCCGCCGACAGCGCGTTGACGGGCGGATTGTCGGCGGTGACGACCAGCACGTCGCCATGGCGTTCGGTTGTCACGGACATGTCGCATCTTCTCCATAAGCTGCCATACCGGTCCTTCTAAACGCCGGCGGGGTTGCCGCATTCTATTGCCTTTCACGGAATGACAATCAATAGTGGCAGCGAAGGAAAAGCGACGGATCGGGGCAAACCCGACCTTCGACAATAGTGCAGGAGCGGTTGCGTGGCAGGGAACGAAGCGACGATGGCGGTACCGTCCGACTGGCCGCGGATGTCGATGGCACAGGTGCAGGCGGCGCTGACCGCGCCCGGCCAGCCGTTCGAGATGGACAGCGTGACGATCGACGGGATCGACACGCGGGTCTGGAAGAATGCCCCAGCCAATCTGACGCAGCTTGTCGCGCTGTCGCGGACCCATGGCGATCGGCTGGCGACGATCCATGAGGATCAGCGCGTCACTTATGAAGCGCAATATCGCGCCATCGCCACGCTGGCGGCCGAACTGACGGCGATGGGTGTGGGCAAGGGCGACCGGGTCGCGCTGGCCATGCGCAACATGCCCGAATGGCCGGTCGCGTTCTTCGCCGTCGTCGCGACGGGGGCGATCTGCGTGCCGCTCAACGCGTGGTGGAGCCCGCAGGAACTGGCCTATGGCGTCAACGATTCGGGCGCGCGCGTGCTGATCGTTGATCGGCAGCGGCATGATCGGCTGGGCGGCGACTATGGCGCTATGCCGGCGTTGGAGGCGGTGCTGGTCGCGCGGGCGCGGGTGCCACTGACGGGCATCGAACGGCGGCTGGAGGATGCGATCGGCAGCTGCGCCGACTATGCAACCCTGCCGGAGGTTGCCCTGCCCGCGGTCGCGATCGCGCCCGACGATGCTGCGACGATTTTCTATACCAGCGGCACGACCGGGCGGCCCAAGGGGGCGCTGGGCACGCATCGCAACCTGTCGACCAATATCCTGTCGGCGGCCTATGTCGCGGCGCGTTCCTATCTGCGGCGGGGCGAGATGCCGCCCGAGCCGGAGCCGAAGGTCGGGTTGCTGGTCATCCCGTTCTTCCACGTGACGGCGTGCAGCGCGTCGCTGATGGGGGCGCTGGCCGGGGGTACGACGCTGGTGCTGATGCGCAAATGGGATGCGGGCGAGGCGCTGGCGCTGATCGAGCGGGAGCGGGTGCAGGTGACTGGCGGCGTACCCACCATCGCGTGGCAGCTGCTGGAGCATCCCGACCGGGCGAACCACGACCTGTCGTCGCTGGAGGTCGTGCAATATGGCGGCGCACCGTCCGCGCCCGATCTGGTCAAGCGCATCTTCGAGGTGTTCCGGGCGCTGCCCGGCAATGGCTGGGGCATGACCGAGACGATGGCGACCGTCACCCAGCATCTGGGCGAGGATTATCTGGCCCGCCCGACCAGCTGCGGCGCACCGGTGCCGGTCGCCGACCTGAAGATCATGGCCGCCGATGGCGTGACCGAACCGCCCATCGGTGAGGTCGGCGAGCTATGGGCGCGCGGGCCGATGATCGTGCGCGGCTATTGGAATGCGCCCGAGGATACGGCCCGGACCTTCGTCGACGGATGGGTGCGGACCGGCGACGTCGCGCGGCTGGACGAGGATGGCTTCTGCTACATCGTCGACCGGGCCAAGGACATCATTATTCGTGGCGGCGAGAACATCTATTCGATCGAGGTGGAGGACGTGCTATACGCCCATCCCTCGGTCACTGACGCAGCGCTGGTCGGTGTGCCCGACCGGGTGCTGGGCGAGGTGCCCGCCGCCGTCGTCCATCTCTGCCCCGGTTGCGAAGCGACCGAGGTGGAATTGCAGGACTTCGTCCGCGCGCGGCTGGCAGCGTTCAAGGTGCCGGTGGCGGTCCGCTTCTCCGACACGGTATTGCCCCGCAACGCCAATGGGAAGATTTTGAAAAGCGAGCTACGCCAGATGTTTGCCGCGCCGGGCCAGGGCTAGCGAAGCTAGGCCGAGCCTCAAGGCACGGCCGGCCGGCGGCGCCTGAAGCGCTGGCCGACGACGCGGGCTTTGCCAACGGCGGGCCTCTGGAAATGCCGTGGCGAGGGGCAAAGTTCACTAAGTTCACACTCGCCGCGTGGTTCGTGCGGAAGGCGATCCACAAGGTCAAAGAGCGGGGCGTCACGACTCTGCCAGTCGTCCATCCCCGTTCGTCACCCCGGACTTGATCCGGGGTCCCGCTTCTCGCCAACGACGGAAGAAGGAGCGGGACCCCGGGTCAAGCCCGGGCTGACGGGTGGCGCCTACGGAGGGGGCGGATCGACAGCGATCCTGCCGGGAACGTATCGTGTAGGAAAGGCCTTCCGCGCCACTCTTCGCAAGTGCCGCAAAAACTGCTACGCGCGCCCCATGCTCAATCTGAACGGTATCACGGTGCGCCTGGGCGGGCGGACGATCCTCGACAATGCCAGCGCGGCGCTACCGCCCGGAAGCCGGGTCGGGCTGATCGGCCGCAACGGTGCGGGCAAGTCGACACTGGTGCGGGTGATCGCCGGGCAGCTGGAGCCGGACAATGGCGTGGCGGAAATGCCGCGTGGGTCGCGCCTCGGCTATGTCGCGCAGGAAGCGCCCGCCGGGCAGGCGACGCCGTTCGAAACCGTGCTGGAAGCCGATGTCGAGCGTGCGCGGCTGATGCACGATGCCGAGACGGTGACCGATCCCGACCGCCTCGGCGATATTCACGAGCGGCTGCTGGCGATCGATGCCTATGGCGCACCGGCGCGGGCGGCGCGGATTCTGGTTGGCCTCGGCTTTGACGAGGAGATGCAGAACCGGCCGCTGGAGAGCTATTCGGGCGGCTGGCGGATGCGCGTCGCACTGGCGGCGTTGCTGTTCAGCCAGCCCGACGTGCTGCTGCTCGACGAACCGTCGAACCACCTCGACCTCGAAGCGGTGATGTGGCTCGAGGACTTCCTGAAAGGCTATAAGGCGACGATCGTCGTCGTCAGCCACGAACGCGATTTCCTGAACAACGTGGTCGACCATATCCTGCACCTGCATCAGGGTAAGATCACGCTGTATCCCGGCGGATACGATGCGTTCGAGAAGCAGCGCGCCGAGCGGCTGGCGCAGCTGGAGGCGGCGCGCGCCAACCAGGCGGCGCAGCGGGCCAAGCTGCAGGAATATGTCGCGAAGAACTCGGCGCGCGCCTCGACCGCGAAGCAGGCGCAGTCGCGATTGAAGATCCTCGCCAAGATGAAGCCGATCGCGGCGATGGCCGAGGACCCCAGCCTGTCGTTCGACTTCCCTGATCCCGATGAACTGCGTCCGCCGCTCATCACGCTCGACATGGCAAGCGTGGGCTATGGTGAGACGCCGATCCTCAAGCGGCTGAACCTGCGCATCGATCCCGAGGATCGCATCGCGCTGCTGGGCCGCAACGGCAACGGCAAGACGACGCTGGCGCGGCTGCTGGCGGCGCAGCTGGCGCCGATGGACGGCGACATGAACGCTGCCGGCAAGATGAAGGTCGGGTACTTTACCCAGTATCAGGTGGAGGAACTCAGCACCGACGACACGCCGCTCGAACATATGACGCGGCAGATGAAGGGCGCGTCGCCCGCCGCCGTGCGGGCGCAGCTCGGGCGGTTCGGTTTTTCGGGGGACAAGGCGACGACGCTGGTCGGCAAGCTTTCGGGTGGCGAGCGGGCGCGGCTGGCGCTGGCGCTGATTACGCGCGACGCGCCGCACATGCTGATCCTCGACGAACCGACCAACCACCTCGACGTCGACGCGCGTGAGGCGCTGGTGCAGGCGCTGAATGCCTATACCGGCTGCGTGCTGCTGGTCAGCCACGACCGGCATATGCTGGAGGCGACCGCCGACCGACTGGTGCTGGTCGACGAGGGCACCGCGAAGGAATTCGACGGGACGATCGACGATTACATCGCGCTGGTGCTGGGCAATTCGGCGAAGGAAAAGGCGGCCAAGGCCAACAAGAAGAACGACCGCAAGGCTGCCGCCGAAGCGCGCGAAAAGGCGCAGGTGCTCAAGAAGGGCGCGCAGGCGATCGAGCGCGATCTGGCGCGGTTGACCGAGCAGCGTGACGCGCTGGATGCGGCGATGGCGGGGCAGGCGATCCCGGCGCTGGCGAAGCTGACCATGGCGCAGCTGATGAAGCGCCGCGCGAGTCTTGATACCGAGATCGAGGTGGCGGAGACGAAGTGGATGGAGGCGAACGAGGCGTTGGAGGCTTTGGCGGCATAGGGGATGCACCGCGGCGGTTGCGACGGACTGGCAGCGTGATACGCTGTGGTGATGAATCCCGGAATTGTCCCGACCCTGATGGCTGCGATACTGGCGACCGCGTGCGCAGACGGCGGGAGGGCAACCGAGGCAGTCGGCCGCAGACTGTATCTTTGGGTGCACGGGCCGGACGACCTCGTCCCCCATCAGCTCAATTCTGATAAGGCCGGTGGATCGGCCAGTGGCCTTGCGTCTGCTCTGCGTAGCTGTGGAGCCGCTCGCTTCGAAATCGAGACGTTCGGCTTGGCAGGAGAAGAAGTCAGTACCGAGTCTTCACCGAAGGACGAGGTGATCGTCGACTGCGTGCGGCGCAGCTACCCGCGCGGTTTCAACGCCAGTCGATCCAACCCCGACGCCATGAAGCGGGGTGACCGGGGCGTTCCGGTAATGCCCAACCCCTGACGACCCCGCGTTCCCGATCGCGCACGACAGGCGACACCGCCGCTGTGACTCGCTAAGACACTCCCAATGTCCGACTCCTTCCTCGCCCTCGACATCCCCGAACAGCCTGCCGCCGCGCAGCCATACCGCGTGCTGGCGCGCAAATATCGGCCGCAGACGTTCAGCCAGTTGATCGGGCAGGACGCGATGGTCACGACGCTGGGCAACGCGATCAAACGCGGGCGCCTGGCCCATGCGTTCCTGCTGACCGGCGTGCGCGGGGTCGGCAAGACGTCGACCGCGCGGCTGATCGCAAAGGCGCTGAACTGTATCGGGCCGGACGGGCAGGGCGGGCCGACCATCGATCCGTGCGGGATGTGCGAGCCGTGCCGCGCGATCGCCGAGGGGCGGCACATCGACGTGGTCGAGATCGACGCCGCGTCGAACAACGGCGTCGACAGCGTGCGAGAGATGACCGAGGCGGTGCGCTATGCCGCGGTGTCGGCGCGCTTCAAGATCTACATCATCGACGAAGTGCACATGATGTCGACGCCGGCGTTCAACGCGCTGCTGAAGACGCTGGAAGAGCCGCCCGCGCACGTCAAATTCCTGCTGGCGACGACCGAGGTGCACAAGGTGCCGGTCACGGTCCTGTCGCGTTGCCAGCGGTTCGACCTGCGGCGTATCCCCGCCGACCTGTTGGCCGGGCACTTCGCCCATGTGGTCGAGGCCGAGGGGGTCGAGGCCGAGCCGGAGGCGCTGCAACTGATCGCTCGCGCGGCCGAAGGGTCTGCGCGGGACGGGCTGTCGATCCTCGACCAGGCGATTGCCCATGGCGGGCTGGACGGCGAAGGCGTGCGGGCCGATGCGGTGCGGCAGATGCTGGGCCTGTCGGATCGCGGCGCGATCCGGACGTTGTTCGACCTGTTGCTGAAGGCCGATGGGCCGGGGGCGCTCAGGGCGCTGCGTGCGCAATATGATCTGGGCGTCGATCCGGCGTCGGTGCTGCGGACCTTGCTGGAAACCGTCCATGCGGTGACGATCGTCAAGGTCGGCGGGGATCGCGGGCCGGGTCAGTCGGCCGAGGAACGCGCGGCGTTCGACGGGTGGAGCGCGCTGTCGTTTCCGATGCTGCACCGGCTGTGGCAGCTGTTGCTGAAGGGGCATGAGGAAGTGTCGCGCGCGGCGTTGCCGATCGAGGCGTGCGAGATGGCGTTGCTGCGCATCGTCCATGCGTCGTCGCTGCCCGATCCGGGGACGCTGGCGAAGCAGCTTGCCGCCGGGCAGGTGCCGGCGATCGGTGCGCCTTCGGCATCCGCGCCCGTTCCCGCCGCCGAACCGGTCGCGGTCGCCGACCCGGTGCCCGAGACGGCCGAGCAGGTCGCGCAACTATTGTCGAAGCATGGTCGGCATTCGCTGGAGGCGCAGTTTCGCAATTGCGCGCGGCTGATCCGGCTGGAGCCGCAGCTGGTCGAACTGAGCGGGGCGCGGCCCTTGCCCGCCGACTTCACCCGTGATCTGGAAAATGCGCTGAAGGGGATCACTGGCAGCCATTGGCGCGTTCTGATCGGCGAGGGGGCGGGCGAACCGACCTTGCGCGAACAGGAAACGGCGAAGGCGGAATCGGAGCGCGAACAGGTCCTCAATTCGCCGCTGGTACAGGCGGCACTGGCGGCGTTTCCGGACGCCACCCTCGATCATTGGCAACGCAGCGACGGGAGTATCGCGCGATGAAGAATCTCGACGACATCATGGCCATGGCGCAGAACGTGCAGAACGAACTGACCAAGGCGCAGGCAAACCTCGACACGATTGAGGTCGACGGACAATCGGGCGGCGGGCTGGTGAAGGTCCGCGCCTCGGCCAAGGGGCGCATCCTGGGCGTCGATATCGATGATTCGCTGTTGCAGCCGTCGGAGAAGCAGATGCTGGAGGACCTGATCGTCGCCGCGTTCAACGATGCGCGGGCGAAGGCGGATGCCGCGAGTTCGACCGAAATGTCGAAGCTGACCAACGGCCTGCCCTTGCCGCCCGGGTTCAAGCTGCCGTTCTAACCGGTTCGGAACGCTGCTGGAACAAGCGGCGGACGTGGCGGTTCATGGCTGCATCAATCTTGAGGGAGAGAGGCCATGGAACCCGACCGTATCGAAACGACCACCAGCGGCGCGCCGCATACCACGATCATCGAACGGCGCGGTTCGGGCGGCGGGCTGCTGATCGGCCTCGCGATCCTGCTGGCGGTGATCGTCGGGGCGTATTTCCTGCTGAACAACGCGAACAACGACAATGCCCGGACCGGCGCGGTCACGTCGGCGGCGAAGAGTGTCGGCGCTGCGGCGGACAAGGCGGGCGATGCGGTGGAGCGGGCGACGAAGTAACGGTCCCGTCCGGAGAGGACGACGATCGCGAAGACCCCGGTGCGAGCCGGGGTCTTTTCGTTTCAGTCAGTCTTCGTCATTCCGGCGTAGGCCGGAATCTATGGATACGGGCTGTTCCGTTAATGCGGCCGACGTTCCGTTACCATGGCTCCCGGCCTTCGCCGGGATGACGGTGCTTATTTGAGGCAGCTGTCCAGCCGCTCGCGTTGCACGATGCCGATGCGGCGTTCGATCGTGCGGGCGTAGCGGCGGGTGAAGCCGGTCGGGGCGATGCCGGCGCGCTTCTTGGGCAGCGGCAGGACGGCGGCGATCTGTGCCGCCTCGCGTGCGCCCAGCCTGTCGGCGCCATGCTTGAAATAGCGGCGTGCGCCGGCCTCCACGCCATAGGTGCCGATGCCGGTTTCGGCGACGTTGAGATAGACTTCCATGATCCGGCGCTTGCCCCACATCGCCTCGATCAGGACGGTGAAATAGGCTTCCATCGCTTTGCGGAAATAACCGCCGCCCTGCCACAGGAAGACGTTCTTCGCGGTCTGCTGGCTGATGGTCGATCCGCCACGAATGCGCCCGCCCTCGGCATTGCGGCGAGCAGCGTTGGCGATGGCGATATAATCGAAGCCGTTATGCGCGCAGAAGCGGCTGTCCTCTGCTGCAATCACCGCGCGGGGCATGTCGGGGTCGATTTTCGACAGCGGACGCCATGATTTGGTGACGCCGTGGCCGGTCGGCACGTCGCCCAGCATCGTAAGGGTGATCGGCGGCGGCACGAAGCGCAGGATCAGGACCCATAGGACCGAGAGTATCACGAAGCCGAGTATGGCCTTGAGCGCCCAGCCGGTGAGGCGGCGACCCCAGCCTCGCGTGGCGGTGGTCTTTGGGCGGGATGCGGAGCGGGCGGCCATGAAGGCTCGCTAGCCGGAGCAAGCGGGCGAGGGCAAGGTGGCAACTGGCGTTGTCGCAGGAGCCGCTGGCGGCATGGGTTATGGATCGCGGACGTCGCCGAGATCACGGGAGGGCGGGCGCAGTCTCCGGAGTGGGTCATACCCCCCGTCGACGTATGGAGGGGGGGCAGGTCGGCAGCTGGCGTTTGTCCTAGGTCGGATCGACATTCAGGATTCCCAAACGCGCTGAACGGTGATTCATAAGCATCTGTGTTGTGGCGCGGAGCGGATAATGGGGATCGGGCGGTACGAGTTGAGCGAGGCGCAATGGTCCCGGATTGCCTCGCTGGTTCCGGGCAAGACGGCTGATCCTGGCCGAACGGGTTCGGATAACCGGCTGTTTGTGAATGGATGTTTGTGGGTGCTGCGCTCTGGCGCCCATTGGTGCGATCTGCCGGAGCGCTACGGCAAGTGGAAGACGGTGCATCGGCGTTTCAGCCGCTGGTGCCACGCTGGCGTCTGGGAGCGGGTGTTCGAGGCGCTGACGGTGGATCGCGACAATCAGTATCTGATGATCGACAGCACCATCGTTCGCGCTCACCAGCAGGCGGCGACCGGAAAAGGGGGGCAAGGATCAGGCGCTGGGGCGTTCCCGAGGCGGACTGACGACCAAGGTTCACATGCTCGCCGACACGTTCGGCCGACCTTTGCGGTTTCGCATCACGCCCGGCCAAGCCAGCGACATCGCCTCGGCACCCGCCCTGCTCGAAGGCCAGCGCGGCAAAGCTGTGCTCGCCGACAAGGCGTATGACGGCAATGACTTGCGTAGTCAGATCGCTGCGATGGACGCCGAGGCGGTGATCCCGTCCAAGCGCAACCGCAAGGTCGCCATCCCGCACGATGCCCTCATCTACAAGCATCGCAACCAAATCGAGAGATGCTTCGGTCGCCTCAAACATTTCCGACGCTTCGCTACTCGCTACGACCGCCGCATCATCCACTTCACCGGCTTCGTCCATCTCGCCGCTGCCGTAATCTGGCTACGATGAATGTCGATCCGGCCTAGAGCCGCAGGCCACATGGGTTATGGATCCCGGTCTTCGCCGGGATGACGATTGGGGGGGGCGGGTGTGGGACGCCCCCCCTGATTGTTACACCGCTGCGAGCATCCGGCGGTCGCCGGCGAGGCGCATCATGGCTTTCTGCAGCTTCTCGAAGGCACGGACCTCGATCTGGCGGACGCGTTCGCGGCTGACGCCATAGACCTGGGAGAGTTCCTCCAAGGTCTTCGGGTCGTCGGTCAGGCGGCGTTCGGTCAGGATGTGCTTTTCACGGTCGTTGAGGTCGTCCATCGCCTCTACCAACATCCCGTGGCGGACGTCGGCCTCCTGCGCTTCGGCAACGACCGAATCCTGCAGCGGACCGTCGTCGGCCAGCCAGTCCTGCCACTGGCTCTCGCCATCCTCGCGCATGGGGACGTTCAGCGACGTGTCGCCGCCCATCGCCATGCGGCGGTTCATCGAGGTCACTTCCTCTTCGGTCACGCCGAGGTCGGTTGCGATCTTCTGAAGATGCTCGGGCGACAGGTCGCCGTCCTCGAACGCGTCGAGCTTCGACTTCATCCGGCGCAGGTTGAAGAACAGCTTCTTCTGCGCGGCGGTCGTGCCCATCTTCACGAGGCTCCACGAACGCAGGATGAATTCTTGGATCGAGGCGCGAATCCACCACATGGCATAGGTGGCGAGGCGGAAGCCCCGGTCCGGCTCGAACTTCTTCACGCCCTGCATCAGACCGATATTCCCTTCGGAAATTAGTTCGCTGACCGGCAGGCCATAGCCGCGATAGCCCATCGCGATCTTGGCGACGAGGCGCAGGTGCGAGGTGACCAGCTGTGCCGCCGCCTCCGGATCGCCATGTTCCTGAAACCGCTTGGCGAGCATATATTCCTGCTCGGGCGCGAGGATCGGGAACTTGCGGATTTCGGAGAGATAGCGGTTGAGGCTCGCCTCGCCGCCAAGCGCCGGGATCGTCGCCGGGACGTTGCTGCCAGTTGCCATCGCGTGAAACTCCCTTTGTCCTTGGTGGCTGTACCGCATCGCGGAATCGCCGAAACCTATACGTGAAGATGGTCCAACAGTTCCTGCATGTCTGCCGGAAGGTCACTATCGAACGACAAAGCGTTTTTTGTGACCGGATGGATGAACCCCAGATGTGCGGCGTGCAATGCCTGCCGGCGGAAATCGAGCGTTTCCAGCTGGGCCTTCAGCGCCGGTCGACGCCCGGCATAGACCGGATCGCCCAGCAGCGGATGGCCGATGGACGCCATGTGGACGCGCACCTGGTGCGTGCGCCCGGTTTCCAGCCGGCATTCGATCAGCGATGCCCCAGCAAGTTGCCGAAGTTTGCGAAAGTGGGTCACCGCATGTTTTGCGGTGGGGCTGTGGACGATGGCCATCTTCTTGCGATCATTGGGGGAACGCGCCAGTGGCGCATCCACCGTTCCCGCCGAAGTTGACACCCGGCCCGCCGCGATCGCGAGATAGCGGCGATCGATGCTGTGGTCCTTGAACTGTTTCGCCAGTCCTTCGTGCGAAACATCGTCCTTGGCGACGACCAGCAGCCCCGACGTATCCTTGTCGATACGGTGGACGATGCCCGGCCGGGCGACGCCGCCGATGCCCGACAGCTTGCCCGCGCAGTGGTGCAGGAGGGCATTGACCAGCGTCCCGTCGAGATTGCCGGCGGCGGGATGAACGACCAGCCCGGCGGGCTTGTCCACCACGATCAGATGGTCGTCCTCATAGGCGACGACCAGCGGAATATCCTGCGCCACATTGTCCAGCGGGACGGCGGCGGGGACGGTGATCGTGAAGACCTGCCCGGCGGTCACCTTGCGCTTGCCGTCCGATACCGGGCCGTCGCTACCCTGGATATGGCCGGCGGCGAGCAGCGCCTTGATCCGTTCGCGCGAGAGGTCGGCGACGACCTCGGCCAATGCCTTGTCGATCCGCTGCCCGTGCGTCGCGTCGGTGATGCGCGCCTCGATCGTGGAAACCCCCCGGTCCATTGGATAGGAGATGGCGATGGAACCGGAAATTTCAAGCGAGTTGCTGGGTAAACTGTTACGGGCGGCCAACGAAAGTGCGACCGAGATTTGCGGCATCCTGCGCGGGACGGGTGACGCCATTGCCGTTGCGGAACCAGCGCCGAACGTGGCCGCCGACCCGGCACGGCATTTCGAGATCGACCCGGCAATGCTGTTCGCCGCGCTGCGCGATGCACGTCGGGGCGGGCCGGCGGTGCTGGGATGGTATCATTCGCACCCCTCGGGCAGTGCCGATCCGTCCGCGACCGATGCGGCGCAGGCGGCGGCGGATGGCAAGCTGTGGCTGATCGTCGGCGGCGGCACCGTCCGGCTGTGGCGGGCGGTCGCGGGCGGGGCACGGCACGGCCGGTTCGATCCCGTGACCTTCGCCGTAAAGCAAGCCGGCCACGTTGAAAAAAACTGTGAAGCGGTGCACATGGACGGGGCCGGGCGGACGATGACGTTCGCCAAAGCACAAGGGTCGTCGCATTGAACATCAGCCCAGCCGATTTCGCCAGCCTGCTGTGTTCGCGATTGTGCCATGACCTGCTCAGCCCCGTCGGTGCGCTCAACAACGGGCTGGAACTGCTGGCCGACGAGCATGACCCGGATATGCGGGCACGGTGCCTCGAACTGCTGGCCGACAGCGCGCGGGCGTCGGCGAACAAACTGAAATTCTTCCGCCTCGCCTTCGGCGCGTCGGGTGGCCTGGGCGATTCGATCGATACGCGGGAGGCGCGGGCCGCGCTCGAAGGGCTGTTCGGCGACAATCACCGGGTGCAGCTGGGCTGGATGGTCGATGCACCGTCGCTGCCCAAGCCGGCGGTCAAGGTGCTGCTGAACCTCGCGCTGATCGCCGGCGACGCGCTGGTGCGGGGTGGGCAGCTGGATATCGGCGCGGAGCCTACCGCCAACGGGATCGACATTGCGGTGCGGGCCGATGGCCTGCGCATCGTGCTGGACGCCGAATTGCGCGGTGCGCTGCTGGGCGATGCGGCGATGATGACGCCGCGCGCCGCCGCAGCCTGTCTCGCGCGCGAGCTGGTCGAGCAGAGCGGGGGCACGTTGCAGGTGTCGCCGGTCGATTCGCCCGTACTGCTGTTCGGGGCGTCGCTGATTACGAGGTGAGGGTTCGACGCTGCGTCGTTTATGCGTCATCCCAGCGAAGGCTGGGATCTCCCGGTCGTAGCGCGGGGCAGGAGCCGCTTGAGACCCCAGCCTTCGCTGGGGTGACGGTGTGGCCGGGGACGTCACCGGTTCATCCGCACTAACCCGGCCTTAACCTGATCCCGCCCATGGTCGCGCCACAACCGGGCGGGGCCGCATGGACGATCTGTTACAGGAATTCATTGCCGAGACCCGCGAGACGCTGGAGGCGTTGTCGACGGAGGTCGTCGCGTGGGAAGCCGCGCCCGACGATCGCGCCCGGCTGGATGCCATCTTCCGCTTCGTCCACACGGTAAAGGGCAGCTGCGGCTTCCTCGACCTGCCGCGTCTGTTGCGGCTCAGCCATGCGGCCGAGGATACGCTGTGCGAGGTCCGCGACGGGCGACGGCGGCCCGACCGGGCGCTGGTCGATGCAGTGCTGGCGATCGTCGACCGCATCGGCGAACTGGTCGAGGCGATCGATGCCGGCCTGCCGCTGACCGACGAGGGCGAAGACGACCTGATCGCGGCGCTGGCGCCGGGGGCGGGCAACGCGCAGGCCAACTCGCCGGTGGCGGCCGCCGCCATCGCGCAAGGCCGCGCGCCGCTGCGCAGTGTCCGGCTGAATGTCGACCTGCTCGATCGGATGATGAGCGGCATGTCGGACATGGTGCTGGTCCGCAACGAACTGTTCCGGCGGCTGCGCGACCTCGATCTCGACCCGGCGGTCGAGGGGGCGCTGGAGCGGCTGTCGGCATCGGTCGCCGACATGCGCGACGCGGTGACGCGCACGCGGATGCAGAAGATCGAGACGCTGTTCTCGCCGCTGCCGCGAATCGTGCGCGATACGGCGGCGGCGGTGGGCAAGGCGGTGACGCTGACCGTCGATGGCAGCGATGTCGAGCTGGACCGCGAGATGATTGAGGTCATGCGCGACCCGCTGGTCCATCTGGTCCGCAACGCCATCGACCATGGCATCGAAGCGCCGGTCGAGCGCCGCATGGCCGGCAAGCGCGAGAGTGGCCGGCTGCACGTATCGGCGCGACAGTCCGGCAACCAGATCGTCATCGAGATCATCGACGACGGACGCGGCATCGATACCGAACGGCTGATCGCCAAATTGTCCCGCACGGGGCAGCGCAGCGAGGCGGAACTGCGTCAGTTGACGCCGCGTCAGCAATGCGAGCTGGTGTTCGCGCCGGGGCTGTCGTCGCGCGATGTCGCGACCGAGATTTCGGGACGGGGTGTCGGCATGGACGTGGTCCGTGCGGCGATCGACCAGATCGGCGGGCGGGTCACGCTGGACAACAAGCCCGGTCGGGGCCTGCGCATCGCGGTGCAGGTTCCGCTGACGCTGTCGATCGTATCGACCATCGTCGTGCGCGCAGGGGAGCATCGCTTCGCCATATCGCGCCAGACGATCGGCGAGATCGTGCGCCTGCGCGGCGCGAATATCCGCATCGACCAGCTGGGCGATATCGACATCGTCCAGATCCGCGACCGCCGCATCCCGATGGTCGATCTGTGCAAGGTTATCGGGGGCGGATCGACGCCGGGAACGTGCGGCCGGATGCTGGTTGTCGTCGGGATCGGCGGCGGCGACTATGCGCTGCTGGTCGACGACGTGCTGGATACCGAGGAGCTGGTCGTCAAGCCCGCCGCGCCCGCGGTGATGGCGACCGGGCTGTTCGCCGGGCAGACGCTGCCCGATACCGGTGAGCCGATGCTGATGCTCGACTGCGCGGGGGTCGCGCATGTCGCCGGGCTGAGCTTTTCCGACGCGATGGACCGCGAGCTGGCGGCCGAGGCGGAAGCGGCGGAGGAACCGGGGGTCAGGGCGCTGCTGTTCGACGACCTCGACGGCCATCGGCGCGTCATTCCCCTGGCGGTGATCGACCGGATCGAACGGATCGCGGCCGGCAGCCTGCAACGCAGTTCGGGGCGCGTGTGGCTGGCGATCGACGGGCGGGTGTTGCCGGTGGTGGCCCGGATCGCCGACGGGTTGGAACAGGTCACCAGCGTCCTGCGCCTGACCGACGGATCGGTCGAGCTGGCCTATACCATCGACGATGCGGTCGATATCGTGACGCTGCCCGAACTGGCGGCGCCGGCGATGGAGGTCGGGCCGAGCTGCGGCATCGTGCTGCTGGACGGGGAACAGGTCGAGCAGGTCGATCCGCTGTGGCTGTTCGAACATCACGCGCGGATGGTGGCCGCGCCATCGGACGGGCCGAAGGCCATTGCGCGCCCGACATGCCTGCTGGCCGATGGTGGCAGCGGGTGGATGCGCACCTTCCTGCGGCCGATGCTGGAACAGGCTGGATATCGCGCGGTCGAACGGCTGCGGGACGACGAACGACCGGCGCTGGTCCTGACGCAGGATGATGCCGTCGCGCCGGTCGTGCCCGGTGCGGGCACGCCGGTCGTCCGGCTGCGCGCGTCGCCGGCCGATACCGGGGACGGCAGCATCTATCGCTACGACCGCGAGGGCGTGCTGCAGGCCGTGCGACGGGCAATGGGGAAGTAAGGATGCCGAAGCTGTTCCTCCTCGCCCGTGTCGCCGGACAGGATGTCGCCATCCTGTCCGACCATGTCGGATCGGTGGTCGATATCGCCGATATCTCCCCCGTTCCCCGGACCTCGCCCGCCGTCCGCGGCCTTGCCGCGCTGCGCAGCCGCGTGGTCACGGTGATCGATACCGCACTGGCGATCGATCCGGCCAACACGCCGTGCAGCCACCGGCGCGCAGCGGTGACGCAGGTCGACGGACATCATTATGCGTTGCTGGTCGACATGCTCGACGACGCATTTCGCGCCGAGGTTCGCGCCCTGTCCTCGGGGTTGATGCCCGGCCCGGCATGGGGGCCGGTCGTGTCGGGGATGATCGACCATGACGGGCGCGCGGTGCTGATCCTCGACGTCGCGGCGGTGGTCGCGCGGGCGGCGGGAAGCGTGCGCAGCGTCGCCTGACGGATTTAACGGCCTGCTTACGAAGTCGCGTTAGGCTGGCCCGGTGCAGAGTAGGATGTCGTCATGAAGAGTTGCCTGGTCGTCGATGATTCGAAGGTGATCCGCAAGGTCGCGCGGCACATCCTGGAAACCCTGCAGTTCGAGGTTCGCGAGGCCGGCGACGGGCGCGAGGCGCTGGACCGCTGTGCCGAACGGCAGCCCGACGTCATCCTGCTCGACTGGAACATGCCGGTGATGAGCGGCATGGATTTCCTGCGGGCGCTGCGCCAGAGCGACGGCGGCCTGCATCCCAAGGTCGTATTCTGCACGACCGAGAACGGCATGGCCTATATCCGCGCCGCGATCGAGGCGGGTGCCGACGAATATGTGATGAAACCGTTCGATCGCGAGACGCTGGAAAGCAAGCTCCAGATCGTCGGCGTCGCATAACGGCGATCGGGGTGGTCGCCGCCTGCCTACGACCAGCGGTGCCCGACCCCGGTGCGTTGCGGGTGATGATCGTCGATGATTCGGCGGTCACGCGCTGCGTCATCACCCGGATCGTCGACGCCATTCCGGACTGTGAAGTCCTTGCCGCCGTGGGTGGCATCGCGCAGGCGCAGGCGGTATTGCGCGACCACGTCGTCGACCTGATCCTGCTGGACATCAACCTGCCGGGCATCGACGGCCTGTCCGGGCTGCCGGCGCTGTTCGCGCTCGCACCCGATGCGCGGGTCATCATCCTGTCGGGCAGCTGCGCCGCCGGTTCGCCGACCGCGCTGCACGCGATGTCGCTGGGCGCGGCCGCGACGCTGGCCAAGCCCGAATCGAGTCCATTGGCCGGGGGGTTCGCCGAACGGCTGACCGCGCTGGTCGGCGATGTGATGGCCAAGCCGCGTTCGCCGGGCATGGCGGGGGTGCGGAGCGATCCGTTCGACGTCATCGCCATCGGTGCGTCGACGGGCGGTATCCATGCGCTGTCGCGGCTGCTGCGGACGTTGCCCGACGATATGGACGTACCGATCCTCGTCACGCAGCACCTGCCCGGATCGTTCACCGAATATTTCGCGCAGCAGCTGACAACGCTGGCGCGCCGACCGGTCGATGTCGCCCGCGACAGCCTGCGGGTACAGCGGGGGCGGATGATCCTGGCGCCCGGCGACGCGCATGTCCGCATCGTGCCGACGACGGACGGCGCTGCCACCCGGCTGGATCGTCGACCGGCAATCAGCGGTTGCATGCCCTCGGTCGATCCGATGTTCGAATCGGTGGCGGAGGTGTTCGGCGAACGGGCCTTGGCGGTCGTCCTGTCGGGCATGGGCCGGGACGGATGCCGTGGTGCCGAGCGTATTCGCGCGGCAGGCGGCGTCGTCGCGGTGCAGGACCGTGACAGTTCGGTCGTGTGGGGTATGCCCGGCGCGATCGCCGAGAGCGGCCTTGCCTCCACCATCGGTACTCCCGACCAGCTGGGCGCCTTCATTGCCCAGAGAAAGCGCTCCGCATGACCATGCCGCAGGGCGCACCGCCGTTGAGCCACGCGGCGAGCAAGATCGTCACCCTGCTCGAACAGCGTACCGGGCAACAACTCGATGCCGGGCGCGCATGGCGGATCGACAGTGCGCTGCAACCGATGCTGCGCGAACGTGGCCTCGCGTCGCTCGACGAACTGGTCGCGCGCATCGCCGAGGGGGGGCGGTGCGAAAAGGGTCTGGCCGAGCTGGTCGTCGATGCCCTGCTGAACCAGGAAACGTCGTTCTTTCGCGACTCGTCGGTCCTCGACCAGGTGGTCGCGGCGGCGGCCGACATGGCGGCGGGTTCGCAGCGCCGGCTGCGCATCTGGTCGGCGGCCTGTTCGACCGGGCAGGAACCGCTGTCGCTCGCGATGTTGTTCGCCGAGGCGCAGGAGCGTGACGGGCTGGTCCTGCCCGAACTGCGCGCGACCGACATTTCGACCCGCGCGCTGCTGCGGGCCCGCACCGGGCGCTATACCCAGTTCGAGATTCAGCGCGGGCTGTCGATACGCAGGATGATGCGCTGGTTCGACGTGCAGGAGGAGTGGTGGGAGGCGAAGCCCGAACTGCGTTTCCGCCTGTTGTACAGCCAGCAGAATTTGCTGTCCGATCCGATGCCGGCGGGTAAGTTCGACATCATATTGTGCCGCAACGTGCTGTTGTACCTGTCGCCCGCGGCACGACGGGTGGTGCTGGACCGGATCGCCGGAGTGTTGCGGCCGGGCGGACTGCTGGTGCTGGGGGCGGGTGAGACGGTGAGCGGCCATACCGAGGCGCTGGTCCCCTCCGAACGCTATCGCGGCATGTACCGGCCGGCGGCGCATTAGGATCTCGGGCGCGGGCTTGCCTTTCCCTGCGTCCCGCCGCAATCGGGTGGCGATGCGGGTGAGGGGAGGGCCGGGATGGAGATGATCGATACGCCGTCGCCCAATTTCGGCGAACGCGGGCTGCCCGTGACGATGATCGTGCTGCACTATACCGGGATGGCCGATGCGGCGTCGGCCATCGCGCGGCTGACCGATCCGGCGTCGCAGGTGTCGGCGCATTACCTGATCGACGAGGACGGCACGATCCATCGCTTGGTCGCCGAGGACAAGCGCGCATGGCATGCGGGCCGTTCGCACTGGCGCGGGATCACCGACGTGAACAGCGCGTCGATCGGCATCGAACTGGTCAATCCGGGCCATGAATGGGGTTATCGGGAGTTTCCGGCGGCGCAGATCGATGCGCTGATCCCGCTGGTCCATGCGATCAAGGACCGGCACGCGATCACGCGGGGCAATGTCGTCGGCCATTCGGATATCGCGCCGGTGCGCAAGCAGGACCCGGGCGAGCTGTTCCCATGGAACCGCCTGTCACGCCTCCGGCTCGCGCTCCCTAGACCGACCCGCAACCTGATGGACCCGGGCTGGAGCGACGCGGGGTTCCTGCTGGCGCTCGAACGTTTCGGCTATGATGTGTCCGACGCGACCGCCGCCACTGCCGCGTTCCAGCGGCGCTTTCGCCCGGAGATGGTCGACGGGGTGATCGACGGCGAATGCCGGATGCTCCTGCTCGCGCTGCTGTTGCCCAAGCCGCAAGGCGACGATTGAACCGGCGCGCGCGGTCCGCTAGGGGCGGCGGGGTCAGAGGGTCGGGCGGCCGCGTCACGCGTCATGCGTGCCGAGGAAAGTCCGGGCTCCACGGAAACGACGGTGCCGGGTAACGCCCGGCGGGCTTCGGGGTTTCGGCTCCGGGGTTCAGGGACAGTGCCACAGAGAGCAGACGGCCTTTGGCTTCGGCCGGGTTACGGTGAAAGGGTGCGGTAAGAGCGCACCGCGCGGCTGGTAACAGCGGCGGCATGGCAAACCCCACCGGGAGCAAGACCGAATAGGGGCGGCATGGAATGCGCAAGCATTCCGGGGCATGTTCCGGCCCGCCGCCCGGGTTGGTTGCTGGAGACGGCGCGCAAGCGTCGTCCGAGAGGAATGGTCGCCTATCCCGTTTCGGCGGGTGGACAGAACCCGGCTTACAGACCCTCTGACATTCAGGCGCGACAATGGGTTGCGCGTGCGGCACGGCGGCTTATCTCGGACACAATGGCACGACATACGCGATCGAACGACTGGGGCTTTCCGCGGTGGCGCGGCTATAGCGAGGGCCGCGAGGCCCAGACGGTGAAACTGTGCGATCGCCACGGCTGCACCGAACCCGGCAAATGCCCTGCGCCGAAATCGCCCAACAATCCCGATCGCTGGTATTTCTGCGAAGCGCACGCCGCGGAGTATAACAAGGGCTGGAACTACTTCGAAGGGTTGAACGAGGAAGAGGCCAAGGCCCGCGAGGCCGAGGAACGGCGCACGGCCAATGGCTATGCCGCGTCGGCGTCGAACGCGTGGGCCGGGTCGGGCGACGGCACCCGGTCGCGCGACGAGATGCGTGCGCTGGAAGTGCTGGAATGCGATCCCGACGCCGATTTCGACACGATCCGGCTGGCGTGGCGGAAACTGGCCAAGGTGTATCACCCCGACGTCCGTCCCGGCGATGCCGATGCCGCCAAGAAATTCCATGCGATCCAGGCGGCCTATGACGTGCTGCGGGTTGCGGAGGAACGCCGGAGCTGGAAACCGGCGTGAGGACCGGCGTCCGGTCGCGGTGGGACAAGGCGGTGCTGGTCTGCGCCAAATGTTCGAGGAAGCTGGACGGCGGGTTCGGCGATAGCGGCAAGCCGCTGGCGAAGGCGCTGCGCAAGCATCTGAAGCTGAAGAACGGGCCGAAGTCGCGGGCGGGCGTGGTCGAGGTGAAGTGCCTCGACATATGTCCCAAGGGCGCGGTGGTGGTGGTCGACAGTGCCCGGCCGAACGACTGGCTGCTGGTGCGGCCGGGCGATGACCTGGACGCGGTAGCGGGACGATTGGGGCTGGACGGGTAGGGGCGGGCCAGCCGGCGTGCCGGTCCCAAGGCCGACCGACATATAGTCCCTCGGATAACCGCTCCCTCCCCATCGTCGCCCCCGCGCAGGCGGCAGTCCATAAGCGCCAGCATTACAGATCGAGTTGGAACGTCACCGGCTATGGATTCCCGCCCGCGCGGGAATGACAAGAATTCGCGACGGGCGCTGAATGTCGATCGGACCTAGCGGATCGGTCTTACCCCGGCCAGCAGCGTTCGGGCGGCGGGAAAGAGGATGCGCTCCTCGCGATCGAGGAGGTCGAGCAACGTCGCGGTGATCTTCCGCAGTGACCGGCCATAGCCGCTCCAGTCCTGCCGGATCGTAGCCGTCGACCATTCCGCGATATGGGCGGAGAAGCTCATCCGCAACGTGCACGACCGGGTTTCGATATCGGCATAGTCGGGAATGCGACACGCCATGCCGTGCGCCTTCAGCGGCGCATGGATCGCGGCGATTTCGGTGGCGACGTTGTCGGCGATCACCTTGGCCAGCGTGATCCGGGCTTTGGCGATGTGCGGCAAGCCCTGATCGAGCGGCCGGTCGGTCAGCGAGCGTAGTTCGCCCACTGCCGCGACGATGGCTGCGTGCTGCTGTTCCAGAAGGCCGATGTCCAGCTGCATGTCGATCCCCGGCTTCGATTGCCGCCAAGGGTCGTATACCAAACAGGGTTAACGTTGCGGAAACGCTAGCGGGATGGCGTTGCGTGGCACCCTGCCGGATGCCCGAAGACGAACCGCGCCTATGCGGCCGGGCGGCCACCCGCCAGCCGCGCCGCCGTTTCGCGGATCAGTGCGATCATGTTGGGAATACCCTGCGTCCGGTTCGAACTGAGCTGGTTGCGCAGGTCGAACGGGGCCAGTGCCCCTTCGATATCGGTGTCGAGGATCGCCTGCGCGCTGCGATCCTGCACGGTCGCCAGCACCAGCGCGATGATCCCCTTGGTGATGGCGGCATTGCTGTCGGCAAGGAAGTGGAGCGTGCCGTCATCCCCGGGCTGGGGATAGACCCAGACCGATGCCGAACAGCCGCGGACCAGCGTCGCATCGGTCTTGAGGGGATCGGGCATCGGCTCCAGCTGGCGACCCAGGTCGATCAGGAGCCGGTAACGGTCGTCGCCGTCGAGGAAATCATATTCTTCGCGGATGTCGTCGATGCTCTGCATGACGCCGCTATAGGCATTTGGCCTTACAGTTCCACCCCGGCGGCGATCGCTTCGAGCTTGCGGATGCGTTCCTTGAGGTCGGCGATCTCGATCCGGGTGCCGGCGTTCGGCGTGGGCTGCGTAACGGCACGGTCGCCCAGGCGCTGTTGCTGGAGCGTCAGCCAGCCGCGCCAGCCCGCCAGCGTCGTGACCGATACGATGGTGACGGCGGCCAGGGTGGTGATGGCAAGGGCGAGGGTGAGCGTGAGGTTCATCGGACTATCCCTTGCTTGGGGGTTAGTTGAGGGGTTTGTCGCGCAGGCGCTCGATCTCGTCGGAGAGATCGACGCCGCGGTCGGTGATGATGCGTTCGAGGACGCGGACCCGCTGTTCCAGCCGTTCGGTCTGGGCGGCATATTGGGCGGCCTTCTCGGCGGTTTCGGTGCCGCGAACCGCAAGCTCGCGTTCCTTCAGTTCCAGCCAGGGCTGGAACACCAGCTTGCTGAGGATCGCGACGATCGGGATCATCAGGGCAAGGGCGGGAATGATGAAGGGGCTCATCGTCGTTCCTTTCAGTTCGCGCGGCCGCGCAGCTGCTCGATCTCATGGGTAAGGCTGTGCGCGCCGTCGGTGACGATCCGCTCGACATTGGCGAGCCGGTCCTTGATCGACCCGAGTTCCGCCTTGAGCTGGGCATTTTCCTGGCTCAGCAGCTTCACGCGCTCGACCGTCTCGTCATTGGCGCGGGGATAGACGCTCTGTCCCCAGCCGCCCTGCAGCGGATAGCCGTTCTTGACGCGCAGCCAGGTGGTGATGACCCAGGCGGCCATCGCGGTCAGGCCGAGGATGACGAGCATCGGTGCCAGGTCGGGATTGTTGGTCAGCATGGTCATGGTCCTCCGGCTCAGCGCAGCGCGTCGATTTCGCGGGCGGTGCGGGTGGCGGGGTCGGTGGCGATCCGTTCGAGGACGGCAATGCGTTCCTCGAGGCGCAGCACCTTCGCCTGCAACTGCTCGTTCTGGTCGGCCATCAACTGCGCCTGCCGTTCGACCGCGATCCGGTCGCGCTGGCGGCGGCGCTTGCTGTCGCTCTCGAAATCGTCGTCGTCGTCGTCGTGATAATGGTCATCCAGCGGATAGCCATGCTTGGCCTTGATCGCGGTCTTGACGATGCTCGCCACCATAACGATCGCGATGATGGCCAATACGAAACCCGGTCCACCCCAATTCATCGTTTCTCTCCCCGTTAGTATCGTCCCGTGGCAGGGATCGGATCAGCGCAGGCTGTCGATCTCGTCCGCCAGGCGGGTGTTGCGGCTGGTATAGTACATCTCGATGTCGGCGAGGCGACGATCGATGTCGCGGAAGGTCGAGCGCATTTCCGATGCCGAGCGGGTCGGGTTCGACCGGACGCCCTGCCAGAATTTCTCGTCCTCGCGGCTTTCATAGAGGCCGTACGGCTTCTTCTGCGCCATCCAGGCGATCATGAAATAGGCGATCACCGTCCAGGGGAAGCCGCCGGCCAGCGTCAGCAACACCGTGCCGATGCGGATCCACATGACCTCGACACCGGTATAGTCGGCGATGCCGGCGCACACGCCCGACATCTTGCCATTCGCCTTGTCGACATAGAATTTGGTGCGTGCGCCGGACATTAGTCCCTCCGTGCGTAATCGTTGTTGCGGAAATCGCTTTCCGGGAATTCCCGGCGCGGCATCGAAGGGCGGAAATCCGGATTGTCGGCGGCGATGATCCGCTCGATCGTCTGGAGCCGCTCTTCGAGCCGGCGGGCAGTGACATGCATGTCGTCGAGCAGTCGCTCGTCCTCGTTGGTCAGCGTCGGCGACTGTTTCCACTTGGTGATATAGTGGAGGATCAGCCACGGCAGACCGATGAAGAGGACGCTGATCGCGACCGCCGCCGTCAGGAAATCGCCCATGCGATCAGCCCTCCCGGTTGAGGCGGGCCTTCAGCGCGGCCAGCTCGGCATCGATCTTGTCGGACGAACGCAGCTCGGCGATCTCGTCTTCCAGGCTCTTGCCCTGCTGGCCCATGCCGGCGGCTTCGGCGCGGCCTTCCGCCAGGTCGGCGCGGCGTTCCAGCACGTCGAAGCGGCTGAACGCATCGGCGGTCTTGGAACCGGCATACATTTCGCGCAGCTTGGTGCGGTTGTTGGCGGTTTCCATCCGGGTCTGGATGGCGTTCTGCCGCGTCCGTGCCTCGCGCAGCTTGTTCTGCAGCTTGGCGATGTCCGCTTCCGATGCATGAAGCGCATCGTCCAGCACGACGATCTCGGCGTTCAGCTGCTCGATCATGTCGATCGCCTTCTGCCGTTCGACCAGTGCGGCCTTCGCCAGGTCCTCGCGGTCCTTGCTCAGCGCCAGCTCGGCCTTTTCGGTCCAGCTGTCCTGCAGCTTGTCCAGCTTGGTGATGTGCCGGCGCATTTCCTTCTGGTCGGCGATGGTGCGTGCAGCGGATGCGCGGACCTCGACCAGGGTTTCCTCCATTTCGAGGATGATCATGCGGATCATCTTGGCGGGGTCCTCGGCCTTGTCGAGCAGGTCGGTGACGTTGGCGGCGATGATGTCGCGGGTGCGGGAGAAAATGCCCATCGGTTACTCCTGACAGATACTCGGGTGGCCGGGATGGAACGGGGCGGAACCACCCCGGCCCGCCGCCTTACGCAATCTGCGCGGCGGCAAGGGTGACGGCGGACGGACCGGGTGCGGTCGTCGCGCCAAGGACGAACAGGCTCACCAGCAGCGCGGCGGCCATGCTGGCGACCGATTGCGTGAGGTTCGAGTAGTTGCGCATGAGGAAAACTCCCTGAAGCTGTGTCGTGCGCCCTGTGTCGGGCTTGTCCGATACTTTGCAGGAGGCGTGCCAATTCCGAAAATGACGGTTTTGCGTCACTTTTCCCGAGTTGGCGTAGGTGGCGATTTTGGCCCTTGCGAATGTTTGGGAAAATACGCCACACATCGGCGATGGAACGTGCAACCCAGGTCGTCGGCCAGTCCGGCCCGTTTCTCGATGCTTTGGAGCGCGCCAGCCGCGCCGCTCAGCTCGATCGTCCCGTGCTGGTGATAGGCGAGCGGGGTACGGGCAAGGAGCTGGTCGCCGAACGCCTTCACCGCCTGTCGGGACGCTGGGACCAGCCGCTGGTGGTGATGAACTGCGCCGCCTTGCCCGAGACATTGATCGAGGCCGAGCTGTTCGGCCATGAATCGGGCGCGTTCACCGGCGCGACCAAGGCGCGGGCCGGGCGGTTCGAAGAGGCCGATGGCGGCACGCTGTTCCTCGACGAGCTGGGTACGCTGTCGATGGGGGCGCAGGAACGGCTGCTGCGCGCGGTCGAATATGGCGAGGTGACGCGCATCGGATCGTCGCGGCCGATCCGGGTCGACGTCCGCATCGTCGCGGCGACCAACGAACATCTGCCCGACCGAGTGGAGCGCGGGACGTTTCGCGCCGACCTGCTCGACCGGCTGAGCTTCGAAGTGGTGACGCTGCCGCCGCTGCGCGCACGACCGGGCGATATCATGGTGCTGGCCGATTTCTTCGGGCGGCGCATGGCGGCGGAGATCGGGCGCGACGAATGGCCGGGTTTCGGTCCCAATGCGGTCGATCAGCTGATGGACTATCGCTGGCCGGGCAATGTCCGCGAACTGCGCAACGCGGTCGAGCGATCGGTCTATCGCTGGGAACGGCCGGGACCGATCGACCTGGTGGAGATCGATCCGTTCGCCTCCCCCTTCCGCCCCCGTACCGCCGGCACCGCGCCGGCGGTCGCCGCAGTGTCGGCGGGCGAGGTGCCGGAGCCGAATGCGCCCGACGATAGCGGCGACGATTTCAAGACGCGGGTAAACCGGTTCGAACGCCAGCTGCTCACCCGCGCGATGGCCGACGCCCGCTATAACCAGCGGACCTGTGCCGATGCGCTGGGCCTGACCTATGACCAGCTGCGCCACGCGCTGAAACGTCACGGATTATTGGGGCAGGGCGGCTGACCGACCCTTGCGCCCGGTTTACCGCACCCTAGATGTTGCCCGAACGTAACGACCGGAGCCAAGCGCGCCGACCTTCGTTCGGTCGACCAGAGCTTACTGCCCAAGGAGGAACCCCCATGGCTTTCGAACTTCCGCCGCTGCCCTATGCCTATGACGCGCTGGAGCCGACCATCGACAAGGAAACGATGACGCTGCACCACGACAGGCATCATCAGGCCTATACCGACAAGCTGAACGAAGCCGTGTCGGAGGATGCGAGCCTCGAAGGCAAGTCGATCGAGGAACTGCTGTCCAACATGTCGAGCGCGCCGGCGAAGCTGCGCAACAATGGCGGCGGTTATTGGAACCACACATTCTTCTGGGAAACGATGAAGGGTGGCGGGTCGCAGCCGTCGGGTGCGCTGAAGGATGCGATCGATCAGCAGTTCGGCGGTCTCGACCAGCTGAAGGAGCAGTTCAACACGGCGGGCGCCAACCAGTTCGGATCGGGCTGGGCATGGCTGATCGTCGGGCAGGACGGCAAGCTCGCCATCACCTCCACGCCGAACCAGGACAATCCGCTGATGGACGTCGCCCCGGTCAAGGGCACGCCGATCCTGGGCAACGATGTGTGGGAACACGCCTATTACATCACCTATCGCAATGCGCGCCCCGCCTATCTGAAGGCATGGTGGGACGTGGTCGACTGGGACAAGGTCGGCCAGCGTTATGACGCGGCGGTGAAGTAATTTACCGAACGGCACTCTCCTGGAAGGGGAGAGGGTTGGGAGAGGGGGCTGTCCGCGAGGACGGCCCCTTTTTCGTCGTTGCGCTGCACGTCTGAAATCACGACCGTGCTGCATTAACCGCTTCGACGACGCCGCGACGGTCGTTAAGAAGCGGTGATGGGACGCCGATCAGATCACACCAGACCCCAGATCGAACAGATGCTGGTGGTCGAGGGCCACAAGCATATGGCGGAGGTGGGCTTTGCGCGCTTCTCCGCCCGGGAAGTGGCCAAGCGGATCGGCTATTCGATCGGCACTCTGTACAATGTGTTCGGCAGCTACGACCGCTTTCTCCTCGCGATCAACACCCGCACGTTTCAACTATGGACCGCTCAGTTGCGCAGCGCGCTCGACGTCGGCGGCGCGGATCGTATCCGTTGCCTCGTCGAAAGCTATTTCGCCTTTGCCCGGAGTCATCGAAACCTGTGGCTGGCGATCTACGACCACCATTTGCCTGCGGACCTTACGCTGCCGGAGGAACAGGACCGGTTGCGTGGGGAATTGACGCGGATCGTGGTCGAGGAAGTAGCTGCGGTTCTGCCCCCGGCCGCCGCACCGCTGGTGCCGTCGCTGGCGCGGTCGCTGGTGGCGACGGTGCATGGCCATTGCGCGTTCGACCTTGCCGGGGCGTTCGCGTTGATGGGCGAGACGGAACCGGTGGAAATGGCGCTGGCGCGGGTCCGGGAGTCGCTTGGCGCTGCTGCCCGGAGTTTCGATGGGAGCAGTGTTTGACGCGTGGCGGCAGGCGGTGCGGAACGCCGTGCGTCTTTCGCCGGCAGGCGTCGTAATCCGGTTCTCAACGCGACCGCGCCCGGTTACCAAAGGCCATGCAAGCACCCGATCGAGTTCGCCGCGTCGTCATCCTGGGGGGCGGTACCGCCGGATGGATGACGGCGGCGGCATTGTCGCGCAGCCTTGGCGATGCGGTCGCCATCACCCTGCTGGAATCCGACGCGATCGGCACGGTCGGGGTCGGTGAGGCGACGATCCCGACCATCCACTGGTTCAACGAACTGGTCGGGATCGACGAGGCGGCGTTCGTGCGCGCGACGCAGGCGACCTTCAAGCTGGGCATCGAATTCGTCGACTGGACCGCGCCGGGACATCGTTATTTCCATCCCTTCGGACAGTTCGGCGCCCCGTTGCCCGGGGTCGCGTTCCACCATCGCTGGCTGAAGGCGCAGGCCGAAGGGCTGGACGTGCCGCTGTCTGCATTATCGCTGGCGGCGCAGCTGGCGGCACAAGGGCGGTTCGCCAAGCCGACAGGTGATGCCCGTTCGATCCTGTCGACGCTCGGCTATGCCTATCATTTCGATGCCGGGCTGTACGCCGCCTATCTGCGACGGTTGAGCGAAAGCGCCGGTGTGACGCGCATCGAGGGCAAGCTGCATCATGTCGAGCGTGACGGTGAAACCGGCTTCGTCACCGCACTGACCACCGAACGGGGGGAGCGGATCGAAGGCGACCTGTTCATCGACTGCTCCGGGTTTCGCGCCTTGCTGATCGCGGGTGCGATGGGGGAGGGGTATGAGGATTGGTCGCACTGGCTGCCATGCGACCGCGCGGTCGCGGTTCCCTGCGCCCGCGTTGCGGCGACCACGCCCTTCACTCGGTCCACCGCGCGGGCGGCGGGGTGGCAGTGGCGCATCCCGCTCCAGCATCGCACCGGCAACGGCTATGTCTATGCCGGACGCTATCTGTCCGATGACGAGGCTGCGGCGACGTTGCTCGGCAGTCTGGATGGCGAAGCGCTGGCCGAACCGCGGTTCCTGCGCTTCACGGCGGGCACGCGGCGGCGACCGTGGCGGGGCAACGTCGTCGCGATCGGACTGTCGTCCGGCTTCCTCGAACCGCTCGAATCGACCAGCATCCACCTGATCCAGAGCGGCATCACCAAGCTGCTGACGCTGTTCCCCAACCGCGACTTCGATCCGGCGCTGGCCGACCGGTTCAACGAGGTGTTCGCCCGCGACATGGACGGAATCAAGGATTTCCTGATCCTGCACTATCACGCCACCAGCGGGCGCGACGACCCGCTCTGGCGGCATTGCCGGACGATGCCGCTGCCCGACAGCCTGCGTGCGCGGGAGGAGCAGTATCGTCGGTCCGGGCGGATCATCCTCGATCCCGACGAACTGTTCCGCGAGGCGAGCTGGCTGGCGGTGCTGAACGGGCAGGGGATCGTCGCGCAGGGCTATAACCCGCTGGCCGACGCGATCGACAGCACCACCAACCGGGCGCAGGTCCGGCAGATCGCGGAGGTGGTGGCGCGGGCGGCACCGACACTGCCCCTGCATGATGCGGCACTGGCGGCGATGCTCGGCACATCATGACGGCACCCGATATCGTCGGCCGGCGGATCGGACTGGAGCGGGAGCCGATCGCGATCGTCGATCACTTCCACCCCGATCCGTCGAGCCTGCGCGCGTTCGCCGCGACGGCGCGGTTCGAACCCGCGCGACGGCACTATCCGGGCGTGCGTGCAGCCTTGCCCGACGATTATTTCCAAGCGGTTCGGCCCGCCTTGTCGCAGGTGCTGGCGGGCGTGTTCGGCCATCGTGCCGGGGTCGCGTTGCTCGATGCGAGCTTTTCGATCGTCACCACGCCGCCCGACGCCCTCTCGGTCCAGCAACGCGTGCCGCATTATGACGCGGTCGAGCCGGACCGGATCGCGCTGGTCCATTATATGGGCGGGGAGGGGGCCGGCGGCACGGCCTTTTATCGCCACCGCGCGACCGGCTTCGAAACGATCGATGCGACGCGCGCGTCGGCCTATCTGGATGCCGTCCGTGCCGAGGTCGCTTCGGCCCCGCCGCCGTCCGCCTATATCGACGGATCGACGCCGTTCTTCGAACAGATATCGACTGCGGAGGCACGACCGAACCGGGCAGTGATCTATCGCAGCGCGCTTCTCCACAGCGGGAAGATACCGGCCACGGCGACGCTCAGCGCCGATCCGCTGCGCGGCCGGTTGACGGTTACCGCTTTCCTCTCGCTGGGCTGAGCGTGCGGGGCGGCTGTACCGCCAGATAGACCGTGCTCCACAGCTGTGCGGCGTTGGATTCGTCGACGTCCTGCTTGCCGGCACCGAAGGCGACGACCCGATAGCGGCCGCCGCTATAGTCCCAGGACCAGAGTTCCGAACTCTGCGTCGCGCGGGCGGCGTTGATCGCTTGCCACAACGTTGCCTGTGCGCGCGTCAATACCGCACGAGTTGAGGACGGCAGGTCGCGACGGGCGAGCTGGCGTTCAAGGCCGGCGGCGAACAGCGCCTGCTGCCACGACCACACGACCGCGCCGTGATAGGCCGCGGGCGTGAAGCGCGCCTGCACCGTCGCATCGGTCTGCGCCGCGTTGGCGACCAGCATACCGATATCGGTCATCAACCCCGCCGGGAACGGCCGCATCGCGGCGGTGACATAGGTTTCCAGGTCCGCCGGCGACGGATCGGCGAACATCAGAGCGAAGCCTTCGTCGGAATTGGCGATGGGGATCGGCCGACCGCCATCGTCCAGGGCGATGGCGTGGAAGGTCAGCGGCGCGGCGCCGAGCGACGCCAGTGCCGGTGCGGCGGGAATGCCAAGGCTGCGCGCATAGGCTTCGATCCGGGGCCGTGCCTGCGCGGCCGGTGTCGACACACGGAACAGCGCCGGCGCACGGGTGCGCCAGACGGTCGCCATCGCCTCCGCTCGACCCAGCGCCGCACGGTCCCCGGCCGTCAGGTACCGGTCGAGCAACCCGGCGCGCAGCAACCGCGCCGTTGCCTCCAGCGCCGCCGGTACGAACACGGCGTTGACGTCATAGGCATAGCGCCCGCGACCCAGCCCTTCCTCGCTGTCGCGCCACTGTCCGGTCAGCCGGCCCTTGCCGATCGCCACCAGCTGCGCATAACGAGGATTGTCGGCAAAGGGACGCGCGGTGTCGATGACGAAGCGCAGGTTGCGGACCAGCGCCTTGCCGGCGGGTTCGGTGGTGCCGGGTACGCCTTCGCTCGCCAACTTCTTCTCGAGAAAGGCGCGGGCGCGGGTCGGCATGCCATGGTCGAGCAGATAGGTCGCAGCGACCGGTGCCAGCATATAGTCGTCGTCGACCATCGCATAGTCGAGCACCGCCGCATCGCCGCTGCCGCCATGCTGGCGACGGTCGACCACCGCGAACTCGCCAATGCCCTCTTCATGCGCGACATCGCCGCGCGCATCCAGTCGGGCGAGGACCGATCCGAGCCCGGCTTCGATCGCCTGGGGTTGCAGGACCGGCATCAGCAGCCGGAGCGACATCAGCGTGTCCCGCCCGAAATAGGTCTGGAACCGCCAGGAGCCGGCGAGGAATTTCTCGCGATAGCTCAGGAAGCGCAGCGCGTTGCGTGCCGCCGGATCCTTGGCGGCGCGCGCGTTCAGCAGTTCGTTTTCGGCAAGACCGGTCAGCGGGGTTTCGCCGCTCGACGCAGTGATTTCCATGCGCAGCGGCCGGCCGGCATCGGCTACCAGCGCGCCGCCCCGGATGCTGCCCGACAACAGCCGCACTTGCAGCAGATAGCCCGGCTTTCCGTCGAGGCGCGGGCGGCTCCAACGGATCGTATTGCCCGCGATGACGGGATCGACCGCTACCTCCTTCGGGAAGCGGCCGACCGATTGATAGTCGCGCAGGAAGCGGATCGAAGACAACACCGCCTGCTTGATCCGCAGCAGCGGCGCATCGATAGTGGCGATCGTGACGACCGCCGGCTGCGGTCCGGCGATGCCCGGTGCGCTGGTCGGACGGGGCGCCTGCTCCATCCGCCACGTCGCACCGCGCGGTACCGTGTCGAACCACAGACCGACGCCGCTGTTCCCGGCCGGAAAGGCAATGAGAATGCGCGGATCGCTGCCGTTGCGCAGCAGCAGATGCGCCGCCACCGGCCCCTCGCGAACGAAAGCGTTGAGATTCTGCCCTTCGGTGAGTTGATAGGCGAGTTCGGGTGCCGTTACGGGCCGTTGCGCGACTGCCAGTCCCGTCCCGGCCAGCATCGCCCCTGCCAGCATCCACCGCGCCACGGTCTTCATCCACCACCTCTTCCGCAAGGGCGGGGTGCCGCACTACGCCGCGACACCCCCTTCGTTCAGAACCGGAACGTCAGCGTCCCGCCATAGGTCGGGCCGACGATACCGCGAGCGTAGAAATAGCCGTCGGTGATCGCCTGCGTCTGTCCCTGGCGAGGATTGCCTTCGGTCAGGCCCACCACGTCGAACACGTTGTCCGCGTTCAGGTTCAACTGCACCCGCTTGCTGAGGTTCAGGTTCACGCCGATCCCGGTCACGCCATAGCTGGGCAGGGCGATGCCGTTGCCGTTGTCGGCGAAAATCTTCCCAACGAACTTGTACCGGGCATAGATGTCGCCGACCCCGTTGGGCAGCGTGAGCGTTGGCAGGATGGTGAACAGCTGGGCCGGGGTCCGTTCCGGCCGGTTGCCCTCGAACGCCGCCCCCTGATCGACACCGTCGAGCTGCAGGTTGAGCAGCTGCGGGTCCTGGAACACGCCCTGGAAGTCGACCGAGAACCAGTTGGTCGGGCGCACGACGAAGTCGATCTCGACGCCCTTGGTCCGCAGGTCGGCGTTCAGGTTCTGCTGCTGCGAGGGGTTGGTGGGGTTGGCGAAGTTGTAGTTCTGATTGTCGAAATTGGTGCGGAACACGGTCGCCGAACCGGAGAAGAGACGGCCATATTGGTAGCGGACGCCGGCTTCATACAGTTCGATCGTGGTGATCGGGTCGACATTGTTGGTCTGGAACCCGTTGGCATAGCGGGCATAGACCGAGAAGTTCGGCGTGATGAGATAGTTCGCACCGACCGTCCACGACGCCTTGCGCTGCGTGCGCTGCCGCGTGGTGAAGGTGCCGTCGAAGCTGGAGCCGACATTGCGGATGACGCCGCCGACACCGGGCTGAACCGGCTGGTTCACGGCCAGCTGGTTGCCGTCGAGCGCGGTCGCGTCGTCGCTTTCCCAGCGTACGCCGCCGTCGACGCGGAGGTCGCCGAACGCGACTTCGTCGTTCACGTACAGCGATACCGCCGAATCCCGACGCTCGCGGATACCGGCGCCCCAGTCGCCATAGGAAACGAGGCCGTTGTCCGACAGCGTGCCGATGACCTGATTGTTACCGTCCAGCGCGACGATGTCGTACACGTCGCTGTTGGTCCGCACGTCGTTGACCATGCTGGCGGTGGCCGACTGATCCTGCTTGCGGATCACGTTGTAATACATGACGCCAGCGGTCAGCGAGTTCTTGAACCGGTCGTTCTCATATTCCCAGCGACCGCCGACATTCGCGCCGAAGTCGCGACCGTCGATATAGTCGTGATTCAGCGTGGTGCGCTGAAGGAAGCCGTTGCCGGCAAGGGCGGCGAGCTGCGCGGTCTGGTTCGACCCCAGCACCACCCCGGTCCGCAGGTTCTTGATCCCGAAGCGCGTCGCCGCCGGATAGGCCGCACGGCCAAGCGTCAGCAGGTCGTTGATCGGCGAGGTGGCACCGGGCGTCAGGTAATTCTGCGCGCTGGTCAGGCCGGCATTGCCGGTACCCGAACCGGGGAATAGGCCGTTGAAGTCGTAGGAGTATTTCAGATAGCGGACATGGGCGAACAGGTCGACCGTCTCGCCCACCGGCTTTTCGATGTCGAAGCGGACCTGCGCGGTCTTCGCCTTGATCCCGTCGCGATAGCGGAACTCGCGGAAGCCGCTGGGATGGGCGAAGGTCGACACCGGCACCGCGATATTGGCGAAGGAATCGCCGCCGACATTGCCGTCCTGCGTGTCGAGACCCGGAATGCCGCGCACCTTTCCACCGTCGAGGCGGTACGGCATCGTCGCGTAATAGGCATTTTCGACATCGCCGCCCTTGGCCGACAGACGGGCATAGCCGCCATCGTCGAAGCGATATTCGAGCATCCCCTTCAACCGCCAGCCGGCATAGTCGAACGGATTTTCGCGCACGCCGGGGCTGGACTGGATATAGCCGCCGACATTGAAAGCGAGCTTGTCGCTCAGCGGCTGCGAATAATAGAATTCGCCGCGCTTCATGCCGTAGTTGTAGGCGCTGACGCGTGCCGCGCCCTCGGCTTCGTTGAAATTCGGGCGCTTCGAGATGAAGTTGATCGTCGCACCGGCACCGTTGACGGTCAGCACGCCCGATGAACCGCCCTTGACCGCTTCGAGACGATCGATGGTCAGGTCCTGATCGAAGAAGAAGTCGGCCCCGCCGCCGCCGTACAGGATCGGCATGCCGTCCTCCTGCAACTGCACGAAGCGCTGCCCGCCGCCCTGAAGGCCGCGGACCGAATAGTTGTTCGATACCTGGCCCGCCGTTGCCTCGACGAAGATGCCAGGGACCAGTTCGAGCATGTCGGCGGTCGAGCGCGGTGCGCGCCGGTCGATATCGGCCCGGTCGGCGAGCGTGATGTCGGCCGATGCGGTGATGAGCGGGCGATCGCGCGAGGTGGTGCCGGTGACGACGATCACGTCCTGTTCGTCATCGGTCATGGCGGCGTCGGCGGTCGTCGTCGTGGCGGAATCGGCCGGAGGGGTCTGCGCCCATGCGACCGTCGGCAGCAATGCTGCACCGGCCAGCAACGCTGCACGCGCGACATTGCGGTTGAAACTCGACATGATCCTCTCCCACCCTCGAACTTCGTTGGTCCCATCGTTTCTGGGACCGGTTACATCTAGACGGCGGCGTCCATGGCGGCAATCATGGTATACCTTCGACCGGATGAGAAAGTTCTGCTGTGGCGATTGCGCAACAATGGTGTCGGACCGCCGGCTTTAACCGACGGAAAATGTTGCAGACGTCGTTGTTGGCGACTGCCGGGATAATGGTCGGTGGCGCGGGTCGTGTGGCATCGCCGCGGATCGAGGCGCTGATCGCACGGATGACGCTGGCGGAGAAGGCCGGACAGCTCAGCTGCTTCAACGACGAGATTCGCCCGGTGGGGGCCGTGTTCAATCCGGTCGTTTCGCCGCGCGGGGCGGAGGCGATGCTCGCCGATATCCGTGCCGGACGGGTCGGGATGCTCTTCAACGGCTATGGCGTGGCCGGGGCGCGGCGGGCGCAGGCAGCGGCGCTGGAGAGCCGGTTGGGCATCCCGCTGGTCTTTGCTGCTGACGTCCTGCACGGCTGCCGGACGATCTTTCCCATCCCGCTGGCGGAGGCTGCAGCGTTCGACCCGGACCTGTCGCGGCGCGCGGCACGGGCGGTCGCACGGGAGACGACGGCGAATGGCATCCATTGGACCTTCGCGCCGATGGTCGATGTGGCGCGCGATCAGCGCTGGGGCAGGGTTGCGGAGGGGGCGGGCGAGGATGTGCTGCTCAACTGCCTGCTAGCGTCCGCGCGGGTCGAGGGATTTCAGGGGCCGGACCTGACGAAGCCCGACGCGCTGCTGGCCACCCCCAAGCATTTCGTCGGCTATGGCGCGGTGCGGGGCGGCATGGAATATGCGGCGGTCGACATGAGCATGGCCGCACTGCGCGAGACGTTCGTGCCGCCGTTCGCCGCGGCCTTTGCCGCCGGGGCCGGCGCGACGATGGCGTCGTTCACCGATTTCAACGGCGTTCCCGTCAGCGCGAACCGGCCATTGCTGACCAATCTGCTTCGCGGCGATCTGCGGTTCGACGGGGTATGCGTGTCGGATTACGATGCCGACCGCGAGTTGATCGCCCATGGCATCGCCGCCGACGAAGCCGATGCGGCGCGGCTCGCCATCCTTGCCGGGATCGACATGTCGATGCAGAGCGGTCTGTATCAGCGCCACTTGTCGGCGTTGGTGGAGGCGGGGCAGGTACCGATCGCCGCCGTCGACCAGGCGGTGCGACGGGTGCTGATCCTGAAGGAGCGGCTCGGCCTGTTCGACGATCCTTATCGGTCGCTCGACCCGCGGGCGGAGCGGCGGGAGACGGGCAGCAAGGCGGTCCGGGACATGGCCCGCACGGTGGCGACCCGATCCATCGTCCTGTTGCGCAACGATGGCGACCTGTTGCCGATCGCGCGGCGGGGCAAGAAGCTGGCGCTGATCGGCCCGTTCGGCGCGGATCGCGCGAACCTGAACGGACCATGGTGCTTTGCGGGAGATTCCGCGCGGGGTATCGACTTGGCGACCGGTCTGCGCGGGGCGATGGGCGATCCGGCATCGCTGATCGTCGAGGCCGGCAGCGGTATCACCGAACCCTTGCCCGGCGGCATCGAGCGGGCGGTCGCCGCTGCGCGTGCCGCCGATATCGTCCTGCTCGCCATCGGCGAGGGCGCCGACATGTCGGGCGAGGGTAACAGCCGCGTCGAGATCACCGTCCCCGCCGCGCAGCAGGCGCTGGCCGAAGCCATCGCAGCGACCGGCACGCCCGTCGTCGTGCTGCTGCGCCATGGTCGCGCACTGGCGCTGACCGGAGCGGTGCGCGACGCCCCGGCGCTGCTCGCCACCTGGTTCCTGGGCGAACAGACCGGTCCGGCCGTCGCCGACATCTTGTTCGGTGCGGTCGAGCCGACGGCAAGGTTGCCGGTCAGCTTTCCGCTCGCCACCGGCCAGCAGCCCTGGTCCTACGACCGACGCAGCACCGGGCGACCGGCACCGGATGCCGAACCGATGGCGGCCGGGCGCAGTCATTGGCGCGATGCGGCTGACAGGGCACTTTACCCGTTCGGATCGGGAATGGGCTATACCCGCTTCGCACTGTCCGACCTGCAGGTGCCGGCAACGATCGCGGCCGGGGCGATAGTGCCGGTGTCGGTACGGGTACGCAATGTCGGGACGCGGCGTGGAGAAGCCCTTGTCCGACTCGACGTGCACGATCGGGTGGCCAGCCGGACGCGACCGGCGCGACAGATGAAGGCGTTCCAGCGCGTGACGCTGGCCGCGGGCGACGAGACCCGGGTCGAACTTCGCATCGCCGCCGATGCACTGGCGCTGGTTACCGGCGATGGCCGTTGGCAGATCGAACCCGGCATGTTCGATCTGTGGGTCGACGCGGGAGCGGGCACCGAGATAGCAGGAGCATTTCGCCTGGAATAGCGCATGGCGACGACAGGCGGCGTCAATCGCGAAGCCGGCCAGCCTCGGCCAATGGCGCGTTCAACGTGAAGATCAGTCCCGTCGGCTCGAAGTCCAACAGTGCGTCGCCCTGGAAATAGGCTCGGAGCGACTGTTCGATCATCCGGGAGCCGAAGCCGTGGCGGTCCGGCCGCGCCACCGGAGGGCCACCCTTTTCCCGCCACTCCAACTGGAAACGAGGTTCTTCAGCGGACGCTCCGTCCGAGATCTGCCAGGACAGGGCGACACGACCGACTTCGACCGAAAGCGCGCCGTATTTGCACGCATTGGTCGCCAGTTCGTGCAGCGCCAGCGCAAATGCCATCGTGACCTGCGGCTTCAGGGTGATAGCCGGACCGTGCAGGTCGAGCCGATCACCGACGCCGTGCGGGGCAAGCGTCCGCCCGATGACCTCGTGCAGGTCCGCCTCCATCCACGATTTTGCCGTCAGGACATCGGTCGCCTGCGAAAGCGCGGTCAGGCGCGCACCCAGTGCCTCGTTCGCCGAGCGCAGATCGGTTGCCTGACGAAGCGTCTGCGACGCCACCGACTGTACGACGGCCATCACGTTCTTCAGGCGATGGCTGAGTTCGTCGTTCAACAATTCCTGTTGCCGGCGTGCCTGATGCTGTCCGCGATTGTCGCGCGTGACGGTGGCATAGCCGAGGGCGGAGCCGTCGGGATCGACGATGGGGAAGATGGTGCACAAGACGGGTATCGCTTCGTCCCTGGGCCAATGGCGAAGCTGCCGTTCGCCGGCCCAGCTGCCGTCGCGATCGACGGCCGGCAGTAGCTCGGCATGGATCGCGTCGGCGTCTTCCGCCGCGAAGAAGTCGGCGATGTTCATCGACGCCACCTGCGACCGGTCGACGCCGACCATCGCCAGTCCGGCGTCGTTCACGAACGAGACCGATCCGTCCAGCCCGATGACGGCGATGAAATCCTTGCTGTTCTCGACGATCCGGGTCAGCCGGCTGCTTTCCGCCTCGGCAGCGCGCATGGCGGTAATGTCGCGGGAGACCGACAGAATGCTCGACGGGGTGCCGTCGGTGCCGACCACCGGGCTGACGGCGACGTGCCACCACCGTTCGTTGCCGGCCATCGTCGATGCCTTGCCGATGAAGCTGCTGCTCTGGCCGGCCTTTGCCATGGCGACGGCCGCCTTTGCGTCCGCATTGCCCTGTCCTTCCCAGAAATCGGGCCAGGCGCAACCATGGATCGCGTTGAAATCGCTGACCTCCATCACCTCCTTGCCGCCTTCGGACATGAAGGTGAGGCGGGCGTCGAGATCGAGGATCTTGATGCAATCGGTCGAGCTGGCCAGCACACTCGTCAGAAAGGATTCGCGATCGGCCAGTCGCTGGAGGGCGTGGTCCTTTTCTGCGGTCAGGCGCCGAGCGCGTTCGAACGCCGCGCGCACGTCGGCGGCCAGCAGGGCGACGCCGAGCGCGATCATCAGGAAGATGACGCTTGCGACCCATTGTACCTCGGTCAGCCAGAACGCGTTGTCGGGGCGACCGATCGACGCTGCGGCGGCGACCATGGCGAGGACGCTGGCATAGATGCCTGGCCCGCGGCCCAGCATCAGGGCGATGAGCAGGATGGGCGGGATGAACAGGAGCCATGGCAGGATCGAGGTGATCGCGGACGCCCGGAATACCGCCACGACGGCAATGACGAGCGTCGCGATGAGATACCGTGCCGGTCGGGTGACAGGCCGGTCCAGCGACCAGGTCAGCAATTGATCGAGCGCTGGTAGCGACTTCGCGTGCGGCATCGTTTTGGCCCGTAAAAGCAGGCACTCCGCCAGCCTGCACGTTCCAATAGCATACGATTTCGTTCGGTCTACGGAACAATCGGCGGGCGGCCGGTGGGCGCGAGGCTTACACCGGCGTTCTCGCAACGGACGCGCCTCTCGCGTTTCGCCCGCGACCGCCAAGGACCAGCGTTTCCACCGGCCGATAGGCGATTGATATCGATCAAGGAATGATATTGCGTGCTATCCTACATGATGACTGTTTGACGGGGTGGACCACCCGATCCCGGAAGCCGGAAAATCCGCGACTCTTTCGTACTGGGTCGCATGGGAGAATGGATGTGCCGCACGATCTGCCCATGGTGCTGTGCATTCCGGCGCGAAACGAGGCCGCGCTGCTGCCGGCGCTGTTGACCGCTGTCGGCGACCTTTCGGGGGATCGCACGCTGCTGCACGTCTGTCTGTATCTCGACGACTGCCGGGACGGCAGTGCGGTGCTGTTGCAGCGGATCGGTCCGACATTGCCCTTCCGCCTGTCGGTTGCACATGGCAGCGCGACGGCCGGGCCGAATGCCGGTGCGGCCCGAGCGGCCGCGGTGGCGATGGGGTTGGCGATACTGGATGGCGGCGACGGGCTGATCTTCACCACCGATGCCGACAGCCTGCCGCGACGCGACTGGTTGCTGGCAGGGTGCCGGGCGCTTGCGGAGGCAGACGTCGTTGCGGGACGGATCGTGCGCACCGACGCGGTCGGCGATCCGCAGGCTACGCGGATCGAACAATTTTACGACCGGCTGCACCGGTATCGCCGGACCATCGATCCGGTGCCGTGGGAGGCACGGGACACGCATCATTTCGGCGGCGGAGCCAATCTGGCGATCCGGGCCAGCGCCTATCGCGCGATGGGCGGCTTCCTGCACCTGCCGAGCGGAGAGGATGGCCGCCTGCTCGACGATGCCGCCCGCGCCGGTCTGCGGGTGCGGCGGGACGGGGCGATGGTGGTCGAGACGTCCTCGCGCCGTTCGGGCCGAAGCGTCGGCGGACTTGCCGGGCTGTTGCTGTCGTTGGACCGGGGCGACAGGCCGCGCATGGCCGATCCGCGTGGATCGTCCTGGCAATGGCGGGGGCAGGCGAGTGCGCGGGAAAGCTTTGCGAGCATCGACCAGCTCGGCACGCGGACGGTTCTGGCCGAGCGGCTTGGATTGGCCGCCGATCATGTGTTGGGGGTGGCGCGGGATTGTCCGAATGCGGAGGCGTTCGCGATGCGGGTCGTCCCGCCCCCGACCGTTCATGACGGACTGGTATCGTTGGACGAAGCGGAGGATATTCTGACCGGACTGGAAGAGCAGCGGTGCGAGATCGCCGCATGAGCGGCATGGCAGCCGATCTGCGCAATGCCATCGCGGCCGCCGGATGGGCCGACGCGCCGTCCGGCGACCCGCCGACGGCCGATGCGTTCGTGGCGTTGCTGCGCGTGCTGTACGAATGCGGTCGTCGCGACCTGCCGCTCGGCCGGCTTCTGGAGGGGCATGTCGACGCGGTGCAGATCGTGCAGCGTTATGCGACGGTCGAACAGTGCGAACGGCTGCGGCAGGCAATCGCGGCGGGGGCGACGCTGGGCGTCTGGAACGCGGGCCTTGCCGATGAACCGCTCCGGTTGGACGGAGCGCGGCTGTCCGGGGGAAAGAGCTTTGCCTCCGGTGCCGGGGTGCTGAGCCATGCGCTGGTCACGGCCGACGGACCGGACGGGCCCCAACTCCTGCTGCTCGATCTCGCGCGGGTGGTGCCGGCGATCGACCGCGACTGGTGGCGTGTCACCGGGATGCAGCGGTCGGAGACCCATCAGGTCCGCTGGCACGATGCCCGGATCGAGGACGGCGATCGCATCGGCCCGCCCGCCGCCTATGCTAGGGAACCCTGGTTCAGCGGCGGGGCATTGCGGTTCGTGGCGGTCCATGCGGGCGGCATCGCCGGTATTTTCGACCGGACCCGGACGCACCTGATCGAGACCGGCCGTGCCGACGATCCGTTCCAGTCGGCCCGGCTGGCCGAATTGTTCGGACTTGCCGACAGGGCGGCTGCGATCGTGCGGCGGACTGCGCGTCTCTGGTTCGACGATGCGTCTACGGAGGAAGCACGGCTGGCACGAGTGGCGGCGGCGCGACTGTCGATCACCGATGCGGCGGAGCAGGCGATCACGATCGCGCAAGGGGCGGTCGGGCTGGCCGGACAGTTTCTGACGCACCCGCTGTCGGCGCAGTTGAGCGACCTCGCCGTCTATCTGCGCCAGCCCGTGCCCGATGCGCAGCGCCTTCGGGTCGGGCGGGCAGTGCAATCGGGTCTGCTGAGCCCGTCGCTGTGAAGTTGCGCATTACCGATGTTCGCCGGGCGGTTGTCGTCGCGCCCCATCCCGATGACGAGGTAATCGGGGCGGCGGCGTTGATCGCGGCGCTGCGGCGGCAGGGTAGCGCGGTGGCGGTAATCGTGGTCAGCGACGGCGCGGCATCGCACCCGAATAGCGTGGCATGGCCGCCCGCCCGGCTGACGGCGACCCGCGAGCGGGAAAGTCTTCATGCGCTTTGCCGCCTGAGCGTTCGGCGGGAAGCAGTGACCTTTCTGCGGCTCCCGGACGGGCAGTTATCTGCCGGAGCGGACCGGTGCCGTGCGGCGCTGCATCGCGCACTGCGACGGCATGGAAAGGTCGACCTGCTGGTCGGTCCGGCCAATGCCGACGCGCATCCCGATCATCGCGCAGTCGCTCGGGCGCTGCGATACTTCCGGTTTGGCGGACGCCGACTGACCTATCAGGTATGGCCGCCGCAACGGCGGTCCGCCCTGCGCTGCCGGACCGTTTCGTTGCCCGGCGGGGCGGCGGCGAAGCGGTCGCTGATCCGGTCGCATCGCAGCCAATTGGGAGCGATACGCGATGATCCGCACGGCTTCTCGATCGCCCGCCATGAACTGGCGGTTTTCGCGCATCCGGTCGAACGGTTCGTCGAGGAACGTGGATGAGGACGATCGATCTGAGCGGATTTGCGGACAAGTTCGCGGGCGACGACGATCCGTGGCGCACCTTCTCCAACCGGGACGAGGCGGTGAAACGCGCGGCCATCCTTCATGCACTGGGGCCGGGGCCGCTCGGTCGCGTCCTCGAACTGGCGAGCGGTAACGGGTCGAACAGTCGCGCGATTGCGCGCCGCGCGTTGCGGCTGGATGCGACAGAGGGGACTGCGGAGGGAACGAGGCTGACCGCTCGCGCCATCGCGAGTTGGCCGCGTAGCCGGGCGATCAAGCTCGCCCTGCCGGCACGTTTTCCGCGCGTCCGCTATGACGCGGTCGTAATCGCGGAACTGCTGTACTATTTGTCGCCCCGTCAGATGCGTGCGGTGGCCTTGAACGTTGCGGAAGCGCTGCGTCCGGGCGGACGGTTGGTCCTCGCGCATCACCGGGTCGACTATTACGACTTCGCGCAGCACGCCGCCGGGATCCAGGCGCGGTTCCTCAGCCTGACCGGGGTGACGTGGAAGCTACGCGCCGTCCGTTACCGATCGAGATGGCAGGTGGTCGTGGCCCGCCGAAATTAGGTGCAGCAGCGTTCCGACTGGCCGGGATAAATCCGTCGGTCAGAACCAACCTGGATCAGAAACATTGTAGCTGCTCATCGCAATGAGGAAGCAGCATATGACGGACGACGAACGCAGCCGCCGCGGGGCGCAGCATGGCCGTCCCTTCGGATGCTGAAAACGTTGATCGAGCGCATCGCAACGAGTTCGCCCGATACGGCACAGCAACGCATCGACGGCAATCTGCCCCTCGAATGCTATGGCGCGCTGGGCGATGGCAGGTCGGTGGTGCTGTCGGGCAGCGACGGGTCGATCGATTGGTGGTGCGTTCCCAACCTGGATTCCCCGCCGCTGTTCGACCGGCTGCTCGATGCGCAGGGCGGTGGGCGCTTCAGTCTGGTGCCGGATGTGCCGTTCACCGTTGAACGGCGATATCGCCAGGACAGCAACGTGCTGGAGACGATCTTCGTCACCGCCGATGGCCGGGCGAAGCTCACCGAATCGCTCAATAGCGGGACGGCCGGGCGCCTTCCCTGGGCCGAACTGGCACGCCGGGTGGAGGGGCTGGACGGGACCGTCCGGTTCGCGCTGACGATGCGGCCGGGGCGGCGGGGGGATACCGTCAATCCCTATCATTCGACGATCGGGCGGCACACCGTCTTCCATGTCGAGCGCGTGCTGGGCCTGTTCGTCCATGATCCGCGTATCACCTGTTGCTGGGCGGACGAGGGCATCACCGGCGAAATCGTCGTCCGGGCGGGCGATCGGCGCACGGTCGCGATCGTCGCCGGACAGGACGAGCCGCTGGTCGCACCGACGATCGAGGAAATCGACGCCCGCATCGACGTGTCCGATCGGGAATGGCGCGACTGGTCCGCCGGGGTTACCTATGCTGGTGACGACCGCCCCGCCTTCCTCCGCAGCGCGCTGGCGCTGAAGCTGCTGCTCTATTCGCCGTCCGGGGCGATCGCGGCGGCGGCGACGACCTCGGTGCCCGAAGGGATCGGCGGCGAGAAGAATTTCGATTATCGCTACGCCTGGGTTCGCGATGCCGGCTATACGATCAAGGCGTTCCTGACCGCCGGTGCGGAGGCGGAGGCCAAGGCGGCGTTTACCTGGCTGCTGAACCAGTTGCGCAATACTGGCACGCGCGTCTGCTACCGGCTCGACGGCGGGATCGTGCCCGGCGTGACCGAATGGGCGATGCCGGGCTATCGCGGTTCGCGGCCGGTGGTCACCGGCAACCTCGCCACCGATCAGGCGCAGCACGGCGTCTATGGCGATATCTTCGAGACGGCGTCGTGCTTCGTCGCCAACGGCAATATCCTCGACAGTGCCAGCGCTGCGTTCCTGTCGCAGCTGGCCGACGAGTGCGCCGACCGCTGGCGGCTGCCGGATGCTGGCATCTGGGAGCTTCCCGAACAGCAGCACTATACCATGTCGAAGATCAGCTGCTGGCAGGGGCTGGCGCGCGCGGTGGAGCTGGCCGACCAGGGGCAGTTGCCGACGACCTGTCGCGAACGCTGGCAGCGCGAACGGGACCGGATCAAGGACTGGATCGAGGCGGAATGCTGGTCCGACAGCCAGCAGGCGTTCGTGATGTTTCCCGGCAGCGACAAGATCGACGCCTCGCTGGCACTGGCGGTCCGTTTCGGGTTCGACGGCGCCGAACGACTGCGCCTGACGCTCGACGCGATCGACCGCGAACTGGGGGCCGGGGCGTTCCACTATCGCTATTCCGGCATGGCACGGGAGGAGGGGTGTTTCCTCGCCTGTTCGTTCTGGATGGTGGAGGCGAGGGCATTGCTCGACCAGCGCGAGGTAGCGCGATCGATGCTCGACCGATTGAACGACGGGCTGTCGCACGGGCACGGCATATTGGCGGAGATGATCGATCCCGACAGCGGGGCGTTCCTCGGCAACCTGCCGCAGGGGCTGAGCCATCTGGCGCATGTGATGGCGCTTTCCGTCCTGAATGGCGAAGCAGCCTGCGACTGAATTGCCTTTCAATGGTTTACAGGACTTCCTTCCCACCGGAGATGATGATGACCGATCGCCTGACCATGCAGGATCCCCGTACGCAATATCCGCAGCCGCCCTTTCCCGAGCAGCCGCAGCCGGTGCCGGGATCGACGGCGAAGATGGACCCGGTGCCCGATCACGGCGAAACCAGCTACAAGGGTGCCGGCAAGCTCGTCGGGCGCAAGGCGCTGGTGACCGGTGGCGACAGCGGCATCGGTCGCGCGGCGGCGATCGCCTTTGCGCGCGAAGGGGCGGATGTCGCCATCTCCTATCTACCGGCCGAGCGGGAAGATGCCGCGGAAGTACTCAAGCTGATTGCGGCGGAAGGGCGCACCGCCGTCGACCTCCCGGGCGACATCACCGACGAGAACTGGTGCCGGACGATGGTCGAACAGGCGGTCGAGCAGCTGGGTGGCCTGGACATCCTCGTCATCAATGCCGGGCATCAGCAGAGCCGCGACAGCGTCGCGGAGGTGTCGTCGGCGGATTTCGACCGGACGATGAAGACGAACCTGTACGCGATGCACTGGATCGCGCAGGCGGCGGTGCCGCACCTGCCGACCGGCGCAGCGGTCATCACGACGGCGTCGGTACAGGCCTATGATCCGTCAGCGATCCTCCTCGACTATGCCACCACCAAGGCCGGGATCGTCGCCTATACCAAGGCGCTGGCGGCGCAGCTGATCGAAAAGGGCATTCGCGCCAATGTCGTTGCGCCGGGCCCGTTCTGGACGCCGCTGCAACCATCGGGCGGACAGCCGCAGGAAAAGGTGATGCAGTTCGGGTCGCAGAGCCAGTTCGGCCGTCCGGGGCAACCGGTCGAGATCGCGCCGGTCTATGTCCTGCTCGCCAGCCAGGAAGGCAGCTACATCACCGGCGAAGTATATGGCGTGACCGGCGGCGCGGGCGTCGCCTGAATGATCGGCCCCGGCGCATGGACAGCGCCGGGGCCGATATCGCTCAGCTTGCCACCGTGAAAACCGAGCCGGAGTCGACACGAATGCCGGCGCCGTTGATGAAGCTTGCGCGCTCGGAACACAGGAACACGGCGGCGGCGGCCACTTCCTCGGCCTTGCCGCGACGCTTCAGGACCATCCCGGGACGTTCCTCCTCAAGGAAACTTTCGATCGCTTCGTCGAAGGACACGCCCTTTTCCTCGGCGCGCTTGCGCATCATGGCGTCGGTCATCGGTGTCGCGATGAATGCCGGTGAGACGGTGTTCACGAGGACATTGTCGCAGCCATAGGCCTTGGACAGTCCCTTGGCCAAGCTGTTGATCCCCGCCTTCGATGCGCAATAGGCGAGTTCATCGACATAGGGCTGTACCGCGTCCTCCGAGGAGAAGAGGACGATACGACCCCAGCCACGCTTACGCATCGCGGGGATCGCCTCGCGACACATGCGAACCGCGCCCATCAGGTTGATGTCGAGCGTTTCCAGCCAGCCGGCATCGTCCACCTCGAGGAAATCCCCCGTCGCGCCGGTAACACCGGCTGCGTTGACGAAGATGTCGGGCGCACCCAGTTGCTCCCGCACCTGCCGCCAGATTTCGGCGACGTCGGCGGCCTTCGTCACATCGCCCGTCACCGCGACGACGTCGCCAAGCCGCTTGAGGTCCGCCGCAGCCTCGTCCAGCGTGCCGCCGTCCTTGTCAGTCAGCGCGACCCGCACGCCGGCTTCGAGCAGCAGTCGGGCAGTTTCCTTGCCCATTCCTGAATCCGCGCCGCTGATCAGCGCGATGCGACCCTTGATACCCAGATCCACTATGTTTCTCCCAAAAGCCCAAGCGGGCGAAATCGACGGGTCTAGTCCTGCAGCAGGACCTGCGCGGTTGGTTCGGGCAATGCCGACCGGATATGCCCAGCGATCAACGCGGCCGTCTCAGACGCGGCTTCGTACGGCAGCAGATGTGCCGCGCCGGCCAAGACCTCCAGCCGGGCATCGGGATAGTGGGGCAGGTTCAGGCGACGCTGCGCGTCTTCACCCAGATCACCGTCCTCACCGCCCGCGACGATCAGCGTCGGCAGCGAAATGCTCCCGACCGAGTCGCGCCAGTCCTCGCGGCTGCCCCTTTCCAGCCATGCGCGCCACGCCAGCGGACCGGCACGCATGACGTCCTCGATCGCCTTTTCCCGAACGATATCCGGCAACCGGGCTGCGCAATTGTCGTCGACGAAGGCTGCGGCCTCTTCCCGATCGATCCGGCCATCGGCGATCCAGCCGAGCATTTGCTGCCGGCGGGCATCGTCCATCGGTTCCGGGGCGGGGGGAGAGGCGGCGAGCAGGACGACGGCGCTCAGCCCGGCAAAGGCGGCGTCTCCGTCGCCTGCCCGGGCGGCGGCGAGCGTGGCGATCTTGCCGCCCATGCTGTGCCCGACCACCGACCATGGCTGAAACGGTCGGGCGGAAACCTCTCCCGCAAACCAGGCGAGCAGGCCTGCCAAGTCCAGATCGGCATCCGGGGTGTCGCCAAACCCGGGAATGTTCAAGGCGACGCATTCGAAACCTTCGCCGAGGGCCTCGACGATGTCGTCCCATTCGCGCGCGCTCGAGCCAAGGGCGTGCAGCAGAAACACTCTCGGCATCCGGCGATCTTCCCATCAAGCTGCGACGGGTGTGTAAAGCGGGGACGGCCATGCTGTTCCACATGGCCGCCAATTAGTCCGTGATGACCCTTCCAGGCGAGAAAGCCCGGCCGGTCAGGAAGATAGCTCGCGGCGGACGATCGCTGCCCCGGCTCCCAGCGCCTTCAGCTTCCCCTGCGCAACGCTGCGGGACAGCGGCGCCATCCCGCAATTGGTCGCCGGATACAGCTTGTCGGCATCGATGAAGCGCAGCGCGCTGCGCAGGGTGGCGGCAACCTCTTCCGGCGTCTCGACCGTATCGGTCGCGACATCGATCGCCCCGACCATCACCTTCTTGCCCCGGATCAGTTCGATGAGGTCCAGCGGGACACGCGAATTATGGCATTCCAGCGAGACGATATCGATCGACGACTTCTGGAGATTGGGGAAGGTCCGCTCATATTGCCGCCATTCCGATCCGAGCGTCTTCTTCCATTCCGTATTGGCCGGAATGCCATAGCCGTAGCAGATATGGACGGCGGTCTCGGCGTTCAGTCCCTGTGCCGCACGCTCGAGTGTTGCGATGCCCCAGTCGTTCGCTTCGTCGAAGAAGACGTTGAACGCCGGTTCGTCGAACTGGACGATGTCGACGCCGGCGGCCACCAGCTCCCGCGCCTCCTCGTTCAAAATGCAGGCAAATTCCCAGGCGAGCCGTTCCCGGCTTCGGTAATGGGCGTCGTACAGCGTGTCGATCATCGTCATCGGACCCGGCAGAGTCCATTTGATCGGCCGATCGGTCTGCGCGCGCAGGAAACGGGCGTCGTCGACGAACACCGGTTCGGGGCGGGACACGGCACCCGTGACCGTGGGCACGCTGGCGTCGTAGCGGTTGCGGATGCGGACCGTCTCGCGCTTCTGGAAATCGACGCCCGCCAGATGCTCGATGAAGGTAGTGACGAAATGCTGGCGCGTCTGTTCACCATCGCCCAGAATGTCGATCCCGGCCTGGCGCTGATCCTCGACCGCGAGACGCAGCGCGTCGCGCTTGCCCGCGACCAATGCGTCGCCGGTCAGCTTCCACGGCGACCACAGGGTTTCTGGCTCGGCGAGCCAGCACGGTTTGGGCAGGCTGCCCGCGGTTGTCGTCGGCAACAATGTCGTCATGTCGAATACCTTGGAGAAGCGGGGATCAATGGCCGGCAGTCGCGGACCAGCGCTGCAGCGCGGCCCCATGCGGCTTGATGAACGTTTCCTCGGCGAAGCGGCCCTGTTCGATGGCCAGCCGGCTGCGTTCCTCGCGGTCGTAGACGATGCGGGTCAGCGAATAGTCCTGATAGTCGAGGCTCGGCCGGTAGCGTTCCGCCGCCACCGAATTGGCGTTGTAGATTTCGGGCCGGTAGATTTTCTGGAACGTCTCCATCGTGCTGATGGTGCTGGCCAGTTCCAGATTGCTATAGTCGCTGACCAGATCGCCGACATGATAGAAGGCGAGCGGGGCGACGCCGTGCGGCGGCATGAAGTAGCGGACCTTCATCCCCATCTTCGCGAAATAATCGTCGGTCGTCGAACCTTCGCCGGTGCGGTATTCGACGCCGAGGATCGGGTGGACGTTCGCGGTGCGGTGGTAGACTTCGCGGCTCGATACGCTGAGGCAGATCACCGGTGCCTTGCGGAACCGGTCGCGATAGGCATTCGAACGGACGAATTGCTTGAACAGATTGCCGTGCAGATCGCCGAAGCCGTCGGGCGTCGCATCGCCCCCGGCCTTGCGGTGACCCGGCAGCACCACGCTGAAATCATAATCGCGGACGTAGGAGGAGAAGTTGTTGCCGACCATGCCGTCGCTGCATCCGCCGCTGATCCGGTCGGTAACGACAGTGTGCAGCATCTCGATCAACGGGAAGGCGTCGTCGTCACCGATGCGGAGCGCGGCGGAGACGATCTGCAACGTCACCGCATAGCGATCGCCGGTCGGATTGTCCCAATGCATCAGCGCGTTGAAGCGATGGTCGATCATGCGCATCGTCCGGCGCAGATTGTCCCGCCGGTCCGGCCCCCGCGCGAGGTTCGCGAAGTTCGTGGTAAGCCGCGTATCGTCCGCCGGACGATAGTCCTCGTCGAAATTCGTACTGCTGATCGTGAATGCGAAACCGCTGCTCGTCATGCTTCACCTGGCTTTGCGGGCGAGGGACAGGCGAGAGCGCGCAAGGGAGCAACGGGCCCGGACGGCAGGCCGCCGACAGACCACGCATCAAGCGCGATCCACCGGAGGAACCCCCGTCCGAGGAACGTTATGGCGTCGGAAGGCAGGTCTCCTGGCTCACGGGTCTACGCGGTGGCTCCGGCCTTCCCAGGTTCCTTGCGGGAACCCAGTGACACGAAATGGAGCCGCCACTCGCCGCTTACAGTTGCGGGGGCAGCGCCGGATTCTGCCCGAAAGGACACCACCGGCTTCCCGTCTTAGCCCCATCGCCATGCCTGGGATGGGGAACCTCGACGCCACGGTTCAACACCATGTGGCGTCACCTGTCAACCGCGATATAAAGATTTCTTTATATCGTTAGTTATCGGGTGCGTGAGCGCTATGCGAGCGGCCCGTTGGCGACGGGCGGATCGAACTGCGGCACGCCCGCCGCATCGTAGCGGATCGGCTGGACACGGGTATGGCGGTTCGGATCGAACAGCGGGTCGCCCTCGATCTTCGCATAATCGCGCGCATGGAACACCAGCATGTCGCGTCCACGTTCGTCCACGGTGAAGCTGTTATGGCCGGGGCCGTATATCTTGTGCGCGACCGAAGTCTGCATCACCGGCACCGGCGATTTGCTCCAGGCGGCCGGGTCCGTGATGTCGGCATCGTCGCGCGCAGTCAGCATCCCCAGGCAATAGCGCGCATCGGTGGCGCTGGCCGAATAGGTCATGAACAGCCGCCCGTTGCGCGCCAGCAGCGCCGGGGCTTCCGCGACCTTATACCCGCGTATCTCCCATGGCAGCGTCGGCACGGTCAGCCGGGCAGGTTTGGCCGCCAGCGTCAGGGGGGTGGCGAGCGGTGCCAGATACAGGTTCGAGTTGGTTTCGATCCCCGGCTCGCGCTGTGCCCAGGCGAGGTAGCGGGTGCCGCGATGGACGAAGCTGGTCGAGTCGAGGTTGAAGCTGTCCCACGGCGTCTGCAACTGGCCGAGCACGGTCCAGTTGCCGGTCATCGGATCGGGCCCGTCGCATACCACGGCATAGGTGCGGATGCGGAACACGTCCTCGCCGCCACCGCTCGGACCCGCGGCGAAATACATGATCCATTTGCCATCGATCAGGTGCAACTCCGGTGCCCACAGGAACCCGGACATCGGCCCCTTGGCCTCGTGCCGCCACAACACCCGTTCAGGCGCGTTGGTCAGGCCGCCGATCGTCTTGGAACGGCGCAGCACGAGCCGGTCATATTCCGGCACCGACCCGGTCAGGTAATACCAGCCATCGGTGTGGCGAAAGACCTGCGCATCGGCGCGGTTCCTGACCAGCGGGTTGACGATTCCGCTACCCCTCCGGCGACGTTGCGCCAGCGTGGGCAGGGCGGCGACCGAGCCGGCGGCGGCAAGGCCACCCAGCAACGCGCGGCGCGACAGATGATCGGTCATCGACATTCCCTCCCTTACTGCGCCACCGGCCAGCCATCGGCATCCCAGGTCAGCCGCTGAATCTGCAGCGTCGGTGCGCCGTTCCGCTCGCGGTCATAGGCGTGATAGACGATATGGTCACCGCTGCTTTCCTGCAGAACCGCGACATGGCCGCGCCCGACATAGCGCGCATTGGTACCCTGACCCGATGCCAGCACAAGCGTGCCGCCGCCGTCCATCATCGCCTTGCCCGCCTTGTCGACATAGGGTCCGGTCGGTGACGCCGAACGTCCGACGACGGTGTTATAGGTGCTGTTCGCTCCCTGGCAGCAATTGTCGAACGACACGAACAGGTAGTAGAAATTGCCGTGGCGCACGACGAACGGCGCCTCGACCGCGGTCGGTGCCGGACGCGACGCCAGCGCATAGACCGTCTGGTCGCTGGCCAGCCGCAGGCCGGTTGCAGGATCGAGCCGCACCATCTTGATCCCGGACCAAAAGCTGCCGAACGCCATCCATTCGCGGCCATCGGCGTCGGTGAAGACGGCGGGGTCGATCGCGTTGAAATTGTCGCTGGTGCTGGACTGGATCACCGCGCCCTTGTCGGTCCAGCCGGTGGACGGCGTATTCTGGTTCAGCGCGTTGGTGGTGGTCAGGCCGATCGCCGACCGGTTCGAACCGAAGGTCGATACGGAATAGTATAGGCGATATTCGCCGCCCCGCTTGACGATGTCCGGCGCCCAGATGCCGGACGTGCCAGGCACCGCCGTCGTCGCCCATGCCGGCAGCGCGGTATAGGCCGGCCCCCTGTACGTCCAAGCCTTCAGGTCGCTCGACGTACGCGTGGCCAGCAACCCCTCGCGGTCGGACGTCGAACCGGTGGCGAACAGGAAATAGGTGTTGCCGTCCTTGATGATCGCCGGGTCATGGACGGGCATCGTATCGCCGGTCAGCGCGAGGCCGACCGGCGTTGCGGTGGCGGTCGGGGTCGGCGTAGGCGTCGGTGTGGGTGCGGCGGGCGCGGAGATGTTGCCGCTCGCCTCTCCGCCGGAGATGCCGCTGCAACCGGCGAGGAACAGGGTGAGCGCGACGAGCGGAAGCGTGGACCGGGTCATGGATGGTCACTCCGAAATAAGATGAAGGGCAGCGAAGGGGGCAGGGGCGCGAACACCGCGCCCGCCGCCGCATCAGTCGAGGGCGAAGCGCACGCCGACCGCGAAGGTCCGCGACAGCAGCGTCGTGCCCAGGTTGAACTGGTCGGCGTTGCCGGCATCCTCGAACCGGTAATAGTTCTGCTGCGTCTGGTTGGTCAGGTTGACGGCATCCAGCGTCAGCCCCAGCCGGTCGGTGATCCCCCAGGTCAGCTGGAAATCGAGGCTGCTTTCGGGCCGCCGCCAGACACCGATCGGATTGGCGAACAGCCGCGCTTCGTTGTTGCCGAGGAACGCCTTGCGCCACACATAGGACAGCCGCGCGCCGAGGCCACCGCGTTCATAGGCGAGCGTCGCGTTGTACGACAGGTCGGACACGCCGAAGAAGCCGGATTCGGTTTCGCCGACGATCTGCCCCGCCTGGTTGGAGATCGGGATGTTCTGCTTCGAATCGAGCAGCGTCAGGCTGCCCTGGAACCCGAAGCCGTCGAGGATCGAGGGCAGGTAGGTCGGGAAATAGGTCAGCCCCAGTTCCAGCCCCTTCAAGACGCCGTTCGACGCGTTTTCCGGCCGGGTAACGGCGAAGCGATCGGTGTTCAGCCCCGTGCCCGGGATGACCAGCAGCGAGGTGAGCGGCACGACCAGCCCATCGATCTCGCGCCGGAAGAGCGTGGTGTAGATCGCGCTGTTGCGTTCGAAATACCATTCGGCCGACAGGTCATAGTTGCGTGAGGTGGTCGGGCGCAGGTTCGGATTGCCCGATCCCCCGCTGCCACGGCCGACCCCGGTGAGGTCGCCGACGAGGTTGGGATTGGGGTTGAGGTCGCCGAACGCCGGCCGGCGCAGCGTTTCGCCATAGTTGAAGCGCAGCCGGAAAGCGTCGGTGATCGAATAGCGCAACGTCGCGCTGGGCAGGAACCGGCTGGTGCCGTTCGAGTCGCGGGTGACTGCGCCGTTATACCGGTCGGTGAACACGAAATTGGTGTCGACATCGACGTAGCGCACGCCGGCCTGCACATCGAGCGGACGGCCGAACAGGCTGATCTGCCCGTCCGCCATCGCATAGGCGGTCATGGTGATTTCGTTGATGTCGAACACGTCGGTCAGCGACAGCTGGTCCGACAGCTTGAAGTTCGGTGCGACGCTGCCCTTGTACAGTTGCCGGATCGCGTCGACATTCTCGTAAATATAGCTGCCATTGGGCACCAGCCACGACGTAGGGACGCTGGCGCGTCCGTCGAAGAAATCCTTATTGGTCAGCTGCAGTCCCGGATCGAGTGTCGACAGGCGACGCCCGAGACCACGCGCATCCTGCGCCCGGACCGAATCCATCGCATTCCGACTGTCGACGCGGAGGCCCGCCTTTACCCGCCGCAGGAAGCCGTCGTCCCACTTGTTCTCGCCATCGAGGTGCAGGGTGATCGCGTCACCCTTCGACCGGTTGGCGTTGTCGTAGAATTCACCGACATTCCACTGAGTCGGGTCGGTCAGCAGCGCATTGTTGTCGAAGTTATAGGCCGGGATGCCGTTCTTCGTATTGAAGTCGACATCGATCCGCTTGGCCACGCGGTCGATCCGCATCGCGAGAAATTGCGTGTCGAACTGGCTGTTCTGGTACGACAGGTCGGCGGTGATCCGCGCATTGTCGCCGACCTTCCAGTCACCGTTCAATGCATAGACGTAGCTGTTGGTCTTCGACCGGGTATAGTCGCCGCTGTTGAAGCCATACACGTCGCCGACCGAGCGCGCCTTGATGATGTTGGTGCCCGGATACAGTTCGATCGTCGATTTGGGGTTGGCGCCGAGCGATCCCCACCAGTCGACGAAACTGAAGAACAGGCTGTTCTGCGTCGTCGCGCTGAACTGGTTCCAGAAGAACTCGGCGGTATAGGTCGACGAACTGTTCGGCGACCATTGCACCGCTGCGTTGACGGCCGGACGTTCGCGCGTGCCGCTGACGTCGGGGCTGAACACCGCATCGCGCGAGAGGTAATAGGGCACCTGCCGCCCACCCAGCAGGAAGGTCGAGCCGGCCGCGGTAGGAAGGCCACGCTCGGTACCCGGTTCCCACGCGCCGCTTTCGGGGAAGACGCGCTGCAACGGGGTATAGCCCGGCGGCGGGTTTTCGGTGACGAACGGCACCATCGCGCCTGACGTCACGCTCATGTCGCGGAATTTTGTGCGCGAATAGCTGCCGCTGACCAGCACGCCGATATCGCCGATGCCGGTTTCCCAGCGGTTGCTGATGAGCGCCGAGACGTTGGGGTTAAACGAATCGGCCTGTTCGTTGTAAATGCCGCGCGCGACACCAGAGATGGCGAACCCTTTGAAATCGAACGGGCGACGCGTGAACACGTCGATCTGGCCGGCGATGCCCGTTTCGATCTGATCGGCGGCGCGCGTCTTGTAGACATCGATCCGCTTTACGAGGTTCGCCGGGATATCCTGCAACGCGAACGCCTGTCCCGACGCGGTAAAGATATTGCGGCCGTTCATCGTGGTCAGCGCGTCGGGCAGCCCACGGATCGAAATTCCCGCGGCCTCGCCGCCGGTGCGGTTCGTCACCTGGATACCGCTGACCCGCTGCAATGCTTCGATCACGTTATTGTCGGGGAGTTTCCCCACGTCCTCCGCGACGATCGAGTCGACGACCTGCGTCGCATTGCGCTTCACGTTCAGCGCGCCGAGGATCGATGCGCGTACGCCGGTCACGACGATGTCGGCCTCTTCGTCGGCTGCGTTACTGGCCGTTGGCGTCTGTGCCGGCGCTTCGACCGGCGAAGTGTTGCTATCGGGCGCGTAGCCGGTCGCGGTCTGCGCACTCGCCGATATGGCGGTCAGCAACGAGCAAAGTGACACCGACGCCAGAATGGCAGTTCTGCTCAACACGATTTGTCCCCTCCTCCCGAACCTTTCGCGGTTCGTTATACTCGGACAAATATCGATATGATCGCTTTGCGCAACTGCAATTTGTAGGAGTTATCGCTAACATAAAAATTGGGGGGAGTTTGTCTTCGGTTAGAGCAATGGCTCGGTCGCATCGTTCTGCGTGCAACCCGCCACGTGGCTGAGGTTTGCGTGAACGGCCTGTAGGTACGGTGAGGCGCTCCAAGCATATGCAGGACAAGAGAATTGCTGTCTCATGGCGAGACACAAATCAACTAATACGTATTCCTACGCATATGCCGAATCGTTAATTTCCCGTAAATACATTCCCACGATCGGCAGGAAATCCTGCTTATAAAAAATCGGATAAACTGGCGGGTTATTGGCCGCGACGCGACCATCCCGACAAGGGGAGGCTGTATGACTAGGGTAATTATCCCGGCTGCTGTCGCTTGCAGTTTTCTTGCAATTTCGCCGGCGCACGCCTCTGACATCGTTTACACGCCAATCAATCCGTCTTTTGGCGGCAGTCCGTTCAATTCGGCCCACCTGCTTGGAATCGCATCCGCCCAGAACAAGTACAATGACCCGGCAGCTGAATCCAAAAACAGCCCGGCAGACCAGTTCGTCCGAACGCTGCAAAGTCGCCTGCTGTCGTCGCTCTCGACGCAGATCACCAATCTGATCTTCGGAGAGAACGCCAAGGACAGCGGACTCATCAAGTTCGGCGATCAGGAAATAGCGTTCGTTCGCGGGCTCGATTCGGTCACCCTGACGATCACCAACCTTTCGGATGGCAGCGTGACGGAAATCGTCGTGCCGCTGCTGACCGGGGACGGGTTCTGATGCGCCGGGGCAAGACGATGCGGGGTCTGGCGCTGGCGGCGCTGGCCTGGTCGACCGGCGGCTGCGCCGTGCACAACCAGGCGGTATGGGAGCCGGCCCAGGCGACCCGGCCGACGCCCGCAACGAAGCAGCTGGGTCTCCTCCCCCCGGCGGGCGAGCGGGTGTCGGTCGCGGTCTACAACTTCGTCGACCAGACGGGGCAGTTCAAGACGAGCGACAATGTTCAGACCCTGTCGCGCGCGGTGACGCAGGGGTCGACGTCGATCCTGATCAAGGCGTTGCAGGAAGCCGGAAACAATAGCTGGTTTACGGTGATCGAACGGGAGAAGCTGGACAACCTGCTGCGCGAACGTGCCGTGATCCGCGAGATGCGCGCGGCCTATCTGGGCGAGAAGAAGGTCAATCCGCAGGCCTTGCCGCCGCTGTTGTTCGCCGGGGTGCTGCTCGAAGGCGGGATCATCGGCTATGACAGCAACACGAAGTCGGGCGGATCGGGCGCGCGATTTCTGGGTATCGGCGGCAGCACGCAATATCGCGAGGATACCGTTACCATCTATCTGCGCGCGATCAGCGTGCGGACCGGCGAGGTGCTGACCAATATCAGCGTGCGCAAGTCGATCGCATCGGTCGGGATCAACGCCAACGCCTTCCGCTATGTCGCGTTCAAGGACCTGCTCGAGCTGGAGGCCGGGATCGCCTATAACGAGCCGGACGCACTGGCGCTGCAATCGGCGATCGAGACGGCGGTCTATGGCCTGATCGTCGAAGGTGCCGCGATGAACCTGTGGTGCCTGAACACCACGCCCGATTACGCCCAAGGTGTCCTCAGGCGCTATTACGCCGGCCGCGACAATATCGCCGCTGACAAGGTCGTCCTGCCGACCGGAGCGGGGGGCAGGCCGGTCGACGGCTCCTGCACCAGCACGCGGACGGTCGCGCAACGTGGCGGCGCGCCGCGCTTTGCCGCCAATGCGGTGCCGCGACCCGTGGCCGTACCGCTTCACAGTCCTTCGCCGCCGGCACTCCCTCATCCCAGTGGCAACGCCGAGCCGGCGGCGGAGACGGGGAAGGATATGTAGTCAGAGGGCCGCAAGGCCGAAGAAATCGACGGACCCGTCGGCGCTCAGGATTGGCGTCTCGACACCGGCGGGTCCGGATCAGTTCGGTTACGGGAACCGAACTGGCGTGAGACCAGGCTCACGCGGACAACATTCGCGCTTGCCGCTCCGGCTGCAAGCCCTGTCATGCGGTTCGCCACGCCCTGCTCCCGCGATGTCCCGTCGATCGCGCAACGCCGGAGGCGCGACGGTTCGTCGATCCGGCACAGAACAGGGCGGCGATCATCGACGCCCGCACAAAACGGGAGAGAAGACGTGAAAACCATCCTGCTCGGCGCCGCTTCGGCGCTTGCCCTCACCATCTCGTCGGGCGCCATGGCGCAATCGACCAGCAGCGTGACGCAGACCAACACCAGCAACACCGCGAACGTCAACCAGCTGGGTTCTGGTGCCGGTGCGGCGTCGGTGGTCAACCAGTCGGGCGCACGTAACAACGCCGATGTCCGCCAGCAGGATGACGGCTCCAACTTCTCCGGCGGGTCGATCCCCCCGGCCAGCGATTCGACCATCGACCAGACCGGCAGCGACAACGTTGCCCGCGTCTCGCAAACGACGACGCTCAGCTTCAACCCGAACGCGTCGACCATCAACCAGGCGGGCAACGCGAACACCGCCTATGTCACCCAGGTCGATGACGAAAACCGCTCGTCGATCGATCAGTTCAGCAGCAACAACGACGCCACCGTGTCGCAGGGTGACGCCACCGCAGCGCTCAGCGATTCGAGCTGGGGCAATGCGAGCAGCATCACCCAGGCAGGTGCCGGCAACCACAGCGCGACCGTGACCCAGCCGGGCCGGCAGAACGACAGCACCGTCGCCCAGCTGGGCGATACCGATACCGCAACCGTCGCGCAGTCGGGCGTGCAGAACGGATCGACCGTGATGCAGAGCGGCGTGGCGGACGTCGCCGATGTGGGACAGTCGGGCGACGGCAATATGTCGGACGTGATCCAGGGCGGTCGTAACGTGCTGGCCACCGTGCGCCAGTCTGGTGACGGCAACACCTCGCTGGTCAACCAGACCGCTCCCGGCGGCGTCCGCCCGATCGACTCGGCGGCCTATGTCAGCCAGGCGGGCGACAACAATAACTCGGACGTCTATCAGCGGGCGAATTCGGGCTATGCCGAGGTGCTGCAGAACGGCAACAACAGCGACGCGCTGATCCGCAACTATGGCAACCGTTCGGTCGCCTATGTGTGGCAGCTGTCGGGCAACAACAACGACGCGACGATCGAACAGCGCGGCGAGGACAGCGATGCCTTTGCCCAGCAGACCGGCAGCCGCAACACCGCGCGCATCACCCAGCGCGAGGACAGCCCGCCGACCGAGAATTATTCGGCAGCGATCTATCAGAGCGGCGATGACGGCATGTCGTCGATCGACCAGGACGGCGACAACCATCTCGCGGTCAACGTGCAGACCGGCGACGACAATGACTCGTCGATCCTGCAGACCGGATCGGGCAACGTCGCCGGCGTCGGCCAATATGGCGACGACAACGACTCCGATGTGACCCAGGCGGGTACCGGCCAATATGCGCTGGTCATCCAGTCGGGTTCGGGCAACGCGTCGAGCGTCAACCAGAGCGGCACCGGCAACGCCGCCTTCGTGACCCAGACGTCGAACAACGACATCTCTACCGTCCTGCAGAGCGGATCGTCGAACCTAGCGACCGTGGTGCAGTGAGCGGTGCCCGGCCCGGAATGCCATCCCCTGTCGTCCGGGCCGGGTTACCTTTTTCGGGAGCAACGTCATGCGGAACCACCTGAGCGCCGGCATTGCCGCCATCCTGCTATTCCCCACCGCCGCGGACGCGCAATCCATCGCGTCCGTGCGGCAGAGCGGCTCGATGAACGAAGCCCGCATCGAACAGGCAGAGGCCGACGGCACGGCCGATATTGCGATGGACGGCGCGGAGCAGCGGCTAATGGCCCGGCAAAAGGATCTGGCATCGCTCGATGCCCGGCTGAGCGGCACGGATAACCGACTGGACGTCGATCAGGGCGGCGCGGTCGTCGCCGCCAGCACGGCGGTGGTGACGATGCTGGGCAACGGCAATACGGCCACCCTGCACCAGATGGCAGACGGTATCGGCCATAACGCGACGGTCGAGCAGCAGGGGGCCACGAACGTCGCGTTGCTATGGCAGGAGGGAAGCGCCAGCAGTGTCAGCCTGACCCAGATCGGCGACGCGAACCAGGCGAGCGTATCGCAACTGGGTGTCGGCAACGATGCGATCATCACTCAGATCGGCAACGCGCTGGGCATCGCGATCGACCAAATGGGCGGCGCGCAAATCAGCGTGACGCAGACCCGATGACCGCGCGTGCCAGGATCATGCCGATGGTGCTGTTGTCCTCGGCGATCGCGGCCACCGCCTGCGCGCAGGTGGTCCACCGCGTGGTACGGCCGCAGACGGAAACGGAGGGGCAGGTCGGTAAGGTTCCTGACGGGCGCGAGCGTACCGGCATGGACCAGCTCGGACGCCCCACTGCCGACACGCGGATGGGAACGATCGGCGGCGAACGTCGGTCGGCGACGGTCAACCAGCTGCCGCCGATGCTGGACGTCGGCACGAACCAGGCGGCGCCCGAAGCGGAACTGGAGGTGGCCCCGGCCGATCCCGACCGCGCGTTGCAGGCGGAAGTGCTGCGTGCCTGGCAGTCGCTGCGCCAGCGCGGACAGCAACCCACACCCGAACTGGTGGCGAAGGAGATCGGACCGGAGGCGCTGGCGCGGTTTCTCGCGACATCGCCCGGCGCTGAACGGCTGTTCGACGGGCAGGTCTTGCCGCCAGTTCCGCCGCCGCCCGCCCCGATACCGGGCGATGCCGACTCGGACGGGGGGCGGCCATGAACGGTCATTTCATGCTGATGGTCGGACTGGCCTGCATGGGCCCTACCGGAGAGGAGGATATGATGCAGACTTCCGCGCGTCCGCTGGTGCTGGACGTTATCGGTGACGGGCCGACGACCACATTGATCGTTTCAGGTAGTGCCCCGGAGCTGCGTCGGGTCCGCTATTCGCTGATCGTCGAGGGACAGTCTTATACCCGCCACGCCGGCACCGCGACGCTTTATGGCGAACGCCAGATCATCTCCCGCGTGCGGCTGCACGCCGGGGAACGGTGGACGGCCACGCTGATGGTCGAGACCGAGGGCCGGGCACCCTATCGTCTGGTGCGCACGAGTGCGCACTAGGCGTTAAGCAGAAGGAAGAGGATTCGCGCTAAGCTACTAGGGATTATACGAATAGCGGCACCTTCGCGGTAATGATATCGATTGTGATGCAGGGGAGGGATCGTGGCAAACACGACCGTTTTGCAAGGGGGGACCAAGGGATCGATGCCACCGCGCAGCCATGATGCCGCTCCAGGGCGGCAGCGCAGGTCGCTTACGGAGGCGCTTCTTTGATGGCGTCTTTCCCTCTGCCCCCCGCGATGTTTACCCGCGTCGCGACACCATTTGGCACCGCGCCGGCCGATCCTGAAACGCGGGAGGCGCTGGCGCTGTTCGCGACCCATGTCGCGGACCGTGCTGTGTTGCTGACCGACCCCGATGGCGTGATCCTGTTCTGCAACGACGGAACCGAGCTACTCTTCGGCCGTGAACCGCAACTGCTGATCGGTTGCGATATCGCAGGGCTGATGACCGACGATGCGCGACAGGCGCGGATCGACCGGGAACGCGCGATCAAGGCCGCGACGGTGCGTTTCGAAACGCGATGCTTGCATATCGCTGGCGGTGCGTTCGACGCCGATGTGACAATCACGCCGATTCCCGGAGCCGATGGTCGACTGCGGGCCTTTGGCTACAGCATCGTCGATATCGGCGACCGCAAGGCGGCGGAACGACGGCTGGCGGAGAGCGAAGCGCATATGCGCTCGGTCCTGGCCACCGTGCCCGACGCGATGGTTGTGATCGACGATCGCGGGCGGATACGATCGTTCAGCGCAGCGGCGGAGCGTCTGTTCAGCTACCGCGAGGCCGAGGTCGTCGGCAGCAATGTCGACATGCTGATGCCGCCGGACCACCGTGCCCGCCACGACGCCTATATCACGCGTTACGTGAGAACGGGGGAGCAGCGGATCATCGGCGCCGGTCGTATCGTCGTCGCCCGTCGCAAGGACGGCAGCGAGTTTCCCGTGGAGCTGTCGGTCGGCGAAGCGAACAGCGGCAACGGACGGATCTTCACCGGCTTCATCCGCGACCTGTCCGACAAGCAGCGCGCCGAACGGCGCGTCCGGGAACTGCAGGACGAATTGATCCATGTAGGACGGCTGAGCGCGATGGGCACGATGGCATCGACGCTGGCCCATGAGCTGAACCAGCCGCTGACCGCGATCGCCGCGTATCTCGAAGCCGCCCGGCGTCTGACCGGCGAAGCGGCGGCTGACCGTGCGCGGGCGCTCGAGGCGATGGATGCAGCCGGTCGGGAAGCGGTGCGGGCGGGCGAGATCGTTCGCCGGTTGCGCAGCTTCGTGGCACGGGGCGAGAATGAACGGCGCGTCGAACCGCTGGTGCCGCTGATCGAGGATGCCAGCCGCCTCGCGCTGACCGGCGCGCGGGAAAGCGGAGTGCGCGCGTTCCACCGGTTCGACCCCGCTGCGGACCATGTCTTCGCCGATCGGGTGCAGGTGCAGCAGGTGCTGGTCAACCTGATCCGCAACGCCGTCGAAGCCATGGGCGATGCGGAGGTTGCGGACCTCACCATAACGACCCGGCGGGAAGGGGAGATGATCCGCATTTCGGTGATCGATACCGGGGCCGGGCTGCCGTCCGGTCAGATACCGCGGCTGTTCGAGGCGTTCGCGACTACCAAGGCCGATGGTCTAGGACTCGGTCTGTCGATTTCGCGCACGATCGTCGAAGCGCATGGCGGGCGCATTTGGGCGGAGGTCGGCGCGGTGTCGGGCAGCATGTTCCACTTCACGCTGCCGGCCGCCCGGTCCGATAGTGCGTCGTGACCGAGCGGCGGACCATCCATCTGGTCGATGATGACGAGGCGGTTCGTCAGTCGGTGGCGTTCCTCCTTTCGACCTATGACGTCGATGTCGTCTCCTACCCCTCGGGTGCGACGTTCCTGGCCGGACGCGCGGACGCGACGCCGGGTTGCCTGATGCTCGACATTCGGATGCACGAGCTGGACGGGCTGGAAGTGCAACGCCGCCTGAACGAAGAAGCGTTCGACTGGCCGGTCATCTTCCTCACCGGCCATGGTGAGGTTCGGGTCGCCGTGGAGGCGATGCAGAACGGGGCGGTCGATTTTATCGAGAAGCCTTTCTACGGCGCTCGACTGATCGAGGCGGTCGACAACGCCTTTCGGCAGTTCGACAGAACCAACCGTGCCCGACGCGCAACGCAGCTGCTCGGCACGCTGAGCGAGCGGGAACGGCAGGTGTTGGACGCGCTGGTCCACGGCCTGTCGAACAAGGCAATCGCCCGATCGCTCGGCATTTCGGCCCGCACGGTGGAGGCACATCGCGCGCACATCATGGCCAAGCTCCATGCTGACAGCTTCGCCGATGTACTGCGCATTGCATTGACCGCCGATATTGGTCCGACTGCACTTATGGAGCAGGAGCGCCCGGCCTAGGTCGATCCTATGGTACGTCCCGGTCCGTAACGTCTCCCGCGTTCCTCATGGCGATTTGGTATCGGCCACCGGGCGCTTGACGCTATCCGTAAGGCGCCAGCGCTCCAGCTGGCTCAGGACGTCATTGGCGATCTGGTCGACCGTGAAGCCGGACAGGTCGCGAAAGCCTGTTTCCCCATTCGTTTGTGCGGCCAGCAGCCATGTCAGGCTGCGGCGACCCTCCGGCGCGTCGAGCGCGGTAAAGGCTGCCAGCGGGCGGGATCGCGGCGTCAGGCGATAGACGAACGTGCGACCGTCGGCTGCGGTAAAGGTGAGTTCGACGATATCGTCGCGGCGGTCCAGCGCGATCGCCGACCAGCCTTCCTTCTCCATCGCCTCGCGTACCGACTGTAGTGCCGGTTCCCCGTTTCGCTTGATCTGCCGCACGATATCGGCCCGGCGTGCCGGGACGAGCAGGCGCTTGATCCGTTCTGCGACCGAGGGTGCGTCCCCCGGCAACGTGACGCCGGCGAGGTCGGCATTGGTCTGGCGGATCAGCCCGACCGCGAGCAGCAACATGATGAAGCAGAAGGGCAGGGCGGCGAGCAACGTCGCCGACTGCAACGCGCCGAGACCGCCCGCCACCAGCAGCAAGGTCGCGGTAACGCCCAGCAGCACGCACCAGTACATACGCTGCCACCGCGGCGTTTCCTCCGCCCCGCCGGAGGCGAGAGTGTCGATGACCAGCGCACCGGAATCAGCCGACGTGATGAAGAAGATGGCGACGAGTGCGATGGCGAGGGTCGACGTGACGCCGGCGGCGGGAAGATATTCGAGGAACTTGAACAGTGCGGTGGACAGGTTCGCCTGCACCGCATCCGCGATCCCGCCGGCGGCCGGTCCCAGATCCAGCGCGATGGCGGTATTGCCGAACACCGTCATCCACAGAAAGGTGAAGGCGGTCGGCACGAATAGCACGCCGATCACGAATTCGCGGATCGTCCGCCCGCGCGAGATGCGCGCGATGAACATGCCGACGAACGGCGACCATGCGATCCACCATGCCCAGTAGAACAAGGTCCAGTCCGCCATCCACGCGCGCGGCTCATAGGCGTATAGGGTGAACGTCCGCATGACGAAATGGTCGAGATACAGACCGAAATTCTGCACCAGCGCGCGCAACAGGAACAGCGTCGGTCCGACGGCCATCACGAAGAGCATCAGCAGGATGGCGACCGTCAGGTTGAGTTCGGACAGGCGACGAATTCCGCGATCCGCGCCGCTCAGCACCGAAAGCGTAGCCGCGCCCATCACCAGCACGATGACGATGATCTTCACCGTGATCGTGTCCGGCAATCCATATTCATAGGCCAGCCCGGCAGTCATCTGTGAGACGCCGAACCCCAGCGACGTGGAGACGCCGAACACCGTCCCGCACACCGCGAAGATGTCGATCGCATCGCCCAGCGGGCCGTTGATCCGCTTGCCCAGGATCGGCGACAGGCCCGACCGCAGGGTCAGCGGCATGTCCTTGCGATAGGTGAAATAGGCAAGGCTCATCCCGACAAGCGCATAGATCGCCCAGGCATGAACGCCGTAATGGTGGAAGGTGATCGCCATCGCCTCGCGCGCGGCCAGGATCGTGCCGCTGGGCGCTTCGGGCGGTGAGATATAATGCTGGATCGGTTCGGCCACGGCGAAATACATCAGGCCGATGCCCATACCGGCGGCGAACAGCATCGCCAGCCACGACAGATAGGGGAAGTCCGGCTCGGCATCGTCCGGCCCCAGCTTCAGCCTGCCCGCGGGGCCAAAGCCCAGCGTCAGTACGACGACGAGAAACACCGCCACCGCCGATATGTAGAACCAGCCGAACGTGTCGATCGCCCAGCTTTGCGCTGCCTTGAACGCCACGTCCGCCGTACCGGGCATCGCCAGCGTCGTCGCCAGCAGGGCGGCGATGATCGCAGATGCCCCCCAGAATACGTTCGGATTGATCTTACTGTTGGTCATAGGGAAGGATAACACTGGTCAGGTTCGATGGCGAAGCCGCATCGGGTAGGGAATGCGGCCGGTCGGAAGGCATCTATTCCTCACCGGGCGGCGGACTGCTCGTCCATAAGCGGTGGTGGAGCTGCGCCAGCGTCGTGCCGTCGCGCTCGCTCGACAGCGCCTGCTCCGCCCGATCCAGCGCATCCCGTGCCTGCCGCCGGCAATCGGTCTTGGCCTTCTCGTCGATGACGACCAGCGCTGCCAAGGCCTTTTGCAGGCGCAGGCCGACCTCGATGGTGGCCGCGCCATCGCGCGCAATCGGCCTGTACAAGTCTTCGATCATGTCGGAGAACGCCACGGGCGGTACGATGACGTGTGGCGGCGGACCCCGATCCGGTTCGGGCTGATGACGCAGGACGGACGCGAGTACGCGCGTTCCCGCCTCGATCACCGCGATGGCGGTGCCGGGGTCGTTGACCGCCGGAGACAGGGCACGAGCGGCAATTTCTCCCAGCACGACAAGACCGAAACGCGGATCGTGATCGAAGCTGCGCTGGTGCTCGATCGTGAATGCCTTGCGCAACAGCGCTATCTGATGGTAGTCGAGGCCGGCCCGCGTCCACAGGAGCGGCTTGGCGGGATCAGCCAGATGACCGGGAAGGCTGACCAGGTGGATGTCCGTGTCGACCGTTGCGGCGATCTCCCCGATCCTCGCCAAGTCAACATGCGCGATACGCCCGATCGCATCGTGGTACAGGATCGATGCTTCCGACGGTATCGTCTGTGGGCAGCCGCCATCGAACCGGACGCGCTGCGTCATCGTTCGAACCGCTTCGGTAGCGGCACGCTCGACCCGGTCGATCGTATCCGACACGCGGCCGAAGCGCGCGATATGCTGTATCCAGCGCAGGAACGTCACGACGATGAACAGGATCACGACGATCGTCCCGGCGTACAGAAGAACGCGGCCGGTACTGCCGTAGATGCCCGTCGACAGCGCCACGATACCGACGATCGCGAACAGAAAACTGCCTAGAAAGGTCGCCAACGCATTCTGCGACGTGCTGTCGTCGATCAGCAGTTGCACGGCGCGTGGGGTAATGCTGCTGGTCGCACCCGAATAGGCCTGCACCATGGCAGTCAGCGAGAAGGTGGTCACGGCAAGCATCGAGGAGGCCAGCAGGCTGAGGATCCCGTCGACCGATTTGGAACCCACCTTCGCTGCGAAGCTATAGGAAATACTGTGTCCTACCAGCGCGCTGGCAAGTGCCAGGACGATGCCGAAGACGCAGAACAGGGCGGCGCGGAACCACATCTGGCGTGTGAGGAGACGTATGGCCCATTGCCACTGCCGCATCAGTGCGAGGTCCGGTGGTCGAATGGATCAGGCGCGGCAGGAGGCCGAACTGGTCTTAATGCTGGGGGCGACATGCCGCCACAACGGACAAACTGCATGAACGGCTCCGTCCGGTTGCTCCGGTACCCATTCGTCCGCAGCGCTCGACCCGCCGCCGGCCCGGCGGTCGGGATGACCATTCTCCAATCAGCCCCGCATCACCGCCTGCCGGAGGTCGGGTAGTGCCGCCAGAAAATTGCCGATCTCGCGCCGCCGCAATGCCTCTTCGGCAAACTCGCCATCGACACCCAAGCGCCAGCGTAGTGCGCGACAATCGGGATCGTCGTGCAACGCATCGATCTCTCCGGCGCGAAGGTCCACATCCTGCGTCGTTCGCGCCAAACCGCCGTCGACCAACTCTTCCTTCTGGGCACGCAGGGCGATTGCGATTTCCCGCAGCGCGAGTTCGGGATGATATTGGACGCCCCAGAAGACTCCGCGCCGACAGCGGATTTCGGCGGCCTGCACAACCGTTGCTGCGTTGCCGGCGAGCCGGGTGGCGCCGGGCGGCAGTTCGTACACCTCGTCGCCATGGATTGCCGGGGCATCCCAACTGGCTGGACGTCCGCTAAGCAGGGGGTGGCCGGAACCTTCCGGCGTCGCCGTGATCCGGCGCGCAATGCCGGCCTCCATCCGCTCCGGCATCTTGCGTACGGTGCCGCCCGCTGCAGCCGTCGCGATCTGCAAGCCTGCGCAGGAGCCGAACGACGGAATTCCGACGTCGAAAACCTGCTGCATGAAATGGAGCTGCCGCCGAACCTCGGGAGTGTCGTCATAAACATGCATCGGCGAACCGGTCAGGAACACCGCGTCGAATTGATCGAGCCATTCCGTCGCCGGTATTGCATCCCCCGCATCCGCAGGCGAAATGATCGTCGTGCGGACATTCGGCTGCATCTGTTCGAGCGTCGCAGCATAGGTTTCGCCCGAACTCTTGCCGGCCCGCTCGCGCCGGGCCTCGCGCTCTTCGGGCAGTTCGCTCTGGGCGATCAGGTAATGGGGCACAGGCTTCCTTCGCTGGTAAGCGGCCCTAACGCGCCGGATGGCGCCATGGTTCGCGGTAACTCGTTGAACGCCGCAGATTTGTTGCGCAGCCCTTGTTACCTTTCGTCCGGGTAGGGTGGAGATTGCGGTATGATGCCGCATCCTGTCGCCGGAAGCGCATCGGCCCATTGATCGGTCGGCGGGGCGGGTGCAAACCAAGCGCCAACCTCGTTTGATGGGATTATCGATGCGTCATCTCGCCTCCGCTGCCATCCTTCTTCTGATGTCGTCCAGCGTACTCGCCCAAGGGCCGATACCCGCTGCCAAGACGGCGACGCCGCTTCCCGCGTCCAACCCATTTGCGCAAGCCAGTACCTTGCCGCTTCAGGCACCGCCGTTCGACCGGATCAAGAGCAGCGACTACAAGCCCGCGCTGCTCGCCGGGATGGCCGCGCAACGGGCCGAGATCAACGCCATCACCCGGGCACGCAGCGCGCCGACGTTCGAGAATACGATCGCTGCGATGGAGCGTTCGGGGCGACTGCTCGAACGGGCTAGCCTGGCCTTCTCGGGGGTAGTCGGCGCGAACACCGACGACACCCTGCAACAGACGCAAGCCGATCTCGCACCCATTTTCGCAGCCCACCAGGATGCGATCAACCTCGACCCCGCACTCTTCGCACGCGTCAAGACGCTGTACGACCAGCGCCAGACCCTCCGGCTCGACGCCGAACAGTTGCAGGTGCTGACGCTGACCTATGAGGGCATGGTGCGCGCCGGCGCGCGGCTGTCCCCCGCCGACAAGGCGATGTTGAGCCGCTACAACAGCCAGCTCTCCACGCTGGAGACCGCATTCCAGCAAAAGCTGCTCGGCGCTGCGAAGGCCGGGGCATTGGTGATCGACGACAAGGCGAAGCTCGCCGGGCTGTCGGACGCCGAGATCGCCGCCGCCGCAGTTGCCGCCAAAGATCGCGGGCTTGCCGGCAAATATGTGCTGACGCTGCAGAACACCACGCAGCAACCGGAACTGGCGACCCTGAAGGACCGCGCGACACGCGAGGCGCTGTTCAATGCGAGCTGGACACGCGCGGCGAAGGGGGATGCCAACGACACGCGCGCGACCATCGCCGACATCGCGCTGCTGCGCGCGCAAAAGGCGAAGCTACTCGGCTTTGCGACCTGGGCGGATTATGTGTTGCAGGACCAGATGGCGAAGAAGCCCAAGACGGCGCTCGGCTTCATGCAGCAGCTCGGCACCCCGGTCGCCGCCGAACAACGCCGCGAAGCCGCGGAACTGCAGGCGCAGATCAAGGCGACCGGCGGGACGTTCGAGCTGAAGCCGTGGGACTGGGATTTCTATTCCGAGCAGGTCCGCAAGGCGAAATACGACCTGAACCAGGACGAGCTGAAGCCCTATTTCGAAATCAACAAGGTGCTGACCGACGGTGTCTTCTACGCCGCCAACCAGCTATATGGTGTGACGTTCAGGCGCCGTACCGATATTCCGGTCTATCACCCCGACGTCATGGTCTATGAGGTCGATGAGGCGGACGGCACGCCCGTCGGCCTGATGTATTTCGACTTCTGGAAGCGCGACAACAAGAATGGCGGCGCGTGGATGTCGAACTTCGTCAACCAGTCGAAGCTGCTGGGCACCAAGCCGGTCATCTACAACGTCGCCAACTTTACCAAGCCGGCGGCGGGGCAGCCCGCGCTTATCAGCTTCGACGACGTCACGACGATGTTCCACGAATTCGGCCACGCATTGCACGGTCTGTTCGCCAACCAGACCTATCCGAGCGTGTCGGGTACCAACACCGCCCGCGATTTCGTCGAATTTCCGTCGCAATTCAACGAACATTGGGCGCTCGATCCCAAGGTGCTGCCGCATTACGCGGTGAATTACCGCACCGGACAGACGATCCCGCAGTCGCTGGTCGACAAGATCAAGCGCGCCGGCACGTTCAATTCGGGCTATTCATTCGGTGAGGCGCTGGCCGCGGCCGAAATGGACATGAGCTGGCATTCGCTGACCGCCGCGCAGGGGAAGCAGAACCCCGACGCGTTCGAAGCACAGGCGCTCGCCGCGACCGGCCTCGATGTCTCCGACGTACCGCCGCGCTATCGCTCGACCTATTTCCTGCACATCTGGGGCAATGGGTATTCGGCGGGCTATTACGCCTATAGCTGGACCAAGATGCTGAGCGCCAATGCATTCAACTGGTTCGAACAACATGGCGGCATGACGCGCGCCAACGGCCAGCGCTTCCGCAACATGATCCTGTCGAAGGGACATACCGAGGATTACGCGCCGATGTTCCGCAACTTCAACGGCAGCGATCCGCAGGTCGGTCCGCTATTGAAGGACCTCGGCCTCAATGCCGATGGTTCGCGGATCGAAGCTGATGGTCCGGCACAGGGGAAAGCGGGCGGCTGAACGGACTTGCCGGACGGGCAGTGGGACGATCGAGCGTTTGCTCTTCGCACACTACCCGTCCGCTCTCCTGAATGAAATGCTGAGGGGTGTCAGTCACAAGCGTGCCACGCTTTCCGATCCCTGAGTCCGGGACGATTGGATCCTGGCATGGACACTCGTCATAAAGCTGTGATTTTATCGGGAGATACGACGCAGGGGCGACAACATCAAATCATGCGGTAAACGCTTTCAATCTGCGCCCGCCTGCCGCAACCTCCGATTACGCTTGGCATCGCTCCATCTGCCAGCTTCGCTTCCGCAAGGGATGACGCCGATGAACCGTGTTACCATAGCTCTTCTCCTCGCCACGGTGCTGCCAGCGATTCCCGCTGCCGCCCAGTCTGCCGGTCCGACGATCCGCACCGATAACGGTAGCGTCCGAGGGGAAGCTGTCGAGGGCGTGGAGAGCTGGAAAGGCATTCCCTTCGCCGCGCCGCCGGTCGGACCGTTGCGCTGGCGCGCGCCGCAACCGGCGGCGGAGTGGACCGGGGTCCGCGACGCCACCCGCTACAGCCCGGACTGCATGCAGAAGCCGTTCCCGAGCGATGCCGCGCCGCTCGGCACCACGCCGGCCGAGGACTGCCTGTACGCCAATGTCTGGCGGCCCGCGGGGGCCAGGGGCAAGCTGCCGGTGCTGGTGTGGATCTATGGCGGCGGCTTCGTGAACGGCGGGGCGTCGCCGCCGACCTATGCCGGTGCGAACATGGCGAGGAAGGGCGTGGTATTCGTCAGCTTCAATTACCGCGTCGGCCGCTTCGGCACCTTCGCCCTTCCGCAACTGACCGCACAGAATGCCGATGGTGGGCGCCTGGGTAATTACGGGATCATGGACCAGGTCGCGGCGCTGCAGTGGGTGAAGCGCAACATCGCGGCGTTCGGCGGCGATCCGGCGAACGTGACCATCTCCGGCGAAAGCGCCGGCGGTATCTCGGTTCATGCCCTCGTCACCTCGCCCGAGGCGAAGGGGCTGTTCGACAAGGCCGTGGTGATGTCGGGCGGCGATGCGAAGGCGTTCACCGGCAATACGCTGGCAGATGTCGAGAAGATCGGCGGAAACTTTGCCCGGACCAAGGGGATCGATCCCGCCGCCCCCGACGCATTGCAACGGCTGCGTGCGCTGCCGGCGGAGGATGTGGTCGACGGGTTGAACATGGCGCAGATGGCTGGACGCGCCGGTGCGCCGCCGACCAACTCCGGACCGTTCGTCGACGGTAAGGTCGTGGTCGACGTGCGCAAGGCATATGAAGAGGACCGCTTCGCCCGGATGCCGATGATGATCGGTGCGACCAGCGCCGATATCGGCGGCAAGAGCGGCTTCATGATCGCGGGCGGACGCGAGGCATCGGCGATGATCGCCGACAAGGGCGTGCCGGTCTGGGAATATCGCTTTTCCTATGTTGCCGATTCCGTCGGGCAGGGCGGTGCCCAGCACGCGACCGACATCCCCTATTTCTTCGACAATGTCCGTATCAAATATGGCGCGCAGACGACGGCGAAGGACGAGGCCGTAGGCGCGGCGATGAGCAGCTATCTCGCCAACTTCGTCAAACGCGGCGATCCGAACGGCGGCACGATGCCGCAGTGGTCGCGCTACACCCGCGCCAATGACATGCTTGCCGACTTTGCTGCCAGCGGCAAGATCGTGGTCGCGCGCGATCCATGGGGTGCAGAGATCGACCGCCTGTCGCAGGCGCTGGCAGCGGCAAAGACATCGGGGCGCTACACAACACTGACTACGCCGATCGGCGAACTGTTCGACAATCCCGCCGCCCGTTCGGTGCTGGAACGCCATGTCCCGGCATTCCTCAAGAACCCGCAACTAGACATGGCGCGCGGCACGACGTTGTACGGCTTGCAGACCTATCTGCCCGACCAGTTCACCGACGCCTTGCTGGCAACGATCGACCGCGATCTGGCAGCCATACCGGTCAGGAAGTAGCAGCTCGAACGGCTGCGGATGATGGCAATTATCGAAGCCAGCCTTCTCGCGAAGCGTTCGGTGCGAAGTGACCTCCAACGTTTCGTCTGCGCGTACGAATGTGCCTGGTAGCGCGAACCGCCCCCGTTCCGGATGAACCGTTCGCCGCGCAACCAGTAGCCGCAAGCGGCCGTCATGAAATGTCAGCGGTACGACGTCCACTGTTACCACAACGGCAGAGAAGGATGCCGCGTCATAACCCGCAAAGAATTCAGCTTCGTCCATAACTCATTGTTAGGCGCGTTGTGCATATAGGCCAATTACATCTTCTGATGGATGGTAGCCGCTGGTTCGGCGTCCACAGCGTATGGAACTGGCCGATTTGCCAGTCTATCGAAGCTAAAATGACCAAGTCGACTGATTGCGCCGAATTTGTCGTGCGTATCGCAATCCGTCCGCTTTGTTCGATTGTTGTGAACGGACCGTCTGCCCGACGCGAGCGTTGAGACGCGATGGCCAGTGTCTCTAACGCCTCACCTGAAGACAAATTGAGATGGCGGCCGCGCAGGTTACTGATCACGCGCTCATCGCTTGCGTTTGCTCATGGCCGTACGATCGCCGAACGGGCAGCGGTGCAGGGTGTGGAGGTCGTCGAGTTGACTGGCGACCGCGTGATGCTGGAGCTGCCCGACGATCGGCGCGCAGCCTATGCCGCTGCGAAATCCACCTTGGCGGTCGTTGTCGCGCCACCCTCGAAGCGCAAACTGCAACCAATTGCGCCGAGTGCTGACTGGCGGGTGGATTTGGCCGAGGGATGTCCTGCGCACTGCAGCTATTGCTACCTTGCGGGCTCGCTGAAGGGGGCACCAATCACCCGCGTCTACGCTAATCTCGACGAGATACTGGATAGTCTACCGGCGTATCTGGGGCAGGGCACGATTACCTCTCGTAGCCGCGACCGGGTGCGTGAGGGCACGACGTTCGAGGCATCGTGCTACACCGACCCGCTTGCCCTTGAACCGATCACCAGCTCGCTGTCGGCGATGGTCGCTTGGTTCGGACAGTGGGACGCCAACGTGCAGCTGCGCTTTACGACAAAATTCGCTGACGTTGCGCCATTGCTCGGGATCGATCACAAACGGCAGACCCGGATGCGCGCCTCCATCAATCCGACGATGTTTGCCCGATTCGAGGGCGGTACGGCGCAGGTTGCCGCGAGGCTCGCGGCGCTGCGGGCGATGGCGCTGGCAGGGTATCCTATCGGCCTGACCATCGCCCCGATCATTGCAGCGCAGGGTTGGAAGGAAGCCTATGGCGGATTGCTTGTGGAAGCCGCAGCGGCGCTGGCGGACGTTCCCGATCTGGATTGCACGGTGGAACTCATCACCCATCGCTTCACCGCCGGCTCCAAAGCAGTCCTCGACAGCTGGTATCCCGGCTCGGCGCTCGACATGCGGCCGGCGAACCGCGTGACCAAGCGGACCAAGTTCGGGACAGAGAAGCAGGTGTACGACGCGCCGACCATGCGGAACCTGCGCGACTTCTTCGAAGCTGGGATCGCGGCGGCAATACCGTCGGCGCGCATCCTCTACTGGACATGACGGTCTTCTTTACCGCCGACACCCATTTTGGCGATCATCGGACGATCAATATCCAGAAGCGTCCCTTCGACAGCGTGGCGGCGATGGATGCCGTTCTGATCGAGCGCTGGAACGCTGTCGTCGGGCCGGGGGATATCGTCTGGCATCTCGGCGACGTGGCCAGGCGGGCGGCCGATGTCCCGGCGCTGCTCGCACGACTGCACGGGGTGAAGCACCTGCTGCGGGGGAACAACGATCCCGACGCCACAGCCGACGCGCCGGGTTGGGCAAGCGTAGCGAGCTATGCCGAGATCGATCTGGCCGGCCACCGCCTGATAATGTGCCATTACCCGTTTCGCAGCTGGAACGGGCAGCACCGCCGCGCGCTGAACCTGCACGGGCATAGCCATGGGCGATTGAAACCCATGTTGCGCCAATATGATGTCGGCGTGGACGCGCGGGGTTTCGCGCCGGTCACGCTGGAACAGATCATCGCTGCGTAACGGCAGCGCGCGTCGGCCCGCTACGGTTCCCCGACTAGACCGAGTGCGCGCGCCGACACGATCCGAAAACCACGGTCGCCGGCAGCGGTCAGCGCACGACGATAGGGGGTGCTTCGCAGGACCGAGCGTCCGAACGGCTCGTCCGCCGCGACCACCAGCATCGTCGTAGTGAGGCCGACCGACGAATGGATCGTCCCGCCAAGGGCCGCGATCGTGTGCGCCAGCGGCCCGTCACGGGGTTCACCGAGGATCGCAATCCGCTCCCCCAATAGCGACCCGCCCGTCACGGGTTTGGGAGCCGGGCCGGGCTGACGGGGCGGGGCCAGCCAATCGGCGAGCGACAGCTTTGTATGTTCGATCGCGCGGACGATCACCCACCCTGCAGCACGGGCATCGCTCAATGCATCATGGTGCCGATGCTGAAGCCCGAGAAAGCGGGCAAGGGTCCCCAACCGATGGTTTTCGAGGTCGGGCCATGCCCGTCGTGCGACGCGGACGCTATCCAGCCACCGGGTTTCGATGACGGGTCGGTCGTGGATGCGGCTCGCGGCGGCAAGCGCGCTCTTGTCGAACAACGAGTGCGCTACGGTCACCTGACCGGCGAGGTACCAGTCGATCGTCGCATGGACATCGGCAAATACAGGGTGCCCCGCCACATGATGCGCGGCGATGCCGTGGATACGGATGTTCGCGGCATGGAATTCGTCGCGCGGATCCAGGAGGGTTTCCCACGCAAACACTTCGCGACCGTCGCGGAAGCCGACTATGCCGACCTGACAAATGCTGCTGGCGCGCGAGCAGGAGGTTTCGACGTCGATGACGACGAAATCCGGCTTTCGTTGGTTCGACGCCATGGTGTCAATATTCGGATTCATCGCCGCTATCTAGGCCCGATCGACATGCGACGGAATGGCATCGAACACGATGCTCTTCCTTCCTGGGGGCGATTGCGCTGCCGGTTCCTAACGGTGTCGTCGCCGTCAAGCGCGTCCGAACGCCCCGATCATCGCCGATACGGAATTAGCCTGCGTCCGTTCGGCAATCTGCTGCGTTCGGCGACGGTAGCGACGGGGATGGGAAAGCCGGCCAATGTCTTGCACGTCCGGGTCGCCGCCTCGCGCTTTGTGCCGGTAGGGCGTCGTCCGGTGGCGCTGCATTTCATCGGTTTTCGCGGGGACGAATATCCCCGGGCGGTCCGGGTCTTCGGCATACCCGATTTCATCCATATCGGCTGGGACCGATGGGCGAGGCAGGAAGTGATGCCCGGCGATACCGCGATATTTGCGAAAGGCACATTCGAGGATGCGCCTTCGCCGTACAGCTACCCCGATCTTCACGAACCCCCAAACGAATAACCGATGACTGACGCCAACGAACCGCCGCCAAAGATTCGGCGCGCTGCGACCGTCTATGCCTCCGGCCAAAATGGTCGATGGACGTCGAGCCGCAGCGATTGTCGGGCAGTGGACCTCGGAACAGGTCGGGGGTGTCGTAGGGGCGGGGGGACGTCGATCCAGTCCCGTCCCAGCACTCCGGCGTGATGGGCGGCCGATGTTCTCGGCCGCCCGTTTGGTCATGCGACGCTGTGCTTTAGCGCGCTCATCTTGTCATGGCCTTCGCGTACCGAACCAAAGGCTTCGGCGATCGCCGAGCGGGTAGGCTCCCGCCAGCGAACAGATGCAGAAGGTTTATGCTGATATCTACATTTGACGCCACCTGATCGATGAGTCGCTACGCGATCTTGCACAAAGTTAGTGCATTGGTACGCCAATGTAAGGCCGACCACGGCCGTGAGGCGATGACCTGCATCATCAATGCCACCAAAACCTTCGGTGGATTCCAAAAATCTTACAGCTGGATTCCGAACCCGCTACGGTAAAGCGGGTAGATGCTATCGTCCAGAATAGCGGGATCTTGGCGCTCCAAACTTGCTCCGGTCCTTGGCAGATCGAACGGAAGGCGTCCCTTTGGCTTCGCGTTGCCCATGGCGGCATCGACGATCGCTGCATCGCTCGCGCCAAATGTGACGATAAGGGCGCGAGCCTTGTCCTTCACCCTGGTGAGGATCGCTGGACAATCTAGGTTTACTGCGACGACAGTGGGGACCTGCGCCGAAGCGCGTTTGAGGGCTTCATAGTCGGGGTCGCCGTCCTCGAAATGCAGCCGTCCTTCGTTCTGACGCGAACCGAAAAAATGGTGCGGGTGGAGACGTTCCGCCGGAGGGTCCATCCGTACGATTGCAACATTCGCACGGGAGGGATCGGTCACCACGACGAACCCCGCGCGGATCGCGACGTGCGGATCGATGCGGTACAGCCAAAGCTTACGCTTCGTCGGTGCCAAGGGGAGAAGGCAACCGCGGTTCTCGAGCAGAACCTGCGCCTCGCGTTGCGCGACGTCCGCTTCACGCTGGCTTTCGGGGGCGCCGACGATTGCGACCGCTGCCTCGGCATCGACATACGGGTTTTCGAACAGACCCATCTCGCACTTCGGTTTCAGGATACGCGCAACGGCCGCATCGATCGCTGCGACCGAGACCGCGCCTGATTTGACCGCTGCCAGTAAGGGAGCGGGATCGTCAACGCCTCCGAACTGTTCGACACCCGCGGTTACGCCCTTCGCGAAGCGCGCCGCCTTGCTGAGCGTTCGACGCCCCACGGCATCGCGACGGCACCGGGCTGCTGTGGGGCGGCGGCTGTGGGCGCGCGACAGGATTCCGGACAGTCGTCGGTGATTGCCCAGTCCGACAGGACCAGCCCGTCGAAGCGTTCGCCGCCGCGCAAGAGGTCCGTGATCAGCTGACGACTGAACCCCGCACCAACCGGTTCGAGCGGACGGCCGTTCAGCGTCACCCCGTCGATGATCGGATAGGTCGGCATCACACCTGTGGCGCGTGCCGCAAACGCTCCATCGAAGGCCATGACATGCTTCGCGAAGCTGCGGTTATCGAGCTTTGCCACCCGGCCGTAATAATTGTGTCCGTCGAACCCGCCGGGTTGCGCGCCATAGCCAACCCAGTGCTTGACGATCGTTGCCACCCCATCGCGGTGTAGGCCGTTCGTGGCACCCTGAAATCCCGAGATGTACGCGGCGACCAACGTCGAAACGAGCTTCGGGTCCGAGCCGAAGGTCGCGGTGACGCGGGGCCAGCGGGGTTCGGAGCCGAGATCGGCTTGCGGGGAGAGTGCCTTGTGGATGCCAACCGCGCGGTATTCGGCGCGCGCGATTGCGCCGAACCGCCGGACGCGTTCCGGATCACGAAGCGCCGCGAAACCCAGCGTTTCGGGCTACAGAGAAAAGCCGCCACCGTGGGTGCTGGCGCCCAGCACGGCCTGGAAATGGTTGCGCGGATCGGTGCTGATCGTGACCGGAATGCCAAGATGGGTTCCCGCGGCGATGCGTTGGATTTCGTTGTTCTGCGTCGCTAGGTCGCGCGGTCCCACGGACAAGCGGGCGATCGCACTGTTTACGTGGCGACTCACGATCATGCGGCGTACGGCCGCCATGTCGTAGCGCGATCCGGTGGCCCCGACCGGATCACCGCTGGGGAGGGAAGCGTGGAGCATCGTCCCCACCTTCTCGTCGATTGTCATTTGCGCGATCAGGTCGGCGATACGCCGTTCGGTCGGTGCTTGCGCGTCTTCGTACAAGTCCATCCGTCCATTATGGTTCAGGTCCCTATAGGGCGGATGGTCGGATGCGGGAGCCGCACCGCCGAGCAGAAGCGCAGGCAGTAGGAGGAGACGATCATACTGTACCACTACTGCCTCTCCTGCACCGGTCGCACGATCGTGGCGCGCGGGTATCCGCAACCGTCTGAGATTGCAGACAAGCGTTAGCCGGATCGGTTGACACACATGTCAAACTTGGTAGGTTTAGCGGTAAATCATAATGACATGTCGCGCTAGATGGCTTGACGGTGTCGCAACAAATTTCTTGGCGAGAGGGATAACATGCCGCAATCGAGCCACGCTGGTGTACCTGATCCAGGGCTTGGCATGATCCATATTGCTGGCGGTCGCTTTGTGATGGGATCCGAGCGCTTCTATCCGGAGGAGGCGCCGGTACGGAAGGTGGCGGTCGATTCCTTCTATATCGATCCAACGCCGGTAACGAATGCAGCGTTCGCGACATTCGTCGCCGCGACCGGCTATGTCACCGAAGCCGAGCGCGCGCCCGATCCCGCCGACTATCCCGGCCTCGACCCGGCGATGGCGAAGGCCGGATCGCTGGTGTTCGAGAAGACCGCAGGGCCGGTCGATATGGACGATTTCAGCCAGTGGTGGCATTTTCGCTTCGGAGCCGACTGGCGTCATCCGCTAGGGCCGGACAGCACCCTCGACGGCCTGAAGGACCATCCGGTCGTCCATGTGTCGTACCGCGATGCCGAGGCCTATGCCGCATGGGCAGGCAAGCGGTTGCCGACCGAAGCTGAATGGGAATTCGCGGCGCGCGGCGGACTGGCAGATGCCGATTATGCCTGGGGCGACGAACTGGCGCCGGGCGGGGCGATGCTGGCCAATTACTGGCAGGGGCTGTTCCCCTTCGCCAACCAGATGCTCGACGGGTATGAACGGACGTCGCCGGTGCGCCATTATCCCGCCAACGGATATGGCCTGTTCGACATGATCGGCAATGTCTGGGAATGGACCAGCGACTGGTACGCCTTGCCGCAAGGCGCGCGTCCGGCGACTAGCGGTAAGGCCCGCAACTGCTGCGCCATCCCGAACCCACGCGGCGCTCGGGAGCGGGACAGCTATGATCCCTGCACGCCTGAAGTGAAGATCGGCCGCAAGGTCCTGAAAGGCGGGTCGCATCTGTGCGCCCCCAACTACTGCCAGCGTTACCGCCCGGCCGCTCGCCATCCGCAATCGATCGACAGTGCCACGACCCATATCGGTTTCCGCTGCGCACTGTCGGCCTGAAACCTTTCCGCTCACCCAAGGAGCCGCCTATGTTCGCCCGTCTTTTCCGTTGGTCCGGGGCAGCCCTTGGCGCTGCGCTCGCGCTTTCTGCGCCCGCAATTGCGCAGGATGCAGCGCCTGCCGCCGCGCCGGCACTCGACATCAAGATGCAGCCGGGGCGTACGTCGCGTCCGCGCAATGTCGTGTTTGTGCTGGTCGATGACCTGCGCTTCGATTCGATGGGGTTCCTGACCAACGGCCTGAAGACACCCAACATCGACTTCCTTGCGAAGAACGGAATCTATTTCCCGAATGCGGTCGTCACCTCGTCGCTCTGTTCGCCTAGCCGCGCGACCATCCTGACCGGGCAGACGGCACGCAACCACGGCGTGATCGACAACAATAATTCGTCGGAGGAAGGGCTGATCTTCTTCCCGCAATATCTCCAGAAGGCGGGATATCAGACGGGTTTCTTCGGCAAATGGCACATGGGCAGCGATACCGATGCGCCGCGTGCCGGCTTCGACCGCTGGGTCAGCTTCAAGGGGCAGGGAACCTATTTTCCGACCGAGCAATTCTCGCCTGCGCAGATTGCCGCCGGGCAGCGCCAGACGCTGAACGTCGATGGCACGGCGGTTAAGCGCACCGGCTATATCACCGACGAGCTGACCGATTATGCGATGGACTGGCTGGAGCGAGGTCGCGACAAGTCCAAGCCGTTCTTCCTGTACCTGAGCCACAAGGCGGTCCATTCCGACGCGAAACCGCCCGAGCGGTACAAGAACCAATATGCCGACCTCGACATCAAACTGCCCGCCAGCATGGCCAACACGCCCGAGAATAATCGCGGCAAGCCGGTATGGGTCCAGAACCAGCGCAACAGCTGGCACGGTGCCGATTTCCCCTATCATACCGATCGCGACCTGCGCGAACAGGTCCGCGACATTTATCGCACGCTGACGCCGGTCGACGACAGCCTTGGCCGCATCATGACCTATCTGCGACGCAACAAGCTGGAGAAGGACACGATGATCGTGTTCTGTTCCGACAATGGCTTCATGTTCGGCGACCATGGCCTGATCGACAAGCGCAACGCCTATGAACCGTCGGTTCGCATGCCGATGGTGGTGTACGCGCCCGGCCTGACGCCGAAGGGCGTGCGCAACGAGGCGGTGGTACGCAATCTCGACCTCGCGCCGACCTTCCTCGACCTCGCCAACATCGTCGAACCGGCGCAGATGGAGGGCAAGAGCTTCCTGCCGATGATGACCGGCCAGGTTGCGGCTAAGGACTGGCAGCCCGGCGACTTCGTGTATGAATATTATTGGGAATGGACGTTTCCGCAGACGCCGACGACCTTCGCCATCGAACGCAACCGGATGAAGTACATCCAGTACCACGGCATCTGGGACATCGAGGAACTGTACGACCTGTCGAAGGACCCGAACGAGATGGTCAACCTGATCGACGATCCTGCGCAGCGTGAAACGCGGCAGGACCTGCGCCGCCGCCTGTTCGCCGCGTTGTCGAACCGAAAGGGCGAGCATGTCGTCCCCTATACCGAGCGGACCAGCCCCGGCCTGATCCTGCGCAAGCAGGGCGGCACGCGCGCCGCAGACTTCCCGGCGGGCTGGTATTTGGCTCCGAACCTGCCGACGCGGATGAACGACCTGTTCCCCGACAGCCCGGCAAAGGACGCCGCCACCGCCGCCGGACGGACCTATTTCCCGGCGCGGGAGGGCGCCAAGTGAGTGGCGCGTTCAGCCGCCGGGCGGTGCTGCGCGGTGCGGCGGCCGGGGGCGTGGGGCTGGCGGCGGCGGGCACGGCCGGCGCCCGCACGGCAGACGGGATGCCCAACATCCACTGGCTGGTCAGCGAAGACAATAATCCGCTGATCGGTACCTATGGCGACAAGTTGGCGCATACCCCGCATATCGACCGGCTGGCACGCGAGGGACTGCTCTACCGGAATGTCTATTCCACCGCGCCGGTGTGTGCGCCGTCCCGGTTCGGCATCCTGACGGGTGTTCTGCCTGAATCCTGTGCGCCGGCCAACCATATGCGCGCGGTCGCACATCTTCCGAGCGAACTGCGCACCTATCCCGAATATATGCGCAGCGCCGGCTATTATTGCACCAACAACGCCAAGACCGACTATAATTGCGACGTCGATCCCAAGCGGATCTGGGACGAACAGGGGCCGAAGGCGCATTGGAAGAACCGCCCGGCGGGCAAGCCGTTCATGGCGGTGTTCAACACGATGACGACCCATGAATCGCGGTTGTTCGGAACGACCCCGGGCCGGGTGAGGCCCGATCAGATCCGCTTGCCCGCCTATGTCCCGGATACCCCGGCGGTGCGGCAGGACTATGCCAGCTATTACAACCTGATGGAGCGGATGGACGGTGAGGTCGGCCGCTGGGTCGCCGAACTGGAGGCTGCCGGCGTCGCCGACGATACGATCATCTTCTACTATTCGGACAATGGCGGTTCGACGCCACGGACCAAGCGATATTGCTATGACGAAGGCATGCGCTGCGCGATGGTGGTGCGCATACCGCCGAAATGGGCGCATCTGGCACCCGCCAGGGCCGGCAGCCGGATCGATGCGCCGGTGACCTTCCTCGACCTTGCGCCGACGTTGTTGTCGATCGCAGACCTTCCCGCGCCGGCAACGATGCAGGGCAGCGCGTTCCTTGGCCATCGGATGAAGGCGCCCAAGTCGCTCGCCTTCGGCATGCGCAACCGGATGGACGAACGCTACGATTTCGTCCGGACCGTCACCGACGGACGCTACCGCTATATCCGCAACTACATGCCCTATCGTCCCTGGGGGCAGAACCAGGCGTTCGAATGGTTGCAGGCATCCTATCAGGATTGGGACGCGCTGAACCGAGCGGGGAAGCTCGATCCCGTGCAGGCGCGGTTCTTCGGGACCAAACCTTATGAGGAGTTCTACGACCTGACCGCCGATCTCGATCAGGTCCGCAACCTGATCGACGATGTTGGGCAGCGGGTGCGGGTCGGTGCGATGCGGCGGGCGCTGGATGCGCATATGCTGCGGATCAACGACAACGGCTTCATTCCCGAAGGCTCGCCGCTCGAAGGCTATGCGCGAAGCCGCGCAAAGGGCGCCTATCCGTTGAAACGGGTCATGGTGCTGGCACAGATGGCGTGCCGTCGCGATCCGCGCAAACTCGCCGCATTGCGGCGTGCGCTGACCGATCCGAACGAGGTCGTCCGCTATTGGGGCGCCAGCGGGTTGCTGATGCTGGGCGAGAATGCTCGGGTCGCCGCGGGCGAGCTGGCAGGCGCAATGGTCCGCGACGGTTCGCCGCAGGTGCGTATCGTCGCGGCGGAAGCGGCGGTCCGGCTGGGGAACGACGCGGGTCTCGACGTGCTGATGCCGCTTACGCGCGTCGACCAGCCGATGCCGCTGCGGTTGCAGGCGGTCAACGCGTTGACCTTCCTGGGCAGGAGGGCTGCACGCGCGCGCCCGGCCTTGCAAGTCGTCGCGCAGGATCGCGAGCTGTTCCTGAAGAATGCGGGGCAGTTCGCGCTACAGGAACTGGACGGCACCTATGATCCGCACAAGCCGATCTTCGACCTCGTCGCCTTCCGCGCGGCAATGCGCGGAGGCGACTGACGTCGGATCAAAAAAGAAAATGTAGCATGACCAGATTGGTCTGCAGATCGCGCTGTCCGGCGGCCTTGTACCCACCGCCGGACAGCAGCCGGTTGGTCGCGACGCGGAGCGAGAGGTGATCGTCGATCTGCCAGCGGGCCGACAGCGTCGGCAGCACTCCGATGAACCGCGCGTCGATCCGGCTGGCAGTGGCTGCCGTGCCATAGGCGACGGCGAACCCATCCTCGATAGAATAGCGCCAGAAGGCCCGCGCACCGAAGCGCAGGTTGAGCGTTCGCGCGGGCAGGATGCTGATCGCTGCGCCGGGGCTGACGAGGTTGGTGAAGCCCAGATAATTGCCGAACGTCGCGTGGCGCTGCGCACCGTAGATTGGGTTGTAGGTCCGCACGACCCCGCCGTCCCGCGATCCGCCCGACAGGATGTCGGCTTGCAGGACGAGGGTCGGTGCCAGTGGCAGGTCGGGGAAGGGAATGCGCGTGTTGGTGATGACCGAAAAGGCGCGGATCGGTCGACCATCGATCGATCCTTCCTGCCGGTCCTAGGTCCAGTCGAGGCGCAGCGGTCCCAGCCGCCCCCACAACCGCGCACCGAACAGATCGCGCCGTTCGACGGTGCGGCGTTGCAGCAGCGCGCTGTCGGCGTCGCTATAGTTGAAATAGGACAGGCCGAGGTTCAGCGAAATCTTCGGCGCGCGGGGCAGGGCAAGCGCGACATAGCTGCCCCAGATCGCGACATCGGTATCGGTCGCGTCGTTGAACGAGCCGAACGCCGGCCGCGTCGGGCGCGCCGCGATCAGGTCGATGCGGAACTTCGGCCGGGCGTGGTACAGCCGGACCGCATCGAAGTTGCGCTCGATATTCTGCGCCAGTTGCAGCGAGAAGATAGTGTTCGACCCGAGCGAAATCTTCTGCCGGCCGATGATCGCGCCAGTCTCTCCGCCGAACAGCTTGTCGCGTACCTCCAGAAAAGCCTGCGACACTTCCGGGCCGTTGTCCTGACGGTTGGGGACCGGCGTTACGAAGTCGCGGCCGGTCACCTGACCCCAGACCAGCTCGCCGATCACCCGGACATGCTTTCCCAGCCGCAGGTCGGCGGTCGCCTGTTCGCGAAACTGGATGCCGAGCTGGTCGGGTTGCGGTGCAACCAGCAGCGACTGGCGGGTCTGATCGAGAGCGCGGACCCGCAGCTGGCCACTCAGCGACAGGTTCACCGCACCCGAGCGGTCGAGCGCGATGTTCTTGAGCGGATCGAACCGGTCGGGACGGCGCTTGCGCGGCGGAGCGTCATGCTGTCGCATGAAGAAGAAACGGCCTTCGCGCGGTCCCTTGTGCAGGTTCGGCGGCAGGTTCGGCCCGATTTCCACCGGGCCGCCGACGACATCCTCAATGGCATCGGGCGGCGGGATTGCGGCGCCGCGTGCGGCGGGCGGACGCTGATCGTCGCTTTGCGCGAGGACGGCCTCCGGCAGCAGCAGCGCGCCGGCCATTGCGGCTGCTTTCCACGCAAATGGAGTCGGAGAAGTAGAATTGGACCGCAAGCCGTGTTCCAATGTAGCGCTAAACGTCGCGCCGCTTAGCGTTGGCTCGGTGGGTTAGCAATATGAAGCGATTGATATTGCGGTCTAACGAGGCGGGGCGTCGGTCGAGGGGCGGCGGATCAACTCATAGTGGAGATAGCTGGTGCCTTCGACCGTGCCCTGCGCGAGCAGCTGCACGGCGCGCTCCGCAATGTCGACGATCGGCTGCCGGATCGTCGTCAACGTCGGCCAGATCTTGATCGCGATCGGACTGTCGTCGAAGCCGGCCACCGAAAGGTCGTTGGGGATGTGCATGCCGCGGCGGTGGGCGAGCGATACGACGGCCGCGGCCATATCGTCGTTGCTGGCGAAGATCGCGGTCGGCGGGTCGGGCAGGTCGAACAGCGCCTGCGCCGCCTCCAGTCCGGAATCGAACGTCAGGTCGCCATCAGCGACGAGCGCCGGGTCGAACGGGATGCCAGCTTCGGTCAGCGCATCGCGATATCCCTCGAGACGGGTCCGGCTGACGATATGCACGTCGGGCGCGCGGATGAAGCCGATCCGGCGATGCCCCAGTTCGATCAGATGCCGGGTCATCTCGCGCGCCGCGCCGGCATCGTCGATGCGGACCGATGCCATGTCGGGCAGTTCGCTGCCCGGCGACAGCGCGATGACCGGGACCGTCAGTTCGGCCCGCATCGCCGATCCGCTGATGATCTCGCACAGCGGCGGCGGCAGCAACAGCGCGTTGCAGCCCCCGGCCAGCAGGGCACGGATCGATTCCTCCGACCCCGCCCGGTCGGCAGTGGTATATTGGTGGAGCACCAGCTGCGCCCCGACGTCGGTCGCGGCATTCAGCGCGCCGACCAGCAACGCGCTGAGGAATGCGTTCTGCGAATTGCGGTAAGCGATGCCGACCTTTAAGGCGTTGGCGCTGGCCAGCGCCTGCGCCGCAGCATTGGGGCGATAGTTCAATTCCACGATAGCGCGGTTGACCGCATCCCGCAGCGCGGGCTGGACATTGCGTCCCCGGATCACGTTCGACACCGTCATCGTCGACACGCCGGCATGCTCGGCGACGGTCGCCATCGTGATGGCCTTGCTGGATCGGCGAGGGGCGCGTGCCATGGAATCTCCGTTTGATACTTTGGTTTAGCGCTCACTCAAATCGGTTGACAATGCAAATGACGCTCGTATTTTTAGCGCTAAATATAACAAGCGTGACGATATGTTGCGACAACGGGAGGTGGACATGCTGGGAGATATGAGAATTCGGTTGCTGGTCGCGGCGGGCGTCGGCGCACTTTCGGTCGGGACGCCGGCGCTGGCGCAGGAAGCCGGGCAGGCAGCCACGACATCGCCGAGCGAACCGGCGCCCAGCGATCCACTGACCGCCAATGTCGTCGACTCCGAAGGAACGCCAGACCAAGCGATCGATGAAGGCGAGATCGTCGTAACCGCGCAGAAGCGCGCCGAACGCCTGCTGGACGTGCCGCTGGCGGTGACCGCGATCGGCGGCAACGATCTGGCGACCCGCAACATCACCGACACCGCAGGCCTGACGCAGGCCGTGCCGTCACTGACCTTTCAGCAGGGTGCCAACCCGACCAATACCAGCCTGCGCATTCGCGGGGTCGGCACCTCGCTGTTCGGGCAGGGGGTCGAACCGTCGGTTTCGGTGGTCGTCGACGGCGTCGTCGCCGCACGCGCGGCGCAGGGCTTTTCCGATTTCGCCGATATCGAGCGGGTCGAGGTGCTGCGCGGGCCGCAGGGCACGCTGTTCGGTCGCAACGCATCGGCCGGCGTGGTCAACGTCGTCACCGCGCGCCCGACGCGCGACTTCCAGGGCCGGATTGACGCGACCGTCGCCGAACTCGACGAATATCGCGTGAAGGGCACCGTGTCTGGCCCGATCAGCGACACGCTGCGCGCTCGCGTCACCGGCTTCTACAACAATGTCGGCGGTCATGTCCGCAACATCACCACCAACCGCAACGTCAACGGCTTCGAAAGCTGGGGCGTGCGCGGCAAGCTGGAATGGGATGCGTCGGACAGCCTGAACCTGCTGCTGACCGGCAGCTATTCGAAGAACAACTCGGACTGCTGCGCATCGACCTATATCCGCGTCGACAATCCGGTGGTGCGCCAGCTGCTGCTGCCGGTCACCGCATCGCCGCGCAACCGCACGATCACCGAGGATACCGACACTTACGCCAACAGCCGCCAGATCGTTGGTTCGTTGCAGGCCGACTGGGACCTGGGTCCGGCGACGATCACTTCGATCACCGCCTATCAGCGCTACGACCTCGATGTGAACCAGCCGATCGACCGCCTGAACACCAACCCGATCCCGTTCGTCGGTACCGGCGCGCCCTATGCGTCGTGGAACCTCAACCGGGGGCAGGTGAAGCTCGACAATTTCTCCCAGGAACTGCGCATCGGGTCGAACGGCGCATCGGACCTGACCTACGTCGCCGGCATCTTCTACAATCACCTCGAAATCACCCGCCCATTCGAACGGCGGCGTGCGGTGTGCCGGGTGGGCGTCATCGGCCAGCCCTGCGCCGCGCCGATCTTCCAGTCTGCATCGAGCGTCATCAACCTGAACACCGAGAGCATCTCGGCCTTCGGTCAGGCGGAATATCGCATCGTCGGCGGGCTGAAGGTGATCGGCGGGCTGCGCCTGCAATATGAAACCGGCACCAACAGCGGTACCCGCACCGCCCCGATCGTCGCGGGCGACGTGATCTTCCCCAGCAATCCCCCGTCGAGCGGCAGCTTCACGGCCAGCGACACCGCGCTGACCGGAAAGGCCGGCCTGCAATATGAATTCAGCCGCAACCTGCAGACCTACGCCACCTATACTCGCGGCTATAAGGGGCAGGGGTATGAGATGGAAATCTCCGCCGATCTCGCCAACCAGGGCGTGCTGGAGCCGGAAAATGTCGATGCCTATGAAATCGGGTTGAAGGGGCGGACCCGCGGCGGGTCGCTGAGCTTCAGTGCTGCCTTGTTCCAGGCCGACTATACCAACCTGCAGGTGCAGGCGAACCGGTCCGATCCGACGACGGGCGTGGTGCAGTTCGTGGCGACCAATGCCGGCACGTCGCGGTCACGCGGTTTCGAACTGGAAGCGACGCTGCGGCCGTCGCCCGGGTTCAGCATCAATGCCGGCTTCACACTCGCGGAATCGACTATCAACATCGACGGCCTGAACTGTCCGTTGCAGTTGCAGGCCGGGGCGCCGGTCGTCACCGGCGCGGCACCGATCAACCGCTGCTACCGCCCGGCCGCCGGCGCCACGCCGACGCAGAACCTGCGCGGTGCGACCCTGCCGGTATCGCCGCGCTACCGCCTGAACCTGTCGCCACGCTATGAAAATGACATTGCCGGCACCGACCTCAGCGCTTTTGCGCAGATGGTCGTCGGGTTCCAGAGCGAGCAGCAATTCGCGGTGGAGCAGGACCCGCTGCTGGTCCAGCCTGCCTATACCCTGGTCGATGCGACTATCGGCTTTGGCAAGGACAATGGTCGCTACAACCTGTCGCTGTTCGTCAAGAACCTGTTCAACGAATACTACTTCACCGACATCCGGCACGGGTCGCTGTTGGCTACGGTCAACAGCCCGAACGATCTGGTCGCGACCTTCAACAAGGATTCGCGTCGCTACTTCGGTGCCAGCTTCGGCATGAAGTTCTGACCATGGATCGGGGCGGCGAGACGCGCCGCCCCGGCACGACAGAGGAGCGCGCTATGCGACCACGGAAGATCATGGCGGCCGCGCTGGCGGCGTCGATGCTGGTGCCGGCGACGCTTGTCCCGGTTACCGGCAACGTGGCGTGGGCTGCCCCGGCGACGGCGCGACCCAATGTCATCGTCATCGTGCTCGACGATGTCGGCTTTTCCGACCTCGGCACGTTCGGATCGGAAATCCGCACGCCGAACATCGACGCGCTGGCGGCGGATGGGCTGCGCTACAACCGCTTCGATACCAAGGCGGTCTGTTCGCCGACCCGCGCGGCGCTGCTGACCGGACGCAACGCGCAGACGGTCCGCATGGCCGACCTGCCGACCGCCAAGCAGACGAACGACACCACCAAGGATCGCGGCGAAATTCCGGGCAATGCACAGATGCTGGCGCAGGCGATGCGGCAGGCCGGATATGCGACCATGGCGATGGGCAAATGGCATTTGTCGCCGGAATATGAAGACGGCACGCCGGGCAACAACGCATCGTGGCCGTTGCAGCGCGGGTTCGACCGTTTCTACGGCTTCATCAGCGGCTGGACCGACCAATATCACCCCGCGCTGATCGAGGGGAACCGGCCGCTGCCCAAGGTCGACCGGCCCGGCTATCACCTGTCGGCCGACCTGGTCGATCGCACCATTTCCGAATGGGACGCGCAGAAGCGCGGCGCACCGACCCGGCCGGTCTTCACCTATCTCGCGCTGGGCGCCGCCCATGCGCCGATCCAGGTGCCGCGCAGCTATATCGACGCCTATGCCGGGGTGTATGAAGCTGGCTGGGATCGCCTGCGCAAGGACCGGATCGCCCGGATGCGGCGCAGCGGTATCATCCCGGCCGACACCGCCTTGCCGCCCCGCAATGGCGGCGACCGGGCATGGGCATCACTGTCGGCGACGGAGCGACAGGTTTTTGCCCGGTTCATGGCGACCTATGCCGGGTTGGTGACCCATGCCGACGAACAGATCGGCCGACTGGTCGCGCATTTGAAGAAGACCGGCGCCTACGACAACACCATGATCGTCCTGCTGTCCGACAATGGCGCGGCCGGGGAAGCGAACCAGACCGGCGCATTCGACGGCCTGTATCGCCCCAACAAGCTGACGCCCGAACAGATGCTCGCGCGCCTCGACGAACTGGGCACCGACCGGACGCAGGCGGAATATCAGCGGCCCTGGGCGATGCTGGGCGTGACCCCGTTCCGCCGGTACAAGGTGTGGCCTTATGCCGGCGGGGTCCGAACGCCGCTGATTATCAGCTGGCCGCAGGGCATACGCGATCGCGGCGCGGTACGGACGCAATATGTCGATGTCGTCGACCTTGCGCCGACCATCGTCGACGTCGCACGCGGGCGCTTTGCCCAGACGGTGAACGGCGTGCGGCAGATACCGGTCGCGGGTCGCAGCATCCGTGCGAGCTTCGCCCGCGCCGATGCGCCCAGCGCGCGGTCGGTCCAGTTCTTCGAACTACGCGGCAACCGGGCGATCACGCAGGGCAAATGGCGCGCGGTCGCGATGCACCGCAACGGCACCGACTTCAGCGGCGATCGCTGGGAGCTGTTCGACACCAGCAACGATTTTTCCGAAAGCCGCGACCTGTCGAAGCAATATCCGGCAAAGCTGAAGGAATTGCAGGCGCTGTGGGCACGCGAAGCTGGCCGCTACAGCAAGCCAGCCTTGTCCGAGGCACCCGAACGCTTCCGGGGCCGTGAACGCTTCGGTGACGCCTTCCTCGAACCCAAGGCCGATTGAGATGCAACCTCCCGTCACCGAAACGGCATGGCCACCCGCGCGCACCGCATGGTTCGCAGCCATCGTACTCATGCTGGCCAACACGCTGGCGTTCGTAGACCGGCAGGCGCTGGCCCTGCTGGTGCAACCGATCAAGCAGGATCTGGGCGCGTCGGATACGGCGATGAGCCTGCTCTACGGCCTCAGCTTCACCATGTTCTATGTGATGGTCGGGCTGCCCGTTGCACGCCTTGCCGACCGGTCGAACCGGCGTAACATCATCGCGTTCTCGATCTTCCTGTGGAGCATCGCCACGGCGGCCTGTGGGCTTGCCCGATCGTTCGGGACGCTGTTCGCGGCGCGGGTCGCGGTCGGCGCCGGGGAAGGCGGCCTCAGCCCGTCCGCCTATTCGATGCTGTCCGACTATTTCCCGCGCAACAAGCTCGCGGCGGCGATGGGTGTCTATCAAATGGGCATCTATCTTGGCGGCGCGCTGGCGCTGGTGCTGGGCGGCATCATCGCCGGATCGATCCCGCCGACCTCAACTATCGATCTTCCCGTGTTCGGAGCGACGAAGGGCTGGCAGTTCATGTTCCTGCTGCTCGGCATTCCCGGCGTCCTGCTCTCGTTGCTGCTGCTGGTGGTACGGGAGCCGGCCCGTCGGGTTTCGGGCGGCGACCAGGAAATTGCGCCGCTGTCGGCGTTCTTCCGCCATTTGGGCGGACGCAAGGCGGCCTATTTCGGCATCGGGCTGGGCTTTGCGCTGATGATCCTTGTCGGTAACGGCACCGGTGCCTGGATTCCCGCCTTTTTCGAGCGCCGCTTCGGCTGGTCGACGGCGGAGATCGGCGCGAAATACGGGCTGATCGTGTTCTTCTGCGGCACCAGCGGCGCGCTGATCGGCGGGTTCGTTGCCAGCTGGCTGCAGGGCCGTGGTATCGCGCGCGGCAATCTGTGGGCGGCAGTGGTCGGCTTCACGGTGATGATCCCGATCACCATCGCTTTCCCGCTGATGCCGACGCCCGAACTGGCGCTGGCGCTGATCGGTGCGATGAACTTTTTCGCCGGGTTCAATTTCGGCGGGGGCCTTGCCACCTTGCAGGAATTGACGCCCAACCGGATGCGCGCGTTGGTGTCGGCTGGCTATATGCTGCTCATCAACCTGATCGGCGCGACGCTCGGGCCGACGGCGGTGGCGCTCGTCACCGACTATTGGTTCCGCGACCCGGCGGCGCTTCACTACGCCATATCCTTCACCTGCGCGATCGCATCCCCGCTGTCGCTCGTCTGCCTGCTGATCGGCATGGCGGGCGTGCGCCGGGCGCAGCGCCAAGCCGAGCTTTGATCATGTACGCACCGTCCTGCCCGACCGAATACCGCCCGGCGCCCGACCCTCTCGTCATCGATGCCGAGGCGCGCGCCTGGGTTGAACGGACCCGCGACGCCATGTCGGTCGAGGAAAAGGTCGCGCAACTCTTCATCCTCTATAGCCGGGAGGACAGCGCCGCCGAAACCGACGAACTGACCCATCTTGCTCCGGGCGGCATCCACCGCTTTCCGACCGGCGACCTGACAGCCGCGTGGCGTGAGACGCGGGCGGTGCTGGAGCGCGCCAAGGTTCCGCCGATCATCAGCGGCGATATCGAGGGCGGCTCGATCAGCTATCCCTTCGTCACGCCAGTCCCCAACCAGCTCGGCACCGCGGCGTGCGACGATCTGGATACCTCCGCCGAACTGGCGGCGATCGTCGCGAGGGAATGCCGGGCGCTCGGGTATGACTGGAGCTTCATGCCCAATATCGACCTGAACGTCGCCTATCGCAGTGCGATCGTGGGCACGCGGTCCTATGGCGACGATGCCGACCGGGTGCTGGCACAGGCACGCACCTATGTCCGCGTCATGCAGGAACATGGCATCGCCGCGACCGCCAAGCATTGGCCGGGCGAGGGCTATGACGCGCGCGACCAGCATCTGGTGACGACGGTCAACCCGCTGACCATCGATGAATGGGACGCGACCTATGGACGGATGTACCGCACGCTGATCGACGACGGAATCATGACCGTGATGTCGGCGCATATCGCATTGCCGTCGTTCGTGCGGATGATGCAGCCCGATGCCGGTCGCGAAGCCTTTGCGCCCGCCACCGTCTCTCGCCTGCTAAACCACGACCTGCTGCGCGAACGCCTCGGTTTCCGCGGGCTGATCGTTTCGGACGCGACCGGCATGGGCGGCCTGACCAGTTGGATGGAGCGTGCCGAGACGGTGCCGGCGGTGATCGAGAATGGCTGCGACGCCTTCCTGTTCAGCCGCGAGGCGCCGCAGGACATGGCATTCATGCTCGACGGGGTGCGCAGCGGGCGCCTGTCCGAAGCGCGGCTGGAAGAGGCGGTTACCCGGATGCTGACGCTGAAGGCGCGGCTCGGGCTGCACCGCCGCACGCTCGACGAACGTGTGCCGCCGCTGGACCGGGTTCGCGAAACGCTGCGCACCCCGGCAAGCCTGGCCTTTGCGACCAAGGCGGCGGGCGACAGCCTGACCCTCGTCAAGGATACGCAGGCGCTGCTGCCGATCGCGCCGGCGCGCAACCGTCGTGTCGTGGTCGCGGCCGATCCGGGCTGGAGCTTCTTCTTCGGGGCGCCCGACCGCAGCTTCGCCCCCTTTGTCGACGAACTGACCGCCCGCGGGTTCGAGGTTCGCGATTTCGATCAGGACGTTGCCCCGACTTCGCAGGATTGCGACCTGCTGATCTATCTGATCGGGCAGGAGGCGACGCCCAGTCTGGGCGAGATCCATGTCGATTTCGCAAAGCTGCACGGCGGCCCGCGCAAGGCGATGAAGCATTTCAACAAGGAAGTCCCGACGCTGCTGGTATCGTTCGGTCAGCCCTTCTTCCTGTATGATGCACCGAATTTCTCGACCTATATCAATGCCTATGCCGGACTTCCGGAGAACCAGCGCGAACTCGTCCGCCGGCTGGTCGGTGAGGCGCCGTTCACCGGCAACAGCCCGGTCGACGCCTTTTGCGGGCTGGAACAACTGCGCTGGTAAGCGTGCAACCGTTTGAGAAGGAGCATCCATGACGCTCGCCAACGATCAACGCGCGCAGCTCGAAGCGCTTTATGCCGAAATGGCGCCCGCGAACCTCACGCCCCTCTGGGAGTCGCTGGCGCAACTGGTGCGGCCGCAGCCGAAATCGCCGGCCGAGGTCCATAGCTGGTTCTATGAGGCGATCCGCGATTATCTGCTGAGAGCGGGCGACCTGATCAGCGCGGAACAAGCGGAGCGGCGCGTGCTGATCCTGGAAAATCCGGGGCTCTCGGGGCAATCGGCGATCGTGCCCAGCCTGTATGCCGGTATCCAGCTGGTGCTGCCCGGCGAGATCGCCCCGGCGCATCGCCATGCGCAATGCGCGCTGCGCTTCGTGCTGGAAGGGTCGGGCGGGTTCACCGCCGTCGATGGCGAACGGGCGCTGATGCAGCCATTCGATTTGGTGCTGACCCCGGGGTGGCAGTGGCACGACCATGGCAATCCCAGCGACGGGCCGATGATCTGGCTCGACGGCCTCGACATTCCGACCGTCCGGCATTTCGATGCAAGCTTTGCCGAAGGGCACGGCGAGAAGGCGCAGGCCGAGCAGGCCGCCGCCGGCGCGACCCTTGCCCGCTATGGACGCAACATGCGCCCCTTCCGGGGCAGCGCGGCCGACAATCGCCCGGCACATCAGCCGCTGTTCCATTACCCCTATGCCGAATGGCGGCCGGCCCTCGACATGATGGCGCGGACGGCGGCGATCGATCCGCATCTGGGCCACGCGCTCGAATTCCTGAACCCGGCCGATGGCGGTCCGGTGATGCCGACCATCGCTGCCCATGTCCGCCTGCTGCCCGCTGGGTTCGAGACGCGCGGACGCCGCTCGACCGACGGCACCGTCTTCGTCGTAGTGGAGGGGCAGGGGAGCGCGTCGATCGACGGTAGCGCACTCCCGCTCCGCCCGCGCGATATTTTTGTGGTGCCTTCGTGGCACGACCTGCGCCTGCGCGCCGACAGCGACCTCGTCCTGTTCGGCTATTCGGATCGCGCCGCGCAGGAGAAACTGAACCTGTTCAAGGAGGAACGTTCGTGAGCCTATTCCAGCCCCCGGCCCCCGTCATGGCGGCGACCAGCGATGGCAACGAATTCCCCGTGCGCCGCGTGTTCTGCATCGGGCGCAACTATGCCGCCCATGCCCGCGAGATGGGGCGCGATCCGGATCGCGAACCGCCGTTCTTCTTCACCAAATGGGCCGAAACGGTGGTGCCGACCGGCTCGGTCATCGCCTATCCGCCCGAAACCGGGAACTTCCATTACGAGGCCGAACTGGTCGTCGCGATCGGTAGTGGCGGGCGCAACATCGCTGCGGCTGACGCGGAACGGCATATCTATGGCTACGCTACCGGGCTCGATATGACCCGTCGCGACCTGCAGCTCGAAGCGCGGGAGAAAGGGCGTCCGTGGGATACCGGCAAGAATGTCGAACAATCCTCGCCGCTCGGCCTGATCCATCCTGCGAGCGAGGTCGGTCATCTTTCGACCGGCCGCATCGAACTGACCGTCAACGGCACCGTGAAGCAGGAGGCGGACCTGGCTGACCTGATCTGGTCGGTTCCGGACGTCATCGCCTATGTCTCGCGCTTCTACCGGCTCGAACCGGGCGACCTGATCTACACCGGCACCCCCGCCGGCGTCGGTGCGGTGGTCGAGGGCGACCAGATCATCGTATCGGTGGCCGGATTGAGCGACTGCGTGGTGACCATCGGGGCACCGCTCGCATGACCGATCCGGTCCTGCACGGGTATTTCCGCTCGACCGCATCCTATCGGGTGCGGATCGCGCTGAACCTGAAGGGCGTGGCCCACACCCATGCATTCCATCATCTACGCAAGGGCGAGCAGCGCGGCGATGCCTATCTCGCGCGCAATCCGCAGGGGCTGGTCCCGGCACTTGAGACCGATGCCGGGGTGCTCACACAGAGCGTCGCGATCTGCGAATATCTCGACGAAACCTATGCCGAACCGCCGCTATTGCTCAGCGACCCGTGGCAGCGGGCCAGGGTTCGGGCCGTGGCGCTCGCCATCGCGTGTGATATCCATCCGGTCCAGAACCTGAAGGTGCTGGCCCGGCTGCGCTCGCTGGGCCTGGATGAGACGCAGGTGACCGCATGGGCAGCCGACGTCATTGCCGAAGGGCTGGCATCCTGCGACCGACTGATCGCGGATAGTGCCGGACGCTTCTGCTTCGGCAATCAGGTCACACTCGCCGACCTGTGCCTCGTGCCGCAACTCGTCAATGCCCGGCGGTTCGGTGTGGACCTCCGCTGGCCAAGTCTGCTGGCGATCGAAGCCAACTGCCTCGCGCTGCCCGCCTTTGCCGATGCCGTTCCCGAACGCCAACCGGACGCCGAATAGGAGCCTGCACCGATGTCGTCCTGCCGTCTTTCGATCCTCGCCCGCAGACTGGTCGGCACAGCCGCCCTGGCGCTCGCCATGCTCCCCGTCGGCACCGCAGCGCAGACCTCCGGTCCGGTAGCCACGCCTGCCGCCCAGCGCCCTGCAACCCAGCGTCCGCCGAACATCATCCTGATCCTCGCGGACGACATCGGGACGGAAGCGATCAATGCCTATGGCGGGCAATATTACACCCCGCGCATCGACGAACTCGCCAGACGCGGCGTGCGGATGGACAACGCCCATGCGACGCCGCTTTGCACGCCGTCGCGCGTGCGGATCATGACCGGCAAGGAAAGCCACCGCAACTATACCGCATTCGGCTATCTCGATCCGAAGGAACGGACCTTTGCGCATCTGCTGAAGGATGCGGGCTATACGACCGGGATCGTCGGCAAATGGCAGCTGTCTGGCAATGCGTTCGACAAGCGGACCGGGGCGACGCCGCAACAGGCCGGGTTCGACACGTCGTTCCTGTGGCAGCTGGAAAGCCGGGCGCGCAGCGGCTCGCGCTATTGGGGGCCGACCCTGTCCGACAACGGCAAGACGACGATCTACGAAAGCGGCTTCGGCCCCGACATGATGAACGATCGCGCCATGGCGTTCATCGAGGAGAACAAGGCCAAGCCGTTCTTCCTTTATTACACCCTGCCGCTGCCGCATGACCCGTTCGTGCCAACGCCGGATCAGCCCAATGCGACCGGCGATCAGCCCCGCTTCGCGGCGATGGTCAGCTATCTCGACAAGCTGGTCGGCAACGTCACCGACAAGGTTCGGTCGCTGGGTCTAGAGCAGGATACGCTGATCCTGTTTGCCGGCGATAATGGGACTTCTACGAAGATCGTCAGCAAGGTCGATGGCGTGGAAGTACAGGGCGGCAAGGGCAAGTCGACGCTGGCCGGGACGCATGTTCCGTTCGTGGCGAGCTGGCCGGGGCATATACCGGAAGGTCGCATCAGCACGGGAATGGTCGATTTCACCGACGTCCTGCCAACCATCGCCCATGCCGCAGGTGTGGCCGTGCCTGCCGGGATCGACGGCAAGGATCAGATGGATGTGTTCGCGGGACGTAAACCAGCAGTCCGCGACTGGATCTTCATGCATTACGCCCCGGTCTGGATCGCGGAGCCGGCGCGCTTCATCTTCGACGGGCAGTATAAGCTGTACGGCGACGGCAGGTTCGTCGCGCTCGTTCCGCGAACCTCGACCGAAACGCCGGTAACCGGACGGACTGGTGCTGCACGCCGCGCCCAGTTCCAGAAGCTCCTGGACAATATGGGCGACGGGCCGCTCAATCCGGTACGCTATCCCATGTGCGCCAATCGCCCCTCGCTCGACCCGGCACGCCCGGCGACCGAAGCCGGATGCGACCGCGTCCGTTCGCTGGATGGAGAATGAAATGCGCAATGGTTTGAAAGCGACGTTCGCTTCGCTTTTGACGGCGGTGGCCGCCCTTGGCGTATCGGGTTGCGCGAATGCGCCGGCAATGATGGCCGCGCAGCCTGTTGGGCCTGCCAGGGCGCCGCGTCCCGCCGCGTCGCGGCCGCTGAACGTCCTGATGATCGTTTCGGACGACCTCAATACCGACCTCGGCAGCTACGGCGCGCAGGTGCAGACGCCGAACATCGACCGCCTTGCACGGCAAGGGGTGCGGTTTCAGCGCGCCTATGCCCAGTTTCCATGGTGCGGACCTAGCCGGGCCTCGTTCCTGACCGGCCTGCGCCCGGACACGATCGGTGTCACGAATCTGACGACCCATGTGCGTGACAAGGTGCCGGACGTCGTGACCCTGCCGCAATATTTCCGCCAGAACGGCTATTTCACCGGACGCGTCGGCAAGATCTATCATCAAGGCGTTCCGGGCGATATCGGCACCGCCGGGCCGGACGATCCGCTGTCATGGGATCAGGCGGTGAACCCGCGCGGCCGCGACCGTGATGTCGAGGACCGGCTGGTCAACCTGACGCCCGGCATAGGCCTGGGCTCCGCAATGGCCTTTCTGGCCGACGAAGGACCGGACGAGGCGCAGACCGACGGCAAGGTCGCGACAGAGGCGATCCGGATGATCGAGGCGAATGCCGGCAAGCCGTTTTTCATCGCCGCCGGCTTCTATCGACCGCACGTCCCGCTGATCGCGCCGAAGAAATATTTTGACGCCTATTCGGTAAATCAGATACGTACCGCGACGCCCTCGCCGACGCCCGACCCGTGGACGACCGCCTGGGCACCGGCGAACTTCGACATGACGCCCGACCAGCAGCGTCAGGTCATCCAGGCCTATCGAGCCTCGACCAGCTACATGGATGCCCAGGTCGGTCGTATCCTCGCGGCGCTGGACGCATCGGGGCAGCGCGAGAACACGATCGTCGTGTTCCTCAGCGACCATGGCTATCTGCTGGGCCAGCATGGCCAGTGGATGAAGAACATCCTCTGGGAACCCGCCACCCACGTCCCCCTCATCATCAGCGCGCCGGGCAGGAGCGGGAATGGCAAAACGTCCGACCGGGTCGTCGAACTGCTCGACCTGTTTCCGACGCTGACCTCGCTCGCCGGACTGCCAGGCGTCGCCGCGAACCAGGGCAAGGCGCTGACGCCGTTGCTCGATCGTCCAAGCGATCGCAGCTGGTCCAAACCGGCCTTCTCGCAGATCGCGGGCGGTCGTTCGGTCCAGACCGAACGCTATCGCTATACCGAATGGGAAGGCGGCAAGCGCGGTCGCGAACTCTACGATCTGCGCAACGATCCAGAGGAGGTCCGCAACCTCGCAGCCGATCCGGCCCAAGCGCGGCTGGTCGCGAACTTTAGCGCTATGCTACCGAAACAGGTCGAGAAGCGCGGTAACCCCATCCGCTATCAACGCAGTGCGGCATGCTTGAACCTTCCGCCAAGAGCCCCCGCCAGTGTCGGTCGCAAGTGTGCCATGCTGGCGGATCCGTAACCGGTCGCGGTCCAGCGCAGGAGGAGTATCCGTTACAGCGCATGCACGTGGGCCGGGGCCAGATTAATCCCTCTACGTACCACCTAGTTGATCCGTGACACCAGCGCTCCCCTGCGTCAGATACTGGTGGAAGCACGAACCCGCTGCGCGGGAGGGCGTGCGGGGCACGGTTGAGGTGATGTAACGAGCGTTGCGCGCCGGTTGAGCGTTTCGGGAGGCAGGCAGGGCATGGGGGCTCCACCAGAAGGAGCCCTGCCATGACCACACTCGTTCCAATTGCCGTCAGCCCGCTGCGCCGGCGTCTCATCGACGAGATGGACATACGGCGCTTCGGGCGCGAGACACAGCGCAACTACATCCGCGATGTCGGCCGGTTCGCGACATTCCTGGGGCGTTCGCCGGACACTGCAACGGCAGAAGACGTCCGGCGCTTCCAGATCGCGCAAGGCGAGCCGGATGTCCCGGCGCTGTCATCGTACCCGAACTGGACTGCGGCGACGTCGTCATCATGGACAACCTGTCGAGCCACAAGACGCCCGCCGTGCGCACCGCCATCGAGAGTGTCGGCGCAACGCTCCTGTTCCTCCCGCCGTACAGCCCGGACTTCAACCCAATCGAGCAGGCATTCTCCAAGCTGAAGGCGCACCTACGCAAAGCCGCAGAACGGACCATCCATGGCCTATGGAACGCCATCGGGCGCATCCTCCACCTCGACTCACCACAGGAATGCACCAACTCGGGTCGCACCCTTCATGCCGTGCCCACGGTGATGCTGCGCGATCCATCGGTTTCGGAAGACACGCTCGGCCGTGCGGTACGCAGCATGGGGCGCAAGGGGGCGTCCGATGGCATTGCCGAGGACGACAGGGGTCGCGTCTTCGCCAGCGACTATGGACATAATGCGATCCGCGTGCTCGATCGCGGCACCTAGTCGACGCTGATCAGCGATCCGCGCATAAGCTGGCCCGATACCCTGTCGATCGGCCCCAATGGCTATCTCTACTTCACCGCGAACCAGCTGCATCGCCAACCCGGCTTTCATGGCGGACGCGACCTGCGTCGCAAACCGTATGAGTTGCTACGGATCAAGGTCGGTAGCCGCCCGGTACTCCTGACGCGGCACTGACACCGGACGACCGCCGGTCTGCCTGCTTGTACGGGGCGCGTAGCTGCGGATCGAAGGGCACTTTGGCAGCCGCTGGCATCTTCGGCGTGCGATCTTGATTGGTGTCGGTGCCGTGTCAGAGGGCGAAACGATCGTCATTGTAGCCAATATCTGTAACATTTTACGCTGCGTCGCACGACGCAGCATTCTGAATTAAGGCGGGAACCAACACATCCGAAGCGACCGCGCTTAGCATTAACAAATGGCTGGTTTCCGGAACAAGGACATCGTCGCTGAATGACCGGATATGGGTCGGCTTAGAGTTCAGTGCGTTCGGCCAGTTCCAAAGCGTCCTCCACGTCGACGCCCAAGTAGCGGACCGTGCTGTCGATCTTGGCATGGCCCAGAAAAATATGAACTACGCGGAGATTGCCCGTAGCCTTGTAGATAATCGATGCTTTTGTGCGCCGGAGCGAGTGCGTCCCGTATTCCTGAGCCGGAAGGCTGATGCCGACCACCCACTCGTGAACGAGGCGGGCATACTGCCCCGTGCTCCTGTGAGCCATGTAGTCGTTTCGGCTCGGGAAGACGAAGTCGTTCAGCGTCCCGCGGCGTCGCACCAGCCCTGTTGGCATGACGCGTTGGCGGAAGAGGTGTCCGTAAGATCTTATGCAACTTCAATAGGTTAGAAGATTTTGTGTAGGTCATGCCCACTTTTATGCCCACTTTCGTATTGAACGCTGACGATCTCCAGCGAACGTTCGTGCTCAATATGCGTCAGCAGTAGGCATCGTCCTCACCGCTTCAGCGGGCACGGTCCTGCGCGAGCCCACGTTGAACGGCGGCTGCGGGTCGTACTCACTCATCAGTTGAGGGCGAGTTCGTCTGAGGGCGCGATGATGACGCAAGCCCGCGCGCCTGCATCCACGAGAGAAGCTGGTCGAACCAGTGGTCGCTCGTAGTGCCTTGGCGGTGCAGGTCGAACCCATGCCCGCCGCGCTCATAGAGGTGGAGTTCGGCCGCTGCCCCCGCCTTCCGCCATGCCGTGTAGAGCAGGACCGGATCGTTCGGCTGATACTCGTCGTCGGCCGCTCCCGCGATGAATGCGGGCGGAGCGCCGGCAGGCACTGGCGTCCGTAATCCACCATAGATCAGGCCGACGAAATCTGGACGTGACGGTGCATCGCCGATCGCCAGATCGGCCGCGAGATAGGCTCCGGCCGAGAAGCCAATGACGCCGACACTATGGGGTTCGATGCTCCATTCGGAGGCGTGCTGCCGGACGATCGCCATTGCCCGCACGCCGTCCTCGACCGCGTGCGCTTCGCCGGCGAAGCGCGGCATCTCGACCGGCGTGCCGGTCTTCGCGCGCGATATGACGACGCCCATCTCCTTCATATGGACGTCGGGCATCCGCATCGGCCCGTCGCCGCTCCGGATCGTGCGGTATTTCAGCACGAACGCGGTGACGCCGCGCGCTGCCAGCGCTCGCGCCACGTCCGTCCCGCCGAAGGTATAGCCGAGCGCTACGAACCCGCCACCCGGCGCGACGATCACGGCGGTGCCGTTGGCGCGGCCAGACGCGGGCCGGAAAAGCTCCAGCGTCGGTTCGCTCACGTCGTAGATCATCGTCTCGCCGTTCGGCAGCCGATCCCGCTTTTCGGGCACACCGAGCGATGGAACGCTGCCTTTGCGGTAAAGCGGGATGACCGTCCCGCCCGTGCCCGGCGTCTGCGCGCTCGCGATCGTCGCCAACGGCACCGCCGCTACAGCCATGCTCGCGAGAGCAATTGAGCGGCACACGAAACTGACCACGGTCATATCCGCACCTTCAGCGTCACATAGGCCGATCGGGGCTGGTTAGGCGCGACCACCGGATAGCCGAGATAGGAATAGGGATCGAAGGCCCGCCGGTTGCCGAGGTTGACCACCGACGTGCCCAGCGTGAACCGTCCGATATCGTAGGAGGCCTGTGCGTCGATCGCGGCATAGCCGGGCACCGCGATTGTGTTCGGCAGCGTCAGCTCGCGTGACGTGAAGGCACTGATGCCGGCCCCAATCGCCAACCCCTTGGCCGGGCCGTGCAGTACTCGGTAGCGGGCCGCGATCCGCCCGCTGCTCTCGGGCACGCGGATCAGCCTGTCGCCGGGGGCCACGCCGTTGTCGCGGGTGTCAGTGTAGGCGTAGTTGGCGAGCAGCGAGAAGGCCGGCGTCGGCTCCCAAACCATGTCCACCTCGACGCCGCGCGCGCGTTGCCGCCCGCTCTGGATGTAGAAGCCGACGTTGGCGGGATCAGCGGTGACGACATTGTCGTGGGTCTGGCGGAACACGGCGATCGTTCCCGACAGACCGGTGCCGGCCAGCGCCAGCTTCACCCCACCCTCGATGTTGCTCGACGTTTCCGGCACCGGCGACACCGTGCCGATGAAGCCGAATGGCGCACGGAACGCAGTCGCATAGCCTGCGAACAGCGCGACGCCCTTCACCACGTCGAGGGTCGCGCCGATCCGGGGCGACAGGTGCGTGTAGGTCTTGTCGTTGGCGACGCCGATGTTGCTGTTCTCGACGAACTTGAGCGAGGTCAGGCGCAAGCCCCCGGTCAGGTGCAGCGGACCGTAGGTGGCCTGATCCTGAATGTAGCCGGCGAACGTCGTAAAGCGATCGTCGGTGTAGGAATTGACCGGAAGCTGCGGGGTATAACGCAGATCGTAGCTGGGATTTGCAAGGTCGATCGTGCCCGATGGGCTATCGCTGACGAACAGACCCATCGCGCTGTAAAAGCTGGTCCAGTCGTAATTTGCCCCGACGAGCAGCTTGTGCGCCCCCCCCCAGCAGATCGACGTCACCGGCCAGGTTCGCATCGACGGTCGCTTCCTTGGTGCGGTTGCGCATCGTGATTGGGAACACGTCGTAGCGCGGCGCGACCGTGCCCGTTGGGAAGAGGCCGGGATAGACGAAGCTGCCCTGCTCATCGATGACGCTCGAATAATAGCGCCCGCTCACCGTCAGCTTGAGCCGATCCGAGAAGGCGTGGCGCAGCGTCGCCTGCCCCATGCGGATGTCGTTGGTGGTGAACGGCTGATCGATCGGCGAGCCGGGGAAGGCATCGCGACGGATCGTGCCAGCCAGCGCCGCGTCGGCGGGTAGGCCGGAATATTCGAGATTGCTGCGCCGGCTGAACTGCCCCTGGACCAGCAGATCGGTCGCGGGGTCGATCCGGAACGAGAGGCTGGGCTGCACGGACCAGCGCCGCGCCTTTACCTTGTCGATCCAGCTATCGTTGCCCTGATACTCGCCCGTGATCCGCGCCGCGATCCCGTCCGACAGCGGCACAGTGATGTCGCCGAAGGGGTTCCAGGTCGAGAAGCTGCCGGCGCGCATCGCCACATAGCCGCCAGCCTTATCGTTCGGTCGGACGCTTTCGAGGTTGATGACGCCGCCCAGCGGCGTGCCGATGCCGCCCCCGTAGAGGGTGGCGGTCGGACCCTTCAGGACATCGATCCGCTCGATGCCGACAAGGCTGTTGGGGTCATAGGCCTGCTGGTTGCCCGCGAAGACAGACAGGCCGTCGAGATACACCTCCGCCGGAAAGCCGCGCACGATCGGTGGGATGAACAGCACCTCGTCGACCCGCGTCGGGGTGACGCCGGAGACGTTCACCAGCGCATCGCCCAGCGTGCGGCGGTCCTGTTCCTGGATCAGCGTCTTGGTCAGCACCTGCACCGACTGGGGCACCTGGATCAGCGGCGTGTCGGTGCGGGTGGCCGCGCTTGTCTTAGGCGCAGCATAGCTATCCCGGACACCGGTCACGACGATGTCGCTTCCGGACCAGCTTGGCGTCTGCGTGTCTTCGGTCGGGACGGTCTGGTCTTGCGCAAAAGCCGGCGACGCCAGCGCGGTGCCGGCGATCAACGCCAGCAGGATGGTCGGTTTCATTGGTCCCCCAGGGTTTTCAAATAGGCTTCGTGATCGGCTGCGGTGCCGGTGAAGCGTTTCATCCGGGCAAGGCGCGCGGGCGGTAGTTGGGACTCAGCCTTTGCGAGCTGATCGGCGATCCAGCGGGCATTGAAGTCGGGCACGCCGGCGCGCGCGAGATTATCCGCGCGACGGATCGAATCTCCGCTGCACAACAGCAGACCCCAGCCATAGGCACCGCGCTCGAACAGCGCCCGCCCGCCGAAGTCGCCCTGCGTCCAGTCGGCGATCGCGTGATCGCCGCTGATGACCACCGGGCCGACGTCGATCGGCGCCAACGGGCTGCCGAAATGCGCCTCGGTCGCTTCGCGGACGCGACCTTCGTCGAGCACGGTGTTCGGAAAGCCGCAGCCGGCGAGCGTCAATGCGCCCGCCAGCATCGCCCACCTAAGCACGGATCAGCTTACGCAACCGCTCGACGGCCTGCGCCTGCGGCTCCTTGGCATCCATCGTGTCGGCGAACTGGCCGTTCCGATCGAACAGCAGGATGCGTGCGGTATGATCGATCGTATAGTCACCGCTCGGCAGCGGCACGCGTTCCACATAGATCTTGAACGCCTTCTCCATGCGCTCAAGCTCGGCCGGATCGCCGGTCAGGCCGATGACGGGCGCCTCGAACATCGACAGGAAGCTGGCGATGTCCTCGCGCTTGTCATGTTCGGGATCGACCGAGACGAAGACGACGTTCATCTTAGAAGCGTCCGCGCCCAATCGTTTGTGGAGCAGCGCCATGCGCGCCATCGTCGTCGGACAGACATCGGGACACCGGGTGAAGCCGAAGAAGATCGCATAGGGCTTGCCCTTCAGCGTTTCGTTCGTGACCGTCCTGCCGTTCGTATCGGTGAGCTTGAACGGCCCGCCCGGCGCGTTCGGCTGCGCGGGGACCGCGCTGTTCTGCGCACCCTCCGGCTCTTTCGAGCAAGCGGCGATGCTGCCGACGACGGTGAGCGTCAGCAGGGTCGCGAGAGCTGTGCCGCGCATCAGGTCGCGAGTGCGAGCATTGGCCATCAATGATGCCCCCCGTGCTCGTCCGCCGGTTGGGCAGCGCCGGCACCGGCAACCACGAACTGCACCTTCACCGGTCCCGCTCGCGCGAAGCGCAACGTCGCGGGCACGCGCTCGCCCACCTTGAGGGGCGCCTTGAGCCCGATCAGCATGATGTGGTTGCCGCCCGGTGCCAGCGTCGCGTCGCCACCCGCCGGGATTTCAACGCCATCGACGAGCGGACGCATTCGCATGATGCCGTCTTCGAGCGACATGGTGTGGAGCTCGACCTTCGCCGCACGGGGGGAGGTGGCCGACAGCAGGCGATCCGGCTGCGTGCCGGTGTTGCGGATGGTGAGGAAGCCTGCGCCCACGGTCGCCCGGGGGGCGGTTGCGCGCGACCATGGCTTCGATATGGTGATGCTGCCCTTGCGGGCGTCTTGTGCGAGCGCAGGCGCGGTCAGCGTGGCAACCAGCGCCAACGCGATACGATAGGTCATGATGATTCCTTTGGATTTCGGGAGGGCGTCAGCGCGTGCGCGTCTCGGCGTAGCGATCGGACACGGTCTTCCAGTCGATCACCTGCCACCAGCCATCGAGGTAATCAGCGCGCCGGTTCTGGTATCTGAGGTAGTAGGCCTGTTCCCACACATCGTTGCCCAGGATCGGCGTGCCCTTGACTTCCGCCACGTCCATCAGCGGATTGTCCTGGTTGGGTGTCGAGGTGATCGCGAGCGTGCCGTCGGGCTTGACGACCAGCCAGACCCAGCCCGAGCCGAACCGCTTGGTCCCCGCGTCCTTGAACGCGGCCTTGAAGCCGGCGAGCGAGCCGAACTGACGGTCGATCGCGGCGGCAAGCGCCGACGATGGCTGTCCCGCCTGCGCGGCCGGGGCCATCGTCTTCCAGAAGAAGCTGTGGTTCCAGTGACCGCCGGCGTTGTTACGGACGATGGCGGGCAGCGTCCCGGCCTTCGCGACCAGCGCGTCGAGCGACTGGCCTTCAAGCTTCGCATCGGCAGCGACCGCCTTGTTGAGCGCGTCGACATAGGCCTGGTGATGACGATCGTGATGGATCGTCATCGTCAGGGCATCAATCGCCGGCTCCAGCGCAGCGGCGGTGTAGGGCAGAGGTGGCAGGCTGAAGGGCGCTGGCGCTACCTGCGCGGCCGACGGCGTCGCGACGCATAGCGCGGCGACACCGAAAAGGGTGCTTCGGAACATGGAGATTGCTTTCGTGCTGACGCTACGCCTGCATCGCCGGTCGCTTGCGACCGGAAACCGATACGGGCCATGGTTCGCGTGACAGCCACCAAGGCTGCACGACGACGCAGTTAGCTGACCGGTTTCCCGGTCAGTTCGTCAGGCGGAAAGCGGAGGGCCGCGGAGCGGCGGACGTAGATACGACGCGGTACGCGGGGCGAGGCGAGGCACGCTGCGCAGCGCCATGATCGCGACGGCGGCAAGCGCGATCGCCAGCAGCACGACGTCGACGGCGCCCAACACCTGCGCCGACAGACCCGCAAAGGCGCACGGCATTTCGGGTTTGGCGTGACCGGTCGATTTGTCCGTATCGGGCATGGTGCCGTGTGCCATGGTCATGGCGTGATCCATCCCCGGCGTGGCCATGGCGGTTGGCTCGGTCGCCATTCCCGAACAGATCGTGATGGAGAGCCGCCCGTGATCAGACGCGATCATGTACCCAGTCGGCACCAGCAGCTTCAGCAGCAACGTGGCCGCGCAGAGCAGCACGGCCAGATGGCGTTGCGCCAGGAGATGCCGAACGGCGTTCACGCTTAGGCCGTTATCGTGAACGCTGCGTCATGTCACTTGGGCATTCTGTCACGGCCGAACCTTCAAAGGCATTTCTGATGCCATATGCTCCGTCATCATCACGAAATATGCCCTCGCAGGTCGCTCCTCAAAAGGTCAAACCTAACCGAACGAAGACGGTGCGGCCGTTGAAGCCGAACGGCGAGATCGCGTTATAGGGCTGGGTGCCCGCATTGTCGGCACCGTTGGTGCCAGCCGCGACGGAGGCGACGGACGAGGCGATGTTCTCGTCCGGGTAGACGTCGAACAGGTTCTGGGCGCCGGCGCTAAGACGTAGCGCGCGCGTCGCCTGCCACGAGAGTTCGAGGTCGGTCAGTACCTCGGCACCAAAGCGTTGGATGATGTCCGAGTTGGCGCTGGTGGCGGATACGGGGACAAGGGAGACGTCATAGCCAGGGATAAGCGCAGCGATCTGCGCCGGGGTGCGATTGGTCAAAGCAACCGTCGACACCTCGCCATACCGCGTGTTCGTCAGCGAAATAGCGAACGGTCCATGCGAATAATTGAGGTCGAGGGTTACCTTGTTACGCGGCAGGCTGTCCGAAAACCGCAGCTGCTGGGTTAAATCGAACAGCGGGGTGGTGAGGCCGAGCGCCGCCAACGGTGCCGGCGTGCCGGCAATCCGGTCAAAGGTGGTCATGTTATAATTGCCTGCCAGCGTGACGCTGAACACGCCATCTGCGACGCGGGCGCGATAATTCACCACCAGATCGACGCCCCGTGTCTTGGTGTCGACGGCATTGGTCAGATAGGAGATAGCACTGAAATTTCCTTGCCCATTCGCGGCAAGGAAGCTGGTCAGCCGTGCATCCTGGAAGGTGGACGAGATCGCGATCCGGTCGCGCACCTTAATCTGATAGGCATCAAGCGTCGCGGTCAGGCCGCCAGCTTCGAAGACGAGACCGGCGGACACGTTGCGGGACGTCTCGGGCTTGAGATCGGTTGCACCAGCCAGACGAGCAGCCGGGCTATCTACTGCCGCAACACGCACGATCGCCTGCTGCCCATTCAGGATCAGGGTATTGGAGGCATTGTAGCCGGACTGCGCGAGTGCCGGCGCACGGAAGCCCGTGTTGTACGATGCACGTGCCGCAAAGCCACCGAACAGCCCCAGGCGTCCAGCCACCTTGAAGTTGGTGGTGTTGCCGAAGTCGGAATAATGTTCGTGCCGAACTGTACCCTGGACCAGAAGGCTTCCGAAGAACGTCTTCTCCGCATCTCCGTACACCGCCCAGCTTTGGCGGCTTAAGGAAGCCCGATCATCGGCACCGTTACTGGGACCAGGCTGCGCCCCGACGATGGCAGGCCGTCCGGCGTTGGGTCCGTCGAGAATGGGTACACCACCGCTGAGGTACCCCGCAGGATCCCCTGAGAACAGGCGGTAGGTTTCCTCACGATATTCGAGGCCCGCAGCAAGCTTAAGCGGGGCGTCGTCGCCCACCGGTATCTCTCTCGTCAGATCGAGATTGTTGGTCCACTGGTAGAAGTCGGACCGCAGCCGATTGAAGCGGCGAGGCGTGGCCGTTCCGTACGACACGTTGACGCTGTTGTCGTAATAGAGGTCCTGCGTGTTCAAGCCATACACGGTCGACAGATCCCAACCGAAGCCCGCGAGGCTGTCGCCACGCAAACCCATGGCGACCGATAGGTTCTCGATCCTGGAGTCGAGGACCGGACGGTATCCATCGGGGTTGAGCGCACGGATCGTCTCGTCCTGGCCGGCCCGGCGGAAGAAATATTCGATGTCACCGTCAAGGCGATTGTAACCGCCGAACGAATACACCTCGACGCTGTCCGAAGCCGGAGCAGTGAAGTTGTAGAACAGCTGCGCATTGGTGCTGGGCTGATCGCCGAAGCGGAAGACGTTGCGGTCGATCGTTGCCTCGCGAGGGTCAAGCGTCCCGTTCGACGGGGTCAGGCCCGTACCCGAACCATAGTTGCCGGAGATAGTCGTGGGGCGACCGGCCGCGTTGATACCGAAATACTGCTGTCGGGTATCGGGGCGCGACCGGTTGGTGCCCTCATGCTGCTGAAACGATGCGGTCAGCCTGAAGACACCGTCATCTCCGACGCGAATACCAGAGGACACACTGGCTTCACCGTAGGCGCCGTCACCTTCGGTGGTAATTCCGCCGGTCACCTGCGCCCGCGTGCCGACTGAGCGGTCGAGGATCAGGTTGATGACACCGGAAATCGCGTCCGATCCATATTGCGCCGACGCACCGTCACGCAGCACTTCTGCACGGGAAAGGGCGAAGGATGGGATGGCGTTAAAATCGACAGACACGTCGCCGCGGCCGATGCCATTGCTGGCGTTCAAGTCGCTTGCGGTATGACGACGCTTGCCATTGACCAGTACCAGCACCTCACCCGGTCCAAGTCCTCGCAGAGAGGGCGGGACGAGATAATCGCCTACTCCCGAACCCAGCGGCCTCGGCGTGTTGAAGCTGGGCACCTCCACTTTGAGCTGTTGAATCAGATCAACCCGGCCACTCTGCTGAAGCTGATCCCGGCCAATCGCATCCACTGGCGTGGCTGACTGCGTTGACGTGCGACCACCGAAGCGGCTGCCGGTAACAATGATCGTGTCGGCTTCACGATTCGCCATGGGATCGTTCTCCTGCGCGAATGCCGGCATGGAGATGGCGGCCGACAGGAGAAACGCGGCACGGCGCATAGGAATCGTCACTATAAACCCCAAAGAACACATATGTTATGTTGTATCGTGTCGCTAGTGGCGGTTAGTTCGTGAAGGGTCAAGCGTGAGGCACGGCATGGGACGGCCGAAGAATATGCATGGGGCGGGCCGACGGCACCATCGCAGGCACCGCCCTTGTTGCTCCCGTTGAGACAGAGACCAGAATGAGAGATTGAATGCCGAACCGCTATAATGTTGATCGTGCATCGTGAATTTCAACGTTGCCTATCATGTTGCGATGACCCGCAGAGTATTGGCAGCCTATAGTCTGCTCGACGAGTTGGTGTCTCGGGCGCGGCCGCTAGCCCAAAGGCGTAAAACGGACGCACATGTAATGATATGTTGTATCTTTCTGTCATATGGCGCAGAGGTGCGCGACATCTGATTATCGAGGTATCCATGTCGCCCCCCTCATCCTCGCCGATCCTGATAAATGATCTGATCGTCGCTTATGAGGACCAACGCGTCCTCGATGGCCTGTGCCTTACGGTCGATGCAGGCAGCATTACTGCTCTTCTAGGCGGCAATGGCGCGGGCAAATCGACGACCCTGTCGACGTTGCTCGGTTTCACGCGCGCGCAATCAGGACGGGTCGCCGTGTGCGGTGTCGATCCGGGCGCGGCCCCCGACACGGCACGCCGCCACATCGCCTATTTGCCCGAGAATGTAGCGCTCTACGAGCATCTCTCAGCAGTGGAGAATGCCGACTACCTGTTGGCGCTCAGCGACGAGCGGCAGGGGCGGGATGCGATCGTCGACGCCCTGCGCGCGGCCGGGTTGCAGGAGCGGGCCTGGGACCAGAGGCTTGCTGGCTTTTCCAAGGGGATGCGGCAGAAGGTGGCGATCGCCGTTGCGCTGCTGCGCGCGGTGCCCGTGCTGCTACTCGACGAGCCGACCTCCGGCCTCGATCCGCGCGCGACGGCAGATTTCAACGCGCTGCTGCTCGCGGTTCGCGAACGCGGTACCGCGGTGCTGATGGTGACGCACGACCTGCTCAGCGCCGCCGATGTCGCCGATCAGATCGCGTTTCTGGAGGCTGGCCGCGTGACGCATCAGGTGCAGGCCAGCGGGCCAGAGCGGTTCGATGTGCGCGCGCTGCATGCCCGCTTCCAGGTCGGCCACGCGGCGGTGGCCGCATGAGGATTGTCCGTCTGATCGCGCGCGACGAATTGCGGTTGATGTTGCGCAATCGCGTCGCGTTGATCGCCTTCGCGCTGATCGTGCTGCTGACGCTGGTGGCGGTGGCGAGCAGCTGGTCGCACCAGCGCGGCATCGCCGCTTTGCGCGACCGGCACCAGCATGAGGCCGAACACGCCTTCGACGCGCAGCCCGACCGGCATCCGCACCGGATGGTGCATTACGGCCACTTCATCTTCCGCCCGCTCAGCCCGCTCGCCGCCTTCGATCCCGGTGTCGACGCCTTCACCGGCAACAGCATGTTCCTGGAGGGGCATCGACAGAACACCGCCAATTTCGGCGATGTCCGGCAAAGCTCACTGTTGATCCGCTTCGGCCAGCTGACGCCGGCCTTCGTGCTCCAGATCGTGGCGCCGTTGCTACTGATCTTCCTTGGCTTCGGCAGCCTGGCGCGGGAGACGGAACGCGGCACGCTACGCCTACTTATGCTGCAAGGCGCGACCCGGCGACAGGTAGTGGCGGGCAAGCTTCTCGCGCTGGGGATGGTGGCACTTGCCGCCGCAGCCCCTGCCATGCTCGGCCTGGTGCTCATTGCCGCACAGCCGGGTGCGCTGATGCTGCCCATGCTCGCCATCGCGCTCGGCTATCTTCTCTATCTTGGCCTGTGGAGCGTATTGATCCTGCTCGTTTCGGCGGTGGTACGGCGCAGCCGCGACGCGTTGCTGGTGCTGGTCGCCTTGTGGGCCGTCACGACCGTGCTATTGCCACGCGCGATACCCGACCTCGCCGGCGGCACGGTGCCGTTGCGCAACCGTCTCCAGACCGATGTCGCGATCGGCCGTGATCTGCGGCGGATGGGTGATAGCCACAATCCAAACGATCCCCATTTCGCGCAATTCAAGCAGGCGCTGCTCGATCGTTATCGCGTCACGCGGGTCGAGGACCTGCCGTTCAATTACAAGGGCGCGCTGGCGGTGGAGGGCGAGCGGCTGACGTCGCAGTTGTTCGACCGTTACGCCGCACAGAGCTTCATCGCGCAGGCGCGGCAGAACGAAATGGTGAACACAGCCGGGCTGCTCAGCCCCGCCATCGCGCTGCGCGGCCTGTCGATGGCGGCGGCGGGCACGGACTTCGCCGCGCATCGCCGCTTCCTGGAACAGGCCGAGGCCTATCGCTATACGCTGGTCCAGCGGCTCAATCGCCTGGAGGCGGACGCCGTCAGCTATGCCAACGACACCGCGACCGATGCCGGCGCGGACCGGCGCAAGCGAATCGGCGCGGAAAACTGGCAGGCGATCCCCGATTTTCACTTCGCTGTGCCCACAGGCGCGGCGCTGGCGCGGGCCGCCGTGCCCGGCCTGACCATCCTGGGTCTTTGGCTGGTCGCTGCCTTGGCGCTGCTCGCGCTAGCGACCCGCCGATTGGGAGTACGCCGATGACCTTGTGGCGGTATGAACTGCGCCTGTTGCTGCGCCAGCGGCTAAGTGTTTTCGCACTGTTGCTGCTCGCGCTGCTGACCATCGCGGCCCTGTGCACCGGCATGGCGGAAATTTCACGCCAGCGCGCCGCCATCGCCGCGATCCCGACCGCGCAAGCCGAGGATATCGGTGCGGTCGCCGACTATGTCGATCGGTCGAAGGATGCCGGCAGCGCGGCCTATTACAGCTTCCACCCGACCTGGGACGCGCCCGCGCCGCTCGCCTTTGCCGCGCTGGGGATGCGCGACGTTGCGCCCTATATGCTGCGCGTCCGCGCGCTGGGGCTGGAAGCGCAAATCTATGACGGCGACACTTTCAACCCCGAACTTGCTCTGCCCGGCCGCTTCGATTTTGCCTTCGTGCTGGTGTTCCTCGCGCCGCTGTTCGTGATCGCGCTGTTCCACGACCTGCGATCGGGCGAACGGGAGGCTGGGCGGCAGCGTACGCTCGAGGCGTTGCCGTTGGGCGGCACGGCATTGTGGCGGCGACGCACCGGACTGCGCCTGGCGCTTCTTTGGGCCGCGCTGGGCCTGCCTTTCGCGGGCGCGGCGCTGATCATGGGGGTGGCGGCCGGTGTCGTGCTGCTCGTGCTGGGTGTGATCCTCGCCTATCTGCTGTTCTGGATCGCGCTGGCCGCTCTGGTCGGGCGGCTGCGCTGGTCGTCGGTCGCCAATGCCGCGACGCTTGCCGCTGCGTGGCTGGTGCTGGTGCTGATCGTGCCGACGCTGGGCAATGTCGTCATCGACCGGCTGATCCCGGTCGGGCAGGGCGCCGAGATCGCGCTGGCGCAGCGTGAAACCGTCAACCACGCCTGGGACATGCCGCGCGAGGATACGATGCGGCGCTTCTATGCCGCGCATCCGGAATGGTCGGATTCGCCGCCGCTGGGGACGGCGTTTCACTATAAATGGTATCTGGCCTTCCACCAGAATGGCGACGAGGCCGTGGCGGCCCGCTCGCGTGCCTATCGCACGGCGCTGGAGCGGCGCGACCGGGCGGGGCGTGCGTTCGGATGGTTGCTTCCCTCGGTCGGGGTGCAGGCGCTGCTGACCCGGCTGGCGCATACCGACCTGACCGCGCAACTGGCCTATCAGGATCGCATCCGCGCCTTTCACGCCCGGCTGCGATCCTTCTATTACGGCTATGTCTTCCACGACCGGCCGTTCGGGAAAGCCGACTTCGCCCGCGCGCCGCGCTTCGCCGATGGTGTAGGAGGCTAAGCGCAGGTTCGGGGTCGGCGGAAGCATGTGCTAGCCCGCGGCCCTCGCACGAACGGAAGCCTGGTGGGCCCCGAAGCCGGCCAGCGCGCCCGCTGCGGAGGCGAGCGTGGCATTATGCATCGGCATGGCTGCATCGCCCGCCGCCCACACGCCGACGATCGATGTGGCGCCCCATTGATCGACCTTGACGTAGGGCCCGCTCGGCCCGTCCTCATGGGCACACCCGAGCATGGCGGCGAGGGGCGTGGCGGGTCTGGTTCGCGGCGCGGTAAACACGGCTGCCACCGCGACGAAGCGCCCATCCGCAAGGCGCACGCCGTCGAGCGCGGGTGCGTCGCCGAGCAGTTCCACCACCGGGGTACGTTCGACGGTGATGCCGCGCGCGGCGAAGGCGTCGGACTCTGTCGCCTCCGGTTCGAATTGCCCCTGCGTGAAATAGGTGGTCGGTCCCCAATCGGGCACGAGGATGGCCTGATGCGCCGACATCGGATGTGCCGCGATCACGCCTAGCGGCAGGTCACGCACCTCGTATCCGTGACAGTACGGACAGTGGAGCACGGTTTCTCCCCAGCGGTCGCGCATCCCGGGGATCGGCGGCAACTCGTCCGATACGCCCGTCGCCAGGATCAGGCGTCGAGCGTGGTGCTCGCTGCCGCCCGACAGTTCGATTGCGAAGCCGTCATCAACCGCGCGTGCCGCAAGGGCATGGCCGGATATCACCTCGTCGCTCGGGTAGCGCCGCAACTGACCGATGGCGTCGCGCATGATCGCGGCAGGTGCGCGTCCATCCTGCCCCAGAAAGCCATGCGCCTCATCGGCAAAGCGGTTACGCGGCATCCCGGCATCAATCACGAGCACCTCCTGCCGCGCCCGCGCAAGCTGTAGCGCCGCGGAAATCCCCGCGAAACTTCCCCCCACCACGATCACATCGTACACGCCGGCACCTTTCATATAACTTCCTACGTTACATGAAGCGCAACGTCATCTTTTGCAACATAGAATGTGACGTGATAGGCCGCTGGCACGCCTTCGGAGATCAACAGTTTGGACGCGCGCCTTTCAAGAATGCTGCACCTGCTGATCCACATGGATCGCATGGATGGGCCGATGACGTCGGATGCCGCGGCGACCATGCTGGGCACCAACTCGGTGGTGATCCGCCGGACCATGGCAGGACTTCGCGACGCCGGTTACGTGCGATCAGTAAAAGGACATGGCGGAGGCTGGTCGCTGACAGGCAAGCTCGACGACATCACCATGCTCGACGTGCACCGGGCGCTTGGGGAAAACCGGATTTTCGCGCTCGGACCGGCGGATCCCGATCCCGCATGTCTGGTGGAGCAGGCTGTTAACGGCTCACTGGAGAGCGCGTTGTGTGAGGCGGAGGCGTTGTTGCTGCAACGCCTTGCCGACGTAACGCTGGCGGATATTGCAGCCGACTTTGACAAGCGGTTCGCTGAACTGTCGCCTGACGACCGGTTCGCACGAGCGCAGCGGTCGTAAACGGTCAGTTTTCCAAAAAGGAATGCTAGGTGGGATAAGCAAAGCGGTATAGCTTGCGAACGCACACTGGGGCCGGACGAATACAGCGGCCTTTCCCTGTGCCCGTAGGCAACAGTTCTCGTGAAGTCTTTAAAGATACACGCAGAGACGGCACTGCCCAGCAGTGTGTGCGACCGGACAGTGTCGGGGCGGAGAAGTGTGCGACGAACGGCTTCTAGGGTTAGGACCCATTGATGTGAGCGTCGCGATCTGATTCAGCCTCCGCAAGGAGACCGGGATGAGCGACCTGCTTTAGCTGACGGACGAGCAGATGGAGCGCCTGCAGCCGTTCTTTCCCAAAAGCCACGGCAAGCCGAGGGTGAAAGACCGGCGGGTGCTGAGTGGCTTCGTGTTCGTAAATAAGAGCGGGCTGCGCTGGCGTGATGCGCCGAGCGCTTATGTCCCGCACAAGGCGCTGTACAATCGGTGGAAGCGTTGGGGCCCACCGCCTTCTTTTCTGCCGTCGCCCTCGCTGCCACCGTCATCTTCTGGCTGTGATCAACGAGTCCTGTCCCTAAGGCTCGCCGCCCGAACGCGGCCAGACCCTAATATCCACCCATTTCGATCGTTATCGGATACTCTCGTGACAAAAGTGTAGTTTCGTCACAGGTATATTATTTTGATTTCAGCGGCTTATCGCCCAGCTTAGCATGGTGGCCGCCGCGTCCTCGCGGCTCACTCGCGGCAGCAATATGCTGGTGCCGTCGGTCATAGTCATCAGCATGTGGTCGGTTTCACAGGTGAGGCGGATGCCGGCTTCTCCGTTCGGCTTATTGAGACGCAAGCCGGTTGAGGTGGGGATGCCAATGTTCGTCTGACCGGAAGCGTCGCCTTCCCGGACGGTTTTTGCAATCCAAAGTGTAGCAGTGCGCCCGTCGACCTGAATGACCAAGCCTTCCACCGCAGCGAAACTGCCTTCACAGCGCCGCGACGCAGCCGTGCCGCGTTCCGCGGCGATCTGCGCCTGTTCAGTGCGATATTGTTTGAGAAAGTCCGGTTGGTCGTTTTCGCCCAAGCTTTCGGTGTAGCTTTCCGGTTCGACTTCTTCATTCGGTGCATAACCAGCATAGCTGGACAGTGGCCGAACAGGGGACGATGCAGTAGCGGTTGGGTCGGTAGCAGGCACGCGCTTGGCGGTCGCGACCCACCGTCCATCACGAAATTCGCTAGTGACCTGTACAGCGGTATCACCGCTCGGCGAAGCCCGTCGACTTTTATCCCAGTCGGCGACCGCAAACACACCAGCGAACAACAAGCAGATGCCGCCGACGCGTATGACCGCTCGCTGATGGCTTTCCCTTCGGAGCAATCGGTCCAATTCGAAGTCGCGCTGAACCTCGCGACGAATACGCTCATCGGCGTCGCCAGCCGCATGATAGTGGTAATGGCTGGTTTGCCCGTTGCTGCGGTCGGCATCGGTGCCGTTGTTGCCGTTCGACGAACGGCGCGGTTCTTCGGGGGGCAAGACGTGCATGTTGAATAGCTCCGTGCTGAATTGGGGGTAGGGGCAGGGGGCGTCGCTGCCGCGTCCGTGCCAGCTAGTAGCGGTGGCCGTTGGCGTACTGGCAGTAGGGTGGCCCCATCTGCACATTCCCGTCCCGGCCGCGTGGCACGACCCAAACCCCGCCATTGGCGGCGCAGGTCCGTTGGCCGCGCTGTCGAACCTGTTCGCTACGTTCCAGCAAGTTCAGCAACTGTCCCGCGTGGACACGGGCGCGTCGTTGCTGTTCCGCATATTCGGCTGGGTGGGTACGAATCCATTCGGCACGGGTGGCAGCGGCCTGTGCGGCTGCAATCTGCGCTTGCGCTGCTGCCCGCGCGTCTTGCTGCTCTCGTAGGTCCGTAACTGCTCGGGAAAGATACGGGCGGACCTGCTCGCGCAGCATGTCGATGCCGAAACCGTTGGTGTTACCGATGGAGTCGACGGTCCAGTCACGACCGCGCTGGACCAGCACCAATCCCATTTCCTGTTCGGCGTGCGAAGCATTGGCCTTAGCGACGATGGCGGGTGGCAGGCGCATACTCACCAGGAAGTTGCAGATGCCACGTCCGCCTTCGCGCTCTTCGGTCCAGCCGCCATAGGTTAGCGTCACTTCAGCTGGTGCCATGATCTGACGCGCCAACAGCTGTTCTCGTGATGGGCGGGTGACGGCGTCGTCGTGACCAACATCGTCGCCGGCAACGCTAGCGATAAACAGGGCGGGGTCAGCCAGGCGTTCGCATGTCGCCTTCATCCGTTTGGATTCCAGCCGTTTGCCGACAACGTTTGCCGCGATGTCGAGGAGCGATTGCGCCTGCGCCGGCAATGCGGTCAGCATGGCAACTGCACTGATGCCTACAGCAATGGTCTTGATCATCTGCCGCCCCTGATGCGGGGCGACCACAGCGTGACTTCGTAGCCGTCGCGCACCCCTATGTCCTCTCGGGGCGCGGCCGAAGCCGGATGTTGGAAACCTGACGAACGTACAGGCGCATGCGCCTTTATCGACCGAAGCCGACTGGACATGCGCGCATGCCACCCGGCCTCGAATTGCTTCGCGACCGAGTCCGTTCGTTGAGGTTTCCACGCCCCACGCTGCGGCTTTCACGCAGCGCAACACAGCTGGTAGGCAACTGGCGATGCCAGAGCAAGCGCCAGCCGTTGCTGATACCGCGATCATCAGGCCATCACCCGCATCGTGACTATCGACGCGGCGACGATCCGGTGGCGGCAGGACATCGCCGACGTGCCGCAGGTTGCCTTGTCCAGCCAACGCAAGCCGGTGCTGTCGTGCAGGACGAAGCGCCGTGCCGTATGGGAGCTGATGACGCTGTAGTGGTTCAATGCACCCAGTAGCTGAACCAGCGCGACAGCGTCGCCATCAACCGCCGTCTCGATAGCCTGGCGCAGTTGCGTCCAGCCGACTTCGGGATGACGGACGAATGGCCTGCGGAGATCGAGCGTCAGCAATTGGCGCCGTTCGACATCAGCGGCCATTGCACGGATGGTTTCGAACCACAGTTGTGGCTTTATGCCGTGACGGACGACTTCCCCCAGCGCATCGTACGCTTCGACGAACCGCAGCCCGCAGGCGAACAGCTGTTGGCAGCGTTTGAGGCTCAGCGGTTTCCCACGGGCGGTAAGCAGCGCCAGCGCGTTGACCGCCGAGTACAGTCCGCAAAGCCCGTCCAGCTGGCCCTGACGATATGGGTCTTGCGCGATCCGCATCACCATTCCGACGCCAGCAGGATGGTCAGGACCCGCAGAGTAACCTTGGGGTCGGTAGGGTCGGGGGAGGCGTAGCGCTGGTCGCGGTCGTAATAGTCGATCTTCCAGAACAGCTTCTGTCCGGCATAGTCGAACGCGCCAAAGTCGTGCTCGCCATAGGGGTCGTTGTCGCCATCGAACTGGTCGAAGTCGCGGACGGCACGCAGGATCTGCACCAGGTCGTTCTGCGAGAAGGACGATACCCCGGAGGTGAGGTATAACCGCCCGCCCATGGCGCTGCGGCGTAGCTTGTCGTTCAAGGTAGCGATCTGCTGGGCGCGCAGCTGCACGGCCGCAAGACATGCGTCATTATCACGTCCCATCATGGGCGTGGGTCTCCTGTTCTAACGATGGATGGGGTTAGGGTAGGGTTAGACCAGCCGGACGAGCGCGCGCTGGGCGTCGCGGTCGCCTTCAATATAGCGCTCGGTGGTGGTCAGGCTGCGATGTCCGGCAAGTTCCTGGACGTCGCGCAGTGAACCGCCGGCTTGGGACAGCAGGCGGGCAGTACGGGTGATGAAAGTGCGTCGGCCGGAATGCGAGGAGCAGCCATCAAGCGACAGCGCCTGGTACAGGCCGGCAAACCAGTTGACGATGCTACGCGGGTGCATGTGACGTCCGCGTTCTGACAGGATGACTGGTCCGTCACGGGGGCTGCCGCAACTGCGGTGCCAAGCGACCAGCGCGCGGTGCAGATCAGGGTTGATAGGGATGCGCCGTCCAGAACCCTTCTTGGCGATGCTGGCGGCGACAGCGATGTGGGTATCGACCTTGCCGGACGGCCCCAGCACCATGGTCCAAGACAGGCCGGCGATCTCGCCAGCGCGTAAGCCGGCCTTGAAGCTCAGCAGAATGAGGACGGTGTCGCGTTTGGCGTAGCGGTTGGCGCGCACGTGCTGCAGCAGGCGGCGCACGTCCGCTGCCTCCAGCACCCGGGCGGGTGTCGGCATAGTTTGTCTCCGATGTTGGGGAACAGCGGCGCAGTAACCACTGTACTATAATAATAGCACACTAATTATAAAATGGCAAGGATGCGTCGTGGGCATCGTGGCTAGCCACCAGCATAGTTACTGCGTTGCCATCGACCGGCATGGCCATAGTAAGTGATAGGCCGTCGCTGGATCTGATCCCTATAATGGGCGTCGAATACTAAGCTGGTGCGATCATGTTCAGACTCGTAGTAATACGATAACCGCCACAGAACATCAACGAAGCTGCCGTAAAACGGTCTACGTCCGGCGCGCCAGACATCGGTGCAGAAAACTTCCAAAGGAGCGCGACATGCTTAGAACCAGAATGAAGCGTCTCGCTGACCGAAGTGAGCGGACCGAGCAGCGTCTCAAACAGATCGAAGCTGCGATTGCCGCACTCGACAACGACGACCTCCTCGATCTTGCTGATATTTTCGAGGCGAAGCCTGACAATCCGCTTCGGCAGATCGCGCAGACCGAAATGGCGAAGCGTGCGCTTCACCTGTAGCTGGCAGAGATCGGCAGGACCCGGCAGATCGGCTCGACCCCGTACACCTCGCGATGCGCGTCGATGAACGACACCATCACCTCGCTCGGCGGTCGAGCTCCGCCATCGCAAAATACGCCGACGCCTTGCGTAGGATCTCGTTGGCTTGGCGCAGTTCGCGGTTCTCCCGCTCCAGTGCCTTCATTCGGTCGGCGACATCGCTCGGCACCCCGGCGCGCATGCCGCTGTCGACCTCGGCCTTTTTCACCCACTCGTGCAGCGTCTGTCCCGCGCACCCGATCTTCGCCGCGATCGACACCACCGCGGCCCAACGCGACGCGTGATCCTTCTCATGGTCCAGCACCATCCGCACCGCACGCGCGCGCACCTCAGGCGAAAACTTGTTCGTCGTCTTGCTCGTCATAGCCCCTTCCTCTCAGGAGTTGGGGCCTCCGACAAACCCGGCGCGGTTCAAACTCCAACACCCGAGCCACCGCCGCCGACGTACCGGCATTTCTGCAGGCGATGCACGACACGCTCACGGCGCTTGCGGCACCCAGTCAGGTCGATGCTGATCCGGCAACGAACGCCGAGCAGCACACGCCGGCCGTCTCGGTGCGCAAGTCGCTGGCATCGCCCGACCATATCATCTCGATGATCGATGGTAAGCCCTACCGTACGCTGCGGCGTCACCTGTCAGGTCACGGTTTGACGCCCGAAGACTACCGCAAGCGCTATGGTCTAAAGGACGACTATCCGATGGTAGCGCCGAGCTACAGCGAGAGCCGCCGCGCGATGGCCAAGACTATCGGACTGGGACGCAAGCCTCGTTCGAACGGCGCCTAGAAGGCGCTAGGGCCGCTCGCATCGGCTGTCGACGAAAGAACGGCGGTTGATGCAAGCGGGTCTAAGCCGCTTAGGACGATTTCTCATCCAAACATGCAGCTTCGGGAATGCCGCCGTGGCTGATGCTGCGTCCTTATCCACCGTATGGCGGGAGCGGCTCCGCAAGCTGCCGGGAATTATTGGTGGAGAGCGGCTTGTCCGCTTTCGGGTGGCGCTCAAGCAAAGCAGACGCTCGTTCATGAGCTCGCGGCGGCAGCTGCCGACCAATTCGAGACATTCCGCGTCGGTGATGCGAGCGTTAGCTTTCGCTCAAACCCGCCATTCGGGTACCGCAAGCCGGCCGGTCGGCTTGCCCCCCAATTACCGCCGTCCATAATACAGCGCCGCGCCCCTGAAAGCGGCTATCCAATTAGCTACCAGATGACTTGCACTAGTCGGTCTGATGCGAATCGCCACTTATCGGAATCGCTTCATTTTGGTCGCGATTGTTCGCGACTAAGGTCGGTAATCACTTGACAGTCTACCCGCGCGCATGGCCGTTTCCTACAGGGGAGAAATTCATGGCCAAGGTTATATACCTTACGGGCGCGCCTGCATCTGGGAAGAGTTCCACCACGCGGATGCTCAAAGAGCGCGTCAGCGACCTAGAAATCTGGGAATACGGTGCGCGGTTGACCGAGCACTGCCTCGCCAGGTGTGCAGCCATCGCCGGCCAAGACGATCTGCGGGCCCAGTCGTCGGCCGTGGTCACTCCGCAGGACGTGGCCGACGTCGATCTGGCGCTGCTCGCATTCGTGGATGAGCGCCGCGGCAGCAGGCCGGTGCTAATCGACAGCCACGCGGTGACGAAGGAATCCTACGGCTACCGTGTTACGCCGTTTTCGCTCAAGCAGTTCGGGCGCCTGCGGCCCGACGAAATCTGGGTGTTCTATGCTGAACCGGCCGAAACTAGGCGACGTATAGTAGTGGACCCAGGTGGCCGGCCGCAGGTATCCGAGGAGCAGGCCCGCACGCACACGCTGCTGCAGGGAAGCGTCGCGTGCACCTACGGCATGTCCATCGGCTGCGCCGTGTACATGTTCGACACGACCCAGCCCCGTGACATTCTTGTCAGCATGCTGGCGGAGAGACTGGCTTGAAGCGCTTAGTCGACGGCGTGCGCTGGCTCACGCAGTCGATTCCGCGCCGCCGCGACGAACCGCAGCCCGCCGCGACCGCGGCGGCTAGCCACGAGCGGGGACGAGTCGATCTGCGAAAGGCACTCAACGCGGTATCCGACGTGGTGCAGAACCGGCCAAGGCCGTTGCGTGTATTCGACCAGATCCACATGAAGACCGGCGACATGGTGCTGCAGAGCGAAATGATCGCCGACTGGGCTGATGGAAAGAGGCTGGCCTTCATCGGCGATGGCGATGCAATTAGCGTGTGCGTGGCCTACCTCCGCGTCCGCGACGTGCTCAACTTCGGACCGTCGCACATAACAGTCTTCGATTTCGACGAGCGGACCGTCGAAGCGGTTATGAACTTCGCGGATCGCGAGCGCATTCCGAACCTCGACGCCAAGTTATACAACGTGCTCGACCCGATGGTGACTGATCGGCTCTACGACTGTTTCTACACCAACCCTCCGTGGGGCGCATCAAACGACGGCGAAAGCGTGAACGTGTTCGTCGAACGCGGCATGGAGGCGACGGGACACGCAGGCCAAGGTGTGGTGGTCATCGCTGACGACGACGATCTGCCATGGCCTAAGCGCGTGCTTGCCAGCGTCCAGGGCTTTGCCGCGAGCCAAGGATTCTACGTGTCGCAGATGCAGCGCAAGCTGCATGAATACCATCTCGACGACGCGCCCGACCTAAAGTCCTGCAATCTCTATCTCGCCGCGCTGCCGGACAACCCGTCACGCGCGCCGAGCGTCGCGATCACCGACGACGCGCGCCTCGAGAACTTTTACGGACTGTCGCAGCCACCCACGGTCCGCTACGTTAAGGCTCGCCGGCGCCTTGACTATGGTGTCGCGCACGAAGACGAATACGAGCTGATCTTCCTGGAGGGGCACCGTGAATGACATCGTAAAGCCGGGGTCCGGTCTGCTTTTCATGAAGATCGGCACACACGCCAACGAGACGCTGGCCGACATCATTGCCCGTAAGACCACCGAGATCCGCAACACCGGCTTCGGCATGTGGGGCTATGGCGGCAATACCTGCCATCCCACGTCCATGGTTCAGCCATTCGCGCGATCGTTCGTCGAACGTGGCCGTACGATCCACCTCTGCATGGAGGAAATGAACTCGAACCACTTCGGCGAAGGCGTTGCCGATGAGTTCTCGGCCGACGGCCTTGATTGGCAGAAGGTCCCCGACACCATCGAGGTGCGGGGATCGAAGTATGCGCTGCTCATTGAGGACCTACACACGGAAAACTTTCAGCTTCCACTGGACCAGACGCGCGTTCCGGTCGGGCCTAGCACCGGCAGATTAGGCAGCCGCTATATTCAGGGCAGGGTCGACAAGGCGTGCCTGGAGGTGATGGACGCGCCCGAACTGACGAACGAGGCCAAGCCGCGAGTGATCGACATCGATCTGGTCGCCAAGCTGCGCGCGCCCTATGCCGTGTTCCTGCGGGGCCAGCGCTGACCGCGGAACTCGACTCGCCGGTGCTGGTGATCGACGCACTGGGGTTCAGTCAAAGAATCAGGGCTGCCGGCGGCAAGGGCCTCGCCGAACTCGCCGAGCATTTGCGGAGGCAGTTCCACAGCTTTCAGGCAAGAGTCCCCTTTGAAAGGGTCGCGGTTGGTCGCGATGATGTCGTCGCGTCGAGCGAACTCGCCACGCTGCAACTCAACGACATGTTCGTGCTGCACGCCACGCGACAGCTCGAGGCCGTGAAGACTCGGTTCCTCATCTCAGCGTCGATGCTGTTCCAGCAGATGCTGATCGACGGCCAGATCCCACGTGGCGGTCTGGGCTTCGGCCCTATTCATCGCTCCCGCGACGTCCTGATCGGGAACGGCTTCCTGGACGCATACGAGGCAGCCGAAAAGCGCAGCGACCACGCGCGTCATATCTGCGCAGTGCTTGTGTCGCCCGCCTTCATGGCCGTCATTCCGAACACGAAGCACACCCATAAGCTGCTTTGTTTCTATCGCGGGCGTTTCTACATTCACCCATGGTTTCTCGCCGATCCGCAGCTGGGCGAGTTCAATTCAAACCGCATCCTGACCCTGCTTGCGGACGCTGGCGCCAACAGGCAGAAGCTCGACGCGACTGAGATATTCTTGGATGAGCTGGAGGATTACGACACTGCGATGCAACCGGGATCGGCCTCCAGAAGATTGCGCGAGATGCTAGGCAGGCCGTGGATGCCCCGGCCCGAATAGCGCTTCAGTGCGCGGCGGCGTCGCGCATCAGCACACCCGGTGCACCGCGTTCGATATGATCAATGTAGCTGGCGAGGCCGTCAACGACGTCGGCGTGCGAGACAGCGTCGCGTGCGCAGCCGAAGCACACCGTGAGCGCGCGATCGACGCGTGGTTCGGCGCAGACTCTTGGTCGCACCGCGTCGAGGCCGACTGCGGCGACAATCCTCGCCATCAGCTGCTCGAAGCAGAGAACGCGGCCGGCGGCGAGCGCCATCGCCACTGCGGCCATCGCCGAGATTGCGCGCTTGTCGCCGGTCAGCAGGCAATGAAGATTCCGCTTCACGACGATCGCTAGCAGCTGACTCTCGCCCCCGTCCAGCTCAAGCCCGTGGCGGGAGGCCTCAGCCTCCAGATCGGCGGCGAGCGCGAGTTCGTCCTCAGTGGGCTCGAACACCTCCACTGCGGCGATCATCCGTTCGAGCGACGCGCGCGCTTGGTCGCGGTCTACAAGATTGGTGGCCCTTTCAACCCGGCGGCGGATGACGAAGCGGCCGACTCCGAGCATCCCGGGCACCGTGTCGCCGCTGGTCGTCGCCGCCAGTGTCTCAAGTGCGAGCGCATAGCACGCTGCCTTCAGCACGACGTCGTTGTCGAGCAGCATTTGCTCAGGCATCGCCGCCAATCATAACGTTACGCAGGTAGAGTGCGGCATCATCGCCAAGGTCATCCCAAACGATCATGCGGTCGGCGATGCCGTTTACCTCGCGCCAAGCTGGCTTCGGTTCGGCGTAGATGAACTTGAGCGCCGACATCGCGACGGGCCAAGCACGCGTCCGGTGTGCGACGCACAGCGCCAGCGTGCCGGGTTCGATACGATACTGCCGCGCGACGTCGAGCACCGCCCGGGCGAGGGTGGGCGCGTTGAAGCGGTCGAGGTTGGTCTGGATGTCCGGATCGGGTGAGCCCGTTAGCAGCGTAAGTGCGAAGCGGTCGGCCTCATCCTCCTGATCGTCGCCGTCGTGGGCCAATGCCGGGTCCTCAAGGTCGATCAGTGCAGGCGCCCCATCCAGATGTCCCAGCATTGCGTGGCCGAGTTCGTGCGCAAGCGTGAAGGCGACCGGTGCGGGATAGGTGGCGTCCCGCCCGAGCAAGATCGCGAACCTGCCGTCGCTGCGCACGACCATCGCGTGCATGGACTTGGTGTCGAGCGGGAAGACGCGGAGATAAATCACCGGAATGCCGAGCGTCCAGCAGGTCGCCACCAATGAGTTCAGGTCGACGTAGGCGTTGCCGACGAGGATCGCCTCGCGCAGAATGTCAGCAGGCGCGGCGGCGGTCACCTGCGCTGGGGTCGCCCGAAGCAGCAGTCGACCGATCGACATTCCGAACGACGTCAGCGCCGCCCGCTGCGCCTCATCCTGCGCGTTGAGATGCTTGAACTTGGCCTCATCGTTCCAGACGAACTCGACGCGCTCACCGAGCAACGGCCGTGGCTCCAGTCCCAGCCGGCGGGCGAGCGCGAAGCGAAGCTCCGCACGTCCCGACGGAGATTCCTCCGCCTCTTCCGTCCACCATGAGGGCCACGCAGCGGTGATCGCCGCTGCACTCAAACCAGCCTTGCGCAGACTGTCGATCAAGGACTTTTTATCGTCGGCCACCATTCCCCCCGTTGCGGAGATAGCACAGCGGGATTCGCCGGTGGAAGGGCTAGGTTAAAGCAGTGCGCCCGTCCTTGCCTCGACGCATGCCTCGCCACTCCGAATCTGCTCGACCAGCGCGCACCAGCGGCCCGCGTCAAAGGCCGCCGCCGATGCGATCGTCTTCTGCTTGCCGGCATCGAGCTCAACGGGGTCCAGCAGGCGCACCCAATAGCTTGCGGTGAGCCAGGCGGAGATGTTGGCCTCATAGTCAGTCACTACGGCGTCCGCATCCACGCGCCTCAGCAGAGCCGTCACCTGCGATGCACCCACCGGGGCGCCTGTCCCGCCGGCGTTCCTGAATGCATTGGGGTCGAAGGCCTCACCGCGTCGTATGGCGAGCGGCTCGGGCGAGTAGCACATGAGTGCGAAGTGCATGCGTTTAGCACCGCGCGTGCTGTCGCCGCGGCTTGTGACCAGCGCGTACGGTGGAAGCGTCCGCTCGACACCCTCCGCGTCGAGGTAGCGCCGCCAGACCACCGTGCGGCTCGGCTGCGCATCGACAGCCTTGGGTCGCGACTTCATGATGGAGAAAACTGCACGGACCGGCACGTGCGCGCGTGCCAGTGATCGTGCGATCAGCGCTGGAGGGTTGCCGACACCCCACATGAAGTATCCGCCGCCAGCCTGCCGCTCGATCTCCTTGCGCGCGATGATTGCGTCGAGCGCCTGGCCCGCTTCCGCCTGCATACGCGACCAGCACACGATCTCGTCATTCATCCCGACGTGGGCCGCATTCCGGCCACCCGCGCCAACGTCTATCATCACGTTCATCGAGCGATTACCATCGCAGGATTATTGCATTGGGGAACTGCTTTCTCAATGCGTCGGGGACGAAGCGGGACAAAAATTGGGTGAGGAGAGTCGTGGATGAATCTGTGCAAAGGTCGGACGCCGCTGGGAATCGCCGCCCGGCGCTCCGAAACTCCCTTACCGTCGATAGCCGACTCTGGACCTTCTCGATACAACGGGAGTAGCTCCCGCGAATGTCCGCTTCACTAGCGGCGCTCGCAAAATCCGCCAGTCTGGGGGGGCCAGCTTCTAACGTTCCAAGATGCCGGTCGAGCGAACGTTCAACGTCGGCTTCTGACAAGAGCCGCCTTTCGGCTCACCGCGGGCGAACGGCAGCAAAGTCCCAGCTTCCGCCCTCGCGGTCGGTCGCGCACGCCCAATGAACGAATGTCTAAAGTTAGGAGACGAGCAAGGTGGTCTGAACGTCCATTTGTGGGTCCTGACTGCCGTGAAGCTGTCCGGCAGCTCTCAATCCGTTCTCCGCCGTTCGGTGAGTCGGCGCTGCATTCCGAGGCCAGCCGTTCAGGAAACTCGCCGCAGTCCCGTTTCCCCATATATGATGGACCGTTTCGGAAAAACGCAATCAGGACTAGCTTTTGGCAAAACGGCCGAGATCGTGAGGCATGGGAAGACCCATACTGCCCTGGCTTTCCCGCAGGGCTTCCCAAATGAGAAACCGGGCCGCGCCATGAGGCCGTCGTCGGGGAATTATGCCTGCGCCATGCTTTCGATTTGACGCAGCAGCCGATGCGGATCGAAGGGCTTGGGAAGGAAGGTAGCTCGGGCAGGCAATTCGTGCGCCGGGATGGGGGCGTTGCCGGATGCGACGAAGAGTACGGTCGGCGGAAAGCGTTCACGTATATAGTGTGCGAGCTTCACACCATCCATCGATCCCGGCATCTGCACATCGGTCAGAACCACCCGAATTTCCTTGTGCGCGTCGAGGATGGCAATGGCTTCGTCCGCGTTCTCCGCGTCAAAAACCCGCCATTCGGCATGGCCGAAGAAGTCCACGAGGTCGAACCTGACCAAAGCCTCGTCCTCAACGATCAGGATCGTCTTGCTGCCGATCGGCGTACTCTGACCCACGCTTAATTCCCGGTCACGATGGCGGCGTCTCCAAGCCGCGCTTCAAGTTCAAACACCAAACCTTCCGGCCGATAGTCGGTTGCAGCCTTGCCGCTGAAATAGCTTCGCAAGGAGCGCTCGATCAGGACCGAGCCGAAGCCCTTGCGCTGTGGCCGCGTGACGGGCGGTCCCCCCTCTTCGCGCCAGCAGACCGCGAATGAGGCATCGTCGCGGTCGCCGTTAATCGACCAAGCAAGCGTCACATGGCCTGTCTCATTCGACAGCGCGCCATATTTGGCGGCGTTGGTCGCCAGTTCGTGCAGGGCGAGCGCGAAGGCGACCGTAAGTTCGGGCTTCAACGTCACCGCCGGGCCGGACAACAGGATGCGCTCGCCGATCCGGCCATGCGGGGACAAGGCCCGCGTCGCCAACTCGCACAGATCGGCGGAGCGCCATGAACGGCCGGTCAGCACGTCCGTTGCGGCACCCAGCGCGACAAGTCGCGCCGACAGGCTCTGGCTCGCCGTTTCCGCCTCGGGAATGCCTCTGAACGTCTGCGCGGCGACCGACTGGACGACCGCCAGGACATTCTTGAGGCGATGCGCCAGTTCGCCGTTCATCAGGCGCATATCGTCTTCGGCGCGGCGCCGCTCGCGAAAGTCACGGGTCACGGTGCCGTAGCCGATCAGCGTTCCCGTCGCGTCGGTGACTGGAAACACAGAATAAAGGACCGGGATCAACTCACTGGTGCGGAAATGCCGGAAATCCAACTCGCCGACCCAGTGGCCGTCGCGGTCCACCGCAGGCAGCACCTCGCGCATGACAGTCTCAACCTGCTCGGGCAGAAAGAAGTCGGCGATGGTCAGTCGGGTGATGTCGGCACCTTCCAGACCTACGAGGCGTCTGGCGGCATCGTTGACGTAAAAGACGCTGCCGTCGGTACGGGCCATGCCGATGAAGTCGGTGCTGTTCTCCGCCAGTCGGACGAAGCGGTCGCGCTCCTCCTCGCTCGCGCGCAGGTTGGTGATGTCACGGGAGACCGATAGGATGCGATCGGGGCGCCCGTCCGGTCCGGCGATCGGACTGACCGCGACGTGCCACCATTTCGGCGTACCGCGATAGGTGTCAGCCTTGCCGATGAAGCTGCGCGCCTCACCCCGCTTGGCCGCCTCGATCGCGGCCTTGGCTTCGGCGTTGCCAGCATCTTGCCAAAAGTCCGGCCATGGACAACCAACGACCTCATTGAAGTCGCTGATCTCCATGACACGCTGCCCCCCTTCACTCATGAAGGTCAGCTTGCCGTCGAGGTCGAGGACCTTAATGCAATCCGTCGAGCTGGCCAGCACGCCGGACAGGAACGCCTGCCGCTCGACCGCCTGTCGCTCGCTTTCGACAAGCTCCTCGTTGAGCCGCCGCGCGCGACGCAGGGACTCGCGCAACTCAGCGGTCAGCATGACGATGCCGAGCATGACGACGAGGAACAGGGTTGCTGATACCCATTGCTGCCGCGGCACCCAGGTGGGATGCTCGATCGTGCCAAGGGATGCGATGCCGGTAGCTGTCGATAAAACAGCTGCGAAAAGCCCCGGTCCTTTGCCCGCCACCAGAGCGATGGCGATCGTCGCAGGAATGAACAGAAGCCAAGGCAACGTGTCCGGTACGAACAGGACGCGCCCCCAGCCAACGGCAAGGATGGTGATTGCCGCGAGTAGATAGCGGACCACGATCGGGAGCTGAAGGTAGAGTGACCAAGCTACGATCCGGTCGAAGAAACTGACAGGCAGGGAACGGATCATCAGGGCGTCCAAGAGCGGACAAGCCCCCTGGCAAATCCTCGTCCGCTATTTAGCAAAGCCGCACGCGGACGGGAATATGGCCGCTTCGGATCAGCGTGGAACGTAAAAGCTCGCCGTTTGGCAGGTCAGTTGCTGCGACTGACTCTATCTTATGTCCATAGCAGATCGACTGTCAGTCCCGATACACCATCCATATGGGAGGCTTGTGGGCAGTGGGCAGGACTGAGGCTCGGCACCTCCTCCGCTGTCCACATGAATGAACGGCAGAAGGTGGGGAGCCAAAAAGAGGCCGTGAATGACCGGATGTGGGTCTGGTTCGCCAAACCGGATCGGGAAGCACCCCACCAGCTATCTGTCAGTGGCGCTTCGCTGTTCGGCGGGCGTCGCGGCGCGGTGTCCGTAACTGAGGACGCTGGTGATCCGCCAGGCGCCATCCTGCTTTGCCCAGACCATCACGAATTTGGCGATCCCCTCGCAGCGCCCTGTCGCCAGTTCGCAGAAGCGGTGCTCGCCTTCCTCGATCGCCCCGTAATCCTTGATCGGATAGACGCGGAACGTCGCCGGGATCAGTTCGCGCTTCACCTTTCCGAAGACATAGTTGCGGACGCCGTCGACCATCGCGTCACGCTCGAACGTCGCGCCGCCGGTGTCGTGGTAGAAGGCGACCTTCGGATCGAAATAGCCGGAGAAGGTCGGCAGGTCGCAGCGGTTGTAGGCGTCGAACACCTTCGCGTCGAGCGCACCGATCTCGGTCGTCAACGGATCGGTCAGGGGCGGCACGGGCGTCGCGAGCAAGGCTGCGGCAACGGCGATCGCGGTCATAATGGCTCTGGTCCTGTCAGTTCATCTGGCCGCGCAGGAAGGCGATCAGCTTCGGATCGCTCCCGGTGCACTCGAGGATGGGCAGGATGGCCCGCCACCCATTGTCGCTGTTGGTCAGGATGACGATGCCGTCGCCGCTTGCGCGATCGATCGCGGCAAAGGTGAACGCCCCGGCATCCTTGCCGGTGTGGAGCATCGTCGTGCCATCGTGAAAACCGAGGAGTTGCCAGCCCAGGCCGAAGCCGGTCCACGGCGGACAGCTGGCCGCTTTCGATCCGGCGCATAGTTCGGGCGTCAGGTCGGCCTGCGATCGGCTGCGCTCCGCCGCCAGAGACGTACTCAAGCCCCGGTCGTTGCGGGCATCGATGAGGAAGCGCGCATAATCGCGCGCCGTCGCATGCGCCAGATCGGCGGCGTTGTACCTTGTCACACGCTCGACCGGCAGCGGCTTGCCTCCGTCGTCATAGGGTACGGCAATCGGCACCGTCTCGCCCTGCGCGGACACATAGCCCGAGGCGCGCATATGGGTGGGAGCGAACAGCCAGCGCTGGCCAAGCGTCTCGAACGACTGCCCGGTGCGGTGCTCTGCATAGAGCGCGGCATATTGATACCCCTCGCCCGAATAGCCGGTAGTTGTGCCGGGATCATGATCGAACGCTAGCCCCTTTGCATCGCGCCAGTTCGGCAGCCCGGTGCGATGGCTGAGCGCCATGCGGACCGTCAGCTTCATCCGCCGGGGATCGCGCGACAGGTCGGGATCGCTCCAGTAGCGATCCATCGGCTCGTCGAGCGACAGCTTGCCGGCCGAGACCAGTCGCAGGATGACCTCCGCCGTCAGCGGCTTCGTCAGCGAAGCGAGATTGTAGGGCGTGGCGACGGTCGCCGCGCGGTTCGGTCCCGCCATGCCCCAAGCCCCGGTCGAGACGATCCGTCCGTCGCGGATCACGGCGACCGACGCGCTTTCCACGCGCTGTTCGCGCAGGATTGTGGTCATATCCGGCAGCGCAGTGTTCGTGTTGGCGGCAGACGAGGCGCAAGCCATCAATGCGATCAACCCACCGCAAACTGCATGCTTGAGCACACCTACTGTATTATCCATGTGCAACAGCTAGCGGTATCTGAGCGCGGCCGCAATATGAAGCGTATTACTCATAGAGGTAGCGGATATGAGAGCCGCGGTAACACGTTCGAAACGCCACCCGTTTTTCAGAAACTCGCGGGTCGGCGAGCAGATCAAAGGCTGGGCTGCTCCTACGCGACCAACATGAACGGATGGCCGAAAGCGGGGAGTTAAAAAGAGGCAGTGAACGACCGGATCTGGGTCTGTGCACCGAGCCGGGAGGGGCGGGTCTTGACCAAAATGCGCCGGTCGCCGATCGAGTTCTGAACGGCAGCTACTGTCCGATTGTGTTGAAGAAGTCGGCGTTGGGCCGGTCGACGAATTGCTGCTGAACTGCGGCGGAAGCCGCTGATCGGTTCAGGCGGGTAGTGGTTGCGCCGGCATTGGGATGAGCTTTGCCATCTTGCGCAGGTTCTGGGCGGTGGCTGCCATATGGAACTCGTCCCTGGCACCGTTTGGACCGCGAAGGCGCAATCGGTCGAGCTTCAGGATGCGTTTAAGGTGCGCGAACAGCATCTCGACCTTCTTTCGCTGGCGCCGCGAAGTGACGTAGGCGTCGGTGGTGGCGATGTCGCGGGCCAGGTCGCGAGCGCCTTCGTGGATCGAACGGGTGACCTTGCGCGCGGGCATGTTGGGCGTGCAACGCTCCCGCAGGGCGCAGCCGCCGCAGTCCTGCTGTCGCGCGCGATAACGGATGAAGCCGTCCTGCCCGACATCGCCCCGGACGGTCGTGAAGTTGCGGTTCCTGGGCCTCAGGCGCTTGCCGCCGGGACAGACGTAGCTGTCGTCGTCATGGTCGTAGGTGAAGGCATCGCGCTCGAACGTGCCGTCGCGGCGGGCGGACTTGTCGAACACCGGGATGTGCGGCTGGATGTCGCGCTCATGGACGAGCCAGGCGAGCATCTCGGCCGAGCCGTAGGCGGTGTCGGCGGCCAGACGCTCGGGCCAGACGCCGAAGCGGTCGTGCACCCGCGCGATCATGCGCTTGCACGCGGTCACCTCGGCCTGGCGCACGGCGGTGCTCGCTTCCACGTCCATGATGACGGCGTGGTCGAGGTCGATGAGGTAGTTGGTCGAGTAGGCGTAGAACGCCGGCCCGCGATGCGCGCTGGTCCATCGCGATGCCGGATCGGCCGGCGCCAGATACTTCGGCACCACCAGCGTCGCGGCGCCGGACGCGGCATCGTCGAGAACGGCCAGATACTCGCGCACCGCACGACTGTTGATGTCCGGCGGCACACCATCGCTGCCCGGCCCGCCGGTCTGACGATTGGCGTCGGCGCGGATGAGGCTGGCGTCGACCGCGAACCCTTCGCCACCCACCAGCCCCTCGGCCATGCAGCGCGCGACCGTCGTCTCGAACACCCGGCGCAACAGGTCGCTGTCACGGAAACGCCCGTGGCGGTTCTTCGAGAAGGTCGAATGGTCGGGCACGTCGCCGTCCAGCCCCAGCCGGCAGAACCAGCGATACGCCAGGTTCAGATGCACCTCATCGCACAGCCGCCGCTCGGACCGGATGTCCATGCAATAGCCGATGATGAGCATTCGGATCATCAACTCTGGGTCGATCGAGGGACGACCCGTCTCGCTGTAGAACGGCTTCAGCTCCTCGCGGATGCCTGACAGGTCCACGAACCGGTCGATCGAGCGCAGCAGATGGTCCGCCGGCACGTGCCGCTCCAGGCTGAAGCTGTAGAACAGCGCTTCCTGCGCCACTGTCCGTTCGCCCATCATCGGCCCGTCTCCGCTCACCTCGCAAAGATTGAATCAAACCATCAGCATGACTGCAAGGCGGCCTTTTTCAAAACAATCGTCCCCAACCTGCCGCCAGCCTAGTGAGAACCCATCTGGCAGCAACGCGCGTTAATTCGGTTGCTCCCAATGGCAGTTGTAGGTCGGCTAGGCCGCCATTTGTAAACTGCTCGACGCTTAGATGAATAGTGCTTCGGGATCGGACAGCGGGTTCAAACCCAGCCCGCTCGTCATACTGCTATCCCAGGCCACGATTGCGGCGGGAGGCAGCCATCGAGGGCGCATACCATCAGTCAATTCGGCGGGTCCTGGAACCACCGAAAAAGAGTGAGGCTGACCAAGCGTATTGGGCGGCGTAAGGCTGTCTAGCTTCAGGAAAAAAAGGTACCGCTGTTCGAACGCGAAGGCCAGCAATGCATCCATTCCAAGTGCCGTGGAATGCGCGCGCAAGCTGCGCACATCTGTATGATCGACACTTATAGTGCAGCTCGTAACGTGGATTGTGTAGTTTTTAACATCGACAAGCCTCCGATTTCCGAGCTCGTCCCAGATGATAAAGTCAGGGCGCTTCAGGTTATTTGACGCCAGCTTCTGATTCCAGGTTGGGGTATTCTGCTCGATCGCGAAGTAAGACACTTTCTTGGCATCAAAATAGTCCATTGCGAGATACTCACCCAGTATCCCTTTCCGCAGACGCTCGCGCTGGTCCGTTGCCTTGTCTCCCACGCAAACATTCTCCTTGAAATCAATAATGCCGCGCCGCCGGCGATCAACTTGTCGCTGTAGGCAACTGCACCTGTAAATACTCGATAGGAATGTCTGACCTCCGCGTCAGCAGGTTGAGATACGCGCGGGCATCCTCATCGGCGGGCGGCGAACCGACAACAATCAGACGCGTCGCCGGGACACGACCGGGCCAGCAGCCATAATCTAGCAGTTGCCCCAAGGCCTCGCGGATGCAGCCGCGTGCGGTTGATGCAGTTTTAATCTCAAAGAGGATGCGCTCGGTCGGGGTTTGAACGATCGCATCCACCCGGCCGCCGCCCCGCGCATCGAATTCCACATCGACCTGGGTTCCACCATAGGTGGCTACCAAGTCGTCAAAGAGTTGGCGCTGCATCGCATTGTGCCTGAGGCCCACATCAAGCAGCAACGCCTTGCGAGTGACGATCATCGACGTGCGCTGCGATAGTGTATTTTGGCCGAGCGGTGCTTCCACCGCTGGAGCCTGTGCACGCTCGGGGCCAGCCACGACGAACTCCCACATGGGGAGCAAAGCCTCGAGCGTCTCAAGCACTGCCCCATAGTCAGGATCTGCCGAACTGCCGATCCTGCCGAGAAAGACGAAAACACCGAGGTGGAACAATTCGGGTGCGACCGGCGCTGGCGGATAGGGGCCGACCCTGGTGTCGGCATCCCGGGCATGCGCGAAGTGCCACATCTTCAGGCCAGACAGTCGCGCGGAATTTTCTAGTATATAATCGTTGAACCGCGCCACCAGCGGTAGCAGCTTGTCGATATCCGGCATCGAGCGGCTAGGTTCGAACGAGAAAGCGACGCCGTACCGGAAATCGCCACCAGGCAAGTCGTCCTCGATGCCAAGGTTGAACTGCAGCTCCTCCCGGCCGCCATTGTGGAACGTCCACGCCTCGTTCTTGGCACCGCTAAAGGGGGCGTTCGATGGCTTGCGGCCAAGATTGTGGATCCGCTTGCGTCTGTCTTGCAGCGAGCCAAACGAGCGGCCCATCGCCAGCCGGTCTACTTTGTCGGTAATCTGGTAAAGCGTCGGCACCTCGTATCTTCCCCCTTGTCTCGTCATCTACACTACTTCGGACACGATGCGGATTAGATCATTGCAGGCAAAAGCACCGCTGGGTGTCGCCAATGAGGTTGCCCGACCCAACCTGTCCTACCTTCGGTTCTTAATCGCCGTCCATCCACGCCCCGCCAAGCGCTGCCCGATAAAGTCGACCCGCGGACAGCGCTTGATGGGGCCTACTGAAAGCGCTGCCACCGAGATGAACGGATGGTAGAAGTTGGAAGGCCCCAAGGCTGGCGCGAATGTCGCCTTGTGGGTCGATTTGCGTGACGACCACTCTGGATTCGGTCGTTCGAGAATCTGCGGCACGATCAAATCAACCTTTACCGAGCAACTGCCCCTTCCATCGATCAGTCCGGTCTTAGCGACGAGAGGACGCAAGAGTGAAAGCAGTTTGGTCTGAAACTTCACCCTCGTCGATCGTTGAACCAGCAACATTTCGAAAGGGAACAGTAATGGCTCGGCTATACCGGCTGGTGATCGCGTGGTGCGTGGCCGTCCTCGGCGGCTTCTTCGCAGTTGCCGGCGGCGTTCTCACATCGCTCGGTGGATCGCCCTACTACCTCGTCGCTGGTATCGCGATGATCGTCAGTGGTGCGCTGTTGGGACGTCATTCTCGGTACGGGCGCTGGTGGTTCGTCGCTATCTGGGTCGGCACGCTGATCTGGGCGATCTGGGAAGTCGGGCTGGACGGCTTGCAACTGGTCCCGCGCTTGGTGGCGCCGACGGTCCTGCTGGTGCTCGTCCTACTTACCGGTTGGTCCGCGCGCTTTTGGCGGTCGCCTACCCGTGCCGTGCCCGCTGCCATGGTGGTGTTGCTGACTCTTGGCGTTTGCGGCGTCGCCATCAACGGTGGGGGCGTTGAGGCGCAGGAAGCGGCGAGTGCCGCCGCCAGTCCACGTGCATCGACCGGTGAGTCTGATGGCGACTGGCGCGACTATGGAGGAACGCTTTCTGGACGGCGCTATTCGGCGCTCGGCGATATCACGCCGCAAAATGTGGGTCGTCTTGAACTCGCTTGGACCCAGCGCACAGGCGACCTGCCGATGGAAGCCGAGACTAAGGAACACAAGCGCGAATATCATTCCGAGGCGACGCCGATCCATATCGGCAACATGCTCTATACGTGCACGCCGCATTCCTTCGTCCAGGCGATCGACGCCACCACCGGCAAGACCATGTGGAGCTGGCACGAGGATGCGAAGGTCGAGGGCAACAACTACCTGGTCTGCCGCGGCGTAACGTATTTCGAGGCATCGGCAGGAACACCGTGCCCACGTCGCATCTTTGCGCCGACGTTCAACGCTCGACTTGTCGCGCTCGATGCGGATACCGGGAGGCCGTGTCCCAGCTTTGCCAATGGCGGAGCGATCGACCTGCGTGCCAATATGGGTACGTCGAGGCCGTCCGATCAGATCGGTACGACCCCGCCGGTAGTGGTGAACAACCGCCTCATCATCGGCGAACGAATCATCGACAACGTCAACCGCGATATCCCGTCGGGTGTCGTGCGCGCATATGACCCGGTGTCGGGCGCCCCGATCTGGGCATGGGACGTCGGCCGTTCACCGGATGCGATCGCGCCGCTGCCAGAGGGACAGACCTACACGCGCGGCACGCCGAACGTCTGGGGTGCCATCACCGCCGATGCGGCCAATGGTCTAGTTTACCTTGGCACGGGCAACGCTTCGCCCGATTACTGGATCGGCTATCGCCGGCCGTTCGACGACCGCTTCGGCTCGTCGATCGTCGCGCTGGACGTCGCGACCGGCAAGCTGCGCTGGACGCGGCAGCTTGTGCATCGCGACATGTGGGACATGGATCTGCCGATCGGTCCGTCGCTATTCGACTATCGCGCTGCTAACGGGCAGGTAATCCCGGCCCTGATTCAGACGACGAAGATGGGACAGGTGTTCTTCCTGAACCGCCTGACCGGCGTACCAATTGCAGCGATCACGGAGCAGCGAGTGCGCACCGACGGTGCCACGCCGGGTGTCCGCGTCTCGCCGACCCAGCCTTTCTCGACCGGCATGCCCAGCTTCACCCCGCCCGCGCCAAGCGAGGTCGCCACCTGGGGTGCGACACCGATCGATCAGCTCTTTTGCCGCATCGACATCCGCCGTGCGCAGGGGACCGGTATCTACCAACCGATGGGGCTGAAGCCGATCATCGGGCACCCTGCCTTCGACGGCGTCACCGATTGGGGTGGCGCGGCGGTCGATCCGGTGCGCGGCATCATGACCGTCAACACGATGGAGATGCCGTTCAAACTATGGCTGATGCGCCGCGACGATCCGCGTGTCGCGCCGATGATGAAGCAGAAGCAGGGCGGCGAGAACGCCATGCAGGCGCAGCTCCAGACCCAGTACAACACGCCCTATGTCGCGGTAGTGAAAGCGTGGGTCGGTATCTTTGGGGCACCGTGCGTTGCGCCACCATGGGGGCATCTGACCGCGGTCGACCTCAAGACCAAGCGTGTCTTGTGGAAGAAGGTGCTGGGCACCGCCCGCGATACCGGGCTGTTCGGATCGCACCTGGGTGTGCCGATCAAGACCGGCGTCCCCAATCTTGGTGGGTCGATCATCACTGCGGGCGGGCTTGCCTTCATCGGCGCGACGACGGACCAGTATCTGCGTGCGTACGACCTTAATACGGGCGAGGTGGTATGGAAGGCACGGCTGCCCGCCGGTGCGCAGGCGACGCCGATGACCTATCGTGGGCACGACGGGCGGCAATATGTCGTTATCACGGCCGGAGGTCATGGCGCCCTTGGCACGCGCTATGGCGACTACACCCTGGCTTTCGCCTTGCCGAAGACGTGACGGTCGGCTGTGGAACGCAATTTGGTGGACGAGCGTCCATGGAGCCGACGTCCTCATGCCGCCTTCTTCGGAGAACATTTCATGTTACGATCCTTCGTCATCGGCCTCGTTGCCGGCCAACGCGGCATTACGCCGTTGACAGTGATTGCCACTGCGACGAGGCGTGAAGAGGTGCCGGTCGAACTGCCGCTCCAGAAGCTGATGCTGAACCCGGTCATAGCGGCCGGCGCCGCCGCCTTCGCAGCGGCCGAGATGGCTGGCGATAAGATGAAGACCGCGCCTGACCGCACGATGTTCGTCGGTCTGGCGGTCCGCAGTATTACCGCCGCGTATGCTGGCGCCGCGCTCGCGCCGCGTGATCGCCGAGTCCTCGGTGCCGCAATTGCTGTGGCAGCAGCGCTCGCCTCCTCCTACGTCGGACTCGCCGCGCGCAAATCGGCCATGCGACGCTTCGGGCAGACGGGGACTGGGTTCGTCGAGGATGCGATAGTGTTCGGCAGTGGCCTCGTCATCGCGAACCCGTCTCTGATCGCGAGGGGTTTTCCCCGCGAACGTCACTGTTGATTGGCAGCGCCTCCCGGGCTGGCGCACACGATAGGCACTCACGTTCGAGTAGCGGCATGTTGGTGAGCGTCACTGCGAGGCCGGACTGGTGAGCGTCACTGCGAGGCCGGACTGCAGCTATTATCTCCTCAATGCGGTAAGCCTTGGTAGATGGCTGGACAGTTTCTCGTAACGCCAGCGTTGGTGATCCGAACCATCTAGCGGAGCAAATGAACGAATGGGCGTTCCGAGGGAGAGCTTGGGCCATTCTGAATGGCGCATTCTGAGTCGTCTCAGGCGCACAGCTGCCAAGCGCCCTCGAACCTATTTCCGGCCGCTCGGTAGATTGGCCGGATATTCTCCTAAAACGGCCGTTTCAACAACGCTAGGCAGCCGAGTTTCTCCGTGTCCGACGAACCGTTCCGGGAAAATACAATCGGGAACTGGTTTTGGGAAAACGGCTCAAGCTGGACGCATCTTATACCGACCCTGCCTTTGTTGTCCCGTTGGAGGTTCCCTTTTGAGAAAGAGACAGGGCGCTGCTCTTCATTGCGTGTCACCCTGCTGCCGCAATGTGTCGCAACATAGGTTGCGGTCGGGTCGATCTGCGAGCTGACGCGGACAATGAAACGGTATCGGAGCAGGCATTGCAAAATCGCTGGTACAGCCGAGTATGGAATCGCTCGATCGTTCTTTCCGTTTCAACCCTTCTGCTGTCCGGCGTTGTTGCTGATCGGGCACCGGCTTTACATAGTCCCATAGCACCTCCCGCTAACCAGCTATCCGATTGGGAAACTCCGGTAGTCGGCCGCCTTAGCAACGGCGTTCGCTACGCGGTCCTTCCTCGACATGGCAGCGAGCCGGGTGTCGCGGTGCTGATGCGGAACGAAGGCGGCTTCATTGCCGAGCGTCGCCCCGGCGAGCGAGGGCTGGCGCATCTGATTGAGCATATCGTATTTCATAGCCCGGTAACCGGCGCGCCGGATGACTTCGACCACCTGAAGCGTATTGGCATGCCGCTAACGCTACCGGCGCCGAATGCGGGCTCTACGTCGTGGCGAGAGACAAACTACTATCTCTCCACCCGAACTACAGCCTCCGGCGATCTGGACGCCTTGCTGGCTCTATTCAGTGATGCGGCCACCGGGATGACCCTACGTGCCGATGCCGTCGACGTTTCCCGGACCGAGGTCATGCGGGAAATGGCGGAAAAGAAACTCGGCAACGACATTTACGCGAGCTATATCGCGGCGATAGCGCCGGGGTCTCCGAACGATGTGATTGAGGCACAAAACTCGGCTGATGTGCCTACCGCGAGTGTCGATACCATCCGCGCGCTGTATCATCGCTTGTACCGCCCTGAGAACATGATGATCGTCGTCGTCGGCAACGTGAAGGCTGATGAGGCAAGGGCACTGATCGAGAAGCGTTTCGGCGACTGGAAGCCGTCACAGCCTACGCCTCGCCAGAAGCCTTTTCCGATGTTCCAACGTGACCGCATCCGCCCAGTCAGCTATTCTGCGCTCCCGCAGGGACGTCGAGTCGCGTTGGTAACCGTCGTCATGCCGACTCCAGCGCCTCCCTCGTCACGGGATCGTCAGGCGCGAGCGGAGGTAATGGATCTCCTGGTCACGCGCGCCGTGAACGACCGGCTCAATACGCTCCAGCCCGGAAGCCCGGCTGGCAAGGTCGGCATGTTTATCGAGAACGGTGAGCAAGGTCAGCGCCAGATCATGCTTTGGGACAGTTTTGCTGGCGACAAATGGCGGGAGGCGGTCGCAAGTCTGAAGAAGACGACCTGCCCGCTTAACGCCTCCGGTTTCACTGAGAGCGAATGGTCCACTGCCAAGCAGAACCTCCTGTCCGACCTAGAACATCGTGCAGCAGGAATGTCAGGGGTGCCGAACGTCGACATAGCGAAAGACCTCTCTCACGCACTTGTCGATAGCCGCAGCCTGATCCCAGTCGATGAACTGTTGCGCTACGCGCGCGCGATATTGCCGCAAACCGACGCGCGATCCGGAAACAAATGGTGGCGTCGGCAGTGGGGCAGCGGCACGGAGCATCTGCGTGTCGAAGCGCCCGAGCTCGCTTCGATAGCCGATCCCGTATCCGCGATCAGTACCGCGGCAAATGGGGCGACCTCCGCTCCCGGTTGCAAGGTGCGGTGATTAAAATGGGCGTTTGTCTTTCTATGACCGCGTTCAACAAGGTTTCAAGAAAGATCGATGATCGTTACGGTCGCGACATGCGCATAGTTCTGAGCTTCGCCGCCCTTACGTTGTCGTCTGCCGCCGCTCCACCGGTCGTTCCAGAGGCAATACATTACACATTGGCTCCCCAAGTAGCGGAAGGCAATCTCACGTCTTTGCGGGTGCAGGTCAGCTTCCGCGCCGACCCTTCCGGAGCCACTGACTTCCGATGGGATGACGGATGGAATGGCGAGCGCCGTCTTTGGCAATGGACGCGCGATCTCAAGGTCGCGGGCGCGACCGCCGTCGAACAGCGTGACGACGGTCACTGGCGTATCCGCGCCGCGCCCGGCGCAAAGCTGACCGTCACATACCGGGTGGTATCCGCCTACGATCACGACCCGACGGTTGAAGACAGCGACCAAGCACGTCCCGTCGTCCGCCCGCGCTGGTTCTACGCTGCCGGGAATGCGCTGTTCGGCTTTCCCGGCGGGCGGGAAGGGGCACCTGCAACCTTCGATTGGGTAGGCGCACCGGGGATCGGCTTCGCCTCCGATCTTGAGCACCTTGCCGGCGCGAGCCGTCGCGCGCTGCGACCCGGCACCGTCGCCGATGCTCTGGAAAGCATCGTCATAGGCGGCCGTGAGCTGCGAACCTTTCCAGCCCGCGACGGATCGGGCGTGCGCGTCGCGACGATCGGGAGCTACGCCTTCACACCGGAGCAGTTGAACGGCCTTGCCCGCCAGGTCATCGCTGTCGAGCGCGCTTTCTGGCGGACGGACCGGCGCGCACCCTTTCTGGTGACAGCGGCTCCCATTGTCGGCGATCCAACGGTGACGAGCCTCGGCGGTACGGGGCGAGGCGATGCGTTCGCGCTCTGGATCGATCAGCGCACTCCTCTCTACCGCATGAAGTGGCTGCTCGCGCACGAGTATTTTCACACATGGAACTCCGCTCGCCTCGGCACCATGCCCGACGATCGGGAGACTCGGCCCGCGCATTACTGGTTCAGCGAGGGCTTCACTGATTATTACGCTCGGGCGCTGATGGTGCGTGCCAGCCTGATATCACCGGCGGATTTCGCGGCACAGTGGAACGAGATGCTGGCGACTTACGCAGGGTCACCGGTGCGAACCCTTTCCGGCGCGCAGGCGGCTACGGCGTTCTGGGAAAATGACGCGGCGCAGAAGCTCGCCTATCAGCGGGGCGCGCTCCTGGCTGCGATCTGGAACCGGAGACTGCTAGACGCGAGTGGTGGGCGAGCCAACCTCGACGCGGTGATGCACGCACAACTGGCCGCCGCTCGTACATCCAACGATCATGCAACGGACCTCTTTCGTCGACTGGCGAAGCGTAGCGGGTTGGACATCGCTGCTGATGAGACCCGTTACTTGGCCAGCGGAGAGCCGATCCTGCTCCCTGCCAATACCTTTGGACCATGTGCCACGATCGTGACTGAACAGCGCCCCTCGTTTTCGCGAGGATTTGATGCGGAAGCGACCGCCGCTGCCGGCAATATCGCGACGGGGGTTGATCGACGTCTCCCGGCGTATGTGGCAGGCTTACGAAACGGCATGAAGATCCTTGAGCGCACCGAGGGCGAGACGGACAACGCCGTCGTTCCCTACGGTCTGCTGGTCGACGATAACGGGGTGAAGCGCACGATCCGCTACCTTCCCCAAGGGCTAAACCGGGTCAGCGTTCAAGAGATGCGGATCAAGCAATCCAGTCCTGAATGCTGGCGGACTTTGAGCGGCATGTCCAGCGGGGCATCCCACTGAGCGGTGCGGGCTTTCCCGATATCCCGTCTATGAGATATTTCGAGAAGGTCAGCGCATTCTCTTTTCACCATCGTTTTTGGGAAAGGCGGCGGCCCGCCGGGGGCACATGCCTGCCTTGGCTGATTGCAACTGCTGAGGTGAACGAATGACTGAATGCGGGAAGGTGAAAATAAGCCGCGGATGACCGGATGTGGGTCTAGGGACCGCTGACAGAGCCGGCGTTGGCGTTGGCCGGTTGCAGGAAGCGGTCGAACCAGTCGACTGTACGTTCGAACACATCGCGCACGTTGGCGGGCGACTGGTGAAGGCTGTGACTTTCGCCACCGTAGCGGACCAATTCGGCCGTCCGCCCGCGCGAGTAGAGGCCTTGAAAGAAAAGCTCGGCCTGCGTCGGCGCACCGCGGGTGTCGAACTCGCCGTGTAGCAGTAGCAACGGCGTCTCAACTTTGTTCACGAAGCTTAGCGGCGAGTTGCGTCGGTAGCCATCGGGGTCGATCCAGGGCGGGGCATGGAGGCCGAACAGCTCGGTCATGCCGCTGTTTGCACTCTTTTCGTGCTCGATGCCGGGATAGCCGCGTGCGGTGGGATCGAACTGGCCCCAGTTTGATACAAGCTCGCTGATCCCTGCGATCGCAACGCCCGCGCGGAAGCGACGCGTCTGCCCAAGCAGCCCCATGACGCTGTAGCCGCCGTAGCTCTGCCCGAACACGCCGACGCGCGCCGGGTCAATGATGCCCAGCGCCGCAACCTTGTCCACCGCCGGTAGCACGCCCTTCGGCAGTTCCGTATAGACGTCGCGCTTTCCGTCGCGTGGTCCCAACGGCATTGACGGCACCAGCACTGCGTAGCCGCGTGCGGCGTAGAGGTAGAGGTTGTAGATGCCAGGCATGTCCCGCCCGGTCATGTAGTCGCCGCTCAGGTCGGCAGGCACTTGATAGCCGCCATAGACCCACACGAGCAGCGGCAGGCGCTGTCCCGCGCGATAGTTCGGCGGCAGTATCAGCGAACCGTTGAGCTTCGTCCCGTCTGCGGCCTCATAGGCAATCAATCGCCGCTCGCCCCAGTTCACCGCGTCGAGATTGGTGTTGAGCGCAAGCAATTCGGTGCTGGTGCCGACGGCGCTACCTCGGCGCAGATATTGCCCACTCCCCTGGTTCACCAGGTAGAGCAGCGACGGGTGGGTGGGATCTGTGGCCAACGGTTGGCCCGCCGGTACCGGGAAGGGGATGCCGAGCGCGCCGGTGACGAGGTCGAGCGTTGCCAGCGACTGGGGCGCGCCGGGACGGGTAAGGACGACCAGTGGTCGTCCGAGCGAGACGGTGCCGTCGTCGGCCGGTGGCACGAACGCCCCGCCGCCCAGATCGGCGACCTTCACCAACCCCCGCTTGGGATCGAGCCGCAGCAGCGACTGTCCTGACAGCGCCGCAAGCGATCCGTCGGCCGCGCGTAGCAGCCGGTCGGGTACCGTGACCCCGGCAGGCAGAGTGACCGGCGTCTCGTGTTGCCCCTCGACCACCGTCCATGCGCCGTCCGGGCCTCGCGCGGCGAGCCGGCGGCGATCGAGCCAAAGCGCTGCCGCCGGAGGTGGGCGGACTATGCCGGTCGCTTCACCTCCAACCGATCGCCGTCCCGCCGCTGTTACTGCGCCGGTGTCCGCGCGAGCGGTGAACAAGGGTGTCTCGGTTGCGTATGCGTCGTTTCGAGCGCGCAAAGCGACTGCACGCGCATCGGGCGACCAACCGTAGAGTTCCAACGGCAGGCGTGCGGCGGCGGGCATCGTCACCCAGCGCACTGCCTTGCCAGGCAAGAGGTCTGCGAAGCCGAGCCGCCGCTCGAGTGACCATTCCTCGAACCGCGGGTGGGGAAAATTCCGCCCCTCCATCGGCGGCAGCGCGCCGACCGTTGCCAGCACCGCAAGCCGCCGACCGTCGGGCGACACCGACGCGGTGAGCGCACCGCGGAATGGGTAGGCGGGCACGGCCGCGACCGCAAAGGCTGCGCCGGTAGCTGTGTCCGCGACGCGGAAGGTCACGCGAGCGTTCACCGCAGCACCGGACGTGCGCGCGGCGCCGCTCGCCACTGCGCTCCCCGTCGGCTCCATGCCGTCGCGTAGTCGGGCAGCGTCGGCGGCGGCGATACGATAGGGACGGGTGTAGTGCCCCACGGCCGCTGACACTTCACCGGCTGCGAGCGTGGCGATCAGCAGCCGCTGGCTGTCCAGCCATAGGAAAGGTGCGTTCTCGGGTAGCAAACCCACACTGCAGGCGTGCGCCGCGTCCGCTCCATCCCCTGCACCACGGGCGCCGCCGCGCAGATCGAGCTGATCGAGAGGGCTGCCGTAGCGGGACTGGGTTATGACCGGCCAGTTACCTAGCCGCCGCAGCGCGCCGGTGTCACGTTCCCAGACGTAAAGTCGTACGTTGTCGCCCCCGCGCGGCTCGCCACCCTCCGGCGTGGTGGACAGCATCGCCAGTCGCCGCCCGTCCGGCGACCAAGTGGCACACCAGAAGCCAGCAGCGTGGGCAGCGCCATCGGTTATACGGCGTCGCTCGCCCGTTCGTGTTGAGAGAAGCCAGACGTCAGAGCGCGTCGCGTCGACTTCGTAGGAGGTGCGGCCATACGCCTCGCCAGGCTTGGCCCCGCGCCGGATTACGGCAGCGACCCACTCGCCGTCGGGCGAGGTCGTTGCGCGGTCCAGTGTCTGGCGTTCCAGCACGTCTTCCATCGTCAGCGGCCGTCCGACCGGGTCCGCGGCGGGTGCCGGGGCGGCGCCTCCAAGAATCAACAGAGAGGCAATGCCGGCCACGAGGAGACGATGTCGTCTCGGCGTTGTGCGGAAGCGGGTATGGTCGGCCATACGCTAACCTTCAACCATCTCGATCACGAACTCAAAGGGTTCCGTGGCGGATCGATCTCGAATGCATCCCCTCGCCCCAAAAAGATGCTGAAAGGCGGCAGTTTGGAAGGTGCTCGTGGGGTTAGACGAATCCCTGAACAAACGTCCGTTCTCGGCATTGCAACGGCGCCTTACGAATGTCCGCACATGGGTCAAAGCATCAGAGCGACCGTCGATCGATCAGGGTAAATTCTGACGTCCGGATGGCGCCGTTGGGAAGCGGTTGCTGCGATGCGGTTCTTGCTTTTGCGGCTTGGCGCGTCATCGGCCACCTTCAATTTTGGAAGAGGGAGCAGAGCGAGATAGTGCAATCGCGGAACGTCACTCCGTTACCGCCACGACGTTATCATCGGAATTCCGGTCGATCCGCACATTATACGGGTCCGCCCCCGCGAACGCCGGCCGTGTCGCTGTTTCCAGCACCACATTCTGCCGGCCCGACCGGATCGGCAACCGCTGTAGCGCCAGCACGTCCTTCGCCACGAACGCGCCGCGCCCGGGCATCGCCGCGAACGCGCCGAATTCGGCAGTCTCCGACATCGGGGCTTCGCGCTCCTTGCCGCGCCCGTCCGCATACAGCTTGTGCGCGTCGATGGTCAGCGTCGTCCTGTATCGATCGTTCGACAATCGCGTTACCACCGCCCCGGTCGTCTTGATGTCGTACAACGTAATGCGTTGGAACAGGTCGGTAATCAGCGCATTCTCCGCCGGGCTCGCCCGGCGCCGGAACTCTGCGATCAGGTCGAGGCTGCGCGGGTAGGGCGGCCCGGCAAAGCGGAACCGCTGGTCATAGCGCTTCAGCGCCGCATTGACCCGCGCCTCGCCCAACTCGTCCTTCAGCCGGTACATCGCCAGACTGCCCTTGCGATAATGGATATACTGCTGGTTCTCCACGCGGAAGAGCGGCAACTCCTCGATCACTTCCCCACCGCGGCTGCGCAGGTAGCGATCCAGCTCATACTTCAGGAACCGCCGGATCTGGTCGCGCCCGTACAGATGCTCCATCACCATCAGCGCCGAATATTGCGCGAGCGTCTCGATCCCCATCGTAGCGCCCTGATTGTCCGAGGTGATCACCTGGTGCGCCCACCACTGGTGTCCAAGCTCATGCGCCGCGACATAGCTGACATAGTCGATCTTGTCGGGATCGGAGAGGTCGGCGATAAACCCGATACCCTCCGAGTAGGGCATTGTTCCCGCGAACGCCTGTGCGAACTGCGCATAGTCGGGAAATTCGATGATCCGCGCCGACTTGAACTGATAGGGACCGAAAGCGGGCTGATACAGGTCGAGCCCGTGCGCGAACGCTGCCAGCATCCGGTCGACATTGGCACCGTGCCGAGGATCGTAATAGACGACCAGGTCGATGCCGTTGTGCATCCGGTGCTTCTCAACATAGCGCCCGGACTGGATTGAATAGAAGTTCAGGATCGGTGCCGCGGTGACGAACCTGGCGGTACGCCGCCCGTTCGCCGTCGTGTCCGCCACCCGCTCGCCCGGCGCGATCGGCGTCTGGTCGGCGTCGGTCGATACGGTGATGTCGGTCTTCACCCAACCGACATGGAACGCGCTGAACCGTGTGCCGGCCAGATCCTCCAGCTTCGGCGGGCGCAGTTCGGACGGCAGGCCGTATTTGCGCCGCTTGGCGCGATCCTGCAGCAGCTCCTGCCGGTCCATGCCAATGACCGGCGCGAACTCGCCGTTGTTGACGAAAGTGCCGTTGGTGACGACGCGGGTGTCACCGCCGCTGTTGGTGAAGCCGCGTTGGCGCCGCTCGGTACGGAAATTCAGCGTCGTCGTCGCCCCCGGTGCCAAGGGGGTGGCCAGGCGATAGATACGATATTGAAAGCGCAGAAACTCCTTTTCGACCCGGGCTCCCGGAATGGCGACGGATACCAGCTTCGTCTGGCGATCCCCCAACCGGACATCTATCCGGTCGAGCGGCCGACCGGTACGGTTCACCAGCACCATCTGCCCCGCCGCCGTCAGTCCTGGCTGCTCGGGCCGCAGATCGACCGCGACCTTCACAGCCTCGACCGACGGTTGCGGTACGTTTTCGAACGGCAGCAACGTCTTTTCGTAAGCGGCGGCGAACTCGTCATCCGACACCGGCGTGCGATACTCGTTCCAGACATGCGTGTTGGTGTAGATATAGGCGCCGGCTGCCGCGAACGCCGCCAGCGCCGATCCGCCGATGACGCCCGCACCGCCTTTCAACCGCCGCGGAAGTCGCGCCAACCTCGGTCGCAATCGCGTCTCGGTCCCGCGCCGCCAGAGTGCATGGGCGAGGACCACGAGCACGACCGCAAACGCCGACCAGTAGAAGCGCAGCCACCATGCGCCGATCCAGAATTGGCCCTGTCCGTTCATGTCGGACAGCGGCACCCTCGGGCCGGATGCGTAGTTGTACAGCACATCGCCGAAGCCCATCTGCCCCAGCGTCGTCCGCGCGACGATATAGAGGACCATGACTGCCCAACCGACGAACTTGTGCGGGCTCAACGCCTGGACGAACACCGCCAGCACTGCGAGCAGGGTGTAGTCCACCGTTTCGGGCAGCACATACCACAGCAGATACTTGCCGATCTCGAAGTGCGTGTAGCCGTGGAACAGCTGCATCAGCATCGCGCCTGCGACGCTGACCAGCAGCGTGGAGAACAGCACCAGCGTCACCGCCAGCATCTTTGGCAGCACGAACGCCCAGTCGGGAATCGCGCTCGCGTCGATGATCTCGTGCGTCTTGCGCTCGCGCTCGCGCCAGACCAATTCGCCGGCATAATAGATCGCGACGATCACCGGAATGATCGAGAACGAACCTTCGAGCAGTTTGATGACCACGCGGGTCACCGGCAGCACCGGCGTTCCGAACACCTCGCCCAGATCGATCAGCGCCGCCATAGAGTTGAACAGGCCCAGCGCCAGCAACACCGCATAGGCGGGGCTGCGGAACACCTGGATCATCTCTAGTCGGGTGCGCGCTACTAGCTGCGCCCATGCCGTCTGGCGGTCGTAGTGCGGCTCCGGCAAGTTGCCGGCACGGCCTACCGTCACCGGTGCCTCGGCGCGTTCGGCCAGCGCTTCCGCCTTGCGCGCCTTCTTCGATGGCTTGGTCGCAAACCGGAACGTCGCATAGGCGATGCCCAGCGCCGCCACCGACAGGGTCAGCGACAGCAGCCGGTTCCATAGCAGCATCCCGGTGATCGGGATCGTCATCGCGTTCCGGTCGGCTGCGGTCCAGTATTTCGTCAGATAGCTCGTCGCGCCGAGTCCCAACGGCTCGCCATACGCGCCCCACAACTCGTACGCCGGGTTCTTGTCCAAGACGACGCTCGCCACCGTAAACAGGATCAGGAACGCGACGACGCCGACATATGTCGCCATCATCGACCGCGTCACGGTCGCCAGTGCGAAGAACAGCGCCGACGTCAGCAAAATGTTGGGCACCGCCAACCACAGATAGGCCGACAGATAATAAGCCGGATTGTTCGGCCCCAGCGTTTCGGCATCGACCCAGGGCATGACGCTGCCGATCAACACCCCAAGCGGCACCGCCAGGAAGCCCATCGCCGCTGCCAGGAACGCACCGCCGAAACGCCCGAAGAGATAGGCGCCCTTGGTGACGCGGGTCGCGCGCACGATCGGGCCGAAACCGGTATCGTCGTCGCGTACCACCACGTTTGCAACGAACGCGGTGGCGACGAACATGTAGAACAGCGTCAGGATTTGCATCATCTGCGCGATGGCGAACGGCGCATTCTTATGGACGTTACCGCCCGATCCAATCTGGATCTGGTCCACGGTGGTCGCGCCGAACGCGAGCAGGAAGAAGATGACGACCGCGACCCAGAACACTGGGTTGCGCAGCTGGTATCGCCATTCGAAGCCGAGGATGCCGGCGAACATGGGCGGCCCCCTCAGGCGGCGCGACGCGAGGCGTCGAGCGTCGAGAAGTACACGTCCTCCAGACCACCATCGACCGGCTCGAAGCCGTCGCCCGGCGATGCTTCGGCCATGACGTGAATGATCGTCCGTCCGGCGAACAGCCGCGTCGAGATCACCCGATACCGTTCGCGATGCGCGTCCAGTTCGTCACGCGCGATCGTTTTCTGCCATACCTGCCCACGGGTTGCTGCGATCAGGCCGAGCGGCGGTCCTTCCAGCAGGATCCGCCCGCTCGCCAGCACCGCCATCCGCGGGCACAGGTCGGCGACGTCCTCGACGATATGCGTCGACAGGATCACAACGACATTGTCGCCGATTTCCGCAAGCAAGTTGAGGAAGCGGTTGCGTTCTTCGGGGTCGAGGCCTGCGGTCGGCTCATCGACGATGATCAGATGCGGATTGCCGATCAGCGCCTGCGCGATGCCGAACCGCTGACGCATGCCTCCCGAAAAGCCTGCCAGCGCCTTCTTGCGCACCGACCACAGGTTGACTTGGTTCAGCAGCGCCTCGACCGTCTCCTTGCGGTCGGCCCGTCCGGCAATGCCCTTCAGCACCGCCATGTGGTCGAGCATGTCGTAGGCTGATACGCGCGGATAGACGTCGAAATCCTGCGGCAGATATCCCAGGGTCCGGCGCAGCAGCTCGGGCTGGCGGATTACGTCGATGCCGTCGAACGTGATGCTACCCGACGTCGGCGTCTGCAGCGTCGCGATGGTGCGCATCAGCGTCGACTTGCCCGCACCGTTAGGGCCGAGGAGCCCGAACATCCCGGGCGGGATCGTCAGCGTTACGTCGTCAAGCGCCCTCGTCCCATTGCCATAGACATGAGTCAGTCGTTCAATTTGCAGCATGCGAACCGCCCCCCTCAGCGATCAAGCTGCTTAAAGGTGACACGGTGTATTTGTGATGTAAATCACCATTTATCGATAAACGATCGGTCCCATGGGTTTCCTTTGGGTCGGTTTGGCGCGGCTACAGCCATAATCCATTTATCCCCGCTGGTCGCTCAAGTGAGATGAACGAATGGACGATGTTAGGGATACGACAACGGGCCTCGCATGACCGCTTCTGAGTCTCAGCTGGCTAATACCCGTGCCAGATGGGTGGGGCCGGTACCGACCGGCCCCCATCAATTACTTCTTCTTTTTGTCGGGGCGTTGAGACAAAGCCGATCCAGCGGCTGTCTTCGAGTCCTTGCCGGTTCGACCGTCCTTCAGGACCTTGGAGGCTGCCTTGCCGGCCTTCTCGCTCGTATGCTCGTTCTTCGCCATCGTTTGGCTCCAAGCAAACACCATCTAGTGGTGCACAGTCCTAAATCGTCTATTAGTTGATTAGTTCCCAACTTGTTCCCGCAATGGGAGGTCTTGGACGGCGTTGTGAACGATCGTCTGCTTACGGGGAGCGTCATCGGCGCCCTGAGCGTCCGCAACTGGGTCGGGGCAGCCGCTGTGGAACAGCCATGCTGACAGGCTATCGTTGCGCAGTGAAGGCGCGTCGCACTAGCTTTAGCGATGATTCACTAAGAGGCGTATGCGACGGAATGTTATCGGCAGGTCTCATGCCCGCAAAGCGGACGATTGCGGCGGGCTGGGCAGTCGTCGCGTTCGCCTATACCCCGGCGGTCTGGTTAGTTGGCGCTACACAAGGACAGAGTGCGTCGCTGCCCGAGACGCTCTGCGCGATGGCCGTGTTCTTCCTGCCTTGGGCGTTGTCGACGCCGACGTTGCTGCGTCTCAGCGCAGGGTTGCCGCTGATACCCGGCCGAACGGCGCGGTCGCTCCCGCTCCTCGGTCTGGCCGGGATCATCGTCATTCCGACAATCACCGCGGTAGGTCTGTGCCTCGAAGTGGTTCTTGAATTGGCTTTGGGCAGTCGAGCACCGTCGTCGATAGTCCAACTGGCGACCGGTGTTGCGATCACGTCGTTCTTCTCGGTGCCAGTTTACTGTGCAGTCGTCGGCGTCGGGCAGACGCTCGTCTGGGTAGAGCGGACGCGCCACCGGGAACGGATGCTTGCAAGGGCGCGCCTCGAAACGTTGCGTGCGCAGATCAACCCGCACTTCCTCTTCAATGCTCTGGGCGCAGTCGCCGAGCTTGCCCATCGTGACGCCACTGCGGCACAGAATGCGATTGCGCGTTTGGCGGACGTGCTCCGCACAACACTGGCGAACGACGCGGAGGAGGCGACCTTGGCCGAGGAGGTTGCGCTCACCAAGGATCATATCGAACTGCATCGGTTGCTGCTGCCCGCTGAGTTGGATGTACGCATGACGATGTCGGACAAAGCCTGGACGGCACGGGTGCCTGCCTTGATCCTGCAGCCGTTGGCTGAAAACGCATTTGTGCATGGATTGGGTCGTATAGCCGAAAGCGGCGGGCTGACGATTACAGGCAATGTTGACGATGGGCGGCTTGTTATCGAAATCGCGAACGCGATCGCGGATGCAAAACTGTCCTCGCGTGGCCTTGGCTCGGGGTTGGCGGGGGTCCGCGAGCGATTGACGGCGTGGAATGATGGGTCTGGAACGATGACGGTGGATCGTCGTGCAGATCGCTTTGTGGTGCGCATCGACATGCCTTATGTCGATGGCAGACTGGCGTCGTGATCCGTACGCTAATCGTTGAGGACGTGCCGCTTGCGCGGGCGGGACTTTGCCGCTTGCTAGCGGCGCATGACGACGTCGAAGTGATCGCAGAGGCGTCGACGCTGCAAGAAGGGCTAGCCAAGGCGGAGGTGATGCACCCGGACCTAGCCTTCCTCGACGTTGAGCTGCCCGATGGCACCGGATTGATGCTTGCCGAGCGCCTGCGCGAGCCGCGCCCGGCGCTCGTCTTCCTCACCGCCTTTCCCGAGCACGCGCTGCCCGCGTTCGGCGTGGCAGCGATCGACTATCTGCTAAAACCAGCCACACCGGCGGACGTGGGTCGCGCGCTTGCCCGCGTGCGGCGGCTCCTTCATCCGCCAGCGAAAGAAGCGACGGTCCCGGCGCACCTGGAAATACGCGACGGTGGGCGCACCATCTTCGTGGCGCTTGATGCGATCGAGCGGGTCGATGCTGCAGGCCACTACCTGTGCATCCATGCGGGTGGTGAAGTGCATCTGTTACGGACGCCGATTACCGATCTGCTTGATCGCCTTGGACCCGCGTTCGTCCGGGTCCATCGCTCGGCATTGATCCGGGTCGACCGGATCGCGGCAATCGCTGACCGGCGCAACGGCGACGGCGATATCCGGCTCTCCAATGGCGCGATCGTGCCGCTCAGCCGCTCCTATCGCTCTATGCTTGAGGCGCGTATGGCCACAGCACGACGCTAGCTGGCACGATCGACGGCGCCAGCTGCACTGGTCAGGCCACGACACTTGCCCGCATCTCACCGCCCATTTCCTTAGCGCCGATGGAACTTGGGAGGTCGACATGAGACTTGGGGCATATCTGGCGTTGACGGTGGCGGCGGCGATGGCGGCAACTTCAGCCCAGGCCCGAGATGGCAGCGTTCTTATTCGCGGAGCCCGCGTGTTCGACGGCACACGGATGCTGGGCGTGAGGGATGTGTTGGTTCGGGATGGGCGTATCGTCGCCGTTGCCCGGCGGGTGGCAGCACCGAGCGGCATCGAACTGATCGAGGCGCGCGGCCGGGTACTTATCCCCGGCCTGATCGACGGCCACGTCCACGTCTTCCCCGGGGCACAAGCCGACGCGCTACGCTTTGGGGTGACGACGGTCTTTGACATGTACTCGCTCGCCGATCGCGCGACGATTGACCATTGGCGCCAGCAACGAACTTCGTTCGCTCAGGTCGGGGAGGCCGACACCTTTACGGCCGGCATCGGCGCAACCCCACCAGGCGGCCATCCACTCGAACTGTTCAGCGACATGCCCACAGGTACAGCGCTTCCGCAGACGCTTGCGCCTGGGGAGAATCCGGCGTCGTTCATGACCGCCCGGATCGACGCCGGGTCAGATTATATCAAGGTGCTTCAGGACGATGGCGCCCGGCAAGACCGACCCGCGAGTTTACCCGCGTTCTCACCGCAGCGCTTCGCGGTCGTACTGACCGCTGCCAAAGCGACAGGCAAGCGGGTGGGCGTGCACGTCCAGCAGCTTGCCGATGCCCGCATTGCGGTCATGAACGGCGCGAATGCACTCGAACATGCGGTGTGTGACGTCCCCATCGATGATGCCCTAGGCGGCGTGGACAAATTTGAGCCAGTATCTTGCGGTGGCGAGGTGGACCATGCCGAGGAAGCTGCTGGCCAGCTGGTCGTAACGTGTGGCGATGGCGCGGTTGATCTTGAGGTGGCCGAACATGCGCTCGATGCGGTTTCGTTGCTTGTAGAGCGACCGGTCATGCTCGATCTTGACCCGCCGGTTTGAGCGGCCGGGGATGACGGGTTCGATGTTGCGCCTCTTAAGGTCGGCACGGATGGTCTCAGCATCGTAGCCCTTGTCGGCAAGCAGCGCATTCGGCGTGTGTTCTGGTAAGACGATCAGGGCATCATAGGCCTTGCAGTCTGCCGCCTCCCCGCCCGTCAGGTGGAACGCGAGCGGTCGCCCGAGGGCGTCAGCCAGGCAGTGAAGCTTACTGGTGAACCCGCCCCGCGAACGGCCAAGAGCGCGTTGACGAGCCCCCCTTTTCCGCCCGCCGCCGAGACGTGGGCGCGGACCGTGGTGCTGTCGATGCTGTAGTGGCCAGTATCCGCCATGATCTCGGCCAAGGTCACCGCTACAATCTCCCAGACCCCGGCCTCGCTC
>NZ_JAKREU010000019.1 GCF_022664435.1 Sphingomonas panni | reverse complement strand
GGGGGGGGAGGGCCGCCGACCTTACCTTTCACTACGCGCGAACCGGCCCATCCCCTCACACTAAGTCGAGATTTTTCGACAATCTTTCACGCGCGCGCCGGAGTCGCATCTCCACGGCCTTGCCGCTGATCCCCAGCGCGGCCGCGGTCTCCCCCTGGGACAGTCCTTCCACGGTCCGCAGCAAAAGCGTCTCCTTGAGCGTGGCCGGCAGCTCGGACACCGCGCGCGAAAGCCGCGCAAGCTCTGCGCGATCGAAGGTTACCGCGTCGGCACCTGGCGCCTCGTCCCGCCCACTCTCCATGGTCTCGGGCGGCAGCGAAGAGGCGAACGATAGTATCTGGCGTATGCGCCGCCGCCTGTGCCAGTCGCGGCTCTTGTTGATCGCCACGCGGGTCAGCCACGCAGCGAGCGGTCGCTCTCCGTCATACTTTCGCAAGTTCTGAAAGGCGGCCACGAAGCATTCCTGAGTGAGGTCAAGCGCCTCTTCGGCGTCGCCGATATGCGAGCGGATCAGGCGGTAGACCGGTTTTTGGTGCCGCCGCATGATCTCAGCGAACGCAGCCTGACGTCCGCCGAGCGTCAAGGCGGCGAGTTCGCCGTCCGTGCAGGCCGCGAGATCGAGGCTCACCGCGCGTCTGCGGTCAGCGCCTTCACCACCGCGCGGTCGAACGCCGTCGTCTGATCCGGCCGCAGGATCTGCCGCATCGCGAACATATGGTTCAACGTCTCCTTTTGGAGCTCACCCATCGCGCCGTGCGAACGATCGACGGCCGCCGCGACCTGCGGCCCGTTACCATGTTCGGCCTCGATGGCGGCGGCGAGCCGGGCGTTGTCGGCTCTGAGCTCCAGCTCCAAGGCACGCCTTCGAACGGCGAAGTGAGACTCCAGCGCCTGGAGCTTAGTCCGTTGAGCTTCGTCTAGCTCGAGCCCGTCGTGGAGCAAGCTGTGAAGCTCAACGCCCGGGCTTGGCGGGGACGGGAACAACTCACGTCCAGCCCAAACGCCTGCGACCGCCGCCACGAACGCGATGATGGCGATCAGCATCGCCCTCCGGGCGCCGCTCGTCACTGGAACGCGAGCAAGGTCGAAGGCGCTAGCGGCATGGCAGGCCCGAAGGGTGTTAGCGTCGGCACCTGCGCAGTCGCCGCTGTGGACGACAATCCGCCGCCCACCACTCCCAAGGCGACTGCGCCTAGCGCTGCCAGCATGCCGGATCGCAGCGCCACTACGCCACCCGCGCGGCGCTCCGCCGCGATCAGTCGCATGACTTCGCCTTCCAGTTCAGCGAGCCGGGGATCAAGCGGTTGCTCGCCAAGGCGGCGCAACGCGCTGTCTAAATCCATGTCCATGGTCATTCCTCCGCCGTCCTCACATCCATTACGCACGGCCGGCGAACACCCCTCCAATCTGAAGTGAACGAATGCCACACGCCCCTCGGCGCGACTGCGCACTCTTCCATTGCGTCCAATCGCTCGCAGCTGGCTACGCAGCCGACAATCCACGCGTCCCGCTGTTCAAATTCCTTGGCAACTCTGTTTGCAGGCCGAGCGCGCCACTGAGCGGACGCCGCGGCGTTAGAAATAGAGGAGCCGGGCGACACCGGTCGGCACGGCTCTTCCGCTGTTTACAAATGAATGTGCTATCTCTTGGAAACCCTAGGGGCTGTTGAAAAACGTGCCGCTGGTAGCCGGGTCCGGTTGGGGGCGGAATGACACCCCAAAGCATAGCGATCCCGTCTCGCATGGGATGGTATTCCGGGAAAGCAGCCATCAAGCCGTTCAGACTACCGAGACGTCTTTCCGCCGAGCAACCAGTCGAAGGCGTGGGCAATCGCCGCCTGACCGTCGTTTCTGATTAGTGCACCGTGCGCCGTTAGGACGGCCGCAGTTGGCCATGCCATAATGCGTTGCACCGCGCGTCGGGCGCCCTCACGATTGCGGAAGGTCATTCGGAATTTCCGCGGAACGGTCGGCCTGATCGCGGTAAGAAAGTCGAGCTTTGCCACGATGGCCCGCCACCCCTTGAACCAACCCGGCTCGAAGTGTTGGATAAGGTCGGTGAAGATGGCCGTTCGGCTCGCGCGATGGAAAAAGACGACCTCTGTCGTGATCCTGTTTCCACCCACGACGACCTGATCGATCTCATTCGACCATTCCGGGGTGGGTGTGTCATCAAGAATGAGATCCCACTTCAAGTCCGGGCGCTTTGCCCGCAACCCTAGAACAGCATAGGATTTCGCTGCCGGATAAGCTGCTTGCCACTCGCCGACGAACATATGATGCAATGTGTTCGGTGCGACGATGTGTTGTACCTGCCCCAAACTGTCTATCGCGGCCCGAAGTTCGTCAGAAATCGCCGTGGGCGACCAGACAAACAGAGCACCGTCTGACAATCGGATAACGATCATTCGCGTTGGATAACTAAACCCGGCAACGGAGACGGTCGGCCCGTCCACCGTCCATATTTCTTCACCGAATTGTTGCAGCATTTTCGCCCCCCACGTTCTGCCGCGCTTTATACTGCAGCCGACGCGGCGGGTAGCTGGAAAGGCCATTCCCGATTGGGGGCCGGTGAGAGAATGGTCAAAATCGTACGCTAAGCCCGGCGACCGTCCCGATTGGGATGGCATTTCGAAAATCCGTTTCAACGGGTCGCCAGTTGCCACCCGTTCCAAGACCGGAATGATCGCTTCGATGTTGCCTCCCTTACGGATACAGGAGGAGCAATCCCAATGACGCTGTCGGTCTTCCACGCATAAGCTGATGCCGCCTAATGGTAGTACCAGAAAGAAATAGGTTATCAGCAGACGTAATTGACTGCCCCAACAAAATGCCCAATTTTTCCTTTGAAAATAAATTTCTGGTACTACCAGATTCAAGGAGAGGGATGCCATGGGAGTCTGGGCACAGAACTACGATCCGCTTGGTAATATCTGGCTGTCCAGTATGGTCGCGGCTATTCCAATCGTTTTTTTCTTTCTGGCGCTGACGGTCTTTCGCCTGAAAGGATATATCGCCGGCACCATCACCGTTGCATTGACGCTGGCGGTCGCGATCGGGCTGTATGGCATGCCAATCAACAGTGCGCTGGCCGCTGGCGTGTTCGGGTTCTTTTATGGTCTCTGGCCGATCGCGTGGATCATCCTCGGCGCGGTGTTCCTTTACCGGATCGCGGTCGCGACCGGAGCATTCGACATTATCCGCCAGTCGATCCTGACCGTGACCGAGGATCAGCGGTTGCAACTCTTGCTGGTCGGCTTCGCGTTCGGTGCATTTCTCGAAGGGGCAGCCGGGTTCGGTGCGCCGGTCGCGATTACCTCGGCGCTGCTGGTCGGACTGGGGTTCCGCCCGCTTTATGCCGCTGGGCTGTGCCTGATCGCCAATACCGCGCCGGTGGCGTTCGGAGCGATGGGCATTCCGATCGTCGTCGCGGGTCAGGTGACCGGCATCGATCCGTTCCTGATCGGACAGATGGCCGGGCGGCAGTTGCCGTTGCTCTCGGTCATCGTGCCCTTCTGGTTGATCCTCATCATGGATGGTCCGCGCGGCGTGCGCGAGACATGGCCCGCCATCCTCGTCGCGGGCGGTTCGTTCGCGATCGTCCAGTTCCTGACCGCCAACTTCATCGGGCCGGAACTGCCCGATATCACCGCCGCCCTCGCCTCGCTGATCGCGCTGCCGGTGTTCCTGCGCTTCTGGCAGCCCAAGCGCATCTTCCGCTTTGATGCGGCCGAGGTCGCCGCCGACGGCGCGGTACCGGTCGCACCGATCACGACGCAGACCGTGCGCCATTCGCCGGCGAAGATCGCTTGGGCATGGTCGCCGTTCCTGATCCTAACGGTGTTCGTGACGCTGTGGAGCATCGCCCCGGTCAAGGCATTGTTCGCCGCCGACGGACCGCTCGCGCATCTTGTCCTTAAGCTGCACGTACCCTTTCTCGACAAGCTGGTAGCCAAGGTGCCGCCGATCGTGAAGCAGGTCACGCCGTACGAAGCGGTCTACAAGTTCGACTGGCTGTCGGCGACCGGCGCCGCGATCATGTTGGCGGCGATCGTCACCATCGCCTTCCTGCGGATGAAGCCCGCAGAGGCCGTGCGGACGTTCGGCGATACGCTGAAAAGCCTCGCAATTCCGATCTACTCGATCGGCATGGTCCTCGCCTTTGCGTTCCTCGCCAATTATTCGGGACTGTCGGCGACCCTGGCACTGGCGCTGGCGCATACCGGATCGGCGTTTACCTTCTTCTCGCCGTTCCTGGGATGGCTGGGCGTGTTCCTGACCGGATCGGATACTTCGGCCAACGCGCTGTTCGCCGCGCTCCAGGCCAATACCGCGCATCAGATCGGGGTCAGCGACGTGCTGCTGGTCGCGGTCAACACCACCGGCGGCGTCACCGGCAAGATGATCTCGCCGCAGTCGATCGCGATCGCCTGTGCTGCCGTCGGGCTGGTGGGCAAGGAGTCGGACCTGTTTCGCTTCACCGTGCGCCACAGCCTGCCGCTGTGCGCGCTGGTAGGGGTCATCACGACGATCCAGGCGTACCTCGTGCCATGGATGATCCCGTGAGCGCGGTCGGGAACGCAGCACCCAGCGCATCGGGCCGGGCCGAAGCCGCGATCGAGGCGTTGATCGTCGAGCGCAAGCTGCTACCGGGAGCGCGGCTCCCGTCCGAACGCGCGCTGGCGGACACGCTTGGGGTATCGCGCAACATTCTGCGCGAGGCGATGAACCGGTTGGTATCGCGGGGACGGATCATCATCCGCCCGCGCGCCGGCGCAATCCTCGCCGAACCGTCGGCGCAGTGGACGCAGGCGATGATCGCCGAACCGCTCGCTCCGCTGGTCGAGGGCAATCCGGGCTACGGCCACGACATTTTCGAGGTGCGCGAGTCGCTGGACGGCACCGCCGCCTATCACGCCGCACGGCGGGCCGACGCAGTCGATAAAGACCGTATCCGCCGCCGGTTCGACGCGATGGAGAAGCTGCATGCCGCCGGTGATGTCGCTGCCGAGGCGCATGCCGACGCCGCGTTCCACCTCGCCATCGCGCATGCCTCACGCAACGCGGTGCTGACCCATGTCATGTCGAGTCTGTTCGGGCTGCTCCATACCAGCATCTCGCAGACCCGCGAAAAAATCTACGCGGTGCCGCGCACCTTCGAGGAATTGTCGGCGCAGCACCGCGCGATCATGGAGCGGATCGTCGCTGGCGATGCCGAGGGCGCGCGCGATGCCGCCGACGTCCATCTCGAATTCGTGCGCACGACGGTCCGACGGGTCGAGGACGACCTTGCCCGCGCCGAACGCGCCGCCGCCGCACCAGATCTGGGAACGATCCGATGATTATTTCTGCCACCACCGATTATCGCGAAGCGGCCCGCCGTCGTCTACCGCCGTTCCTGTTCCACTATATCGACGGTGGCGCCTATGCCGAACATACGCTTCGCCATAACGTCTCCGACTTGTCCGACGTGGCGCTGCGCCAGCGGGTGCTGTGCGATGTTGCCGACATCGATCTTTCCACTACCCTGTTTGGCCAGTCGCTTGGTATGCCGGTGGTGTTGGCTCCGGTCGGGCTGACCGGCATGTATGCGAGACGCGGTGAGGTTCAGGCCGCGCGCGCGGCAGCGGCCAAGCAGGTGCCCTTCACCCTGTCGACGGTATCGGTCTGCGCGATTGACGAGGTGCAGCGCCAGTCGAGTGCGCCGATCTGGTTCCAGCTCTATGTGCTGAAGGATCGCGGCTTCATGCGCGACGCGCTCGAACGCGCGCAGGCGGCGGGGGTTGAGACGCTGGTCTTTACGGTCGACATGCCGGTGCCGGGCGCGCGCTATCGCGATGCGCATTCCGGCATGTCAGGGCCCAATGCTGCGTGGCGGCGGATGCTGCAGGCGGTCACCCATCCGCGCTGGGCATGGGACGTCGGGATTCACGGGCGACCGCACGATCTGGGCAACATCTCGGCCTATCGCGGGGCCGCCACCGGGCTTGCCGATTACATCGGGTGGCTCGGCGCGAACTTCGATCCGTCGATCAGCTGGCGCGACCTGCAATGGATTCGCGATACCTGGAAAGGATCGATCGTCATTAAGGGCATCCTCGACGTCGAGGATGCGCGGGAAGCAGTGCGCTTCGGCGCGCAGGGCATTGTCGTGTCAAACCATGGCGGGAGGCAGCTCGACGGCGTGCTGTCGTCGGCGCGCGCGCTGCCCGCCATCGCCGATGCGGTAAAGGGGCAGGTGTCGATCCTAGCCGATTCCGGGATACGCTCGGGGCTCGACGTCGTGCGGATGCTGGCGCTCGGCGCGGATGCCGCGATGCTCGGCCGCGCGTTCATCTATGCACTCGCCGCCGACGGGCAGGCCGGTGTCGCCAACCTCCTCGAACTGTTCGACCGGGAGATGCGCGTTGCAATGGCGCTGACCGGGGTACGGACGATCGCGGACATCGATTCGACCATCATCGCGCGCTGACGCGAAACCGCACCGGCGCAAATGCTGGACCATCAGTACAGGGGATACAGGATGCCGCATTTCAGGCAGCGGACGACCCGTGCCGTCTTGCTTTCAGGGCTGATGCTGGCGGGCACGACGCCCGCCACCGCGCAGACCGTCGCGGACTATCAAGCGTTGCGCAACAAGGTGGACGAGTTGCAGCGCCGGCTCGACACGGTACAACGCGCGCTGACCGCGAAGGAGCCGCGCGAAACGCCGCCGGTCATGGTCGTCGCGTCGCCTCCGGCCACCGGCACCGCCGCGCAGCAGCAGCAGGGCCCCTCCGACCCGCTGCCCCGGCCGGCGGGTGCGCCGTCAGTGTTGGCACAGGGCGGACCATCGGCGCTACCCGCCGGATACGGCTTCCGTATCGGCGAAACCAATTTTCGCATCAGCGGCTTCATCAAGGGCGACCTCATCTTCAGCCGCTATGGCGATGGCGACACCGCAACCAATCCGCTGGGCCGCGAACTGTCGCTGCCACAGTCGATCCCGGTCGGTGGGCGGCGATCCGCCATTCTTGCCGATGCGTCGGCCAAACAGTCGCGGATCGCGTTCCAGACCGCGACGCCGATCGGCGAGAAGTCGCTGACGACGCTGATCGAAGCAGACTTTCAGGTCGCGCCGGCGGTGTCGGGCGGCGAGCGCGCGCTCAACCCCTATACCCTCGGCCTGCGTCGCGCGGTCGCGGGTTATGGCGGGTTCGCGGTCGGGCAGGACTGGAGCAATTTTCAATATGTCGCGGCCCTGCCCGAAACCGCCGATTTCGTCGGGGTAACCGACGGCACCGTGCTGGTTCGGCAGATGCTGCTGCGCTACAGTCATCCGGTCGGCGACGGGTGGACCATCTCCACGTCGATCGAGAACCCGGAAACCGTGTCGGCGATGGCCGGTGCGCCTGCATTGGCCGACAATGACGATGACAGCGTTCCCGACCTGACCGGACAATTGCTCTGGGCGGCAAAGGGGGCCAGCCTGTCGCTGACCGGGCTGTTCCGATCGATGCGGGTCGATCCCGCCAACGGTCGACCGGCGGTAACGGCCCAGGGCTATGGTGTGTCGCTGGCCGGGATCGCGCCGCTATCGACCGGCAAGGGCGACGATATCCGTTTCATGATGACCGGCGGTCGCGGGCTGGGGCGCTATGTCGGCGCCAACGTCGCGGCCGATGCGATCTACGACACGGCAAACGATCGGCTCGTCCCGGTTCCGTTGCTCGCAGGCTTTGCCGGGGTCCGCCATTTCTGGATCGGCACGCTGCGCAGTACCTGGATGGGGTCGTTCCAACGGATCTGGAACCCGGCCACGGCCTCGCCGCTGTCGACGCGCCAGGTGTGGGACACCGCAGTCAACCTGTTCGTGTCGCCGCTGCCACGCCTCGACCTCGGCGTCGAGCTGCGCGTGTCGCACCGCGAACTTGTGAACGGCGCAAGCGGCATGCTCGAACGGCTGCACTTTACGGTGAAACAAGGATTTTGAACCGGCCGGTCGACGGTTCGTGTGCCGAACGAAATACGACCGCCGATTGAATCAGATACCCCGACGCGGGACCACCCGCGCGGAGAGCATGGGGAACGAGCAATGACGCAATATGTCTATCGCTTCGGCGGCGGGGTGTCGGACGGGGGATCGGGCGACAAGACGCTTTTGGGGGGCAAGGGCGCGAACCTTGCCGAAATGGCGTCGATCGGCCTGCCGGTGCCGCCGGGCTTCACCATCGCGACGACGATGTGTACGCGCTATTACGAGGACGGCCAGACCTTCCCCGACAGCTTGCGCGACGAGGTCGCGACCGGCATCGCGCATATCGAGGGGATCACGGGCAAGCGCTTCGGGGACGAGGCCGACCCGCTGCTCGTCTCGGTCCGCTCGGGCGCGCGGGTATCGATGCCGGGCATGATGGACACGGTGCTGAACCTCGGCCTCAACGACGCGACGGTCGAGGGGCTCGCCAAGGTATCCGACGATCCGCGCTTCGCGTGGGACAGCTATCGCCGCTTCATCCAGATGTATTCGGACGTCGTGCTCGAACTCGACCACGGCCGGTTCGAGGAAGCGCTGGAGATCGCCAAGGAAGATCGCGGCTATTATCTCGACACCGACCTCACCGCCGACGACTGGCGCGCGCTGGTGGCGCAGTACAAGGACATCGTGGTCGAGCTGTGGGGCAAGCCGTTCCCGCAGGACGTGCACGACCAGTTGTGGGGCGCGATCGGCGCGGTGTTCGGATCGTGGCAGGCGGACCGCGCCAAGGTCTATCGCCGGTTGAACGACATTCCCGGCGACTGGGGCACGGCGGTCAACGTGCAGGCGATGGTGTTCGGCAATATGGGCGACACGTCGGCGACCGGCGTGGCCTTCACCCGCGATCCGTCGACCGGCGCCAACGCCTATTACGGCGAATTCCTGATCAACGCGCAGGGCGAGGACGTGGTCGCGGGTATCCGCACGCCGCAATATCTGACCACCGCGGCGCGGGCGGCGGCGAATGCCAAGCCGCTGTCGATGGAAGAGGCGATGCCCGACGCCTATGCCGAGCTGGCGGCGGTGTTCGACCGGCTGGAGCGGCACTATCGCGACATGCAGGACATCGAATTCACCGTGCAGCAGGGCAAATTGTGGATGCTGCAGACCCGGTCGGGCAAGCGCACCGCGAAGGCCGCGCTGAAGATCGCGGTCGACATGGCCGAGGAAGGGCTGATCTCGCGCGAGGAGGCGATCGCGCGCGTCGATCCGCAGGCATTGGACCAGCTGCTGCACCCGACGCTCGATCCCAAGGCGGCGCGCGACGTGCTGACCAAGGGGCTGCCGGCCTCGCCGGGGGCGGCGAGCGGCATCGCGGTGTTCGACAGCGACACCGCCGAGCGCCGCTCGAACGCGGGTGATGCGGTGATCCTGATCCGCACCGAAACCTCGCCCGAAGACATTCATGGCATGCACGCGGCGCGCGGCATCCTGACCGCGCGCGGCGGCATGACCAGCCACGCCGCCGTCGTCGCGCGCGGCATGGGCCGTCCCTGCGTCTCGGGCGCGGGCAGCATCTCGATCGATGCGAAGGCGGGGGTGATGAAGGTCGCCGGCCGCGAAATCCGCGAGGGCGATATCGTCACGATCGACGGTGCGACCGGCGAGGTGATGGCGGGCGCGGTCGCGACCGTGCAGCCCGAACTGGCGGGCGACTTCGGCACGCTGATGGAATGGGCCGACGGGGTGCGCCGCCTGAAGGTGCGCGCCAATGCCGAAACCCCGCTCGACTGCCGCACCGCGCGCGACTTCGGCGCCGAGGGCATTGGTCTGTGCCGCACCGAGCACATGTTCTTCGAACAGTCGCGCATTACGTCGGTCCGCCAGATGATCCTTGCCGAGGACGAGGCGGGCCGCCGCGCCGCGCTCGACAAGCTGCTGCCCGAACAGCGCAGCGACTTCGTCGAAATCTTCGAGGTGATGGTCGGGCTGCCCTGCACCATCCGCCTGCTCGACCCGCCGCTCCACGAATTCCTGCCGCACGAGGAAGCCGAATTCGCCGAAGTGGCCGAGGCCGCCGGGATCGGCGTCGATCAGCTGAAGCGCCGCGCGGGCGAGCTCCACGAATTCAACCCGATGCTCGGCCATCGCGGGTGTCGCCTGGGCGTCACCTATCCCGAAATCTACGAGATGCAGGCGCGCGCGATCTTCGAGGCGGCGGTGATCGTCGCCGAGAAATCAGGCGAGGCCCCGATCCCCGAGGTCATGATCCCACTGGTCGCCACCCGTCGCGAGCTGGAACTGATGAAGGCGGTGGTCGACAAGGCGGCGCAGGACGTGTTCGCCGACAAGGGGCGGACCATCGAGTATCTGGTCGGCACGATGATCGAACTGCCGCGCGCCGCGCTGAAAGCCGGCGAGATCGCGGAAGCCGGTGAATTCTTCTCGTTCGGCACCAACGACCTGACCCAGACGACCTTGGGCGTCAGCCGCGACGACGCCAGCCGCTTCCTCGGTGCCTATGTCGAACAGGGCATCTATGCCCGCGACCCGTTCGTCAGCCTCGACGTCGAGGGGGTGGGCGAACTGGTCGAACTCGCCGCCGAGCGCGGCCGCAAGACCCGCCCCGACATCAAGCTCGGCATCTGCGGCGAGCATGGCGGCGATCCGGCGTCGATTGCCTTCTGCGAGAAGGTCGGGCTCGATTACGTCTCGGCCAGCCCCTACCGCGTCCCGATCGCAAGGCTCGCGGCGGCGCAGGTAGCCTTGGCTAGAAGCTGCAATGTAGTCCGGGTTCGGTCTGACTCATCCGTTCCTGGATGAGCGTTTGCCGCAAGCCGTATCTGCTGGTGCAGCGTGCGGGTGGTGCCCGCTCCAAAGAACCTCGACCCGTCCGTCTTGGACGGTAGGGATCGACCAAAGTGGTCATCTTACCATAACCGCCTGACTCGTATGTGGTTCGACTGATAATGAAAAGGCTCTTTGACGCTGGTCGGCATTCTCAATTGGGAACCTCCAACGGGACGACCGTCACCGAAGCAAAAATCCGCTGAATCCCGGTTGGGGCTTTCCCAAAATATGTTCCCAAAATATGAGTCCCAAAATTCGCTGTTTGAGATGGGATAACGGGACTCATGCTGGTTGGTTATGCGCGTGTCTCGACCTCCGATCAGGACCTGACGCTACAAACCGACGCGCTGACCAAGGCAGGGTGCGAAAAGCTGTTTACCGACAAGGTGAGCGGCGCGAAGCTGAACCGGCCCGGTCTGACCGAAGCCCTCAATTTCGTGCGGGCCGGTGACACGCTGGTGATATGGAAGCTCGATCGCCTTGGCCGTTCGATCGGGGGCCTAATCGAACTGGCGGCCGACCTGTCCGCTCGCAAGATTGATTTTCGATCCCTGACGGACGGGTTCGACACGGCCACTCCATCCGGGCGGCTGCTGTTCCATATCCTCGCTTCCGTCGCGGAGATGGAGCGCGAACTGATAAAGGAACGGACGATCGCCGGATTGGCAGCGGCACGGGCAAAGGGCGGCACGGGCGGAGGCCGCAAGTCGGTCATGACGCCCGACATGCTCGACACGGCCCGCAAGCTGCTCAAGGCCGGCGACAAACCGGCGAAGGTCGCGAAGCTGCTACAGGTCGGCCGTTCTACCTTCTATCGCCATTTCCCTGCGGCCGAGCGCGAACCTGGCTAATCGGTGTCAGAAGATCGTCGCGTAGTAGGATTGCTCGAACCGGCCACGGCTGATCCGGGCCATGTGGTCGATCCGTTCCGGCACCGGGGGCGGGCGGCGGGTCCGTGTCGGTCGTGCATCAGGACGGGCCAATAGCACGAGATTTGCAATGGCCGCGCCTAACAGAAACTCTTCCTCTGCGCCGCGCAAGCCGCGAAGGTGCAAACGGGTTAGACCTCGCTTGCTCTTGGCATCGGCAAACACCCGCTCGACGCCCCGACGCAGCCGCATCGACCGCTTGAATAAGGGCGTCTGCATCTCGCCGCGCACCAGCTCCCGCACGTCCTCATGTTCGCTGTGCGTGACCGACCTGTTGCTGCCTGCGGTACATTTCCGTTTGAGGTGACAGGCGCGGCAATCGGCGGGACTGGCGCTGTATCGGAGGAAGCCAGCCCGACGATCGGCACCGCGAAAGGGCAGTATCTTCCCAGCGGGGCAGACATAGCGGTCCTGCTCCCGCTCATAGCGGAAGGCTTCGCGGGGGAATTTGCCCTTGGTCTGTTCGGATCGTTCCAGCACCGGGATATGCGGGATGGTGCCGCGATCGGTGACGAACGCCAGGAACGCGGCGCTGCCATAAGCGGTGTCGGCTGCGACACGCTTTGGCCGGTAGCCGAACCGATCGTCGGCCCGTGTCATCATGGTCCGCCCCGCATCGACTTCCGCCGCGAAGCGGGCGGGACTGGCCTCCACGTCGATCGCCACCCCTCCCGGCGTGTCGATCAGGACATTGAAGGCATAGCTGAACCGGCCCCGCGCCGTGCGCGCCGACCACGCCGACGCCGGATCGGTGCGTGACACCTCGGCCGGCTTGCCACGCGGTACGCCATGTTCCTGCGGTGGAGCATTGGCCTGATCCGCCAGCCATTCACAAACCGGGCGGGGAAGTCGGGGCGCGGCCATATCGGCATCCCGCATCTTGCGCTGCCAGCTTGCATCGGCCGCGACGAACGATGCGTCGATTGCCGCATCCTTGTGGGCGATCAGCCCCGCGTCGGCGCAGCCGCACCGTCTGCTCGAACAAAATGCGGAAGATGCCGGCATCGCGGAAGCGGCCATGCCGGTTCTTGCTGAACGTCGAGTGGTGCGGCACCCGCGCGTCGAGCGGCAATCGGCAGAACCAGCGATAAGCGAGGTTGAAGCGGACTTCCTCGCACAGCCGGCGCTCCGACGTGATGGCATAGAGGCGAGCGATCAGCGCCATGCGGACCAGCAATTCGGGCGCGATCGAGGGACGCCCACGGCGACTGTAGTGCGGGGCGAGCGCATCGCTCAGTTCACCCAGATCGATCAGCCCGTCTATCCTGCGTAGGATGTGATCGGCGGGGATCATCGCTCCCAGCGCCCGCCAACTTGCGCCCTTGCCGCCTCGCTGTTGCTCACCCATCATGGCCGCTGCTCCCGATGTGTCGAAGCAGGGAACCCGCTAGGTACGCGATCGGATCACCCGGCCTTTTTCAACAGCCCCGCTCCTTTTCGGGGCGGGGCGCACGGGATTTGCGCGAATGGATCGCTCGGGAAGCCGAGGCGGCGACATCGAATGAGGATCTTGCCCGTCGCTTCGTTGCGGAGTGTCGCCGCACCCGCACGATCCTTCCCGGCTCCTCGACGATCGAGCGCCTTTGCGCCGATGCGCTGGTTGAGGCCGAGCGCCGGATCGAGGATCTTATCGCCCATCGCATCACGCCAACCCTGAGCGAGAATTTGGCTCACCTGTTGGAGGATACGGTGGATGGTCGCGTCACGCGCTTCGTATGGCTGCGACAGTTCGAGGTTGGCGCAAATTCAGCAGCCGCTAACCGGCTGATGGATCGACTGGAATATCTTCAAAGGTTCGATCTTCCGGCGGATTTGCTGGACGGCGTGCCGGCGCATCGTGTGACCCGGCTTCGCCGGCAGGGCGAGCGCTATTACGCCGACGGCATGCGTGATCTGCCCGAAGACAGGCGGCTTGCGATCCTCGCTGTCTGCACCCTGGAATGGCGGTCATCGCTGGCCGATGTCATCGTGGAGACCCACGATCGCATCGTAGGCCGTCTCTATCGGGCCTCCGAACGCCTTTGCAACACCAGGATCGCCGACGCAAAGGCGGCCGTTCGGGACACGCTGAAGTCCTTTGCCGAAATCGGTGGTGCTTTGCTTGGAGCGCAGGACGATGGCACGGCCCTGGACGGGATAATCGCCACCGGGCCTGGCTGGGAACGGTTCAGAACCCTTGTCGCCACGGCCTCCGCGCTGACCAACGTGCTCGCGGCCGACCCGCTCAGCCGTGTGCTGGACGGCTATCACCGTTTCCGCCTCTACGCGCCCAGGATGCTGCGCCTGCTCGACATGCAGGCGGCGCCGATCGCCACGCCTCTTCTGGCGGCCGTTGCGATGCTGCGTAACGGGATCAAGGTCGATCCGCCGGTGGATTTTCTACGTCCCAACTTGAAATGGCATCGTCATCTTCGCGCTGAGCCCAGCGGCGACCACCGGCTTTGGGAAATCGCGGTGCTGTTCCACATCCGCGACGCCTTCCGGTCCGGTGACATATGGTTGGCGGGATCGCGCCGCTATGGCGACCTCAAGCAGCTTCTGGTCCCGCCACAGGCGATAGAGCAGACCGCGCGGCTCGCCGTGCCGCTGCGACCCGGCGAATGGCTGGCCGAGCGCAGGGCTCGACTGGATACACGGCTGAAGGAGTTTGGCCGCGCGGCGCGAACCGGCACGATCCCAGGCGGCATCATCGAGAACGGCAAGCTGCACATCGACAAGCTGAGGGCCGACACGCCCGAAGGGGCCGAGGATCTCGTGCTCGATCTCTATCAACAGCTCCCGCCCGCGAGGATCACCGATCTGTTGCTGGAAGTCGATGAGCGAACCGGATTTTCCGAGGCGTTCACGCATCTGCGCACCGGCGCGCCCTGCAGCGACCGGATCGGCCTGATGAACGTGTTGCTGGCGGAAGGCGTCAATCTCGGTTTGCGCAAGATGGCGGCGGCGACCAACACGCACAGCTTCTGGGAATTGCTGCGGATCGCGCGCTGGCATGTCGAAGGCAGCGCCTATGATCGGGCGCTCGCCATGATCGTGGAGGCCCACGCCGCCCTGCCCATGGCCGCCTCCTGGGGACAAGGGCAATCGGCATCCAGCGACGGGCAGTTCTTCCTTGCTACCGAGCAGGGCGAGGCGATGAATCTGATCAACGCGAAATATGGCAACGTCCCGGGCCTCAAGGGATACAGCCATGTGTCCGATCAATATGCGCCGTTCGCAACCCAGGTGATCCCGGCAACGGTCAGCGAGGCTCCCTATATCCTGGACGGGCTGCTCATGAATGACGCGGGCCGCCGCGTTCGCCAGCATTTTGCCGACACGGGCGGCTTCACCGATCATGTGTTCGCCGCCTGCGCCTTGCTCGGCTACAGGTTCGCCCCCCGTATCCGCGATCTCCCTCAGAAAAGACTCTATGCCTTCACGCCCAACGCGACGCCGGCCAATGTGCGAGCGCTGGTCGGAGGTAAGATCAATGAACCGCTCATCGAGCGCAACTGGCCCGACATCCTGCGCATCATGGCGACGATCGCAGCGGGGATCGTCGCCCCCAGCCAGATTCTTCGCAAGCTCGCCTCTTACCCGCGCCAGAATGAGCTGGCCCTCGCATTGCGAGAGGTGGGCCGCATCGAGCGAACCCTGTTCATGATCGACTGGATTCTTGATGCCGGCCTCCAGCGCCAGGCTCAGATCGGCCTCAACAAGGGTGAGGCCCACCACGCCCTAAAGCGCGCCATCAGCTTCCACCGCCGAGGTGAAATCCGGGATCGATCCGGCGAAGGCCAGCACTATCGCATCGCCGGAATGAACCTGCTCGCCGCCATCATCATATTCTGGAACACCATGAAGCTCGGCGAGGTCGTCAATACCCGGGCCGCCAGCGGTACCCATATCGCGCCTGATCTACTCGCCCACGTCTCGCCGTTGGGATGGGAACACATCAATCTAACCGGGGAATATCGCTGGCCCAAATCCTTAGCGTAGGATTCCGCCCCCTCCCGCAAACGCCCCCTGTGATGCTGGCGATGCGCGATGTGGGGCCGGAGGGGTTCGGGAAGAAAAACCGGGGCTGGAACAGCACCGAGCTGTTGAAGGACTGGCGCGAGGCGTGGAGCGCGCACGTCAACGAGCGCATGGCCGAGCTGGGGCTTGAAGGGCGGATCGACCATCGCTCCTATGAGGCGCAGGGGATCGCGCTGGAGCCGCAGCACAAGATCGGCCCGGCAGCATCGCGCAGACCGGAGCAGGGGCTTGAGGCCGAGCGGATCGAGGATCACGCGCGCATCGCCCGCGACAATGGCGAGAAGATCATCGCCAACCCGTCGATCGCGCTGGACGCGATCACCCGGCAGCAGGCGACGTTCACCACCCGCGACCTGGCCGTGTTCGCGTTCCGGCACAGCGACGGCAAGGAGCAGTTCGACCAGGTGATGACCGCGGTGCGCGCCAGCCCCGAGCTGGTCGCGTTGGGGAAGGACGGACGCGACCAGGAGCGGTTCACGTCGCGCGACATGATCGCGGTGGAGGCCCGGCTCGAGCGCAGCGCCGGCGCGCTGGCGGCGCGCGACGGTCACGGCATCGCCGATCGCCAGCGTGACGCCGCGATCGGCGCGGCCCAGGGCAGGGGGCTCGTCTTGTCGGCCGAGCAGCGCGACGCCCTCGACCATATCACCGGCCGCAAGGGGCTGGCGTCGGTCGTCGGCTACGCCGGCAGCGGCAAATCCGCGATGTTGGGCGTCGCGCGCGAGGCTTGGGAGCGGCAGGGCTACCAGGTGCGCGGTGCGGCCTTGTCGGGGATCGCGGCCGAGAACCTTGAGGGCGGGTCCGGCATCCAGTCCCGCACCCTCGCCAGCCTTGAGCACGCATGGGGGCAGGGGCGCGAGCAGCTAGGCCCGCGTGACGTGCTGGTGGTGGACGAGGCGGGCATGATCGGCTCGCGCCAGATGGAGCGGGTGTTGAGCCAGGCGCGTGACGCCGGGGCCAAGGTCGTGATGATCGGCGACCCCGAGCAGTTACAGGCGATCGAGGCGGGCGCGGCGTTCCGCAGCGTCACCGAGCGGCACGGCGCGGCCGAGATCACCGAGATTCGCCGGCAGCGCGAGGATTGGCAGCGCGACGCCACCCGCGCGCTGGCGACCGGGCGCACCGGCGAGGCGATCCACGCCTATGACGGCAAGGGCATGGTCCACGCGGCCGACACGCGCGAGCAGGCGCGGGGCGAGCTGGTCGATGGCTGGGATCGGCAGCGCCAGGCCGAACCGGGCAAATCCCGCATCATCCTCACCCACACCAACGCCGAGGTCCGCGAGCTGAACGAGGAAGCGCGCGGCCGACTTCGCGCGACCGGCGACCTTGGCGACGACGTGACGTTCAGCGCCGACCGGGGGACGCGCGCGTTCGCGCGCGGCGACCGCCTGATGTTCCTGCGGAACGAGCGGTCGCTGGGGGTGAAGAACGGCACGCTTGGCACGATCGAGCAGGTATCGGCCGAGGGGATGAAGGTTCGGCTCGACAGCGGCGCGCGGGTCGCGTTCGACGCAAAGGACTATGCCGCGGTCGATCACGGCTACGCCGCCACTTTCCATAAGGCGCAGGGCGTGACCGTCGATCACGCCCACGTCCTCGCCACCCCCGGCATGGACCGCCACAGCGCCTATGTCGGCATGTCGCGGCATCGTGATGACGTGCAGCTCCATTACGGGCGCGACGACTTCGCCGACCAGCGCCAGCTCGTCCGCGCCATGTCGCGCGACCGGGGCAAGGACATGGCCGGCGACTATGCGCGGCCCGAGCAGGACCAGGCCCGTGCGTTCGCCGATCGGCGCGAGATCCGGTTCCCGGAACTCGCGCGTCAGGTGGCGGAGAAGGTGCGCGACAAGGCCAGGGGCATGTTCGCCGGGTTCCGGCCGAAACCGACGTCGGAAAAAACGACGTCGCCGGAGCGCATCGCGGCCGATCGGCCGCTGGCGCCCTCGCAGGCCCGTGCGATCGAACGCTATGGGCGCGCCGCGGCCGATATAGGCCGGATGCGGGAGAAGGGGTTGCCGGTGCTGGCGCACCAGGAACAGGCGCTGGCGAAGGCGGGCGACGCGCTCGACCAGGTGCGACCGAATGGCGCGCGCGACCTCGCCAGCGCGATCGAGCGCGACCCCCAGCTCGCACGCGCCGCGGCCGAAGGGAACACGGGCGGCGCGGCGAAGGCGATGGAGGTAGAGCGCCAGGTCCGTATCGACCCGGAGAAGCGTGCGGGGCGCTTCGTGGAGCAGTGGCAGGACATGAAGGCGGCGCGGGCCAGTATGGAGCGCGCCGGCGACCGCGCGGGCGCGGAGAAGCTCGGCAAGCGCATGGAGAGCATCGCGGGCGGGTTGCATCGCGACCCGCAGCTCGAATCCGCCTTGAAGCGGCACGCGCCCGAGCTGGCGTTGAACATGGAGCGGGGCCGGTCGATCGGGCAGGAGCTGGCGCAGTCGGTCGGACAAGGCCGCGACCGCGATCGTGGCATGAGCCGATAAGGGGGACGGGTGACGGACGAGGACGATCAGGGCGGAACCGACGCGGCCGAGGCGTTCGAGGCCATGCGTGGCGAGCTGGCGCTGTTGCGCCGCACCGTGGAGGGTCTGGCGGCCGAGCGCGGCGCGATCGACGTTCCCGACTACACCGAGACGTTAGGGCGGATGCAGCAGGGCGTGGACGCCACGGCCGCCCGCGTCGCGCTCATCAACGACGTGATCGTGCGGAGTCCGGCGCTGGCGATGACGCCGGAGCAGATGGCGCAACGGATCGCCGCGGTGGGCAACGCCGCCCGGCGCGAGGATCAGGCGGCGCTCGCCAAGGCGGGCGAGGACAAGGCCCGCGTCATGGCCGAGCTTCGCGCCATCGCCGGGTCCGCATGGACACGCGCCGACCAGAGAAACCGGCAGCTATGGTTCGCCTTGGGCGGGGTAGCGGCCGGCATCCTCGCATGGGCGATCGTGCCGGGCCTCGTCGCGCGCGAGCTCGCGCCGGCGAGCTGGCGATGGCCCGAGCGCATGGCGGCGCGGACGCTTGACATGCCCCGTTGGGAGGCAGGTCAGCGGATGATGCAGAGCGCCGACGCCGCACAGTTCCGCGCGATCGTCGCGGCCGACAAGATCGTGACGGCCAATCGTGAAACGATCGAGGGTTGCAGCAAAGCGGCGAATCGGGCGCGTGCCACAGTGCGATGCACAATTAAGGTCGCCCCGTAGTGGCCGCGTATCTATTCCGCCAAGCAATTGACAATAGACAATCCGGCCCGGTCCTCACCGTGGCACGCTTGGGCGGGTCCAATTAGAGGTCGGCGCATGGCTTCACGATCAGGCAATCAATACTAAGCGTCGTTAACCATCTTCTAATGCTTACAGTGCGATCATACAGATGCGATAGAAGTCGCACCGGGGTGAATATGAGCAGCATCTCCATCAACGACGTTATGGCCCTGCGGAACGCCGTCCTCGACAAGAACGCGGCGCTTCGGAATATAGCGAGCAACCCGAATTCTGTCGCCGTTTCCGCGGCTGCGAGAGGAGCGGCTTTTGACGCAGCGATGAACACCGCGCTGGGAACGGTGGATAGCCCAAATTCCGTCTCAGGGGTGAGCGGAGCGGCGGGCGTGTCGCAGCCAGGACACGCGGAGCCAGGCGGCTTCGCCTCTACTTTTCAGACGCAGCTTCAAAAAATTAACGCGATCAATGCGCGCGCTGGTGCTTTGACGGTCGCCTACGAACGCGGGGACGAAACCGACATTGCGAAGGTAATGCTCGCGCGGCAGGAGTCCTCGATCGCATTCGAGGCAACGTTGCAAGTTCGTAATAAAGTGCTTTCGGCCTACAAGGACATCATGAGTATGCCGGTCTAGCGCAATCTGCCGAAAGCACATCGCCTTGTCGCTAATCCGGTGCTGCGAAAAACGTTCGCACGCCAGCCCCCGCCTGCGTCCGTCAGCTGCCCTTCGGTTTCCGAGCGCTGTTGTGCATGGACACGATCTTCCATCCCCCGTTCACCTTTTTCAGCACGCTTGTGGCGACGCCGAGTCTTTCGGCGGCCTCGCCGGTTCTTGGCTCGATTCGGTAACGGTAGGTCTCGGTCGCAAGGGCAACCGACCCTTCGAAGCGGACGTCGACCTTGTAGTCGGAGAAGCGGAACGATTTGAACTGCCGCAGCTCGGGACCAAGATGATGGGCGAGGTAGGTGGCGTAGGTTCCTTCAGGGCTTCCTGTCTCGAAGACCCGCGCGTCAATCGTAAACAGTTTTTCGGTTCCAGCGACGTCAAGCTTCTCGATCGCGTTTTTGTACCGTGAGAGCACAGCCTCCACGGCCCGTGTATCGGCATCGCGGGCGACCGGCTGAGCCCACGCCACAACAGGCACGGCGATCGACATGAGCATAATCGTTTTCACGCCGGTGTTCATTCATGATCTCCCAAATAGACTGTCCGGCTTTAGGCTATCACCGCTTGATGCGATATGGAGCAGCCGACTGACCGTCAGGTCGCGAAATGGTCGAGGCTACCGTGTACTAAATAGCCCTTAGCCAACTTTGGATGGCAAGCACGATGGTCACGGCTCACCATCAAACCGAGCATCCCCGCCGTTGTCACGTTATAACTGAACAGGTGCGGAACCTCGCGGTCCGGTATGCTGAATCAAGAAGCTCGACGGTCACCGGCCAGGGGCTTAGGTCTTGGTTCAGCGAATGGGGATCACACCGACAATATGGCCACGCAACCCGACCAAATTACTACCGGAGAGGATCACGGTGGCCTCGTTCGTCGTCTTATTGCCCGTTGGCGTGACGATCCTGGCGCAACCTACCGAAGCTGGTTTCTGTGGGACGAACGGTTGAAAAACTTCCGCTCGATCCGGCGTGGTATTGGCCAGGTCGTTGGTGAGATCGAGCGCGGCACGTTCGGCGTCGCCTACCGGGGATCGTCGCTCGAAACGGTCGTTCATTCCGTCGCCGAGCAGCGTCAAATTTTCAAAGGCGCTGACCATGCCTTTCTCTGGAAGCCGAAGCTCCGCATACCCGATATCTACGAAAACCCGGAGAACCAGCGGGCGTTCGGTCGCTTGCTCGACGCCTGTTCGTGTTGCGACACGGCCGAGGAAATTATTGGCCATATCCACACGATCGATCGCTTGAAGATCAAGGGGCTCGGGCCCGCGGTCGCCAACCTGCTCTATTTTCTTCACCCGACGCTGGTGCCGCCCTTCAACACCGCGATCGTCAAAGGCTACAACGCGCTGACCGGCTCGAAGGTGAAGCTCGGGAGCTGGGAGCATTTTCTGGCGATGCGGTCGGGTGTACTCGACTTGAACGATCGCCACCGCGACCTGCTATCGAACGACCTGGGTGCGATTGGCGGCTTGCTGTTCGACATCGGCTTCGATCGCTACCCGGCCCCTCCTCTCGATGTTAGCGGCGAGGCGCTGGCAAGTTGGGGACAACGGCTTGAGACGGCGCGCGAGGAGGCGCGCACGCTCAGCAAGGCGGCGCTACGCGAAGGCGAGAACGAGCGCACCCATACTGAAATCCAAGCATGGCTTCGCGATCTAGGACTCGCGCTCGGCTATGACGTGTGGATCGCATCGAACGACCGCAGCCGTGCCTTCAATGGATCGCCGTTGGGACATGGGTGCCTTGAGCACCTGCCCGCCTCCATCGCAACCTCGAAGGGGGCGGATTCCATCCGTCTAATCGACGTGCTGTGGCTTGAGCGCGGCGGCGATCACGTCGCGGCAGCGTTCGAGGTCGAGCATTCGACGTCGATCTACTCGGGCATTGTGCGCATGCTCGACTTGGCGCTGAGCGGCAGCGCCCTCCACGCGACCGCAGGGCTGTTTCTGGTCGCACCCGACGCCCGCGAGGCGGATGTCCGCGCGCAGTTACAGCGTCCCGCGTTCAGCCGCGTCGCCGATCTCGACATATCGTATCTTCCCTACGGCGAGCTGGAGAGAAACCGCGAGGCAATCGCCAGGTTCGGATCGGGGCTTAAAGCGATCAAAGCCATCTCCAGCAAGCTGGCTTGATCGAGAGAGGTAAGGGGTACGCGCGCGCGCCGCGTATTTTCAAATGGGCGGGGGCTCAGCTGGAGATGAATGATGCATCAGATCGATCCCGAGATGAAGGCGTGCATGGACGCCTGCCATGAATGCCACATCACCTGCCTCCACATGGCGATGAACCATTGCCTTGAGGCGGGAGGCCGACATGCCGAGCCGCAGCACATGAAGATCATGGCCGATTGTGCGCAGATTTGCGCGGTCGCGATCGACTTCATGGCGCGGAAATCTGAGCATCACCGGCATATCTGCCGCGAGTGCGCCGAGATTTGCCGGGCGTGCGCGTCGAGCTGCGAAGGGCTGGACGGCATGGAGGATTGCGTCGCCGCGTGTCGCAAGTGCGCCGAGGCTTGCGACAAGATGGCCGCGTAAATGGCCCGAGGGCGGCGCTTTCCCCGCCGCCCTCCCGTTACATTGCGAGCCAAGGCGCGTGAGACGGTGCGATGCACGGTCAGGGTTGCGGCAACGCTTTAGA
>NZ_JAKREU010000018.1 GCF_022664435.1 Sphingomonas panni | reverse complement strand
GTTGATGAAGAAGTCAGCGACCTTACCCTCCACGCACGATTGCGCGATGCGCCAGAGGCACGCCTTGAGGTTCAGTCGGTGCACGTCCCCTAACAAACAGGCGTGCCAATTTGTCCACGCTGCCTAGTGGGGGAGATGAAGGCGCGCGGCGTAGCGCAGACTGCGACGCTCGCCACCTATGCCGGACTGGCCGGCGCGGACGATGCACGCCGCTTGGCGGCGGACCCCTCGGTCGCGCCCTATCTGAGCGCAAGACAGCGCGGCATGCTTGGGCTGGTGTGGAAGTACCCACGTTTGAAGGACTTCGAGATCGCCTCGGCGAATACGGAGCGCCTCGCAAAGGCGGGCGTGACGATCATCGCCGGGACTGACGCACCAAATCCAACGACCGCGTTCGGCGCATCGCTGCATCTCGAACTGGCACTGATGGTCCGTGCGGGCATGACGCCGAAGCGGGCGCTGGTTGCGGCAACCTCGGCTCCCGCGACATTCTTCGGTACTGCCGACCGTGGTCGCATCGCAGCTGGGCTCAAGGCCGACATGATCCTGGTCGATGGTGATCCGACACGCGACATCGCCGCTACTCGCAGGATCGTCTCGATTTGGAAGAACGGCTACGTCGTCGACCGTACCGCGCGTGAGTAGAACTTCATGGCCGTAACCGGCGGTCCCGTCGGCGAACCTTCCAAAGATAGCGCACGGTTGAAACGACCAACTTAGCCAGCAACAGCCAGAAGAGTGTGTTGAGCAGGAAAGACCGAGGGTAGAGCACGTCCTCGAGGATCGACAACCTGCCGGTGACCGAGACGCCGGGTTGGTCGATGATGAAGATCAAAGGCCATCCTCCACCAAAGGTATGCTCGCTAGCATAAACTTGTGGTCGATGGATCAAGCTCGTAATCAGGCTTGCCCCTAGGCTTAGGCCCAGCAAGGTTATTCCTGCCAGCCTTGGCAGGCGCAGTCGACGCGACAAGTGCGTTTAGTCCGCAGTGGGTCGAACGGTACGCTGCACCTTACCTGCCTGGTCAAGGAAGTCGATTGACGTAGCGCCGTCCTCCCCGACGCGAAGTACCAGTCGTTTACGGCCTTGCCCGTCGCGCAGCACCACCTGCGACGATTTGTCGACCGCTCGGCCCACAAACAGCCGCTGCGTGCCTCCAACGTTGGCGGCACGATAGGCCGCCCCCTGCTGACCCTCAGGCAGCGAGCGCACCCGGTCGACGGCAGGAAAATCGAGCCGGCCTTCGGGCTGATCGTTGACCTTAATGCCGGCGGATCGTTCCTGTCCCTCCTCAAAGCCGAACAGCTGCACCACTTGATCTTGGTTGTAGCGGTCGAAGGTAAGGCTGCCCCCGCTCGACGCCTTGCCGCCAGCGTCCTTGCCCGCGAAGATCAGGCCGCCGTTCTCCGTCCCCTCGTCATTGAAGAACAGCATGCCCGCCATCCGCCGGTCGGGACGGGAGTATTCTTTGCCGCCGCCTATGAAGCCTGGCGCCCGAGCCGAGCTGGCGATCGTCATGCGCAATGTTCCATCGGGCTCGCGTACGTTTATGCGGCCAACGTCAATGGTATCGAATTTCGCGTTTCGGGCCGAAGGTGTAGCGGCAGTGAGCACAAACCAAATCACTGCACCCGTAAGGGCTCCTGAGTAGAGTATCAGTGCGCGACTGGCATCGAACTTCATCCTGGCCCCCAATTGTCATTCTGATGAATGGCTCATGCAGCAAGCGGTCCTCGGCGTCTATTCACCGGGGCGGCCGAAAGCGCAACGAGGCGCTTGGGCAGGAAACCTCGCCAGCCTAGCTCCTCTATGAGGTGGCCCCTCAAATGACCTGACAGGGCCTCGCTCTTGGATAAGAGTGAGGCATATGACTGACGGTACGACCAGGCGTTACAATGACGGCGAGGTCCTCTCCGGTGTCCAGCGCCGGAGCCGGTGGACACCGGAGGAGAAGGTCCGGATCGTCGAGGAGACGTATCTTCCGGGAATGAGCGTGTCGCTCGTCGCCCGCCAGCACGGCATCAGCGGCAGCCAGGTCTTCACCTGGCGGCGCCTGATGAACCAAGGGGCGCTGACCGCCGCGGCAGCCGGCGAGGAGGTGGTACCAGCGTCCGAGTACCGGGCGCTGGAGGCGCAGGTGCGCGAACTGCAGCGGCTGCTCGGCAAGAAGGCCATGGAGAACGAGCTGCTGCGTGAGGCCGTGTCCCGGGCCGCAGGCCCAAAAAAACTGCTCTTGCGCTCGACCTCGCTGCCCGGGGACATTCTGTGACCGCGGTAGCCGATGCGCTCGGCGTCGCCCGCCCGCATTTATCTGCGATGCGCAACCGACCACCGCCACGCCCGCGCGGGCGGCCGCCATTGCCGGATGCCGACCTGGTCGCCGACATCCGGGCGCTTGTCGCCGATCTACCCACCTACGGTTATCGCCGCGTCCATGCCCTACTGCGCCGCCAAGCCGAGCAGACCGGTCGCGCTGCCCCCAATCCCAAGCGCGTCTACCGCGTCATGAAGGTGCATGGACTGCTGCTCCAAAGAGGCGGCGGACGGCACGAGGAGCGCCGTCACGACGGCCGTGTCGCCGTCGACCAGCGCAACACTCGCTGGTGCTCCGACGGGCTGGAGATCGCCTGTGACAACGGCGAGAAGGTGCGCGTCGCGTTCGCGCTCGACTGCTGCGACCGTGAGGCCATGGGGCATGTGGCAACCACGAGCGGCATCACCGCCGAGGATGTGCAGGACCTGATGGTTGCCACCGTCGAGCACCGCTACGGTCGGGTGAACCGCGTACCCCAGCCAATCGAGTGGCTGACCGATAACGGCAGCTGCTATACCGCCCGCGACACCCGCACCTTTGCCCGCGACATCGGGCTGGTGCCGCGCACCACCCCGGTCAGCAGCCCGCAGTCCAGCGGCATGGCCGAGGCGTTCGTCCGCACCCTCAAGCGCGATTACGTCCGCGTGAACCCCAGGCCCGACGCGCAGACCGTCATCGCGCAGCTACCAGCTTGGCTCGACCACTATAATAAGGTGCATCCACACCGCGCCCTCGGCTACAGGTCACCCCGCGAGTTCATCGCGACAACACGCGAGGCCCTGTCAGCCAATTAGGGGGCAACAACACTCTACGAGCAAAAGCGGCGGATTGAGCTGCTGCCGGTTTCCCGGGAAGAGTGGTGAAGCTGCGCCTGCGTCTCGAAGTCGATGGGGCTGAAATAGCCAAGCTGCCGCTTTTAACCTGAACGAATGGCAAAAGTTGGGAAGTGGGCACCACCCGCGTAATGACCGTTTCTGGGTCTTACCGGCGAAGAGCGGCTCGTCTGCTCGTGCCCAATTGCGGATATCCCGACGACGCGGGGGTGACCGCAGCCTATGGGCACGTTAGGTGAGAAGGCTAGTGGCAATCGGAAGTCGATCAGCCTCAAGGAGAGTATGCATGCTTTTCCACACCATGGTCGGATCGAACGACATTGAGCGTTCCAAGCGCTTCTACGATACGGTGCTCGGCACTTTGGGTGCAGGGGAAGGGACGAGGAACGTAGCCGACAGCGGCCATATACGTCTGATATACAACAGCGGCGGCGGAACCAACTTCATTGTCAGCCAGCCGATCAACGACGAACCAGCGAGCGTCGCGAACGGGAGCACCGTTGCCTTTTCATGCAACTCGCCCGAACAAGTGAAGCAGCTTCATGATACCGCGGTCGCCAATGGTGGCACCTCGATCGAAGCCCCGCCCGGCCCGCGCAATACGGCATCGCTGGGGACAGTCGAGCTTGCCTATTTTCGCGACCCTGACGGCAACAAACTATGCGGAATTCATTTTCCCGCCTGATCTGCCCGACTTGGGTCCGCTTCCTACCCTTAGCGGACCCAGATTATGCGATCGCGCGAATGTCCGCTTCCCTGCCTACAGCGGCCACGCCAGCCAGAACCGATGTCGATCAACAGGCCTGTTGACGATGAATGAACGGCCGGTTTCGGATCACGTGCAAAGGTGCTTGAACGACCGATATGGGGGCTGGTCCGCCATTCCCAATCGGGCAGCACCCACGAGCTATCTGTCAGTGGCGCTTCGCTGCTCCGGAGGCGTTGCGGCGCGGTGGCCGTAACTGAGCACACTGGTGAGCCTCCAGGCGCCATCCTGCTTTGCCCAAACCATGACGAATTTGGCGATTCCCTCGCATCGTCCCGTCGCCAGTTCGCAAAAGCGGTGTTCGCCTTCCTCGATCGCGCCGTAATCCTTGATCGGATAGACGCGGAACGTCGCCGCGATCAGCTCCAGCTTCACCTTCCCGCAGATGTATTTGCGAACGCCGTCGACCATCGCGTCACGCTCGAACGTCGCACCGCCGGTGTCGTGGTAGAAGGCGACCTTCGGATCGAAATAGCCGGAGAATGTCGGCAGGTCGCAGCGGTTGTAGGCGCCGAACACCTTGGCATCAAGCGCGCCGATCTCCGTCGTCAACGGGTCGGCGGTGGGCGGCACGGACGTCGCGAGCAACGCTGCGGCAACGGCGATGGCGGTCATCATGCTCATGGTCCTGTCAGCTCATTTGGCCACGAAGGAAGGCGATCAGCTTCGGATCGCTCCCGGTACGTTCGAGGATGGGCAGGATGATCCGCCACCCGTTGTCGCTGTTGGTCAGGATAACGATGCCGTCGCCGCTCGCGCGATCGATTGCGGCGAAGGTAAAGGCTCCTGCATCCTTGCCGGTGTGGAGCATCGTCGTGCCATGGGGGAAGCCGAGGAGCTGCCAGCCGAGGCCAAAGCCAGTCCAGGGCGGACAGCTGGCCGCTTTGGTTCCGGCACATATTTCAGGCGTCAGGTCGGCCTGCGACTTCCTGCGCTCCGCGGCTATAGATGCGACCAGGCCCCGATCGTTGCGGGCATTGATGAGGAAGCGCGCATAGTCACGCGCCGTCGCGTGCGCCAGATCGGCAGCGTTGTACCGCGTCACCTGCTCGACCGGCAGCGGCTTGCCTGCGTCGTCGTATGGCACGGCGGTCGGCACCGTCTCGCCTTGGGTCGACACATAGCCCGACGCGCGCATCTGGGCAGGGGCGAACAGCCAGCGGCCAGCAAGCGTCTCGAACGATTGCCCGGTGCGGTGTTCGGCGTAGCGCGCCGCATATTGGTAGCCCTCGCCCGAATAGCCGGTGGTCGTGCCAGGATCATGATCGAACGCCAGCCCCTTCGCATCGCGACAGTTCGGCAACCCAGTGCGATGGCTCAGCGCCATGCGTACCGTCAGCTTCATCCGCCGGGGATCGCGCGATAGGTCGGGGTCGCTCCAGTAGCGATCCATCGGCTCATCAAGGGACAGCTTGCCGGCCGACACCAGCCGCAGGATGACTTCCGCCGTCAGCGGCTTCGTCAGCGAGGCGAGATTGTAGGGCGTGGAGGCAGTCGCCGCGCGGTTCGGCCCCGCCATGCCCCACGCTCCAGCAGACACAATCCGTCCGTTGCGGATCAGGGCGATCGACGCGCTCTCCACGCGCTGTTCGCGGAGGGTTGTAGTCATATCTGGCAGCGTAACGTTCGTTCTGGCGTTCGCCACTGAGGCGGAAGCCACCAGCACGCCCAAACTGCCGTAAACTGCCTGCTCCAGCAATCTGACTGTATTGCTCATATGTAACACCTAGCAGTGTCCGCGCGTGGCTGCAATCTGGATCGGATCACTCATCGAGGTGACGGACATCAGAACCGCGGTAGCATCTTCGAAATGCCACTTCCTTTTAAGCTCTCGCGTGAGCAAGGAGGTCGAAGGCTCAGGCCTTCCTCCGCGACCAACATGAACGGATGGCCGAAAGCGGGGAGCTAGAAAGAGGCCGCGAACGACCGGATATGGGTCTCTCCGCATCGAGCTGACGAGGGATGCTTCAATCATCGTTTCTCAGTTCAATAGAGAGGAACGCAGCCACGCTGGCCATCGTACCCAACACGCCAGTCAGGACGAAAAGCCAACGGACGCCGATCAACGCTCCAAGCGGTGCGGCGGCAAGCAGACCGACCGGCGCGGCCAGACCCATCAGCGTACCGAGCAGGCCCAGAGCCCGTCCCTGAAGCTGGTTGGGCACGGTGGTCTGGATCAGGGCGGTGAAGGGGGCATCGCCCAGGATGAAGGTAACGCCGCTCAACGCCCAGAAGAATGCCGCCAGCCAGAACAAGCCCGGCGGGACCAGCGCAGTCAGGGCCAATGTCGCGCAGGACAGGGTGAAGCCCCACAGGATCCACGACACCAGCCGCCGTGGCACGATGACCGCGACGATCACGCCGCCCGCGATCATGCCCGCCCCGCCCATGCTTTCGAGGATCGCGACCTCGGCCGCCCCACCGCCGAAATGCTGCTTCACCAGCAGCGGCAACAGCGTGAACGTTGGCATGATGACCAGCACCACGGCGGTCAGCAGCGCATAGATGCGCAGCAATTGTTTGCTCTGCCAGACGACGCCGATGCCCTCGCGAAACTCGGCCAATAGGCCGGTCGTGCCGTCAGAGGTGCAGTGTTGCGGGATCGTGAAGATCAAGAGTGGCGTGATGCCGAGCAGCGCCGTGCCGACGTCGATCCACAAAGCCATGCCGACCGGCATTACGGCGATCGCCAGGGCTCCCAGCGGCGCGGCCGCGACCGTCACAATGCCCATAAGCGTCTGGTTCAGTCCGGCGGCACGCGGAAGGAAATGCTGCGGCACCAGCATCGCCTCGCTGGCCGCGGCGGCAGGCAACTGGAAGGCCGTGGCCGCGCTGCGAACGAACATCGCCATATAGATGTGCCACAGGGCGATATGGCCGCTCAGGAACAGGGCGATCAGGATCACGATGCACAAGGCCGAGATGAGGTCGGAGACGATCATCAGCATCCGACGGCTGTAGCGGTCGGCGAATGTGCCTCCAACAGGCCCCAGCAGCGCCTGGGGGAGCAGCGCGGCCAGCCCGGCGGTTGCCAGCACACCCAGGTCGCCGGTCGTGTCGGTGATCCACCAGATCAACACGAACTGCGTCATCGCCGAGCCGATCAGCGACAGCGACTGTCCGGCAAAGATCGACCAGAAGCGCCACTGCCAGCCGGGACCGGGGTCCACGCCTGCTGAGCCCTGCTCCATCGGAATGTTCCGGCTCATAGCATCCGGCGCAGGACGTCGGTGGCCCGGCCGCGATCAAGGAAAAGATGCTTGAGAACACCCATGACATGCAGCGCGACCAGCGCCAGCAGGGTGTAGACCAGCGTCTTGTGCGCCAAGGCGAACAGCGCGAAGGCGTGGTCGTTTTTGGGCAGCAGCTCGGGCAGGTCGGTGATGAAGAACGGCACGCCGTCACTCTGGCTGAACGAACTGGACATGGCATAGCCCATCAGCGGCACGATGATCGCCAAGGCCAGCATCGCATATTGAACCATGTTCGACAGGATGATCTCCCACGCCGCCAATCCGGCGGGGTGGCGAGGCAGGGCCGAATGGCGACGTACCACCAGCGCGACGGTGCCGATCAAGAAGGCCAGCACGCCGAATTCCTTGTGGACGGGATACATCCATTCGAACTTGGCAGCGGTGCTGTCGGGCAGCGACGTCATCGTCCAGCCGAGCGCGATAAGCCCCAGGATCAGCGCGGCGCGCGTCCAGTGGAGCAGCCGCATCGGCAGGGTGTAGCGGTCATGGCGGTTCATTGCGGCGTTCCTTGCGCTTCGGTATCGCCGCCCAGTGCCCGGTAGAGCGCGGCGGCGGCGGTCAGTTGGTCGCGCCGAACGATCAGCGCGGTCTGGCGCGCGGCGTAGGTCGCGCGCTGGGCGTCGAGCAGTTCCAGGCGGCTGGTCTGCCCCGCGCGATAGGCGAGGTCGGTCAGCGTGGCGCGACGCTCCGCCTGGGTGACGACGGCGCGCTGCTCGGTCATCTGCCGCCCATAGGTCGCCTGCGCCGCAAGCCCATCGGCGACTTCGCGGAAGCCGGTCTGGATCGCCTTTTCATAGGTCGCCACCGCCGTCGATGTGCGCAGCCGGGCAAGGTCGAGATTGCCACGAAGCTCGCCCCCGCGAAAGATCGGCAGGCTGATCGTGGGCGAATAGGACCAGGATCGGTTCGCCCCCTTGAACAGGCTGTCGAGCGCCAGGCTGGCGAAACCGAAGGCGGCGGTCAGCGACACGCGCGGGAAGAAGGCCGCGCGCGCCGCGCCGATATCGGCATTGGCGGCACGCAGTTCCTGTTCGGCCTGCGCGATGTCGGGGCGGCGGGTCAGTAGGTCGGACGGCGTGCCCGCCGCCAGCGCGGTGCGGATCGGCTGCTCCATCAGCGGGGTGGGGGGCAACAGGTCGCTCGGCAGAGATGCGCCGACCGCGAGTGTCAGCGCATTGGTCGCCTGCGCCAGCTCCCGCTCGCGCTGCGCCAGATCGGCCTGGGCCTGCCGGACCAGCCCCTCGGCCTGCGCCAGATCGGCACCGCTCGCCTGGCCCGCTTGCCTTCGCAGCCGGGTGATGTCGAGCGCGGCACGCCAGTCGGCCAGCGTCGAGCGGGTCAAGCCCAGTTGCTCGTCCGCCAGTCGCTCGTTCCAATAGGCATCGGCGACCGCGCCAATCACGGCCAGACGCACTGCGCGCCGCGCCTCGACCGAGGCAAGCCAGCGGTGGAACGCCGCTTCGTTCATCGCGCGCAGGCGGCCGAACAGATCGATCTCGAAACTCGTCAACGCAGCTTGTGCGCTGAACTGGCCGAATTCAAAACCGGTCGCTCCGCCTCCGGGGGACAGGCCGACGCCCGCACCCGCGACACTCGAGGGTTGGCGCTGGCGGGTATAGCCGCCGTCGACATTCAGGCCCGGCAGTGACTGGGCGCGTTGTACGCGGACCTGGGCCCGCGCCGCTTCGGCGTTCAGCGCGGCGATACGCAGGTCACGATTGGCGTCGAGCGACAGTGCGATCAGGCTTTGCAGCCGGGGATCGCCGAACATACCGCGCCATTCGGGCAAGGCTTCGATGCCGCTCGGGGCGGGATAGGCCTCGGCGACCGGCGGGGTCGGCAGGGTGAGGCGGGGCGTCATCGAACAGGCGGTGGTCGCCAGCAACAGGGTGAGGGGCAGGTGTCGCATCGTCATGCCTCCTTCACCCGGAGTGCGCGCCAGCGCTCGGCCAACCCCGCCACCACCACGAAGAAGGTCGGCACGAAGATCAGTGCCAGCACGGTGCCGGTGATCATCCCTCCGAACACGCCAGTCCCGATCGCATGCTGCGTTTCGGCGCTTGCACCTCCCGCCAGCATCAGCGGCACCACGCCCAGCGTGAAGGCCAGGCTGGTCATCACGATCGGGCGCAGGCGCACCCGCGCGGCTGTGATGGCGGCGTCGACCAGGCTGCTTCCCGCCTCGCGATATTGCTTGGCGAATTCGACGATCAGGATCGCGTTCTTGGCACTGAGGCCGATGATGGTGATCAGGCCGACCTTGAAGAAGATGTCGTTCGACATGCCCCGCAGCATCACCGCCGATACCGCGCCGATCAGGCCGAGCGGCACGACAAGCATTACCGCCATCGGGATCGACCAGCTTTCATAGAGCGCCGCCAGCACCAGGAAGACGACCAGCATCGACAGGGCAAGCAGCATCGGCGCCTGCGCCCCCGCCTCACGTTCCTGTCGCGACTGTCCGGTCCATTCGATTCCGAAGCCGGGCGGCAGTTCGGCGGCCAGCCGCTCCATCTCGCGCATCGCATCGCCACTGGAAACCCCGGGGGCGGCGGTTCCGGTGATGCTGACGGAAGGGTAGCCATTATACGTGGAGAGCTGAAGCGGACTATTGCTCCATACCGGCGTGACCAACTCGGCCAGCGCGACGGTGCCCCCGGTCGCGTTCTTGACGCGAAGTTCCATGACGTCGTCCAGATTCATGCGGTGCGCCGGCTCGGCCTGCACGATCACCTGCTGCAACCGGCCCTTGTTGGGGAAGTCGTTGACATAGCTACTGCCGAGCGCGGTGCCGATCATGTCGCTGATCGCGCTGAACGACACGCCGAGTGCACGCGCCTTGGCCCGGTCGATGTCGAGCCGAACGCTGGTCCCAGACGGCAGCCCCTCGGCATAGACGCCGGTCAGCTTGGGGCTGCGCTGGGCATAGGCGACCAGCATGTCGCGCGCGGTGAACAGCGCGTGGCGGCCCTTGCCCGACCGGTCCTCCAGCCGCAGCGCGAAGCCCGATGACGTGCCTAGTTCATCGATCGCGGGCGGCATGACGTTCATTACCAGTCCCTCATGCACGTCCCTGGCCATTGCGGCATCGGCGGCGGCAACTTCCTTGCGCACATCGGTGCCATCACGGTCCTTCCAGTCCTTCAGCATCGTATAGACCATCGCGGCATTGGGACCGGAGCCGGAGAAGCCGAAGCCCAGGATCGCCTCGGTGGTCTCGACGCCGGGGCGAGTGGCCATGTGCCGCTCGAGCGCCTTGACCGCCGTCAGCGTGCGGGAGGCGGTGGCATCGGCGGGAAGCTGAAAGCTGGTCATGAAATAGCCCTGATCCTCCTCGGGCATGAAGGACGAGGGCAGGTTGACGAAGGCGATGGCCAGCATCCCGACGATCGCGACGAAGACCAGCATCATCCGCCCGCTCGCCTTCAGCAGGCGTGCGACCCAGCCCTCATAGCCGCGCGTGGCGCGGTCGAACTGGCGATCAAACCAAGTGAAAAAGCGGTTCTTGGGTCGTTCAGCGTCCAGCGGCTTGAGCAGCGTCGCGCACAGAGCCGGGGTAAGGGTAAGGGCGAGGAAGGCGGAGAATAGGATGGACACGGCCATCGCCATCGAAAACTGGCGATAGATGGTTCCGACCGACCCGGCCGCCAGCGCCATGGGAATGAACACGGCTGAGAGGACCAGCGTGATGCCGATGATGGCGGGCGTGATCTCCTTCATCGCCTTGCGCGTGGCATCGGCGGGAGAGAGCTTTTCCTCGTGCATCAGCCGCTCGACATTCTCGACGACGACGATGGCGTCGTCGACGATGATGCCGATCGCCAGTACCATGCCGAACATGGTCAGCACGTTGATCGAATAGCCGGTCGCCAGCATGACCGCGATCGTGCCGAGCAGCGCGATCGGCGCGACGATCGCAGGGATCAGCGTGTAGCGGACCTTTTGCAGGAACAGGTACATGACGAGGAAGACCAGCAGCATCGCCTCGGCCAGCGTGTGCAGAACCTTCTCGATCGAGATGCGGACGAACGGCGCGGTATCGAACGGCGCGGACCAGCTCATCCCCGACGGTAGCGCGCGGGCCAGCTCGGTCATCCGTGCGCGTACCGCCTTCGACGTCGCGACGGCGTTGGCACCGGGCGTGAGCTGGATTCCCACCGAAGCCGCCGCCTTGCCGTTCTCGCGCGTGTCGTTGCCGAAGCTCTGTCGCCCGAGCTCGATGCGGGCAACCTTGTCCAGCGTCACCGACGACCCGTCGCTATTGGCCTTCAGGATGATACCGGCGAAATCCTCGGGCGTCTTGAGCTGTCCGTCGGCAGTCAGCGGGACCAGCACGCGCTGGCCATTGGCGGTCGGTTCGGCGCCAAGCGAGCCGGGGGCGATCTGGACATTCTGCTCGGCGATCGCCGCAGTCACGTCGGTTGCGGTCAGGCCATATCCCGCCAGCTTGGCCGGATCGATCCAAATCCGCATCGCGCGTTCGGCCGAAAAGTTCTGGACGCGCCCGACACCGGGGATGCGCTTCAATTCGTCGACGATGTTGCGGGTCATATAATCGGACAGTTCGACTTCGTCCTGCCGCCCGTCGGACAACAAGCTGACGATCATCAGAAAGCCGGATGAGGCGGACTCCACCGTGACGCCGGTTTGGCGCACCACCTGCGGCAGGCGGGGCTCGATCGTCTTCAGCCGGTTCTGCACATCGACCTGCGCCATCTCGGGATCGGTGCCGGGGCGGAAGGTGGCGGTGATCGTCGCCGAGCCGGAGGTGTCGGCCGAACTCTCGAAATAGAGCAGGTTCTTCACGCTCGAAAGCTCGCGCTGCACCAGCGAGACGACGCTGTCGTTCAGCGTCTGCGGCGTAGCACCGGGATAGCTGGCATAGATACTGACCGTTGGTGGCGCGACGCTGGGGAAGCGGGCGACCGGCATTTGCGGGATGGCGATCAGGCCCATCAGGACGATCGCGATGGCGATCACCCAGGCGAAGATCGGGCGGTTGATGAAGAATTGCGCCATGGCTCAGCCCGCCGCCCCGCCACGCCAGGCGCGCTGATTGACCGGGGTGCCGGGCTGGACTCGGTCCTGCCCCTCGACGATCACGGTTTCGCCCGCACGCAGCCCCAATTGGATGACATAGCGGCCGCCGACCAGCGGGCCGAGTGTGACGCGGCGAAGATGTACCCGGTCCTGTCCGCCGACCACGCTGACCTGCGGCGTGCCGTCGCCCGCTCGGGTCACGGCCTGTTGCGGCACGGTCAGCGCAGCGGGCATCTTTGCGCGCGGCAGGCGGGCGCGGACGAACATGCCGGGCAAGAGGCGCTCGCCGGGATTGGGCAGTTCCACCCGGACCAGCGCATCGCCAGTGCCCGGATCGACGGCGATCCCGGAAAACAGGATGCGCCCTTGTACCGGATGGCTCCGCCCCGAAGGGGTGAGGATTTCGACCGGCCCGGCTGCCGCGCTTTGGGTGCGCAATTCAGCATAGCGTTCGGCGGGTTGCCGGACATCCACATAGACCCGGTCGATCTGCTGGATCGTCGCCAGCGGGGTAGCGTCGGCCGCCGTCACCAGCGCCCCCTCGGTGACATTGGCCAATCCGATGCGTCCGGCGATCGGTGCGGTGACGCGCGAAAAGTCCAGGTCGATCCGGCGGCGGCGAAGGGTGGCGCGAGCTTCGGCCAGTTCGGCGGCCGCCTGCTCGCGTGCGGCAACGGCATCGTCATAGCTTTGACGGCTGATCGCATCGGCGGCGACCAGCGGCTTCAGCCGATCGGCCTGGGCGCGGGCGCGGGCATAGGCGGCGCTGGCCTTTTGCACGGTCGCCTGCGCGGTGTCGGCATCGGCGCGATAGGGGGCGGGGCTGATCTGGAACAGCATCTGCCCGGCGCGCACCGTCGCGCCCTGCTCGAACAGGCGACGCTGGACGATGCCGCCGACCTGCGGGCGAATTTCCGCTGTACGAAATGCCACGACACGACCGGGCAACTCATCAGCGGCGGTGACTTCGGTCGGCGCGACACGCATGGTCAGCACCGTAACCAGGTCCGCCGGGGCGGCGGGGGCTTCGGCGGAGCAGCCGCTGAGCGAGGCCGTCATCACCATGACGATCGGCAGGGCGGGTAGCGCGCGGCAAGAAAGAGATCGACCCATCATGCCGCCACCTATCCGTGCGGGTCGTTGCGCCTGCGTCGAGATTGTGTGGAGGCTTTGTGGAGGCGGGCTGGCGGTGTGCGCTGCGCCGCTGATATGAACGGCGTCATGCTCAATGGACTCGCCGCATGAACCCGCTCGTCCTGATCGCCGAGGATGATCGCGATATCGCCGAAATCGTCCGCGCCTATCTGGAGCGCGAAGGTTTTCGAACCGTCCATGCCGGCGACGGGCGCACCGCGCTCGACCTGCATCTCGCGTTGAAGCCCGACATCCTGCTGCTCGATATCTCGATGCCGCTGGTCGACGGCTGGGGCGTGCTGTCCGAGGTGCGACGGCGGGGCCATACGCCCGTCGTCGTCACCACCGCGCTCGACCAGGACATCGACAAGCTCCAGGCGCTGCGCATCGGGGCCGACGATTATGTCGTCAAGCCGTTCAACCCGGTCGAGGTGGTCGCGCGGGTCAAGGCGGTGTTGCGGCGCGCGGGCGGCGACGGGGCGAACGGCGTGCTGCGCGTCGGCCCGGTCGAGATCGACACGACCGCGCACATGGTCCACACGGAAAGCGGCAACGTGGCGCTGACCCTGACTGAGTTCCGCCTGCTCGCCCATATGGCCCGCACGCCGAGCCGGGTGTTCGGCCGCAGCGAACTGCTCGACGCCTGCCTGCCCGGATCGGATGCCCTCGACCGAACGGTCGACAGTCATGTCAGCAAGCTGCGCCGCAAACTGGATCAGGCAGGCGTGCCCGATATGCCCGAAGGCGTTCGAGGTGTGGGATACCGGCTGTGGTCGCGCGGATGAGGAACCGGAATAGCCTGACCCGGCAATTGTCGATCGCGATGGCGGCGCTGGCCTTCGTCGCGGTCGCGGTCAGCACGGCCGCTTTTTACATCGTCTATGCCGTGCTGGAGCGGCTCCGTATCGTTGCGCCGCTGCCGCCTGGGGTGGCGGACACCACGGGTCTGGATGTCGGCATCACCCTCGCGGCCTGCGTCATCGGGGTGGCGCTGGCGCTGGCAGTCGCGGTCCGGCTGGCGCGGCGTCTCGTGCAGCCGCTCGGCGCAGTGGGCGAGGCGGCGCGTCGGATCGCCGAGGGCGACCTGACTACCCGCATCGCGCCGGTCCGCGCCGCGCATGGCGAGGCGGCGCTGCTGATTGCCGATTTCAACGCCATGGCTGACCGGCTGCAACGCATGTCGGACGATGTGAAGCTGTGGAATGCCCAGATCGCGCACGAACTGCGCACCCCCCTGACCATATTGCGCGGGCGGCTGCAAGGCGCGAAGGACGGCGTCTTTCCGCTCGATGACGCACTGGTCGTCGGCCTGATGAAACAGGTCGAGGGCCTGACCCGGCTGGTCGAGGATCTACGCAGCGTCAGCCTGGCTGAGAGCGGGCGACTGGAACTGGTGATCGGGGACGTCGATCTGGCTGCCGAGTTGGAGGATATGCGACCGATCCTGTCATCCATGCTGTCGCCAGCGGGTTTCGAACTGGAAATGACGTTGGAGGCTGGCGTTGTCCGGGCCGATGCGGCGCGTATACGACAGGCGGTGGTCGCCCTCGTCGACAATGCGCGTCGCCATGCGTCGCCTTGTACTTTGCGGCTCGCGGTTGAATTCACGAGGAGTGAGGCGGTCATCACCGTTGCGGACAAAGGGCCGGGGTTGCCACCCGAGTTTGAGAGAAGCGCTTTTCACCAATTTGTACGCGGTACAAAGAACTCCGGGGGATCGGGACTGGGCCTTTCCGTCGTTCAGGCTATCGCCCGTGCACATGGCGGAGATGCCAACTATCAAAGAACCAACGACCGATCTCTATTTCGTATTCTCTTGCCGATGCCAAAAGGCTGACAGGGACTGATCGCGTTGCAGCCAGCGCAGGGAAGGCGCTTGCACTGCACATCCGGGTTCGGAGCCAAACCTGAATGAACGTCAGAAGTTGGGGGGCGCTCTACGCCGCCTGAACGTCCGGGAATGGGTCATCAATGTATTAATATGATTGCCTCCGCGCCTTGCCACTTACCCGCGAGGCCCGGTACCTCCTCAAGTTGTCGCACATCATCGAAACGACCCCTCTCTTCGCGATACCGGACGATTTCAAAACCATGCCCTTTCAATTGCGAAACCTCGTCCAGTTCCGCAGCCGTAGCGCTGTTCAGAGCGATCATAGAAGCCTCCTCGTGAATCGTATGAACGGGTGTCTCGTTACCGCTTCGTCGCGAGGTAACGATCCGCCGTGCGCAGCGACAAGGACATGATCGTCAGCGCCGGGTTTGCGGCGAGTGCGCTTGGAAAGACCGAATTGTCGCAGATTAGCAGGTTGCGAATGTCGAAGCTGCGCCCGTCGGCGTCGACCACGGCATCATCGCCGTCGGTGCCCATGCGACAGGTGCCGATGGTATGCGCCGACCGGTCGACCGCAAAGATGTCCTGCGCGCCTGCCGCTTCCCAGACCGCGGTCATCGTCCGGCGCGCATGCCGGTCGATCGCCCGTTCGTTCGCCTGATAGCTGAAATCGATCCGCGCCTTCCGCTGGCCAAACGTGTCGGTCTCGTCCGACAAGGTCAGGCGGTTGTCGGGGTGCGGCAGACAGTCGCCATTGATACCGATCCCCGCCATATGGTTATAATTGCGCAGCAATGCCTGAAGGCGTTCGCCCCACAGCCCGGCACCTCGAGCAAGGCCGCTCGCAAGGTTGACCGGCAATACGCCAAGGCTCTGGATCAGATAGCCGCCGACAAAATCGGCGTCGTCGGGCCGCATCAGGTCTTCGGTGATGAGGGACGATGGGTAGCCGCGGTTCATCCGCAATTCAGCGTTGAAACTTCCCCAGACCTGCGTCGCGACATGCGCCATGAAGTTGCGACCGACCTGCCCGCTGGAATTGGCGATGCCGAGGTTGAGCAACAGGCGCGGCGTCTCCACGCCGCCAGCGCACAGGAAGACCGCGCGGCAACGCTGGCGGTGGTCGATCCCGTGCCGGCGATAGACGACGCCGCTGATCCGCCCTTGGCCGTCGAATTCGAACGAGAGCACCCGCGCCTCGGCCCGCGCCTCGGCGCCATGCGCCACCGCGTGGGGCAGGTAGCTGGTGTCCATGCTGGTCTTGGCGGCGTTGCGGCACCCTTGGTGGCAGGTACCGCAGTTGACGCACGCCTGCCGCTGGCCCCAATGAGGCTGATCGCGGTCGCGCGATACCAGCGCGGCGGGGGCGTCGGTGGCGGTAATGCCGACCGCGGCACAGCCGCGCGCCATCGCGTCTGCCGGAGCGTTGCGCAGCACCGGGGGATAGGCGTAGCGGCGAGCATCGTCCCAAGGATAGTGCGCCGGACCGGACACCCCGGTAAAATCCTCGACCTGTTCGATATAGCCGATCAGTTCGGCATGATCGATCGGCCAGTCGGCACCTTCGCCTGTCAGCGAGCGGAGGCGCAGGTCGCGGGGGTCGGGGCGCGGACAGAATGCGCCCCAGTGCAGCGTCGATCCACCGACTCCCATTCCCGAATTGTTCGATCCGAACGCGGTAGGGTCCGCGCCGCCGCTCAAGCGCTCCTCCATCCAATAGATGTCGGCGGCCAGTTCATCGGCGACATGTTCATGCGGTCGAAAGACACGGCCCGCCTCCAGCGCAACGATCGATAAACCCGCCGTCGCAAGCCGTGACAGGAGTGGCGCGCCGCCGGCACCGGTGCCGATGACAACGGCATCGACAATCTCGCTGGTGGCGAAGGGAGCGCGGCTCATGCGGTCGTCTCCGGGATGTGCTGCCATCGTTCGGTGTCGTCGGCAGCGGTGCGGGTATAGCCCTGCTTGCGCGGACCATCGCCGCCTACCGCAAAACCGTCATAGCCGATCGCGGCCATTGCCGCCGGGGTCGCCATCCACTGGCGCACGATCTCGGTCCGGACGTCGGCGAACCATAGCGCCATCTGCGCAGGCGACAGATAATCGGGATCGTCAGCGATACCCGCCTCTCGGGCGTCGATCCGCTGCAACCAGTTGCGCTGCGCATCACCGGACAAAGCTGTGAAACCACCGGTAATCCGGTCGAGCGTCGCCAGACCCCGCGTCCATGCCACCGGATCGGGCGGCAGGTCGGCGAAACGCCAACCATCGCCCGGCCCCTGTACCGCCACGCCGACCCGCCGGGCTAGTTCGCGATCGATGCCGCAGTCGGGCAGCACCTGCTCGATCAGTGCAGCGACCAGTGCCAGTTCGGCGTCCGACCAGCCCGACGCCTCGCGCGACACTGGCCGGGTCCGCGCAAGCATCGCTGCACGCGTCCGACGACTGACCCGATCCGACCCGAGCAGCCGCACGAACCCGGCCGGAAGCGATGCCGTCGCAACGGCTGCGCTATGACCCACTATCGCCTTTGCCAGCGCTTCGGGCTGTTCATAGGGAATCAGATGCGCTGCGTCGTCGATCGTCATGACCGTGCCATTCGGGTAGTGCGGCAGGTTCAAGGTGCGCTGAGCCGCCTCGCCTAAGTCGCCGTCCTCGGCTCCGGCGAGGATCAGCGCGGGAACTCCGACCTCGCCGACGCGCGCCGCCCAATCCTCCCGACTGCCGCGCTCGAGCCAGCCCAGCCACGCCTCGCAGCTCGACCGCTCGACATCGGCGATAGCCTGTTCGCGCAGTGAAACGGGCAGTGGGGCGGCGCAATTGGCATCTACGAAGGTTTCCGCATCGGCGCGCGCGATCGGACCGTCCGCAACCCAGCCGATCATCTGCGTCCGGCGGTCATCCTCGATCGGTTCGGGGGCGGGCGGTGAGGCCGCGACCAGCACTACGCCGACGATACCGGCGAGTCCTTCCTCGCCCGCCGCCGCGCGGGCCGCGACCAGCGTGACGATCTTGCCACCCATGCTATACCCTACCAGGACGCACGCGGTCAGCCGCTCCGCGCGGATCGTGTCGGCAAGCTTGTCGGCCATCGCCGCGACATCGGCATAGCCATCACAGGCCCGTTCGCCGAACCCGGAAAGGTCGAGCGCGAGGCAGGGGTGGTCCGGCAGATGTCGACGAACCAGATCCCATTCCCGGCTGCTGGCGCCCAGTGCGTGCAGAAATACCAAGGTTGGTTGTGTCATGGGGCCTCGTCCAGCGGAATTCCCTGCTGGACGACCCAGGCGTGTTCGTGTTCCCAAGCGTCCGCAGCGGGCAGAAATTAATTTTGATCAAGAATTTATGAGAATTTTGTTCCCGTGGGTCGGGTCGATCGATTGTGACCATGCTAGGCGAGCGGTAGCATCCATAAACACGCACCACCGGTCACGAACAGGCGGGTTTCTTCGCTGTCGAACGTACAGTTGCTGCATGTCCCGGGCGTCGGCACGGTGGCGAGATGGGTACCGGCGGCGTCAAAAAGTTCGATCCCCTTGCCTGAACTGCTCCATAGCCAACCCCGTTGGTCCACGGCGAAGCCATCGGGTATCCCATCGTCCATGGTCGCGAACCGCCGCTGATTCGACAGCGCGGTCCCGTCCCAATCAAACGCATAGATCGCAACTTCGCCTTCTCCATGCTCGGGGGTCTGCGAGGCGTAGAAGGTGCAACCATCGGGCGAAAAGGCGAGGCCGTTTGGTTGCGTCATGTCGGTCATGCGCCGAACCACGCCATCTTCGCCAATCCGGCAGATGGCGGTGCGCCCGCTTTCCGAACAGGTGGGCACGCCTTGCTTCGGATTTTCAAGGCCGAAGGTCGGATCGCTGAACCAGATCGCGCCATCGGGACTAATGATGACGTCGTTGGGCGCGTTCAGTCGGCTACCCTCCGCCATCCACGCGATGGGGGTCGCGACGCCGGTGCCCTCGGACCGGCTGATAGCACGGCGGCCGTGTTCACAGTGGACCAGTCCGCCATCCGGCAGCACCGCATTGCCGTTGATGAACGGCGTCGCATCGAGGAGGACATCGACTGCGCCATCCTCGCGCCAGCCCAGCACGCGGCGGCCGACAATGTCGCTCCATACCAGCGTCCGCTCGTGGGACCACCATGCAGGGCCCTCGCTCCAGCTCGCCTGATCGTACAGCGTAACGAACCGTGCGCCGTCGAGCACCGCCCGCGCATCGGCATGGTGGATCATTGGCGGCGGCACGTCGGTCGGCGCGGGCGGACCGGGCGGGCGGAGCCGTGCCGGCAGCAACAACGGCGCAAGCGGCGTTGCCAACGCGATGCTCATCTGCCGAACGGGTCACGCGTCTGGGCAGCGGGCGACGTGGCGAACTGGATCATGATCTGGAAGCAGGGTTCGTCGCCGATCTGGCCGGATCGATGGCCTTTGCCGTCGGTCGTGTCCTGATCCTGCCCGAAATGAATGTCGCCCGGCCCCATCTCCACCCGGTTGCCGTCCATCGTCTCGATGAACCAGCGCCCGCGCAGCGGGAGCACCCATTGCGGTTTGGGGCTTTCGTGCCAGTCCCCGACCCAGCCCACCGGCAGCACCGCGAAATTGATCGCGCTCACCTCGCCCGGAAACGGTCGCATCCACTGCGGGTCCGCCCCGCCACCGACGCTCTTCTGTCCAAAGCCGGTCATGTGCGACAGGTCGATCCGACTGCTGCCATCGGCCTGGGTCCACATATGGAGGAAGGGCAGTATCGGCGGCCGATCGGCATCGGTTCCGTCGTTATCTAGCGCCACTCCGGTCGGCAGGTCCATCATCCTCATCTCCTCCACCAGCACGACGCGGTGCGATCGCGCGCAGGATTTCAACGGCGGGTACGCGCGGAGGTTGCGTGATGCCGGGAAGCACACCGTGCGCCAAACCTGCGGCTTGGTGCCTTGGTGCCCCAGCACCTGTACTCTGGATCTCAGCAGCGTCCATCTTCAAGGCGGGCTACCCTGCGGAGGTTTGAACAGCCACTCGCTCACGCCGCGCACCTGCGCGTCGGAATCGAGCATTTGGCGAAAGCTTTTCGCAATCGATTCGGTAGAGCCAGCGGTTCTCAGATCCGATTGGTATGACGATCGTGAGTTAGCTCGATAGAGAACAAAAGAGAAATCTTATCTAACGGGTACATGCTGAAGGCGGGTTTCAAAAGAGATGAACGAACGACTGCTTCAGTATAACGACGAGAATGGCGAGAACGACCGGATTTGGGTCAAACTTTACTACGATCTAAACTCCGGCTTAACAAAATTAACCCGTCATGAATTTGGCGTCGGCGACAGGGCAAACCTGGAACAGTGGGCGAGCCCAAGGGCCCGCCGCACATTCATCAGGACAGCGGCGGTTGCCCGTTAGAGGCAGTAAGGCCGCCATCGACCGGCAGGTTCACGCCCGTCACGAAATGCGCGTCCTCGCTTGCCAGGAAGGCAATGACCCCCGAGATGTCGGCGGGTTCGGCGCCGCGGCCCATCGGGATACGCTCTTCGAACTTGGCGATCAGTTTAGGCTGTTCCTTCATGTCTGCGGTCAGCGCAGTGTAGGTGAGCGAGGGGTTGACGGCGTTGACGCGGACGCCGTGCTTCGCTTCGTCCATCGCCAGCGCACGGGTGAAGTTGCTTACCGCCCCCTTCGCCGCGCAGTAGAAGCTGTGGTTCCAGTCGCCGCCCAGACCGGACACCGACGACACGTTGACGATGCAGCCCTTCGACTGGCGCAAGTGCGCGATCGCGGCGCGGCTCATGTGCACGACGCCGTACAGGTCGGTCTCGATCACCTTGGTGAATTCGGAAAAGTTGCCCTCGTCGACCTTGCCGAGATGATCGACGCCGGCGTCGTTGACCAGCACGTCAATCCGACCGAAGCGATCGACCGCAGCCTGAACCAGTGCCTCGCATGCCCCGCGGTCCGACACGTCGGTTTCGCGCGTTTCGACCGTACCGCCAAGCTCGCTCGCCAGCGTGTCGAGCGCGTCCTTGTCGATGTCGCCCAGCACCAGCATTGCGCCTTCCTCGGCGAAGCGGCGCGCGGCGTCCTCGCCGATCCCGGAGGCGGCACCGGTGATGACGATGACCTTGTTGGAAAAGCGCGCCATCACACGTTCCCCGCCTGAACGGCGGGCTTGCCTTCGAACTTCATAATTGTCCTTTCATTATGGTCAGCAATCGCGTTCAGCTCAGGCTGGAATGTTCTGGAAGTCTGCGGTGTTCGAGGCGGCAATGCCGTTTTCGCGATGGCGGAAGTCGCTGAGCGCCTGATAGACCTGCATGCGCGCACGCATCACGCCGCCCAGCGGGCGATGGGCCTCGAGGCTATGGGCCGGCCGGAACGTCATCACCTCATCGAAGTAGCGGACGCGGTCGGGATCATAGGCCGATTGCCGCGGCAGTCGGATCGTGGCGACGGTGCGGTACTCACTTTCGCTCGTCGGCCAGTCGACTGAGGTGTCCTCGATCGGCTGCGTCCCGGCATCGGTCCACAGCTGCGCCCGAAGCTCGAACACTGCGTCGTTACCCTCGAAGTAATCGACCGCGGCATGGCGGAAGCCATCCTCATCCTGATGCGGGTCGAGCTGCCAATCGGCGAGCGCCTTCTGTTCCGCCGCGACAGGGAAGGCCCCGATCTTGGCGACATGGTCGCCGAAGCGCACCGGGCACTGGCTAAAATACTCTTCGACCAGCGGGTGGCTGAAGGGGTGGCCGTAGAAGTCGAGCGTTGGGCTTGGGCGCGCACCAACGGCGTTCAGTACCTTGTTGATGTTGCGAGCGACGGAGGCGGCCGCGCTCTTCATTCCCTCCGGCATGGGAACCGTCAGGCCAATCCTTTTGGCCTGGGAAAGGAAACCCGCAGCGGTCCCTGCTGGGAAGGTCGTGCCGCTGGCAAGGACGAAGTCCTGCGTCGGCGCGTCATGGCCGGGAAGCTTCGGACCCTCGACGCCAAATACCTTGATCGACATGCCGCGATGGGTCGAAACCCGATCACCGAGCTTTTCACCGGGTCCTTGCGCGAAGCGGACGGCAACATCGAATGTGCGCTGCTCCGCGAACAGGCCCTGAGCGAGTTCGGGCGGCAGCCCGGGCGCGACGATGAGCTTGCCGATCACACAGGCCGTGCTCTTGGCGTGGCTTGCCCGTACCGCGTGCCCGTCACGCTTCTCGACCGTCTGGCTCTCTTGGGTCATGCCCTGAATAATGCCGTCGATGCTCTTCTGTTCGTCGGGCTCTGGTGTTTCGATGTCGTGCGAATAGCGCAGATAGGTCATGAGTGTCCGATCACTTGGCGGGCGCGAAGGAGAAGAGCTGCGTCTTGATCGACGACGGCGCGCCGGGTGTGAACCAGTTGGTATCCTGGATATGGCTGGCGGTGACGTACATCGTCCCGTCGCGCCCTTCGGAGAAGGTGTCAGGCCAGCGCAGGCGGCGGTCGGTCAGCACCGTCTCGACGGTCGCGCCGTTCAGCCGCTTGATCGCATAGTCGGTCGGCGACGTCAGGTAGAGCACGCCCGCCTTGCTCATCCACAGGCCGTCGGCAACGTGGGTCTGCGCGACCGTACGCACCGCTGCCGCCCGGTCGGCCTCGCTGACGTCCGAACGCAGCTTGGCGGTATCGATCGAATACAGCGTCTTGCCGGTCAGCGCCTGATAGTAGAGCGTCTTGCCATCCTTGGAGATCGCGATGCCGTCAGCGGCGAAGGCAGGCTGACGGCCATCGGGACGGACGAGCGGCTTGCCGTCTAGCGTAACCTTCACCGTCTTGTCGATCTGGGTGGAGGGATGCCCGTCGAGTGCGCGGTGGCTCTTGCCGCTGTCCAGGTCGACAACGATGATTGCGCCGCGCGTGCCGCTGTCGGTGATGTAGCCGGTCTTGCCGTCGGGCGAGAAGCGGATGTCGTTGAGATAGGTACCCTGCAGCGCGACGTCGCCGGGAACCAGGATCGTCTTCGTCACCGTGTTCGATGCCAGATCGATGCGGACGAGCTTGGGGGCGCCCTCCAGGATCTTCTCGTTGCCCGGCGCGCCGGGATCCAGCACCCAGAGGTTGCCATGGCCATCGGGGACGATCGACTGCACGCAGACGAAATAGTCGCCGACCGGCAGTTCATTGGCACGGGCATTGCGCCAGCTGTTCCACTTGGCGTCGGGATAGGGACGCAAAGATCCGTCCTTCATCACTTCGGCAACCGAGATGGGCGCGTCGTCGGTCCAGCGGGGGAAATTGACGAAGCGCCGGCCATCCTCGGTCACCGCAACGCCAGTCGCCTGATGATCGAATTGCGCTACCTGGGTCAGCTGCGCGCTGCGCTCCTGAGCGTGGGCAACGCCGGCTGCAGCGGCGGCAACCAGGCCGATGGCGGCAATACCGGCGGCATAAGGGGCGGCTTTTTTCATGGTCAGGCTCCTGTCGATCGTATCGGTGAACGCGGCGGGGTCGCCGGCGAAGAGGGTAAGGAGATGGCGCTCCACCGCATGCGGGTTCTCGCGCTGCGGGAAATGGCCGACCCCGGTCATGGTGATGCGCGCGAACGGCCCGGCGAATTTCGCGTGCACGTCTTCCGCGGTCGAGGGCGGATTCACACCGTCGGCATCGCCATGGATGTAGAGCGTCGGCAGAGACAACGTCTTGGTCGCCTTGACCTTGTCCTCCAGCCAAGCGCTTCGTGGATCAGGTTCCGCTTCGCCCCAGCGCGCGCGATAGCTGTGAAGCGTCACGTCGACCCAGTCGGGATTGTCGAACGACCGGGCGACACGGTTGAACGTCACCTCGTCGAACCGTTCCGGTGGCGACCAATTGACCCAATGCAAATGGGTGAACCCGCGCCGGTCTGCACGTACCGCCTCCGCCCCGCGCGCGGTTGCCATGAACCAGTGATACCATTGCCGCTGGGTCTGCTCGAAGGGCGGCGTCGGCATGCCGCCGAGCCGGGGCGGGGTCGACAGCATGGCCAACCGCTCCACTCGGTCGGGCCAGCCAACCGCGAGCGCTTCGGCGGTGTTCGATCCCCAGTCGTGCCCGGCGACCATGAAGCGGTCGATGCCGAGCGCGTCGAGCAGCGCGATCATGTCGGACGCAAGCATCGCGCTGTTGCCGGTTCGCGGCATATCGTCGTTGAGGAAGCGGGTAGCGCCGAACCCACGCAACGTCGGTACGATGACGCGGAACCCTTCCGCGGCTAGCGCGGGTGCTACCTGATCCCATGTTGACGCGTCATCCGGCCAGCCATGGATGAGGAGCAACGGCTGCCCTTCATCCGCGCCATAAAGCGACACCGCCATGCTCAGGTCGCCAGTCGTAATCATCGGCATTCGTCAGCCTCCTGGCGGTGCAACCTTTTGCGTGTGGAGGTAGGCTCTGCGGCTTCATCAGTGCTTTGGATGCACCGACAGGGTCACGGTCAGAACGGCCAGCGCGCGACTAATCTCCGCGCCGATAAGTGCTTGGGTCATGGTCACAGATCCTATCGAACGGAGGAGGGGGCGACCGACAGGCCGCCCCGTACGCTCAGCGCCGCGGCGCAGGTGCTGCAAACGCTGCGCGCAGCCGAGCAACCGCGAGGTCATTCGCCTGCTTGGCACCGTTCACGACCTTGGCCATGCCGAAGAACTCATGGGTGACGCCTGGGAAGGTCTTCTGCTCGACCTTGTCACCGGCCGCCCGCATAGCGGCCGCCAACGTCTCGCCATCCGAGCGCAGAGGATCGATCTGCGCGTTGATGATCGTCGTCGGCGGCAGACCACGCAGCTTCGCCGCGACTAGGTTCAGGCGCGGATCCTGCGCATCCGCCTTGCTCGTCTGGTAGTAGTAGGCGAACCAGGGAAGCATCGCGGTGTTTAGCGGCTTCGCGTTCGCTGAATCACGTCGCGAGGGCAGCGTCATGCTGCTGTTGGCAATCGGATAGACCGAGACGATATGACGCGGCAGCGTCAGGCCATTGTCGCGAGCATAGATAGCGGTCGCGACTGCCAGGTTGCCGCCAGCGCTTTCCCCGACCGTGGCGATCTGCGCAGGGTCGCCGCCCCAGCTCGCCGCGTTCTGAAGCGTCCAGCGATAGGCCGCGGCGGCATCATCATGCTGTGCAGGGAATTTAAACTCGGGTGCGTGGCGGTACTCGACCGAGACGACAATGGCGTTCAGAGCCTTGGCCATCGCACGGGGTGCCGCATCGTAGGTGGCCACATCGGCAATGACCCAGCCACCGCCATGATAGTAGACGATGACCGGCATCGGCTTGCCGCCAGCGGGCGCGTTGGCGGGCTTGTAGATGCGGGCGAATTGCTTGGGGTCGGAGCCATACGGCACGTCCTGCGTCGTCACGGCGGTGTCGGATTCCGTCGACATGCCCTTTTTCGCCATCGCCGCCTTGGCGCCATCGGCTGCGGACGGCTGCATCCGCGCCTCGGCCGGAGTCAGCGTCTCGATCGGCTTGCCGCCAAGCGATGCGAGAGCGTCGAGGACGGCCTGCATGTCGGGGGCAGCCTTGGGGGGCTGCACGGCGGTTGCGGGCGGTGGGGGCGGAGGGGGGGCGGTTACCGAACGGGGAGACTGCGCAATGACCGGAACGGCAGCAACCACGAGAGCGGCCGCGAGTGTTCCGAAGCGATGGGCGTTGCGCAATATGTCCTCCTGTAATGGTTTGGACGGCAACACCCGGGTGGCGGTAACTGTTTCGGTACGGAATTAGACGCAGGCCCTGAGCAATCTGGTTCGAGGCTATGGGCAAAAGCATGAACGAGCAGGTTTTGAAGGTGGATGAGGTAGATAATTCTCACACGGCAGGGAACGCCAAGAATGGGCTGCTCAGTCGCCTGGACACGGTTAGTCGCGCTGCCCTTGCTCCTCATTTGGAGCTGGTGCCGTTCCGCAACGCCGACATGATCGCACGGGCCGGCGACAAGGCGGACAGTATCTGCTTCCATTGACCGGCATCGCTGCCGTGTTGGACTCGCTGGAAGGCGATCGCCGGTACGCCGTCGCGTTGGTTGGAAGTGAGGGCTTCATCGGCTGGCATCTCCTGCTGGGTAACAGGCGATGGCCCCATGATGTGGTCATGAGGGCCGAGCACGGTATGGCGATGAGGCTATCCGCCCAAGCGTTGGATGAGGTCATGGCGGAACACCCGAAGATCAGGACTATCCTGCTTCGCTTCGTCGACGTGGTCATGACGCAGATGGCCAGGACGATCGTCTCATCGCTCGCACATTCGATCGAGCGCCGAATGGCTCGCTGGATCCTGCTCTATCATGACCGCGTATGCGATGATGACATATGCATGACGCATGAGGAATTTAGGCTTATGCTCGGCGTCCGTCGCAGCAGCGTCACGGATGCGCTTCACAAGCTCGAGGAGGACGAGGCCATCCGTTCGCTGCGCGGGCGCATCATCGTTCGCGACACGGAGCGTCTGCTGCGCCTGGCGGGCGACACCTACGGGTTCGCCGAGGCGGAATACCGCCGCCTGATCGGGAACTGACGATCACCGTTTCGATCGGGCGCAGGCGATGGCGTGGAACGCCTGACCGGCTGGTTCGCTGAGACCGGCCATCCGTCATTTCCCAGACATTGAAAGTTCTCTATGTTCGATGGACTTAGCCTGCCGGTCCTGCTCACGATCTTTACCGCGTGCGCGGGGGTGATCTGGATCGCGGGGGTGAAGCTCGCGGACACGACCGACATCCTGTCCTCGAGGCTGGATCTGGGCAAGGCGCTTGGCGGCATCATCGTGCTCGCGGTAGCCACCAACCTGCCCGAGCTCGCCATCACCGTCAGCGCGGCCATGGCAGGCAATCTGGGTGTGGCGGTCGGCAACATCCTCGGCGGCATCGCCATCCAGACGGTTGTGCTGGTGGCAATGGACATCGCCATGAAGGAGAAAGTGCCTCTGACCTACCGCGCTGCCAACCTCACACTGGTCGTGGAGGCAATGCTGGTCGTGGCGGTCTTGATCGTGTCGATCATGGCGACCCAGTTGCCCGGCACGCTGATCGCGGCGCGCCTGACCCCTGGCGCGGTCCTGACCGCGGTCTTGTGGGTAATCGGCGTGTGGCTCTCCAGCCAAGCCAGCAAGGGGCTGCCGTGGCATGATACGAGCGGCACGGCGCCTGATGGTCAGGTAGAGCCTAAGGGGCATTCGCAGGCAAAGAAAGACGACGCGTCAGGGCGGCAGGGCGAGAGTACGATCCGTGTGGCTCTGGTGTTCGGTGCGGCGGCACTGGCGACACTGGCAGCCGGTGTGCTGCTCGAGCGGAGCGGCGATGCTATCGCCCAACACGTCGGTCTCAGCGGCGTCCTGTTTGGTGCAACGATCCTTGCGGCCGCCACCTCACTGCCCGAGCTTTCGACCGGCATCACCTCGGTACGGATGAAGGACTATCAGCTCGCCGTCAGCGACATCTTTGGCGGAAACGCGTTTCTTCCTGTCCTCTTCCTTCTTGCCGTAATCATCTCCGGCAAGGCGGTGCTGCCGGATGCGAAAGCGAGCGACATATATCTGGCGGGTCTCGGCGTGCTTCTGACCTGCGTCTATGCCGCTGGCCTGATTTTCCGGCCCCAGCGGCAGATCTGGCGGATGGGAGTCGACTCCTTTGCCGTGCTCACCCTCTATGCTCTCGGAGTCGGCGGCCTAGTCGCAATTTCGACCGCCCACGGCGGCTAGGCCAATCCTTCACTCTCGCCCTTTTAGACGAACGCGCAGCGTTGGAGCCTGCCGTGTTAGAGATGAACAAGTGTCCGAAGATGGGTCCTAGCAGGCGTACCCCCCAACGAACCCGATCTGAGAAGGGCATTTGAGAGCGTTAATCACTTCGAGAGGCCCCGCCGCTACCGAGGCAACATGCTCACCACCCGCCAGATCGACCTCGTGCAGGCAAGCTTCGCCTATATCGTCCCAATCACCGATGCTGCCGCCTCGGTCTTTTACGGCAAGTTGTTCGCGCTTGCGCCGGACACGCGACCGCTATTTAAAAACGACATGGCCGAGCAGGGTCGCAAGCTGTTCCTTACCCTCGCAACCGTGGTGGATGCGCTCGACCGGCTGGACACCATCGTGCCCGTCGCCCAAGAACTTGCAATCCGGCATATCGCCTATGGGGCCAAGACGCACCACTATGATGCGGTGGGCGTTGCGCTGATCGAGACGCTACGGGGCGGGCTAGGGCCCATGTTCGACGCCGACACTGAAGCGGCGTGGGGTTCCGCCTACCAGATCATCTCCGAAACCATGCAGGCCGCCGCCCGTCGGGCGGCATAGCATGCAACCCGGCCAGGCCGCACCCCCCGCCTTAGCTGACCTCGCCGCCCGATTGACCGACATGGCAACCCACGTTGCCCGTGAGGCGGAGACCGCCGCCAGTTCGATCCGCGCCTTGGTCGATCAAGCGCATCAAGTGGCGGACCTTGCCGCCGCTCTGGACGATGCCGCCGCCGAGCTCGAGGCGGAGGTTCGTCAGCAGAACGCCGCACTCGGCACCGCGCGGGATGAGCTCGCCGATCATCGGCCGGCCGTGGCGGCGCTCGAACGCTCGCCAGATCGGCTCGCCTCCATATCGCGGACCATCGCGGAGCTTGCTCGCCAGACCAACATGCTGTCGATCAACGCGCGTATTGAGGCCGCGCGCAGCGGTCCCGAGGCCCGGGGTTTCGCCGCCGTCGCGTCTGAAATGTCAGGTCTAGCTTCTCAAACCAAGCAGGCGACGGGCGACATCGGCCAATCGGCCGACCTGATCGCCCATGATGTGTGCTCGGCGCGTGCCATCGTCATTTCACAGGATGCCTTGGTAGCGAACCAAACGGAGTTGCTCGGCTCAGCGCTGGACAGCGCCGGGCGTCAGCGTAAAACTGCAGCCGCTCTTGCCGCGCTCGCGGCTGAAGGAGCCGATCGGGTCGACGTCGCGGCGAGCTCTGTCGGCCGAGTAGGCGCCACAGCGATCGCAGTGAAAATGCTCGCGCGCGAAATCGCCCGTCGCGCCTAGCCGCGCGCCCCGCGGTGCACATTTCTCGCCGATGGCAGAAAAGTAAGCGTGGTGTGGAGGCCGCAGATCATGCTGCTTGCGCAATTGGCTGATCTGCCGGCGGCATCCAGTTCCAGGGCATGAGTTCGTCCCATCGGCTGGCAGGCCAGTCTGCCGCGACTTTGGCGATGACGTCGGCGATATAGGTCTGCGGATCGACGCCGTTGGCCTTGCACGTCTGGATGACGGTGTAGATGGCCGCGGCCCGTTCGCCGCCTGCGCGCGAACCGGCGAACAGCCAGTTGCGGCGTCCGACCGCGACACCGCGCAGCGCACGCTCCGCGATGTTGTTGTCGATCTCCAGGCGGCCGTCATCGAGGAAGCGCGACAGTGCTGGCCAGCGCTTCGTGCCGTAGGCGATGGCCCGGGCCATGTCGGACCTCGGTGACAGACGGCGCAGGGCGGCGTCGAGCACCGCGCGCAGGTCATCGACCAGCAACCGGCTTTTCTCCTGACGGGTTCGGCATCGCACGTCAGGTGGTTGGCCGCGGACCTCGGCCTCGACAGTGTAAAGAGTACCGATCCACTTGAGGATATCGGTGGTCAGCGGCGTGGGTGACCGTTCGTGCAGGTCGAAGACCTTGCGCCGGAAATGCGCCCAACACGCGACCTCGGTCACGCCGCTGCGGTAGAGCCCGTCATAGCCGGCATAGGCATCGGCCTGGAGGAAGCCGCGAAAGCCGGCCAGATGAGACAGCGGGTGCGCGGCGGTGCGGTCTGGCGTGAAGCGATACCAGGTCGCGCGCGGCGCCGTGCTACCGGATGCCCGGTCGTCTGCGGC
>NZ_JAKREU010000017.1 GCF_022664435.1 Sphingomonas panni | reverse complement strand
TCTAAAGCGTTGCCGCAACCCTGACCGTGCATCGCACCGTCTCACGCGCCTTGGCTCGCAATGTAACGGGAGGGCGGCGGGGAAAGCGCCGCCCTCGGGCCATTTACGCGGCCATCTTGTCGCAAGCGTCGGCGCACTTGCGACACGCGGCGACGCAATCCTCCATGCCGTCCAGCCCTTCGCAGCTCGACGCGCACGCCCGGCAAATCTCGGCGCACTCGCGGCAGATATGCCGGTGGTGCTCGGACTTGCGCGCCATGAAGTCGATCGCGACACTGCAAATCTGAGCACAGTCCAGCATCAGCTTCATGTGCTGAGGCTCGGCGTGTCGCCCGCCCGCCTCCAGGCAGTGATTCATCGCCATGTGAAGGCAGGTGATGTGGCATTCATGGCAGGCGTCCATGCACGCCTTCATCTCGGGATCGATCTGATGCATTGTCTTTCCTTCCATATGCGCCCCCCTCCCCTTGTATATACGCGGTTCTTGGCGCTTTCCCTCGCCGGGGTCGGGACTTCACCGTCCTTGCGGCTCGGACCATGGTCCAAGGTCAACCCTTTTCTTTAGCGCAACGCAGACTCACATGTTCCACTCCGATCGCAAGATCGTCCAGGATCGGGCAATCCGGTCGATCTCCGCCCGCGCAGCGACGCGCCAGATCTTCGAGCGACTTGCGCATCGCTCGGAGCTCGTGCTCCTTGCGCTCCATCTCCGCGGCTCGTGCAAGCGCGAGGGCCTTGACCTCACCACTCGCCCGATCGCCGTCCTGCCACAGCGCGACGAGCTGGCCGATCTCCGAAATTGGAAAGCCCAGATCGCGTGCGCGGCCGATGAAGCGCAACATGTGGACTTCGCGTTCGTCATAGTCGCGGTAGCCGGAATCACGCCGCGTGGCCTTCGGAATGAGGCCGATCGCCTCATAATGGCGGATCATCCGCTGGCTGACGCCCGAAGCTTTGGCCGCCTGTCCTATATTCACGTATCGCCTCCTCAAGCCGCTGTCGGACGCCAACGGCGAAGCGTCAGAGCATTGGCGACGACGCTGACACTCGACAGCGCCATCGCCGCGCCGGCGATCACCGGGCTTAGATACCCGAACGCTGCCAGCGGGATGCCGACCAGGTTGTAGATGAACGCCCAGAACAGCCCCTGGCGGATCTTGGAATATGTCCGTTTGGAGATGTCGATCGCGTCCGCGACCAGGCGCGGATCGCCCCGCATCAGCGTGATGCCCGCTGCGTGCATCGCAACGTCTGTTCCGGTTGACATGGCGATGCCGACATCTGCTGCAGCGAGGGCAGGGGCGTCGTTGACGCCGTCCCCGACCATCGCGACCGTGCGGTCCCCGCCCCGCAATGCTGCTACCGCATCCGACTTTCCTTCCGGCAGGACATTGGCAACGAAATCGTCGATGCCGAGCTTGGCCGCCGCTGCGCGGGCGCTTCCCGCATTGTCTCCGGTCAGCATCACGCTGCGTATGCCACGGCCATGCAGCGCCGCCACGGCAGCAGCGGCGGAAGCCTTGACCTCGTCGCCGAACGCCAGAAGGCCGAGAAGGCGGCGTTCGGGCGCGCGTTCCGCGACCCAGGAGACCGTCCGTCCCTCGGCTTCCAGCCTGGCCGCCTCACTCGCCAGCGGTGTCATCACGATAGCTTCGTCGTCCATCAAGCGCGTGCTGCCGAGGATCAGGTTGCGGCCGTTGACGTCTGCAGCAACCCCGCGGCCGGGCAGGCCGCGCATCCCGTTGGCGCGGGCGGGTTCGACGCCTTCCGAGCTGGCCCACGCCAAGACGGCCCGGGCGAGCGGATGCTCGCTTCCAGCCTGAAGCGCCGCGGCGAGCGCGATCAGCTCGGCGCGTTCGGCCCCCTCGGCCGGCAGTGCGGCCAGCAGCGAGGGCTTGCCCTCGGTCAGCGTGCCGGTCTTGTCGAACGCGACGATGTTGATGCGGTGCGCGGTCTCCAGCGCCTCCGCGTCCTTGATGAGGACACCGGCCCGCGCGGCAACGCCCGTGCCGGCCATGATCGCGGTCGGCGTGGCCAGGCCGAGCGCGCACGGACAGGCGATGACGAGCACCGCGACCGCGTTCAGGATCGCGACTTCCACTCCGGCGCCGGCGATCAGCCAGCCGGCGAGGGTCAGCGCGGCTATGACGAGGACGATTGGCACGAACACGGCGCTGACCTTGTCGACGAGCCGCTGGATCGGAGCCTTGGCGCCCTGCGCGCTTTCGACAAGGCGCACGATGCGAGCGAGGGTGGTCTCAGCCCCCACCGCCGTCGTCTCGACCAGGATGAGGCCGTCCGCGTTGATCGATCCGCCGGTCACTGGGTCTCCAGCGGCCTTGGCGACCGGAAGGCTCTCTCCGGTGAGCATGGATTCATCGACATGGGTTGCTCCCTCGATCAGTCGTCCATCGACGGGGATGCGCTCGCCGGGCCGGACGCGGACGCGGTCACCCGAGCGCACCTCCGCCAGGGCAATCTCTCGTTCGCTGCCGTCGGTGCCGACAACGCGAGCCTGGTCGGGCCGCAGCGCCATCAGCGCGCGGATCGCCTCTCCGGTCTGACGCTTGGCGCGGCCTTCGAGCCATTTGCCGAGCAGGATAAGGGTGATGACGACGGCCGAAGCCTCGAAGTAATAATGCGCATCCATGCCGTGCATCGGCGCGAACAGCAGCTGGTAGAGGCTGAGCCCGTAGGCGGCCGATGTGCCGATCGCGACCAACAGGTCCATGTTGCCGGTTCGGGCGCGCGCGGCCTTCCAACCCGCGCGATAGAAGCGCGCGCCCAGCCAGAACTGCACGGGCGTCGCGAGCAGCAGCTGGATCCAGCCCGGCACCGCCACCTCGATACCGAACGGGGCCAGCAGCATCGGAACGACCAGCGGCAGCGACAGCGCCGCGGCGATCAGCACGTGGCGGAGCTCTCTTGTTGCGGCTGCGTCGCGGCGGGCGTCCTCGGCGCTTCGTTCCGCCTCCGCCGATCCGGTGCGCGCGAATGCGGTGTAACCAGCGCTTTCGACGGCCTCGACCAAGACATAAGTGGGGACGCCACCCACCGTTTCGATCCGCGCCGTCTCGGCTGCCAGGTTGACACTCGCGGAGCGGACGCCGGGCACTTTCAGCAGCGCCTTCTCGACCCGGCCGACACATGAGGCGCAGGTCATGCCCGTGATCGTCAACTCGGTCGTTTGCGTCAACGGGGTGTAGCCCGCCGCAAGAACCGCATCGGCTACGGCAGCGACATCGGATCGTCCATCGACGAACTCGACGTTCGCGCGCTCCGTCGCGAGATTGACCGAGACGCCGGCGACGCCCGGCACCCCGGCGATGGCGCGCTCCACCCGCCCGACACACGTCGCGCAGGTCATGCCATCGATGGCCAGCGACAGCCTGTCTTCGCTTCTCGCCTGTGTCTGCATTGGCAGCTGCGCCGGGGCGCTCATGGTCGTCTCCACTACTGAGTCGATGGCCTTATCGTCCCTCACATCGTGTCAAGGTCAACAGCTAAATACACCCCTTGACCCTGACACAGTGTCAAACCCCACATCTGCTTCATCCACCTCATGGAAGAACGAAGATGATCGATTTCAAAGTTCAGGGAATGACCTGCGGAGGCTGTGCGCGCGGTGTGACCAGCGCGCTTCAGCGCGTCGATGCCAAGGCCGTCGTCAACGTCGACTTGGCGAGCAAGACCGTTTCGGTAAACTCGACGGCCGATGTACAGCAACTCAAGCGGGCCATAGAGAAGGCCGGCTTCGCGGTGACGCAATAGAGAGCCCTATTTTGCCTGAGGGCTTTCGGGGCGGGCGCGTAAAAGGATTGTGCGTTGATCCGCACGCGCCCGCCTCGCGATCATAAGTGCACCGGCCTGAAACGGTCATGACACCGGCTGAAGCCTCAAAAGTCCGCGTTGTTACTTTATGGGGCGGGCGCGACCTTGACGGTGCATCGCACCGTCTCACGGGCTTTCGCAGCAGCTTCTACGCACCTTTCAATCGCTTCGCGATTAACCGTCACGATTCTGTCGGCCGCGACGATCCCACGGAACGCGGTCGGGCTGGCGCTCTGCATTAGGCGCTGCCCTGCTTCCCAACGTGGTAGGCCGAGCGTTCACGCCGCGATGCGCTGCGCCATCTGCTTGGGCGTCATCGCCATGACCGGGGCTTTGGAAAGAATATGGACAACATGGTCGATGCGGCCGGTCGCCGTGTCCACGCCCTGCTGAAGCACGCCAAGCGCCTTGCTGTAGTCGGGCACGTTGATCGCGCGGCGCGCTCGGCCGCCAAGCCCTCCACGGCACGGCGTAGCAATGCCAGCTCACGGTCCTGACCTTCTATCGCGGCACGCAACCGGTCGAACGCGCGGGCCTGGTCCTGCTCGGGCCGGGCATGGTCGCCCGCCATGTCCCTTGCCCCGGTCGCGCGACAGGGCGCGGACGAGCTGGCGCTGGTCGGCGAAGTCGCGCGGCCGTAATGGAGATGCACGTCGTCGCGATGCCGCGACATGCCGACATAGGCGCTGTGCCGGTCCATGCCGGGGGTGGCGAGGACAGGGGCGCGATCGACCGTCACCCCCTGCGATTTATGGATGGTGGCGGCATAGCCATGATCGACATGGGCATAATCCTTGGTGTCGAACGCGACACCGCGCCCGTCATCGAGGCGCACCGCCATGCCCTCGGGCGATACCCGCTCGATCGGGCGAGCGTGCCGTTCTTGACCCCCATGCCCCGTTCGTTGCGAAGGAACATGATGCGGTCGCCGGTCGCGAACTGGCGTGTCCCCCGCTCGGCCTTCACCGTCACGTCGCCGCCAAGGTCGTCCGACGAACGCCCAGCGCCAGCGCGGCGATCAGGTAGCGCATACAGATCTTGGTCGAAGCATCGTTGGCGGTCCCGTCCGATTGGAGCGGGACCATGCGGTTATTGAGCAGGCTTGCCCATTTTGCGGAGCATCGCATTCAGGGTCGCGATTTCGCGGTTCTGGCTTGTGATGGCTTTCTGCGCCTCGCCCCGGACCTCTGCATTCTGGGAACTGCGAAGCGCGATCTGCGACATCGCGACCGCACCGCGGTGATGCTCGATCATCTTGCGAATCCACGTCTCGCCGGCATCGGCTCCCTTCGCCGCCATCATCTTCTGGTGCATGTCCATCTCGGCCGGCCGTAGGGGTTGGCCGCGGTTGGCTGCATCATCTTGGAATGATCCATGCCTTGATGGTTCATGCCCTGATGCCCCGCCTGCTGGGCTAGGGCCGGGGTAGCGAGCAAGGCAAGGGTCGCCAGCACGGGTACAATACGCAGCTCGATCTCCTCGGGTCGTGTCAATTTTCTACGCGCCGGAAGCGCGCCCCCCTCATCCGCCGAAGCGATAATCGTTGGGTGGCTTGTCCTATCAGTCGCGCTTCGGTTCAAAGCCGGGGAAGAATGGCCTTCATCTGATCGATCTCGCGGCGCTGCCCCTTGATGATTTCGCCGCATAGCGCTTTCAACTCGGGATCACGGAGCGACGCCTCTTGGCACATCAGGATCGCGCCCGAGTGATGCGGAATCATCGACCGCGTGAACGCCCGGTCTCCGATCGTCGTCTGCGTCCGGATCAGCGCGTAGCTGCCGAGGAAGACCGCGATCGAGCCGATAATTAGTGCGCTGTTCGCCGCCCTGGAAGGAAACATATGGCGCATGGCGAGGATCATCGCGACTACCATCGGCGCGACCATCATCAGCGTCATATAGAACATATTCAGGTTGTTGTAGAAGCTGCCTAAACTGTCGATCATCACGAACATAACGAAATACATGATGATGCCGCTGACGACGGTCTGCACCGCCAAGCTCACATATGCGTTCTTCATCATCGCTACTCTCCCGTGTTGATGCCGCCCGCCCGCATAAGTGCGCCGCGCCGTGTCGCGCGTCGCCGGACAGTAAGCGTGGGCAGCAGACCGCCTTGCTATTGAGTGCGGCTCTTTTGGTAGGCGAGTTTGCCGGCGTGGCGGCGGATGGCGATGGCGGCGACGGCGCGGCGGGTGAAGCGTTCGTCGATGTCGTCGGCGTTGTAGGGGCCGCCATACCATTCACGTAAGCGGTCGTGTTCTTCGTGGCCGGGGTCGGCCATGGCATCAAGGAACATCTCGAACCCGGGCAAGCCGCCGACATCTTCGGGCGGGCAGCGCCGTTCCCCGTCGACGAAGCACGGATATTTGACGTCGGGTTCGCCGGGGCCGACCGTCTCGATGGTGATGGTGTGCCGCCAGTCGTCGCCCATGTCGTAGGTATAGACGAACTCCCGCACGCCCCGATCGATGAGCGTCGCGAGCTTCACGTTCTTTGCAGCGGTCATGCCGCTCTCCGGCCACATTGGGTCGGGAATGCCGTAGCGCTGGTCGGCGGCCTCGAAATGCCACAGATGGTAGTCCTCCCAACCCATCGCAGCCTGGACGATGTCGTGGAGCATCTTGAGGCTGGCGGTCGCCGGCACGTCGACCCGGCGCCAGATGGCGGGTTCGATGTCATCGAGGACGATATGCAGGCGGGCGATGGTCTCGACGCTCATGCCGCCAGTCTGGCAGGTTCGGGGGACCAGTTCCACGGCATGAGTTCGTCCCAGCGGCTGGCTGGCCAGTCACCGGCCACCTTGGCGATGACATCGGCGATATACGCCGGTGGGTCGACGCCGTTCGCCTTGCACGTCTGGATGATGGTGTAGATGGCCGCGGCCCGCTCGCCGCCTGCGCGCGAACCGGCGAACAGCCAGTTGCGGCGTCCGACCGCGACACCGCGCAGCGCACGCTCCGCGATATTGTTGTCGATCTCCAGGCGACCATCACCCAGGAAGCGCGACAGCGCTAGCCAGCGTTTCGTGCCATAGGCGATGGCCCTTGCCATGTCGGACCTCGACGACAGGCGGCGCAAGCTGGCGTCGAGCACCTCGCGCAAGGCGTCGACCAGCGGTCGACTTTTCTCCTGTCGGGCTCGCCATCGCACGTCGGGTGGTTGGCCACGGACCTCGGCCTCGACAGCGTAAAGCGTGCCGATCCGCTCGAGGATATCGGTGGTCAGCGGTGTAGGCGACCGTTCGTGCAGGTCGAAGACCTTGCGCCGGAAATGTGCCCAGCATGCCACCTCGGTGACGCCACCCCGATACAGTCCGTCATAACCGGCATAGGCATCCGCCTGCAGGAAGTTGCGGAAGCCGGCGAGATGAGACAGCGGGTGCGCGGCGGTGCGGTCTGGCGTGAAGCGATACCAGGTCGCGCGCGGCGCCGTGCTGCCGGATGCCTGGTCGTCGGCCGCGTACACCCATAACCGGCCAGTCGCGGTCTTGCCCCGGCCGGGGTCGAGCACCGGCACCGGCGTGTCGTCGGCATGGATCTTGTCGGCCTTGAGCACCTCGTCGCGGATGCGGCTGACGATGGGGTCGAGAAGTGCTGCGGCCTGTCCGGTCCAGCTCGCCAATGTCGAGCGGTCGATGTCGATACCTTGCGCTGCCATCATTTCGGCCTGGCGGTAGAGCGGCAGATGGTGGTCGAACTTGGAGACGACGACGTGCGCCAGCGTCGCGAAGGTCGCCTTGCCTCTGGCCACAGCGCTCACCGGTGCGGGTGCCTGGACAATCTTCTCGCATACCCGGCAACTGTATTTTGGGGCGGACGTTGCGCACGACGCGCCAGCGCACCGGCACAATGTCGAGCATCTCGTGTGTGTCCAAGCCGAGCGCGCGCAACGCACCGCCACAGTCCGGGCAGGTGCAGGCACCCGACGCCGGCTCGTGGACGACCTCCTCGCGCGGCAGATGTCCGGGCAGACTGCGGACGGGCACCGGCCGAACCGCCACGCCAGGGTCAACCATCTCAGGCCCAGGCGCATCGCGCTCGGTCTCGAGTTCCTCCAGCGCCAGTTCGAGTTGCTCAATCTCGCGCCCCAGCTTTTCGGACGACGCGCCGAACTGCATTCGCCGCAGCCGCGCGATCTGTCCGCGCAGCGTATCGATGAGCAGGTCGCGGGCGGCAAGCGCGGCATTGGCCCGGGCGAGCGAAGCCTCCAGCGCGGCGATCCGCGCGGTCGCATCAGCAGGGGAAACAGGCGCTTCCGACACTCCGTTTCCATAGCAGATTGCAGGTCGGCGAGCGAGAGAAAGTGGCGCAAAACCGCCGTTCCTACCCTGCCAGCGTCGGCGTGAACGTCCGCTCGGGGCGCCGCCAGTCGATGCCTTCCAGCAGCATCGACAATTGCGCTGGCGTCAGCGTCACCGTGCCGGTCGCTGTCACTGGCCAGACGAAACGGCCACGGTCGAGCCTCTTGGAAAACAGGCAAAGCCCCTGGCCGTCGAACCACAGCAGCTTGACCAGATGCCCCCGCTTGCCACGGAACGCGAACAAGCCACCCGAATGCGGGTTCTGCGCCAGCACCTGCTGCACCAGCACCGCCAAGCCATCGAACCCCTTGCGCATGTCGGTCACGCCGCACGCCAGGAACACCCGCGTCGGCAACGGCACTGGCACCGGGCTCATCGCAGCACCGACAAAACCCGTGCAAGCACATCTGCATCCACGCCTGCGTCGACACTCACCCGCACGCCGCCCGGCAACTCGATCTGGATGAGCCCCGATGGATATGGCGCCGGCTGTGGCGCTGGCGGCGTCAGTTCCGCCACCTGTACCTCGGCAAATACCGGCAGCGACGGCATCGCCCCGGCCAACTTGCCTTCGCGCAGCTGCTTGCGCCACGTGTAGATCAGGCTGCTCGATACCTCGCGATGCGCGATGACATCGCAGACCCGACCCCCCGGTCGGAACGCCTCCGCCAGGATCTCCAGCTTCTCCGTGTCCGACCATCGGCGCCGGCCTGACACCCGGCCAACCACCTCCATCCGACCAGTCATACGAGTGCTCGTATGACTGGTCGTAGAACCCAAAACTTCCCGCACGGCCGCGCCCTCGTCAAAGGCGACAAGCATCCCTGCTACCGGCGCTACCGCAAGACGGCCTGCTGACCACGCTTACGCCGGACAGGCTAGCGCATCCATAACAGTCAGTGGATGATACGTGCGTAATCCATCCACCCCTCACCGATTCGACAAGCCTTGCTGCAGTTCTAGGATACCAAACGGCCCGCGCACGCTTTCTGGACGGTCAACAGCTTGGCGTAGAAGAAGGTGCGTACCCGCGCGGTGTGCCGTTCGGTGAGAGTCGCAAACAGACCACAGGCAAAAACTGCAAGTGCGAGCGTAGCGCCAACAAGTGCGATGTTGCCCGCCGTTGGTGGTAAGCGCTCAGAGCCCACTAACAACGCTGCGGCGAATGCCATGATTGGAAAGTGCATGGCATAGAGTGAAAAGCTGGCTTTTGCTCCATAACCGGCGAACGGTCGCAACCAGCGCGGCGTTGGCGGATTCGCTCGTAGCAATATATATAGAAAAAGTGCGAATGCGCCCGCCAGTGCCAGTTCAAGGCCCTCCAGTCCGACAACCCGCACAACGATAAGTATTGCCGGTAATATGCTGCTCGCAATGATCAGCCAGGTGCGGCCAATCGGTGATCGGGGAAAATCGGTCAGATGCGTTTTGGTCATACCATGAAGCGCAGCACCACAAAGCCAACAAGCAAAGCCGATCAGCATGAATGGCGTAATCCAGGCCAGACCGATAAAAATTAAGAAGATTGACGGGCGACGTTGCCTCCAACTGACGACAATGGCCGGAAACCAGATGTAAAACCAGAATTCATAAGCGAGGCTCCAAAGTGGTCCGTTAGTGCCGAACGGCGCAACCACGATGCCCTGCAAGAAGAGAATGTTGCCTAGCAGCACATGCCACTCGAGCGCGCCGACGACATCCTTGCGCAGCACGTAAGTCTCGGTCGTGCCGAGATGGGTCGATGACTCGAGGGCGTAGAGGCCCACCGCGTCGAGCGCTCCACCGATCACCAATGCCGGCACTAGCACGACCAGCAATCGCGCAAGGCGGTCGATCAGGTAGCTTGACCAATGCCAATCCCCGATCCGTCTGTCGATACTGCGCGCGATCCAGAAGCCGCTGAGCACGAAGAAAAGAATGACGCTTGCATGCGCATAACCAGCCAAAAAATAGCCGGCCGAAGCCGCGACCGAGGCTTGCCCGCAATAATCTTCGATGAGGAGATACCAAGCATGTGCGAACGCGACTACGACTGCCAGGACACAGCGCATGGCATCCATAACCGCAAAAGCGCCCTGACCCGACTTCTGGTCGCCGCGCTCCATGTCTTGCCCAGATTTGGTCGAAAAGCCGTCTCCGCGGCGCGCATCCGTTGTATCCCCCATGCATACGATACGACGGCAGATCGCTTACCCCTCAAACTCGTGCCTTCTTTTTTGCCGAACAGGGTGGGGCCAAGCTGTTACGACAGCGATGCTGCCCGTTGGCGGGCGCGATAGAGACGCGTTTCGGCCGCCTTCTCGCTTATGTCGAGTATCAGTGCGGTTTCGACTTGGCTGATGCCCTCGATAGTCCGGAGGACCAGCGATTCCTTCAAGGTCGTTGGCAACACGGCGATGGCACGTGTCGCCCGGTCCAGTTCCTGTCGATTGGCTACGGCGTCTTCAATCGCGTTTCGGTCTCCCGGGACAGCCTCGGCCTCCCTGCCAATTGGCACCGCCAATGACAAATTGCCGCACGGCGTGCTGGCGATCGATGCGCCGTATTCCGCCGTTTCGCGAGACGATGGACTATGTCGCAGCGATCACTCGAGGGTGGAGCACCGGATCGTTCAGGACAGCATCGATTCAGACCGCCGGTTTGGCAGTGGGTCGACAGGAATTCCGGGGCAGGGGGGTCCAGTTACTCGCTTACACATCTACAAGAGTATCGAACCCGAGGTAGTGCGCGTAATAGATCGCAATTCCGAGGATCGCCGGCGCGCCGAGCAGATAGTTGATCTGCCAACGTATCCACAACCGGGGTGCAACGAGTACCTTATCGAGGACGGTCGCAGTTGGGAGTTTCCTAGTTCCCAGACGATAATCGTAGGCGGTCTTTATCATCGCGAGGACAGCGCACAGCGCCACCATGACGCCGACCGCGGCATAGAGTGAAAGCCAGGCCTGAAGTGTCGCTTGGGGCATGCCGACCACCTAGCAGCAAGATGCTGACGGTCCATTAACCGCTGAATCGCGCATTAGTTACCAGGAGCTGGCGCGCCGTGTCGGCGATCATCGTGCCCAGGCCCTTGTCTCCCATCACCATCGAACTCATCAGACCCTTGGCCTGCTCGAGCGTCAGTTGCGGTGGAAACGGCACGACCTCGGGATCGGTCTTCACCTCGATGAGCGTCGGGCGATCGGCGGAGAGCGCAACTTCCCACGCCGGCCCAAGCGCGGATGGATCATCGACGTAGATGCCGCCAAGCCCCAGCAATTCCGCGAAGCGCGCGTAGGGGACGTCCGGAATATCCTGCGTCGTCGGGAAACGCGGATTGCCTTCCATCACCCGCTGTTCCCACGTGACCTCGTTGAGATCGCCGTTGTTGAAGACGCAGACGATGAAGCGCGGATCGCGCCACTGCTTCCAATATTTCTGGACGGTGATGAGTTCGGCCAGATTGTTCATCTGCATTGCGCCGTCGCCGACCAGCGCCACGACGGGCCGATCAGGATAAGCAAACTTGGCCGCGATCGCATAGGGAACCGCAGCGCCCATAGAGGCTAAACCGCCCGAGAGAGAGGCACGCTGCCCGACCTTCACGCGATAGTCGCGCGCGTACCAGTTGGCGCATGAGCCCGAATCCGAGGTGACGATCGCGTCGGCGGGCAGACGCGGCGACATTTCCCAGACCACGCGCTGGGGATTGACGGGCTTTGCTTCCGCCATGGCGCGTTCCTCGAGCGTCTGCCACCACTGCGCAGTCGCCTTCTCGATGCCTTCGCGCCAACTGCGATCATCCTTGCGCTGGAGCAGCGGGATCAGCGCTTTCAGCGTTTCGGCCGCATCTCCATGCAGGTTGACCTCGACGGGGTAGCGCAGCCCCAGCATCGATGCGTCGATGTCGACCTGCACGGCCCTCGCCTGCCCGTCTTTCGGCAGGAACTCGGCCCAGGGAAAGCCCGTGCCGATCAGCAGAAGCGTGTCGCACTCGCGCATGAGGTCGGACGATGGCTTGGTCCCGAGCAAGCCGATCGCCCCGGTCACGAACGGCAGATCGTCAGGCAGGACATCCTTGCCGAGCAACGCTTTGGCGACGCCGGCGCCAAGCAGGTCGGCGACCTCGGTCACCACGGCCGACGCGCCGCGGGCTCCCGCCCCAATCAGGATAGCGACCTTGGCGCCTGCATTCAGTACCTCCGCCGCGCGCGCGAGATCGGCGGGCTGCGGGACGACGATCGGATGTGCATAGCCGGTGCCCGAGCGGGTGAAGCCGTGCGCCTGGCCCGGCTCCTCATATTTCGTATCCTGTATGTCCTTGGGCAGCACGATGGTTGAGACCGCGTTGCCCGCGACCGCGATCCGGATCGCGCGATCGGTCACATGGCGGACCTGCGCCGGCGCGCTCGCCTCCTGCACATAGGCGGCGACGTCGGCAAACAGTCGGTCGAGATTGAGCTCCTGCTGATAGCTTGCACCGCGCACGGTGCTCTCGGCCTGGCCCGCGATCGCGAGGACCGGGACATGGTCGAGCTTGGCGTCATAGAGCCCGGTGATCAGGTGGGTCGCGCCCGGACCGCCGGTCGACAGGCAGACGCCGAGCTCGCCGGTGAATTTCGCATGCGCCGTCGCCATGAAGGCCGCCATCTCCTCGTGGCGGACCTGGATGAACTCGATGCCCGAGCCTTCCTTCTCGGCGCGCTGGAGCGCCCCCAGCACGCCATTGATGCCATCGCCAGAATAGCCGTAGATTCGGCTCACGCCCCAATCCTTGAGGCGCTGGACGAAGAAATCGCTCGACATGCGGGCCATGCCGCCCTCCACTTTGGGATTTGGTTTCGAGCCGGAGAGGTTCAGTCACGCATGCTCGCGCTGACGAGAAGAACGTCGCAGTGCGCACAGGCGTTCCCGCCGGTCGGCGGCTTCGCCCCCATCGGTGCGCGCTAGGGCCGGCCCGACGGCGAGCTCGCTTCTTCGGTCGTTGAGGCATGTCGGTGTCGCTCACTGCCCAACCGCGCCAGGTCATCGGTTTGCGACTGTCCAAACGCGGACAGCTAAAACCTGTCATTCACCGCCGAAACGCTTCGCGAGACGCGCACTCGCTCCGCTCTTGGCCGCCAGCTTCGCGCCATAGCGCATGACCGTCTTGGGATCGCGCCAGCGATAGGCCTGCATGATGGCGGGCAGGCTCTCTCCTGCCGCAAAATTGTCTTGCGCCACGCCAACCCGGATCGAATGGCTCGACACGGCCGCGACCCAGCGCTCGAGCTCGGCCTCGCTCATCGCCCCCAGCAGTTTCTTGTCGAATGCCTGGCGGATCAACCGCTTGTAGATGAGCGTGATCGTGCCGGGGTTGAGCGCCTCCTCTCCCACACCGCGGATCGAGCCATCGAACCAGGTTTCGACGCGCCGGAACAGGGCCCCGCGCGCAATCCCGGCCTTGTCGCACCATTCAGCGATCGCGCGCATGGTCGCGGGCGAGAGATAGGCGAGAGCCCCCTGCCCTTCCTGATCGGTCTTGCTGCGGCCGATCTCGACCACCCCTGCCCCGTCGACGTCGGGCCCGTCGATATGCTCGATACGCATCGCCGCGAGTTCGGAGCGCCGGCAGCCGGTATCATAGTTGACCTGCAGTAGCGCGCGATCGCGCGCGCCCAGGAGATCGCGGCGCGTGGCCTTGAGGAGGACCGCGAGGCTCACGCCGCTCGCCGGCGCGTCGAGATCGCTGACATCGCCCTTGTAGCGGATACCCCGCGCCTGCGTCTGGCGGGTGCCGAGAAGCTTGCGCGCCGCCTTGTGCTCGAGCTGCACGAGCGGGGCTGCGGTCGGATCGTCCAGCCCCGCCATGCGATAGGCCCAGCCGATATTGACGAGATAGCGCGCGATCGTCGCGGCCGCCCTCTGCGGCGTCGCCCGCGTCGCCTCATCATGATCCTGACCCGACAGCGCGCGGACATAGGCCGCGACGGTCTCGGCGGTCGCCTCCCCTGCCCGCACTCGGGTGCGCCGGCACCAAGCATCCCAGAGCTTCATGTCGGAAAGGAACGCGCGGATCGTGTTCGGCGACCAGGCCCGCGCCGCGGCCGCGATGACCTGCGGATCGACCGCCGCCTTGTCGATAGCCAGCGCGCGGACCTCGCCCACGACGTCGTCGGCGCCGGCGGGCGGCGTGCTTTGCCTGCGGGTGAGGGCCGTTTTCGCCATGACGGCGAGACATAGCCCGGTCCTTCTCATAATAATAGGGTCGTGATAATCTCCCATTATCACGACTACGCATACGAGCCAATTTGACTGAGAGCAGCTCTGGGTTAAAAGACGGCGTGGACGCGCCTCTCTCGAACAGCCGCTACGGCCCCGCCTACAGCGCGAAGATGGTCTCCGCGATCGCCTCCTGCACGGCCGCCATTACGCGTCTCGATGCCCGGTTTTGCGTTAGTTCGGTGGCATCGGCCTGGGCACGCCGCGCCGCCTGGAGTGGCTACACCCGGGCCCTGCAACTGCAATCGGCCGAGATCGACGAAATTGACGTATTTTCCTGGGGCTGCGGGCTGCAAATCCCCGGCCGGCCGCTGCGGTCGACCAACCTCGACCTGTTCGATGGCTTTCCCGCCTGGGAAGCGGCGCTGCGCGATCCCGACCCCCTCGCCTGGCGCGACGCGCTTCCGACCGCGATCGGCGAGATCGAGATAGCCGCGGACCATTCGCCGCTGATCCGCGCGCTCGATCGGGTCCGCCAGCATGCGCGTCTCGACAGCACCGCCCTGCCCTGGCTCTCGCTGCCCTTCGCTCTGCGCGACAAGGGGATGGTGACCACTCCCCTGCCCTGCCTCGTGGGCGGCGTGAAGGCGTTTAGGCTGAAGCGAACTGTCGGAGACGAGGACTGGTATGCGGCCATGCGCAGCCTTGAGGCAAGCGCCACCGCAAACCTCGCACGGTTGCACGAGCTGGAAAAGCTCCATCGCGCGGCCCAGCATGCGATCGTCGCGGAATATCGACCTGGCCACCTCCCGGGGCTCGCGGCCCTCCTCCATCACCGGCCACTGCTCTCGCCTCAGTCGCTGGCGGAGCTGCTCAGCATGAGCGTTGCCGGCGCGAGCAAACTGCTGGGCCGTGCCGTCGACTGCGGCTTGCTCGTGGAGATCACCCAGCGGCGGACCTGGCGCGTGTTCCTGAGCACGGACCTTGCCATCGAGTTTGGCTTTGCAGCGCCCAAGCGTGGACGGCCGCGCAACGTGGTCCCTCCCCCGCCAGCGAGCCGCGAGCTGTCGGAGGTCTTCGATGCCTTCGATCGCGAGATGGAGAACATCGACAAGCTTCTCCAGCATCGCGCCGAGAGTTTGTGAACGACAGTCCGCAGGAGGATCTTTCGCTTGCCGCCCGGTCTGATGAACCGGTCTATCAACCGGAGCATCCTTCTGTCGAACGATTGGAATGTCGTCGGCTGGCCGGGGCCTCTCTACCGAGGTGCGCCGGCAAACCTTTCACCAAAGGGGTAGCTGCCTCCCCTCCCCTGTTCGCAATTCATAGCGCTGGATGCAGCAAGAACTGATTTGCCGGCGAGCGCGGTCTCGTTCCCCTTGTCCCAGTGGTGAAACACGAGCTCTGCAGTCGGCGGCTATCGTCTATCGATAGTTGAAGGCGGTAGCTGCAATGTCCAGTCCACGGGTTCTCTGACCCACAACGGCATGCTTCTCGTGATCAGGCTTGGCAGGAAGGCCCCACAGCGGCCTTCTGGGCGCTTTGCTTGCCGTGGGGATAGCCGAGAGCGGAAACACGCTGTGCGGGCTGCTGGCGGCGCTCAGTGCAGGTCGGACTTCGTTCGGGTCTTGGAAAATGGCTCCTGTCACGGTGCCCTCGGCGACCTGAGCGTAGTGAGGTGCTCCGCGATGGCTGGCTTGCAAGGAGTCTAGGCGCCGCGATAATCGACGTCGATCTGCGGTCGGGTGTGTGAGGCGACGCACGCGACGGAGCTTTTTGGGTGGACGACGTGCTTAGTGCGCGGCGATCGTCCCTTCCCCTTCTTCCCAATCAATTCTTCAAAAGAAGGGAGCGCCGCAGGCGTGTTAATCTCTTTAGAGAATAGGATAAAAAGTTAAGCTGTGGATGGATCTTTCGCGACTCGCCGATTCAGCGCGAGTCGGGAGTTCAGCGCCGTTCCCATTATACCGTTTGGCCGTTCCTGAAATACCCTGCGGGGCGTTCCCATTGAACCGTGATTCGGTTCCTCATGTACCGTGCCCCGTTCCTGAAATACCGTGGGCACGGCGCGGGCCACAGGACGTCTCCAAGGGAGTAAAACGCGTTTTACTCGTCCGCAAAGTGGCTGTTTTCCGTGCCTTTCAGGCATGTTACACCCGGCAGCGCTCGTTGTCGAACTATAGGCGTCAGGCGAGGCCGCCCTGTGTTCGGAGGAGTCGAGCGGCATTTCCGCGGCCCTCCCGAGTCCTTGGGCGAATCATTGACGGTCTTTTAGGAACGGGACCCTGCGGAACTGACCTAAAACGGCGATGATCTCGACGTTTTGTTGCCTTGAGCGCATCCCGCTCGGCTGCCTGGACCGCGAAGTTTCGAGGTTTCTCGGGAGCCGGCCAGTGATCTCGACGGTACATTGAGAACGGGGCTTGGCCAGGCGATGGGCGCCGATTGTGGATGTCTAGCGCTCCCGGAGGCGTTTGCAGTCGAAGCATTCACGGTATTTCAGGAACGGCATCGAAGCAGCGAGGATGACTCCCCCTCCCCTCCCCAGCCTCTTTGGAGCGTCGACAGTTTGACCTTTAGAGTCCTCTAGCAAGGAGGAACCCCTCCGACTTCAGTCGGATACTGGCTTCAGCCACAGACTCGCGTGCTAGCCTGTAACCTCGGGAAAAGCGGAAGCCGCCGAAGGCGTGAAGCTTCCGCTTTTCCCGAGGTTACAGGCTATGGCGTATCGGTCCGGTTGTCACACCACATTCCATCATCGCTACCATCTCGTTTGGGCGCCGAAGTATCGGTACAAGGTGCTGATCGGCGATGTTCGGCTACGGGTGCGCGAGATCATCCGTCAGGTCTGTGCCGAGATGGGCGTGAAGATCATCAACGGCGCGCTGTCGAAGGACCACGTACACATGTTCGTCGAAATCCCGCCGCACGTCTCGGTCAGCGACTTCGTGCGCCGGGCCAAGGGGCGCTCATCCCGCAAGATCCAACAGGAATTCGAGCACATCCGCAAACGATATTGGGGCCAACGCTTCTGGCAGCGCGGCTACTTCTCGACCACATCCGGCAACATCACCGATGACATCATCATGCGTTACCTCGACCGACATACCCACAAGGACGGCTTCAGCCCCACCGCTTGATCCTACCGGCGTCAGCCGGTCAGTGATTCAGCTATCAGATCCGGGCAATCTGATCACAAATCCCACCCTATAAGCGCCGTTCTCTAAGTACCGTGACGGCTGCCTGGAGAGGTGGAACGGGCGATCCTCCCGCTGGCGCAGCTGTGCCCGGCAAAGCTCATCCGAGAAGAAGGCTGGCAAAGGATCGCGCGTGGTTGGATCTTCGCAGCCCACGCACATTTGATGGGGCGCCATACAGACGGGTCCGGGGCCCGGCTCGTTACTTCGGGAACGGTCCACACGGATAAGTTGACGTGCGCGCGCGAGCCATTCTCGACCCTGTTCCTGAAAGACCGTTTTGGCGGATTGCGCCTACGGCGTCGATCAGTTGACCGGACGCTGCTTCGCGCAAAAGGTCGCGAATATCTGTGTGATGTTCTTCGCGTCGAACGCTATCTCGCGCTGCCGGAGGAAGTTCCGGAAATCGTCTCCAACGAGACCGTGGTCGCGTTGGGGGCTGGGCAGGTTGGCGCGGGCGATCGCACCGAATGCCGAATGCGAGATATGCCCGCTCGAGGGGAAGGAGATAGCCGGTTCCTCGGGCGCCTTTTCCTTGACGGCCGCAGGCGAGGCTTGGGCGAGGGCAGGGGAGGGCTTGCCCTCCTCGGACGGCTCGCGATCGCGCCTGGTCATGCGCAGCAGCGGTTCGGCATCGTCACGCTGTTCGATGTCCAGGGAGTAGCCTGGCAGATCGTTCTCCCGAGCGATCTTGGTCATCTCGAACTTGAAGCGCCGATAATCGCCTTCCGCGCCGGATTTCTCGAAGAGCGTTGGCATCGAGATGGCGAAACCGTCGCTTCCGGCCCCACCCGCATGTTTGCGCGCGACCCGATAGAGCCAGCGTTCGCGCCCGCCTGTGAGCGAGAAATAAGCCGGATCGATGGCGAGCACGCCGCCGTCCATCAACACCCCGTCGTAGAACCATTTCGCGAGGGTAATTCTCATTCCCCGCACGTTTCCGGACCGATCCTTAAGCTGGCTGTGACTGTCGATCCAGGAGAAGGTGGTCTCGACGGCATCTCCTGAGCGGATGTTCGTCTTCACCGTGGTCGATTGGAGCCTGTCGAGGGCATTGCCCAGAAGATCGTAAGCGCGTCCACCAACCTCGCGCTTCAGAGTCTTCAGCATGTCGTATGGGACGACGTGGAGCGTCTGCGGGATGTCGTTGGCACCTCGCCGCTTGTGCTCGATCAAAACTGACGCGCAGTAAATCAGTATGTCGAGGTCGTAGATAGTCGCCAGACCATATTCCGAATTAGCGGAGACATGGACGGTGATCTTACGATCCGGACTGACATAGTCGATCGGCTTGAGTCGCTTGCGCTTCGACAGCGAGAAAAAGGGCCGCTCCATCGTTTCGCGCTGATCCCGAAGAGGAAGCGCAGTCAGCTGAGGGAGAAAGAGGTCTACTTGACCGTCTTCGCGGTGATCCTGTTGCATCTCGTGTCCCGTGGCATCGGTAAAACGCATTTTACCGGGAGCCAACTAATTGAAAATAAAGCGTTAAACTAGATTTTACTCAATTTCGACTGAACTTCGCACTCTCAAGGGCAGGGCGGAGCGCTTCGAGGATCTCGTCGACCGACGCTGTGCCCTTGGGGTTGATGTTGATCGTAATTCCCTTGGCCCGTGTATCAGCAAGAACCTGTCCGATCTCGCGACCCGAGGCGGCGGTGAGGGCCGGCTTGGCACGGGGTACAGGCTTCTTCGACGCCGCGGGAGCCACTGCGGCTGCGGCCAGGCGCTCACAGACCTTGATACCCTCAATCTTGTCGCTTCCAGCGTCCTTCAGCGCCTGTTGCTCGGCACCGAGGGCTATAGCTGCGGCGATGATCGCGTCGCGGTGCTGTTCGTTCTTCAGCAGGGGCGAGAGCCGCATGCCGTGTCGGACCTTGAGGTCTCCGGGCTCGGCGAACGCTGCCACGACCTCGTCCGGCAACTCCGCGAGCTGGAGGAGGTTGTGGAGGTTCTGCTTGGCGATGGCCAAGCGATCGGCCATCTGCGTGCGAACCCCGTTGTAATATGCGTCGACAGCGTGCCTGTAATTGCGCGCACGCTCCAAATCGGTGACGTCCTCGCGCTCTCGATTTTCCAAATCGGCGAGCCGGAAAGCGGCCTCGTCATCGAGCGTCTCGATACGCGCTACGAGCTCGATTTCGCTATGGTTGTTGGCATTCAGCCAGGAAACCGAGAAATGCCGGCGGGTGCCGACGATCAACTCGTAGGGGGTCTCGGCGTTCGGCGTCCGCCGCACCACAACCGGCTCGCGGTTCGTCCCCTCCTCGCGGATGGAATCAATGAGCGAGGCACAGCGTTCGTGGCTCAGCGCCGCATGATCGCGAGCATTGCCCGGCCAGATGGAGCATTCCGAGGGCTTCAGACGGATAGTCGGACGTTTGACCGTGCGGGCGATTTCATCGAACGCAATACCACGCCGCTCCAGGAATGAGGGCGTCGAAGGTTCGTCGACCGGCTTATCGCGATCGACCAGCGCCTCGGCATCCGCGACTTCGGCCACGGACGTGGGGGCAGGGGTCGTGCCGATGCTTTCGATGGCATTCGCCAGTAGGCTGCGACGCCGGCCCCCTGCGCTGCTCATGCCGCCTCCGTCAGTCTGTCGGTGCCGACCTGCGCCATACGCGACGGCCACTGCTTGCAAATATCCTTTTCGATCTCGCGAAACACCATGTTGAGGTTGTCACGGCACCGCGTGTACGTCTGGTGCGACCCATATGGTTTGTTGATTTCGTAGATCGACGACATCGACAACCCGGCATTCTTGATCTCTTCCGACAGGAGTATCGGCGTCGACAGCATCTGGCCAGCGTAGGTCTTCTCCATGACCTGAAGCATTTGAGCCTCGTTGGTCCTGTTGGGCTGGAACATGGTGCAGACGACGCGAATGAACCCGTAGTCGATCGAAGTGTCGAACTTCGAGACGAGGTCCATCGCTTCGCGACAGGTCTGCATGAAGTGGATTGTCGAAAGATAATCGAGTTGCCGAGCCGGCACGGGGATCAGCAAGCCGTCCGCGGCCGTCAACGTGTTCACGCCCAAAAAGCCCATGGCAGGGGGAGGATCGAGGATAACGACGTCATAGTCGTGCCGGACCTCTTCCAGGCCAATTCTCAGCATGCGGAACGCGCCGGCAATGGCGGTAGGGCCCTCCTCGATGGTTGCTGTCAGTTCCCACTCGGTGTCCTGGAGGCCCAGGTTGGCGGGGCAGATATCGATATTCGGCCACGCGGTCTTTTGGATCGTCTTTCGCAGCGAATCGGCTTCGTCGATTCTGGGGGAGAGGAAGTTCGAGAGCGTGTGCGTCTCGTCCACCAATGCCTCTAGATTGACGTCGAACATAACACTCATCGACGCCTGGGGATCGCAATCGACAACAAGAACGCGATATCCCCGCAGCGCAAGGTAATCTGCAAGATGCTTGCCCGTCGTCGATTTGCTGACGCCGCCCTTGAAGTTCTGCACGGCGATGACGACCGCGCGCTCGGAGGGCAATTTACCCATCTTGATGCCGAGCTTCTCGCGAATGGCGATCAAATCTTCGACCGTGTAGAATCGGCGTCCGTTGGTGGCCGTCTTGGGGGCGGGCAAGCGTCCGCGCGCCTCAGCCTTGGAAAGCGCTTCCGGCGTTCGGCCGAGCAATTCAGCGGCGACTGTCGCCCCCATTGAAATGTTCAGCGTTTTGCGATCGGATGGATCAATGGCCGCCTGTCGCAGCACGGTCTTGGCATTCTCGCACGAGGTAATCATCGCATCGAGAATCTGACCCGACAGCATGGGCATGTCCCCTTTTTGAACCCAAACCGGCCACGGTTCGTGAAAAGCACCGCATAATGGCCCCTAATCCCGGACAGATATGCCAAATGCAGGGTGGTTAGTCAAATAGGGTGACCTGACCCGGCGTGCGCAGGGACAAGCCCTCTTATTGCCCCCGAGTCCCGGACCATCCGCGTGTGTATCATTTCGCCTATAAACCCGGACGAAAATCAAGATGAGTCACTCGCCAGCACGCGCCGCTTGAGGACTTATCCTCAAGTCTTGTCCGACTTTGAAGCTCAGACAACGGGCATTCACAGCAACGCGAATCATCTCAAAGATGATTGGCGGGCACAGCGTCAGAGATGGAACCTCTCAGTCCACGGCGATTCGGCTCGAGCCGGGACTATTCGCTCCAACAACTGCTTTCGAGACATGAAAAGAGTCGCGTCTCGCACGACCCATCGCGCGATCTGTTCCGTCTTGCTTCTCCGATAACCTCTAAAACGGTGTTCGTGGAGAAGGGGAGGGGGGCCGAGGTTGTGAAAGGAGCCGATCATGGCCCTCACAGCCGAACGACCTTCGCAGCAACTCATCGATCTTGTTGGCGCACTTGGCGGCACATGGCACGGCAGAACCGCCATGTGCCTTTGCCCGGCGCATTCCGACAGCACCCCAAGCCTGTCGATCCGCCAGGGCAATCGCGGAATTCTAGTGACCTGCTTCGCCGGATGCGACCGGGAAGACGTTCTGCGTGAACTCCGACGCGTGCCCATTCGCGACCATTTCAGCTATACCGATACTCCTGCCGTCTCTTCCGGCAATGTCAGCCGGCTATGGGATGACGCCCTTTCCCTCGGAGGCACGCTGGCAGAACGCTATCTATAGCGGCCTGCAATGATGCTCGACCAAACGCGCAATAGAGGGGAGTTTTCGGCGCAGATTAGTTGAGACGGATGGCGTTGCTCGACGCACATTGCGTGAGACGCAGCGCACGATCGGTGAGACGGACGCACAATGCTGATACGCTGACGCAGGATGCCGGTTTGGCGCCATCACAGCGGCAACCCTGCCGCCCTCATCTCGTCGGTGAGTTCACGGGTCCGCACCGGGTCGAGGCCACCATGCAGCAGCTTTCGGAGCTCGGCGAGCTTGGTGTAAACCAAATCGGGTCAACCTCCACCAAGGCCTTTTTCAGCGATCTTCAACTGCTGTGACATCAATTTGAAGCAAACGTGCTGTACACATCGCATGTTAAAGCCTGGAATTAATATCAAAGCTAATCGGAGCCTGCGGTGATGGAAAGGCGCAAGTCACCTCGGCTACTAGGCGTTTTGGCTATTGCCTTGGCGGCGCTTGGCGTTGTCAGTTCCCTGGTTCTTCGTCAATCTGGATCCTATAGCGATAAGCGCGGCGAGGTCCAGGTGGTCACCGGCTCCTCTGCATTGCCTTCCCTGACCCCCAGCGCTATCTCCTCACGCGTGGCCGATACCACAGAGGAGAAGAGTAGCGCATTCGATATTTCAGGCGATCCGGAACGGGTCCGGCGTTCCCTTCACAGCCAAAGCCGCGATCTCGCATGGGCACCGGGTACCGAAGGCAAGATCAGAGAAGTATTTGCCTCGGCTGGCGCTCCCACGCAAATTTCCGTAGATTGTCGATCAGCCGGATGCGAAATCAAGGGTGAGCTTTCGGGCCTTAGCAGCTCAAACTTGCCGCAAGTGTTAAATCGGATCGCTGGCGAACCAGTCAACAAAGCTTTGCGCGCAAGCGGCTTGACGCCAGACAAAAGTCCAACATACAGCATTATTTCAAACGACCCGGTGAGGGTATCGTTTAGCAGAGTCGTCTCGCGTGATATCGCTCAGGTGGAGCGATAAGAGATGCCGTTTCGCTTTATCATACGATCCGTGGCTCTCAAGGGATTGTTTGTATTTACCGGCTGCATTCAACTTTCTGCATGCTCAGCTGTAGCGCCGTACGTAGCGGCATCTCCACCTACCGATATCGTGATCCCGGAACATTTAAATGGCCGGCTGTCGTACCGCGGCAACTGTACCTACCTTATGGTTTCTGGATCAAAGCGGACGCTGATCTGGCCTCATGGTCATGTGTGGGACAGCACCCCGAAGGCAGTGAAGGCACCCGATGGCCGCCTCTTCAAAAGTGGAATGCAGGTTACGATCCGCGGCGGTGATGGGTCGATCGAGTTCCTGCAAGGCGATCCAGAGGCATATCAGCAGCTCCAAGCATGTGGAGGTCCGTACGTAACCAGTAGCTATGTTGAAGGAGAAGGGTGATGAAGAAGCGTGCTTTTCGGCTTGGCGCAGCCTGCGTCCTCGCCTCGGTCGCGATTTCGGCAGCGCATGCCGTATCGAACACGAAAACCATTCGACTTGCAACGTTTGACGAACCGTTCAACGATCCTGACGATGCGACTGCCAAACAGCTCTCGAAGACGGAGGGCCTTACTGTTGCAGAGGCGTCGCGACGTTTGCGGATCATGGGAGAGTTGGGGCGTCTGGCGCCCGCGCTCTCGGCACGTTTTCCCAAAGGCTTCGCTGGGGCCGAAGCGACTACGGGATCCGACTTCCGTGTTGCTATCTATGGTGTAGCTGCGGACCTCGAAGCGATCGGTAACGCCGCACGTCAGTTCGCCGGCAAAGGTGAACTCGCCAGCGTTCTCGATGTTCGCACTGCACCAGTATGAGAGTCTGAGATAGGGGCGCAGGCGCGGGGATATCTCTCATCGCTCGGCTCAAACGCTACGATCGCCACCAATGCGCGAACGGGGCAAATCAAATTATTGGTGAAAGATCCCACTTCCGCCCTCGCGGCGATTGTTGGCGGACGATTTCGTGCGGCGCCTGGAACGCAGATAGAGCAATTCGACGGCATTGCTCTCACGGCAACGGAGGTTCCGGGCGGCCAGAACTATCGCGGCACGTTCTCTAACGGCGACATCAATGAATGTACGCGAGGCTTTAACGTCAAACAAACCAACGGCTCGCTCTATGGCGTGACGACCGCAGGCCACTGCGAGAATAATGGCAGGGATGAAACCACCGGGGTTTCACTCGCATTTCGCCAAGAATGGGTGTCAAACGGCGTGGATAGCCAGTGGCACACATTCTCCGGCGGAAACAACTATCTGGTTGTTCCGAAGTTCTATAACGGTGCTGGGGTCGTTACCGTCACTGGAGCGCAAGGTGTCGCGCAAGGGCAGTATATTTGCAAGTATGGCCGATCGACAGGTCAGACATGCGGTTACACCGACCCATACACCTATACGGATAGTTACGGTGCCTTCTATAGAATGAACAGTAACTCGACCTATCCGCGGCAGAGCCTTGAAGGCGATAGTGGTGGCCCGGTCTTCACCGGGTCGATTGCGCTCGGACAGGTTCACGGACGTGACGGGGGAAATCCGACGCCCGGCCCTGTCACTAACATGTATTTCACCCCGCTGACGGCTTGGGCACCGAACAACGTGACGGTCGGTGTTACCTGCTACTGCTGACGCTCCAAATTGAGCCGTCGTTGAAAGATTAAACAGGCGGAGACTGGCGCCGCTTTCTCGATAGGCGAGGAAGCGGCGCGCTATTAAGGCCCGCCCACGCATGAGTATATAGCGGCAGCCCCAAAACTTGCCGACGAGTTGCCGCAACCAAAATGACCTGTGAGGAGGCCGTTCCGGGAAAGGCGTCCATCAGGCTTGTGGCACGCTACAAAGTAATCAGAAAAACGACCGGGGCTGTTGAAAAATGCGCCGCTGGTGGCTGGGTCCGGTTGGGGGCGGAATGACACCCCAACGCGTAGCGATCCCGTCTCGCATGGGATGGTATTTCGGGAAAGCCATCACATTCCCAAATCCCACGTACGCAACGGAAGCGGGAACCGGCCCACGTGAATCGTAGAGGGCGAGAGTCGGACCGGCACCCGGACAAGTCAGCCCTATGGTGCCGGCCGCCTCGCATACCTTAGAACCGCTTCCGTATCGTCCCAAATACCTGACGTGGCGATCCTGCTTGCAGGGTGTTGTTGAGCGATGCTGCGGTGTTGAAAAATTGCCCCGATCCAAGTGCCGCAATGTATCTCTTGTCGAGAAGGTTTGCGGCGTTGATCTGGAGCTCTAGGCCGGCAAGCGGCCCATCTGCGGGGAAGCGATAGCCGAGCGCGGCATCGACCAGGACATAGCCATCAACCGTGACGTCGCCGGTGTAGGTAACGTTCCGCCGCGAAGTGTACCCTCCCGCCAGATTACCAAACAGACTGCCGTCGTCGTAGTTGATCTCGCCCTTTGCCAGATGAGCTGGCGTATCCACCGTTCGAACGCCCTTGGTGCGCACGGTGGCCGTTCCGTTTACGGTATCGTCGTCGTAAGTGCTGTCGTTGTACGAGTAAGAACCGATCAGCGACAGGCGGGGCATCACTCGGTACGTCGCTGCGACTTCAACGCCCCGGCTGGTCACGCTACCGACGTTCTGAAGAACGCTCGGATTTCCAAGAATGTTGGCGCCGCTGAATGCCGCGAGCAGCCGATTCTCGAATTTTACGTCGTAGACAGCCAGTACACCGCGCAGCGGACCAGCATTGAAACGCCAGCCGCCCTCGACCGTTCGCGATGTCTCCGGTTTCAACACGCCGCGGATAGCCTCGAATCCGACCTGCGTAGTGCCGAAGGGGCCGCGGAACGAGCTGATATAGGCGCGCATGTTCTCTGCATAATTGGCGAAGAACTCCTGCCGTCCAACGCGCCAGGTCGCGCCGATCTGCGGCTGGAACCAGTCTTTCGCGGCGATCTTCCCGTTGATGAACGGAGTGCCGAAGGTCGTTGTGATGCCGTTCTCGACCCGAGCGCCCTTGAAGCCACCCGCGATCGTCAGGGCATCGCTAAGTTGCCAACTGTCGCTGACGAAAAACTGATTGGTAACCGTGGTGAGATCGGTGAGGAAGTCGCTGCGGAACGGGCTCTTCAGCAGATCGGTCACGTCAGGCCGATTTGTTTGACTTACCGCGTAATAGCTACGGTCGGTCGTTGCATCATTGTCTTCGTGCCAGTAGCCGATCTGAAACGTATGCGCGCCCAGGCGAGCAGTCGCACGCGCTATGCCGCCATCCCGGTTGATGCCGTATTCGGTTGTTCGGACCGACAGCGGGAAGCCATCTGGGCTGAACACCGCCGGCGTGTAAATGCCGCCGCTGCCGCGATCGTAGTGGTGATAGTATGTTGCGCCGAGATCGAGCCAGTCTGCCACCGGCACGTTGAGCGTCAGTGCGCCCAGCCAGTCCTTACGAAAGCCACCGCTGTCGTAATAGGTGTCGTTTACATTGGTATAGGGCGAGGGGAAGACCACGCCGGCCGTGGGGAATGGTAACGCTCGTCTGGCGGCCGCAGCCGTTTGATTGGCACTGACTTGCGACAGCAGGACTGCCGTGTCGAAGTCCGGCCGAAGGAAGTCGAGATCGTAGCCGATGCGGTCGAGCGTCGCCGGTGAGAGATCGGCGTAGTTCCGCTCCTTATGCAGCGAGTAGTTCAGCCACCCGGTCAGCGTGGCGTCGCCGATCCGCTGGACGACCTTGCCATTGATCTTGCGATCGGTCTGCTTGCCAAACCCCTTCCACTTGTCAGCATCGTGATAGACGCCTGACACCGAGATTAGCGTGCCAGTGGAAAGCAGGCCGCTATCGATCCGGCCGTAGAGATGCACAGTGTCGTACATGCCGTAGGTGCCGGCGATCTCGCCGCCGATCGTTTCGGAAGGCGCGCGCGATACGAATTCGAGATTGCCGCCTAGGTTGCTAGTCGAAGCAATCGCAAGTGAGCCGGCACCCTGCGACACGTCTACCCGCGCGATGTTCTCCGCCGCAATTGCGCGGCTGACGTGCAAGCCGTTGTGGCCGTTGTAGAACATGTCCCCAAGCGGCACGCCGTCTAACGTGTAGCCCATCTGGCTCTGATTGAAGCCGCGCACTGACAATCGCGTGCCCAGCTCGTAGCTGCCAAACGGATCGGAGCTTTGCAGCGCCACACCCGGCAACCGTGAAACCGCCTTCAGGGGCGAACTGCCGGGAGGAAGAATGTCGATAGCTGCCTTGGTGACAGTCTGCTCCTGCCTCACACGGCCAGAGCCATAGACGACAATTTCTCCCTGGTCTTCCGAGGCATCTGGTGCGCTGGCGCCTTCAGACGCTGTGGCAGCCGGGCGTTCTGGTAGAGCACCGGATTGTGCCTGGGCCGTGCCGGCGGCCAACAGCAAGGCGCTGACGGAGCTCAGCAGGAGCGTCTTCGAAATCATCTATTCCCCCTGGGATTTTAGCAGACTTTTCACCAAGTCTTGAAATGACGCCGCTAGGGACCTCTGATGGCGACAGCGTTGCGAAGCGGCGACACTTTCGTGACAATATGGCGATTCGTCATCAGCAGGTCACGCCAGGGGCGTACTCAGGATTTATGCTCGAGACGCTGCACCCAACCTGGCATCGCCGCGCTGTCATGATGGCAATGGCATCGCTAGCCATCATGCCATCGACGCCCATCGATGCTCATGCACGCACCGATATTGATCCGTTCGGACTTGGCGTCGCCAGCGGCGATCCGTCGGGCGACGGATTTGTCCTATGGACGCGGTTGATCGGGCGCGGCCTTGCTCCGCTCGATGCAAAGGCCGTCTCGGTGCGGTACGAGGTCGCTGCTGATCGCGGCTTTCGAACGATCGTCCGCCGCGGCGTCCTACCCGCACGGCCGGAAGCCGCCCACAGCGTCCATGTCGAGGTCGGTGGGCTGCCGTCTGGTCGTGCCTTCTGGTATCGCTTTCACGCGCTCGGGGCGACGAGCCCCATCGGCAGGACGACGACCGTACCGCAAACGTCCGCTCGGCTGCGGATAGCGGTAACGTCGTGCCAACATTGGGAGCAGGCTCGCTTCGGAGCCTACCGCGACATGATTGCGCAGCAGCCCGACCTAGTGCTCCAGCTTGGCGACTACATCTACGAGCAAACTTATCCCGATCAGGCAAAGGTCCGCTCGTTTGGCACGTCGGAGCCGCTGGACCTTGGCGGGTACCGGCAGCGGCATGCGCTCTACAAGACGGACCCCGATCTACAGGCCGCCCATCGCGCCTGCCCGTGGGTAGTGACGTGGGACGACCACGAAGTCCTCAACGACTATGCAAATCTTGCCAATCGGACCGGCGAACCCGCTGCCATGTTCGCGACGCGACGTGCCGCTGCTTACCAGGCATACTTCGAGCATATGCCGATCCGGCCGAGCATATGGCACGGTGCCAGTACGCCCCGGCTCTATCGAGCCGTCGATTGGGGCGACCTTGCGTCACTTTCCGTGTTGGATACGCGCCAGTACCGCAGTCCGTCACCCTGCGCTCCTGCCGGCATAGCGCGCAACGTCCGGCTAGACGGATGTGCGGAGGCCGCGGCATCGACGGGGACGATCATGGGGGCAACACAGGAACGCTGGCTCGACCAGCGGCTCGCCAGCGAGCATCGTCCGTGGACGCTGATCGGACAGCAAGTTTTCTTCGCGCCGCTTGCTCTTGATAGCGCAGGCAGAGCAACGTTCAGTGATCAATGGGACGGCTATACGGCGAACCGAAGCCGTGTCCTGCAGGGCCTGTCACGATCCACCGTCACGAGCCCACTTGTCCTGAGCGGCGATGTGCATTCCTTTTGGGTCAACGACCTGAACGACAGCGGCGGGCGCCCGGTCGCAGGCGAAATCGTCACGTCCGCGCTAGCCGCGGCCTCACCCCCCAAGGGGCGCTTCGGCGACGCTCTAGCCAACAACGGCCACATACGGTTCTCCGACGTGGAGCAAGCCGGGTACGTACTGATAGACATCGGTCAAACGCAGCTAACCGCCGATCTTCGGGCGATCCGCGACCGTCAATCGGCCGATAGTCCTGTCGCCAGCATCGCCATGTTTGGGATGGCACGCGGAAGCCGCCGACTAGAGCGCGCGTGATTGCCCTCAAGCACGCTGGACCACCCGGGCGGCCGGGGTGGGCCGTCCTGTACATTTCGCAAATAGCTCGATCGCCTGATCGCAGACGAGGCAATGGCCTTCGCAGCAATCGTGCATGAGGAAGGCCACCAGGTCCGACAGCGCCGGGAAAATCGCGCTGTAGATGATCGACCGTCCCTCGCGACGGCTCACCACCAAACCAGCCTGTTCAAGCTGGCTAAGGTGAAAGGACAGGCGCGAGGGCGGCGTGCCGCCCAGCTCCTCGCCGATCGCGCCAGCAGAGCGGCCGTCTGCGCCTGCTACGACCAGCAGCCGAACAATGCGCAGCCGGGTCGCATTCGAGATGGCGGCGAACGCTGTCAGCGCTTGATTCTCATCCATGGTCAGCCCAATGGTTCAACATTATTTGAAATGTAGTCGCCCTGTTAGACGGCATAAGAGGCGATCGATGAACCTTAACCGGGTCGCCGCGAACGGGCCAGCCATCGCTCCTGTATCGCGGTCTTGCAGTGCGAAGTTCGCCGATAACCTGCTAATGCTACTTAGTCGCCATGGCTGGGTCGGTGCGCTTATTGCAATGTTCGTTGCGATCATGCTGGTTTCGCCGGCCAGCGCCCAGACGACCGCCCCGGTGCAAACGGCATGGCGGCTGCTCGATTACGTCGCAGTGGACTATCCCGAAGCGGTGAAGGGCGGCCAGATCGTCAGTCCGACCGAATATGCTGAAATGACGGAGTTCTCCGCCTCGGCACGCGAGCGGATAACCAGCTTGGCATCCTCGTCTGCCAAGGCCGATTTGGCGCGCCGGGCTACTGCACTGGAGCGGCTGATCGCGGCCAAGGCCCCCGCCGAAGCGGTAGGAACCGCCGCACGCAGCCTCGCTGCTGATCTCATCGCCGCGTATCCTGTGCCGCTCGCCCCGGCCGTCGCCCCCAATTACCCGCGCGGGCAAGCGCTGTTCAACCAGAACTGCGCGAGCTGCCACGCCATGACCGGGGACGGAAAGGGGCCGAAGTCGGTCGGGCTAGATCCTCCACCGATCGCATTCATCGATAAGGCGCGCGCTCGCGAGCGCAGCAGGTTCGCGTTTTATCAGGTGCTGGAACAAGGCATCGACGGCACCAGCATGGAAAGCTTTGCCGATCGTCCGCTTCAGGACCGTTGGGATCTCGCGCTATACGCTGGCACCTTCGCCTTTCCCGCTAGGGTCAGGACTCACTGATCAGAGCCAGAAGATGACGGTGGCTGCGAGGGCGATGGCGGAGAAGAAGACCGTCGGACATCGATCGTAGCGGGTGGCGACGCGGCGCCAGTCCTTCAGGCGCCCGAACATGATCTCAATACGGCTGCGGCGTCTGTAGCGGCGCTTGTCGTATTTGACGGGCTGGTGTCGAGATTTCCGACCTGGGATGCACGGTTCGATACCCTTCGCCTGCAAAGCATCCCTAAACCAGTCGGCGTCATAGCCCCGGTCGCCCAGGAGCCAGCGCGCTTTTGGCAGATCGTCCAGTAGCGCTGCCGCACCGGTGTAGTCGCTGACCTGGCCAGCGGTCATGAAGAAGCTGAGAGGTCGGCCGTTTGCGTCGGTGACGGCGTGAAGCTTCGTGTTCATGCCACCCTTGGTGCGCCCGATTAGGCGGCCGAGATCCCTCACATGGGAGTTCTCAGGTCAAGAGGCTGTGCGGTAGAGCGTGCAGCCTCTTTCCTTCCGCACAATCATATCTGTTCTACCTTGCCGGTTCGGCTGCCAGCCGCAGCAATGAACCAAAACAGCGCGCCTGCAATAGCGCCTAATAGGGCAATTTGGCCGACGTAGTAGAAGTTCATCAGCCATCCGTAAGCAGTCAAAGATCCGTCGATGACGGTTGATCGTCCATCAATGCTCGCATTATCCGGTCGACTTATTAACGCGAGCACGAGCCAGGGAAGAGCGGCGACCACTGCACCAGTCGCAGCGCAGTTGATGATTGTCGCATTGACGTGTCGGCGTAACATGAAGAACGCCGGGAGCCCGATGATAAAGGCTGGAGGGTAAGCGCCAAACACGGCAAATGCCACAGCGCTCCGCCAGATCCGTTCGAGCGGATCGGTGATGCCCTCATATGCTGGCATAGCAATAGCCATCAACAAGGCGGCTGCGCCCGGGACCACTACTGAGCTGCCCCCTTCTGAGTGGTCCATCGACTATTACAGTCTGGACCAAGGAAGGGACGACGAATGCCTGCGAAGAAGCACAAGCCCGAGGAGATTATCGGGAAGCTACGTGAGGTTGAGATCATGCTGGGTCAGGGCGGCACGACCGCCGAGGCCTGTCGGCGCATCGCGGTCAGCGAGCAGACCTGCTACCGCTGGCGCAAGGAATATGGTGGCCTGAAGACCGATCAGGCTCGGCGGATGAAGGATCTGGAAAAGGAGAACCTGCGGCTGCGCCGGGCGATCTCGGATCTGACGCTGGACAAGCTCATCCTGCAGGAGGCAGCCAAGGGAAACTTCTGAGCCCCGCACGGCGTCGGCGCTGCATCGACCAGGTCCGGGAGGTGCTGGATGTATCCGAGCGGCGGGTGTGCCGCGTGCTCGGCCAGCACCGGTCGACGCAGCGCAAGGTGCCGTTCGGGGCAGATGACGAGTTGGCGCTCACCGAGGATATCATCGCCCTTGCCAGGCAGTACGGGCGCTACGGCTATCGCCGGGTGACGGCGCTGCTGCATGCGGCGGGTTGGTCGGTGAACCATAAACGGGTGGAACGGATCTGGCGACGCGAGGGGCTGAAGGTGCCGCAGCGCCAGCCGAAACGCGGCCGGTTATGGCTGAACGATGGCTCGTGCATCCGGTTGCGGCCGGAGTATCCGGGGCATGT
>NZ_JAKREU010000016.1 GCF_022664435.1 Sphingomonas panni | reverse complement strand
TCGAAGCGGATGCTTCCTCGGCGGCGGCGGCCTGTTCGGTCGCACCCTGGCTCACCTGTTCCGACGACGCGGAAAGCTGCTGGCTGCCGGCGGCGACATTGTCGGCGGCACTCGACGCATCGCCCACCACGACCCGCAGCCGTTCGATCATCGAATTGGTCGTCTCCACCAGATCCTTGATCTCGTCGTTGATCCGCACCTCGATCGTCTGCGTCAGGTCGCCGCCTGCCACGGTGTCCAGCGCGATGCCCAGCTGCTTCAACCCGCGCGACACGATCAGGCTGACCCACACCGCGCTGCCGATGGCGATCAGGATCGCGGCGATCGCCACGCCGACCAGCGTCGTCCGCGCGCTTTCATAGCTGGCGGCCGTCGTGGCTTTGGCGCCGTTCATCAGCGTGGTGTTGGTCGCAACGATGTCGTCGAGAACGGCGTACAGCTTCTTCACGACTGCGCGCGACCGGGAAATCGACTGAAGCCCCGCTTCCTCCCCCTTGCCGGCAAGCGCGAGCGTGCGGACATTCGAATTGATCTGTCGGAATTCCTCCCATTCGGCTGCGGCCGCCGCCCAGCGCGGCTTGGCCGGATCCGGCGCCTTGTCCACCGCGTCACGGATCAGGTCGGTCGTCGTCGCGATCTTGGCGACGGAATCCTGTTCGAACTGCCGTATCTGCGCCGGATCGCGCGAAATGACCATGTTCTTTTCGAGGCGGATGACTTCGTTCACCTCGACCTGCACGCGCAGCGACCGTGACTGCCGTGCAGCCGGTCCGTCGATGACGTCGCCGATATCGGCATTCATCTGCGACATTCGGCTGACCCCGATCACGACGATCGCAATCAACATCGTCACGACGACAGCAAAAGTTATTCCCAGTTTGGCTTTAATGGTTGAACGCATTCGTGTGATCCCCCCGCTCGTGCGACAACTGAAAACTACCTGCTATCCGGCAGTCGTCAGATCGTCCGTCGTACGGGAATAGGGCGGATGAATTTAACAATGGATTGCATGAATATTAAGCATTGTTGAAGGAGTATTAACGCGCGTCCCTTTCAGTGGGCGCTTCGACTTGGCAACGACCCGGTTTTCGAGCGAGGTGCGGTTCACAAAACAGAGCGTATACAGTGAATTGGTTCGCATCCGTACCGAGTTTCCCGTCGCCGGCTCCGCCCGCCGATCGGTTCGCTGCGTTAAGGGAAAAATTTGCGGCCCACCCGGCATGGCGTTGTCGCGCGCCTGTCGTTACCGGTCGTGCCCAACGAACAAGGGGACAGGCGATGGCTGGTGGATTGGTTGCGCTGCTCGACGATATCGCGGCGATCGCGAAGCTGGCGGCGGCCTCGCTCGACGATGTGAGCGCGGCGGCCGGGCGCGCCGGGGCCAAGGCGGCGGGGGTGGTGATCGACGATGCCGCCGTCACCCCGCGCTATGTCGTCGGCCTGTCGCCGGCGCGCGAACTGCCGATCATCGGCAAGATCGCGCTGGGATCGCTGCGCAACAAGCTGCTCATCCTGCTGCCGGCCGCGCTGATCCTGAAATTCTTCGCGCCCTGGGCGATCACCCCGATCCTGATGGCGGGCGGCGCCTTCCTGTGTTTCGAGGGGGCGGAGAAGATCCTCGCCCCGCTGCTGGGCGGCCATCATGCCGAGGAAGCGGCGGCGATCACCGACCCGGCCGAGCTGGAACGCACGCAGGTCAGCGGCGCGATCCGCACCGACATGATCCTGTCGGCGGAGATCATGATCATCGCGCTGAACGAACTGCCCGCGCTGTCGATCTGGATGCAGGGCATCGCCCTTGCGGTCGTCGGCATCGCGATCACCATCGGCGTCTACGGCGTCGTCGCGCTGATCGTGAAGATGGACGATATCGGCCTGGCCCTCGCCCGCCGGACGAGCGCGCTGGCGCAGACCGTCGGGCGCGGCCTGGTCAAGGCGATGCCGGTCGTGCTGAAGGCGCTGGCGCTGATCGGCACCGCCGCGATGCTGTGGGTCGGCGGACAGATCATCCTGCACGGGATGGAGGAGTTCGGGTTCACCACCCTCCCGCACCTCGTCCACGATAGCGCGCATCATGTGGCGGAGGCGGTGCCGGGGCTGGGTGGCGTACTGGAATGGATCGTCAACGCGGCCGGCGCGGCGGTGTTCGGCATCCTGATCGGCGCGGTGATCGCCGGCGTGCTGCACATCCTGCCGAAGAAGCACTGACGGGCGGGGTAGTTACCCCCCCGTTCGGTTCGAGCAGCTTCGAGCGAAGTCGAGAAGCGTCTGTCGAGAACCCAGAGTTCGGGGCAACCCCTTCTCGACTACGGTTCTCGACAAGCTCGAACCTCCGCTCGAAGCAAACGGAAGGGAAGGGGCGAAGCCCCTACCGCCCCCGCGCCAGCCGCTCCTCGGTCGCGGTGAACGCCGACCCCGCCGACGCGTCCAGCGCCACGTCGGTTGCGAAATAGGCGACGCCCGTCCCGGCCTTCAGGTCGACCCACAGCCCGGAGCGCAGGCCATAGGCGTCGCCGGCATGGCCCAGCCGCAGCCGCCCGTCGCCGAACGGGTCGTCGCGGCACCCCCTTGCCGGCGTGGCAAGGAATGTCACCGCCAGCCCATAGCGGCACATAAAGCCGCCCTGTTTCGTACCGGTGGTCACATCGCTGCCGGTGTCGCCATTGGTGCCGTCCCACGTCCATAGCGGCGTGGTCAGCAGCGCAAAGGCTTGCGGCGACAATATCCGCCCGCGATCGCTCCGCCCGCGCCGCAACAACATCCGCCCGATCGTCGCCAGCCCGCGTGCCGAGATGCGCAGGCCCCCCTGCGGCGAGAACATCGCGCCGTTCACCCCCGCGCGCCACCGCGACAGGTCGCACGACCCGTCCCGCGCCGGTTCGACCGGACAGGCGGGCGCGCGGCCATGATGATCGTCCTTGGTCGGCTTGCCCGCCCGATATTGCACCACCGCGCGCCCGGCGACGTCGGGCGAACAGCTCGCCCAGTTATAGCACGCCTCGACCCCGAGCGGTTCGAACACCAGCCGCGCCATCGCCCGGTCGAACCGCTCGCCGGTCGCCCGCTCGATCACGCTCGCCACGATGGGGAAATTCAGATTGGCATAGGCGAACCACGTCCCCGGCGCATGGGCCGCATCCCACGCCTTCGGATCGGCCAGCACCGGTGCCAGTTCGGCATCGAGCGGCAGGACATAGTCGACCCCGTCGACGATCCCCGCCCGGTGCGACAGCAACAGCCGGAGCGTGATCGGCACGTCGGGAAAGCGCGGATGCCGCAGTCGCCAGCCGAGCAGGTCCGACACATCGGCATCGAGGTCGAGCGTGCCGGCATCGACCAGCCGCAGCACCGCGATGGCGGTCACCAGCTTGGAGATGGAGGCGACCCGCACCGGATCGTCGGCGGTGACGGGACGGTCGGTGGCGATGTCGGCCAGGCCGCGCGCGACCACCGCCGTCTCGCCCCGTCGGTCGAACGCCACCCGCACCTCGGCGACCGGCTGCGCCGTCGCGGCGGCGAGGAGGGCGGCGATCATCTTCCCTATTCCTCCATCAAAATCCGTTGGCTTCGAGCGCAGGTTCGAGCCTGTCGAGAACCGAAGTCGAGAAGGGGTTGCCCCACACGACAGCGTTCTCGACAGACGCTTCTCGACAAGCTCGAAGCTGCTCGAACCGAACGGGCGGGGGAAGCAAGCCCCCCCCTAGAACTTCACATCCGCCTGCACGGTGAACGCCCGCCCGCGCGGATCGGCGACGCGCGGTTCCCATGCGCCGCCCGACCCGGTGTTCGAATCATAGGTGATCGCGAACGGCGGATCGACGTCGAACAGGTTCTTGACCCCCAGCGTCAGGCGCGTCGCCTTGTTGCCCAGATTCAGGAAGCTGACCGCAAGGTTGTAGGTGACATAGGGCTTCACATATTCGTTGAACCCCGGCCGCGTGACCGTGCCCGCCGCGATGCCCGGTAGCGCCTGGTTCTTGTACCCGTCGCGATACAGCTGGGTCAGCGCGATCGTCACCGCATCGTTGGTATAGCTGACGAACGCATTGTGCTTCCACTTGAGGCTCAGGTCGCCGGCAAAGCTGAACACGCCGATCAGGCTGGGGCCATAGGGCGCATTCTCGGTCAGCTTCTCGCGGCGCTTGAGCATATAGGTGCCGTCGATCCCGGCCAGGAAGCTGCCGCCGAACCCGTCCACGCCACCGCGCGCGGTCAGTTCGAGGCCCTGCGTCCGCCGTGCACCGGCATTGATCCAGCGGCGGTCGATGATGGTCAGTTCGCCCGCACCGTTGCGAATGAAGCGGTCGGGGAACAGGCCCGCATTGTCGATCAGCTCGCGCTCGGTCAGCAGCTGGATCGTATCGTCGACATTGATCGCCCAGAAATCGACCGACGCGCTGAACTTGGGCGCAGGCTGGATCACCACGCCCGCGCTGAACATCTTGGCGCTTTCCGGGCCGAGGTCCGGGTTGCCGCCGGTATAGATGTTGGGCTGCACCGCCTGACACGCCGGGTTGGTCGTGTTGGGCACGCCGCCTGGGCAGCGCACCGGATCGGCAAGGTCGCGACCCGAATAGGGCGAATCGGTCAGCCCGTTGAACACCTGGTTGAAGGTCGGCACGCGGAACCCGGTGCTGAACGATCCCCGGAACATCAGCGGTTCCCACGGCCGCCACTTGGCCGATACCTTCGGGTTCGTGCTGGTGCCGAAATCGCCATAATCGTCGATGCGCAGCGCGCCGGTCAGCTCGAACCCGCGGAACAGCGGCAGCAGCAATTCGGTATAGGCCGCCTTCACCTGCCGGTTGCGCCGGCGCAGCGCGTTCACATTGTCGAATGCGGCGAGGAAGATGACCGGTGCGTTCGCGGCGGCCGCTTCCGATCCGTTGAAGCTGTAGGTTTCGCTGCGGAAATCGATGCCGGCGGCCAGCTGCGCCTTCCCGCCGGGCAGGCGGAACAGCGGGCCGGCGATCGAATAGTCGATCTGCTTCACCTCATAGCGTCCACCATACAGCGTCGCCCCTTCGGCCGACACGGCGGCAAGCCCCGCCAGCGCGGCGTCGCTCTGGTTGATCGAGAAGGGGTTGAGGATGCCGCTGTTGAGCAGCCCGGCAAGGCCCGGCCCGCTCGCCCCCGGCGCGGTCGGCGCCAGCGGGTCATAGGCACCGCTGTTGAGCGTGCCCCGATAATAATAGCCGCTGCCCAGCGTCGAGCTGGCCTCGCTCTTGGCGTACGACCCGCCCGCGCGATAATCCCATCCGGCCCAGAGCGGCCCTTCGGCGGCCAGCGTGACGCGGATCGTCTTGGTATCGGTTTCGTACTCGCGCGGGCCGCAGGCGATGCAGCGCCAGCGGAAGGCGATCGGCTTGCCGTAGTTGGCGGCGACCGCCGGGAACGTGCCCCGGATCGCATTGTACACCGCGTTATAGGTCGGCGCGGTCAGGCCGTTGAGCGGATAGGCGACCTGGAAATTGGTCGTGTTGCTCGACACCTGCGCGTTGGAGAACAGCTTGGCCGAATTGGCGTTCGATCCGGTGACCTCGACCGAGAGCTGATGGTCCTCCGCCACGCGCGCGACGGCGCGGGCGAGGTAGGTCAGCGTCTTGATCGGCTGCTGGATCACCGCCGCGCGGCCCGTATCCCAGGCACAGGCATAGCGGGCGGACACGTTGTTCCACAGCGCATCGTCATACGCCATGCCGCCGTCCATCGATTCGCAGCCGGCCCCGCCAGGCAGGTCGAGGATGTTGATGCCGCCGGTCGCCGCCGTGGTCGTGCCGGGGATGACGAGGCCGGGCAGCAGCTGCGCGGTCGCGGTGCCGCCGAGCAGTGTGCCGCCCGCCAGCGTGCTGCCTTGCAAGGTGGAGCGATTGAGCGGAAAGGCGGTGGCGATCGGCGTGCCGCGCGTATCGACCGACAGGCCGCGGTTCGGCTGGTTGCCGTTCACGAAGTCGCGGTTCGCGCCGAACAGGATGTTGTTCCAGCGATAGGCGACCGCGCCCATCACGTTGAACCCCTGATCGTCCAGATCGCCATAGCCGGCGATGGCCGACACGCGATAGATCGCGCCATCGCCCTGTTCGGTGATGTCGGTCGCGCCCATCGCGCCGACGCCCTGATAATCGGTGCGGGTGATGAAGTTGATGACGCCGCCGATCGCGTCGGTGCCGTAGATCGCCGATGCGCCGTCCTTCAGCACCTCGACCCGCTCGATCGCGGCGAACGGAATCTGGTTCACGTCGACCGCCGCACCCGACAGGCCGTGCGCCGCGACGCGGCGGCTGTTGAGCAGGACCAACGTCGCCGCCGAACCCTGTCCGCGCAGGTTCGCCGCCGACAGCCCGTTGGTGCCGCGCTGCGCGCCGGTGGTGACATCGGCGTTGGAGGCGAGGTTGTCCGCGCCGGTGCCGTTGCTGGTCAGCAGGCTGATGAGCTGTTCCGGGCTGGCGATCGCGTTGCGCTCGATCTCGGCATTGCTGATGATCTGCAGCGGCAGCGAACTGTTGTTCGGATCGCGCTTGATCCGCGATCCGGTGACGAGGATTTCGCCGTCATCCGCCTTCGACGCTTCCGAAGTTTGCACCGCGACGCCGGTCGGCGTGGCCGCCTCCTGCGTCGTCACCCCTTCGCTGACGGTCTGCGCACTCGCATTGCCCATCGCCATCGTCGCGGCCAGCAGCGATCCGCCCACCAGCATCCAAGCCTTGCCCACCGCCATGTTCTTGCCCCCAAGCCTGCGCCGCCCTGTCCCCCGAGCGGCTGTCAGCAACAGTAAGCAACAAAAGCGGCGCGGTGCGGAAGGGGGCGTTCGGCAAGTTTTCACGGAACCGTAGCGTTACGGTAACACTCGCCCAAATTTTATGGGAACGCCATAACGTCCGGCTATAGCGCGGCGGCGGCGGCCAGCAGCGCGGCGTCCATCGCCGGGGTGGCGGAGGTGCCGTCGGGATTGTCGTTGGCGTACAGCGCAAAGGTCAGCATCTGACCGCTCGCCGCGGTCATCGTGCCGGCCAGCGCCGACACACCGCTCAGCGTGCCCGTCTTGGCATGGACTTTCCCGGCCAGCGACGTGTCCTTGAACCGGCGCGACAGCGTCCCGTCGACTCCGCCGACCGGCAGCGTCGCGATCCAGCGCGCGCCCCAGGGCTGCGCCTGTGCCCAGGTGAGCAGCGTCACCATCGCGCGTGGCGTGACCCGGTTATAGGTCGACATGCCCGATCCGTCGGACAGGTCCCACGCGGTGCGCGGCACGCCGGCCGCCGCCATCATCCCCTCGACCCGCTTCAGTCCGTCGCCGATCGACCCGCCGCCGCGCACCCGTCCGATCCGGCGCAGCAGCAGTTCGGCGTGCAGGTTCTGGCTGGCCTTGTTGGTGATCGCGATGTCCTCGATCAGGGGGGCGGGCTGCACCCGCGCCAACATCGGTGGCATCGTGCCACCTTCGACGACGGCGCCGTCCTCCTCCGCCCGGTGCGGCCGGTGCCGGACCCCGACCTTCCCGGTCACCCGCACACCCCGCTCTCGCAGCAACTTCGCCAACGTCCAGGCGGCATGATGCGCCGCGTCCTCGACCCCGGTCCTGACCGTCACGCCCGGCCCCGGCGCGACCGTTCCCGACAGCCGCAGCACGTCGCTGCCCGGCATCCGGTCGAACGACACGTCGTTGGTCTTGCCGACCCGTATCCGGTTGTCGACACAGTAATAATCCGACCCGCCGACCACCGCGCGGTCGCCCTCTGCGGTGACGGTAACCGCCAGTTCGTTGTCGTCCAGCGTCAGCGCGGAAGCGGCGGTGCCATAGCGCCCGGCCATGTTGTTCCACCCCATGCCGGGCGACCAGCGCTGGTCGGGAAAGCGGCTGTCGTCGCCGATCACGTCGCCCACCACCCGCGTCCTGGCGGCCACGGCATCGGCCAGCGTCGACAAGCAATCGACCCGACAGTCCGCCGCGCTCGACAGTCGCGCATCGCCTGCGCCCACCAGCACGACGTCGCGCCCTTCCATCCGCACCCCCGCGCCGCCATCGTCGGCGGCATCGAGCGGGAGGGTGGCAAAGCTCGCCAGCGTCGTGAAAATCTTGGTATTCGAAGCGGGTACGAAGCGCCGGTCCGGCTCGATCGCGACCTGTTCGACGCCTGCCGCATCGCGCACCACCATGCCGAACCGGGTGCCGGCCGGTGCCTTGGCAAGGGCCGCGCGCACCGCTGCGTCCACCGCCGGGTCGGGCGCGGCGGCCACCAGCATTGCGCCTGCCATCCCGATAATGATCGCTTTTATCGTCTGCATGGCGGCTATCCTACGCGGTGCCCATGGCGGCGCAACCGTTGGACGGGCGCGGTATAGCCGGTACATATGGAGTCATGCTCCATCGCCTTTTGCTCGCGCTGCTGCCCCTGCTGCTGATCGCCGCCGACCGGCAGGCCGGGAGGGAGACGGCAGTGCTGATCCGGGGCGCGCGGGTGTTCGACGGTACCGGGGCGGCGGCGGTGCCGGGCGACGTGCTGGTGGTCGGCGACCGGATCATGGGCGTCGGGCGGCATCTGAAGCGGCCGCGCGGCACGCGGGTGATCGATGCGCGTGGGCTGACGCTGCTGCCCGGGCTGCACGATCTGCACACCCATCTGCGTGCGTCGGGCTATGGCAGTCCCGACGATCTGGGCAAGGCCTGGGCTTCGCATCTGGCGAACGGCATCACCAATGCCAACGACTTTTCACTGTCGGGCGAGATGCTTGCGCCGATCCGCGCCATCGCCGCCGAAGGCAGCATCCCGACGCCGCGCCTGAACCTCGCCATCCGGCTGGGCGTCCCGGGCGGGCATGGCACCGAATATGGCTGGGGCAGTTTCTTCACGCTGACCGCCACGACGCCCCGCGCGGCGCATGTCGCGATGAAGACCGCGCTGGCGTACCGGCCCGACGTCATCAAGGTGTTTGCCGACGGCTGGCGCTATGGCCGCTCGCCCGATCTGGCCAGCATGAACGTGCCGACGCTCAGTGCGATCGTTGCGGACGCCCATGCGGCGGGCCTGCCGGTCATCACCCATACGGTGACGTTGGCGGGCGCGAAGATCGCCGCTGCCGCCGGGGTCGATGCGCTGGGGCACGGTATCGGCGATGCGCCGGTCGATGCCGAACTGATCGCGCTGATGAAGGCGAAGAACGTCGCCTATGTGCCGACGCTGGTGGTGTATGAACCGCAGCAGGACCGGACCTTCGTGCCGCTGGAATGGCGAAACCTCGCCGCACCGGAACGGGCGGCGGAGGCGGCGCGCATGGCCCGCCCGGTCGAGGCGATCCCGGAACTGGAATCGAAGCGCTGGGCCATCATGCAGGCCAATGTCCGCGCGCTGCACGCGGCGGGTATCCGCATCGGGGTCGGCACCGATGCCGGGATCGGCGGGGTCTATCACGGGTCGAGCGCGGTGCGCGAGACGCGGCTGCTCGGCCGTCTGGGGCTGACGCCGGTCGAGGCACTGGTCGCGGCAACCGGCGGGGCGGCGGATATCCTGCGACAGCGCGACCATGGCCGGATCGCGGTCGGGCAACGCGCCGACCTGCTGCTGGTCGGCGGACGGCCCGATGTCGCGATCGACGACCTGCACGACGTCCGCCGCGTGTTCGTCGCGGGGCGGGAGATGCCGCTGGACGATCTGCGGCGGCGGATCGATGCGGCCGAAGCGACGCCGATGCCGGCCCATACCATGGCCGGCCCGATCGATACCGGCGCGCGGGGCGACGGCCGCACCGACCTCGACACGCTGCCGGTGGAAAGCACCGAGCCGGGGACCGATCACAGTCGGCTCGACATCGTCCGTTCCGATGGCCCGCACGACCGGCACCTGTTCGCGGTGGCACGGATGGGCGCCGCCGACCGGCCGTTCGCCGCGCTGGTGCTACCGCTGACGAAGGGGGCGATCGACGTCGCCGATGCGCGTGGCTTTGCCGGCATCGCGTTCGAGGCGCGGGGGGCGGGGGTCTATAGCGCGGCCTTCGAGGTGTACGGTGCGCGCCGTGCGGGGCGGGCTTCGTTCACCGCGACGGGCGAGCGTCGCGAGATCCGCCTGCCGTTCAGCGCCTTCGCCAGTGGCGACACCCCGCTCGACCTTACCGCCTTGCGCAGCGTCGCCTTCCGCCTGACCGGCGAGCCGGGCGGGCGGGCATGGCTCGAACTGGCGAAGGTGCGCTTCTACCGCTGAGCGGCGCGCGGCACGGTCAGGGCGAAGGCCAGCACGACCGCGAACGACAGGCATGGCACCAGCATCGCGGTCTGGATCGACACGGTACCATGGCTCAGCCAGCCCATCAGCGGCGGAAACACCGCCCCGCCGATCACCGCCATCACGATCAGCGGCGCGCCCAGCGGGGCGCGCGGCCCTAGGTCGCGGACGCCGAGCGAGAAGATGGTGGGGAACATGATCGACATGAACAGGCTGCTGAGCGTCAGCGCGTAGATCGCGACCATGCCGTGGCCGAGCGCTGCGACCAGCATCAACAGAATGTTGGCGATGGCGAAGGCGGCGAGCAGCCGGGTCGCGACGATGCGGTGCATCAGCAGCGTGCCGATCAGCCGCCCGGCAAGGAAGAGCGCGAGGCTGATCGACAGGAGATAGGCGGCCTGCCGTTCGGGCGTCGCGGGGCTGATCGTCTTCACCACGTCGATGAAGAAGCTCCAAACCCCGACCTGCGCACCGACATAGAAGAATTGCGCGGCCACCGCCCAGCGCAGTGCCCGGACCCCCAGCACCGACCGCAGCCCCCGCAGCGTGTTGCCGCCGGTGTCGCGCGGTACTTCGGGCAGGCGGACCAGCGCGACGGCGATAGCGATCAGCACGACCACGCCGGCCAGCACCAGATAGGGCAGCTGCACCATCTGTGCCTCCGCCGCGCGATAGGCGGCGCGGGCGGCGGGGGCCATCGCATCGAGCGACGCGCGGTCATGTTCGACGCCGGAAAAGATGAACTTCGCGCCAATGATCGGAGCGATGGCCCCGCCCAAGCCATTGAACGCCTGTGCCAGGTTGAGCCGCTGTTCGGCGCGTGCCGGATCGCCGAACGCGACGATATAGGGGTTGGCGGCGGTTTCGAGGAACGCCGCGCCGGCAGCGATGACGAACAAGGCGGCGAGGAACGCGGCATATTCGCGTGTCTCCGCCGCCGGAAAGAAGAGCAGCGCCCCGGCTGCATAAAATCCCAGGCCCGTGAGGATGCCGGTGCGATAACCGAAGCGGCGCAGCACCAGCCCGGCAGGCAGCGCCATGACGAAATAGCCGATATAGAAGGCGAACTGGACCAGCCCGGCTTGGGCACGGTTGAGGTCGAGCGCCTTTTGAAACTGGCGGATCAGCAGGTCGTTGAAATTGTTCGCGACCGCCCAGAGGAAGAACAGGCTGACCACCACCGCGAAGCCGGCGGCATAGCCCGGCGCGATGAAGCGCCGCCCGGTCCCGGCAGTGGTGACGGCGGGCGGGGCGGCGGGGGCGATCACGGATGATCGCTCAGGGCGAAGATCGGCGTCATCGGCGTCCAGCGGCTGCCATCGGGTGCATCGGGCAGTGCGCGCTGGAACTCGCCCATGCGCGCTTCCCATGCCGCGACCTCGGGGTCGGCGGCGTCGGCTTGCGCCTTGCCGGCGGGATCGAAACCGGGCGCCACGGTCATCGTCATCACCAGCCGGTTGCGGAGACGGAAGATCTGCATCTCCTCGACCCCCCCAGCCCGGATTGCGGCCAGCACGGGGGCGGGCACGTTGCCGGGTTTGTGCCAGCGTTCATATTCGGCGATCGCCGCCGCATCGTCGACGAGGTCGAGGGTCAGGACGCGGATCATGCGTTCGACCAGCCCCCGTCGATCACATGCACCGCGCCGGTGGTGTAGGACGATGCGTCGGAGGCGAGGTAGAGCGCCAGTTCGGCAATCTCCTCCGCCCGGCCAAGCCGCCCCATCGGCTGGCGCGCGGTGAAGGCGGCGCGGGCGGCCTCCGCATCGCCGGTCGCGGCCATGCGCTCTTCGAGGGAGGGCGACTGGACCGTGCCGGGGCAGATCGCATTGCAGCGGATGCCGGACCCCACGAAATCGAGCGCGACCGACTTGGTCAGGCCGATCACCGCCGCCTTCGACGCGGTGTAGACGAACCGGCCCGGCACCGCGATCACATGGCTGGCGACCGACGACATGTTGACGATCGATCCGCCGCCGTTCGCGATCATCGCCGGCAGCAGCGCACGGATCAGGCGATATTGCGACCGGGCGTTCAGGTCGAAGCTGAAGTCCCAGTCGGATTCCTCGGTCGTCAGGATCGTGCCAGCATGGACGAAGCCGGCGCAGTTGAACAGGATGTCGACCGCGCCGACCCGTGCCGCGAAATCCTTGATCGCCTGTCCGTCCATCAGGTCGACGACATGCCGTTCACACCCCGCCAGGGTCGCCAGCGCGTCGCCGTTGATGTCGAGCGCCAGCACGCGCGCGCCTTCGCGGGCGAAGAGTTCGGCGGCGGCGCGGCCGATGCCCTGTGCGGCGGCGGTGACGATGGCGGTTTTGCCGGACAGGCGGGTCATGCGGTCTCCTTGGGAACGGGGGCGTCGGCGCGGATCAGGCCAGCATCGATCAGGTCGGTCCACAGCGCCGCGGGCAGGGGCAGGGTCGCCAGCGTCACGGCCTGCGTCACTTCTGCCGGATCGGCCATGCCGGGGATCACCGCCGTCACGGCCGGATGCGCCATCGGGAATTGCAGCGCGGCAGCGGCCATCGGCACGCCATGGCGGGTACAGATCGCGGCGATGGCATCGACCCGGCGCGTTACCTCGGCCGGGGGTGTTCCGTAGTTATAGCGGGCGTCCGGTCCGGTGCCCGAGGCGAGGATCCCCGAATTATAGGGACCGCCGACGATCACCCGCACGCCTCTCGCCAGGCAACGGGGCAGCAGCGTGTCGAGCGCGTCCTGCTCGAGCAGCGTATAGCGCCCGGCGAGCAGGATGACGTCGAGGTCGATTCGGTCGAGCAGTTCCTCGCACACCGCGATCTCGTTCACGCCGATGCCGATCGCGCCGACCGTGCCGGCGTCGCGAAGCTCGCGCATCGCCGGATAGCCGCCGTCGAGGAAGGTCGCCATCTGCGCCGGTGCGTCCGTACCATGGGTCATCGCACCCAGATCATGCGCCAGCAGCAGGTCGATCCGGTCGCGGCGCAACCGCCGACGGCTGGCATCGAACGAGGCGAGTACCCCGTCCCGCGAATAGTCGAACGCACTTTCGACCGGTTCGGGCGAGACGAAGCCCTGTCGCTCGGCGGCAAGGTCGCGGTCGGGGGCGGGGCGCAGCACCCGGCCGACCTTGGTCGAGACATAGGCCTGCTGACCGGGATCAAGCTCGGCCAGCGCGTCGCCCAGCCGCCGTTCCGACAGGCCGAAGCCGTAATGCGGCGCGGTATCGAAGCGGCGAATGCCCCGATCCCATGCGGCGTCGATGGTCGTACGGACGGCGTCGTCGCCGACCGGTCGATACAGGTTACCGATCGCGGCCCCGCCAAAGCCAAGCTTGGCAGGGACCAGCCCGTGCGTCATTGCCTATCCTCTCTTCGCTTATATTCGCGAAGAAATTTCACCTGTCAAAATCAAACGTCAATATACCACGACGGAACGGATGCTTTCCCCGGCGTGCATCAGGTCGAACCCCTTGTTGATCTCTTCAAGGCTGAGGACATGGGTGATCATCGGGTCGATCTCGATCTTGCCGTTCATGTACCAGTCGACGATCTTCGGCACGTCGGTCCGGCCCTTCGCCCCGCCGAATGCGGTCCCGCGCCAGTTGCGCCCGGTGACCAGCTGGAACGGGCGGGTGGCGATCTCCTTGCCTGCCTCCGCCACGCCGATGACGACGCTGGTACCCCAGCCGCGATGGCACGCCTCCAGCGCCTGGCGCATGACGGTCGTGTTGCCGGTGCAGTCGAACGTATAGTCCGCCCCGCCATCGGTCAGCGCGACGAGATGCTGGACGATGTCGCCGCTGACGTCCTTCGGATTGACGAAATGGGTCATGCCGAAGCGACGGCCCCATTCCTCGCGATCCGGGTTGATGTCGACGCCGATAATCATGTTCGCCCCGGCCATGCGCGCGCCCTGCAGCACGTTCAGCCCGATGCCGCCCAGCCCGAAGACGATCACATTGTCGCCGACCTGCACCTTGGCGGTGTTGACCACCGCGCCGACGCCGGTGGTGACGCCGCAGCCGACATAGCAGCTGGTCTGGAACGGCGCATCCTCGCGGATTTTCGCCACCGCGATCTCGGGCAGCACCGTGAAGTTCGAGAAGGTCGAGCAGCCCATATAATGGAAGATCGGCTGGCCCTTGTAGCTGAAGCGGGTCGTGCCGTCGGGCATCAGACCCTTGCCCTGCGTCGCGCGGATCGCGGTGCACAGGTTGGTCTTGCCCGACAGGCACGACTTACACTGGCGGCATTCGGGGGTGTAGAGCGGGATGACGTGATCGCCGATGGCGAGGCTGGTGACGCCCGCGCCGACTTCGCGGACGATGCCGGCGCCTTCGTGGCCCAGCACGCTGGGGAAGATGCCTTCCGAATCCAGCCCGTCGAGCGTGTAGGCGTCGGTGTGGCAGATGCCGGTCGCCATGATCTCGATCAGGACTTCGCCGGCTTTCGGCCCTTCGAGGTCGAGTTCGACGATTTCCAGCGGCTTCTTGGCTTCGAATGCGACGGCGGCGCGGGTCTTCATGGGGCGTCTCCTTTGATCGGGCGGGGTAGCGGGCGCGGGTGGGTATCGGCAAGGGGGTGGGTATCGTTGCGCGGCAGCAGCAGCTATCGTCCGAACGATGGGTTCGACGCGAGGAACGATGCGCAGAGGGTTCGTTGCGGTCATGCTGTCGCTGGCCGGATGTGCTGCGGGCGAGGGCGGCGGTACGGCGCCGCTGACCGCGATCTATTCGCCGCCGGTACGGCCGGGCGGTACCGGGCAGATGATGTTCCTGCCGGCGGGCAAGCCGCTGGCCCTGCCGATCGAGGCGCTGCCCCACAGGTCGGCGTTCGTCGGCGGCAAGGGCGTGTTCCGGGGGGAGGCCGTTCTGGCCGATGCGGCGGCGTGCCGGGCGCGGCTGACCGCCATCGCGGCGCGGGCGACACGGCGCTATCCGACGGCGACCGGGATCACGATCCTGCGCGAGGACGAGGATGTGCTGGCGATCCTGGGTCCATGGACGCAGCCGATGCGGCTGTTGGCGTTCCGCTGCACCGGGGAGCGGATGACCCGCGCGGACGGCATGGCCATGCCGGACATACAGATACCGCCACCGCCCCTGCCACCGATCAAGACCGCCCCGGTGCAGCGATGAAGCGCGCCTGGGTCCTGCTGGCGGCGGGGCTGTCGGCCTGTGCCGGGGGCGATTATCGCCCGGTCAGCGATGCGACGGTCAAGATCGGTGCGCCGTACCGGGTGCGAGGTACGACCTACACGCCGGCAGCGGACCCGACCTATGACATGCTGGGCATGGCCAGCTGGTATGGCAGCGAGTCGGGCCGGCGGACCGCCAGTGGCGAGCGGTTCCGGCCCGGCGGGGTGAGCGCGGCGCATACCACCCTGCCGCTGCCGAGCTATGTCGAGGTGACCGCGCTCGACACCGGGCGGCGGATCCTGGTGCGGGTCAACGATCGCGGGCCGTTTACGGGGCGGGGCCGGATTCTCGACCTGTCGAAGGGCGCGGCCGAGGCGCTGGGCGTACGCGGGGCGGGCGTGGTGCCGGTGCGCGTGCGGGCGGTGTCGCCCGACGAACGCGACCGGGCGCGACTGCGGCGGGGCAAGGCGGCGCGGGAATTGCCGCCGGTGGACGAGCGGACACGGGCGAATTTGCGGGCGCAGCTACGGGCGAGTGGGCTGTAGCGCGGGGCCAAAGTTCACGAAGTTCACACTAGTGGCGTGGTTGCGCAGGGTATCGCCGGGCGCGGAGCGGCGGTCCAAAGTTCACAAAGTTCACACTAGTGACGCAGTTGCGCGCGGCGTGGCGTTTGGTTGTGGCGGCGATGTCAAAGAGCGGGGGCGCGTCGGTCCCGGTGCAATATTGCCGGGGCACGGCTTTGTAGGAAAGCGGTTATCGGGCTGCATCTCCGCCAGCCTCTTGTCCTGTTCGGCCTGTACCGGGACGCCGAGCGCGGTGCGCAGTGCGTCGGGAATCAGTGCGCGGTCATAGGGCTCGCGGGTCAGTTGGCGGTTTTCCTGCGCGCGCCACTGGGTGCCGTAAATCTGCTTCTGGCCGATATTCTGCAGGTAGCGGTCGAGCGTCGCGGCGGCGATCCAGCTGGCTTCCTTCCTGCCGCGTGCCGCCGACGCGAGGGCGAGGCTATGCGCGAGCAGATAGTCCTCCGGCTTGTCACCATGCTGGAACACGAAGGCGGCGGCGTAATAATCCTCCGCCGTCGTCAGCTTGCCTTCGTCGAGCAGGGCGCGGGTCCGCGTGCGTCTGGCGGCGTCGTCGGTCCACATCTTGCGGACGAAGGTCATGTCCTTGAACCATTCCGGTTTCATATTCTCGCGGATCGCCTGATCCTCGGCGAACATCCTTGCCATTTCGGGATTGTCGTGGAGCGGCGCTGTCTGCGCCGTCGCGGGGGTGGCGAGGAACAGGGCGATGATGGCGATCGGCAGGCGGCGCATGGGACCTCGCGGTTTGGGGCGCGGGAAGTGTCGCGTGGGGGGAGGTGGGGGTAAAGGGTGAGCGGGGTGTATCTGCAACCGGGAGATCCCAGCCTTCGCTGGGATGACGATTGTGGCCGGGAGGCCGGTTGGGCGTGCCGCCTGCCGCCTATGACCGGTCTGCTTCCCATCATATCTCGTCGCCCCAGCGTAGGCTGGGGCCTTTTGCGGCGAGGCGCGCGGGTCGCTCGGTTCCAGGACGCAGAAAGGGCGGCCTCTTGCGGGGCCGCCCATTTTGTTTCTGCCAGCGCCGCGGGCAAAGCCCGCGTCGGTCGGGGCCTTGGCCCCGCCGGCCGCTCGCGCCGAGTTTTTGCCTCGGTCCAGCTTTGCTGGACCTTGGCTCGGCGCGACGTCAGCGCGAGTAGAATTCCACGACCAGATTCGGTTCCATCTTCACCGGATAGGGCACTTCGTCCAGCGTCGGGACGCGGGTGAAGGTGACCTTGGTGCCTTCGGCGCCGATATATTCCGGCACGTCACGCTCGGCGAGGGTCTGCGCTTCGAGGACCAACGCCATTTCCTGCGCCTTGGTGCCCAGCGAGATTTCGTCGCCGACATAGCAGCGGCGCGACGCGATGTTGCACTTCACGCCGTTGACGCGGACGTGGCCGTGGCTGACCAGCTGGCGCGCGGCGAACACGGTCGGCGCGAACTTCGCACGGTACACGATCATGTCGAGGCGCTGTTCGAGCAGGCCGATCAGGTTCTGACCGGTGTCGCCCTTCATGCGCGACGCTTCTTCGTAGGTGCGCTTGAACTGCTTCTCGGTGACGTCGCCGTAATAGCCCTTCAGCTTCTGCTTCGCGCGCAGCTGGATGCCGAAGTCCGACATCTTGCCCTTGCGGCGCTGACCGTGCTGGCCGGGGCCGTATTCACGCTTGTTCACCGGGCTCTTGGGGCGACCCCAGATATTCTCGCCAAGGCGGCGATCGAGCTTGTACTTGGCGCTGGAGCGCTTCGACATCGTAAATCCAATGCAATCTGGTATGACGTTTGACCGTCCGGGGACGATCGCGGCTCCCGGTCTTCGCCTCCGACCGAAATCGGGGCCACCGCTTCACCGGGAATGCGGGGCCGAATTGCGAAGCGGCGCGGTTAGCCGGGTCGACCCTCGGAGTCAAGCTGACGTCAATAGGTCTGACGCGCTGTCCGCCGGCGCATGGTATCGGCATCCTGCTCGCCTGCCCTGTCAATCGTGGCCCATTCGGCGGGCGTCCGACATTCGCGCTTCGGTCCCAGTCGTGATCCGGTCGGGTTCGGAACCCGGCGGCATTCACGTTCCGACGTCGGCTTGCCCGGCGAGGGCGTGGGGACCGGCGCCTGGAGAGTGGCCGAGACCAGCAGGAGAAGTAGCGACATCGACCGGCACTCCGTTACTATTTCACATGGGGCAAGCCTAACGCAGACATTTGGATGAGGGAAGGATCGACAGCGGTGGCGCGATTGCTACAACGCGCAGCCATGACGATCCTGCCCGGCCCCGACTGCACCACCATGACCGAAGTCCGCGCAGGGGTGGACGCGCTCGACCGCGAACTGGTCGCGCTGCTGGCGCGGCGCTTTGCGTATATGGATGCGGCGGCGCGGATCAAGCCGGAGCGCGGCGCGGTGCGCGACGAGGGGCGCAAGGCACAGGTGATCGCCAATGCGCGGGCGGCGGCGGTCGAGATGGGCGTGCCGGAGGATGTGGTGGCCGAGCTGTGGGAGCGGCTGGTCGAGGCGTCGATCGGGTATGAGCTGAACAGGTTCGACGCTACGCGGGGGTGATCTAACCTACCCCCCGTTTGCTTCGAGCGCAGGTTCGAGCCTGTCGAGAACCGAAGTCGAGAAGTGGGTGCCTCAAACGACGGCGTTCTCGACGGACGCTTCTCGACTTCGCTCGAAGCTGCTCGAACCGAACGGATTTCCAGTACTACCGCCGCCGCTTGGCCCCATCCAGCGCCGACAGCACGCCGCGCATCGTCCGCACCTCCTGCGACGTCCAGCCGGCCTTCGTCAGTAGCGTCCTGAGCGTCCGGCGTGAGGTCGCGGCGCGTTCGGGGGGATAGAAGAAGCGGGCCGCCTCCAGCATGTCGTCCAGCTGGCCGATCATGCCCTCCAGCTCCTCATGCGGGGCGGGGACGCCGAGGTCGACGGTCGGCGGGCTGGCGAGCCCCTCGCCCTTGGACCATTCGTACGCGACGAGGATCACCGCCTGGGCGAGGTTGAGCGAACCGAATTCCGGGTTGATCGGCACGGTCAGGATGGTGCGGGCCAGCGCGACGTCATCGGTCTCCAGCCCCGAGCGTTCCGGCCCGAACAGGATCGCCGAGCGGCCGGGTTCGGCGCGGATCGCCTGCGCGGCGGCTTCGGGGGTGACGACCGGCTTGGTGATGCCGCGCTTGCGGACCGTCGTCGCATAGACATGGGCGCAGTCGGCGACGGCTTCGGCGACCGTGTCATAGACGGTGGCATCGCGCAGCACCTGATCCGCACCGCTGGCCGCCGGGCCGGCTTCGGGGTTGGGCCAGCCGTCGCGCGGGGCGACGAGGCGCATTTCGACCAGCCCGAAGTTCAGCATGGCGCGCGCGGCCTTGCCGATGTTCTGGCCCAGTTGCGGGCGGACGAGGACGATGACGGGCTGGTTGTTCACAGTTCCCTCCCGTTCGGTTCGAGCAGCATCGAGCCTGTCGAGATGCGGCTGTCGAGAACTCGCCGCCGTCGAAATCGTCGACCAGTCGCCGCGGAACAGCCCTTCCTTCTTCTTGCGCGGCCAGTCCTTGACCTGTGCCTCGCGCTCCAGCGCGTCGGTGCGGGTCTGGAAGGTTTCGTGCCACATCAGTTCGACCGGGCGGCGGTCATGGGTGTAGCCTTCGAAGGTGCCCGATTGATGCTCTGCGATGCGGCGGTCGAGGTCGTCGGTGTGGCCGGTATAGTAGGTGCCGTCCGAGCATTTCAGGATGTAGACGTAGAACATGATAAGCCTTGGGGTTCGGCGACCGGGTTCTCGACGGTCGTATCTCGACAGGCTCGATACTGCTCGAACCGAACGGGGGGAAGGGGGGGGCAGGCGGCCGGGTTTTCGCCGCGTTCTCGACGGACGCTTCTCGACTTCGCTCGAAGCTGCTCGAACCGAACGGAGTGGGTGGAGGCGGGGGGACCTACCCCTTCGCCGCATCCCCGACCGTCCCCGCAAACTCCTCGAAATCCTTCGCCTCGCGGAAGTCTTTATAGACGCTGGCGAAGCGGATGTACGCGACCGGGTCGAGGCCCTGCAGCCCCTCCATCACCAGTTCGCCGATCCGGCCCGAGGGCACTTCGCTGTCGCCTGTGGTCTCCAGCTGGCGCTGGATGCCCGAGACGAGGCGCTCGACCTGCGCGGAGGTGATCGGCCGCTTGCGGCAGGCGGTGGCGACCGAGCGGAGCAGCTTGTCGCGGTCGAAGGGCTGGCGGCGGTCGCCGGACTTCACGACGGTCAGGTCGCGCAGCTGGATGCGTTCGAAGGTGGTGAAGCGCGCGCCGCAGCCCGAACATTGCCGGCGGCGGCGGATGGCGGCGCCATCGTCGCTGGGGCGGCTGTCCTTTACCTGCGTGTCTTCATGGGCGCAAAAGGGACAGCGCATCGCATTTCCTGTTGAACCCGCCGCCCCGCCGATGGCGGGGCGGGCGGGGTGCCGGGCTTAGTAGCGCGGCTGCTTCTTCGACTTGTAATAGGCATAGCCGGCGCCGGCGGCGGCACCGATCAACGGGCCGACGAACGGTACGGGGATGGCGACGACCGCACCAAGGGCACCCCATTTCGCCATGCTCTTGCCGAGCGACTTGTCCTGCATTTCTCGAACTCCTTACAGACCCGGATAGATCGGGAACCGCTCGCACAGCGCCCGAACCCGTGCCTTAACGTCCGCCTCGACCTGCGGGTCCCCGGCTTCGCCCTTGGCGCGCAGCCCGTCGAGGACGTCGGCGACCATGTTGCCGATTTCGGTGAACTCGGCCTTGCCGAAGCCACGGGTGGTGCCGGCGGGCGACCCCACGCGGATGCCGCTGGTCTTGACCGGGGGCAGCGGGTCGAACGGGATGCCGTTCTTGTTGCAGGTGATCGCCGCACGCTCCAGCGCCTCGTCCGCATCCTTGCCGGTGACGCCCAGCGGGGTGAGGTCGATGAGGGCCAGGTGGGTGTCGGTGCCGCCGGCCACGACGTTCGCGCCGCGATCCTTCAAGGTGGCGGCCAGCGTCTGCGCATTTTCGACGACGGCGCGGATATAGTCCTTGAACTCGGGGCGCAACGCTTCGCCGAACGCGACCGCCTTGGCGGCGATGACGTGCATCAGCGGGCCGCCCTGCAGCCCCGGGAACACCGCCGAGTTGATCTTCTTGGCGATGGCTTCGTCATTGGTCAGCACCATGCCGCCGCGCGGGCCGCGCAGCGTCTTGTGCGTGGTGGTGGTGACGACGTCGGCATGGCCGAACGGGGTCGGGTGCAGCCCGGCGGCGACGATGCCGGCGAAATGCGCCATGTCGACCATGAACTTCGCACCCACTTCATCGGCGATCGCGCGGAACTTCGCGAAGTCGATGTGGCGCGGATAGGCCGAGCCGCCGGCGATGATGAGCGTCGGCTTGTGTTCGCGCGCAAGGGCGGCGACCTGATCGTAGTCGATCAGGTGCGTCTCCCGGTCGACGCCATACTGGACCGCGTTGAACCACTTGCCCGACATCGCCGCCTTGGCACCATGGGTCAGGTGGCCGCCGGCATCGAGGCTCATGCCCATGATCGTGTCGCCGGGCTTGGTCAGCGCCAGCATCACCGCGCCGTTGGCCTGCGCACCCGAATGCGGCTGCACGTTGACGAAGCCGCAGCCGAACAGCTGCTTGGCGCGATCGATCGCGAGGCTCTCGACCTCGTCCGACGGGTGGCAGCCCTGATAGTAACGCTTGCCGGGATAGCCCTCGGCATATTTGTTGGTGAAGACGCTGCCCTGTGCCTCCAGCACCGCCTTCGACACGATGTTTTCCGATGCGATCAGCTCGATCTGGTAGCGTTCGCGCTCCAGTTCGTGGGCGACACCCGCGAACACGGCGGGATCGGCATCGGCAAGGGTGGTTTCGAAGAAACCGTCGGGGCGGAACTGGTCGGTCATGGGGCGCGGCTCCCGCTGAAGAAGAGGTCGCGCGCGCTTTACTGCCGACGTCACATAATTGCCACCCGCGGAATCGGGTTTGTCGCCATCCGTGCGCGTCACCCCAGCGAAGGCTGGGATCTCTCGCGGTGATCGATGTGCCTGCCACGGGGAGATCCCAGCCTTCGCTGGGATGACGTGTGCGGCGCGGTATCAGGCGGGCGGGTTGCCCAGCTTGTCGACGCGGCGCTGGTGGCGGTCGCCGCCGAACGGGGTGGACAGGAAGGCGGTCAGGCAGGACTTTGCCATTTCGCTGCCGATCAGCCGCGCGCCCATCGCGAGGACGTTGGCGTCGTTATGCTCGCGCGCGAGCGACGCCGACAGCGGTTCGGACACGAGAGCGCAGCGGCACGCGGCGACGCGGTTGACCGCGATCGAGATGCCGATTCCCGATCCGCACAGCGCGACGCCGAAATCGGCCTCGCCGCCGCCAACTGCCTGACCCAGCTTGTAGCCATAGTCGGGATAGTCGACGCTGGTCGTATCGTGCGGCCCCAGGTCGGCGACTTCGTGCCCCTGGTCATGCAACCAAGTGGCGAGTTCTGCCTTGAGCGTGAGGGCGGCGTGGTCGGATGCGAGTGCGATGCGGGCCATGGCGTGCTTCTAGCGGTCGGGACGCGGCAAGGCTAGGCTCGGTCGCCGGATGGGCAGGAAAGGATGAACGGATGCGTGGAACGATCATCGTGGCGGCGTTGGTGTTGACCGCCTGTGGCGCGAACGAGCGACGCAGCGAGGGCGCGGCGACCCAGGCCGATATCGAGAACAGCGCCGCGACGCCGCTGCCGGCCCCGGTGCCGCCGCGCACCCCCAGCCCGACGCCGACGCCGACCCCCACACCCAGCGCGACGGCCACGGCGACGCCCGGCGCCAATCACTATCTGGGCCGCTGGATCGGGGTCGAGGGCATGGTCCTGAACGTCACCGACCCCGCGCAGGGCGAGGTGAAGCTGGCGATGCAGTACGACCTCGACAACAAGGGCAACTATACCGGCACCATCACGCCCGAGGGCATCCGGTTCGAGCGGAACGGCGAGACGATGCTGCTGCGGCCGAGCGATGGCGATGCGACGGGGCTGAAATGGCTGGCGGGCAAGAAGGACTGCCTGACGGTCAAGTCGGGTGAGGGCTATTGCCGTGACTGATCCGCTGGCCGCACCGGGGCCGGCGCGCGTGCGGCCGCCGGTACCGGCGCTGCTGCTGGGCTATGCCGGGTTGCTGCCGCCGATCATCGGCATCGCATGGCGGCTGATCGACCCGGCGAAGGGCGGCGCGGCGAACGCGCTGGCGCTATTCTATGCCGCGCTGATCCTGAGCTTCCTGGGTGGCATGTGGTGGGGCGCGGCGGCGGCGCGGGTGAGCGGTGCCGCGCTTACCTTCTGGCTGGCGGTCGCGGTCGTGCCGTCGCTGGTTGCGCTGGCGGCGGGGGCGGTGCTGTTCACCTCCGTCGTGTCGGGTGCGGCGATCGTCGCCGCCGGGCTGCTGGGGTCGTTGCTGGTCGACATGGCGCTGGTCCGGGCCGGGCATGTCCCGCCCTGGTGGATGCGGCTGCGCATCCCGCTGTCGGTCGGGCTTGCCGCGCTGACCCTGCTGGCGGGGTTGCTGGCCCAGCCGTAGGTGGGTCGGGTTTCGACAATATGGCTAATGAAGAGTTCACGATTGGTGCGATGCGTTCCAAGTCTTTATCGCGTTGATATCCCTGATTTTGTCGATTAATTTGCGACCATGGAAACAACGTTCGAGCAGGCCCGCGCCGCGCTGGCCTTTCTGGAGCAGCATCGGCTGACGCCGAGCGTCGAATTTTACGAACTGGCGTTGGTATATTTGCGCCAGTCGGACCCGTTACTGGCCGAAGACGTCGACCGGGCGATCGAGCGGGACGGTGCGCTGACCATGGCGCGGGCGGCGGACATCGCGGCGACACTGCGCGAGCGGCGGGCGGTTCCGGGCGATGCGACGGCGCTGACCAGCCGGGTCGCGACGACCGAACGCGAACTGACTGCGCTCCGCGACCAGATCGCGGCGCTCCGCGCGCTGGTGCTGTCGCAGATCGGGGCGGGCGATGACGCCGAGCATGACCGGCTGACCCATGCGCTCAGCCCGGTGGGGGCGCGCCGCATCCTCGAACAGATCGGGCAACGGGACCGACGCCATGTCGTGCTGATGTTCAGCATCGACCGTCTGGTCGCGATCAACCGCGAATTCGGCCATTCGGTCGGCGACAATGTGCTGAACGCCTTTGCCGCCAAGCTGAAGCGCATCTTTCCCGAGCAGGAGGCGATCCGGTGGGGCGGCAACGAATTCATCGTCGCCATTCCCGGACAGACCGCTACCGCCGTCCGCGAACTGGCCGAGGAGGTGCTGGGCCTGCTGGAACAGCGCAACTTCCGGTTGCGCGATACCGGGGCGTCGATCGGCAAGGTCACCGCGTCGGCGGCGGTGGTGTCGGACCATGTCGGCGACATCGACGCGATCCTGCGCGAGGGACGCGCGAAGATCGAGGCGGCGATGGCGGCGGGCGGCAATCGGGTGGAGATGTAGCCTGCGGCGATCCCCCCGGCACGGGGAGGGCGTGCACAGGATTGTGGGGAGGGCGGTCCGCGTATTACGAAACGTCGCGTTGCGAGGCCAGCCCCCTCCACCATCGCCTTCGGCGACGGTTCCCTTCCCCGTGCCGGGGGGGATCTTGCGGTCAGGCCGCCTTCTTCAATTCCAGCCGGCCCCAGATTTCGACCAGCGCGGCGGTCAGTTCGCGCATCATCGCTTCGTCATGCGCCGGGCCGGGGGTGAAGCGCAGCCGTTCGGTGCCGCGCGGCACGGTCGGGTAATTGATCGGTTGCACGTACACACCATATTCGCGCAGCAATATGTCGCTGATCCGCTTGGCCTTTACCGGATCGCCCACCATCAGCGGCACGATGTGCGTCGTCGTGTCCATGACCGGCAGCCCGGCCTGCGTGAACAGCGCCTTGAGCATCGCGGCGGCGGCCTGTTGCCCCTCGCGCTCGGCGGGTGAGGCCTTCAGGTGGCGGACGCTGGCCAAGGCCCCTGCGACCAACACCGGCGACAGCGAGGTCGTGAAGATGAAGCCCGGCGCATAGGAACGGATGACGTCGATCACGGTGCGGTCGGCGGCGATATAGCCGCCCATCACGCCGAACGCCTTGCCCAGCGTGCCCTCGATGATCGTCAGGCGCGATGCGGCATCGTCGCGTTCGGAAATGCCGCCGCCGCGCCTGCCGTACATGCCGACGGCATGGACTTCGTCGAGATAGGTCAGCGCGTTATACTTGTCGGCAAGGTCGCAGATCGCGTGGATCGGCGCGACATCGCCGTCCATGGAATAGACGCTTTCGAAGGCGATCAGCTTGGGCACCGCCGGGTCTTCGGCGGCCAGCAGTTCCTCGAGATGGGCGAGGTCGTTGTGGCGGAACACGCGCTTTTCGCAGCCCGAATGGCGGATGCCGGCGATCATCGACGCGTGGTTGAGTTCGTCGGAAAAGATGATGCAGCCGGGCAGGATGCGCGCGAGCGTCGACAGCGTCGCCTCGTTCGAGACATAGCCCGACGTGAACAGCAGCGCCGCTTCCTTGTCGTGCAGGTCGGCGAGTTCGGTTTCTAGGTCGATGTGATAATGGGTGTTGCCACCGATGTTGCGGGTGCCGCCCGACCCTGCGCCGACATCGTGCAGCGCCTCTTCCATCGCCGCAATCACCGACGGATGCTGGCCCATGGCGAGGTAATCGTTCGAACACCATACGGTGATCGGCTTCGGCCCGTTATGCCCGGCGAAGCAGCGCGCATTGGGGAATTGCCCCTTGTTGCGCAGGATGTCGATGAAGACGCGGTAGCGCCCTTCCTCGTGCAGGCGGTCGATCGCCTGTGCGAAGACACGGTTGTAATCGACCGAGCGGGCCGGAACTGCGTCGATGCTCATGGGGCGGGGGTGTACCTGTTGGCGCGCGCGGTTGCCAGCGGATAAAAGCGGTTACGGTGATCGGCCGGGTTGGACATATTGTCCAAGGGGGGGCGGTTCCCCCCCCCCCCCTTCGTCATCCCAGCGAAGGCTGGGATCTCCCGGTGATGAAGCGCGCGCCTCGCCGCAGAAGGCCCCAGCCTGCGCTGGGGCGACGGACCAGAACAGCGCTACAGCGCCTCGACCGAGGCGAATCCCTGCGACTCCAGCCCCGCCGCGATCGTCCGCTCGCGCTCGCCCAGCCGGGTAAAGACCAGCCGCCCCGGCACCGGTGTTGCGGGCAATTCCTGTCCCGCCGTCAGCGCCACGATGCGCCGGGCGATGCCGGGGCCGCCATCGACGAAGGCGATGTGCGGCGCGACGGCGCGCATCGCATCCTCCAGCAGCGGAAAATGGGTGCAGGCATTGACGATCGTGTCGATCCGGTCGCCGCCCGGTTGCTCGAACAGCCCGGCCAGCTCGGCTGCGATCGCTGCCGGCGGCGGGGGCGTGCCGGCCAGCGCGCCCTCCGCCAGTTCGACCAGCGCCGCCGATCCGTGGCGCAGCACGGTATAGTCGGCGGCGAAGCGGGTGGTCAGGTCGTCGACATAGGGCTGGCGCACCGTCGCCTGCGTGCCGAGTACGCCGATGACCCGAGTCCTGCTCCGTTCCGCCGCGACCTTGATCGCGGGCACGGTGCCGACCACCGGCACGTCGAGTGCCGCGCGCACCACCGGCAGCGCGATGGTCGAGGCGGTGTTGCAGGCGATGACGACGAGGCGCGGGCGATAGCGTTCGACCAGCCGGCCGAGCAGTGCCGGCACCCGCGCCGCGATCTCGCCCTCGGTGCGGATGCCATAGGGGAAGCCGGCCGAGTCGGCGGCATAGACGATCGGCGCGGTCGGCAGCAGCCTGGCGGTCGGCGCGACCACCGACAGGCCGCCCACGCCCGAATCGAAGAACAGGATCGGTTGCGCCGGATCGGCCATGGTCGTCTCGGTACTCCACTGGCATCGGCGCCTGCGTTGCAAGCCGCCGCCGAACCCCTTACCCTGAACTTCACAGACGGCAAGTTACGGGGGCGATCCTGCCGAGCGACATTCTCTGGTTCCCGCCGGTGGCGGCGTTGTTGATCGGCTATCTGCTCGGATCGATTCCGTGGGGCATCCTGCTCACGCGGATCGCCGGGGCGGGCGATCTGCGCGCGATCGGATCGGGCAATATCGGCGCGACCAACGTGCTGCGCACCGGGCGAAAGGGGCTGGCGGCGGCGACGCTGCTGCTCGACCTGCTGAAAGGCGCGGCGGCGGTGTGGATCGTGGCAGCGCTGTTCCCGGGCGAGGAGCTGGTCGCGGGCGCGGCGGCGTTCGTCGGGCATTGCTATCCGCTGTGGCTGCGCTTTCGCGGCGGCAAGGGCGTGGCGACGATGATGGGCGTGGTCGTGGCGCTCAGCCCGATCGCGGGCCTCGTCTATGCGATCGTCTGGCTGGGGCTGCTGGGAATAGTGCGGATTTCGTCGGTCGCGGGCATGGCGGCGGCGGTGGCCGCGCCGATCGCGGCGGCGGCGGTCGGGCGGTTCGACCTGGCGGTGCTGTTCCTCGGCCTCGCGCTGATCGTGTTGTGGAAGCATCGCGAGAATATCGCGCGGCTGGTGGCGGGGCAGGAGCCGAGGATCGGCCGCAAGCGTGACTGAGGCTATGGTCGAGCGGGCCGGTGCCGCCGACCAGAACGCCGCGCGGTTCGCGGCGCTGCGGCTGATCCGCTCGGCGAATATCGGGCCGGTCACGTTCCGCGCGCTGATCGAGCGCTATGGCGATGCGGTGGAGGCGATCGAGGCGCTGCCGATGCTGGCGGCGCGCGGCGGCGGGCGCGCGCCGGTGCTGGCCGACGACGCCGCCGTCCGGCGTGAGATCGCGACCGTTCGCGGGCTGGGCGGGCGCTATCTGCTGCTCGGCGATCCCGATTATCCGGCGTTGTTGGCGGAGATCGACAGCGCGCCGCCCGCACTGATCGTGCGGGGCGACCTGTCGCTGCTGACGCGACCGATGGTGGCGATGGTCGGCGCGCGCAATGCGTCCGCCGCGGCATGTCGCTTCGCACGGGGACTGGCCGAGGAACTGGGCGCGGCGGGCTATTGCGTCGTGTCCGGGCTGGCGCGCGGGATCGATACGGCGGTGCATCAGGGAGCGATCGGCCACGCCACGATCGGCGTCATCGCCAGCGGGATCGATGTCGTCTTCCCGCCGGAAAACGCCGCCTTGCAGGAGGACGTTGCGACGCGTGGGCTGCTGGTGGCCGAACAGCCGCCGGGGACGCAGCCGCTCGCGCGGCATTTCCCGTCGCGCAACCGGATCATCGCCGGGCTGGCGCTGGGTACGGTGGTGGTGGAGGCGGCACCCCGATCGGGGTCGCTCATCACCGCGCGGCTGGCCGGGGAAGCGGGCCGCGAGGTGATGGCGGTGCCCGGATCGCCGCTCGACCCCCGTGCGCAGGGTTGCAATGCGTTGATCCGCGAGGGGGCGACGTTGGTGCAGAATGCGGCGGACGTCGCGGAAATGCTGCGCCCGATCGACGCGCGGGCGCTACGTTCGCCCGGCGCGGCCTATCGCTCCGAACCGGTGGCGGCGGACGCCAGCGAAGCGGAGCGCGCGCGGATCGCCGGACTGCTCGGCCCGGTGCCGGTAGCGGTCGACGAACTGGTGCGGCAGTCGGGATGCGCGACGCCGGTGGTGCAGACGGTGCTGCTGGAACTGGAACTGGCCGGGCGGCTGGAGCGGCATGCCGGGGGGCGGGTCAGTCTGGCGTAGCGTTTAACCGTTTGTTTCCGGGCGCGTCCTCATGCTGGCCGAAACGGTTGGAGGATAGCATGACGGTTGAACTGGCCCGCGCCGAGGGTAACAGGGCGCGAGCATTCTGGCAGCGCGAGGGCGAACGGATTCGCCGGACGCTTCGCACGCCGCAATGTGTTCGGCTGCACAAGAACGACATTCGTAACATCGATGTCCGACACATGCATAACCGGTTTGGCTGGCAGGCCGGCGGACAGACGCTTTGCGCAGGTGCCCTATATCGCACCGAAGACTTCATGGCGCTTCCCGAAGCCGATCGTTGCGGCACCAAGGCGCTGGGCCAGACGGTGCACATCGAACACACGGTGCCGGTCGCGACGCTGACCCGTTGCATCGTCGGTTCCGATCGGATCGATCCGGAGGATACGGTGCTGTGGGTTCTGACCCATTCGGTCGTGACCGGTGTCACTGACGGTCCGACCGGGGAACGGCATCGTATGGTACGGCGCGGTCAGGCCACGCGATCCCATGCGCTCACGCCGGACCATGCCGATCACGACCGCCCGTTCCGACGCTACGATCCCGCCGGGCACAGTCCGATCTGGGACCTAGTGCGGGGCAAACGGATCGATCCAGAACGGTTCAGCTTTTTGGATCACCGCGAAAATATCGCGATGGCGTTGCGTTGGGCGGCGCTGGACGATTGGGCGGACCGCATGGCGGCGTGACCGTCATACGGGATTAACAACCTGCGACTTGACGTAGCGGTCCCCGCCTCCCCACTCTCGTACGCGTACGCACAAGGACCGACCGCCACATCATGCAACTCGTCATCGTCGAATCGCCCGCCAAGGCGAAGACCATCGAAAAATATCTGGGGTCGGATTACCGCGTCCTCGCCTCCTATGGCCATGTCCGCGACCTGCCGCCCAAGGACGGGTCGGTGAACCCCGACGAGGGGTTCGCGATGGATTGGGAGACGTACGCCGACAAGACGAAGCAGTTGAAGGCGATCACCGATCTGGCCAAGACTGCCGACCGCCTGATCCTCGCCACCGACCCTGATCGCGAGGGCGAGGCGATCAGCTGGCATGTGCAGGAAGTGCTGAAGAAGCGCCGCGCGCTGCCCAAGGAGGTCGAGCGCGTCACGTTCAACGCGATCACGAAGCCGGCGATCCTGGCGGCGATGAAGGCACCGCGCGACCTCGATACCGACCTGATCGATGCGTATCGGGCGCGCCGCGCGCTCGATTATCTGGTCGGCTTCACGCTGTCGCCGGTGCTGTGGCGCAAGCTGCCCGGCGCCAAGTCGGCGGGGCGGGTGCAGTCGGTCGCCCTGCGCCTGCTGGTCGAGCGCGAGCGTGAGATCGAGACCTTCAAAGCTCAGGAATATTGGTCGGTCATTGCCCGGATGGAGGCCGACGGCACGCCGTTCGATGCGCGGCTGGTGAAGCTCAAGGGCAAGAAGCTCGACAAGCTGTCGCTGGGCGATGCCGGATCGGCCGAGGTCGCGAAGGCGGCGGTTGTCGATGGCCGATTCACCGTCGTCAATGTCGAGACGAAGCCCGCGACGCGCAACCCGCCGCCGCCCTTCACCACCTCGACGCTGCAACAGGAAGCCGCGCGCAAGCTGGGTTTCTCGGCCAGCCACACGATGCGGATCGCCCAGTCGCTCTACGAGGACGGCGCGATCACGTACATGCGGACCGACGGCGTGCAGATGGACGGATCGGCGATCGATGCCGCGCGCGGGGCGATCGCCAACCGCTATGACGGCAGCTATGTCCCGGACAAGCCGCGCCAGTATCAGACCAAGGCCAAGAATGCGCAGGAAGCGCACGAGGCGATCCGCCCGACCGACTTTTCGAAGGACCGTGCCGGATCGGGCGATCATGCGCGGCTGTACGACCTGATCTGGAAGCGGGCACTGGCCAGCCAGATGGCGTCGGCGCGACTGGAGCGGACGGCCGTCGAGCTGGAGGACCAGACCGGCCAGACCGGCCTGCGCGCAACGGGCCAGGTCGTGCTCTTCCCCGGCTATCTCGCGCTATACGAAGAGGGCCGCGACGATGCGGCGGACGAGGATTCGCGCCGCCTGCCGCTGCTGCGCTCGGGCGATGCCCCGGCCAAGAAGGACGTGGTCGCCGAACAGCATTTCACCCAGCCGCCGCCGCGCTTTTCCGAAGCGTCGCTGGTCAAGCGTCTGGAGGAACTGGGGATCGGCCGTCCGTCAACCTATGCCTCGATCATCCAGGTGCTGAAGGATCGCGGCTATGTCCGCGTCGAGAAGAACCGCTTCTTCGCCGAGGAGACCGGGCGGCTGCTGACCGCGTTCCTTGAACGATTCTTCGAGAAATATGTCGGCTACGACTTCACCGCCGAGCTGGAGGAAGAGTTGGACGACGTATCGGGCGGCCGTGCCGAATGGCAGGCAGTGCTCGAAGCCTTCTGGCGCGACTTCAAGCCACGCACCGCCGAGGTGATGGAACAGCAGCCGAGCGCCATCACCGCCGAGCTGGACCAGTTCCTCGGATCGTACCTGTTTCCCGAAAAGGCGGATGGCAGCGACCCGCGCCTGTGCCCGAATTGCGGCGAAGGGCGGCTTGCGATGCGCGGCGGCAAGTTCGGCGCGTTCATCGCCTGCTCCAACTATCCCGAGTGCAAATACACCCGCCGTTTCGCGCAGCCGGGCGGGGATGACGGCGGCGATGCCGGTCCCGAAGGGCTGGGCAAGGACCCGGAGACCGGGCTGGAGGTCGAGCGGAAGTCGGGGCGCTTCGGCCCCTATATCCAGCTGGGCGAGGGCAAGGACGCCAAGCGCGCGTCGATTCCGAAGGATATCGGCGAGCTGACCCTCGAATGGGCGCTCAAGCTGCTGAGCCTGCCGCGCACCATCGGCAACCATCCGGAAACGGGTGAGCCGATCGAGGCGGCGATCGGGCGCTATGGCCCGTATCTCAAGCACGCCGGCAAATATGCCCGGTTGCAGTCGACGGCGGACGTGTTCGAAACCGGCATGAACGCGGCGGTGGTGAAGCTGGCCGAAGCGGCGGCGGGCGGCGGGCGTCCGGCGCGGGGTGCTGCGAAGGAACCGTTGAAGGTGCTAGGCGCGCATCCCCGCACCGAAGCGGAGATCAGGCTGATGGAGGGGCGCTATGGCCCCTATGTCACCGACGGCACGACCAATGCGACGATCCCGAAATCGGTCGAACCCAATGCGCTGACGCTGGAGGAAGCCGCCCAGTTGATCGACGACCGCGCGGCGGCGGCCCCGGCCAAGGGCAAGAAGAAGCCGGCGGCGAAGAAGGCCGCGCCGAAAAAGGCGGCAGCGAAGGATGCACCCGCCAAGAAGGCGCCTGCGAAGAAGGCTGCGGCGAAGAAGCCGGCGGCCAAGGCGTAGCGCGCAGCACCATCGTCACTCCGGCGAAGGCGGGAGTCCATCAGCGCCAGCGTCGCGGATCCTGCCCCGGCGTTGGCGCTTATGGATTCCCGCCTTCGCGGGAATGACGGAGGGGAAGGGTAAGACGCCCAATATTGTGCTGGTCACGGGACTGCTTTCGCAGACGCGACCCTAGGCGGCGTGGACAAATTTGAGCCAGTATCTTGCGGTGGCGAGGTGGACCATGCCGAGGAAGCTGCTGGCCAGCTGGTCGTAACGTGTGGCTCTGGCGCGGTTGATCTTGAGGTGGCCGAACATG
>NZ_JAKREU010000015.1 GCF_022664435.1 Sphingomonas panni | reverse complement strand
TCGGGCTGTTGCCGCTGTCGGTGCTGATGATGCTGGCCTTCGCCATCGCGATGATCGTCAACTATCCGCAGGTGCCCCGCCGCCGCCCCCGGCGAACGGGCAGGTCCCGCCGCCCCCTTCGGGTGCCGCCCCGGCAGGCGCTCCGCCGCTCGCCAATGCCCCCGCACCGGCACCGGCACCGGCAGGAGTACGAGCAACCCGCTAACCCCAGCCGCAAACCGTACCCCGGCGAAGGCCGGGGTCCAGTTGGGGGCCGCTGGTGGATCATCCCCACCCTACCGTAACTGGACCCCGGCCCGCGCCGGGGTACGGCGCGTTGGTAGAAGCCGCACTACCCGTCCCTTGCCGTACCCCCGCGCAGGCGGGGGTCCAGAGCCACGAACAGAACGCCCGCGCCTTCACCCCCACGCCGCACCCAATCGGCCAGCCTGGCGAACACGAAGAAGGTTGGTTCATGCGAAGGCGCGAAGACGCAAAGAAAAGAATTTCGCGCGGAGACGCGGAGACGCAGAGGGCGCGCGGCCACCGCCACGCTGCGCCAGCAGCCTTCATCCTGCTGCACAAAACGCAACGGCTTCGCCGAAAGAACGACGACCGCCCCACTCACAACCCCTCCGCGCCTCTGCGCCTCTGCGCGAAATCTAGACTTTTTTCCTCCGCGCCTTCGCGCCTTCGCGTGAACCAAACTTCTTCTCTCCGCGCCTCCGCGTGAACCGACCTTCTTCCCCCATCACCCCCAAGACAAACCGAACCAACCCGTGTAGGGCGTCCCGCCGATGCCCGGAGCCCTTCCCCCATGTCCCTCGGCCTAGATTTCGGCACCACCAATTCCGTCCTCGCCCGCGCCGATACCGATGGCGCGACCCTCTTGCCGCTCGACGGACCCGATGGCCCGGACGCCGTGTTCCGCTCCGCGCTGTGCTTCTGGCAGGACGATGTCCCCGGCGGCATCGCGGTCGAGGCCGGCCCCTGGGCGATCGACGAATATCTGCAATTCCCGGAAGGCTGCCGCTTCCTGCAATCGTTCAAGTCGGTCGCCGCCAGCCCCAGCTTCGACACCGCACCGATCTTCACCAAACGCTACCGGTTCGAGGATCTCGGCCGCGCGTTCCTCGACCGGCTCGCCGCTCGCGCGCATGGCGTGCTGACGGGTGCGAAGCGGATCGTCGTCGGCCGCCCGATCACCTATGCCGGCCACCGCCCCGACGAAGCGCTCGCACGGGCACGCTACGACGCGATGTTCGCCGCACTGGGTGCGGAGATCGTCTATGTCTACGAACCGCTCGGCGCCGCGTTCAGCCATGCCGCGACGCTGACCGACGCCGCGACGATCCTCGTCGCCGATTTCGGCGGCGGCACCAGCGATTTCTCGGTCGTCCGATTGGAAGCACCCGGCAGCGACCGTCGCGCGCGGCCCTTGGGGCATGCCGGCATCGGCATCGCCGGCGACCAGTTCGACCGCCGCATCCTCGACAAGCTGGTCCTGCCCCTGCTCGGCAAGGGCGGCACCTATCGCTCGTTCGACAAGGTGCTGGAAATCCCGGCGGGTCATTTCACCGACTTCACCGACTGGTCGCGCCTCGCGCTGATGCGCAATCGCAAGACCATGGCCGAACTCGACAAGCTCCGCCGTGCCGCGACCGATCCCGCCGCGATCGAACGGATGATCGCGGTGATCGAGGGCGAACAGGGCTATCCGCTCTACGACGCCGTCGGTCAGGTGAAGCGCGCGCTGTCGAAAGGCGACGAGGCGACCTTCGCGTTCGAAGGCGGCGGCATCGCCATCGAAGCGCAGGTCACCCGCGACCAGTTCGAAGCATGGATCGCCGACGACCTCGCCCGGATCATGGCGACGGTCGACCGCGCGCTGGCGGAGGCCGGGCTGGAAGCGGACGGCATCGACCGCGTGTTCCTGACCGGCGGCACCTCGCTCACCCCCGCCATCCGCCGCGCCTTTGCCGACCGCTTTGGGGAAGGCCGGCTGGCCTCGGGCAACGAACTCACCTCGGTCGCGCACGGCCTCGCACTGATCGGGCAGCAGGACGATCTGGCGGCGTGGGCGGCATAGGCTTTCCTACACGGCGGCGGGATGCCATCCTCCCACCCGCTCTTTGACAGGTCCGCCGCTCCCCCCACACCCCAACGTCACCCCGGACTTGATCCGGGGTCCCGCTTCTTCGTCACAACGCCAACTTCCGCGCCTAAAACACCGCGAAACCAACTTTCAAACCATTGTTAAGAAACGATTTCTAACAAGCATCCGGCGTCTGCAAACATCGACGCATCGCAACTTTCGCAAACTTTCACCGCCCGGCCCGCACCATCAGCGCCCGCGTCACCCCGTTGGTCCACCCGAACCCGTCCTGTAGCGGATATTCCCCGCCGCCGCCGGGCTTCACCTCCTCGACGTCATATTTCTCGACCAGCTTGCCCGACGCGGCATATTCCCGCTCCACCGTCGTCAGGAAGCGCCGGGCGATCTGGTCCGCCAACGCGCGGTTGCCCGTCCGGTCCAGCCCGGCGACCGCGATCCATTGCAGCGGCGCCCATCCGTTCGGCTTGTCCCATTGCTGCCCGGTATCGACCGTCGTCGTGCGCAGGCCGCCGGGGGCCAGCAACTTCTGCTCGATCGTCGCCGCGACCCGCGTCGCGCGCGGCCCGGTCGTCAGCCCGACGAACAGCGGATAGGCCGTCGCCGCCGTCACCCCGTCGCGCAGCAAGGCGCGCTTGACGTCGTAATCGCCATAGCGCCCCTCGGCCTCGCTCCACAGCCAGCGATCGATCGCCGCCTTGCGCTTCGCCGCCCGGTCGGCAAAGTCCCGCCCCGTCGCCGCATCGCCCGCCTTCATTGCCCCCTCGGCGATCGCCCGCTCCATGCCCCACAGCAGGCTGTTGAGGTCGGCGGGCAGGATATCGGTCGTATCGACGGTCGCCAGCGTCCGCCCGTCGCCCAGCCAGCGCGACGAATAGTCCCAGCCGCTTTCCGCCCCGGCGCGCAGGTCGCGATAGGTATCTCGGGCGGGACGCCCGGCGGCATTCGCCGTCTCGACATCCTCCCGCCATGATTCGTCGCGGGGACTGGTCCGTGCGTCCCAGTAATGCTGCAATACCGCCCCATCAGGCAAAGTCACCGACCGCTCCGGCGACGTGAAGAACGCATGTTCGCGCTTCAGCGCCGCCAGCCGCCGCGCCGCGACCCCCGGATCGCGGTTCTGCGACAGGCCCATCATCAGGTACAGGAACGGCGGCTGCGACCGGCTGAGATAATAGCTCCGCGTCCCGTTCGGCACATGGCCATATCGCTCGATCAGGTCGACGAACCCGTCGAGCATCGATTCGACCAGATCCTGCCGCCCGTCGGCGACCAGGCCCAGCATCGTGAAATAGCTGTCCCAATAATAAAGCTCGCGAAACCGCCCGCCCGGCACCACGAACCGGTCCTTGACCGCCAGCGCGCTCGATCCGGCGGGCGGCGTCACCGGGTCGCGGGTCAGATGCGGCCACAGTGCCGCGATATGCCGCTCGATCGGCAGGCGCGGGCCATGGTCGGATGCGGGCACCGGCTCCAGCCCCGGCACGTCGAAATTGGCCAGCACGAACGCCCGCAACGCCGCGTCGTCGAAACTGCCCTTGCGATAATCGGCCAGGATCGCGGCATCCGGCCGCTTCGGCACCGCGTCGACGAACGTCTTTCCATCGGGGAAGATGCGCCGCATCTGCACCGTTTCGAACAACGCGCCGAACCGGTCGGCGGGTGTAGGGACGGCAGCGGCCGGCGTCGTGGCGACGCGCGCGGTCGGGCGCGGTGCCTCGGCGGTCGTGCATCCGGCCAGCAGGACCGGTATCAGCCAGCGGCAGGTTCGAACGATCGTCATGGCACCCCCGAACGGTTACGATACCGTATTAAATCCCGACCCGCCCTGGCCGTTCCCCCGGCCGCATACGGCAGGGGAAACGGCCAAGCCTCACGCCACCGTCTGTTCGATCACGCCGAAAATCGGGTGATGCCGGTCGTCCTCGGCCCAGATGCGCACCGTATCGCCGCTCTTCAGAAACGGCGTCTCCGCCTTGCCGCCGCGGATCGTCTCGACCGTCCGGATTTCCGCCAGGCAGGAATAACCGACGCCGCCGTCACCCACCGGCTTGCCCGGACCGCCATCGGCGTCGCGGTTCGACACCGTGCCCGACCCGATGATCGTGCCGGCACCCAGCGCGCGCGTCCTGGCCGCATGGGCGATCAGCGTGCCGAAATCGAACGTCATGTCCTCACCCGCCTGCGCCCGCCCGAACGGCTTGCCGTTCAGGTCGACACACATCCGCCGGTGCAGCTTGCCGTCCTGCCACCAGTCGCCCAGCGCATCGGGCGTGACGAACACGGGCGAAAAGGCGGACGCCGGCTTCGACTGGAAGAACCCGAACCCCTTGGCGAGTTCGCCCGGGATCAGCCCGCGCAGCGACACGTCGTTGGTCAATCCGACCAGCCGCACCGCCGCCAGCGCCTCTTCCCGCGACGCACCCATGGCCACGTCGCCGGTCACGACCACCACCTCGGCCTCGAAATCGCAGCCCCAGCCCGTGTCGTTCAGCGGGATCGGGTCGCGAGGTGCCAGAAAGCCGTCCGACCCGCCCTGATACATCAGCGGATCGTGCCAGAAGCTGTCGGGCATCTCCGCCCCGCGTGCCTGCCGCACCAGCGCGACATGGTTCACATAGGCCGACCCGTCCGCCCATTGATAGGCACGCGGCAACGGCGACGCCGCGTCGCGCTCGTGGAACCGCTCCTTCGGGATCACGTCATGGTCGAGGTCGGTGGCAAGGTTGCGCAGGTCGCCCTCGTAGCGATCCCAATCGTCCAGCGCGGCCTGCAGCGTCGACACGATCCCGCCGGCATCGGCATACCATGCCAGGTCGGTGGAAACGACGACCAACCGGCCATCGCGACCGTGCTTGAGGCTGGCGAGTTTCATGGATGCGCTCTCCTGTCGGCTATCGTTGTGGGCCCAAGCTTTGCGCGGTTGGGCGCGCGATGTCGAGTGGGGCACGCTCACACGCTTTGTTAACGCCGGGCGTGGAAGGCTGCGCGGCCAACGATCGGGGGAGAGGACGCGACGATGCTAAGCTATGAACGGCTGGTCGCCGAACATCAGGAGATCGAGAGCGACGCCGCCGACCTGTTGCAGCACGCCGGGCGCCGCCCGCTCGATCCGGCCGCGATCGCGAAGACCCGCTGGTCGTTCAGCCGGAAACTGCTCACCCACCTCACCAAGGAGGATCTGCTGCTTTATCCGATGCTCCGCCGCAGTCCGCTGCCGGAGGTCGCCGCACTGGCGGAACGCGCGGTCGATGACGTCGGCGGGCTGGGCGACGCGGTAAAGGACTATATGCGGCGCTGGACCAGCGATTCGATGACCGCCGACCCGGACGGTTTCGAACGCGACACCCAGCATCTGGTCGCCGCACTGCGCGACCGTATCCTTCGCGAGGAATCGCAACTCTATCGTCACATTCCGGGCGCTCCGGCCGAGCCCAAGGTGGACGGACGCGCTCGAGCGGCCTAGTGCAGCGCGGAAACGCGCATTGCATGAGGGTATGGACGTGGCGAACGTAGCGGTGATCGGCGCCCAATGGGGTGACGAGGGCAAGGGCAAGATCGTCGACTGGCTGGCGGAACGCGCCGACATGGTCGTCCGGTTTCAGGGCGGGCATAATGCCGGCCACACGCTGGTCGTCGGCGGCACCACCTACAAACTCTCGCTGCTGCCCTCGGGTATCGTGCGGGGCACGCCATCGATCGTCGGCAACGGCGTCGTCCTCGACCCCTGGGCGCTGAAGGCCGAGGTCGAGCGCCTGCGCGAACAGGGCGTGTCGGTCACCCCCGACACGCTGATGATCGCCGAGACCTGCGCGCTGATCCTCCCCTTCCACCGCGATCTCGACGGCCTGCGCGAGGACGCCAGCGGCGCGGGAAAGATCGGCACGACCCGTCGCGGCATCGGCCCGGCCTATGAGGACAAGGTCGGCCGCCGCGCGATCCGCGTCTGCGACCTTGCCCATCTCGACCAGCTGGAGCCGCAGCTCGACCGGTTGACCGCGCATCACGACGCGCTGCGCGCCGGGTTCAACGAACCGGCGATCGATCGGGAACAGCTGATCGCCGAACTGCGCGCCATCGCCGATTTCGTCCTGCCCTATGCCCAGCCGGTATGGCGCGTGCTGGCGCAGGCCAAGGCGAAGGGTCAGCGCATCCTGTTCGAAGGCGCGCAGGGCGTGCTGCTCGACATCGACCACGGCACCTATCCGTTCGTCACCTCGTCCAACACCATCGCCGGCACCGCGGCGGGCGGGTCGGGCATGGGTCCGGGTGCGGTCGGCTTCGTGCTGGGCATCGCCAAGGCCTACACCACCCGCGTCGGCTCCGGCCCCTTCCCGACCGAACTGGAGAACGAGACCGGCGAGCGTCTGGGCGTGCGCGGCCATGAATTCGGCACCGTGACGGGGCGCAAGCGCCGCTGTGGCTGGTTCGACAGCGTCTTGGTGCGACAGGCGGCGGCGGTCGGCGGCATCACCGGCATCGCGCTGACCAAGATCGATGTGCTGGACGGGTTCGAGGAAGTGGCGATCTGCACCGGTTATCGCCTCGGCGACCAGGTGCTCGACTATTTCCCCGCCCACGCCGCCGATCAGGCGAAGGTCGAGCCGATCTACGAAACCATGCCCGGCTGGTCGGAATCGACGGCGGGTGCGCGCAGCTGGGCCGAACTGCCGGCGCAGGCGATCAAGTATATCCGCCGCATCGAGGAACTGATCCAGTGCCCGGTGACGCTGGTATCGACCAGCCCGGAACGCGACGACACGATCCTGGTCCGCGATCCCTTCGCGGATTGATCGGCCACTTTACCCACTCAAACCCGTTCGGTTCGAGCAGCTTCGAGCGTAGTCGAGAAGCGTCCGTCGAGAACGCCCCGTTTGGGGCACCGCCTTCTCGACTACGGTTCTCGACAGGCTCGAACCTCCGCTCGAAGCAAACGGGAAGGGTTAGCCGAGGCGTAGGACGACAAAAGGCCCGCCCGGACATGCTCCGGGCGGGCCTTTCCGTATCCACCGCTTACTGCGGCGTACCGCTGGTCGGCGGAGTAGTCGGCGTATCGCCCGTGGTGGTGGGCGGCGTGGTCGTATCGTCGGTCGTCGTGTCGTCGGTCTTCGATTCACCCGGCCGGGTCGGATCGCTCGGCTCCGCCTGTACCGGATTGGTCGGGCCGGTCGTCTGCGGCGATGGCTGGGTCGGCCGCATCGGATCGGGGGCGCCCTGCGTCGTGGTCGGCTGGGTCGGGGCGGGCGTCACCTGCGCCATGGCCGCGGTCGAACCACAGAGGATCAGCAGGCTCGTGACAATGGTCTTGCGCATCGAAATTCTCCTTGCATCAAGCAAGGGTTTCAATGCCCGCATGGTCGGAAAGGGTCCAGCGCCGCAAAACGGCTCATCGTTCGAACCAAGCAGAACAAAGACCAGTCGTGGCATGGAAGCGGTCAGTGCTTGCGGAAATTCGGCATAGATCACGACCGGACGCCCCCGACCGGCAATTCTTCTCGGTTCCAACCATCCAACCGTCACGACGAACTTGGTCCGATGGCGCGCTTTCTCTTCGGCTTCACGGCGACGATCATATCCTGCGAGACGAGCGCGGCGATTGCTCTCGCTACCCCACCTGCCCGCGATGCCGCAGCTTCTGATCGGCCAGCACCAGCGCGACCATCGCCTCGACGACCGGCACCCCGCGAATGCCGACGCATGGATCGTGTCGCCCCTTGGTCGCGATCGTCGTCGCCCGCCCGTCCGGGCCGATCGTCTCGACCGGCGTCAGGATCGAACTGGTCGGCTTGAACGCGACCCGCAGCGTCACCGGCTGTCCGGTCGAAATCCCGCCGGCAATGCCACCGGCATGATTGGCGAGGAACTCGGGACCGCCCGCGCCCGGCCGCATCGGATCGGCGTTCGCCTCTCCCGACAAGGAAGCAGCCGCGAAGCCGTCGCCGATCTCGACGCCCTTCACCGCGTTGATCGACATGGCGGCACTCGCCAGCTCGGCATCCAGTTTGGCATAGAGCGGCGCGCCCCAGCCTGCCGGCACGCCTTCCGCCCGGCACGCCACCACCGCGCCCAGCGACGACCCGGCCTTGCGCGCACCATCGACCAGCGCTTCCCACCGTGCCGCCGCCGCCGCATCGGGGCAGAAGAACGGGTTGCGGCCGATCTCCGCCGCATCGAAGCTCGCGGGATCGATCGCATCGCCACCGATCGATTCGACCCAGGCGGTAATCGTCACTTCCGGGATCACCAGCCGCGCAACGGCACCCGCCGCAACCCGCGCCGCCGTCTCGCGCGCCGACGACCGCCCGCCGCCGCGATAGTCGCGGAAACCGTATTTGGCGTCATAGGCATAATCGGCATGGCCGGGGCGATATGCCTTGGCGACCTCCGAATAGTCCTTCGACCTTTGGTCGACATTCTCGATCATCAGGCTGATCGGCGTACCCGTCGTCCGCCCGTCGAACACGCCCGACAGGATGCGCACCGCATCCGGCTCGCGCCGCTGCGTGGTGAAGCGGCTGGTTCCCGGCCGGCGCGCGTCGAGGAACGGCTGGATATCCGCCTCGCTCAAGGACAGCCCCGGCGGGCACCCGTCGACCACTGCGCCCAGCGCCGGGCCATGGCTCTCACCCCAGGTCGTGAAGCGGAACAGATGCCCGAAACTATTGTGGCTCATGCGTCTTCCCCCAAAGCCGCAAAGGCGCGGGCATGGATCGCCGCGCCGGGTGTATGGACGCATGGTCCGTCGTTCAGGCGGATGCCCAGGAAATATTCGCCGGCATAAGGGCTGTCGAACCCGCGCGCCGTCGCCGCCTCGAACCCGAAGCGGCCGTAATAGGCCGGATCGCCCAGCACGAACGCCAGTTCGACCCGCGCGCTGCGCAGATGAGCGATGGCAGCGGCGACCAGTGCCTCGCCCACACCCTGCCCCCGCGCCGCCTTCGCCACCGCCAGCGGCGCGATGGCGACAGCGGCAACCTCGCGCGCATCGGCGGTCACCTGCATCCGGCTCGCGGCGATCATCCCGACCACCGCACCGGCATCCTCGGCGACCAGCACCAGCACCAGATCGCCATCGATCGCCAGTTGCTGGACCAGCCGCGCCTCTTCGTCGCGCAGGAAACAGGCGCGTAGCAGGCCGTCCACCGCCGGCGCGTCCGCACCGGTCGCCGCGCGGATGACGCTCATGGGCTTACGACAGCGCGATGTCGGGCGCGTCCTCGGCCTTCATGCCGATGACGTTATAGCCGGCATCGACATGGTGGATCTCGCCGGTGACGCCGCTCGACAGGTCGCTCAGCAGATACAGCCCCGCCCCGCCGACATCGTCGATCGTCACGTTGCGGCGCAGCGGCGAGTTCAGCTCGTTCCACTTCAGGATGTAACGGAAATCGCCGATCCCGCTGGCGGCCAGCGTCTTGATCGGACCGGCCGAAATGGCATTCACCCGGATATTCTCCGGCCCCATGTCCATCGCCAGATACTTGACCGACATGTCGAGCGCGGCCTTCGCCACGCCCATGACGTTGTAGTGCGGCACGACCTTTTCCGACCCGTAATAGGTCAGCGTCAGCAGCGACCCGCCATTGGGCATCAGCGCCCGCGCCCGCTTGGCGACCGCCGTGAACGAATAGACGCTGATGTTCATCGTCATCAGGAAATTGTCGAGGCTGGTGTCGTAATACCGGCCGCGCAGCTCGTTCTTGTCCGAAAAGCCGATAGCGTGGACGACAAAATCGATCGTCGGCCAGCGCGCGGCAATCGTGTCGAACGCCGCGTCCAGCGCACCCATGTCCGACACGTCGCATTCGATCAGGAAGTCCGCGCCCAGTTCGGTCGCCAGCGGACGCACGCGCCGCTCCAGCGCCTCGCCCTGATAGGTGAACGCCAGCTCCGCCCCCTGCGCGGCAAGCTGCTTGGCGATGCCCCAGGCCAGCGACCGATCGTTGGCGAGGCCCATGATGACCCCCCGCTTGCCCTGCATCAAACCGTTCACGCGACCGTCCCTTTTTCCTCTGTAGCCGCACCCTCTAGCGCAGGGTCGGGTGTTTCCGCCAGCGCCGCGTTCAATTCGCCGCCGATCACCACGCCCAGCCCGACGATATAGAAGAAAAACAGCGCGATCATCACGCCGGCCAGGCTGCCATAGGTGCGGTCATAGCCCCCCAGCGCATCGATCGCGAGCGGCAGCAGCTGGGTCGTGCCGATCCACACCGTCGCCGTCGCCACCGCACCGGGCCATTTCGGGCATTTCGAATAGCGATATTTCTTCGGGCTGAGCGTATAGAACAGCGTGTAGAGCGCGACGAACAGCGCCAGCGCCGGGAACAGCTTCGCGATCGACAGATAGGCGGCATAGGGCTGCAGGAACGGCAACAGGCGATAGATGACCTGTTCCACGCCGACCAGCACGACCTGAAGGCTGAACGCCAGCATCAGCATCACCACCGACCCGACGATCAGCCCGATCGACCCCAGCCGATATTCCCAGAACGGCCGCGAGAACGGAATGCCATACGCCTGGCGCAGGATCGAGCGCACCGTCTCGATAAAGCCGGTCGTGGTCCACAACCCGACCAGTGCACCCAGCCACAGCAGCGATCCCGACCGCGCCTGCAATACGTCGAGGATCGGCTGCTCCAGCACCACCGCCACGTCGCGCGGCACGGTTTCGAGGAAGGCGGTGACCGCATGGATGCTGTCGCCGCTGCGCCCGACCGCCCGCGCGATCGCCGCCGCGACGATGAAGAAGGGGAACAGCGTCAGCAGCGAGAGATAGGCGAGGTTGCCGGCATGGGTGAAACCGTCGTTGAACGTGCCGATGGCGACCCGCTTCGTCACCTCGATCGCGCGCGCCGACGGCCGCAGCCGCGCAAGCGAGGGGCGCCCGTGGCGCTGCCTGGCCTCGGGACTGGTCGGGGTCGGCTCGGTCATGCAGTTCGTTTCGACTGGTTTCGCAGGCGGATCAAACGCCCAGCTTGGCCCTCGGGTCCGTGTCCGCGCCGCTCCAACCCTCGACGAATGCCGCCAGTTCGGCGTCGTCGGCGGGAATGTCGACCAGCAGCGTGACGAGCTGGTCGCCGCGCGTACCGTCTTTCCGATGGAATCCCCGGCCCTTGAGCCGCAGCGTCTTGCCCGAGGTCGCGCCCTTGGGCACGCTCAGCATCACCGCGCCCTCGACGGTCGGCACGCGCACTTTTCCGCCCAGCACCGCTTCGGCCAGGTTGATCGGCAGGTCGATGCGCACATCGTCCCCGTCGCGGGTATAGAAACGGTGCGGCTGTACCTCGACCGTCACGATCGCATCGCCCGCACCACCGGGGCCGGCATCGCCCTTGCCGGTCAGCCGCATCTGCGTACCCGTATCGACGCCGGCGGGCAGCTTCAGGTCGATCGTCTTGCCATCGGCCAGCGTGATGCGCTGCGGGCTGAGCGTCGCCGCATCCTCGAACGGTACCTTCAGGCGGTAGGCGACATTGCCACCCTTGGGCTGCGGCCGCCGGCCGAACCCGCTGGCGAAGCCGCCGCCGCCACCGCCGCCGCGACCGCCGAACAGCCCTTCGAAAATATCCGAAAAATCGCCGCCCTGCCCCTCCGGCCCCATGTCGAACCCGCCGCGCCCGCCGGGACCGGGGCGAAAGCCGCCGGCACCGCCCCCGGTGCCGAACCCGAAGGGCGATGCCGGATTGCCGTCGCCGTCGATCTCGCCCCGGTCGAACCGCGCGCGCTTGTCCTTGTCGGTCAGCAGATCATAGGCCTGCGTAACCTTGGTAAAGCGGTCGGACGCGGCCTTGTTGTCCTTGTTCCGGTCCGGGTGCAGCTCCTTGGCGAGCTTGCGATACGCCTTCTTGATATCTGCTTCGGTCGCGCCGCGCGCGACACCCAGGGTTGCATAGGGATCAGCCATGCTTCGGTAGCTAGGGCCAGCGACGCGGCTCGGCAATGGGTTGCACGACCGAAACGGAAGCAAAACGAAGTCCGGTTCAACGTCGGTTCACGGCGGACAGGGCACCGGAAGCCATCGCCTGCGTTGGCAGCGCAATCATATCCTGGGAGAATCCCGTCATGGTCCAAGCCCCGCTGTCGCGTCGCCATATCCTCGGCGGCGCTGCCCTGCTCCTTCCGGTCGCCCTGCTCGGCGGCTGCGCCACACCGCTCGGCAGCTATGGTGTCGAGGAAGGCGTGCGCCGCCTGCTCACCCTGTCCAGCCAGCGCGCGTTCGAACGGCTGATCCGGCCCGGCGGCTTCTATGACGATCAGCTGACCCGCCTGACGCTGCCGGACACTGCCGGCCAGAGCAATGTGCTGGCGGCGGTGCTGCGGACCAATGCGGTACGCGGTCGTATCGCCATGGCGCTGAACGACATCGCGGTCGATGCCGCCGACCGCGCCACGCCGGTCGTGCTCGATTCGATCCGTGGGCTGACGCTGGCCGATGCCGTCGCCGTCCTGCGCGGCGGGCCGACCGCCGCCACCGACCTGCTGGCACAGTCGGCGCGCGGCGCGGTGATCGAGGCGATGTTCCCCGAATTTTCGAGCGGCCTGCGATCGGACGCGACCGAAATCCTGTCGGCGATCGTCTCGGCGCAGACCGGTATCGACTATGCCGCGATCGCGCGCAGCGCCGCCGATCAGGCGGGCAACGCCATCTTCCGCGCAATCGGGCGAGAGGAAGCGGCAATCCGCGCCGATCCGCGCCGCACCGGCGATCCGGTGCTGACCGCGCTGCTGCTCGGCACGCGCGGCTGACGCCGGGCTTGGCAAGGGCGCGGCGGCGGCGGATAAGTTTGTCCATGTCGACCCCCGCCCCTGCCGAACTCCAACTCGATGTCGCGATCATCGGCGCCGGCATTTCCGGCATCGACGCCGCATATCATCTGCAACGGCGCTGCCCCGACCGCCGCTACGTCATCTTCGAGGCCCGCGGCGCGATCGGTGGCACTTGGGACCTGTTCCGTTATCCCGGCGTCCGTTCCGACTCCGACATGCACACCCTGGGCTTTCCCTTCCGACCATGGCGCGGGGACAAGGCGATCGCCGATGGCGGCGACATTCGCGACTATATCGAGGATACGGCGCGCGCCTTCGGCGTCGACCGACATATCCGGTTCCGTCACCGCATCGTCCGCGCCGACTGGTCGTCGGACACCGCGCGCTGGACGCTGACGGTCGAGGTCGACGGCTCGGTTACGACGATCGCCTGCCGCTTCCTGTTCATGGGCTGCGGCTATTACGACTATGCCGGCGGCCACGCCCCCGATTTCGACGGACAGGCGGACTTTACCGGGCGGATCGTCCACCCCCAGCACTGGCCGCAGGACCTCGACGTCGCGGGCAAGCGTGTCGCGGTGATCGGCAGCGGCGCGACCGCCGTGACCCTGGTCCCGGCGCTGGCGGCACGCGGCGCGCAGGTCACCATGGTCCAGCGCTCGCCCAGCCATATCGTCTCGCAACCCTCACGCGACCGGGTAGCGAAATGGCTCTACCGCCTGCTCCCCGAACGCGTCGCCGGACGGATCGCGCGGTGGAAGAGCGCGGCGCTCGGCCTCGCCGCCTATCAGTTCGCACGGCGCTGGCCGCGCCGGATGGAGGCGCTGATCCTGAAGGGGGTGCGCGCCGAACTGCCCGACATGGCGGAGGTCGATCGTCACTTCACCCCGCGCTACGATCCCTGGGACCAAAGGCTGTGCCTCGTGCCCGACAGCGACCTGTTCGCCGCGCTGCGCAGCGGGTCGGCGACCATCGTCACCGACACCATTCGCCGCCTGACGCAGGAAGGCATCGAATTGTCGTCGGGCGAACGGGTCGACGCGGATATCATCGTCACCGCGACGGGTCTGAAGCTGCACCTGCTGGGCGGCATCGCGCTCGCCATCGACGGACGACCGTTCGTACCCGCCGACCACCTGATCTATCGCGGCATGATGGCGTCGGGCGTGCCCAATCTCGTGCTGGCGCTCGGCTACACCAATGCATCCTGGACGCTGAAGATCGACCTCGTCGCCCGGCGCATGTGCCGGATGCTGAACCATATGCGGCGGCACGGCTATGACAGCTGCACGCCGCTGCCGCCGGCCGCCGATGTGGAACGTCGCCCGCTGCTCGACTTCAGTTCGGGCTATGTCGTGCGCGCGGCGGACATCACCCCGGCACAGGGGTCGCGCGCGCCGTGGCGACTGCGGCAGAACTATTTCCTCGACTATGCGACGCTGCGCTTCGGCGCACTTGGCGACGGCGTGCTGCGGTTCGCACGGGCGGGGTCAGCACGCGACTGACAGCCCGGCAACGTCCGCGTCGTGCAGCACCACGCGGTTGCGGCCATCGCGCTTGGCCCGATACAGCGCCAGATCGGCCCGGTGGAGCAGTTCGGCCGGGGACGTATCGCCGGTCGCCGCCGCTACCCCGCCGCTGACCGTCACGCGTATCTCGACACCGTTCGCCACCACCGGCGTGTCCGCCACCGCCGCACGCACCCGCTCGGTGGTCGCGCATGCCTCCCTCGGCGACGTGTCGGCAAACAGGATCGCGATCTCCTCCCCGCCATAACGGGCGACCAGATCGACGCCGCGCACCGATCCCGCGATCCGCGCCGCGACCGCTTCGATCGCGGCATCGCCGACCTGATGGCCGTGCGCGTCGTTGATCCGCTTGAACAGGTCGATGTCGAGCATCGCGACGACATAGGTTCCACCGCTGCGCAGCGCCGCCGCGTGCGCCGTCTCCAGCATCGCGATCATGGTCCGCCGGTTGGCAAGGCCGGTCAGCGGATCGGTACCCGCCAGCAGCTCCAGCCGGGCATTCGCCGCGCGCAGCTCCTGCGTCCGCTGCGCGATCACGTCCTCCAGCGCGCGGGTCCGGCGGCGCAGCACAACCGTCCGCAACTGCACGATGCCGATGATGGCAAGGACGATCAACAGCGCCAGCGCGACCCGGACCGGCCACCGCTCGTACCAGGCCTGCGCGACGATCAGGTCGACGGTGCCGGTCACCACGCGGGGATGCACCCCCGGGATGCGCGCCTGCAGTTCGAGGGGATAGCGCCCGCCGGGCAGGTTGGTATAGATCGCGGTCGCCGGGCTGGCCGGCGGTATTTCGACCCAGTCCTCGTCGAACCCGCGCAGGCGGTAGCGATAGCGTATCTCCTCCGGCGCGGCATAGTCGCTGAGCGCGAAGGCGATGCGGATGCCGTGTCCGGCGGACCGGACCACCCGGCTCCGCGGGTCGTAGGACACGTCCCGGCCGTCCTCCTCGATCTCGCTGACCGTCAATGCGGGAGCGGCGATGGCGCGCGCCGCCGTCAGCTGGTCCGGGCGCAGCACCAGCAAGCCACCGGTGCCGCCGAACAGCAGGTCGCCGCCCCGGGTGATCGCGGTCACCCGCTGGCTGAACGAATCGGACGTCAGCCCGTCGCGCTGGCTGACCCTCAGCACCGTTTCATGGACCGGATCGATCACCGAAATCCCGCTGGCACCGGTGGCCCAGATGCGTCCGGCCCGACCGACCTGCACCGCGGCGACATTATCGTTGGCAAGGCCGCGCGCCTCGGTGATCGCGTGGAAGCGCCAGCCCTGCGGCGTCTTGCGTCCCCGCGCCACGCCGCCATAGGTGCCCACCCACAATGTATCGCCGACCGGCACGATCGACCCGGTATAGTTTTGCGGCAGGCTGGCCGGATCGGACGGATCGTTGCGATAGGTCGTGAAGCGGCCGGTCGCCGGGTCGAACCGGTTGATCCCGCCGGGCGTCGCGATCCACACCCCGCCACCGGGCGCTGCGACCAGGTTGATGACCTCATTATTGGCCAGTGACCGATCGTCGTTCGGGACATGGCGATAACGCTGGACCCGCCCCGTCCGGTCGTCGCGCACGAACAGGCCGCGATAGGTGCCGATCAGCAGGCGGTGGCCGCTCTGCAACAGCGATATGACCGGCAGGTCGCCCAGTCCGTTGACGGGCAGCGTCCGTTCGGCCAGCGTGTCGGGATCGATCGTCACGACGCCGCGTCCCCCCGCGAGGATGGTACCGTCGGCGCGTTCGGCGAACGCCTTCACATCCTGTCCGGCATGGCTGCCGTTCAACCGCAGGTGGCGCACCTCCCCTGCGGCCCGGTCGATCCGGTCGATCAGCCCGTTGCTCATGCCGACCCAGATCCGGTCGTGCCGGTCGACCAGCAACCCGCGCACGTTGCGATCGGCCAGCGAATGGCGCGGGTCCAGCATGGCGGGACCGATGGTGAAGATCGCCTCGCGCGACGGGTCGGTATGCGATGCGCCGACCTCCGTCGCGGCCCATAGCCGGCCGGTACGATCGATCATCAGGTTGCGCACGGTATCACCCGACAGCGACGCCCGGTCCCCCGGATTGTTGCGCATCCGGCGTACGGCAAATCCGCCCTCGGTCGAAATCCGCAGCACGCCCAGCCCATCCGTCCCGACCCAGATGATGCCGCCCTTGCCGACGGCAAAGGCGCGGATGGTACGGTGCCCGATGTCGGGAGAAGCGCCCGACAGCGCCGCCGGCTGGACGAACCGGCCGCTGCGCAGCTGGACGAAGATGCCGTGCGACCCGGTGCCTACCCACAGCCGCCCGGCCGGGTCGCGCGTGATCGCCCAGACATCGCCGATCTCGGGCGTGGCGACGGGCACGAACCGGTCCGAACCGGCACGACGCACGAACAGCCCCGTGTCCCCCCCGGCATAGAGCGTGCCGTCGCGGTCGCGATGCACGGCATAGGCCCCTTCGGCCAGCGCGCTGCCCGCCCCGGTGAACGGGTCCACCCGATCGCGCCGGACATCGTAATGAAACACCCCGCGGTCGGACGCGATATAGGCGCCGCCCGCCGCGTCGGAAGTGATCGCCATGATCCGCGCGCCCATGCCGACGCCGGCGGCGCCGACGACCGCTACGAACCGGTCCGATCGCGCATCGAACCGGACCAGCCCGCCGACATTCGTACCGACCAGCAGGCCGCCATTCGCCAGCGGCAGAAGCGACCGGACATAATTGTCGGGCAGCCCGTCGCGCCGGCCGGCGGCCTGCCGAAACACCTTCACCCGTTGGCCGTCATAGCGCGCCAGCCCGCCGCGCGTACCGATCCAGACCAGCCCGTCGCTGCTCTGCACGATCGCCGTGGTGGTCGCGTGCGGTAGCCCTTCTGCGCCGTCCAGCGTCTGGAACCGGGGATTGCGCCATCCCGACCATGCATCCGGCCGGGACGCAGCGATGGCCGCACCGGGACACCACCCGGCAAGGAACAGGATAAGAAGGACAAAGTGCCGCATCGCCATCGCAGCGGCAGCTTGCCCGAACTTCGTTTACGCTGATTTAACGCAACTTTATGTCGCGGGCAGGTCGAACCCCGCCAGCCGGATCGCCCCGTCCAGCGGATCGCCCAGCGGCGGGCAGAGATGTGCGACAGTCCGCACCCGCAGCCACGGATGCAGCCGCGCCGCCAGCCCGCCGACCAACGTGCAGCGCGTGACGCCGCGAGCGACGATCGTTTCGATGAAGCGCTCGACATGGCCGGCGGCGTCCTCGACGATCGACCGCGCGATGGGATCGTCGGCGTCGGCATGGTCCATGACGATCGGTGCCAGTGCGCCATAATCGCGCGGCGACGCCCCGGCCATCCACGCCACCGCCCGCACCGTGTCATGGTCGAACCGCGCGGAGATCGCATCGGCCAGCGGCGTCCACTGCGTCCGCCCGTCCAGCGCGCGAAGGGCATGGCGCACCGCGCTCAGGCCCAGCGCCGCGCCGCTCCCCTCGTCCGACACCGGAAAGCCGTATCCGCCCAGCGCCACTTCCCGGCCCTCGATCCGCAACAGCGCCGCGCTGCCGGTGCCGAGGATCAGGATCGCGCCGTCGCCGCCGCCATGCGCGCCCAGATGCGCGATCTGCGCATCGCTGGCCAGCGCGACCGATCGCACGCCGAAGTCGGTCGCCTCCAGCGCGGCGCGAATGCCGGGGCGACGGATGCCGGCGATCCCCATGCCGACGCGGACCCCGGCGCGCTCCGCCGGCGACAGCATGGCCGTGGCCTGCCCGATCACATCGGACAGTACGGTGCGCAGCGCGTCGATCCCGATGCCGGCATTGGCCGCGCCCGCCCGCCCGCTGCCGACCTCCCGCCCGGCCGCATCCACCAGCCGCGCGCGGCAATTGCTGCCGCCGGCATCGATGCCCAGGAAGAACGTCACGCCCCCCAGCCCCGTTGGCGCGGCATATGCCCGATGCCGGGGTTCAGCTGGTTGCGCGGGTCGAGGCTGCGATAGAATCCCGCCAGCGCGGGCTTGGCCGGATAGAGGTGGCCGACATTATGCTCGGCGGGATATTGCGCGCCGACCGCATCCAGCCGCTTCCACAGCGCATGTTCGAACGCCAGCGGATCGACACCCTTGCGCACGATATAGTCGCGGTGGAACACATGGCAGAAGAAATGCCCGTAATAGAGCGTATCGACGACCTGCACCGCTAGGTCGTCGGGCAGCACCTCCGCCCAGTCGCGCGTGTTGCGCGGCAGGGCGACGTCGAGCGCAACGATATCCTCCACGCGATCGGCATGGACCGCGCGGTAGCGGACCGCCGCCCCGGCCGCGACGAAGCGGTGGAGGAACGCCTTGGCCGCTTCCTCCGCCGTACATTCGAACCATCCGCCGGGCAGCAGCGTGTCGAGCAGGGCGGCGGTCGCGGCCGCATCGTCACGCGGCATTTTCAGCAGCAGATGATGTTCGAACCGGTCGCGAAAGTCGCGCATCCGCCGCGGCAGGTGATCGCCCAGCAGCGCACCCGCCCGCTGCAACACCCGGTCGCTCAGGTTGCGCACGAACCGCCCGGTCACGCCGTCGACCCATGCCTTCGCCGCGAACAGGCGCGGCAGGCGGTCGGTGCCCAGCCGCTCGATCGCGCGGAACGTATCGCGGCCATAGCGGTCGGCGATATCGAACGCCCCGCGATGCATATATTCGCCCGCGATCGGCAGCGAAGCGAACTGGCGCAGCATCGTCCGGCGCAGCTGCGTCAACCGCCCGGGTTCGTCGGTCCCGATATAGAAGGTGACCGTGTCGTCCTCGCGCGCAAAGCTATCCAGCCGCACCGCGAACACGACCAGCTTGCCCGCACTCCCCGCCGCCTCGAACAGGCAGCGCGGATCGGCGTTGAACCGGGCCGGCACGTCGCTGTCGATGTCGCGGACATGATCGCGATAGCGATGGTCGTGCGCCGGTCGGTCCGCCGCCGGATCGACATCGGCGGCGGTGAACGCTCCCCGGTCCAGCCGATCCAGGATACCTTCGGGATCGTCGCCAAGCGCAATGCCCAGATGGTTGACCAGCCTGAGCGTGCCGTCCGCGCCGATGCTGCCGAACAGCGCCAGTTCGGTATAGGCCGGCCCCCGCCGGATCAGCGACCCGCCCGAATTGTTGCAGACCCCGCCGACAACCGACGCGCCAAGGCACGACGACCCGATCACCGAATGCGGCTCGCGCCCCAGCGGCCGCAGCGCCGCCTCCAGCTTGTACAGCGTGGTTCCCGGCAGGCACACGACCTGCTCGCCCCCGCCTAGCAGGTGCAGCCGGTCGAGCCGCGTCGTGCTGATGATGACCAGCCCACCGGGATAATCGTCGCCCTCCGGCGTCGATCCGCCGGTCAGCCCGGTATTCGACGCCTGCATCAGGATCGACACGTCGGCCGCGACGCACGCCTGCGCCACCCGCCACAATTCGACCAGCGTCGCCGGCCGCACCACCGCGACCGCCGCCCCGCTACCGGTACGATATCCCTGCCGGAAGCGGGCCGTACGACGCGGATCGGTCAGGACGTGCCGACGCCCCACCGCCGTGCGCAGGGCGGCGATCAGGCGATCCGTTGCCGGGTTATCGGTCATGCCGTCATCTCGTCCATCGCTCAGGTTCCGGCGCGATCGTCGCACGGGCACATCATCCCTCCACCTTGCACCAATACGTCGCCCCAGCGAAGGCTGGGGCCTCCCGCGGCTCCTGCTGCGCGCGACGACCGGGAGATCCCAGCCTTCGCTGGGATGACGCTTGTTTCAAGCGGAGGGGGCATCCCCTACGATCACCGGGTCCGCATACGGATACCGACCCGGAACGACCGGCCCAGCAGGTCCGAATAGGTGCTGTTCGCCGCCAACCCCGTCTCCGGCAGCAGGATCGGTTCGCGATTGAACAGGTTGGTGACGTTCAGGAACAATTCGGCCTTCGCGCCCTGGCCCATGTCGACCTTGCCGGTCAGGTTGAGGTCGAAATAGGTCGCCCCGTCGATCTTGTTGCTGTCGATCGTCGGGAATTGCGACACCACGCCGGCCGGCCGTCCGACCGGGCAGTTGGTCGAACACACGATATAGTTGTTCGAATAGCTGCCCCCGCTGACCCCGCGTGCCGTGCCGGTGACGGCGAAGCTGTCGCTGTCATAGGTCGCGTTGAAGCGATAGATCCAGCTCGGCAGGCTCGCGCCGCCCAGCTGCCCGACGATATCGACCGGCACGACGTTCGGCACGCCGGTATCGGTGATATTGTCGATATAGCGCGTCGCCAGCGCCTTCAGCGTGACATTGCCCGGCGCGCTGTCGAACACCTCGTCCAGCGCCAGCCGGTACGTCGCGTCGAAGTCGATGCCGCGCACCGTCTGCCGCGCGAAGTTGAACGGGCTGGCGCGGAAGAACAGTTCGCGGTCACCCGTCGTATCGGGACCATAGGCGGCGCAGAACTCGGTCCGCCCCTCGAAGCAGCGATTGATGATGTCCTGCGCGAAGAACTGCCCGATCGCGTCCTGCAGCTTGATGAGGAACCCGTCGGCCGAGAAGGAGAAGCCGGGGATGAAGCGCGGCTGCAACACCACGCCGACGCTGGTCGAATCGGCGATTTCGGGCTTCAGGTTCAGGTTGCCCGTCGTCGTCTCGCGGAAGGTGACGCCGTTGCGGTTGGTGAACGGATCGGTCAGCGTGTTGGTGCGCGACGTGCCCGCCTGGAACAGCTCGCTCAGGTTCGGTGCGCGAATGTCGCGCGACCGGGTGACGCGGAACCGGATGTCGTCGACCGGGGCCCAGGTCGTTCCGACCTTCCACGTCGTGACATAGCCCGAAGTGGAGTAATCGGTCGCCCGCACCGCGCCGTTGAACTCGACGCCCGATCCCAGCGGGACGACGGTTTCGAGATACGCTTCCTTGACGTTGTAGCTGCCGAAGGTGGGCAGGAAGTTGCCGACCGACCATCCGGTCTGGAACTCGGTCGGGACATAGCCCGACACCTCTTCCTTCCGATATTCGCCGCCGACCGCGACGCTGACGTCCCCGGCCCAGGTGGCGAAGGGTACGACCGACAGGTTGATGCCCGCCACCGTCTGCTTCAGCTTCTGGTCGCGATACGGGTCGCCCAGCGCATAGTCGATCGCCCCCTGGCTCGCGACGCCGATCCCCAGCCGGTTCATTGGTACGCAGCCATTGCCCGGTGCGGTCAGCGTCGATCGACACACGATCGTCCCCGCCGCGACGCCCAGCGCATTGCCCGCCGGCGCGAACACCGCGTCGGTCGCATTGGCCATGCGGGTGACGTTCATGATGTCGCGCAGCTGCTCGCGGGCGTTCGTCTCGCCATATTGGCCGTATGCGCTCCACACCGCCTTGTTACCGAACAGCTGGAAATCGCCCTCCGCGCCGACCGCATAACGCTGCACGTCGCGCGAACTGTTGTTCTTGCGGTACGGCAGGTCGACTGCGGTGGTGCCGAGCGTGACCGTGCTGATCCCGGCCAGCCGCGCCGCGCCCAGCGTGTTGATGAGATAGGCGTTGTCGCCGCGCAGCACCGTGCTGGTCGACAGCTGCGGACCGGCGTTGAACAGCGTCTTCTGCCAGTTGTACGAAGCTTCGCCGAACACCGTGATCCAGTCGGCCAGCTGATAGCTGACCCGCCCGAACACGCCGTGGCGGTCGTCATCGGCGTCGAGGCCGATGTTGCGACCCTGGTCGTTCAGCTGCCAGTCGCCGCCCTGCGTCCGGCTGGGCGCGGTGGTGCCCCCCAGCGCCGGCGAGTTGAAATTGCCATAGTTGAACTGGTTCACCGACCCGCCGGCACCGAAATAGAGTCCGCGCAGCCGGTTGGCGACACCGCCGCTCGAATTGATGATGATCCCGCCCGGCGTCGCATTGGCGACCCCGATCTGGTTCAGCGTCAGGAACTGGGGCAGGCCATTGGTATTGGTATAGGCCGGGTTGGTGACGACCACCCGCCCGCGCGCATTCCATTCGCGATCGACCTGGAAGATGCCGTCGCGATGCGCGACCTCCCCGCTCAGCAGCACATGGCCGCGCCCGTCGGCAAAGCTGGTGCCGCCCGCCACGCTGAACGAATAATTGAACCCGTCGCCATATTCGGTGATGCCGCTGTCGGCCGAGACCTTCAGCCCCTCATAGGTCTTGTCGAGCGCGAAGTTGACGACGCCCGCCACCGCGTCCGACCCATAGGCCGCCGACGCACCGCCGGTCACGATCTCGACGCTCTTCACCAGCGCCTGCGGAAAGGTGTTGATGTCGACCAGCCCGGTCACGCTCGACCCGACCGAGCGCCGCCCGTCGAGCAGCACCAGCGTGCGGATTTCGCCCAGCGCGCGCAGGTTCAGCGCGTTGATGCCGGCCAGCCCCGAACTGATCGCGAGGCGCGAATTGGCCGGGCGCAGGCTGCCCGCCACCGCCGGAATCTGGTTCACGAAATCGGCGAGGTTGTTGGTGGGGGAGCTGTTCTGGATCGCCTCCGCGGTCAGCACCGTCAGCGGCGTCGGCGACTGGAACCCGTCGCGCACGACGCGCGATCCGGTGACGAGGATCTCGCCCTCCGCCTGCGTCGCGGGGTCGGCGACCTGTTCGGTCTGCGGCACCGCCTCCTGCGCGAACGCCGGGGTCGCGACGCACAGCGCGGCGAGGCTGGTCGCCCGCGCCAGTGCCGGGAGATACCGCCGGAAGGGCATGGATGTCGTCATGATTAGCTCCCCTTCGCCCGTTGGTCGGGCTGAATTTGTTACCGGATTGGTTCCTGCGGCATCGCCGAACCGATCGTCGTCGCCGTAGCGCCATCGTCGTTCGTGTCGAAGGCGAAAGCTGCGCGGTCGCAGGGACATGCGTCAAGCGATGCGCGGCTATTATCGCTTCGTCGGGCCATAGCCGCAGATTATGGGCGGCCCCGCCATAAACGCGCCCTATGGGCCGGGGCGCGGTTGTCATACCCTGTCGCCGCACCGGCAGTCCTAGGTTCGCGACCGCCGGACTAGCCCCATCCGTTTGCTTCGAGCGCAGGGTCAAAGCTGCTCGAGCCGAACGGACCGGGCCGATCGCAGCGAAGGATAGTGCCGATGATGAACCGCCGCGCCTTTTTACAGGGATCGGCCGCCGCGTTCGCGCTGGTGCCGATGGTCACGGGTGCCGCGCCCGTGCCCGACGCCCTCTCCGCCCCCATCGAGATCGTCGACGACGTGTACGGCGTTCCGCATATCCGCGCCGCGACCATCCCCGATGCGTTCTACGGACAGGGCTATGTCGTCGCCCGCGACCGCCTGTTCCAGATCGATCTCGGCCACCGCCGCGAACTCGGCCGGCTGGCCGAGGCGTTCGGCGCGGATTTCGCGAAGCATGATGCGGCGGCGCGGCTGTTCCACTATCGCGGCGACCTCGACGCCGAACTGCGCAGGATTCCCGCCGACGTGATGGCGTGCGTGCGCGCCTATATCGCCGGGATCAACGCCCGCATCGACGAGGTGCTGGCCGACCCGACGCTGCTGCCGCCCGAATATGCGATCCTGGGGGTCCAGCCGATCAAATGGCGACTTGAGGATTTCGTCCTCGCCCGCGGCGGTGCGATCGGCAATGCCGACGACGAAATCCGCCGTGCGCAACTGGCGGCGATCGGCCTGCTCGACCTCGACGCGATCGTCGCCCCCTTGCGCCCCAACTGGCAGATGACCGTGCCCGACGGTCTCGACACCGCCGCCGTCTCCCCCGCCGACCTCGGCGTGTTGCGCCAGGGTGGCCTGCCCTTCGGCCCCGACACGCCGGTCAACGATCCCGCCGAAGGGCCGATGGCCCGCGCCAATGCAGGCAGCAATGCATGGACCGTCGCGGCGAGCCGCACCGCGACCGGCCGCCCGATCCTGGCGAACGACCCACATCTCGGCATTGGCGGCTTCGGCCCGCGCCATGTCGCGCATCTGACCGCCCCCGGCCTAGACGTCATCGGCGGCGGCGCGCCCGGCCTGCCCGGCATCATGCAGGGCCACACCGACCGCTTCGCCTTCGGCCGCACCAATTTCCATATCGACCAACAGGACCTGTTCATCCTCGAACTCGATCCCGCCGATCCCGAACGCTACCGCCACAATGGCGGCTGGAAACGCTTTACCAAGATCGACATCGCGATTCCCGTGAAGGGCACCGCCCCCTATGTCGCGACCCTGCGCTATTCCGTGCAGGGGCCGGTCGTATCGTACGATCCGGCGAAACGCCGGGCCAGCGTGCTGGCGTCGATCGCGATGCAGCCGGGCGGCGGCGGCGCGTTCGCGATGGTCGCGATCAACCTCGCCCGCGACTGGGCCTCGCTGCGGAAAGCCTTCCGCCTCCACCCCTCGCCCACCAATTTCCATTATGCCGATACGGCGGGCAATACCGGGTGGCAGGTGATCGGCTTCGCGCCCATCCGCAAACGCGGCGATGGGCTGCTGCCGGTGCCGGGCGACGGGCGCTACGACTGGACCGGGATGCGCGACTTCGCGTCGCTGCCAAACGAATATAACCCGAAAAAGGGCTGGTTCGCCTCGGCCAACCAGAACAACCTGCCCGCCGACTGGCCGCGCGACCGCATCCCCGCCTTCTCGTTCCGCGCGCCCTATCGCTACGAACGCATCGCCGATGTCCTCGCCGCCCAGCCCAAACACAGCATTGCCGACAGCGTGGCGTTGCAGTTCGACACGGTGTCGACGCCCGCGCGCCAGTTGATCGCGCTGCTGCCCGCCACCCCCTCTCCGGCAGGCGACATGCTGCGCCGATGGGATGGTCGCCTGACTGCCGATAGCGGCCCCGCCGCGCTGTCCGAAATCCTGTGGCGCGACCTCGGCAAGCGAATGCTGGACGCGATCGTACCCGCAAAGGCGAAGGCGCTGGTGACCGAGATCGACCCGTCGGTCCTGCTCGGCCTCCTAGCGCAACCCGACGCCCGCCTGCCCGTCGCCCAACGCGACGCGATGCTGGCACAAGCGCTCGCCTCGGCATGGACCAGCGCGCAATCGCTGCTCGGCCGCGACCCTGCCGCATGGCGCTGGGGCAGCCTGCATCAGGTCCGCATCGCCCATCCGCTGTCGCGCATCCCCGCCATTGCCGCCGCCTTCCCCTCGATCGAGGGCGGCGCGTCGGGCGGCGACAGCTACACCGTCATGGCCCGCTGGCTGGGCGATGGTCCGGGCTGGCGCGTCGGCGGCGGGGCCAGCTATCTGCAGGTCATCGATGTCGGCGCATGGGACAATTCGGTGTTCCTGAACCTGCCCGGCCAGTCGAACGACCCGCGCAGCCCGCATTATCGCGACCAATACGCCCCCTGGATCGCTGGCCAAACCCTGCCCCTGCTGTTCAGCCGCGCGGCGGTGGACGGAAAGGCCGCGCGCCGTGCTACGCTGACGCCCCAGCCCAGAAGGATTCGCCGATGAAGCGCCGCCTGCCCCTGATCGCCCTGCTCGCCGCGCTTGCCGGCCCCGCCGTCGCGGCCGCACCACGGGTCGACATCGTGATCCGCGGCGGCACCGTCTATAACGGGGCGAATGCCGAGCCGATCACCGGCGACGTGGAGATCGCCGGCGACCGCATCGTCTATGTCGGCCCGACCCGCCGGACCCAGGCGGCGCAGGTGATCGACGCGAAGGGCCAGATCGTCGCCCCCGGCTTCATCGACGCCCACACCCATCCCGACAGCTATATCCGCTCGCCCGATGCGAAGGAGCGGCTGAACCTGCCGTGGCTGGCGCAGGGCGTCTCGACCATCGTCATCGGCGTCGACGGTTATGGCACGCCCGACGTGGCGGAGGATGCGCGCAAGCTGATGGCCGGCGGCATCGGCACCAATGTCGCGCCCTTCGTCGGCTTCGGCTCGGTACGCGGCCGGGTGATCGGACAGGACGACCGCGCCCCCACGCCCACCGAACTGGCGCAGGAAAAGGCATTGGTGGCAAAGGCGATGTGCGAGGGCGCCTATGGCTTCTCGACCGGCCTCTTCTACCCGCCGCAAAGCTTCGCCAAGACCGACGAGGTCGTCGCCATCGCCCGCGAGGCCGCGATCCGCGGCGGCATGTACGACACGCACCAGCGCGACGAATCCAACTATTCGATCGGCCTCATCAACTCGACCAAGGAGGTGATCCAGATCGGTCGTGAGGCGAAGATGCCGGTCCATATCGCGCATCTGAAGGCGCTGGGCGTCGACGTGCAGGGCAAGGCCCCCGAACTGATCGCGACGATCGAAGCCGCGCGCAAGGCGGGGCAGAACGTCACCGCCGACCAATATCCGTGGCTCGCCTCCGGCTCCAGCGTTGACGCCGCGCTCGTCCCCCGTTGGGCCAATGACGGCGGCTATCCCCGCCTGATCCAGCGGTTCGACGACCCGGCGACGCTGGCGAAGATCAAGACCGAGATGGCCGAGAATCTGCGCCGTCGCGGCGGCAAGGAATCGCTGCTGCTGACCAGCGCCGGGATGCCATGGACCGGCAAGACGCTGGGCCAGATGGCCGACCAATGGGGACTCGACCCCATCGACGCCGCGATCAAGATCCTGCGTGTCGCGGACGCCACCGGCAAGGAACCGGCGGGAGTCTCGGTCGCCAGCTTCAACATGATCGACGCCGATGCCGACCTGATCATGCGGCAACCCTGGGTCGTGACCAGCTCCGACGGATCGAACGGCCACCCGCGCCAATACGCGACCTTCCCGCGCAAATATCAGGTCTATGTCCGCGAGCGGAAGGTGATCTCATTGAAGGACTTCATCCACCGCTCGACCGGCGCGACCGCCGACATGTACCGCATGGACCATCGCGGTTACCTGAAGCCCGGCTATTATGCCGATGTCGTCGTGTTCGATCCGGTCAATTATGCGCCGCGCGCGACCTATGTGAACCCGCGCATCCCCAGCGTCGGGGTGAAGGCGCTGTTCGTGAACGGCAAACTCGCATTGAAGGACGGCGCGACCACCGGCGCCGCCCCCGGCCGCGCCCTGCTGCGCCCGACGCCGAAAAACTGTCCGGCCCCCTGATCCATACTTCACCCCCGATCAAGTCGTGCCCTCTGCGAAACGCTCCTTCCGTACCCCGGCGAAGGCCGGGGCCCAGTTGGGGGACGTCGGTAAGATACGGCCAAGCCTTCCCAACTGGACCCCGGCCTTCGCCGGGGTACGGGATTTTCAGGTGATCGGGCGACTTTCGCAAAGGTCTCGATCAAGTCCGGGACAACGATCATCGCTACGCCGCCAATCACCCCATAACCAACCGCTATACCCCCCCGCGACAGCACGATATGACGCACACCGCCACCCCGCCCTATCCCGGTGTCCCGACAGCCAGCAGGGTGCGCGATGATCCCCGGTCCCTTCCTCCTCTATCTCGGCCATTCCGACGACGCGGTCGGTATCAAGACCTCGCGCGGGGTCGCCACCTTCCGCCCCGACGAATGCGTCGGCGAATGGCGGCATGACGACTGCCCACTGACGCTGGGCCTCCCGCGCATGGACGCCGCGCAGGGCCGCGCCGCCGGGGCCAATACGCTGATCCTCGGCATCGCCAATGCCGGCGGCCGCATGGGTGACGCGCTCATTCAGGACGCCCTCGCCGCGATCGCGGTCGGCATGAACGTCGCCTCGGGCCTGCACCAGCGACTGCGCGACGTGCCGCAGATCGTAAAGGCCGCGCAGGACGCCGGCGTCCAGCTGTTCGACGTGCGCGATCCCCCCGCTCACCTCCCGGTCGGCAACGGAAAGAAGCGTGCCGGCAACCGCCTGCTGACCGTCGGCACCGATTGTTCGGTCGGCAAGATGTATTCGACCCTCGCCCTGCAACGCACGATGATCGCGCGCGGGATGAAGGCAGACTTCCGCGCCACCGGACAGACCGGCATCCTGATCGCCGGCTCGGGCGTCCCCGTCGACGCGGTGGTCGCCGACTTCATTTCGGGCGCGATCGAGACGATCACCCCGGCGCGCAGCGACGATGGCTGGGACCTGATCGAGGGGCAGGGTTCGCTGTTCCACCCGTCCTTCGCCGGTGTCTCGACTGGCCTGCTCCACGGCGCACAGCCGCGCGCGATCGTCATGTGCCACGATCCGGCACGCGACCATATGCGTGGGCTTCCCCATTACGCCGTCCCCGGCATCGCCGAGTGCCTCGCCGCCAACCTGTCGGTCGCGCGCCTCACCAGCCCCGACGTGCAGGCGGTCGGCATCGCGCTGAACACGGTGAAGCTGCCCGAGGACGAGGCCCGCCGCCTTTGCGCCGAAACCGCTGACGCGCACGGCCTGCCCTGCACCGACCCCTATCGCTTCGGCGCGGACCCGATCATCGACTGGATGCAGACATGCTTCGACATCTCGACGTCGCCCATGACCGTTTCGGCCTGAGCACCCCCTTCCGCATCTCGCGGGGGGTCAAGACGGCGGCCGATGTCGTCACGGTCACGATCGCCCAAGGCGACGTGACCGGTCGCGGCGAAGCCGTCCCCTATGCCCGCTACGGCGAGGGGATCGAGGATTCGATCGCCGCGATCCGCGCCGTCGCCCCGGCCATCGCCGATGGTGCCTGCCGCAAGGATCTCGCCGCGCTGCTTCCCGCCGGTGCGGCGCGCAACGCGGTCGACTGCGCGCTGTGGGACCTGGAGGCGCGCCTCGCCGGCCGGAGCGTCGCCGCGCTCGCCGGCCTGCGCGAACCGGTCGCCCTCCCATCCGCGATCACCATCGGCCTCGACACGCCCGACGCGATGGCCCGCGCGGCGGCGAAGGTCGCCACCGTCCCGCTGCTCAAGATCAAGGTCGACCGCAGCGATCCCGCCGCGCAGATCGCCGCCGTCCGCGCCGCCGCACCGACGCCCCGGCTGATCGTCGATCCCAACGAAAGCTGGACGATCGACACGCTCGAAACGCTCAAACCCCATTTTCTCGACTGGCGCGTCGACCTGCTCGAACAACCCCTGCCGGCGGGCGAAGACGGCGCGCTCGCCCAATTCGACAGCCCCATGCCGATCGCCGCCGACGAAGCGCTCCACACCGCCGCCGACCTCGACCGGCTTGCCGGACGCTATGACGTGGTAAACATCAAGCTCGACAAGACCGGCGGCCTGACCGAAGCACTCATGCTGGCGAACAGGGCGAGGGAAAAGGGATTCGGGTTGATGGTCGGGTGCATGGTCTGTTCGTCGCTGGGCATCGCCCCGGCCATGCTGCTGGGCGGGCAGGCCGCCTTCGTCGATCTCGACGGCCCGCTCTGGCTGTCCGAAGACCGCCCCGGCGGCGTCACCGACCATGAAGGCATGCTGTCGCCGCCCGCCCCCGGCTTCTGGGGATCGCTCGCCTGATGCGGCGCTGGTTCGCGATTCCGCTGTGGCAGCGGGTCGTCGGCGCGCTGTTCCTCGGCGTCGCGCTCGGGTTGTTGTGGCCTGATGGCGCGGCGGCGATCAAGATCATCGGCGACCTGTTCGTCCGGCTCATCAAGATGCTGGTCGTACCGGTGGTCCTCATCACCATCGCCGCCGGCATCGCGTCGCTCGGCGATCCGCGCCGGTTGGGCGGGATCGGCGGGCGGACGGTCGCGCTATTCGCCTTCACCACATTGGTCGCGGTATCGGTCGGCATGGGGTTCGGCCTGTTGCTGCAACCGGGCGACGGCATCGCGCTGACCGGCGTCGCGCCGCATGTGCTGGGGCCGCCCGTCACCCCCGCCGACCAGCTGCTCGGCATCGTGCCCGTGAACATCGTCGACGCGCTGGCCAAGGGCGACATGCTCGCCATCATCTTCGTCGCCGTCCTGCTCGGCATCGCCAGCGTCGTGTCGGGCGAACCGGGCAAGCCGGTCGTGGCACTGCTGCAGGGCCTCTCCGCCGTCCTGCTCCACCTCGTGCGCATCGTGATGGAGGTCACCCCGTTCGGCGTCCTCGCCCTGATCGCCAACGCGGTCGCGGGGAACGGCATGGCGGTGTTCGTCAATGTCGGCTGGCTGGCACTGTGCGTCATCCTCGGCACGCTGGCCCAGATGGCGTTCCATGCCGGGCTGCTGCGCTTCGTCGCGAAGCTCCCGGTGGTGCGCTTCTTTCGCGGGATCGTCGATGCGCTGATCGTCGCCTTCTCGACCGCCTCCTCCTCCGCCACGCTCCCGGTCGCGCTGCGCGTATCGCAGGACAATCTCGGCATCGCGCGGCCGATCGCCTCGACCGTACTGCCCTTGGGCGCCAGCATCGGCAAGGACGGCACCGCCATGTATGTCGGCCTGCTCGGCCAGTTCGCGTTGCAGGCGCTGGGCATCGCGCCCGATGGCTGGATGCTGGGGGTGATGCTGGCGACCGGCGCGCTCGCCGCGTTCGGCACCGCGCCCGTGCCCTCCGCCTCGCTGTTCATGCTCGCCGCCATGCTCGGCGCGGTCGGTGTCGGCGCGGAACAAACCGCGCTGGTCGTCGGCCTCGTCCTCCCCTTCGACCGGCTGCTCGACATGACCCGCACCGTCGCCTCGGCCAGCGCCAACCTGACCGTCGCAACGCTGGTGGCGCGTGCCGAAGACGGGCTGGACGAGGGCCGCTATCGGGGCCACACGGCGACATGAACCTGCGCCATATCGAGATTTTCCACGCCGTCTACGTCAACGGCTCGGTCAGTGCCGCCGCCCGCGCGCTCAACATCTCGCAGCCCTCCGTCTCCAAGACGCTGCGCCATGCCGAGACATTGCTCGGCTTCGAACTGTTCCAGCGTACCAACAGCCGCCTCGTGCCTACCGAAGACGCCCACGCCCTGTTCGGCGACGTGGCCGACATTCAGGAACGCGTCCGCGCCCTGCGCGAAGCCGGCCGCAACCTGCGCAGCGGCGGCGGCGCGACGCTCCGCATCTCGGCGCTCCCCAGCCTCGCGCTCGGCGCGCTGCCGACCGCCGTCGCGCGCTTCATGGCGAAGCGCCCCGACGTCCGCTTCGACCTGCAGACGGTCCATCACGACGACCTGCTGCGCAAATTGTACGAGCGCGAAACCGACATCGCCATCGCCGCCGAAGTCCCGCGCGGCGCACCGCTCGGCAAGGTGTGGCTCGGCGAAGGCGAACTGGTCGTCCTCTACCGCGACGCCGACCTGCCCGATGCCGCGCAACGGATCGAACTCCCGCAGCTGGTCGGCCACCCCTTCATCACGCTCGCTGCCAGCGGCCCGATCGGCCAGTTGTTCGCACAGGAACTCGAACGGCTCGGCATCGAATTGCAGGAGGTCGCCTCGGCACGCACCTTCTACATCGCCGCCGCGCTGGTCCGCGCCGGCGTGGGATTGAGCATCGTCGACAATTTCACCGCCGAAGCCTCGCTCACCGACGGCCTCGCGATGCGCGCCTTGAAGCCCTCGCTGACCTTCGACGTCCACGCCATGCACCTGCTCGACCGCCCGCCAAGTGCCCTCGCCAGCGAATTCCTCGGCGTCCTGCGCGAAGTGATCGAGGCACCGTAAGGCGTCCCGCTTCTTCCCACCCCGGCCACAAACGTCACCCCAGCGCAGGCTGGGGTCTCCCGGTAATGGAGCGCGCGCCTCGCCGCAGGAGGCCCCAGCCTTCGCTGGGGCGACGCGAGCTTTCCTACAAACCCCTACCCCGCTACCTTGGGCCGGCTCTTTCTCACTGCCGCAACCCGCCCGACGCAAAGCGCCACACGAAAACGCGGCAAGTGTGAACTTAGTGAACTTTGAAACCACCCCTACCCGCTAACCCACTGATCCGGCATCGAAAGTAGCCACCACCGCATCCCCGGTAGCCGGCCGCAACTCAAAAATACCGCTGTCGAAATGCCGCGTCGGATGCACCCGGTTGGTCAGCAGCGTCCACGCCACCCCGCGCTCGAAATCGACCCACAGCCCGGTCCCGGTAAAGCCGGTATGCCCGATCGTCCCCGCCGAACAGGCCTGCCCCCCGGACCAGCCCGGAAAGCGGATTTCCCACCCGGCCGTCCGGCGCCCCTCGACCGGGGTGCGGATCGCCTCCAGCATCGCCGCCGTTGCGCCGCTCCCGTCAAGCAGCCCGGCCGCGAAGTTCAGCACGCCATCGACCGTCCCGAACAGCCCGGCATGGCCGGTCCGCCCGCCCATCGCCGAACAATTCTCGTCATGCACCTCGCCGACCAGCACCCGCCCGCGCCACTGGCAATGCTCCGTCGCGACCGCCGGCCCCGGCGGCGGGCCCCAGCTCAACCCCGACCCCAATGGCAACGCATCCAGCCCGGCACCGATGATCCGCTCGACCGCGATGCCGAGCAGGATAAAGTTGATGTCGGAATAGACCGGCGGCCCGTGCTTCCACTCCCGCTGCAACACGAACGCCCGCAGCCGCGCGGGATCGTCGCCATAGGTATAGATCGGCTCGACCGCAGGCAGGAAGGTGCGGTGGACCAGGCAGTCGCGAAACGTCAGCCGCCGCTCCGCCGCGCCGGCGACGTCGTATTGGCGCAAGTCCGGGATCGCATCGGTCAGCGGCCGGTCGAGATCGATCCGCCCCTCCTCCGCCAGTCGCAGCACGAACCGCGTGGTCGCGATCACCTTGCTGACCGACGCCAAGTCGAACCAGTGGTCGCGGGTCAGCGGCTCCTCGACCGGTACCCGCTGCGCCAGCCCGGCCACCCGCACCTCGCGCCCGCCATCGGCGGTGACGATGCCCAGGGTCGCGCCGGGTATCCGCCCTTCCGCGACATAACGCGCGGCTTCGCTGAACGCCCGGTCGATCACGCATCATCCTCCCGCGCCCGTATCTTCGACAGTGCGGGCAGCAGCGGGATGGCGGCAAGGCTGACCGCGCCCGACAGCAGGAAGAACCCGTCATAGCCGATCACCCCGACCATCGACCCGCCTGCTCCGGCCAGCATCCGCGGCAGCAGGAACGCAAAGCCGGTCAGGAACGCATATTGCGCGCCGGGATAGCGCGGGTTCACCAGCAGTGAGAGATAGACGACGAACACCGCACCCGCAAAGCCGTTGCCGAACTGGTCCAGCGCGGTCGCGACATACAGCATCGCCTCGCTCACCGGCTGATGCGCGAGCCAGACAAAGCCGAAATTGCCGATCGCCGCCACCACCGCACCGACCGCCAGCGCCCACAGCATCGGCCGCCGCGCCACCATCCAGCCGCCAAGGCCGACCCCGACCATGCTCGCCGCCAGCGCCACGATACCGTCCGCGCGGCCGATCTGGCTGAGACTATAGCCCAGTTCCTTGATCATCGGCTTGGACAGGTTCAGCGCCAGCACATCGCCCATGCGGTACAGCGAGACGAAGACCATCAGCAGGATCGCGGCATATTGGAACCGCCAGAAGAAATCGACATAAGGCCCGATTGCGGTCGAGGTGCGGATCGGCGCGGTCGGCGGCGCCTTCCTGATCCACGGCAACGCGGCGGCCATGCCGAGGAACGGGACCATGCACAGTCCCAGCACCCATGGCGTGACATTGCTCTTCGCATCGATCCCGATCCCGGCGGCCGCGCTCAGCAGCACATAGCCGACCCCCGCCGTCACCGCGCAGGCGGCGGCGAGGATCACCGCCCCGCCGCCGATCCCGGTCAGCAGCGCGACACTCCGCCCGCCGCCCCGGCCCGCCTCCGGCCGCATCGCCGCGAGGATCGGGAACGGCAGGAACGCGGCGACCGCGACCAGCAGATAGGCGAGCGCCCAGCCGCCATTGTCGGCCAGCAGCAGCGCTCCGCTTCCCGCCGCGACCATCGCGGTGCGATAGCCCCACAGGTTGGCGGCGACGATCGGCCCCTGCTGGTCCTGCGTCGGGAACAGCTCGATCCGCCACGCATCCGCCGCGACTTCGAGGGTGGTCGTCCAGAAGGCCAGCAGCACCGCGAACAGCGCGGTGACGGGCAGGCTGGCATCGTCCGCCGTCCACGCCATCGCCCCCATCGCACTGACGATGCCCAGCTGCGCCAGCATGATCCACCCGCGCCGTTTGCCCCAGAAGCGGCTGAACCCCGGCACGTCATATTTGTCGAGCAGCGGCGCCCATACGAACTTCAGCGTCGGCAGCAGCTGCACCCACGCAAAGAAGCCCAGCACCGTCAGCGCCACGCCATGCGCCTGCAGCCGGAGCGCCAGCACGGTCGAGAACATGTAGAAGGGCAGCCCGGCCGAAAAGCCCAGCAGGCCGTAGAGCAGCATCGCGCTGCGCCCCGGATGGCTGGCAGCGGCAGGGGGGACCGCAGCGGCGGCAGCGGATGCGGTCATGGCTACTCCGGGCACTGGCAAAGCGCGAACCTCCTGCGATCCGCCGCGCGCGTCAACCGGGCCATGGCTGGCGGTTATACCCGCCGCGCATTTTGTTCAGGCGCGCACCAGCCCCCATCGGTCGTACCGGAACCGCTTCGCCCCCAGCGCAAACTGCCGGCCATCGATCCGCTCCACCGTGGCGCTGTCCGCCCCCTCGGCCATCCACGCGGGGATCGCGATCCGATCGATCGTCCCGCCGAACGCGCCGTCCAGCACTTCGGGCAGGTCGACCAACAGGTTGCGCGCGCCGAGCCGGGTCGCGACCGCCTCGCCCCCCTCGAACGGCGGCAACGCGGTGAAGCGCTTGCCGAGATCCAGCGCGATACTCGCCGCCGTCTCCGCATCGACCAGCGCACCGCCATTGCGTTGCCGCCGATGGTTCTGCCAGTCGCCGCCCAGCGTGTCGCCCAATGCGTCCAGCAATGCGGGATGCAGCGCGCGTTCGACCAGCATCCGGTTGTCGCGCGGAATGACGATGTCGGGCATCTCCTCCAGCAACCGCAACGTCGCCTCGATCGGCAGCATGTCGGGATAGGGCGCGATCCGCTTGACCCCGCCCAGTCCATGCAGCGCCCGTCCGTAGAGCAGCGGCGTCAGGTCGCGTTCCGCCGGCCGCAGCACGATCGCACGCGGCTCCGCGAACGGCCCACGCTCCCGCCCCGGGTGCCGGTGCAACCGCCCGATCCGCTGCAACAGCACGTCGACGGGCGCAAGGTCGGTGAGGAGCAGGTCGGCATCGATGTCGAGCGACTGTTCCAGCGTCTGGGTACCCACCAGCACCCGCCCGCCGCCGCTGCGTTTCTTGCCGAACGCCGCCGTCACCGCATCGTCGAGCAATTTGCGGTCCTGCGCCGCGAACCGGCCATGATGGACCGTCGCCACCCCGTTCACCGCAAAGGCAAGGTCGGGGACCAAGTCCGCCACTGCCTGCGCCACCGCGACCGCGCCGGCGACGCTGTTGCGCACCACCAGCACCGCCGCCCCGGCCCGTGCCGCCGCTACCGCCCGCATGGCGATTGCCTGCGCGTCCTCCAGGATCGGCGCAATCTCGACCGTCACGCGCTTGTCCGGCCCGGTCGCCCCGTTCGCCGAGCGTACCGGTAATCGCCCCCGTATTGCCGGCGGCGCGCGACAGGAAATAAGCTTCGTCGGTCACGTTGCGACCCCATAGCTGAATGTCGAACAGCCCGTCGCCGGTGCGAAATCCGAAGCGCAGGTTCAGAAGATCATAGGCCGGTATCACCGAATACCGGCTGAGGCTGGCCGTGGTGTTGGTGCTCGACCGATAGCTGTAATCTCCGCCGACATAGACCTCCCCTGCCCGTCCGGCCATGTTCGCGATCGGGGCGCGGACCTCACCGCCCGCCGATGCCGCCCATTCCGACACGCCCGGCAGGCGCCGCCCCGACAGGTCGCACAATGTGCGCCCGGTAATCTCGATCGGGCAGGGCGCGTTGGCATAGGAGATGTAGCGCGCGTCGTCATAGGTGCCCGATCCGTAGAGCGTCAGCCACGGCGTCGGCGTGGCGCGTATATCCGCTTCGACGCCGCGCGTGCGGACCTTCGCCGCGTTGGTGAAGAAGCTGACGCCGTTGCGTTCGATATCGACGATCGTCGTCTGGTAATCCCGCACATCGGTCCAGAAGGCGGCGGCATTGGCGGTCAGCCGCCCGCCGAACCACGTCGTCTTGATGCCCGCTTCGTAGCTGTCGATCGTCTCGGGTGCGATCACCGGGTTGGCGGCGAACTGCCCGGTCGTGGTTATGTTGGCGAGGTTCAGCCCGCCGAACTTGTTGCCGCGCGCATAGGTGACATAGCCCAGCACCGGTTCGACGACCTTCCACGACAGCGTCGCCTGTCCCGACAGTCGCCCGGCCCGGGTTTCCGCGTCATAGCGGTTGGCGACGCCATAGCGCGACCGGATCGTCCGCGCCGTCGCCTGCTGCGCCGTGGTCAGATCGCCAAGCGATCGTCCGGTCGCGATCTGGTCGAAATATCCGCTCTTGGTTTCATAGGTATAGCGCAGGCCCGTGGTCAGATCGACGCCGGGCACGATGTGCCATGTCGTCTGCGCAAAGGCGGCATAGCTGTCGGTGACCGGCCGCGACTGGCTGACCACCTGATAGTCGTTGAGCGCTGCCGCCCCGACCGCCGCATTCGTGGTGGGCGGCAGGAACCAGTCGGCGGCACGGCTGCCGTAGCGGTTGACCGCCTCGGCGCGGATCGACTGGTAGAGATAATAAAGGCCCGCCACATAATCGACCGCACGGTCGCCGTTCGACGCGATGCGCAGTTCCTGGCTGACCTGCCGCTGCTCGTTACTCTGGTGGAAATCGGCACCGGCATCGATGCTGGTGCCGTCGCCGTCATTGTGCGGATACCAGTTCCACGCGCGCCAGGCGGTGACCGACGTCAGCGTCGCCGCCCCCAGATCGAGATCGGCGGTCAGGTTGATACCATGCTGGTTCATCGCATAGCGGGGGTTGGCGTCGACATCGGTGAGGCGGAACGCGGGGTCGGCCGGCACCGGGGTATACCCCAGCCGCGCGGCACGGTCGTAATAGTTGTTCGCGAAGTTGGCAGAATTGTCATAGCTGCGGATCGCGCCCAGCAGGATGCCGCCCGCGGTGAACGAATGCTGCCGCCCCCAGTCACCGATCAGGCGGAGCGTCAGCGCATCGGTCGGCTTGTAGAGCAGCTGCCCGCGCAGGTTCAGGTCATGGAAATCCTGCCCCAGCCGCCCGTCGAAGCGATTGCGGGTAAAGCCGTCGCGATCGGTCTTCGACACGAACAACCGTGCGGCAAGGCTATCGGTAATCGGGCCCGAGACATAGGCATGGAGCTGACGGAAACCGACATTGCCGAGCGACACGTCGCCGCCCGCCTCGGGATCGAAGGTCGGTGACCTGGTCGTGACCACGACCGCGCCAGCCGAGGTATTCTTGCCGAACAGCGTGCCCTGCGGCCCGCGCAGCACCTCGATCCGCTCAAGATCGGCGAGGTCGAACACCGTCTGGCCCGGCCGCGCGAGATACACGCCGTCGACATAGACGCCGACCGCTGGCTCCAGCCCGTCATTATAGACCGCGACATTGTTGCCCAGGCCGCGGATGTTGATGCTGGTGTTGCGCGGGTTGGTGTTGGTCACGACCAGACTGGGCGTCAGCTGCTGCAGGTCACGCAGGTTGTAGGTTCGCGTCGCCTCGATCTGCGCCGCGCCGAACGCGTTGATCGCGATCGGCACGTCCTGGCTGCGCTCGGCCCGGCGGCGTGCGGTGACGACGATATCCTCGCCCCCCGCCGCCTCTTCGCGGGCGTCGGTGCCAACTTCGGCGGCCGTCGGGACCGGATCGGCGGCAAGGGCGGGAATGGCGCACAACGACGCCCCGGCAAACAGGGCAAGGCGGATGGAACGGGCGGGCAAGGCAGGCATGGATGGTCCCCGATGACGAAGGGCGGCGGCACCCGCCGGACCGGCCCTGGCTAGAATAGGCACGGCATCGAAACGAACCCACTAATTCCCATCACATTGGTAGATTATCTTTATTGCTGGCCCCCGGAGGTTCGCTATGCCCGTGCGCACGACCTTCGCTACCTTTAGGAATGCCCATGCCGGTTAAGCCCCTGACCGCCGCCCTGCCCGTGCTGCTGTTCGCACTCCCCGCCGCCGCCGCGCCCGAAACGCCGCGGGTTTTAGCCGCGCAACCCGCGCCGGCTGTCGCGCCGAAGGATGCCCCGAATTTTCTGGTCATCGTCGCCGACGACCTCGGTTGGTCCGACATCGGCGCGTTCGGCGGCGAAATCGCGACCCCGAACCTCGATGCGCTGGCACTGTCGGGCGTACGCTTTACCGGGTTCCACACCGCACCCACCTGCTCACCCACGCGATCCATGCTGATGAGCGGGGTCGACCATCATCAGGCGGGCCTCGGTACCATGGCCGAGCTGTTGAGCGATGCGACCCGCGGCCGGCCGGGCTATGAAGGCTATCTCAACGACCGGGTCGCCTCGATCGCCGAATTGTTGCGCGCCGGCGGCTATGCCACGCTGATGGCGGGCAAATGGCATCTCGGCCTCACCCCCGATCGCGAACCGGCGGCGCGCGGGTTCGAGCACAGCTTCGCGCTGCTGCAAGGGCTGTCGAACCATTTCGGCGCGGACCAGAACGCCGCGTGGACCAATGCCGGACTGAACCCCAGCTACCGCGACGACGGCAGGCCCGCCACGCTCCCGGCCGGCAGCTATTCGACCGACTACTTCACCGACCGCCTGATCGGCTATCTGGATCAGGCGAAGCGCGCGGGGGATGCGCGCCCGTTCTTCGCCTATCTTCCCTTCACCGCGCCGCACTGGCCGCTACAGGCGCCGCCGGAAACGATCGCCAAGTATAAGGGCCGCTACGACGCCGGGTACGAAGCATTGCGCGACGCCCGCCTGGCCCGGCAGAAGCAACTGGGCCTTATTCCCGCCGACGCCGTCGCCCACAGCACCGAACAGGTTCGTCCCTGGGCCTCGCTGTCGCCGGACGAACGGGCGGTCGAGGCACGCAAGATGGAGGTCTATGCCGCGATGGTCGACCGGCTCGACCAGAATGTCGGGCGGGTGATCGCCGCACTGAAGGCACAGGGTCGCTACGACAATACGATCATCCTGTTCCTGTCTGACAATGGTCCCGAAGGCAATGTGATCGAAGCCCCCTCTCCCCGCTTCAGGATCGCTGATCCCAAGGCACCTCCGGCCGACCCCGACGCACCGGCAGCCCCGGCCCCCTCGCTCGGCATCGATAACCGTCTCGCCAATATCGGGAAGGCGACCAGCTATGTCGGCTATGGCCCGGGCTGGGCACAGGCCAATTCGACGCCGTCATGGCTGGTGAAAGGCTATCCGACCGAGGGCGGCATACGCGTAAGCGCCTTTGCCGCGGGCAGGGGCGTGCGGGGCGGCGGGCGCATCGCCACGGCCAGTCTCGACGTGCGCGATATCGCGCCGACCCTGCTCGACTATGCCGGACTGAACCAGCCCGCGACTTTTGCCGGGCGGCCGATCCTGCCGCATCAGGGGCACAGCCTGCGCCCGGTGCTTGCCGCCAGCGCGCCCGCGATCCGCACGGCGGGCGAAGCCATCGGGTACGAACTCTTCTACCGCCGCGCGCTGCGCAAGGGCGACTGGAAGGTCGTGTACCTGCCTGCCGGGACCAACCGTTATACGCGCAAGGGGGTCAGCACCGGTCGCTGGCAGTTGTTCGACATTGCCTGCGATCCGGGCGAAACGCGCGACCTTGCTTCGGCCGAACCGGCGCGGCTTGCCGAACTGGTCGCAGCGTATGACAGCTATGCGAAGGACAAGGGCGTCGTCCCCCTGCCCGTCGCGCCCACGCCGACCGCCACCGGTCCGAAGCCATGAGGCGAACGACCGCGCTGTTCCTTGCGGCGGCCGGGCTGGTGTCGAGCGGTGCCCACCGCCCTGCCGCCCGCTGTAACGCAACCGACGCGTGCGTCACAATTCCGGCCGGCACGGTACTGTTCGGCGAGGACGGAGCCGGCCGGCCCGGCAGGGCAACCCCCGTCGCCGCCTTTCGCATCGACGCGCATGAGGTGACCAACCGCCAGTTCGCCGCCTTCGTCGCCGCCACCGGGCATCGGACCCGTGCAGAACGCGACGGCGGATCGGCGGTGTTCGTCGCTCCGACGGAACCGGTCCCGCTCGACGATGCGGCGCGCTGGTGGCGGTACGTGCAAGGTGCCGACTGGCGTCATCCGCAGGGACCGGGCAGCACGCTCGACGGCCATTTGGCAGGATCCGGTCGTCCATGTCGATCGGGCGGACGCGGCCGCCTATGCCGCCTGGGCCGGCGGATTCCTGCCGAGCGTCGAACAATGGGAACGCGCCGCCCGTGGTGGTCAGACAACGCCGCGCGACGCGATGGCGTGGGCGTTCGACCATGGCAAGGCGCGGGCGAATGTCTGGGAAGGCGTCTTCCCGATCGTCGATAGTGCGGCGGACGGCTATGCCGGCATCGCGCCCGTCGCGCGCTTTCCGGCCAGCGATCTCGGCCTGTACGACATGGTCGGCAATGTATGGGAATGGGTCGCGGGCGACGGGCCGGTCGGACTGGTCAAGGGCGGCAGCTTCCTGTGCGCGACCAATTACTGCGCGAACTTCCGCCCCGCCGCGTTCCAGGCACAGGAACGGGACTTCCCGACCTCCCATATCGGGTTTCGCGTCGCCTATCGCATACAGTGATCGGCCCGGCATGGACCCACCCTCCGCCGCGCAGCCAGCCGGCAGGTCTGCGGCGAAGCCGCGCTTTCGTTGGGCTAGTTCCTTGTAATCACACCCAAAGGCGGTAAGCCTTTGGCAACGGCGGCATATGACCGCGGCGACAATCTAGGAGAACCACCATGCGCAAGGCATCTGGCATCGGCGCGGCGCTTGTACTGATGGTACAGCCCGTCCTCGCCCAACCTGCCGGACAGCGCGACAACGTCCTGTCGGCGCAGGAGCGCGCGCAGGGGTGGCAATTGTTGTTCAACGGACGCGACCTTTCGGGATGGACGTCGTTCGACGGCACCCCGCCGGCGCGGACCTGGACGGTGCGTGACGGGACGCTGCTGCTGACCAAGGCCGATGGACAGATGAGCGGTACCGATCTGGTGACCGCCGAGCGGTTCGGCGCATTCGAACTGACGGTCGACTGGAAGGTCGAACGCGGCGGCAACAGCGGCATCCTCTATCTGGCGCGCAGGATGCCGGACGCTCCGCTGCTATACCAGACCGGACTGGAGATGCAGGTTCTGGACGATGCCGGCCATTCCGACGGCAAAATCCCGACGCACCGGGCGGGTTCGCTCTACGACATGACGGTGCCGCCTGCCGGCGCGTCGCGTCCGGCGGGAAGCTGGAACCATGCGCGACTGCTGGTCGAGCGCGGACGCATCCGCCAATGGCTGAACGGGACGCTGACCGCCGACGTCTCCTATGGCGACGATGCGTGGCGCAAGCGGGTCGCCGGCTCGAAATTCGCAAAGATGCCGCGCTTCGGCACCTTCCCCAGCGGCGTCATCGGCCTGCAGGACCATGGCGAGCCGGTCGCGTTCCGCAACATCAAGCTGCGCCGTATCGCTCCTGCGGCAACAGGAGCGGCCGAATGAAGCCGGTGGCAGCGGACGCCGCAATCGACGTCATCATCGTCGGGTCGGGCGCCGCGGGCGGCATGGCGGCGTACAGCCTGACCAAGTCGGGCCTGCGCTGCCTGATGCTGGAGGCCGGGCGGCAGTACGATCCGCAGGCCGAGGTCAATATGTTCGCCCCCGAAAGCGACGCGCCGCTGCGCGGGTCCGGCACGCCCGACAAGCCGTTCGGCTATTTCGACGCGACCGTCGATGGCGGCTGGCAGATCGACGGCGAACCCTACACGATGCAGCAGGGCACGGACTTTCGCTGGTGGCGTCCCCGGATGCTCGGCGGCCGGACCAACCATTGGGGCCGGCACGTACCACGCTTCGGTGCGTATGATTTCAAACCCTTTTCGCGCGATGGCCTCGGCGTCGACTGGCCGATCTCCTATGACGATGTCGCGCCCTTCTACGACCGGGTCGAACGGATGATCGGCGTCAATGGCGGGCCGATCGGGCTGGAGAACCACCCGGACTCGCCGGCGGACTGCCTGATGCCGCCGCCCACGCCCCGCGTGCCGGAGATGCTGATTACCGCAGCGGCCGAAAGCCTAGGCATTCCGGTCCGCGCCGCGCATACCGCCGTCCTCACGCGCGACATGCCCGATCCGGTGGCACCCCGCAGCGCCTGCTTCAACGCGACGCCCTGTACCCGTGGCTGCACCATCGGCGCCATGTTCCAGACGACGACCTCGCTCCTGCCGATGGCCAAGGCGACCGGCAAACTGCGCGTGGTCACCGATGCGATGGTGGCGCGCGTGGTGATGGGGTCCGGCACCCGCGCCGCCGGTGTCGAATATGTCGACCGCAAGACCGGGCTGCGGCACCGCATAACGGCGCGCGCAGTGGTGCTGGCCGCCGGTACGGGCGAGACGACCCGCCTGCTGCTCAATTCGGGGCAGGACGGTCGGGGCCTCGCCAATTCCTCCGGCGAACTGGGCCGCAACTTGACCGACTCCACCGGTGCGTCGTTCCGGGCCTATATCCCCGGCCTGGCAAACCGTCCGCGTTACAACGAGGACGGGATTGGCGGGCAGCATATCTACATCCCGTTCTGGCTGTACGAACAACAGAAGCGCGGCGAGCTGGATTTCGCACGCGGCTATCATTTCGAAATCGGCGGACGTTTCGGCATCCCGCCCGACAATGTGCTGCCACGGGTGTGGGGTACGGCGCTGAAGCAGGCGGTACGCGCGCGATCCGGGGCGACGATCGCGCTGGTCCTGCGTGGGGAGATGATCCCGAACAAGGACAGCTATTGCGAGATCGACCCGGACGTGAAGGATCGTTTCGGCATCCCGGTGCTGCGCTTCGCGTTCAAATGGTCGCAGCATGAAATCAATCAGGTCGCGCATGGTCGCCGCGCGGCGCATTCGGTGTTCCGGCGGCTCAACGGCACGATCCTCGACCCCGATCTGCCGCCGGAAAAGATCATGACCGCCGGGGGCGAGATCATTCACGAACTGGGCACGGCGCGGATGGGGGCCGACCGGCGATCCTCGGTCGTCGACAGCTATGGCCAGACCTGGGACGTCGACAATGTCGTACTGATGGACGGTGCCACCTTTGCATCGGGGCCGCACAAGAACCCGACCCTGACCATCCTCGCGCTCGCCCTGCGGGCATCGGAACGACTGGCCACCCGCCTGACGTCGGGGGCGCTCGCATGACCCTCGACCGCCGCACGACGCTGCAATGGTTCGCCGCCGCGACCACCCTGTCGCTTGCGCCATGGACGCCGGCGTTCGGTGCGGTTGCCGCCGGGGCCGGAACGCCGCCGCCGTTCGACGTGGTCGACTGGCCGGAAAAGATCGCGCCGCTGCCCCCGACAAAGGGCTATGGCCGCGACCCCGACCTGACCGATCCCAAGGTGCCATGGCCCTTGACGTTCAACCCGGCCCAGCGCGCCGTCATCGACATGCTCGGCGATATGATCCTGCCCGCCGATGCCGCATCACCCGGTGCCGGCAAGCTCGGCGTCGGTGCCTTTATCGACGAATGGATCAGTGCGCCCTATCCGCGGCAGCAGGACGATCGGGCGACCGTCATCTCCGGTCTCGCATGGCTCGACGCGCAGAGCCGCGCGCTGCACCGCGCGTCCTTCAACGCGCTGACGATGGTGCAACGTACTCTTCTGCTCGACGCGCTGACGGTCGCCGCGCCGGCCCCCGCCCTGGCGAAACCGGTCGCGTTCATGGACCGGCTGCGCAGCCTGTTCGTGCTCGGCTTCTACAGCCTGCCCGAAGGAAAGGCGGATATGGGCTTTATCGGCGACCAGGTGACCGAGGGTCCCTATCCCGGCCCCGACGCCGAAGCGCTCGCCCATCTCGATGCGTTGATGCGCGAACTCAAGCTGGAGCGCAAAGGGCCGGCATAGGCCGGTCCGACCGATCCCAGCGCCGGACGCTTCGTTGTCGATCGGCCACCCCTCCGCCGCGACCCGGAAGGCAGGCTTTCGGGGAATGAGGGACACATCAGAGGGCACGCGCGGTGGGTGCAGGTCCTGCCTGCGACGGCAATGGCGCGGTCACCGCGAGGGTCGACCGTTTCTGCGCAGGAACATGGCGGATCGGCCTACAAGCCGGCTTGGTCGATCTTCTGCGCGATTTCGCTAGGCAAGGCGGTCTCCGACTTCGGCAGCAGCCGATGCAGCGCCGTCTGCACGCGTTTGCGCGCGACCTGATAAGCCTTGTGGCGGATGACGCGCATCGCATTCGTCCGCCACGACGGGCTTTCCCCCAGCAGCGCTTCCCATTTGGCTTCCTCCGCCTCGAGGATCGACAGGGCGAGGCGCAATCCGTCGCGTCGTCCGCGGGCATATTCGTCGGAAATGGGCGGCGGCTTCATGCGGAGGAACTGGACCGCACCACCGTCTCTGACAAGGTAAATTCCCCATGCGGTCGTCGGACCGGCAGCTGGCACCCGGCTCAGTTACCCTCGGCGTCGACCATGATCACGACCGGCCTGCCGCGTGACATCGGCTCCCATCCGGCCAACAGCGCGGAGCGTACGCAGCGCGCGATCGTCGCGTCATCCAGCTGGAGCCGACCACGCGGCAACCCCTTCAACAGCCGCTTGGGCGGCGGAAATTCGACCAGGGCTTCGCGCTTGGCGTCCTGCAGCAGCAGGGCAATCGTCATGCCCTTCCACCCATCGTCATCCGACTGGTGAGGTTCGCTGTGCAGGTGCCAGTCATAGGCGGTGCCATCTACCGTGACGCTTCCGGCATTCATGTGGGATTTCGACATGCTCGAACCCCTAGCACAGCGGATGCGCAGAGGTACAAATCCGCCTTCGCGCTCCATGCGCCCGTGATGCGTCGGCCCCGACCAGCACCGCCAGCACGCAGTCGAGCCGCCGGAAGCGAGACGGCATTTGCCTTACAGGCTGATGCCGCGCCGGCGCATCTGTTCCTCCGCCATGGCAAGCAGCGGCGTCGGATCGCCGCCGGCGAAGATGTCGGCGAAGTCGAGCAGATCCTCGTCGCCCAACGCCGCCACCGCCGCCTCGATGGCGGCGAGGCGCCGAAGGTCGTGTTCCGTCTGGGTGGCGAGGCGCTTCATGCGGGTCTTGAGCATCGCCAGCCATTAACAGGATCGATCGCCTTTGGCATTGCCCGATCGCTTGTCGCATGCGTCGAATGCAGGATCGGTCGGCGGTCCGCCCGCCATGGCGAACCGATACGGTAGCGCGCATTGCCCGCCAGCCGGCTGACCCGGAACCCGCCTTGACGAGGGCCGACCGAATGCCGACCTCCCTCCGCGTCAGGAGGCGCATGATGGTGGAAGCACGGTGGAACGGCGTACGGATCGCCCATAGCGACGATACAGTCATCGTCGAGGGCAACCATTATTTCCCGGTGGAGAGCGTGGACGCCACGCTCCTGCGACCGAGCAGTACGACGACCATCTGCCCATGGAAGGGAACGGCGCATTATTACAGCCTGAAGGTCGCGGGGGCCGACAATCCCGACGCCGCCTGGTACTATCCCGATCCCAAACCCGAAGCCGAGAACATCCGCGGGCGCATCGCTTTTTGGAAGGGCGTCGCTGTTAGCTGACCGCCGGCTGCGCCGATATATTGCTCCGTGTCGATCCAGCCTGACCGGAAATTGGCCCGATGCGCCGGGTCGAACGTTGACCGACCCATGAAAACGATCCGCTTTCCGGACGGCACGACCGTCCCCGCCCTGGGCCAAGGCACCTGGATGATGGCGGAAGACCCGGCCCTCCGATCGGACGAGATCACCGCGCTGCGCGAAGGGCTGTCGCTCGGCCTGACCTTGATCGACACTGCTGAGATGTATGCCGATGGCGAGTCCGAACGCCTCGTCGGTGAAGCGATCGTGGGCGTACGCGACGAGGTGTTTCTCGTCAGCAAGGCCTATCCCCAGAATGCGTCGCGCGACCGGTTGCCCCGCGCCTGCGAGGCGAGCCTTGAACGTCTCGGGACCGACCGGCTCGACCTGTACCTGCTGCACTGGCGCGGCAACGTGCCGCTGGGCGAAACGGTCGAGGCGATGGAACGGCTGGTCGCGGCGGGCAAGATCCTGCGCTGGGGCGTCAGCAATCTCGACACCGACGACATGGCGGAACTCGTCGCGAGCGGGGGCAAGGGATGCCAGACGGACCAAATCCTCTACAACCTGACCCGACGTGGTCCGGAATATGATTTGGTCCCGTGGCTGGCGCAGCATCGCATGCCGGTCATGGCCTACAGCCCGGTCGAGCAAGGCCGCCTGATCGCACATCCCGGCCTTAACCGAATGGCCGCCGAGCGCGACGCCACGCCCGCGCAACTCGCTCTGGCCTGGCTGCTCGCGCGGGACGGCATTCTCCCTATCCCCAAGGCCGGGTCCATCGCCCATGTGCGGGACAACCGGGCAGCGTTGGACCTCAAACTGTCCGAAGCGGAGCTACGACGCCTCGACGACCTGTTCCCGCCGCCACGCCGTCCCGAGCCGCTGGCAATGCTCTAGTCGCGGAGGAGTTCGGGGAACGCTTGCGGCTGCAGTGCCGCGAGAAGGATTTCGCGTCGGGCTATATGTTGGTCGACATCGTGCAGTCTGGGCCGATCGTCACCGACGTCAGCGCGGCCGACAGTCAATTCGCGGGACAGATAGTGCAGGCGATCCCGCTCGGCCGCTATGGCAGGGTCGAGGAGATCGGCGCGATCACGTTCCTCGCCAGTCCCATTCAGTGATCTCCGCGGCCATGAAGGTTCGACGCGTAATCCTGTTGCAAGGGCAGGCTTCGTCGAAACCATACTTAGGCTCCTCCTCCCATGGCATATGGCGGACACGTACGGTGTGTACCGCGTTTACCGGCAACCTTGCCTGCAACAGCCGGAGCACGTTCCATCTTCAATGTCGTCTTTGCCGTACCGGCGCTGATCGTTCTGGCGCGCTGGCTGTGGCCCTTGCCGCTGCCGCTCTGGGCCAAGATTCCCGCGGGCATCCTGATGCTTGCGGCTTCGCAATTTCATTTGTGGAGCCGGCTATCGTCGGGTTCTGTCTTTGCGCCCGAGTTCCCACGCCTGGTCGTGATCCTCTTCAACTGGGCGTTCGGCGCGCTGCTTCTGCTGGCCGTATTGCAGGTGATGGTCGACTTGGCCGCACTGTTGACCATGTTGGTGCGGCGGGAGGCGATCCGGGAGCCGGACGCGCTGCGCTACGCCATAGCGGGCTTGGCCGCAGTGCTGGCCGGGATCGGAGTCGCCAACGCGCTGCGCGTTCCGCCGATGAAGGACGTGACGGTGGCCATCCGCGACCTTCCGCCATCCTTCGACGGATATCGGGTCGTTCAGCTTACCGACCTGCATATCAGTCGACTCTTCACGGCCGATTGGGCGCAGGCCGTCGTCGATCGCTCCAATGCGTCCGGTGCCGACCTGATCGTGGTGACGGGCGACTTCATCGACGGGTCGGTGGAGATGCGTCGTCGTGACATAGCACCTTTGCAGCAGCTACGCGCGCCGGACGGGGTCTACGCAATCCCCGGCAATCACGAGTATTTCTTCGATTACGCCGCGTGGATCCGGCACCTGTCGGGCATGGGTTTCCGTATGCTGCCCAATGCGCATGCGGTGATCGAACGCGGCGGCGAACGGCTGGTATTAGCCGGGGTCACCGACCTGTCGGCACCGAGCGTGGGCAAACCCGGCCCCGACCTTTCCCTCGCACTGCGAAGTGCGCCCGCCAACGCGCCGATCATCCTCCTGGACCATCAACCCGCAAAGGCACGCGATGCCGCCGCACGCGGCATCGCGCTTCAGCTGTCCGGGCATACCCATGGCGGCATGATCGCCGGGCTCGACCGGATCGTCGCGCGGGCCAATGCCGGGTTCGTGTCGGGACGGTACAAAGTCGGCGGCATGACACTCTATGTCAGCAACGGCACCGGCCTATGGCCGGGCTTCGCTCTCCGGTTGGGCGTGCCGCCCGAGATTACGCGGTTCACGTTGCGACCAATGGCGTAGCGCGGCCCTTGCGATACAGCTTGGAGCCACGAGGAGGTTCAGTTCAGGCCGTGTCGGAGGCTCTTACCGACTTCACCGGTGTCCGGCTACGGCGGCGATCGTAAATCAAGCGATTTCCGGCGTCGCCGATCCCGCCTGCCGTTCGAAGAGCCGCCGATAATGGCCGCCGGTGACGGTCGACAGCCAATGCGCGATGACGATGGCCGTATTCGGGATGCCTCCCACAGCCTCGAAGTTCCGCCTTTGTAGCAGGGCTCTGTAGCAAAACCCCACCAACGTTCCGGACACCGCCCGCAAAACCAAGCAAAGTGAATTGCTTAGATGGATGTTGGCTGGAGCGGCAGGATTCTCATCCCAGCAAAGCTGCTCGCTAAGTACTTGATTCCACTAGCGCGCAGGTACCGCCTGCATATATCATTGCCACAGTGCATTGGCAAAATTTTCAATAAGACTTCGGCCGATCTTTATCGACGCTGCAAAGAACCGCTTTCCTGAATCCCACGGCTGAGAAGATCGCCAACGGTCCACCAGCCTGTTGCACGCCATCACGACTGCCAAGCGGCGACCGACTAGCTATATTGAAAGTTCAGAGGAATACAGGGGAATCGAGCCGCAACCCGGCCTCCGGAGGCGGATCGACCGGCGCCCCGCCCTCTACGATGACCTCCTTCTTGCCCGGACACCAGGGCACGACTTGGTACATGATCCGTTGAAACAGATCGGAAGCGAGGTGCGCCGCGAGCCATGCCTGCAAATGGGGCAGCGTCAGCGTTTCGAACCATTCGCGATCGACCGCGGCGAACTGCCGAACGAACGGCATGATCGCCGCGTCAGCGATACCCATGCCTATCCCGGCAAGCTGTCCGGTCGAAGCTAGGCGGGCATCGAGTTCCCGCAGGAACAGAAGGCCGAGATCGCGATGCTCGGCTGCATCCGAACCGTGCCGATCGGGATATTTATACCGGTCGAGATGGTGCTTGAAGCTTTCGTCGTTGCTGGCGATCAGGGCCGGATCGTCGTGTGCCAGCCAATCGTCCGGGTCGCGAAACGACAACGCCCATCGCATGATCGCGAGACTTTCGTCGATTACCGCGCCTTCGGTGGTTCGCAGGACCGGCACGGTACCCTTTGGCGAGATCGCGAGCATCGCATCGGGCTTGGCCGAAAGGCGAACCTCGCGAAGTTCATGACGCACGCCACTGACGGCCAGTGCCAGTCGCGCGCGCATCGCGTAGGGGCAACGACGAAAGCTGTAGAGAATGGGGTCGGCCATCTCGCCACTTATGCTGTGCAAGAGCGGTGTTTGAAAGGTTCGTGGGGCATACCCCATATCGCGACGTCGGCTATGCTGCGGGAAAAGCGGGAGGACGCACCATATGATCCGGAGCGGGAATGGTATGAGACGGCGCAGCATAGGTCTGGGGATTGGCGCCTTGCTCGGGTCGCTTGCCACCGCCTGTTCGCCGCTTACCACATTCGACCGGCTGGTGCCGAAGGATCGGGGCGGTACCCTGATCGCCAAGGGGCTGGCGTACGGATCGAGTCCGCGCCAGCGACTGGACGTCTACGCACCGCGTGGCGGTTGCGGGAAGCCACGACCGGTCGTGGTTTTCTTCTATGGCGGCAGCTGGAACAGCGGGACGCGTGGTGGCTACGCGTTCGTCGGCCGCGCACTTGCGGCACAGGGGTTCGTGACCGTCGTTCCGGATTACCGACTGGTGCCCGACGTCCGCTATCCAGCGTTCGTTGAGGACGGTGCCGCCGCCGTGCGCTGGGCGAGCTCGAACGCCAGCAACTACTGCGGCGACGGCCAATCGGTCGTGTTGATGGGCCATTCGGCGGGCGCGTACATCGGCGCGATGCTGGCAGTCGATCCGCGCTGGCTGGGAGAAACACGGTCGGTGGTGCGGGGGTTCGTCGGGCTTGCCGGACCCTATGACTTCGCCCCGTTCGATGTCGATGCGAGCCGTGCGGCCTTTGGGCAGGTAGCCGACCCGGCGGAGACACAGCCGGTGACATGGGCCGGAACCGGCGATCCACCCGCCCTGCTACTTTACGGTACGGAAGATAGCGTCGTGCGTCCTCGGAACAGCGAAGCGCTGGCCGCCAAGCTACGCGCGGGCGGCGTGGCCGTGGAGCAACGGGCGTATCCCAAGCTGGGCCATGTCGGCATCCTGCTCGCGCTTGCCCGCCCGTTTCGCGGTCGTGGACCCGTCCTGGCGGATGTGGCGGGGTTCATCCGGTCGAGGGTGGAGGTGGATGACGCCGATCGCCGCCGAGACAGATGAACGTTCGCGTCCCGTTGGTCGCTTCCCGACTGCCGATAGCCAGGCAGATACGTTGTTGTTAGTCGCCGTCCCTACAGTCCGCGCCAGCAGAGACTTCTCCATGAATGCCTGTCTCCGCATGGCGGACGATAGCCTCGCAAATCGCATGCGTCGCCAAGATGGAGGCCGCATCCACCGGCCTGCGCGCACGAACCGCGATCAGGAAATCATCGCACATCGCCTCGAAGCCGCGTTGCCGTCCGACCGGAATCCAATCCGGCCGTCGTTTCACGCTTTGCGTACCCTGTGCTTCGAGACGCTCGGCAAGGTTCCGCACGCTGTACCGCATCCCGCCGCCCAGGACGTCCAGACGCTCCTCGTCGAGTCCGCTGTTCCGATGCATCATGCCGATTGCGGTGAACCCGTCACCTGCCAGCGTGAGGGTAATGCTGTGCAGCATGTCGTCCACGACATGGGTTTCGATGGTGCGACGGCGAACCGGCGCAGGACTGAGCGACAGCAACGTATCGACGACGTGGATGAAGTCGTCGAAGACGACACGACGGGGCAGGTCCGGTTGCCGGTGGCGATGCTTTTCCATGACGATGAGGTTCGCATCGATGGCGCGCAAGGCGACATAGTCCGGCGCGAACCGCCGATTGAAGCCGAGGACGAGCGGCGTGCCCCTCGCCGCAGCCAGGGTAACGAGCGCTTCCGTTTCAGAGAAACTATCCGCGAGTGGTTTGTCGACGAAGGTTGCAATGCCCTGTTCGATCAAAAGCCTGACCAGTTCGCCATGCGCCGGCGTGGCCGCGTGGACGAAGGCGGCATCGAACGACGTCGCGGAAAGCGCGTCGGCTACACTGGCGTGCCGATTGACGATGCGAAACTCGCGACCGACTTCGTCGAGAACGACTTTATTCCGAGTTGTGAGATGGATATCGAGATCGCCGCGCCGCGACAGCACCGGAAGATACGCCTTGCGGGCAATATCGCCCAGCCCGACCATGAGTATGCGCATATCTGTATCTTCCGGTTCACTACGATCGCCATCTGCGTCGGCTAAGGCTACGCACGCCATCGCGTTCCCTGCAACCAGTCCTCAGGGCGACCCATAATCAGACACTCGAAGACCGGTTGCCGTCCTCCGACTTCCGCCATTCGTTCATCTCACCGGACGTTAAAGCTGTACGAGCGGTCGCGTCGCATGCGCCCTTGACCGGTCGACTAATATCCATGGCCGGAATGCTGTCCCTTGCGCTGGTAAACACGCAATGCGCCCCCCCGAAAGCAAAGCTTTCTGGAATCCCCATTCATTCAGTAGGATAATCCCGCCAGCGGGAGATGGGGAAAGAAATGAGCCTTCAAGTGGATATGTTGGCGGGAACGGCCTGGTGGCTGGCGCTCGTAGCGAACCCTGCAGCATACGCGCAAACTGTACCAACGGATGCTGACCAAGCTGCAAAGCCGTCCCTTGCGGCAGCGCAAAGCGAACAGGACATCGTCGTCACTGGTATTCGTGGCGGTATCGAACAGGCGGTACGGATCAAGCGCAACGCGCCTAGCATCGTCGATGTGATCAGTGCCGACGACATCGGCCGCTATCCCGACGTCAACGTCGCAGAATCGGTGCAACGCATCTCGGGCGTTCAGATCAACCGGACGCGGGGCGAAGGACGCAGCGTCAATATCCGCGGCCTGCCCGACACGTTTACGCTCGTTACGCTGAACGGGCGAGCCGTCCCGAACGCGATCAACGACCTGTTCACCGGCTTTTCGCGTTCGTTCGACTTCTCGACGCTGCCGCCGGAATTCGTCCGCACGCTGGAGGTCTACAAGTCTCCTACCCCCGATTTGGAGGATGGCGGCCTGTCGGGCGCGGTCAATATCCGCACGCCACGCGCGCTGGATCTCGGTCGCCGGATCGTCACGGTTGCGGCGCAGGCCGAGTATGAAAGCAATTCGGGCAAGGCCGCGCCACGCGTGTCGGCACTGTTCGCCGACCGCTTTCTCGACAACCGGCTCGGCATCACTATCGGCGCGTCCTACACCCAACGCCGGCCGCAGACGCATCAGATCGAAACGGGTTGGAACACCGTGACCGAAGGTCAGGGTGTCCCGGCCGGCGGAGGTGCCGACGATCTGAACGGTGACGGACGGATCGACCCGACCCGCCTTGTTCGCATTCCCGGCGTCGTGATCCAGGACATGTTCACCGAGGACAACCGCCGCCTTAGCGGGGTCGCCTCACTGCAATTCCGTCCCGACGACCGGTTCGAAGTCTATGTTGACGGCCTGTACACCCGTATCGACGTCGATGCCGTGCGCCAGGAAAACTTCCACAATTTCGCCGGATCGGGTGGTGTGGTCGCGTCTCGGAGCGAAGTTCTCGATGGCGTCGACACCGCGACCGACTTCACGGTCAGCAACCTCGATCTGCGCGACGGCGGGCGCTATCAGGATCGCAGCGGTTACATCCGCTCGCTGGTCGGCGGGTTCAAGTTCGACGACGGCCGATGGCACCTGCTTGTCGAGGGATCGGCGCAGAAATCGCGTCAGACCCGCAACACGCTCAATATCGCGGACAGTATCAACGGCACGGCGCGCATCGTCGCGCGGCCCGGCGACGTCGTGCCCAGCATAACCTATCTCGGCGACCTCGATGCGCGTCGACTGAACCCGAACAGCTTTCGCCTGCTCAGCTTGAACGGCGAGCTTGACCGGGTGACGAGCGACCGCCTGCGCGACGTCAAGATCGACGTCCGGCGCGATCTTGGCGAACGAGGACTGACCGCGCTGTTGTTCGGTGCCAAGGCGACCGATCGGGCAATCTATGCCGACAACAAGGTGCTGACGATACCCGCCTCCGGAGTGTCGCGTCTCTATGGCGGTCTGCCGGCGGGTCCGCTGCCGGGTTCGTTCAGCGCCGCGCCGTTCATGATCCCGATCGCACCCGGATCGGGTGAATTCCTCGGCAGCTATGACGGTGACGCCACCTTCCCTACCCGCTGGCTGGGGTCCGACGCGCGCAGCTTCGTCAGCCGCTTCCGCCCGGCGCAGCTGATCGCTGGCGGCACCTACACCAACGATGCCACCGGCATCCTCGATGTCGAGGAACAGCTGCTCGCCTTCTACGGACGCGGGGATATCGCGTTCGGACGTCTTACCGGCAATGTCGGGTTGCGCGCAGTTCGGACCAGTCAGACGACGACAGGCGTCAGCCCGGACCTGAACGGCATTTCGGTCGAGGTCGAAACCGGAATGACGACGCGCGTTCCCGCCGCCGCACCCTTGCAGGTAGCGCGGCGCTACTGGGACTATCTGCCCAGCCTGAACCTGAAATACGAAGCGACCGACGCGTTGCAGTTCCGTTTTTCGGCATCGCGGACCATTGCCCGGCCCAATCTCGGCGACATTTCGCCGACGACGACCGCCAACGGCAACGCGCTGACCGTCACCCGCAACAACCCCTATCTCGACCCGTTCCGATCGAACAATCTCGACGCGACGATCGAATATTACTTCGCTCGCGACGCACTGGTCGGCGCATCCTTCTTCTACAAGAATCTGGAAAGCCTGATCCGACGCGAGATCACGATCCAGTCACTGCCCATCGCCTATATCCGGACGACAGGGACGACGCGGGTCCAGACCGACTTCACCGTCAGCCAGCTCGTCAAGGGTTCGGGCGTCGATCTGAAGGGCGTAGAGCTGTATTTCCAACAGGCGTTCACCAGCCTCCCCGCCCCGTTCGACGGATTGGGGGCGATCGCCAACTACACCTTCATCGACAATAGCGACCCGACGCAGCTCACCGCCGCGTCGAAGCACAATTACAACCTGATCGGCTATTACGAAAAAGGACCGGTCGCGGCGCGTGTCTCCTATTCGTGGCGCAGCAGCTTCCTCGCGGCCGCCGCCGTCGCTCCGGCCCAAGGACGCGTCAACCAGGCCTTCGGTACACTCGACGCCAGCATCAGCGTCAAGATCGCACCGGAGGCCTCGCTGGTGCTCGAAGCGGTCAACCTGCTCGATCGCGACGAGATCGTCGAGTTCACCACGGGGCTGCCCGCCAATTATCTCGACGCCGGTCGCCGTGTGTTCGGCGGACTGCGCCTCAGCCTGTAACATCTTCGCTCACGCGACAGCGTGAACGGTCTCGAAAAGGAACCATCATGGCCAACACCGTCGATCGCCGCGGCGTCCTGCTCGCCGGAACGGGCGGCGCCTTCGGCTTGTACAGCTGGGCAGCGGAAGCAACCGCGCGACAGCCGGCCAAGCGCAAGCTGCGCCTGCCGCGGCAGGGTACCGCCAAGCCGAAGAACATACTGTTCGTCCTGGCCGACGACCATCGCTACGACGCCATGGGCTTCATGAAGGCGCAATCGTTCGGCGAGACGCCGACCCTCGACCGTCTCGCGCGGGAAGGCGCACATTTCCGCAACGCCTTCGTCACGACCGCGCTCTGCTCGCCCAGTCGCGCATCGATCCTGACCGGTCTGTATGCGCACCAGCACAAGGTGGTGGATAACAACCATCCGATCCCGCCGGGGCTGATCTATTATCCCGAATATCTGCAACAGGCCGGGTATGACACGGCGTTCATCGGCAAGTGGCATATGGGCGATACCGGCGACGCGCCGCAGCCCGGCTTCGACCACTGGGTCAGCTTCAAGGGTCAGGGGAGCTATCTGCCGAGCGCCGACGGATTGAACGTCGACGGACGGCGGGTACCGCAAAAGGGCTATATCACCGATGAACTGACCGATTACGCAATCGACTGGATCAGCAAGCGCGACGCCAAGCGGCCGTGGATGATGCACCTCGCGCACAAGGCGGTGCATTCGGAATTCATCCCCGCCGAACGCCACAAGGGCCGCTACGCGAACGAGACGTTCCGATATCCCGAAAACATGCGCAAGGGCGTGCCCGGCCGGCCGATGTGGGTCGAGAACCAGCGCAACAGTTGGCACGGCGTCGACTATGCCTATCACGGCAATCTCGACATCGCGGACTATTACAAGCGCTATATGGAGACGCTGCTGGCGGTCGACGAAGGCTTGGGCCGTATCCTCGATCTGCTCGAACAGCGGGGTGAACTGGACGATACGCTGATCCTGTACATGGGCGACAACGGCTTCATGTTCGGCGAGCACGGACTGATCGACAAACGCACCGCCTATGAGGAATCGATGCGCGTGCCGATGCTCGCGCGCTGTCCGTCGCTGTTTGCCCCGGGCAGTCAGGTCGATGCGGTGGTCGCCAACATCGACATCGCGCCGACGATGCTTGCTGCCGCCGGGTTACAGCAGCCCGCGCATATGGCCGGTTCGAACATGCTGCCGATCGCGCGCGATAAGGCTGCACCGTGGCGCAAGGAGTTGCTGTACGAATATTATTGGGAACGCAATTTCCCGCAGACACCCACCGTCCATGCGATCCGCGAGGATCGGTACAAGTACATGCATTTTCACGGTATCTGGGACTTGGACGAACTGTACGACCTAACGGCAGATCCGCAGGAGAACGATAACCTGCTGGCGCGTCCGGGGCACGAGGATCTGGCGGAGCGGTTGAGCGGTAAACTCTTCACGCTGCTGGAACAGACCGACGGTATGCAAATTCCACTAAGCGCCGATGCCGGCTATCGCGCGAACCTGCGCAACCCGAGCGCTGCGGGGCAGGCTCCGTTTCCGCCAAGCTTTTTCCAACCGCCGGCTCGCAGATCGCGATGATGTTCGATCACTCAAAAACTGCGTGGTCGCGTAGGACGACCGGTCTCTGGTCGCTTGCGGCAGAACTCCCATTTCCCGAAACCGTTCGTCTGTTCACATCACGTTTGATGGCCTCTCTGGGACACCAACGATCATGCTGCCCCCAGGAAAGCCGACGCGAAACAGGTTCGTCGAGAGCTTCGACGATCGCAAGCGCGACGAACTGCTCAACGTGACGTTGTTCTACACCTACGGCTAGGCGCGTTCGATGCTGGCTCACTGGGTTGATACCTACAACGCCGAGCGGCAGTGCCTGGCCAAATTAACCCGGCAGCCTTCGCTACCGGATTAGAATCGCATTGCCTGTCAGTATGCCAATATTTCAACTATAGGAAACTTCCGCAATTCTCGAAAAGTAAAACAGCAGCCTCAAGACAACTAGGCGGCGTGGACAAATTTGAGCCAGTATCTTGCGGTGGCGAGGTAGACCATGCCGAGGAAGCTGCTGGCCAGCTGGTCGTAACGTGTGGCGATGGCGCGGTTGATCTTGAGGTGGCCGAACATGCGCTCGATGCGGTTTCGTTGCTTGTAGAGCGACCGGTCATGCTCGATC
>NZ_JAKREU010000014.1 GCF_022664435.1 Sphingomonas panni | reverse complement strand
GACCTTCGGCGCGATGGTCATCGCGTTGCCGCCCGCCGCCTTGATCGCGTCCTTGAGCGACTTCAGCTCACCCGCATCGCTGCCATCGGCGATCAGGATGCCGACGTTGCGCCCCTCCAGCGTGTGGTGTTCGCGAGGGCCGCGGATGATGCGCAGCGCGGGCGACACGTCCATGTCCTGCACCGGCACCTTGGTCGGCGAGGCTTCGGGCAGGTCCATGGCGAGGCCGTCGGCGACGCGGCTCGCCAGATTCTCGTCGACGTTGCGCAGATTGGCGAGCATCGCGGTACGGATATGTTCGAGGCTGACCTTCGACAGTTCGAACACGAGCGCGGAGGCGATATGCGCCTGTTCCGCCGGGTCCATCGAGCGGAAGAACAGCCGCGCCTGGCTATAATGGTCGGCGAAGCTTTCGGGGCGAATGCGCAGCTTCTGGCCCTGCTCTTCGGAAGGGAAGGTCTTGTAGCCCTTGTCCGGGTCCTCGCGCGCGCCGGCTTCCTCGCCGGCCTTGGCCAAGCTGTTCGGCTCGTAATTGGCGCGACCCTTGGGCACCGCCATCTGCATATGGCCGTCGCGCTGCTGGTTCAGGAACGGGCAGCCCGCCGCCGCCGCGCGACCCTTGGCGCTGTTGATCGGCAGCTGGTGGAAATTGACCGAGCCGAGGCGCGACAGCTGGGTATCGGTATAGCTGAACAGCCGCCCCTGTAGCAGCGGGTCGTTCGAAAAGCCGATGCCGGGCACGACATGGCTCGGCACGAACGCCGCCTGTTCGGTTTCGGCAAAGAAATTGTCGGGATAGCGGTCGAGCACCATCCGCCCGACGATGCGCACCGGCAACACTTCCTCGGGGATGATCTTGGTCGCGTCGAGCACGTCATAGGGCAGCGAATTCGCGAATTCCTCATCGAACAGCTGCACGCCCAGTTCCCATGTCGGAAAATCGCCACGGTCGATCCGTTCGAACAGGTCGCGGCGCTGGAAATCGGGGTCGGCACCGGCGATCTTCACCGTCTCGTCCCAGATGGTCGAGGCGAGGCCGGCCTTGGGCTTCCAGTGGAACTTGACGAAGGTCGATTTGCCTTCCTTGTTGATGAAGCGGAAGGTGTGGACCCCGAACCCTTCCATATTGGCGAAGGTCCGCGGGAGCGTCCGGTCCGACATCGCCCACATCACCATGTGCGTCGATTCGGGCATCAGCGAGATGAAGTCCCAGAAGGTATCGTGCGCGGTCGCCGCCTGCGGATAGCCGCGATCCGCCTCCATCTTGGCCGCATGGATCAGGTCGGGGAACTTGATCGCGTCCTGGATGAAGAAGACCGGGATATTGTTGCCGACCAGGTCCCAGTTCCCTTCGCGGGTGTAGAACTTCACCGCGAAGCCGCGCACGTCGCGCGGGGTATCGACCGATCCCGCGCCGCCCGCGACGGTCGAGAAGCGGGTGAACACCTCGGTCCGCTGGCCCTTCTTCTGGAACAGGTCGGCGACGGTCACGTCGGCCAGGCTGTCGGTACATTCGAAATAGCCATGCGCCGCCGAGCCGCGGGCGTGGACGATCCGTTCCGGGATGCGCTCATGGTCGAAATGGTTCATCTTCTCGCGGAAGACTTCGTCCTCGATCAGCACCGGCCCGCGCGCGCCCGCCTTCAGCTGGTTCTGGTTGTCGCTGATCGGCGTGCCATGGTTGGTGGTCAGCACCGGATGATCGGCATCGGTCACCTGATGGGTTTCGCCGCCATTGCCGGCGTTGAGGGGCTTGGTGTCGGTCATGGGGGAGTCCTCGAGGGTCGGGGTTCGTCCCTCAACGTTCCGGCGAAGGGTGAAGTTGCCCCGGCCGCGCGAGAATGCGGCGAAATAACAATGGGGTGGGATGGGACCCGTACGAGCAACGGGGAGATCCCAGCCTGCGCTGGGATGACGTGCCTGGCAGGCAAGAAGGATACCGCACCCTTCCTCGCCCCGCACGTCGCCCCAGCGCAGGCTGGGGCCTCCCCGTTGGCTGGCCCCGCCGCGCCCCTTGCCCGGCCGCCATCCCCCGGCTACAGGCCCCTCATTCGCAAGGACCCGGTGCAATTCCGGGTGGCTATTCCGGCCGCCGATCCGCCGGACAACATCCCCCGCCGCAACGTTTCCGCGCATCGAGCGATGCGCCCTGCGGCCCGATGTGGAATTTCCATGACCTTCGATTTTGCAACCTATCGCCGCCAGTGGTTCGGCGGTGCCGGACAGGCCCGGCGCGACATCCTTGCCGGCATCGTCGTCGCCCTCGCGCTGATCCCGGAGGCGATCGGCTTTTCGATCATCGCCGGGGTCGACCCGCGCATCGGCCTCTATGCCTCGGTTGCGATCGCGATGACCATTGCGCTGATCGGCGGGCGGCCGGGCATGGTTTCCGCCGCGACTGCCGCCGTCGCGGTGCTGGTGGGGCCGCTGGTCCGCCAGCACGGCATCGACTATCTCTTCGCCGCCACCATCCTGATGGGACTGATCCAGATCGCCGCCGGGCTGCTTCGGCTCGACCGGGTGATGCAGTTCGTGTCGCGCTCGGTCATCACCGGCTTCGTCAATGCGCTCGCCATCCTGATCTTCATGGCGCAGCTGCCGCAGCTGATCGGGGTCAGCTGGCACAGCTATGCGCTGATCGCGCTGGGCCTCGCCATCATCTACCTCCTGCCGCGCGTGACGCGCGCCGTGCCGTCACCTTTGGTCGCGATCCTCGTGCTGAGCGCGATCAGCATCGCACTGGGCCTGCCGGTCAACACGGTCGGCGACATGGGGCGCCTGCCCGAAGGGCTGCCGAGCTTCGCATGGCCGCAGGTGCCGCTGACGCTGGAGACGCTCTGGATCATCCTGCCGACGTCGCTGACCATGGCGGCCGTCGGGCTGCTCGAATCGCTGCTGACCGCGCAGATCGTCGACGACATGACCGATACCGACAGCGACAAGCGTCAGGAATGCGCGGGGCAGGGCGGCGCGAACATCGTCGCCGCTTTGTTCGGCGGGATGGGCGGCTGCGCGATGATCGGCCAGTCGGTCATCAACGTGACCTCGGGCGGACGCGGGCGGCTGTCGACCTTCGTCGCGGGCGCATTTCTGCTGTTCCTGCTCGCCGTACTGGGGCCGTGGGTCGGGCGGGTGCCGATGCCCGCGCTGGTCGCGGTGATGATCATGGTGTCGATCGGCACGTTCAGCTGGAACTCGCTGGCCAATCTGCGCCGCCACCCGCCGACCTCCTCGATCGTGATGCTGGTGACCGTCGCGGTCGTCGTCGCAACCCGCGACCTGTCGCTCGGCGTGCTGGCCGGCGTGCTGCTGTCGGGGGTGTTCTTCGCCGGCAAGGTCCAGCGGATGTTCGCGGTCGAACGGGTCGCGGACGATTATGGCGTGACCTACCGCGTGACGGGGCAGATCTTCTTCGCCTCGGTCGACCGCTTCCGCCGCGCCTTCGGCGTGGAAGCGGCGGGGCCGGTGACGATCGATGTATCGGCGGCGCATTTCTGGGACATTTCGGGCGTCGATGCGCTCGACAAGATCGTCGCCCGCCTGCGCCAGTACGGGGCGGACGTTACGGTGACCGGCTATAACCGGGCGAGCGCCGATCTGGTCGACCGCTTCGCGCTGCACGACAAGACCGGCGTCGAACTGGGCGTCGTGCCGCACTGATCCACCGGGGGACGGGTCGAACGGCCACAGCCGACGCCGCCTGCTCTCGTCGGAGAGCATCGCGCCGGCGTGAGCCGGTGCGTCCCGCAATGTCGGTTGGCGCTATGGCTGGTGGTGTATGTCTGAAGTCGCCGGTTAAGCCGTTAGGCTGAGCGTCGTCGGCCGGCTAGGCCGACGTCATTCGAGGGCGTATCAGATGACTCTGCAAGCGGTTGCGGATCGGAATGAGACTCGCACGCGGCACGATCGATCGCCGCGCCGAGCGACGCCAATACCCGGCCGAGCGCACCGCCCAGCGTCACCTCGGCCAGTTCCTTGCAGCTGAGCGTCGCGCGCATCGCCGCCAGCTCGGCCGCGGCCTCCACCTGATGGACCACCGCATCGCACGGCAGCGGCGCCGGCCGCAGGCTGCGCGGCAGGAAGCGCAGCAGCTTGCCCGGCAGCAACGCGCGATAGATGTTCGAGGTCTGGCGATAGCGGGGGCCAGCGCCCGTCGTGCGGCAGAAACGCCGCTGGCGCAGCAGGAACCCCGCCGCCTCCAGCGCCGACAGCGCCCGCGCCACCGTCGCCCGGCCGAGCGCGGTCGCCTTCGCCAGATGGTCATAGGTCGGGAATACCTTGCCGCCGTTCAGCCGGGCGAGCGTGCAGATTTCCTCGAACACGCGCACGGCGGCGGCGGTGAGGCCGGCCAGCGCCGCCTCCGCCGCATTGAGCATCCGTCCTTCCGCGCGCGCGGTGCGCCTGGCCCGGCGCCCGGCGTCCAATGCGGCGCGGGCGGCGCGCAACAGCCGGTCGGTCTCGCCCCTGGCCGGGACCGCGAAGAAACTGTCCTCGACCGTTCCTGCCTCGACGCTGCCGCGCCGCACCGGCGCGCCGGTGCGATGCAGCCCGCCGCTGCGCGCGACGCGCGGTTCGGCCGAAACAGCGCTGCGTGTGCCGTCCGGCGCGCCGATACGCGCGATCGCCTGCGCCAGGATGAGCGCCATCATCGTCCCCCTTGTCCGGGGCCGGGACCATTTTTGCAAAAAAGGGGCGTGGCGCGAAGCGCGCGTCCTTGAACCGGCTAGCGATCGGGGGTATTTGGATACGCACTGTGATTGCTTCGACGTTTGGCGACGTCGTCCAAATACCTCTGGGACGCCCGGCCTTCGTGCCGGGCTTTCCTTTATGTGGTCACGGCCATTTCCTCATCTGCCGGCCCCGTTGCCGACGTTCTGGCCGACCTTTGCAGATGAAATCCAACATCGGAAGCGTTCCCGGTTCGTGCTTTCGAGTAGGAAGGCCGAAAATGCACCCGTTCCGGCGCAAATCCCTGCGCGCGATTCGTGCTTTCGAGTAGGAATGGCCGCGCCTATTCGTGCTTTCGGATAGGAATAGGCCGCAGAAATTCGTGCTTTCGGATAGGAAATGCGCCGCTCAACCGGCGGGTGATTCGCACCCCTGCAAATCATCGCTGCCGAGCTGCGCCGTACGCCTGCTGAGCACCACCTGCACCGGAGCGCTGCGCCGCCCGCGCCGCGGGGCCTCGCGCTCGTCCGGTGCCTGTTCGATCAGTTCCAGACGATAGTCCGGGATGCTGTCCGCTGCCGCTATCTGCTTCAAAGCATTGCGAAAATTAGCAAGGGGGTTCTGGTAGCCGATCTGCAGGCGAAAGGTCGCGAGATCGACCTCCAACCGGTCCTCGCCGCTCGAGCGCGCCACTTCATAGATGCGCCGCTCGATCGGCCCCAATTGGAAATAGGCGGCGGCATAGTCGAGGACATGCCGGTCGAGCAGGATCGCGCGGAACAGCCAGTCGCACAGCCGTACCTTGACCGCCTTCAGCCGCCGCTCGCCGCCGCGCGTGCGTGAATAATGCAGCTTGGCCTCGGACAGCCACGAGAAGAAGCCCTCCTCGCCTTCGCCGCCGGCTTCGATATTGGTCTTGATCTGCGTGCCCTGCAGCCGCTCCAGCGCCTCCGACAGTCGCCCGTATGACCTGGCAGAGTGATTGGCACCGGTCACCGTGAACAGATCATGCGCGGTGAAGACAAAATCCTGGGTGACGCTCTCGCCCACCTCGATCTTCGCCAGCATCAGACTGGCGATATAGAGCACGATTTCCTTGTCATAGATGGTCGCGACCCCGCTGGCCGAGGGGCGGACTTCGATCGTGACGTTGTTCGACTGATAGGTCAGCGGCTTCATCCACGCATTCTTGGCGAGCGCGAAGAAGGGAAACGCCATCAACGACCGTTCACCCCGGATCTCGGCGGTCAGCGGGCTGTCGAGCCGGAACAGGTCGCCTTGCGGACGGGCGGGGGCGCGAGGGGCGGGGGGCTTGCGGGTCATGGGGTATTTCTACTCGAAAGCACGAAGATTGAGGAGTGCGACAGAGCATGGCTGGGTACGGTAGGAGCCAAAACGCCCCATCCATTCGTGCTTTCGAGTAGAAACAGGCATCAAACCGTGCAGCCGATCCGGGGAGCGGCGATTGCTCCCATCCCACCTGCTGGGCAATCCCGGAATCTTGCCTCGCATCTTTCCTATAGAAAGCCTAGTTGGCTGCTACGTACACAGGCGCGTTCCGAATGTGAGAACAGAATTTCGGATCGGGTTTGTGGGCTATACCTGATACAGCAACGACTGTGAACGCCGTTCCGGTACGGAAGATTACATGAGCCTGCTAAAGAAGATTGCTACCGGGCTGGGTTTGTCGGGCCCGGTCTACCGGGGAAAGCCTGGTATGCGCGCTTATGCGATTGGCGATGTGCATGGTTGCCTCACCCAACTGAACGCAATGCTCGACCGCATCGAACAGGACGTCAGCGGCTATGCGGGAACAGCCTATCTGATCCTGTTGGGGGACATTGTCGATCGCGGACCGGATTCGTGCGGGGTCGTCGAAAGGCTGCGGACCTATCAGCATCCTGCCCTGCGCAAGATGATGCTGATGGGCAATCATGAGGAATTCCTGCTGCGTGCCTTGGATGGGGAAGCGGGTACGTTGCGACGCTGGCTCGAATTCGGCGGCGCGGAATGCATCGCTTCGTACGGGCTGTCCGCACAACGGCTGCTGGCTGCGGAGGAAGACGACGCCGTTGCGATGCTACACAACGCAATCCCCGCAGCGCACATCACCTTCCTTTCCGAATTTGGCGACACGTTGCGCTTCGGCGACTATCTGTTCGTTCACGCCGGTATCCGACCGGGGCTCGCGCTGGATCAACAGTCGCATGCCGACCTGCGCTGGATTCGCGATCCCTTTCTGACCCATCGCGGCGACTATGGCTTCATGGTAGTACACGGCCATACCATTAGTGACACCGTCGACGAACAGACCAACCGCATCGGCATCGATACCGGCGCCTATCGTGGCGGTCCGCTTACCGCATTGGTTGTCGAGAATACCGAACGCCGCTACCTATCAATAGGTGGACAGTCCGGGAGGGGACTGCCATGAGGCAGGCTGGTTGCATCTATGTGAGTGGCAGCGCGCGGTCGTGCGCCACTAGTACTGGAGTGGTTTGGATGCGTATTTTTCCGCCGCGACTTTCGTGGCTGGGATTGATGTTGGCCGTGCTGGTGGCGGGATGCGCAGCCGGTCGGGGTGGTTCCATCCCTTACGCCACCGAAGCGATGCCGTTGCCCGATGCGCCATCCGCCGTCGTCATTCCCGCCGACAGCAAGCTAACGCCTGGTGACCTGCTGGCCATCACGGTGTTCCAAGCCGAACCGCTCAGCAAGGATTATCGCATCGATCGTGCGGGCAATATCGCTATGCCGCTGATCGGAACGGTCAGTGCGGTTGGCAGGACCGTGCCCGAACTGCGCGACGACATCGCGCGCCGCCTGGGCGAGCGGTACATGAACAATCCGGATGTCAGCATTTCGGTCAAGGAATCGTCCAACCGACTGTTCACGGTCGAGGGATCGGTCCGCCAGCCCGGCATGTTCGAGGTTCCCGGCCCGATGACCTTGGTACAAGCCATCGCGGTAGCGCGCGGCACCGACGAGAATGCGAACCCGCGCCGTGTCGGCATCTTTCGGACGGTCCAGGGGCAGCGCGTTGCGGCAGCCTTCGACCTGACCAGCATCCGTCGCGGCGAAGAACCCGATCCGCAGGTCTATGCCGGCGACATCATCGTGGTCGATGGCTCCCCGACCCGCTCGACGCTCACGACCGTACTGCAGACGTTGCCGATCCTCGCATTGTTCCGGCCTTACTGACGCACGCCCGAGATAATAAGGTTATCGGCATGAACAATCAGGACCATTCACCGCGCGGCGTGGCCACACTCTGGCCTCCTGCGGCAGCACAGCAGCCCGTACCCGGCTATGGCCAGGATTATGGCAACACCGCACCGGACGACAGCCGGGAACTAAGCCTGGCACTGATGCTGCGCGTGATGATGGAATGGCGCTGGCTAATCCTGGCCGCGATCGCCGCCGGCTTGGGGTTGGCGATCATCGCAACGCTGCTGACGACGCCAGTCTATCGCTCGATCGCGACGATCGAACTGACTGCACCGACGGTGCAGGCGGTGAACAGCGATACCGAAGCGCCGGTCAAGATGGACGATTCCTTCATCGGAACCCAGATCGGACTGATGAAGAGCCGGGCGCTGGCGGAACGCGTCGTCCAGGATCTCAATCTCACCGCGAACGCCGAGATCGTCGGTGATGTCGAAGCCCCGCGCCAGGATCGTGAGAAGATCGCGATCGGCGTCCTGCAGCGCAACCTGGACGTCAAGGCCGTCCTGAACAGCAAGCTTATCACGCTGCGCTACAAATCGACCGATCCGGCGCTCGCCGCCAAGATTGTCAACGGCTTTGCCGACGGGTTCATCAGCACCAGCCTCGAACGACGCTACCAGTCTTCGGCCTATGCCCGCAATTTCCTGCAGCGGCAGATCGCCAATGTGCGTCGCGACCTCGAAAAATCCGAACGGCAGCTGGTCGGCTATGCCCAAAACCAAGGCATCATCAACACCAATGCCGGCACGGGCGGCACCAGCGATGCCAGTTCGCTGTCGGGCGCATCGCTGATCGAACTGAACCAGGCGCTGTCGCAGGCCCAGGCGAAGCGCATCCAGGCCGAACAGGAATATCGCGAAGGCCAGTCGACGCGGAATACCGCAGAGATTGCCGAGCGTACCGCGCAGTTGCGGGGACAGCGTGCGACGCTACAGGCCGAATATCAGGAAAAGTCGAACCTGTTCAAAGCCGACTATCCGGAAATGGTGCAGCTGGCATCGCGCATCAAGGCGCTGGACCAGGCGATCCAGGCCGAGGCGCGCAATGTTCAGACCGGCCGCAGCGGAACGCTGGCCGCGCAATATCAGGCCGCGGCCGCAGCCGAAAACGCGTTGCGCGCGCGGGTCGAACAGCTGCGCGGCGACGTCCTGAACCTGCGCGGACGCAGCATCCAGTACAACATCCTGCAACGCGACGTCGACACCAACCGCACACTCTATGACGCGCTCTTGCAGCGTTACAAGGAGATCGGCGTCGCTGGCGGGATCGGCGTCAGCTATGCCGCGATCGCCGACCGGGGCGAGATACCCTCGGGCCCGTTCCAGCCCAATCTGCTCCTCAACCTCGTCATCGGCTTCGGCCTGGGCCTGGCCCTGGGCACGGCAATCGCGCTGGCTCTGGAATTCCTGCACGACGTCGTCAAATCGCCGGCCGATGTTCGCGAGCGACTGAAGCTCGCATTCCTCGGCGGCATTCCGACACTTAAGGGCAACCGACCGGTGGAGGCATTGCGCGATCTGTCCTCACCGATGTCCGAAGCCTATTTCTCGGCCGGGACGTCGATTTCGTTCACGACCGACGAAGGGGCGCCGCGGTCGCTGCTGATTACCAGCACGCGGCCCGCCGAAGGCAAGTCGACGACCAGCTGGGCGATCGCACAGTTCCATACGCGCCACGGTCGCCGTGTCCTGCTGATCGATGCCGATATGCGCAAGCCGACCTTCGTGACGGGAAGCGAGAAGAAGGACGGCCTGTCGACCCTGCTGACCACGCGGGACGATGTGTCGTCGCACGTCGTGCAGACCGATATTCCCAATCTGTGGCTGCTGCCCTGCGGTCCCATCCCGCCCAATCCAGCCGAATTGCTGTCGTCGCCGCGCATGAAGGCGATTATCGAGGAAGCCGTCGGCACGTTCGACACGGTCGTCGTCGACGGACCGCCGATCCTGGGCCTTGCCGACGCTCCGTTGCTGTCGACCCTATGCCAGGGAACGTTGATGGTGGTCGAATCGGGCAAGACCCGGACGCGCGGCGTGGTAGAGGCCTTGGGTCGCATGCGTAGTGCCGGTGCCAACATCATCGGCTGCATCCTGACGCGCTATCATAATGAAACGACCTACAGTTACAGCTACGATGCGGACAAAATCGACAGCATCGAACAACGTAACCGCGAAATCCGCGCGATCCGCACATCGTGAGTGAAGCCATCCGTCCGATAGCATTGTGGGGTCGCCGCAGCCTGTGCGCGTTGGGCGGACTGGGGCTGGCCATATTGGTCGCCAAGGTAACCGTGGTGAACGCGGTACCGGGTACGGCAAATGTCGTTGGCCCGGCACCGGCGGACAAGATGTTCATGCGCGACCTGATGCTTGAATATACCAAGACCCGTCAGCTGCCGCCCAATGCTGGCGCTGTGGCACGGCGGATCGCCCGCCAACAGCCGCTGGCTTCTGGCCCGTTCGCCATTCTCGCGATCGAGGCCGCCGAACGCAACGACAACAGCCGCGCAATTGCGTTGCTGGAAGCGGGAAGACAACGCAATCCCCGCGACCGGCTCGTGCGCATGTTGCTGCTCGAACAATATGCCCTCAAGGGGGATTATGTTAAGGCAACCGAGGAACTGGCGGCCTTTTACCGCATCGTTCCCGATGCCGGCGCAGCGCTGGTCGACACCATGACCAAGATCGCGCTGGAACCCAATGGGTTCCGGCCGTTGGCGCGGGCGATGCACGGCGAACGGGCACTGGGGCCGCTGCTTGCCAATCTGGTGAAGGTAGGAGCACCGCTCGAAACCATCCTTACCCTGGCGCGCGGTGCGCCTGAAAGCGACGATCCCGAACAGACGGTGTGGCGCAAGCTCTTGCTACAGCGTCTGGTCGGCGAAGGCCGCTACACCGAGGCGCGACGCCTTTGGGGCGATTTCGCGAACCTGCCTGCCGCCGCGCGGAACCGTCCGTTGTTCAATCCGGGGCTTTCGCCTTCGCCGGCACTCGAACCGTTCAACTGGGGATTTGCCGGTGAAACCATCGGTGCGGTCGACCTTATGGGCCGGGGAACCGCATCGGTCGTCTATTTCGGTCGTGAAAGCGGACCGCTACTGACCCAACTCCTTACCCTTGCGCCGGGCAAATACCGGTTCCGCTACGCTGCGGAATCCGGGCGCAGCGCCGAAGGTGATGCGTTGATCTGGCGCATACGATGCGTCACCCCGGGCGGTGCCTCCGAAGGCAATTCTTTAGCAGAAAACCCGGTCCGGGCCGACAAGGCCGGCAAGAGGGCTTCGACCATGCAATTTACGGTGCCGCAGGCATGTCCGGCCCAATGGTTGTCGCTAAACGGCGTTTCGACCGAGTTCCCGACATCGCGCAACGTCGAGATCAGCGGCCTGACGCTCGTACAGGACCAGGGATCATGATGACGTTGTCGAGCAAGCGGCGTACCCAGATCCTGCAGGCCGTCATTCCAGCCTATCTGGTGCTGTGCGTCATCTTCGGCGGCAGCAGCATCGTCGGGCCGCTGGCCAACGGTTTCTTGCAATTGCTTGCCATTCCGTTGCTTTACGTCGCGTTGACGGTGCGGATGAACACCCCGTTGACTGCATCGGGGCGGCAGATGACATTGTTCGTTCTGCTGGTCCTGTTGCTGTTTGCGATCCAGCTTATCCCGCTGCCCGCATCGCTATGGACCCGGCTTCCGGGGCGCGAGACCTTTGTCGAGGGCTATCGGCTTCTCGGCATTCCTCTACCGTCCGCTTCGATCTCGTTGATGCCGAACCGGACGCTTGCCGCGTTGTTGTGGCTGCTACCATCGTTCGCGGTGCTGTTCGGCATGCTGCGTTGGGGCGCGTTCAATACGCGGACGTTGATCCTGTCGCTTGGCGCGGTCGCCTGCACGTCGGTCCTGCTGGGAGCGGTGCAGTTGGCAGGCGGTGACCAGTCGCCTGCCTATCTATACGAACAGAACAGCACCGGCGTTGCGACGGGGTTCTTTACCAACCCCAACCATTTTGGCACGTTGATGCTGATGGTCATTCCGATGTTGGCAGCCTTGCTGGCCGATGAGTTCGACCGGCGCGGCAACCGCAAACAGGCTTCCGCAACCGTCGTCGTCGTGATCGCCATGATCGTGTTGCTGCTGGTCGGTATCGTGATCACGCGGTCTTTGGCTGCCATTGGTCTGGCAATCCCCGTTGCCGCCGCCAGCATATTCATCATCCATTGGCGCAAGCGTCGCATGCCGATCTGGATTGCGCCGGCAGTCGGCGCAGTCGTCCTTGCGGTGCTGGCGACAATCGCCATGCAGCCCTCCAATAATGATCTGACGTCGTCGGGCGCACGGACCGACCAGCTGTCACGCTACACAAAATATGTGACCACGTTGCGGGCTATCGGCGACTTCATGCCCGTCGGGACCGGCATGGGTACCACACCCTTCGTCTACCACCTGTATGAAAATCCGACCACGATCATTCGGACACACGCCAGCCATACCCATAGCGATCCGCTGGAAATTGTACTCGATGGCGGCATCGCGGTGCTGATCCTGACCGGACTGTTCCTGATCGGTTGGGGCTGGCGGGCGATGATGATCTGGCGCGCGCCGGAAGCGGACGGTTTTGCTCGGGCAGCCACGATCGCCTCCGCGGCCGCGATGGCGCACAGCCTGGTCGACTATCCGCTGCGTACTGCAGCGGTCGGCGCGGTGTTCATGGCGACGCTGGCGCTGATGGCAGGCGCACGGGAACGCAGTGCCGCAAGTCGCCAGCACAAGCGCGACGCCGTTCGCCACCTCGCTGTCTGAACCGGCGGTCGGATCTTTCCATGAAAATTCTGCATATCATTACCGGCCTTCGTACCGGCGGCGCCGAGATGATGCTGCATCGCCTGGCAACCGCACCTACCCCCGGCACGGTGCACGAGGTCATTTCGTTGCGCGGGTGGGGCACGGTGGGGGCACGGCTTCAGGAAGCGGGCGTACCGGTGACCAGCGTCGACATGTTTGGTGCATCGACCCCGTTGGCGTTCCTGCGCCTGGTCGCGGCAATTCGGCGCAGCAAACCCGACCTGGTCCAGACCTGGCTGTATCATGCCGATGTCATGGGCGGGCTGGCGGCCAGGCTGGCCGGGGTGAAGCGGATCGTCTGGGGCATCCGTACCGCCGATATCCGTGTCGGCATCGGCCTGTCGCGTGGTGCGGGACTGATGTTGCGTGCCGCCGCCCGCATGTCGCGCATCCTGCCCGAACGGATCGTCTACGTCGCCGAAGCCGCTCGTATCGCGCACGAGGCCTGCGGCTATGATCCGGCGAAATCGCTGGTCATTCACAACGGTTTCCGACTGCCGGACCCCGCCGACTGCGCCCGTGGCCGCGCATCGGTCCGCCAGGAGATCGGCGTGTCGCCCGATGCCCTGCTGCTGGGAACTGCCGGGACCTTCAACGCGCAGAAAAACCAGGTCGGCTTCGTCGCCGCCTGCGCGCCGCTACTCGCCAGGCGGGCGGATCTACACGTCCTGCTGATCGGGCGCGGCAACGATGCCGCCAGCCCCGAACTGGTCGACGCGGTCCGTGCCACCGGCCATGCCGACCGAATCCACTTGCTGGGTGAACGCCGCGACGTGTCCGACTGCCTCGCCGCGCTCGATATTTTCTGCCTGGCCTCACGCGGAGAAGGCTTTCCCAACGTGGTCGGCGAAGCGATGGCGGTCGGCACCTCCGCCGTCGTCACGGATGTCGGCGATGCGGCGCTGCTGGTCGCTGATACCGGAACCGTCGTTCCGGTCGACGATCCGGCGGCGCTAGCCGCGGCACTGGCGGGGCAAATCGACCTGCCGCGCACCATACTCGCGGAACGCGGGCAGGCGGCGCGCGACCGCATCGCCCGCGATTTCACCATGGATCAGGTCAAGGACCGCTATCACATGCTATATCATTCCCCCTCCATCCGCGGGATCCATAGCTGATGTGCGGCATCGTCGGATTCCTTCGCCGCAATCCGGTTGCGGATGCTTCCGCCGAGAACGCGGTCGTGGGCCGCATGGCAGCCTGTATCCGTCGCCGCGGCCCGGATCACCAGGCAACCTTCGTCGATCCCGCGATCGGCCTCGCACTCGGGCATCTCCGCCTCGCGATCGTCGATCTGTCGCCATCGGGCGAGCAGCCGATGCGGTCGGCCGGGGGACGGTTCACGATCGTCTACAACGGCGAAGTCTATAACCACATGGCGCTGCGGCGCGAACTGACGGCGGCCGGGCTGGCCCCGGAATGGCGCGGCCATTCGGATACCGAGACGCTGCTTGCCGGGTTCGAGGCATGGGGTATCGAGGCGACGTTGCGCCGGGCGATCGGCATGTTCGCGTTCGGCGTATGGGATCGTGCCGAGCAGGCGCTGTTCCTTGGCCGCGACCGGATCGGTGAGAAACCGCTATATTATGGCTGGCAGGGGCGCGGCGGCGACCGCACCTTCCTGTTCGCGTCCGAACTCGACCCGTTGACCCGACATCCGCAGATGACGGCCGAGGTCGATCGCCATGCGCTGGCTGCCTATTTGCGGACCGGCTATGTGCCCGCCCCGCAATCCATCTATCACGGCATCGCCAAGCTTCAGCCGGGTACCGTGGCGCGCATCGCCGCCGATCGGGACGAGGTTCGGATCACGCCCTATTGGCGGGCGATGGACGCCGTCGCCGCCGGCAAGCGCGATCCCTTTACCGGCAGTCCGACCGAGGCTGCCGACGCCCTCGAAACATTGCTGCGCGATGCGGTCGGGCAGCAAATGATGGCGGATGTCCCGCTCGGAGCCTTCCTGTCGGGCGGGGTGGATTCCTCCACTATCGTCGCGTTGATGCAAGACATGTCGACCCGACCGGTCCAGACCTTCACCATCGGTTTTAACGAAGCCCGGTTCAACGAAGCGGACCATGCCAAAGCGGTCGCCGCGCATCTCGGCACCGAGCATACCGAACTATACGTCACGCCGGCCCAGGCGCGCGACGTTATCACGCAGCTGCCCGGCATCTATTCCGAACCGTTTGCAGATTCGTCGCAGATCCCGACGTTCCTCGTGTCGCAGCTTGCCCGCAAATCGGTAACGGTGTCGTTGTCGGGTGATGCCGGCGACGAGCTGTTCGCAGGCTATACGCGCTACGACATCACCCAGAAGTTGTGGCACAAGCTCAGCCGCATACCGCAACCGATGCGCGCCGCCGCCGCGCGGCTGCTGACCACGCTGTCGCCGATGGCGTGGCAGCGCATCGCGGACTCGGCCAAGCATATTGTGCCGCCGCTCGGAAGATTCTCCAATATCGGCGACAAGATTCACAAGGGCGCCGCGGTCCTGCCGAGCCGCGACGGCGATCAGCTATATCACGGACTGACATCCTACTGGCTCGATCCGGTATCGGTCGTGCGCGGCGCGGGTGCCGAAACGACATCGCCCTATGCGGCACTCGACGTCCCGGCGGGACTCAGCGACGTCGAGCGGATGATGGCGTTCGATCTGGTCACCTATCTTCCCGACGATATCCTGACCAAGGTCGACCGGGCCGCGATGGCGGTTTCACTGGAAACGCGCGTGCCGATGCTCGACCATCGCATCATCGAATTCGCCTGGCGCCTGCCGCTATCGATAAAGACGCATTGCTCCAGCCCCAAATGGCCGCTGCGGGAAGTGTTGTACCGCCATGTGGCGCGGTCGTTGATCGAGCGGCCCAAGACCGGGTTCGGCGTTCCCATCGGCGAATGGCTGCGCGGACCATTGCGCGACTGGGCCGAACATCTGCTCGATCCGACGCGTTTGAAGGCGGAAGGCTATCTGAACGCCGCCGCGATCCGTCAGGTCTGGGACCATCATCTGTCGGAACGGAGCAACCGCCAATATGAGCTTTGGAGCGTGTTGATGTTCCAAGCCTGGCGCGAGGCGCAGCCTTCGGCGGACACGCCCCGATAACGACGAAAGGGCGACCCGATCGGATGATCGGGCCGCCCTTTCGCTGCCGGGACTGCGCCGGGTGCGGATCAGTTCAGGCCGTGATACGACTTGTACCATTCCACGAACCGCGGCACGCCGTCGTCAATGGTCGTGGTCGGCATGAACCCCAGGTCGCGCTGGATCGCGTCGATATCGGCGAAGGTCGCGGGAACATCGCCATCCTGGATCGGCATCAGGTTACGCTGCGCCTTCTTGCCGCACGCCGCCTCGATCAGGTCGATCATGTGGCCCAGTTCCTCGGACCGGTGATTGCCGATATTGTAGATGGCGTGCGGCCCGAAACTGCCGCCCGCCTTTTCGGAACCGTTGTCGGCCGGCGGATTGTCCAGACAGGCCACGACCCCCGTCACGATGTCGTCGACATAGGTGAAGTCGCGCTGCATCTTGCCGTAGTTGAAGACGTCGATCGGACGCCCTTCGAGGATCGCCTTGGTAAAGATCCACATCGCCATGTCGGGACGGCCCCACGGGCCATATACCGTGAAGAAGCGCAACCCGGTCTGCGGCAGGCGATAGAGATGGGCGTAGGTTTCGCTCATCAACTCGTCCGCCTTCTTGGTGGCGGCATAGAGCGAAATCGGATGATCGACCCGGTCGTCGACCGAAAACGGCGCCTTCTTGTTGCTGCCATAGACGGACGAGGACGATGCATAGACGAAATGGGCACTGCGACGGTGGCGCGCTACTTCCATCATGTTCAGATGCCCGACGAGGTTCGACTGGACATAGGCGCGGGGGTGTTCGATTGAATAGCGGACGCCGGCCTGCGCCCCCAGATGGACGATGCGGTCGAAGTCGACGGGCGCCAATGCCCGCTCCAACGCATCATGATCGGCGAAATCGACCTTCAGGAACGTGAAGCCTTCACGCCCGGTCAGGCGCGCGAGCCGGTCCTGCTTCAGCTGGACCGAATAATAATCGTTGATGTTATCGATGCCGATGACCGTATCGCCCCGGTCGAGCAACCGATGCGCCAGGGTCGATCCGATGAACCCGGCGACGCCGGTGACCAATATCTTCATGAAATCGAAATCCTTACAGTCGCCAGTAATTGGCGATGTGCGAAGGCATCGCCGTATTCGGGAAACAGTTCTTGAAATCGGCGAACGTGCCGCCTTCGGTGACCAGTGCGCCCAACCGGTCCACGCCCATATTGCGATAGACCTGATGCGGTACGGCCAGCACGACCAGCGCATATTGCCGGTCCAGCGCGGCACCATCCAGGGTCAGGCCATATTCATGGGCAGTTTCCGCCGCATCGGCATGGGGATCGTGCACGGTCACGTCGTGGCCCAGATGCGACAGCCGCGCCACCAGGTCTGCGACCTTCGAATTGCGGATGTCGGGTACGTCTTCCTTGAACGTCAGCCCCAGCACCAGCGCCTTGCCCGCCTTGCCGCCGGCGGCGGCATGGATGACGTCGCCGGCCCAATCGGCCATGCCGTCATTGGTGGACCGCCCGGCCAGGATCACCCGCGGATCATGGCCAAGCTCCTCCGCCCGGAAGCTGAGATAATAGGGATCGACGCCGATACAGTGCCCGCCGACCAAGCCGGGCTGGAACTTCAGGAAATTCCATTTCGTCCCGGCGGCTTCCAGCACGTCCCAGATCGAAATCCCCATCCGGGCAAATATCTGGGTGATCTCGTTCATGAAGGCGATGTTGATGTCGCGCTGCGCGTTCTCGATCACCTTGGCCGCTTCCGCGGCCTTGATCGATGTCGCACGGAATGTCCCGCCGGTCGTCACCGCGTCGTACAGCTTCGCCACCTTGTCGAGCACTTCGGGCGTCTGGCCCGACACCACCTTGGTGATCCGGTCGATCGTATGTTCGCGGTCACCCGGATTGATGCGCTCGGGCGAATAGCCGACGAAGAAATCCTTGCCGCAGACAAGGCCGGACAGCTTTTCCAGTTCGGGCGCGCAAATCTCTTCGGTCACGCCGGGATAGACCGTGCTTTCGTACACGACGATCGACTGGCGCTGGGCCTGCAGCATCGCCGCCACCGTCCGCGTGGCGCTCATCACCGGACGAAGGTCGGGCCGATTGTCGTCGCTGACCGGGGTCGGGACGGTCACGATGTAGAAATCCGCCGGCGGACAGGCGCTGGCATCCGACGTCAGGGCGAGCGACGACGCGGTCAGCCGGTCGCGATCGATCTCACCGGTCCGATCATGGCCATCCTTGAGCTCGGCAATACGCCCGCCGTCAATGTCCACGCCCCATGTCGGGAACGTCTTCGCCAGCGCTACCGCAAGCGGCAGTCCGACATACCCAAGTCCGATAACGACCACCGTTGGCGCTTGCGCTTCCACACTTCACTCCCTGTTCCCGAACATCGGGATATGCATTGTGCGCCGAATGCTGGAGCGGATTTGACCTGACAGGTCAACCGCAGCAGCGTCAGCGCGCGCCGAACCCGTTCAACATCGTGCTGATGGTCCGCAGCGTGATGAGTACATCGATCCAGGCGGAAAAATTCTGAATGTAATAGAAATCATAGCCGAGCTTGTCCGAGACGGACTCGATGTCGCTCACATGCCCCTGATTGACTTGGGCCCATCCGGTAATCCCCGGACGCACGATGTGTCGGTAAAAGTAGAATGGTATTTCCTGTTCGTACCATACCGATAGCGGTACCGCCTCTGGACGCGGGCCGATCCAGCTCATGTCGCCGGCAATGATGTTCAGCATCTGGGGCAGTTCGTCGATCCGGCTGTGCCGCAGGAAGCGGCCCAGCTTCGTAATGCGCGGGTCATTGTCGCCGGTCATCGCTGCTGTCCGGCTGTCCTCCGGAATGTCGACCTGCACCCGCATCGTGCGGAACTTGAAAATGCGGAACGGGCGTCCGCGATATCCCATCCGTTCCTGTCGGAACAGGATCGGTCCGCGGGAGTCCAGCTTGATGAGCAGCGCAACGACCAGCAGCAACGGCATCAACAGCGGCAGAGCGATAAACGCCGCGATCAAGTCGATGGCTCGCTTTACCTTGCGATAGGCGAGGTTGGGCAACAAGGATCCGAAACTGTTCTCGGAAATATGCTCGATCGATACGCGGCCCGTAAGGGATTCGCGCAACTGCTTGATGTGGTACACCGGGTAACCGGCGACCGCGGCATGGGCCAGCATCTGCTCCCATGCCTGTTCGTGGTCGAAGCGCAAATCGGCAACGATGATCGCCGATGGATCATCCGGGATGCGCGGCTCGTCCATCACGATCCATTCGGTACTCGGCGCACGAAAGGCGACCTGGTAGCGTCCGAACGGCACCAGATAGAACCGACGGCCCCCCCGCCGCAGTACGAGAAACGCCGAAACGATCGCGACCATGAGCGTCAGGGCGAACGACAAGGCCAGGAGCGGTCGATTATAATCGATCCGCATGGCCACGATCGCTGCCAATACAAAGGCGAACGCCCCGGAATAGGTCGGCAGAACGTATCGGAACGCCCGAATGCCCGGAAAGGAGGTGACGCGGCGATACATGACGATGGCGAGCACGACGGCGACCACCGCTGCAATCGCACTGCTCTGAATGCCTGCGATGGTAATCGCGTCGAGACGACGTGTAGGAATCACGATTACCAGCGGCAGTAACACGCCAATAATCAGACCAAGGACCAACTGGTACCGCATGCGCTCCAAGAGCAAAATGCGGGTTGCCGGGGTTGATGCGATACGGGTCAAAATCATATAGTCGCCGTGTAATCCAGTCGTTCCCTGCGGCACGATCCGTCGACCATAGCGCGTGGGACGCGCGGCCATGCCCGCTTTCAGCCGCCTTTAGCTTCCGAAAGCCGAAAGCACTATAGCAACCCGTTAGTAATTGTACGGCGTGCGCCGCCGGAACTGTCTGGCCGCCATGGCATAGGCCATGGCGGCGAAAGCTGACACAGGTGACGCCGGTCATCCGTCATCGCGCTGTGCGGGTCCGCGTCGATCAACCACGCTCGACGAAATGATAGCTGATCGCATACTCGGCCGGCGACAGCGCGATACCGGCGAAATAGACTCTGAAGAAGTTCGGTTCGATCATCGACCATGTCGGTTGCGGGATGGCTGCGACGGCATAGCCGGGTAGGAGCCGCCGGACGGCGATGGCGATATGCACCTTGCCGATGTCGGTCACGTTCACTGCCGGAAACAAATTGGCATATGTGTTACGGCCATCCACCTGCGGAATGACCTGCCCGACCGATTCCTGTGCGATACCGGGCCGCGTTGCCACCGGCACAGGCGAAAGCCGGACCATGGCCGACAGACGGACGTTGCCAAGGATCGTGCGCGACGACGACGGTCCCGATACGCTGATGCTCCCCCCGTTCCAGCGGACCGTGGCGTTCGACGTCTTGACTCCGATCGCCGCCGCGGACCCCGCAACAGGGCGCTGTCCGATCGCCGTGCAACCGGTGCATTCGACATCGCCTCCGGTGACTTCCATCGCCGTCGCACCATCGAACTCGGTCTGTACGAACGATCCCTCGACGTTGAACAGCGATGCGCCGATCCCGCCGGGAGCGGAAAAGGTCGAACGCGATACCCTCAGTCCCTTGACGAGCAGATTGCCGGCAGGCACTGCCAGGGCGACACCGCCCTCGTTCGTCAATGCATAATGGCAATCCTCGACCGTTATCGTGTCGAGCGGCGCGATATTGGCCGCGACATCCCACCCCGCCGGCGTGGCGCCGCGACCGCGGCAGCCACGATAGGAAATGTTGCGCGAACCCAGCAGGGGATGGACCCATGAAAGGCAGGGAATGTCGCCGTCGCCGTCTTCCTGCGTACAATCTTCGTAGACGCTGCCATCCGCAGCCTGCGCCTCAAGGTGAATCTGCGCATTGAACGTCGTCAGCCGGCGGTTGTTGCTGCTGGGCGGAGCCGAGAAATCCTCGTTGCCGCTGTCGTAGACCGCATAGCCGGTGCAGTTCCCGACCCGTACATCCTCGCGGATACAGTCTCGCGCACCGTTCAGGACGGTAATGCCATTGATGCGGTCCGTCGAGGCGCCGCCCAGCCCGACCTTGGCCGCGTCCACGGTGCCGCCAAACACGCCGGCGCCGTCGCCTTCGAGCAGAACGATATGGTTGCGCCCTTCCGTGATCGCGAAGGTCGGCAAGGCGCGCAGGACCGTGTCCGACCGCAGGACTAGCGATTTTCCCGCTGGAACCCTGACCGTATATCCGACCCAGACGATGCCGGGGGGCAGCAAGATGCGGGTCGCCGCAGGATCGAGCAATGCCGCGTTGAGGATAACCGACTGATCCTCCGGCACATCCGCCGCGACCGCCGCGATCAGACCATAGGTCGACAGGGCCGACACATCGGCAATCCGCGCCTCCACGACGGCATCATCCCCGACACGCCGGTACAGCGCCAGCGCCACCGGCCCGTCGCCTGCGACACTGAAATAGGCTCCGTCCGCCGATCCGGCGATCCCGTCCGCCACGGAGCCGAACAGCCGTCCGGTCGCGAGGGCGGCATCGCGCGCTGCCACCGCACGCGCCGCGGCGGCGGCGGCATCGATGGCCGCCTGTTCGGCGCGTTCCACCAAAGGCTCCAGATCGTCGCCGTCGCCATAGGCGATCGTCACTTCGCCGTCCGGCCCCACGACAATCGAAATGCCAGGGAACGGTGCCTCAACCCCCGGTGCCACGAGCGTCAACCAACCGCTGGCCATTGCTTCTCCCTCGACCAGCAAAGCATAGCCAAGGCGTGGCGTGGTGGTGCCCGGCGGCACCAGAGCGCCAATCGTATCCGCACGCAACTGCACACTTACGTCGTACAGTGGCGCGTCCGACTGTGTTCCCATGGAAATCGCGTACAGTCCGTCGACATTCGCATCCGTGACGGTCGTGAACACCGTCAAAGGAACGCCCGTGATATCGATCGTTTCATACAATGCCAGTGCAAGTGTAGAACCGATAATATCCAGCCCGGCAATACGCAGCACGATCCGGTAGATACTTTCGTCATCCTGCGGGGCAAGTAAGTCCAGGCGAGCATTGCCGACCATGTCCGTTCCTTCATTCAAACATCCATGAAGATGTCATGGATATTGAACACACTGGTCATGGAATGGCGGAATTATCTCCAACAAATTAATAAATAAGGATTTTATATTATATCCGGGATATGGTTACGTTCGGGAAATCGTCGTGCCGTTGACGACAAGGCTACCGGCGATGGTTGATCCACCGATGTCCACTTTGCCGCGCACGACGGACCGGCCCGACCATCTGCCCCGGGGATAGGCGGTCGTGGCGGATCGCTGTTCCATCGTGCAGGAATCATAGATGGCAGCGGTACTCCACGGCAGCCGCCCCGATCCGCGCAGGGTAAAGGTACATGTCGAGAAGCGTACATTGGGCGCGCTGGAAACATCGACGATCGGGCCGCCGGCGGGATCGCCCAGGAAGATGCGCGTCGGCCCGTCCGCCGGCGGCACGTCGGTGAACGTACACCCCTCGAACAGGGTAGCGTCGGCGGGCTTGCGATCACCGTAGCAGTTGCTGGTCGCGCCGATGAAGATGCAATCCTGGAACCGGTACCTGGGGGCGTTGGGCCACGCGGCCCATGCCGTCGTTCCGATGAACACCGACCCGACACAGGTCACGTCGCTGCTGCCTTGTCCGCCGGTCAACAGACCCGGACCGGCATTGTCGCTGAACCGGCATCCCGTGAACCGGAGATTTCGTACCCGGCTTTCGTTCTCGGGCTCGATATCCACGCCCGCACCGGGCGCGCTGCCGAGCGGACCGCGTCCGGTGCGGGAAAATTGGCAGTTCTCGAACACATAGCCGCCACCGCCAACGATGCTGCATCCCTGGCGACCATTACGGTCCATGACGACGTTGCGCAGCCGGCGGACGACATCGGGGGTGTAGGGCACCCCGTCGATCATGATCCCGTCGAGCGGATGATTGCGGCACACGACATTGTCGATGATTTCGGCACCGGCGTTGTTCTGCAAGACGATCCCACTTCCCGCGATCTGCCATCCGGTGTCGCCCCAGCGTCCGCCCAGGATCATGGTGTCGACATTGCCGTCGAGTACCAGATCGCGGATCACCACACGGCCCCGGCATCGCTCGGCTCGCACCATCGCTTCATAGGGCGCGGCCCGGGACTTGCGCTCGTAGAAGGGAAGCTTCGGGTTGAACGACCGACGCGTGTCGGGATCGAACACCCCGTACCGCAACCCGGATGCACTGCGCAGCGTCGCGCCATTTCCTTCGATCACCACGTCATCGGGACATCCGACGAATGCCAGAATCGGTTGAGGAGCCAAGAGATAGCCATCGTTGCCGGGATCGTGCCGCTGGGCGCCGACGACATACACCGTCTTGCGCAGCACGACCGTTCCCCCGCCGACGCGATTGAGCGCTGCCGACAAGGCCGCGAACGCGGCGGTATCGTTCGTCCGCCCATCGCCGCGTGCACCATATTCCTCGGGACGGAAAATCGGCGCATCGCCCGGCGACTGGGCATGACATGCGCTCGAAACGCCCACCGCCGCCAACATGGCCAATGTTTCGCGGCGGGACACTCCGGCGCCCCGACGGGTCGCCGATCCCATATCAGCAGTTGATCGTTTCGGTACCAACTGGCAACTCCGTGCAGCCGCGCATCAGTTCTTGGTGAAATAGGTGTAGTACGGAACCCAATATTCCGCGTGGGACGCGAAATTGAGCCATACGAACTGAATGAACGCCGAATAGACGATGACCGTACCTATCAGGAGGCCGTTCTGCCTGCCGTTCCGCGGAAATGCCAGGGGCAGCCGGGACAATACCACGATCTGCAGCGGCATCAGGTACAGCGAAACGCGGTCGATGATCGTCGACGACGAACTCACGGCTAGACCCACCACCATCAGCAGAGAAGCAATCGCAAAATTGCGCCACAACACCCGTTCCTGTTCGTTGATGACGAACCGGTTCTGCGCCAGCATGTAGATGAATGCGGGAATGGCGATCATGGCGACGCGGATGCCGGCACCGTCCGAATTCATCTCATGGTTGACGTAGTTGTCGACCATCGCATCCAAGAAGGTGCTGATGAACACGAGGAAGATGGCGCTGCCCATGGCGCCGGCGGTCGCCCAGATCAGGAACCGATGCCGCACTGTGGACAAGGCGATCAGGGGAATCGCCGCGACCACCGTCTTGTGAAACATCGCTGCGAAGATGATGTAGAAGAAGAAGGTGACGTATCTGCCGCGCTGGAATGCCGGGATCGCTGCCAGCATCAGACCGATCGCCACGCCTTGTCGCGTATATCCCATCGCGACCACGATCACCATATACGGTATCGCGATCAGCACTGCCAGCCATGGATTGGGCTGATCGTTGGCGAACTTTGCCAGTCCCCAGCAAAACAACGCACCACAAACCAGGTTTACCGGCCACATCTCGCCATTGAACGTGCCGCTGAAACGATTCAGCAGCATGTAGGCTGGATCGTTCTGAGCAAGTACATCCGACCAGTCCGCATCACGGACCATGTCGTACATTAACAGATATGGCTTCCAGTCACCGCCTACTTCGTACCGAAGCCCGATGAACATCACCAAGAATACCATGGCAACCAGGAACAACGGCGGCAGCGCAGTCGCGTTCCTTCTTAATTTGCCGATGCTTCCTACGGCAAAAATCGAAAATATAAGCCAGTAGGGAAACAAGAAACCTCCATCCGCAAACCTTGCGGTGATCGTGCGAATACCGTCAGGTCAGGGGAGTGGCAAGCTTGACAGCCCGGCACCTTGACGTGCTTAAGCCGCCCATGACCAGACCAACCATCGTCATTTCCGTGAATGCCGCATGGAACCTCGTCAATTTCCGCAGGTCGCTGCTACAAGGTCTAGTCGCGGGCGGATACCGGGTAGTGGCTCTCGCGCCCCCCGATGGCCGCGAGAGCGAACTCGCAGCGCTAGGCGTCGAATTCGAACCGATCACGATGAACGGTCGCGGCATGTCGCCGGCTGAGGACGCACGACTGCTGCTATCCTATCTGCGCATCCTGCGGCGGGTCCGGCCGCAGGCTTATCTCGGCTTTACGATCAAGCCGAACGTCTATGGCGGCCTTGCATGTCGCCTGCTGAACATTCCGCGGATCGCCAATATCGCCGGTCTGGGCACCGCGTTCCTGCACCGGGGGATGCTCAACCATCTGGTCCGTCGCCTGTATTCGACAGGGTTGCGGGGGGCGGACTGCGTCTTCTTTCAGAACCCGGACGACCGGCAACGCTTCTTGTCGGAAAGGATCGTCGATCCGGGATGTGCCCGGCTGTTACCGGGTTCAGGCGTGGACCTGACGCGCTTCGCGCCGCAGGAACGGGTGTCCGATGGCCGGACGGTATTTCTTCTAGTGACGCGACTGCTTTGGGCAAAGGGGGTCGCCGAATTCGTAGCTGCCGCACAGGAATTGCGCCGGGTTCATGGCACCTCCGTGGTCTGCCAGATTCTCGGCATCCGCGACTATTCCCCCGGCGGCGTCGACGCGGACACGCTGGAACGGTGGCGGTCCGAGGGCCAGATTGAACTACTGAACGCCGTAAGCGACGTCCGCCCCGCCCTCACCACCGCCGATTGCGTCGTTCTGCCGAGCTATTATCCTGAAGGTACGCCGCGATCGCTGCTCGAAGCAGCCGCCATGGGCAAGCCGATCGTCACGACCGACATGCCCGGATGCCGCGATGTCGTGGAAAATGGCGTGAACGGCTATATCTGCCAACCGCGCGACAGCGCCTCGCTGGTCGAGGCAATGACACGCTACCTTGCGCTAAGCGCCGAGGAACGTAGCGTCATGGGACAGAAAAGTCGCAGGAAAGCAGAGCGCGACTTCGACGAAAAGATCGTGATCGACGCCTATCTCGAAAGATTGTCACACGTCATCCGTACGAAATGATCGCACCACTGCATATTACCCTGTCCCGGAAAGGCCGCGACTGCGAAGGGGTTGCGGTCGTTCCCTCGACTGACTAGGGCGACACGGTCGGGAACTGACGTTTCGAACGTCTGCGGAGGGCGAATGCGTATTTTGGTTACCGGCGGGGCCGGCTTTATCGGCTCCAACCTCGTACAACGCCTATTGAACGCCAGCGATCACCATGTCGTCAACATCGACAAGCTGACCTATGCTGCCGATCCGGCGGTCGGCGCGATCGATCATCCGCGATATCATTTTATCCAGGCCGATATCTGCGACCTCGAAACAGTCCGCAATATTCTGTCGGATCACGATATCGATGCCATCATGCATCTTGCGGCGGAATCGCATGTCGACCGGTCGATCGATGGTCCGGGCGACTTCCTGCAGACCAACGTCGTCGGTACCTTCACGCTGTTGCAGGCGGCCCTGTCGCATTGGCGACAGTTGCCCGCCGATCGCGCGAGCCGCTTCCGGTTCCATCACATCTCGACCGATGAGGTATATGGCGATCTGGACGTCGACGATCCGGCGTTCACCGAAACCACGCCCTATCATCCGAGCAGCCCTTATTCCGCTTCCAAGGCAGCATCGGACCATTTCGTGCGCGCATGGCAGCGCACTTATGGGCTGCCGGCGCTGGTTACGAACTGTTCGAACAATTATGGCCCGCGGCAATTCCCGGAAAAGCTCATTCCGCTGATCATCCTGAACGCGATCTCCGGAAAGTCGCTGCCGGTTTATGGCGATGGCGGCCAGGTCCGCGACTGGCTGCACGTCGACGACCATGCCGATGCCCTCATCACCGTGCTGGAAAACGGCGTTCCGGGCGAGACGTACAATGTCGGCGGGCGCAGCGAGCGCCGGAACATCGACGTCGTCCACAGCCTGTGCCGGATCCTCGAGGACGAACATCCCGACAAGCCGGCGGGCGTGGCTCATTATACCGATCTGATCGTGCATGTGACCGATCGTCCGGGGCACGACCGTCGTTACGCGATCGACGATCGCAAGCTTGCCGCCGAGTTGCATTGGACGCCGGCCCGCACCTTCGAACAAGGGCTGCGGGAAACGGTCCGCTGGTATCTCGACAATCTCGACTGGTGCCGACGGGTCAAGGATGGCGGTTACGACGGCCAGCGCCTCGGCACGTTCGCCGCGGGAGCCGCACAATGAAGGGCATCGTCCTGGCCGGCGGGACCGGCAGCCGCCTCCACCCCATCACGCTTGCGCAATCGAAGCAGTTGCTGCCGATCTACGACAAGCCGATGATCTATTATCCCTTGTCCGTGCTGATGCTGGCGGGGATCCGCGAAATCCTGGTCATCACCACGCCGGAGGATGCCCCGTCCTTTCAGCGGCTGCTGGGAGACGGGTCGCAATATGGGCTGTCGCTGAGCTTCGCGACCCAGGACAAGCCCAACGGTATCGCCGAAGCATTCCTGATCGCCGAGCCGTTCCTGGCGGGCGAACCGGTCGCGCTAGTGCTGGGGGACAATATGTTCTTCGGCCAGGGCTTCACGCCCAAGCTGGTCAGTGCGGCGGCACGGCCCAGCGGCGCCACCGTCTTTGCCTATGAAGTACATGATCCCGAACGCTTCGGGGTCGTTGCGTTCGACCAGGACATGCGTGCGCGGTCGATCGAGGAAAAGCCTGCCGCGCCGCAATCCAACTGGGCCGTCACCGGCCTGTACTTCTACGATGGCGACGTCGTCGACGTCGCGCGGTCGATCAAGCCGTCCGCGCGGGGTGAACTGGAGATCACCACGGTCAACCAAGTCTATCTGGAACGTGGCGACCTGTACGTCGAGATTCTCGGCCGTGGCTTTGCCTGGCTGGATACCGGCACCCATGACAGCCTGATCGAAGCGTCGCATTTCGTGCAGACGGTCGAAAAACGACAGGGCTTCAAGATCGCCTGTCTCGAGGAAATCGCCTTCCGCGCCGGGTGGCTGGACCATGATGCGGTACGCCGGTCTGGCGAAGCGCTGGGCAAGACCGGCTACGGACAATATCTGCTGCGCCTGATCGAGGATCGACGCTAACGCGTCGATACGGATGACGTCGTGTTAAAAGCCGTTTTCGTAACGAGTGGCGCACGCGTCTATTCCGTCGCGGTGTCGATGATCGCGCTGGTCCTGACTGCGCGGTGGCTGGGTCCCGAAGGACGCGGTGCCGCAGTGGTTCTGGTGACTTGGGCCAATCTGTTCGCATCGGTCGGCTATCTCAGCCTTGGTCAGGCCTGCCTGCATCGTGCCAGCGTAGATCGCGACCTGACCTGGCTGGGCGAAGCGGTCGGCGCATTGCTGGTCATGACTCTGGCGGCGACCGGCCTGGGCTGGATCGTCGTCGCGCTGTTATGGCTGCTCGATGGCGAAACGATCTTCGGCACAGCCGACTTCACCCTTGCGCTACTTGCCTTCGCCGGCCTCCCCTTCTTGATCTGGGAGCAGTATAACAGTGCGCTGCTGACCATGGTCGGGCGGTTGAAGGTCTACAATATCAACCAGCTGGTGGGCCGTTCGGTCACGCTGATCCTGCTGGCGGCGACCATCCTTGCCTTTGGTTGGGGCATTCACGGCTTTCTGGTCGCGACCCTGGTCGGGCAGGCGATCGTCGCCATGGCGGGGATGGGCATTCTCCTGCGACGGGCGGGCAATGTCCGCACCTCGCTTCCGGCGATCGGCCGGCTCGTCTCCAATGGTGCGAAGCTGCACCTCAACGCGATCGGCGTCCTACTGTTCAGCAGTGCCGACATCCTGATGATTCAATATTTCCGCGGTGCCGCCGAAGCCGGTATCTTCCAGTTCGCCAGCCAGATCTTCATGGCGCTGCTCATCGTACCGCAAGCCGCGCTGCTGGTGCTGAACGGTCGCCTGACCGTGCTCGAACCACCCGCCTTCTGGCGGGAACATAGGCGCATGATCGGGATCATCATGGGGCTGATGGGACTGGTCGCCATCGTCGTGGCGCTACTGGCCAACTGGATCGTCCCGCTGGTCGCGACGCCCGCCTTTAGCCAGTCCGGCCCCATTCTGCAGATATTCTGCCTGGGATCGATCGCCGCCACGCTGAATACGATGATGGGGCTGCAGTGGATCGTGCAGGGGCGATTCCTGGCGTCGTCCTTCCTGACCCTGGCGACCGGGGTCGGCAACTGCCTGCTGAACCTGTTTCTCATCCCCCGGTTCGGCGCGATCGGTGCCGCCTGGGCGACGGTCATCGGAATCTACATGATCCCTTTCACGACCAATCTGATATTGATGCATCGGACGAACCGCCGATGGAGCGAGGCGCAATGAACCCAGTCTCTTCCTCCGCCACGCCGCGAGTCACCATTGTCATGCCGTCGTACAACCACGCCGGTTATATCGAACAGGCGATCCGATCGGTGCTCGACCAGGACTATCCTGATATCGAACTGATCGTCATCGACGATTGTTCGACCGACGGCAGCCAGGAAACCATCGCCGCGCTGCAGCGCGAACTCGGCTTCCGCTACGTCCAGCATGAACAGAATAGCGGACTTAATCCGACCCTCATGGAAGGTTACCGGACGGGTACCGGCAAATACACCACGATGCTGGCATCGGACGATGCGCTGTTGCCTGGCAAGTTGCGCAAGCAGGTCGCCTATCTCGAGCAGACCGGCAAGGACGGTGTCTATGCGAACGGCCTGAAACTATGGGACGATGGCAGGACCGAGGCCATTGATCTCGAACCCGTTGCCCGTCGCTTCCGCGAGGGCACGATGCGCGACTATGCCTATGTCAACGACGTCCAGGCACCGCTGTTTCAGTCCGGACTGTTCCTGCGCACCGCGATCCTCGATCTTTTCTCCTATCGCACCCGGTACAAGTCCGACGACTGGATCATCCTGATCCGCCTGCTCGAAGATTATGACGTCGGTTTCATCAACGAACCGATGTTCCTCTACCGGCAACATGGCAGCAACTCTTTCCGCCGCTATTGGGACATGTTCCCCGCGCGGATCGACATCGCCGCAACGGCGATCCCCGATGATTTCCGGGCGGAATCGCTGTCGAACATCATGTATTCGCAGGCCCAGTATCTTCTGGTCGATGGCCGCTACCTGATGGGCGGCAAGATGCTGCTCGCCGCATTCGCCCTGAAACCGCGATTGTCGATGATCTCGCAAACCACCGGCGCAGCGCTTCGTCGCGTCTTCCGTTCAAAGAAAAAGGCGAACTAGCGTTGGCTACGAAGCTGTGCATTGCAGGCAAGAACCAGATTGCGGTCGACGTCCTCGAAGCGGCGACCGCGCTTCCCGACGTCACGCTCCTGTGCCTGCCGACCGCCGTCGACAAGGGGTATGAAGGCTGGCAACCGTCACTGTTCGCCGCTGCGCAGCGGTTGAACGTGCCCGTGGTATCGCTCGAAGACCTCTATACACAGACCGACCTCGTCTTCCTGTCGGTGGAATATGATCGCATCATCAGACCCGATCGGTTCCATCCCACGGCGCGCCTGTTCAACCTGCACTTTTCGCTGCTGCCGAAATATCGCGGTTGCAACACCGCGATCTGGCCGATCCTGAACGGCGAGGTGGAACATGGTGTGACGCTCCACGTGATCGATCCCGGGGTGGACACCGGCGACATCATCGCTCAACGCTCGTTCCCGATGGGTGAAAAGACGGCACGCGATCTGTACTTCACCTGCATGTCGCTGGGCTATGAACTGTCCCGCGACTATCTGCCCCGGCTGCTGAGCGGAGACTATAGCGCGACCGCGCAGGATCCCGACGGCGGATCTACCTATAAGCGGCGCGATCTGGATTTTTCGAAGAAGTTCATCGATTTCGACCAAACGACCGTCGAGGTTCTTCGCCACATCCGCGCATTCACTTTCCCGGAATATCAGTTGCCCGTCGTCGACGGCCTGTCGATCGTCGGTGCCCGTGCGGTATCGCCGGACGACGCGCTCAACGGTGCGGACGATATCATCCGGCGGCAAACCGCGGACGGAATGGTCGAATTGAAGGTGACGGCAAATCCACCGCCGCCGATCGCGCTCCAGCAAAGCGGTTATTGAGATGACCCGCGCCATGGAGCAATCGCCGCCGCTCGTCAGCGTGGCCGTGATCGTCTACAATCAGGAAGAATATATCGAGGCCTGTCTCGATTCCATTCTGGCCCAGACGTATCGGCCGATCGAGATCGTCGTCGCCGACGATGGGTCGACCGACCGGACGCGAGAGATTGTTCGCCGGTATATCGACGCCCATCCGGGCATGATCGTGCCGGTATTCGCCGAACGCAATGCGGGCGTGACCGCCAACTCCACCGCCGCCCATCGCGGCTGCACGGGCAAATATATCGCGTGGCTGGGCGGGGACGACATCATGGCGCCCGACAAGATCGCACGGCAAGTCGCGGTGATGGAAAGCGACAACGACATCGCGCTTTGCTATCACGACCTAGACGTGTTCGATTCCGAAACCGGCCAGACATTGCGGCGGTTTTCCGAACTTAACCGGCCGCGCGAAGGCGATATCGGCACGGCGATCCGTTACGGGACGTTTAATGGCGGCAGCGCGACCATGGTGCGTCGCGATCAGGCGCCGGACGGCTATGATCAGCGCATTCCCGTAGCATCGGACTGGCTGTACTGGGTCCAATGCCTGCGCACCGGCGGACGGATCGTCTATATCGACGCAATCCTCGGTCGCTATCGCCGGCACGCGCGCAACGTGACGAGCGAGAACGCCGCTACCCGGCGCCTGTTGCTCGATCACCTGCTGACCTGTGCCATCATCCTGGTTGCCATGCCCCATCATGCCGGCGCGGTCAGCCACACCGCTGCGCGGCTGCTGGTCGGGATCGCCCGCCGCACCAAGGTCGGGCGATACCGGCTGCTGGTCCTGGCCGCCGCGACCCTGTCGGCATCGCTGATGATGTCGGCCATGGGGATGTTCACGAAGAAACGGGAACTGTTCCATGCATGACGGCCGCCCCCTTGTGCACACGCATGCGCTGGTCGAATCCGACGGGATCGGCGAACGCACCCGCATCTGGGCCTTTGTCCATATCCTGCCGGGCGCACGGATCGGGACCGACTGCAACATCTGCGACCATGTGTTCATCGAGAACGACGTTCGCGTCGGCGATCGCGTGACCATCAAGAGCGGCGTACAATTGTGGGATGGCGTCCGACTGGCCGATGACGTCTTTGTCGGTCCCAATGCGACCTTCACCAACGACCTGATGCCACGGTCGCGCAATCCGGACTTCATTCCGCTGGAAACCCATGTCGAGGCAGGCGCCAGCATCGGCGCCAACGCCACGATCCTGCCCGGACTGACCATCGGTGCGCGGGCGATGGTAGCGGCCGGGGCGGTCGTGACGCGCGACGTGCCGCCGGATACGTTGGTTGCCGGGAATCCCGCACGTATCCTTCGCACACTCGACAAGGATGCGGTCGCCTGAGGAATATGCCACAGGGCCTATCCTGTGGCAGAGCCGTCAGCGCACATCATCCGTATCGCACAGGAACCTGATCCGTGAACGACAAGCAGTGGTATTCGATCGAGGATTGCACGATCCTCCCGTTGAAGCAGTTCAGCGACGACCGGGGGTCGTTGGTGCCGATAGAGTGCGGCACGGACATGCCGTTCGTTCCGCAACGCGTGTTCACGACCTTTGCCGTTCCGGGGGGCACGACGCGTGGCGAACATGCCAATCTGGAAACGCACGAATTCATCGTCTGTCCGTCGGGCGCGCTGACCGTCTGGATCTATGACGGCACGCACGAGAAGAGCATTCGCCTCGACCGCCCCGATCAGGGGTTGATCGTACCGCCCACGGTATGGATCGAACTGCGCGAATTCGTCGCGGACAGCTGCATCGTCGTGCTCGCGTCGCATTCCTACAACGCGAAGGAATATATTCGCGACCTTCCCTCGTTCGAGGCATTTCGCAAGGGGCAGAACCAGTGAAGGTTCCTTTTCTCGACATCGCGGCCGCCCATGTGGAACTGCGCGGCGTCCTGGACGCCGCATGGCACCGGGTCGTCGACAGCGCCTATTTCATCACCGGTCCCGAAGTGACCGCGTTCGAGGCGGCCTTCGCGCAATATTGCGGCACCAAGCATTGCATCGGGGTAGGCAACGGGCTGGACGCGCTCAGCATCCAGCTGCGCGCCGCCGGCATTGGCGAAGGCGACGAAGTCATCGTTCCCAGCCATACCTTCATCGCGACCTGGTATGCCGTCAGCCATACCGGCGCGACGCCCGTTCCGGTCGAGATCGATCCGGCAACCTATAATCTGGATCCCGCACGGATCGAACGGGCCATCACGTCCCGTACCAAGGCGATCATGCCGGTCCATCTCTATGGCCAGCTGGCGCAGATGGATGCGATCATGGACATCGCACGCAATCACGGATTGCGGGTATTCGAGGATGCCGCACAGGCGGTCGGCGCGCGACTGAACGGCACTATAGCCGGACAGTTCGGCGACGGGGCCGGGTACAGCTTCTATCCGGGAAAGAATCTGGGCGCGTTGGGCGACGGCGGTGCCATCGTCACCAATGACGACGAACTGGCGGAACGTGCCCGCGTGATCCGCAACTATGGTTCGCGGCAGAAATACCACCACGAACTCATCGGGTATAATACCCGTCTCGACGAACTCCAGGCGGCGTTGCTGCACGCCAAGCTGCCAGTCATCGACGCGTGGAATGCGCGGCGGCAACAAGTGGCCGCGACCTATCTGGATCGCCTTTCCGATCTCGATATCGTGCTGCCGACGGTACCTGCGGGACATGCGCCGGTGTGGCATTTGTTCGTGATCCGCCATCCGCGTCGCGACTGGCTACGCGAACAATTGCTGGCGGAAGGCGTTGAGACGATCATCCATTATCCGATCGCTCCCCTCCAGCAACCTGCCTATGCCGATATGGTCGCCCACAGCGCCCCTGTCGCCGAACAGGTGGCCGGGGAGGTGCTGAGCCTGCCGATCGGTCCCCATATGAGCGACGCACAGGTCGATCATGTGGTCGCATCGTTGCGAAAGATTCTGTCCTGACCGTGGACATGTCGAACGACATCCTCCAGCGAATCCGGCTTGCCGGGTGATGTTTCCGTAGCTGCGGGGACAAAGGGCGGCATCGGATAACGTTACCGACAAAGTATTGTCATTCAGCGCGATCCGCAAAAAAACGCCGGCCACGGGCTCCCTCCCGTGACCGGCGTCCCTGTTCAGGACGGAGTGCGTTACTCCGCCTGATCCTTCGCGGCGCGCTTCACCTGGCCCTCGCCCATCGCCGACACCAGCACGCCGCCTTCGACGCTGAAATTGTCGGCGGGGATCGTCGCCACGCGGCGGCCGACCGCCATCGTCACCGATTCCACCCGGCCGGCGGCGTTGCGGCGGACCGACTGGACGCGGCCGATCGCTTCGCCACGGGCGTCGCGGACGGTCTGGCCGGGGTTGAGCGCGGGGATCGCGCCGCTGCCGATCAGCGACAGCGAGCCTTCGCCCGAGCCGCTGCCCGAGGCCGAGCCGTTGCCGATCGCGCCGTTCGCACGGCCCGAAGCGCTGCCGCTGGCTGCACCGGTCACGTTGCCGGCACCGTTACGGACCCGGCCGACCGCACCGGTTGCCCGGTCACGGGCATTGCCCACCGTACCGGCCGCCCGGTCGCGGGTGGTGGCGACGCCGCGCTGCACCCGGTCGCGCGCCGCGCCGGCGGTGTCGCGCACCGCATCGGTGCCGATCAGCTGCGCATCGACGCTGCCGCTGGCGCTGCCCGAGCCGCTGCCCGATCCGCCGAGCGTGCCGCCCAGCGTCTGGGCAGTACCGTCGACCGCGCCGTTACCGCGCGCCGATCCGCCGCCGCGCACCCGGCCGCTGCGCCGGTCGACCTGACGCTCGGTGGTCACCTCGCCGCCGCCGCGCCGCGCGGTGCGGGCGGTGGTGTCGGCACGGTCGCGCACCCGCTCGACGGTCGAGCCGAGCCCGCGGTCGAGGGTCCCGCCAGTCGCGCCGCCGATCCCGCCGCTGAGGCTCCCGCCCAGCCCGCCGGTCAGCCCGCCGCCGCCACCGCCGCCCAGCAGCTGCGCCGAGGCGGGGGTCGCGATCGCGGCGGCAAGGGCCGCACCCATCAGGAACATGGTCTTCATGGCTGTTCTCCTTTGTCCGTGCGCCGCGAGGAGCGCTTCGTGAAGGAGAACGGGTGCCGTTTGCGGTTTAATCCCGGCGGGTGCGATTTTTTTCGACGGGCGGATCGGACAGGAGCCGATACCGGCAAGGATCGCTATCGAACCTCGCTTCGGGTTCGGGTATCGGCCGGTCGCTTGTCGTCCCACATCGTCCGCCCGGCCCATAACCGGGTGCGTCCAGAACGTGTCAGGAGGGGTCGGTGGCAGGTATTGCGCATCGGCGGTAGCCGTGCGCCGGGGCGGCGCATCACATACCGTGCCTGGGGTACGGGGCGTTTCGGACGTTCCGTGGGGGGCGCCGCCTCACCCGGACGCTACCAGGACGGGCCTCCCCCTACCGCGTGGTCCGGCACGCCCCGCACAGCACGCCGCGCCCGGTGCGGCCGGTGCCGCGCTTCGCCTCGCGGTCGAGCGCCTTGATCGCCGCCGCCGCATCGCCCACCCACACCGCCGACAGCCGCGCGGCGACCAGCGGGGCGGCGAACGACGTGCCGCGCACGCCGCGCGCCTGTCCGGCGGCGTTCAGCGCCAGCATGTCCGCGCCTGGTGCGGCATAGTCGAGGTGGCGGGCGCGCCCGGCCTCGACCAGCACGCGGCCCCGCCCGTCGACCCCCGTGACGGCGATCGCCTGGGGGTAGCTGGCGGGATAGGCCGGCGGGGCGGCGGGGCCGTTATTGCCGACCGCCGCGACCACCACCGTTCCCCGCGCCCGCGCCGCCGCGACGAAGCGGCCGAGCAGGGCATTGTCGGGTCCGGCGAGGCTCATGACGACCACCGGCACCTTCGCCTGCACCATCCACGCCAGCGCGCGGGCGAGTGCGCTGGCGCTGCCGCCCGCCGGATCGCTGCCATAGACATCGGCGACGTGCAGCGCCGCGCCGGGCGCGCTCGCGCGGATACCGCCGCCGCCGGTCAGCAGCGACGCCACCGCCATGCCATGGTCGCTGGCGCGCGGGGCGCCGCTCGCAAAACCCTGTTGCGCGGCCAGCCCCGGCGTCCCCCCGCCCACCCCGCCGTCGATGATGCCGATCCGCTTGGGGCCGGCACCGGGGGCGAAGCGACCCACGCCCCGTACCCCGGCGAAGGCCGGGGCCCAGTTGGGAAGGCCTTTCGATAGAGTGCCGACGTCCCCCAGCTGGACCCCGGCCTTCGCCGGGGTACGAGTGGGAGAGGGAACGGCTCGCCCCACCACCAAGGCGTTGGTGATGGCCATGGCAGGGTCGGGCATGGCCACCCCCACCCCGCTCGCACTGTACAGCGGATCGAGCGTCACCCGGTCGCCGCCGACGATCCGGCCCAGCACCCGCGCCGCCTCCACCGCCGACAGGCCGGCCGGCGCGCGCAACTGGGCGAAACCGATGCCGAGATCGTCGTACCGCTCGCTCTCGATCACCGAAAAGCCGGCGCGGGCCGCCAGCGCCAGCAGCGCCGGATCGGGATCGGCCAGCGTCACCTCGCCCGCGCGGACGGGGTTGTTGTCGCGGTCCAGCTCGATCCGGTCGGGAAAGCGGCGGGCGAGGTCGCGGGCACGCGCGATCGATTGCCGCACCAGCAGGCGTGCATCGCTCACCGCATCGTCGATCGGCAACGCGCCGGCGATCCCGCCGACCGCCTCCCCCACCCGTCCGGGCAGCTGCGGCAGCTGCGGTGCGGCGGGCAGCAGCTGCGCCGATGCCGCCGTCGGCAGCGCCAGCGCGAGCGCGGCCCAGCGCAGGAATCTGGTGCCGGCCATCACGCTTCGCCCCCTGCATCGCTTGTCGCTCGCATCGATACGCCGGCATGACGGGTAGCCGGAAGGAAAACGGGTTCACGCGAAGGCGCGGAGACGCGAAGGGGGTGCGCGACAGGAAAGCCCGTCCGCGCCAGCGGCCTCCGCTCATGCGGTCCGCGAAGGATGTCGTCTCCCGATCGCAGGAGGTTGCCACGGACGCAACCCCTCCGCGTCTCCGCGCCTTCGCGTGAACCCAACACTTCTTTCCCTTCCCGGCGACCGCCCCAAAACCGTATCCGATCGGCTCTATGATTTTCCATCGTCATGCCGGATGAAACGGGCGACGCCATCCGTTTCATCCCTGAAGCCCGGAAAGGACCGTTTTGCGCTTCGAAGACGAATTGCTGTCGCATCTGCCCCGGTTGCGGCGTGTCGCCCATGCGCTCGCCCGCAACCCCGCCGATGCCGACGACCTGTTGCAGGCGGCGGTCGAACGTGCGCTGACGCGGCGGGATCAATGGCAGGCGGGCACCAGGCTAGATGCCTGGGCGATCCGCATCCTGCGCAATTTGTGGATCGACACGGTCCGGGCACAGGCAAGGCGGCGCGAAACCTTCGTGGCACCGGACGAAGGCGATACCGTGGGACGGCAGGGCGAACAGGAAATGACCGTGGAAATGCACAATATCGGCCGGGCGATGGCCAAGCTGCCGCCGGAACAGCGCGAGGTGATCGCGCTGGTGATGGTGGAGGGCTTTGCCTATCGCGAGGCGGCGGAGATCCTCGACGTGCCGATGGGCACGCTCACCTCGCGCCTGGTGCGCGGGCGGGAGGCACTGCTCGGCCATCTGGGAGAAGCGGCATGACGATCGACCCCGAAACGCTCGCCGCCTATGCCGATGGCGAGCTGGACCCGATCAGCGCGAAGCGGGTCGAACGGGCGATGGCCGACGATCCGTCGCTTGCCGCAGAGGTCGAGCGCCACCGTGCGCTGACCGCCCGGCTGCGCGGCGGTTTCGCGGCCCTCGACGCACAACCGATGCCCGCCGGGGTCGAGGCGCTGTTCGCGCGTACCGATAACGTCGTCGCCTTCCCGACGCGCAAGCCCGCGCCGAAACCGCAACGCTGGTGGGGCGCTGTCGCCGCCAGCCTCGTCGCCGGGCTGCTGCTCGGGCAGCTGGTGCCACGGTCGGGCGGCGAGCTGGGCTTCGAAGGCGGGACGGCGGTCGCGCAAGGGAAGCTCGCCCGCGCGCTCGACATGCAGCTTGCCTCGACGCAGGGAGCGGACGCGCCGGTCAGGATCGGCATCACCTTCCGCGACCGCGCCGGCGCGCTGTGCCGCACCTTCGAGACCGGTACGACCGGCGGCATCGCCTGTGCCGGCAATGGCGGGCCATGGCGGGTGCAGGCGCTGCAGGGCGGGGGGCAAGCGACCACCACCGCCTATGCCCAGGCCGGATCGCCGATGGCGGCGGTGCTGGAACAGGCACAGGCAATGGCGGCGGGCGACCCGCTGGATGCCGCGGGCGAGGCGGCGGCGCTGAAGGGGCGGTAGAACAGCGCTGGCGTACCCCCGCGCAGGCGGGGGTCCAAGGTCGCAGGCGTTGCGCCCCGCCGCTCTGGACCCCCGCCTGCGCGGGGGTGCGCGGTTTTCTACTCCCCCGTCATTCCGGCGAAGGCCGGAATCCATTGTGTCGGGTGTTCACGATCGAAACGCGACGTTACCCCATCCATGGATTCCGGCCTTCGCCGGAATGACGGGTGGGGGATGCAAGAGATGCCCCCCTCGCCGCGAACGTCATCCCAGCGCAGGCTGGGATCTCCCCATTGGGACACGGCGCGCGTACCACAGGGATACCCCAGCCTGCGCTGGGGTGACGAATGGGGTGAGGTCCCCCGCCCCGTTCGGTTCGAGCAGCTTCGAGCCTGTCGAGAAGCGTCCGTCGAGAACCCGCTATCCCCGATGCCGCCTCCAGCGCAGACTGACCGCCACCTCGTCGAACAGGTGCCGCCCCAGCATCACCAGCGCAGCGCCGCTGCTCGCCGCCATATAGCCGACCGCGCCCAGCCCATAGGCGAACAACCCCGCCGATTGCGGCGGCACATGCAGCGCAGTCAGCCAGCGCAACGCCACCCCCGCCACCGCCAGCAACATTAGCCCCGACAGCCGCAAGGCCCGGTCGGCCCGGCGGGTTCGCCATCGCTCCATGCCACGTCTCCTCTTGCAACGTGGCACACCAGCTATCGGGCGCGGCATAGCAAGACGAGAGCGATTTCCGCCTTTCGCATAGCGGCGGCATAATCGCCGCGCCGCACTATGCGCGCGCTATGCAATTGTCTGGAATCGCTCTCGAAACCCAATGCGGCGGGGCATAGCTGGACGGGGCGGACGCACGACGTCCGACCGCAAGAGACGATTTCCATGGCAAGCGACCCCATCCCGGAGCCTGACGAACCGGCGACCATCTATGTCGGACAGGACGCCGCCGGCCACTGGCTGGTGCAGGACAGCCGCCACCGCCTCGAAGGGCGGTTCGTGTCGCGCGATGCCGCGATCGGCTATGCCCGCGGCGAATGCCGGATGCACCATGCCTGTCTGTGCATGGCGACCGCGCCGTTGGTCCCGTGCGTGTCCTTCGCGCCGCTGAGCGATGGCGAGCGGGTGGCGGCATGAGGACCGCCGCCCGCATCGCCCCCGCCCCGCCCGCCATGCGCGCGCGTCCGGTACCCGTCCGCCGCAGCGTGCGCGCCGATCCGCGCTGGCCACAGATCGTCGCCGCATTGCAGGGCCTGCGCGACGCCCATCGCCATGCGGTGCGGATCGTCGATGCCGATTGCGCCTGCGGCACGCTGCTGATCGAGGTCGGACGCCATGCCCGGGCGCTTGGCTTCACCGCGATCGAGGGGCGCGGCATCGACGGGTCGCCGGCGCTGATCGGCCGCGCCCGCGCCGCCGCCGCACGGCTGCACGATCCCGCCATCGGGCTTTCGTTCGACATGGCCGATATGCGCACGGCGCTCACGCAGGAGGCGGAGGCCCCCGCCGACCTGCTGCTCTGGCCGGGCGCGCGGCCCGTCGACGCCACCGGCATGGCGGCGGTGCTGAGGGCGGCGGCAACGCTGCTGATCGCCGACATGGAGCAGCACGCATGACCCGGCGCGACCTGCGCTGGAAGGCGGCCGGGCTGGCGCTGTTCGGCCTGTCCTGCGCCATGGCGGCGGCGCTCGACGGATCGGCGCTGACCCTCGCCTTCTTTCCCGTAGCGCTGCTGGCGCTGCCGCTGCTGGTCCATGGCAAGCGGGTCGGGCAGATGGTGCGCGCGGGATGGCGCGGGCATGGCCGCACCGTCGACCTGCTCCACGCGGCACGGCTGCGTCGTGATTCATTCGCTCGATCGAAGTCCCCCCGCTGATTCAAACAATCCGCAGGACAAGCCCGCGCGCCCGCGCGATATTGTGCCCATGGAGCTGCCCTTCCTGCCGATCGAGCTGACCGCCCGCGACCCCGCACGGGGGATCGCCCGGCGCTGGCGCGTGGTCGTCTATCGCGACTTGTTCGGGATGCTGCTCGTCGAGACGCAATGGGGCCGGATCGGGCGTGCGGGGCAAAGGCTGGTGCGCGCCTTTGCCGACGATGGCGCCGCGCTGGCCCATGTCCGCGCACTGCTTGCCCGGCGGGCGCGCGCCCCCCGCCGGATCGGGGTCGGCTACAAGCCAAACTAGGGCGCACTAAATTCCTACGCTATTGCTGGACTTATACGCCTGCGCCATTCTCCCATCAAAGGACAGGGAGATTACGCATGGCATTGTCGTTGGCGCTGATATTGGCGCAGGTCGCAGCGCAAGCCTCGCCGCCGCCCGAACCGGTCGTGCAGGTGCCGGAGGAAGAAACCCGCACCGACACCGGCCGCCTCGCCCCCGCCGATACCGGAGAGATCGTCGTCACCGCCCGCCGCCGCGCCGAAACGGTGCAGCAGGTGCCGATCGCCATGTCGGTGATCGGCGGCACGACCCTGGCCGATACCGGCGCGTACAACGTCAACCGCCTGACCCAGCTGCAGCCGACGCTGCAATTCTATTCGACCAACCCGCGCAACAGCGCCGCCAATATCCGCGGCCTCGGCGCGCCCTTCGGCCTCACCAATGACGGCATCGAACAGGGCGTCGGCATCTATGTCGACGGCGTCTATTACAGCCGCATCGCCTCGGCGACGTTCGACTTCACCGACACCGAACGCATCGAGATCCTGCGCGGGCCGCAGGGGACGCTCTACGGCAAGAACACCACGGCCGGCGCGATCAACATCACCACGCGCAAACCCAGCTTCACCCCCGAAGCGCGCGTCGAACTGACCACCGGCAATTACGACTTCATCCAGGCCAAGGCGTCGGCCTCCGGCCCGCTCGTCGGCGATACGCTGGCCGCGCGCATCTCCGCCTCGGTCACCTCGCGGCGCGGTACGATCCGCAACACCGCGCTCGGCGGCTATGCCAATGCGCAGGATAACCAGAGCGTGCGCGGGCAGCTGCTGTGGAAGCCGGCCGCGAACCTCGATATCACCCTGTACGGCGATTACGGCCACCAGAACCCCGATTGCTGCGCGCAGATCTATGTCCGCACCGGCACGACGCAGCGGCCGCTCGCCCGCCAATATGCCGCGCTGGCCGCCGCCTTCGGCTATCGCCCGCCCTCGACCGACGCGTTCGACCGGCTGACCGACCTCGACACCCCGCTTCGCGCGCGACAGGAGCTGGGCGGCGTCTCGCTGGTCGGCAATCTCGATCTGGGCGCGGCGACGCTGACCTCGGTCAGCGCGTGGCGCTTCTGGAACTGGGACCCGTCGAACGACCGCGATTTCATCGGCCTGCCGATCACCACCGTGTCGGCCAATCCGTCGCAGCAGCGCCAGTGGAGCCAGGAACTGCGCATCGCGTCGAACGGCAAGCGCGCGATCGATTACGTCGCCGGCCTGTTCTATTTCCACCAGACGATCGATACGCAGGGGTTGCAGGTGCAGGGGCCGGCCGCGTCGCGCTTCCTGCTCAATCCGACTGGCGCCAATGCCGGCAACCCGGCGGTGCTGAACGGCCTGACCTCGCGCAACACCATCGGCTTTGCCAACACCAGCGCGGCGGTGTTCGGCAAGCTGACCTGGCACCTGACCGACGCGCTGTCGATCGCGCCGGGCGTGCGGGTGAATTATGACAAGAAGACCGGCGATTACGTGTCGGTCGTCACCACCGGCACCGGCGCGCTACTCAACTGTTCGGCGGCATCGCAGGCCGCCAGCAGCGTCACCCGCGACCGGTGCGGCGTGCTCGCCCCGCAAAGCTATCGCCCCGATTTCGACGACTGGAACGTGTCGGGCGACGTCACCCTCGCCTATGATGTCGCGCGCGACGTCCATGCGTACGCGACCTATGCCCGCAGCTATAAATCGGGCGGCATCAACCTGTCGGGCCTGCCCTTGGACGGCAACAACAACCCGATCCTCGCCGCCGCGCAGGTAAAGCCCGAACGGGTCAACCATTACGAAGTCGGCGTGAAGACCCAGTGGCTCGACCGGCGCATCACCGCCAACCTCGCCGCCTTCTGGACCAACATTAGCGATTATCAGGCGACGGTGACCAACGGGCAGCTCGGCGTGCTGCGCGGCTATCTCGCCAATGCCGAGGCGGTGCGCACGCGCGGCATCGAACTCGACACCGCCTTCCGCCCGACCGAGCGGCTGAACCTCTACGCCAACGCGGCGTACACCGATGCGAAGTACGTCCGCTTCACCGACGCCCCCTGCCCGCCCGAACTGGCCGGCGGCACGGCGGCGGCGGCGGGCCAGAGCCCCAGCGCGCCGGGCACCCCCGGCGGGATCAGCCCGACCGCGTGCGACGTATCGGGACAACGCCTGCCCGGCATCTCGAAATGGGCGTTCTCGTACGGGGCGGAATATAGCCTGCCGGCGAAGCTCGGCACGACCGACGGCAATGCCTATCTCGGTTTCGACGGCAGCTATCGCTCGCGCTTCTCGTCCAACCCGTCGCCCTCGGCCTACACCTATATCGACGGGTACAGCATCACCAATTTCCGCCTCGGCTACCGTGCGGACAAGGGGTGGAACGCGTTCCTGTGGCTGCGCAACGCCTTCGACGAGAATTATTACGAGCTGCTGGCGACCCAGTCGGGCAATACCGGCCTGATCGTCGGCCAGCTCGGCGACCCGCGCACCTATGGGGTCACGGTGTCGGCGTCGTTCTGACGGGAGACGGTTATCCCTTTCGGGGCGCGATCGTGCCGCAAAAGGGATAACCCAGTCACCGCCCGGTCAGTGCATATTCCTGTACCAGCACCCCGGCCGGAACATGCCACGCCTCCGAAATCGCCCGGATCATCGGCAGGGTCAGCGGCCGTCGACGGTTCAGGATTTCACTCGCCCGCGATTGCCCGATCAAGGCGGCCAGCTGAGCACGGGTATAGCCGTTCATCTCCATCGCCGCCTCGATCGCGCGCACCGGATCCAGTCGCTCGATCGGCCAGCGCCGGCGCTCATAGGTTTCGACCAACGTTACCAGCACGTCGAGCCGGTCGCCCGCCTCGGTCCCTTCCTCGGCACCCCACAGCGCCTCGATCTCGCGCAGCGCATCTTCATGATCGGCATCGTTGCGGATCGGGCGGATAGCCATGGTCGCGTTTCCTTCCATCAGAACAGGCTCACTGTCAGTGTAGGTCTGGGTCGGATCGACGGACCATAATCGCCTCTTACGCCACCACCTCGGATCGGACCGGGAAAATCAAATGCCTTTTACTCGCTATACCACTTACCTTGCCGGTCGAGTGTTGATCGATTCCGGAATCTGATCCAGCCTTGCTGACCACAACGTCATCCCAGCGAAGGCTGGGATCTCCCTTTGATGGCGCACCGCAGAAGCCGCACGAGGCCCCAGCCTTCGCTGGGGCGACGTTTCCGGGAAAATGGATCTGGTGCCCTGTCGCACGTCCCCCACCCCTTCGGGCACCCATGGGAACCACCGCCCCGCCCGCTCGCTCCACTCCCATGACCGACGAACCCCTTCGCCCCGGCCGCGCCGTGCCCAGCGGCCGTTTGTCGCGCCTGTCCGGTTTCGGGCGTCTCGCCGGCGGGATCGCGGGCGGGATGCTGGCCGAGGGGGCGCGGCGGATCGCCAGCGGGGAGCGGCCGCGCATGGGCGACCTGATCCTCACCCCCGCCAATGCCAAGCGCATGGCCGACCGGCTGTCGCACCTGCGCGGAGCCGCCATGAAGCTCGGGCAGATGATCTCGATGGATGCAGGCGACCTGCTCCCGCCCGAACTGGCCACCATCCTCGCACAATTGCGCAATCAGGGGCAGACCATGCCCCCGGCCCAGCTCGACCGGCTGCTGATCGCCGAATGGGGGCCGGACTGGCGGACCAAGCTCGCCAAGTTCGACGCGCGCCCGATCGCCGCCGCCTCGATCGGGCAGGTTCATCGCGCCGAGCTGGCCGATGGCCGCCGCCTCGCGATCAAGGTGCAATATCCCGGCGTCCGTGAAAGCATCGACGCGGACGTCGACAATGTCGCCACGCTGCTGCGCGTCTCCAACCTGTTGCCGCGCGAGCTGGACCTGAAACCCCTGCTCGCCGAGGCCAAGCGCCAGCTCGCCGACGAAGCCGATTACGCGCGCGAAGCCGATGCGATGCGCCGCTATGCCGACCGGCTCGACGGCGACCCGCGCTATGCCGTGCCCCGCCCGGTCGAGGCGCTGACCACCACCCGCATCCTCGCCATGGACTATATCGACGGCACGCCGATCGAGGGGCTGGCGACCGCGCCACAGGCCACGCGCGACGCGGCGATGACCGCGCTGATCGACCTCGTGCTGCGCGAGCTGTTCGAGTTCGCCGAGATGCAGACCGACCCCAATTTCGCCAATTATCGCTGGCAGGCGGATAGCGGGCGCGTCGTCCTGCTCGATTTCGGCGCGACCCGGCCCGTACCGCCCGACACCGCCGACGCGTACCGTCGCCTGATCGCCGCCGGCCTGGCGCATGACCGCGACACCATCCGCGACGTGGCGGTCGAAACCGGCTTTCTCGGCGAAGCGGCGGTCCGCGCCCACCGCGCCGCCGTCGACCGGATCATCGCCGCGATCGACGAGGCGATGGCGCGACCCGGCCCGTTCGACTTCGGCGACCGCGCCTTCGTGCCGGTGGTGCGCGAGGAGGCCAAGGCCCTCGCCGCCGACCGCGCGACGTGGCACGTGCCGCATGTCGAAACCCTGTTCGTCCAGCGCAAGATCAGCGGCACGGCGCTCTTGGGCGCAAGGCTGAAGGCGCGGGTCGATGTGCGCGGCATGGCGGCGCAGGCGACAGGTCGACGTGTCGACATGTAGATAAACGGCCCGTCAGCCGTGCTGGACGAGCCTTTCGATCGTTTCAGGTTCGGCACCGATCAGTCCCAGCAACACCCGTGCCGGGGCATCGGGCTGGCTCCGGCGCTGTTCCCAATCCCGCACCGTTCCCACCGGCAGGTGATAGGCACGTGCGAATTGCTGCTGGGTCTTTCCAGTCCGTTTGCGGATTGCTGCCACATCGATGGGTGCGGCGACCCTTCCCCGGTTCGCTTCACCATCGGCATGGGCGATCGCATCCTCCAGACCGGCTGCGATCTTGTCGAAGGCACTCTTCATCGCTGTCTCCCGAGGCTATCCGCCAGTGTCTTGGTCAAAGCGGCCAGCGCATTGCGCTCGCCTTTGGTAAGGTTGATCTTCTCGTTCTTGCCGAACACCGTCAGCAGGAACGTCGGCACGCCGGTTCCGGCGTAATAGGTGATGACCCGATATCCGCCGGACTTGCCGCCGCCCGGTCGGGCAAACCGAAGCTTTCTCGCCCCGCCGCACCCTGGCATGATCTGGCCAGCTTCCGGGTTGGCCGCGATCAGGTCGACCACCGCCTGTTGCTCATCGACGCTCATGCCTGCATCTTTGGCCGCTGCGAGATAGGCATTGGTTTCGATGACCGACTGCATGCCGATAATATACGGATTACCCGTACACGGTCAAGCCGATATACGGAAAATCCGTACACAACGATCCGACAAGGTGCCAAACCGCTTTCCTACACGCCGCCGCCCCGTCACTGTCGCTCCGCCCACGCCCGCCCCGTGTCGGGACGAGCGGGAAAGCGAACGGTGCGCAAACCGCGCGCGAGTGTGAACTTCGTGAACTTTGGAGCCTGGTCTGTCAGTCCGACCCGAAGATATCCCGGGTGAACAGCCGTTCGCCGATATCGGCGAGTTCGGGTGCGGCGCGGTTGGCGATCACGACGTCGCACTCGGCCTTGAACGCATCCAGGTCCCGGACCACCCGCGACCCGAAGAAGCTGTCCTCGTGGAGCGAGGGTTCGTAGACCACGACCTCGATCCCCTTGGCCTTCACCCGCTTCATGATCCCCTGGATCGACGACTGGCGGAAATTGTCCGACCCGGCCTTCATCGTCAGGCGGTAGACGCCGACCCGCTTGGGACGCCGCGCGATGATCTGGTCGGCGAGGAAGTCTTTCCGCGTACGGTTCGCATCGACGATCGCGCGGATCAGGTTCTGCGGCACTTCGGAATAGTTCGCCAGCAGCTGCTTGGTATCCTTGGGCAGGCAATAGCCGCCATAGCCGAAGCTGGGGTTGTTGTAGTGCATCCCCACCCGCGGATCGAGGCCGACGCCCTCGATGATCTGGCGCGTGTCCATGTCGCCGGCGATGGCGTAGCTGTCGAGTTCGTTGAAGAAGGCGACCCGCATCGCGAGATAGGTGTTGGCGAACAGCTTGATCGCCTCGGCCTCGCGCGTGTCGGTGAACAGGATCGGCGCATCCTTCTTTTCCGCGCCCTGCAGCAGCAGGTCGGCAAAGATGCGCGCGCGTTCCGACCGTTCGCCGACGATGATCCGCGACGGGTGGAGATTGTCGTAGAGCGCCCGGCCCTCGCGCAGGAATTCGGGGCTGAAGACGACGTTCGGCGCGTGCAGCCGTACGCGCACGTCGTCGACGAAGCCGACCGGGATCGTCGACTTGACGATGATCGTCGCCTGCGGGGCGTGTTCGGTCGCCAGTTTGATGACCGCCTCGACCGAGCCGGTGTTGAACTTGTCGGTCTCGACATCGTAATTGGTCGGCGTGGCGACGATCACATAGTCCGCCCCGGCCAGCGCCTGCGCCGCATCGGTCGTCGCCGTCAGGTCGAGCGTGCGTTCGACCAGGAACCGCTCCAGCTCGGCATCGACGATCGGCGACTTGCGGTCATTGACCAGCGCGACGCGCTCCTCCGAAATGTCGACCGCCACGACCGCATTATGCTGCGCCAGCAACACGGCGTTGGACATGCCGACATAGCCCAGGCCAAAAACCGCGATCTTCATCGGATATCCTTCGTCCGCCCGGCCCGCTGCCGCACGGTACGTCGCCTAGCCGCTGGGATAGGCCGGCAACAATCCCCCGTGCGCGATACGGCGGCGATATCGGCCCGATACCGGTCGAATTGCTGCCCGCCGCCCAAAGGTTCCGTGCCATTCCGGCTTCGTACCGAACGTACCGCTGGTACCGGTAACCTTTGGCGATAACATTTCGTTTAGCAACGCAACCGTACCGGCAGGACGAATGGAGTCCGCCATATGCGTTTTCTCACCTGCCTGACCGAAGAACATGATCTGGCCCTGGTCGGGCTGGCGGCATGGTTCTGCCTGGTCGGGTCGATGATCACCATCCGGTTGCTCGACCGTATCCGCCATGCCGGACCGGGATCGCGCATCGCCTGGGTGTTCCTCGGCGGGGCCGCCACCGGCGCGACGATCTGGTGTACCCATTTCATCGCGATGATCGCCTATCAGCCCGGTGTCGAGGTCGCCTATGAGCCGCGCCTGACCGGATTGTCGCTGCTGGTGGCCATCTTCGGCAGTGCCGCCGCGCTGCACCTCGCGACCCGACGCTGGCGGGGGTCGGCGGCGCTGGGCGGCGCGCTGTTCGGGCTGGCGGTCAGCGCGATGCACTATCTGGGGATGCAGGCGTTCGTCGCGCACGGCATGGTGCGCTGGTCGCAGGGCTATGTCGCCGCGTCGGTGCTGTTCGCGGTGGCGCTGGGCGCGCTGGCGTTCGACCGGGCGCAGGGCCGTGGGCGCTTTGCCGGACAATGGTGGGCGACGGGGCTGATGGTCGCCAGCATCGTGCTGCTCCACTTCACCGGCATGGCGGCGATGGTCGTCACCCCCTTCGCCCCCGGCATCGGGCAGGTCGGGTCCAGCACCGCGACGATCGTGATGGCGATCGCGGTCGCCGGGGTCGGGACGCTGGTCGTCGGCACCGGCCTCGCCACCTATATCCTCGACGCGCAGGCGCGCAGCGATACCCGCCGCCGCCTGCGCGAGCTGCTGGAGAGCAATGTCGACGGCATGGCGATCGTGCAGGGCGGTGCGATCACCGCCACCAACGCCGCCTTCGCCGCGCTGGTCGGCGACGGTGCGCCGATCGTCGGGCAGCCGCTGTCGCGCTGGATCGCCGATATCGCCACCGCCGCCCGGCCCGACCGCCTCACCCAGCTGACGCTGACCGCGCTGGACGGAAGCGAGATCCCGGTCGAGGTGACGATGCGGATCGACCCGCGCAGCAGCTGTCCGCAGACCATCTATTCGATCCGCGACCTGCGCGCCCGCATCGCGCAGGAACGCCGCATCGCCCATCTGGCGCGCAACGACAGCCTGACCGGGCTGCCCAACCGCACCTCCTTCCTCGAATGGCTGTCGCGTCAGACCGGTCCGGACAGCCCGCACCGCGCCGTCGCCTTGCTGTCGATCGACCTCGACCGGTTCAAGGAGATCAACGACATCCATGGCCATGCCGCCGGCGACCGGGTGCTGACCCGCATCGGCGAACGGATGAAGGCCGCGCTGTTGCCCGGCGAGTTCATCGCGCGCCTGGGCGGGGACGAATTCGTCGCGGTGATGCCGGTCGCCGAACCCGACGATGCGCTGCAGCTGATCGACCGGCTGCGCGATGCGATCGGCGCGCCGGTCACCCTCGATGCGAGCGGGATCGAGGTCGCCTGCGGCATGAGCGTCGGCGTCGCGCTATGGCCGCGCGATGCGACCGAATTGTCGGCGCTCATCAACAATGCCGACCTGGCGATGTACCGCGCCAAGGCGTCGATCGCGGTCGATGCGTGCTTCTACGAAGAGGAAATGGACAAGACCGTCCGCATCCGGCGCCAGATGGTGCAGGAACTGCGCACCGCGATCGATCGCGGCGAACTGGCGGTGCACTGGCAGGTGCAGGAAGCGGTCGGGACCCGGGCGATCACCGGCTATGAGGCGTTGCTGCGCTGGACCCGCGCCGATGGCAGCAGCGTGTCGCCCGCGCACTTCATTCCGCTGGCCGAACAGTCCGGGCTGATCCTGCCGATCGGCGAATGGGTGCTGCGCACCGCCTGCGCCGCGGCGGCCAGCTGGGCCGAACCGTACCGGATCGCGGTCAACCTGTCGCCGGTGCAGCTGGGCCATGTCGACCTGCCGCGCCTGGTGCAGCAGGTGCTGCTCGACACCGGCCTGTCGCCCGCCCGGCTCGAGCTGGAGATTACCGAGACGGCGATGATCACCGATCCGGTGCGCACCATCCACATCCTGCGCCAGCTCAAGGCGATCGGCGTATCGGTGGCGATGGACGATTTCGGCACCGGCTATTCGTCGCTGTCGACGCTGCGATCGTTCCCGTTCGACAAGATCAAGCTCGACCGGTCGTTCATGGCCGAACTGAACGGCGCGCCGCAGTCGGCGGCGATCATCCGCGCGGTACTGACGCTGGGCGAAAGCCTCCATATTCCGGTACTGGCCGAGGGGGTGGAGACGCCCGAACAGCTGGCCTTCCTGCGCGAACAGGGCTGCGACGAGGCGCAGGGCTATCTGCTCGGCCGCCCGGGGCCGTTGCCGGTGCGCGTCGAGGACGCGCCGGAGCGGTTGGCGGGGTAGCGCCGACAAGCATCAGGCAAACCGTCACTCCACCCGCGGCAGGAACCGATAGACCGTGCCGCGCGAAATCCCCAGCTCGCGCGCGATATGTGCCGGGCGCATGCCGCCTGCCGCCAGCGTCCGCACCTTGTCCGGGTCGATGCGCGGCTTGCCGCCCTTGTAGACGCCGCGCGCCTTGGCCGCGGCGATCCCCTCCGCCTGGCGTTCGCGGCGCAGGTTCGTCTCGAATTCGGCGAACACGCCCAGCATGTCGAGGAACGCCTTGCCCGCCGCCGTGCCTGTATCGATCGGCTGTTCGGTAGCCTTCAGCGCGACGCCCCGCCCCTTCAGCTCATGGACGATGTCCTGCAGATCCTTCATCGACCGCGCGAGCCGGTCGATGCGCGTCACGACCAGCGTGTCGCCCGCACGCAGGAAATCGAGCAGGACCTGCAACTCGCTGCGCCCGGTCCGGCCGGTCGCGGATTTCTTTTCCGACCGGATCGCCTGACACCCCGCCGCGCGCAACGCGCTTTCCTGGATAATCAGGTCCTGATCGTCGCTCGACACCCGCGCATAGCCGAACAAGGCCATTGGCCCCCCTTTCTGTTCGATCAGGCTCTAGACCCTCTGCACGAAGTGTTCAATCTGCCTGCAAACGACCCTGATCGGACGATGGCAAGCGTTCTGATTGACTGTACTATTGGGGTATACCCTCATTATACGCATCAAATGACATCATGACAACTATCCGCCTTATTGGTACTATTACCGCATTTGGTACCAATATCGAGAATAGGTCTATGGAAGCACAAAGAGTCCGCATCGTTGAAGGGGGCAAGCTGGTAATACCGGCCATAATGCGCCGCGAATTGGGAATTAGTGCCGGCGATACCGTTCTGGTCGATATCGACCATGGCGAGCTTCGGGTCCGTTCGATCAACAAGGCGCTTGAGAATGCCCGTGCCATTCTCCGCCGCTATGTACCCGAAGGGGTCAGCCTGTCGGAAGAATTGATCGCCGACCGTCGTGCCGAGGCCGAACGTGAATAGCCCGATCGTACTCGATGCATCCGCCCTGCTCTGCCTGTTGAACGACGAAGCCGGCGCGGACCGGGTCGCGACCATCCTGACCCGGTCGGTGATCGGCGCGACCAATCTGGGCGAGGTCGTGTCCAAGCTGCGCGAACGGGGCCTTACGCTTGCCGAGGTTCAGGAAGTGTTGGGCGGACTGCATCTCGACGTGCGGCCACTGTCGGCCGCGCAGGCGATGACGATCGGTGACCTGCGACCGGCCACGCGCGCGCTGGGCCTGTCGCTCGGCGACCGGGCCTGCCTTGCGCTGGCGATCGAGCTGGGGGCCGAACTCTATACGACCGACGCGGCACTGGCGCGGGCGGAGGTCGCGATTGCCATGACCAACGTCCGCGCCTGACGGCGGAAGCGGGGATCAGGCCGGGAGCTTGCCCGTGCCGGTCCGAATCACATCGACGACGAGTGTTGATGCCAGGGCGGGCGGAACCCCTTCGTCCAGCAGCATCGCAAAAAGCGCGTCCTCGGCCGGTTCGGGACATATGGCATCGATGACGAGATTATGACGTGCATCCCGGTCGTCCTCGCGCCACTGCGCGATCTGGTCGGGCGTTCCCCGCTCGAAATCCATCGCACGGATCTGCGCGCGGATCGCATCGACATCCAGCTGCATCCCGCCGATCTCCTTCCCTTCGCCCGTACGCCGACAGTCCTGACGCGGATCGCCGCCGCTCGCTTGCGCGACATCGTGTAATACAATGAACGCAGCATCCCCTATCCTGCCATCGAACATTCCCCACCAATCTACCCCCTTTGTCGTGGCCCGAGCCACGACATTCGCCGCCGGCGACCAAGGGGAGAAAGGCGCGGAAGGGAAAGATTCGGCGATCATGCGCCGCCGTTCCCGCAAGCCACGATCGGGATGGCGCATCGCCATCCCGACCACACCCCACCCCCGATCAATCGTGCCGCAGCGCCCAGGCCGGGGCGGCGCGACTGGCGCGGAGCGACTGGCCCAGCACGGTCAGCACCGCGACCGCCACCGCCACCACGCTCGCGCCGAGGAAGAACAGCGGCGACAGCGCGATCGCATCCTCGAACCCGGCCAGCCATGTTCGCATCGCCAGAAACGCCAGCGGCCATGCGACGAGGTTCGCGATCAGCACGGGGCGCAGGAACTGCCCGACCAGCAGCTTCACGATGTCCGACGACGACGCGCCCAGCGTCTTGCGGATGCCGATCTCCCGCGTCCGCCTGGCGGTGTTGAACGAGGCGAGGCCCCATAGCCCGACGCAACCGATCAGCACGGCAAGGCCGGCACCGATCCCGAACAGCCGAGTGGCGCGGTCGTCGGCTTCGTAGAAGTCGGCGAGCCGCTGGTCGGCGGTCTGCGCATTATAGGGCACCTGCGGCACCATCCGCTGCCACAATTCCTCCAGGTTCTTCAGCGCGCTACGCGGATCGCCGGCCACGCGGATCGTCACGACCGAGGTAGCGATCGTCTCCGCCCGGCTGTTGTAGATATAGTAGGTCGGCGGCAGCGGCGCGCGCGGGCTGTCGAAGCGCATGTCGTCGACGACGCCGATGATGGTGCGCGGACGTTCGCCGCCCAGCGTCTTGCCGATCGCCTCCCGCGGCGTCCTGAAGCGCAGCGTCGACAATGCGCGGCGGTTGATGACGATGTTCGTGCCCTGCTCCGCCTTGCGACCGTAGGTGTCGTCGGCCCCATGGGCATTGTCGAACCAGCGCCCGGCCAGCAGCCGCGCGCCATGGGTTTCGAAAAAGCGCGGCGATACCAGCACCCAGGTCAGCGAGGGTCCCGGTCCGGCGACGCCGGGCAGCGGCATGTTGGTGTTGTTAGCTTCCCCACTGCCACCGATCGCGGCATTGGCGATGGTCGCGTCGCGGACCTGCGGCAGCGCGCGGATGGCGGTCAGGATCGACGCCTTCCGATCCTGCGGCACCGCCGGATCGACCATCGAGGTCAGCACCAGCAGCGATTCCCGCTGGAACCCCAGGTCGGTCGAGCGGACATGCCGGGTCTGCGCGACCAGCACCGCCGTCCCGATCATGAAGGCGATGGCGAGGCCGAACTGTCCGATCACCAGCAATTCGCGGATGCGCGTCCCGGCACGCCCGCCACCCGGCGAGCGCGACGATGCCAGCACGGCGGCGGCGGGAAAGCGCGACAACAGGATCGCCGGATAGACACCCGCCAACACCCCCACGACCAGCGACAGCACCACCAGCGCCGGTACGACGACGGCATAGGGGATGGTCAGCGACAGCCCGCCCGCCGCATTGACCAGCGGCAGCCCCAGTTCGGCGAGGATCAGCCCGCCCAGCGCGGCAATGGCGACGGTCAGCACCGCTTCGCCGAGGAACTGTCGCACCAGCACGCCCCGGTCGGCCCCCAGCACCTTGCGCATCGCCACTTCGCGCGCGCGCAGGCCGGACCGGGCGGTGGCGAGGTTGATATAGTTGATGACCGCGATCAGCAGCGTCAGCACCCCGACCAGCCCCAATGTGGCGACGGTCATCTTCGCCGTGCCGCTGTCCTGGCCCTGAGGAGCCAGGTGCAGGTCGGTGAGCGGCAGCAGCTTCAGATGCTGCATGTCCGACGCCTTGCCGCCCGGATTGGCCAGATCCTTGCCCCGCCGGTCGACGAACGCGGTCAGCTTGTCCTCGAACGCGCGGGCGGCTTCGGGCGTGTCGAAGCGCATGACGGTGCGCAGCGCCGAACTGCCCCAGTGATACCAATAATCGCTGGCCATTTCGCGGGTCAGCGGCACCAGCACCGACAGCTTGAACTCGGTATTCTTGGGCAGGTCGCGGAACACCGCGCTGACGCGGTAGGTCCGCACCTTGTCCATCGACAGGACCAGAGTTTGGCCGATCGGATCGCGGTCGCCGAAGAATGCGCGGGCGGTCTTTTGATCGATCGCGGCATTGCCCGGCTGTGCGAGCGCCGTCGCCGCATCGCCCGCGACCAGCGGCAACGGCATCACCTGAAAGAAATTGGCGTCGACCTGCGCCGCATCGACCCGCGTGCCGCGCCCATCGGCCAGGATCGTCCCCGCCCGGTCGCCGCCATTGATGCGGGCACCGACGACACCGGGAAAATCCTCACGTATCTGGTCGATCAGCCCGCCCATCGTCCATGGAATAGGGCCGCTCACCGGGCTGTCGGGGATGGTCCATACCGTCTGCACGACATAGACCTTGTCGTAATCGGGCAGCCATTTCTCGTAGCTGGTCTCGAACCGGACATAGAGGCCGAGGATCAGGAACACCGCGATCCCGACGGCAAGCCCGCCGATATTAAGTGCGGCATAGAGCTTGTGGCGCACAAGCGAGCGATAGAGCGACAGCAACGCGAACCGGTTCATGGCCTTCCCCCTCTTGCCCGTCAGCCGCAGGTGACGCGGGCCATGCCGCTCTTCGCGACCGAACAGGCCGGACGCCCGGTGACGGTCACCCGCGCGATGCCGCTGGCGTCGATCCCCGCCGGGCCGCTGGCCTGCGCGCGGACCGATCCCGTGCCGCTGGCGCGCACCGACAGCGCGTTAGTGGCGAGTGTCGAGGTGTCGACATGTCCAGTGCCGCTGGCATCGATCGCCAGCGCACCGGCACGGCCGTCGGCGACGATGCGACCGGTGCCGCCAAGCTTCAGCGACAGGCGCTCGGCCTGTACCCCCTTGAGCGTGGCGGTGCCGGTACCCGACAGCGTGACGTCCCCGCGCGACGTCCGCAGCCCGTCGATCGACAGGTTGCCGGTGCCGCTCATCCTTGCGGCGAAGGTCGGGCTGTTCAACGCGGCGATGCGGACCGATCCGGTGCCGCTCGCCTCGATCGCCTGCAACCGTGGCAGGGTGATGGCAATCGTCGCGGCGGGCTTGCCCGCGCGGCTGTCGCAGCTCCCTTTCGCGCGCAGCAAGGTCAGCACCCGGCCGCGCACCGCGACGCCGATCGCGGCCAGCGATCCCGCCTGCCCCTGCGCCCGGACCGAAAAGCCCGCGCCGAAGGTGATGGCGACATGGTCGCAGCCCTGCACCGCGATGCGGTCGAACCCGGCGGCGGCGAAGCTGCGCGTGTCCTGCGCCAGTGCCGGGGTGGGAACGAGCGTGGCGAGCAGGGCGAGAGGAAGGAGTTTCATGGGGAGGTCTCCGGTTGGGAGGAAATGGGGAAAATCTCAGGCCGTACCCCGGCGAAGGCCGGGGCCCAGTTGGGGGACGCCCGTGCAAGGCAATGATCGCTCCGTAGCTGGACCCCGGCCTCCGCCGGGGTACGGTATCGGGTAGGTCCGGGACCGCATCACATCGCCCGCATCGCGCTGGCGACGATGCGCCCGTCGAGCATGTCGATGCGCCGCTTCGCCATGTCGGCATGGGCGGGCGAGTGGGTGACCATGACGATGGTCGCGCCTTCGCCGTTCAGGCCCATCAGGATGTTCATCACCTGCTCGCCATTGGCGGTGTCGAGATTGCCGGTCGGCTCGTCCGCCAGGATCAGCTTCGGATCGCCGACGATGGCGCGGGCTATTGCCGCGCGCTGCTGCTGCCCGCCCGACAGCTGGTGCGGGAAGTGGCGGGCGCGGTGGGCGATGCCGACCTTGTCCATCGCCGCCGCGACCCGGCCCTTGCGATCGCCGGCATCGCCGCGATAGGCGAGGCCGAGCGCGACATTCTCCTCGATGGTCAGCTCGTCGATCAGGTTGAAGCTCTGGAATACGAAGCCGAGCGTCGATCCCCGGAACTTGGCCAGCTCGCTCTCGCCCATCGTCGCCAGGTCGCGGTCGCCGAACAGGTACTTGCCCCCGGTCGGCCGGTCGACGGTGCCGAGCGTGTTGAGCAGCGTCGACTTGCCGCAGCCCGAGGGTCCCATGATCGCAACGAACTCGCCCGCCTCGACATGGAGGTTGATGTCGGAAAGCGCGGTCGTCTCCACTTCGTCGGAGACATAGCGGCGCTGGATATTTTCTAGCCGGATCATGGGCTTCCCCCTATCGGATGTTGATGGCGTCGCCCTTCACGGACGACAAATTGCTGGTGACGATGCGCTCGCCGGGGTTCAGCCCCGACAGGATCTCGACCGCTTCCGGGTTGCGCCGGCCAAGCTTCACCGGCCGCCGCGTGGCGTGGGTGCCGTCGGCATCGACGACGAAGGCGAACGCGCCATTGTCCGCCGCCAGCCACCCGCCGACCGGCGCGACCACCGCCTTCGACGCGGCGCCAAGGGTAATGCGGATGTCGAGGGTCTGCCCCCGGTTGAGGTTGGGCGGGGTGGCGTCGAAGGTCAGCTCCACCCGGAACCGCCCCTCCTTCACCGCCGGCAATACCTTGCTGACGGTCAGGGTCGCGCCTTCCGCACGCGCCTTCTGCCCGACTGCCACCCGGCCGAGATAATATTCGTCGACATCGGCGGTCAGCTTCCACGACCCCTCGCTGTCGACCTGCCCCGCCGGATCGCCGGGTTTCAGCGTCTGGCCCGGTTGCAGCGTGAAATTGGTCAGCCGCCCCGCCGCCGGCGCGCGGATCGTCAGCGCCGACAGCCCGCCGCGCACCGCCGCGAGATTGCCCGACAGCCGTGCCTGCGTATCGGCCAGTCGCCGTCCCTGGGTCGCAGTGATCCGCGCCTCGGTCCCCGCCCCGCTGCGCAGTTGGGCGAGGCGGCGGGCCTGATACTCTGCCTCGGCGCGATAGCCGGCGACCCCCGCCTCGCTCACGATGCCCTTGTCGAACAGCTGCTGGCGGATGGCGAGGTCGCGCCGCGCCTTGATGAGGTCGTATTCCGCCTGCGCCACCTGGGCCGAGCGGTCGAGCCGGCTGCGCTCGATCCCCAGCCCCTCACCCGCAATCGCCCCCAGCTGGCTGGCGATCGCCGCCTCGCGGGTCAGCACGTCCAGTCGCAGTTCGGGATTGGCGAGCGTGGCGAGCGGTTGGCCGGCGGCGACCATCGCCCCGTCCTGCACCAGCAATTGCTCGACCTGCCCGCCGGCCAGCACCCCGACCAAGGTGGTCAGCCGCGGGGCAACGGTGGCGCGCACCGGCAGGTAATCGTCGAACGCGCCGCGCGTGACCTCGCCCGTCTCGATCGCGCTGGCGGCGATATCGGTCGATCCGGCGGCGGGCAGCCAGCGCCACAGCGCAACCGCCGCCAGCACCGCCGCGACTACCATCCACGTCACGCGCCGTTGCCACCATGCACGACGGGGCCGCGCGATGCGCTTGTCCATCGCCGCGCCGGGGGGTGTTTCGGTGGTGCTTGCGCCCTGTGTCGCTTCGGTCATCATGGGACCAGTGTCACCGATCGGGGCGAAAAATCCTAAGTGCCTGAACCATCAGCATATTTCACTGAATGTGCACCGGGTGACCGTCCGGTCGTGGACAGCCTGTCCGAAAATGGACAGTCACCGGCGGCGTCAAGCGGCCTGTCGGTGCTGCTGATCGACGACAATGCCAGCGTCGCCGAATCGATCGCGCTGGCGCTGCGCCTCGGCCGCCACCGGATCGACTGCGCCGCCGGACCGGAGGAGGCGCTGTCGCGGCTTGCCGCCACCCGCTACGACGTGATCCTGCTCGACATGAATTACGGCGCGAACCGCACCGACGGGGCGGAGGGGCTGGCGCTGCTGGCGCGCATCCTGTCGGACGATCCCGGCGCGGCCATAGTGGTCATCACCGCGCATAGCGGGGTACGGATCGCGGTGGAGGCGATGCGGGCGGGCGCACGCGACTTCATCATGAAGCCGTGGCGCAATGCCGACCTGCTCGCCCGCATCGCCGCCGCTGCCGCGCCGCGTGCGGTGGCCGCGCCCGCCGCCCCTGCGCCCGTGGAACCCGCGCGATTGCTCGGCGACAGTGTGGCGATCGAGCGGTTGCGCGCGCTGGTCCGGCGGATCGGGCCGACCGGGGCCGGGGTGGTGGTGACCGGGCCGGCCGGATCGGGACGCGGGCTGACTGCCGCCGCGCTCCACGCCGCATCGCCCGATGCCGCCACGCCGATGCCGGTGATCGACCTGCGCGACGATGCGGCGTGGGGGATGCTCGACGCGCCGGCACGCACGCTGCTGCTGCGCCATCCCGACCGGTTGGGGGAGGTGGCGCAGGCCCGCCTCCTTGCGCGGATCGCCCCGGCGACGCGCTGCATCGCCATCGCCGACGATGCGGGCAGCATCTTGCCCGCGCTCGCCCGCCGCATCGCCACGGTCGAGATCGCGGTGCCGCCGCTGGCCGCGCGGGAGGGCGACGCGCTGCTGCTCGCCCGCCATTTCGCAAGGGTGGCGGCGGGGCGCTACGGGCGGCCGGTGCCGGGCTTCACCGCAGCGGCGGAGGCGCGCATCCTTTCGGGACCATGGGTCGACGAGGTACGTGGCCTCGGCGCGGCGGTCGAACGGGCGATCCTGCTGGGCGAAGGCGACATGATCGATGCGACCCTGCTCGCCCCCGCGCCGGTGGTGGCGGCAGCGGAGGCCCCCACTGCCCGCTTCGACCTCGACGAGAACGAACGCGCGGTGATCGAGGCGGCACTGCGCGAACATCGCCACAATGTGTCCCATGCGGCGGCGGCGCTGGGGCTGAGCCGTGGGGCGCTGTACCGGCGGATGGCGCGCCATGGGTTGTAGGGTGATCCGGCCCCTGCCCATCGCCCGGATCGTCACCCCAGCGCAGGCTGGGGTCTCCTGCGGCTCCTGTCCCGCGCCATTACCGGGAGGCCCCAGCCTTCGCTGGGGCGACGATGGTGGCAGGGGCGTTTCATCGCTCCCACCCCGTATCCCCGCGCAGGCAGGGATCCAGTGCCCCACAGAACCACCTGCGCTCGGAACCCTAGCCCCCCGCCTACGCGGGGGTACGGCCGATGCGGCGATAGCGCGCTTTGCCGCCCGTACCCCGGCGAAGGCCGGGGTCCAGTTGGGGGACGTCACTGCGATGCGGATAGGCCTTTCCACCTGGACCCCCGCCTTCGCCGGGGCACGGAGGCGCTGCGGGGCGACGGCACCATGCTGACCCCCGAACGCCGCCGCGCGCTGGCTGCGCTCGGCTCCGGCGTCACGCTCACCGCCGGGGGCGTCGCGGCGGTCGCGGCGGCGCAGGCGGGCATGTGGGGAGCACTGGTCGGCACGGTCGGGGTGGTCGCATGGACGCTGACGCTCGGCTGCTGGGTCGCGGCGCGGCGGGGGACGGCCCCTGCCCCGATGCCGTCGCGCGCCAGCGACTGGCCGATCGCCGCGCTGCTCGACCAGGTACCGGTCCCGCTGCTCAGGATCGAGGGGGAGCGGGTCCATGCGCTCAACCGGGCGGCCCGCGCGCTGTTCGTCGCCGACGACCGCATCCCCGCCCCGCCGCGCACGCTGACCGATCCCGCCACGCGCCACCTGCGCCATGCCGGACGGCGCTGGCGGATCGATGCGGTGGCGCTGGACGAGGCCCACCGCCTCGCCGCACTGATCGATATCGATGCCGAGGAACATGCCGCGCAGGAGCGCGCGCAAGACGAGATGATCGATATTCTCGGCCATGAGCTGCTCAACGGCCTGTCCCCCATCGTGTCGCTGGCCGACAGTGCGGTGACGGCGGCGCAGCAGGGCGATGCGATGCTGGGCGATATCCTCGCCACCCTGTCCCGCCGGGTCGAGGGGCTGGAGGGCTTCACCCGCGCCTATCGCGAGCTGGCGCGGCTGCCCGATCCGGTGGCGGCACCGGTCGCACTGGACGCGCTGGCCGGCGATCTGGCGCGGCTGTTCGGGGGGCGCTTCGGCGACCGGGTGGCGCTGTCGATCGACGCGAGCGGTACCGCGACCCTCGACCGCGACCAGATGGTGCAGGCGGTCTGGGCGCTGCTGCAGAACGGCGCGGAGGCGGCGCTGGCCGCCCCCGCCCCGCCCCGCGTCACCCTGTCGATCGCGGGTGGCGAGCGGGTGACGATCGAGGTCGCCGACAGCGGCCCCGGCATCGCCGCCGCCGACCGGGCACGCATCTTTCGGCCGTTCCACACCGACAAGCCCGGCGGGTCGGGTATCGGCTTGACGCTGGCCCGCCGCATCGCCCGTGCGCATGGCGGCGAGCTGGTACTGCTCGACACCCGTGGGACGCGGTTCCAGTTGACCGTGCCGGCTTGATCGACATGTCGACAGGTAGAGGAATCGACATGGCTATCCCCCTTGCCGTACCCCCGCGTAGGCGGGGGTCCAGGGTAACAGGCGCAGGCCGTTGGTCCGTGCGGCTCTGGACCCCCGCCTGCGCGGGGGTACGGTGGAGCGTGGCGTGCAGCACGGATCAGGTCAACATGACGACATGTCGACACCTCAACCTGTCGGATCGTCGATGAACGACCCCAGTCATGGCTGGGAAGCGGTCGCCGAGCGGTTCGCCGCGATGCGCAGCGAGGTCGGCGCGGACGTCGTGCGGCGCTGGGCCGGGGACCTGCCGGCGGGGGGCAGCGTGGTCGATATCGGCTGCGGTACCGGGCGGCCGATCGCGCTGGCGCTGGCCGGGGCGGGGCTGGCGGTGTCGGGGATCGACCCCTCCCCCACCCTGCTCGCCGCGTTCCGCCATGCCCTGCCCCACGCGCCGGCGTCGTGCGAGACGGCGGAGGATAGCGGCTATTTCGGGCGGCGGTTCGACGGCGCGGTGGCGATCGGGCTGCTGTTCCTGCTGCCGCCCGCGACGCAGGCGGTCGTGATCGACCGGGTCGCAAGGGCGCTGCGGCCCGGCGGGCGGTTCCTGTTCAGCGCGCCGGCGATCGCGTGTTGCTGGACCGATACGCTGACCGGGCGCGTGTCGCAGTCGCTGGGCGGGGAGGGATATCGCGCGTTGCTGGATCAGGCCGGGCTGCGACTGACCGACGAATATGACGATGCGGGCGGCAATCATTATTTCGCGGCGGTCGGGCCGGGCGTCGGCGCGGATGGGCCGGACAGGCTCGTACCGATCGTCGCAGGCAAGAGGCGGGACCCCGGATCGAGTCCGGGGTGACGGCGGGGGTGGTCGATCGGTTCTCCCAGAAAGACGTCGAAATCGGGCAAAGTTCACAAAGTTCACACTCGCACGCGCTTTGTAGCAGGGCGCGCGGGGGCGGAGGGGCCATGACGATGGGACAGAGCGTGGCGCGAGCCTGTCATGGTGTCGCCGTGTAGGAAAGGGGGGTCCGGTTGCGGGTTGCGACGGTTGGTGAAAGCTGGCCTGCTGGCGTCCGATCTAGAGCCGATCGGCGTTCAGCGCCCATCGCACATTCTCGTCATTCCCGCGCAGGCGGGAGTCCATAAGCGCCAACGTCACGAAGCAGGTCGAAACTTCAGCGGCTATGGATTCCCGCCTGCGCGGGAATGACGATGGGAATGGCACGACGAATGTCGATAGGTCCCAGCTTACCGGAACCGTCGTCCCGGCGCGGGCCGGGACCGCGCACGGAGCCTGTCCCGTGCTGCAACCGGGAAATCCCAGCCTTCGCCGGGATGACGTCTGGTTCGAACGCCCGAAGGCCCCGCCCTTTCAACGGACCATCGGCCCGCCATGCTTTGCAGTTCAGGCAGGACGGTCTGTCGGGTGCGGAGGTGAATTACCGACACTATCATGTCGACAGGTCGACCTGTCGACAACGCACCTAGTGGCCGTAGCGCTTGATCCCGCGCTGACGAAGTTTGCGGCGTTTGCGGCGGTGCAGCATGACGCCGAGCGCCGGCCCGCCGACCAGCAGCACGACGCCGATAATGGCATAGGCCAGGAGTTCGCGGGAGAGGTCCATGGCGGTTTCTTGCAGTCCGTTTCACGGATTGTCCATGCAGGACATTAACTTTTGGTCAGGAAAATCGGCCGTTCGCCGCCAAAATATCCTGCATCACGGCAAGACGTGTCGACAGGTCGACAGGCCGACAGGTCGCTCCTCAATCGCCGATCGGACTTTCCCCATATTTCCGAAGGACATCGTTGAACGCCTCGGCCATCAGCGCCTGCAGGCTGCGATCCTGTCGCCTAGCGAGCATGTGCATGGCGAGCGACATGTCGGGGGTGAAGAAACCGGCGATCTGCTTGCGGCCCTGGCGGCTTGCCGGGCCTTTCGCCTCGGTTTCGGCCGTCGGCGCGGCAGTAGTGACCTTGGCGGGCGCGGGGGCAGGGGCGGCGGCGGCGCTGCGGTCGCGCAAGTTGGCGAAGGACGGCTTGCGGCTCATGACGCGATCTTTCTGAAACGGGGGGCAGGCATGTCGAGCTGTCGACATGTCCACTTGTAGAGTTCACGCACCTCCTCCGCCGCCTTGCCGGCGGGTTCGCTTTCCATGACGGTCCGCCCCTCCGCGCTGGCATGGCGATAGGCCGCGCGATCGGGCAGCAGCACGGGGCAAGGCGGCGTGCCGAAGCCGTCGACCAGTTCGCCCGCTTCCTGATAGATGCGCGGCGCATTGGGCGGACCGGCGGTGAACACGACATAGGCCGGACGGCGCAGCAGCTGCACCAGCTTCGCCGTGGTCTGGATCGCCGACAGGTCGAAGGCGCTTGGCCGGCACGGGATCAGCACCAGGTCGGCGGCCTCCACCGCCGCGCGCGCCGCGCTGTCGGCGTGCGGCGGGGTGTCGATCACGATCACCTCCGCCCCCTGTTCCTTCGCCGCCGCGATCTTGGCGGCCAGGCGGGGCGGGGGGCTGTCGATCACCTCGGGCGGAGCCTCGTTGCGCCATGCCGCCCATTGGCTGGCGGTGGCCTGCGGATCGGTATCGACGACCAGTGCGACCCGGCCCGAGGCCTGGGCGGCGGCGGCGAGATGCAGCGCGAGCGTCGTCTTACCCGCGCCGCCCTTCTGACTGATGATGGCGATGGTCGGCATGTCGGCTCCTCTACGTGTCGACATGCCGACAGGTCAAGCTGTCGACGCTCGGCGCCCGCCACCTGCACCAAAGGACATATTGACCCTTGCTGAGGCTGTATTGGTGTTACCACGAAAAACGGACGAAAATGCATCGATAGTCTTTTGGTTCCCATTATTTTCGACGGCAATTTCTTTGACCAAAAACCGATATACTGTGTGCGATCGGCACCGGATTCTCGGAAAAAATTAACGAATTTCCGTATACCCATTGGTCCGCGACCGGCGGGACCGATGCCGGGGCGGCGTGCCCGGTCGGCGACCGGACGCGGCGGCCCGTCCGTCATCCCGCTGGAAACCAACGATATCGTCACAGCCCAGCCCGTCGTGCCGTGCGACAACCATCTACGGGATGCAGCATCATGTCCTTCTTCGACAATCTTTCCATGCCCCGCAAACTGGCATTCTGCCTCGGTATCCTGCTGATGCTGTCGCTGGCGGCCAATTTCGTTATCTTTGCGAAACAAGATCAGGTGAGCGACACCACCGCGATCAACGAACATACGCACAATGTTATCGCCGCATCGAACAAGATGGTCGAAGCAATGGTGAACCAGGAAACCGGGTTTCGCGGCTATCTGTTGACCGGTAACCGCGACTTCCTGGCCCCCTATACCCAGGGGCAGGCGGACTTCGCCCGCGCGCTGGGCGAAGCGCGGACGCTGACCGTCGACAATCCGGGGCAGCAGACCCGCCTCGCCGATGTCGCGGCGCTGGCGACGACGTGGCGCGACGACTTCGCCGGGCGCGGCATCGCGCTGATGGATCGGCCCGATGGCGCAGCGGCGGCACGCACGGCGGTGAGCGGGGTGCAGGGCAAGCAGCTGATGGACCGCATCCGCGCCCGCGCCGGCGAGGTGATCGCCACCGAACAGACCCTGCTGGCCGAACGGCAGGCGTCGCAGGCCGCCGCCTTCGCCACCATCCGCCATGCGATCATCGGCGGCATGGTGTTGAGCCTGCTGGCGTCGATCGCGATCGGCATCCTGATGACCCGCGCCATCGCCCGCCCGCTGGAACGGGTGACGGCGATGCTCGGCCGGCTCGCCGATCCGGTCGCGACCGGGCGCCGCGATGAAATCGGCCGGATGGAAGGCAGCGTGCAGGGCGTCGAGGCGTCGTTCAACGACTGTGCGCGCGTGCTGGGCGCGGTGGCCGAGGGCAATCTGTCGGTGCGGATGGAGCGCGACCATGGCGGACAGAGCAGCCAGTTCCGCGCGACGCTGCACGGCATGATCGACCGGCTGAACAGCGTCATCGGCGATGCCAATGGCGCGGCGCAGAATGTCGCATCGGCCAGCCAGCAGCTGTCGTCCTCGTCGGATCAGGTGAGCCAGGGCGCGACCGAACAGGCGGCGGCGACCGAGGAGGCGTCCGCATCGATGGAGCAGATGGCGGCCAACATCAAACAGAATGCCGACAATGCCGCGCAGACCGAAAAGATCGCGCGCCAGTCGTCGCACGATGCCGAGGCGAGCGGCGCGGCGGTGGCGCAGGCGGTCGATGCGATCCGCACCATCGTCGACCGCATCGCCATCGTGCAGGAAATCGCGCGCCAGACCGACCTGCTGGCGCTGAACGCCGCGGTCGAGGCGGCACGGGCCGGCGAACATGGCCGCGGCTTTGCGGTGGTCGCCGCCGAAGTGCGCAAGCTGGCCGAACGCAGCCAGAGCGCGGCGGGCGAGATCGGCGGCATGTCGGGCGCGACCATGGCCGCCGCGACGCAGGCCAGCGACATGCTGACCAGGCTGGTCCCCGATATCCGCCGCACGACCGAACTGGTCGCCGAAATCAGCGCGGCGTGCCGCGAACAGGATATCGGCGCGACCCAGGTCAACCAGGCGCTGCAACAGCTCGACCAGGTGATGCAGCAGAACGCCGCCGCCGCCGAACAGATTTCGGCGACGTCCGAGGAACTGGCGAGCCGCGCCGAGGAGCTGGAGGGCAGCATCGCCTATTTCCGCGCGGAGAACGCCGCCCGCCCGGCAGCACCGACGAAGCGCACCGCTCCGACCCCGGCCCCGCGCCTGCACGGCGTGGTGCGCGGCGCGGCCGATGCCGACGACAGCCGCTTTTCGCGCGCGGCGTGAGGGCGGCATATCGCAAGACGTTGTGAATAGGGCTTTCTATAGTAAGTATGTCGACACGCCTACATGTCGACGCGATGCGACCAGGATCGTTCGATAGTCGGTGCCCATCGCACAACCTCGTCATTCCCGCGCAGGCGGGAATCCATAGCCGCTGACGTTTCAGCCGGATTCGTGACGCAGGCGCTTATGGACTCCCGCCTGCGCGGGAGTGACGATGGGAATGGAACGCCGCATGTCGATCGGTTCCGATATGGCTGTTCCGTCCTTTCCTCGACAAGGAAGGGGAACGGACTGTCGCGGGATGCGGGGGCCGGCGCAACCGAACCGCCCTCCCGTCACCCGCGCCATGTCGGGCGTCCCGGCAGCCCGTGATCGGTACTGGCGACGCTGCGGCGCGGGTTGTAGCATCGCGTCCACGATGCCTCTCCGCCCCCACTGCCAGTGCGGTGGGGCAAGGGCGTCGACGTGTCGACATGTCTGGATATCGAGGTAGCGACATGGCTGGCAGGGCGTGCCTCCTGACCCTTCTCCTCCCGCTCGTCGCGGTGGCACCCGCCCCGGCGACCGGCGTCCGCTGCCGCATCGCTATCGAGGGCGGGCCGGTGACGGGGGGCTGGGCCGGAACGTGCCGCGCGGGGCTGGCCGAGGGGTCGGGTGCCGGGCGGGTGCGCTTCGCGGACGGCGAAACCGGGGTGTTCGCCGGACGGGCGCGGGGCGGACAGGGCGTGTCGGGGATCGCCCTGCTGGACCGGGGCGGCTTCAGGTTGGTCGCCATGACGCCCGAACCGGCAGGCCCGACGATGGACCAGGCGGCGGCAACGTCCGAACGCGCCTTCCAAAACAGCTTCGCCGGCGCGGCCGCCGCCGCCGAGGCGCATCGCCGCGCGGGCAATGCGCCGTCCGCGCTTTATTACCGGCAGCTGCGCGCACGGTTGATCGCCGGGCAACCGGAATAGGTGCGGCCCCTCACCGGAACAGGTTCGCCCGGGCCAGTTCGATCACCTCGTCGCCGCGCCCGCTCATGATCGCGCGGAGGGTATAGAGGCTGAAGCCCTTGACCTGCTCCGCCTTGATCTTGGGCGGCATGGCCAGTTCCATCGTCTCGGTCACGACATCGACCAGCGCCGGGCCGTCATGGGCAAGCGCGGCGCGCAACACGCCCTCCAGCTCTTCGGACCGCGTCACGCGGGCACCGAAAAAGCCCATCTGTGCCGCGATCGCGCCGAAATCGGGGTTCTTCAGCGCGACATTGGTGTCGACATAGCCGGCCGCCTTCTGCTCGAGCTCGACGAAACCCAGCGTCGAATTGTTGAAGACGACGATCTTGATCGGCAGTGCCATCTGCACCGCGGTCAGCATGTCGCCCATCAGCATCGTCAGCCCGCCATCGCCCGACAGCGACACGACCTGCCGCTCGGGGAACGCCGCCTGCACGCCCAGCGCCTGCGGCATCGCATTCGCCATCGACCCATGGTTGAACGAACCGATCAGCCGCCGCCGGCCGTTCATCGTCAGGTAGCGCGCCGCCCAGACCGCCGGCGTGCCGACATCGACGGTGAACGCCGCATCGTCGGCGGCAACCGCATCGAGGACCCGCGCGACATATTGCGGGTGGAGCGGCTTGTCGCCGTCGCGCGGGGTGGCGAGATCGTCGAGGCCTTTCCGCGCCGTCGCATAATGGTCGCGCGCCTTGGTCAGGAACACCTCGTCGCGACCCGGCGCGATCAGCGGGGTCAGCGCCGCCGCCGCTTCGGCCACGTCGCCGACGATGCCGATGTCGATCTGCACCCGCCGCCCGAGTGCCGACGGGTCGCGGTCGACCTGCGCGACCTTCGCCTTTTCGGGATAGAAGTTGCGATAGGGGAAATCGGTGCCGAGCATCAGCAGCGTGTCGCACTCCATCATCGCGTGATAGCCCGACGAAAAGCCGATCAGCCCGGTCATGCCGACGTCGTACGGATTGTCCCACTCGATCCACTCCTTGCCGCGATAGGCATGGACGATCGGTGCCTTCAGCTTCGCCGCCAGCGCGACGACCTCGTCATGCGCGCCCGCCACGCCCGCGCCGCACAACAGGGTCACCGCCTGCGATCCGTTGAGCAGTTCGGCGAGGCGCTCGATCTCTTGCGGCTGCGGCACGATGCGCGGGGGGAGGGGGGCGGCGAAATCGGCGCGGGCGGTCTTCGGTGCCTCCTGCAGCGCGACATCGCCCGGGATCACCAGCACCGCCACGCCCTGCTTGCCGATGGCGGTGCGCAGTGCGCGGTGGAGCAGTTCGGGGAGCTGTTCGGGCGTCTGCACCATCTCGCAGAAATGGCTGCATTCGCGGAACAGCTCGGTCGGGTGGGTTTCCTGGAAATAGTTCAGGCCGATCTCGCTCGACGGGATATGCGCGGCGATGGCCAGCACCGGCACGCGGTTGCGCTGGCAATCGAACAGCCCGTTGATGAGGTGGAGGTTGCCCGGCCCGCAGCTGCCCGCGCACACCGCCAGCCTGCCCGTAGCGGCGGCCTCGGCTCCTGCCGAAAAGGCGGCGACCTCTTCGTGGCGGACATGCATCCAGTCGATCTGCCCCGACCGGCGCAGACTGTCGTTGATCGCGTTCAGGCTGTCCCCGGTCACGCCCCAGATGCGCTCCACGCCGGCGGCGATCAGCGTGTCGGTGATGAGGTCGGCGATCTGCATGGGGGAACTCCCGAAAATTGGTTCGGGAGGGGTAACCAGCGGCGGCGCGATTGGCTTCGTGGGCGTGGTTGCAATGATGGCAAGCCGGGTTTCGCCGGGGGAGGCTCCGGCGATACGGCTCGGTGCCTTGCGTTACTGCACGGTGGTACCGGCGATCGCCGCTTCGGCCACCCGCCCGCGACGCCGTTCGAGCATCTGGCGTTCGGACAGGCGGTTGCCGATCGCCGCCCGGTCCGCCGACCGGGTATCGATCCGGTCCTCGACATAGCCGAGCGCGACCATGGTGCCCAGCACGGCCGCGCCCAGTGCGCCGGCGGCGAGATATCCGTTACGCTTCGTCATGGCACCTGTCCCGCTACGGAAGGAAAATTCCTCCTGAAAACAGGTGCCGGCCGGTTTGGCTCCGCGCGCGCCGCGTTGGTCTGAGGCGGACGCTCCGGCCGTGGCGAACGGCCGGAGCGCAGGATCAGCGTCCCCCGGCAACCCGAGGGACGCATAGCCCTTACGCCAGCGTGCGCACCTTCGGTTCGCGGTCCCAGTAGCGCTGCTTCGCCGCCTCGACGAAGCCGGCAAGGTCGGTGACGCCCTCGTCCGGCTCGACCCCGGCCTTGTCGAGCAGCGGTTTGGCGTCGGCATTGTGGCCGATCGCCTTGAGATGCCCGAACGCGTCCATCACCCACTGGACCGCCGCGCCTTCCTTCACCAGTTTCGCCGTGGCGTCGGCCGACAGCAGCACCGCGCAGGCATCGACCGTGACCGAGGGCTGGCCGAACAGCTGGGCGTCGGCGGCGATGGTCGATCCGTCGGACAGCGGCACCTTGCCGACCTTCGGCGCGATGGTCATCGCGTTGCCGCCCGCCGCCTTGATCGCGTCCTTGAGCGACTTCAGCTCACCCGCATCGCTGCCAT
>NZ_JAKREU010000013.1 GCF_022664435.1 Sphingomonas panni | reverse complement strand
CGCCAACCTCGTCCGCGTGGATTATGCGCGGGCCAAGGGGCGGTTCGACCTGGAGGAAGGTCTGCAATCCGCCAAGCCCGCCCCCGGCGACGACGGCAAGCCCGAAGCGCGCGTCGGCGATTTCGAAGGGGCCTATGGCGCGGCACCGGTCAAGCTCGACGCCGAATATACCACGCCCGACCACAGCCATGCGATGATGGAGCCGTTCGCCTCCACCGCGCGCTGGGACGGTGACCAGCTCACCATCTGGACGTCGAACCAGATGGTCGACTGGGGCCGCGGCGACCTTGCCAAGACGCTGGGCATCCCGAAGGACAAGATCAACCTGCAATCGCCCTATGTCGGCGGCGGGTTCGGTGGAAAACTGTTCCTGCGCGCCGATGCGGTGCTGGCGGCGCTGGGCGCGAAGGCGGCGAAGCGGCCGGTCAAGATCGCGATGGCGCGGCCGATGATGGCCAACAACGCCACCCACCGCCCGGCCACCCGCCAGCGCATCCGCATCGGGTGCCAGCAGGATGGCACGATCACCGCCATCGCGCATGAAAGCGGTTCGGGCGATCAGCCCGATGGCGGCCCCGAGGCAGCGGTCAACCAGACGAAACTGCTCTATGCCGGCGCGAACCGTCTGGCGGCGATGCGGCTTGCCGTGCTCGACCTTCCCGAAGGCAATGCGATGCGCGCGCCGGGCGAAGCGCCGGGCATGATGGCGCTTGAGGTCGCGATGGACGAAATGGCGGAAAAGGTGGGCATGGACCCGGTCGCGTTCCGCATCAAGAACGATACGCAGGTCGATCCCGCCAATCCGAACAAGCCCTTCTCGCAACGCCAGCTGGTCCGCTGTTTGACCGAGGGGGCCGAGCGGTTCGGATGGGCCAGGCGCAATCCGAAGCCGGGGCAGGTCCGTGACGGCAAATGGCTGCGCGGTGTCGGCATGGCCGCCGCCTTCCGCAACCATGTCAACATGAAGTCTGGCGCGCGGGTGCGGCTCGACGGCGGCCGGGTCGTGGTCGAAACCGACATGACCGATATCGGCACCGGCAGCTACACGATCCTCGCCCAGACCGCCGCCGAGATGATGGGCGTGTCCGTAGACGCGGTCGAGGTGCGCCTGGGCAACAGCGCCTATCCGGTGTCGGCCGGTTCGGGCGGGCAATGGGGTGCGCCCAACAGCACCGCGGGCGTCTATGCCGCCTGCGTCGCGCTGCGCAACCAGGTCACGGCGAAGCTCGGCATGGGTGCCGATGCGGTGTTCGAGGGCGGCCAGGTGACCGGCGGCGGACGCTCCGTGGCGCTGCGCGATGCCGGCAACCTGAGCGCGGAAGACAAGATCGAGTTCGGCGCGCTCGACAAGCAATATGCCTTCGCCACCTTCGGCGCGCATTTCGTCGAGGTCGCGGTCGATGCCTATACCGGCGTGACGCGGGTCCAGCGGATGCTGGCGGTGTGCGCCGCCGGGCGGATCATCAACCCGATCTCCGCGCGCAGCCAGGTCATCGGCGCGATGACGATGGGCGTCGGATCGGCGCTGATGGAGGAACTGGCGGTCGACAAGCGCTTCGGCCTGTTCGTCAACCACGACCTCGCCAGCTACGAAGTGCCGGTCCATGCCGACATCCCGCATCAGGAAGTCGTGTTCCTCGACGAGGCCGATGACAAGGCCAACCCGATGAAGGCGAAGGGCGTCGGCGAACTGGGCCTGTGCGGCGTCGGCGGCGCGGTCGCCAATGCGGTGTACAATGCCACCGGCATCCGGGTCCGCGACTATCCGATCACGCTGGACAAATATCTGGACAGGCTGCCGGCGGTAGTCTGAGCAGAGTGATCGATCGTCAGGCACGCACGTCACCCCGGACTTGATCCGGCGTGACGTGCGTGAGCCCTACCCCTCCAGCGGCGGCCAGAGGCGGGCGGCGTGGATCAGCACGAGGATCCATATCGTGTCGCCCGTGACTTCGTAGACGAGGCGATAGCGGCGGTGCGGGGTCAGTTCGCGGGTTCCGGGCAACTCGCCTTCATGGCCGGACAAGGGAAAATCGGCCAGGGACGCGGCGGCATTGCCGAAGCGTTGGTCGAGTTCGATGGCGGCGGCGGGATCGCGTTCGACCAGATAGGTCCAGATCGCCAGACGATCCGCCTCCGCCTGCGGCGTCCAGCGGACCTTCACTTCAGCGCGGCACGGCGGGCGGCGAAGTCTGCTTCTACGGCGTCATTGCTGCGCCCGACTCCAGCGTTGCTGGCGGTGCGGGCGGCGGCGACCTTGCGGGCCAGGAAGTCGCCCTGTTCCTGCCGCGCCGCTTCGCGCTCGATATAGCCGCGCATCAGTTCACGCACGACCTGCGATGCCGGGCGATGACTCGCCTCGGCGGCGGCCATGAATGCCGCGCGCAGATCGGGTTCGAGCTTCATGGTGAACACGGCGGCTTTCGACAAGATCGGTCTCCGATGTGGTAATGACGACGTATATACGCGCAGCTATCTCTTCGCAACAAACACGTCGCTTGAATCAAACCGCGCAATCGCTTGCCCGATTGAAGCTCCTCATGGCATATCCGGCATAACAGGGTTCAAACTGGCGGGTGCTGCGCAGCATGAATGCAATTACGGCACAGATCGGCGATCTGGCGGACGCCGGTGAACGGATGATCGAGCGGCTGCGGCGCAAGGCGTTCCTGCCCGAAAGCCGCAAGGGCCTCAACGTCCGCTTCGGCATTGCCGAGGCCGCGCAACTGCTCGGCTGTTCGACCAACCGCATTCGCATGGCCGAGGAGGACGGGCGCCTGCCCCCCGCCCCCGCCGCCGATAATGGCCGGCGCCTGGGCTATAGCGTCGAGGAATTGCTGCACATGCGCGACGTGCTGGGGGCCTCCCCTGCCCGCGCGCCGCTCGACGTGCCGGCGGTCATCGCGGTGCAGAATTTCAAGGGCGGCGTCGGCAAGTCGACCGTCACCACCCACCTCGCCCATTATTTCGCGGTGCAGGGATATCGCGTGCTGGTCGTCGATTGCGACAGTCAGGCGACGACGACGACGCTGTTCGGCTTCAACCCGCATTTCAACATCACGCGCGAGGAAACGCTCTACCCCTATCTGTCGATCGACCCGACGCAGAACGACCTGTCCTATGCGGTCAAGTCGACGCCATGGCCCAATGTCGACCTGATCCCGTCGAACCTCGAACTGTTCGACGTCGAATATGAACTGGCGGCGGCGGGATCGGACGGAGCGTCGGTGCTGGCGGCACGGTTCCGCAAGCTGAAACAGGGGCTGATCGACCTCGCGCGGCATTACGACATCGTGCTGCTCGACCCGCCGCCCGCACTCGGCACGATCAGCCTGGCGGTGATGCAGGCGGCCAATGCGCTGCTGGTACCGCTGGCGGCGACGACGCCCGATTTCTGTTCGACGGTCCAGTTCCTGTCGATGATGGACCAGGTGCTGCAGCAATTGGGCAGTGCGGGGATCGAGGTCGATTACAGTTTCGTGCGGCTGATCTGTTCGAAGTTCGACGGCAACGATCCGTCCCACGCGATGGTGCGCGCGATCATGGAGCAGAGCTTCGGCCCGGCCCTGCTGCCGGTCCCGATCCTCGAATCGGCCGAGATCAGTCACGCCGCGATGCGGATGATGACGGTCTACGAGCTGGAAAGGCCGATCGGCACCCCCAAGACGCACAAACGCTGCCGCGCGAACCTCGACGAGGCGATGGGGCAGATCGAGCAGCTGGTCCGGCAGGGTTGGGGCCGCGTGACGCCGGCGAGCGAGGAGGAGGTGGTCCATGCGGCGGCGGTTTGACAGCGCAAAGCGCGGCCAGCGAGCGCGCAGCGCAAGCTTGCTCAAACCGCCCGGCCGACGGGCCGGCAGCCCGATCGACGGGTTCGCGCAGGCGGACCCGGCGGGGTTTCGTGACGCCCTCCGCGTACCCCCGCGCAGGCGGGGGTCCAGGGTAACGATAGGACTGCGTGTATGGCTCTGGACCCCCGCCTGCGCGAGGGTACGGCGTGGTTGGGGGGCCGTCGCTACTCCGGCGAATGTCACTGTCGGCGACGCGTTTCGATTTGCGTGGACCGGACGCTTTACCGCCCCCTCTTTCCTACAACACCGAGTTCTGCATATGTTCCGCGCGGAGGTACCCCATGGCGCGTAAGCAATCCGATTATTTGGCCGCGTTGCTCGACGACGGCCCGGCCGACACCCCCGCCCCCGCCCCGACCGAGCGCGGGTCGGAGCGACTGCGCGGCACGACGTTGCTGGGTCGCGAATCGGCGCTGGCGCGGGTGGCGTCGGGCGAGGTGCGGCAGGTGACGCAGCTGCTGCTCGACCCGGCGCGGGTGCGGATCTGGCCGGGCAATGCACGCTCCTATGCCCATCTGACCGAGGCGGGGTGCCGCGAGCTGATCGATTCGATCATCGCCGAGGGCGGGCAGAAGGTGCCGGCGGTGGTCCGGCGGGTCGAGGGCGATCCGGCGCATGATTACGAGGTGATCGCCGGCACGCGGCGGCACTGGTCGATCTCGTGGCTGCGCGCGCACAGCTATCCCGACATGCAGTTCGTGGCGCAGGTCGCGACACTGGACGACGAAGCGGCGTTCCGGCTCGCCGATCTGGAAAATCGGGCGCGCGCCGATGTGTCGGACCTCGAACGCGCGCGCAATTATGCGGCGGCGCTGAAGACCCATTATGGCAACCACGCCACGCGCATGGCGGAACGGCTGAAGCTGTCCAAGGGTTGGCTGTCGAAGATGCTGCGGGTAGCCGCGCTGCCCGATGCGGCGATCGCCGCCTTCGCCTCGCCCGCCGAGGTGCAGCTGAAGGGCGGCTATGCTCTGGCCCAGGCGCTGGAGGATCGGGTGCAGGCACCGCTGATCCTCGCCGAGGCGAAGATCGTCGCGCGCGAACAGGCGGCGGCACGGGCGAAGGGCGACGCGACCCTGCCGGCCGCCGACGTGCTGAAACGGTTGCTCGAGGCGCCGTCGCGGGGGGATGCGAAGGCGACGCCCCATTTCTGGACCCTGCCGTCGTCGGGCCGGCCGGCGATGACCGTGCAGTCGGCCAACCGGCAGGGCGTGACGCTGCGGCTCCACGCCGGATCGGGCGCGAGCGTCGACGAGCTGGCAGCGGGACTGCGCATCATCCTGACCGAGCTGGAGGCGCAGGGGCGGGGGCTGCAGCGGTGATAGGCGAAGTTTCCCCGGGGAAACTTTCGGGCGGCACCGCCCGGCGGGTGCGGCTGATCGGCGCGGCATCGCAGCGGCCCGCCCCTTCGCGCGCGTTGCAGCCTAGCTTGCACCCATCCGCTCGCTCGCCGGGATGTGCGGATGTTTCCCCGGGGAAACTTTGCAACCTTTCCCCGCGCGGGTCGCGCCGTGGCGGACCGGCGGATCGCTATCGATCGCGCGCCCCCCTGCCCTGCCGCCCGAAAGTTTCCCCGGGGAAACTTTTCAGGACAGCCGCATGACCCGCGCCGCATCGGAGAAGGTCAGCGAACAGTTCGACCTGTTCCTCCCCTATCTCGCCGACCTGCCGCTTCGCGACCAGCGCGAGATGATGGAGCGGCCGTTCTTCAGCCTCGCCAAGTCGAAACGAGTCAAGCCGATCGATTACCAAAGCCCCGATGGCAAGCTGTGGGTGCATGTGTCGGCCAATGCCGATTACGGCATGGCGACGATCTGGGACGCGGACATCCTGATCTATTGCGCCAGCGTGCTGGCCGATATGGCCAGGCGTGGGGTCAACGACGTGCCGCGCAAGCTGCACCTGATGCCGTACGACCTGTTGCGCGCGATCGGGCGGCCGACGACGGGGCGCGCCTATGAACTGCTGGGCCAGGCGCTCGACCGGTTGGTGGCGACGACGATCAAGACGAATATCCGCGCAGAAAACCGGCGAGAAGCAACGTTCAGCTGGCTGGATGGCTGGACCCAGCTGGTCGATGAAAAGACCGAACGGTCGCGCGGCATGACGATCGAACTGTCGAACTGGTTCTGGGAAGGGGTGATGATGACCGGCGGCGTGCTGTCGATCGACCGCGCCTATTTCGACCTGACCGGCGGGCGCGAACGCTGGCTGTACCGCGTCGCGCGCAAACACGCCGGCGGCGCGGGCGACGCGGGGTTCACGATATCGATGCCGACCCTGTTCGAGAAATCGGGCGCCGAAGGACAATATCGCCGCTTCAAGTTCGAGATCGCCAAGATCGCCGAGCGCGACGAACTGCCCGGCTATACGCTGGCGCTGGAACAGGGCGAGGGCAAGCGCGAGCCGTCGCTGCGGATGCGCCGGCGTAACGATGCGCTGCGCACCGCCAGCGTGTCCCCTGCCCCCGCCCCTGCCCCCGTTCCCGCCGTGGCACCGATGGGGAAGCCCGCCCCCTCGCCCGAACGGACCGAGGAACTGGTCGATGCCGCCGCGATGATCCGCGCCTCGATCCGGGGACTGGCGGCACGCGCGCAGGATGGCGAGATCAGCACGCAGACTCTGGAGCTGCTGCGCGGCGAATGTCCGGGCTGGGATTATCATCAGCTCCACGCCGAATTCCGCGCGTGGATCGATGGCGACCCGTCGCGGACCCCGGTCAATTACCAGGCGGCGTTCATCGGCTATGTCCGGCGCTTCGATGCCAAGCATCGCCACGAACTGGGGCGCTAGCGGCCGGAAGCCTATGTGTTGCGCGGCCTGAGTGGGCAGGCGTGTCGCGTCATTCGGACCCTTTGCCGAGAGTTCGATCCCCCCGCCGCAAGCCATCGCCCCGGCGCAGGCCGCGTCTCCCGCGGCACCTGCCACCCGCATTCAACCCAGTCCGATCCGCCCAAGCGTTCCCGAAGTGTCGGCTATCTTGGGCCGCCGACAACGCCCCTGTCCCGTTGCCGGACAGCCTGCGCCCGGTTTGAACGAGTTCATCGCGATGCCGGTTGGAATTGATTCAAACGCGCGCCGCATTTTGCTCGTCGATGGCAACCTTCGACACTCCGGGAACGCGGCCCGACCTTTCGGGAACGCTCGACCGACACTTCGGGAACGGTACCGTCGATCCTTCGGGAACGGATCGCCGATCTTTCGGGAACGATGCCGCGCGTGCGAATCGCGGAAACCGGCGGTGTTCGGCCGGTCCCCGCGCTCCTTAACTCCCTAACCTTCTAAGAAACCGTCTAACCAGGCTGATTGGTTTCAGAATGGATTTGAAAAAGGGCGGGGTAGCCCGTCCCGCTTTCCCTGCACCGGAACTGCACCGGGCCTGCGTGCAACCTTGACCGCTGGCGGATCACCCGTCCACCGCGCATCCCTATCCCGGCGGTTCCTGTCCTCCCGAAGGGGCCGCACGATGCGCTTCAGTTTCCTGTTCAAGATCGCGGCGATAATCGCGACCGTCCTGCTGTTCCAATGGCTGTTCCCCGACGGGTTCGAAGGAGCGCGGGTGGGTGGGTTCGCCGCCGCCTGGCTCGCGCTGCTGGTCGCGGTCCGGCGCGACGTCCGCCACAGCCGGCCGGCATGGGTCGCGGTCGGAGCCGCCGCGCTGTTCGCGGCGATGCTGGTCGACGATCCGGGGCCGCTGTCCTGGGCGATGTTCTGGGCCGCGCTGTCGGTCGCCGCGCTGCTGCCGCGTATCGGCGCGTTCGACGATGCCTGGCGCTGGAGCGTGCGGTTGCTGGTCCATGGGCTCAGCACGCCGTTCGCCCTGCCGTTCGACCTGAAGCGGATGGGCGCGGTGCGTGGGCGAGGGGTGTCGCCGATGCGCGTCGCAGCGGTGCTGGCGCTGCCGGTGCTGGGCAGCGCGCTGTTCCTGATGCTGTTCGCCAGCGCCAACCCGTTAATCGAAAACGCCTTTTCCACGATCCGCCTGCCCGAGACGTGGCAGGTCACGCTCTGGGCCGTCGTTGCGTTGGCGGCATGGCCGGCCTTTCGCCCGCGGGGCATGGTGTCGCGCATCGCCGCGTGGCTACCCGATCCCGAGCCGCGCATTCCCGGCACGTCGCTGCCATCGGTCATCATGGCGCTGGTCGTCTTCAACCTGATCTTCGCCGTGCAGAATGCGCTCGACATCGCGTTTCTGTGGAGCGGGGCGGCGCTGCCTGAGGGGATGAACGCGGCGACCTATGCCCATCGCGGGGCCTATCCGCTGATCGCGACCGCGCTGTTGGCGGGCTTCCTCGCCCTGGCGATGCTGCGTCCGGGCAGTGCGAGCGCGGGCGATCGCTGGGCGCGGCGGCTCGTCACGCTATGGGTCGCGCAGAACCTCGTGCTGGTCGCCTCCAGCGTGCTGCGCACCCTCGACTATATCGACGAATCGATGCTGACCGCGTGGCGAATCGCGGCGCTGCTGTGGATGGGGCTGGTCGCGCTTGGGCTGATGCTGATCGCGTGGCGCATCCTGGGCGGCAAGAGCGCGCGGTGGCTGGTCAACGCCAATGCGCTGGGGGCGGGTATCGTGTTGAGCGTATGCAGCGTCGTCGATCTCGGTGCGGCGGCAGCGGCCTATAATGTGCAGGCGAAGCGGCCCGAGGCGGTCGACCTTGCATATCTGTGGCTGGTCGGGGATGGAGCACTGCTGCCAATCATTGCACTGGAGCGGCGGCCGATGGATGCCGCGACGCGCGGGCGGGTGCGGCATGTCCGGCGAGCGTTGCAGGCCGATCTTGCATGGCGGCAGGCGCGGTGGGGCACGTGGACCCTGCGCGGCGCCCGTCGCCTGGCCGCCGTGCGCCAGCAAGTAGGGGAGATCACCGCGCAGCCGGCACCGAGCGGTTCCTGGTACGGCTACCGGTCACTGCCGAAACCGGTGCGACCTTGACGCCCGCGCCGCTGGCGCTGATCCAGTGCCCCATGCCGCGCACGATCCTGATCGCCGATGACGACCCGCATATCCGCCAGCTGCTGGCATTCGCCTTCGCCAAGGCGGGGCTGGCCTCGATCGAGGCCGGCGATGGCGAGGCGGCGCTGGCGATCGCGCTGGAGCAGCGGCCCGACCTGATCGTGCTGGACATCAACATGCCGCGCATGGACGGGATCGAAATGTGCCGCCGGTTGCGGAGCGTCAGCGATGTGCCGATCCTGTTCCTGTCGAGCCGCGACGACGAGATCGACCGGGTGCTGGGCATCGAGCTGGGCGCCGACGATTATGTCGTGAAGCCGTTCTCGCCGCGCGAGGTGGTGGCGCGGGTGATGGCGATCCTGCGGCGGGTCGCCACGCGGCCGCCGGCGGTGGAAAGCGCCGCCGCGCCGCTGGCGCATGGCCGGTTGCGGCTCGACCCCGATGGCTGGCAGGCGAGCTGGGCGGGGGAGCCGGTCGCGCTGACCGTCACCGAATTCGGCATCTTGCGCACGCTGGCGGCGATGCCGTCGAAGGTGTTCAGCCGCGACGCGATCATCGATCGGCTGCACGGGCCGGGCTTTGCGATCACCGACCGCACGATCGACAGCCATGTGCGCAACCTGCGCGCGAAATTCGCTAGCGTCGGCGCGACCGACGTGGTCGAGACGCGGGCGGGGGTCGGCTACCGACTGGGGCAATGCGGCGCGTGATCGCCGCTGCGAAGGCGCTGGTCCGGCGGCATTGGCCCCGACTGCGGCTGCGCACGATCCTGCTCGCGACCTTCCTGTTCGTCGCCGCGCTGCCCGGGTTCGGCGCGCTGTTCCTGCGGGTATATGAGAACAGCCTGCTGCGACAGACCGAGACCGAGCTGGTCGCACAGAGCGCCGCGCTGGCCGCCGTTGCCGCGCGCGACCGGGCGGGCGGGCAGGGGGCGGAGGTCCTGCGCGGCGGCCATGGCTCCAGCCTCGACCTGCGGCTGTCGCGCATCCTGCCCGAACGACCCGCGCCGGTGGCGATGCCGGGCGCGGACCCGGAGGCGGTGCGCTGGGCGGAGCGCGTCGCACCGGTACTGGCGATGACGGCGACGACGACGCTGGCGTCGATCCAGCTGCTGGACGCGGACGGGCGCATCGTCGCGCGCGGCCCCACCGGCATGGGCTATGCCGCGCTGCCGGAGGTGCAGGCGGCGCGGGCGGGACGCGCGGTCACGGTGCTGCGCCGCAACGGCAGCTATCGTCCGCGCTATCCGCTCGAATGGCTCAGCCGTGCGTCGAACCTGCGCATCCACCATGCCCGGCCGGTCATCGTCGACGGGCGGGTGGTCGGGGTACTGTTGCTCGCGCGGTCGCCGCGTAGCCTGTTCGTCGGGCTGTATCAGGATCGCGGCAAGATCGCGTTCGGCATCGTCGCGATCTTCGTCACGCTGGTCGTGCTGAGCGGGCTGTTGTCGCGCGGCATCGTCCGCCCGGTCGAGGCGCTGCGCGATGCGACCCGCGCGGTCGCCGGGGGCGGGGGCAGCGTGCCCGACCCGCCGGCCACCGCCGCGATCGAGATCCAGGCGCTGTACCGCGATTTCGGCGCGATGGCGGAAGCGATTGCGCATCGGTCGCGCTATCTGCGCGACTTCGCCCATGCGGTCAGCCATGAATTCAAGACGCCGCTGGCCGGCATTCGCGGCGCGGTGGAGCTGTTGCAGGACCATGACGACATGGCACCGGCCGACCGGGCGCGGTTCCTGTCGAATATCGCCGCCGACGCCGGGCGGCTGAACGTGCTGGTCAGTCGGCTGCTGGAACTGGCCCGCGCCGATATGGCGACGCGCGAGGCGGGGGCGGCGACCGATCTGGGCGCGGTGCTGGCCGAGGCGGCGGATGCGAGCGTGCTGGCGGTGGCGGTGCCGGCGGGGCCGCTGCCTTCGGTCGCGGTGCCGCGCGGCGTGGTGGAGACCGCACTGTCGACGCTGATCGACAATAGCCGGCAGGCGAGAGCAACGAGGATCGATATCGCGGCGACGGTGGCCGAGGGGCTGGTGCTCCTGACGCTTACCGATAACGGCCCCGGCATCGCGCCGGGCGACCGCGAGCGGGTGTTCGAACCCTTCTTCACCACCCGCCGTGCCGATGGCGGGACCGGGCTGGGCCTGTCGATCCTGCGCTCGCTGGTCGAGGCGCATCGGGGGAGCGTGGCATTGGTGCCGGAGGGGCCGGGGGCGGTGTTCCGGGTAACGCTGCCGGTGGCGGGGTAGGAGCTGCTTCCCCGTCAGGCCCGATCGACATTCGACTGCCTGGACAACCGGTCCATCCCATCGCCAATCCTCGTCATTCCCGCGCAGGCGGGAATCCATAGCCGCTGACGTTTTCGCTGGATTCGTGAGGCCGGCGCTTATGGACACCCGCCTACGCGGGAGTGACGATGGGATGGACCGGTTGTCCAGGCAAACGAATGTCGATGGGCCTTGGGAAGCGCCCGTTGCTCCTGCGGTGTGCTCCTTGGCTTCGCTGGACTGATGTGCTGGGAGCCACCGGAGCACTTGTTGCAACGTCCATATAAGGACGACACATTGCAAAAATTGCAAAGATCGTCCATTTATGGCCTATGCTATACACCCCCGTCGAACTGGCGACCGCCATCGGGCAGCGCATCCGCAGCCGGCGCAAGGCGATGGGGCTGACCCAGGCCGACAGCGCGAGCCGGGCCGGCGTGTCCTATCGCACCTGGCGGCGGATGGAGGCGGAGGGGAAGGCGTCGATCGACGATCTGGTCCGCGCGGCGCTGGTCCTGCGGTGCGAGGATGCGCTGGAAACACTGTTCCCGCCGCCCGCCGCCGTCAGCATGGACGCGCTGCTCGACGACCAGCGCAAGGGGCGGCGGTGAAGCTCGCCCCCGGACAGCCGCTGCACATCGCGCTGCATGGCGCGGCCCCCGCCGCGCGGGTGGCAATGGCGGGTGGACTCGCCCAGCTCGAATGGACCGCTGCCGCCATCGCCGATGCCCGGCGGCTGTCGCCGGTCCACTATCCCCCCGAACCGGGGCTGCAGGCGGCGCGGACCCGCGCGTTCGACGGGCTGCACGGCTTCCTGTCCGACAGCCTGCCCGAGGGGTGGGGGGCGTTGCTGATGCGGCGGCGGCTCGCCGCGCTCGGCGTCGACATGGGGCGGCTGTCGGCGCTCGACCGGCTCGCGCTGGTCGGCGATCATGGGCGGGGGCGGCTGACCTTTGCCCCCGCCACCACCCCGGCGGCGGAGGCGGACGCGATCGACCTCGACGCGCTGGCGGCGGAATCGCAGGCGATCCTGCGCGGGGAGGGCGGGGCGCTGTCCGACCTGCTCGCCGATCTGGGCGGGGCGTCGGGCGGCGCGCGGCCGAAGGTGCATGTCGGCTTCGGCCCCGATGGCGCGATCGGCATCGGCGACGGCGAATTGCCGCCGGACCATGAAGCATGGATCGTGAAGTTCCGCGCGCAGGGCGATCCGGTCGATATCGGTCCGCTCGAAGCGGCCTATGCCGTGATGGCGCGCGCCGCCGGGCTGACGATGGGCGAGACGCGGCTGATCCCGGCGCGGCATGGCCCGCCCTGGTTCGCGACGCGGCGCTTCGACCGGCCGGGGGCGGGGGTGCGCGTCCATATGGTGTCGCTGGCCGGCGCGATCGAGGCTCCGCCGAACATCCCCGGCGCGATCGATTACGACATGTTCCTGCGCGCGACGCGGGCGATCACGCGGGACGAGGGCGATGTCGTCGCCGCCTTTGCCCGGATGGTGTTCAACGTGCTGGCGGGCAATCGCGACGATCACAGCCGCCAGCACGCCTATCTGATGGACGAGGGCGGCGACTGGCACCTCGCGCCTGCCTATGACCTGACCTATTCCGACGGGCCGGGCGGCGAACATTATCTGGCGGTGGCGGGCGAGGGGGCGATGCCGACGCGCCGCCATGTCGATCGCCTGGGACGGCTGCACGGCATCGCGCCCCGGGCGATCACGGCCATCGTCGAACAGGTGGCGGACGCGGTCGCCGGATGGGACGCCGCCGCACGCGACGCCGGGGTCGGCCGCGACACGAGAGCGCTGGTCGCGGCCAGGCTGGCGACGATCCGCCGCGAATTCACCGGCTGAACGGCCCCGCCATTCCCCCTTGCCGACGTATCGATAAACGGTAATAACGGGCGCGTTACCGGGGGGATAATCGATGCAACATGCCCTGCGCCTTGATGGCGTGGTGAAACGGTTCGGCACCATGACGGCTGTCGACCATCTGAGCTTTGCCGTCGCGCCGGGCGAGGTGTTCGGCTTTCTGGGCGGCAATGGCGCGGGCAAGACGACGTCGCTGCGCATGGTGCTCGACATCATCCGCCCCGATGCCGGGCGGATCGAGGTGCTGGGCAAGCCGCCGGGTCGCGAATCGAGCGGGCTGCTCGGCTTCCTGCCCGAGGAACGCGGGCTGTACCGCTCGATGACCGCGCTGGAGACGGTGGTCTATTTCGGGCGGCTGAAGGGGATGACCGCCGGCGACGCGCGCGCGCGGGGCCGGGCGCTGCTCGACCGGTTCGGGCTGGGCGCCAACCTCAAGACCGGCGTCGACAAGCTGTCCAAAGGCATGGCGCAGAAGGTGCAGCTGGCCACCGCGGTCATCAACGCGCCGCGGCTGCTGATCCTCGACGAACCCTTTTCCGGGCTGGACCCGGTCAATCAGGGATTGCTGGAGGAGGAAATCCTGAGCGCGGCAAGGGGCGGGGCGGCGGTTGTGTTCTCGACCCATGTCATGCAGCACGCCGAACGGCTGTGCGACCGGCTGCTGCTGCTCGCCAAGGGTGCGAAGAAGTTCGAAGGCACGCAGGACGAGGCGCGCGCGACCCTGCCCGCGCGACTGGACGTGGTGGCGCGCCAGTCGCCCGCCGGGCTGGACGGTGTCGAGCGTGCCGTCGCGAAGGGCGAGGTGGGCGATGGCTGGACCGCGTGGGACGTGGCGCTGACGCCGGGGCGCGATCCGGCCGACCTGCTGCAACATTGCACGACGGCGGGCATTCCGCTGCGCCGGTTCGAACAGCATCGACCCGGCTTGCACGATGTCTTTCTCCATATCGTCGGACAGGCGGAGCCACGCGCATGATGAACCATATCCTGTTGGTGGCGGCCCGCGAGTTCCGCCAGATCGCCGCCACGCGCAGCTTCTGGGTCACGCTGCTGATCCTGCCGCTGGCCTTCGCCATCGGCCCCGTCGCGTCGCGCTTCCTCGACAAGTCCGACACGCAGCGGGTGATGCTGATCGACCGCAGCGGCGGCACGACCGCGCGGGCCATCGCGGCGCGGATCGAGCTGGACGAACAGCGCCGGGTGCTGACGCAACTGTCGCGCTTCGTCGAGGCGAACAGGCTCGACGCCGCCGATCCGGCCGCCCCCTGGGCGCGGCATGACCGCTGGTACAGCGATGCCGATGTCGCGGCGTTCGTCGCGGCCGGCGGCGTCGAGGGTGCGCTGGCCAAAATCCGGGCGAAGGGCGGGGAGGTGCCAGCGTTCGACGCGCCCGATCCGCTCTACAGCATCGTGCCCGTGCCGGCAGCGGTCGCCGCCGCCCCGCCCGAACGGGTCGGAACCGCGCTCGACCCGCTGCTGCGCCCGGCCGAGGGCAGCAAGGAGAAGGCGCTCGACTATGCCGTCTACATCCCCGCCGATTTCGGCCGCTCGCCGGAGGTCAAGCTGTGGGCCAATGGCGCGCCGTCGAGCAGCTTCGTGACGATGGTGCAGGGGCTGCTCGCACAGGAGCTGAAGGTGCGCTATCTGCAGATGAACGGCGTCGCCGCGCCGGTCGCTGCTGCCTCGACCCAGATCGCGCCCAACATCGCGGTCGTCGTGCCGCCGCGCGGCAGCGGGCGCGAACGGGTGCTGATCCGCTCGATCCTGCCGCTCGCCTGCGCCTATATCCTGCTGATGTCGCTGATCCTGTCGGGCAGCTGGATGTTGCAGGGGTCGGTCGAGGAACGCAGCAACAAGCTGATCGAGACGGTGCTGGCCTGCGTCAGTCCCAACGAACTGATGTACGGCAAGCTGATCGGCACGGTCGGCATCGGGCTGTCGATGGTCGCGACCTGGGCGGTGTGCGGCATCGTCGCCGCCTTCGCCACGCATGGCGCGATCGCCGAGATGATCCGCCCCGCGCTGGAACCGGTATCGTCGTTCGGCGCGATCGCGACGATCCTGTATTTCTTCGTGGCGGGGTATATCGTCGTCGCGATGATCTTCCTCGTGATCGGGTCGGTGTCGGATTCGATGCGCGATGCGCAGGGCTATCTGACCCCGGTGCTGATGGTCATCATGATCCCGGTCACGGTGCTGGTGCAGGCGGTGCTGCGCGGGGCGAGCGGCCCGGCGGTCGAACTGCTGACGTGGATTCCGATCTGGACGCCGTTCGCGGTGCTGGCGCGGCTCGGCACCGGCATGCCGTTGTGGCAGGTATGGACCGCGGGCGCGATCACCGCCGCGTTCATCGTGGTGGAGGTGATCCTGCTCGGCCGCATTTTCCGCGCGAGCCTGCTGGCCGGTGGCGGGCGGCCGAATCTGGGCGCGCTGGTGGGGCTGATGCGGCGGCCGGCGTGAAACTGCCCGTCACCCCGGACTTGATCCGGGGTCCTGCTTTCTTGTCCACGGTAGCAGAAGAAGCGGGACCCCGGGTCAGGCCCGGGGTGACGAATTGGCTATCGTAGCGTCCGTTCCGCCCATTGCCCGCCATGGACTGCTCCGCCACACTCCCCCCATCCATCCGTTTCGGAGTTCGCCTGTGCTCAAGCGTCTGATCCTGCCCGCCCTGCTGCTGTCGACCGCTGCCCATGCGCAGACTGCGCCGACCTTCGATACCAAGCGCATCTCGCGCGATATCCAGACGCTGTCGAGCGACGCGTTCGAGGGCCGCGCGCCGGCGACCCCGGCCGAGGCGAAGAGCATCGCCTATATCGCCGAACAGATGAAGGCCGCCGGCCTGCAACCCGCCGGGGACAAGGGCAGCTGGTATCAGGACGTGCCGCTGCTGAAGTCCGATATCGTCGGCACGCCGCAGCTTTCGATCACCGCGGGCGGTACGAAGCGCACGCTGACGCAGGGGAACGAGATCGCGGTCCGCGCCGCGCTGACCGGGCAGCAATCGGTCGCCATCGCCGACGCGCCCCTGGTCTTCGTCGGCTACGGCGTCCACGCGCCCGAACGGAAATGGGACGATTTCAAGGGCGTCGACCTGAAGGGCAAGATCATGGTCGTGCTGGTCAACGACCCCGATTTCGAAGGGGGCGAGGGCGATTTCGGCGGCAAGGCGATGACCTATTACGGGCGCTGGACGTACAAATATGAAGAGGCGGCGCGACAGGGCGCGGCCGGCATCCTGATCGTCCATGAAAGCGCGCCCGCCTCCTATGGCTGGGCGACGGTCAAGAATTCGAACACCAATACGATGTTCGATATCGTGCGGCAGACCCCGGCCGCGTCGCACACGCCGATGGAAGGCTGGATCCAGCGCGACCTGGCGGTCGAACTGTTCAAACAGTCGGGACTGGATTTCGAAGCGGCCAAGGCGGCGGCGCGCAAGGCGAATTTCCGTGCCATGCCGCTGAAGGCCACGCTCGACGCACGCTATACGGTGAAGCCCGAGGTCATCACCTCGCACAATGTCGCGGGCGTGCTGCCGGGCACGAAGCACCCGCAAGAAACCGTGATCTATTCGGCGCATTGGGACCATCTCGGCATCGGCGCGCCCGATGCGAAGGGCGACCGCATCTATAACGGTGCGCTCGACAATGCGTCGGGCATCGCCGCGCTGCTCGAACTGGCGCGGGCCTATGGCGCGGGGCCGAAGCCGGATCGCTCGGTCCTGTTCCTCGCGGTGACGGCGGAGGAGAAGGGGCTGCTCGGCACCGAATATTATGCCGCCAACCCCTTGCGCCCGCTGGCGACGACCGCCGGGGTCATCAACATGGACGGACCGTTCGCACCGTCCGCCTCGCGCGATTTCAGCATTTCGGGGTCGGCGAAGCTCGACCTGCTGACCATGTTGACCGAGGTCGCCGGCACGCAGGGGCGGCGCTATTCGACCGATCCCAAGCCGGAGGCGGGCAGCTTCTACCGCTCCGACCATTTCCCCTTCGCCAAGCGCGGCGTGCCGGCACTGTCCTATAGCGGCGGGCGCGACCTGGTGGTCGGCGGCACGGCGCGCGCCAAGGAACTGGCCGACGCCTATACCCGCGACAAATATCATCAGCCCGCCGACGAATATGACCCCAACTGGGATACCGGCAGCGTGCAGAGCGACCTGACGATCCTCTACACGCTCGGACGTCGCCTCGCGGACGGGCGCGCATGGCCGAACTGGGCGGGCGACAGCGAATTCCGCGCGGCACGGGACAGGACGGCGGCGGCGCGGGGGAAGTAATCGCCCCGGCCACCACGTCGCCCCGACTTGATCCGGGGTGACGCTGCTTATGCGTTCTCCCCGCGACGTACTCTCGCACGGGCGGGGGAGACGCCTGAACCAGACGTCATCCCGGCGAAGGCTGGGATCTCCCGGTGATAGCGCGATGCAGGAGCCGCTTGAGGCCCCAGCCTTCGCTGGGGCGACGCTTCCGGCAAGGTGGACCAAAGCCTAAAAGGCGACCGTGCCGCGCTACTTCGCCGCCGCGCGCCACGGCACGGGGGCGCTGGCGGGTTTCCAGCAGCCTTCCAGGCTTTTTGCGAAGGCATCGGCCCATGCCCCGGCGGTGCCGGGCTTGGCCCAGCCTTCGTAGTGCGAGCGGGTCAGATAGTCGCCGGTATCGACACGGACCTTGTCGGCGTGCAGCACCATTTCGAACAGCGGTTTGTCGAGATCGACCGGCAGGGTGAACCGCACGTCGCGCAACGTCGCCAGATGCGCCATCGCCGGGGCGCATTGCCGCACATCGGCCTCGACCCATTCCAGCGCCGCCGCATCGAGCGCGCGGCGCAGGGCATCGTCGCTGTCCGGCCGTGCCGTGGTCAGTGTGCCGAACAGTCGCTGGCCGCGCGCCCGGGGGCGGGGCGGTGTCCCATCATAGGGGGAGCGTACCATGCGGGCGATCAGCCGCCGGCCGCAATCCAGGCGCTGTTCGGGCTGTTCGGCAGGGTTGCACCCGGCCTGCAGCGCAAGGGCATAGACCGGGTAGTCATAATCGTCGCCCATATAGCGGATCGCGATCATCGGTTCGAACCTTCCGGCAAAGAACCGCCCCGGATCGAACGCCAGCACCCGCGTTCGTTCGCGGAAATCATAGCCCGGCGCGTCCTGCGCCATGGCGGGGGTGGCGACGGCGACCAGGATCGCGGTGAGCGGGGCGAGGCGGATCATGCCCGATCCTGACACGCATCGCCGCCGTGCGAAAGGCCGGAACCGCAGCCCCATGCCGCTGGTTCGGCTTGTCGATCGACCGGGCGTCCGCGCGCTCTGGTCGTCTGCCGCTTTCGCGCTATAGGCTGCCCCGATGAACGAACTCTGGAACCATATCGTCGCCGATTTCGCCAATATCGGCAGCCCGTCCGCGCTCGCCGCCTTCGGACAGGTCGTGCTGATCGACATCATGCTGGCGGCCGACAACGCCATCGTCGTCGGTGCGCTGGCCGCCGGCCTGCCCGCCGATATGCGCCGCAAGGTGATCCTGATCGGCGTCGGCGCGGCTTTGGTGCTGCGCGTCGCCTTTGCGCTGCTGGTGACGCAGCTGCTCCAGATCACCGGCCTCGTCTTTGCCGGCGGGCTGCTGCTGGTGTGGGTCGCGTGGAAGATGTGGCGCGAACTGCGCGGCGAGGCGGGCGGCGAGGATGCGGTGACGCAGGCCCCGCCGCGCACCTTTGCCAGCGCCGCCTGGGCCGTCGCGGTCGCCGACGTGTCGATGAGCCTCGACAATGTGCTGGCGGTCGCGGGCGCGGCGCGCGAGCATCCCGGCATCCTCGCCATCGGGCTGATCCTGTCGGTCGCGCTGATGGGTGTCGCCGCCAACGTGCTGGCCCGCGTGATCGAGCGCTATCGCTGGGTCGCCTATGTCGGCCTTGCCGTCATCGTCTATGTCGCGTGCAAGATGATCTATGAAGGGCTGGTCGATCCGTCGCGCGGGGTGCTCGCGCTGTTCGGTTGATCGATGATGCTCGTCACCCCGGATCAAGTCCGGGGTGACGTTGGAAATAGGGGAGTTTCCCCGGATACGCCTGCCGGCGGGGCAAGGGGGAGCGCCCGCTATCCGAGCGTTTTCAGCAGCGTCTCCCACCACACCACGCCCGGATCGAACGTCGCCACCGGCACCCGTTCGTTCAGGCCGTGGGCGAAGCTGTCGCTCGGCTTCATGAACACGCCGCCGACCCCGAAGCTGGGGATGCCGTGCGCGCGGAAATGCATCGAATCGGTCGCGCCCGCTTCCTGCATCGGCACGACCAGCAGTCCCGGCGAACGCTGCGCGACCGCCGCCTTCACCGCCGCCACGACCTTCGGGTCGAGCGGGGAGGCGCCGGCCTCGATCGTGCCATTGTCGTTGAAGGTCACGGCGATCTTCGGGTCGGCGGTCAACTCGGTGAGCTTGGCCGCGATCGCGGCGCGTGGCGTGCCGGGAAAGATGCGGCAGTTGATATTGGCGACCGCGCGCTGCGGCAGCGCGTTGGGTGCATGGCCGCCGTCGAACATGGTGGGGACGCAGGTCGTGCGGACCTGCCCGATATAGCGTTTGTCGGCCGACAGGATATCGGCGGCCGCGGTGTCGGTGGGATCGGCGGCGAACGCCTTCATCGCCGCGCCCAGCGGCCCCGGCGTCATCGTCGCGGTGCCGGCCAGCGACGCCTTCGTGATCTCGTTCTGTTGCGGCGGGAAGCGATAGGCGGCGATCCGCCCGACCGCCGCCGCCAGATGGACGATGGCATTGTCCGGCCCCGGCCGGCTGCTGTGCCCGCCCGGATCGGTGATGGTGAGGTGCCAGTCGCCATAGACCTTTTCCGCCGCCTGCAGGGCGTACACCATCGGCTTGCCATCATCGCCCAGCTGCCCGCCGCCGGCATCGGCGTTCAGCACCAGCGCGGCGTTCCTGTACGCCTCCGCCGCTGCCTTGGTCGTGCGCATCGTGGTTTCCTCGTCGCCGGTCAGCACCAGCACCACGTCGCGCTGCGGCACCCATTTGTCGCGCCGGAGCTTCATCAGCGTCGCGACCGCCATCGACAGCCCGGCCTTGTTGTCCAGACTCCCGCGCCCGAAGACATAGCCATTCTCGACGACCGGCACGAAAGGATCGCGGGTCCAGTCCTTCGGATCGGCCGCGACCACGTCCATATGCGCCAGCACGACGACCGGCTTCGCCTTGCGATCGCGGCCGGGATAGCGCGCGGTCAGATAGCCGGTCTCGCCCATCGGTACGAAGGTCACCTCGGCAGGCGCGAAGCCGGCGGAGAGCAGTTTCGCCTTCAGATAGTCGGCATAGGCCGGCACCTGCCTGCGCCCGGCGACCGTCTGGAACTTCACCCCGTCGACCAGCAGCGCCACCGCTTCCTTGCCCGCCGGGGTCGCGGGCGCATCCTGCGCCGCCGCCGCCCCCGCGCCCAGCATCGTGGCTCCGATCGTCGCAAGCAGCAGTCGCATGGCATTCTCCCAACCCAGTGGACCGGAGGGTGCGCGGTCCGGCGGGATCGCGCAAGGGCGTCGTCGGGCGATCAGCCCGCCGCATCCGCCAGCAACCGCCGCGCGCAGCCCTGCACATGCTCGGCGATCAGCATGAAGGCGGCGTGCATCGGCGATTGCCGCCGCCACGCGATGGCGATCGAGCGATGCTCGGCCCAGCCCCGCACCGGCAGCGGTTTCAACCCCGCCGCGCCGCCGGCATCGCTGCGCAGATACAGGCCGGGCAGCAGCGTCAGGCCGAGGCCGCTCGCGACCATCTGGTGCAGGCTGCCGAGGCTGGTACCGTAATAGTCCGGCGCGATGGTCATGCCGTGCCGGTCGGCGATGGCGGCGGCCTGCCGCGCCAGATGGTGGCGCGGGTCGAGCGTCAGCAGCGCATGGCCCGACAGGTCGTGCGGCGCCGGCTCGGCGATGGCGGCAAGGTCATGGTCCAGCGCGGCGACCAGCTGCAGCGGCTCGCGGAACAGCGGCTCGACGGTCAGCTCGTCGCCCGCCATCGGCAAGGGGCCGAGCAGCACGTCCAGCTCGCCGCGCGACAGCTCGCGCAGCTGTTCCTCCGGTATCCCCTCGCGGACATGCAGCCGCAGACTGGGGGCCAGGCGGTGCAGGTCGGCGATGATCGGCGACAGCAGATAGGGGCCGAGCGTCGGCGTGGTGCCGAGCCGCACCGTGCCCGACAGCCCCTGCGCCGCGCCCGCCGCCAGCGTGACGATATCGCGCGCATCGGCCAGCATCCGCCGCGCGGTCGCGACGATGCTGCGCCCGACCGGGGTCAGCACCGCGCCCGTGGCGCTGCGTTCGAACAGCTGCACGTTCAGCCGCGCCTCCAGCGCGCGGACCTGCTGGCTCATCGTCGGTTGCGACACATGCGCGGCGCGCGCGGCAAGCGCGAACGAACCGGTATCCGCGATCGTCACCAGATATTCGAGCTGACGCAGCGTGGGCATGGCCGCCCTATAGTCGCAGACTATCGCCCCGAGGCAAGGTTTCCGATTGGCCGCAGTGCAGCAATTCCTGTAACACTATCACCCTATCATCGTCCGGCCAGGCGATTGGGTGGCGCTTGGCCGACGCGTTCGTATACCGTAAGTGGGGAGCGGGGAACGAAAAGGACCACAGGGTGGCAGCGAAGCGACTGGGTTTCAGGGACGCGGCGGGGTGGCTCGTCCAGATTATCGGCCCGGATTCGGCCTATGTGCGATTAGGACTGGTCTATACCGTCGCGATCAGCCTGCTGGCGCTGGCCACGCCGATCTCGGTCCAGCTGCTCATCAACAGCGTCGCCAACACCGCGATGCCCGCGCCGCTCTGGGCCTTGTCGGGCGTGCTGCTGCTGCTGCTGCTGATCGTCGCGATGCTGAGCGCGCTCCGCGTCTGGATCATGGCCGCGTTCGAACGGCGCGTGTTCGCGCGTGTCGTGGCGGAGGTGACGCTGCGCGCGGTCCATGCGCAGGATCCGTTCTTCAACGATGCCAATCGCGGCGACCTGTTCAACCGCTTCTTCGACCTGGTGGTGGTGCAGAAGGCGATCCCCAGCCTGGTGATCGGCGCGTTCACCATCGTGTTACAGGGGGCGGTCGGGCTGACCATCACCAGCTTCTACCACCCCTTCTTCCTCGCCTTCAACGTGGTGCTGGTCGGCACGGTCGTGCTGATCTGGCTGTTGTGGCAGGGGGGGGCGATCACCGGCGCGGTGGCGCTGAGCCACGCCAAGCACAATACCGCGCGCTGGCTGGAAAGCGTCGGCGGGTCGAACGGCTTCTACAAATCGTCGCGCCACCTCGACTTCGCGATGGACCGGTCGGAGGCGGTGACCGCGACCTATGTCGGCGCGCACCGCAAATATTTCCGCTACCAGTTCACCCAGACCATCGCCTTCCTGCTGGTCTATGCCTTTGCCAGTGCCGCGCTGCTGCTGCTCGGCGGTACGCTGATCCTGCGCGGGCAATTGTCGCTGGGACAGCTGGTCGCGGCCGAGCTGATCCTGTCGGGCGTGTTCTACGGCATATCGCAGCTGGGCTGGTATCTCGACACCTTCTACGACCTGGCCGCCAGTTCGGAGGAATTGTCGCTGCTGTTCGCCATCCCGCAGGAAAGCGACGCGCAGGGGCAGGGGGGGCCGCGCGACGGCGCGGTGAAGATGACCGGCCTCGTCCTCGACGGCGCGCAATATGACCTGAGCCTCGCGGCGGGCGAGCAGCTGGTGGTGGTCGCCGATCCGGGGGGCGAGCGGCGGCTCGCGCTGCTGCTCAAGCGCCACGCCCATCCCGAACGCGGGCTGATCCGGGTCGGCGGGGCCGATCTGGGCGCGCTCGACATGTATCAGCTGCGCTCCGACGTGACGGTGCTTGACCGCGCGACCATCGTCGACGTGACGATCCGCGAATATCTGGCGCTCGCCGCCGGGGGGCAGGGCGAACGCGCGCTGGAAGCGGGGGAGGCGCTGGCGACGGTCGGGCTGGAACGTCGCCTCGCCAGTCTGCCGCAGGGGCTGGACACGCTGCTCGGCGCGTCGGGCTATCCGCTGACCATCGGCGAGACGATGGCGCTGAAGCTTGCCAACGCGCTGCTGGTGCGGCCCAAATTGCTGCTGCTCGGGCAGTTGTTCGACCTGTTGCCGCCCGAACGGCTGCGCGCCGCGCTCGCCGAACTCAAGCGCCACGGGACGACGGTGCTGCTGTTCAGCGGCCGGCCGGAGGATCTGGCGCTCGACGGCTATCTGTATCTGGGAATGACGCAACAGCGGCGCTTCGCCGCGCTCGCCGATCTGCGCGGCGTTTTCGAACAGGAGGGTGGCGATGTCGCATCGGCCTGATCGTCTCAGCCATTTCCGCACCCTCGCCACGCTGCGCCCGCCGCGGGTCGGCGTCGTCGTCGCCTGGATGGTCACCATCGGCATCGCCGTCACGGTCGCGGTGATGTTCCTCGTCCCCTGGCTGCAGACCGCGCAGGGGCGGGGCACCGTCGTCGCGCTCGACCCGCAGGACCGGGCGCAGGACGTGACCGCGCTGGTGCCGGGCCGGGTCGTGCAATGGTATGTGCAGGACGGGCAGCATGTCGACCGCGGCGCGCCGATCGCGCGGGTCGTCGACCTCGACCCCGACCTGCTATCGCGCCTGTCCGCCGAACGTGCGCAGGTCGAGGCGGAAATCGCCGCGGTCGAACAGGCGCGCGCCGTCGCCGGCCTCGATGTCGGTCGCACCCGGCAGCTGCTGGCCGAGGGGCTGGGGTCGCGGCGCGATTTCGAACTGGCGCAGATCAAGGTCGCGGAATCGACCGCCAAGCTCGCCGAATCGCGCGCGAAGCTCAACCGCATCAACGTACAGCTCAATCGCCAGTCGGCGCAGCTGGTCCGTGCCCCGCGCGACGGCCGCATCCAGAATCTGAACGCGGCGGCCAGCGGCGCGCTGGTGTCGGCGGGCACCGCGCTCGCCACCATCGCCCCCGAACGGGTCGAGCGCGCGGTCGAGCTGCTGATCGACGGGCGCGACGTGCCGCTGCTCAAACCCGGCCGCCCGGTGCGCCTCGAGTTCGAAGGCTGGCCCGCGATCCAGTTCAGCGGATGGCCCTCGATCGCCTATGGCTATTTCGACGGGCGGGTGCGGACGATCGACCCCAATGCCAATCTGCAGGGGCTGTTCCGCATCATCGTCGAACCGGCACCCGGCAAGCCCGCCTGGCCCGACGGCCGTTATGTCCGTCTGGGCGGCAAGGTCCAGGGCTGGGTACAGGGGGAGACGGTCACGGTCGGCTATGAATTGTGGCGGCAGCTGAACGACTTCCCGCTGGAATTCGGCAACACCGTCACGCCGGGCGGCGGCGCGAAGGAAGAGGACAGCGCCAAGATCGCAGCCAAGGCGGGGAAGCCGAAATGATCCGCGCCGCATTGCTCCTGTCGCTGCTCGCCGCTCCACCCGCGCTGGCGCAGGTCGGGCCGGCAAGCCCCGCGCCCGCGCCCGCGCCGCTGACGCTGGACGAGGTGTTGCGTTCCTCGGCCGTCGCCGCGCCGCAGATTATCGAGGCGCTGGCGAAGATCCGCTCCGCCGAAGGGCGCGCGCTCACCGCCGAGGGCGCGTTCGACACGGTGTTCGAGGCGGAGGGGAAATCGCGCGCGCTTGGCTATTATGACGGCACCGTCGTCAGCGGGCGGGCGACGCGGCCGCTGACCGACAATGGCGGCTATCTCTATGGCAATTACCGCGTCACGCGCGGCGATTTCCCGGTGTACGAGGACGAGAATTACACCAACCGCTTGGGCGAGGTGAAGGTCGGCGCGCTCTATTCGCTGATGCGCGACCGCCTGGTCGACGAACGCCGCACCCGTCGGACCTTGGCCGGCGGCGACATCGATATCGCCCGGTTCGAACGGCAGGCCGTGGCGATCGGCGTGCAGCGCCGTGCGGTCGATGCCTATCAGAACTGGGTCGCCGCCGGGCAGCGGCTGCGCGCCTATCGCGACCTGCTCGACCTGTCGGAACGGCGGCGCGGCGGCCTGTCGCGGCAGATCGAACTGGGCGCGCGGCCCGATATCCTCCTGACCGAGAACGACCAGAACCTCGTCCGCCGGCGCGGACTTGTGGTCCGGGCCGAGGGGGATTTCGCGGCGGCGGCCAATGCGCTGTCGCTCTATTATCGCGACGCGGCGGGCAATCCGCTGCTGGTCGGCGCGGACCGGCTGCCCGCCGACGCCACGGCGCTGGCCGGGCCGCAGGTGGCGGGGCCGCGTGCGAACCTGGTCGACAATCGCCCCGATCTGCAGATGGTGCTGGCGCGGATCGATCAGGGGCTGGCCCGACTGGCGCTGGCCGAGAACGAGCTGCGCCCCCGGCTCGACCTGCGCGGCGAGATGGGCAAGGACGTCGGTCCGGTGGGCCTGGGCGGCAGTTCGCGCACCCCGCTGGAGGCGGCGGTCGGCTTTCGCTTCTCGGTCCCGCTGCAGAACCGTGCCGCGCGCGGCAAGGTGGGCGAGGCGCAGGCGGAGATCGACGCGCTGAACGCGCGCAGCCGCTTCCTGCGCGACCAGATCACGGTCGAGGTGGAGGGGATCATGATCGGCGTCGGCGCCGCCGAACGGCTCGTCATCATCGCCGAACAGGAGCGCGCCCTGGCCGAACGGCTCGCGGCGGCCGAACGGCGGCGGTTCGAACTGGGGTCGAGCGACTTCTTCCTCGTCAACCAGCGCGAGGAAACGGCGAACGACGCCCGCGTCCGGCTGATCGACGCACAGGCGCGGATCGCGGCGGCGCGCGCCGAACTTGCGGCGGCGACGGCGGACCGGGCGGCGCTGGGGCTGGAGTAGGGGACGCTTCTTTCGTCATTCCCGCGAAGGCGGGAATCCATGGACGCCGACGTTGCGGCTCGATCCTTGACGTCAGCGGCTATGGACCCCCGCCCGCGCGGGGGTGACGATCAGGGGGTCAGCGCCGCCTCACCCCGCGCCGCCAACGGCACGTCGAACGGATAGGGTATCTCCACCCAATGCGCCTCGGCATCCGACGTCCCGGCATAGAGCCGCGTCACGCCCCCGACCTGTTCGATCCCCGACGAGAACACCACATCGACCAGATCGGGCCGCTTCGCCGCACCCAGGCCGAACTGCGCCCGCCCGGCAATGACCTTGAGGTCGCGCCAGCGACGCTCGGCCGGATCGAACGTGAAGGCCACGGCATAATAATGCCGCGCGCTATACATCGTATCGTCCTCGAAATAGGCGGCGTGCGCGATCAGGCCGATTTCGCCGTTCGCCAGCAGATGCGCCTCGTTGACCCCGCCCCAGTCGAGCGGGTGGAACATGCCCGTCAGCATCGGCGCGGCGTCGATCGCCTCGACGGTCAGCGCATCGAGCGCGGGCACCTCGGTATAACCGATCGTGCCGCGTCCGCCCCTGGCCCCCCGCGGGCGGGTAAACACCGCGACGCGCCCGTCGGCCAGCTCGCACAGGCGGATATCCTTCATGCCGATCGGTCCGGCGAAACAGCGTTCCAGCGAGAAGATATCCGCCCCGCGATAGAATTCGGTCCACCAGACGGGCAGCCCTTCGCCGAACTGCACCGCGACGCCGCCGAACACCAGCTCGCCGCCGATGAAGGTGACGAACGGGTCCTGCAAGGCGAAGCGCGGGGCGTCGGGGATCGGGTGCCACACCCCGTCCACTTCCTCGAAGAAGATCGCCGTCGAATGTTCGCTGTCGCGCGGTTCGACCCGCCCGGCGATCACCCGCCGCCCGGCCGACACGAACGGCGCGGAGATGTTGTAGACGTCCTGCCCGTCGAACCCGGCGAAGATCAGCCGTTCGGTTCGTGCCGGGGCCGCGCCGCTCGCAAACGCATCATGGCGGGTGCGGACGCGCGGAATGTCGGTTTCGTGCATCGTTCCTCCGTGCATTACAGGCCCATCGCCTGCCAGAGTTTCCCCAGGGAAACCGTGCCGAGCGCCATCACCCGGTCGGCCCCGCCATAATAGACGCGCAGTTCGTCGCCCTCGACCAAGGCTCCGCAGCTGAACACGACCCGATCGAAGAAGCCGGAAACCTCATAGGGTTCGACCGGCTCGGCCAGCGGCTGCGCCAGGCGGGCGACGATCACGCGCGGGTCGTCGCGGTCGAGCAGCAGCGCGCCGAGGCTGTAGCGCTGGTCCGCATCGACGCCGTGATAGATTTGCAGCCATCCGCGATCGGTCTCGATCATCTGCGCGCCGCCGCCGATCTTCATCGCCTCCCACCCGTCGCCGCTGCGCCCGGCCAGATGGTGGTGATCGCCCCAATGGAGCAGGTCGGGCGACTTGGCGATCCAGATTTCCGGCGTGCCGAGGTGCAGCGGGGCGGGCCGGTGCAGGCACCAGTAATGGCCGCCGATCCGGCGCGGAAACAGGCAAACGTCGCGATTGTCGGGGGCATGGATGATGCCCAGACGCTCGGCGGTCACGAAATCGTCGGTCACCGCCAGCGCCGTCGCGATGCCGAGGTCGGACACGGCGGTATAGTTGATGTACCAGCGCCCCTCGATCTGCGTGATCCGCGCATCCTCGCACCCGAACCGCTCGGTCCGGTTCGCGGGGAACAGAAAGGGCTTCTCGTCGACCGCGAACGCCGCCCCGTCGCTGCTACGCGCGAGGCGGAGGTGCGACAGCGAGGTCAGGAACACCTCGCGCGGGTCGGCGCGCGATCGCACCATGCGCGGGTCGCTGAAATCATAGGCCGGATCGTCGCGGCGGAAACTGCGCGTGGTGCAGTGCCATTGGCCGCCGACTTCCTCCAGCAGCGGCACGATCACCGTGTCGGGATCGTCGGCCACCACGCTTTCGGCGATGCGGACCAGCAGGATGGTTTCGGCACCGAACCGGGTGACGCCGGCGTTGAACGTGCCGTCGATCCGCCAGCCCGGACGGCTTGGGGTGACGCTTTCGGGGGCGACGATGGGATTGCGCGGATGGCGCTTCAGCATGGGGGGCCTTCTTATTTGAGCGACAGCGACATGCCCTGCAGGAAATGCCGCCGGAACAGGAGGAAGAGGAGGACGAGCGGCAAGGTCTGCAACACCGCGCCGGCCATCACCGGTCCGGCATAGCCGCCATATTGCTTGCTGAACGTCGCCAGCAGCACCGACAGCGGCATCCGGTCGGTGTCCGAAATCGCGATCAGCGGCCACAGGAAATTGTCCCAGGTGCCGGTGAAGGTGAACAGCGCGACGATGGCGATGATCGATTTGTTGAGCGGCACGACGATCTTCGTCACCGTCTGCCACAGGCTGGCGCGGTCGAGCCGGGCGGCGTCGAAATATTCCTCCGGCATCGTGCGGAACGACTGCGCCATCATCCAGATGCCCCAGCCCGACATCATCGACGGCAGGATCAGCGCCCACAGGCTGTTGAGCAGCCCCATTTCCTTGACGAGCACGAACAGCGGCAGGATGAACATGCTGGTCGGGATGACCATCTGCAGCAGCAGGAAATCGCCGAACAGCTTGCGCCCCGGAAACCGCATCCGCGCCAGCGCAAAGGCGATGAAGCCCGAGGTCAGCAGCACCGACGCCGTGACGGTCAGCGTCACCAGCGCCGAAATGCCGAGCGCCCCCACGAACGGCCGGTCGAGCTTGTCCGCCGTTTCCAGCAGGAACGCGAAATTGTCGAAGGTGAAGTCCCCTTCGAACAGGCCGGTGTTATAGATTTGCGCGGCGGGTTTCAGCGACGCGGCGACCATCCAGGCAAAGGGATAGAGCCAGGTCAGCGCCAGCGCATAGATGGCGATGGTCGCGATCCACCCGCCGACGCTGCGTTTGGCCAGCAACGCCTTCATGCCAGCACGACCTTTCGTTCGAACAGCCGCCGGGCGAGCTGCACCAGTGCGTAAGTGACGAGCGCGACGAGGATGCTCATCATCGCGGCGTGGCTGGGTTGCAGGCGGCGGAACGCGGTTTCGTAGATCATCATCTGCGGCGTCGCCGTGCTGTCGCTCGGCCCGCCGCCGGTGATGATGAACGGTTCGGTGAACAGCCCGAACGACACCAGGATGGCGAAGGTCAGCACCATCATCAGCTGCGGGTTCATCATCGGCAGGGTGATGCGCAGCAGGCGGGTCAGCGGCCCGGCATGGTCGAGGCGCGCGGCGTCGTAGATTTCCTTCGGGATCGCCAGCAGCCCCGAATAGAGGATCAGCCCGTAATAGCCGACGAACTTCCACGCGACGACCAGCGCGATCGCCAGCATCGCCAGCGTCGGATCGTTGGTCCACGGCACCCGCACGCCGAAGCTGTCGAACAGCATCGTATTGAACGGCCCGGTCGAGCTGAATACCTTGGCGAACACCAAAGACAGCGCGACCCCCGACGACACGTTCGACAGCAGGAAGCACAAGGCCACGAAGCCCTTGCCCCGCCCGACATGTTGCAACCCGAACGCGACGACCAGCGCGCCGCCGAACGCGATCGGCAGATAGAAGCCGAGGAACCGCACCACATTCCACAGCGATTGCAGGAATTGCGGGTCCTGCACCGTCATCAGCAGGTTCCGCGCGCCGGTGAAGACGGGGTCGTCGAAGAAGCGCCACTGGGTGACCGACAGCTTCGCCAACCAGAAGAAGGGATAGGCCCAGAAGATCGCGGTGAAGAGCAGATAGGCCCCGGCGAGCGACAGGCCGATGACGGCCTCACGCGACCATGACGATGGTTGCTTCCTCAACAAGAAGCGTCTCCTACCCCGGCCTTCGCGAGACCTCTGTGAAACGCTCCTCGCGTACCCCGGCGAAGGCCGGGGCCCAGTTGGGGGACGTCGGTATGGTACGGAAAAGCCTTCCCAACTGGACCCCGGCCTTCGCCGGGGTACGTCTGGTTTGCAGCAATGCGCGCGACTTTCGCAAAGGTCTCGCACAAAAGCGGTTCGCGGGTCCTCATGCCTGTACCTCCAGCATCCGGTCCGTCCGCGCCACCGCATCGGCTAATGCGGCGGCGGGCTTGGCGCTGCCCAGCATCAGCGGTTCGACGAGGCGCGCGCTCATGATCTTCTGGATATCGATGGTATGTTCGGACAGCGCCGGGGGCCGCGCGGTCGCGACATTGGCGGCATAGGCGCGAGCGATGGCGTTGCCGCGATAATAATCGGCGAAGGCAGGGTTGGTCAGCAGGTCGTCGCGCGCCGGGGACAGGCCGGTGCGCTGCAACCACAACAGGTTCAGCGCTTCTTCGCCCAGCGCCCAGGACAGGAAGGCGAAGGCGTCGCGCTGGACCCGGCTGCTGCGAAAGATCACCGCGCCCTTGCTGTCGGAAAAGGTCGAGGCGGGCAGGGGGCCGACCGTGGGGGCGATCATCGGTCCCACCGCGATCCGCGCGAGGGTGTCGGGATAGATATTGGCGAAGCGTTCGACATCCCACGGCCCCCGCACCGCACCGGCGGCAAGGCCCGACACCAGCGGCTCCTCGGCATCGAAGTCGAGCGCGGTCCAGCCTTGCCGATACATGCGGTCGACGAAGCCGGCAGCCTGCAGCCCCGCCGCATTGTCGTACAGCGCATGGGTACCCGCCAGATAGGGCTGACCCCCGCTGGCGGCGTAATAATAGGAGATATAGTCGAACCAGCGATCCTGCCACGCGCGCCCGGCAATCATCTGCATACCGTAGCGCGACTGGCGCACGGCATAGCGTTCGCAGAAGCGATAGACATCGGCATAGGTCGCGGGCGGCTCGCCCAGCCCATGTCGTTCGAGCAGGTCGGCGCGCCACCACAATAGCGTCGGGCTGGAATAGATCGGCAGCGCCGCGACCTGTTTCCCCTGCGTCCACCCGGCCATGATCGTGCGCATGTGGCGGCGCTCGACTAGCGTGTCATAGCCCGGCATCGCGGCGAGATCGGCGACCTGCCCCAGCGCGGCCAGCTGCACCGCAAAGCCGGAAAAGACGTTGGTGCACAGATCGGGCTCGGTACCGGCGACCAGCGCGGACAGCACGGTATCCTCCGAATTGCCGGCGGTGGGAATGGTGGTGAAGTCGACCGGCAGGCCGATCCGCTGCGCGTTCCACCGGGCGACGGCAACCTTCCAGAAGCTCTCCTCCGCCGCATTGGGCGCGATCCACAGCAGGATGCGGTCGGTGCGTCGCTCCGCCGCCTGCCGCCCGCAACCGGCCAGCAGCGCCGCGCCGCCCAGCGTCATCAGGAGCGCGTCGCGCCGTGTCGTCATGGCAGCCTTGTGCCGGCCAGCGCGGTGAGGGCGAACAGCCCCTCGATCGTCGATTCCGCCCCCGAATTCGGGTTGACCCGTCCGGGGGCGACGATGCCGTCATAGGTCCGCCCGGTCGCGGGGTCGTAGACCGCCCGGCGCGCATCGTTGCTGCCGGTGAACCAGCGGCCCAGCCCTTGCGCGGTGGTGCGATAGCGCGGGTTGCCGGTCTGGCGATAGGCTTCGGTCGCGGCAAGGATCATCGGGGCGAGGCCATAGGCGATCTGCGAAAAACGCTGCTGGTCGAGCGCAACATATCCCTTGTCCGTCCGCGACAGGGTGAAGGACGCGCGCATGCCGGTGCGCAAGAGATAAGGGTAGAAATGATCGACCTCGCGCAGGGCGCTGTCGATGAAGTCGCGCCGGTTCAGCGCCTTGCCCGCGCGCAGCAGCACATAGGCCTGCGCATTGCCCCAGGCGTGCCAGCTGTTGCGCCAGCTGAGATGCGCGCCATGGGGAAAGCGGCGCGCGTCGCCGGCCTGCATCGCGACCAGCCCGTCGCCGATCCGCCCGATCAGCGCGCGCGTCGCCGGATCGCCGGTGCGCTGCCAATGCGGCAGCAGCCCCAGCAGCGCGGTCGACCCGGCATCGGCCCCGGATTCGAGCGGCAGCCAGGTCGGGATCGCCAGCCCCTCGACCATCGTCGTGCCGGCGGCGGCGGTCGGCAGGTCGCGTTTCAGCTTCGCCACCAACCGGTCGGCGGCGGCGCGGGTGCGCCTGGCAGTGTCGGGGGAAAGGTGGGGCAGCGCCGCCTCCAGCCCCCACAAGGCCCGCAGCGACCACCAGTTCAGTTCGGCGAGCGACGTGCGGTATTCGCGGTTGATCCGCCCGTCGCCCCACAGGAAATTGTGGAAATAGCCATTGTCCGCCTGCATCTGCAGGACGAAGCGGGTCAGCATCTCGATCTGATGCCGCCGCTTCGCATCGGGATGGCCGGCCGAGAGCAGGACGATCCCGCGCGCCACATCGTCGACGCAGGTGTATCCCTCGCGCGGTTCGATGGCGAAGCGATAGTCGGGCGCCTCGCTATAGATATGCAGGATGCCCACCCGTTCGCCGCCCAGGTCGCGTTCGGCATAGAGATGGTCGAAATGAGCGAGGTTGACGCGCGGCGCGACCTGTTCGGCCGCCGGCCGGGTCTGCGCGCGGGCAAGCATGGGGGTCGGCGCGGCGAGCAGCGCCAGCGCCAGCAGCGCGGCGGAGCGGATGCGCGGGATATTCGGCTTGGCGGCCATCGGTGCCACTCGCTCCTCTCCGTCTGCCCCCGTTTGCCGGGTGGCATGTTTATCGTTAAACATTCGCTGTTGCGGCTGTCAAGGCGGCGGGGTAGTCAGGGGGCAGGACGGTGGAGCAACCACCCGGAGAGGATGCCATGGCCCGCGCGAAACGCGCCACGCTGAAATCGATCGCGGCCGATCTGGGCGTGACGCATACCTCCGTGTCCAACGCCTATAACAACCCGGCGAAGGTGTCGAAGGAACTGCGCGACCGCATCCTCGCCCATGCCGCGAAAGTTCACTATGAAGGTCCCAACCCCGCCGCACGATCGCTGCGCACCGGGCGGTGCGGCGCGATCGGCGTGATCTTCAACGACCAGCTCAGCTATGCCTTCACCGATGCGCACGACATCGCGTTCCTGCGCGGCATATCGTCGGTGTGCGAGGAGGAAGGGGCGAACATCGTCCTGATTCCGCTCAACAACAAGCATCCGGAGCGGTTGGACAGCCTGACCGCGATCGTCGACGGATATATATTGAACGCGCCGTACAAGAGCCATCCGACGATCCGCAAGGCGCTGGCGCGCGGGCTGCCGACCGTGGTCGTGGACTTCGACGCGCCGCAATTGCCGAGCGTGCTGACCAACGACCGCGAGATGATGCGCAGCGTCGTCGCGCACCTGCTGGCGCTCGGCCATCGCAACATCGCCATCGTCACCTTCCCCTGGTCGCAGGACCATGGCGAGTTGTTCGCGCTCGACCGCGACGTGTCGGACGAAAATCACGTGGTGCATGAGCGCGTGCTGGGATGTCGCGACGCGTTCGATGCGGCGGGCGTGGCCGCCGACGGCATCCTCGTCTGCGAAACGCCCAATGACGAGGAGGGCGGCGCGCGCGCGGTCGACCGGCTGCTGCGGCGACAGCATGACCTGACCGCGATGGTCTGTTTCTCCGACCGGTTGGCGTATGGCGTGATGGCGCGGTGCGATGCGCTGGGCCTGTCGGTGCCGCGCCGCATGTCGGTGACCGGCTATGACGGGATCGACCCGCCGGGCCGTCCGCGCGACGGGGTGCGGCTGACCACCGTTCGCCAGAACGCGTTCGAAAAGGGCCGCCGCGCCGCCGAAGCGCTGCTGTGCGAACCGGGCAAGGCGGGATCGCCGATCCGCATCGCTGCCGAATTCGTGGCCGGCGACAGCAGCGCGGCGGCATGGGAGCTGGAAACCGAATGAGTGGCTTGCAACTGGAAGCGCTGACCAAATCCTATGACGGGGTCGACACGATCCGCGGCATCGACCTGAACGTCGCCGCCGGGGAGTTCGTCGTGCTGGTCGGGTCGTCGGGGTGTGGCAAGTCGACCGTGCTGCGGATGATCGCGGGACTGGAAACGGTGAGCGGCGGTCATATCCGCATCGGCGGGCGCGACGTGACGCGGGTGCCGGCGTCGGACCGGGGCGTGGCGATGGTGTTCCAGTCCTATGCCCTCTATCCGCACATGACCGTGCGCGAGAATTTGAGCTTCGGTTTGAAGAACCTGCGGACGCCCAAGGCGGCGATCGCCGAACAGGTCGCCCATGCCGCGCAGGTGCTGGAACTGGACGCGCTGCTCGACCGGATGCCCAGCCAGCTGTCGGGCGGACAGCGGCAGCGGGTGGCGATCGGCCGCGCGATCGTGCGCAACCCCGACATCTTCCTGTTCGACGAGCCGCTGTCGAACCTCGACGCCGATCTGCGCGTGCGGATGCGGCACGAACTGGCCGCGCTGCATCGGCGTCTGGGCGCGACGATGATCTATGTGACGCACGATCAGGTCGAGGCGATGACGCTGGCCGACCGTCTGGTTATCCTCGATCAGGGCCGGATCGCGCAGGTCGGCACCCCGCTGGAGGTGTATGACCGGCCGGCCAATGTCTTTACCGCCGGCTTCATCGGCAGCCCGCGGATCAATCTGTTCGACGCGACGGTCGCCGGGCGCGATGGGGGTGTGACCCTGTTCGACATGGCGGGCGGAGTGCGGGTCGCCTCGACGCGCGGCGCGGCGCTGGCGGTCGGCGGGCGCGCGACGCTGGGGCTGCGGCCCGAACATGTGACGCTGGTGGGCGGCGGTGACAGCATCGCGCTACCGATGGCGATCGAGGCGGTCGAGGCGCTGGGCCATTCGACCTATCTCTATGGCGCGCTGCCCTCGGGCGATGCGTTCCGTGCGAAGCTGGACGGGCATCATGCGGTTGCGCACGCGATCACGCTCCATGTCGATCCGGCGCGGATGCTGGTGTTCGGCGCGGACGGCATCGCGGTCGATTGAGGCGGTGGTCGGTCGGGGTTGATTCACGCGAAGGCGCGCGGCCTTTCGCATCTTCGTCGGCATGAGGGTAGAAGAAGGTTAGATTTCGCGCAGAGGCGCAGAGGCGCGGAGAGGGTGCGTCCGGGGCCACCTTACCCGCGCCAGCGGCCTCGTCCTTGCCGAAAGCGGGTGCAGTCGTCTGCCGATCGAGTGCGCCGGGGCATCAAGCGCAACCCCCTCTGCGCCTCTGCGCGAAATCTATCTTCTTCTTCGCGTCTCCGCGCCTTCGCGTGAACCCGGCAACCGAAGCGGCTGTCCGACCCGCTCGTTACACCCCGCACGTACGCGAACGCCCCCGGCACCTTCGGTCAGGCGCAGGCGGTGCCGAGACAGGGCATCGCCCGTTGCAGGCCGCGCCCGAAGGGCGGGTACAGGAAAAACAAGCTGAAACGCCTTTGCCGGGCGATCGGTTCCGTCTTAACCAATTGATAGTTGCGACCGGCTATGATTTAGCCACGCAGGCGGCGAGCCGGGGGGCAGCCGCACGATGCAGGCACAAGGATCTGGCGCGCGATGGTCGAGACGGCGGTGTTCACTTACGGGTTGCTGGCAAGCTTCGTGCTGTCGGCCGCCTCGCACAACCAGCGCGCCCAGCGCCCGAACCCCGCGATCATGAACTATATCGGCTATGTACTGTTCGGCATGTCGGTGGCGGCGGCGGTGCTGCTGACCGGTTATGCGGTGTGGCAACTGGCCTGAGGATATAGCGGATCGGCATCACGGGTGCCGTTCCACGCGCCGGTGCGGTCGAGGGAGTGCCCGACATCACGTTGCAGGACTTCCCTCCCGACGACTGGCAGAGCTTCGAGCGATTTTCCTTCGGCGATACGCCCGCGCTTGCCGATGCCCTGCTGGCGCTCGTACTGTGCGGCAGGAAGACGGCGACGTGCTGGGCCGCCGCCGATGGGCAGCAGACCGAACCCGGACGCCGGTCCGTCGTCTGCGACGGGAGCGGACGGCCGCGGGCCATCGTCGAAACGGTCAGCCTTCGTAGAATCCCGTTCAACGCCGTTTCCGAGGATTTCGCCCGCAAGGAGGGCGAAGGGGACCTGAGCCTGTGCTATTGGCGACAGGCGCATCGGCGCTTTTTCGAGGGGCTTGGCCTCTATTCCGACACGATGGACCTCTGGTGCGAGGAGTTCGAGGTCGTCCACGTGTTTCCCGCAGGCGGATAGCCTCCCCGGCGCGTCGATCCGGTTCGGTTCGGCTTTCTACCTGTCCGACCTTTACGGTACGCCACCGCACAAGACCGCTTGCCGTGCGGAAGGTTGATCGTTAAACCTATCCCATACTTCCGGATGATGGCCGCACGAACGGCTGCGAAGCGGGAGCGATAGGGAGAGGATACGGCATGACCCCCGTGAAGCGGTTCCGCTTGCTCAGCCTGGCCGGCTCGGCCATGTTTCTGACCGTCACCCCGGCATTGGCGCAGACGCCGCCACCGCCACCGACCGCCCCGGATGGCGCGGTGCAGGATGCGTCGGTCGCGGCCGAGGATGGCGAGATCATCGTCACCGGCCTGCGCGAAAGTTTGCGGCGGGCGACCGATATCAAGCGCAACGCCGACAATATCGTCGATTCGATCGTCGCCGACGATATCGGCAAGCTGCCCGACCAGAATATCGCCGAGGCGATCCAGCGCATTCCCGGCGTCACCATCTCCCGCGACAATGGCGAGGGGCAGTTCATCACCGTGCGCGGCCTCGGCCCGGCGTTCAGCACCGCGCTGTACAATGGCCGAATCCTCGCGACCGAGAATCAGGGGCGCGAGTTCAGTTTCGACATCCTGCCCGCCGAACTCATCAACCGGGTCGATGTGTCGAAGACGCCGACCGCGTCGCAGATCGAGGGCGGGATCGCCGCGACGGTCGACATGTACACCGCGCGCCCGTTCGATTTCAAAGAGGGCAAGGTCGCGCTGTCGGCACAGGCCAATTACGACAAATTGCGCGGGCAATTCTCGCCGCAATTCTCCGGCCTGCTCAGCAAGACGTTCGGCGACGGCGACTTCGGCATTCTCGGCGCCTTTTCGTATATCGACCGCAAGATCGAGGGGAAGCGCATCTTCACCGATGGGTGGGAAGCGAACCAGAATCTCGACCTGAACAAGGACGGCACGCCCGAATTCCGCGGCGTGTCGATCCCGACCTATGTCGAATGGGGCACCAACCGCACCAGTCGCAAGCGGATGTCGGGCCTGCTGACCGCGCAGTGGCGGGCGAGCGACACGCTGCTGTTCACGCTGGACGGCCTCTATTCGAAGCTGGACGTGAACGACGATAACAAGGTGTTCTTCGTCTATGGCGGTCCGGGCGACGTGACCGCCGCGACGGTCGACCAGAACAATACCGTCACCAGCTATACCGGCATCGCGTCGGGGCCGATGTTCACCAACCAGATCCGCCCGCGCCTCGCCACGACCTGGCAGGCGGGCGCGAACCTGGCGTGGACTCCGTCCGACCGGTTGACCGGCACGGTCGATTTCTCCTGGTCGAAGGCGACCGACGATACCGGCGGCAACCAGGCGTGGTTCGAAAGCAACCTCGCCACGCCCAGCTATTCGCCGGCCGCCGTGAAGTTCGCGATCGGGCCGACGGGGATGCCGGTCTATACCGGTCTGGGCAACATCCTCGACACGTCGAACGCCAGGGCCGGGTTCCTGACCTATGAGGGCGTCAGCGTCGAGGACGAAATCTATCAGGGCAATACGAGCCTGAAATGGAATGTCGACAGCGGCATCCTCCGGCGGATTTCGGGAGGCTTCAACTTTTCGGACCGAAAGAAGTCGCGCTTCTCGTTCAAGACGCCCGATGCGCTGCAATGCCTGTATTGCGGGGCGGGGGTGTCGATCCCGTCGAGCGTGTTCACCGGCACGGCGGATGCGACCAACTTCCTCGGCACCGGCATGTTCGAGAGCGCTTACCCGACCTATTCGGCCGCCGATCTCGCCAGATATCTGCTGAGCGATGCGGCGATCAACCAACTGGCGAACCCGGCGGCGGCGCGCGCGGCACTGGCGGCCAATGGCGGCGGCTTTGCGGTGATCCCGGTGCCGGGCAATAGCGGTTCGGCGCAGGAGCGCACCATCGGCGGCTATGTCGAGGCGTCGTTCGGCGGCGATTTCGGGTCGCGGCCGTGGAGCGGCAATATCGGGCTGCGCTATACCCGCACCAACGTCATTTCGCGCGGCTTCGGGCAGGAAATCCTCGGCTTCACCACGCCGGCGGGCGGCGGCGATCCGACCGTCAACCTGTCGAACCCGCAGCCGATCACCGCGACGGGATCGTACAGCCAGCTGCTGCCGAGCGCGAACTTCAAGCTCGACGTGTTCCAGGACGTCGTGTTCCAGGCGGCGGTGGCCAAGACGCTGACCCGCGCGACGCTCAGTGACCTGCTGCTCATCCGCAACATCAACCCGCGCCCGCGCGAACGGGCGATCACCGACGGCAATCCCGGCCTCGAACCGATGATCGGGTGGAACTACGACGCCGCGCTGACCTGGTATCTCGACCGGTCGAGCTTCCTGAGCGTCGCGCTGTTCGCCAAGGATTTGAGCAACATCTCCGAATCGGTGACGACGACGATCCAGGTGCAGGGACTGGATTTCCGGCGGACGCGGCCGGAAAATGTCGGCAGCCGCAGTTACAAGGGCATCGAGTTTTCGGGGCAGTACACCTTTACCGGGCTGCCGGAGCCGCTCGACGGGCTGGGCGTGCAGGCCAATATCAGCCTCGTCGATCCCGATGCGACGACGTACAATGCGGTGGCCTTTTACGAAAAGGGGCCGTTGCAGGCGCGGATCGCCTATAACTGGCGCAATGCCTATGAACAGACGCAGCAGGGCAATCGCGGGCAGCCGGTGAATGTCGACGCCTATGGCATCTGGGACGCGAGCATCAACTATGCGCTGAACGACAAGGTGACCCTGTTCGCGCAGGGGCTCAACCTGTTCAACGAAAAGACGTTTCTCTATTCGGTGTATAAGGAACGGGTGATCTCGTTCGAAACCTATGGACCGCGTTATGCGCTGGGCGTCCGGTTGAATTTCTGACGGGTGGCCGAAGGGGGGAGCTGTCGAAGAAGAAGCGGGACCCCGGGTCAGGCCCGGGGTGACGTTGGTAGGTTTGGCGTATGTCGTCCGCTGCCCCGACCGTACCCCCGCGCAGGCGGGGGTCCAGGGTTACAGGCGGTATCGTTCGTTACCCTGGGTCCCCGCCTGCGCGGGGATACGGTTGGCGGGGGGAGGGCGCCCTACCGCCCCGTCCGGCACAGATTCGCCCGCGCGGTTTGTTCCAGTTCCTCCAGTTCGGCGACCGTCTGTTCCAGCGCCTGGCGTTGCAGGTTCAGCGCGTCGATGCGGGTGCGGCAGCGTGTCGCCAGCGCGTGCATCTGTTCGTCGTTGCCGGCGTCGCTGCTGTACAGGTCGAGGAATTCCTGAATCTCGCGCAGGGTGAACCCCAGGCGTTTTCCCCGCAGGATCAAGCGCATCCGCACGATGTCGCGGTGGCTGTAGGCGCGGTTGTTGCCGACGCGGACCGGGTGGATCAGCCCCTTGTCCTCGTACAGGCGGAGCGTGCGCGGAGTGATGCCCAGCGTGTCGGCGACGGCGTGGATGCCGTGCAGTTCCTGATCCATCACCCTGTCCTCGCCGGCCATTGCATCGCGTCCATCTACCCTATAGGTAACATAGCTATCGTATAGGGCATATGTCCATGGCAGACATGGACGGACATTTGGGAAGGATCGCGTCGATGAAGGCCGTAATCGCAGGCTATGTTCGTTCTCCCTTTCATCTGGCGGGCAAGGGCGCGCTGGCGCGGGTCCGGCCGGAGGATCTGGCGGCGCAGGTCGTGCGCGCGCTGATCGAGCGGACCGGCGTCGATGCGGCCGAGATCGAGGATGTGGTGATGGGTTGCGCGTTTCCGGAAGGGGAGCAGGGCTTCAACGTCGCGCGGATGGTGGCTTTGCTGGGCGATCTGCCGCTGTCGGTGGGCGGCATGACGGTCAACCGCTTCTGCGGGTCGTCGATGAGCGCGATCCACATCGCCGCCGGCCAGATCGAGGTCGGCGCGGGCGAGGCGTTCATCTGCGCCGGCCTCGAATCGATGAGCCGGGTGCCGATGGGCGGCTACAACCCGCTGCCCAACCCCGCATTGGCCGCCAAGAGCGCCGGGGCCTATATGGGCATGGGCGACACCGCCGAGAATGTCGCGACGAAATACCAGATCACCCGCGACGAACAGGACGCCTTCGCCGTCGCCAGCCAGCGCAAGGCGGCCGACGCGCGCAGCGCGGGCAAGCTGGCGCAAGAAATCGTGCCGATCCAGACCAAAGGCGGCGTGGTGAGCGAGGACGGCACGATCCGCCCCGACACGACGACGGAAGGCTTGTCCGGCCTGAAGCCCGCCTTCCGCCAGGACGGATCGGTCACCGCCGGCACCTCGTCGCCGCTGACCGATGGGGCGAGCGCGGTGCTGGTGACGTCGGAGGAATTCGCGACCAAGCATGGCCTGACGATCCTCGCCCGGATCAAGTCGATCGGCATTTCGGGCTGCGCGCCGGAAACGATGGGTCTGGGTCCGATCGGCGCGTCGAAAAAGGCGCTGGAGCGCGCCGGTCTCACCATCGACGATATCGATGTGGTCGAGATCAACGAGGCGTTCGCGGCGCAGGCGATCGCCTGCATCCGCGACCTCGGCATCAAGGACGAGGCGATCAACCTCGATGGCGGGGCGATCGCGATCGGCCATCCACTGGGCGCGACCGGCGCGCGGATCGTCGGCAAGGCGGCGGCTTTGCTGGCGCGCGAGGGCAAGCGCTATGCGCTGGCGACGCAGTGCATCGGCGGCGGGCAGGGCATCGCCACCGTGCTGGAGCGCGCATGATGGACATGGCGATCCGCAAGGTCTGCGTCATCGGCGCAGGGGTGATGGGGGCGGGCATCGCCGCGCATGTCGCCAATGCCGGGGTGCCGGTGCTGCTGCTCGACATCGCCAAGGACGGCCCCGACCGTGACGCCGTCGCCAAGGGCGCGGTGGCGCGGATGCTGAAGACCGATCCCGCGCCGTTCATGTCGAAATCGGCGGCGAAGCTGGTCGAAACCGGCAATATCGACGACCATCTCGACCGCATCGCCGAATGCGACTGGATCGTCGAGGCGATTGTCGAGCGGTTGGACATCAAGCAATCGCTCTATGCCCGGATCGAGGCGCTGAAGCGTCCCGGCACCGCCGTTTCGTCCAACACCTCGACCATCCCGCTCGACCATCTGGTCGCCGGGCGCAGCGAGGGGTTCCGGCGCGATTTCCTCATCACCCATTTCTTCAATCCGCCGCGCTATATGCGGCTGATCGAGATCGTGCGGGGTCGCGACACCGACCCGGCGGTGGCGGGCAAGGTCGAGGATTTCGTCGACCGTAATCTCGGCAAGCGGATCGTCCGGGCGAAGGATACGCCGGGCTTCATCGCCAACCGCATCGGCACCTATTGGCTGGCGGTCGCGATCAATGCGGCGATGGATTTGGGCCTGACCGTCGAACAGGCCGACCAGATCGGCGGGCGGCCGATGGGCGTGCCCAAGACCGGCATCTTCGGGCTGGTCGATCTGGTGGGTATCGACCTGATGCCGCTGCTGTCCAAGAGCCTGACCGCGACGCTGCCCGAGGGCGATCCCTATTTCGACACGGTGCGGCCGATGCCTTTGGTCGACCGGATGATTGCCGAGGGGTTCACCGGCCGCAAGGGCAAGGGCGGCTTCTATCGCTTCGACAAGGCGACGCGGACCAAGTTCGCGCTCGACCTGAAGACCGGCGACTATCGCGAACAGCAGACGCCCGCCGACCTGCCCGCCGATGCGGCGAAGGATGTGGGCAAGCTGATCGCGCTGGAGGGGCCGGCGGGCGATTATGCCTGGGCGATCCTCGGGCGCGTGCTGCCCTATGCCGCGATGCTGGTGGGCGAGGCGGCCGACGATATCGTCGCGATCGATGACGCGATGAAGCTCGGCTATAACTGGAAATATGGTCCGTTCGAGCTGATCGACCGGATCGGCGCGGCGACGCTCGCGGCGCGGTTGCGGGCCGAGGGGCGCGACGTTCCGGCGATCCTCGACACCGTGGGCGACCGGAGTTTCTATCGGGTCGAGGGCGGCCAGCGGCAATATCTGACGCTCGACGGCGCTTACGCCGATGTGGTGCGCGGCGAGGGCGTGCTGCTGCTCGAAGATGTCAAGCTTCGGTCGGAACCGGTGCTGCGCAACGAATCGGCTGCCTTGTGGGATGTCGGCGACGGAGTCGTCTGCTTCGAATTCACCGGCAAGAGCAACGCGCTCGACGACAAGGTGGTCGCGCTGCTGAACGAGACGATCGCGGTCGTGCGCGACCGGTTCAAGGCGCTGGTGATCTACACCGACGCGGCGAATTTCTCGGTCGGGGCGAATCTGTTCCTTGCGCTGTGGGCGGTGAAGTCGGGCGCGTGGGAGCAGATCGAACAGATGATCGGCGGCGGGCAGGCGACGTTCAAGGCGCTGAAATACGCCCCCTTCCCGGTGGTCGCCGCGCCGGCGGGCATGGCGCTGGGCGGCGGGTGTGAGATTTCGCTGCACGCCGACGCGATCCAGGCCCATGCCGAAACCTATATGGGGCTGGTCGAAGCCGGCGCGGGCCTCGTCCCCGGATGGGGCGGGCATGGCGAACTGCTCGACCGGATCGCCAAGGCCAAGGGCACGCCGCGCGGGCCGATGCCGGCGGTCGGCGTCGCGTTTGAGACGATCTCGACCGCCAAGGTGTCCAAGTCGGCGGCGGAGGCGCGCGAGCTGCACTTCCTGCGGGCGTCGGACGGCATCACCATGAACCGCGACCGGTTGCTGGCCGATGCCAAGGCCAGGGCGCTGGCGCTGGTCGACGGCTATGCGCCGCCCGAGCCGCCGGTCTATCGCCTGCCCGGCGAAAGCGGCCGGATCGCGATTGCGGACGTCGTGCGCGGCTTCCGGGCGAAGGGGCTGGCGACGCCCTATGACGAGGTCGTGTCGGGCCGCGTAGCCGAGGTGCTGACCGGCGGCGATACCGATATCATCGACGTCGTGACCGAGGACCAGCTGCTGACGCTAGAGCGCCGCGTGTTCCTCGACGCGATGCGCGACACGCGGACGCAGGACCGGGTGACGCATGTGCTGCAGACGGGGAAGCCGCTGCGGAATTGACGTAGTTCCGCGACCCTTCTCGTCACCCCGGGCTTGACCCGGGGTGACGTGGTGTTTGGGGTGGGCGGCGCGCCTCCCGCCGAACCATCGTCATTCCCGCGAAGGCGGGAATCCATTGCCGCTGACGGTTCGGATAGAAGCGCGACGACAGCGTGTATGGACTCCCGCCTTCGCGGGAGTGACGAATTGGCTCGATCAGGTATCGAACAACCATATCGGCCGGTAGTTCTGCATCATGGCCGGAACGGTACCGTACCGATAGCATCGCGCCATGTCGCAGATCGCCCAACCCGCAAGCCCGATCCTGTCCGCTACCGAAGAGCGGGCCTATCTGCTCGGCCGGGCGGAAGTACATCGGCAACTAGCTGAAAATACCGCCGAAATAGAAATACGCGCGATTCATTTGCGCATGTCGCGGCTGTACGCGGAACAGGCGGCGCTGATCGTCTTGGTACTTCCCGACTAACGGATCCCGCAAAGATACCAGGAACACCGGTCCTGCCGGTCGGTTGATGCGCCCTGACCGGCCGCGCTCCTGCGGTCGTGTCGTGGGAGACCGGTCCATGAAGGCAGTTGCGTTTACCCTGCTCGGCACGCTGGCGCTCGGTGCCTGTGCCGCGCCCGCGACCCGTATCTCGACCGGGCTTCAGCGTTACGGGCTGGACGCCCAGCGCGCCGATTGCGTCGGCACCCGGCTGCAGGGCGACCTGTCGCTCGGCCAGCTGCAACAGCTCGGCCGTGCCGCCGCCGCCTATAAGAAGGACGATCCCAACCCCGGTACGTTGACCGTTGGCGACCTCGTTCGCGTGGCGGGCGAGATCAGGGACCCGGCGATCGCGCTGGCGGTCGGCAAGGCGGCCGCGGGCTGCAACGTCCTGCCCTGACCCCAACCCATTGGAAAAGGACCAGCATCATGAACAAGGATGAATTCGAAGGCGGCGTCCGCTACGCCACCGGCAAGGTCGAAAAGACCGTCGGCGATGTCGTCGACCATCGCGGCCTGCAGACCGACGGCATCGTCGACCAGGTCGCGGGCGGCGTGCAGCACAGCTATGGCCGCGTCCGCGCGATCGTCGAGGATGCGATCGACAGCGCCCCCGCACTCGCCGACGAAGCCCGCGCGAAGCTGAAGACCGCCGGCCGCCAGGTCGCCGACCGCGCGCAGCAGGGCGGACAGGTCGCCGCGCGCACCGTCGAGGACCGCCCGCTGCTGTGGGCCGCGGGTGCCGCGATCATCGGCTACGGCCTCGCCTGGCTGCTGCACGGGCGTCGCGGCTGATCCAGCCATGGACGAGGCTGCGTTCAAGTCCCTGCGCGAGACCGCCGACCTGCGCCATCTGCGCCAGATCGTCGCGGGCCTCGACGAGGGGGTGATCCTGATCGATCCCGACCAGAGCCTGCTCTGGGCGAACGATGCCGCGCTGGCGATGCACGGGGTCGGCGACATCGCCGAGCTGGGCGCGACGGTCGAGGAATATCGCTCGCGCTTCCAGCTGCGCTATCGCAACAACCACCGGCTCGAAGCGGACGATTATCCGCTGGAGCGGGTGGTGGCGGGCGACCGTTTTTCCGAAGTGGTGGTCGAGGTGACCGTCGCGGGCGAGGACGAGCCGCGCTGGGTCCATCAGGTGCGCAGCCTCGTGCTGAACGACAGCGACGACGGCGAACCTGCCTGTCTGGTGCTCATCATCCAGGACGTGTCGGCGCGGTACGAGGCGGAGGACCGGTTCGAACAATCGTTCAACGCCAACCCCGCGCCCGCCGTCATCTGCCGCCTGAGCGACCTGAAGTTCGTGAAGGTCAATCAGGGGTTCCTCGACATGACCGGGTTCGACCGCGACCAGGTGCTGGCCCGGACGGTGTACGACATCGACGTGCTGCGCTTGGCCGAGCGGCGCGACCTTGCGAAGGAACGTCTGGGCGAGGGGCGCACCATTCCGCAGATGGAGGCGGAACTGGAACTGCCCGGCGGCGTGACCAAGCTGGTCATCGTCGCCGGACAGCCGATCGACATGGGCGAACAGCCATGCATGTTGTTCACCTTCGCCGACCTCGAACCGCGGCGCACCGCGCAGGCTGCGCTGCGCCACAGCGAGGATCGCTTCACCCGGATGTTCCAGCTGGCCCCGGTGCCGCTGGCGATCGGTGCGCGCGACGGGCATCTGCTGTGCGAGGTGAATGCGAGCTTCACCGCGATGACCGGCTATGGCGCGGACGAAATCATCGGCCGTCCGCTGGGCGAGGTCGAGCTGTGGGAGAGCAGCGAGGTTCGCCGCACGATTGAACGGGCGATCGATGCCGGCCACGACCTGCGCGGGCACGAGGTACGCATCCATGCGCGCGACGGGGCGGTCATCGACTGCCTGATCTCGACCGAGGCGATCCGCATCGGCGACGATGCGTGCGTGCTGTGGGCGTTCCAGGACATCACCCAGCGCAAGGCCACCGAGCTGGAACTGGTCGAGGCGATCGAGGCGGTGATGAAGGACACCAGCTGGTTCAGCCGGTCGATCATGGAAAAGCTGGCGCGGCTGCGCACGCCGCAGGCGGCGAATGACGGCCCCGGACTCGACGACCTGACCCCGCGCGAACGAGAGGTGCTGGCGCTGATCTGCCGGGGATGTGACGACAAGACCATCGCGCGGACGCTGGATGTCGCGGGCAACACCGTCCGCAACCATGTCGCGCGCATCTATGCCAAGATTGGCGTCAACCGCCGGATCGCGGCCGTCGCTTGGGCACGGGCGCGCGGCTTCGACGGCGACGCGCGCGACCGGCCATGCGAACAGGAGGCCGCACCATGACGGACGGGAAAAACGGTTCGTCCGACGAACGGGCCAAGGCGAAAGCGAAGGCATCGGTGCTGGAGGCGATCGGCACGCTGATCGGCGACGACACCGCCCGCCGCGACGGAGCCAGACAGAAACAAGCGCCGGACGCCACGAAGCCGGACGCAGCAGAGGACGGGACGGGCGAGCGCTGATCCGGCGCCCCGAACCGCAGGAGTTCAACAGGAGACATCATGGCTACCAATGTTACCAACGGCCTTGCGCCGATCGATGAGACGCGTCTGGGCAAGACCGCGACCCGGCTGTCATGGGGGGCGATCTTTGCCGGCGTCGTGCTGGCCATCGCAATCCAGCTGGTGCTGGGCATTCTGGGTGCCGGCATCGGGCTGACGATGGTCGATCCGGTCGAGGGTACCACGCCGGGGGCGGCCGGGTTCGGCATCGGTGCGGGCCTCTACTGGCTCATCACCACCGTCATCGCGCTGGGTGCGGGTGGCTATGCGGCGGCGCGGGTTGCGGGCGTGCATGAGCGTTTCGACGCACTGGTCCATGGCCTGGTCGTGTGGGGCGTCACGCTGATCCTGACGCTGTACCTGCTGACCTCGGCGGTCGGCGGCATCATCGGCGGCGCATTCCGCACGGTCGGTGCGGTCGCGGGCACGGCGGGCAGCGCGGTCGGTGCCGCCGCATCGGTCGCCCCCGTCGCCGCATCGGCGGCCGGGGTCGATGCCGGCGACGTGAAGGATGCCGCGCGCGACGTGCGCAGCGAAGCCGCCGCCTATCTGTCGGACGCGCCCAATGATCCGGCGCAGATGACCCCGGAACAGGCGCAGGCCGAGATCGCGAAGCAGCTGCCCGCGCTGGCGCGTGGCGGTGCCGAAGGCCAGCAGGCCGAAAGCCGCATCGTCGACGTGGTCGCCGCGCAGCGCAAGATCAGCCGCGGCGAGGCGCAGGCGCAGGTGACGCGCGCCAAGGCGCAGTTCGTCCAGACCAAGAACGAGGCCGTCGCCACCGCCAAGTCGGCGACCGACAAGGCGGCCGGGGCCGCTGCCGGCACCTCGTTCATCCTCGTCCTCGCGCTGCTGGTCGGCGCGGCGGCGGCCGGGTTCGGTGCAACGGCGGCCACCCGCCGCCGGCTGCGCTGAGTGTGTCGCGGCGGGCCGGCGTATCTGGCCCGCCGCATCCAATCCATCGCATGGGAGATAGCGAGATGACGAAGAAGATCGCCCTCGGGCTGGTACTGGCCGCATCGGTCACGCTTGGCGCGTGCAACACCGTCAACGGCGCGGGCAAGGACCTGCGTTCGGCCGGATCGGCCGTGTCGGGCGCCTCGGGCCAGGACAAGAAGTAAAGTGACTACCCGCGCCGCCCCTTGCCGGGCGGAGCGGGAGCGTTGCAGGTACGGACGGCGCGGCGGGCAACCGTCGCGCCGTTGCCGTCGGAGCCGGCCGACGTGGTCGCGGTGACGACGATGACCGGCGTCATGATGTCGTAACGCTGTCGTAACGCGCGGCAGGGACACGATATTGCCGACCGGCGTTTAGCGGTGCAAAGGCGATGACGAAGCCGCCCGCCCGGGTCGGCAACCGCAGGCGGCAGGGCCATGGTACCGAGCGAGATGATTACCGGAAGCGCGATCGCCGCGGTGATCAGCGACCCCAACCTGCCCGACACGCCGATCATCGCGTGCAACCAGGCGTTCATCGACCTGACCGGCTATAGCGAGGCGGAAATCCTCGGCCGCAACTGCCGTTTCCTGCGCGGCGCCGATACCGAGGAAGCCGCGACCGAGGAACTGCGCGCCGCCGTGCGCGAACGCCGCGCGACGTTGGTCGAGGTACTGAACTACAAAAAGGACGGCACCCCGTTCCGCAACGCGGTGATGCTCGCCCCGCTGTTCGGCGAGGACGGCGCGCTGCGCTATATGCTGGGGTCGCAGATCGAGGTGGGGACGCCATCGAACCGCGACGCCGCCGCGCGCATCGCGGCGCTGACCCCGCGCCAGCGCGACGTGCTCGACCGGGTGATGCGCGGGCTGCTCAACAAGCAGATCGCGTGGGAACTGGGCATCAGCGAACGGACGGTGAAGCTGCACCGGTCGGAAATGCTGCAGGCGCTGGGATGCCGCACCGTGGCCGAAGCGATCCGCATGGCGGTGGAACAGGGGCTGTAGGGGGTCGGGTCACGCAGGCGACGCGTCGGGCGAACGCGATGCCGGACCATATCCCGGCGCCACCTGTCCCAAGGTACAGATGCATCGGCGGCGACCGCCCCCATCTTGCAACCCCGATATCGGAAAAGGTTGCGCTAACATGCCCCGCCCTGCCAAGATGCTGATGACCTATCTGGGCGTCGTACTGCTGATGGCGATCCTTGCCTTGCTCCTGTTCTATCGGCTCAACCATGGCTGAGCCGCTGACCGTCTGGTTCGACGGCAGCTGCCCGTTGTGCGCGCGCGAGATCGCGGTGATGCGTCGGCTCGACCGGCGGGGGCGGATCGTCTTCATCGATGTCGGTTCGTCCGAAGCGGCATGCCCCATCGACCGCAGGCTGTTGCTGGCGCGGTTCCATGCGCGCGAGGACGGCCAGCTGCTGTCGGGCGCGGCGGCGTTCGCGGCGATGTGGCGGGCGATCCCGCTGTTGCGTCCGTTCGGCCTTGCCGCGCGCAACCGGGTGGTGCTGCGCTGGCTGGAGGCGTTGTACCTGCGTTTCCTTCACGTCCGCCCGATGCTGCAACGCTGGGTGCGATGAGGGTGCGGCCCGATCCGGTCGCGCCGGGGCAGGTCAGCGTGTGGGATTTCCCGCGCCCCGCCATCGCCGAACCGTGCGACCGGCGCATTCGGATCGAGCATCGCGGCGTCATGATCGCCGATACGACCCGCGCGGTCCGCACGCTGGAGACCAGCCACCCGCCCAGCTATTATCTTCCCCCGGACGATATCGCGATGGACCTGCTGCGTCCCGCGCCCGGCCGGTCGCTGTGCGAGTGGAAGGGGCAGGCGCGCTATTGGGACGTGGTGGTCGACGGCATCGTCCTGCCGCGGGTCGGGTGGAGCTATGCCGATCCGACCCCGGCGTTCCGATCGTTGCGCGACCACATCGCCTTCTATGCCGGGCCGTTCGACCGCTGCACCGTCGACGGCGTCCCGGTCACGCCGCAGCCGGGCGGTTTCTATGGCGGATGGATCACCCCCGACCTTGCCGGTCCATTCAAGGGACCGCCGGGTACCATGGGCTGGTAGACGCGACACCGCCCCCGCTGCGGGTGCAGCAGGGGCGGCCGAGGCGCGGGGCAGGGGGTAGCGGCGCTATCAGCGGCCGGCGAGCGCCCGGTCGAGATCGACGCCGCGGGCTTCCCATTCGCCGCGGGTCTTGCACACCGGGACCAGGATGCGGCTGCCGGTCGTTTCGGTGCGGAAGCAATAGCGGGCGTTGGGCGAGGCCTTCTTCGCGGCGGCGACGGCGGCGGCACCGGCGGCGAGCGTGATGCTGGTCCCGACCGAAGCGCCGGCGGCGACCGCGACGGGCGACGGGGCAGGGGCCGGGGCGGCGTTCGGTTCGGCGGCGAAGGCCGAGGTGGTCGCGGCCAGGCCGAGGACGATCGAAGCGATGGTGCGGATGACGGTCATGATGGTGGCTCCCTGATTTTCCGGTTGGTTTCCGGTGATGCCGACTACATTGCACCCGCCGTGCCAGTTTTTAGAATATAGCAATATCAATAACCTAGCACATGACTACAATTGTAGCTGTGGGATTCCCCGCCAATCGACAGCGAATTTCCCCAAGTCTTGGCGACCGCGCGTCGCAACCGGTCCCGCCAAGCGACGTTTAGCCCCCATTCCCCCTTGTCCGCCCCCCGGAGGCCCCTTGTTCCACAGCACCAACCCCGCCACCGGGGAGCAGATCGCGACCCATGCCGAACTGACCGCCGAGCAGATCGAGCAGAAGGTCGCGCTGGCCGCCACCGCGTTCGACCGCTGGCGCGTGACCCCGATCGACGAGCGTGTGGCCCTTTTGCGCCGTATCGCCGACGCCTATGACGCGAACCGCGACCGGCTCGCCCGCATGGCGACCGACGAAATGGGCAAGACGCTGAAATCCGCGCTGGCGGAGGTCGACAAATGCGCCGCCGCCTTCCGCCATTATGCCGATCACGGCCCGGCGATGCTGGCGCCGCAACGCACCCCGTTGAGCAGCGGCGGCACGGCCGAGGTGACGTGGCTGCCGCAGGGGCCGGTGCTGGCGATCATGCCATGGAACTTCCCCTATTGGCAGGCGGTCCGCTTCCTCGCTCCGACCATCCTCGCCGGCAATGTCGCGCTGCTGAAACACGCCAGCATCGTGCAGGGCGTCGCGGCGCTGATGGAGGAGATGACGCGCGACGCCGGCGCGCCCGACGGACTGTTCCAGAACCTCGCGATCAAGTCGTCGGCCATCCCCGACCTGATCGCCGACGACCGCATCGTCGCGGTGACGCTGACCGGCAGCGAGGGGGCGGGGATCGCCGTCGCCGAACAGGCCGGGCGGAATCTGAAAAAGGTCGTGCTGGAACTGGGCGGGTCGGACCCGTTCGTCGTGATGCCCTCGGCCGATCTCGACGCGGCGGTAAAGGCGGCGGTGACCGGGCGTATCCAGAATAGCGGCCAGTCGTGCATCTGCGCCAAGCGGATGATCGTCCATGCCGACATCTACGACGCGTTCCTCGACCGTTTCTCGGCGGCGATGCGCGCGGTGAAGGCGGGCGACCCGACCGATCCGGCGAGCGACATGGGGCCGCTGTCGAGTTTCGAACAGCGCGACACGGTGGTGGCACAGCTGGCCGAGGCACAGCGGCAGGGCGCGACCCTGTTGTTCGGTGGGGAAAAACCCGACCTGCCCGGTGCCTATCTGACCGCCGGCATCCTGACCGACGTGCCGCTCGACAGCCCGCTGATGGCGGAAGAAATCTTCGGCCCCATCGCGATGGTCTTCCGCGCCGCCGATATCGACGACGCGATCCGCATCGCCAATGCCATCCCGTTCGGGCTGGGATCGGCGGTATGGACGCAGGATGCCGGCGAACAGGACCGCTTCGTCCGCGATATCGCGGCGGGGATGACCGCCATCAACCAGATGCTGGCCTCCTCGCCCGAAGCACCGTTCGGCGGCATCAAGCGATCGGGCCATGGCCGCGAGCTGGGGCCGTTCGGGCTGCACGAGTTCATGAACCTGAAGACGGTGTTCCGGGGGTAGAGCGGGCACCTGGCCTACACTATCGTCACCCCGGGCTTGACCCGGGGTCCCGCTTCTACTGCCCACGGTGGACAAGAAGCGGGACCCCGGATCAAGTCCGGGGTGACGGGTTTTGCTAGGAAACCTTACCCCCAAAAGCAGACGGCGCGGGATCGCTCCCGCGCCGCCGCCATTACCGATACGCGCGAAGGATCAGGCCGGTTCGGCGACCCCGATCGGCTGTACGCTGTCGGACTTCTGCACGACGTCGAAGCGGTCGGCGTTCATCACCTTGGTCCAGGCCGCGACGAAATCGCGGACGAACTTCTCTTCATGGCCGTTTTCGGCATAGACTTCGGCCACCGCGCGCAGCTGGCTGTTCGACCCGAAGATCAGGTCGGTGCGCGTCGCGCGCCAGCGCTCGTGCTGCCCGGCGCGGTCATAGCCGATGAACTCTTCGTCGGCGCTGGTGTCGACCACCTTCCAGAAGGTGTCGTTGTTCAGCAGGTTGACGAAGAAATCGTTGGTCAGCTGCCCCTTGCGGTCGGTGAACACGCCCTCCGGTGCGTCCTGATAGTTCGCACCCAGCACGCGCAGCCCGCCGACCAGCACGGTCAGTTCGGGCACCGACAGGCCGAGCAGCGACGCGCGGTCGAGCAGCAGTTCCTCGGTCTTCACCGTGTGCTTGGTCTTCAGGAAGTTGCGGAAGCCATCGGCGACCGGCTCCATCACCGCGAAGCTGTCGGCATCGGTCCATTCCTGCGTCGCATCGCCGCGCCCGCCGGTGAAGGGCACGTCGACCGCGAAGCCGGCATCGCTCGCCGCCTTCTCGACCGCCGCATTGCCCGCCAGCACGATCGCGTCGGCCAGCGACAGGCTGCCCTTCAGCTCGCCGATCTTCGCGAGGATCGCGGCCAGTTCCTCCGGCTCGTTCACCTTCCACCCGCGCTGCGGCTCGAGGGCAATGCGCGCGCCATTGGCACCGCCGCGATGGTCCGACCGGCGATAGGTCGATGCCGATGCCCAGGCGGTCTTGACCAGCTGCCCGACCGAGAAGCCGGCATCGAGGATCTTCGCCTTGAACGCCGCCACATCCGCATCGGACGGGGTGGTGCCGGCGGGAACCGGGTCCTGCCAGATCAGCGTCTCTTCCGGCACTTCCGGCCCGAGGTAACGGACCTTCGGCCCCATGTCGCGGTGGGTCAGCTTGAACCAGGCGCGGGCAAAGGCGTCCTTGAACGCTTCATGGTCGTTCCGGAACTTCTCCGAAATGGCGCGCATCTCGGGGTCGACCTTCAGCGCCATGTCGGCGGTGGTCATCATCGTCGGCACGCGCAGGTTCGGATCATGCGCCGCCGGGGCCATGTCCTCTTCTTTCTGGTTGATCGGCTGCCACTGCTTGGCACCGGCCGGGCTGCGCACCAGTTCATATTCGTAATCGAGCAGCAGGCGGAAATAATTGCCCGACCATTCGGTGGGGGTGTTCACCCATGCGCCTTCGATGCCGCTGGTGGTGGTATGCTCGCCCATCCCGCTTTCGAAGCTGTTGGTCCAGCCCAGGCCCATCAGCGAGATATCGGCACCCTCGGGCGATTCCCCGACCAAGGTCGGATCGCCGGCGCCATGCGCCTTGCCGAAGGTATGCCCGCCGGCGGTCAGCGCGACCGTTTCCTCGACGTTCATCGCCATCCGGGCGAAGGTTTCCTTGATGTCGCGCGCCGACTGCATCGCATCGGGCACGCCGCCCGGACCTTCCGGATTGACGTAGATCAGGCCCATCTGGATCGCGGCGAGCGGCTGTTCCAGTTCCAGCTCTTCCTCGGGCAGGATGCGGGTCTTGTTGTCGGGGTGACCGACGAACTGCTCTTCCGACCCCCAGTAGATGTCCTTTTCCGGTTCGAACACATCGGCACGACCGCCGCCGAAGCCGAACACCGGCCCGCCCATATTCTCGATCGCGACGTTGCCGGCCAGGATGAACAGGTCGGCCCAGCTGATATTCTTGCCGTATTTCTGCTTGATCGGCCACAACAGGCGACGCGCCTTGTCGAGATTGCCATTGTCCGGCCAGCTGTTGAGCGGGGCGAAGCGCTGCTGCCCGCTATTCGCGCCGCCGCGCCCGTCGGCGGTGCGATAGGTGCCGGCGGCGTGCCACGCCATGCGGATGAACAGGCCGCCATAATTGCCGTAATCGGCCGGCCACCAAGGCTGGCTGTCGGTCATCAGCGCGGTCAGGTCGGCCTTCAGCCCGTGATAGTCGAGCTGCTTGAACGCCTCGGCATAGTCGAATTCGTGGCCCATCGGGTCGGGCGAGGTGCCGCCCTGGTTGAGCACTTCCAGCGGCAGCGCATCGGGCCACCAGTCGCGGTTGGTCCGGCCCAGCAGCGACCGAACCGTGTTCGGCTTGTGGATCGGGCAGCCACTCATCTCTCCGGTCTTCGCGTCCATGTCTTGGCTCTCCATCAGAATGGCGCGCAGCCTAACCCCTTAAGCGCGGGGACGATAAGCGATTGTCTCGTTCACACTTGGCGGAAAACTCGATTGCCGCACGGTTCGTCCCGAACGGGCGCCGCCCTCATTCGACGGTGAAGGTCGCGGTCTGCCGCGCCTGCGTCGCGCGGTCGATCAGCAATACGCCGACCTTCGACCCGGCGGGGATGCTCGCCCCCTTCGCCACGAACTGGTTGCCGGCGGCGGGCGTCAGCGCGAGCTCCTGCCGCTTCGCGCCGGTCGTCACGATCAGCTTGGCCATCTGCCCGGCGGCGGCCACCTCGTCGCCATCCTCCATGACATAGAGCGAGACGCCGGCCTTGGCCCGGACCAGTTCGAAGACGGTTTCGCCGACTTCGACGACCTGCCCGCCATGGCGCGGCTTGTCGTCGCCATGGGCGAGGGCGGGGGTGGCGACCAGCGTGAGGGCGAGCGCGAACAGCATGTGCTTCATGGCAATTCTCCGGCTAGGGGGTCATTGTTCGGGGGCGTGGGGCAGGGTGAACGCCAGCGTCGCGGTATGTTCGTAATGGTCGATCTTGGTCGGCCGGTCGCTGGGCGAGACATAGACGGCGCGCAGGACGTTTAGCCCCTGGTTGCGAACGGGCAGGGTCACCGTGCCGTCGGCCTTGGTCGCGACTTCGGCGGCGTCGGGGTCGTTGACCATGTCGTTGATGACGGTCGCGCCCGCCACCGGCTGCCCCTTGAAATAGACGCGATAGGTCATCGGCGTGCCGAGCTTCGTCGGCAATGCGCCGACCGGCACGATCTGCAGCAGCTGTGCCGGGATCAGCGGCACGGGCTTCGCCAGCGGCCCCTGGATCGAGGTGGCGTATTTGATCGTCGTCTCGCTCTTGACCGCGTTCGGCACCTCGTCCTTCGGCTTCTTGACGAATTCGCCGTCGGGTAGCTTCGACCAGGTGCCGTTCTGCAGCACCGCGCTGACCAGGGCCGGCGGGGCGTCGGTATCGACCACCACCAGCGCGCCGTTGGTGCGCAGCGTCGCTCCGATCGGGTTCAGGTCGGCATCCCATGCCTGTACCTGTTCCATCGCGGGCTGGCGCTTGACCGCTTCGAGGTCGTCGGCGCCGATGCCGTAGATGATCGCGATCTGCTTGGCGCGCTGCGCGAACCAGATGCCGTGCGCCCCGGCCAGCGTGGGTGCGATGATGCCGGCCGTCACGGCGGCGGCGGTCCAGAACAGCCTGATCCTCGTCATGTCGTTCCCCCTTCGCGGATCGCCGGCGGGCGACCCGGTATGCGCAGCAGCATGATGGCGCGCGACCGGCGTTAATTCCCGATTTCGCTCGGCCGGCAGGCGCACCATGCCGTGCATATTGGTTATGGCGGGAGAATCTGTCGTATCGCGCGCGACCCTTTCCGCCGCGTCGGCGCTGCCCTACAGCAGCGGCCATGCACGCGATCCGCAACATCGTCGTCCTGACCGGTGCCGGCGTTTCCGCCGAATCGGGCATCGCCACCTTTCGCGGCCCCGGCGGGCTGTGGGAAGGGCACCGGGTCGAGGATGTCTGCACGCCCGAGGCGCTGCGGAGCGATCCCGCGCTGGTCCACCGCTTCTACGACCTGCGCCGTGCGGCGCTCGGCGGGGTGGAACCCAATGCGGCGCACCACGCGCTGGCGCGGCTCGACCGGGCATGGACCGGCGAGCTGCTGATCGTGACGCAGAATGTCGACGACCTGCACGAACGCGCCGGGGCGACGCGGCTGCTGCACATGCATGGCGAGCTGTGTTCGGCGCTGTGCGCGGCATGCGGTACGCGGACCCCGCACCGGGGGGCCTTGCCGCCGGGCAGCGCGTGCGCGGCTTGCGGCGCGGCGGCGCTGCGGCCCGACATCGTGTTCTTCGGCGAAATCCCGTACCGGATGGACCGGATCGTCGACGCGATCGGCGCGTGCGACCTGTTCGTGTCGATCGGCACGTCGGGCGCGGTCTATCCCGCCGCCGGCTTCGTCCAATGGGCGCGCGAGCGGGGGGCGGCGACGCTGGAACTGAACCTCGAACGCTCGGCCGGATCGGCGATGTTCGACGAAAGCCGCCTGGGGCCGGCGGGCGAGCTGGTGCCGGCCTGGGTCGATGCGCTGCTGGCCGCGCGCTGACCCATGGCCCGCCGCAAGCGCCTGCTGACCGCGACCATGGCCGATGGCTGGGTCAAGACGATCGGCCCGACCAACGCGCCCTTCACCCATTTCTGGCGGATCGTCGCGGTGCTGGAAAACGGGAAGACCGAAGTATTCTGGGGCCATGCCGCGTCGCTGAAGGAAGCGACCGGCAAACAGGCCGCGACCCGCGACGCCGCCCGGCAGCGGGGATGGCAGCGTTATGATTTCGAGGTGGTGGAGCTGGTCGAGAGCTGACCGGTTTTACATAATCTTTGTTATCGGTGTCGAGCCGCCGCGGCTCAGGCGAGCGATGCGGGCGGCTCCAGCGTGCCGAGCCATGCCACCAGCGCGAGGATCGCGACGGCGCAGCCGGTCTCCAGCACCAGGCTGCGCCGCAACGCGCCCCGCGCGCGCGCCGTATAGCCCCGCATGATCGCGCGGTCGAACGCCGGGGTCAGGCGGAAGCGGTTGAGCGCCGCCAGCAGCAGCATCACGCCGAACAGCGCGACCTTCGCCAGCAGCAGCTGCCCGTAGAGCGTGGTGAACAGCCGCGGCAGGCCCGCGACCCCGACCAGCAGCGCGCCGTTGACCAGCCCCGTCGCCACGACGCACGCGACCAATATCGTGCCGGTCGCCGCAAAGCCGTGCAGCGCGCCATGCGTCGCGCGCAGATGCGCCGCATCGCCCGGGCGCACGACCATCAGGATCAGGCCGAGCAGCGCGCCGATCCATGCCCCCCCTGCGAGCATGTGCAGGATATCGGCGACCAGATGGACCCACCCGGCGGCCCCTTCGTCCATCGCGCCGTGCCCGGTCCATGCCAGCGTCGCCAGCGCGACCGCCCCGGCGGCGGCGACCCTAGCCAGCGATCGCCCGCCGCCGCGCGACGTGAGCGCCGCCGCCAGGGCGATGCCGAGCGCGGCCATCCGCACGATCCACGCCGTCCCGGTCGCCGATCCGGTCAGCAGCATAGCGATCGTCGCGAGATCGACCGGCCATGGCGCGGTGCCGGCCATCGCCGCCGCCAGCAGCGCGATCGCCACCGCCGACAGCGCCAGCGCGGCCAGCGCAAGGCCGGTCAGCCACCACCGCCACGCCAACGCCCGGCCCCGCGCGACACCGCGCAGCGCGTGGAGGCCGAACGCCGACAGGCCGAACAGGCCGCTGAGCGTCGCATAGAGCGCGAAGCGGACGGCGATCAGCGACCCGTCGGCCTCCACCTTATTTGACCGTGAAGGCGGTGGTGCCGGCGATGCGATGGGTGTCGGCCGATACGACATGCCATGCGACGCTGTAGCGCCCGGCGGTCAGCGGCGTGCGCGGGGTCAGGACGAGCGTGCGGCCGTCCTTCGCGACGCTGGCGGTCACCGGCACCTTCATCCCGCCATGTTCGGGCATGACGAGGTCCGCGCCCGAAAACTGCGCGACCAGCGCCTCGCTGAACTGCAGCTCGATCCGCTGCGGCGTGGCGACGACCGCATTGGCGGCGGGGCTGGCGGCGACCAGCTTCGGATGGGCCTGTGCCGTGCCGGCCAGCGCGAACAGGACGAAGGCCGGGGCCAGAATGCGTTTCATGTCGGTCGCTCCCTGATATGGTTCGCTGACGGGTACGCGGGGCGCGTGGCCACCCCTCACCCCGGCGCCGCTTTTTCGGCATGAGGGGAATGGGGTCGCGGCGCGTATCGCGTGGCAGGAGCTATTGGATGAACGGCATGGACGATCTGGACAGGACGCTGGCAAGGCTGGCCGGGGCCGCCCCCCCCGATGCGCTGGACGCGATCGATGCGCAGGTGCTGGCGCGGATCGGCACGCGCCCGGTCGCCGCGCGCGGCGGCGTGGCGTTCGTCGCGGTGGCCGCCGCCGCACTGACGCTCGGCATGGTCGGCGGCGAGCTGCCCGCGACCGCGCAGCCGGCGGCGTTGCTGGCGCCGCTGTCGGGCGGATCGCCGCTCGCCCCCTCCACGCTGCTGGTCGGCGAATGAGGAACCTGCGCCTGGCGCTGTGCATCGTGCTGTCGTTCGTCGCGGCGGTCGGCGGGGTGTTCGTCGGGCGGGCGCTGTTGCCGAAACACGATGCCGGGGGCGCGGCGCTGCACGATGTGCTGCACCATCAATTGTCGCTCGACGCCGAACAGGAACGCCGGATCGAGGCGCTGGAGACGCAGTTCGCCGCGCGCCGTCGCGCGCTGGACCTCGACCTGCGCGCCGCCAATGCGCGGCTCGCCGAAGCGATCGCCGCCGAACATGCCGCCGGCCCGCGCGTGACCGCCGCCGTCGACCGGAGCCACATGGCGATGGGCGCGCTGCAAAAGGCGACGCTGGAACATCTGTTCGCCATGCGCCGGCTGCTGCGCCCCGACCAGGCGGCCCGGTTCGACGCGGCGGTGGTCAAGGCGCTGACCGACGGTCGGGAGTGAGCGTCGACTGGTCCACCCTGTCCGACGGCGATCTGGCGGCGCTGAGCCTCGCCGGGCGGCAGCCGGCCTTTGCCGAGATATTGCGCCGCTATCGCGCGCCGGTGTTCCGCGTGGCGCGGGCGTGGACCGGCGAGGCGGACGAGGCGCTGGACATCGTGCAGGAAACCTTCGTCGCCGCGCACCGGGCGCTCGGGCGCTATGACGGCACGCGCGCGATGCAGGCATGGCTGTCGACCATCGCGCTCAACAAATGCCGCGACTGGGCACGGCGGCGGGCGGTGCGGCGGTTCCTGTCGTTCGGGTTCGACCATGCGACGCAGGCGGAGACGGTCGCGCACGACGCGGTGGCGATCGACGACGAAGCCGCCGACCGGCAGGAACTGGACCAGGTGACGCGTGCGATCGCGACGCTGCCCGACACGCTCAAGACCCCGTTGATCCTCCACACCATCGACGGCCTGCCGCAGGCGGAGGTCGCCGCGACGCTCGGCATTTCGGCCAAGGCGGTCGAGACCCGCATCTACCGCGCCCGCGTCGCGCTGACCGAAAAACTGCGCGGCGGCCAAGGGGGCGGCGGACCGGGCGCGTAAGGCAGGATATCGTCACGTTTCAGGAGTGTGCATGTCGCCTGTTCTCGATCGCCGCCAGTTGTTGCGCGGTGCCACGCTGGGCGGCGGCGCGGTCGCGCTGGCCGGGGCATGGCCGGCCTGGGCGCGGAGCGGATCGGGGGGCCTCGCCGCGCCGCTGCCGACCGTGTCGGGCGACGACATCACCCTGACCGTCGGCCACCATATGCGCCATATCGACGGGCGCATGGCCCATGCGATCGGCATCGACGGCACCTCCCCCGCCCCGCTGGTCCGCCTGCGCGAGGGGCAGAAGGCGCGGATCACGGTCGTCAACACGCTGGACGAGCCGACCTCGATCCACTGGCACGGGCTGTTGCTGCCGTTCCAGATGGACGGCGTGCCGGGCGTGTCCTTTCCCGGCATCCCGGCGCGCGGTCGCTTCACCTATGAATTCCCGGTGATCCAGAGCGGCACCTATTGGTATCACAGCCATTCGGGGTTGCAGGAGCAGGAGGGGCTGTACGGCCCGATCGTGATCGATCCGAAGGACGCCGATCCGGTGGCGTTCGACCGCGAGCATGTGATCGTCCTGTCCGACCACAGTTTCCGCCATCCGCACATGCTGTTCGACCGGCTGAAGAAGGAGCCGGGCTATTTCAACCGCCAGCGCCAGACGCTGGCCGGGCTGCTCGCCGGGCGCGACCAGTCGGCGAAGGAACGCGCGATGTGGGGCGCGATGCGGATGGACCCGGCCGACGTCGCCGACGTGACCGGCTCCACCTATACCTATCTGGTCAACGGCCATGGGCCACAGGACAACTGGACCGCGCTGTTCACGCCGGGCGAACGGGTGCGGCTGCGCTTCATCAACGCCTCGGCGATGACCACGTTCAACGTGCGGATACCGGGACTGCCGATGACGATCGTCGCCGCCGACGGGCTGAACGTGCGCCCGGTCGAGATCGACGAGTTCCAGTTCGGCCCGGCCGAAACCTATGACGCGATCGTCGTGCCGAACGACCTGCGTGCCTATAGCGTGGTCGGCGAGAGCATCGACCGATCGGGCATGGCCCGCGCGACCCTCGCCCCGCGCGTCGGCATGGCGGCGGTCGTGCCGCCGCTGCGCCCCCGCCCCCTCGCCACGATGAAGGACATGGGGATGGACCATGGCGGCATGGCGGGGATGGACCATGGCGGCGGCGACATGGCCGGCATGGACCATTCGACGATGAACCATGGCGCGGCGGCCCCGGCGGCACCCACCGCTTCGCCCATGACCGGCATGGCGATGGGCGACATGAACATGCGCGACTTTTCCAATGCGCCGGAGGTACGCAAGGGTCCCGGCGTGCAGACCATTTCCCCCATGCCGGTCGATCGTACCGGGGAGCCGGGACAGGGCCTTGCCGATGTCGGCCACCGCGTGCTGACCTATCGCGACCTGGTCGCGCTGGAGCGCAACCCCGACGTTCGCGCGCCGGAACGCGAGATCCGGCTGCACCTGACCGGCAATATGGAACGTTATATGTGGGGCTTCGACGGCGAAAAGCTGTCGGAGGGACCCGATCCGATCACGCTGCTGCACGGCGAACGGGTGCGCGTGACGCTCGTCAACGACACGATGATGGGCCATCCGATCCATATCCACGGCCATTTCTTCGAACTGGTGACCGGCAAGGGCGATCATGCCCCGCGCAAGCATACCGTGCTGGTCCAGCCCGGCGGCACGGTCAGCTGGGACGTGACCGGCGAGGAAGGCGACTGGGCGTTCCACTGCCACATGCTCTATCACATGCACGCGGGCATGATGCGCGTCGTGCAGGTCCGCCGGGTGGAGGCGGCGGCATGATCCGCGTCGCGCTGCTCGCCGGCGTCGCCGCGCTCGCCCCCGCCCCGGCGCTCGCCCAGGCGATGGACCCCCATATGCACATGCCGGGCATGACGATGCCCGCCCGCCCGGTAGCGAAGCCGGTGCGCAAGCCCGCCGCGAAGCCGAAACCCGCCGCCCCCGCCAGGCGCGCGACGGCGCGCCCCGCGAAGGCGGCGACGGTACCCGATCCCCATGCGGGCCACGACATGTCGGCGATGCCGGGCATGGCGATGCCCGCGCCGGAGCCGGCCGCCGCCGATCCGCACGCCGGCCATGACATGTCCACGATGCAGCAGCCTGACGCCGCTGCCGACCCCCACGCTGGCCACGACATGTCGCAGATGCAGCCCGATGCCGCTGCGGACCCCCATGCCGGCCACGACATGGCGGGCATGACCGCCCCCGACCCACATGCGGGGCACGACATGGCGGCGATGGCGGGCATGGGCGGCGATCCGGTCGGCACCGACCTGCCGCCCGGCGACAAGCCCGCCCCCGCCCCGTTCGGCGACCATCTCGCCGACCGTTTCTGGGGGGCCGGGGCGATGGCCGCCGTCCGCGACGACGTGCTGCGCCGCGAACATGGCGGCATGACCTTCGCCATGCTCCTCGCCGACATTGCCGAGGTGCAGCTGCGCGCGGGCCGCGACGGCTATCGCTGGGAAGGGCAGGGCTGGGTCGGCGGCGATATCCACCGGCTGTGGCTGAAGTCCGAGGGCGAAGGGGCGTTCGGCGGCGCGCTGGGCAAGGCGGAGGCGCAGGCGCTCTATTCGCGCGCGCTCGACCCCTATTGGAACCTGCAGGCCGGCATCCGCCACGATATCCGCCCCACCCCCACGCGCACCTATGCGACGCTGGGGATCGAGGGGCTGGCACCAGGGTTCTTCGAGGTCGGCGGCGCGCTGTTCCTGTCGACCAAAGGCGAGCTGCTCGGCCGGGTCGAGGGCTATTACGACCAGCGCATCACCAACTATGTCGTGCTGCAACCCCGGATCGAGGCGAACCTGTCGGCACAGGACGTCCGCGCGACCGGCACCGGCGCAGGGCTGTCCGACATGGAGGCGGGACTGCGCCTGCGCTATGAGGGACGCCGCGAATTCGCCCCCTATATCGGCGTGTCGTGGGAACGGCAGTTCGGCGAGACCGCGCGGTTCAGCCGGGCGCGGGGCGACGAGACCGGCGGCGTAAGCGTCGTGCTGGGCGTGCGGGCCTGGTTCTGATCCGCCAGCGCAGCAGCCCGGTCACGAACAGCATCGCCGGGGCGATCCCGACCAGCACCGCGAGGATGCGGACCGGCATTCCGCCGACCGATCCGTCGTGCAGCGGGCGGACCCAGGCGTTGATCGCGCTGCTGATGCCGCCGCTGCGCATATCCTGCACCGCGACCACCCGCGCGCTGCGCTGGTCGACGAAGACATAGCTGCCGGGAAAGCGGCGATGCGGGTCGCCCGGCACCTGCACCCGGACGCGATAGGGCTGATTGGCATTCCCCGGCGCATCGACGAACACGAGCCGCGCATCGGGCACGGCCGCCCGCGCGACGGCGAGCGCGCGGACCAGCGGGACCGGCGGGCCGCTGCCCCCCTGCCCCCGCGCCGGCGGCGCCGGGGCCGGGCCGAACAGCGCCTCCTTCACCACCGGCAGCGCGAGGATCACCCCGGTCGCGGTCACGATCGCCAGCAACAGCCCCGCCCCCACCCCGGTCAGCTTGTGCAGGTCGTGCAGCCGCCGGATCGGCACGGCGCTCCGCTTATAGGCCAGCGCCTTGCCCCAGCTACCGCGCGGCCACCACGCGACCATGCCGGTGGCGAGCAGCACCAGCATCGCGACCCCCGACCAACCGACGACCTGCCCGCCGACCTCCCCGGCCAGCAGCTGCATATGCAGTTCGTACAGCCAGCTCATCAGATAGCCGCCCCATGGCGTCACGCGGACGATGCGGCGGCCATCGGGCGCGAACCACACCATCAGGCGCGGCGGGTGGCGGATGCCGGGGGCGGACGGCGGATAATAGCGCGCCGGGATCGCCCCGCCCTCCCCCGTCGCCTCGAACGACCATTTGCCCGCCGGGTCGAAGCCGGCCGCGCGGCCGGTCGCCAGCGCCCGGTCCCATACAGGCGCCCCCCATCCCGGCGCGGGGGCCGCCGCATCGCTGCGGCTCGGCGGATGCAGGCCTTCGTCGATACCGACATAGAAGACCAGCGCCGATCCGGTCAGCCCGATGACGGCGAACAACAGCCCGAGCGTCAGCCCCAGCCACAGATGCACCCGCCGCAGCGCGACCCGCATGGTCAGAACCGCGCCCGGACCGCACCGAACACGCTGCGCGGATCGGCCGGCGCGTGCAGCCGCTGCGTCCCGTCATACCAGACATATGCATAGCGATCGTCGGTCAGGTTGCGCAGCTGTGCCGACAGCTCGACGGCGGGCGTCACCGCCCATGCCAGCTCGGCGGTAAGCTGGAAATAGGCGCCATAGCGCCCCCGATCGTTGGCGGTGGTCAGTTCGTAGGACGACTGGCCATTGCCCCAGAGCGAGGCACGCCATGGCAGGCTTTTGGGTGCCCATTCGATCCCGGCGGTGGTGACGTTGCGGGGCACATGGTCGATCTCGTTCCCCTGCGTCGTCGGCGCGGCGGGATCGGCCACGCGGATCACCGCCCGCTGGTGCGACCAGCTGCCCCAGAGCGACAGGCCGGGCAGCGGCTGCACGCTCGCCTCCAGGTCGATGCCGCGCCGCCGCGTCGCGCCCAGATTGTCGAACTCGCCCGACGGATCGTTCAGCCGCCGCTTCAGCTCGCCGGTCGCGGTCTGCTGCCACAGCGCGGCGCGCGCGGTCAGCCAGCGGCCCTGCGCCAGCTTCACCCCGGCCTCATAGCCTTCGTTGATCGACGGCGCGACGTCGCGCACGCGCGGCGGCACGACATAGGCGCCCGACCCCGCGCCGATCTGAAACGTCCGCCCGAAATTGCCATAGGCGGTCAGCCCCGCGACCGGCGTCACCGCCACCGACAGCTTGGGCTGGTGGATCGTGCCATAGTCGTTGACCGGATAGGCGCGCCCGTTCAGCCGGTTGGTGAAGCTGCCCCCCACCCGGTCGACGCGCCACGCCGGGGTGACCGTCAGCCAGCGCAGCGGCGTCACGATCGCCTGCACATAGGCCCCGCCGACGCGCAGGTCGAAATCCTGGTCGCGGGTCGCGGCGACGGCGATCCGGCGGTCGGTGGTCCAGCGCTGGCTGCGGTTATGCTGCCACTGCATGTCGCCGCCCGCCTCCGCCATCAGCCAGTCGGCGGCGTGCCAGTGCAGGCCCGCGACGACGCCATGATGGTCCTCGCCGGTCAGCCGCTGCTGCTGCGCGACATTGGCGGAGAAGCGGACATAGCGATTGTCGCGATTGGCCGTCGCATAGCCGGTCGCGGTCAGCGACAGGTCGCGCGCCAGATCGGCGTCGAGGTGCAGGCTGTACTGGCTCAGTTCCCGCCGGCCGCCATCGGTCGCCGATACCGCATAGGACCGTCGCCGGTTCGTGCCGATATCGGCATCGGTCAGATAGCCCGGCTCGTCCGCTTCGCTTCGGCCGTGGCGCGCGATCAGGCCCAGTTTGGCGGGGCCGAAGTCGTAGAACCATTTGCCCGCGAAGCTCAGCCGGTCGAGATCGGCATGGTCGCGAAACCCGCCGGTGCGGCGATAGGCGAGCAGGTAGTTCTGGCTGAGCCGCCCGGTCTCGACGCCGCCCGACGCCTGGGCGTCATAGGTGCCGAACGCACCGGCGATGGCGCGCGCATCGAGGTAGGTGCCGCCGATCCGCGTCCTGATGTCCGCGCTGCCGGCGATCGCGTGCAGACCCCAGCGCGGGTCGGACGTGCCGCGCACCAGCTCGACCGAGGCGATGTCGATCGGCGCGACGAGGTCGATGAAGTCCATCCGTCCGGCATTGTCGTTGGCCGGCACGCCGTCGATCAGCAGCTTGACCGCGTTGATCTCCCCCTCGCCGTTGAACCCCCGGATCGAGAAGCGGCCGGAGGTCGTCCCCTGGTTGAAATCGGTCAGGACGACGCCGGGCAGCCGTGCGAACAGCTCCCACGCATTGTCGACATTCTGCCGCTGCGCGACGTCGCCCGACAGGATATCGACCGAGGTCAGGACATTGGCGGTGGCGCGCGCCATTGATTTCGCGGTCACGACGATCTCGTCGCCGCCGATCGTGACCTGGGTATCGGCGCGGGCGGGGTCGGACTGCGCGGCCGATGGCGGCGCGGCGAACAGGCAGGCGGCGGAAAGCGCCACCATCGAACAGGTGTTGGTCATGCAATCTCCGGTGGAGAAGGGTGCGCGGCGGCCCGCCCCCACGGTTCGGGCGCGAAACGGCAGCCGCACGAAGCCCCGGTTCGTGCCGGGGCGACGCTAAAGGATCGGAAGGATCAGCCGCCGCGCGGAATCACGGGCACGAGCGCACGCGGGCGGATCGACCGCCCCTGCAAAGCGAACGCGTGCCCCCGGTTGCCCGGTCGGCGGATCAGGCGGCGAGCGGCGGTCCGCGCGACGGCGGGCGCAGCCGGGGCGCATCGCGCGGCGCGACGACCGGCCGCCCCCGCAACGCCATCGCCGCCACGACGGCGAGCGCGATGGCGAGCAGGACGATATCGACCGCCCCCAGCACCTGCGCCGACAGCCCGGCAAAGGCGCAGGGCATCTCCGCCTTGCCATGGTCGGCCGGCTTGCCCGGATCGTGCCGCATCGCCATGTCCTGGGCCATGCCATGGTCCATGCCGGCCATCGCCATCGGCGCGGGCTGCGGCGTCATGCCCGGACAGACGATGATCGACAGCCGGCCGTGGTCGACCGCGATCATGTAACCGGTCGGCACCAGCAGCTTGAGCAGCAGCGCCGCCGCCAGCAGCAATGCGGCGAGATGGCGTTGCGCCAGGAGGTGCCGGAAAGGCTGCACGCCCCGTCGCTAGCGATACGGGCGCGCGCTGTCACTGGGACATTCTGTCCCGCCGGCCAGAACCGATCGACATTCAATCCGGTGGACGCTGGACGACCATGCTCTCGCCCATCGTCACTCCCGCGCAGGCGGCAGTCCATAGGCGCCAGCGTTGCGAATCCAGCAGAAACATCGGCGGTTATGGATTCCCGCCTGCGCGGGAATGACGAAAATCGACGGCTGTCGCTGCAGATCGATTGACCCTATGCCGCGCCCTTCTCCACCGGCGGCAGCGCGAAGCCCTGCGCAAGGCCGTGGTACAGCTTTTCGCGGCACACCCACTGGCTGGCGAAATCGGCGATGAAGGCGGTGGCGAACATCGGCAGCATCAACCCCCGGCTCGCGGTGGTCTCGGTCAGGATGATGACCGCAGTCAGCGGCGCGCGGACCACGCCGACGAAATAGGCGACCATGCCGAGGATCACGACCGCGCTGGCCGGTTCGCCCGGAAATACTTCGCGCAGCAGGTTGCCCACCCCCGCCCCCACCGCCAGCGACGGGGCGAAGATGCCGCCGGGCAGCCCGGCCACCGCCGTCGCGGCGGTCGCGACAAGCTTGGCCGGCCCGAACCATAGCGGCGCATCGACCCCGACGATCATCGCCCGCGCCGCCGAATAGCCGGTGCCCCAGGTCAGCTGGGTGGCGACGCCCAGCCCGGCGACGATCCCGCCGCAGATCCCGGCGAACCACACCGGATATCGCCGCGCCCACATCGTCACCCGGTTCCGCCCGGTCGCCATGGCCAGCAGGATGCGCGAGAACAGCCCGCCCGACATGCCGCCCAGCACGCCCGCGACCGGCACCACCACCAGCGCGGAGCCGAGCGACATATGCGCGCCGATCGCGCCGAAATAGATATAGTCGCCCTGCACCGACTGCGCGACCATGCCGGCGATGACGATCGCGGCCAGTACCAGCAGCGTGACGCGCTGTTCATAGGCCGAGGCCAGTTCCTCGATCGCGAACAACAACCCGGCCAGCGGCGTGTTGAACGCCGCCGCCACCCCCGCCGCGCCCCCGGCGATCAGCACCCCGCCACGCAGCGGCACGCGCAGGAAGCGGTGGGTCAGCCCCATCACCGCCGCGGCCAGCTGCACCGTCGGCCCCTCGCGCCCGACCGAAGCCCCGCCCAGCACCGCGCCGATGGTCAGCGCCGCCTTGGCGACGACGGTGCGGACCGAGATCAGCGTCGCGGTCGCGCGGTTCGGATCGGCCTGCGCCGCGATCACCTGCGGAATGCCCGACCCGCGCGCGAACGGCGCGTATCGCCGCGTCAGCACGACCAGCGCCATGAAGGCAAGCGGCGTCGTCAGCAGCGGCCACCACCGGTTGGCCGACGCATAATCGTGGAACAGCTCGCCCGCCCGGTCGGATGCCTCGGCGAACAACGTCGCGACGATGCCGATCAGGATCGCCCCGGCCAGGATCGCGCTGCGAGTGCGGAACTGGACCGATTGCGGGCCGCTGGTGCGCAACAGCGCGCGGAACCGTGCGGGGGTCCAGCGCCGCGCCACGCCGTACCGGGGGGAAGGGGCTGCCATCCGTCGTCCCTAGGCGCATTCACCCGGTACGTCACCCCGGCGCGCTACCGTACGAACGCCATCGCCCGCGCATCCAATTCCGGTTCGCGCGCGTTATGATCTTCGCTGCGACGTATCCTGCGCAGCATTCGGGGCCAACGGGAATTCATATCATGGGCGACACGTCCGATTTCGAACTATCGCGCCGGGGCGTGCTGACCGCCGGGGCGGCGGGCGCGGCGCTGGCGGCCAGCCCGATGGCGGCGGCGCAGGCCGGGACGGCGGGCGCGACCCCCGCCCCTGCCCCGCCGACGATGACGGTGCGGATGCAGGTCAATGGCCGCCCGGCCGAGCTGACGCTCGACACGCGCACCACCCTGCTCGACGCGCTGCGCGAACATCTGAAGCTGACCGGCACCAAGAAGGGCTGCGACCATGGCCAGTGCGGGGCCTGCACGGTGATGGTCGACGGCAAGCGGATCAACAGCTGCCTGACGCTGGCGGTGATGCACGAAGGCGATGCGATCACCACCATCGAGGGGCTGGGCACGCCCGACAAGCTGCACCCGATGCAGGCGGCGTTCGTCAAGCATGACGGCTATCAGTGCGGCTATTGCACGCCGGGCCAGATTTGTTCGGCGGTCGCCGTGCTGGACGAGATCAGGCGCGGCATCCCCAGCCATGTGCAGGGCGACCTGACCAAGAAGCCGCAGGCCAGCAACATGGAACTGCGCGAGCGGATGAGCGGCAATATCTGTCGCTGCGGTGCCTATTCCAACATTGCCGATGCCATGGCGGAGGTCGCGGGCGCATGAGAGCTTTCACCTACCAACGCGCGAAGGACCCGGCCGAGGCCGCGCGGATCGTCGCCACCCGGCCGGGGGCCAAGTTCATCGCCGGCGGCACCAACCTGCTCGACCTGATGAAGCTGGAGATCGAGACGCCGGCGCATCTGATCGACGTGCAGGAGCTGAAGCTCGACCGGATCGAAAAGACGTCGGACGGGGGCCTGCGCATCGGTGCGCTGGTCAGCAACACCGATCTGGCGGCCGACGACCGGGTGCGCCGCGACTATGCCGTGCTGACCCGCGCGATCGTCGCCGGTGCTTCGGGCCAGCTGCGCAACAAGGCGACGACCGCCGGCAACCTGCTGCAACGCACCCGCTGCCCCTATTTCTACGACACCAACATGGCGTGCAACAAGCGCAAGCCGGGCACCGGCTGTGCCGCGATCGGCGGCTATTCGCGGCAACTGGGCGTGATCGGCGTATCGAGCGACTGTATCGCGACCTTTCCCGGCGACATGGCGGTTGCGATGCGCGTCCTCGACGCGGTCATCGAGACGGTCGACGGCAGCGGCGCCACGCGGCGCATCCCGATCGCCGAATTCCACCGGCTATGGGGCAACCGCCCCGATCAGGATACGGTGCTGAAGCCCGGCGAGCTGATTACCGCCGTCACCCTGCCCCGCCCCCTGGGCGGCAAGCATTTCTATGAAAAGGTGCGCGACCGCGCCTCCTATGCCTATGCGCTGGTATCGGTCGCGGCGGTGATCCAGCGCGACGGCACCGGCCGCGTCGCGTTCGGCGGCGTCGCCCCCCGCCCGTGGCGGGTCGAGGCGGCCGACGCCCTGTTGCCGCAGGGGGCCGCCGCCGTCACCGCGCGCGCGTTCCAGGGCGCGACGCCGACCAAGGACAATGCATTCAAGCTGCCGCTCGCGACCCGCGCGCTGGCCTCCGTCATCGCGCAGGCGAAGGGGTAACCCCATGAAGTTCGAAACCCCCGCCGGCACCAACCCGATCGACCGGCAACAGGTCGTCGGCCGCGCCCGCACCCGCATCGACGGCCCGAAAAAGGTCGCCGGCCTCGCCCCCTATGCCTTCGAACATGCCCGCGACGTGCCGGACGCCGCGTACGGCGTGATCGTCGGCGCGGGCGTCGGCAAGGGCAGTATCCGCTCGATCGACCTCGCCGCCGCGCGCGCCGCGCCGGGCGTGCTGGCGGTCGTCACCGCCGACAGCGCGGGGCCGCTGGGCAAGGGGCGGATGAACACCGTCAAGCTGCTCGCCGGCCCCTCGGTCGACCATTATCACCAGGCGGTGGCGCTGGTCGTCGCCGACACGTTCGAACAGGCGCGCGCCGCCGCCAACCTCGTCCGCGTGGATTATGCGCGGGCCAAGGGGCGGTTCGACCTGGAGGAAGGTCTGCAATCCGCCAAGCCCGCCCCCGGCGACGACGGCAAGCCCGAAGCGCGCGTCGGCGATTTCGAA
>NZ_JAKREU010000012.1 GCF_022664435.1 Sphingomonas panni | reverse complement strand
GCCCCGGAAGCGGCGACACCGCCATTGCCGGCCTCCGGTTCCGCTTCGCTCCACCTCCGACCGGCAATGGCGGCGGAGACGACAATGCACTAACTATCAACCCGGACCACCCGGTGGGGGCTGCTCACGCACGCGGCGCGTGCCTCGGCCAGCCTCACATCTAAGTAGAGCACAGCGAACTCTTCCCCACCAAGGCGTGCGACTGCATCCGTGCCGCGGGTATTCGCTGTGAGCACAGAGGCGAAGGTTCGAAGTACATCATCGCCCGAGGCGTGACCGAACGTGTCGTTCACCGCCTTGAAGCGATCTATGTCGAAGAGGGCGAGGAACTGCTGCCCAGGTTTGCCTGCCTGCGCGAGCCGCTCCCTAGCGATCTCTAGGCCACGGCGATTTGGAAGACCGGTTAGCGCGTCTGTCGCAGCGGCGCGGGCGAGGTCGAGCTCGACCGCCTTGCGGCGCGAGACCTCCCGCACCACGTTCACGGTTCCGCTCGCCTGGCCATGCTCGTCCGAAATGGCGCAGGCATGGCTTTCGAACCATGCCATCTCTCCCGACGCCTTCATCGCCCGGAACTCGAAAATGATGGTCTGGTCCGGCGAAAGCATAGCGCGCCGGTGCGCGTCGACGATCTGCTCCACGTCCTCAGGAGAGACGATCTCACGCGCAAGTTTGCCGACTACTGCTTCGGGCGCAAAGCCGGCGATCTTCATCAGCGATGGAGATACGAAGCTGATCCGGCCGTCTGCAGTGACCGCCATGATGATGTCGCCACTGCGGTCGGTAATGATTTTGTGAAGGGCGGCTTGCTCCTGCACCTCCGAAAAAAGGATCTTCCGCCGCTTCAGCTCCGTCGCCGCGGGAAGCGCCATCAGCGTCGCGACGGCAAGGTAGAGTTCGATAAGCTGGATTCTGCCGCCCGCACTCAGCTCCGGCATCGCAACAGGTCCCAGCCCGCGAGCAGTGCATACCGAGCCGATGATCGTCAGCAATAGTAGCGCCAAGGCGGCGCCTAATCGGCCGAACCGGAAGACCATCAGCATCAACGGAAGCAGCGGCACGAACAGGAGCGGCAGCTGCGTCTGAGCGAAGACGAGCACCGCAACCGTGACGTGCAGCGTGGTTAGGGCCGCGAGCTCATAAAGCTCTCTCCGGCGCACTGCCTTGCTCCACGCCGTGACGTCCCCGCCGATTACCAGCTTGACGATCGGCATGACCGTCAGTGTGCCCAGCGAATGGGCGACGAACCAGTTGAACGCGTTGCGCCAAACAGGAAGGTCTGCGGCCCCATGCGCAAGAAGACCTGCCGGTAGCGCGGTCGCGGCCGGGACCGCGAGCCCAGCGACCAGGAGCAAAAGGCCGAGTTCGCGCAGGGACGTGAGGTGACGAGGCGTCGGCTCGACCCGCCGCATGAGCCAGGCGATCGCAGCCCCTTCCGCAACGCCGAGCAGGGCGAATGGAAGGGCCACCTGCAAGCCAAGTCCGTGGATGGTGGTCGCGAGGGCGCTTGCGATTGCACAGCCCACCAGCCTCAGCGTCCAGGAGCGCTCCGGACGATAACGGAGATCGACCGCCAGCAACGGCGTGGCGAACCATAGAAGGGCAACGCCGCCTCCCACGCGCGTGTAGGTGACAGCTACATAGGCTGCGATGAAATAGGCGATGGCGAGAAGTGACGCTTGCGCAAGCTCCTTCCTCAGTATTTGCAAGAGGGTCACGTTCGGCATGCGAGAGTGTTAGGATAAAGTGCTTAACGAATGTTAATCGCGCCTCGGGCGAAGACGTCGTCGCGCCAGTTTGTGCCTCATTGTCGACGCGAGGAAGTGTCTCTAACCAACAACCACGAGCGGCGTCTCGGTGCGCTCGAGCAGGTCGCCGGTGACCCCACCGAGCAGGATCTCGCGGATGCGGGAATGAGCGAACCCGCCGATCGCGATCAGATCGGCACCGATTTCTTGCGCATAGAGAGTCAGCGTCTCCGCCTCGCTCTTGTCGTCGTTGACGACCCAGTGCCCCTGAGCGTCGAAACCGTGCCGGAGCAGGTGTCGTTTGACTTCGGCGTGCGCCTCCTGCTCGCCCTCGCAAGCGTGCAGGGACGTGCCGACCGTCACGACATCGATCAGCGCGCCCGGGTCAGCCAACTGCACCAGCGTGTGCATGGCACGGGTTGCCTCAGGTCCGGCCTTCCACCCGAGCACTGCGCGACGGACAGGTTTGAGCGTCTGCTCTTCAGGCAGGATCAGCAGCGGGGTTCCGCTGGCCCGGATGAGCGTCTCTGCGACGCGTCTGCGCAGCCACGGGTTCGCCCAGGTCTCGCGCGCGCCGATCGCGATCAGGTCGGCCACCTGCCGCCTTCGTTTGAGATTGCCGGCAAGCCAGCCGATGTCGTCATGCAGGCCGAAGATCTCGGCCGATGACCCGGCGGCGGCGAGATGAGCGCGCACCCGTTCGACATTGGCCTGATCGTCGCCCATCAACACCCACTCAGGAACGTATAGCGTTCCGAACGGCGCGGTCCCTGGCGAGGCTGTCGGAGCGGGCGTGAGCGCGGCGACCTCCAGCGTCGCTTCACGAGCCGCCGCGAGCTCGGCAACCGTCTTCAGGAAGGTTTGTGCGTGATCGCCGTCATCGACGATGGCCAAGATGTCCTTGATCATCGGCTTTCTCCCCAGGTCAGGCGGCGGTCGCCAGGTCGGTCTCTTGCAGCGGTGCCGCCTGGGCATTGATGTCCAGCACCACGCGTCCTTCGATCGACCCTGTCCGCATGCGATCGAAAACGTCGTTGATGCGCTCCAACGGCGCTGTTTCGACCGTCGCGCGGACCTTGCCGAGTGCAGCGAAGTCGAGCGCTTCCTGCAGGTCGAGGCGGGTTCCCACGATGGAGCCGCGCACGGTGATGCCGTTCAGCACCGTGTCGAAGATCGACAGCGGGAAGTCGCCCGGTGGCAGGCCGGTCAGCGACATGGTCCCGCCCCGACGCACCATCCCAAGCCCCTGTGCGAAGGCGGTGGTAGAGACCGCGGTTACGAGCACGCCATGCGCGCCGCCGATCGCCCGCTTGACGAAGGCGACCGGGTCGCTGGTAGCCGCGTTCACGGTCAGCGCGGCCCCGAGCCGTTCGGCCAGCCGCAGCTTGGCATCGTCCACATCGACCGCGATCACGTGCAGGCCCATCGCGACCGCATATTGGACCGCCATATGGCCCAGGCCGCCGATGCCGGACACGACCATCCAGTCCCCCGGCTTGGTGTCGGTGACCTTCAGTCCCTTGTAGACCGTGACGCCGGCGCATAGCACCGGCGCAATCTCGGCGAAGCTCACCCGATCGGGGAGGTGCCCGACATAGCCGGCATCGGCGACCACGTAGTCGGCGAAGCTGCCGTTGACCGAGTAGCCGGTGTTCTGCTGGCTCTCGCACAGCGTTTCCCAGCCGCCCAGGCAATGCGGGCAGTGGCCGCATGCGGAGTACAGCCAGGGCACGCCGACGCGATCGCCCTCCTTGACGTGGATGACGCCGGACCCGGTGCCGACGACGGTTCCGACACCCTCGTGACCCGGGATGAACGGCGGCGCCGGCTTGACCGGCCAATCGCCATCGGCAGCGTGGAGATCGGTGTGACAGACTCCGCAGGCCGCGACCTGCACCAGAATCTGCCCGGGGCCGGGGCGGGGGACGGCCACTTCCTCAATCACCAGCGGCTCGCCGAATCCGCGCACGACCGCGGCCCTCATCGTCTTGTCCATCGTCGATCTCCGTTGTGCGCGAAGTATCTCGCCCAAACAGAGATGGCGCGGCATTGGGGATGTTACGGAGGCGGCGAACCGGCTGACCCGCCCCTTGGTCGCCGATCTCAGGCGCGGGTCCGTCGTACGATCACCAAGGCGACGAGGCACAGGCCGGCAAGCCCGAACCAGGTCAGCGCATAGACGAGGTGATTGTTCTGGAAGCGGATGACGGTAAGCCCGGCGCGCGGCCAAGCGTGCTTCGGCCGGGCATCGGCGTCGGCATCGATAAAGTATGGCGCCACGCGAACGAGCTGGCGCGCAGCCGCGATCGCCTGGACATCGCGGGAGAACCAGCGATCTGCCACGGGATCATTGCGGCGGAGAAAGGCACCACCAGGCTCCGACGTCCTGAGCAGACCCGTGACGGTCGCGTGCGCCGGGAGGTTGCGAGCCCGGGTGGCCTGCACCGCACGCTCCGGGGGGACATAGCCCCGGTTGACGAGCACGACGAAGCCGGTGTCGGTGCCTAGCGGCGTGAGCACCCAGAAGCCCGTGCCCAGGTCCGTCACCGCCCGCACCAGCGTCTCGCGGTCGTGGAGGAAGCGACCGCGCGCGACGACGTGCAGATAGGCGTGGCGCTCACGTTCGATCGATGGCCAAACGGCCGGAGGCGGCGCAGACACGGGCGATGCCTGCACGCGCGCGTCCACCGCTTCGATCAGCGCCAGCTTCCAGCTTCGGCGCTCGACCTGCCAGATGCCGAGCGCGCTGAAGAGGACGATACCGAACACGGCCAGGACCGTGAGGGCGGTGCGCTTGCGCCTACCCGGACGCGACCGCCCCATCACCAATCTCGCTTCAGCGAACCGGGCCGGTCATGCCGCCGGGCATCGGCATCATGTTGGTGTTAAGGTGGAACATGACCCACACCGACCCACCGATCGTCAGCACCACGATGACCGCGGTGAACAGGAACGCCAGCAGCGTCCAACCGCCCTCGGAGCGGGTGTCCAGGTGCAGGAAGCAGACGACATGGACGACGATCTGCACCAGCGCGAGCGCGAAGATCACCGCGGCGGTCCAGCCCGGCGCGGGCCCCTGCTGCGACATGACAAGCCAGAAGGGCACGACCGTGAGGATGATCGCCAGCAGCGAGCCGATCCGGTGGCCGCGGCGGCTGCCGTGACCCATCGTGTCGCCGTGCGCGTGGAGCGCGTGATCGTAGGGTTCGGTGCTCAACGGATCACTCCATACAGGTACACGAAGGTGAAAACGCCGATCCAGATGATGTCCAGGAAGTGCCAGAACATCGACAGGCAGATCAGCCGCCGCTTCATCGGCAGCGACAGGCCGTGCTGCCCGAGCTGGATCAGCATGACTGTGAGCCAGATCAGGCCTACCGCGACGTGGGCGCCGTGCGTGCCCACCAGCGTGAAGAAGGCCGATAGGAAGGCGCTGCGCTGCGGGCTCGCGCCTTCGGCGATCAGCTGCCCGAACTCGTAAAGCTCGATGCCGAGGAAGGCGAGGCCGAGCAGCCCCGTGATCGCCAGCCACGCCCGGGTCTGCCCGACCCGGCCGGCCTCCATGTGCGGCATGGCTTCGCCGAAGGTGATGGAGGAGGCAAGCAGCAGCGCGGTGTTGAGCGCGACGAGCTTAAGGTCGAAGATCTCGCGCGGGATCGGACCGCCGGCATAGCTGGTGCTCACCACGCCGAACATCGCGAACAGCGAGGCGAAGATGAGCGCATCGCTCATCAGGTAGATCCAGAAGCCCAGGATCGTGGCGCCGCCTCCGCCGTGATCATGGTCCTCCTGCTCGGCAAGGTGCCAGGTCGGGCTGGCCGCGCGAGGGTCGAGTGCGTGGTCCGTCATGTCAGGCTCCGGCGCCGAGCAGCAGCTGCTGCCGCTGGCTTTCTGTGCGGGACACCTCGTCCGCGGGGATGAAGTAATCGCGATTGAGATTGAAGGTGTGGCCGATGGCGACCGCCAGCAGGCCGGCGAAGCTGAGCGCGGCGAGCCACCACATGTACCAGACCATGCCGAAGCCGAGCGCCAGAGCGAGGCCGGAGAGGATGACGCCCGTGCCAGTGTTGCGCGGCATGTGGACCGGCCGGAAGCCGTCACGGGGCCGCTCGTACCCGCGTGCCTTCATGTCGTGCCAGGCGTCGAGCGCGTGGACCACCGGCGTGATCGCGAAGTTGTAGGCCGGCGGAGGCGAGCTGGTCGACCATTCCAACGTCCGGCCGTTCCACGGATCGCCGGTCGTGTCGCGGAGCTGCTCGCGCTTCAGGAACCCGACGAGGATGCTCATGACGAAGCCGAGGATGCCGACCAGGATGATGAGCGCGCCGATCGCCGCGATCACGAAGTAGGGCTGGATACTGGGGTCGTCGAAGTGGTTGACCCGGCGCGGCTCGCCCATCAGGCCGACAATGTAGATCGGCGTCCAGGCGACCCAGTAACCGATCACCCAGCCCCAGAAGGCGACCTTGCCCCAGAACTCGTCGAGCTTGAAGCCGAACGCCTTGGGGAACCAGTACACCATCGCCGCGAACAGGCCGAATACCACGCCGCCGATGATCGTGTTGTGGAAGTGCGCGACCAGGAACAGCGAGTTGTGGAAGACGAAGTCGGCGGGCGGGATCGCCAGCAGCACGCCGGTCATGCCGCCGACGACGAAGGTCAGCATGAAGGCGACCACCCACATCATCGGCAGCTCGAAGCGGACGTCTCCCTTGTACATGGTGAACAGCCAGTTGAAGACCTTGGCGCCCGTCGGGATCGAGATCACCATGGTGGCGATCCCGAAGAAGCTGTTGACGCTGGGGCCCGCGCCCATGGTGAAGAAGTGGTGCAGCCAGACCAGGTACGACAGGATGGTGATGACCACCGTGGCATAGACCATTGACGAGTAGCCGAAGAGCGGCTTGCCCGAGAAGGTGGAGGTGATCTCGGAATACATGCCGAACGCCGGCAGGATCAGAACGTATACCTCCGGGTGGCCCCAGATCCAAACCATGTTCCAATACATCATCGGCGCGCCGCCAAGGTCGTTGGTGAAGAACGCGGTGCCGATGTAGCGATCGAGCATCAGCAGGAAGAAGGCGGCGGTGAGCGCCGGGAAGATCGCGATCGCCAGCACGTTGGAGCAGAGCGCGGTCCAGACGAACACCGGCATTTTCATCATGGTCATGCCCGGCGCGCGCATCTTCACGACGGTGGCGACCATGTTGATGGCGCTGAGCGTCGTTCCGACGCCCGCGATCTGGAGCGCCCAGAGATAGTAGTCGACGCCGGTATCGGGACTGTACTGCAGCCCGGCGAGCGGCGCATAGGACAGCCAGCCGGTGCGCGCGAACTCGCCAACGAACAGCGAGATCATCACCAGCACCGCGCCCGCGACCGTGAGCCAGAAGCTAAGATTGTTGAGGAACGGGAAGGCCACGTCGCGCGCGCCGATCTGGAGCGGCATGACGTAGTTGATGATGCCCACCACTAGCGGGATCGCCACGAAGAAGATCATGATCGTTCCGTGCGCGGTGAAGATCTGATCATAATGGTGCGGCGGGAGGTATCCCTCGTTCGCGCCGAACGCGATCGCCTGCTGCGCGCGCATCATCAGCGCGTCGGCGAAGCCACGCAGCAGCATGACGATGCCTAGGATGATGTACATGATGCCGACCTTCTTGTGGTCGACGCTCGTGAACCATTCGGACCAGAGATAGCCCCACAGGCGATAGCGCGTGACCACACCGACGATGCCGAGCCCCAGCAGCGACACGACGATGAAGGTGCCGAACAGAATGGGCTCGTGAATCGGGAACGATTCAAACGTCAGCCGGCCGAAAATAGTCTTGAGGATGGAGTCGCTCATCGTGGTTCCGATCGCGCGGGGGTCAGGCCCGCACGGCGCCAGCGGCGCCGCGGAGGAAGGAGGGAAGGGCGGAAAGGTCGCGGTTGCGCTGGTCGCCCGGCTTCAGCTGGCCTGGAGCCTTCCCGGGCTTCGCCGGCTTGGTGACATTCGGGCCTGAGCCCTTGTCTTCGGGCGCCTTCTGGAGCGCGGGCGTGGGCTTTTCACCCATGATCGGCGCGGCGCCGCGGCCGGGCGGCATGCCGGCGCCCATGCGGTGATCGTGCGGGTTGCCGCCGGCACGCGCCATGTCGCGCGTCATCACGTCCATCATGCACGGCTTGCCTGCCTCGACGCAGCGGTTGACGATGCGATCGAACAGCTGCGGCTGCACGGCGGCGAAGCGCATCACCGGCACCTTCTCGCTCGGCTTCGCCAAGGCGACGAAACGCTCCGTGGGAAGCGAGCCGCCTTGCGCCTTCACTCCGGCCACCCAACGTGCGAAGTCTGCCGGCGACTGCCCGTGCATCTTGAAGCGCATGTTGGAGTAACCTGCGCCGGAATAGTTGGCGGAGTAGCCCTCGCTCGTTCCCGGCTTGTTCAGGACCGCATTCAGCTCGGAGCGCATGCCCGGCATGGCGTAAATCATGCCTGCCAGCGTCGGCACGTAGAAAGTGTTGAACTGATCGTTGGAGGTGATGGAGAAGCGCACCGGCACGTCCACCGGCAGAGCCAGCTCGTTCACCGTGGCGATGCCCTGCTCGGGATAGATGAACAACCACTTCCAATCGAGCGCGACAGCCTGGATCTCGAGCGGCTTGGTGCCGGCGGGCACCGGGCGGCCCGGCGAGATCCGCTCCAGCGGCCGGAAGGGATCGAGCAGGTGCGTGCTGGTCCAGGTCACGGCGCTCAGCGCAATGATGATCAGCAGCGGGCACGACCAGATCACCAGCTCCAGCGTGGTGGAGTGGGTGAAGCTCGGATCGTAGGTCTTGTTCGCGTTGCCGCGGCGGTACTTGCGCGCGAACACCACGGTCAGCACCATGACCGGCACGATGATGAGCAGCATGACGCCTGTAGAGAACAGGATCAGGTCGCGCTGCTGGACCGCGATGTCGCCGGTGGGGTTCATGACCACCATGTCGCAGCCGCCGAGCAGTGCCGGCAGCGCCAGCATCGCCAGACGCTGTGGCAGGCGCAGAGCGCGTCGCATGAGGTTGGATCCTGTCTTGAGCATGCCCGTCCGCTAACCGGCACGCCGCCCTCTCGACTTTGACAAAAGTCAAAGGTTCGCCGGTCGCCCGAGATTACGAGAAGACGTCAGATTGAAGGACTTGGAAGCATGGTAGCCAGCACCCTGGGCCCGGCGAACTCGACGGCACTTGAGCGAGACGCCAGCCTCATCAATGCCGAACGGCACGACGTTCGCCCGGGCGACATCGCCGTCGGCGTCATCATCGGCCGCTCGACCGAGTTCTTCGACTTCTTCGTCTACGCGATCGCGTCGGTGCTGGTGTTCCCAAGCCTGATCTTCCCCGACGTGAGCCCGGTGACGGGAACGCTCTACTCCTTCGCGATCTTCGCGCTGGCCTTTGTCGCGCGCCCGTTCGGCGCGATGGCGTTCCTGTGGCTGGATCGGAGGCACGGGCGAGGGGTCAAGCTGACGGTGGCCATGTTCCTGCTGGGCGGCTCGACCGCGGCCATGGCGTTCCTGCCTGGCCATGCGCAGGTCGGCTGGATCGCTGCGGCCCTGCTCGCGCTCTTCCGGATCGGGCAGGGGATCGCGCAGGGCGGCACATGGGACGGGCTGCCGGCGCTCCTGTCGCTGAACGCACCGGCCAACCGCCGCGGCTGGTTCGCCATGATCCCGCAGCTCGGCGCACCGATCGGCCTGTTCGTGGCCGCGGCCGTGTTCGCGTTCCTGCTCAACACGTTGAAGATGAGCGACTTCCTCGACTGGGGCTGGCGCTATCCCTTCTTCGTCGCCTTTGTTATCAACGTGGTCGCGCTGTTCGCCCGGCTTCGGCTCATCTCGACGCCCGAGTTCCAGGAGCTGTTCGAAAGCCGAGAGCTGCAGCCCTCGCCCGTTACCCAGATGTTCCGGGAGGAGGGGCGCACCGTGGTGCTCGGCGCCTTCGCCGCGCTCGCCAGCTTTGCGCTATTTCACCTCGTCACCGTCTTCCCGCTCTCCTGGGTGGTGCTGAATGGGGGCAGCGCTATCCGCTTCCTGACCATCGAAATGGTGGGTGCAGCCGTCGGACTCCTTGCGGTCACGGCTTCAGGGGCCATCGCCGACCGGATCGGCCGGCGGGTGCTGCTGGGCGTGTCGGCGGCGATGATCGGCGCGTACAGCGGGTTCGCACCGCAGCTCCTTGATCGCGGGCCGGCGGGCGAGTGGACCTACATGATCCTCGGTTTCGTCCTGCTCGGGCTGTCGTTCGGGCAATCGTCCGGCGCGACCAACGGCAGCTTCTCGCCCCGGCATCGCTACACGGGTGCAGGTACCACCGCGACGGCGGCCTGGTTCGTCGGTGCCGCCTTTGCACCGTTGGCGGCGCTGTTCCTCGCCAGCCGCTTCGGGCTGATCGCCGTGGGGGCGTACCTGCTGTCGGGCGCCGCCTGCACGCTGGGCGCGCTCGCGCTGAACCGTGACTGGGGCCGCAAGGCCGCCTGAGCCGGCCACCGCTACTGGAGTGAAGCCATGATGTTCCGTCACCTCGTTGTGCTCGCCAACCCGACGCCTGAAGGGTTCGACCACGCCATCGTCGATGCCTATCGGGAGGCGGTTGCAGCCAACCACCATAGCGTCGAGGTCCGCGATCTCTATGCATTGGGGTTCGACCCGGTGCTGCGCACCAGCGAGCGTCCGACTGAACCCGGCTGGTCGCCTGCAGCGGACGTCGCAGCCGAACTAGCCCATCTGGAGCGCTGCGACATTGTCGTCTTCGTCTACCCGATCTGGTTCGGCCTGCCGCCGGCCATGCTGAAGGGCTATGTCGAGCGTGTACTGGGGGCGGGCTACACCTTCCGCGATCTGCAGGCTGCTTCCGGGCAGTCGGTGGTCGCAGGAAAGCCACTTCTGTCGTTCAGCACGTCAGGCGCCTCGCTCCCCTGGCTCAACGAGCAGGGGCAGGTACTGTCGTTGAAAGAGGTGTTTGACGTCTATCTCTGGCGTGGACTGGGTATGGGACAGGCCGAGCACATTCGAATCGACTCCGTCGTGCCTGACATGGATGCCTCTTACGCCGGGGAGCAGTTGGAGCGGGTGCGCCAGGCCGCGGACAAGGCGTGCGCGATGCTCGCTGACGGTCGGTACCGCGCGCAGGCTCAGGCGGCGCTGCAGCGGCGTTCGCAAGAGGATAGCAGCCGGACGCAGTGACCAGAAAGCTGGAGGCTTTGCCGTGGAACAGCCTTTCTCGCAGGTGCTGCCCTTCGTGCGCAGGTCCAAGGTCATCGACGAGGTCGATGTTGGAGCTCTTTTGTCGGATCATGCCGACATCAGAGAAATGTGCGACCGGGTGGAAGCGCTCGCCGATCGCCTCCTGGAGGCACCGGACCATGACGAGCGTAGTGCGATCGCCGACCTGATCCAAAGCCGCTTCAGAAAGCATGTCGAGATCACCAGCAGGTTTCTCGACCGCGTGTTCGCGGGCGAACAGCTCCGCGTCGGGGCGGGTATGTTGCGACGCATCCTTCTTGAGCAGGTCGCGATCGGCATGCACGCGGAGGATGTCGGCGAGATGCTCCGAGAGAAGGGTGTCGACGACTCGCGAACGGACATGCTCAGCTACATGCTTCGCTGCCTGTTCGATGGTTGCCGGCGCTTGCTGGACTATGAAGAGCTGGCGTTCCTGTATCTGGGCGCTCGCCGATACACGCCGGGCGCAAGAATGACGCTGGAACAGGCGCTCGACGGAGCGTCCCACTAGGTTGCTGCCGCGAGCGCCGGCCGATGGAGGGCTCGCGGCCAATCACCATTTGTGGGCCAGGCCCCAATCAGGGATGCCGGCGTTCGCTGACGGTCACGAACATCATGGTCAGCATAAAAAGGCCCATGGCGCCTGCCGCGAGATACAGAAACCAGTCGTTCGGAAGATGGATCATCGTCGCCTCCTTTTGCTCGAGGCCTACGGGGTGCCGCGCTACTCGGCTGCTGCCGTTGACCAACCGCAAGGGCGTTGATCCGGCATTATACGTAGCGGCTCTGACATTTGACGATCGTCAAGGCGCAGGCAAATGTCGCCGGTCATCGCACGCTCATGACCGCTTACCATGCTGACCTCGCCGCGCTGAGTGTGCCACGCTACACCAGCTATCCAACCGCAGTTTCGTTCAGCGGGAAGGTGGGAGCTTCCGAACAACGGCAAGCGCTGGGAGCGCTGGCCGATGACGCAAAGCTCTCGCTCTACCTGCACGTTCCCTTTTGCGAGACGATCTGCTGGTACTGCGGGTGCAACACCGGTGCCGTCGGCCGCGCGAGCCGGGTCACCCGGTACGTCGAGGCGCTGCTAAGTGAGATTGAAACGGTAGCGCAGCTCGTCCGCGGCTGCGTCACCCATGTCCACTTCGGCGGCGGCAGCCCCAATGCCCTGCCGGCAGCCGAGTTCAGTAGGATCTGCGCGGCGCTTCAGCGATCGTTCCGGGTCGACCCTGCCGCCGAATGGGCTGCGGAACTCGATCCGCGTAGTCTCGACGCCGATTATGCCCGCACGCTGGCCGGCTGCGGTATCACGCGGGCCAGCCTCGGCGCCCAAACCTTTTCCCTGCGGATCCAGCAGCAGATCAACCGAGTACAGCCGTTCCGGGAGGTGGCGCTCCGCGCGGCCGAGCTGCGCGCGGCCGGTGTTGCCGCCATCAATCTCGACCTCATGTACGGACTGCCCGGCCAGACGCTGGATGACATCGCATGCACGCTTGCGCGGACGCGGTTGCTTGCACCCTCCCGTGTGGCGATGTTCGGCTACGCGCACATGCCCCGGATGCTGCCGCGCCAGCGCATGATCGACGACACGCTGCTGCCGAACGCGCATGCTCGCTTCACGCAGTCGCTGCTGGCTCATGAGATGCTCGAGGAGCAGGGTTTTGCCACAATCGGCTTCGACCACTACGCCAGGCCCGACGACCCGCTCGCCGAAGCCGCGGCGGCCGGTCGCCTCCGGCGCAACTTTCAGGGTTTCACGGATGACGACGCCGATGCCCTGATCGGCCTCGGTGCTTCCGCAATCAGTCAGGTGGGCAACGTCATCGTACAGAACGGGAAGCACCTCGGTCGGTATGTCGAAATGGTGAACTCCGGTGGGCTGGCCGGGGTCAAAGGCGTCACGCTACAGCCGACTGATCGTGCGCGCGGCTGGGTGATCGAGCGGCTGCTCTGCGACGGGCAGGTGGACCTGGACATCGCGCACCGGACGTTCGGCATTCGTGGACTGCTCGACCGAAGGGCTCATGATCGGCTGGAAGATCTTGTGCTGCGCGGCCTGGTGACGATCTCGGGCGCGACGCTCGCGCTGACCCCGGAGGGGAAGCCCTACGCCCGCCTGGTCGCTAGCGCGTTCGACGAGCACTCGGCGCTCAACGTCCAGCGGTTCAGCCGCGCAGTCTGATCTTCGGGCGCAAAAAAGCGGCCACGTCGGGGAACCGGCGTGGCCGCTGAGTTCGGCCGGAGAAAGGGCGTTAGAAGCGCATGCCGACGCCGACGCCGATTACCAGCGGATCGATGCTGACACGCACACGGTTCGTCCCCGCGGCGGTGGTCAGCCGGGCCGTGGTGTCAATGTCGATGTACTTGACGTCGACGTTCAGGAAGGTGCGAGGCCCGATGTCGACATCGACGCCCGCCTGCAGTGCGTAACCGGCGCTGTCGCTCATGCGCACCTTCGTCGACCCGAGCGCGCCTTCCAGTGCGTCGCTGGCATTCTCGGCATAGAAGACCGTGTAATTGACGCCGGCGCCCACATAGGGCCGGATCTTGCCGGTGGGCGCGAGATGGTATTGCAGGGTCAGCGTCGGCGGCAGCACCCACGTACTCGCAACCGTATCGATGGCGGCGATTGAGCCTCGCCCCGTCGCCTTGTGCTTCGTCGTGGCGACGATCAGCTCCGCGCCGATGTGGTCGGTCGCCATGTAGGTGAAATCAACCTCGGGCATCACGCTGTCGGTCACGCCCACCCGGCTGCCCGGAAGGCCGGAAACCTCACCGGAACTCTCCGTCGGCGACACCACGATGCCGCGGACGCGCACCAGCCAGTCGCCGGCGGCGGTCTGCGCCGCGGCCATGCCGGGAGTGAGCAATGCCGCGGTGAACAGGGCGGCGGTCGGGTAGGCGCGCATGGGAGACTCCTCGAAGTGAGCTCCGCGGCTAGTCCCTGATCTCCCGGTCTCGATTTGACCTGCGACAACCCGGGACCTTCGTACAATCCCTTATGCCCGAGGGCGCGGCAGCTCCTTATCGGCGGTGGGGAAGGGAAGTATGATGCAATTGGCCGCCGCTCAGTCGACACTCTCATCGCGTTGCATGGGCTGCGCTGCCCGCAGCCGTTCGCTCTGCAGCAACTTCTCGCCGGAGGCGGCACGCGAGTTCGACCGGCTCGCCCGCCCGATCACGCTCGCGCGCGGCGAGACGCTGGTCTGGGAGGATGACGACACGCTGCTCGTCGGCTTCGTCGTGTCCGGAGTCCTTAAGCTGACCGCGTCGCTCGCCGATGGACGCGAGCAGATTCTGGGACTTGCCGGCATGGGGGACGTGGTCGGCAGGCCGTTCGGTACACGGAGCAGCTATTCCGTCACAGCGCTCGGACAGACCCGGCTTTGCGTTTTGGGGCGACCGGCCTTCGAGCAGTTCGCCGCAACCCACCCGGAGGTCGAGCATGCACTGCTGCTGCGCGCCCTGGACGAGCTCGACAGGGCGCGTCGATGGATGCTGTTGCTCGGCCGCAAGTCGGCCGGTGAGCGGGTTGCCAGCCTGCTAGTCGAGTTTGCGGAACGATCGCCAGAGGACAACGTCGCGTTTCCCCTCACCCGACAGCAGATGGGCGACCTTCTGGGGCTCTCGCTCGAGACAGTCAGCCGCGAGCTGAGCAAGCTCAAGGCCAGAGGCCTGATCACCTTGTCGGTGAAGCATTTCCGCGTCGAGGACGAGGCGTGCCTTCGCCAGCGCGCGGCCTGACATCCGGAACATTGCGGATATTGGCGCCGCGGTCGCCCTCCTAGCATCGATCCAGGCTAGAGGAGGGAACCCATGAAGAACATCCTGCTGCTGATCCACGGCGATGAAGGACAGGAGGCCCGGTACCAGTCGGCTCTCGACGTTGCGCGCGCGGTGGGCGGGCATCTCACCTGTCTCGACCTGACGATCATCCCCGAGGTGATGGGCGACTATGTGGCGATGGGCGTCGGCGGCCTTCTGCTCGCCGAGGAGCAGGAGAGCGAGACCCTTCACGGTGTCCGGATGCGGGCGCGGCTCGAGCGCGAGGACGTCCCGTTCGACTGGACAGAGACGACCGGCTTTCTGTCGCAGACGATCGAAGCTCGGGCGCGAATGACGGACCTGATCGTGCTCAGCACGGACGAGGACGGCAAGCTTCTCCCGCGCATGCGGGACGTGATCGGCGATCTGCTGGTGCACACCGGCAAACCCGTGCTCGCCGTACCTCCGGCTTCTCGCAAGCTCGATGTGCGGGGTCGCGCGATCGTCGCTTGGGACGGCTCGCCGGACGCGGAGGCGGCGCTGACTGCGGCCATGCCGCTCCTGTCGCTCGCCCGCTGCGTCACGCTCTACTATGCCGACGACAAGTCGATGGACACGCCGATCGAGGATGCGGCCCGCTACCTCTCGCGGCATGGGATCGAACCCGTGATCAAGAGGGAGCCGATCGGCATCGACCGGGTGGACGTCGCGCTCCGGTGCGAAGCCGAAATGGGTCACTATGACCTGGTCGTCATGGGCGCTTATGGCCACGCTCGCACGATGGAGACGATCTTCGGTGGCGCGACGCAGGGCATGCTGAAGCGGTGCCGGGTACCCCTGCTGCTCGTCCACCACCGCTAAAGGATCAGGGAAGGACGAGAACGTCGCGGGCGGCAGTATCTCGCTGTCGCCCGTGACAACCGTCACCGATGCAGCTCCTCGTTGAACTTGCCGCGGCCACCATGCTGGTCGCCATCACGTGCGCGGTTCACCTGATGGGTATCGCCGCGCTGATGCTGCTGCTGCGCCTGCATCGGCGCCGGCGGCCGGCCGATGCGAGGCTGATATGGGAAGGCCTGGCTATCGTGGGCGCGGCGACCGGCCTCTTTGTCCTGCATGGCATAGAGATTTGGCTCTATGCCGGCTTCTATCTGTTCGTCGGAGCGTTGCCCTCTCTTGAAGCGGCCCTCTACTTCTCGACCGCGTCCTACACGACGGTCGGCTATGGCGATGTGGTCCTTGCGCCGGGATGGCGGGTGCTCGGCGCCATCGAAAGTGCGAACGGCATCATCCTGCTGGGCTGGTCAACCGCCTTCTTCGTCGCCATCGTGGGCCGCATCCGCTGGCTGGAATCCGAGATCGAGAACACGCAGTGATCAACGCCGAGACCACCCCCGCCGCGACCGCGGAGGACCTGGCGCTGTTCGTTGCGAGCGTGACCGACCGCGCCCTGTTGCTGGCGGCGCCCGACGGAACGCTGACCTATTGGGGCGAGGGAGCGGAGCGGCTGCTCGGCACGCCGAGGAGCGAAGCGGTCGGGCGCAGTATCGACGCCTTCTGGCCAGCGGCGAGCGGTCGATGGCCACAAGCCGGCGCAAGCATCACTGTTCGGCTGGAAGACTGGTGCAAGCGTGCGGACGGTTCGGAGTTCCTCGCCGATATCACGGTCGCGCCCGTGTTCGACGGCCAGAAGCTCCGCGGCTACGGACTGATGATCGCCGACGTCACGGGGCGGCGCGCGGCCGAGCACATGCTGGCCGAGAGCGAGGCGCATATGCGCTCGGTGCTCGCGACTGTGCCGGACGCCATGGTCGTGATCGACGAGCGGGGGCTGATCCAGTCGTTCAGCGCCGCGGCCGAGCGCCTGTTCGGCTACGGGGAAACAGAGGTCCTCGGCCGCAACGTCAGCCTGCTGATGCCCGGCGACCACCGGGCGCGGCACGATCGCTACATCGGTCATTATCTCGAGACCGGCGAGCGACGGATCATCGGCATCGGCCGCATCGTCGTCGGGCAGCGCAAGGACGGCACCGAGTTCCCGATGGAGCTGTCGGTCGGGGAGGCTCACGGCGCCAACGGCAGGATCTTCACCGGCTTCATCCGCGACCTGTCGGACCAGCAACGCGCCGAGTTGCGGTTGAAGGAGTTGCAGGGCGAGCTGATCCATGTTTCACGGTTGAGCGCGATGGGGACCATGGCCTCGACACTCGCGCACGAGCTGAACCAGCCGCTGACCGCGATCGCCAATTACCTGGAGGCGGCGCGTGACCTGCTGGACGCGGAGGATGCGCCCAGAGAGCTTCTGGCCGAGGCGGTCGGCGAGTCCGCCAACGAGGCGCTCCGCGCCGGCCGCATCGTGCGGCGGCTGCGCGAGTTCGTAGCCCGCGGCGAGACCGAGCGTCGCATCGAGCCTGTACCGTCCCTCATTGAGGATGCGATCCGGCTCGGGCTTACCGGCGCGCGCGAGCGCGGCGTGCGCAGTTTCGTGTCGCTCGACCCGGCGGCCAGTCATGTGCTCGCAGACCGCGTCCAGATCCAGCAGGTGCTCGTCAATCTGCTCCGCAATGCGGTGGAGGCGCTGGGCAACGGCGAGGTCAGCGACATCACGACGTCCACGATCCGCGACGGCGCTCATGTGCGTATCGGGATCACGGACACAGGCCCGGGGTTGGATCCAGCAATCGCACCACGGCTCTTTCAGGCCTTCACGTCGAGCAAGCAGGACGGCATGGGCCTGGGCCTGTCCATCTGCCGGACCATCGTGGAGGCGCATGGCGGACGCATCTGGGCGGAGCCCGGCACGGACAAGGGCGCGGCCTTCTACTTTACGCTACCGGCTGCGTCGGAAGGGGACGAGGTATGAGCGAGCGCCGGCTCGTCCATGTTGTCGATGATGAGGATGCCGTCCGCCGCTCGGTCGGCTTTCTGCTCCGCACCTCGGGCTTCGACGTGCAGAGCCATGCCTCGGGCGTAGCCTTCCTCAAGGAGGTCAAAGCGGCGGAGCCTGGGTGCGTGCTGCTCGACGTCCGCATGCCCGAGATCGACGGGCTTGAGGTCCAGCAGCAGATGGCGCAGCGCGGCGTCGGCTGGCCGGTGGTGATCCTGACCGGACATGGCGACGTGCCTATCGCCGTTCAGGCGATGAAGGCGGGCGCTGTCGACTTTCTGGAAAAGCCGTTCGACAAGGCGTCGCTGCTGCGCGCACTCGCCGCCGGTTTCGCGATCTTCGACCGGCATGATGCGGCCGCTGCCTCGGCGCAGGAGGCTGCCACGCGCATCGCCGCGCTGACGCCCCGCGAGCAGGACGTTCTGCGCGGGCTTGCCGATGGTCTGCCGAATAAAACTATCGCCTTCGATCTCGGCATTTCGCCCAGGACGGTCGAGGTGCACCGGGCCAATCTCATGACCAAGCTCGGTGTTCACAGCTTGTCCGAGGCGCTTCGGCTTGCCTTCGCGGCCGGCCTCGGAGGGGAAGCTCGTACATCTACGTAGAGCGTTGTCGCCATAACGAGGGCAGGGTGGCTCGATGGAACAGAACCCCCGAGCGCTCGCCGTCATCGTTGAGGACGACCAGGCCGTCCGCCGATCGTTACAGCTGCTGCTGCACTGGCGCGGGTATGACGTGCGCGCCTACGGCACGGCGCAGGCGAGCGTTGCGGGCGACGACCTCGCCTCCGTAGGCCTGCTGGTGGCGGACTACCAGCTGCCTGATGGGGATGGGATCGGCGTTCTCCGGGCGCTGCAGCGACGTGGCTGGTGCGGACGAGCCGTTCTGGTCACCGGACACCCCAGCGCCGGGCTGAAGGATGCGGCGCTCGCGAGCGGTTTCAATGCTGTTCTCGAAAAGCCGCTCCGCCGACACGAACTGCTCGGCGCGCTCTCACGCTGAGCGATCGCCCACGCGGCACGGGGTGATTTCGCGGTAGACTGAGGGAAGATACGGATAGGCCACGACCCGGCTTCGGTCGATGGTCCATTCCATGTTGTCTATTGCCTTCCTTCTTATGCTCGCGTCCGTGCCGGAAGCGCCTGCGCTGACCGCCGGCACCGTGGCGCAAGCTGCGGCGCGGCTTCGACCGGGCCAGTATCTCTGGGCCCCGCAGGTTGCACCCAGCGGTCCCATGATCATGGTCGTGAACCTCAGGACGCAGCGAGCGACGGTGTACCGCAACGGCATACCGATCGGCATCACCACGGTGTCGTCCGGTCGGCCCGGGCACGAGACACCGCCGGGCGTCTATACAATCCTGCAGAAGGAAGCGGACCACCGCTCCAACTTGTACAACAACGCGCCCATGCCGTTCATGCAACGCCTGACCTGGGACGGCATCGCGCTGCACGGCGGCGCTCTTCCTGGCTATCCGGCCTCCCACGGCTGCATCCGCCTGCCGGAGGCGTTCGCGCGCTTGCTCTTCGCCGAAAGCCGACTGGGCATGATGGTGGTCGTCACGCGGCTTGATACGATGCCGGTGATGGCGGCTACGGAAGCGGCGCCGCTCCTGCCTGATCGGATCGAGCCTACCCTCTGGAAGGCGGAGAAGAGAGGTGCCGCTGCCCTTTCGGTCGTAGTGAGCACGACTGATCGTGAGGTGCGGGTCATTCGCGACGGAAAGGAGATTGGGGCGGCGCCCGTGACGTTGACGGGCAACGTCACGGGCCCGGTCGCTTACCAGCGGCAGGTCGACGGCCGTTGGCTGCGCCTCGACCTGCCAGGCTCGGGGAGGGCCGTCGTACCCGATCTCGGGCCGGACGTGATCGGGGTCGATCCCGACTTTAGCGCCCGCGTGCTGGATGCAGCGGGTCCGGGGACCACTGTGGTGGTTACTCCAGATCGCCTTCGGCCAGAGCTATCCCTTACGTCAACCTTGATGACGGGGAACGAGTAGACCCCGCAATCAGGCAAACGTGACCGATCGTGGCCGCTCTTGGACCTGAGTGCTCCTGCCAGCGTTGATCGTTGCGGAAAGGAGAATTGAGATGAAAGAGGTCCATGATGAGGCCTCGGCAGCAACCGCGAACAACGGCGTCGTCGACGTGAGCGGTCCGGACGCAGTCAATGTGAGCCTCAAGCCTGCCGCAGCGCTCAAGACAGCGGAGCGGATCAGCAGCGCGGCAGTTGAGGCGCTCCTGGAGCAGACGAGCCAGGCATCGAAGGAACGCCACTAACAAATCAGACTTTCAGGTGGCGAGGCGCTCTAGTGGCGCATGGAGGGACCAGACGAGGCCGGACGGTAGCTCCTGTATCCCGCATTGCCCACCGAGACGACGCGGCGTTGCCACGCTTAGCAAGCGGTCGCTCCAAGCTGAAAGTGGTGCCCTCATCTGCGGTCCGTCGCGATCGGCCCATTGCAGCCATAAGTAAGACGCCTCGACATCGTTGGCGCTCCAGCTGATCTCGACGTAGCCATTCCTGCTGCTCAAGGCCCCGGTCCTGAATGAGTGAACGTGCAGCTCGTGAAGCGCCAGGCCAAGCGTCACCGCGGCGCCAGGACCGACCAGCACTGATGGACCAGTTACCTTGCAGCGCTTGTCACCGACAACGTTCATGAGGCGAGACACAAGGACCTGCAGATCCGTAGAATGCGATTGCGGCTGCAGGAGAAGATCGCCGATGCTGCTCAGCATCGCAGTCCGCGCGGCGAGATCCCGAGCCTTGTCGATCAAGGGTCGATCCTCGTCGAGAACTTGATTTGTTATCGCGGAGACGATCGCAAGGAGGTTGCGCAACTGGTGACGTGCGGTACTCGCGGAGACGTAATCAACGGATTGGGATAGGGCGACAGATGGCAAGCCCAAAGCCGGCGCCACTTGCGCAAGATCACCGCTGATCCGTACCTCGGAGCCGTCAACCAGCGACACAGTGGTCGTGGCCTCGACCCCCCGAACCTGCACGATAGCTTCAGGGTTGATCACGAGACGGGACCCGTCCGAAGCGACCAACTCACGAGAATGAGCATCAACCCTAAAAAGAGCTGAGCCGCTGGCACCGGCGCTCACGTCCTGTGTTAGCACTTGATCGCCGACACGATCGGCTTCGGCATGGTCCAGCGCTTCCGCCAGCTTGCAGGCAAACAGGCTTGATCCGTTTCCGTTATCGTCCAAAACATTCAGCGCTTGACGCGCCAGTGCAATTGACGTGAGTTCCGTCTCTCGATTGTTCATGCGGCTTAGCCCAGGACCACGCCAGCAGTGCGCTGTTCGCTCAAATTGGTGCTACCGCACAAGCATGTAGCGTGCAATCTGATGGGAACGGCGTCGCGATCTGTTCACTCATTGGCGCGCTCAGAGAAAACCTCATTTTACATAAGATATATTATCGGACTGGCGGATTTCTGTTCCTTCAGAGATGCTTACGTGCCGTCCGACGGGCATTGTCACCCGCTCAGCAACAGTCGCTCGCGGTGCCGCTGATCCCGCTCGGCCCGCCACGCGTGAAACTGCGCCAGAACGCTTTCGGCGTCCATACCAGTTCGTCGCTGATGGGCCTCAATGCGGACGCGTAGGCGTGCCGGCCAAGCCGTGCTGTTTCGGATCAGGGTGGCCTGCACCCAGCGAGGCACGTAGCTGAGCAGCTTCTCCAGAATGTGGCGCTCGCGAAACGGCAGATGAGCGCCCGACATCAGGCGGCTGACGGGCTCGTCGGCGAGGAGCGCTACCACCGCGCTGAGAATGTGAGCTCGGCCGTAAGGCGAAAGCTCATGGTAGGGCTGTTCGTCCCAGGTCTGTGGTTTGTGCTCCGGCATGATCGGCAGCACGGGGCAGTCGACCAGGTTAATGTAACTGGTCCTGAAGAGGCTCGGCGCCAGCAGCGCCCGGGTGAGATCGCGCAGCACGGTGAGGAACTGGCGGGCGGGCACCGGCTCCATCCCCGGCAAGCATGCGGGATGCCCGAGCAGCGCCTTGCGGACCTCCCCGTCAAACGCAAACAGGATCGAAAGCGCCGCAGCCGTCTCTTCCGGCTCGAAATACGCCGCTGGTGTCGGCTGCGTCCAGCGGCTTGCCCTTAGCGGGGTGCCGCAATCGCCGCACACGAACTCGATGCCATTCGACCAGATGAACCGCGGCGCGTGTCTCGGCCGACAACGCCGACAGTAATCCTGTCGCCAAGCGCGATGCTGGTGACAGAAGACGATCGGCAGCGCCGCCTCTGCGTCCAGGTAAGCTCCGCCCGCCTCGTGCGCTTCGGCAAGGCAGTAGCGGCACCAGGCGAGATCGAGTTCGCCTCGCGCTCGGCCGAAACCGTCGATGCTTGGCAACCAGTCCACCGCCAGCCCTGGCCAGCGGCGCTTGACCCCGAGATTGAGCACGACATCCAACGCGACCCGAAGACCGGCTGCGACGCTTCTCGCCTCGTGCGGATCCCAGCGGACATCCGGCTGCGCCTTCGGACCGGCCGTCCATAGTGCCTCCCGAAGCTCGGCGACCGATACATCGTAGAAGGCCGCGGTCCGTCCGAGCCAGGATGACGGCAACTCGTCGGAACGAGGACGCGGCGCGAACGGCAGCGCTCCCGCCACGGCTCAAGCAGCCGCCGTCGCCCGCCCGCGTCCACGGCGCTGGGCTAACGCCTTCATGCTGACGGAGGGAAGCACAAGGTCGTCGGCGTCGAGGTCACTCACTTCGATACGCTCGGTGCCGTTCTCGATTGCCCGCACAGCGAGCGTTTCGACGAGCCGGAAGATGCGGCCGGTGTTCCCGTCGCTGAGGTCGAGGATAGCGGTGCGGCATCGCTCCTCCTCCAGCTGAGATGGCTTGCGCAGAGGCAGGATCGCGGCGAGCGTGACCATCAGCAGCCGAAATGGCTCGTCGTTCTGCCACCGGACCAGCTCGACCGCGTCGAACCGCTCGGCCAGTGCCGCATCCGTGAGCAGCGCCGCGCGCGCCTCGTGGTTGCCGGTGCAGACGAGCGGAATCTGCAGGTCGTTGGCCAGATAGCGAAGCGTGTTGAGGAAGACGCGCTGCTGCCGTGGCGTGCAGGCCAGCATGTGGTTGATCTCGTCCAGGATCAGCATACGAGCACCCACCTGCCCCATGATCCGGCGGGTGAGCTGCCGGGCTCGCTGGACGTCGCCGCGCCCCGCAAAGCCGGCGCCAAGCTTCTCGAGAACCTCCCCGTAGAACTCGCCATCGGTCGGCTGTGGCGGCAGCTGAACGGCCACGACCGGGATCGTCGCCGTTCCCGTTGTGTCGTTGAACCCGCGCGGGTTCTCCGCCTCGAAGCGCTCGACGATGCGGGACTTCCCCATCCCGGTCTGGCCGTAGATCAGGAGGCACGGCATGCGCGTGCGCGGCGGGTAGCGTAGCATCGCATCCAAGGTCTTGCGCACGGTTTCCGCCTTCGGGAAGCCGAGCCAACGATCCATGCGGATCCAGGCAATTCGCTCCTTGTCGGCCCACATCGCACGCTCGCGGTAGTCCTCGGCAAGATGCGACAGATCGCTCATCTGGGCATCTCCTCGACGAGGTACGGTAGCGCCTGCCGATCACCGCCCTTATCCGTTCCCGAGGCACCCGGCAGAGCTGTGGCTCTGTCCTCCTCAATGGTGGGCTTGCCGCTGCTTCTGGCGCGCCGTGCATCAGCCAAGGCTGCCCTTGTCCTCTGGAGCGCGAGCCGTGCGGCCTTCGTCTTGTGAGCGGCTTCCGCTACGATCAGCCGCTGTGTCTCGACCGCCTGGAAGATCAGCGTCTCGTCGACCGCTTGCTGACCACGCTCGCGCAGGGTGCGAACCGCCTCCTTCTGTTCCCAGCGGGTGATCGCCGGCCGCCGGAGGTCACGATAGGGCACCTCGAGGTGCTCGCCATGCGGGAGCTCGAGCCAGATGCGAGAAAGGTCACGCGGGTCCCACCGGATCGGCATGGCCTGCCCGGGTCGCGTGTACCAGCAGGACAGCGCGTCATCCCAGTAGTGCGTATGGAACAGTTCGATGCCGTGCGGGGTCACCGCGCGTAGTTCGCAAGGCAGGAAGTCGAAGAGGAAGCTGGCGCGATCGACCGGCAGCCGCGCCAGCTCCGGCCGCCGTTCCATCGCTTCGGCCCAGGCGAGCGCCGGCGGGATGCCGATGCCGCGGTGTCGCTCTGCATGGTACGGCCCAATGATCTGTGCGGCGAGCCAGCTCTCCAACTCGCCCAGCGTCATGCACGCTTGGGCTTCGGAGTCGTATTCGCCTCGCTCCGCCACGTTGGAGAACGTCGTGCCGGGCAGAAGATGGACAGCGCCCATCACTGTCCCGATCAGCCGCTCGATATGGCCACCGAAGTGCGGACGCCGAACCGGACGATACTCGAGCGAGATCGAATGGGCACGGCAGCCCCGTTTCAGAGCGTCGGAGCGGTGCTCGCGCGCATTGTCGAGGTGTAGCCGATCCATGAGACCCTGATTGTCCCAAGGTGCCTCCATGCCGCGCTCGGCCAACCAGGCGGTCTTGGGGAGAACGGCTTGGCGCATGCACATGCCAACCGACACGGCCGAGGGTGCAAGCATATCGAGGTGGAACCCCGGTACCGTGCGGCTCGCGATATCGATCATCAGCGTGAGCCACGGCCGACCGATGGGCTTTCGATACAGATCGTCGACGACGATCACGTCGACCAGCGTGTGATCCGATTGCACGAGCTCCAGCGCGTAGCTGGCATCCAACACGCCTCGCGTCGGCTCCCACTTGTCAGCGGCGGCTTTGGACCCTTGCCTACGGGCCGTGACGGTCTGGGGAGGCAGTCTGTCCAATCGTGCTTGGATTGCCTTGGTGCTGGGCACCTTCAGCCCGATCTTCTGCGCCTCATGTCGGAGCCAGCGGCGGAGCGCCTGCACGTTCGGCTTCTCGAGGGTGAGATAACACTCCGCGATGCCTCGGGCGATCAACTGCTCGGCAGCAGATGAGAGCCGCCGCTCTCCCCTCTCCCGCCCTCGCGGGCGCGGCAACAGCGAAGCGGCAACGGGCGACGCCCGATAAAGCTGGAGAAGCTCATGAAAACGGGCGCGACCCAGCCCAAGCTTATCCAGCGCTTCGGCGGCTGCGTTGCCCGGGATGCGGGTCAGCGCAGCAAGTGGGCGGATGATCTTCTCGCGGCGGTGCGCTTCTGCCCAATTAGCGTCGCTCGCCGTCTTCAGGTCCGCGGTTCGCATGGTACGACGCCTCGGCTGATCCAGCCTGGCAAGCGTCCGCTCTTTTGGGGAGAATGTCCACCATTTCAGGAGTGGACTGACGCCGGGCGACGCTCGCCGTGTGCGTCCACCGTTTCAGGACAACCGACATGATCGGGCACCTCCGGATCATTCTTTCTAGCGATAACACCGATTCCCGCTAAAAAGGTGATGGCCAGATTTCGCGCGCTCCGGTAGCCAGTTCGGCACCCGAAAAGCTGGACGGAGCCGATCGAGCCGACATGCGTAACGAAACCACGGACGATGCCGCGAACAACGGGAGAGAGCTTGATGCGATCGTGGCTGGCGCGGTGGTGGTGCTGGATCAGGTCACGTCCCTCGAGCCCTATCTCCCCGATCTTGCCCCCGACGATCGCGAACGCGTCGACGCCTATGTCGGCCGCGCCTCGGCCGACGCGACACTGCGCGCGTACAAGTCCGACTGGCGGCTCTTCTGCGCGTGGTGCGGCGAGGCGGGCTACCGGCCGCTCCCCGCGACACCGACGACCGTTGCCGCGTTCCTGACGCTGCTCGCTGAAACCGGCTTCGCGCCGCGCGAGCCGCAGCGCACCAAACGCGGGCGGATCATGCCCCGCCAGGAGCCGCGCCCGCTCGGCAAGGCGACGATCGGGCGGCGCCTCGCCGCGATCGTGTTCGCGCATCGCGCGGCCGACATGGAGCCACCCACCACCCAGCCCGATGCCGCCCGGCTTCAAAAGGCGATGCGCGCGATCCGCAAGGACAAGAAGGACGAGTTGCCCGCCAAGAAGCGCGCGGCCGATGGCGACGTGCTGCGCGACATGCTCCGCAGCGTCACCGGCGAGGACCTGCGCGCCTATCGCGACCGCGCGCTGCTCGCGATCGGGATGGCAGGCGGGGGGCACCTCAAGGTTTGTCATATGGACAGCGGCAGTCGGAACAAATGGTCAACAAAAGCCTGAGCGTTGCCGCAAAGTATATTAAGTTTCGTGGGTTTGTGAGGTTGGACGAGTTGGAAGTTACCGGATCACCTCTCGTGATGTTTCACCCGCGGAGCTCGTAGTAGACGATCTGCCATCCATTCTTGGGACCGCGCCACTGGGTGATCTGAAAGCTATGGGCTTGTGCAGACCCGTCCAGGACGCGGCTACTCCACCGTAGCGTTTCATCGTAACTGCTTCCGGACGATAACGCACCCGCTATGCGCCGAATGGGCAGCTTGGCGGGGAGCCTGCGGATGCGTCGGCCATCGTTGCCGACAAAGATAACGTCTTCGGCCACGCTTCGTCTTGGAACAGCCAACCAGTCGACCTGTTTGCCGGCCTGCTCCTGTCGCAAAACAGACGCGATCTCTTTCGCATCGCTAACGGCTTGGATTTGGAGCTGTTCATTGGTGAGTTTTGCCGAGCACTCAGGTTCGATCGCTTGTAAACTTTCTGCCGCTAATGCCTTCGATCCATCCCGACGATAGTCGTCGATTTCCCAGCGCCACCCCTCAGCACTGTTCCGCCAAAGCGTCTTATATGATCCAACTCGATTTCCGCCATCGTACAGCCCGCCGATAACAACTGCCGACCCGCTCGGATCACAGGACGGAAAGACAAGTTCGGGTCTGCGCTCGGCATGGCTCTCGACACTCATCATTGTGAGCCACCACCTTCGGCTACTCTCGGCTGCTTGCAACATGCTGGCCACAGATGGAGAGCGCGCGGTTTCGGGCGCATGTTGTATTGGCCAGGGGTCGCTTTGTGGACCGAAACTGCGTGCCGCTGCCTGACGGCCACTGGCAAGTACAGCTTCCGAGTAGGCCCGCTCCGCCTCCAGCGCGGAATTCGGCGAACTTGCCGCTAGTAGAAGCGCGAAGATCATGGCGAAATCCTACTCCTCAATCAACGTGTCGAGCGATGTACGGGCATCTGCGCCGGATGGTTGAGCGCCCGATAGAGCGTGGCATGATGACACTTCAGCAGCTTCGCCGCTTCGCGCACCGATGTGCCTTCGCCGACGAGACGCTGTCCGAGCGCGATCTGGTCCGGAGTGAGCTTGGGCTTACGCCCGAACTTCACGCCGCGCGCCATGGCTGCCGCGCGGCCGGAACTGGTACGCTGGTGGATCAGCTCGCGCTCGAACTCCGCGATGCCGGCGAACACGGTGAGCACCATGCGTCCCGCAGGCGTGGTCGTGTCGGCCCAGGGCTCGGCGAGCGAGCGCAGCCCCGCTCCCGCCTCGTTCAGCTTCTCGGCGATGTCGAGCAGGTCGCGCGTCGAACGCGCTAGGCGATCGAGCCGGGTGACCACAACCACGTCGTCGTCGCGCAGCTGCTCCAGCATCCGGTCGAGTTCCGGTCGGGCGCGCTTGGCGCCGGACACCTTCTCCTCGAATGTCCGCCGGCATCCGGCCGCCTTCAGTGCCGTCTTTTGAAGCGTGAGATCCTGATCGTCGGTAGATACGCGCGCATAGCCGAGGAGCATGTCGCAGATGTGCATTGGAACACGGCTGATTAGCAACAGACATTTGCGACAGCGTCCGCCCTCGTGGCGTGACCGGTCAGGGCCGCTGTCGCGAAACTTGAGAGTTACGCGACACCTCGCACGTGTCGGCCATAAACTATACGCTCCCGGACAGGGGGTGATCGATGGCCAGACGCGATCTGTTAACGGGCGACGAACGCCGCGCGTTGTTCGGCGTGCCCCTCGACCATGCCTCGCTCGCCAAGCATTACACGGTTGCCGATGAGGACCGGCCACTGATCGAAGCGAAGCGCGGCGACGCCAACCGGCTCGGCTTCGCGCTGCACCTCGCCCTGCTGCGTCATCCCGGCTTCGGCATACGCCACGACGATGTCGTCCCCGATTTTCTGATCCGGCACCTGGCCGCGCAACTCGACATCGCGCCCACAGCGTTCGAGGGCTACGCGCATCGCGCCCAGACCCGGCTCGAACACGCCTGGGAGGCGATGGAGCGTTTGCGCCTGCGCGCGTTCGAGGCGGCCGACGTCCCCGGCGCGCTCGGCGCAGCCACCCGCGCGGCGGAAGCGACCGAACGGGGCAAGCCGATCGCCGCGGCAGTGCTGGGCCATTTGCGTGCTGCCCGGATCGTTCTGCCCGCGCCCGCCCGTATCGAGCGGATCGGGGTGGCGGGGCGCGCCATGGCGCGCCGCCTCGCGGCCGACACGCTGGTCGATGCGCTTGCTCCGGAGCAGGTGACGGGGCTGGATGCGTTGCTGATCGTGGACCAGGATCGCAGCACGACGCCGCTCGCGTGGCTGCGCGACACGTCGGACAGCCCGACCGCGCGCAATCTCGCCGGCATTCTCGCCCGGCTCGCGCACGTGCGCCGGCTCGGGCTCGACCCGGGCATGGCCGGCCGCATCCACGAGCACCGCTTCGAGCAGCTCGTGCGCGAAGGCCACGTCGCGCCCGCGTTCCTCCTGTCCGACTACTCGCTCCGCAGAAGGCGCGCGACACTCGCCGCAGCCGTCATCGACCTGGAAGCGCGGCTCGCGGACGCCGCGATCGAGATGTTCGGCAAGCAGACCGGCCTCCTGTTCGCCAGGGCCAGGGCCGCGCAGAAGCGCGGCATCGAGGCGACCACACGCGACGTGAACCGGCTCATGCGGCTGCTGGGCGCCACGGTCGGCGCACTCCGGGTCGCGCGCGAGGACGGGTTGGACGTCTGGGCGGCGCTCGACGACGGGGTGGGCTGGACGAGGCTTCTGGACGCCGAGAGCGAGGCGACCGCGATCGCCGACCTGACTCGCGACGAGCCGCTGATCCGCGCGGCGGGGCGCTACATGACGATGCGGCGCTACGCGCCCGCGTTTTTTGACGCGTTCCGGTTCAAGGCGGCAGGCTCGCGCGACGGCGTGCTCGGCGCGATCAAGGTCGTGCGCGCGCTGAACGCGACCGGGCGGCGAGACGTACCGGCCGATGCGCCCATGCCGTTTTCCAGAAAATGGAAGGCGGCGATCACCGAGGGCGGCGTCATCGACCGCCGTCGCTACGAAACCGCCACGGTCGCGACCGTGCGCGAGCGGCTCCAATCGGGCGACCTGTGGGTGGAGGGTACGCGCGAACACCTGCGCTTCGACAGCTATATGCTCCCGCCCGGCAAAGCGGCCGAGATCGCGCTCACGCTGCCGTTCGACACCGACGTCGGCCGCTACTTGGAGGGGCGCGCCAGGCTGCTCGACTGGCGGTTGCGCCGGTTCGCAGGCTCGCTGAAGCGCGGCACGCTCGACGGCGTGGAGCTGCGGGGCGGTAACCTCAGGGTCAGCCCGCTCGCGGCCGTAACGCCCGCTGCGGCCGACAGGCTGGACGCGGCCGTCGACCGGCTCATGCCCCGCGTGCGCATCACCGAGCTGCTCGCCGAGGTGGAAGCCCGCACCGGGTTCCTGTGCGCATTTCCGGAACTGCGCTCGGGCCGCGCCCACTCCAACCCGCAGGCCGTGCTCGCCGCGATCCTGGCAGACGCGACGAACCTCGGCATCGAGCGCATGGCCAACGCCAGCCAGGGCGTCACCTACGCCCAGCTCGCCTGGACGCATGGCTGGTACGTATCGGAAGAGAATTACGCGGCAGGGCTGCGCCATCTGGTGGACGCGCAAGCCGCGCTGCCGCTCACGCGCGTGTGGGGCGACGGCACCGCGTCGAGCTCGGACGGGCAGTTCTTCCGCTCGGGCAGGCGGGGCGCGGCCGGCAGCACCAACGCGCGCTACGACCGGGAGCCGGGGCAGAAGATCTACGCCCATGTCGCCGATACCTACGCGCCCTACCATGTCCGGCTGATCTCGGCGACCGCGGCGGAGGCGCCCTATGTGCTGGACGGGCTGGTCGCGCACGGCTGCGGCATCGAACCCGCGACCCACTATGCCGATACGGGCGGCGCGTCCGACCACGTGTTCGCGCTCGCGCACCTACTCGGCTTCCGGTTCGTGCCCCGCCTGCGCGATCTAGCCGATCGCCGGCTCGGCCTGTTCCCGGGCACGGCCCGCCCCGAGGCGCTCGCGAAGCTGATCGGGCGCCCGTTCAACATCGCTGCCATCCGCGAAAGCTGGGACGAGATCGTCCGGCTCGCCGCGTCCGTGAAGGCCGGCGTGGTGCTACCGTCGGTCATGCTGAAGAAGCTGGCCGCGTACCGTCGCCAGAACCGGCTCGACTTCGCGCTCCAGGAGCTGGGCCGGATCGAGCGCACCCTGTTCACGCTCGACTGGCTAGAATCCAGGGCGCTCCGCCAGCAGTGTCAGGCTGGGCTCAACAAGGGCGAGGCGCGTCACACGCTCGCCCAAGCCGTGTTCGTCCACAAACAGGGCCGCCTGCGCGATCCGCAGTTCGAGAACCAGGCGCTGAAAGCGTCCGGGCTGACGCTGGTCACCGCCGCGATCGTGTACTGGAACACGCTTTACATGGGCCGCGCCGTCGAGCATCTGCGCGCCAGCGGCGAGCCCGCGCCCGACGAGCTGCTCGCCCATGTAGCCCCGCTAGGCTGGCGACACATCAGCCTGACCGGCGATTACCTCTGGCAAAACGCCGCTGCCGAGCTCGATCAAGACGGCTACCGCGCACTCAACATCGCCGGCGGACCCGGAGCCAAGGTGGCCTGAGCCGCCCTGTTCGCTACCTGTTCAGCTTACCGCTGTCCGTGTCACAAACCTTGAGGTGCTCCCTGATACTCCCCGCATCGTCCGTTCGCCAGTTCTCGACCTGGTTCTACCAGCTCAAATGCAACATGCTGGCTTGGGAGATCGGGCAAAGCGGCCAGCATCCCGCGACATGGGAGAAGAAGGGCTCGGCCCTCTTCACCACCATGAACGTCGAGAAATATCGACAGGTTCGCACGGCGGCCAATCGCATCCTCAACAAGATCCGCGCGTGCGGCGGACATGTCTTCTACGTTGGACTCGAGAAGAACCGCCCCGTCGCGGAGTTCAAGGCGCAGGCGCTCTACCTCACGGTTCTGGGCGAGGCGATGAAGCGCCTCAACCAATATGCCGATCAGAACAACGCCGATATGGTCATCGTCATGGACGAGCATCAGGATCGCGAGGCTATCCTGACCCGCGCGAGCCAAGCCATGTATGGCGGCCCCTCCCCCCGCCGCCGCATCATCGAGCCTCCCTTCCAAGTCGAAAGCGAACGCTACCAGACGTGCCAGTGCGCCGACTGGCTGTGCGGTCTGGTTGGTCGCGTCGGCGCCTATCAAGCACGTCCCGACGAATGGGCTGACATGGCATGGTCGCAGACCTACTTTCAGGATCGGCTCGACGCGGCATCGGTGCGAAGCTCGATCCGCCTGCAAACGGCTGCCGCCGAAGTCGAAACGGTGGAAGCCCTGCCCGCCGTCGTCGATACGGGTCTCGCACAGCCTGTTTCGGACAACGACGACACGACAGCGTGATCCGGCAGGTCATTCCTCCGGCATATCGCTCAGCCGGGTCGGATGGACGTTCCAACGATGAAGACGGGTGTGCCACGTGGCACACCTATGGACGCGCCCAGCGCGCGGGGTGAACCCGTTCACGCCGCTGCCCTCCACCTCTGCAACTGCGATGCCGTTATTTCCGACGATATGCTGATCGTCATGGCCTATCTGGCGGCCGAGCCGACCGTCTATGCCGATGCCTGGGGCTACCGCGACGCGATGGCGGCCCGCATGATCCCGCTGCGCCACGCCATCGACATTATGACTGGTGAGCCGATCGACGCGATACGGGACGCGCGCGGCTTCTCGCCGCGCGCCGCAAGCCGATCGGGAGCATCAGCGTCTGGACTGGGTAGGGGGCTGTCGCCGCGCCGCCGCGTCGAGCTCGGCCACGGCCTGCGCCGCCGCCTCGCAGTCGCGGCCGGTTTCCTGACCCCGCTCGCAGCGTGTGACGACCAGTCTCGCCTCGTCCGCGTGGAAGCGGAAATAACCCGCATCTCGCGGCTTAATCACCCCGCAACCGGCCAGAATGATCGTTAGGGCAGCGGCGATGGCCACCCACTGCTTACTATTCCCCATTATGTTGATCCTCTCCATATTCCAGCCCAACGCCACTTTCCCCCGTTGCGACGCCATGCCTGAAACCCGCTGCGGTAAAGTCTACCGACCCACCTGATGAGAACGAGGGCGCTGGCCGGAGAGATCAAGCTAAAGGCGCGTGCGAAACGTGTGATGCGGATGAGCATCGAAGCTGCCATGAGCCAAAGTCCGGCAGGGAATATGGGCAGCAGGCCAGCCATTAATGGCCACCTCTTGATCGCCCGAACATCACGACCCGCCAAAGATACCAGATGACGGCCAGCGCGAGCACGGCGTTGCTCACCGGTTCGATGACGTTCGCCACCTGACTATAGCGCTCGCCCAGCTCATAGCCCGCCAGCACGAGGATAACGGTCCATATGGCCGAGCCTGCGAGCGTCGAGACCAAGAATGGGCCAAGGGGCATCCCGCTGACCCCAGCGGGTACGGAAATCAGGGTCCGGACCCCCGGGACCATGCGCCCGAACAGAACCGCCCAACGACCGTAGCGGTCGAACCAGCGGTCGACATGATCGACCTCATCGGGCGTCAACGTCAGCCATCGGCCATGGCGGGACGCAAAGCGCTTCAATCGATCGATGCCGATCCAGCGACCGGCATAGTACCACAGCACTGCCCCTGTAGCCGATCCGAGGGTACCAGCGATCGCCACTACCCACAGCGAGCCGCGCCCTTGGGCAGCGGTGTAGCCTGCAAGTGGCAGGATCACTTCCGACGGGATCGGCGGAAAGACGTTCTCGGCCAGCATCAACAGGAAAACGCCAAAGCCGCCGAGTGACGCGAGGATCGATGTTATGATGTCGAACACAAACTGGCCTCGTCAGAAGATCCAATAGGAGATGGCGAAAATCACGAGCAGGAGGGCGACAACGGACCCTACGATCCGGTTTTCCAGGCGCGGACACTCGACGTTCCTGATCCGCACGGCGACCTGCCAAGCGGGGCGAACCGGACACCGCCACGAACCTGCGGCAATCCGATCCAGTTCGGCATCCGACAACCCGAAGAACGATTTTGCTTCACCGCGCGATCGTCCCGCCAACCCCATCACCCGCAGCACCACGTCGCTCCATGCGACATCGATCGCGCTCGGCCGATCGACCATCGTGCTGCGCGCGTCACCGCCCGCCCACGAGGGGGACAGCAGGCCGATGATCTGGTGGGGATTGCGCTCCAGCAGTGTCGCCCAGCGCAGCAAGCGATGTTGGCGGTCCCGCGCCGCGATGGTCCTCGCCGGTGCCCAGCGCCGGGTAAGGCATCGCACAGGCCGCGTCCATCGGCTCGCCCAAGGGCTCGTCATGGGCTCGCCGAGGTGCCGACGTCGCCATTGGTGGCGCGCTTGAGCGGACGAGAACAGCGCAGGGTGAGGAAGGTGGTGGCGCTCAGGATGAAGGCGATGTCGTATAGGCCGTAGCCCACGGCCGCGCCGAGTGCCCCAGTCGCCCACAGACTGGCCGCCGTCGCCGTACCTGACGCCTTGTCGCCCTTCTTCAGAATCGCGCCGCCCCCGATGAAGCCGACGCCCGTAATCAGACCTTCGAGCAACCTGGCTTGCGCTGGAGACGTGCGGCCGAGGATCGCGATGCCCACCAGCACGAAGCCGCAACTGGCGATGGCCACCAACGGGAATGTGCGGATGCCTGCGCTGCGGGCGTCCTTCTCGCGATCCCAGCCAACAGGAAGGGCGAGCCCATAGGCGATGGCGAGACTGACAATATGGGTAGCTATTTCGATCCACGAGCTTTGAAACATGCCTTCCCCTGCCCAGAAGCGGCAATCTGGTTGCCCCGATCCTCGTTCTTTTCGTCGGCGAGGCCGACGGCAAATCGACAGAGCCTATTGGGGGCGAGACTTCTCGGGCCTGATAAATTCTAGTTCCATGCTCATCAGTTGATCGGGTGACCCATTGAACCCAAATTTGAATGGAATTTCACGTCGGCGAGAACTGTCAGTCATGAGGACAAATCTCTCTTTGCACTCGCGGTTTCCTGAATACCACGTAGCACAGGCTTTCATATATCCGTGAGTTGGATAGTGTCCAATGGAGTGACTGACGTTGCCGATCAGTATAATTCCGCTGCCTTTGGCATATATATTTGATGAAACAAGCATGTTTGGATATCTAGTAATTTTTATACGATCGTTTAATATGGAAGGTGAGCATCCTGCGCCGAGGGCGCATATAGCGACGGTTGCTAAAAGATACGTTGGCTTCACTGAGATTATCTCCCTTAAACTGCGTCAGCGATCCTGTCAGGCTTGATGGGGGGCGTTTTCATGCCGCCTTCCCCGCCGGATCGCGGTAGGCGAGCAGCCTGAGCGCGTTGACGACAACAAGCAGCGTTGATCCCTCATGAACCGCCACCGCTGGCCCAATGCCGAGGCCAAGGATGGTCGCAGGAACGAGGAAGGCGACGACACCCAGGCTGACGAAGACGTTCTGCCGGATGATTCCACGCGTATGCCGGCTTAGGCCCACCGCGAACGGTAAGTGCGCCAGATCGTCGGCCATTAGCGCCACGTCGGCCGTTTCTAGCGCAACGTCCGACCCCGCCGCGCCCATCGCAATGCCGACCGTGGCGCTTGCCATCGCCGGGGCATCGTTCACGCCGTCACCCACCATTGCGACCTTGTCTTCGCCGGCGAGTTTCTTGATCGCGGCAACCTTGTCTTCGGGCATGAGGTCGCCCCACGCCTCGTCGATCCCGACATCGTTGGCGATCGCTTCGGCGACTTTCTGGTGGTCGCCAGAGATCATTATCATCCGCGATACGCCCATTTCGTGCAGCCGGCGTAGCGCGGTCTTTGCCGCTTCGCGGGGCGTGTCCATCAGGCCGATCGCGCCCAGGTCGCGGTCCCCCTTGCGGACCACCATCGTCGTGCGACCGTTCTCGCGCAGTTTCGCGATCGCGTCCTGTGCCCCCTGCCCCAGCGCCGGAATGCCCTCACTCCCGAACATCTCGGCCTTGCCGATCCAGACCGTCTCGCCATCCACGCTCGCGGTGACGCCCCGACCGGTCAGGCTCTTGAGGTCGCCGGCAGTCGGCACGGCACGATCGTTCAGTCGTTCGCGGCCGTCCTTGACGATCGCTTGGGCCAGAGGATGGTCGCTCAACGCTTCGACAGCGACGGCCAGCGCCAGCAGCTCGCCTTCGTCGGCGCCATCGACGGGCACGACATCGGTGATGCGCGGACGACCTTCGGTCAGCGTGCCCGTCTTGTCGAAAGCAATCGCCTTGAGCGACCCGAGGTTTTCGAGCGGTGCACCGCCCTTCACGAGCACGCCGCCCCGCGCTGCACGGGCAACGCCAGACAGGACAGCGCTCGGCGTTGCGATGGCGAGCGCGCACGGGCTTGCCGCAACCAGTACCGCCATCGCGCGATAGAAGCTGTCGCGGAACGGCTCGTCGACGACCACCCATGCGAAGAGCAGGAGCACCGACAGGATCAGGACAGCAGGCACGAAGATCCGCTCAAACCGATCGGTGAAGCGCTGCGTCGGCGACTTCTGCGTCTCCGCTTCGCTCACCATCTTCACGACCTTGGCGAGTGCGCTTTCGTTGGAACGGCGCGTCACCTCGATCTCGATCGCGCCGCCGCCGTTGATCGTACCGGCAAAAACCCGGCTTTCCGCGTCCACCGCATCGGGCTTTGCGCGTGCCGCCGCAGCGTCGGCGACCGGCACCTTGTCGACCGGGATGCTTTCACCCGTCACCGGGGCCTGGTTGATCGCGCTCGTGCCCTTGATGACGAAGCCGTCGGCGGGCAGGCGCTCATTCGGGCGCACGATGGCGATGTCCCCGACGACCATCTGTTCGACAGGGATTTCGCTAGTTTCCCCGTCGCGACGCACGGTCGCGGTTTCCGGGGCGAGCTTCGCCAGCGCCTCGATCGCCTTCTTGGCGCGACCCATCGCGTAATGCTCGAGCGCGTGACCAAGGCTGAACAGGAACAGCAGCAGCGCGCCTTCGGCCCATGCGCCCAGCGCAGCGGCGCCGGCGGCAGCGACCAACATCAGCGTGTCGATCTCGAACTTCTTCATCCGAAGGTTATCGATCGCCTCGCGCAGCGTGAAGAATCCGCCGAAAAAGTAGGCTGTGATGTAGCAGGCGGTCGGCAGCCACTCCGGTGCGCCGGCAACTAGCCTCTCGATCGCATAGCCGATCCCCAGCAGCGCGCCGCAGGCGAGCGCGAAGATCAGCTCGGTGTTGGGGCCAAGAAACTCGGCATGGCTATGGTCGTGGCCATCGCCGGGACCGTGCTTCTCCTCGCTCATGCCGTGGCCCCCCGGCCCGTGGTCGTGGCCGGCATGGTCGTCGGCCGCGACCCGCTTGCCCACACCGACCTTCAGCTTGCCAAGTGCGGCGCGGACCTCCTCTTCGGTGGTTTCGCGTCGATCATACTCGACCCGAACCGAGCCGCTGGTGCTGGCGCTTGCCTGGACCACGCCGGGCAAGGCGCACAGCGCATCGCTGACGGTGCGTGCCCGACGCTCGTGATTGATACCTGTAACCTGCCAGATTGCATGGCCATAGCGGTCGGTGATCTCGGCGCCCGCGGCGCGCACCATCTCGCGCACGCGCGGCAGCGGCAGCTTGGCAGCATCGAAATGGATGCACAGCGCCGCCGGCGTGTCGCCGTCGAGGCAGATCACATGCGCCCGCTCCACGCCTTCGCGCTTGGATAGGGTCGACACAAGACGGTCCAGGCAGGCATCGGCCGCATCAGGCAGGTCCGGCAACAGCACTGGAATATCGAGTTCGAGCTTGTCGTTCATGACGACCTCCTTTCGCTTTTCTTGGTTTCGGCGCGCGCATCGCGCAGGATTTCGACACCGCCCTTGATGGCGATGATGGCGGTGGCGAAGCCGACCAGCAGGTCCGGCCAGTTGGTGCCCAGCCACAACACCAGCACGCCGGCGATCAGGATGCCGCCGTTGGAAATGAAGTCGTTGAAGCTGAAGGTGGTGGCGGCCCGGAGATTGACGTCCGGATCCTTGAGGCGCTGAAGCAGCCGCAGGCAGAGGTAATTCACGACACCGGCAATCGCCGACATGACCATCATCGTCGGTCCGATCGGTTCGCTGCCTTGAAGGTAGCGCCGGCCAACGTCGATCAGGATGCCGCCCGCGAAGATCAGCAGCATGACGCCCGAAGCGACCGCGGCGCGTGTCTTCCACGTCTGGCCCCGGGTGAGCGCCACAAGGCTCAGCGCATACACGGCCGTATCGGACAGGTTGTCGACGCCGTTGGCGATCAGAGCGCTCGAGTCCGCGAAAAATCCTGAGACGAAGAAACCCCCCGCGATCGCCGCGTTCAGCAGCAGGACGATCCAAAGTGTGCGACGCTCTTGCCCGCCATTGTTGTCGTTGCTCGAAATCATCCCATGATCTCCTCAAGCGTCAGCAGGGCAAGGAATCCCACGAAGAACATCGAGCTGATGAGTGGGGTGTCAGGCTTCTCGTGCGCCTCGACCAGCAGCTCTTCCGTGACGAGGTAGAGCAGCGCCATCAGACCAAAACTCAGGAAGCCAGCGACCATTACCGGTGAGAGCGTGGCGACAGGAACAGCCGCGAGTGCGCCGATCGGCAGCAGCAGCGCCAATGCCGACACAGTCACGATGATGCGCAGGCGCGAGCGATAGGTTTCCGCCAGCTCGTCGGTCAGTGTCAGACCAAGGAAGAGCACTTCGAGCGTCAGCGCGATCGTCAGCAGAAATCCCGCCTTCTCACCCGCGACGAACGCGAGGCCGAGCACCAGACCATCGACCAGAATGTCAATGCCGATCGCGGCGAGCAGTGCCATTGGCCCCTTGAAGCGGGCCTCGAAAGCCTTGAGACCCAGCATCGTCGCAACGCCCGCCGCCCCGCCGATCAACGTAGCGCTAGGTGAAGCCTCATGCTTGACCTGCGGCAGGATTTCAGTCGCTGCCGCCGCAAACACGACGCCGGCAGCGAGATGCTGGAGGCCCGCCACGACGCCAGGATTTAATTTGGTCCGGCTCGCGATGATCGCGCCGAGCACGACCGCCAGCACAGGCGCAAGCGTGTACAGCAATGCCTGCATATCCTATGATTCCTCCGGGGTTCGATGACAGACGCGGATCTTCCCGCGCTGCGTGAAGGCGATCGACCCGCCGGCCACGACTGCCCGCGACCGGTCGCCGCGAAATTCCTCGCCAGTACGTTGCGCGCGCAGGATCTCAGTTCTGCCCCTGGGCAGCCAGGTGACAGCCATTTTCAGGCCGTCGTCGATGAAGTCGACATCGGCGCGCGATCCGTCGTCGCAATACATGATGCGTTGCGCAATCAATCGGGGCGTCAGATGCTTTTCATGCGCCGGCTCAGTCGGTCCGCTCGGCGCGGGATTGCACGCCCCTACGACCATACCCGCGAACAGAACGGCGCCGATGCGCGCGGCTGTCAGGCCAGGCAGGTGCCGCACGGCGTGCATCGCCCTCACCACAGCACGCCGTGATCGGGCGTCACCGGCTCAGGGGCTGGCAGTCCAGCCGTCTGAAGAAGGTCGATCTCGATCGTGCGGCACATGGCCGTGAGCGGGACATCGTGGACGCTATTGGCGAACGGATCAGTCAGATCCTCGCCGATGCTCAGCACCGCAAGGAAGACGAGTCCGATCAGCGTCGATCCGATCGGCGTGGCGAGCCCCAGGGATTCGACCAGCGCAATCGGGAGCAGCACGCAGAACACGCGCGTGAAGAGGTTCGGAAAGAACCGAAAGCCATTGGGCAGCGGCGTGTTCTTGATCCGCTCCATGCCGCCCTGCGCATTGGCGATGTCGATCAGGACGCGCTCTACAGTCGCCTGCTGGATTTCGGTGATCCGACCTTCCGCGAGCGCGTCGGCGTAGATGCCCGATATGTCCTCCAAGAGTGCGTTCGCAGGGTTCAGGCGAGCGACCGCCATATCGGCGACGTCCGTTCCAGCGATCCGGCCAATCTCTTCATAGGGCGACTGTCGGCGAAGCTGGCAGCGCATCGAGTGCGCGAAGGCGATCTGCCGCAGGATGATGTTGTGCCGCATCTCGCTGCCCTCGGGTTCTCCCTTGGTCAGGCTGCGTGTGATCCTAGCCAGGCTGCGCGACGCATTGATGAGCGCGCCCCAAAGGGTTCGCGCTTCCCACCAGCGAGCATAAGCAGCGTTGGTCCGAAACCCCATGAAGAGCGCGATGGCAGTGCCAAACAGCGCCGTCGGCAAAGGCGGTTCCTTGATCGGGGTCATCATGTGGAATGCCGTCACCGCCACGTCCCACACGAACAGGATCGTGAGAGGCTTCCAAACCTCGATAATGATCTGCTTAGAACGAGGCCTCGCGCCGACTATCATATCAATTACGCCCTAAATCTCGTAGCGATCGTCATCCGATCGGCATGTTCATGATGTCCCGATAAGCGGACAGCAGCTTGTTCCGGACTTGCAGGGTCGCCTCGAAAGTAATGGATGCACGGCTCTGGATGAGCGCGACGGTTGCGATGTCGGTGGTTTCGCCACGCTCATATGCTTCGGTGACGACATCCTCTTGCTCCTGGGTCTCGTTGACCTTCGCGACCACGGCATTGAGGGTGTCGGCGAAGTTCGACACCGGAGCGGTCGGCGTCACGCCGGGTGGTGCCGTCGGCTGCGCCTCACGCAAAGCGCGGCTTCGCGCGATCACTTCGGCGCGAATGGCCATCACATTCGAGATCGACGTGTCAGACATCGTTTCTCTCCCGTTGCAGTGCGACATGTCGGAAGACAGGACGGTTCATCGGGTGCCCTCCCGTTCGCAGATTCGGGTGCGGCCCTCGCCTTCCACGACGGTGAGCTGCGACCCCTTGAAGGTCGCGGTGGCTGTCTCGCCGACATATTGGAGGCCCTGCGCTGGCGCGGTCAGCGTTATGGGCACGGCGCTGCTGGAGCGCCGCAAATCGATCTGCAGGCCGTTGTCCTTGTAGTCGACGAACAGCGGTTCCCCGTCGGAACAGCGATAGGGATGGCGCCCCATTTCCCCGGTCGCCACGGCGCTGTCGGACGAATGGATTTGCTGCTCCGTTGGCGGGGCTGGCGGCTTGCCTTCCGTGCAAGCCGCCAGCCCGACAACGAGGATGAGGGCGGGCAGTACCCGCTTCGACGGCATCATCGCGCCTTCCTCCTGTAGCGGGAGGGGACGCGCTGACGATTGATCCCAAGGGCAGGCTGACCCACCCGCCAGCGCAGATAGGTTGCGAGGCGATCGTCAGCCTCGATCATCAGGGACCGCAGGCGACGCAACATCATCGCCGCGAACGGCAGAGACAGCGCCCCGCGCAGCGTGCAGCTATGTGTTAGCCTGGTGCCACCATCGTCCCCTGCCAGCTCGTACCGCTCTTCGAGCGTGAACAGATAAGGGATGCCGCAGGACCAAGCGAAGGCTCGCGGCTTATCGAATTGATCGATCCGTGCCGGCGTCCGAATCGGCCGGTTGATGCCCTGGATCGCAAAGGTTCCTCTCGTGTCGCCGAGCTGACCCGGGTTATCGAGGAGTACCAGCGGGCTCCAAGCTCGGCGATGATCCGGGTCGGTGAGTGCCGACCAGATCCGCAGTGGCCCGCCGTGAAGCATTGAGCTGGTTATGGTGCGAGGCATATCCTCATCTCCCAGAGATGAGCGGGGGCGATCGCGGATCGCCCCCGCTCACCCATCAGGCCAAGTTGTTCACGAAGGTCTGACCGTGGTCGTCCCCTTCATGCTCCTCATTGTAGTGCTCGGATTTCTCGATCACCTTCTGACCGAAGCGGGCATAGAGGGTCGGCAGCACGAACAGCGTCAGCAGCGTCGCCGAGATCAAGCCGCCGATGACAACTGTCGCCAAGGGCTTCTGCACCTCCGCACCCGCGCCCTCGCCAAGCGCCATCGGCACGAAGCCGAGGCTGGCGACGAGCGCGGTCATGACCACGGGCCGCAGTCGCTGCATTGCGCCGACATGGGCCGCCTCTTCGCGCGATAGCCCCGACCGGATCAGATCCTGGATCGAGCTGACCATCACGAGGCCGTTGAGGACCGCGATGCCCGACAGGGCGATGAAGCCCACCGCCGCCGAAATCGAAAAGTCCATGCCTCGCAAGAAGAGCAGCAGGACACCGCCCACCAGCGCGAAGGGCACGCCGGTGAAGACGATCGCGGCATCGCGGACCGATCCCAATGCGCCATAGAGCAGCAACAGGATCAGGATGAAGCAGGCCGGAATAACCAGCTTCAGCCGCTCGCTTGCCGATTGCAGGTTTTCGAATTGGCCGCCCCATTCGAGATAGGTACCGGCAGGCAGCCGAACCTGGCTGGCGATCGCTGCCTGCGCATCCGCAACCACCGATCCGACGTCGCGGCCACGCACGTTGGCTTGCACCACCACGCGCCGTTTGCCATTCTCGCGGCTGATCTGGTTGGGACCGTCGACCACCTTGATCTCGGCGACGCTGGACAGCGGCACATAGCCGCCGCCTGCGACCGGCACCTGCACCTGCTGGAGCAGGCCGATGTCGGCGCGCTGCGCCTCAGACAGGCGGATCACCACCGGGAAGCGACGATCGCCCTCGAAGATCTGGCCCGAGGTTCGCCCGCCGATCGTGGCAGTCACGGTGTCCTGCACGTCTTGCGCCGTAACGCCCAAGCGCGCCATCGCGTCACGATTGACGCGAATGTCGAGCATGGGAAGACCTGTCGTTTGCTCGACTTTCACGTCCGCGGCACCCTGCGTCTTACGCAGCGTCGCAGCGATTTGCTCGGCCGTCCGGTTCATCTGGTTGAAGTCGTCCCCGAACACCTTCACCGCGATGTCACCGCGCACGCCGGCGATCAGCTCGTTGAAGCGCATCTGGATGGGCTGGGTGATCTCGTAGGCATTGCCCGGGATCTTCGCGAGCTTACCCTCGATCCGGCTGACCAGCTCCTCCTTGGGAAGCTCAGGATCCGGCCAATCCTTGCGCGGCTTCAGGATAACGAACATGTCGGTTGCGTTCGGCGGCATCGGGTCGGCCGCCAGCTCGGCGGTGCCCGTCTTGGAATAGACGAACTGCACCTCCGGCTGCTTCGACATCATTCGCTCGATCGGCACCTGCATCGCCTGGCTCTGCTGGACCGACGTCGCCGGAATACGGAGCGACTGGATTAGCAAATCGCCTTCATCGAGCTGCGGCAGGAACACCGAGCCGAGCGTGGTGAAGGCCAGCGCCGCCACCACAAGGCTCGCGACACCCGCCCCGATCGTCACGGTCGGACGCTTCATGGCCCGATCAAGACCAGGTTCGTAGCGCTTCTTCAGCCACGTGATGATGCGGCCGTCCTTCTCCTCAACCTTCTTCGATAGCCAGATCGCGATCATCGCCGGCACGAAGGTGAGAGAGAGGATGAAGGCGAAGGCGAGCGCGATGATGACGGTGAGCGCCATCGGCACGAACGTCTTGCCCTCCACGCCTGTCAATGTGAGCAGCGGCACATAGACAAGAATGATGATCGCCTGCCCGTACACCGAGGGACGGATCATCTCACGCGCAGCGGCTGCCACGGTCGCGAGCCGTTCCTTGACGCTGAGCAATCGGCCTTCATGATGCTGTTGCTCGGCAAGCCGGCGCAGCGCGTTTTCGACAATGATGACGGCGCCGTCGACGATCAGACCGAAGTCCAAAGCCCCAAGGCTCATCAGATTGGCCGAGACCCCAGCGCGCAGCATACCAAAGCCTGTCAGCATCATGGTGATCGGGATGACCAACGCCGCGATCAGGGCCGCACGGAAGTTGCCGAGCAGCAGGAAGAGCACGACGATGACCAGTACCGCGCCTTCCGACAGGTTCTTGGCAACCGTTTTGATCGTCGAGTTGACCAGTTCGGTGCGGTTGAGCACCGGCTGGATTACGACGTCAGGGGGCAGCGACGCGTTGATCGTCTTAAGCTTCTCCGCGACCGCGGTCGACACGACGCGGCTGTTCTCGCCGATCCGCATGATCGCGGTGCCGACGACGACTTCCGTGCCATTCTCCGAGGCCGAACCCATGCGGATCGCCTGACCCGTCTTCACGGTCGCGACTTGTTCGACCGTGATCGGCACGCCGTTACGTGTCGCGATCACGGTCCTGGCCAACTCGCCGGCATTGCGCACCAGCGCATCCGAGCGGACAGCCAGACCTTCGCCATTGCGATTGACGAAGCCGCCGCCGACGCTGGTGTTGTTGCGCTCCAGCGCATTGCCCAGGTCGGTCAGCGTGATGCCGAGCGAGGCCAGCTTCTGCACATCGGGCACGACGAGGAACTGCTTGGCGTAACCGCCAATCGAGTCGACGCCGGCGAGGCCCGGAGTGTTCTTGAGAAGCGGCGTGACGATCCAGTCCTGCGCAGTGCGCAGGTAGGTCGCCTTGTCCTCTTCGGTCGTCAGTCGCTCGCCCTCTGGCGTGATATAACTGCCATCGGGCTGTTGGCCCGGTTCACCGGGCTTGTGCTTGTCGTCTGCGCGATGCTCGAGCCGAACGGTGTACATATACACCTCGCCCAAGCCGGTCGCGATCGGACCCATTTCGGGGTTTACGCCATCGGGCAGGTTCTCCTGCACGCCCTGCAGACGTTCACCCACCTGCTGACGGGCGAAATAGATGTCCGTGGCGTCCGAAAAGACCGCGGTGATCTGCGCGAAGCCGTTGCGGCTCAGCGAGCGCGTATATTCAAGGCCTGGAGTGCCGGCGAGCGCGGTTTCGATCGGGAACGACACCTGCTTCTCGACCAGCTCGGGCGAGAGCGCGGGTGCGCGGACGTTAATCTGGACCTGATTATTGGTGATGTCCGGCACCGCGTCGATCGGCAGCCGGTAGAGGGAAAACGCGCCGATGGCGGCGACGATGACGGTGAGCAGCAGGACAAGCCAGCGCTTCTCGACCGCCCATGTGACGATGCGGGCGATCATGGCTTAATCCTCGTGGCTCGCTTCGCCCTTGCCGATCTCGGCCTTGAGCGTGAAGCTTCCGGTGGTGGCGATCTGTTCGTTGCCGGTCAGGCCCGAGCGGACGATCACCGTGTCGCCCGATGCATCGCCGAGCTGGACCGGAGTCGCCTTGAAGCCCGTAGGCGTGCGAACGAACACGACCGACTTGCCCTCGAAGCTCTGGACCGCCGTTGTCGGCACGCGGATTGCGCCGCTACCGCCGCTGCCCGTGAGCTGGACGGCAGCCGTCACCGGCTCGCCGACCCGCCATTCACCACCGCGATTGTCGAGCGTGGCAAGGGCGGGCACGAGCCGCGTCTGCGGATCGAGTGCTGGCGACACGAAGGTCACGCGCGCGGTCGCCTGACGGCCCGCCGCCTTGACCAGCACCGTGTTGCCGGGACGCACCCGACCCGCATCCTCAGCCTTCAGGTTGAGGGCGATCGACACCTGGCTCAGGTTCGCAATGCGATAGAGTTCGGCGTCCGCCGCAACCGTCTGTCCCAGCGTCACGGGGCGCGCGATGATCTGTCCCGAGATCGGCGCGGCGATGCCGAGCCGGTTGAGACCACCGCCGCCGACACCGGCGGCCGACACCATGCTCCGCGCCTGCGTCAGCGCGATCCGCGCTTCCGTCGCCGCCGTGCGGGCAGCAATCAGATCCTGCTCAGGAGACACCTTCTGCGCGTACAGCCGTTGCTCGCGTGCGAGGTTCGAATTGGCGAGCTGAAGCCGTGCCCGTGCCGCTTCGACCTCGCCCTTGATTTGCGCCGCCTCGCGGCTCTCGATTACCGCAATAGTCTGGCCGCGCCCCACGGATTGACCAAGGTTGCGCGTCAGTGCGACCACCCGTCCCGCGATCGCGGCCGAGACGACTTGCGTGCCTTGGGGATCGCCCTCGATGATCGCGGGAAGCTCGATCGTTCCGGCTCCGCCGATGATCGGCCGTCCGACTTGGACGCCCGCCGCAGCGATCTGATCGGCACCCAATAGGACGACGCCCTCATCAGCGTGACCGCCTTCAGCACCGCCCTTTTCCGCACCAGCAGCCGCTTCATTGCCGGCTGCTCCATTGGCGGCCGCCTCGTTCCCGGTGTCTTTGCCACCGCAGGCAGCCAACAGCAGGGCGAGTGACGCCGCGCCCGCGAGATAGAAGCTCTTCATCACTGATTTCCCCCATTGGGCGCAGGAGCGGTCAGTCGCTCCACTTGCGCGCGGGCATTCTGGTAGTTGGCAAGCGCATCGATCGCGGCGACCCGCGTTTCAGCGAGAGTGCGTTCCGCATCGAGCAATTCGAGCTGGCCGAACTTGCCCTCGCGATAACCGATCCGCGCGATGCGGGCGGCCTCCTGTGCAGCCGCCAGCGCCGGCCCAGACGCCGCACGAGCCGTCGTTGCGGCATTGGCCGCTTGCGCCTGCGCGTCCGTGATCGCCTGTTCGATGTCGAGCGCGGTCACGCGACGCTGTGCATCCGCCTGTGTCCGCTGCGCGGTCGCCTGCGCGATCGCCGCGCGACCATTGTTGAACACCGGGATCGGGATCGACACGGTGAACACCGCCGCCATATCGTTGGTCGCTTCCAGGCGGCGGATCGCAGGCCCGACATTGAGGTCAGGGACGCGATTGGCGCGCGCGAGCCGCACGCCGGCTTCCGCGATCGAGAAATCCGCGTTCGCCGCCGCCAGCGCGAGCGTGCCGGTTGTGTTGACCGGTGCCACCGGCCCATAGACGTTCGCCCCCGGCAGGCGATCGAGCAGCGTGTCATCGAGCGCGCCGTCGATCGGTCGGCCAATCCGACGCGCCAGATTGGCGCGGGCGGCCTCTGCCAAGCGAAGCTGCCGCTCCACATTGGCATCGGCATTGATGCGCGCGACATCCGCGCGCTGTTGCTCCAGCGGCGACGCACGTCCCGCCTGCACCCGGACGCTCGCAGCGCGCAGCGCGTCGCTGGCGATCCGGGCCTGATCCCGCGCCGTCGCCACCCGCCGGTCGGCTGCGACCGCTTCGACATAGAGCTGCGTCACCTGAAGCCGGACATCGGCTGCGATGATCGCGGCCTGGATCTCGGCCCGGGACAATTGCGCATTGGCGACCGCGACGCGGGCGCCGCGCTTGCCGCCTAGCTCGATCGGGATCGCAAAGCCGACCGTGGATTCCGCGCTGCGGACCCCCCGATATGGCCCCGAGCCAATGATGTTTTCAACCTGACCCTGGACCACCGGATTGGGCCGCAAGCCGGCGACCGTGCGGCCCGCACGGGCCGCGTCGATCGCAGCTGTCGCGGCTTCCGCAGCGGGGGCCGAACCGCCCGCCGCACTGACCGCTTGGTCAAGCGTGTAGACCGGCGCGTCCTGCGCAACAGGCGCGGACGGTCCGACCTGCGCCTGCGCCATAGTTGCGCACGACGCTGCGGCCAGCATGGCCGCGAAGATACGATGCATGAGACTAAAACTCCTGACGCTGATCGACAGGCGCGCGCCAACGCACACCCGAATCGGGCGTCAGGCTTGGGGGGGCCTCAGATGGACTATCCCGGTGTGGCCATCGAGCGATGCAGAGGCAGAGATTGTCGGCTCGGGCGCCGTGAGGACAAGGGTGTATTCCATTGTCGCGCGCGCAGGCGCACCCACGTCATGCCCGTGACAATAATTGTGGTGGTGCGGGACGTTCTTGTCCGAATCTGACGGCACCTCATCGCGGTCGCCCGCGGTATGGACGGTAAACTCAACGCCCGCGATGCTTCCTCCCGCCAAATCGGCGGCGTGAGCCATGCCGGCGAAGCTGGTGAGGACCAGCATCAGGCATGTCAGGAGAGGCAGAAAGGCTCGCACGAATTGACGCTTACCACGGAAAGGTTTCCATGTCATTGCAATAACTCGAGCGGAGTTTGGCGCTGTGAGGAAGGCGATCGCCTCTCCGCTCGAAGTCGGTTCGGGATCGAGCAGGCCACGATCCAGACGGAGATACCGGGCAATGTCCGAGGACGACGCGCTTCTTGACCCGTGAATATGGGGGCGGTTGCCCGCCCCCATACCAACACCGTCAGCGGCGCTGCATCTCGCCCGCATGATCGGCGTGATCGCCGGCCTTCTTGGCGTGATCGCAGCAGTCCGCGCCTTCCTTGCAGCACGTCATGTCCGGGCAGCAATCGGCCGCGCTCGCGGCGAAAGCGGTGGAGGACAGGGTGAGCGCGACGGCCGCGCCAATGAGCTTGAACTTCGACATTTAAACTCTCCATAGAACAGTGTGAGGTTGGAAGCGTCACACAGCTCGCGGAGGGGGCGTCGCAGGTGCCCGAGCAAATTCAAGCAGGCCGGCATGTCGCACCGGCCAGGGGCCGGGCGCCGCGTAGGCCAGCGGCGCGACACGGGCGATCGGTGCGCCGTCGAGCGCGGCGGCACAGGGCATCGAGCAGGCGGCAGTAGGAGCCTTCTTCTCCGGGGTGCCATGCCCCTTGCCCTCGCAACCGGGCATTGCCGACGCACTCGGGACGGCCGCGATAGCGACAGCCTCGCAGATCGGCCCGACCCGCATGACCAGCATCAGCGCGAGAAGGGCGATCAGCGCCGCGCGCACGGGGCTGGGAGGGTGAGAACATACGCCGAAGCATGTTCACGATAGTAGGGCCTGAGGCGAATGACTGCAACTTGGAGCTTTGCCGAGCGGCAGGATTTGCTCTATACAAGCGTTACGTGCGGCGTCGAAAGGCGTCCGTTTCCCAAAAGGGAACTAAGGGCCAGGGCCGCTTCCTAGGAGGCGGCCTTTGGTTTTCGGCGGATAGCGATTGAGCTTTCCAGCTCCTCAGGGCTTAGCCTTGGCAGCAGATTGGCGAACTTCCATTCGCGTTCGCATCCTGTATCGGCGGGCACGGTACGTCGCCGAACGAGCAGAACACACAGCAATCTCCCGGCAGGGGGCGCAGCACTACCGCGCAATGCCGGCAATCATAGAAGAACTGGCAGGCGTTGGTGGGCATCGTCTCGGTTGCGACCCCGCCGCACTTGGGGCAGGTCAGGGCGGAGGTGAGCTGCATCAGGAAAGCGCCTTCATCAATGGCGCTTCAAGGCGATCCCATATTAACGCGACCACCGTCAGGACCGTGCCGATCGCGAGCACGATCGGAGTGGCGCTAGAAGGCAGCGGCACGGTGCAGGACCGATCCGCAGCGCAAGCCCTTCGGCGCCGCGCATAGGCCCACCACCCGGCAGCCAGACCGATGAGCGAGAGTGCCGTCAGCGGCCAGCGCAGCGGCATCAGCGCGGCGAAGGTACTGGAAACGCCGGCTCCAACGCTCATTGCCGCAAGCGCGAGCGGCAGGACGCAGCAGGAGGCAGCGGCCAGGACCGCGCCGAAGCTAGTCAGCGTGGCGAGGACGGATAGCCCCGTGTCGGCTCGACGGGTCGGCGCGGGCGGACCCAGAGTTTCGTGCGGCATCGTCCCTTGGTTCATCGGTCGTCTCCGGAGGAATAACCCGCTATGCCTCCTGTAGCGGCTACAGGAGCAAGCGATTTATGCGCGTCGAGCAAAGCATCGCGATAGGCGAGCTGTCGCGCCGGACTGGTGTGAACATCGAGACAATCCGATATTTTGAGCGCGTCGGCGTTCTCACAACGCCACCCCGCACGAGCGGCGGGCGGCGGGTATATGGGGCCGATCACGTCCGCGCCCTTGGATTCATCCGTCGCGCGCGAGAACTCGGTTTCACCCCGGCCGAGGTGCGCGCGATCCTATCACTTGGCGGTCCCGCGCAGGCGTCATGCTGTGAGGTCCGCGAGATCGCGGCCCACCATCTGGAGCGTGTTCGCGCCAAGATGGTCGATCTGGCGCAGCTCGAAAGCGTGCTCGCCACGACTATCGACCGTTGCGGGGGCGACGGGGCGGCAAGTTGCGCCGTGATCGACTTGCTCGACCAACATGCGACTGCGTAGGTGCTGCAATCACCCCGTCTCGCGCAAACGGTCGATTGCGTGAGGATCGCGCCGATCGCAGCCGGGCCGCTGTAAACGCTCGCGCTAAGTGGCGGCATTCTGATCGCGCTATTTGTCGGCGAGCGTCGCTACGCGGCTACCGGCTTGGTCTCGGCCGATCGCACATAGGCGTAGAGTGTTGGCTTGGAGATGCCGAGCATCGAGCAAATCTTGGCGATCGGCATCGTGTTCTCGTGGTAGAGCCTGACGGCCAGGTCGCGCTTGTCCTTGCCGAGTGCGGCCGGCCGGCCACCCTTCTTGCCGCGAGCGCGGGCTGCGGTGAGACCGGCCTGGGTCCGCTCGCGGATCAGGTTGCGCTCGAACTCCGCCAATGCCCCGAACAGGTGGAAGGTAAGCTTGCCCGACGTGGTGGTCGTGTCGATCGCCTCGTGCAGGCTCAGCAGCCCGACCTTTTCCTCGTCGAGGTAGGTCATCCATCCGATCAGATCACGGAGCGAGCGGCCGAGCCTGTCGAGGCGCCAGACCACCAGTGTGTCGCCGGCGCGAAGCAGCTCCTTCACCTTTTCCAATCCAGGGCGAGCGGCAGTCGCCCCGGAGGCCTTGTCGGTGATGACCTTCTCGCAGCCGGCAGCCTTCAGCGCATCACGCTGGAGGTCCAGGTTCTGCTCGGCGGTCGATACGCGGGCGTAACCGATTTTCATGCGTAGGGCCGGTGGCGCCCCGATCGGGCGCGGTTTGGGAAGAAAGTCGTCATCGGCAGGTCTATGTTGCCCTAGTTTTCTTTACCGGGTAGATTTACGTCGAACAGGCCGGTTTGGCAACGCGAGCGGACTCGCATGGCGATGGGCAGGCAAATCTCCGTTTTCCTTACCTGCGACACGGACCGTCGGCGGTGACGCATCCGGCGCTTGTCCCGCCGCTGGCGATCGAGCGCTACCGCGTCCTTGAACCGCACCTCGCCGATGGCATCCCGCTCGCGGACCTCGCCCGCACCGGCACGCTGAGCGAGCGGACGTTGCAGCGCTGGCTCGGGCGCTACCGTGCCGAAGGACTTGCCGGTCTCGCGCGTCTGCCGCGCAACGATCGGGGCAGGCTGCACCTGCCGGAACATCTGGTCGAACTGACCCGCACTCTCGCCACCAAGCGCCCGCGACCCCCGGTCGCCGCCATTCACCGAAAGGTGCAGGAACTCGCCATCGCGCATGGACACCGAACCCCCAGCTATGCGGCCGTCGCGCGTGTCGTCAGGGCGATACCGGCAAGCCAGATCGCCGCAGCCTCCGATCCGGCCGTCTACCGCGACCAGCACGAGCTAGTGCATCGGCGCGAAGCCGCGACCTCGAACGAGATGTGGCAGGCCGATCATACCGTTCTCGACATTCTCGTGCTCGATGATGCCGGAACCCCGGTGCGTCCTTGGCTGACCGTCATCGTTGACGATCACAGCCGAGCCATCGCCGGTTACTTCCTCAGCCTCGATGCCCCCAGTGCCCTCAACACGGCGCTCGCCTTGCGGCAGGCGATCTGGCGCAAGCCCAATCCCGAATGGATCGTCAGCGGCATTCCCGAACAGCTTTACGTCGACAACGGCTCGGATTTCATCTCCGAGCATATCGAGCAGGCGTGCATCGCCCTCAAAATCCGCCTCATCCATTCGCTGCCGGGGCGTCCTCGCGGGCGCGGCAAGATCGAGCGGCTGTTCCGCACCATCAACGACATGTTCCTGCCCGACCTGCCCGGCCACCTGATCGCGGGCAAGCCGCTGTCGGCGCCAGTGCTCACGCTCGACGAGCTGCGCGCCCGCTTCGAGGCGTTCGTGTGCGGCGTCTATCATCGTCGCCCGCATGGCAGCACCGGCGAACCGCCGATCACGCGCTGGCAGAAGGGCGGGTTCCTGCCCGCAATGCCCGACAGCCTTGAACAGCTCGACATGCTGCTCGTGCACGTGCCCAAGCCCCGTAAAGTGCTGCGCGACGGCATCCGTCTGATGGGCAGGCGCTATGTCGAACCCACGCTCGCGGCCTTCGTCGGCGAGCAGGTCGAGGCGGTCTATGACCCCCGCGACCTGACCGAGATCCACGTCTACCACCAGGGCCGGTTCGTCTGCCGTGCGCTCAGCTCCGAGCACGCTGGGCACCCGTCGTTGCGCGCGATCCAGCGCGCCCGGCGCGGCGCGAAGGAGCGCGACAAGCAGGTGCCTGCCCCCACGGAGACCTTCGATGGCGACCAAGAGGATACGGCTTCCCGGCCCACCACCTACCGAGGGCTCCGGCTCTACGCCGCTGACGATTGAGTTCCTGGTCGAGCAGCCGTTCCTGGCGACCCGCGAACATGCCCGGTTCGTCGAGTTTGCCGAAGCCTGCGCGCACTACCGCTATATCGGCGTGTGTCATGGCCGGCCGGGCGTCGGAAAGACGCTATCGGCGCGCGAGTTTTCCAGCTTCCCCGACCTGGGGGAATATGCCGCGCTCCGTCCCATTGCCGCGCTCCTTGGCGAAAAGGTCGCTCGCTGCCGCGCCGTCTTCTACACCGTGTCGGTCAGCAACACGCCCAAGACGATCGACGCGGTGTTGGGCCTCAACCTCATTAAGCTGGGCTATGCCCGGCTGACGGTCGCGGGCGGCTCGCAGGACGAAATCACCCATGACGCCGCCCGCATCGCCTGCCCCCTCGTCATCGTCGACGAGGCCGACCGCCTGACCATAAAGTCGCTCGAACATCTCCGCGACATGGCCGATCGCCACGGCTTCGGGCTGATCCTGATGGGTATGCCGGGCTTGGAGAAGCGCCTCGCCCGCTATGCCCAGCTCTACTCGCGGATCGGCTTCGTCCACGAGTTCAAACCGCTTACCGAGACCGAAATGCGGCTGCTGCTCGCGACCCACGCCGGCGATTTCGGAATCAGCTTCGACCCGGCCCAACTCGACGCGATCGAAGCGCAGGCAGCCGTGATCCGCATCACGCGCGGCAACTTCCGGCTCATGGAGCGCCTGTTCGCGCAGATGCGGCGGATCATGACCCTCAACCGCGTCGAGGAGGTCACCGCTGACATCGTTCAGGCCGCGCGCGATTGCCTCGTCATCGGACCCGGCAACTGACAAATAGCGCGATCAGAACGCCGCCATTTAGCGCGAGCGTTTACAGCTGACGGACGCCTGCGGGTTCCGCTTTCCCAAAACCTGTTCCCGATTTACAATTCCCGAAACTGCCGATTTTGACGGGGAAACGGGAAAGATGCTGATCGGCTATGCGCGTGTCTCGACGGCCGATCAGGATTTGACGTTGCAACTCGATGCACTGGCAAAGGCCGGGTGCGAGAAGGTGTTCACCGACAAGGCGAGCGGTGCGAAGATCAACCGGCCGGGGCTGGTCGAGGCGCTGGGCTTCGCACGCGCCGGCGACACGCTGGTAATCTGGAAACTCGATCGGCTCGGCCGCTCGATCCAGGGTCTGATCGCGCTGGCTGCGGACCTGTCTGAGCGGGGGATCGACTTTCGATCGCTGACGGATGGGTTCGACACGTCGACGGCATCGGGCCGGCTCCTGTTCCACATCCTCGCATCGGTCGCGGAGATGGAACGCGAGCTGGTAAAGGAGCGGACGATCGCCGGGCTGGCGGCGGCGCGCGAGAAGGGCAGCACGGGGGGAGGGCGCAAGCTGGTGATGACACCCGACAGGATCGACACGGCCCGCAAACTGCTCGCCGTGGGCGAGAAACCGGCGCGGGTCGCGAAGCTGCTGGGCGTCGGCCTCTCTACCTTCTACCGGCAATTCCCGGCGAGCGAACGGGAGGCCGCGTCCAGCACCGAAGGGTGATGCCTAGCCACCCGCGCGTCCGATTATGCCGGCGATTGTGAGGCCACCTTCACGGTGCGAGGCCATTGGAACACCAGCGTGTCGCTCTCGTCACGAACCTCGACGCGCTCCGCCAAACCCATGTCAATGATCTCGCGGGCGTGATCCTGGACGGCGGTCAGGGGATGACCTTTCCAAGTCTCACTACCATCCCGGCGGTGTCCGTTGTTGAAGCGGATGATCTGGTAATCCATCGATCGGTCCTTTGGATGCGAGGGGTGAAGATGAACAAGCTGACCAGCGACGCCATCGAGGTCGTCAACCGTAACGCACTCGTCACGGTCGCCCTGAACCAAGGTTATAACGCCTATCTGCCTGTCTATGACAACGGCATCGACCTGATCCTGCACAACGAGGCCACGGGCGACACGCGGCTTGTTCAGCTCAAGGGTCGCTGGACGATCAATCAGAAATACCTTCGCCGCAATATCTGGATCGCCTTTCCTGATCGCGGCAATTGGTATGTCGCTCCCCACGATGAAATGGTCCGGCTCGGCGAGCGCCACACTAGGACCGCGAGTTGGGCAAAAGGCGAATATAGTAAGATGCCGCTCAGCGAGACCGACTGCGAAGACCTAGCAGAATACCGCTTCGGCGACCCAGAACCTGTGATTGCGGAGGCGGAGAAGCTGATGCTGTAAGGTACGTTGCGGGGCGCCTATATTACGAGCCAGCGCAACTCATGAACAGCGAAGGGGGAGGAACAATGACGGGGTTCTATGCTCGGTTGAGGCAGACCCGCGGCGATAGCGACGAGCTGGCCGCGTGCATCGAGCGCGTCGTCAACCAGCTCGAGGATGTCGATACGACCGGTGATCGGCCGGGGATGCTCCTGGGCAAAATCCAGTCGGGCAAAACGCGCGGGTTCGTGGGGGCGATTGCGCGTGCGTTCGATCGGGATTTCGATATCGCGTTGGTGCTGACCAAGGGCACCAAGACCTTGTCAGCGCAGACCGTTGCCCGCCTTAGCGCCGATTTTGCCGATTTCATAGACGAGGACGAGATGATCGTTCTCGATATCATGAAGTTGCCTGGTAAGCTGACGCGCAGCGAGCTGAAGCGCAAAATCGTCATTGTGGCGAAGAAGCAGGCGCAGAATCTTGACCGCCTAATCGAATTTATGGAGGCCCATGCCGATCTGCAAAAGCGCAAGGTGCTGCTGATCGATGATGAAGCGGACCTCGCCAGCGTCCGGTTCGTGCGCAAGCGCGGGCAGCAAGCTATCGAGCAGGGCGCCATCGCTGAGAAAATGGACGATCTGCGCCGCATGGTTGAGGGCATTGCCTTCCTCCAGGTGACCGCGACGCCTTACTCGCTCTACCTCCAGCCGGAGGGCTATGAGGCAGCCAACGCCGGCGGCAACTTCGTGTTCAAACCCAAAAAGCCGGCGTTTACCGAACTGCTGCCGATCCACGGCGGTTACGTCGGAGGCGACGATTATTTTGGTGGCCACGATACCGACGATCCGCGTCACCACCTCATCGTAACGGTCAGCGACTTGGAGCAGGATGCGCTTCGCCGCCCCGACAAGCGACGCATTCATCCGAACTCGGTGTTGGACAGTCCCAACACCGTCGGTCTTCGGCGCGCCATCATCACTTTCGTCCTGGCCGCGTGCGTGCGGCGCTGGCAGCAGCACGAGGCCGGCGAGCGCAAGCGCAAGTACGCGATGATAATCCACAACGATACGCAGAAGGCGGCGCACGCTTGGCAGGATCAGGTGATCGAATGGATTAGCGAAGCGATCTTGGATCACGCGGAAAACGATCCGGAGACGCTGCGGCCACTGTTCGATGCGGCTTATGATGACCTCGATACGTCGGTCAGCGCCGACAAGGGTCGTATGCCCTCGCGCCAAGAGGCGTTCGAACTTTTTATTGATGCGCTGCAAAGCGATGACGTGGTGCGGGAGACGGTGAACTCCGACAAGGATGTGATGGCGCTGCTTGACACGCAAGCCGAGCTGAAGCTGCGCACGCCGTTTAATATCTATGTCGGCGGCAATATCCTCGACCGAGGCATCACCATCCCGAACCTGATCGCCTTCTACTACGGCCGAAACCCCCGAACGATGCAGGCTGATACCGTGCTTCAGCACTCACGCATGTATGGCAACCGGTCACGGCCCGATCTGGCGGTGACGAGGTTCTACACGTCGCAAGGGGTGTATGATCGGCTGTTCACGATCAACGGCTTTGAGAACGCGCTACGGGAAGCTTTCGAGACGGGCGCCCACGACCGCGGCGTCGTGTTCATTCAGACCGACCCCTTGCAGCGGGTGCGCCCGTGCGCGCCCAATAAGGTGATGCTCAGCTCGGTGGTGCCGGTCCGACCGAACGGCATGGTTTTGCCCACTGGGTTCCAGACGATCCGCGGTCGGGCAATGGCCGCGGCCCAGGCCAAGATCGATGCGCTAATTGATCCTCGATGGATCAACGCCGCCGGTTTCGCCGAGCTGGACCGCGCCCGCGCGATCGAGATTATCGACGCCATCGAGGAGACGATGGAGTTTGACGACACGGAGTTCGAGTGGGACGCCATGCGCGGCCTGATCGACTATTATTCCGACGTTCGCGACGGCGGCGACGGCAACCTGGTCGTGCTAGCAGAAACAGGGCGTCGGCTGACCAAAGGGGGTTCCGGTGACAAGTCCGGCCGCTCGATCTTGGGCACCGCGCTTCGATCAACCGTGATGGACCCTGGACGCTCGAAACCGGCGCTGGTGCTGCTACAACAGGAAGGCACTAAGGAGCAGGGCTGGAGCGGCCATAAGTTCTGGTGGCCTATCCTGGCAGCCCCTGCCGATGTGGAGCCCTGCATCTTCGCAACAAAGGTTGCGGCTTAGAAGCAGGCGAGGGGGAGCGCCGACACGCAGGCACCCGCGATGAGCTACTCGTCGGTGTCGGCGCCATCTTCCCGCTCCACGGATTCTGCGCCCCCCAGGGCCTGATATCGTCGATCGGCAAGCCATTGCAGGCGCTTTGCCTGGATCAGCATGACCCGCCGCAATCCACCTTGAACCTTTCGCTCGGCGATGACCTGGGCAAGTCTGGCGATGATGAGCGCACGTCGGGCAATCCTAAAATCAGGGTGCGAGCGGATCGCGAACACCTCATCAGAAACGATGCGTCCCCTGAACGATGGCGGTGCCTCGATCTCGACCTTCGCCAGCGGTGGGTCTTTCTCGTTCAGGATAGCTTTGAATCGGCTCTTTTCGATCGCCTGATCGTAAACCTTACGCTCCAGTGCATTGAGTTGATCGACGGCCGACTCCCATGCCGCCCAACGCGCGTCCGTCTTGCTTCTCGGCTTCGACACCTCTTGTAGGGCCGGAAGCGGCCAAACCTCGATCTCGTACACCTCGAAAGGGTCAAGCACAGACATAGCAACGGCATCGGTGCGTTGATTGGTCAGATGGCGCCGGATGCGAGTGCGAAGCTGCTCGTTAGTTTGCCCGACGTAGATCGGTTCCCCGTCATAATCGAAGAAGGCGTATACGCCCCACTTGAAGTTGCCGACTTTCGACGCAGCGGCAGCTCCTTCGGCGGTGAAGGCACTATCAAGATAACGTGCGAGATTCTTACGCAAATCCTCCGTTTCAAACGGAGGGAAGTTGATCTCGTCTGGATTCCGACCGTCCATGCACGCTCCACGTTTCAGTGACATATAGCTCGGCAGGGGAATAGGCGCGAGCCCGATCGGCCTTGCAAATTAGGAACACATGTAGAACATACTGGACAAGGTCAAAATGTGGCGCCACAATGGCGCCATGACTACGTCTTCCAAGCCCGCCACTGTGCGCGATCTCGATCGCATCAACCTCCGCCTATCGGCCGAGACGTTCGCTCTGATCGACGCGGCGCGCGCCGATCGCCTCGGCAACGTCTCGCGCAACACCTGGATCACCGAAGCCGTCGCGGAGAAGCTGGCGCGCGAGACGAGCGCCAACGATCGCCACGGGGAAGGGCGGGTCGCTAATGGCTAAGTTCTACGAGTTCTTCGCTGGCGGAGGCATGGCGCGCGCTGGCCTGGGGGCGGGTTGGACCTGCCTGTTCGCCAACGACTTCGACCATAAGAAGGGGCTCACCTACCAAGCAAATTGGGGCATGGGCGGCGAGCTGACGGTCGGTGACGTGAAGCAAATCACCGCCGCCAAGCTGCCCGGCGTGGCCGATCTCGTATGGGGTTCATTCCCCTGCCAAGACCTGTCACTGGCGGGGGGCGGGGCGGGGCTGCGCGGAGAGCGCTCGGGCACCTTCTACCCGTTCTGGGACGTGATCCGTGGCCTCATCGCGGACGGAAGGGCACCCAAGCTGATTGCGCTCGAGAACGTCTGCGGCACACTGACCTCGCATGAGGGCAAGGATTTCGAGGCGATCTGCCAGACCTTCGCGGACGCGGGCTACCGCTGCGGCGCCTTGGTCATCAACGCGGATCTCTTCCTTCCGCACTCCCGTCCTCGTCTATTCGTGATCGGTGTCCATGCCGACGTGACAGTCGACTCGACGCTACTCGCGCCTGGGCCGATTGAGCCGTTCCATACGCGGGGCCTGCAAAGCGCAGTCGAGCGGCTGCCGGCCGAGCTGCGACAGGGCATGTTGTGGTGGAACATGCCGACGCCCAACCGACGCAACACGACGTTCGCCAGCATGATCGAGGAGAACCCGTCGAGCGTGTCTTGGCACACGTCTGCGGAAACGCAGCAGCTCCTCGGCATGATGTCGCCCATCAACCTCGCCAAGGTGAACGCCGCCAAGCGGGCAGGGCGCCGCATGGTCGGAGGCGTCTACAAGCGCACGCGAGTTGAGGGAGGCAAAAAGGTGCAACGCGCCGAAGTTCGTTTCGACGACGTATCTGGCTGCCTACGCACGCCCGCCGGCGGCTCCAGCCGCCAAGTGATCGTCGTCATTGATGGCGCGAAAGTGCGGTCGCGACTGATCTCCGCGCGCGAGACAGCGCGTCTCATGGGTCTAGACGATGACTACAAGCTGCCGCGCAACTACAATGAAGCATACCACCTGACCGGCGACGGGGTGGCGGTGCCGGTTGTTCGGCACCTCGCCCACCATATCCTAGAGCCCCTGTTGGGCATGGCGGAGGCTGCCGAACGGGCTGCTGCATGAGCGTCATACCGTGCGAGCAGAACAGCGATCTGCGCGCGCAAATCGAGCGGTTCGCCGAGGTTCTGAAAACCGAGGCGCACCGGCTCGGTGATCATGGCCTGGACGAACGTGACTTCTACAATTCGGGCCTGTTCCGTGGTGCCGTCGAGCGGGTGAGAGGGCAATTCTCCGCGACGATGCGCACCAAGCGCGAGTTCGTCCAGCACGTCCTCAACCACATGGAGGACGAAGGCTTTATCGCCGGGTGGGATCTCACCGACGATTCCAGCCGCAACGACTATCGGGTCCGGCTTCCATCAGGTCGCACTGCCGTCATCGACCTCAAGGGTTGCTTAGACGGCAACAACACCAACATATTCGAGCGGCCGGCCGATGCCGACGAGTTTGTGATTTGGAGCATCTGCACCAACCTCGGCGCCGATCCACGTCGCAATGCTTGGTCGGGGATCCACACGCGCTTGAGCGTTGAGATGATCTCCCGCAACCAGCGTGTTGATGGCCTGATCGTCTGGGACATGGTGTGCGGCACGATCGGCCGCCCATGTCCCAAGGTCGCCGGTGACGATGGAGCACGGCTCACCGACATTGGCCCATTTCGCGTTCCGCCGGCCTGCACCTACCTGTTTCCAAGCATCGTGCCGTCCAGCGCCGCCCCCGCTGCTTCAGCTCAGCCGATCGAAGCGGTGGAGCTGCTGTTGGCGTTCCACCGCTGCTTCAAAGGCAACGATGCTGAATTGAACCATGTGGATTTCGAGCTGCTGCAAAGCGGCTCCGACCTCATGCGGCGCACCACGATCCGGCGTGCTGGCGTGGTCCAGAAGGTGTCGGACATGGCGCCGATCCGGCGTGCTTAACCGTCGAGGAAGCTGACCAGACGGCGTGATAGCTGGTCGGCATCCCGCATCTCGCATTCCCACAGCACCAGGACGCGCCAGCCTTCGTTTTCGAGCTGCTGCCGCGCCATTCCATCCCGCTCGACGTTCCGGGCGAGCTTGGGGTGCCAGTATGCCGCGTTGCTTGAAGGGCGGCGTGATCCGCGCGGACAGTCGTGCTGATGCCAAAAGCATCCATGCACGAATATCACCGCTCGGCGCGCGGGGAACACCAGGTCGGGGCTACCGGGTAGATCGCGGCGATGAAGACGGAAGCGGTAGCCGAGCCGATGGGCTAACCGCCGCACCACTATTTCCGGCCGAGTGTCCTTGCCGCGGACTCGGCGCATACGTTCTGATCGAGCGGCGGGTTCAAGCGTGTCCATCGCCCATTACCTACCATGCCGCATTGGCATTCGATCGCGCGGAAGAAAGGTAGACCTTTCTACCTCCGATAATGGCGACCCGTGTGCGCCATGGCAAAAATAGCTGACTCTACCCGCCTCCTGATGCCGCGTTCGCGGTCGCCGAAAAGCTCAAGGAATGATCGATCAGGCGGCAACGCTCCACGCTCTGAAGCTACTATCTGCGCCCTTGACCCTGATATCATCGCGCCTGCGTGTAGCCACGCCGATCGAAGCCATGTCGACCGTATCATAGAGATTGAGATATTCCTGGCTCGTATAGGATCGATCCGCAGCGGTGACGGGGAAAATGAAAACGCGCCGGGACGGATGGGTGAAGGCATCGAAATAGCCCAATTCCCACGGACACCACTTAGACTTGGTGGCATTCGCCGAATGCAGATAGAGCAGCGTCCGGCACTGCCGCATCCGCCCTCTGATCTTCTCGGCGGTCGCCCGCGTTACGGCGGTACGATCTAGCAGCGGATCGTCGATCCAGTCGACATAGACGGACAACCCTTTTTCCTCGAGCAGTTGCTTCGCTCCTAGGACAAGTTCCTGATCCATGAAAGAATGCGACAGGAATACATCGAATGAAGATTGGTATGTGTCACGCGATTCGCGCAACAAAATGCCCGCGGACTTGAACGTAGCTGCTTTCGCACGAGCAGCGGCAGCCCGGACCTCAGATTCGGTAACGTAGGACATGATCGATCTCGCCTTTAACGACCGGCGCGCTGGGCAGCGGCTTCAACCCACGACGAAAAGTTCTTTCTGCCGTCACCCTGCAACCAGGAATAAGTAGGGTAAGTTACTCTGGTCCCGAACCGATCGGTAAGCGCAAGCTTTGCGATCGGATCGGCCCCGGCCGGATCAACGGTGCCGTTACTATCCTTCATGCCAGCTAAGTGCACACCAAGGATGCCGCGTCCCTCGCGGTGGGCCTTGCGGATCTCATACTCCACCCACGGCCTCATATGCGTATCGCGACCGATCAGTACCGCTACCACGCTACTGCCGTTCATCTGCGTATCGATCCAGTTCTGGATCGCCTGCGGGCCATTGCGCATGATTTCTTCCCACGACGCATGATCGACAATGGTGTTGGAATCACGGTTTCCCGGCAACATCCAGGCATTGCGGACCTGCGACACGCGCCATGCATCTCGCGTGAAGTGAAAGCTGAAGAATACCCGCCTCGCCAATGCCGTTCTCCCAGATGTTCATCACAAACGATTTTTCAGCGTGCGATCCGCTTAATGATTTTCAAAACCGCATCAGCGAGTTGATCTGGCGTTGCCGAGGCGTCTGACAATATGCGCAACTCATCGTCCGTGGGGCGCCGGGCATTACTGCCAGTCGACGGAAGGGCTGATGTCAGCAACCCATTGGCGATAACCGAGGCAGCGCCTCCGGTGGCTCCGACAGGCAATAGAAATGCACCTCTACCATCGGCGAGGGCGCGCTCTTCGAACACACCGGTGGCAGACACCAGTTCGCCGGACTCGATCTTCGCACCGCCAACGAAAACCACGATACCCGCCAAGCGCGCCAACTCACCACGCAGCTCTGCCCAATGCTGACGATCCGGCTCAGCGTCACCGACCGGTTGCGGAAAGGGACGAACAACCAACCGCCGATCAAAGTCCCACTCACCGCGCCCCTGCATGGTTTCGAGGAACCCTGACAGCGAAGCTGATCCGACCAACAGCCCGGCCCCGGATAGCATGAAAAGATCTGTCGATCCGATCCTACGCCCGATCGCGCGCGCTACATCGTGAACGAACCCCGCGCTAGAATCACCGGCATTGAGCGGCCAGCTACCCGACACCCATATCCGACGACGTGCCACACGCCGTTCGAGTTCATCCATCAATTCATCAATTTCAGCGAACGCATTGATCTCGACGACGACAAGACCATAGCGTCGTAAGTCGCGCACCCAATAGTCATGCCGCTTCAACCGGGCGGCGTGGGCATCATCAGACCCAAAATCCGCCCGCTGTGGCCGCCGTGCGATCATGAAGTGTCGGGGCGGGGTCGTTGGAAAATGCTCACGCAGCAAGGCAAGCACGTGGCGGACGTTCGGGTCCGTCAGGCTCATACCCACGAACAGGAAGGTCATTCCTGTCAGATGAGCGTGCAGCAGACCCAAAAATGCACCGCGCCGCTGCCGGTACAGTTCGTAATCCTCGGTGGAAATTACCAGATCATCAACTGCATCGATGGTCCCGTGCATCTTGTAAATGCGGACCGCTCCCGCGCGGCGCTTGCGCAGTGCCAACTGCTCCTGGTTGGCCCGAACATCAACCGGGCGCCCAAGCTCGCCGAACGCACGCTCGATCAGCCGGTCGTAATTCGTCGTCCACACCTCGCGGATCGGCAGCCTTGCCAGCGACAGCAACGCCGAGGGGATGGCATGATCCGGCTCGATCTGCTCCCGTATGGCATTTAGTACGGTCGTGCGGTTCGAATGATCCGCACCAATCGCCCATTGAGCAACTGCCGTAAGATCGTCGACGTCCTCAATTTCGAGGCCGAGATCACCCGCAATTTCCTGCAGCAAGCCCTTCCACGAGGGATACCCCGCGGCCATGGAAGTGCCGGCACCGACAAGAACCGAAGCACCATCCTCAGCAAGTGCTGAGGTGTACTCTCTCAAAAATACATCGCGATCGCTCAAAGGGTACCGGCGAAGATTATCAGTATCATTCGTTCACATTACGTTCTTCCGAGGAGCGTTTCAAGCCGTGCGGTCTGCCATCGGCCATGACCAGCCGCGGCGCGCAATGCGTATCGATCCAATCGGTGATCTCGCCAGCCTCACCGCTGCTATATCATTCGAGATAGCTGCCTTCATCAGCACCGCCTGATTGGGTGTTTGACGTAGCGCAGCCCTAGTTACGATTCTCGCGGAGTGATATGATACGGCCATGCGCACGGTCCCCTTTCCCCGCACACCCGCCCAGGTCCGTAAATGCCTTGCGCTGGCAACCGAAGGCGCGATCGCCATCGAGCGCGACGGATCGCCCATGATCGCCATCGTGCCGGTCGAAGAGTATAAGCGCCTTGTCGCACTCGACAGGGCGGAAGCTGGAGAAGATTAATCGAAGCCGGGTGAGCATGACACACCCGAAACACACCTTTCCACGTCGGCTCACATCTCCATTTCCCGATCCCGTTCGCGACCACCCCCGCCCATTCCGGGGCCGTCGAGGCGCAGCTGGCGCTCAGGAATGCGGGCGTCGAGCGCTTTCTCCAGCGAGGGCTGCCGCGCCATACGGCCTTCGAGCCGCTCCAGGCGGCGCTCGGCCCGGTCTTCGATCTGCGGCGTTTCGCCCGCACCCCGGTCGCCTGACGCCGACCGCCAATCGGCCACGAAGCGGTCGGCATAGGTGCGAGGATCGGCACGCGCCTGCCCCTCCTCCGCCCAGACCTGCCGCAACTCGCCCGGCACAATCTGCTCCAGCCCCCGTACCGGGTCGGCGCTGCGGTCCAGCACGATCCGCAGATCCTCAGCGGCATAGGGCCGGACCCGGTCGAGCGCGGCCGACGCAACGTCCAGTTCACGCACCTGGGACAGCGGCAGCTCCCGTCCATCCTCGCGCATCCGCTCGGCCGCCAGAAACAACTGGGCGTAACGCTCCAGCGCCCGGTCGAGCGGGGAGCCCGCATCCGGCAGGCGGATGGCGTCGGTCGCCTGGCCACGCTCGACCACATCAAGCGCCGAGGTCTTGTCGCCGGTGTTGCGGGTGACGTGCCGTTCGACCTTCCGCCCGTCGTCGAGCACCAGTCCCACCTTGTCCGCCACGCGGGTGAGCGCGACCAGGAACGACCGTTCGGTCAGCAGCTTGCGTTCCGACGAGCGCATCGCCACGATGCCGTGCTCGGTGGTGACCCCCTGTGCGACATGGACGTTGATCGCATAGGCAAGGTCCAGTCGCTCGGCCATATGATCGCCGGACGCGATCTCGTGCACTGTGCCGTCGACGAGGGAGGACACGACCAACCTGCCCCGCCCTACTTCCTCGACCCGCGCCATCGCACCGTTGTCGAGTCCGCGGGTCCGGTCGTTGTCGCTCCAGCGGATGCGATCACCGACGTGCAGCTCGACCTCCTTCACTGCGAAGATCGACACCGCATCGCGGTCGAGGTTCCTAGCCAATCGGCCGGGCCGGAACAGCTTCTCGGTCCCGTCCGCCATGCCGAGCCGCACCCGGTCGCCCTCGACGCCGGTCACGACACCGCGATCGCCGCGAACCAGGCCTTGGCTGGGCAGGTTGATGCGGACCTCGACCACGTGGCCGGGCCGATAGGCGCGCATCAGCCGTGCGCCCTCCTTGGTGGCGTTGACCCGATCAAGGACGGTAAACGCCGTGCCTGTGGCAGCGATCTCGCCGCTCGCCTTCAGCTCGGCCTGTACCGCCTGGTTGGCCTCGCTGCGCATGGCGCGACCGGCGGTCAGCAGGAGGGTGGCGTCGCGTTCGCCTAGCGGCAGCGCTGCCCAACGCGCCGCGGCCGTCGTCGCCACCGCGTTCCCCGGCACCTCGGTCGTCGCGGGCCTGAGGATCACGAACGTACCCGACACATCGCCGCGGTCGAGCGCGGCGGTGACAGCCTTCATCTGATCGGACCGGGAACGCAGATTCTCGGTGATATGGGCCGTGGCGACGCCGGCTTTCTGGCTCGCCTCGAACGGCTTGCCGGCCGCAATCGCGGTCAGCTGGCGGGTGTCGCCGGTCTGCACGACGCGGGCAACGCCCGTCATGTTGGCAAGCCGCACGATCCGCTCCATGTCGCGCGTCCCGAGCTGTCCGGCCTCCTCGACCATGACGATCGCACCGGCCAGCTCCGCCTTCACGCGGGCGACCTGTTCCGGTCGGGCCGTGCCGTCGATCACGCGGGCATGACGCGCGAGGAAGCGGGCAACCGTGCTCACGTCAGCACCGGTGTCGCGCCCGAACTCGCTCGCCTTCGCGCTGGCGATGGCGAGCCCGATCACCGCCCGTCCTTCTGCTTTCGCTACCGCCGTCACCGGCGCCATCGCGGTCGACTTGCCGCGTCCCGATCCGCCCTGCACGTTCACCACCCGGTCGGACGAGGACAGCATCAGCACGGCCGCGGCCTCCTGACCCGGGTTGAGGCGATGCAGCCCCAACTCGCGTGCTGCCTCCTGCACCCGGATCGCGGCATCGGCCGGCGGAACGATAGGAGCGGACTGCCCCCTCCCCGCCTCGACGGTGGCAAGGTACGCCTGCTCGAGCCGCACCGACCCTTGCGTCGTCACCATCCGATCGCCATCGCCGAGCAACAGGCCTTTCGCCTGCAGCAGCGCCAGTCGGGCCTCGACATCGGCGACCGTCACCGGCCCGCTGCGCGACAGGCTCTCCCGGATGAGCTCCAGGCGGTCGAACGCCGCCTCCCGCTCGCCAAGATCCCGCACCGCCGATGCGACCGCCTGCGCCGCGGCATAGGCGCGCGGCTCCAGTCGTCCCAGTCGCTCAGGGACCAGCGGATCGCCGTCGCGCGGGGTCAGCCCCATGCGTCCGGCGATGGCAAGACCGCGCTCCCCTATTCCGCGCACGCCCCGCATCGCGCGCGTCCACACATCATGCCCCCGCCCCGCCTCAGCCAGCGCGGCCTTCACCAATGCTGCCGGATCCAACCCCTTCTCCGCGGCCAACCGCCGCCACCCTTCCGCGCGCTGCTCCGGGGCAATCTCGGGGGATTTGGGATCGCGGGTAGCCAGCGCCGCATATTCGCGCGTCTGCGCCGTGTTCTCCAGCCCGCGCGCCTTGATGTACGCATCGATCTCGGCCGAGCGGACGGAGAATGCTTCCACCACAGCGCGGGACACACCGGCGATCTCAAAGGCGCCGTTGCGACCATCGTGCCGAGGAATTGTCGCAAAGCCGAGCGTCTCGACCCGGCTGCGCAGCGCAGACAGGAACACCGCATCCATGACGTGCTGGCGCTCGTACAGCTGGTCCGCGTGCAGCGCCCGCCACTTGCCGTCGGCGGTGCGGGTCGCATTGGCGATGACGTTGTGAACGTGGAGCTGCGGCTCGCCGCTGCGGTTCACGTCGTGGAGGAAGGTCGCGGCCACGAAGCGGCCGGTCGTCTCGGGCGCCTGTCCCCTGCCGTTCCAGACCCGCCCTTCCGCGATGTTGCGCTCCGTCCAGGCAAGGGTGGAGGCGGCCGATTCCCGTACCGCGACCACCAATCGCGCATCACCGCCCACCAGCGCCAGGATCGACACCGACTTGGGCACGGACATGGTGAGGTCCCAGCCCGCCCGGTGCCCACCCCGTTTGGCGTCCAGCACGACACCGTTGGGGAGTTCACCGGTGAGCACCTGTTCGAACCGCTCGGCGTCGACCGGCCCGGACAGACCCAGTTCTGCCGCCCCCTCGCCTGCCCAGGCGCTGGTCCCTTCTGCCTGATCGGCGGTGTAATAATTGTCTTGGGCGTAATAGGCGGCTGCGTCGGAGGCCGAACCGACCGCAGCGACCGAGATCATTGTCGGCCCTGCGACGTGCCGGGCCTCGCCCGCACCACAATCTTGCCTGCCTTGCCCTCGAACTGCGTCCGGCAGCTGTCGGTCGCGAGCCGGTAATTCACGAGCGCGCAGACCGCCTGATCCCCGCCGCCCAGCAGGAAATTAGCCGAGCGGACCGCGAACCACGACGGCGGCAGCGCCATCGCCGCAAGGAAGTAGCTGCCGACGCAGAGCAACCATACGATCGACAGCGCCGCACCGACCTTGCGACCCGACCAGTCCCTGTCCCAGACGGTGTAGCTGACCTTCGTCCGGGGCTGCTGCTCGAGGCTCCTGATGGCGGCGGTGTTCTCCCGCAACGCCTCGGTGTGGTCGCGCTGCCGTTCGTCGATGGCATCCAGACGCGGCTGCTTGTCGATCCGCTCGGCAAGCAGCCGCATCTCCGCCCTGATCGGATTGAAGCTGGCGGTAATGCGCTCCGGCATGCCCTTGATGAACTCGGTCCGGGCTCGCGTCAGCGCCAGCTGATCCTCGCGCTCCAGCCTGTGCATGTCGCTCTCATGCGCTGCCCAGGCTTGGGCGATGCGGTCGATCTCCATGACCGCCTTGTCCAGCCTAGCGCCGAAGGCGACGACGTCACCGGGGCCTAGTTGCTCAGGCCGGTCGAATACGGCCCGCCCCTCCCGCCACGCATCGAGACATTCCCGAACGAACGATTTGGCCAAGGTGGCGCGCTCGACGCCGCGCTCGGCCGCGCAACGGGTGAGGTCCGCATCGTCGTCGTCGCCGAGGCGCACATTGACCTGACCGCCCATAAAATTCCTGCCCCTGTCCGGCGTAATGCTGGTCGCCGGCACCGCTCCCGTGCCATGATAGCATAGTGGCACTATTGCGCCATAGTGAGCAGGATAATACAACAGGCCATGGCGACGTGAGCGGCGCATCTACCATCGGCGAACGGATCAAGGCGGTACGGCTCAGGACCGGGTTGGGTCAGGACGCGTTTGCAAAGGCGCTGGGCTATTCGAAGCGCGCACTGGTCAGCTGGGAACTGGGCGGGGCTGAGCCGCCGGTCGCCCTAATGGCGAAGCTCCGGCGCGACTACGACGTCGATCCCGAATGGGTGATCTTGGGCGAGGACACCGTGCCCCGGAGCTACTACGGGCCGGTCGACTGGGACCGGCTCGACCGCCTGCGAGCCGACGTGGACGCCGTCTGCAGGGACGTCGGGCTGAAGCTGCCTGACGAACGCAGCCAGGCGCTCGCGCGCGTGCTATACGACGGAGGCGCGGAGGCGGGAGCCGCTACCCGCAAGCAGCTGCGCGGCACGCTACTCGCCTTGTCGCTGGGGGACTGAAGATGGGCGGACCCTCGAAGGAACAGCTGGCGGCCTGGACGGCCGAGACGCGGCGGGTCGGGTTCAAGCGACGCAACTGGCCGGTCGTGCGCCGATTAGCGGCGCTGTGCACAGGACTGCTGCTGGCAGGTCTGGCGGCCCGTCTGCTGGGCTATGCCCCTGCCCTCGCGGCTGCCTGCTGGATCGCCGCAGCTGTCACCGGCGCGGTCATGCTGATCTGGTTCTTCGACCCGCGCCGCTTCCGCGCACGGCCACCCGGTACGTCCTGACCGCGCGGTAGCAAGCACGCGCCGCTGAACCCGACATCCGCCGCTGCTGACGCACCGGTCTTGTCCATGACGCCCGACGAGAGATGAACCCGTGCTTCCAAGGGGAGCAGTGCACGGCTCGCTTGCTTGCGATCCTCATGTCGCTGCGCAGCCCGGCAAATCACGGCTTCCGTAGCGCTGTAGCGCCCTTGTAGCACGTCACGGGGCAGCTTTCGCGGAACCCGCAGCACAGCCAATATCCTGCTACAGCTCTGAGAACACGAGATTTTATGGTGTGGACACGGTCGCTATCCATAGCGTGGTGTGTGCTCCTTCCCTGCATGGTCCAGACGCTGCGGTGCTGATGCCGTGCTGCTCCGGCATTCATTCCGGCTTTCGGCGGGGCACCCGGGCCGGCGTGTCAGCCGGCCAGCAAGCGAACTGTCATTTTACCCGGACCGCCTTCTGGGCGGTGCGGCAGCGGGTTCAGCGGGAGATCCGGGACATATCGCCTGTCACCGGCGCTGCCGCTGCCAGAATCTTCTCAGCGGCACGACGCTCGCGGACCTGGGCGCGTTGCTCTTCGGCGATCCGGGGATCACTGCCTTCCGCCTCCAAACCGGAAGCAGGATCCGGTTCCTCCATCATCCGGATTCCCTTGGAACGTCGGACCGCGTCCTTGCGCTTGGCGCGCTCCTGCTGGACCGCGCTGGTCATGTCGGATCTCAGAAGGACGTAATCGGGTTCGTACCGATGCTGGCGCATCAACTCGGCGAGCGCGTGAATAGCCAGGTCGTCACCGACCGCGGCATGAACTGCCCGCAGCCAGCGCGGTGAGGCGTAACGATGCCGCAACGTCCAGATCCCCCGCGCCATCTCGGTCACGAACAGAGCCACCCAGAGGACGAGCATGCTTCGTCCGACGACGGCCGGTCTGGCGCCGATCGCCTTGGCGATACCGATCGTCATGATCAGCATCGGCAAGAAGGCCATGACGCTGATCGCGTAGGGCACGACGTTCAGCTGGCTCACCTCCCATCGTGCAATCAGCCGGTCGGCCACCGGGACGCGCTCAGTCACGCCAGGGATCATGGCTGCTCGCCGACCAGCTGTCGTGATGCTGGAAATGGTCATGAGCGCCGCTGTCCCAACGATCGTGGCGCTGCCAGTCGGATTCGTAATCGTGCGAACGGGTAGAACCGTAGGGATTGCCTGCGACGTCGGGGGTCCCCGCTCCCGCGATTGTAGGTAATCCGGTCGCCGGATTGATGTCCGTGCCGTCGCTGCCGATCCCCGGGCGGGCCAGGAGCGTCCAGCCTTCGAACCAGGTGGCGATGCGCTCGAACAGTCTCATGTCAGCACTCCCGATCGGAAACCTAGAAGATATACGCTTTCCGTATATCTCTCAAGCCGGTCTAGATGCTTCGGGGTGCCCGCCTCCCCTGCCCCATCCGATCTGCACGCCCGCATCGTCGCTGCGCTGACCCTGGCACGGCGGGACGCCAGGCTTCGTCAGGTCGACCTCGCGAAGCGGCTCGGATGGCAGCAGGCCTATGTATCGCGCTACGAAACCGGTGAGCGGCAGTTGAGCGTGGATGAATATGTCGCGGTCGCCTTGGCGATCGGCGTCGATCCGGTGGCCTTGCTCGGCGAGCTTCTCTCTCAAGACTGCTCGTAATCACAGCTCAGGACCGCCCATCCAAGCGATGCCCAGGCGCATCTGCAGACGATAACGCCCACGCGGTTAACGTCGCGAACATCTGCTACGATACCGAACGCGCGTTCGATGGCCTCTACGGTCCGGCATGATCGCACACACCGGCGAACCCGACGATCGGTTCGGGGTATCTCCCCACCCTGCCCTTTCAACGGGCGTCACGCTGACAGGTACACACCGCCGGATCGGCTTGGCTTTTCCCGGAAGCCTGCGGCCGTCAGGCCGCTCCTGTAACGGCGGTAGCCGGCACGTAACGAAGGGCCATTGCCGAAGGGGCAATTCCGCATTCCCTTTCCTTCCTTTTGAGCCGGGTCTTGGGGTTAAGTGATTCTGTTAAATAGGAATCGTTAAGAAGGTTAAGTGTCGAAAAGCGGCCAAAAAACCGCGTCTTCGTAATACCTTGAGAATCTGCCCGGTGTGTGATCCCACGTGATTCGGTGTGTGATCCCACGATAGTGCGGTGTGTGATCCCACGACGCCCGGGTGTGTGATCCCACGATGATCGCTTGCCTGTTTGCGGGTCGATTATTGCTCGATCCACACTCTCAACGCCTGCTGCCCGCCTCCGCCTCTGATACGGATGGGCCTTGCGGTGTGTGATACCACGATAGTCAGCGTTCTCCGGCGAGCTTGTCCATCAGGTCGTCCACCTCGGCGGCGCGGCGGCGATCGGCATCGAATCGGTTCCGCCGCTCTTGCTCGGCTTCCAACTTGGCAGTCAGTGCCAGCGCCTCCGCTTCACCCCGAAGTCGAAACAGCACGGCAGGACTGCCATCGGCTGTTGCGGCCATGTGCATCGCATAATCGGGGAGCTGGTCGGCTTCCACCACTTTGCGCAGCATCCGGTTGAACTCTTTTGGTTTGCTGTCGCTGCCTGTCTTGTCGCGCAGCACCTCGACGCGACACGTCCACCCGCCCTTCTGATTGCCGGCGTGCTTGCGCGCGATACGATACAGGGCGCGTTCCAGCCCCCCGGTCAGCAGGAAATAATCTTGGTGCATGGTGAGCAGTGACCGCTCCCCCATAATACCCTCATACACCCAGTCCGACAGCGTAATGGTCATCCCGCGCGGTTGGTCAGTGTCCGGGTCCACCTCCAGCGTCCATTTGTCGAGCCAGTTGAAACCGGCCTTAGTCCGCCGCTTGGGCGCGCGGATCGAGGTCGATATGGAAGTCGTTTGAAGCCGCTGGAGTGCAGCCTGCAACTCCTGATAAGCCCGGCCGCTGGTGTCGCGCTTGATCGCCCGCAACAGGTCATAGGACGTAGTTCTAAGTGTCCGGGGAAGGTCGTTGACCCCCTGCTCCCGCATCCGATTGAGCGTGGACGCCGCCCATATCAAGATATCGGCGTCCCAGATCGTGGCCATGCCGTAGGCGGGGATCGCCTCAATCTTGACCCACGTCTCGCCGTCCGGGCTGCTATATTCGATCGGCTTCACCCGCTTGCGCTTCTGGAGCGAGAAGAACGGCCGCTCCATCGTCTCCCGCTGATCTTTCAGCGGGAGGTCGCCCATCAACGGGATGAACAGATCAAATTCGGGGTTGGGATTTTGGCGCTTGGTCATGAAGGATCAATCCTGCCATCCTGCATTGTTGCAGGTGTGCACATCGTCACACACGGCCGAATTGCTTGTCGGCTTCATACTTGGCGACCAGTTCGCTGATCGCTTCAGCAAGGAGATCTTGGTGACTCCGCCGGGTCCGCGCTGCCAAAACGCGAAATGCCTCCGCCGTGGGATCTGCAGGATCAAAATATGCCCCGAGGTGATACTTACCCGGTCGCTTGCCACCTGATCGTGCGGCACTCGGCGGCAAGGTCGCCGGAGCCGACTGGCGTTCCAGCTCGGGTTCGCGAGGGGAGGGTGCCGCTACTGCCGGCCCCAACAGGGAAGTCCGTTTCGCCATAATCAAGCTTTCACATTTGCAGGTGTGCAATTGATCACATCATCAAATATGTGCTTCTGCAAGGCTGCAATTTCCAAGGCAGCTTTACCTTTCGGCTCATGCTCAATGACGCCCAAGCCGTAAGGCCATGCCGCTCGGTAGACGCTGCGCTCCCGCAATACGGCACGCGCCACCCGTAAGCCGGTTGCCTCGGCAAGCGTTTTGGCATCGTCCAGCAATGTGGTTGCGGTAGGGGGGGCGGCATTCAGCACGACCACGCCCGTTCGCCCCGTGCTGGTGATAAGCTGTGCCGTGCGCTTGATCGCATCAAGATCGATCAATGACGGACGGCAGGGGATAACGACCAGATCGGCACGCTGCGCCGCTGCGGCGGCTTCCGCGCCCGCCGCTGGCGGTGTGTCGATGATAGTAAGTGCAAAGCCGTTGGCCTCAGCTGCATCAATCGCTTGGTCGAGGCGTCTCGCACTGATTGGCTCGACGTGCGGCAGCTCGGCCGTTCGTCGCTCGCTCCAAGCGGTCGCGCTCTCCTGCGGGTCGAGATCAAAGAGAGCCGTCTTGATCCCGACCGCTTCAGCAGCGACCGCCAAATTCACCGCGAGCGTCGTTTTGCCAACGCCACCCTTCTGAGCTGCAAGAGTGATAATATGCACGTGTGCACACCTTCAATAATTCAGATATGATATTATGCAGAACGGCAAGGTCGCACAAGTGCTATGGTGAGGCGCTCTGCTCCTAAAGCATGGCAACGCATGGGCATGCGCTGGATAAATCTGTACGATGCGCCGCTGCCACCGAGGCCCGGAGCATAGTTGGAGTGATCTGATGCAGAAGGGCAAGGCCTTGGACGAGACGATAAAAGGTGAGGTCCGCTTGTGCATCGAGGGCGGTCTTGCCCATTTCCCCGGACTGGCGGAGGAGCAGACGGTCTCGTTTGACGATCTCGCCACCTTGGAGTGCCAGGAGATCGCCAGTCTCGCCGATCAGGCGGACTTCTTCAGCTGCACGCCTGCTAACGACAGCGCGGGGCCGGATGCGCGCACCTATACGGTTGGGCTGACCATCGCCGGCCGCAGTCGCGAACTCCGCGTCACCGAACCGATCCGCGACCCAACGCTGGCGAAGCTTGTGTCGGTTGTACGTCGCCTGAGCAAGCAACACCCGAGCCAGGGCTCTTAGGGTCAGGACTCGTTGATCACAGCCAGAAGATGACGGTGGCAGCGAGAGCGATTGCGGAGAAGAAGGCGGTGGGGCAGCGGTCGTAGCGGGTGGCGACCCGGCGCCAGTCCTTGAGGCGGCCGAACATGATCTCGATGCGGCTGCGACGCCGGTAGCGGCGCTTGTCGTACCGGACCGGTTCGTTGCGCGACCTGCGGCCTGGGATGCAGGGCTGGATGCCTTTGGCCTGGAGGGCATCCCTGAACCAGTCGGCGTCGTAGCCGCGATCCCCAAGCAGCCACTGAGCCTTCGGCAGGTCGTCCAGCAACGCGGCCGCACCGGTGTAGTCGCTGACCTGGCCCGCGGTCATGAAGAAGCTCAAGGGGCGTCCGTTCGCATCGGCTACGGCATGGAGCTTGGTGTTCATGCCGCCCTTGGTGCGGCCTATCAGGCGGCCAAGGCCCCCCTCACATGGGAGTTCTCAGGTCAAGAGGCTGTGCGGTAGAGCGTGCAGCCTCTTTCCTTCCGCACAATCATATCTGTTCTACCTTGCCGGTTCGGCTGCCAGCCGCAGCAATGAACCAAAACAGCGCGCCTGCAATAGCGCCTAATAGGGCAATTTGGCCGACGTAGTAGAAGTTCATCAGCCATCCGTAAGTAGTCAAAGATCCGTCGATGACGGTTGATCGTCCATCAATGCTCGCATTATCCGGTCGACTTATTAACGCGAGCACGAGCCAGGGAAGAGCGGCGACCACTGCACCAGTCGCAGCGCAGTTGATGATTGTCGCATTGACGTGTCGGCGTAACATGAAGAACGCCGGGAGCCCGATGATAAAGGCTGGAGGGTAAGCGCCAAACACGGCAAATGCCACAGCGCTCCGCCAGATCCGTTCGAGCGGATCGGTGATGCCCTCATATGCTGGCATAGCAATAGCCATCAACAAGGCGGCTGCGCCCGGGACCACTACAAAGGCGAGGATCACCCGCCAAATTGAAGGATAGGTGCGCTTGGCTCGTGCGGCGTACATGACGCCAGCTTATCGCTTTGTCGTCGCCATTCCAGATCAATCGTCAGGAATGGTCAGAGCGTCAGGCCATGGTCGTCCTCCTCAATTTTTGGATCACTGGCCTGAGCCTGTTGCAACAAGCGTCCCGGTGACCGGTCCGCTCTAACCTCACATCCGGTCGCCGCTCGTGCGCGGCTGCACCACAATCCCGCTTGCGTCGGGTCTGGCTCAGGAGACGGGACCAACCTTTTTTTCGGCATCTGAAGCCAACAGGGACCTCCGGTCCGTCCACCTGGATCCGGCAGGGACGATGCCCTGCGGGAACTCGTATCGGGTTACGTGCTCATGCGGCCTTCAGCAGCGCGCCTGCGGGCACCACGCCGGCCGAGACGAACTGCCACAGCGCGATCAGCAGCTTGCGTGCGACTGCCACGATCATGACCCGCCGCGCGCGACCACCGTTCGCGCCCACCCGCTCCGCGTACCACTTCGTCAGCTCCGAGTCCGGCTGATGACGCAGCCACAGCCAGGCGACCTGGATCATGGTCGTTCGCAACCGCTTGTTGCCCGCCTTGGACACGCCCTGCTCCCGGTCCATGCTGCCGCTTTGCCACGGTGATGGGGCCAGCCCGGCATAGGCGGCGACCTGTCGTCGATTGCTGAAGCTGCGGAAGAACGCTTCTGCGTGCAGCACGCCGGCGAACTCAGGACCGATGCCGCGCAACTGGATGAGCCGGGGACCAGTGTCCGCCTCACCGGCGGCATCCGACCGCGGCTCGAGCAGCGCGTCGCGCTCGGCTTCGACCTGCTTGATCTGGCCGACGACCATCTCCAGCCGGTCCAGCTCGCGCTCGATCTCGCGGCGAACATGCCGGGGCAGCGGTCGTCCATCGCCGGTCACCAGTTCGTCCAGCCGCGCCCGCCGGTCGGCGCGCAGTGGCTCGTAGTCGCCGACCCCTTGCGCGAACAGCAGGCCCTTGATGCGGTTGACGTGCCGCACCCGCTCCACGACCAAAGCCCGCCGCTCGCGCGAGATGCGTCGCCGGTCCTCGTCCTCGACGCTCGGCACCGCCACCATCGCACACACCCGCGGCTCCCCGCGCTTGTAGGCCAGCAGCGTGCGGACCAGCGCCTCGCCGTCGAGCTTGTCCGTCTTGGCGCGCCGGCTGCGTCGTGAAGCGGCAATCGAGGCGGCGTCGACGACGTAGCTCTCGATACCCTCGCGCACCAGGCAGCGGTGTATCCAGAAGCCGTCGAGGCCCGCCTCCTGGATGACGACCAACGGGTACTGCTCGCCTGTCCGCTCCCGCGCCTTCGCCTGTAACTGCGCGAACCGCTCCAGGAGTGCCGGCACGTCGCTGCCCTTCACCTGATGCCGCGAGATCCGCTCGCCGCGACCCGGCGACAGCGACGTCACCAGCCAGGTGGAGCGGCTCAGCTCCAGCGACACGAAGATTGCGTTCAGCTGCGTGCTGACGGCGGCATGGCATGAGACGGACACGGGCACGGGCAACCTCCTTCACGACAAAGCGGGAAGGTCAGTCTGCCTCAACCGGCGCCAGCCCGCGCCCATGGGATCTTTTTACCCGCAGGCTCGATGCCGTGCGGTGCGCCTTCAGGTAGGTGGCGTCGATCATAACCGTCTTCGGCTCGGCGCCTGCCGCCGCCAGCCCTTCCATCATCCGCGTGAACACGCCTGCCTCACCCCAGCGCTTCCACCGGTTGTAGAGCGTCTTGTGTGGCCCATAGGCGCTGGGCGCATCTCGCCAGCGCAGCCCATTGCGGTTGACGAAGACGATGCCGCTCAGAACCCGTCGGTCGTCCACCCGCGGCCGGCCGTGGCTCTTGGGAAAGAACGGCCGCAGCCGCTCAATCTGCTCATCCGTCAGCCAAAACAGGTCACTCATTCCGGTCTCCTCGCGGAGCCTGAATCAGATCGTGACGCTCACATCAATGGGTCCTGACCCTAAGCGTTCGTACGACGTGGATGCGCCACGTCGCAGGGGCTGGTGATGGCTCAGTTTCGCAGGCTGTCGGGTACGACACCGCCATTCTCGGCGAGCTTGGTCATTACGGCCTTATGCAGAGCGATGTTCTGCTCCGCGGTACCGGGCGCACCGGCATGTACGCCAAGTTCGTCCGCCAGCTCCTTGCGGGCTGCGAGGCTGTGATCGAGACCCAGCAGATTGAGCAAATCGACGATCGAGGTTCGGTAATTGCCGCCACCGTTCTGCATCGAGGCCATTTCGGACAGAACCGCACCGACATCGACGCTCTGAGTTGGTGCCTCGGGAGCGGCCGACTGCACGGGCGCTGCCTGTGGCGCGACGGGCGTCGGGGCGGCAGGCGCTGGCTGCACTGGCTGACCGGTCGGCTTGTCCTGTTTGTGATGAAAGATCTTGCCCATAATGTTGCCGAAGATGCTCATCGTGTTCGTTCCTTGAATGGCGACCGCCGTCGCGGTGTCGGCAAGAACGTCAGGGGCAGGCTAGAGGGTCCCCGCGGGAACGTCAGCGTCGCGTTCGCGGTTATCCTGTTGGCGCCCCGACGCGTCCGTAAGGAAATCCGTCATGACATTCCGCAAAACGATCATTACGTCAGCCGCCCTTCTGGCTCTTGCCGCCTGCGGGCGCAACAACGACGCCAGCCAGACCAATACGGTGACAACAACGGTGGAAGCCGATGGCGTCAACGTTACCGGCACTCCCTCAACGACCGTAAGCGACGCGCAGAATTTTGCCAACGTAGCGGCGGCCAGCGATGCATTCGAGATCGAGACGTCGAAGTTGGCGTTGACCAACGGCGGGTCGGCGGCGGTCAAGGCTTACGCCAATAAGATGATCGAGGCGCACACAGCCTCAACCGCCAAGCTGCAGACAGCAGCCGCTGGCGCAGCACCGACGATCACGCCCGTCCCTGCGCTGAATGCAGAACAGCAGGCGAAGCTCGATCAGTTGAAGACGCTGAACGGTACTGCTTTCGATCAGGCTTACAAGACGGAGCAGGCGGCCGGCCATCAGAAGACGCTCGACGCACTGAAGGCCTACGCCGCTAACGGTAACACACCACAGCTCAAGGCGTTCGCTGAGGAGATGATCCCGATCGTCACAGCTCATCTCAATATGGCGAAGGCAATGAAGGCCTAGCCGCGTTCTGATATTTCTGAGCAGCCAAGTACCGCTTCTCGTTAGAAGGCTTGCGGCAATGGGCAGGAATAATCTGCCCATTGCCCTTCAACTGGGATCCACGCACCGTGTGACCGCGTCAAGGTCAAAGCTTTCCAGCTACCACTCGGCCCAGCGTTCAACGAACGTCGGATCATCACGATGTCAGGCAAACGCCATCACCCGGAACGCGATGCGGACCGGTGCCTAACGTGCCTGCCATACGCAAATGCTCAGATCGCACGGGGAACGATCTGCGGCTCAGCTATCGGCCGTGTTCACGATATTAGCTGGGAAAATGAAGTGTTGAGTTAAGCCGACATTGTGTCAATGACGATCGCGGAGGGAGCAAGGGCATGGCACTGCTTTCCTCTACCGAACTGCTGCTCGTCAGCGACAACGATTTTGGCGTGACAGGTGCGACGACGCCGTTCTGGCGAGTGCGTCTGGCGCCCCCCCCTGAACGCCACGGTCTGAAGTGTTGCCCGCAGGACCCATGCACGTCGATAGCCGTTGACGGCGTGGCAACAAGGAATTTCCAATGAACCTCAACGACCTGCTACCGAACGGCGGTATAGAAGCGCTTGCTGGCCAGCTGGGCATACCTCCCGAACAGGCGCGGCGTGGTGCCGAAGCCTTACTGCCATCCGTGCTAGGCGGAATGGGAAACAATTCCGCTGCGCTGGACACGCATGTCGATGCGCTCGGTGGGGCCGAGCTCGCCCACAACGTCGTTGGCGGCGAGCCCACCGAGATCGCTCGAGGCAACGCGCTGCTTGGTGGCATTTTCGGGTCGAAGGACGTCAGCCGCGAGGTGGCGGGACAGGCTGCCGAGAACAGTGGCCTGGACCCCGCGCTTCTCAAGCAGATGCTGCCAATCCTTGCCATGCTGGTCGCAGGTCACTTGTCGGGCCGCTCCGGTGGGCAGCAGGGTGGCCTTGGCGGCATCCTCAGTACGGTTCTTGGCGGACTTGGTGGCGCCGGAACCAATGGCGGCTTGAACGGCGGCTTGGGGGGCATGCTCGGTTCGATACTTGGCGGCCGTCGTTAGACCAGGTGTCCGGCCGCCCTTGCGATTACTCCATAAGAAAGCGGCACCGCGTTGAATGTTGGGCGGCCTGCCGGCTTGGGAGTTCAGCGCGCGTCCGAACTATGTAGGCGGTCGAGGAAAAAGAGGTGAGCGGGCAACGGGGTGGTCATGTCGTATGTTCCCATCGCCATGCCCATCGATCCAGCCCACACCGCCACCGTCGTTACTAGCCGAGCAATCCGGGCGAGCCACGAACAGGATTTTGAACAATGGGTGACGGAACTAAACCGTCTTGCCCGCGCGGCACCGGGATATCGGGCTGCTATCCGGCTCGGGCAGACCGCGGGGTTTCAGCATCTTCTCTTTCGGTTTGATGACCGTGCCGCGGTCGAGGCATGGCATGACGATGCGGAGGTACGCGCACACGTTGCCATCGCTGATGGATTTTCTACTTCCCTCCGCCAGATCGATGTTGGCGAAGGCGTCGCCTTCGAACTGCCGAGCGATGCGAGCGCCAGCAAGTGGAAACGGTTCGTGACGACCTGGCTAACGGTATTTCCCATCCTGCTAACGATCAGCTTGGTGATCCGCACGGCGCTCAAAGATGCACCGTTTGACGTGACCCCGGTCTTTCATCCAGCGGCAACCAGAGGCCGACCGTGGTTTTCGCGCATGAGCGCAGGTGAAGCAACGGGCGGGGTTAACCCCGCCCGTTGCTGTTCGAGCCCGGCAGCGAAGGCTGCCGGAGTGGCGTAGCCGAGCGACGAGTGCGGCCGCTCGGTATTGTAGTCGTCGACCCAGCGCGCCAGGATCGAGCGGGCCTGGCCGATGGTGAAGAACAGCGTCTCGTTGAGCAGCTCGTCGCGCATGCGACCGTTGAAGCTCTCGACAAAACCATTCTGCGTCGGCTTGCTAGGCGCGATGTAATGCCACTCAATGCCGACATCTCCCGACCAGGCGAGCACCGCGTTCGACGTCAGTTCGGTCCCATTGTCGCTGACGATCATCTTCGGCCTGCCGCGCTCGACGATCAGATCGGCCAGTTCGCGCACGACCCGCCGGCCCGAGATCGAGGTGTCCACCACCGCCCGGAGGCATTCGCGCGTCACGTCATCGACGATGTTGAGCACGCGGAACCGTCGGCCGGTGACGAGCTGGTCGTGGACGAAGTCCAGGCTCCACCGCTGGTTGGGGAGTGCCAGCACCGGTGCAGGCGCCCGCGCGCCCACCGCACGCCTTCGCCCCTTCCGGCGCCTGACCGTCAGACCCTCCTCACGGTAAAGCCGCTGGGTCTTCTTACGATTGATCGTGATGCCGTCCCGACGAAGCAGGATGTGCAGCCGTCGATAGCCGAACCGCCGACGCTGCTGCGCCAACTCGCACAGCCGCGACCGCAGGTCGCCATCATCCGCCCGGCACGAGCGATACCGCATGCTCGTGCGGTCTGCCCCAACGACCATGCACGCCCGCCGCTCGCTCATCCCTAACGTCGCCTGGAGATGCGCGACCGCTTGCCGCTTCGCAGCGGGCGTCACCACTTTTTTGACAGCAAGTCTTTCAACCCCGCGTTGTCGAGCATCGTGTCCGCCAATAGCCGTTTGAGCCGGGCGTTCTCCTCTTCGAGCGACCGCAGGCGCTTTGCGTCAGACACCTCCAGGCCGCCGAACTTCGCCTTCCACGCATAGTAGGTCGCGCTCGACATCCCGTGCTTGCGGCACAGCTCCGTCACCACCGCCCCCGCCTCGGCCTCCTTCAGGATGCCGATGATCTGCTCTTCCGAAAACTGCTTCCGCTTCATTCCGTCCGTCCCTTCAAGGGGCCGGTCTCTAGGTCCAGATGGATGAAGAAACGGGGGGCACGTCACGTTGCCCCTACAACTCCTGCCTTCATCACTACTGCTCACCGCGACGCTGCAATGGATCATCCTACCGCGCCTGCAACGATATACCCGCTTCTGGCTGCTGCAGGACGGTTCCGGCCGGCTACAGACGTGAGAGCTTGAAAACGACTACGAAGTAGAACGGGGTGCGGATAACGGACCTTTTACATCCTCCTCGACATTTGCTGTCGTAGCAGGCGCAGGATCAAACCCGATAACCCATTTGGGGTAGCCTTCCGCTGTCATGATAATGTCCGGATGGCCGATAGGATCGTTTCCAGTTTCGATCCAGCCTGCACCATAGCACCGTTCGCAAATGACTCGCTTACATCGGAAACTTACAAGGTCGATTTCAGCATTCCATTGCCCATGCCCGTGACAGACTGGACAGAGTGCGTCGAGAGCACCGTTTCTTGGCTGAAGCGGAATGATGTCAAACGCGTGGGGACTATCCGGCCCTGCGCAAACGACGACATGGGTGGCGTGCGGTATATCGGGTCTCCAGATGTTCAGGTCGGTCGGTAACCGTCGTCCGATTACGTACTGGCTTTTCGTGTCCTTGCCTCACCTAGCCGATCGATTTCCCCGGCATGGGCCGTTCTGCGACTTACACAACTGTACAATGCATGCTTTCGATCCTGTTTGGGTCCTTTTCGGCGGGGGATCGTTGTGCGAGCTTCACCACCGGAGCCTTCCATGACCAATGATAACGACGTATCCGTCCTGAACGGCCTTATCGAGACCACCCTCGATAGCATGAAGGGCTACGAAGACGCCGCCAAGGATGCGGAAAGCACGCAGTATGCGACCATGTTCGCCGATTTCGCACGCGACCGCGCAAAGGTTGCGACGGATCTGCAGAACCAGGTACGCGATCTTGGCGGTGATCCCGAACTGAACTCGAGCGTGCTCGCTGCTGCGCATCGTACGTTCATGGATCTGAAGCAGGCAATTACCGGGAAGGATGACAAGGCGATCATCCAGGAGGTCGAGCGTGGCGAAGATCATATCAAAGCCAAGTTCGAAGACGCGATGAAGCAGGACGATCTTTCCCCAGCCACGCTTACCGTAATTACGACGGCGTTTGCGTCGGTCCGCGAGGGTCACGATAAAATGAGCGCGCTAAAGCATAGCGTATCGTAAATCGCTGAGGGCGGCGCTTATTCCGCCGCCCTCCCTTGCAAGCTCCGCAACGCCCTAGGGTCAGGACTCGTTGATCACAGCCAGAAGATGACGGTGGCAGCGAGGGTTATGGCGGAAAAGAAGGCGGTAGGGCAGCGATCGTAGCGGGTTGCAACACGGCGCCAGTCCTTGAGGCGACCGAACATGATCTCGATGCGGCTCCGTCCTCTATAGCGCCGCTTGTCGTATCTGACCGGTTCGTTGCGTGATCGCCGACCTGGAATGCAGGGCTGGATACCCTTGGCTTGCAGAGCGTCCCTGAACCAGTCGGCGTCATAGCCGCGATCCCCCAGCAGCCACTGCGCCTTTGGCATGTCGTCGAGCAGTGCTGCCGCTCCGGTGTAGTCGCTGACCTGGCCGGCCGTCATGAAAAAGCTCAGGGGCCGGCCGTTCGCGTCGGCGACGGCGTGGAGTTTGGTGTTCATGCCGCCCTTGGTGCGCCCAATCAGGCGACCAAGCCCCCCCTTTTAACCCGCAGGCTTGAGGCCGTGCGGTGCGCCTTCAGATAAGTCGCGTCGATCATGACCGTCTTCGGCTCGGCACCTGTCGCCGCCAGCCCTTCCATCATGCGCGTGAATACGCCTGCCTCACCCCAGCGCTTCCACCGATTGTAGAGCGTCTTGTGCGGGCCGTAGGCGCTGGGTGCGTCTCGCCAGCGCAGCCCGTTCTTGTTGACGAACACGATGCCGCTCAGCACCCGCCTGTCATCCACGCGCGGCTTACCATGGCTCCTGGGAAAGAACGGTCGCAGCCGCTCCATCTGCTCGTCCGTCAGCCAAAACAGGTCGCTCATTCCGGTCTCCTTGCGGAGCCTGAATCAGATCGCAACGCTCACATCAATGGCTCCTGACCCTACGGTGGCGTCGGCGTTACGTGCAAAGGCGATGATAGGTCGCATCACGGCACCCAAGTCTGCCCATCGACCGTTAGTCATCGATGCAGAGCTTATCACCTGATCCGTACATCCTTATCCTGACCGGTGCCGGACTGCTGATCGCGTTGGTCGCTTGGCTACCGCTTGCGCTAAAACGGTTGCCGCTATCGTTGCCAATTGTGTGTATCGGCATCGGTGCGGCGATATTTTTGCTACCGCAGGTGACACTACGCCCGCTACCCTATCGCCACCCAGAAATTACTGAACGCTTCGCGGAGTTCGTCGTCATCATCGCGCTGATGGGGTCGGGCTTGAAGATTGATCGTGTGTTCGGTTGGCGCCGCTGGTCAATTACCTGGCGATTGCTGGCAATAACAATGCCGCTGGGCATCGTTGCGATCGCTGCGTTGGGCATGGAAGTGCTCGGCCTACCGTTAGCCGTCGCCCTGCTACTCGCGGCCAGCCTGGCTCCAACCGACCCCGTACTCGCTGCAGACGTGCAAGTTGGTCCCCCTAAGACCGGTGACGAAGACGAGGTTCGTTTCGGCCTTACCTCCGAAGCCGGGCTAAATGACGGTGCGGCATTTCCGTTCATTCATTTAGCGGTGCTTCTGGCCGTTGCCCTTCCTGTGGGCAAGCCATGGGTAGCCGAATGGCTGACGTACCGTGTGTTATGGGAGATCGCAGGCGGCATAGTAGGCGGTTGGCTTGTTGGTCGTGCGTTCGGGTGGCTGACCTTTCACATCCCTGCCGAAACCAAGCTGTCGCGAACCGGCGACGGACTGATTGCAATATCAGCGACGCTTGTCTCGTACGGGCTGACCGAGATCGTTCATGTCTACGGCTTCCTTGCCGTATTCGTGACCGCACTGACGTTTCGCAGCGCGCACCGCGACCATAAGTTTCAAGACGAAATGCATGTCATCACCGAGCAGATTGAGCGGCTTGCAATGATGGTCCTGCTCATTCTGTTCGGCGGCGCGCTGGTGAGCGGCCTGCTCACGCCGATAACCTGGGTCGACGTCGTGGTCGCGCTCGCCGTTCTGCTCGTCATACGCCCTGTCACGGGTTGGATTGGTCTGCTTGGCTGGGCAGGCGATCGTGACGAGAAGCTGACCTTGTCCTTCTTCGGCATCCGCGGCGTGGGTTCGATCTATTACCTTGCGTACGGCATCAACCATATGCCGGTCGCCGATGCCGAGCATCTATGGGCAATCGTCGGTCTCATCATCCTCCTATCGATCCTGCTGCATGGCTTGACAGTGACACCGATCATGCGTTCGCTTGACGAACGCCGGGGTGTCGACCCGGAGGCGAAGGGAGCCCCGCCGCCCGGGCTCCAAGGACCAGCGCTTTAAGGAGGTTCGTGCTTTCGCGGACGTTACTGAGAGCACTGGACGTGATAGCAAGACCCATGTGTAGATGCCGCCGAGCCGCTCCTTGCCGCCGCTCGAGTTCTGCCGCGGCACCAACCCGATCCAAGCCGCTAGATTGCGGCCCGAGCGGAAGATCGCCGGGTCAGGAACGGTGGCGACGATGGCGCTGGCGAGCAGCGGGCCCACGCCAGGTATCTCCATCAGCCGCCGGCCAAGCTCAGTCTCGCGTGCGCTCGCCAGGATGCGGCGATCGTTCTCGAGGATCTGCTCTTTCACGATGCGCAGCTGCGCCGCCAGCATCTCCAGGCAGAACCGTGCATCGGCCGGCACCCGTTCGTCGGTAGGATCGGCGATGACGTCGAGGAGCTGCTCGATGCCGTTCCTGCCTATCGGCGCCGTGATCCCGAACTCGGCCAGGTGCGCCCGCATCGCGTTCGACAGCTGCGTGCCCTGGCGGTTGAGGATCAGGCGGACACGATGCAGCATCATCGCGCTCTGCTGCTCGGGCGACTTGATGCCGACGAAGCGCATCGTCGGCCGTATCACCGCCTCGCAGATCGCCTCGGCATCGGCTGCATCGTTCTTACCGCGCTTGACGTACGGCTTCACGTACTGCGCCGGCATAAGCTTCACGTCATGCCCGAGCGCGACAAGCTCGCGCGCCCAGTAGTGCGAGGTTGCGCACGCCTCGATGCCGACCAGACATGGCGGCAGCTTGGCGAAGAACTTCAGCATCCGCCCACGGGTCAGCCGCTGACGAACAACCGCTGCACCATCAGCATCTACTCCGTGCACCTGAAACACGTTCTTCGCGATATCCAGACCGATCGTCGTGACGTTTCCCATTGTGGCTCTCCTTCGATTCTCCGCAGGAAACCCTGCTTGAGGGTTGGAGAGCCGTCCACGTCATCACATATGGACGTTCAGATTGCACAGCGCGCTTCCCAGATCCCGCCGTTTGCTAATCCTAAGGCGCTCACGGTCAGTCGCGCTCGCGAACGGTAGCTTAAGCTCCCCGGGAAAGTTTTAAACGCTGATCAAAACCGAAACTAAATTTCCAGAGCACGCAGAAGTGCACGGTCATCCTTGATGTTTCGTTCGACGTTGCGCCGCAGTTCGTCCGACAACGATTGCGTAGTTTCTGCGCCGTGCGGCAAGGCTTTGCCCAACGCATCGAGCACCTTGCGCGTCCGAATGACGACCTCTTCCTCCCCCGCCCCTTCGCGGATGATGGGGACAAACCCGCCGCGGACCAGTTCGTCGGCCGACGGCCGGGCCATATAGACTGGAGGTCGATCGGCGTCGGACGGCGGGGCATCCGCCGGTAGCAGCGAGAGTACCCGGAACAGCGCGTTCACGACCTCGATCGCGGTACCGGGATCGTTAGTCGCGGGGGCAAGCGCGCGTCCCGCGATCTCGCCGAGGGCGATCACGCCCAACCGCGGATCGTGATCGAAGCGGCGGTGACGCTCCGCGGTGAACGCATTTGCAAGTGCCTTGCGCACAGGGTCGGACGATGCATCGCCGACGATCCGCAGCAGGGGGCGATTGGGATGGACCAGCGTCCCGGTCAGAACCTCGACATGGATTGCCAGATCATGTTTCTGCGCCGGCAACGCGAGCGCCTCGGCATCGATATGGGTCACATAGCCGATGTCGATGGAGCATATTGCCATGGCCGATGCCGGCACCGCGATTGCCGGGCGGGCGCCGTCATAGGGATTGCGCGCAAAGGCAGACATCGCGGCGCAGGCGGCATTTTCGACACGATCGATGACATCCGCCATCCGCCCGAACGCCGCCAGATGCGCGATCCACCGCAGCAGCGTCACCTCCACGAGGACGATCAGGATGATCGTCGCCAGCAACAGCACCACCCTACCCTGTCCGCCATAGAGGTGCGTCTGCAGGCCGATGATGCCGACCACCGCAAAGATAAACGAGCCAAGAAACGTCGACAGCGCGTTCTGCGATGTGCGGTCGGAGATCATCAGCTGCGTCGCGCGCGGCGTGGCGAGTTGCGTGGCGGAGGAATAGGCGCTGACCATTGCCGTCATCGAGAAGGTGGTGACCGCCAGCATCGACGACGCGATGATCTCCAGGATCTTCCCGACGGCGCTCTGCCCGACGTCGCCGGTGAATTCATAGGGTATGGCCCGCGCGACGATGCCCGCCAGCGCCGCGATCACCACGCTGGTCGCGCTGATGACCGCGGCCCGGAACCAGATCTGCCGACCGGCATGTCGGAAGAACCGGGAGATACGCGTGAGCGAAATCACGGCAACGTCCGCGGCATCGGCGGCACCCCGTCAGCCATCGGCATTCTCCATTTCCGGCGGCCGCTTCCGCCACGCGAGGCCGGCAGCGACGGCGATCGCCACGATGCCGAGCGGACGTCCCCGGCGCAGCATCGCGAAACCGACCGTCGCCATCGCACCATTGCCGACAAGGTCGATGACTGCGCCGACAGGGGTGCGCGGCGTCCCGATTGCGGGTGCAGGCCGCGCCGCTTCGGGTGCTGGCGCCGCGCGGGGCGCCACCGGCTCGGCGGGCGCGGGGTCGGCATCCGCAGCCTCGCCCTCGACCTGTCGTTCGAGTTCGGCGTTCAGTTCGGCACCCAGCAGGAACACATAGGCGGTAAGCCAGAGCCATGTCAGCGTCACGATGACCGCGCTCAGCGAGCCATAGGTCGCGCCATAGTTGCCGAAATTGGATACGTAGAACCCGAACCCCGCCGTGCCCGCCAGCCAGAGCAACGTCGCCCCCGCCGACCCCGGCGACAGCCATATCCAGCGGGGTTGCCGGTGGTCGGGACCGAAGCGGAACAGGATCGCCGCCGCCGTCACGACCAGCACCGCCAGCAGCAGGAAGCCGGCGATGCGGATCAGCGCCAGCACGGCAAGCGGCGCATTCGGGATCAGCCCGCTGAGAAATGCGAGCAGCATGGTCGTGCCGATCGCCGCGAAGATCATCACGACGCCGCCGCCGACCACGGCGAACTTCAGCAGCGTCAAACGGACGAAGCCGCGGCTCTCCTCCGTATCATAGGCGACGTTGAGGCCGGTGATGATCGCCGCAGACCCCTTTGTCGCGCCGTACCATGCCAGCAGCAGCGCGACGACCAGCCCGATCCCCTGCTTGTCCTTCGAACTTTCCACGACCGTCAGCAGCTGGTCGGAGATGATGGAGGCCGCATCCCTCGGCAGCGACGCGAACACGCTTTCGATGTTGCGCCGTACCGTCTCCGCCTCGGCGAACAGGCCGTAGCTCAGCACGACGGCCCCCAGCGTGGGCACGATGGCGGCAAAGACGTAGAAGGCGATACCGGCAGCGATGATGCCGATGTTGTCGTCGCCCATCTCCTGCCACGTCCGCTTCAGGATCGCCAGCCATCCCGCGGGCGGCACCTGCAACGGGGAGCGCGCACCGGTGCCTGCGCCATGATCGGCAACGCTCATGCCGCCTGCTCCCGTTCCGCGCCGGCATAGTCGAGGCACGCCTCCACCGCCGCGCCGAGGCTGCCGACATAGAGGTCCGCGCCCAGGGTCCGCTGTATCTCGCGATCGGTGAGCGCCGCTTCGCCTTCCGGCCACAGCCCGACGAGGATCGGAACATCGCCCACGCGCGACCGGATGCGCCGTACGAGATAGCGCAGATGCGACGGCGAGCCGCCGATCTCGAGATAGGAGATGCACACGAGCCGGGTGCCCGTCGCGTCGAGGCGATCGATGTTCGCCCGCGATCCGACGTTATGCGGAACCCGCTTCGCGCCGAACCCGCGCTTGGCGAGCAGCTGTTCGAGCATGGCGGTCACCGCATCGTCGAGGACGCCGCGCCCGGCAATGCACAATACGCTTCCGGCGGCGTTCCACTGCGCCGGCGCTGCCGGCAGGGTGGCCGGCGCGGTCTCCTCAAAGCCTGCCCCTTCCCCGACCAATGGATTGAGGCGGCCCTCGCGTGCCCGGGTTACGCTGGCCGTATCCTCCTGCGCATGGAGTTCGTCCACCAGCACCAGCATGGAGTCGACGACGCTGGTCGCCCGCTCGCGCGTGATGGCACCCCGTTCGACGTCTGCCGCCGCGAGTTTCAGCGCGGCCAGCGCTACCTCGTCATAATAGGCCGTCAGCGACCGGTCCGCGAGCTGGCTCTCCGCCTGTTCAAGCGCCTCGTCCGGGTCCTCGGCCAGCATCCGCTGGTAGAAGCTTTCGACCGGGGTAAGCGCCGGCCGGTCGCCCAATATGACGTCGAGAAATTCGAGGCTCGGAATATGCCGGCCCAGCACGACCAGCAGCAGCGTCAGCGGCATCGACAGGACAAGGCCGACCGGACCCCAGATCCACGTCCAGAACACCGCCGCCAGCACGACCGAAAGCGGCGAGAGACCCGTCGAATGGCCGTAGAGCAACGGTTCGATGACATAGCCGATCAGCGGTTCGAGGACGATGAAGAGCGCCGCCACCATCAGCACCGTCGACCAGCCCGGATCGGCCCCGGCGGCCACCACCAATGGCAGGGCGGCCCCCAGCAGCGCACCGATATAGGGTACGAAGCGGAGCACGCCGGCAAGAATGCCCCATAACGCCGGAACGGGCAGGCCGATGATCCACAGGCCGATCCCGACGACGGTGCCGAAGCTGGCGTTCACCGCCAGTTGCGAAAGGAAGTACCGGCTGAGCCTGCCCCCGGCATCGTCCATCGCGGCCGTCGTGCGATGCAGGTCGGACGATCCGAACAGGCGGATCATCCGATCGCGCAGATCTTCCTTCTGCATGAGGATGAAGATCGCCACGACCAGCACGATCACGAAGGTTTCGAACGGCGCGACCACCGGTTCGAGATAGCCGCCCACCTGTTCCAGCACCGGAATCTGCTTGTCGATGACCCGGACGTTCAGGGGATGGGTGCGGGTGCCGCGCACGACATTGGGGTCGGCGACCATGGCCGGGGGCGGCGTGTCGGGTCCGATGAAGGGGAGCTGCTGCGTGATGAAACCGGTCGCCCGGTCGATCTTGGACTGGACGGTCGTGACATAGCCCGGTGCCTTGTCCGACAGGGACGCGGCCTGCATCCCGACCAGGGTGCCGATGCCGCCCAGCACACCCAGCGCGCTGATCACCGCCACGAAGATCGCTAGCCCCTTCGGCAACCGCAGGCGTCGCAGGAACAGGACGATCGGCGACAGGACGAACGACAACAGCACCGCCAGCGTGATGGGGATCAGCACGTCCTTGGCTAGGAACAGCCCGGCGATCACGACCACGGCTACCGCGAGACCCAACAGTCCGTCTCGACTCGGCACTTTTGCGGCCGCCACCTGAGCGGCTACTGCCCCTTGCTCAATCTTATCGTTCATCCGCTGTCCCTTCGGGGTCAGCAAACTCACACTGACCTACTTCGGTCCGTTCATACGCCGACCACCGGTTCTGCCGTACCGGATTGGCGTGACATGCTATCCAAAGTTTTAAGGTAGCCAGGCGCGAAAGTGCTATAATGCCGTGCTAATCGCGCGGCGCTAACGTAGCGTCAAAATCATATCGGACGTCGGCGCGGACGCGAGACACCCGACAAGATTATGACGCTACGCCGTCTGCGGCAAACCGTCGGACGGACGATCCTCTTCGTATACCGGCTTAGCACAGTCAATCCGAAACCCAAATCAATGATCCGGTTGGCAACTTACTCGTACCCAGCGGCAGACACGGTGAGTGGGCATGCGCCCTGTTATGAAACTCTCGCCTCCACTCAGGAATTTAGTACGTTAGGGGACCGCATCCCCGCCTCAACCAAGGACATTCAATGAGCAACAGCGCCCTGAACGCAGGCAATGGTGGCGAGACCCATCAGGTGACCGATGCTGACCATCCGGTGCTGACCACCAACCACGGCACGCCGATCAGCGACAACCAGAACCAGCTGAAGGCGGGCGCGCGTGGGCCCGTGCTGATCGAGGACGAAGTCTTCCGCGAGAAGATGAACCATTTCGATCACGAGCGCATTCCGGAGCGGATCGTCCACGCCCGCGGTTCGGCGGCGCATGGCTATTTCGAGTGCACCGACAGCCTGGCGGACATCACCACCGCCGACCTGTTCCAGAAAAAGGGGCAGCGCACGGAAGTGTTCACCCGTTTCTCGACGGTCGCCGGTGGCGCGGGATCGGTCGACACCCCGCGCGACGTGCGCGGCTTTGCGGTCAAATTCTACACCCGCGAGGGCAATTGGGACCTCGTTGGCAACAACATCCCGGTGTTCTTCATCCAGGACGCGATCAAGTTCCCCGACCTGATCCACGCCGCCAAGATGGAGGCGGATCGCGGCTATCCGCAGGCGGCGACCGCGCATGACACCTTCTGGGACTTCATCTCGCTGATGCCGGAATCGACGCACATGGTGATGTGGGCGATGTCGGACCGGACGCTCCCGCGCACCTTCGCCAACATGGAGGGGTTCGGCGTCCACACCTTCCGCTTCATCAACAAGGAAGGCAAATCGACCTTCGTCAAGTTCCACTGGAAGCCCAAGGCCGGCCTCGCCTCGACCATCTGGGACGAGACGGTGAAGATCGCCGGCGCCGACCCCGATTTCCAGCGCCGCGACCTGTTCGAACGGATCGACCGCGGCGATTTCCCCGAATGGGAGCTGGGCGTGCAGCTGTTCGACGAGGAATTTGCCAACAGCCTGCCCTATGACGTCCTCGACGCGACCAAGATCATTCCGGAGGAAGTGCTGCCGGTCCGGATCGTCGGGCGGATGGTGCTCGACCGTTACCCGGATAATTTCTTCGCCGAGACCGAACAGGCCGCGTTCGTGCCGAGCCATGTCGTCCCCGGCATCGGTTTCTCCAACGACCCGCTGCTGCAGGGCCGCCTGTTCAGCTATACCGACACCCAGCTGTCGCGCCTCGGCTCGGTCAATTTCCACCAGCTCCCGATCAATTCCGCCAAGGGCCGCGCCGCGGCGGCGGGGTGTCCATTCCTGAACCAGCAGCGCGACGGCCATATGCAGATGGCGGTGCCCAAGGGCCGCGCGAACTATGAACCGAACAGCCTGGCGAAGGCCGGCGAGGAAGCCGGCGCGCGCGAGGACCCGGCGAAAGGCTACAAGACGTATCCCTCGGAAGAACAGGGCCAGAAGCTGCGCATCCGCCCCGAAAGCTTCGCCGACCATTACAGCCAGGCGCGGCTGTTCTTCCGCTCGATGGACCCGGCGGAACAGGCGCATATCGCCTCCGCGCTCGTGTTCGAACTGTCGAAGGTCAGCCTCGAACACATCCGTACCGCGATGCTCGCCAATCTGCGCAACGTCGACGAGGATCTGGCGAGCCGCGTCGCCGACGGCCTCGCCATGGACCTGCCCGAAGCCTCGCCGACCAAGGTGCCGGTGCAGGACATGGACGTGTCGCCCGCGCTGCGCATCATCCGCGGCCCGCGCGAACTCCACACGCTGGAGGGGCGCAACGTCGGCATCCTGATCGCCGATGGCAGCGATGCGGGTGAGCTGAAGTCGCTCAAGGACGCGATCAAGGCGGCGGGCGGCAACGCGATGACCATCGCGCCGAAGGTCGGCAAGGTGCCGCTGTCCGACGGATCGACCATCGCCGCCGATGCGCAGCTGTTCGGCCAGCCCTCGGTCACGGTCGATGCCTGCGCGGTGCTGCTGTCGGCCGACGCCACGGCGAAACTGGTGAAGGAAGGTGCTGCGGTCCAATGGGTGATGGACGCGTTCGGGCATCTGAAGGCGATCGGCCACAACGCCGACGCCAAGCCGCTGCTCGACAAGGCCGGCGTCGAGCCGGACGAAGGCGTCACCGACCTTGTCGGCTTCGTCGATGCCGCAAAAAAGCGTTACTGGGATCGGGAACCGAACGTCCGCACGCTGGCGTAAGCTCAAGAATAGTTGCCTGCGCAAGAAGGCGCAGGCAACTATTTCGACGCACTTACGGTCACTCGGGAGGCAAAACTGCCTTCCTAGCTTCGGGCATCCGTTCATACGTCCACTGAAACAAAATCCGGATGCACGACGGGCTGCGTTGGTGCATTGCGTCGCGATGAAGATCCGAATCCATGCGCAGCTCGACTACTAGTTCGAGCATCCTACCGACATTCTGCTCCAGATGGAAGCGGCGGCCATCCCCGAGCAGACGATCGAAGACGCGCATATCGACATCTCGGAGAACCAGCACTTCGCACGCGTCGACGCGTAGGATTCAATAGGCGAGCGCATATGGCTGCGAGCGCAGGGTCATTTCACCGTAGATTACCGAGCAACGGTGTCCATCAACCGGCTTCTGACCGACTGTCTCGCGCTGCCGATGGTGCCCCATCATCAGCTACCCGGTGAGACTGTCCAGTACCTGATGCCCTCGCGCTACTGCCCGTCTGATCAGTTCCAGAGCTTCGTCGATGCCGAGTTCGGCAGTTTGGCAGGCGGCGAGAAGGTGATAGCCATTCGGGATTGGGTGCAGAGCCACTTCAGCTATGTCCCCGGCGTAAGCACCGCGGAGACCACTGCGGCCGACACCTTCATACGCCGCCAGGGGGTTTGTCGCGACTATGCGCATGTCGTGATCACGCTGGTTCGCGCAGCGGGCATCCCAGCCCGGATCGCCAGCGTCTATGCACTCGGCGTCGAGCCGCAGGACTTCCATGCCGTTGCCGAGGTGTTCATCGGCGGCGAATGGCACTTGGTCGACGCAACCGGCATGGCGCAAGAAAAAGCCATGGCCAAGATCGGGATCGGCCGTGATGCGGCTGATGTTGCCTTCCTCACAGCCTACGGCATGGCCGTCATGAACAGCCAATCGGTTACAGTCGAACCGGCATAGCTGCTAGCGATTTTCTTGTGGGTTGCTCTGCCGGGTGCTGTCAGTCTGTTGCGATCCCGTCTTCACGCAATGCACGTCGGTCTTTCAGGACCGCAGCCTAGCTGGCGAGCATTCGACACTCCCCAGCGCGGCAGATAGGCGTTCCCGGTACGGCTCACCCTCTGGTAACGGATGTCGTCGGCGAATAGTGGACTGCACCTGCCCCACCAGAGCTTCACCGTCTCGTGACAAATTTCGGTCCCGCGCTTGGCACCGTAAGACCCAGGAACGGTCATTCCAGACGCCCCGCCCGCCACCCACTTTCCGCCGCTCGTTCATCGGACTTTTACGGTCCCCCAACCCGAATTCGCCATTGCATGCGTCGTCGCGGGCAGGCTTGTAGGCTCAGGACTCATTGATTGATCCAGAAGATGACGGAAGCGGCGAGTGCGATGGCCGACATGAAGGTGTGAGCGCATCGGTCATAGCGGGTATGGATGCGTCGCCAGTCCTTGAGGCGGCCGAACATGTTCTCGATCCTGTGACGACGGCGGTAGAGTGCAGCATCATGCGGGATCGGGACCTTGCGACCTTTGCGTGACGGGATGCACGCGCTGGTGCCACGCGCGGCAAGCGCTTGGCGGAACCAGTCTGCGTCATAGCCGCGATCGGCGAGCAGCACCGGAGCAGGCGGCATCGCCTCGAACATGAAGGCCGCTCCCTTATAGTCGCTCATCTGCCCTTCGGTGAGTAGCATGACGCGCGGGCGTCCCCGATCGTCGCAGACGGCGTGCAGCTTGGAGTTCAGGCCGCCTCTGGTGCGGCCGATACATCGGGGAAGAGCCCCTTTTTGAGCAGGCTGGCTGCCGTCCGGTACGCTTTCAGATGCGTGGCATCGATCATCAGCTGATCCGGGGGGCCGTCCTCGGCTGCCAGTCCGGCAAAGATCCGGTTGAACACGCCCATCCGGCTCCAACGGATGAACCGGTTGTAGATCGTCTTGGGCGGACCATAAGCCGCTGGTGCATCCCGCCAGCGCAGACCGTTGCGGATTACGAAGATGATGCCGCTGACGATCCGCCGGTCATCCACGCGCGGCACGCCATGCGACAGCGGAAAGTACGGCTCGATCCGCTGCATTTGCTTGTCCGTCAGCCAAAACAGGTCACCCATCGGCAGCTCCTCCACCACCAATGAATCAACCTGCCACCGCTCACGCAAGCGATTTAATAGGTCCTGACCCTAAGCGGACGGGCTGCTCCCGGCCAAAACGCGTGTTCGGTCCCCACTGGGTCAGCTTACTTATCCCGCCTGTAACCGTTCGTCGCAGAAACGATTCGGATCGACTCAACAGGTTTGGCACCCGGTACGCCATGCAGCATGTTCGAGAGCATGGAACAGCAGATCGTTCATGCCTGCGGCCACGAGCAGGTCCATGTCATTTACGGGTTCAACTCTCAAGTCGCGCGGAAAGCTCGCTGGTTACGGACAACCAAATGCCGCGCCTGCTTTGTCGCGGACAAGAAGGCCGAGCAGACCAAGGCCGCAGCCCGTGACGACGCAACGATTGCGCATCTCGACCGGCCGCAGCTGAACGGGAGCGAGCGGCAGGTGAGTTGGGCAGAAACTATTCGCGTCAGTCGCTTGGCCGCACTGATGGCGCTCCCTCACACAAGCGCCGATGCCGATTGTGGCATTTGCCTGGGTATCGACGACGCCAAATGGTGGATAGATCATCGTGATTTGTCGCATGCCGAGTTTCTGGCGCAGGCAACCAGGCACCTGCAGATTGCTGGCATGCCAGCAAGTGGGCAGCACACTGAAGCAGCATAATCAGGACCTCAGCGCTTACCTGCTCAATAGCACGAACCTGCCGGCATACCGCCTGAAGTTCAGCGCAGCGCCGCTCGGCTCAAACCCGAAGGTAAAGTAGGCGTGGATCGTCGAGCATGCTCGCCGGTGTCGGCGTGATCCAATCGGCACCATGTTCGGGATAGGGGCCGTAGAACAGGTCGCCCAGCGCTCGACGGAAATGGGCATTCATCCACCGACGTCGCCGATGCTCGGGCGCGTCATGGATCATGTGGCATCGTTGGCAAAGCGCAGCCAGCTTTTCAAAGCGACTGTCGCTTGGATCATGATGCAGATGGGCACACGCCAGAACTACCGATGTCCACTTGCCCACGTGAAGAATATCGTTGGTCGGTCGGCGAACCCGCCTACCCTGTCCGTTCCGCCAATAGCGTCGTTCCGCGTCCCACCACCGTCCGTCGCCCATGTGGAAGACGCGCTTCAGATGTCCCCGACCGCAATGCTCGCAGCAACCTTTGGCACGGACAAACCGAACGAAGTCGGAGATATGCCGCCAATCGATCGGGTACAGAAAAACATGCTCAGGACGGATTGGCATCGGTGGTAGCGCTATGCAGCAAAGCGGATTCCGGTGGCAAGGTACCGTCGGGTTCGAGAGCTGTTGTAGGCAGGAAGCGATAGACCGTGCCGCGCGAAATGCCCAGTTCGCGGGCGATATGCGCCGGACGCATGCCCTGCGCCGCGCGCGCGCGCACCGCCTCCGGATCGATACGCGGTTTCCCGCCCTTGTATACCCCTCGTGCCTTCGCAGCCGCGATCCCCTCCGCCTGCCGTTCCTTGCGCAAGTTCGTCTCGAACTCGGCAAAGACGCCGAGCATATCGAGGAACGCTTTACCGGCGGCAGTGCGGGTATCGATCGGCTGTTCTGTCGCCTTCAGGGCTACCCCCCTGCCCTTCAGTTCATGGACGATATCCTGAAGGTCCTTCATCGACCGTGCGAGACGGTCGATCCGCGTCACGACGAGCGTGTCGCCCTCGCGCAGGAAGTCGAGCAGAATTTGCAATTCGGTTCGAGCCTCACGGCCTGACCCGGACTTCTTCTCCGACCGGATCGTCTGACACCCCGCTGCGCGCAGCGCAGCTTCCTGGATCCCCAAATCCTGATCGGTCGTCGAAACACGGGCATATCCAAAAAGCGCCATCAAACTCTCATTCTGTTCGAACAGCTTCTAGACCCAACGAAGCTACTGTTCAATGTCTATGAAAACAACCCTGATTAGACGCCACCTACGTCTCAAGTCGTTCGTTCGATACGGGTATACTCACATTGACATATGCATGATGACACCCCGGAAGCATCTTCCCACAGCCTAGTTGTGTCACGTTCTTTCTTCTGGCATGTTCTAGATCTTTACCAACTGGAAGGGATACGATGGTGGCATCACAATCCATAGATATCAACGTTGCCGGTAATGGCCGCATGGTTCTTCCGGCATCGGTACGAAAGGCGATGGGTCTGCATGGCGATACGAAGATCATCCTAACGGTCGAGGATGATCAGGTGCGCCTGTCCCCTATTGGTCATGGCGTATCACGCGCCCAGGCACTCTATCGAGCACATGCCAATCATGCTCGCACGACCGACGACTTCCTGGAAGATCGGAAGGCGGAAGCCGCCGCTGATCACGATGAGGACACGTCCGCTGCATCGGATCGAGACGCATAATGGCATCCGTCGTTCTCGACGCATCCGCAGTGTTGGCGCTGGTTCGGGATGAGCCCGGCGCTGACAAGGTCGCGCCTCATGTCGGGCGTGCCGCGATCTCGGCGGTCAACCTTCAGGAGGTCATCAAGGAGCTGCTGCTCAGCGGCCTCGACGAGGCCACCACCCGCGAATTGCTGGACGAACTGCGCTTCGATGTCCGCGCGCACGACGTGGATGCGGCTTATGCGGCCGCAGGCCTGCACGCCCAAACGCGCCAGTACGGTCGTAGCCTTGGCGATCGGTCCTGCCTCGCGCTGGCCATGCAACTCGGTGTTCCTGCCCTCACCGGCGATCGCGAATGGAAGAAGGTGAAGGTCAAAGGACTGCGGATCGAACTGATCCGTTCCTGATTCGACATTCGGACACCCTCGCCCGACTACCCGAGCAGGAAGTCGATGTCCTCCTGCGTCAATCCGGCGGAGGTTGCCGCCTCGTCGCTCCACAGCGCGTCGGCGAGTGCGGCCTTGCGGTGTTGCAGGTCGAGGATCTTCTCCTCGATCGTGCCGTTGGCGATCATGCGGTAGACGAACACCGGCTTTTGCTGACCGATGCGGTGCGCACGGTCGATCGCCTGCGCCTCCACCGCCGGATTCCACCACGGGTCGTAGAGGATCACGGTGTCGGCGGCTGTCAGGTTCAGCCCGGTGCCGCCCGCCTTCAAGCTGACGAGAATGAGCGGCACGTCGCCGGCCTGGAACCGTGCGACCGGTGTCCTGCGATCCCTGCTCGTTCCAGTCAGCTCTACCCAGCCATATCCGAACTTATCCAGTTCGGGTTTGATGAGGTCGAGCATGGACGTGAACTGGCTGAACAGGATGATCCGCCGCCCCTCCGGGATTAACTCCCCGAGCAGTTCGAGCAGGCGCTCGAGCTTGGCCGACGAAGGCGGCTTTGCACCGTGGTTGGGCAACAGCCGCGGATCGCAGCACACCTGCCGCAGCCGGGTCAGGGCGGTCAGAACCATGATATGGGCACGCATCAGTCCGACGCGGGCGATCTCGTCGCGCACCCGTTGCTGCATAACGAGGCGCTGGCTCTCGTGCAGCGCCATCTGCGCCGTGGTTGGTGTGACCGCGACCTGCATCACCGACTTGGCCGGCAGATCGGTCGCGACCGCGTCCTTGGTCCGGCGCAGCAGGAACGGCCTGAGCTTTCGTGCCAGTCGGGCGCGCACCTCGCCGTCACCGTGCTTCTCGATCGGGGTGCGATAGATCCGCTGGAAGTCGCGCTGCGATCCCAGCAGACCCGGCACGACCAGGTCGAACAACGCCCATGCATCGATGAGCCGGTTCTCGACCGGCGTGCCGGTCAGCGCGATCCGGCGCTGCGCCTTTAGCCGCTTTGCCGCGACATGGCTGCTGGTGCGCGGATTCTTGAGCACATGCGCCTCGTCGAACACGATCAGTGAAAATGCCTCGGCGGCAAGGATGTCGGCATCGCGCACCAGCAGCGGGTAGCTGGTCAGCACCACGTCGTATCCGCCGATCGGCGTGGCGTCGCCGTGCCTTGCGGCACCATGGCGCAGCAACACCGACAGACCGGGCGCAAAGCGCGCGATTTCGGCCTGCCAGTTGGGCAATACCGAGGTCGGCGCGAGAATCAGCACCGGTGCCAGGGATGGATCAGCACTCGCCGCCTTGCGGGACACAATGTGCGCTAGCGTCTGCACGGTCTTGCCGAGTCCCATGTCGTCGGCAAGCAGCCCGCCGAAGCCGGCCCGTCCCAACGCCTCGAGCCAGTCGAAACCCACCTGCTGGTACGGCCGCAGCGTGGCCGTGAACCCTGTCGGCAACGATACCGGCGCGAGTTGCAACTGCGTCAGTTCGCGCGCCAGCGCCCGCAGCGGCTCGGCACCACTCCACGCCAGTTTGGGTGTCGTCTCCTCCAGTTCGCCGAGCAGCCCGATATCGAGGCGCGAGAACCCCGGTCTGGTGCCTGCGCCGGATGCCGCCGGCTCGTTGGCCGCCAGCGCCAGTAACGCCCGCAGCACCGGTAACATCGCAGCGGCCGCTACCGTCACCACCCGCCCGTCGCCCAGCGCAACCGGCAACACATCGTCCGCCTCGGCAAGACTGCGGCTCAGCGCGTCCAGTTCGCCCGCATCAAACGTCGTCAGCATCCGCCGCAGCGCCGGCACCAGATCGACGCGCTGCCCCTCGATCGTCACCCCCAGTTCGATATCGAACCAGTCGACCCCCGACGGCACCACCGCAGCGGCCATGCCCCCTTCTTCCACCGGCATCACCCGCAGCGGGAAGTCCGTCGTGGTTTCCACGCGCCAGCCTTCCGCCCGCAGCATCTCTGCCTCGTAGATCAGGAAGGGCGTAAAGTCCTCGGCGACGGCCGGCAGGTCGGGCACGTGATCCCATGCCTGCCGCGCACTCGGGTAGACGTCGTCGAAGTCGTAAAGCGGCATCAAACCCGCCAGCAGAAGACGGCCGACCGCTTCCTCCTCGGCATCCTGATCGCGACTGAAACGGATGAGCGCATCACCCTCCCAGACCAGCAGGGTTTGTTCGTCGACGGGGGGGCCGACGATCGTGCCGGCATAGTCGAATGTCAGCCGCGCCAGCGCACACGGCACCTGCGTCTTGCCGCCATAGCGATAACGGCTGCCATGCCACGACTGCATGGCGACCTTATCGATGCAAAGCGACACCACCGGCACCGGCTCGACCATGCCCAGGTCGCGAACTTCCGGCGCTTCCGGCGCCGGCACTTGTACAGGCACCAGATCGCGCCACCGTGCCGCCAGCCCAGCGACCGCCTCCGGCCCGACCGGCGGTAATCGTAGCAACTGTTCCGCCATCGCACCCGGCACGCCGAGGTCGAGCGGTGCGACCGTTCCGCCGATCGTGTCGATCACGACGGGTGGCGCGACCAGGGTCACGACACTGCTCGGCGCGATGCCAGCGACCGACAACCGCGTGCGGCCAAGCTCATCGTGCACCCACCCCAGTGGTGCCGACCTCTGCTCTCCCTGTTGCAGCACCGGTCCGCGCGGGTTCTCCCAACGCGATCGACCCGTCGCGATGATGCGTTCTAGCAGGTCGGCACCCCCTGCCCCGCACAGGCATCCTTCGTGGTCGGTATCGCCGAGCCGCTGTTGCAGGCGGCGAACGATCAGGCGATCCTCGTCACTCATGTACGCCGGGCTGCCATAACCGGGATAGAGGCTGCCCGCATACACCTTCGTGCAGCTGCCTGTCGGCCTGCCGCCGACATCGAGTGTAACATCGACCGGTTCGATCGTCAGGCGCAGCGCGCAACCGGGCGGTGCCATCGATGCCAGTGGCCGCTTTTTCGACAGCCTGGCGGTGCCGTAGAGGACTTGCACCTTCACGATATACAGGATGGCGCGAGTGACCGGATATAGCTCGGTGCCATGCCGATCGGTCAGCGGCTTGATCGCTGCCGCCCATTGCGCCAGCGCTGCCGGCAGCGGTTCCACCGTCTGGCGTGGTGCTGCATGATCGACCGTAATGCTCTTTCGTCCTGGGTTCGCGTCGCTGGCATCGTACCTTGTGGCCGTTTTTGCAGCCTGTAGCGCGAACAAGACCGCTGCGGCATGCTTGCAACCGATCGCGACCGGGCACGTGCAGGATGTCGTGACACTCGCATTCTGTCGAAAGCGCAGTTCGACAAGGTAAGGTGTTCGCGCCGTCCCCTTTACCGAAGCCGAAACAACCGCTCCGTCCGCGCCACCTTCAAGCCGCCCGACACGGCCGCTCCGCAAATACTCCCGCCCCGCCCCCATCATCCGCGCGTTCGTGATGGTGCGGGATATGATGGCGTCTGTAACGTCGGGCAGCATGGCCGGCAGATTACCTTGCCCATCAACGGCGGGCCAGCCGTACGAGCGCGGCGGGTTCATGTACGGCGTCGATGCAGCCTGACCGTCCAGATAATGCCGTTTGCCATACCTCTGGAGACTATGACTGAATGACCCAAAAACTGTCGTTCAAAGCCCTCTACGCGTTTGCCAAATTTTGCCATTCGCTCATATCCTGAAAGGCCGGTCGGCTGCCATCACACAGGAGCGAGCGGTCGTCTGGCGGGCGGGAAGCGGAACGGTCGCGTTCAGGAACGCCGGGGCACCCTCGCTGTGGCTTACGCTACGCTCGTATTGGCGAAATTGTCATTTTCGACATTAGCCTTAGAAATCGAGCGCCTTACCTGATCAAGGTGTAGCGCGGCCGCGACATCGCCACTGGCAAGCTGGTGGTCCAACCTGTTCTCGACCAGGCGAAGCGCCGTGCCGCCATATTCGGCAATGAGACGGCGGGCTTCATCTTCGGCGGCAGGATGACGGATACTCGGACAGGTCGTAGATCGTTTTCGTCGGATATAACTCATGGCGACTAGAATGCCGGAAAGTCCCAAGGGGTCCGCTGCGGCGCGCTGCGGCACCGCCAGACGGGGTCAGTCGGTACTGATGGGCGGTGAGCAGCGCCCTCTATCAAGGGTGGTGAGAGCAACAAGCAGAGCTACAACAAACAGAAAGAGGCGCCCGCATTGCTGCGAGCGCCTCACCAGATCGACTTACCATGCGTGGGAGCTATCGGTCTGTCTGGTCCGAAGCGAGCAGTGGTTAGATGCCGTTCTTCAGGTTCGTGTCGGCATCGTGCGTGCGCATATCTTCGGCCTGGTTCTCGCCGGTCGCGCGTACCGCATCGGCAGCGTTCTCGAGATTGGCTTCGGCTGCTTCGCTGGTCACGTTGTCGGCGGCATCCTCGAGGTTATCGGCGACCGCTTCTGCGTTCGCTTCGATGTCATCGGCAGCCTGTTCACGCGGAGTGTTGTTGCAAGCGGACAGCGACATCAGACCAACGGCAACGCCGAGCGCAAAAACCTTCTTCATCGAGCAATATCCCTCATTTTGGAGGGAATACGCCATACGCTGACAGGAAAGGTTGGCAAGTCTGATCGATGGCGGGGACACGGTAGCATAGTCCGTCGCGCCCAGTTGCCTCTGCGATGGTGATGGGTAAGGTCCGCTCCGTTTTAAACGGAGCGCGAACAGTATGAATATCAGTGAACTCGCCAAGGACGTGGCGTCGATAACGGAAACCAGCGAGGCAGACGCGAAGGTAGCAGTCCTCGCGGTGTTCGAGGCGATCAGGAATGCCGCTGCCAAGGGTGAAGAGGTTGCTATCCCCGGGTTCGGCAAATTCTCGGTGAAGGATCGTCCCGAACGGCAGGGGCGTAACCCGGCAACGGGTGAAGCGATCACGATCGCCGCAGCCAAGAAGGTGTCGTTCACGCCCGCCAAGGGGCTGAAGGACAAGCTTTGACGCGGTGCGCCGACGATGACCATCTCGTCGGCGCTACCCAAGCGCAGGAGTGTTCAACCCTATGGTTTTGGCATCATGCAGGTCGCGCACGGTTGAAACCAGATAGACGGCAGGCAGTGCAGCAGGGCAGATAAGTATAGCTGTGAACGGCAGAGGAGGGAAATGTGCTCACAACCCTGAAAGAGAGGCATGACGACCTGCTGGCGTTGGTGACGGTGATGCGCCGCTTGATCGCAAACAACGAGATCGACCGAGATTCAGTTACCCGAACGCGGCTTGGGTTGGGCAAGGCCAGTGCTGCCCGGACCCGCTTACTGACGGATACGATCTATCCTGGACTTGCCCCGCTTAAGTGGAGAGGCATTTGCTCAGCGTGACGCGGTTCGTTCGAACTGCGCGGGGCTGATGTAGTCGAGCGCGGAGTGACGCCGGATCGGGTTGTAGAATCCATCGATATAGCGGGCAATGGCCTGCTTGGCCTGGTCACGGGTGTAGAAGACCGTCCGCCAGACGAGTTCGGATTTGATCGTCTTGGAGAACGTCTCGACCATCGCGTTATCGTAGCAATTCCCCTTTGCCGGACATGGAGATGCGGATGCCGTGGCGACGCAGCTCGGCCTGGTACTCCACGGAACAATATTGGCTGCCGCGGTCCGAATGATGAATGAGCCCTTGGGGCGGACGCCGCAGGACGAGGGCCTTGCGCAGCGCCGCCAGCGCGAGATCGCGGTGCAGCCGGTCGCCGACAGCCCAGCCGACGACGCGACGGGAGAACAGGTCGATGACCACGGCCAGATAGAGCCACCCCTCTCTGGTCCAGACATACGAGATGTCGACGCCCCACTTCTGGTTGGGCGCGGTCGCGGTGAAATCCTGGTCGATGATGTTCGGCGCGATCGGCCAGGCGTGTTCGCTGTCGGTCGTCCGTTTGAACCGGCGCTTCTGCCGGGCGCGCAGGCCGTTCTCGCGCATCAGCCGCGCCGTGCGACGCCGCCCGATGGCAAAGCCATCATCCTGCAACTCGCGCGTCATGCGTGGACTGCCGTACGTGCCGTTCGACAGCGCGAACCCCGAGCGGACATGCGCCAGCATCACCATGTCGTCGCGCTGGCGCCGACTGGCCGGGCGATCCTTCCAGGCGAAATAGCCGCTCTGGCTGACGCCGAGTACCTGGCAGAGGCGGTGGACCGGGAAATCCTTTCTCGCCCGATCGATGAGCGTGAACTTCACCTTTCGGTTCTCGCCATGCCCCCGGCATGGCTGCGCTTCCTCAATCCCTCCCGGGCGAAAAAAGCGGTCGCCCGCTTCAGTATGTCACGCTCCTGCCCGAGGATCTCGTTCTCCTGCAGGGATGGCCCTCCGGCACTAGTGCTCAAGGAAGCCTAAGGCTCTCTCCTACCCGGACACAAAGAAGGCGCCACAGACATGCTGCGGCGCCCTCCACGCTTCGACAAGGTATCTTAGCGCTTCGTCGTGGACGCAGCGGGCTTGTCGCCCATCTCCTTCATCATCTTCTCGCAGCGGTCCATCATCTTGGCCATGTCCGCGTGGTTCATCATCATGCCACCCTGCCCTTTCTGGTCCCCACCGGACATCATCTGACGGTGCTGCTCAGCGGTCATGCCCGGCGTAGACCCGCCCGACTGCTGGGCCATCGCCGTGGTCGCGAGGCCCAGTGTGGCGGCAATTGCGATGGCTGCTACTTTCATGGTCTTCATCTGAGCAGCCCCCACCGGGTGGTCCGGGTTGATAGTTAGTGCATTGTCGTCTCCGCCGCCATTGCCGGTCGGAGGTGGAGCGAAGCGGAACCGGAGGCCGGCAATGGCGGTGTCGCCGCTTCCGGGGC
>NZ_JAKREU010000011.1 GCF_022664435.1 Sphingomonas panni | reverse complement strand
GCCGCATCTCTCGCCAAATCGCGCTGCTTGCTGACCCTGGCCCCCTTGTTTCAGAAGAACCGACAGGTGATCCGGGATATATCTATGCTGCTACGAGACGACGATGAACACGAGGTGCCACTGAACTAGCGCGCTTCGTTTGAGCAGATCGTCGAAGCCTTTCTGCAAGGCGACCTTCGGCTTTCGAATAGCCTGCTCAACTGCGTCGAGTCCATCCACCCGGACACGGCAGAAGGCATAGCCAACAACCTCAATGCCTACGGCGCTCCTCTGTCATCATTGAACAGCGCCACGTGGGAACGGTCGGTTTATCGCTGGATGGACGGCTATTGGCTGTTCCTCGTTGACCTGACGACCGTTGATGAAGGAGTCAGCGACCTTACCCTCCACGCACAATTGCGCGATGCGCCAGAGGCACGCCTTGAGGTTCAGTCGGTGCACGTCCCCTAACAAACAGGCGTGCCAATTTGTCCACGCTGCCTAACCCGCCAGAATGAAGCCGGCAGATCCAATACCGACTTCATCTGGACCGCATCAGCCTTGCTATGGATACCTGTTTGCCCACGACACCAAGCTTGGCGACAGTCGCACTTGAACGTGCCCTGAGATGGAGGCCAGTTTTGGCTGGCCGCAACGGATCGATCGGCCAGTCGCTTTATCGCGCGGTAAGCTGGACCGAGTTTGGATGTTCAAGCAGTTGCAGCCCACGGCGGGCGACAGCGTGCGAACTTGCGATCCGCGTTGACGGCATAACCAGCGACGCATCCTTCGCGCTGAGCACGCGCTGGTAAAGTCCCCGCGCTTCGGCTGGTCGCTGCGTCATCGCATAAACGGCGGCAAGATTGAGGAGAACCTCCGGCTCGCGACTGCCGGCGCGGGTTTCGCGCTCCAACGTGCGTTCAGCCGAGGTCAGATTGCCGGCCGTGATTGCGGCATGGGCATATTGTGCGTCCTGGGCGTTCGCGCTGGAGGCGATCCCCATCACCGCCAGCGCCGAGCCAAGCAGTGCAGAAATACCGATTCGCATGACATCATCTCCTGTTTATTACATCGTGATGACATCAATGTTTCATTTTCGAGACGGTTGCACAAGCGTTCCAGCCGGCGTCACACACAAAAAAAGGGCGACCCGAAGGCCGCCCCTGATCCGCCGTTCGACCGGCCGGGCAATTCGCGATCAGAAATCGCCGCGATACTGCTCGTTACCGACGAAGCCGAGCTTCGTCACGTTCGCGCGCTTGATGATAGCCAGTACGCCGTCGACCACTTCGTACCGCGCCGTAGCGTCGGGCTGGAAGTGCAGTTCCGGCTGCGGCTCCATTGCCACGCTCTGATCCAGATACTGTGTCAGCGTAACTTCGTCGACCGGGGTGCCGTTCCAGAAGGTCTGGCCCTGCGCATTGATCGAGATCTTGTTCTTTACCGGATCAACCTGCGTCTGCGGCTGGTTGTTCGGTTGAGGAAGATCGACCTTTACCGCGTGGCTCTGGATCGGGATGGTGATGATGAACATGATCAGCAGCACGAGCAGCACGTCGATCAACGGCGTCGTGTTCATGTCCATCATCGGTTCGTCGTCTGCGCGACCGCCACCACTCATTGCCATGTCAGGCTACTCCTATTGACGCGTGCGCGGCGTGGTGTTCGGGTCCGGTTCGGAAATGAACCCGACCTTGACGAACCCCGCCGACTGCATCGTGTAGATCGTGCCGCCGATGCAACGGTACGGCGTGTTCACGTCGCCCCGGATATGCACTTCGGGCAGTTCGAGGTTCGGGTTACCGGCGCCACCCTGACGGGCAACTTCGTCTTCCAGCTTCTTGACCGCACGGGTACGCAGTTCGTCCGCGGTAACCCGGGTCAGGCCCCAGTACACCGCGCACTGGCCGTCGAGGCCCTGCACCGACAACGAGACGTTTTCCGGCTTGGTCGTCGTCGGTTCGAACACGACCTTCGGGACCTTCACGCCGCTCACCTGCTGGACCACGACCGGAACCGCGATCAGGAAGATGATCAGCAGCACGAGCATGACGTCCACGAGCGGCGTGGTATTGATGTCCGAGAGGGGGGCTTCATCGCCGCCGCCGCCAACACTCATCGCCATGAGGCTATCCTATCCACTTCTACTCAATCGAACCGCCGGAACCATCAGGCCCCGGCGGCGTCAGCGTCGTGCGATCAGACGCGCGGCGCGGTCGGCACGCCACCGGCCTGGCCGGCGGTGGTGCTGCCGACTGCCGGCTTGGCAACCGGTGCCGGGCCACGGGCCGCGACGGTCGGACGAACCGCACCGTTCGAGGCGAGGTAGCCGAGGACGTCGTTCGAGAAGGCCGACAGGTCTTCGGCGATCGACTTGTTGCGGCGCTGCAGCCAGTTATAGGCGAGCACGGCCGGAACCGCGACGACCAGACCGATGGCGGTCATGATGAGCGCTTCACCGACCGGGCCGGCGACGTCGCCGATCGCGGCCTGACCGGCGGCACCGATCTTCACGAGCGCGCGGTAGATGCCGACCACGGTACCGAACAGACCGACGAACGGCGAGGTCGCGCCGACGGTCGCGAGGAAGGCGAGGCCGCCGTTGAGCTTCGAGTTGATCGACGCTTCCGAACGGGCCAGCGAACCGTGCAGCCAGTCATGCGCTTCGACCGGATCGGTCAGCTTGCCATGCTGTTCCTGCGCGGCGAGGCCGTCATCGACGATCTGGCGATACGCCGAGTTCTTGTCGAGCTTGGCAGCACCTTCGCGCAGCGAGTTCGACTGCCAGAACTGGGCGCGCACGCGCTTCGCCTGGTTCATGATCTTCTGCTGTTCGAACAGCTTGGTGAAGAGGATGTAGAACGAGCCGACCGACATGATGACCAGAATGCCCAGCGTGCCGAACGCGATCGCGCCGCCCTGCTGAAGCGCTTCCCAGAAGCCGAAGTTCGGAGCCCCGGCAGGTGCGCCGGCAGCAAGGATGGGGGTGAGCATCGGATAGTTTCCTTAGAGCTGATATGTTCTTGAAGAATAATGCCCCGGACCGTCCCGCGACACGATGGTCGCGGGACTCCCGGTCTTACCGATCGGCCGGCAGCTGCCAGCGGACGCGACGCGACGAACTCGAACGGATCGGGTTACCGGACTGATCGAGCGCCGGGCTGTACCGACCGCGACGGCTGATCGCCGAGCAGGCAGCGCGATCGAGCGCGGCCGAGCCGGACGAAGACGTCACGCGGCAGTTTTCGACACGGCCCTGCGTGTTGATGTCCCACGCGATCGCCGTCACGCCTTCATCGCCGCTGTTGAGCGCGCTGGGCGGATAGTCGTCGTTGGTGATCCACTGTGCAGGATCGCCCTTCGCACCGGCAGCCTTGCTGACCACGGGAGCGGGCGGCGCCGGCGGCGCGACCGGAGCCGGCGGCGCGGGCGGACCGGCCGTCGGGATCGGCGCATAGGTCGGCGGCGGCGTGTTCACCGTCTGAATCACGTTCGGCGTCGGCGCGGGCACACGGACCAGCGGCGGCGGCGTCACGACCGGCGGCGGCGACTGCGGCTGCGGCTGTTCAGGCGGCGGCGGGGGAGGAGGAATCTCCTCGGGCGGGGGTGGCGGCTCCTCGACGTCGAACGTCTCGGTATCCTCTGTCACCTTCTTCACATATTTATAGGCAAGGCCGGAGATGAACGCGTACCCGATCACGACGTGGAGGATACCCACGATGATCAGCGCGACGATCCGGCCACTACCTGCTTTTTGGTCAGCGTAAGCCATTCAGCAACCAAACTCCTCTAGCCCGGTACATTGGGTCGGTCCGTCCGGCGGAAACCGGCACGCAACGACCGCGTGTCCGGGGCTACGCGGCATTCCGGACCGCGATTGTCTATCGCGGCCTTTTAAACGACGCAAACGCTTTGTCGGACGAAACATTCGTACAATCGCCGGATTACCGAAATAAGTCTGTAACCACGGTTTTCCGGCGGGTAAGAGCGGTTGCATGAAACGCAATCCGATCGGTTCCGCAACCTTTTTCGCTTTTCTGGCCGCCTGTTCGCCCGTTTCGGCACAGCAGGGCACCCCGGTTCCTGTTAACGTTATCGGCGATTCGGCACCGGTCGCCTATGCGCGACTGGCGCGGCTGGCACTCGACAGCGACATCGTGCTCGACGCGACGATTCGCTCGGTCGCGCGCATCGCACCCGCCGAATCCCCCGGCCTCGCCCCCGGTCATGTCCGTTTCTACGTGACCGCCGATGTCGGCGCATTGATCCGTGCGAACGGCCCCCTGCCCGCGCGGATCGGCTATCTCGTCGATGTACCGTTCGATCCGCGGGGGCGTGCGCCCAACCTGAAGCGGCAGCGCGTCATCGCCTTCGCCCGGGCCGTCGCCGGCCGCCCCGATCAGGTGCAGCTGGTCACGCCCGACGCACAGTTCGCTTGGGCGCCCGCATTGGACCAGCGGGTACGCGACGTCGTGCGGGAGGTTATCGCGCCCGACGCTCCGCCGGCGATCACCGGGATCGGCAACGCCTTCCACGTCCCAGGAACCCTGCCCGGCGAAGGCGAGACGCAGATTTTCCTGCAGACGACGACCGGTGCGCCGGTGTCGCTTCTGATCCTGCGCCGTCCGGGGGAACAGCGGCGCTGGGCATTGTCACTGGGCGATATCATCGACGAGGCCGGCGGCGCGCCGAAGCCGGACACGCTGGCATGGTACCGGCTAGCCTGCGGCCTGCCCGAGGCATTGCCCGAAACGAGCCTGCAGTCGCAGGACGCCGACAATGCGGCGATCGCGCGGGAAGACTTCGCGTTCGTTCGGGAATCGCTCGGCCGCTGCAATGACGGGCGAAGCGACTGAAGCCGCCTCAGCGGGCAAGATGCACGAAGTCGCGGTCGAACGACACCAGACCCGCGCCACCATCGACGAACACCACCTGCCCGGTCGATGCTTCGGCGTGAGCGAGGAACAATATCGCGTCGGCGACCTGATCGACATCCGGCAGCCGTTCGAGCGGCATCATCGCCGCCAGTCGCTCGACCTGGTCGGAGCTGTAATCCTCGGTCGCAAGCGTCAGGCCCGGCGCGACACCATTGACACGCACCCGTGGCGCGAGTGCAAGCGCGAGCGTCCGGGTCGCCTCGGCCAGCGCCTGTTTCGACAGGGTATAGGCCAGCTGGTCGCGATGGGGATGGGCGATGCGCTGGTCGAGGATGTTGATGACCGACCGCCCGCCCTGCTCAGCCAGTTCCGTCGCGAGGACGAACGGCGCGGCGGCGTTGACCGCGAAATGCGCCGCCAGCGATTCCGACGTCGGATAGCCCGCATCGTCCGTGCGAAAGCAGGAGGCGTTGTTGACCAGCAGGTCGACCCGCCTGCCGAAGCCCGCCCCCACCGCACGGATCAAGCCCGCGGCAGCATCGTCATCGCTCAGGTCGGCGGCAAAGATGCGATGCGCCGCCCCCGCCGCAGCGATCGCCGCGACGACTTCGCCATCCGGCTCGCCGGGATGCGATGCGTGAAGTGCGACGTCGTAGCCGGCCTGCGCCAGCCGCGCGGCGATATGCCCGCCCAGCCGGCGGAAGCTGCCGGTAATCAGCGCCAGCGGGCGGGTCACCGCCGATGCCGGACCATGGTGACGCCGATCGATTCGCCGGCTTCGGCGATGGCGAGCTTGACGATACGGATCTTCACCCGCTGCACGCGCGGATCGGACAGGAACAGCGTGTCGACGATATGATCCGCCACCCCCTCGATCAGGGTGAAATGTACCCCCTGCGGCAGCGACGTGGTGGCCGCTTCCTTGAGGTCCATATAGCTTTTCGACGCCGACAGCGGCGTATCGGGCGTGAAACGTTCGGGACAGTCGAGATCCACCGTCATCGAGATGCGCAACGGCTGTGGCAGGTGGGTTTCCTCGGAATAAATGCCGGTCAGGACATTCACTTCGACATCATGGACTTCAAGCTGAAGCGAATCGCGCAAGCGGCACCTGTCATCTTCTGGGAATATGCGCGCGATAGCAGAAGGCGGCGGACACGTAAGCCGTTGCCCGAATCTTCACTTGTGCCCCGCCGATGCGACGGTACAGGCGCCTCCACGATCCGATTGCCGACTGGACCCTCTATTGCCCGACCTGCAGCCCCTGACCACCATTCCCGTCGCCGATGTCGAAGGGCTGCTCGACGTGGCGTTCGGTAGCGATCGGCATGGGCGAACGGCCTATCGCGTGCGGGCCGGGCTGTCGCCGATCGACGGCCTGAGCTTTGCCCGGGTCGAGGACCGGCAACTGGTCGGATGCATTCAATGCTGGCCGGTGCAGCTGAACTGCGACGACGGTGGTACGCTGCCACTGGTGATGGTCGGGCCCGTGGCGGTGACGCCGGAGCGGCAGGGGACCGGCATCGGGCATCAGCTGATGCAGCGCGCGATCGCGGCCGCCGGCGACGGCGCACCCCTGATGCTGGTCGGCGACGCGCCCTATTATCAACGGTTCGGCTTCACCGCCGAGCGTACCGGCGGCTGGCGGATGCCCGGCCCCTATGAGCAGGCGCGATTGCTGGCGCGCGGCGACGTACCACTGCGGTCGGGCATTCTGGCGCCGCGGGTCGCACTGGCGGCCTGACCCTCTTGTCGCGGCCGGGTAGAGCGAGCTAACGGAAATCCATGCCGATGCAGCCCCCCGCCGATTTCGCTTCCCTGTCGCTCGCCGAGGTTGCGCGCCTCGCCGCCGAGGCCAAGCTGCCGCCCGTCGATCGCTGGAATCCGACGCATTGCGGCGACAGCGAGATGCGGATCGCGGCCGATGGCAGCTGGTTCCATCAAGGCAGCCCGATCACGCGCGCCGAGCTGGTACGGTTGTTCGCTACGATCCTGCGGCGCGAATCCGATGGTTCCCATGTGCTGGTGACGCCGGTCGAGAAGCTTTCGATCGCCGTCGACGATGCCCCGTTCGTCGCCGTGGAGGCAAAGCTGTCCGGCGATGGCGAACAGGGGCGCATCGCGTTCCGGCTGAATACGGAAGAAGTCGCGGTGGCCGATGCCGAGCATCCGATTCGGATCGAAGGGACCCACGACGCCCCCCGGCCCTATCTGCGCGTTCGCGGCGGCATGGACGCGCTGATCTCCCGGTCAGTGTTCTATGAACTGGTCGAACAAATGGTAGCTGGGCCTGACGGGCGGCGCGGATTGTGGAGCGAAGGCGCATTCTTTCCGTTCGAGCCGGCATGACATTGGCGGAGCAGCTGCGGGCGCGGCTCGCAGCGCCCGCCGGACCGCTGCTGACAGGGGATTTGAACGGCGACGCACCGATGCCCGACAATGGCTGGCGCGCGGCGGCGGTGCTGATCGCGGTGACCGACCGGGCGGAACCGGGCGTGTTGCTGACCCAGCGGACCGGCGACCTGCGCACCCATGCGGGACAGGTCGCCTTTCCCGGCGGCAGTATCGATCCGGGTGATTCCGATGCGGTCGGCGCAGCGCTACGCGAGGCCGGTGAGGAGATCGCGCTGCCGGCGGACGCGGCGCAGGTCGTCGCGACGCTCGACCGCTATCATACGGTGACGGGGTTTGAGGTGACGCCGGTACTGGCCGTCGTGCCCGCCGACCTGCCGCTCCTGCCCCATCCGCGGGAGGTCGATGCGATCTTCGAGGTCCCGCTCGCCTTCCTCCTCGACCCCGCCAACCTTCGGCGCGGCAGCCGCTGGCATGAGGGACGCGAGCGACATTATTACGAACTGATCCATGGCGAACGGCGCATCTGGGGTGCGACGGCTGCTATGATCGTCAACTTGGCGCAAAGACTGACATGGCCGTGACAACCTTCACCACCCTGCCCCCCGCCGAATGGATGCAGCGGCCCGGGCTGGACCGACTGGCGGCGGCACTGGGCGAAGGCGCGGCGCGCTATGTCGGGGGGGCGGTGCGCGACACGCTGCTGGGCCTGCCGGTCGCCGATATCGACGTGGCGACGATCCATCCGCCGGAGGAAGTCGTCCGGCGGCTGCAGGCGGCAGGGATCAAGGCGATACCGACCGGCATCGCGCACGGGACGATCACTGCGGTCTCAGACGGCACGGTGGTCGAGGTGACGACGCTGCGCCATGACGTGACGACCGATGGCCGTCATGCCGAGGTCGCGTTTACCGATGATTGGCAGGCCGATGCCGCACGGCGCGATTTCACGATGAACGCGCTCTATGCCGATATGTCGGATTATCGGCTGCACGATTATTTCAGTGGTATCGCCGATCTCCATGCCGGCCGGGTCCGCTTCATCGGCGATCCGTTGCGCCGGATTGCGGAAGATCACCTGCGCATCCTGCGCTTCTTCCGCTTCCTCGCGCGGTTCGGCGATGTGCCGGATGCCGAGGCGCTCGCGGCGTGCGTGGTGCGGGCCAACGACCTGATGGCGCTTTCGCGCGAACGGATCGCCGACGAACTTCTCAAGCTGCTGGTGGCCCGCGACGCCGTGGGCGTGCTGCGGCTGATGGTCGATCACGGCATCTGGCAGCCGGTTTTGCCCGAAGTCGATGCGGCCGCGGTCGACCGGCTGGCGGCGCTGGTCGCGGCAGAGGCGGCGGCGGGCATCGCTCCCGATCCGATCCGGCGGCTCGCCAGCCTGCTCGACATCGACAATGCCGAGGGCGTCACCGCGCGGCTGAAACTGTCCAACGTCCAGCGCAAGCGGGTCGCCGTCGCGTTGGGCGACGCGAACGACCATCCGCTGGCAATGGGCTACCGGCTCGGGATCGAGGGTGCGGTCGACCGGCTGTTGCGCACGGACGACCCGAATGGCGCGGCGATGGTCGCCGGCTGGGCGCGGCCGACACTGCCCCTGTCGGGTGGCGCGCTGGTCGAGCGCGGGCTGGCACGCGGACCGGATGTGGCGCGTGCGCTGCGGCAGGTCGAGGATCGCTGGATTGCGGAGGGCTTTCCCGACGCGGCTCGGACGGCGGCGATTGCGGACGAGGTCGTGGCTCAGGCGTTGCGCGCGACCAGCAACGCATAGGCCGCGTCCGCATCGATCGGTCGCGAATAGAAATAGCCCTGGCCAAAGGCGCAGCCGAGCGCGACCAGCGTGTGTTCCAGCTCCTGCGTCTCGATCCCCTCCGCGGTCGTGCGCAGTCCCAGCGCCTGGGCGAGGCTCAGGATCGCACGGACGATCGCCACCTTGTCACGGTCGGCCAGCATTCCGGTGATGAAGCTGCGGTCGATCTTCAGCTTGTCGATCGGCAGCTTCTGCAGATAGGCCAGGTTGGAATAGCCGGTGCCGAAATCGTCCATCGCGATCGCCGCACCCATCTCCTTCAGCGCCAGCATCGTACACAGCGTCCGGTCGGGATCGACGATGAACGCGCTTTCGGTCAGCTCGATGGTGAAGCGGTCCCCGGTCAGGCCGTACTGCGCCAGTATGGCGGCGAACATCGCCTCGACATTGTCGCGCTGCAACTGCACCGCCGACAGGTTCACCGCCATGCGTGCGCCGCAATCGGTACCGGCACGCCGATCCCATTCGGCCAGCGTCCGCCCCGCTTCCGCCATTGCCCAGCGTCCAAGCGGTACGATCAGCCCCGATTCCTCGGCCACCGGAATGAAATCGACCGGTGAGATATTCTCCCCCTCGGGCGTCGTCCACCGCGCCAGTGCTTCGAAGCTGTTGATCCGGCCGGTCGAGAGGTCGCAGATCGGCTGAAACGCGAGATGGAGCTGCCCGTCCTCCAGCGCATGCCGCAGCCGGGTTTCGATCGAAAACTGGCTGCGCACGATATCGAACAGATGCGGGCGATAGACTTCGGTCTGGCCGGTTCGCTTGGACCGCTTCACCGCGAACTGGGCGTGGCGGATCATATCCTCCGCCTCCGCATCGGCATCCTCGCCCAGCGCAATGCCGATCGAGCATTCGACCCGGATGCTGAAATCCGTCAGCTGGAACGGCTGGACCAACGCCTGTTGCAACCGCCCCGCGGCCTGCAGCGCGTCCTCGGTCCCGTCGCGCAGGCTGAGCAGCACGGCAAATTCGTCGCCGCCGGTTCGCGCCAGCACGTCGTTGCTGCGCAAAACCCCCTTCAGCCGACGCGCGACCGAAATCAGCAATTCGTCGCCCGACAGCGACCCCATGCATGCGTTTACCCGGCTGAACCGGTCGAGGTTGACCGCCAGAACCGCGAACCCATCCCGGTCGCCATCCACCACGCGTTCCTCGACCAGATCGCCGAACCCGATGCGATTGGGCAGGCCGGTCAGCGAATCGGTGCTCATTTCGCGACGCAGACTGGTTTCGGTGCGCTGTTCCGGCGTCTGATCGACCATCGACATCATGCAGCGCGGGATGCCGACCGATTCCGGCCGCCGCGCGAGCGTGACATCATAATGCCGGCTGTCGACCGCATCGCCCAGCCGCAACGCCATGCGACGCCGCGTGTCGCCGGACATCAGGAACGACAGCAGCTGGTCGCCGATCTCGTGCAGCAACGCCGCGCGCCCATCGCTATCGGCGAAGCCCGCCGCGCGAAAGGCGAGGTTCACCGCCTCGAACACCACCCCCCCGGCATTCGCCACGATGATCGCCGTGGGCACCGGCAACAGGTCGAGGATCGGTTCCCGCGGATCGTTTTCCGACGGCTCTGGTAGCCCGAGATCGCTTGGCATCGCGACCGCCCCGGGACCGGGAAGCGGGAACGCCTGCGACCTGAACGCCGAAAATATATGCCTGCCGAACGCCATCCCGATCACTATGGCGACCGGAGGTTAAAAGCTTCTGAAACCGGTACGAAGGTATGACGTCTGCGCTCTAGAAACGGTTGTCGCGCGGGAAGCCGTTGGGCGGCATCCGTCCGGCCGCACCGCGTGCCGCGCGCCACGGCGACAGGTCGCTTTCGGTCCGCATCCGCCCGGTTTCCCCACCCATCGTCCAGTGGAGGCCATCGGCGAAACGCAGCGTGCGCGCATCGGATAGCCCTCCGTCGCGGAAGCGTTGCAGCTGCACCCCCTGCCCCCGCGCCATCTCCGCCAGTTCGCTCAAGGGAAACAGCACCAGCTTGCGATTGTCGCCGATCGACGCGACATAATCATCCTCCGGCGCAACCGGCCGGACGACTTTCAGCCGGGCGCCGGGGCGCGGCGACATTACCTGCTTGCCCTTGCGCGTTTCCGCCAGCACATCCGCCACGCGCACCATGAAGCCCCGCCCATCGGTCGCGGCCAGCAGCAACCGATCCGACGCCGCCGCCCGCGACAGGCCGACGATCCGCGCCTCGCCATCGAGGTCGATCATGGCCCGGACCGGTTCGCCGAAACCACGCCCGCCGGGCAGCTTGTCCGCGCCCAGCGTATAGAATCGCCCGCCATCGGTGGTGAGCAGCAACTTGTCGGTCGTGTGCGCATGGAATGCGAACGCCGGGCCGTCCCCTTCCTTGAACCGCGCGGTATCTGCCGACGCCAGATCGACATGCCCCTTCAGCGCCCGCACCCAGCCGCGCTGCGACAGGATGACGGTCAGCGGTTCGCGCTCGATCATCGCCTCGGCCGGGATTTCGCGGGCCGGGGCCGCTTCCTCGACAGTCGTGCGCCGCGCGCCCAGTGCAGTGTCGTGACCATAACGGTCGCGCATCTTCGTCAGGTCGCGCTTCATCCGCGTCCGCTGCCGCGCCTCGCTCGACAGCAGCAGAGTGAGTTCGGCCTGCTCCTTCTCCAGCTTCGCGCGTTCGCCCCGGATTTCCATCTCCTCCAGCTTGCGCAACGAACGCAGCCGCATGTTAAGGATCGCCTCCGCCTGCCGATCGGTCAGCGCAAATTCGGCGATCAGCACCGGCTTCGGTTCGTCCTCGGTACGGATGATCGCGATTACCCGGTCGAGGTTCAGATAGGCCGCAAGATAGCCGTCAAGCAGTTCGATCCGGTCGGCGATCTTGGCCAATCGGTGTTCGCTGCGCCGGCGCAACACGACGAACTGATGGTCGACCCACGCCTTCAACGCCTCGCGCAACGGCATGACGCGGGGCGTGCGATCCTTGTCCAGCACGTTGAGGTTGAGGGGCACGCGCGATTCGAGGTCCGTCAGGCGGAACAGCCCGTCCATCAGGACCTGCGGATCGACGGTCCGGCTGCGCGGTTCGAGGACGATGCGGATCTCCGCGTCCGATTCGTCGCGGACGTCGGTCAGGATCGGCAGCTTCTTGTCGTTGATGAGCGCGGCGATCTGTTCGATCAGCTTGCCCTTCTGCACGCCATACGGAATCTGCGTGACGACGATCTGCCAGCCGCCGCCCTTTTCGCGTTCGATTTCGTGCCGGGCGCGCACGCGGAAACCACCCCGCCCGGTGGCGTAGGATTCGCGGATCGCGGCAGGCGAATCGACGACGATGCCGCCGGTCGGGAAATCGGGGCCGCGGACATGCGCCAGCACCGCCGCATCGTCCGCCTCCGGCTGATCGACCAGCACGATCGCGGCGTCGAACAATTCGGCGGCGTTATGCGGCGGCACGCTGGTCGCCATGCCGACCGCGATACCGCTGGCGCCATTGGCCAGCAGGTTCGGGAACATGCCGGGGAACAGCTCCGGCTCCTGCTCCTCGCCATTATAGGTCGGGCGGAAATCGGTGGCGTCCTCGTCGAGGCCCGCCATCAGGTCGATCGCGACCTGGGTCAGCCGCGCTTCGGTATAGCGATAGGCGGCGGCGTTATCGCCGTCGATATTGCCGAAATTACCCTGACCGTCGACCAGCGGATAGCGCAGCGCGAAGTCCTGCGCGAGGCGGACCATCGCGTCATAGACCGACTGGTCGCCATGCGGATGATATTTGCCGATCACGTCGCCGACGACGCGCGCGCATTTCTTGTAGCCCGACGCCGGATCCAGCTTCAGCAGCCGCATCGCCCACAATAGTCGGCGATGCACCGGCTTCAACCCGTCACGCACATCGGGCAGCGACCGCGCGGTGATCGTCGACAGCGCATAGACGAGATATCGTTCGGACAGCGCGCTGTCGAACGGTGCGTCGAATACGCCGATCGGCGTCGAGGGGTCGGTCAGTTCACTTGCCATCGTCCCCCCGATAGCAGGGGAATGCGACCTCCGCGAGGGGCGAAATGGAACGAATGGGGATCAGGCCGCCTGCCGCCCCGCATCGTCCTGCGCCCGCACCAGCGTCCCGTCGCACAGCGCCCAGACATCGTCGACGATCGAACGCCACTCGTCGCTCTCCATGTCGATCAACCCGAACAGCCGCATCAGGAACGCCCCTTCCAACGACAGGAAAGCGAGACGCAGCCAGCGGCCCTCCGGGATCGAGGTATCGATCGCGTCCAGCCGATTGCGATACCAGCGCCGCACCTGCACCATGTGCTGCGGCGAATTGAGCAGCGACACCAGCAGCGTCGGCGCGCCGCGCTTCGACCGTTCCTCATAGCTCGTGCTGTAGGAAAGATGCGCCCGGATGCGCGATGCTCCGTCGTCCGGCGATGCGCCAAGCTCCATCATATGGTCGGCATATTCCTGCTGCCACCGCTCGAACATCGCGGCGATAAGCGATTCCTTGCTGCGGAAGCTGTACTGCACGCCACCATTGGTGATGCCCATCCGTTCGGCGACTGCAGCGATGGTCAGGCCGGCCGGCCCCTTGTCCATCGTTACTGCCTCGGCGGCGTCCAACAGCTTGTCACGCTCGATCGTACGAATTCTACCCACGTCACGCCCCCTGCGGCTATCCCACGGATAGCAATACCTTCCCCAACACGTTCTTAACCAACAGCCTCGGCCAGCACAAATTTATTATACGATATTACGACCTGCATTGTCGTTGTCCGGCATTTGTTGCAGTTTTGAACGATGACGTCGCCAAAAATGCCCGATGTACGCTGGGTACCGATGACGTGGCCCGACCTGACCGAGTGCCCCCGTCCCGATCCCGATCATCGCCTCCGCTATGGCGAGGACAGTCTGCAGGTCGTCGACCTGTGGCTACCGAAGGGGCAACCGGCCGGACGCTGGCCGACTGTCCTGATGGTGCATGGCGGCTGCTGGCAGAGCGCCATCGCCGACCGGCGGTTGATGGACTGGGCGGCAGCCGATCTGCGGACCCGCGGATACGCGGTGTGGAACATCGACTATCGCGGCGTCGACCGGGACGGTGGGGGCTATCCCGGCACGTTTGACGATGCCGCTGCCGCCGCCGACCTGCTGCGGTGCCACGCCGATGCTTTCGGCCTCGACCTGTCGCACGTCGTTGCACTTGGCCACTCGGCGGGCGGCCATCTCGCCCTATGGCTTGCGGCGCGTCACCGCCTGCCGCCGGAAAGCATACTCGCCGGTGGCGATCCGCTTCGGATCGCGCATGTCATCAGCCTGGGCGGCCTGCCCGACCTGGCGGCGGTCGAATCGAGCCCCGACAATGGCTGCGGCACCGATGTTATCGTCAGGCTGGTCGGTGAGCGGGCGGACCGCTTCGCCGATACGTCGGTGCCCGACCTGCTGCCGATCGGCGTACCGATCGACCTGCTGAACGGCCGCGACGATCGGATCGTGCCGGCGCGCATGGCCCCGGACTTCGCGCGAATGGCACGGGAACGGGGCGACGACGTAACGCTGCACGAGGTGGACAACACCGGCCATGTCGAACTGATTGCCCCCGGGACACCGGCTTGGGAGGCGGCCGTGGCCCTTCTGATCCGTGCCGGTTGCGGCAACGCACCCGGCGACTGATCCGAACCCGCCACGCCGGAAGGCGACGTCACTGCCGCACCGGGTGTCGCTTTCGGCCATGGCTACGGCTTCCGCCTAACCGCCGCGCGGATCGCATCAATGCCGGAAGCACACGCCGCCGCCTGCGAACGGTTGGGCGTCGCGCGCTGGACGTTCGGCGCCGCGCTTGCGCTGATCGGCCTCGCGCTGCCGCCATTGGCACTGGCACTTTTCGCGTTGTTACTGTGGCGGCGCGTTCGTCCGCTGCTGCCGATGCAGGCCACCCACGCGGGCTGATTGCGCGGGCGACGCCCATCGGCTATGCGGCGGCTTTCCGCAGGGGGCCGGACACAAAGCTCTGGCCCATGCCGTTTCGTTGAAGGGAATCGCATGGCTCGCCGCCGCCAGATCTACGAAGGCAAGGCAAAGATCCTCTATGAGGGTCCGGAACCGGGTACGCTGATCCAGTATTTCAAGGACGACGCCACCGCCTTCAATGCCCAGAAAAAGGGTACGATCAACGGCAAGGGCGTGCTGAACAACCGGATTTCCGAGCATGTCTTCACGCTGCTCGGCAATATCGGCGTGCCGACGCACTTCATCCGCCGCCTGAACATGCGCGAGCAGCTGATCCGTCAGGTCGAGATCGTCCCGATCGAGGTCGTCGTACGCAACGTCGCCGCCGGTTCGATCAGCAAGCGGCTGGGCATCGAAGAGGGCCAGCAGCTCCCCCGCACGATCATCGAATATTATTACAAGGACGACGCGCTCGGCGATCCGATGGTCTCGGACGAACATATCCTGTGCTTCGGCTGGGCCGCGCAGGACGAACTGCACGAGATGGCCGACATGGCGATCCGCGTGAACGACTTCCTGTCGGGCATGTTCGCGGCGATCAACATCCGCCTGGTCGATTTCAAGCTCGAATTCGGCCGCATCTGGGACAATGATTTCAGCCGGATCATCCTGGCGGACGAGATCAGCCCGGATGGTTGCCGCCTGTGGGACATGACCACTAACGAAAAGCTCGACAAAGATCGCTTCCGTCGCGACCTGGGTGGCGAAGTCGAGGCCTATCAGGAGGTCGCACGGCGGCTGGGCCTGTTGCCCGAAGGAGCCGATTCGGCGGTGCTCGACCTCGAAACGCATCGCAAGAAGCGCGAGAAGTAAGACTCGACACCTCAGTAATAACCGTCACCCCAGCGCAGGCTGGGGTGACGCGTTTTCGAACGCCCCCGGGGTGAATTACCCCCGCGCGAACAATGCCGGGTCGAGCGCCATCACGGCATCCGCCCCGCCCTCGATCTTGCGCCGCAGCGCGCTCGCGTCCGGAATGATCCGCTCGGCATAGAAGCGCGCGGTCACCCGCTTGCCCTCGATGAACGCCGGATCGCCCTCGCCCGACGCCGCCAGTGCTTCCGCCGCGGTCAGCATCCGCAGCCACATCAGGCCCGTCGCGACGATGCCCATGATGTGCATGTAGGAATGCGCACCCGCGCCGACATGGTTGGGGTTCTGCATCCCGTTGGCCATGAACCACATCGTCGCCGCCTGCAGGTCCTTCAGCCCCCGCTCCAGCCGCTCGGCGAAGTCGCGGGTCGCCTCGGCACCCTTGGCGACCGCGATCTCCTCGCCGACGATACGGAAGAAATGCTGGATCGCGCGGCCACCATTCTGCGCCAGCTTGCGCCCGACCAGATCCATCGCCTGCACGCCGTTGGTGCCTTCATAGATCATCGCGATCCGGGCATCGCGGACATATTGCTCCATGCCCCATTCGGCGATGTAGCCATGACCGCCATAAACCTGCTGCGCATTGGTCGCGACGTCATAACCCTTGTCGGTGCCATAGCCCTTGATGACCGGGGTCAGCAGCGACACGAGGTCGTCGGCCAGTTCGCGCGTCGCGGCATCCTCGCTCATATGCGCCAGGTCGACCTGCAACGCGCCCCACAGGCACAGCGCACGCAGGCCCTCTGTCAGCGCCTTGCCCTCCATCAGCATCCGCCGGACATCGGGATGGACGAACAGCGTATCGGCCTTTTCGCCCGGCTCGTTCGGGCCGGTCAGCGCCCGCCCCTGCCGCCGGTCGCCGGCATAGATGACGGCGTTCTGGTACGCCGTCTCGGCCACGCCCAGCCCCTGCAGGCCCACGCCCAGCCGCGCTGCGTTCATCATGATGAACATCGCGGCAAGGCCCTTCATCTCCTCGCCGACCAGCCAGCCCTTCGCCCCGTCATAGTTCATGACGCAGGTCGAATTGGCATGAATGCCCATCTTGTGTTCGATCGATCCGCAGGTCACCGGATTGCGTTCGCCCAGCGATCCGTCCTCGTTCACCAGGAACTTGGGCACCACGAACAGCGAAATCCCCTTCGAGCTTTCCGGCGCGCCCGGCGTCTTGGCAAGGACGAGGTGGATGATGTTGTCGGTCAGGTCATGCTCGCCCGACGAGATGAAGATCTTCGTGCCGGTGATCGCCCACGACCCGTCGTCGTTCGGCACGGCGCGCGTCTTGATGAGGCCCAGATCGGTGCCGCATTGCGGTTCGGTCAGGTTCATGGTGCCGCCCCATTCGCCCGACACCATCTTGGGCACATACATCGCCTGCTGTTCCGGACTGCCCTTGACCAGCAGCGCGGCGATCGCGCCATGCGTCAGCCCCGGATACATCGCGAACGCCATGTTGGCGGAGATCAGATATTCCTCGAACGCGGTCGCCACGACATGCGGCATCGCCTGCCCGCCGAACGCTTCCGGTGCCGACAGCGTGCCCCAGCCCGATTCGACGAACTGGCGATAGGCGTCCTTGAACCCGTCCGGGGTCGTCACGCTGCCATCGGCATGGCGGGTGCAGCCCTGCTGATCGCCCGAGGCGTTGAGCGGGAACAGCACTTCGGCGACGAAGCGACCGCCCTCCTCCAGCACCGCCTCTACGGTGTCCGGCGTCGCATTGGCGAAACCGGGCAGCGCGGCATGGTCGCCGATCTTCAGGACATGGTCGAGGATGAAGCGGGTGTCGCGAACCGGCGGAACATAGCTGGGCATGGGATCAATCCTTCTCCGGGGATGCGCCCTCTGACGGGGCGGCCTGTAGGGGGAGCGCTTTGATGGTGGTCACGAAGTCGCTGAGTTCGGCGATGGCGGCGTCGATATCGCGCCGCTGGTTTTCCAGCAGGGCGATCCGGTCGCGGCATTTCTGGACCGTCACCTGTCGCTGCACGACGCGGCCGTCGCCGATATCGTACAGGTCGATCATCTCGCGAATTTCGGCGAGGCTGAACCCGACGCGCTTGCCGCGCAGGATCCACGCCAGCCGCGCACGATCGCGCTGCGAATAGATACGGGCAAGCCCCCGCCGCTCGGGCGCGATCAGCCCTTCATCCTCATAGAAGCGCAGCGCCCGCGCGGTGACGCCGAATTCGTTGCACAGGTCGGTGATCGAAAAGCGGTCCGCTTCGGTCGACTCGACACGCAGGGCATGGGATGCTTCCATGCCCTGACGCTAATTTACGTTGACGTGAACGTCAACCTTCTTCGGCAGCGGCTGCCGGTGGCGGGCAGTTCACCCGCCGCGCCGCCTTGCGCTTTACCGCCGTCGTCGCGAACTCGGCAGCGTCCAATGCGCCATCCCGCCCCTTGTCGGCGGTCGCGAACTTGGTCGTGGTCTTGGACGCCCATTCATCGAAGCTCAGCCGTCCGTCGCCATTGGCGTCGAGCTTCGCATAGGCTTTCCGCCGTGACGCGAGATATTCGTCGCGCGTGATGCGACCGTCGCGATCCTTGTCATAGCGGTCAAAGCGCTTCTGCTCGCGCGTCCGCGGGGTCGCTGCGGGCGGATCGTCGGGCAAGGCAGGTTCCGATTCGAGAGATCCCGCCGCCGCCATGCGCGGCGCGGGCGGCAGCTTCTCGGTTGCCGCATCGCTGCGAAACAGGAACAGTCCCGCCGCGACCAGCGCCAGTGCCGAACCCACTCCTGCCAAGAATCGCCACATCGCCCGCTCCCCCCTTGCTTGGTGCCGTTACACTGCAGCGCTTACCGACCGGCAAGCCCGAACCACATCAGTCGCGCCGCGCGCTTCGGCCCGCCCTGCGGCACCCCGGCCAGTTCCAGCCGGGCGGACAGCGCCAACATTCCCAGGGACCGCGCCACCCCGGCCAACGGGCCGGACAGCGCCTTCGCCGCCAGCGTATCCGCGCGGGCGGCAATCTGCGGGTCGCTCTGGTGTCGGGCAAGGTCGAACAGCGCCCATCCCTGCCCCAGCCGGGTCGTCTTCGCCACATCACCGCCCAGCACCCCAGCCGCCAGTGCGAACAGCCGCCCGCCCCGCAGGCTCGCAAAACGGTCGAGCGCGCCATCCTTCAAGGTCTCTTCCTCGATCAGCACGTCCCAACCATCGACGATCCCCGACAATGCCACACCGCCCACGCCCCGCGGCAGAACGTGCGCGGCAAGTGCCTCCAGCACCGGCATCGCCGGCGGTGGCGCATCGTCCAGCTTCGCCAGCTGTTCGCGCCACCATGCCAGCCGAATCTGCCCCAGCGCCGGCTGCGTCGTCGACCGCACGACATCGCCCAGCGCCGCGTCGAGTGCCAGCAACGCGGACAAGGCGGCACGGCGGCCGTCATCGGGGGCATAGGCCAGGGCGAGATCGCGTTCGGGATCATGGTGCATTGCGGCGTTCAGCCCGCGTCTTAAACTTCCGTCAACCCCGATCGGGCATGAAACCCTGTGATATGCGCAGGGTGCGACTCCTGCGCCTTGGTGATTGGACTGGGCGGGGCATGAGCGGATCGGCAGGCGAGCAGGAAAAGGTACGGACCGGGGGCATCCTCGGCCGGCTGGCACGCGATCGCCGCGGCAATACGCTGGCGATGATGGCGATCGCGCTGGTGCCGCTGGTCGGCATCGCCGGATCGGCGATCGACACGGCGCGCGTCTATTATGTGAAGGTCCGCCTGCAACAGGCATGCGACGCCGGCGTGCTGGCCGGCCGCAAGTTCATGAACGGCACCGATTTCAACGCCAATGCGCAGCAACAGGCACGGGCCTTCTTCGCAAACAACTTCAAGGCCGGGATGATGGGATCGCAATCCCCGTCCTTCGTGCCGGTCCGGACGCCCGAAAATCAGGTCGCGGGCACCGCGAGCGCGACCGTGCCTATGACGCTGATGAAGATGGCCGGCTTCGCGCCGGTCAACATCGCGGTGACGTGCGAGGCGAAGCTGGAAATCCCGAACCTCGACATCATGTTCGTCCTCGACACCACCGGGTCGATGGCCGACACCAATCCGGGCGACAGCGCGAACAAGATCACCGGCCTGCGCAACGCGGTCGTCAATTTCTACGACACGGTGGAAGCCGCGAAGAAGCCGGGTACGGAGGTCCGCTATGGCGCCGTGCCCTATTCGTCCAACGTCAATGTCGGCATGTTGCTCAAGCCCGAATGGGTGGCTGATGAATGGACGTACCAGTCGCGGATTCCGGACGGGACTACCACTTCCAGTTGGACGTCGACCGACAACAACCCGTATGTGTGGGATGGCTGGTCCGGCTGGACCAAGGAAAGTGGAGACACCGGTCGCCGCAAATCGAGCGCCCCGGCCGAAACGTGTGCCGCGCCCAATAACACCTATCAAGAGACGCCGATCGAATATAGCAACTGGACCGGACCGGCGGACGGTCGTCAGTCACAGTTCAGTCGATGGAGGATTACCGGCAGCAAGTTCTACGCCTCACTGGCGAACGGGATTTGTACGATTACCGAGGACTGGTTCAGCAACACGACTCAGACGCGAACCGATTACCGCAAGCCGAACCCGAACAAGGGCAAGACGACCACCACAACCACTACCAACTATTTCTGGAGCTATCAGCCAGTCAGGTATGACGTCCGGGCACTGAAGGGCAGTGGGTCGACGGTAAGCGGGGGCACGATCAGCGTACAGGTCGGAAACAACCATACGTTTCGTAATGTTTCGTGGAATGCATCATCCGCGTGCATAGAGGAACGCCAGACCGTCAAACAGGACACCTATCCCACCATTCCCACCGCAGCCTATGATCTTGATGTCGACATGATCCCGACGTCCGATCCGGCAACGCAGTGGAAGCCGTGGCTACCCGCCGTCGTGTACGCCCGCTATAACATCGACAATTGGCAGACCCAATCGGTCAGGACGACGTCGAACTACCAAAATATTGCCGACTATAACGTCAACGGTAACCGTCTCGCCTATTGCCCCAGCCCCGCCCAGAAGTTGCAGATGCCCACCCGCAGCCAGCTGGAGACCTATGTGAACACGCTGACGGTCGGTGGCGGTACGTATCACGACATCGGTTTCCTCTGGGGTCTGCGCTTGTTGTCGCCGACCGGCCTCTTCGCCAGTGAGAATGCCTCTGCGCCGAACGGCAGCCAGATTTCGCGTCACCTGATCTTCATGACCGACGGTCAGACGGATACCGGGCGCCAAATCTATGACGCGTACGGCCTGTCCGCACTCGATCAGCGTCGCACCAACGGAATGCCCACCGATGCACAGCAGAACACGATCGTCGCAAATCGATTAACTGCATTGTGCGATGTCGCGCGCCGCAAGAACATCACCGTCTGGGTCATCGCCTTCGGCACGACGCTAACGCCGATGCTCGAACAATGCGCGGCCAACGGACGTGCGTTCCAGGCGGCCAATACCGCGCAGCTCAACACCGCGTTCAGCAACATCGCAGCACAGATCGCCAAGCTGCGGGTATCGAAATGATCCGGCGCGTCCTTGGCGACCGGCGCGGGGCGACGTTGGTCGAATTCGCCCTGATCGCGCCTGTCCTGCTGCTGCTGCTGATGGGCCTGTTCGACCTGTGCTACCGCTCCTATGTTCAGGCGATCCTGACCGGTGCGGTGCAACAGGCGGCGCGGCGCGGCACGCTGGAGGGAAACAGCAAGGCCGATACCCTGGCCAAGATGGACGCGACCGTCGTTGCCCAGATGCGCCCGGTGGCGAATAACCTGACGTGGGAGAGCAGCCGCAAATTCTATCGCGGATTTGCCAGCATTGCGCCCGAAACGTTCGACGATGCGAACCACAACAACCGCTATGATCCCGGCGAATGCTTTTCCGACATCAACGGCAACAAGCGCTGGGACACCGACCCCGGCAATGACGGACAGGGCGGCGCGAACGACGTCACCGTCTACACCATGCGGATCACCTATCCCCGGCTGTTTCCGCTATCGGGCCTGCTGGGCCTGCCGCCGACGCAGGAAATCTCGTCAACCACCGCGCTCAAGAACCAGCCCTATGGCCTGCAAGGCGTCGATGCGCCGGAGACGATATGCGACTGACCTCCCCCGCTCCGACCCGGTCCCGCCTCGGCCGTCTCCTGCGCGAACGGCGCGGCGTGGCGATGCTCGAATTCGCTCTGGCGCTGCCGGTCGTGCTGCCGATCGGCCTGTATGCGGTCGAACTGTGCAACTTCGGCATCACCCAGTTGCGGCTCAGCCAGACGACGCTCGCGCTGGCCGACAATATCTCGCGTGTCGGCGTCGACACCACCATCGCGACGCAGCAATTGCGCGAAGCCGATATCGGTGAGGTCATCGAAGGCTTGCGACAGCAGGCCAAGAACCTGTCGCTTACCACCAACGGCCGCATCACCATTTCCAGCCTTGAGACCAAGAACGGTTCCCAGTGGATTCACTGGCAACGTTGCGTCGGGATGAAATCAGGCGTGGGCTATGATTCAAGCTATGGCCGCGCCGGTGACGGTGGAACGAGCGGCAGCAGCTTCACCGGCATGGGCATCGGCGGGACCAAGGTCATCGCGCCACCCAATGCGGCGGTGATCTTCGTCGAGATCAACTACGACTATCAGCCGCTGATCTCGCGCTATTTCATGGGAGAGCGGCGGCTGCACCAGACCGCGTCGTTCGTGGTGCGCGACAATCGGGAATTGGCGACCGGTATCACCAATCCGTCGCCGAGCGTGGGCCAGCCGCTGACCTGCGATCGCTACAGCCTGTAATGGCGCCGCCGCGAACCGGACAATCCGGTCCGCGGCGGCTCCCGCTTACTTGTAGGTCACCTTCTTCACCGCTGCGACCACCTTGTCGCTGGTGATGAGCGCCAGCTTTTCGAGATTGGCGGCATAGGGCAGCGGCACGTCTTCGTTGGTGACGCGCAACACCGGCGCGTCGAGATCGTCGAAGCCCTCTTCCATCACCACCGCGGCAATTTCCGACGCGATCGAACAGGTCGGCCAACCTTCCTCGACCACGACCAGGCGGTTGGTCTTCTTCAGCGACTTCAGCACGGTCTTGGTGTCGAGCGGGCGCAGCGTGCGCAGGTCGATCACTTCCGCGTCGATGCCCTCTTCGGCCAGCTTCTCGGCGGCTTCTAGCGCGAGGCCCACGCCGATCGAATAGCTGACGATCGTCACGTCCTTGCCCGGCTTCATGATCCGCGCCTTGCCAATCGGCAGGACGAAATCGTCGAGCTTCGGCACGTCGAACGAGCGACCGTACATCAGTTCGTTTTCGAGGAAGACGACCGGATCGGTCGAGCGGATCGCCGCCTTCAGCAAGCCCTTCGCATCGGCCGCGTCATAGGGCGCGATCACGATCAGGCCGGGAACGCTGGCATACCACGGGCCGTAGTTCTGCGAATGCTGCGCACCGACGCGGCTCGCCGCCCCGTTGGGACCGCGGAACACGATCGGGCAGCGCATCTGGCCGCCGGACATGTAGTTGGTCTTGGCCGCCGAATTGATGATGTGGTCGATCGCCTGCATGGCGAAGTTGAACGTCATGAATTCGATGACCGGACGCAGACCGCCCATCGCGGCCCCGGTGCCGATGCCGGCAAAGCCATATTCGGTGATCGGCGTGTCGATGACGCGGCGGTCGCCGAACTCGGCCAGCAGCCCCTGCGTGACCTTGTACGCGCCCTGATATTCGGCGACTTCCTCGCCCATCACGAACACGCGGTCGTCGGCGCGCATTTCCTCGGCCATCGCATCGCGCAGTGCGTCGCGGACCGTGGTCTTGACCATTTCGGTGCCGGCCGGGATTTCCGGATCGGCATCGCCTTCCTGGTCGGCGGCATCGAACAGCTGGCGCGCGCCGGTTTCGGCGTGCTGCTGCGACGTGCCTTCCGGGGCCGGCGGGGCCTTGTCGTCGTTCTTCGCGTCGGCCTTCGGCGTCGCGGCGGCGGCATCGCCGGCGCGCGCCTCGGTCGGCTGCGCCGACTTGGCGGCATCGACGTCTTCGCCCTCGGCGGCGAGGATCGCGATGACCGCGCCGACCTTCACGTTATCGGTACCCTCGGCGACCAGGATCTGGGCGATCGTGCCCTCGTCCACGGCTTCGAATTCCATCGTCGCCTTGTCGGTCTCGATCTCGGCCATGATGTCGCCCGACTTGACCGTGTCGCCTTCCTTGACGAGCCACTTGGCCAGCGTGCCTTCTTCCATCGTGGGCGACAGCGCCGGCATCTTCAGTTCGATCGGCATCTCAGTAGGTCTCCACCAGTACGTCGGTGTACAGTTCCTTGGCGTCCGGTTCCGGCGCGCTCTCGGCGAAGTCGGCGGCGGCATTCACCACCTTGCGGATTTCGGCCTCGATCGCCTTCAGCTCGTCTTCCTGCACGCCGGCGGCGTTCAGTTCGCGCTTCAGCCCCTCGATCGGGTCCGAATTGTCGCGCATCGCCTGCACTTCGTCGCGGCTGCGATACTTGGCCGGATCGGACATCGAATGGCCGCGATAGCGATAGGTCTTCATCTCGAGGATGATCGGCCCCTTGCCCGCGCGCACCCATGCCAGCGCTTCCTCGGCCGCCCCACGGCACGCCAGCACGTCCATGCCGTCGACCTGGATGCCCGGGATGCGGAAGCTTTCGCCGCGCTTGTACAGCTGGTCTTCGGCCGAAGCGCGATTGACGCTGGTGCCCATGGCGTACTGGTTGTTCTCGATCACGAAGATGATCGGGAGCTTCCACAGCTCGGCCATGTTGAACGATTCGTACACCTGGCCCTGGTTCGCGGCGCCATCGCCGAAATAGGCCATGCAGACGCCGCCATCGTTGCTGTACTTGTGCCCGAACGCGAGGCCCGCGCCCAGCGACACCTGCGCACCGACGATGCCGTGGCCGCCATAGAATTTATGCTCGGTCGAGAACATGTGCATCGACCCGCCCTTGCCGCGGCTGATGCCGGCCTCGCGTCCGGTCAGCTCGGCCATGATGACCTTGGGATCGATGCCATAGGCCAGCATGTGGCCATGGTCGCGATAGCCGGTGATGACCGAATCCTTGCCGGATTCGAGCGCCGACTGCAGGCCGACCGCGACCGCTTCCTGGCCGATATACAGGTGGCAGAAGCCACCGATCAGGCCGAGGCCATACAACTGCCCCGCCTTCTCTTCGAAACGGCGGATCAGCAGCATTTCCTTGTAGAAGGAAAGCAGCTCTTCTTTCGACGCTTCGTACCGCTTTGGCTCCCCCGGCCGTTCGCGATTGGGAATGACGGGTTCGCTGGTGCGGCCTTGCGCCGGTGCTTTTGCCACGGTTCGGATGCCTCGTTCCTGAAAGGATGGTTTAGGAGCGCCGCCTATGGCGTGATTTCCCGGCCCGCGCAACCGAGCCGGGACAGCTTCCGCTGCGGAATCAGTCGTCCAGCCGGATTCCGCACCGGGTGCGCGCCGCCGCCTCGCCCGCGATCGGCACGATGAATTCGTCGGGGTGCGCGACGTTCAGCTTTCGCCGGACCAGTTCGTCGACCATGTCGGGATCGGCGTGGCGCGGGTCGAGCAGTTCGACCCGGTTACGCAGGTCGGCACGCACCTTTTCCAGGCACGCATATTGCGCCTTTCGCACGGTCAGCTTGCGCTGGTAATCGCGGTACGCCAGCACCCCGTTCGGCCCCAGCACCGCGTGATAGGCGAAGAACCCCATCACGAGAATCACCAGCGCCGGCCAGCCGGCACGCTTGAGCATCTGGCGAAGGGGAGAGGATCGCGGCATCGCGCGTATGTCGTGTATAGCCGATTGCCACGCAAGCCGTATGTAACGCCGATCGGAGCCGATATGCACCTTCTCCACGATCCGACGCAGCTGACCGACCCGACCGATTTCGACACGTTCCTTAAGGTCGACATCCGCGTCGGCACGATCCTGTCGGCCGAACCCTATCCGGAAGCGCGCAAGCCCGCGATCAAGCTGCTGATCGATTTCGGGCCGGTCCTCGGTCACAAGCGATCAAGCGCCCAGATCACCGAGCATTACGACATCGCCACCCTGGTCGGGCGACAGGTCGCGGCCGTCGTCAATTTCCCGCCGCGTCAGATCGGCAAGTTCGTGTCCGAGGTGCTGACGCTCGGCTTCCCGGACGAGGCCGGCGCGGTCGTGCTGTTCGCGCCGGACCATCGCGTGCCCGATGGCGGGCGGCTATTCTGACGCCGGTTGCCGCAGCGCGAGCGCGAACAGTGCCATGCCGCCCGCAATATCCCAGGTCAGGATACGGTCCATGAACCACGCATGTTCGGCGCTATGCTGCCAGAACAGCACCAGCCACAGCGGCGGGACCAGCAGCGATCCGGCAAGGGCGCTCGCCCGGAACCGTTCAGCCGGCCCCGCCGCCCGCAACCGGCGATAGCCCCATCCGCCCGCGACCAGCGCGATCAGCAGCGACCCGAGCACCAGCAGGTGCATCCCGGACGCCAGCCCCTCCAGCCCGGCCCATAAATGGGTGACGAACTCCCGCCCGCCGACGGCCGTCTCCCGCCGCGCCGCCTGTTCCAGCCCGACCCGGAACAGCAACTGATGCTCGATCGCCGCCAACGCGCCTGCGGGAAACAGGGCGACTACCATCAGGAGCTTTGCCGCCATCGTTGCCCCGGCCGCGACGACGAACGCCACCACGGCGCCCAGCAATGCCCGGCCCTGCCCTCCACCACCCGACAAGGCGAGTGGGACCGCGCCCAATATTAACGCCAGACCGAGCGGCAGCCCGCCGGTCAGGAATTCGAACGCCATGGTCAGTGCGCCGAACAACGCGGCTCCGATCATCACTGCGCCTGCCCCGAGCGGCCGGCTTGCCGAACCTCGTGCCAGAAACAGCGGGAAGGTCAGGATTATCAGGTCCGCCGGCCCGTGCCCCAGCGATTGCCCGAACGACTCCAGCCCGTACCAGCGGGCGAACACCACGAAGATCGCCAGCCACGCCCCGGCCTCGCCAACGCGCGGCCCGCGGGCAAGCCCCAGCAGGGCGTAGCCGATCCCCGCCAGCAGCAGCAGGCTGGCCAGCAGCTTGTACAGCCCGCGCAGCCCCGCCACGCCGAGCTGTGGCACCAGCCAGCGCGCCAGAGTCGTGTGGCCGTGGAGATACTGGTGATAGAAGCGCGTCGGCGGCGCCACCTGTCCGGCCGCGAATGCTTGCAGTGCCGCGCAGCTATTGTCCGTTTCGATCGGCACCGACAGCGGGCTGACCGCGCGGAGCCGGGCGGGTGCGCGGTCGTCCATCGCCTGAAACAGGATCAGGCAGTCATTATACTGATGCGACCCGATCTCGGTATTGCCGTGCTGCCAGCTGGCTGCGGGGTCCAGCGCGCCGTTGGCGAAGGCGGCTGTTACCGGCCGCGCCAGCGCGGCGCGGTCGATGTGCAGGCTCGCGGCGGCGAGCCAGTAAAACAGCGCGAAGACCGCGAGCGCGGCCGCGATCCCGATTGCCGCCGCTTCTGCCGCCGCGCGGCCATATCCACGCATCGACACGGCCGGGCGGAATGGACTGGCGGGATCAAGCATCACCCGGCCCGATTATCGCTGCCATCGCTACGAACCGGTTAACCATCCGTCGTTCAGCCTGTAGCCAAGTCGACACACCGATCATTGCGTTTGAGAAACAAGGGGAAGGCCGCCGTGAAAATCAGGATGATCGCCATGACGTTGCTGCTTGGCGGATGCACGCTGGCGACGATGGACGGGTTCGAAACCATCGCGCCGACGGGCGAACGAATCGACCTGACCGGCATTCCCGGCTGGCAGGACGGCAGCTTTCGCCTGGGCAGCGCGCAGGGCCATGTACGGCGCCGGGCCAAAGGAGCGACGCGTGAATGGAGCGACGACCCGTGGGGCGTCGTCACCGAAGCGGCGCTCGAGCGTACCGGCACGCTCGCCTTCGATCTTGCCGGGGCGGAGGTCGGCGGCCGGATCGAGGGCCGTTGCCGCTATGGCCGGGTCGAGGGACAGCAACGCAGCGGCGTTCTCAGCATCAGCACGCCGCTACGCCCGCTGCGTCTCGCCTGTGCCTATCGCTTCGACGGGCGCGATGCGGGCGGCATGGACCTCGCGGCGATCGACCCGCTGCGGCCGACCGCAGCCGAACCGCGTCTGGGCGACGTCACGCTCGGCGACGCCACCCTGTCGCTGGAGTCGCGCCATCGCATGACCGGCGGTCGCGCCGCTCTCGCCGACCCGATCGGCTATGTCCTGACCGCACAGGACGGCCGGGTCGTCGGCGCGATCGAAACCAATGGTACCGGCACCCGCCGGCTGGTCGTCCCCCGCGACCCTGCACAGCGCCGGGCCGCGCTTGCGGCGATGGTGACGCTCGGCCTGTTCTGGGACCCCGGCGACACCGACTGAGCCGGAACGAAAGGCGGGGACAGGTTCCCTCGAACCGGCCCCCGCCCTTCCGCCAGATCGACGGACCCGATCAGCGCAGGATCGAACGCCCCGCATAGCGCGCCGCACCGGCCAGCTCTTCCTCGATACGGATCAGCTGGTTGTACTTGGCAAGCCGGTCCGACCGCGCCAGCGAGCCGGTCTTGATCTGGCCGCAGTTGGTCGCGACCGCGAGGTCGGCGATCGTCGAATCCTCGGTTTCGCCCGAACGGTGCGACATGACGGCGGTATAGCGGTTGCGATGCGCGAGGTTCACCGCCTCCAGCGTCTCGCTCAGCGTGCCGATCTGGTTGACCTTGACCAGCAGCGAGTTGGCGAGGCCCTGTTCGAGGCCCATCGCCAGACGCTTCGGGTTGGTGACGAACAGATCGTCGCCGACCAGCTGGACCTTGTCGCCGATCTTGTCGGTCAGCGCCTTCCAGCCTTCGAAATCATCTTCCGACATGCCGTCCTCGATCGACAGGATCGGATAGCGCGCCGCGAGGTCCGCCAGATAGTCGGCCATTTCGTGCGGGCTAAGCGACTTGCCTTCGCCGACCATTTCGTACCGGCCGCCCTTGAAGAATTCGGTCGCCGCGCAATCGAGCGCGAGCATCACGTCCTCGCCCGGCTTGTACCCGGCCCGCTCGATGCTCTGCATGATGAAGTCGAGCGCATCGATCGTGCTGTTGAGCGCTGGTGCAAAGCCGCCCTCGTCACCGACCGAGGTCGACAGGCCCTTCTCCGACAGACCCTTCTTCAGCGTGTGGAAGATTTCCGAACCGCAACGGACCGCTTCGGCGATGCTGTCGGCACCGACCGGCATCACCATGAATTCCTGGAAATCGATCGGGTTGTCGGCATGTTCGCCGCCATTGATGATGTTCATCATCGGCACCGGCAACAGATGCGCCGACACACCGCCGACATAGCGATACAGCGGCAGGCCGCGCGCATCCGCCGCCGCCTTCGCCACCGCCAGGCTGACGCCGAGGATCGCGTTCGCCCCCAGGCGGCCCTTGTTGTCGGTGCCATCCAGCTGGATCATCGCTTCGTCGATGTCGCTCTGGTCCTCGGCATCCATGCCCAGCACCGCTTCGGCGATGTCGCCATTCACCGCGTCGACTGCGGCCAGCACGCCCTTGCCCAGATAGACGCTCTTGTCGCCATCGCGCTTTTCGACGGCTTCGTGCGCGCCGGTCGACGCACCCGACGGGACCGCGGCGCGGCCGAAGCTGCCGTCCTCCAGCAGCACATCGACCTCGACGGTCGGGTTGCCGCGGCTGTCGAGGATCTGGCGGCCATGCACCTGGATGATTGCGGTCACGTAATGACTCCTTCTATTGTCGCGCGAAACGGCTTGGTCGCGGCCCCTCTATCCATTCGTTCCGCCGCCCGCAAATCCTCTACGCGACACGGAACCGCCGCACCGCCACATGGTTTTCCTACCGAAACGACGAAAGGATTCGTTATGACCGACTTCAATCGGACCGGTACCTCGCCGACCACCACCGGCGGCAACGTCGTCCTCGACACCGACTTCCCGCCCGAAACCGGCACCAGCCCGACGGCCGGGACGGCTGGCGGTGCGAAGCAGACGCTGAAGGACGAAGCGTCGAAGCTGTCGGCGAAGGCCACCGAAAAGGCACGCGGCCTCGCCGATGAGGGCAAGGCACGCGCCACCGGCGCGCTCGACGAGTTCTCGAAGCTGATGGAAGACGCGGCCGGCACCGTCGATGAAAAGCTCGGCGAACAGTACGGCCAATACGCCCGTTCGGCGGCGAAGGCGATTTCGGGCTTCTCGGACGGCCTTCGGGGCAAGGAGGTCGAGGACCTGCTCGCCGACGCCAGCGACTTCGTGCGCAAGAGCCCGGCGATCGCCATCGGCACCGCTGCGGCGCTCGGCTTCGTGCTGGCGCGCATCGTCAAGGCCGGGGTCGATACCGACACTACCCCGTCGACCAAGGGCTGAGCCCGATCATGGGGGATGAGGGACTGGGAACGGTCGTCTCGCGCGTCGTCGACGATGCCAAGGCCTATGCCCAGGCGGAAGTGACGTTGTGGAAGACGGTGGCGAGCACGCGCGGGTCGCAGGCCGGCATCGCCGCCGGTCTCGCGGTAGGCGCGGTGGTCATCGCCCTGTCGGCGGTAACCGCGCTGCTCGTCGGCGCAATCCTGTCGCTGCGGCCGATCATGGGGCCTGCCTGGGCCACCTTGCTGGTCGTGGTCGTCGCGTTCGCCATTGCCGGCTTGCTTGGCAAGATGGCGCTGACCGGCTTCAAGCGGGTCACCGCTCCGTTGGGAGATCGACATTGATCCCGCCCTCGCTCGCCGCCGCACAGGCCGATGTCCTCATCAAACGCGCCCGGCTGAAGGCCAGCCTGGCCGAAGCGAAGCATCGCCTGTCCCCTGCCACGATCGCGTCGGGCGTCGCCGACGACCTGCGTGACAAGGCGGAGGATGGCGTTGCCGTGATCCGCGAGCGGCCCGGCGTCGCCGCCGGCGTCGCGACCGGCATCGTCGCGTTCCTTGCGCGAAAGCGGATCGCCCGCCTGTTCCGCAAGTCCCCGCCACCTCCGCCGCCGCCCCTGCCCCCGACTGCCCCGAACAAGGAATAGCATCATGAGCGAACTCAAGACCGCCCCGACCGCGACCAGCACCGGCACGATCGACACGATCAAGGATAAGGCCGCCGCCACCGCCCACGCGACCAGCGACGCCGCGCATGATGCGGCGCAGCGTGCTTCGGAAGTCGCGCACGACGCCGCCAAGCGCGCGTCGGACACGATCGAGGCCAACCCGCTCGCCGTCCTCGCCGGCGGTCTGGCGCTGGGTGCCGTCGTCGGCGCGCTGCTGCCGCGCACCGCGCAGGAGACCAAGGCGCTGTCGCCGCTCGGCAAGAAGCTGTCGGCCGCTGCCACCGCGGCGGCCGCCACCGCCCGCGACGTCGGCAAGGAACAGCTCGCCGCTGCGCTCCCCAGCAAGGACGGCGCGAAGGAACAGCTCCGTTCGGTCTTCTCGAACGTGGTACAGGCCGCGACCGACAGCGGGAAAAGCGCGATCAAGGGCTGATCCGCCCGCGCGCTGCCAACTTATGGGTTGAAGGGTACGCTCCGTCCGCTATGCGACGGGGCGTATTCTTTTTTGCACTGCGGGAACGACCATGAGCAAACTCCACCTCGTCTTCGGCGGCCGCGTGACCGATCCGCGCACGCTCGACTTCGCCGACCTCAACGCAATCGACGTCGTCGGCATCTTCGGCGACTATGCCAGCGCCGAAAAGGCATGGCGCGCCGCCGCCCAGCGTACCGTCGACGATGCCGAGATGAAATATGTAGTGGTGCATCTGCACCGCCTGCTAGAACCGGAACTGCCGGCGGCATAAGTCGCCGACGTTACCCCTCCCGTTCAGTTCGAGCAGCTTCGAGCGAAGTCGAGAAGCGTCCGTCGAGAACGCGCTGGTTGAGGAACCCCTTCTCGACTTCGCTTCTCGACAGGCTCGAACCTACGCTCGAACCAAACGGGGTGATCTGGGTTCAAGGAGCGGAAACTACGCGGACCTAGTCCTGCGCCCGGTTCGCCCGCCCGCCCCAGCGCCACCGCAACAACGGCCGCAACAGCACCATGCCGGCAATAAACCCGCCGACATGCGCGGCACCGGCAATCGGCATCTCGCTGCCGGCCGTCGACCAGCCGATGAACAGATTCATGGCGGTCCAGAACACACCCAGCCAGATCGCATGAACGACATGCGCGGGGATCGGACCGATCGGCTTGGCCCTCGCCCCACCGAACAACAGCCCATAGGCCCCGATCAGCGCGGAGATCGCGCCGCTCGCCCCGATCATCGGCGCAGGAGAGGTCGGCCCGGCCAGCCACTGCGCCGCGATAGACGCATAAGCACCGACTAACAGTAACACCACCACGCCCCGCACCCCGACGGCGCGCTGGATCGGCGTACCGACGATCGCGAGGCTGATGAGGTTGACGCCGAGATGCAGCCACCCGTCATGGATGAACGCGGCAGTGACCGGCGTCAGCCATACCGGCACGAATGGCGCGAACCCTTCGATCGATGCGATATTGCTGGTCATCCGCAGCGGTACGAAGCCCGCCGCGATGGCCGCGCTCCATACGCCACCCGTGAGGATCAGCCACGCGCTGACGGCGGCGATCAGCCCGCCGATCGTCAGGATCGCCGGTGACGGCCGCCGGTCGTCCATATCGGTTCAGATGAACTCGATCTTCGCGATCTGATAGTAACGGTCGCCCGACGGCACCGTCACCTCGACATCGTCCTCGACCTTCCGCCCGATCAGCGCGCGGCCCATCGGCGAATTGTACGAGATGCGACCCGACTTCGCGTCGGCCTCGGTCTGGCCGACGATCTGATAGGTGATTTCCTTGTCGTCCTCGTCCAGCAGCGTGACGGTCGCACCGAACACCACCTTGTCGCCCGACAGGTCCTTCGGGTCGATCACCTGCGCGCGGCTCAGCTTGTCCTCGATATCGGCGATCGACGCCTCGATCTGGCCCTGCCGCTCCTTCGCCGCATGATATTCGGCGTTTTCGGACAGGTCGCCATGCGCGCGGGCTTCCTCGATCGCGTCGATGATCTGCGGTCGTTCCACCTTCAGCTGCTTGAGGTGCGCCGTCAGGCGATCATAGCCCTCCTGCAACATCGGCATCTTTTCGACCGTCGCCATCGCGCGCGCGTCCCTTTTTCTATCATTGCCCCCGCCACACGGACGGCCCCGTCAAGGACCGTCCGCGCGCAACTTTTCGCTGATGGGGATCAGTTGTGCGATTGCGAATAATAGGACTGGAGCGGGCGCACTTCAAGGGACCGGGCGCCCAGCGCCTGGATGGCCTGCGCCACCGCGACGCTCGCCGGGGCCGTGGTGAAATACGGCACCTTCTGCGACTGGGCCGAGGCGCGGATCGATTCCGAATCCTTCAGCGACTGCCAGCCTTCGGTGGTGTTGAAGATCATCGCGATATCGCCGTCGAAAATCTTGTCGACGATATGCGGACGCCCCTGCGCCACCTTGTTCACCCGTTCGACCGGCACGCCGTTCTCGGCCAGGTAATCCGCGGTCCCGCTGGTCGCGACGATCTTGAACCCCAATTCGACCAGCAGCTTCACGCCGGGCAGGATGACCGGCTTGTCCCCCGACTTGACCGACACGAACACCGTGCCGCCCTTGGGCAGGACGATGCTGGCACCCATCTGCGCCTTGGCGAAGGCGGTGGCGAAATCGCTATCGATTCCCATCACTTCGCCGGTCGACTTCATTTCCGGCGACAACACCGGATCGACGCCGGGGAAGCGCCCCCAGGGGAATACCGCTTCCTTTACCGCGACATGATCGATGTTGCGGTCGATCACGGGCAGCGTGGCCAGCTTCTCGCCCGCCATCACCCGCGCCGCGATCTTGGCAACCGGCGTGCCGATCGCCTTGGCGACGAACGGCACCGTGCGGCTGGCGCGCGGATTGACCTCGATCAGATAGACCTTGCCGTCCTTGACCGCGAACTGGATGTTCATCAGCCCCTTGACGTTCAACGCCTTGGCCAGCGCGACCGTCTGCCGTTCGATCTCGGCGATCACCTCGGCCGACAGCGAATAGGGCGGCATCGAACAGGCGCTGTCGCCCGAATGGACGCCGGCCTCCTCGATATGCTGCAGGACACCGGCCACGACCACCTCGTCGCCATCGGCGATCGCATCGACATCGACCTCGATCGCATCGCGCAGATACTGGTCGATCAGCACCGGGCTGTCGCCCGACACCTGCACCGCGGTCTGGATATAATCGTCGAGCTGCTGGAGCGAGTCGACGATCTCCATCGCCCGCCCGCCCAGCACATAGCTGGGGCGCATCAGCACCGGATAGCCGATCCGCTCCGCGATCACCGCCGCCTCGTCACGGCTGCGCGCCAGGCCATTGGCCGGCTGGAGCAGGCCGAGCGAGGTGACCAGATCGGCGAAGCGTTCGCGATCCTCGGCCAGGTCGATCGAATCCGGCGTCGTGCCCAGGATCGGGATGCCGGCCGCTTCCAGCGCGCGCGCGAGGTTCAGCGGCGTCTGCCCGCCGAACTGCACGATCACCCCGACCAGCTCGCCCTTCGACGCCTCGACATGCAGGATTTCCAGCACGTCCTCGGCAGTCAGCGGTTCGAAATACAGCCGGTCCGACGTGTCGTAATCGGTGCTGACCGTCTCCGGGTTGCAGTTGACCATGATGGTCTCATAACCCGCATCGCTCAGCGCGAAGCAGGCATGGCAGCAGCAATAGTCGAACTCGATCCCCTGCCCGATCCGATTGGGACCACCGCCCAGAATGACGATCTTCTTGCGGTCCGACGGCTGGCTCTCGTCCTCCGGCTCGCCGAAAGTCGGCGCTTCGTAGGTCGAATACATGTACGGCGTCTTCGCCTCGAACTCGGCGGCGCAGGTGTCGATCCGCTTGAAGACGGGCCGCACGCCCAGCTTGTGCCGATGTTGGCGCACCTCGTCCTCGGTCACGCCGCCGGTCATCATCTTGACGACTTCGTGGATCAGCCCCGATCCACGCTGGATACCGCGCTCCATGCCGCGCAGATTGGCGGATTGCAGCGCCAGCCATGCCAGCCGCTTGTCCGAAAAGCCCATCGCCTTCAGCCGGCGCATCCCCGCCGCATCCTGCGGCAGGCCGTTGGTGCAAACTTCGGTTTCCGCCGCGACGATCTCCGCCATGCGTTCGAGGAACCACGGATCGTACTTGGCGATGGCGTGCACTTCGGCGACGGTGAAGCCTTCGCGCAGCGCCTGCGCCGCGACCAGCAGCCGGTCCGGGGTCGCGACGGCCAGCGCCGCCTCGATCTCCGCGCGCGGCGCACCGGCGAGGCGTTCGACGGTGTTGAAGCCCGACAGCCCGGTTTCGAGGCCGCGCAGCGCCTTCTGCATCGATTCATGGATGTTGCGGCCGATCGCCATCACTTCGCCGACCGACTTCATCGCGGTCGACAGTACCGCCTGCGACCCCTTGAACTTTTCGAAGGCGAAGCGCGGAATCTTGGTGACGACATAGTCGATCGTCGGCTCGAACGATGCCGGCGTCGCGCCGGTGATGTCGTTGGTGATTTCGTCCAGCGTATAGCCGACCGCCAACTTCGCCGCGACCTTCGCGATCGGGAAGCCGGTCGCTTTCGATGCCAGCGCCGACGACCGCGACACGCGCGGGTTCATCTCGATGACGATCAGGCGGCCGTCCTTGGGATTGACCGCGAACTGTACGTTAGAACCCCCTGTTTCGACACCGATTTCCCGCAGGACCGCGATCGATGCATTGCGCATGATCTGGTATTCCTTGTCGGTCAGCGTCAGCGCCGGGGCGACGGTGATCGAATCCCCGGTATGGACGCCCATCGGGTCGATATTCTCGATCGAACAGACGATGATGGCATTGTCCGCACGGTCGCGGACCACCTCCATCTCATATTCCTTCCACCCGAGCAGCGATTCCTCGATCAGCACCTCGGTGGTCGGCGACGCGTCCAGCCCTTCGCGGACGATGCGCAGGAATTCGTCCTTGTTGTACGCGACGCCGCCGCCGGTGCCGCCCAGCGTGAAGGACGGGCGGATGATTGCCGGCAGTCCGACATGCTCCAGCCCCGCCAGCGCCTCCGCCTCGGTATGGGCGATGTGGCTGCGCGCGGATTCGAGGCCGATCTTCTCCATCGCGACCTTGAACTTCTGACGGTCCTCGGCCTTGTCGATCGCCTCGGCATCGGCGCCGATCATCTGCACGCCGAACTTTTCCAGCGTACCGTCATTGGCGAGCGCCAGCGCGGTGTTCAGCGCGGTCTGCCCGCCCATCGTCGGCAGGACCGCATCGGGGCGCTCCTTCTCGATGATCTTGGCGACGACCGCAGGCGTGATCGGCTCGACATAGGTCGCGTCGGCCAGCTCCGGGTCGGTCATGATCGTGGCGGGGTTGGAGTTGACGAGGACGATGCGATAGCCTTCCTCCTTCAACGCCTTGATCGCCTGCACGCCCGAATAATCGAACTCGCAAGCCTGGCCGATGACGATCGGCCCCGCGCCGATGACGAGGATGGACGAAATGTCGGTGCGTTTGGGCATTATTTCTCTTCTTCTACCTTCATCCGCGCCTGCTCGAGATATTTCAAAACCTCACTTGGCTGCAGTCGATAAACCTCGGTCAATTTACCACGCTCCTCAGCTGGCAAGGCAAAAGGCTTCAGAAGCCTACGAAGAACCTTGTCTATTTCCTTCGCATGTTCGTGTTGAAGCGGCTCGAAGCCATTCTGCAACGGAGCAAATCCGAAAACCTGAAGGCCCGAGTTCAATTTCGCGGCTCTACATTCCCGGTTCTTCGCTTGGCAAACATTCGGATCGCGACCGGAAAATCCTACCTTCACCCGATCAGGCGCATTTTCATGGACGAAGCAGTAAATATACCCTGCGGTCATTTCCGCATCATCTCCACAAACCGCTCGAACAGATAGAAGCTGTCCTGAGGTCCGGGCGATGCCTCGGGGTGGTACTGGACGGAAAACGCACGACCGCCGTCAACTTCGATGCCCGCGTTCGAGCCATCGAACAGCGACACATGCGTTTCGCGCACCCCCGCCGGCAGGCTGCCGCGTTCGACCGCGAAACCGTGATTCATGCTGGTGATCTCGACCGCGCCATCGGACAGGCGCTTGACCGGATGGTTCGCGCCGCGATGGCCCTGGTGCATCTTGGTCGTCTTCGCGCCCAGCGCGAGGCCTAGGAGCTGGTGGCCCAGACAGATGCCGAACAGCGGCTTGCCGGTGTCGAGCAGCTGGCGGATCACCGGCACGGCATATTCACCGGTCGCGGCAGGATCGCCCGGCCCGTTCGACAGGAAGATGCCGTCCGGGTTCGCCGCCATCACCTCTTCGTAGGTCGCGGTGGCCGGTAGCACGGTTACTTCCGCACCCGCGTGAACAAGGTTGCGGAAGATATTGCGCTTGCTGCCATAATCGATCGCCACGACGTGCGGACGCGACGTGCTCTGCGCGACACCTTCGCCGCCTTCCGGCTGCGTGCTGTCGTCATAGCCCTTGCCCAGATGCCAAGCCCCGCCGGCCCAGCCATAATGGGTCGCGCACGACACGGTCTTGGCGAGGTCCATGCCCTCCAGCCCCGGCCATGCCTGCGCCTGTGCCAGCAGCGCCGGAATGTCGAACTCGCCGCTCGCCGAATGGGCGATGACGCCGTTCGGCGCGCCGCCCTGCCGGATGCGGCGGGTCAGCGCACGCGTGTCGATCCCGGCCAACCCGATCCGGTTGTGCCGTGCCATCCAGGCATCAAGATGCTCGTTCGAGCGGAAGTTCGACGGCGCGGTCACGTCCTCGCGGACGATCATGCCCAGCGCGTGCGGGTCGTTCGCCTCGACGTCGTCGACGTTGGCGCCGACATTGCCGATGTGCGGGAAGGTGAAGGTGATGATCTGCCCGGCGAAGGACGGATCGGTCATGATCTCCTGATAACCGGTCATCGCGGTGTGGAAGCACACCTCCCCGACCGCGGCGCCCTCTGCCCCGAAGCCACGGCCCCAAAGCACGTCGCCATTGGCAAGGACGAGGACCCCGGTGGCTCCTTCAGGCATGGCGAATGGCTTGGCGTCGGCCATGATGGGCGGGCACTCCTGGGTAAAGCTGATGATGTCGCTAAGCGGTGGCGGCTAGTCCCAACCCCGCGTCGCGTCAATCCTGTGATCGTATGACGAATGCGGCTAAGGCTGATCGCTTATCCAAACGAACGACATCGGAACCGCCATGATTCGCGACACCATCAAGGACGCGCTCGTCACCGCCATGAAGGGCGGGGACAGGGAAACGACCGCTACCATCCGCCTGATCCAGTCGGCGATCAAGAACCGCGACATCGAGGCGCGCACCGGCAAGGCGCCCGAGAGCGACGACGCGCTTGTGGTCGAGGTGCTGCAGAAAATGGTCAAGCAGCGCCGCGAATCGATCGAGATGTACGAAAAGGGCAACCGCCCGGAACTCGCCGCCAGCGAAGCGCGCGAAGTGACCGTCATCGAACGCTTCCTGCCCGCGCAGATGGACGATGCACAGACCGCTGCGGCGATCGAGGCGATCAAGGCCGATCTGGGCGCGACCGGCATGAAGGACATGGGCCGCGTCATGGCCGAACTGAAGTCGCGTCACGGCAGCGAACTGGACATGAGCAAGGCCAGCGCCGCGGTGAAGGCGGCGCTGAGTTAAGCGGTTGCCGTACCCGTTCCGTTCGGGGCATATGGACGCATGACTCTTTCGCCCCAGTTCCTGGACGAGTTGCGCACCCGCACGACCCTGTCGGCGCTGGTCGGCAAGTCGGTAAAGCTCCAACGCTCGGGTAACGAGTATAAGGCGTGCTGCCCGTTCCATACCGAGAAGACGCCGAGCTTCTGGGTCAATGACGACAAGGGTTTCTACCATTGTTTCGGCTGCGGTGCGCATGGCGATGCGATCCGCTGGATGACCGACCAGCGCGGCCTGCCCTTCATCGACGCGGTGAAGGAACTGGTCGCGGCGGCGGGCATGGAGATGCCGGCGCAGGATGCGCGATCGGCGCGTCAGGCGGAACGGGCCAAGGGCCTGCATGAGCTGATGGCCGATGCGCAGAGCTGGTTTGTGGATCGGCTCGGCGACGAGGGCGGCATCGCCCGCGAGGCGCTGACGAAGCGCGGGATCAAGCCGGAGACGGCGCGCGCGTTCGGCATGGGCTTCGCGCCCGACGCGCGCGGCCGGCTGAGGGCAGCGCTGGCATCCTATGGCGACCCGATGCTGGTCGAATCGGGGATGCTGATCTCGGTCGAAGGCAAGGAACCGTATGACCGGTTCCGCGGCCGGCTGATGATCCCGATCCGCGATGCGCGCGGCCGGACGATCGCGTTCGGCGGGCGCATCCTGGGGGATGGCGAGCCTAAATATCTTAACTCGCCCGAAACGCCGCTGTTCGACAAGGGGCGCACCCTCTACAATATCGACCGGGCACAGGCCGCCGCGCGCAAGGCGAAGCGGGTGATCGCGGTCGAGGGCTATATGGACGTCATCGCGCTGGCGCAGGCCGGCTTCGATGAGGTCGTGGCGCCACTCGGCACCGCGCTGACCGAGCATCAGCTGGAGCGGCTGTGGCGGATGGCCGATTGCCCGATCCTGTGTTTCGACGGTGACGCTGCCGGGATCAAGGCGGCGCGGCGCGCGGCCGAGCGCGCCCTGCCCTTGTTGCAGCCGGGCAAGAGCATTTCGATCGTCACCATCCCCGATGGCATGGACCCTGACGATCTGGTCCGCGCAGAGGGGCCGCAGGCGTTCGAGGATTTGCTTGCCCGCCGTGAATCACTGTCCGATTTCCTGTGGCGGCTCGAACTGGCGACTTTGCCGCCCGGTGCAGGCCCGGACGAGCGTGCGGCGTTCGAGCATGAACTGGCGCGCCTCGCCGGCACGATCGCCCATGAGGGTATTCGCCGCGAATATTTCCGCACCTTCAAGGACCAGTTCTTCGCGCTGTTCGGGGCGAAGGACCGCCGCCTGCGCATCGTCGCCAACGACATGGCGGCCGCTGCCGAGGTCAAGGACGTCGACCTCGTCTTCGCGTTCCAGCGCGCCGTGCTGATGGGGCTGATGCAGCATGTCGATGTGCTGACCCGCCACTGCGAACTGATCGCGCAGCTGCCGATCAAGAACCAGCAGTTGCAGCGGTGGCGCAACCACCTGATTGACCTTGCCATCTATCGCAACGACCTGAGCGAAAGCCTGCTGACCGACACCATCGCCGCCGATCGGCAGCTGGTGGACATTGCGCGGCGGAACAAAGAAACCGACCTCGCCTTCAGCTTCTGGCAACGCGATACCGATGCGACCGTGGCCAAGACCGACCTGCTGCGCGTGATCCAGATCCTAGTCGACGAACAGGCGTGCCGCCGGGCGGAGAATGCCGCTGCCGAACGCTGTCGCCAGGACACGACCGAACGCACCTTCGCCGACTACCAGCAGGCACGGTCGGACCATGCGGCAGTACAGGCCCGGATTCGCGACTGGATGGAGGAACTGGACGAGGCGGCTTGATCCCCTCGCCCCGCCCTCCCATATCAGCCCAGTACAAACGCCCTGAATCGACGCCGGAACCGCCGAATTGCACGCTGATTGCTTGCAAATCGCGCTGGCTCGGACAAAGACGACGGGTAAAATCGCGCGGACCCACGCGCTGCGTGACATTTCTTGAGGGTTATTGATGGCCAAGGCGAATGGTGGCGGCGACGACACGATCGATACCGGCGACGCGCCGCTGATCGACCTGAACGAAGGGTCGATCAAGAAGCTGGTCGCCCGTGCGAAGAAGCGCGGCTACATCACCGTCGACCAGCTGAACGAAATGCTGCCGCAGGATCAGATGACCTCGGAGCAGATCGAGGACATCATGTCGGCGCTGAACGACATGGGCGTCAACGTCGTCGAGAATGAGGACGCGGGCGAGGACGGCGAAGGCGACGAACGCGCCAAGCAGGACGAGGACGGCGACGACGAAGCGTCGACCGAACAGGACGATGCGTCCGCCGCGTTCGAACCGGTCAAGAAGAAGGAAACCGTCGATCGGACCGACGATCCGGTCCGCATGTACCTGCGCGAAATGGGTGCGGTCGAACTGCTGAGCCGCGAGGGCGAAATCGCCATCGCCAAGCGGATCGAGGCCGGTCGCGACACGATGATCTTCGGCCTGTGCGAATCGCCGATCACCTTCAACGCCATCATCGGCTGGTCGACCGCGCTCAACGAGGGCACGATGCAGCTGCGCGAGATCCTCGATCTCGACGCGATGCTGTCGAAGGACCCGGCACCGGAATCGCTGTCGGACGATGAGGACGCCGACGATAATGGCGAAATCTCGTCCAAGAACGCCGGCCCCAGCTTCAAGGAAGAGGAAGAGCCGGAGGAAGCATCGGCGGATGAGGACGAGGACGGCGAGCGCCGCGCCCCGCGCCCGAGCGACGATGACGACGAGGACAACACGCTCAGCCTCGCGCAGATGGAAGAACAGCTGAAGCCACAGGCTTTGGAGAAGTTCGCCAACATCACCGCGATCTTCAAGAAATTTTCGAAGATGCAGTCGCAGCGCCTCGACGCGATGGCGGCTGGCGATGGCCTGAGTACTGCCGAGGAGCGCAAGTACCAGAAGCTCCGCGAAGAGCTGACCGCCGAGGTCGAGAGCGTTCAGTTCCACCAGGCGAAGATCGAATATCTGGTCGATCAGCTCTATGCCTATAACCGTCGCCTGACGGCGCTGGGCGGGCAGATGCTCCGCTTGGCTGAGCGTCACAAGGTGCCGCGCAAGGCCTTTCTCGACAGCTATGTCGACCATGAGTTGGACGAACAGTGGCTGGTTTCGGTCGCGTCGATCGACAAGAAGTGGAAGGCGTTCGCGGAGAACGAAGGCGCCGCCGTCGATCGCATCCGCACGGAAATCGCCGAGATCGCACAGCAGACCGGCATGGCGCTGAGCGAATTCCGCCGCATCGTCAACATGGTGCAGAAGGGCGAGCGCGAGGCGCGGATCGCCAAGAAGGAAATGGTCGAGGCGAACCTGCGCCTCGTTATTTCCATCGCCAAGAAGTACACCAACCGTGGTCTGCAGTTCCTCGACCTGATTCAGGAGGGGAATATCGGACTGATGAAGGCGGTCGATAAGTTCGAATATCGCCGCGGCTACAAGTTCAGCACCTATGCGACGTGGTGGATTCGTCAGGCGATCACTCGCTCGATCGCGGATCAGGCGCGGACGATCCGCATCCCGGTCCACATGATCGAAACGATCAACAAGCTGGTCCGCACCAGCCGCCAGTTCCTGCACGAACAGGGCCGCGAACCGACGCCGGAGGAAATGGCCGAGCGCCTTTCCATGCCGCTGGAAAAGGTTCGCAAGGTGATGAAGATCGCCAAGGAGCCGATCTCCCTCGAAACGCCGATCGGCGACGAGGAGGATTCGCATCTGGGCGACTTCATCGAGGACAAGAACGCGATCATTCCGGTCGATGCCGCGATCCAGGCGAACCTGAAGGAAACGGTTACCCGCGTCTTGGCCAGCCTCACGCCCCGCGAGGAACGCGTGCTGCGGATGCGCTTCGGCATCGGCATGAACACCGACCACACGCTGGAGGAAGTCGGTCAGCAGTTCAGCGTGACCCGCGAACGCATTCGCCAGATCGAGGCCAAGGCCCTGCGCAAGCTCAAGCATCCGAGCCGCAGCCGCAAGATGCGCTCCTTCCTCGACCAGTAAATCCGTCGCCCCGATGCTTGCCAAAGCATCGGGGCAGTTCGTTTCGGGATGGTTCCGACCCGCGCCACGCGGTCGTCACAACGGTTAAGAATCCGGCAACCCTGTTCCTACGCGCTTGGGTTATCTATTGTCGTCATACCGGCTCCACGAAATCAGGGAGCCGACGGTTGATTGTGGCGATTGCGAACAGGGATGGATGCGGTACCGCGGAACGTCTGTCGCGGATCGTCGCGGCCGACGGTAGCGCGAGCCATCGCGCGCCGGACCGGCTGTCGCGAAGCGATGTCGCGGTGCGCGACGTTGCCGACGCCCTGCACCAGCTATGTTCGCTGCACGGGCGCCATCCCGGTGTGGTCGACCATGTCGCCGCGTCCGACCTGCACCCTTCCGCCGCGCCGTGGCTGGCACAGGCGGCTGCAGCGTTCGCCGAAGAGCGAGCCTATCTGATCCGTGTGTCTGCCGCCGCCGGTCCGCCTCCGGGCACACCGGGACAGGCCGCCGCCGAAGCCGCGCTGGCGGCGCAACGTAACGCGATCGATCTGCTCGCCCGCTCCGCGCGGCCCGGCTGTGCGCTGGGTGCAGCGATTGCGGTCACGCTCGACTGGCCGGTGATACGCCGCCCGCTGGATGCTGCAGCGCTTCGACTGGGGCTGGAGACGATTCCGGCCACCCTGCCCTCGCCCGCGCAGACGCTGCGTCTGATCGTGTCGGTCACCGACGAATCCCCGATCGAGCGGGCGATGACGTTCGGCCTGCAGCAATTGCTCGCCCAGCATCGCGGACTGTGGGACATGCTGACCGCACGCGCCGAGAGCCGGGGCTAGAGCGGCTTTCGCGCGGACTGGATCGACAGGGATTCATACGGCGACCGTTTTCTGACGCTCGATCCGTGCTGGCGAAGAAGCCCGACAAGACCCGCCTTCCAAGGCATTCGCTGTGAAGCATGCCGCGTACCACGCCACGAAGCCAGCCGCCGCCGGAACGAGACGCCGATAGGTCAAATCTTTACGTTCCTGATACGCGCGATCCAGCGCAAGCCAACGCTTCGCTATCGGGCGCGGCACCTGCCCCTCCGCATAGTCGAGGCGGAACAGGTGCCGTACCGTCTGACGATTGCCAAATCGGGGCGATCGAGGAACGAGGCGTCGATCACCGGTATCGGTGGCGGTGTGGCAGCGATTGTCGGCACCGGCCTATGAAGGGGCGTCCGGTAGATCGATGCTATCCGCCAACGTGCCGCGCTCGACGGAGCGCAATGCTCGCAGGAAGCGTCGCAACGGCAGCGCCGTATCGTTCCGATGGTCAGCCGCCGGCATTGCGATTCCTGCTTCTACGAGAAACGGACCGGATGCTGCCAGCCCGCGACCGGTTCATCACCGGCCGCACCTGATCAAAACTTCGCAATGATCCGAGCGCCCAATTCGGACGCCCGAACGGAACCACCCGCTTAATTCAGGCTCGCACGCAGCCTTCCGGCAACATCCTCCAGCGTCACCCCGGCCAGCTGGTCCGCCCCTTCGCCCGCGCGCAGCACCGTCGCGATGTTCAGCATGATCTGCGTCACATGGTCGATCGACTGCAGCCCGGTCAGGTGGCGGCGCAGCGTCGTTTCGTCGCTGCCGAGTTCGAAGGCGAGTTCGCCGAGCAGGCGCGACGCCCGCTCCAACTCGCCGGCCAATGCTTCGCCCAGCGCGGGCGCGGCGGCGGGGATGCCGACCCGGCTCATTTCGAGCACAGTTTCAACACGCTGGCGGCCAGCGCATCGGCTGCGACGGGTTGGGTCACCATGCCGCGGGCCAGCGTGTGGCCGCCGCCGGATTCCGCAGGCGAAAAGATATAGCCGCCCGCACCCAGCATCGCCTTCAACCCGCCGCCGCCATCTTCGCTGCCATCGATCAGCAGCACGCCGGCCGCGTTCGACCCGGCGGCCTTGGCGGCAGCGGCGAACAACAGCGAGATCGACGGGCGTTCGCCCGCCACCGGATCACGCGCCAGCAGGCGGATCCTGCCCGACGGCCAGGCATCGACCACGACGTGATGGTCGCCCTGCGGCGCGAAATAGATCGTGCCCTGCTCGATCGCCATGCCGTCCTGCGCGACGACGACCTTCGGCGCGACCTGCGAGCCGAGCTTTTCGACCATGCCGTCGACTAGGCCCGGGCCCAGATGCTGCACGACGATCGTCGGCGGGCAGTTGGCCGGAAACTGACCGAACAGACCGAACATTGTGGCCGTGCTGGATGCATCGCCGCCGAACACGAGTAGGCGGCCGTTCCAGTCGATCGGCCGCGCGGCGCTGGCGACCTTCTGCACCTTTACCGGAGCGTTGCGGGCCGATTTGATGCGCTTGCCCAGCTTTGCGATGATGGCATTCAACTCGGCCGGGGCCGCCACGCGCGGCTTGGGCAGGCAGTCGATCGCCCCCAGGCGCAGCGCCTCGATCGTCTCGCCCGCCCCGTCCGTGGTGCGGGTCGAGAACATGATGACCGGCATCGGCTTCGTATCCATGATCTCGGCGAGATATTCGATCCCGCTCATCCCCGGCATCTCGACGTCGAGCGTCATGACATGCGGCTTGAGCGAGGCGACCATCGAACGCGCTTCGGCGGCGCCATCGGCCAGGCCGACGACCTCCACACCCGGAATCCGTTCGAGCGCGCCCGAGATGAGCGCCCGCATGGTCAGGGAGTCGTCGACGACGAGGACCTTCGTGCTAGCAGCCATGATGTGATTGTCCCAAAAAGATTACGCGGTACGTCAGGCGGCTTCGGCCACCGGCTGGTCGACCAGTCGGTCGAGCGCCAGCACCAGGATCATGCGATTGTCGATCGTCGCCAGCCCTTCGAGGAATCGCGACGCTTCGGTATCGCCCATGTCGGGCACCGGCTGCATCGCGTCGGGGTGGATCGACACGATGTCGTTCACCGCATCGACGATGATGCCCTGCAGCTGTTCGCCGATCCGCACGACGATGATGACGTGGCGGGCCGACGGGTCGGTCACGCCCCAGTTCAGCCGGTGGCGCAGGTCGAACACCGGCAGCACGACGCCGCGCAGGTTCACGACCCCGCGGACATAGGGCGGGACGTTGGGCAGCGGCGTGGCCGGCGACCAGGCGCGAATCTCGCGGATCGCCATGATGTCGACGCCCAGTATCTGGTCGCCCAACTGGAAGGTGATGAGTTGGCGGGACATGGGGATTTCCTTATCGCGCAAGAGGGTCAGTGCATCACACGCCGGATCGCGGCGGCCAGCTTTTCGGGATGGAACGGCTTGACGATCCAGCCGGTAGCACCGGCATCGCGCGCACGCTGCTTCTTTTCATCCGAACTCTCGGTCGTCAGCACGAGAATTGGCAGGCTGCGGCGGCCCTGCCCGCGGACTTCGGCGATCAGGCCGAACCCGTCCATACGTGGCATGTTGATGTCGGTGATCAGCAGGTCGGGCTGGAACCCGTCCAGCTTCTCCAGTGCGTGAACGCCGTCCTCGGCCTCCACGACGCTATATCCCAGATCGGTCAGCGCGACGCGCAGCAGCATCCGCATACTGGGCGAATCGTCCACGGTCATGATCGTCTTGGCCACGGTATGAGGCTCCCTCGGTGCAAATTCGGTCATCAGAAAAACTCCACATCGCCGACGGCGGCGGGCGGCGGCGGGGGTGCCCGCACGACGATGGGCGGTGCCACGGCGTCGACGACCGACCGGCATCGCGCCAGCCCGACCGCCGCCCGGAATTCGACCCGGCGGGCCTGGGTGCCGCCCACATCCTCGCCGACCAGCGCGATGCGTTCGTCCCGCAGGAATTCGCGGGCGAAGGCGATGTTCGCGCCGCCGATGTCGCGGAACCCGGCGCGCATGGTGGCGCCGCCGAAGATGCGCGCCCGCATCCGCGACCGCACGGCACCCCGCGCCAGCATCGCGTTGATGAGGACCTCCATCGCATAGACGCCGTAGCGCTGCATCGACGCCGTGTCGGACGCATTGCCGTCCGCCAGCAGATAATGATTGATCCCGCCGATCTGGGCGATCGGATCGTAGAAGCAGGCCGCGACGCAGCTGCCCAACACGGTGGTCAGCACGACATCGCGTTCGTCGCTGACCTTCGTCTCGCCCTGCGCGACGGTGATCCGGCGCAACCCGTCCCGGTTGGTCAGTGCGCTCATGCGGCACATTCCGCCAATAGTCGCGCGGCGATCCGCCGCAGCGGCAGCTGTTCGGCGACCGCGCCGATCTGGTGGGCGATGGCCGGCATTCCGTACACCACGCTGGTCGCCTTGTCCTGGCCCAGGGTCAGCGATCCGCAGGCGCGCATCGCCTTCATCCCCTCGGCTCCGTCGCAGCCCATGCCGGTCAGGATCGCGGCGGTCGCGTCGCGCCCTGCCAGTCGCGCGACCGAATGGAACAGGCGGTCGACCGACGGGCGATGGCCGTTGACCTTGTCACCCTCGACCAGCCGGCAATGCCGCCGGTCGCCCGACCCGCCGATCTCCATATGCCGTTCGCCGCCGGGGGCCAGATAGACCTTGCCCACCATCAGCGGTGCGCCGGGACGCGCTTCCTCCACGGTCGGCGCGCACAGCCGGTTGAGCCGTGCGGCGAAGCTGGGGGTGAAGGTCGCCGGCATATGCTGCACGATGACGGTCGGCGGGCAGTTGGCGGGAAAGCCCGAGAGCAGTTCGATCAGCGCCTCGACCCCGCCGGTCGACGCGCCGATCGCGATCATCGCACCGGGACGCGGGACATAGCTCGCCCGGTCCTGCACCGCCACCGGGGCGGGGGCGGCGCGCACCGCCGTCGGCCGGGCAGCAGGACGCGCGGTCGCGGCGGCGCGGACCAGTTCGGTCAGCTCCGACGTGCAGGCGGCATCGGTGCCCGCCATCAGCCGCGTCTTGTCGAAACAGTCGAACGCCCCGCGTTCCAGCGCGGTCAGGCTGGCCTCCGCCCCTTGCGCGGTCAGCGTCGACAGCATCACCACCGGCGTCGGGCGCAGCCGCATCAGCCGTTCGAGGAAATCGAGGCCGCTCATGCCCGGCATCTCGATGTCCAGCGTCACCACGTCGGGATCGAGCGCCTTGATCTGCGAGCGCGCCTCGTCGGCGCTGGCGGCGGTGCCGACGACCTCGATTCGCGGATCGGCGAGCAGCCGGCGGCGAATGATCGCCTGCATCGCCATCGAATCGTCGACGATGAGGGTGCGGACGCTCATGCCGCGATCTTCTGATAGGCGGTACGGCCGATGCAGCGGAACTTGTCCTGTACCGCGCCGATCAACCGCTCCGAATGACCGATGTAGAGCATCCCCCCAACCTCCAATCGCTCGGCGAACCGCGCCAGCAGGCGCTCCTTTGTGGGCTCGTCGAAATAGATCATGACATTGCGACAGAAGATCGTGTCGAACCGTCCCTTGAACGGCCATTCGCCGAGCAGGTTTAGCGGCTTGAACGCGATTCCGTCGCGCAGGACCGGGTCGACGACCAACTGGTCGCCCTCCCCCCGGGTCCAGACGGAACGCAGCGACGCGGGTACAGTCCGCATCGTTTCCTTCGAATACCGGCCCGCGCGTGCGGTGTTCAGCACGCTGGGCGACACGTCGGTCGCCAGCAGGCGCAGATCGGCCTTCAAAAGTCGCTGGGCCGCGGCGCGATCGGTCCCGAACATCGCCATCAGCCACGAATAGGGTTCTTCGCCGCTCGAACAGGCCGCCGACCACAGCCGCACGCGGCCCCCCTTGGCAAGCCGGTCGGCCAGCTCCGGCCAGATCCGCTCGACGAAATCCTCGAAATGATGGTTTTCGCGAAAGAAGCTGGTGTGGTTCGTGGTCAGCGCGTCGATCGCGCGGCCGCGTTCCTCGGCATCACGGCCGATATGCGCGACATAGTCGGCAAAGCTGGTCAGCCCGCACGCCCGCACGCGCGGCGCGATCCGGCCGTAGACCAGCTGCGCCTTGCCGTCGGGCAGCAGGATGCCGACCTCGTCATACACCAGCGCCGCGATGGCGTGGTGGTCGCGCGGGTGGAATTCGAATTCACGCGCGCGGTTGTTGTCGAGGGCGGCGGCCCGGGTCATGCGGCCAGCGCTGCGGTCGGACGGTTGGCGAAGCGACCACGCGTGGTCAGCGCATCGACATCGGCGATCAGCGCGACGCGCCCGTCACCCAGGATCGTCGCCCCGGCCACGCCGTCGATCGCGTGATAATTGGCCTCCAGGCTCTTCACGACGACCTGCCGCTGGTCCTGGATCGTATCGACCAGTAACGCGGCCTGGCCATGGTCGCCATCGACCACGATCAGCACGGCGTCGGTCGGATTACGCTGCGCGCCATCGATGCCCAGATAATCGGCGATGCGCAGCACGGGCACATAGGAACCCCGCACGTCGAGGACGGTGCCGTCCGGCCCCAGCCGGCTGAGCGTATCCGCATCGGGGCGCAGGCTTTCGACGATATGGCCGAGCGGGATGACGAAGGTCTGTGCGCCGACGGTCACGATCATGCCGTCCAGCACCGCCAGCGTCAGCGGCAGACTGAGCGAAAAGCTCGATCCGAAGCCTTCGCGCGACTGGATGCCGATGCGGCCGCCCAGCGCCTGGATATTCTTGCGCACCACGTCCATACCGACGCCGCGCCCGGATACGTTGGTGATGGCCGCCGCGGTCGAGAAACCGGGCGCGAAGATCAGATTGTCGATCTCTTCGTCGCTCAGCACCGCGTCGGGCAGGATGATGCCCTTTTCGATGGCCTTGGCCTTCACCCGAGCGCGATTGATCCCCTGACCGTCGTCCGACACGGTGATGACGATCCGGCCCGACTGGTGCGCGGCGGCAAGGCGCACGACACCCTCGGCCGGCTTGCCCGCCGCGACACGGGCATCGGGCATTTCCAGCCCATGGTCGACGGCGTTGCGGATCAGGTGGGTCAGCGGTTCGCCGATCCGTTCGACCACGGTCTTGTCGACCTCGGTCATCTCGCCATCGACTTCGAGGCGGACGCGCTTGCCGGTTTCGCCCTCCAGTTCGCGGACGATGCGCGGCACGCGGCTGAACACCGTCTTCATCGGCTGCGCGCGGATCGCCATCGTCGATTCCTGCAACTCGCGCGTCAGATGCTCGAGGTCGCTCAGCTCCGAAATGCCGCCCATCTGGTTTTCGGCCAGACGCTGGGCCAGCATCGCCTGGGTAATCACCAGCTCGCCGACCAGGTTGACCAGCCGGTCGAGCTTGTCGAGGTCGACGCGGATCGTCTGCGCCGCCGGTGCCGCAGGCGCGCTCGGCGTCGCAGCGCGCGGCGCGGCCGGTTCGGCAGCGACAGGGGCCGGGGCGGGAGCCGGTGCAGGGGGCGGCGGAGGCGGAGGCGGAGGCGGCGGGGCGACAGGCTCCGGCGTTTCGACCGCTGCTACGGGGGCCGGTTCGAACGAATCGAGCAAGTCGAACAGCGCATCGACACTGTCCTCGGCCATCGCCGGCTGGGCATCGCCGCGCGCCAGCGTGATCGCGGTCGGATCGCCGAATTCGAACACCGCACGAATATCGTCCTCGGCAACGCTGGCCGGCAGCGCGACGTCCCACGCCAGATAGCCGCATTCGGGGTCCATCGTGTCGATCGACGGCAACGCGGCGCGGTCGCAAGCAGTGACCTTGCCGCCAAGCATCGTCAGTTCGCGCAGCAACAGCAGCGGTTCGGAACCATGTTCGAACGCCTTGGCGCCCGGCGTATAGCGCAGGCGCCAGCCATTGGCGGCATCGGCACCGTCCTCCGACTGGGCGACATCGCCCAGCAGCGACATCAGGTCGTCGAGGTCGTCCGACATCTCGACCACCGGTGCTACTTCGGCCACCGGGGCGGTCGCCGCCTTGGGCGCGGTGTCGCCGCCGGCCGCTGCCTGCAACCGCTCCAGCATCGCCGCGTCGGCAGGCGGGGTATCGTTGTCGCGCGCCGCCGCCACATGGTCGGCCAGCATGTCGAACGCGCCGACCACCACGTCGAGCAGTGCGGGCGTCAGTTCCAGCGTGCCGTTGCGGATCAGGTCGAGCAGCGTCTCATATTGATGGGTATAGGCCTGCAGCCGCTCATGGCCGAACGCCCCGGCCCCACCCTTGATCGAATGCACGCAGCGGAACACGGCGTTGATCGTTTCCGAATCGCGGTCGCCGTCGCGCAGCGCCGCGAAATTGCCTTCCATCGCGGCGAGGCCTTCCTCGCACTCCTGAAAGAAGATCTGCTGGATTGCGTCGAGGTCCATGGGCTTCGCTCCCGATTCAGGCGGCGATAAGGGTGTCGAGGGCCGCCAGCGTCGCCATGTCGGCGAATACGGGGCTGGCTCCGACGATGCGGAATTCCTGGCCGGACTCCTCGGCCGCGGCTTCGGCGGCGGCGAGGACCTGAAGACAGGCCTGGCCGATCCGCTCCACGCCCGATGCATCGAGCTGGATCGGCTGGCCGCTGCCGATCGCGTCGCGCAGCGTCTGGCGCAGCGCTGCGGCGGCGGGGGTATCTAGCACGGCAGGAAGGGCGATGGTCATTGGCATGTCCCGAGAGAGGATGTCGCGGTCGGCGGTTCGGTTCAGAATTCGCTCCAGTCGTCATCGCTGACGACGGGCGCTGCGGCAGCGGCGCTGGCGGTCGCGGCGACCTTGCGGCGCGGGGCTGGCGGCGGGGCCATTTCGCGGCTGACCTGCGCGACCCGCGCCTGCAGCCGGTGCACGGCACTTTGCGTGGGGGCGTGGCGCGGGGCGAACGATGCCGTGCGCGCAGACCCGCCGGCCGACAGCGTGAAGCGGTCGACCTGCCGCTGCAATTCCTGCGCCTCTTCGGCCAGGCTGCGGGCGGCCGCGGTGGCCTGTTCGACCATGGCGGCATTTTGCTGCGTCACGCCGTCCATCTCGTTGACGGCGGTATTGACCTGCTGCAGCCCGGTCGCCTGCTGATCGGCCGAGGTGGCGATGGTGCCGACCAACGTACTGATCTCGCCGATGCGGCCGATGATCCGTTGCAGCGCCTTGCCGGTTTCGCTGACCAGTTCGACACCGGTCGCGACCTGTTCGGACGATGCGTTGATCTTGGCCTTGACGTCCTTTGCCGCATCGGCCGAGCGCTGTGCCAGTGCGCGCACTTCGGACGCGACGACCGCAAAGCCCTTGCCGGCGTCGCCCGCACGTGCCGCCTCCACGCCGGCGTTCAGCGCCAGCAGGTTCGTCTGGAAAGCGATGCCGTCGATGACGGTGATGATGTCGCCGATCTCACCCGACGCACGCTCGATGCCGTGCATCGCGTCCACCGCGCGGCGCACGACGTCGCCCGACTGTTCGGCTTCGTCACGGGTTTCGCTGACGACGGCATGGGCGCGGGTGGCCCCGGCGGCGGTTTCGCGGACCGTACCGGTGATCTGGTCCATCGCCGCGGCGGTTTCCTCCAGGCTCGCGGCCTGTTGCTCGGTACGCTGCGACAGGTCGTCCGATGCCTGGCGAATGTCGTGCGCGCCGCTGGTGATTCCGTTGGTCGCCTGACGTACGGCCGACAGCACTTCCGACACGGCCTCCATGGCCGCGTTGAAATCGGCGCGCAGCCGTTCGTAATCGGCGGGGAACGCATCGGTGATGCGGTAGCTGACATCGCTGGCGGCAAGGCGCGACAGCCCCTGCCCCAGATGACCGACCAGCAGCTCCTGCGCCTTGGTCGCGTCCTTCACCACCTGCGCATTGGCACGAAACACTTCCATCGCGCGGGCCATCCGGCCGACACAGTCCTGAAAGTCGGTATAGTCGATCGGGGTGGTCAGGTCGCCCGCGGCAATCCCCTCCATCCGCACGACCGAAGCGACATAGGGGTCGCAAACCGCGGAGCGGAAGCCGAACGTGGCCACGATCGTCAGCAGCAGCGCGACACCGGCAAGGCCCAGCAGCACGCCAGCCGACCCGACACCAGAGAGCGCCGCCGCCGTCGTCGCGACCGGTATCGCCGCCAACGCGGCATAGGCGACGCCCATGATCGCGAATTTCCGGCGAATCGGGGCATGTTTACGGAACCACGGCGTCATTCATCTGCTCCAAAAACGATCGTCAGCGATGTCCCCCCGGACTGCCCATGCTCGCTATCGTGCATGCCTAAGCCCGTTCGTATAATTTCTGGTTAACGGCGTTTTCGACCGCTTTTGCGGGACGTTGTCGTGCTCGGATCGGCACGGCCCGTCGGAGCCGGCGGCGCAGGACATTGCGCCGGGGCCGATCGCCTTCGGCTCCATGGACGACCGCTCCATCGCCATCTTCTCTGCCGCGCAGGCGGAAGTCGACAAGCGCCAGCGTCAACGCTCCGACCAAAACGTCAGCGGCTACGGATTCCCGCCTGCACGGGAAGTACGAGAATTTGCGATAGGCGCTAAATGTCGATCGGTTGGCGGAGTCGCCGGGGAAGGCGACGATTCGTCGCCGCCACGCCCACGCATGACATCGCGACGGCCCGGTATCAGCGTGTCAGTCGCCGTGCCGCCGATAGGGATCGTGCATCTGGCTCAGCCATCCGGCGAGATGCTGCGATGCCGGTCCGACCGTACCGCGCGGACGCCGTGCCGCCGCGACATCGATATGGCCGTTTTCGAATACCAGCCCCGCCCGGCCATCCCGCACCCAGCGAACCGAGCCTTCGAGATGGTGAAGCGTCCCCATCGTCACCAGCACCCGACCACCGGCGGTCAGGTTACCCGGATCGTCGATGCAGACGCCGGATTCGGACAGGTTGCGCACGCGGCATTCGGCGACGCGGTCGCTCGCCTCCACGCGCGCGGTCAGGAATACGCTTGCCCGGCGTGCACGCGAGGGGAACGAACCGTCTGACGAATCGATCATGGCAATATTGCTATCGGATCGGTGAGTGACGCGCGGTTGAACCGCGACTCGGACGCGGAAATTGGTGCCCCTGGCCGGGCTCGAACCAGCACTCCTTGCGGAATCCGATTTTGAGTCGGACGCGTCTACCAATTTCACCACAGGGGCACGACGGGCGCGTTAGCCGAAGCGACGCGCCCCCGCAACCGTTACGAAAAGACGCGATCGATATCGAGGGTGCCATGCGGGTCCTTCGGATCCGGCCCGAACCGGTTCGGGCCGCGCGTCCCCTCCGTCACATACAGGACGAACAGCCAAATCCAGCCGATGATGGGCAGGAAGACGAGCAGCAGCCACCAGGCCGACCGATCCGTATCGTGCAGGCGGCGAATGGCGACCGTGATACCGGGTACGAACAGGGCAAGGTTGACCAGGGCGTTCACCGGTCCGGTGCTTCCCCAGTCGAAGCCCAGCCCCCTGTCGACCACGGTCGTCACCACGCCGACCAGAAAGCTGAACAGGGTGAACATCCAATATTCCTGACGACGCGACCGGCCGCCGATCTCGAAATATCGCCGCAGCGGTAGGATCATCCACTCCATCTTCGGACTCGCTCCTTGTTGCCGATGCGCAACATCCTGCCAGCCCGTTCGACGGAGGCAATCAGCCAATGGTCGGTATTGGCGTCCTCCCGATCAGTCCCGTTCGGGCAGCCGCGTGCCGCACCATGGGCAAAAGGATATGGCGATCATCGACGACCCGCCGTCATGGATCAGCAGCCCGTAACCGCCGCTCGCCCGCCCGATGAACGCATCGGGACAGTCGGAGCGATCTTCATGCACGGCGCAACGCCGCTCCAGATCTTCCTGCATCTGATCGCAACAATAGTCCGCCATGTTCGCTCCCTCAGTTCGTCGGCGCGCGGCGGCGATAGCTCAGCGCCTCGGCCACCTGCGCCCGCCCGATCGTCCCGGTGCCGGCCAGATCGGCGATCGTCCGGCTGACCCGCAGCACCCGGTGGAAGCCGCGCGCCGACAACCGCATCGCCTCGGCCGCCTGTGCCAGCAGCGCGCGGGCCGCCGCGTCGAGCGCGGCGGCGCGTTCCAGCACCGCGCCGTCCGCCTCGGCATTGGTGCGGATGCCATCGGCGGCGTAGCGCGCCCGCTGCACATCGCGCGCCGCCGCCACTCGCGCCGCAACCTCGGCCGATCCCTCGGCGGGTGGCGGAAGGACGAGGTCGGCGGCGCTGACCGCCGCCATCTCGACCGACAGGTCGATTCGATCGAGCAGCGGCCCCGAAATCTTCGCCTGATAATCGGCGGCGCAGCGCGGCGCACGGGCGCACGCCAGCGCCGGATCGCCGAGATGCCCGCAGCGGCAAGGGTTCATCGCCGCGATCAGCTGCACCCGCGCCGGAAAGGTCACATGCGCATTGGCCCGCGCCACGCTCACCTCGCCGGTTTCCAGCGGCTGCCGGAGCGAATCGAGGACCGCGCGCTGGAATTCGGGTAGTTCGTCGAGGAACAGCACCCCCAGATGCGCCATGCTGATCTCACCGGGCTTCACGCGCAGGCCGCCGCCGGTCAGCGCCGCCATCGACGCCGAATGGTGCGGATGGCGGAACGGTCGCACCCGCGTCATCCGCCCGCCGGTCAGCGTACCGGCGACCGACTGCACCATCGATACCTCCAGCGCCTCGGCAGCATCGAGCGGCGGCAAGATGCCGGGCAGGCAAGACGCGAGCAGCGACTTGCCCCCGCCGGGCGGCCCGACCATCAGCAGATTGTGGTTCCCCGCCGCCGCGATCTCCAGCGCGCGCTTGGCAGTTTCCTGACCCTTCACCTGCTTCAGGTCGGTGCCGCTCCACCCCTCCTCCGCGCCGCCCGGCTGCGGCATCGACAGCAGTTGTTCGCCCTTCAGATGGTTGAGCAGCGACAGCAGGTCGGGCGCGGCCACCACCGGCGTTCCGGCCCAGGCGGCTTCCGCGCCCTGTACCGCCGGACAGATCAGCGCCCGCCCCTCGCCACTCGCCAGCATCGCCGCCAGCAGCACGCCCGGCGACCCGGCGATTCGCCCGTCGAGGCTCAGTTCGCCGACGATCAGATAGTCGGACAGCGCCTCCGCATCGACCACCCCCATCGCCGCCAGCAGCCCGAGCGCGATCGGCAGGTCGTAATGCGACCCTTCCTTGGGCAGGTCGGCGGGCGACAGGTTGACGGTGATCCGCTTGGGCGGCAGCGACAGGCCGATGGCAGCGATCGCGGCGCGCACCCGCTCGCGACTCTCGCCCACCGCCTTGTCGGCCAGCCCGACGACGACAAACGCCGGCACGCCGCTGGCCAGCTGCACCTGCACCTCGACCCGCCGCGCCTCCAGCCCGAGATACGCCGCCGTCGATACGATCGCGACCATGCTGCCCCTGTCCCCGTTTCCCTATGGCGTCCCATAGCGGCTTTCCGCGCGCAGGGAACGGTCCGTCGCGACCGTCTTGTCAGCGCAACACACGGCTGGCATGGAGGGCGTCGATGCACATCGCGCTGGTGTTCCTCGGTGTCTTGCTGATCCTGGTGACGCCGCTGGTCGCGGTGCTGCCGGGTCCCGCCGGCATCTTCACCTTCGCAGCCGGCACTGCCCTGATCCTGCGCAATTCCCGCTGGGCGCGGCACCGTTTCGCCCGGCGACTGCGGCGGCATCCCCGGCTTCGCGCGCTGTCCGACCGGGCGTTGCGCCGCGCCAGCGCCAAACGGCGGCGGATGCGCGCGGGCACCTGATCCGCGCCGTTGACTTGAGCGCCCGTCGCAGCTAATGGACCCCCCACGCGGCCGCCGTCACTGGCGGCTTTTTACGTTCTGGCAGTTTTGAATACCCGGGGAATGAGTGATGAAGCGGACTTTTCAGCCGAGCAACCTGGTACGGGCCCGTCGTCACGGCTTCCGCTCGCGCATGGCGACGCCGGGCGGCCGCAATGTGATCCGCGCGCGTCGCTCGCGCGGCCGCAAGAAGCTGTCGGCCTAATCAAAATGCTTCGCCGCCGGGATTATCTGGCGGCGAATGGCGGACGCCGGGCCCCCATGCCCGGCTTCGTCCTGCTGGTGAGAAACCGCAAGCCGGACGAACTGGCCGATACGCCGCCCCAGGCGATGCGAATCGGCATTACCGTATCGAAGAAGGTCGGAAACGCCGTCGTCCGCAACCGGATGAAGCGGCGTTTTCGCGCGCTTGCCGCGGAGCTGCTGCCCGAACAGGGTATATCCGGCGCCGATCATGTCCTGATCGGCCGGGCGAGCGGTATCGAACGCCCGTTCGACGAGCTGAAAGCCGACCTTTCCAAGGCATTGCGCAAGGTTCGCCGGTGACCGACACCGGCGGCCCCGTTCGTCCGGGTATCGCCGCCCGTGCGCTGATGCTGGTCGCCCGTGCATGGCAATTGGGTCCCTCGCTGATCCTGCCGCCGTCGTGTCGCTATCAACCCTCCTGTTCGGCCTATGCAATCACTGCCCTTGCCCGCTATGGCGCGATCAAGGGGGCGTGGCTGGCCGCCAAACGGATCGCGCGCTGTCACCCATGGGGCGGGCACGGCCACGATCCGGTGCCCTGAGTCTGCGCCGTAAGGATTCTACGTGAAGAACGACCAGAAGAATTTCCTGCTGTTCGCGGTACTGGCTGCGCTGGTGCTGTTCGGCTGGCCGTATATCGCCAACCATTTCTTCCCGGCCGCCAATCCGCCGGTGACGAAGCTGGAGGATGGCAAGAGCAAGCCCGTCGCCAATCCGGCGACCGACCCGGCCGCCGATACCGCGGACGCGATTCGCGACCGGGCGATCGTGCTGCGCGAAACCCCGCGCGTGGCGATCGAGACGCCGGCGGTGCGCGGGTCGATCAACCTGCGCGGCGGGCGGATCGACGACCTGGTGCTGCTGCGCCACAAGGAAACCATCGCCAAGGATTCGCCGCCGGTCCGGCTGCTGTCGCCGTCGGGCACGGTCGATGCCTATTTCGCGCAGTTCGGCTGGAGCGGCACCGGCATCACGCCGCCGCCCGCCGATGCGCTGTGGACCGCCAGCGGCACTAAGCTGACCCCGACAACCCCGGTCACGCTCACGACGCAGGCGGGCAGCCAGCGTTACCTGATGCAGATTTCGGTCGACGCGAACTACATGTTCACCGTGCGCCAGAGCATCGTGAACACCGGCACGCAGCCGGTGCAGGTCGCGACCTATGGCCTGCTCAGCCGCCGTGGCGCGCCGGTCGACAAGGACACGATGACCATCCAGGTCGGCCCGATCTACGAAGCCGGCAACGGCGTGAAGTTCGACGTCGACTACAAGGATATCGACGCCACGCCCACGACCTTCAGCGCAAAGGGCGGCTGGCTCGGCTTCACCGACCATTACTGGATGACCGCCCTGATCCCCGACCAGAACGCGCAGCACGGCCTGTCGCTGAAGGGCGCGGACCAGCGGCATCAGGCGGATTACCGCTCGCCCACCCTCGCCACGCTGAACCCGGGGCAGGCGATGACGCAGAGCGCCCGCTTCTTCGCTGGTGCCAAGGAAAACAAGGTCCTCAACGCCTATGAGGAACAGGGCGTGCCCTATTTCTCGCGCTCGATCGACTGGGGCTGGTTCCGCGTCGTCGAGGAACCGATCTTCGTCTATCTCGACTGGCTGTTCCGCATGGTCGGCAATTTCGGCGTCGCGATCATCCTGCTGACGCTGACCATCCGCGGCCTGATGTTCCCGATCGCCCAGCGCCAGTTCGCCTCGATGGCCGCCATGCGTGCGATCCAGCCCAAGCTGAAGGTACTGCAGGAACGCTACAAGGACGACAAGCCGCGCCTCCAGCAGGAGATGATGGCGCTGTACAAGACGGAGAAGGTCAACCCGGTCGCCGGCTGTCTGCCGACGCTGATCCAGATTCCGATCTTCTACGCGCTGTACAAGGTGCTGTTGCTGACCATCGAGATGCGTCACCAGCCGTTCGTCGGCTGGATCAAGGATCTGTCCGCGCCCGATCCGGCGACGATCCTGAACCTGTTCGGCTATCTCGACTTCACCCCGCCGCATTTCCTTGCGATCGGCATCGTGCCGGTGCTGCTCGGCATCTCGATGTATTTCCAGTTCAAGCTGAACCCGGCACCGATGGACGACATGCAGAAGCAGGTCTTCGGGCTGATGCCGTGGGTGCTGATGTTCATCATGGCCCCGTTCGCGGTCGGCCTGCAGGTCTACTGGATCACATCGAACCTGCTGACCATTGCGCAGCAGCAGCTGCTCTACTCGCGGCATCCGGCACTCAAGCAGGCACCGGCCAAGTGAACGACCTGCCGCCTCCCCCGCCCGGCGACGACCGCTTCGATCCCGACCAGATCGAAGCGGCGCGCAAGATCTTCGCGGGACCGATCCAGTTCCTGAAATCCGCGCCGTCGCTCGATTACCTGCCGAACCCGGACGTGCCGGAGATTGCGTTCGCCGGACGCTCGAACGTCGGCAAGTCGTCGCTGCTCAACGCCCTGACCGGCCGCACCTCGCTCGCGCGCACCTCGGTCACGCCGGGGCGGACGCAGGAGCTGAACTTCTTCGACATCGGCACGCCCCTCCGGCTGCGTCTCGTCGACATGCCCGGATATGGGTTCGCCAAGGCACCCAAGGACATGGTCCGCAAGTGGCGCTATCTGGTGAACGACTATCTGCGCGGGCGGCAGGTGCTGAAGCGCACGCTCGTCCTGATCGACTCGCGCCACGGCATCAAGGATGTCGACCGCGAGGTGTTCGAGATGCTGGACAAGGCCGCGACCAGCTATCGCATCGTCCTGACCAAGACCGACAAGATCAAGGCGACGGAGCTGGAAGACGTCTACGCGGCGGTCGGCGAGGAAGTCCGCAAGCGCCCCGCCGCGCATCCCGACGTCATCTCGACGTCGAGCGAAAAGGGCATGGGCATCGCCGAACTGCGCGCGGCGGTGATCGAGTCGATCGGCTGATCCTCCGTCATTCCGGCAACGGCCGGAATGACGACCTACGCCCGCCGCCTCCCATCATATGTTCGTCATTCCCGCGAAGGCGGGAATCCATACCCACTGGCGTTTCGATCGAGACGCGACGTCGGCGTATATGGACTCCCGCCTTCGCGGGAGTGACGAAAGGGAGCGCCGCGTCCAACCAGCCGGACGATCGCGCTGCTCCTAGCCCTGCTTCGACGCAAACAGCCCCGCCCCCAGCACCGCCGCCCCGACCGACAGCGCGCACGCCACGATCATCAACGCCCCGTCGCGCACCAGCAGCGCGATACCGAACGCCATGATCGCCGCCATTGGCGCGGTGCTGGCAAAGGGCAGCAGTTCGAGCGGCGGGACGGTCAGACACAGCAGGATCACCGCCACCCCCGCGACCTTGACCATCGGCCCCTTGGTCAGCGCGGGCAGCCGGCCGTGAAACCACTTGTCCATCCGTCTGGCGATCGGTCGCGTCTTGTCGGCCACCTTGACCAGCTTTTCGCCCTTCAGCCCGCGACTGGCGAGGAACCCCGGCAACCACAGATGCTTGCGTCCCAGCACCAGTTGCACCGCCAGCAGGATCATCACCACCGCCATCGCCGTCGGCAGCCCCGGTATCCCGCCGACGGGGGAGATGTCGATCAATGGGAAGATGATGAAGAACGGCCCATAGGCCCGCTGGCCCAGCGCCTCCAGCGTATCGCCCAGCTTCACCTTGTCGTCGCCGGCCTTTTCGCCCAATTCGTGCAACCGGTCGAGCACTTCGCCCACGCTGTGCGGATCGCCGCCTTTGTCGTTTTCCGCCATGCGCCTGCCAACGGATCGTTCCGCCCACGGTTCCAATCGCTCGACATGGCGGCCGGTGCGTGGCACGACCGCGCCCATGCTGAAGCTCATCATCGGGAACAAGGCCTATTCCTCCTGGTCGTTGCGCGGCTGGCTGGCGGCCAAGCTGTCGGGCCTGCCGTTCGAAGAGGTCGTCGTGCCGCTGTACGACGCCGACTGGGACAAGCGCCGCGAGGGCGACGAATTCGCGCCGTCGTCGGGCAAGGTGCCGATCCTGTGGGACGGCGACGATATCGTCGTGTGGGATAGCCTCGCGATCGTCGAATATCTGAACGAGAAGTCCGGCGGCGACAAATTCTGGCCCGCCGATCCGGCGGCGCGGGCGATGGCCCGGTCGATGGCGGCGGAAATGCATTCGGGCTTCGCGGCGCTCCGCCGCAAACACAGCATGAACGTCCGCCAGGTCTATGACCCGATGCAGCCCGACGCGGACGTCGCCGCCGACCTGTCCCGCATCTACGAGCTATGGGCGCAGGCCCGCGCCCGCTTCGGCCAGGGCGGCGACTATCTGTTCGGCGAATTCGGCGCGGCGGACATCATGTTCGCGCCGGTCGCGACGCGCATCGTCACCTATTCGCTGCCGTGCCCGCGTTTCGCGATGGGGTACATCATCACGCTGTTACAGCACCCGTGGATGCAGGACTGGATCGCCAGTGCGCAGGAAGAGGAATGGGTGCTGGAACAATATGAGCAGCCGGTAGCCTAAGCTTCTCCCCGCTTTGCGGGGAGGGGGACCAGCGCAGCTGGTGGAGGGGGGTGTCGGCATCCACTCCGGTCGCGTTGCGGGGACAGCCCCCTCCACCAGCCTTCGGCCGCCGCCCCCCCGTGCCGGGGAGGAGCCTACGCCAGAAACGCCGCGATCGCGTCGCCCAGTTCGCGCTTCACCACCGCGCTCATATGGTTGCCCGGCGTCTCGACCAGCCGCGCATCGGGCAGCAGCTCCGCCAGCGCGACGTGACTGCCGTTATCGTCATCCTCCTCGCCGGCCAGCACCAGCACCGGCTGCGCGATACGGCCAAGCTCCTCGCGCGACGTATCGACGAACGTGTCGAGAATGCCGAGCAACGCCACCGGATCGCCGCCGGTCGTCTTCAGGAACGCCTCCGCCATCCACTCCGGCGACCCACGCTCGAAGCTGCCAAGGTTCGTCAGGATGCGGCGGAAATGCGCTGCCCGCCGCCCGGTGTCGAGCAACCCTTCCAGCCCCATGCCGCTCAGCACGACCTTGCCCGGTGTCGCGCCCATCGTCACCATCCGCACCGCCGTCCTCGCGCCGAGCGAATAACCACCCAGATCATAGTCGCCCAGCCCCAGATGTTCGATCAGCGCCATGCCGTCGCGTGCCAGCGCATCGGGCGGATAGGCCGCCGCGTCGTGCGGTCGGGCGCTGTCGCCATGGGCGCGCAGGTCGGGCATGATGACCCGCCGGCCGAGCGCTGCGACCTTCTCCGCATGGCCATATTTGATCCAGTTGGTCGCCGCGTCGCTGAAATAGCCATGGATCAGCACGACCGGCCGCCCCTCACCCATTTCGTGCCAGGCGATCTCGACCCCGTCGAAGCTGGCGAAGCGGTGGGTAGTGACGGGGGGCTGCTGCACGATCCTGGGGTCCTTGAACGCGGGTTGTCGTCGCGGGATATGGGCGGACCGATCCGTTGTGTCGACCCGTCCGTCCCCTTTTGCCGCTTCACCTGCGCGCGAAAGCAAGTTAGTATCCGAAGCAACAAAAGAACATGCAGGGAGGATGCCGGCCAGACCGGAGACCGACGCCATCACCCCCGCCCTGCCCCATAGCGGCGTGCCGCACAGCCGATCCGAAGATGTCTATGCGATCATCGTCGGATGCGTGATGATCGCGCTGGGCCTCGCGATGCTCCACGCGGCCGGGCTGGTGACCGGCGGCATCGCCGGGGTCGCGCTGCTGGTATCCTATCTGGTCCCGCTGCCGACCGGCGTACTGTTCACGCTCATCAACATCCCCTTCTTCCTGTTTGCGAAGGCGGCGATGGGGTCACGTTTCATGTGGCGGACCATCGCGGTCAATGCCGGCATCGCGCTGTTCTCGACCGTGGCACGCTATGGCTTCCGCATCGTCGAGGTGCATCCCGCCTTTGCCGCCATTGCCGGCGGCACGGTGATCGGCATGGGCATTCTGGCACTGGCGCGGCACGATGCCGGGGTCGGCGGTACCGGCGTCGTCACGCTGTGGCTGCAACGCACGCGGGGCTGGAATGCCGGGCGGACTCAGATCGCCATCGACCTCCTCATTCTAGCCGCGTCGTTCGCGGTCGTCGCACCGACGAAGGTCGCCTGGTCGGCGCTGAGCGCAGCGGCGATCAGCGGCATCCTGATCGCGTGGCACCGGCCGGGACGCTATACCGGCTATTGATCGCTCAGGCGGCGATGGCGGCGACCTGTTCATGGTCGCGCAGCATCACCGATGCGCGTTCGGTCGCATAGCGGATATCCTCGGCCAGCGACCGGACTTCGCGGGCGACGACGGCAAAGCCACTGCCGGCCTCACCCGCCCGCGCCGCCTCGATCGCGGCGTTCAGCGCGACCAGCCGGGTCTGTGCGGCAATGTCGCCGATCGTCGTCACGATCGCCGCCAGCTGCGTCATGACCGACCGCAGCGCCTCCGCCTGCCCCTCCAGCCGTGCCTGAAACCGCTGCCCCTCGTCGAAACGGGCCTGCACTTCGCGTTCCAGCAGCACCTGTCGAGTCATGTCGGTCGCGATCTTGACGATCGATGAGGGGCGACCGTCGGCGTCGAGGACCGGGTTGTAGCTCGCCTGCAACCAGACATCTTGGCCCGCCCGGTCGATCCGACGATACAGCCCGCTGTCGAACGCGCCGCCGCCCAGCTTGCGCCAGAATTGCGCATATTCCGCAGAAACGCTGTCCTGCAGTCGGCAGAAGATGCGGTGATGATGCCCGCGCACCTCCGTCAGGGCATATCCCATGATGCCGAGGAACGGCTCGTTCGCCCACAGCACCGTGCCGTCGATGGCGAATTCGACGACAGCCTGCGACCGGCAGATCGCTTCCCACGTCCCGCCGTACAGCGCGCCATCCCGGATGCCCTGCATGTCCATATGCGCATATTGCGGGACGGACAGTTAAGAGGGACTTAGGGAATTCGCCGGATCGAGGGTACGATGTCGTACCCAATGGACGATCGCGCGCCTAACGGCCTGCCCGTCACCCCCGGAGCCAGCCCAGGGTGACGGGCACGTCCGCCGGTCAGTCCTTCTTCAGATGCCGGCGGCCGAGCAGTTCGGCGATCTGGACCGCGTTCAGCGCCGCGCCCTTGCGCAGATTGTCGCTGACGCACCACAGCGCCAGGCCGTTCTCGACGGTCGAATCTTCGCGCACGCGGCTGACATAGGTCGCGAAGTCGCCGACGCATTCGATCGGGGTCGCGTATCCGCCGTCCTCGCGCTTGTCGACCAGCATGATGCCGGGCGCCTCGCGCAGGATCTTCTGGGCATCTTCCGCCGACAGTTCGTTTTCCAGCTCGATATTGATCGCTTCGGAATGGCCGACGAACACCGGCACGCGGACGCAGGTCGCGGTCACCTTGATCTTGGGATCGAGGATCTTCTTCGTCTCGACCACCATCTTCCACTCTTCCTTGGTCGACCCGTCGTCGAGGAAGCTGTCGATGTGCGGGATCACGTTGAACGCGATCTGCTTGGTGAACTTCTTGGGGTCCGCGCTGTCGCCGACGAAGATGTTGCGGCTCTGCTCGAACAGCTCGTCCATCCCCGCCTTGCCCGCGCCGGACACCGACTGGTAGGTCGCGACGACGACACGCTTGATCGTCGCGGCATCGTGCAGCGGCTTCAATGCCACGACCATCTGCGCAGTGGAGCAATTGGGGTTGGCGATGATGTTACGCGCCTTGTACCCGTCGATCGCCTCCGGGTTCACTTCCGGCACGATCAGCGGCACGTCGGGGTCCATGCGGTATAGCGACGAATTGTCGATCACCGTGCACCCGGCGGCGGCGAACTTCGGCGCATAGACCTTGGTCGCCTCGCTGCCGATGGCGAACAGCGCCATGTCCCAGCCGGTCGGATCGAAATGCTCGATATTCTGGATCTTGTACTGCTTACCGGTCTCGCCGAAGTCGGCCATGTCGCCGGCCGAGCGCGACGACGCCAGCACCGCCAGATCGTCGATCGGAAACTCGCGCTCCGCCAGGATGTTCAGCATTTCGCGACCGACATTGCCGGTGGCGCCAGCGACCACTACCCGATAACCCACTTGCTTACTCCGCGATCAAATCTTGCGCGCGGAATAGCCCTTTTGCAGCTTTTGTAAAGTCGCACCGCCGCCCGGCAGGTGAGCCGGGCGGCGGAGGAACGTCACTGCTTGTCCTTCACCTGCCGGTCGAGGAAGTTCAGGATCGTCTTCCACAGATGTTCGCTGACCCCCGGCCCGCCGACGCGGTGGGTCTGTCCGGGATAGAGCATCAGCTCGAACGGCGTCGCCGACTTCTGCATCGCCGCCATCATCGCGGTGGAGTGTTCCAGCACGACGTTATCATCCGCCATGCCGTGGATCAGCAGCAACGGATCGGTGATCTTCGCCGCATCCGCGACCGCCGCCGACGTCGCATAGGCTTCGGGCACCGTGCGCGGATCGCCCATGTACCGTTCGGTATAATGGGTGTCGTACAGCTCCCAACGCGACACCGGCGCGCCCGACACGCCCGCGGCGAACACGCCCGGTGCCTTTTCGAGCATCTTCAGCGTCATATAGCCGCCATAGGACCAGCCATAGGTCGCGATCTTGTCGGGCGCGACGAACGGAAGCGTCTTCAGATAGTTCGCGCCGGCGATCTGGTCCTCGACTTCGACCGATCCCATCGCGCGATAGATCTGGTTCTCGAACGCCTTGCCGCGTTCGGGCGACCCGCGATTGTCGATCTCGAACCAGATCCATCCTTGGTCGACCAGATACTGCCGGAGCGCCCCGCCCCATGCCCGGCGCACGACCTGGCTGCCCGGCCCGCCATAATGCGAGAAGAACACCGGATAGCGCTTCCCCGGCTCCAGCTTCGGCGTAATCATGTTCCAGTGCAGCACCGATCCATCGGCCGCCTTGATCTCGCCAAACTGGGTCGGACGATGGCTGGCGACATAGGGCGCATAGGGGTGGTCGCCGGTCAGCGCATTCTCGTTGATCCACGCGATCCGCTTGGCGCTGGTATCCGCCAGATAGGTCTGCGCCGGCTGGTCGGGGTTGGAGCGGGTGACGATCAGCCGCGACGCCTTGACATCCATCGACGCGCCGTACGACCAGCCCGCCTCGGTCATCCGCGTGACATTGCCCGGCTTGTTCAGGTCGACACGGTACAGCTGCCGCTCCAGCGCGTCGTCCTTGTTCGCCAGGAAATAGACGCGGCCCTTCGCCTCGTCGACGCCCGCCAGATCGGCGACCATCCACTTGCCGCTCGTCAGCTGCGTCCACTTGCCCGCCTGCCAGCGGTACAGATGGCCGTATCCGTCACGCTCCGACCACCAGATCAGGCTGCCGTCCTTCATCAGGTGATAGGCGTCGGACAGATTGACCCAGCTTTTCGGCCCCGATTCCTCGGTGAACAGCACGCTCGACCGGCCCGTCGCCGGGTCGACCTTGAGCATGTCGAGCCTGGTCTGCGCCCGGTCCTGCCGCTGCACCAGCAGTGCCTTGCCATCGGGGGTCCAGTCGACCCGCGCCAGATAGATGTCGGGATCGGGGCCGAGGTCGACCTTCACCTTGCCCGACCCGTCCGGCTTCATCACGTACAGCTCGACCAGCACGTTCGGCGTCCCCGCCTTCGGATAACGCTGCTGATAGATGCTCGTCCCCTCGGCACCGATCGCCGAACGGGTGACGATGCCGACCGGCGCCTCGTCGAACCGCTCGACCGCGACCAGCCTGTCGTTCGGCGACCACCAGTAACCGGTGCGGCGGCTCATCTCTTCCTGCGCGACGAACTCCGCCTCGCCGAAATGGACCGTGTCCTTCCCCTCGGTGGTGAGCGCGATCTCCTTGCCGGACTTCAGGTCCAGCGCGACGAGGTTCTGGTCGCGCACGAAGCTGACATAGGTTCCCTCGGGGCTGACCACCGGGTTCAACTCGCCGCTGGTGCTGTTGGTCAGGCGACGCACGTCGCCGTCGATCGAGGCGAGATACAGGTCACCGTCCAGCGGCACGAGGATCGATTTCCCGTCGGGTGCCCAGTCATAGGCGAGAATGCCGCGCTTGCCGGTCAGCGACCGGTCGCGCTCGCGCTGCATCTTTTCCGCTTCGGACAGCGCGGCGCCGGTGCCGACCTTCTTCGAATCGACCAGCATCCGCCATTCGCGGGTGGTCGTGTCCATCGCCCACAGGTCGAACCGCTCGCGCTCGTCGGCGCGATTACGCAGCAGCGTGACGTATTTGCCGTCGGGCGACAGCTTGAGGCTCTGCGGCTGGCTGCCGTTCAGGTCGGGGCTGGCGAACACCCGCTCCAGCGTGAGGTCGCCGGGCTTTGCCGGTGTACCGGCTCCCGCCGGCTGGGCCGGTTCACTCGCCATCCCGGCCGTTCCCATTGCCAGCAACGCCGCACCCATCAACCATTTTACCATATTGCCCCGTATCCTCGCCCGGCCACTTCGCACCGGTAGTATCCATTGTTATCGCTTGGGGGACGGCGGAGGTAAATGGTTGAGTTGAGGTCGTCATCGTCGCTCCTGCGCAGGCGGGAGCCTATAGACGCTGACGCTGCGCTTCCTGCCGACACGTCAGCGTCTATGGATTCCCGCCTGCGCGGGAATGACGAACCGACCTACATGGTCTCACCGGGATCGACGCCCCATAGCCGTGACTGCTCGACATAGCCGCCACGCCCCTTCACGTCGAAGAAGCACCACGCGCCGTTACACCGCGACAGCCGGCCGACGACTCCCGGCGCCGCACGCCACACCACCGCCGCGCCCGCCTGCGGCGACGCGCGCAGTTCGATCACCTCGCGCCCGACGAAACCGGTCCGCCGGTCGCTCAGCAACCCGACCTGCAACCAGCCGCGCGTGCCGTCGGGGTCCTCGACCCGTCGCCAGTCCTGATAGATGTCCAGCACCTTGATCGGCATGTCGGCCCGGCGATAGACCCATTGCGTCGGGTAATTCTTGCCCGGACCGCTGCGCATCCGCGCCTCGCCCGCCGCGATCGACGCATAATAGGGCGTCTTGCGGCGCTGTGCATCGGCCGCCCCTGCCGCAACCATCGTCAGCACCGCCGCCACCGCGATCGATCGCCCCAAGCGCATGATATTGTCCCCGAATGTCTGTCCCTTGCCTGTATCGGCAAGCACCACCCCGCCGCAAGCCGTTGACGCCGCCTGCCCCGTTCGCCAATCCGTATGATATGGCCGCAGCATCCCCCCCGCCCCGTACCCCCCGAGTTCAGGCGACGCGGCGGTTGCCGGCAGCGACCGAGGGGCGGATGGCGACGCTGTTCGACACGGTGTTCAGCCCCGACGACCATGCCTTTTCCCGCGACGAACTGGCCGCCGCGATGGCGGATTGCGACGTGTTGGTTCCCGCCGTCACCGACGTGATCGATGCCGACCTGATCACCGCTGCGCCCGACCGGCTTCGCCTGATCGCCAATTACGGCGCGGGGGTGAACCATATCGACCTGAAGGCCGCGCACGCCCGCCGCATCATCGTCACCAATACGCCGGGCGTCCTGACCGAAGACACCGCCGACATGGTGATGGCGCTCATCCTCGCCGTGCCCCGCCGGCTGGCCGAGGGGGAAAAGCTGGTCCGCTCGGGCGAATGGAAGGGGTGGAGCCCCAGCGGGATGCTCGGCCACCGCATCGGCGGCAAGGCGCTGGGAATCGTCGGCATGGGGCGCATCGGCCAAGCCGTCGCCCGCCGCGCCCGCGCCTTCGGCCTGTCGATCCATTATCACAACCGCCACCGACTGCCCGAAGCGGTCGAAGCCGAACTCGGCGCGACGTGGCACGACGACCTCGACGAAATGCTGGGCGTCATCGACCTGCTGACGATTCACACGCCCCGCAACGCCGACAGCGAAAACCTGATCGACGCCCGCCGCATCGACCGGATGCGCCGCCACGTCTATCTCATCAACGCGTCGCGCGGCGGCATCGTCGACGAAGAAGCATTGGTCGACGCGCTCGAACGCGGCCGCCTGGCGGGTGCCGGCCTCGACGTCTGGGCGCACGAACCCGCCATCGACCCCCGGCTGCTCGCGCTGCCGAACGTCGTGATGACCCCGCATATGGGATCGGCCACGCTGGAGGGGCGCGTCGCGATGGGGGAAAAAGTCATCACCAACATCCGCGTCTGGGCCGACGGCCATCGGCCACCGGATCAGGTGCTGGACGGGTTGCGGTAGGCGAAGGTGTCATCGAGCAAGCCGCTACTTGCCCTGACTGGTCGCAAGGATAGCCTCTGGTTGCGCCTTACCTTCTGCAAGCGGGCAGGCTTGGCCGTACAGCCCAAGGCAGCAATGTATCTGCGATTTGGATTGGCACGATATCACGTTCAGATCCCTCATGATCTTCCGGACAATCGCGCACGACAGATCGCACGAGCGATCAATAGGCATCGACGGTTATTGAAGCTCGGCCACGTTGAAGGCCGCCTGTTGCAGCAAACGGGCAGGCGGGACTTCTACGCAATCCACTCGCTCGCGCGTACGGAAAAGGCCAAGCCCTGCTGATCGATCAAAACGCGTCGTTGCGGACTTTCCTACACAGTCCATGACTGCCAGAATCGCCGACGGTTTCCGCCAGGACCCGGCTCTTTGACATCACCGCTCCAAACGCCACGCAAACAGCGCACGAGTGTGAACTTAGTGAACTTTGGCCGAAAACCTCAGCTATCCAAGCCACTTAGCCATTCACCGATCATCGCCTGCCCCGCGCGCACTGCTGCCGGGCCAAGCGTGCGATATTCCTCGGTCAACGTATCCCGATGCCGGGGGCAATCGAGATAATCCAGCCACGCCTCGAACCGCGCATCCTCGCCCATCTCGGCATGGAATTGCAGCGCCAGCAGGTTCCTGCCCCGCCGGAAGCCCTGCCGATAGCGCGATGTGGTGGCCAGCAGTTCGGTGCCCTCGGGCAGGTCGAATGTGTCGCCATGCCAGTGCAGCACCGGCACCCCCGCCACATGCGCCAGCGGCGAGTCGACACCCGGCGTCAGGTCGACCGGTCCGAACCCGATCTCGCATCCGGTGCCCTTATACACCGCCGATCCAAGCGCCGCCGCGACCATCTGCGCGCCCAGACAGATGCCCAGCGTCGGCCGATCCGCGTCCAGCCGGCGGGACAGCGCGGCGATCTCGCCCGGAATCCATGGATGGTCGGCGACGTCGTACACCCCCATCGGCCCGCCCATCACGATCAACAGGTCGGGCCGGGTCAGGTCGGCATTGGCGAAGGCCGGGTCGGTCACGTCGATCCGGTCGATGACATATCCCGCCGCCTCGACCGGCGCGCGATACCCGGCGCAGCCTTCATAGGGGACGTGGCGGACGATCAGCGCGGACTTCATGCGGACAGTCTATCGCGGACAAGCTGAATGGCACCTGCAATGTTTCTTTGTGTTGCAGTGGCGCTGCTTTGGGAACTCCGGGCGACCGAAATTCATTGCCCCTGCCGTAGCGTAAAACAGGAGTAACCCCATGAAGAAGCTCGCAACCATCGCCCTCGCCCTCGCCGCCAGCAGCTCGCTCGCCGCCTGTTCGACCCTGCGCGGCGGTGCCATCGGTGCAGCGGGCGGCGCGGGTATCGCGGCGGCGACCGGCGGCAGCGTCGAAAAGGGCGCGGCAGTGGGCGGCGTCGGCGGCGCGGTGGTCGGCACCGTCGCCGACGACTGATACGGAAAGGCCGGGGCAGCGCCTATGCTACCCCGGCCCGTTACCTTCGCGTCATACCGGCAGGGATCGCCGATCAATCCCCAGTCAGGATGCGATCGACCAGCTGCTTCACGTTCGGCACGAACCCGTTCGAATAGAAGGGGTCGCGCTTGAAGTTGTACGCGGCATGCCCCGCGAACATCAAATTCTGGTCGGTCGGCCCGCCATGGGCTATGTCCTGCAACGTCTTCTGGATGCAGAAGCTGCGCGGATCGGCCAGCCGCCCGGTCGAGTTCGTCTCGCTATCGGCCCAGCTGGAAAAGCTGCACTGCGACAGGCAGCCCATGCAGTCCGCCTGATCCTTGCGGATGATGCCCTTTTCCTCAGGCGTCACGAACACCAACGTATTGTCCGGGGTCTTGAGGGCATCGGTAAAGCCGGCGCCGAACCATTCACGCGCGCGCAGCAGGTCGCCCTGCGTCACCCAGAAATTCTTCCCCTTCACGCCGACGTCCAGCTGGAAGACATGGTCGCCCGCTTCCTGTGTCGAAAAGGCGATCTGCCGTTCCGACCGCGCTTCCAGATTGCGCAGGAACGGGTTGCGGACGGCCGATGAATAGAAACCGGTCGGGCTGAACCGGTGCAGCAGCACCTCGCCCTCCTCGATCTCCATCAGCTTGGCCTTCCACTCCTCGGGGATCGGGCTTTCCTGGGTCAGCAGCGGACGGGTACCGAACTGGAACGCGATCTTGCCGAGCTCTGGATTGTCGATCCAGTCGTTCCAGTCGCGCAGATACCATACGCCGCCGGCCATCACGATCGGCACATCGTCCGAAATCCCGCCCTCGCGCATCGTCGCGCGCAGGTCGCGAACGCGGGGATAGGGGTCCTGCGGGATCAGCGGGTCCTCGGCATTGGACAGCCCGTTATGCCCGCCCGCCAGCCACGGGTCCTCGTACACGACCGCCGCGAGCCATTCCGCCGCCTTCGAATAGGCACGCTTCCACAGCGCGCGGAAGGCGCGTCCCGACGACACGATCGGCAGATAGCTGACGCCGTAGGAGGCGGTGATCTCCGACAGCTTGTACGGCATCCCCGCGCCGCAGGTGACGCCCGACACCAGACCACGGGTCCGCTCCAGCACGCCATGCAGGATGCGCTGGGCACCGCCCATTTCCCACAGCACGTTGATGTTGATCGCGCCCTTGCCGCCGGCAATCTCCCATGCGCGCCGCACCTGCTGCACCGCGCCCTCGATCGCATAGTCGATCAGTTCTTCGTGACGTTCGCGGCGGGTCAGCGCCTTGTAGACCTGCGGGATGATCTTGCCTTCGGCATCATAGCTGTCGGCATTGACCGCCGACACGGTGCCGATGCCGCCCGCCGCCGCCCAGGCTCCGGCCGAGGCGTGGTTGGTTGCGGCAACGCCCTTGCCCCCTTCGATCAGCGGCCAGACTTCGCGGCCGTTATAGACGATGGGCGACAGACCTTTGAACAACATGACCTCCAACGGGAACTTCGCAGCCGGACAGGCGCACCGCGCCACCGCATCCGGCCGTCATTACTGCCAGCCGCGCCCGAACGCGAGCAAATTGCGTGGGTAGCAACAGCGCGTGCGGTTTCGTGCGGCGTCCATCTACTCCAGCCGCTCCTATCCCAACGCCCCCGGCCGGCCGATCGCGCGCTCGTACAGCGCCTTGTACGCCGCGATCATCTTCGCCTCATCGAACTCGGCACGCGCCTTGGCCTGGTTCGCCTCGCCGACCCACCGCCGGGCGTTGGCGTCCACCGCCAGCGTCTGCAGGCGGTCACGCAGATGCACCTCGTGCCGGTCGATGCCCATGTACGGGCGGTTCTCGTCCGCCACCATCGCCATGATGTCGCCGACCGGCGGGGCGACCACCGGCAGGCCGGTCGCCATCGCCTCCATCACTGAAATCGGCTGCTGCTCGCTGCGCGACGACAGCGCGAAGATGTCGAACAGGCCCATGTAGCGATAGGGTTCGGGCAGAAAGCCGGGCAGCACGACCCGGTCGTCGATACCCATCGCCTCGGCCGCGTCGAGGATCGCCTGCCGCTCCGGCCCTTCGCCGACGATGACCAGCCGCACCTTGACGGCAATCCCGCCGACCGCGCGGACCAGCAGCGGCAGGTCCTTCACCTCGCGCAGACCCGCGACCGTGCCGATCACAATCTCACCCGGCTTGCGCTTCAGCCCCGGTATGGCATCCGCCGCGACCGGTTCGGCATAGCGTTCGACCGGAATGCCGTTGCCGATCAGGTGCAGGCGATGCTCAGGCTGCTTCCACGGCCCGCGCGCCACCTGCATCAACCGCTGCGACGGCACCACCAGCGCCTCCGCCGCGCCGAGTGCGAAGCGGCGATACAGGTTGCGCACGGGGTTCAGCCGGGTCGCCTCGTCCTCGTTGAAGCCGTCCTCGTGATGGACCACCGGCGGCGTGCCGTTGGCGAACACGCGCTTCGCCATCACCCCGTCGATCGCGCCCCAATTATAGGTAAGCACCAGATCGAACCGGCGCATATATTTCGCGATCGCCTCATAGCGTGCGACCGACGGCTTGCCGGTCAGCGGCGGCGGGTTCTGCGCGATCTCGTACCATATGTAATCGGCGATGGCGGCGCGCGCCTCGGTCCGCTCCGGCACGCCCGATACGATGGTGTGGACCGCGCGGTCGCCCCAAGCGTGCATCAGCCGGATCGCGCGCGCTTCCTTGCCGCCATAGGCGAACGACGAATGCAGGTGCAGGATGCGGACCGGCGCGCTCACGCAGCAGCCACCCGCGCCAGCAGCCGGTCGATCGCCGCGGCGGACGCCGGTTCGGTCAGGATCGGCGCATGGCCGACATCGGCGACCGTCGTCAGTTCCGCTCCCGCGACCCGCTCGACCATCGCCTCGGCCACCTGCGCGGGCAGAATGTCGGACAGGCCGCCGCGCAGGATCGCGACCGGCTTTCCGGCAAGCGCCTCATATGCCCGCCACATGTCCGGCCCCGCCTCGTTGCCCGGCACCCGGAACGGCTCGGCGATCTTCATGTCGTAATCGAGGATGATCCGTCCCGCCGAGTTCAGCCGGTGCAGCCGCTTGGCCATGTGCAGCCAGTCCTGCACCGCATAGGCGGGATAGGCATCGCCATTCCCCTCCGCCAGCGCCCGCGCCGCATGCATCCAGGTCGGGTGGCTGACCTGTTTGCCGACATAGCCGCGAATCCGCCCCAGCCCTGCCGGGTCCAGTTCCGGCCCGACATCGTTGAGCAGCGCGGCAGCGATCCGATCGCGGTCGGTCGCCGCCAGCAACATGGTCAGGATACCGCCCAGCGACGTCCCGAACGCGACGACACGGGGCAGCTCCAGCTGGTTCAGCAGCGCCTCGACATCCTGCAGATAGACCAAGGGCACATAGGTCATCGGATCGCGCGCATAGCCGCTCTCCCCGCGCCCGCGCATTTCCGGCACGATCAGCCGCCACTCGCCCGCCAATCGGTCGGCGACATCCTCCCAGTCGCGGGCGTTGCGGGTCAAGCCGTGGAGACACAGGATCGCCGGACGGTCGTCTCGTCCGCCATAGTCGCGATAATGCAGTCGGAGGCCGTCGTTCGACCACCAATAGCCATCGGTGAAGCGTTGCTTGTCCAAAAGCGCCATCGCACCCCATATCGCCGCATGGCCGAAAACCCGCAACCCGCTCGCTATCGCCCCCGTACCGATATTCTCAATTTGGGAGGCGCCTTCTACGACGCCGTACCCGCGGCGACGTTTCCCCAGCATGTGCTGCGGTTCCGGAACGACCGGGCGGCAGCGGAGATCGGGATCGTGCCCCATGACCGTACCCCCGCGCAGGCGGGGGTCCAGAGTCAGGCAGAATCACATACAGCGATCGAAACCCCAGATCCCCGCCCTCGCGAGGATACGCTGGCCCTGTCCGATCCCCAATGGATCGACCATTTCGGCCGCTTCACCCCCCTCCCCGGCAGCCTCCCCGCCCCCCTCGCGCTGCGCTATCACGGCCACCAGTTCCAGGCGTACAACCCCGACATCGGCGACGGGCGCGGGTTTTTGTTCGCGCAGGCGACCGATCATCGCGACCGCCTGCTCGACCTCGGCACCAAGGGATCGGGCCAGACGCCCTACAGCCGTTTCGGCGACGGGCGCCTGACGTTGAAGGGCGGCGTGCGCGAGGTGCTGGCTACCGAGATGCTGGAGGCGCTGAACGTCCCGACCTCACGCAGTTTCTCACTGATCGAGACGGGCGAGGCGTTGACGCGCGGCGACGAACCCTCGCCCACCCGGTCGGCGGTGCTGGTTCGGCTGAACCACAGCCATGTCCGCATCGGCACGTTCCAGCGGCTCGCCTATGAACGCGATGCGGACGCGATGCGCCGGCTGGTCGACTATGTCCTGACCCCCCTCTACCATCGCACGCCGGGCAGCGAACCGGCGATCGAACTGTTCGACGAAGCGGTCGGGCGCATCGCCACGCTCGCCGCACGGTTCATGGCGGCCGGGTTCGTCCACGGCGTCCTCAATACCGACAACATCAACCTGACCGGCGAAAGCTTCGACTACGGCCCCTGGCGGTTCGCGCCGACCTGGGACGCGGGGTTCACCGCTGCCTATTTCGACCATCACGGCCTCTACGCCTATGGCCGGCAGCCCGATGCGATGCACTGGAACGCGATGCAACTGGCGGTCGCGCTGCGCACCGTGGTCGATGCGCCACAGCTGATCGCGATCCTCGAAACCTATCCCGAACGCTACGCACGGGCGGCGGCGGAGGCGGTGCTGTGGCGGCTAGGCGTGACCCCGCGCGGCGACGCGGAGGATCGCGCGCTCGCCGATGCCGTTACGCGGGCACTGGCGCAGTCGCAGATGCCGCTCGACAGCTTCTATCATCAGGCATTCGGCGGCTGGCTGCCCGAGGGCCAGCAATGGTCGGCGTTCGAGGAGGTCCGCGCCCGCCTGTCCGACTATCGCCCCCGCACCGGGCGGACCCATGGCTATTGGAGCGATCCGGCCCCCTGTTCGATGCTGATCGACGAAGTGGAGGCGATATGGTCCCGTATCGCCGAGGCCGACGACTGGTCGCCGTTCGATGCAAAAGTTGCCGCGATCCGCCGGATGGGCGACGCACTTACCTGATATCAACCATATCGTCCGCAAACTGGCGTCGTGCCGCATTCTGGTTCAAGGATGCGGCAAATCAGGAACCGGACGACCAGAAGATGCCCGAACTCGTTTCGACCGAACCCGCGACCGGCGCGACGCTGTGGCGCGGGACGATCGGCAATGTCGATACCGAAGTCGCCGCCGCCCGTGCCGGATGGGCGGGATGGGCGTCGCGACCGCTCGCCTATCGTGTCGAGGCACTACGGCGCTTTGCCAACGTCGTGCGCAGTCGTTCCGAACCCTTTGCCGACGTCATCGCCCGTGAGACTGGCAAGCCGCTCTGGGAAGCGCGGACCGAAGTCGAAACCGTCGTCAGCAAGGTCGACATCTCGATCAGCGCCTATGCCGAACGCAGCAGCCAGCGGCGGCTGGAGTCGCCGATGAACGCGCGAACCGCGCTTCGGCACAAGCCGCATGGCGTGCTGGCGGTGCTCGGGCCGTACAACTTCCCGGCGCACCTGCCCAATGGCCATATCGTCCCGGCACTGATCGCCGGGAACGCAGTGGTGTTCAAGCCGTCCGAAAAGACGCCGGCCAGCGGCGATTTCCTCGTCGACTGTTACCGGGCGAGCGGCGTGCCGGAGGATTGCGTCCGCCTGCTGATCGGCGGCCCGGACGAAGGGCGCGCGCTGTCCGCGCATCCCGATATCGACGGCCTGCTGTTCACCGGATCGTCGCGCACCGGCATCGCGCTCAACCGCCAGTTCGCCGAGACGCCCGAGAAGATTCTCGCGCTGGAGATGGGCGGCAACAATCCGATCATCGTGTGGAACACGCCCGACCTTTATGCCGCCGCCGTGCTGGTGGTGCAGTCGGCCTTCACCTCCGCCGGACAGCGCTGCACCGCCGCGCGGCGGCTGATCGTCGAGCGACGCCTTGCGGAACCGCTGCTGGCGGAAATCAACCGGTTGACCGAACGGCTCATCATCGGCGAACCCCATGCCGATCCGGCCCCATTCATGGGCCCGGTGATCGACAACGAAGCTGCAGACCAGCTGACCGAGAGCTTTCTGTCGCTGTCGGCACGGGGCGGTCGCCCGCTGCGTTTCATGCAGCGGCTCGTCGAGGGGCGACCGTTCCTGACCCCCGGTATCATCGACATGTCGGACACCAGCGAACGGGCTGATATCGAACTGTTCGGCCCGTTGTTGCAGGTGTTCCGTGTCGACAGTTTCGACGATGCCATCGCAGAGGCGAACAACACCCGCTACGGCCTGTCGGCATCGCTCATCTCGCACGATCCCCAGCTCTACGACCGGTTCTGGGCCAATATCCGGGCCGGCATCGTCAACTGGAACCGCCCGACCAACGGCGCTTCGTCCGGCGCGCCGTTCGGCGGGATCGGCCTGTCGGGCAACCACCGCCCGTCCGCCTATTACGCCGCCGATTACTGCGCCTATCCAGTGGTGTCGGCCGAAGCGGAACAGGCCCGCGCGTCGATCGGCATCGGGCTGCGGAACGAATAGGTCGCGCATCCGCTAAACAATCCCTACCCCGCCCCCAAGCAAGCGTCGGTTGCCTGAACGGGGGCGCGGTCGCATCTACGCCGGCATGGCTAGCTTACTCGATCCGAACGCGCGCGGGCGCGTCATCCTTGTCGGCGCAGGTCCGGGCGATCCGGGGCTGCTGACCGTTCGCGCCGTCGAGGCGCTGAAGAGCGCCGATGTCGTCGTCCATGACGGGCTGATCGATCCGCGCGTCCTCGACCTCGCCCCCGCCGGCGCGCAGCGCATCTCCGTCGCCAAGCAGCGGGCGCGCCACACCCTGCCGCAGGAATCGATCAACGCGCTGATCGTGGCCCATGTGAAGACCGGTGCGATCGTCGTGCGGCTGAAGGGCGGCGACCCGTTCATCTTCGGTCGCGGCGGCGAAGAGGTCGAGGCGGTGCGTGCCGCCGGCCTGCCGGTCGAGGTCATTCCCGGCGTTTCCGCCGCACTGGGCTGTGCCGCGGGCGCGATGCTGCCGCTGACGCACCGCGACTGGTCGTCGGCGGTCAGCTTCGTCGCCGGCCAATGCAAGGGGTTGAGCGAACAGGACTGGTCAGGCCTTGCCGGACAGGGCCGTACGCTGGTGATCTACATGGGTGTCGCCACCGCCGAAGCCATTGCCGACAAGCTGATGGCCGATGGCGTCGCGCCCGACATGCCCGTCGCGGTGCTGGAGCGCGGCACCTATGCCGACGCCCGCGCGCTGCGCACCCTGCTCGCCGATCTCGGCCCGATGGTCGCGCGCGAGGATGTGAAAAGCCCCGCGGTGATTGTCGTCGGCGAAGTCGTGCAACTGGCCGATGCCGAGGACAAGCTTGGTTCTTGGGCGAAGGCAGCGGAGGCATTGGCATGAAATTGCTGACCGGAAACGACCTCGCCAGCGGCGACGTGACCTGGTGGACCGGCAGCGACTGGTCGCGCCATGTCGAGGACGCCGCCGATGTCGGCGAGGATGGCGAACGCATCGCGCTGATCGAGGAAGCCGCACGGCGGGTCAACGTGCCCTATGTGATCGACGCGGTTGCGACGCCCGATGGCCCCCGCCCCGCACATATCAAGGACCGTATCCGCGCGCTCGGCCCCACGGTGCGGTCCGACCTGACGCTGAAACCCGCCGACCCCGATGCAGGGGCATGGGTGATATAGATCCTCCCCGGCACGGGGAGGGGGACCATGCGCAGCATGGTGGAGGGGGCTGCCCGGCTCCACCACGGTTGCGTTGCGCGGCACTCCCCCTCCACCAGCCTTCGGCCGGTCCCCCTCCCCGCGTGGCGGGGAGGATTTAGGAAGAAGCAATGTACCAATACGACACCTACGACCAGTCGATCGTCGACGCCCGCGTCGCGGAGTTCCGCGACCAGGTCGAACGCCGCCTGTCGGGCCATCTGACCGAGGATCAGTTCAAGCCGCTGCGGCTGATGAACGGTCTTTATCTCCAGCTGCACGCGTACATGCTGCGCGTCGCCATCCCCTATGGCACGCTGTCCGCGACGCAGATGCGGGTGCTGGCCGATATCGCCCGCACCTATGATCGCGGCTATGGCCATTTCACCACGCGCCAGAACCTCCAGTTCAACTGGATCAAGCTGGCCGACACGCCCGACATTCTGGAAAAGCTGGCCAAGGTCGAGATGCACGCCATCCAGACCAGCGGCAACTGCATCCGTAACATCAGTTCGGACCAGTTCGCCGGCGCCGCCGCCGACGAGCTGACCGACCCGCGCCCCTGGGCCGAACTGCTGCGGCAATGGTCGACCTTCCACCCCGAATTCAGCTACCTGCCACGCAAGTTCAAGATCGCGGTGATCGCCGCCGATGAGGACCGCGCGGCGATGCGCCTGCACGATATCGGCCTGCGCATCACCCAGCGTGACGGGGTGGCGGGCGCGCAGGTCTATGTCGGCGGCGGCATGGGCCGCACGCCGATGATCGCGCCGTTGGTCAACGACTTCGTGCCGCTCGGCGACCTGATGAGCTATCTGGAGGCGTGCCTGCGCGTCTACAATCGCTATGGCCGGCGCGACAACATGTACAAGGCGCGCATCAAGATCCTGATCCACGAGATCGGCGTCGAAAAGTACCGTGCGGAGGTCGCGGAGGAATTCGAGCATATCAAGACGCTGGGCATCGACCCGCCCCAGGCGGAATTCGACCGCATCGCCGCCTTCTTCGCCGATCCCGCCTTCGCCGATACATCTGCCGATGCAGCCATAGATCGCAGCGACGCAGGATTCGCGGCCTGGCTCGACCAGAACACCCACGCCCACAAGCGCGCCGGCTACACCATCGTCACCATCAGCCTGAAGCCGACCGGCGGCATCCCCGGCGACGCGTCGGCCGATCAGATCGACGCGATGGCCGATCTGGCGGAGGCGTACAGCTTCGCCGAACTGCGGGTCACCCATGCGCAGAACATCGTCCTTCCGCATGTCCGCTCGGCCGACCTCCGCGCGGTCTACGACCGGCTGGTCGCCATCGGGCTGGCCGAGGCCAATCTCGATCTCATCACCGACATCATCGCCTGCCCCGGGCTCGATTATTGCAGCCTCGCCAATGCGCGCTCGATCCCGCTCGCGCAGAAGATCGCGACCCGCTTCGCCGATCCGGCGCGGCAGCGTGATCTGGGCGAACTGAAGCTGAAGATCAGCGGTTGCATCAACGCCTGCGGCCACCATCATGCCGGGCATATCGGCATCCTCGGCGTCGACCGGAAAGGCACCGAGAATTTCCAGCTGCTGCTCGGCGGATCGGGAGCGGAGGACGTATCGCTCGGCAAGATCACCGGCCCCGGCTTTTCGGAAGACGGCGTCGTCGATGCGATCGAGCGCGTGACCGACCGCTATCTTGCCGAACGGACCGATGGCGAGCGCTTCGTCGATACCTATCGCCGAGTCGGCATGGAACCGTTCAAGGAGGCGATCTATGGGTAAGCGTTCCGCCGTTTTCCCGGCCGCACCACACGCACTATACGCCGAACATGGTTATTCGCCTGCGATCCGCGCCAACGGCCTGCTGTTCGTATCGGGACAGGTCGGCGCCCGCAGCGACGGGACGCCCGAACCCGACCTTGCCGACGAGGTCGCGCTCGCCTTCGCCAACCTGACGGCGGTGCTGGCCGGCGCGGGCTGCACCCCGGCGGATGTCGTCGACGTGCAGATCTTCACGACCGATCCCGAGGCGGTCCTGCCACTGCTGTTCGAGCACCACCCGGCATATTGGGGCGACGCGCCCTTGCCCGCACTGACCGCAACCGGCGTGACCTGGCTCGCCGGTTTCCGCTTCGAACTGAAGGTCGTCGCGCGCCTGCCCGACAATGGAGAAACGGCATGAACCAACCGCTGCGCCTGCGCGACGATGCCGCGCATGACGAACCTGCCGTGACGCTCGATGCATTTCTCGGCCAGTCGAACGCGACCGCCGTTCGGATCGAGGCGGGTGACGATGCCCGCCTGCTCCTGCCGCATCTGGGCCGGCTGGCACTGATTGAGGTCAGCTTCCCCAAGTTTCGCGACGGGCGGGGCTATTCCGCCGGACGTATCCTGCGCGAGGCCGGCTACGTCGGCGAATTGCGCGCGGAGGGCGATGTGCTGGTCGATCAGATACCGCTGATGCGCCGCTGCGGCTTCGACAGTTTCGCACCCGCCGCCCCGGTCGATCCGGCTGCACTTGCCCGTGCGCTCGAACGCTACGACCATGTCTATCAGGCCGCCGCCGATCCGGCCGTTCCGGTCTGGAAACTGCGTCATGGCTGAGGCCGACCCCGATCTGCGTATCCGCGATCGGATTGCCGTCGCGCCGCGCTTCACCGTCGCCGATGCCGAGGCGCTCAACGCCCGCTTCGACGGCGTATCGACACAGGACATGCTGGCGACGGCGCTGGGCGAAGGGCTGCTCGGCCGGATTGCCGCCGTGTCGTCGTTCGGCGCGGAGTCGGCGGTGCTGCTGCACCTGATCGCCTCTGTCGACCGGTCGGTGCCGGTGCTGTTCCTCGAAACGGGCAAGCACTTTCCCGAAACGCTCGCCTATCGCGACCTGCTGGTGGAACGGCTCGGCCTGACCGATTTCCGCAACCTGACGCCGGACGCCGACCTGCTCGCAGCGAAGGACGCGACAGGCCTGCGCTGGTCCTACGACCCGGACGGCTGCTGCGACCTGCGCAAGGTCGAGCCACTGGCGCGCGGGCTGATCGGCTTCGACGCCAGCTTCACCGGGCGCAAGGCGTTCCAGTCGGCGACCCGCACCGCCCTGCCCCGCTTCGAACTCGATACGTCGGACGCGGTGGGTCGGTTGAAGGTCAATCCGCTGATCACCTGGACGCCGGCGGACATCGACGCCTATTTCGCCGCGCACGACCTGCCGCGACATCCGCTCGTCGAACAGGGCTTCCCCTCGATCGGCTGCGCCCCCTGCACCAATCGCGTGAAGCCGGGCGAAGACCCGCGCTCGGGCCGCTGGGCGGGATGGGACAAGGTGGAATGCGGCATCCATACCCCGCTGCCCGACGGCGATCCCAACCTGCCGAGCTTCTGACCCGCGCTTGCTCCCGTTGGCGTTCGCGGGCAAAGCGGCGCGATGCAGCAATCGGCAGTCGCCTATTTCACCAACGGCCGGATCATCGTCGCGACCGTGTCGCGGACCGCATCGGGCGATACCATCGACACAGACCCGAAATGGTTCGGAAAGTCCGCCAAGAAAGCGGTGATCGCGCAGGCGATCGTCGATGCGCTCTCGGCATCGGCCATCGATGTCGCCGATCCGACGCCCGAACAGTGGAAGCGACAGTTCATCCCGTTCCAGGATGCGGCCGCGGTCAAGAACTTCAAGACCTTCATGCGCGATGCCAGGCGGGTCGATCTGGAACGTCGCGACCGGATCGTCACGCTCACGCCGTTCGACAATCTCGGCGTGAACAACGGGTTCGAGGCGCGGGATGGCGAGAGCAGAACGGCCCCCGCCGACGATGCGGAAGCGGTGGCGGGAATGCTGCTGATCCTGCTTGGCCTTCGACCAGATATCGCCAGCGACGCTTCGCCGGCCTGACAGCCACGAACGTCACCCCAGCGGCGGCTGGGGTGACGATCCGGTCCTGGACGTCGCTACCTGCCACTCACGCCCAGGCCTTCGTCCGCACCGCATGGTCCGCCGCGCGTGCGGTCAGCGCCATAAAGGTCAGCGACGGATTGACGCACGACACCGATGCCATCTGCGCGCCGTCGGTGACGTACAGGTTCGACGCATCATGCGCCTGGCTCCACTGGTTCAGCACCGATTTGCGCGGGTCGGAACCCATGCGCGCCCCACCCATTTCGTGGATCGCATCGCCGGGGACATGCGCTCCTTCGTAGCTGCGCACATTCGTTAGTCCGGCGGCCTTCAGCATCTTCTCGCCCTCGATCCGGGCATCGGCCATCATCTTCAGTTCGTTGTCGCGGAAGGTGACGTCGAACTTCATCAGCGGCACGCCGAACCGGTCGACCTTGTTTGCATGGAGCGACACGCGATTGTCGGCATAGGGCAGGCATTCGCCGAATGCGCCCATGCCGAACTTCCACGGGCCGTACTGGCGCATGGCATGCTTCATGTCCTTGCCGAAACCGACCGGTGCCGCCGGATCGCGCCGCGCGCTGCCCTGATAGCCATAGCCGCGGCGGAAACCGACGCCTTCCTCGCCATTCAGGTTGCGGAAGCGCGGGACATACACCCCGCCCGGCCGCCGTCCGAATTCGATAAGGTCGGTCATGCCGGGAATTTCCCCCTCCGCACCGACGCGGAAGATATGGTCCATTACATAGCGGCCCAGCGTCCCGCTGGTATCGAAATGGCTCCGACCGCCGCCGCCCATCCGCGAATTCATCAGGATCTGCGTCGATGCCATCGCCGACGCGCACAGGAACACCATGCCGGCCTGTACCGTCTGCGCCTGTCCGGTCTTCGCATCAATGAAGCGGACCCCGGTCACCTTCTTGCGCGCGGCGTCATATTCGAGGTTCGTGACCACCGCGTCCGACTGCAGCGTCAGCCGCCCGGTCGCCCGCGCGGCGGGCAGCGTCACCGCCTGGGTCGAGAAATAGGCACCGAACGAACAGCCATTGCCGCACTGATTGCGGAACTGGCACTTGCTGCGGTTCTGGTCGGGCTTGTCCTCGGTCATGTTCGACAACCGGGTGTGGATCAGCTTGCGTCCCGGAAACTGCGTTTCCAACCGCGTCTTCAGCCATTTCTCCGCGACGTTCATCGGCATCGGCGGCTGGAATTCGCTGTCGGGCAGATAGGGCAGGTTCTCGCGCGATCCCGAGACGCCGATATATTTCTCGACATAGCTGTACCACGGCGCGACGTCGTCATAGCCGATCGGCCATTCGCCATCGATGCCTTCGCGCTTGTTCGCCGCGAAGTCGTCCGCGCTCCACCGGAACGACCAGCGACCCCAGATCAGAGACTTGCCACCGACCGCGCCGGGGCGGATCCAGTAGAATTTCTCGCCCTCGTCATAGGCATAGGGGTTCAGCCGGTCGTCATTGTAGAACTGCCGGCTGCTCGGCGCGACATAGCCGTTCTTGGCGATGAAATAGTCGCTGTCCATCAGCGGCTTGGGCATCATGTTGCGCGCCGGCACCTCGTACGCCGGCTTCCCGTCATAGGGATAGCCCTCGATATGCTCGACCATGCGCCCACGGTCGAGCATCAGGACGCGCAGGCCCTTTTCGGTCAGTTCCTTCGCGGCGAATCCGCCGCTGACGCCCGATCCGATGACGATCGCGTCGAACCTGTTGGTGACAGCCATAAATCCCCTCCCAGGGTATCGTTCTTGTTCAGTAGCGAAGCGCGCGCAGCGTCCGATAGCTGGTCGTGATGTCGGGCAGATAGGGCGCCGGTGCCTGATCGTTCTCGACATAGAAATGGCGGACCCCCCGGCTTCCCGGCCGGCGGAACAGTGCGGCGAAGTCGGTCTTGCCCGCACCCACCGCGCACATGCTGCCATCGGCGCGCATGTCCTTGACGTGATAGGCATAGAGGCGCGGCCCCAGCCGATCGATCCAGCCACCGACATCCTCGCCGGCATGGCCGACCCAATAGAGGTCGAGTTCGACCTTCACCAACGACGGGTCGGTTTCCTTGAGCAGTCGTTCGTACAGGCTGACCCCGCCCGGCTTCACCGTGAATTCGAAATCGTGGTTGTGATAGGCAAAACCCAACCCCGCCTTGCGCAGGTCGCGGGCGAAGCGGGTTATGTTGGGCAGCGCCTGCGTCCAGCCCGCTTCGGTGCGATACTGGTCGGTCATATACGGCAGGATGACCGTGTCCGCGCCCAGCGTCTTGGCCATCGCGACCTGCTTGTCGAACGATGCGAGCAGCGCTTCATAGCCGATATGGACCGATGGCGACATCAGCCCCAGCCGGTCCATCGTCCGCCGCAGCATCTTGTGGTCCATGGCGTCGTATCCGCCGCCGCCATATTCGACCTCGCGATAGCCGATCTTGGCAATCGAGGTCAGCGTCGCCACCGGGTCCTTCTGGAACAGGTCGCGCACGGTGTAGAGCTGGATGCCGACCTTGCCGATCTGTGCGGCCGAGGCGGTCCGGGTGGCGGCGAGCGCGGCGACGCCGCCTGCCCCGATCAGGAGGTTCCTGCGATCGATCATCATGCGCTATAGACCTTGTTGACCTTGGAATAGGGAAAGGCGCCGTCATATTCGCCGGGCACCGGCAGATATTCGCGCTCCTGCGTCATGCCGATTTCCGACGTGTAATAGCCGGCGATGACCAGCTGGCGGAACGCTTCGAAGAAGGTCTTGCCGCCCGTGACCTGGTCGTTCATCGCTGCGGTCAGCAACGCATCCTGCTGCGCGGGCGTCGCCTTTGCAGTCGACACGCGATAGTCGGCCATCGACTTCGCCTCGATCGCGTCGAGTCCGGCGATGATCGGCACGCGCTCGGCCGGATAGGACCAGTCAGCCAGCAGCTTTTCGATATATTGCGGCACGCCCGCGGCGATCGCACCCGGCGTATCGGTCGTCGGCAGCACCCGTTCGCTGAGCGCCGTCATCGCCGCGCGCTGTGCGGGCGTGAACACCGCCACGCTGGGCGGCCCCTCGCTGATGGCGGGCACCGGTGTCGTCACCGGACCGCTTGCCCCGGCCGCGCGGGCGAGCGGGGCGTAGAGCGCGGTGCCGAACATCGCCGCGACGCCGGCCAGCGCCGTCCTCCGGTCGATCATTTCATGGTCTCCTTCAAATCCTGCGCAATGGCGGCTTCGGGTAGGGGCCGGACCCAGATGTTGCGGAACGACACCGGCGAATCATGGTCCTGCAACTGGATCGGCGCGGCATCGCCGTGCGGCGTATATTTCGCGACCTGCCGCCATATGGTCGTACCCAGCATCGCCTGATGGTTCTGCACCAGAACCCCGTTCAGGAATGCGGTGACATAGGCGGGGCGGACCAACGACCCATCCGCACCGAAACGCGGCCGTTCGAAAATGATGTCGTAGCTCTGCCATTCGCCCGGCGCGCGCGACGCGTTCACCAGCGGCGGCTTCCAGCCATAGACCGCGCCCACCGTGCCATCGGCATAGGTCGGGTTCCGGTACCCGTCGAGGATCTGCACCTCGTAGCGCTGCATGAACCACACGCCGCTATTGCCGCGATCCTGCGACGACTTGGTCGGCGGGTTGGGGCTGCGGAACTCCAGATGGAGCTGTATGTCGCCGAAGCTCTGCTTGGTCACCAGTGCATTCTCGCCCCCGGCGCTGGCGCGCGACGGCACGGTCATCGCACCGTCCTTGATCGGCCATGCCATGCGCTGCGGCGTCCATGCGTCGAGCGAGCGCCCGTCGAACAGCACGACCGCATCCGACGGCGCGCCACCCGGTGCCTTGGCCGGCGCCACCACCACCGGTGCCGGCCGGTCGGCGTCGTGGACCCGCCACTGCCCGCCGGGCAGCATCGGTGTATCCTTGAAGCCCGGCTTGTCCTGCGCGATGCCGGATGTTGAGAGCGTTATCAACGTCGCGCCGAGCGCGACCATCGTGCGGAGCGTCATCCGTCCCTCCCCGTTAAGCCTGATCGATCCGGCGATAGGCGGCGATCAGCGCCTCCTCCCCCGGTCGGCCTTTCAGCGAATTGCCATGTTCCATGCCGATCACGCCGGCATAGCGTTTGTCGCGCAGCCAGCGGACGATCGTCGCATAGTTGATTTCGCCGGTGCCCGGCTCGTTCCGTCCGGGATTGTCGCCGAACTGGATATAGCCGATCTCGTCCCAGCAGGCACTTAGGGTCGGGATCAAATTCCCCGACTGAATCTGTTCGTGATACAGGTCGGCCAGCACCTTCACGCCCGGACTGTTCGCGCCGCGCGCGACCGCATAGCCCTGTGCGACGGTCTGCATATAGACGCCGGGATGGTTGGTCCGCGTGTTCAGCGGCTCCATCACCATCGCGATGCCGTGCGGTGCGACGATCTCGCCCGCGCGACGCATCACGTCGATCACCCTTGCGGTCTGGATATCCAGCGGGACGCGCGGGTCCATGAAGCCGGTGACCACCGTCATCCGCGTCGCCGACAGGCGCTTGGCGACGTCGATCGAGGCGCGGATGTCGGCGAGGAACGCCTCTCGCTCCGCCCCGTCGGTCGCGCCCAGGATCGGCCGCGACTGCGCCCATTTCGGCATGGAGGCGACGAACACGCCCATGGTCATGCCACGTTGTTGCAGCGCCTTCGCCATCGCCGTCTGTTCGGCGACGCTGCGCAAGCCCGCCTCGTTGTCCTCCCAGGCGGTAAAGCCCTGGTCGGCGGCATAGGCGATCTGTTCGATCCGCCCGCCCCGGCTGGCGAAGCTGCCCTCATGCGGCGCGAACTTCAGCGAAAAGCGCGCGGCGTTGGACGGCGGGCGCTGTGCCGCGCCGACGCCGACCGCCAGCGTCGCCGCAGCGCCGCCCGCCATCACCGTGCGGCGCGACACCCCGCTCATTTGGCCGACGTCAGATAGGCGATGATCGCCGCGCGCTTCGCCGCATCGGGCGTCGCGATCGGCATCCGGGTGCCCGGCACCTTCTTGGCCGGGGCCGCCAGATATTCATCCAGCGTCTTGGCATCCCAGCGCAGCTTCGAGCCCTTGAGCGCCGGCGAATAGTTGAAGCCGGCGACAGATGCCGCCGGACGTCCGACCACACCGTTCAGGTTCGGGCCGATGCCGTTGCGCCCGCCCTTGTTGACGGTATGGCACGCCTTGCACGCGTTGAACGCGGCCGGTGCCGGTGTCTGGGCGGTAGTCGGCGTGGCGGTGGCGAGCAGCGCGACGGTCGCGCCGGTCCCGGCGATGGCGATCCCCATCAAGAATTTCATCGATACTCTCCCGATACATGGGTCCATTTGTCGTCCGACGCGGCGTTTGCGATCATCGCCTCGATGAATGCCATGGTGCGCAAGCCATCGGTCAGGCCCGGCACGAACCGTTCGTCGTCGCCCCGTATCCGGGCGGCAAAGCCCCGATACAGATTGGCGAAAGCCTCGATATAGCCTTCGGGATGACCCGAAGGTGTACGCAGCAGCGCCTGCGTCGAAGCGCCCAGCCCCGGCCCGCCGGCCCGCACGACCTCGGTCGGCCGGTCGAGCCATCGCAGCGTCAGCGTGTTCGGCTCCATCTGCGCCCATTCGAGCGTGCCCCGTTCGCCCGACACGCGCAGCTTCAAACCGTTTTCCTCGCCCGCCGCGACCTGACTGGCCTTCAGCGTGCCCCGCGCACCACCGTCGAAGCGCAGCAGCGCACTGACGTCATCGTCCAGCCGGCGTCCCGGCACATGCGTGGTCAGATCGGCTGACAGCGCGTCGACGCGGATCCCCGCGACATGCTCGGCCAGATGGAATGCATGGGTACCGATATCACCCAGACACCCGCCCAGCCCCGCCTTGGCCGGATCGGTGCGCCATTCGGCCTGCTTGTTGCCCTCGCCATCGATCGGCAGGCTCAGCCAGCCCTGCAGATACTCGACCTGCACGACCCGGACCTTGCCCAGATCGCCGCGTGCGACGCGGGCCCGCGCCTCTTCGACCAGCGGATAGCCGCTATAGGTGAACGCCAACGCGAACTTCGCCCCACCGGCCTCTGCGGCGGCGGCGATGGCGCGGGCCTCGTCGCCATTCATCGCCATCGGCTTTTCGCAAAAGACATGGATGCCAGCATTCAGCGCCGCGATCGCCATCGGCGCGTGCAGATGGTTCGGCGTGACGATCGCCAGCGCATCGATCCGCTCCCCCACCGGCAAGGCCAGTTCGCCCGCGATCAGCGCATGGATGTTGCCATAGACGCGCGCGGGATCGAGGTGCAGCGCGTCGCCGCTGCGCGCGTTGCGGCCGGCATCGCTGCTGAATGCACCGGCGACCAGCTGCCAGTCGCCATCCATCGCCGCGGCATGGCGATGGATCGCGCCGATGAACGCACCCTCGCCACCGCCGGCCATGCCGAGCTTCAGGGGTCGCTTGCCGCTCATTCCGGGGACAGTCCCATCAGCTTGCGGATCGCGGCGCGATCCACACCGCTCTTGGCGAAATCGTCGAACGGATGGTCGGTCAGGCGGATCATATGCGCTTCGATGAACGGCGCACCCTCGGCCGCGCCGTCCGCCGAGTTCTTCAGCGCACATTCCCATTCCAGCACCGCCCAGCCGTCATAGCCGTACTGCGCCATGCGGCTGAACACGCCCGAGAAATCGACCTGCCCGTCGCCCAGCGAGCGGAACCGCCCGGCGCGATCGATCCAGTTCTGATAGCCGCCATAGACGCCCGAGCGCCCCGTCGGGTTGAACTCGGCGTCCTTGACGTGGAAGCACGAGATGCGGTCGTGATAGCGGTCGATGAAGTCGAGATAGTCGAGCTGCTGCAGCACATAATGCGACGGATCGAACAGCAGCCGCGCGGCATTGTGGCCCTTCACCGCCTCTAGGAAGCGCTCCCAGGTCGCACCGTCGTGCAGGTCTTCGCCGGCATGAACCTCGAACGCGCAATGCACGCCATTATCCTCGAACACGTCGAGGATCGGAGTCCAGCGCCGCGCCAGTTCGGCGAACGCCTCCTCGACCAGCCCGGCGGGACGCTGCGGCCACGGATAGACATAGGGCCATGCCAGCGCGCCGGAAAAGGTCGCGTGCGCCTTCAGACCGAGCTTCGCGCTGGCCTTCGCCGCCATCTTGACCTGATCGACTGCCCAGACCTGCCGCTCGGCAGGCTTGCCATGGACTTCCTTGGGCGCAAAGCCGTCGAACAGCGTGTCATAGGCGGGGTGGACCGCGACCAGTTGCCCCTGCAAATGGGTCGACAGCTCGGTCACCTCGATGCCGTGCGCCGCCAGCTTGCCGGTCAGTTCGTCGCAATAATCCTGGCTTTCCGATGCGGTCTTCAGGTCGATCAGCCGGCTGTCGCACGGGATTTGCACCCCGACATAGCCAAGGCCGGCGGCCCATTCCGCCATGTTCTCCAGCGTATCGAACGGCGCTTCCGCACCCATGAACTGGGCGAGAAAGATGCCCGGTCCCTTCATTCCCGTCATGCCAGCGTCTCCTTGCGGTCATCGCGGAAGGTAAGTTGGAACAGCAGCGCGATCGCGGCGGCGGCGACCGCCGGATAGACCCACATGCCCTGCCAGTCGGCGATGGTCGGGGCGGCGGGCAGCTGCGCATAGAGCAGTGCGCCGATCTGCGACCCGAGCAGCATGCCCACGCCATAGGTGAACAGCGTCAGCATTCCCTGCGCCTGCGCGTTCACGCCCTTCGGCGCGGCGATGATGCCGGTGTAGATGGCCCCCGCGACAAAGAAGAAGTCGTAGCAGACGCCGTGCAGCGCAACGCCCAGATAGATCGCCCAGATGCCCGATCCGCCGTCACCGATCGCGAACAGCGCATAACGCAATGCCCATGCGGCCATCCCGACCAGCAGCAGCGGCTTCACTCCGAAGCGGCGATAGAGCCATGGCATCGAGAACATGAAGACCAGTTCGGACATCTGCCCGATGGCGAGCGTGCCACCCACATTCTCGATTCCCGCCGCACCGACATAGGGCGAGGCATAGGCGTAATACATCGCCAGCGGGACCGAGATCAGCGTCGCACACAGGATGAAGATCAGGAAGGATTTCTGCCGCATCAGGCCGAACGCCTCGACGCAGAATACCTGCGCCAGCACGCTGCCGCCCTGCGGCTTGTCGGCCTCCACGGTCGGCAGGGTGATGCTGTAGAGACCCAACGCCACCGACACGACCGCCGCGACGGTGAAGATCTGCGGGCTGGCCGACAGCCCGGCCCAGCCGATGAGGAGGCCCGACGCTATCCAGCCGATCGTGCCGAACGCACGGACGAACGGGAAATTGTCGGTCCGCTCGCCGAAGCTCTTGAGCGCGATGGTGTTCGCGAGGCCGACGGTTGGCATGTAAAGGATCATGTAGCCCAGCAGCAGCCAGACGAACGTCCCGCCCCGCTCCGGCGTGATGAGCGACGGCATCAGGAACAGTAGAACGCCGCCCACCAGATGCAGGATCACCATCAGCATCTTGGGCGCGACATAGCGTGTCGCAACCATGCCGAGCAGCAGCGACCCGACGATCGACGCGATCGGCCCCATCGAAAAAGCGTTGCCGATCAAATTGCCGATGCCGACCGTCTGCATCACGAGGCCCAGCGTGACCTGCCACGCGCCCCAGATGAAAAACTGCATGAACATCAATGCGCTCAGCCGGACGGTCATTCCGCCCTCGACCGACGCGCGACTGTGACGTCCAACACCCTCCGCAATGGCCATGCGCCATCCCCTCCGCGGTTTTGTCTGCTTATTTGCTCGCGAGGCTAGGTTGGTCCGGCACCGGTGTAAAGTGCAATGTAACCGGTTTCACCGCATTTCGAAAATTTGGTTGCCAGATATCGCGCTTGGAAATGGCCGCCCTACCGTAGCGTCCTGATATCCAGCCACTCTCACGACGGGCTGCGGCAATGGTGATCGATGAACGCCATATGGTCCGGCATCGCCCGCACGCCCGCATCCATTGCCGCGGCGATTCGGGTCATCCGGTTGTCCAGTTCGGCATCGCTCAGCAGGTCGGCGATCGGGTGATAGCGCTTCGGCACGACATTCTGGCCGTGCAGTACCGCCAGCCAGCTCGTCTCGCTGAACAGTTCGTTGTCGTGGCGATAGAGCCGTGCGTTCTCGCGGAAGATCGCCATCCGCTCGGCCAGCGAATCGGGGATCGCCATGTCGCGACACCGGCGCCAGAGCGGGCTGTCGTCACGCGCCGTCGCCTTGTAATGCAGGATCAGAAAGTCGCGAATCTGTTCATATTCCGCGCGGGTCCGCCGGTTGTAATAATCGATGTCGGACTGGTTGAACGAGCGGTCGGGAAAGTTGGTCAGCAGCCGTGCGATCCCCGTCTGGATCAAATGGATCGACGTCGATTCCAGCGGTTCGAGAAAGCCCGATGCCAGTCCCAGCGCGACGACGTTGCGGTCCCACGCCTTGCGCCGGACGCCCGCCGTGAACCGCAGGAAATTGGGCTCGGCCAGTGTCTGCCCGTCCAGAGCCGCATCGAGCATCGCCAGCGCGGTGTCGTCATCGACATGGTCCGAACAATAGACATGGCCGTTGCCGGTCCGCGATTGCAGCGGGATGCGCCAGCGCCATCCGACACTGGTCGCGGTGGCGCGGGTATAGGGCGTCGGATCGCCGACCCGCGCGCACGGTCGCGCGACGGCACGATCACACGGCAGCCATTGGCTCCAGTCGTCATAGCCGGCGCGCAACGCCCCTTCGATCAGCAGGCCGCGAAAGCCGGAGCAATCGATGAACAGGTCGCCGCCCACGCTGCGGCCATCATCCAGCACCACATGGTCGACATGACCGTTCGCACCGTTCAGCGCGACATCGACGATCCGGCCCTCGACCCGCAGGACGCCCGCCGCTTCGGCCCGTTCGCGCAAATATCGCGCGTAGAGCGCGGCATCGAACTGGAACGCATAGGCGATACCGCCGAGCGGCGATCCCGGCCGGCTATGGTCGGGACGCTGGAACTTGCCCGCCTTCGCCGCGCCGACGCCGATGCTGTAACGGTCGAGCGGCAATGCCCCGCCCATCTGCGCCTGCCGGTACCAGAAATGATGAAAGTGCAGCCCCTCCATCTCCTGACCATAGGTGCCGAAGGGGTGGATATATCGCTCGCCGATCCTGCCCCAGTCGACGAATTCGATGCCTAGCTTGAACGTTGCGCAGGTCCGCCGGACGAATTCGTCCTCGTCGATGCCCAGCAGGCGATTGAAATACTGAATGTGCGGTATCGTCGCCTCACCCACGCCGACCGTGCCGATCGCTTCGGATTCGACCACGCGGATCGCGATATCGCTGCCCGACAGGATGCGGGAAAAGGCGGCGGCGGCCATCCATCCGGCAGTGCCGCCGCCGACAACGGTGATGCTGCGGATATTGCCGTCCTTCATGCCGCCACCGCCGGGCAATAGCGCGACAGGAACTCGGCATGGGTCGGCATCCGTTGCACCGCCGCCGCCATCGCGCCCCGCATCGACGCCAGGCTGTGCGCCACTTCGCCGGTCGGCAGCGTCGCCACGATCGGGTCGCTCGTCCTCGGCACGATACCTTGCCCCAGCATGACCGCGACCCAGCTCGGCCGCGAGAACAATTCGTCATTGTAGCGGAATACGCGTCCCGTCTCCCGGAACAGTTCGATCTTGTGCAGCAACGTGTCGGGCAGACTCATGGTTCGGCAGTAGTTCCAGAACGGCGTGTCGTCGCGTGTCGTCGCCGCATAGTGCAGGATGATGAAGTCGCGCACCTGCTCGAACTCGGTCCGCATGTGGCGGTTATATTCGGTGCGCAGGATGTCGGGAATGTTGCCCCTGGGAAACAGCGAGATGAAGCGGCTGATCCCTTCCTGGATCAGATAGATCGAGGTCGATTCCAACGGTTCGAGGAACCCGGCCGCCAACCCGATCGCGATGCAGTTGCCCCGCCAGAACGTGTCGCGGCATCCCGCCCGGAAACTGATCCTGCGCGGATCGGCCAGCGCCGGCGCGTCGAGGTTCGCGAGCAGCACGTCGCGCGCCGCTTCTTCCGACTGGAACGCGCTCGAAAAGATATGGCCGTTGCCGACCCGGTGCTGGGTCGGGATGCGCCATTGCCAGCCGGCGTCGCGCGCAGTGGATCGGGTATAGGGCATCGGCGGCCCGGCATGGCCGCTCGGCACCGCGAGTGCGGTATCGCAGGGCAGCCAATGGCTCCAGTCGACGAAAGTGGTGCCGAGCGTATCGCCGCTCAGCAATGCGCGGAACCCGGTGCAGTCGAAAAAGAAGTCGCCCGCGACCTCGCGCCCGTCCGCCAGGATCAGCGCGGCAATATCGCCCTGCGCATCCTGCCGGACCTCTCCCACCATCCCTTCGACCCGCACCACGCCGCGTTCCTCGGCATAGCGCCTTAGGAACCGGGCATAGAGCGTCGCATCGAAATGATAGGCATAGCGAATCTGCGACAGCACCGACCGCGGATTGGGATCGGGCAGCACGAACCGCCCGGCCTGCGCCGCGACCGCGCACAGGCTGTACGCCTCGATCCCGTCGGTCGCGCCGTCCTCGCGGGCGCGCAGCCAATATTGGTGGAAATCGATCCCCTGCATGTCGACGCCATGCTGGCCGAAGGGATGGATGTAGCGATCCCCTTTCGCGCCCCAGTCGACGAACTCGATCCCCAGCTTGAACGTCGCCTGCGTCGCGGCCATGAACTCGGCTTCGTTCACGCCCAGCAGCCGGTTGAAGGCGAGGATGTCCGGGATCGTCGCCTCGCCCACCCCCACCGTGCCGATCGCATCGGATTCGACCAATGTGATCGCGACGTCCTTCGGGTCCAGCAGGCTGGACAGCGCTGCAGCGGTCATCCAGCCGGCCGATCCGCCGCCGACGATCACGATCCGGCGGAGCAGCGGCGCGCTCACGACGCGGCCTTCCGCAGATATTGCTCCAGTTGCGTACGATAGACGCGGGCCGGCGGCAGGGTCGCCACGCCCTGTTCGATCTCGCGCGCCATGTTGGAAAGGAACATGGCGACCTGTCCCCTGTCCGCGCGGGCGGCCAGCGGATCGTGCCGCGCCGGGCGATGCCCCAATCCGAAATGCAGGATCAGCCAGTCCTCCGGGTGAAAGGGCTCGAGGTCGTAGGCGACCAGTACGCCGCGCCGTTCGAACATGGTCAGCTTGCGCGCCAGCTTCTCCGGCACCGCTTCCGCCCGTGCCGCCTGCCAATAGGGGCCGTCCGGCAGCCCATCGGCGGCGAAGAACGCCTGCTGGAACAATGCGGCATGGTCGTAATCCTCGGCGCACCGGCGATTATATTCCGCCGCCTCCACCGTGCGATCGGCCGATACCGGGATCAGCGCCAGCAGCCGTTCGATATCGCGCTCCAGCAGCAGCATCGGCGCGGGCGTCAGCGGCTCGACCACGCCCGCCGCCTGCCCGATCGCGACGCAGTTGCCGACCCACGCGCGCGACCTTCGGCCCAAGGTCGCCTGCGCGCCTTCCACGCTATCTGGCGCGCCAACGACGGTCCGCCGCGTGCGCCCCTTGAGCGGCGTATCGCTTTCCCATCCGTCGGGCGTCGCCCGGATCGTGCGCAAGGGTGCCTGATCGTCGTCGGGCAGATTGCTGACCGCGATGGCGATGCGGCGACCCGCAGCCGCATCCTCTGACAGGGCGGAAAGCAACCGCGCCGCCGGCCCCGATACATCAACATAGAGGTCGGCGGTCACGACACGGCCATCGTCCATCGCCACGCCCGCGATACCGCCCTCCGCCACCATGACCGAGGCGATCGTTCCGGCCACCCGCTCGACCCGATCAGACACGTCGAACAGCCGCGCATAGTCGGCAGGATCGAACTGATAGCCATATTCGGCGCGCGACAGCGGATGCACCGCGCCTTTGCCGGTGGCGCGTGGCGGATGGACGAAGACGCCCCGCCGCGCCGCCTGCAATCCGGCAACGAACGGATCGATCCCGTCCGCGCCACCCATCGACAGATACTGGTGGAACTGCACCCCATCCATCACCGGAAAGGGCAGCGCGAACGACTGCATCCATCCCCGGCCGCCCCCCCAGCGCGCATAGCGCGTGCCCCAGGAGAAGGCGGTGGCGCTGTCGAGCATCACCTGCCGCTCATCCACCCCCGCCGACAGGTTGAAGGCATAAGCGGAAGGGCCGGTGACATTGCCATAGAACAGGTCGCTATCGTCCTGCCGCCCGCCCCGCGCCCATAGGATCGCCATCGCCGGCGGCAATTGCCGCGCCAGCGCCGCCAGCGTCATCCGCGCCGCCAGCCCATCGCCACAGACGAGGATGCGCCCGGCTGGCGCACCCGCTTCGACGCCGACCATCACGCAGCCAGTCCGGCGGCGGCAGGCGACTGCCGGATATAATCGGCATGGTCCGGGGTCGCTCGCACCGCCGCGGCAACCTCCGCCCGAAGCGCCGCCGCCCGCTTCGCCAGCGCGCCGGGCTCGATCCCCGCGACCCGCGGGTCATACCCCTTCGGCACCAGCCCCTGCCCCAGCATCACCGCCACCCAGCTGGGCGGCAGGAATAACCCGAACTGATAGGGTACGACATAGCCGCGCGTCAGCCACGTATCGATCTTGTGCCGCATGCTGTCGGGCAGGGTCAGCGCACGGAAATGCCGCCACATCGGACTGTCGTCCCGCTCCGTCGCGACGTAGTGCAGCAGCAGGAAGTCGCGCACCCGTTCGAAATGCAGCGCCATGCGCCGGTTATATTCGTCGATATCCTCCGCCGCGAAGCCCTGATCGGGGAACAGCGCCAGCAATTCGGTTATCCCGTCCTGGATCAGGTGGATCGACGTCGATTCGAGCGGTTCGAGAAACCCGCTCGCCAGCCCGATCGCCACGACGTTGCGTTTCCAGAAGTCGCGCCGCCGCCCGGTCGTGAAGCGCAGCCGGCGCGGCTCCGCCTGCATCGGCGCGTCCAGATTGTCGACCAGCTGCTGCTGCGCATCGTCGTCGGAGATGAAGTCGCTGCAATAGACATGGCCGTTGCCGACCCGGTGCTGCAGCGGAATGCGCCACTGCCACCCCGCCGTCCGCGCCGTCGCCCGGGTATAGGGGCCGAGCGGCCCGTGGCTGTCGGTCGGCACCGCCACCGCGCGGTTGCACGGCAACCACCGGCTCCAGTCGTCATAGCCCGACCGCAGCGCGCCTTCGATCAACAGCCCGCGAAACCCCGAACAGTCGATGAACAGGTCGCCCCCAACCACCCGGCCGTCCGCCATGGTGACATGGCGGACGAACCCAGCGGTGCCGTCCAGCGCGACATCGACGACCTTGCCCTCGATCCGTTCGATACCGCGTGCTTCGGCATAGCGACGCAGGAAGCGCGCATAGAGCGACGCGTCGAATTGATAGGCATAGCCGAAGCTCGATTCGACCCGTCCCGGTTCACTGGCGGGATGGCGGAAGCGGTTCTGCTCGGCGGCGACGATCGGATAGGAATAGTCATCCAGCCGACCCGCGCCCCCCATCGTCCGCAGTCGCAGCCATTGATGGTAGAATGGGATCGCGTCGTCGCTCGGCCCGTAGTTGCCGAAGGGATGGATGTACCGGTCGCCGACTCGGCCCCAGTCACAGAATTCGATGCCCAGCTTGTAGGTCGCCTCGGTCGCCCGCATCAGTTCGGGTTCGGCAATCCCGAGCGTGGTGTTGAAGGCGCGGATATGCGGCAACGTCGCCTCGCCGACCCCGACCGTACCGATCTCCTCCGACTCGATCAGCCGGACCGCCACGTTCAAACCCGCCAGTCTGTTCGCTAGTGCAGCGGCGGCCATCCATCCGGCGGTACCGCCGCCGACGATACACACTGATGCGATCGCGCCATCCCTCACGCCGGGTCAACCCCGATAAAACTGCACCCTGGCATCAACAGTCCTTCGCGGATCAACATAGCAATACGGATCACTTTTAAAGTCCTTTGCCAGACTTCGCCGCACCGCAGCAATGGTAACAGCTGAAATTATTCTATCGCTTTATGAAAAGCACGATTCCGTGACAAATTGTCAACGCGATCACGAAAAATGTTACCGCTATCTTGTCCGACTATATTGGATCAGATATGCGGTCGGTCGTAGCCGATACTGATCGGTCCGGGTCGGCCAGAGAAACGACCCGCGACACGACGGATCGGTGAAACGGGGAAACCAGGACGGCCGAGATAACGGCCGCTTCAGGGAGGGGATATTGTGATGAGAACACCGGGATTCCGCCTGCGGTCCAGCTCGGCCAAGTGCCTGTTGATGGCGACATCGGCGCTGACCCTCGCGATGACGCCGTCGCTCGCATCGGCACAGAGCGCCGCGACCGACCCCGAAGGTGAACCAGCCGTCACGTCGCAGGGGCCGCAGGCCACGACGTCGGATACCGAAATCGTCGTCACCGGCATCCGCGCCGCGCTGGAATCGGCCAAGGAGATCAAGCGGAAATCGTCGACCTTCGTCGATTCGATCACCGCGTCGGACATCGCGACCCTGCCCGACCTGTCGGTCGCCGAAGCGATCGGTCGCATTCCAGGCGTCACCATCTCGCGCTTCCCCACCGGCGGGGCCAGCCCCGACTTTCCGTCACCCGAAGGGCGCGGCAACCTCGTCCGCGGCCTCGGCTTCGTGCGCTCGGAATTCAACGGTCGCGACGCCTTCTCGGCGAATGGCGGCCGCGCGCTCGATTTTTCCAGCATTCCGCCCGAACTGGTCGGCGGCGTCGACGTCTACAAGAACCAGAGCGCCGACCTGATCGAAGGCGGCATCGGCGGGTCGATCAACCTGCGCACGCTGGAACCGTTCGACAGCAAGAAGGATCTGTTCGTCATCGCGGTCGACGGCACCTATTCCGACCTGCGCAAGAAATGGTCGCCACAGGGCAGCATCACGGCGGGCAAGCGGTTCCAGACCGGGATCGGCGAATTCGGCATCCTTGGCTCCTATTCGCGTTCGCGCCTCGATTCGCGCATCAACGGCTGGCAGCAAAGCCCGCCGATCCCGCGCGTCCTCGATGCCAACGGCAACGTTCCCGAAACCACCGCCTTCAACGACGATACGCGGGCGAACGAGTTCATTGGTGCCGATCCGTCGCGCATCGTCGGCATCACCCCCGGCTTCCAGCTGCGCAACACCCAGTTCGATCGCGACCGGATCAGCTACTATGGCGCATTGCAGTGGCGGACTGACAGCCTGCAGGCGACGTTCAAATACATTCGCGTCGAATCGAAGATCAACAGCGTCGAACAGACGCTGGAATGGTTCCCGGACCATAATGGCGGCGTTCAGGTCGGCGTGCAGAACCTGCAGCTCGACAAGAATTGGGGATCGGGCGGCCTGCCGCTATGCAGCGGCCCCGGCGGCCGGCCGGTCCAGCCCGGCGATTGCGAAACCCTGTATCCGGTGCGCGGCGGCCTTATGGAATCGGGTCTGGTCACCAGCAACAACGATTCGTGGACCGGCGCGCGCGGTCGCGACATCGGCATGCTCGGCGTCGGCAAGCAGGAAGAGGCCACGACGGAGGACTTCAGCCTCAACGTCAAATGGAATGCGACCGACCGCTTCTATGTGACGCTCGACGGGCAATATACGAAGGCCGATGCGCGGCAGCGTCAGATTTGGGGTGGCATGAACAGCTACTTCAACTTCTACGTAAAGCCGGACCTCGACCATCCGCGCGTGGAATTCTTCATCGATCCCGCGCACCGGTTCAATCCGGGCAACACCCGCTTCACCGGCGATCGCGATCCGATCACCACCAACGGCGTCGTCACCACGCCCGGCGTCTACATCCCGTCGCCGACCAGTTCGGCCGACTTCAACGGCGCGAACTTCCAGTTCGCGGCGGATCAGTTCCAGAATGGCAAGGGCGACCTGTATGCGCTGCGCGGCGACGCCGCCTATGACGTGTCGGGCGGCGATGGCCTTGCCGGCTGGTTCGACAGCATCAAGTTCGGTGCGCGCTTCGCCGAACGCAGCCAGGTCAATTCCGAAATGGCGCTCAACTGGGGCGCGATCGCGCCGGCATGGGCCGGGGGCTATGGCATCGCCGGCACGTTCCAGGACCCGAGCAAGGGCTTTGAAGCAGTCAGCTACAAGGACTTTTTCCGTGGGGACGGCGTCGTTCAGGGCAACAACACGGACTTCGTGTTCGTGAACCACAACATCCTCAACGACTATTCGGCATTCCGCAAATATATCGCCAGCGAACCGCAGCTCACCACGCTGGGCAACTGGGTACCGCGCGGGATCGACGATGGTACGCGGTTCGGCCGGGGCGTCTATCGCCCCGAAGATACGTCCGACATCACCGAACGGACGAAGAACGCCTATATTCGCGTCGACTTCAAGCATGACTTCGACGGCGACATGTCGACCGACGGCAATGTCGGCGTGCGGTATTCGCGCACCGAACTGCAATCGTCGGGCTTTCAGGCGTTCCGGCCGTTCAACCCCGATCTGCCGTCCTGTAATCCGGCAGGCGGCGCTGGTCAGCAGAACTGCCAATATACGTTCGATCCGACCACGGGTCAGCGCCTGCGCACCGACAACGCCGAAAGCCGCGACGACATTCGCGACTTCGCGCCGCAAGCGGTTGCCTATGCGGAACAGGCCGCGATTCCGACCACGCTCAACCTGGTCGACGAACGGTGGCTCCCGTCGTTCAACATGAAGTTCAACCTGAACCGCGAGATGCTGTTCCGCTTCGGCTACAGCAAGGGGCTGAGCCGGCCGAACGTACAGGACCTGCGCGCGTCGCAGGAATATGTCATCACCACGACGACCACCCGGTATCCGCAGATTACCGATCGCAACGACCCGTTGTTCGGGGTCGATCGTGGTGCCCAGGACATCTCGGCCAGCGAAATCCGCGTCAGTCGCGGCAACCCGTTCCTGAAGCCCACGACCGCCGACAATTTCGACCTGTCCTACGAATGGTATTTCAAGGGTGGCTACCTGTCGGTCGCGGGCTTTTACAAGAAGCTGCAGAACATCATTACCAACGGCGACTTGTCGCTGGGCACCACGACGCTGGACGGGAAGACGCTGAACATCGTCTACAACGGCCCGGTCAATCAGGCGAAGGCGACGGTAAAGGGTGTCGAGATCGGCTATCAGCAGTTCTTCGACTTCCTGCCCGGACCGCTGAAGCATCTCGGCTTCCAGGGCAACTACACCTTCATCGATGCGAAGACGACGCCGCCGGGCAACGGTGCCGATGCCGATGGCGACGGCGTGCCGGACGACGTGACGCAGGTGTTCCGCTGGGGTGTCAGCGACCTGACCGGCCAGTCGAAGCATATCGCCAATGCGGTTGCCATCTATCAGGACAAGGTGGTCGAGGCGCGCCTCGCCTATAACTGGCGCTCGTCCTACCTGCTGACCTATCGCGACTATGTGACGGGCAACCCGATCTACGCCGACACCGCCGGGTTCCTCGACGCATCGCTGAAGTTCAACATCGGCAACCTTCAGCTGCGCGGGTCGATCGCCAACATTCTGGATACCAAGAGCAAGGCTTACGGCATCATCGACTCCGGTGGCCAGAAGTACGACCGGTTCAGCTTCCTGAACGATCGTCGGATCGTCATCGGCGCGTTGTTCCGCATATAAACCCCGGAACGGAACAACTGGGGAGGTGCCTGATGGCGCCTCCCCAATTCTTTTGTGCGAGCCGGGAACATGGTTCCAGCGACCGCTGAAATTTTCGCCAATCCCACGCCCCGTGCAGGTGCGCTTCTATTCGTCCAGCCCGCTGAACCCGCCACCGGCATAGTCGCTGAACTTGGTGATCTGCGGTTCGAACTTCAGCGTGACCTTGCCCGTCGCACCGTGACGCTGCTTGGCGATGATGAGTTCGGCGAGGCCGTAGACCCGCTCCATGTCCATCGCCCATTTCGCATGGTCCTCGAACACCTTGGCATCGTCGCCGTCGCGCGGACGCTTCGGCTCCTTTGCCGCGACGTAATAGTCCTCGCGGTAGACGAACCAGACCATGTCGGCGTCCTGCTCGATCGAGCCGGATTCGCGAAGATCGGACAGCTGCGGACGCTTGTCCTCGCGCTGCTCGACGGCACGCGACAGCTGCGACAGCGCCATCACCGGTACGCCGATATCCTTCGCCAGCGTCTTTAGCCCGCGCGAAATCTCCGAGATTTCCTGCACGCGGTTGTCGCTGCCCTTGCCCGATCCCTGGAGCAGCTGGAGATAGTCGACGACCACCAACCCCAATTCGCCGTCCAGCTTGCGCTGCAAGCGGCGGACCCGGGTATGCAGACCGGAGATGGAGAGGCCGGCGGTATCGTCGATATAGAGCGGCAACTGCTCCAGATCGGCGGCGGCGTTGGCGAGGCGGGTGAAATCCTCCTTGCGAATCTTGCCCATGCGCAATGCTTCGGAGCTGATCGCCGCCTGCTCCGCCATGATACGCGTGGCCAGCTGATCGGCGGACATTTCCAGCGAAAAGAACGCGACCTTCGCGCCGACCGACTTGCCCTTTTCCATGCCCGCGCGCTGGTCGTCCATGTAGCGCTGCGCCGCGTTGAATGCGATGTTGGTGGCGAGCGACGTCTTCCCCATGCCGGGACGGCCGGCAAGGATGATGAGATCGCTGTGGTGCATACCGCCGATCCGGCCGTTGACCGAATCGAGCCCGGTGGTGACGCCGGACAGGCCGCCACCCGAATTCATCGCGCGTTCGGCCATGCGCACCGCCATGGTCGTCGCCTGCGCGAACGACTTGACCGCATTGGCGGTGGTGCCCTCCGCCGCGACCTTGAACAGCGCTTCTTCCGCCGCCTCGATCTGCTTCTTCGGATCGACCTCGGTCGAGGTGTCGGTGGCGTTTTCGACCAGCGTACGCCCGACGGTAATCAATGCGCGCAGCTGCGCCAGATCGTAGATTTGCTGCGCGAACTGCCGAGCGCCGATGAGGCTCGCGTTGCTGCCGGTGATCTCGATCAGGTACTGCGTGCCGCCGCGCGCCGCGAGCAATTCGTCCCCGTCGAACATCGGTCGGAGCGTCACGGGGCTGGCGATCATGCCGGTGCGGCGCACGTCGCGGATGCGTTCGAAGATGCGCGCATGGGCGGGGTCGTAGAAATGTTCGAGATCCAGCCGCTCGACCATATCGTCGGCAAGACCATTGTCGATGAGCATCGCGCCGAGCAGCGCGGCCTCCGCGTCGACATTGTGGGGCACGCGCGGCGGTTGCGGGGGAGTACCCCCGCCGATGCTGTGAACAGTAGCCATGCCCCCCTCTCCCACTCCCGACGTTCGACGGCAAGCGAAAGGGGCTGGGGAAACGCCGGACAACTCGCTAAGTGCGGCGGATGGCCGACCCCCGGATCATCGATGTCACCCTGGACGAGCGCACGATCCTGTGGCGCAGCGCCGATATCGAGCAGGAACGCCGCATCGCCATCTTCGACCTGCTAGAGGCGAATCACTTCGCCCCGCAGCGCGCGACGCCGGACAATTATGCCGGACCGTATCGGATCGCGCTGTCGGTGCCCGAAGGACGACTGGCGATCGACATTGCGCGCGAGGACGGGACTCTGGTCGAAACGCTGGTGCTGGGCATGGCGCGGCTGCGTCGCCCGATCCGCGACTATTTCGCGATCTGCGACAGCTATTACAAAGCCATCCGCCAGGCGACCCCGCACGAGATCGAGACGATCGACATGGCCCGTCGCGGCATTCACAACGAGGCGGCGGAGGCGCTGCGCGAACGGCTGGACGGCAAGGTGGCGATTGATTTCGACACCGCGCGCCGCCTGTTCACCCTGATCTGCGTGCTGCATATCAAGGGATGATGCGTAATCGGCTAATTCTGGGCGCGCTGGCACTGCTGGCGATCGCGGCGCTGGTCGCGTGGCGCTGGTCCGCCGGCTGGCATCCCGACGAGAAGCGCTTTGCGGTGCAGGGCCTGACCGTCTCCGCAAGCAACGGCGCGGTCGATTGGGGCATGGTGCGGGCGCGGGGCGCGGACTTCGCCTTTATCACCGCATCGACCGGCACGACCCGCGATCCGGCGTTCGAGGCGAACTGGAACGGGGCGCACGCGGCCGGCCTGCGCCACGGCGCGCTCCATGTCTTGTCGCTGTGCGAGCCGACCGCCGATCAGGTCACCGCCTATCTGACCACCGTCCCGCGCGCCGCCGACGCGCTGCCCGCCGCCCTCGCGCTCGATTTCACCCCCGATTGCGATGCGCGGCCGACCCGGCCACAGGTGCTGACCGCCATTCGCGGGTTCCTTGGCCCCGCCGAATATCATGACGGGCGGCCGATGATGCTGCGTATCTCGCCAGCGTTCGAGGACGAATATCGGGTGAGCGAGGCGATCGTCCGCCCGCTCTGGGCGACGCGGCGCTTCTTCGAACCCGACTATCTGGCGCGGCCGTGGCGGATGTGGCAGGCGAACCCGGCGCGCACCATCGACGGCGTCGCCAACCCTGTCGCGTGGAGTGTAGCCGCCCAATGACCGAACCTGCCCAGTTGATCGAGGCGGCACGCGCCGCCGCCGCCCATGCGCACGCGCCCTATTCGCGCTTCGCCGTCGGGGCCGCGCTGTTGCTGGTCGACGGCTCGATCGTCACCGGCACGAACTTCGAGAATGCCAGCTACGGCCTGTCGCTCTGCGCCGAAACGGTCGCGACCGCAACGGCCAGCGGTGCCGGCAAGCTCGACCAGATCGTCGCGGTCGGCATCGTCGGCGGCCGGATGGGCGAAGGCGATACCGATCCGATCCGTCCCTGCGGCCGCTGCCGGCAGGTGCTGAACGAAGCGGCGCAGATGGGCGGGCGCGATCTGGCGGTTTACTGTTCCGGCCTTGGCGGCGGTGAGATCGAGACGCATCGTCTCTCCGATCTGTTGCCGCACGCCTTCGGGCCGGGCGATCTGGGCATTGGGGGAAAAGCATGAGCATCCTGTCGGACCATTGGATTCGCGAACAGGCGCTGGCGACGGGGATGATCGAACCATTCGTCGAATCGCAGCGGCGCGAAGGCTGCATCAGCTATGGCCTGTCGTCCTATGGCTATGACGCGCGGGTGTCGGACGAGTTCAAGATCTTCACCAACGTCGATTCGGCGGTGGTGGACCCCAAGGACTTTGCCCAGAACAGCTTTGTCGATCGCAAGACCGATGTGTGCATCATCCCGCCGAACAGCTTCGCACTGGCCCGTACGGTCGAATATTTCCGTGTGCCACGCGACGTGCTGGTCATCTGCCTCGGCAAGTCGACCTATGCCCGGTGCGGGATCATCGTGAACGTGACCCCGCTGGAGCCGGAATGGGAAGGTCACGTTACGCTGGAATTTTCGAACACCACGCCGCTGCCCGCCAAAATCTATGCGAACGAAGGCGCGTGCCAGTTCCTGTTCCTGAAGGGCGACCAGCCCTGCGGCACCAGCTATGCCGACCGTGCGGGCAAATATATGGGCCAGCGCGGCGTGACGCTGCCAAGGCTCTGACGATGATCGGGGCGAACTGGACCGGGCGCAGCGTCTTCGTGCGGTCGGCGGCGTTGCTGCCCATACGCGCGCTGTTCGCGCCGAAGCTGCCGCTACCCTGGGCATTCGTGATCGGGGGCCTGCTGATCGGTTGGTTCGCATTCGTCTGCGCCCGTATCGCGATCAACGATCACCGCAAGGCGTCGGAGGCCCCGCCGTTCCGCCCGTTCCGCCGATCACGATAGGGCGGACGCGGCGGCGCGATCGTCTGCGGAACCTCCCACGGATGCCGTCCCCCGCTCCGCACCATGGTTACCCGCCCGGTCGATAACGTCACGGCCACCCCGCCGGTGCGCGCCAACATCCTACGGTCGAGCTTCAGCCAGCGGGGAGCACATTTGTCGGGCAGCCGCCGTTCGCTGACCACGATGTCGGCACGCGCGCAGGCGGCGATGAGTTCCGCCCACGGCACCGCATAGCCGCTGCGGGTGGCGAGGATCGTCCATATGCGTCCCCCCGCCGATCGCCGGGCAATGCACAAGTCGGGGTTGCACCGCGCGCCCGGCTGTTCGGACAGCGGCGGCAGATCGCCGATCACCCCGCCCCCTTCGCCCAGTGTCGAGCGCACATAGTCCCCCGCCCGGTCGCGCAGGATCGCCATGCCGCCATTGTCGGTCGCCAGTGCCAGATGCCGCCCGTCGCCCGTCACCAGCAGGTCTGGCGCAGGGGTCGCCAGTGCCCAGATCGCACCGGCGAGCAGCGGCACCACGCCCCAGCGCCGCCACGCGGTCCGCCACAGTGCGATCCACAGGCCTCCCATCACCATCAGGGCGAAAGCGCCATCGGGCATTGCCGGCAAAGCCGCGACCGATCCCGGTGCGGATGCCACGCGGTGCGCGATCCACAGCAGCAAGGCCAGCGACCGCTCGACCGCCCACCATGCCGGCGCGCCCAGCCCGACCATGTCGAGCAGAAGCGCCACCGCCTCCAGCGGCATGGTCACGAAGGTCGTCAGCGGGATCGCGACGATATTCGCCAGCGCGCCGTACATCCCGGCGGTGTGGAAATGATACAGCCCGATCGGCATCAACGCCGCCTCGACCGCTACCCCGGTCAGCAGCAGCGAGCCGAGACTGCGCGCCAGCTTCCACCCGACCGCTTCGTCCCGCGCCAGAAACCAGCCTCGGATACGGGGATGCTCGTGCAGCGCGACGATGGCGGTGACGGCGGCAAAGCTCAGCTGAAAACTTGGCCCGGCAAGCGACTCCGGCAGAACCAGCAGCACCAGCAACGCGCCCGTCGCGATCATTCGTAGCGTAATCGCCTCGCGCCCCAGCGACAGTGCCGCCAGCACCAGCAGCGCCGCAATGCACGACCGCACCGTCGGCACGTCCGCGCCCGACAGCCAGGTATAGAACAGCGCGGCGCACGCCCCCGCCCCCGCCGCGACGACCGGCAGCCGCAGGCGCAGCGCCAAGGGCGGGAACAGGGCGAGCAGCTTCAGCACCAGCGTCATCGTCGCCACGACGACCGCCGTGACGTGCAGCCCGCTGATCGACAAAAGATGCGCAAGGCCTGACCGTCGCATCGCCTCGGCATCCGCCTCGACGATCGCGCCCCGGTCGCCGGTGACGAAGGCGGCGGCGATCCCGCCGGTACTGCCCTCCACCCGCGACAGGATATGGCTGGTCAGCCGGTCGCGTAGCGCCGCATTGCCCGGATCGCCCGCGGTTACGACCGTCACCGGCGCAAAGCCGCGCCCGGTCGCGCCCAGCCCCTGAAACCATGCCGCTCGCGCAAAGTCATAGGCTCCCGGCACTGCAGCGGTCGGTGGCGGCAGCAACCGCGCGCGCAACGCGATCCGTGCGCCGGACGCCAAGCCCGGCGGCACATCCTTTTCGGACAGGTTGACGCGGATACGCGGCGGCAGGTCGCTGGCCGCGTCGGGCCGCAGAGTCAGTCGAACCGCCTCCCGCGCGGGTAGCGGCTCGACCCGCTCGACCAACCCTTCGAACGCCACCACCACCGGCCGGGCAAGCACCGGCGCGGCCACCCGCTCGGCGCGCCACCACACCAGCGCACAACCCAGCATCGCCAGCATTCCGGCCCCCGTGATCGCCCGCGCGATGCGCGTGCCCCAGGGCAGCACCATCCCCGCCAGCGCGATCGACAGCGCCAGCAACAGGAACGCGACCCACGCCCCCCGCCCCGGCAACAGGAACCAGGCGGCGATTCCCGACCCCAATGCGACCGGCATCCATAGCGGCAATTGCCCCCGTTCCGCCTCAGCCAACGCCTCCATCGCCCCAAGGAACCGATGCGTCGGGCGCATGGTTTGAAGCGTGCCGGGCGTCATGCTAGGGGCGGTCGCGGCTGAATGGGCCATATGTTTCACCCGATGTCTGGGGGTATCCGCGCTTGGGCGCAACCAATTCCGCGACGCCTGTCGTCACCCGTTTCGCACCGTCCCCGACGGGCTTTCTGCATATCGGCGGCGCGCGCACCGCGCTGTTCAACTGGCTCTACGCCCGCCGCCACGGCGGCCGTTTCCTGCTGCGCATCGAGGATACCGATCGCGCGCGGTCGACCCAGCCGGCGATCGACGCCATTCTTGAGGGGATGCGCTGGCTCGGTCTCGACTGGGACGGCGACGCCGTGTTCCAGTTCGCCCGTGCCGACCGCCACGCCGCAGTCGCCCACCAGTTGCTGGAGGCCGGTCATGCCTATCGTTGCTATGCCACGCCCGAGGAACTGACCGCCCTGCGCGACGAACAGCGCGCTGCCGGCAAGCCGATCCGCTATGACGGCCGCTGGCGCGACCGTTCGCCCGAGGATGCGCCGGAAGGCGCACCCTTTGTCGTCCGGTTGAAGGCGCCGAAGGAAGGCGCCGTCACGATTTCGGATCAGGTGCAGGGCGACGTCACCGTCGCCAATGCCGAGCTGGACGATTTCGTGCTGCTGCGTTCGGACGGGACGCCGACCTATATGCTCGCGGTCGTCGTCGACGATCACGACATGGGCGTGACGCACGTCATTCGCGGCGACGATCACCTCAACAACGCCTTCCGCCAGCTCGCGCTGATCCGCGCGATGGATGCGGTCGAGGGCGGCTGGCCCGATCCGGTCTATGCCCATGTCCCGCTGATCCATGGTGCCGATGGCGCGAAGCTGTCGAAGCGGCACGGCGCGTTGGGCGTCGAGGCGTATCGCGACGAACTGGGCGTCCTGCCCGAAGCGCTGAACAACTATCTGCTGCGCCTCGGCTGGGGCCATGGCGATGAAGAGATCATCAGCCGTGAGCGCGCGACCGAGGTGTTCGACCTGTCGGGCGTCGGGCGTTCCCCGTCCCGTTTCGATACGAAGAAGCTGCTGAACCTCAACGGCCATTACATCCGCGAGGCCGACGATGCGCGCCTGACCGATCTGGTCGCCCAGCGTTTGCCGGAGGGTATCGACCGCGATCTGCTGCAACGCGCCATGCCGGTGCTGAAGGTCCGCGCCGCCGACATCAACGAACTGGCGGCCAATGCCGCCTTCTTCTTCCGCTCCCGCCCGCTCGCGATGGACGACGGCGCAACGGCGCTGCTGACGCCCGAAGCCCGCGCGATCCTCACGCAGCTGCACGCCAAGCTTGACGCACTCGCAGCATGGGATACGGAGACGATCGAAGCTGCGGTACGCGAAGTAGCGGAGGCGGCGGGGTTGAAGCTGGGGGCCGCCGCGCAACCGCTTCGCGCCGCGCTGACGGGTTCGCGCACCTCGCCCGGGATTTTTGACGTGCTGGCCCTGCTGGGCCGCGCCGAAAGCCTGGGTCGCATCGAAGACCAGATGGCCAAACCGGCCGCATAACGTAACAGGAGACGCCGAATGGCCGAAGACGCTAAGCTGCAAGTTGCGGGCAAGGACGTCCAATTTCCGGTACGGTCGGGCACCATCGGTCCCGACGTGATCGACATCCGCAAGCTGTACGCACAGACCGGCACCTTCACCTACGATCCGGGCTTCACCTCGACCGCCAGCTGCGATTCGGCGCTGACCTATATCGACGGTGACGAAGGCGTGCTGCTGCACCGCGGCTATCCGATCGGGCAGCTGGCCGAAGAGTCGAGCTTCATGGAGGTCGCCTATCTCCTGCTGAACGGCGAACTGCCCTCGGGCGAAGAGCTGAACGGCTTCACCAACACGATCAGCCGCCACACGATGCTGCACGAACAGCTCGCGACCTTCTATCGCGGCTTCCGTCGCGACGCGCACCCCATGGCGATCATGTGCGGCGTCGTCGGCGCGCTGTCGGCATTCTATCACGATTCGACCGACATCACCGATCCGACGCAGCGCACCATCGCGTCGCATCGCCTGATCGCCAAGATGCCGACGATCGCGGCGATGGCGTACAAGTACAGCGTCGGGCAGCCGTTCCAGTATCCCGACAACTCGCTCAGCTACACCGGCAACTTCCTGAAGATGACCTTCGGCGTGCCGGCCGAGAAGTATGAAGTGAACCCGGTCGTCGAAAAGGCGCTGGATCGCATCTTCATCCTCCACGCCGATCACGAACAGAATGCGTCGACCTCGACCGTCCGCCTTGCCGGTTCGTCGGGCGCCAATCCGTTTGCGTGCATGGCGGCGGGCATCGCATGCCTGTGGGGTCCAGCGCATGGCGGCGCGAACGAGGCCGCGCTCAACATGCTGCGCGAGATCGGCACGCCCGACCGCATCCCGGAATATATCGCCCGTGCCAAGAACAAGGACGATCCGTTCCGCCTGATGGGCTTCGGTCACCGCGTCTACAAGAACTACGATCCGCGCGCGACGGTGATGCAGAAGACCGTGCGGGAAGTGTTCGATTCGCTGGGCGTCAACGACCCCGTGTTCGAAACCGCGCTGCAGCTGGAGGAAATCGCGCTCAACGACGATTATTTCCGCGAAAAGAAGCTGTTCCCGAACGTCGATTTCTATTCGGGCGTCATCCTGTCGGCGATCGGTTTCCCGACGACGATGTTCACCGCGCTGTTCGCCCTGGCCCGCACCGTCGGCTGGGTCGCGCAGTGGAACGAGATGATTTCGGACCCCGAGCAGAAGATCGGCCGTCCGCGTCAGCTCTATACCGGTCCCGCACAGCGCGATTACGTGCCGGTGGGTCAGCGCTGAGATGCGTATCGTCCGACGCACGTTGATGATCGTAGGCGCGATCCTCGCATTCGTCGGGCTGTTCTGGCTGGGTCAGGGGATGGGTGTCATCCGCTGGCCCGCCAGTTCGTTCATGATCGACCAATATCTGTGGGTCGTCACCGGATCGGTGGTCGGCGCCCTCGGGCTGCTGCTGGTCCTCATCGCACGCCGCCTGCCGCGCCGCTGATGGACACGCCCGCGATAGCGCGCCGACTCGGCCATGCGCGCACGCGGCGACCTGCCCGGCACGCCCGCGAAATGCGCAATTTTCCACGATAAAAATTTGTGCAGTTCCAGGCGGAATTGCCTCTGCCGCGCCCCTTCCCCCGGTGAGGCGTCGCGCAACGCATGGTTAATGCTCGCTATTTTGCATAACCTGCGGACGCCCGCCGGGAACCCTTTGTTCACCTGCGAACAGTTCGCTTAAATCGATATTAAGCGAAGTCTGCGACGAAGGCCCAAGTTCCTTGGGGTTGAAATCGTATGACGTCTACCTTCTCCATTCCCGATACGCTGAGCATGACGACGGTTGCCGCCGCGGCAGACGACCTGCGTGCGCTGCCGCTCGACGGCGATTTCGTCCTCGACGCCACGGCCGTCGCCGCGCCCGATCTCAGCGTCGTGCAACTCATCCACAGCCTTCGTACCGAAGCCGCAATGCAGGGCGGCAATGTCCGCCTGTCCGCGCCGGCCGGCGAAGCGCTGACCGCCCTTCTTCACCGCGCCGGCTTTATCGACGCGATGACCCCCGAAGACAACGCCTTCTGGTTCCACGGAGTCCCGCTGCAATGACCGCTTCCATTCTCGCCGTTGATGATTCCGCCAGCCTGCGCATGGCGATCCGTATCGCGCTGACCGGTGCCGGCTATACCGTCACCGAGGCCGGCGACGGAGTCGAGGGCCTGTCCAAGGCCACGTCGACCAAGTTCGACATGATCGTCACCGACCTGAACATGCCGAATATGGACGGGCTGTCGATGATCCGCGAACTGCGCAAGCAGCCCGCACAGGCCGGTGTGCCGATCATCTTCCTGACGACCGAATCCGACCCGGAAATGAAGAACCAGGCCAAGGCCGCCGGTGCCACCGGCTGGCTGGTGAAGCCGTTCGTGCCGGATCAGCTGGTGAAGGTCGCGCGCAAGGTGCTGGGCCGGTGAGCGCCGACGATCCCATCGCCGCCTTCCGCGTGGAGGCGGGCGAGGTGCTCGACCAGGTCGAACAGGGCCTGCTCGACCTCGGCCACGACCTCGGCAATGCCGATCTGGTCAACGCGGTGTTTCGCGGCCTGCACACGCTGAAGGGGTCGGGCGCGATGTTCGGCTTCGATGCGCTCGCCGGCTTCACCCACCACTGCGAAACCGCGTTCGACCGGGTCCGCAAGGGTCAGGTTCCGGCCACCGCCGGGCTGGTTGCGGTCATCCTGTCGGCGCAGGACCATATGCGCGCGCTGGTCGACGGCGATGCGCCGAAGGCAGAAGGCGACGCGATCCTCACGCGCTTGCAGGCCGCGATCGACGAAGCGTCCGGCACCGCCCCGGCCACGCCCGCCGCCGCCGTTCGCAAGGGATGGCAGGTCGCGTTCAAGCTGCCGGTCGACGCCATGGCCAACGGCACCAACCCGCTGATGCTGCTCGACGAGCTGCGCGAGCTGGGTGACGCCACCGTCGTCGCGCGGACCGACGCCATCCCGCCACTGTCGCAGCTGGTACCGACCGAATGCCATGTCGGTTGGGACGTGACGCTGATCGGCGACATCAAGCGCGACGATATCGAGGACGTGTTCATCTTCGTGATGGACGACATGGAACTCGCCATCGAACCGCTGGAGGTCGAGGCCGACGCGGAAGCGGAAGCCACCGTCGAGGCGCCCGTCGTCATGGACGAGCCGGTCGTCGCAGCAACACCCGCTGCCGCCGCGGCTGCGGGTGACAATCCCGCCGCCCGCTCGACCGCCAAGACCGAGGAAAGCGTCCGCGTGCCCGCCGGCCGGCTGGACGCGCTGATGGACCGGGTCGGCGAACTGGTGATCGCGCAAAGCCGCCTGTCGCAGCTGGCCGATCGCGGTCAGGACCTGGTGCTGCGTTCGGTATCGGAAGAGATCGAACGGCTCGCCGGCGAACTGCGCGAAACCATGATGGTCTTGCGCATGGTCCCGGTCGGATCGCTGTTCTCGCGCTTCCGCCGCCTGATCCACGACCTGTCCCGCGACACCGGCAAGACGATCGAGTTCGAAACCGAAGGCGAGGCGACCGAGGTCGACAAGACCGTGATCGAGCGCCTGTTCGACCCGATGGTCCACCTGATCCGCAACAGCTGCGACCACGGCCTCGAAACGCCCGAGGACCGGGCTGCCGCCGGCAAGCCCGCCGCCGGCACCGTCCGTCTCGCCGCGCATCAGGCCGGGGGCGAGGTCGTCATCACGATCCGCGACGACGGCCGGGGCATCAACCGCGCCCGCGTCCGTGCCAAGGCGGAGGCGAACGGCCTGATCCAGCCGGACCAGCCGCTGAGCGACCACGAACTGCTGCAGATGATCTTCGCGCCCGGTTTCTCGACCGCCGCCGCCGTCACCAACCTGTCGGGCCGCGGCGTCGGCATGGACGTGGTGAAGCGGACGATCGAGGGCCTGCGCGGTTCGATCGACGTCCAGTCGACCGAAGGCGAAGGATCGCTGATCGCGCTGCGCATTCCGCTGACGCTGGCGATCATCGATGGTCTGCTCGTGCGGGTCGGCACCGGCCGCTATGTCATTCCGCTGACCGCGGTCGAGGAATGCATCGAGCTGTCGCTGGAAGAGGATTTGCGCCATCGCGGACGCAGCCTCATCACGCTGCGCGAAAAGCTGGTGCCGTTCCTGCGCCTGCGCGAACTGTTCGCGACCGACACCCGCCCCGATCCGTTCCAGAAGATCGTCGTCGTATCGACCCCGCAGGGGCGCGTCGGGCTGGTGGTCGATCAGATCATCGGCAACCACCAGACGGTCATCAAGCCGATGTCGGCGCTGCACCGCGACGCCGCCACCTTTGCCGGCGCAACGATCCTCGGCGATGGCGAGGTCGCGCTGATCCTCGACATCGCCCAGCTGATCGCGCTGGGCCAACCGCATGAGGAGACGCTGCGTGCAGCCGGATAACGTGCAATCGACCACCGTTCCGTGGAACCAGGACGACCAGCTCGAAGTGCTGGTGTTCGACCTCGGCGGGCAGAGCTTCGCGCTCGAAGCGGTGCTGGTCCGCGAAATCCTCGACATGATGGCCGAAACGCGGGTGCCCGGTGCGCCGCCGCTGGTCAGCCATGTCGTGAACTTCCGGGGGCGGATCATTCCGCTCGCCAACCTGCACCTCGCCTTCGGGATGCCGGTCGCGGAAACCACGCCCGACAGCCGCATCGTCGTGATCGAGATCGATCTGGACGGCGAGGCAATGATGATCGGCCTGCGCACCGACAAGGTGCATGAGGTCGCCACCCTGGACGCCGCAACCAGCGAGGGGGCGCCCGTCGTCGGGCTGCGCTGGCGGCGGGACTATGTCCGAACGCTCGTCCGGCACGAAGGCGACATCATCGTGCTGCCGGACCTCACCGCCATTTTCCAGGGCATCGCGCACCGCGACATCGCGGCGGCATCCATCAACTAATCACCCCAAGGGGGGGCATCGACCATGCGTGCAACGATCAAGGCCAAACTGGCCGCTACCTTTGCCGTGCTCGTCATCCTGCTGGCCGTCGTCATCGGCGTCGGCGTGACGAAGATGAGCACGCTCAACACCGCCATCACCGACCTCATCGACGGTCCGGCCCGCCGCCTGTCGATCGCGCAGGAAATCGATACGCGGCAGAGCCAGGCGCTGGCCGATCAGCAGTCGCTGATCCTCAACACCGATCCTGAAGCGATGCGCGGCTTCTACAAGAGCGTCGTCGATGGCGAGAACGAAATCGACAAGCTGGTCGCCGACGGAAAGAGCCGGGCATCGGAAAAGGGCAAGCCCTATTGGGAGGAAGTCGGCAAGAGCTGGACCGACCTGAAGCCGGTATTCGATCGCGTCCGTGACCTGGGCAACGCCAACCAGACCGATGCCGCGATCAAGATGTCGAACGAGGTGCAGGCACCGATGATGGAGCGCCTCACGACCAGCATCAAGAAGCTCGGCGACTTTCAGCGTCAGCGCATGACGGAAGCGAACGACGAAACCGACGCGCTCTATGCCACCAGCCGCACGACGATGATCGCTGCCGGTGTCATCGCCTTCGTCATAGCCGTGCTGGGGGCCATCTGGATCTCGATGACCGTATCGCGTGGCCTGAAGCGGGTCAGCGTCGCGCTGGACGCCGTGGCGATCGGCGACCTCGATCAGGAAGTCACCGTAACGACCAATGACGAGATCAAGGACCTGGTCGATACCGTCAACCGCATGACCGGCGCGCTGCGCAAGTCGGCGACGCTGGCGGACCAGATCGCGCAGGGCGACCTGACCGTTGACCACACCCCGCTGTCGGACAAGGACAAGCTGGGCCATGCGCTGGTGTCGATGGTCGAACGCCTCCGCAACGTTGTGGGCGATGCGTCGAGTGCCGCCGACAATGTCGCCGCCGGCAGCCAGCAGCTTTCCGCGTCGTCGGAACAGGTGAGCCAGGGTGCGACCGAACAGGCCGCCGCCGCCGAGGAAGCATCCGCTTCGATGGAGCAGATGGCCGCCAACATCAAACAAAATGCCGACAACGCCGCCCAGACCGAGAAGATCGCGCGCCAGTCGTCGAAGGATGCCGAAGCCAGCGGTGTCGCCGTCGACCGTGCAGTGGGCGCGATGCGCACCATCGCCGAGAAGATCGGCATCGTACAGGAAATCGCCCGGCAGACCGACCTGCTGGCGCTGAACGCAGCGGTCGAGGCGGCCCGTGCCGGCGAACATG
>NZ_JAKREU010000010.1 GCF_022664435.1 Sphingomonas panni | reverse complement strand
TTTAAACGATCCCAACGCACCTTGAATGCGCTAGACCGCAAGCCGCCGCCCACATGTCCCTTCATCTAAACTACAATTTCAAAGAGCAAGACAACAATACCGGCGTCGCGTCGCTACCCCTCTTTAGAAAGGGCAGATCACGTCGCCTGCGTTTCGCTGTCTGCTGCGGCGTCCGTGTCGGCCACCGCTGCGGTGAACCCCCTCTAGGCGGGTGAAACTTTACTGTCAACAAACTTTCTCAAAAAAGTTCCCTACACAGGTGACACGGCACGGCCCGGCCGTACAGCCTCAGGCGGATGGTGCCGGTTCGGTGCTTTCCCGATGGCCGCTCATGGCCGCACCGGCATCGTCGTCGAAACGGCGGTTCCACAGGATGGCGGAGCCGGAAATCACCGCAAGGATCACGAACGCGCACGAGAATACGGCCAGGCTGGGCTGCCCGGTGCCGCCGACCACCGTTCCTACCTCCAGCACCATCGCCGCCGTACAGATGCCGAGCGACAGCATCAGCTGCTGGAACGTCGCGTAGAAACTGGTCGCAGCGCTCATCCGCACATCGTCGACCTCGGCATAGGCGATCGCGTTATAGCCGGTGAACTGGAACGAGGTGAAGAAGCCCGACAGCGCCAGCACGGCGGCGATCGCCCCGGCGGGCCAGTCGGGTCGAAAGAACGCACAGGTCGCATAGCTCAGGCTGCTGACCAGCCCCGACACGATCAGGCTGCGACGAAAACCGAACCGCCTCAGCACCCGCGGCGCGATCGCCTTCATCGCCAGTGCGCCGATCGCGCTGGCCATCGTGATCGTGCCCGTCCGTGCCGGCGACAGTCCGAAGCCGAGTTGCAGCATCAGCGGCAGCAGGAACGGCTGTGCGCCCTGCGTGATTCGCGTCAGCGACCCGGCGATCACCGACAGACGAAAGGTCGGAATCCGCATCAGCCGCAGGTCGAGGATCGGGCTGACACTATGCCGGGCATGACGGACATAGGCGGTGCCCACGACCAGCCCGACGATCGCGAGGACGATCGCCACCCGCCCCGTGCCCGGCCGGCTCGCCAGTTCGAAGCCGAACAGCAGGCACCCCAGCGCTACGCCGGACAACAGGAACCCGACGGTATCGAACCGTCCCGTCCGCGCGCCCCGGATATCGGGGATCAACGCCAATGCGCCGGCAATGCCCGCAATGCCGAAGGGGATGTTGAGATAGAAAATCCAGCGCCAGTCGAGCCAGGTAACGATCATCCCGCCCAGCGGCGGTCCGAGGATCGGCCCGACCAGCGCGGGCATCACCAGCCATGACAATGCCTGCACCATGTCTTTGCGCGCGACGCTGCGCAGCAGGATCAGCCGACCGACCGGCACCATCATCGCGCCGCCGATCCCTTGCAGAAATCGCGCGGCGACCAGCATCGGCAGCGATCCCGCCTGCGCGCACAGGATCGAACCGACCAGAAAGACCCCGATCGCCGCGCAGAACAGGTTCCGTCCGCCGAACCGGTCGGCCAGCGCGCCACTAGCCGGGATGAACAGCGCCAGCGACAGCAGATAGCTGGTCAGGGCCAAGCTGAGATTGGTCGCGGGCACGCCCAGGTCGCGCGCCATGGTCGGCAGCGCGACGGTCAGCACCGTTCCATCGAGTTGCTGCATGAACATCGCCGACGCCACGACCAGCGCGATCACGCGGAAACCGCGCGCTGGCCCTTCCGCCGTCACTGCCGCTGCCGTTCCGCCCATATCACTCCACCCGCATGCTGCGCCGCCAACGCTTCAAAACGCGATCCGCACCCGGCCTGCCAGACTCCGTCCATGATCCCGTTCAACTGCAGCCGGACGACATCGTCGGAATTTCAGTCCCCCACGAAGAACAGCGCCGTCCCCTGCCCGCTCGTCGGATTGTCGTCATGGTTCACTTCCTCCTGGCGCGCTACCCGCTCAACTGCGCCGCTGCCGCCGGTGGTCGGCGGGTGCAGTACCGTGGATCGAGTCCACACACCGCCGCGCGTCGGATAGGGGCGACGTCTCGCAGGTCGGGAACCAGCCGCCCTGCACCGCCCCTTCCGAATGCCGCGGCGCCCGCGCCTCGGCATAGGCCCGGAGCCGATGCGGGACCGCAGGCTCGCCCCGACGTGACGAAGGACGAACCAACCCGCGGGACAGAAACCGGCCCAACCCCGTCACGCCGTCTTGCGACGCTGTATCCGGCCACCGACCAGCAGCGCGGTCAGCGACAGGATCGCGGCGGCGGCGCACCATGCGCCGGGGATCGCCTTGTCACCGGTCGCCCCGATCAACGCGGTGCTGATCGCCGGGGTGAACCCGCCGAAGATCGCGGTGGCGAGGCTGTAGGCCAGGCTGAAGCCCACCGTGCGGACATGCGCCGGGATGACTTCGGTCAGGTACGCGATGAACGCACCGTTATAGGTCGCATAGATCGCCGCCAGCAGCAGCTCGACCGCGAGCAGCCGGCCGAAGCTGGGTGCCGCGACCAGCCAGTTCATCAGCGGATAGGCGAGCAACGCGCCCAGCACGGTCGCCGCGATCAGCAGCGGCTTGCGCCCGATCCGGTCCGACAGCGCGCCCATCACCGGCAGCAGCACGAAGTTGGCGATGCCGACACAGGCGGTGACGAACAGGCTCTCGCCCGCCGACAGCGACAGCACCTTGCTGCCGAAGGTCGGGGTATAGGCCGTGATCATGTAGAAGAAGACCGTGGTCATCACCGCCATCAACGTCCCCTGCAGCACGACGCCCCAGTTATTGCCGATGGTGAGCATGATCTGACCGAGCTGTGGATGCTCCTTGCGCTGCAGGAACGCCTCGGTCTCTTCCATGTGGCGACGGATGACGAACAGGAACGGGATCATGACGCAGCCGATGATGAACGGAATGCGCCAGCCCCACGCCTGCATCGTCGCCGGCGACAGGCTGGTCGACACCAGCAAGCCGATCAGCGCGGCGAACACCACCGCCGCCTGCTGGCTGGCCGACTGCCAAGAGGTGTAGAAGCCCTTGGCGGAAGGCGGGGCGATCTCGTTCAGATAGACCGATACGCCGCCGACCTCGACGCCCGCCGACAGGCCCTGCATCAGCCGTCCGATCAGGATGATGACCGGCGCGGCGAGGCCGATCTGCGCATAGGTCGGGGTGACCGCGATGGCGAGCGTACCGAGCGCCATCAGCCCCAGCGTCAGCAGCAGCCCCTGCCGCCGCCCCTTGCGATCGATATAGGCGCCCAGCACCAGCGCGCCGACCGGCCGCATCAGGAAGCCCGCGCCGAACGTCATCAGCGTCAGCATCAGCGACGCGAATTCGCTGCCGGTCGGAAAGAACGCGTTCGAGATGTAGGTGGCGTAATAGCCGAACACCATGAAATCGAACATTTCGAGGAAGTTGCCGCTGGCGACGATGAAGATCGACTTGAACGCCGACCTCTTGGCGGCGGCCGATACCGGCGGCTGAACCGCGACCGCATCGGCGGCGACGGGGATGGCTCGGGTCATGGCTTGGCCTTTGCGACGACCGGTTCGAGGCCGCTGTCGCGGATCTGCCGGTGGGCTTTGGGGGAGGCGAGATAGGCGATCAGTGCACGCGCGTCCGCCTGATGCGGGGAATAGGCGACGATCCCGGCGGAGAAGGGCGTGACCTTCTGCAGGCTGTCCGGCAGCAGGCCAACGATGCGGATGCCCTTCACCGGCTTCAATTCGCTTAGTTGCTGGAACCCGATCTCGGCATCGCCGTCGGCGACGATCTTGCCGACCGGGGTCGCCGGGATCATCCGCCCCTTGCGCCGGACCTGATCGGCGATGCCCAGCCGGTCGAGCATGACCGACTGGATGTAGATGCCCGAGGCGCTGTCCGACCATGCGACCGACTTCGCGTTGACCAGCGTGCGGCGGACCGCTTCCGGGGTGGCGATGTCCGGTGCGGGCGCGCCGGCCTTCACGGCGACGGCGATCTTCGACAGGCCGAGATCAACTTCGGTGCCCGGCGTGATCGCCTTGGCAGCCGCCAGCTTGTCGAGCCCGCCGCGCGCGAGGATCACGACATCGGCCGCCTCGCGCCGGGCCAGCCGGTTGGGGATCGCCTGCGGCGTGTCACCCATCGACGGGCCGTGTTCGGTGACGATATGGCCGCCGGTGTCGCGTTCATACTGCTTCGCCAGCGCCTCGAACGCAGCGGTGAACCCACCCGACGTAATGACATGAAGTTCGCGGGGCTTGGCCTGCGCATCGGCGGTCGCGCTGAGCGTGGCGAGGCCCAGGAGCAGCGCAAAGCGCAGTCCGCCGCGACGCGACAGTCGCATCGCCGGCCTGAAGCGGGAATCGTGCATGATGCCTCTCTTTCGTCCTGCTCCCGATGCAGGCTCTCGTTGCGGCAGAAGCTGTGGATGCCGTGCCTTGCGCGACACTAAGCCTCACAAACGCCCATTGTATCAAATGCAATTATCGGGACGCTTAATGCTTCTGACGCATCAATTTTTGAGGAGCAGCGTCGCTTCTGCGCCACCTTTGCCAATTTCGGGTGCAATTGCCGCCGGGATCATCGCAGCGATGCTGCCGGGCGCGTCGGCGCCAGCGGCGGGATAACGTGCGAGCGGGCTAGCCCTCATTCCACGTCCCGGCAAGCAATGCCATCAACCGTGACGCAGTCGGCGACAGCGTGGCGGACGCCCGCCGCAACACCCCGATCGTCCGCACGACTTCCGCCCCCTTGAGCGGCCGCCACAGCAGATCGCGCGCCTCCGGCCCCTCGCAGGCGAGACGCGGCAGGACCGACGGCCCCAGCCCGGCCTGCACCAGCGCCAAGGCAGAGGTCAGGCGTGTGACCTCGTAGAACCAGCGCAGCTCGATCCCCGCCCGCGCCAACCCGGCGTCGAGCGCGGTACGGTTACCGCTGCCCATATGCACCGTGACCAGCCGCAGGCCGGTCAGGTCGGTCCAGCCGGGATCGGCAATCTCCGCCAGCGGATCGTCGCGGCGACAGACCAGGCCATAGGGATCGTCGATTAGCGGTTCGAACACCAGGTCGCCATCCAATGCGACCGGCAGGCTAATGGCGAACTCCGCCTCGCCGGTCCGCACCGCCTCCGCACATTCGGTCGCCGACAGGTCCAGCACTCGGACGCGGACGTTGCGATATTCCTGCCCGAAGCGTTCGAGGATATCCGGCAGGAACCGGACGGTCGCGCTGGGAATGCTCGCCACGGTCAGCCGTCCGGCCCGCCGCTCGCCCAGCGCCATCATGCCGAGCAGCGAGCTGTCGATCTCCTCCAGCAACCGCCGCAGCAGCGGGACGACCTCCTGTCCCGCCGGGGTCAGCCGGACGCTCCGCGTCGTCCGCTCCAGCAGCGGCGTGCCGACCAGCGCCTCCAGCTTCTGCACCCGCCGGCTGAGCGCCGGCTGGGACAGGTTCAACTGCTCGGCGGCGCGCAGGAAGCTCTTGCCCTCCGACACCGCGATCACGGCGCGCAGGTCCAGCAATTCGCAATTAAGCGGTGTCATACCCAGTGGCTATCAGCGAATCCCGGTTCGCGCGAGGGGCACGTGCTGTCGATCCGGACGCACGCGATGCGCGGTCACTATACGCCGGCACTATGCGATTGGCCGGAATCGCTCTCGAATTGATATGTTCCAGAAGCCTAATCGCCCACCCCGTAAGGCACCGTCGCATGGACGTGCCGCGCCATAGGGGTAGCAACCATGAAGTTCCGTCCTGCCGCCATCGCCGTCGCGCTGGCAGCATTCCCGGCCACCGCGCACGCACAGACAGCTGCCGAGCCGACCGACCCGCCAGCCGCCGTGACCATTAGCGGGTCGGCCGCGATCGCCTCCGACTATCGCTTCCGAGGGGTGTCGCAGTCGGATCAGGAGATGGCGGTCCAAGGCGGCATCACCATCGCCCATGACAGCGGTGCGTATATCGGCACCTGGGCATCGAACCTCGCCGGATGGGGCACGTTCGGCGGCGCGAACATGGAACTCGACCTGATCGCCGGGTACAAGACCGCGATCGCCGCTGGCGCGACGCTCGACGTCGGGCTGACCTGGTATGTCTATCCCGGCGGCGCGGACAAGACCGACTTCGCCGAACCCTATGCCAAGCTGAGCGGCACCGCCGGCCCGGCGTTGCTCACCGCCGGCGTCGCCTATGCGCCGAAGCAGCAGGCGATCGGCAAATGGTATGCAACCGGGGCCGATGCGGCCAGCGGCGTCTACACCCGGCCCGGCGCGAAGGACGACAATCTGTACCTGTGGGGCGACGCCGCCCTGCCTGTCACCGGCAGCCCGATCACCGCAAAGGCGCATATCGGCCATAGCTGGGGGCAGGACGGCCTGGGTCCGAACGCCACCGCCGTGTCGCCGACCGGCAGCTATTGGGACTGGTCGGTCGGGGCGGACGCGACCTGGCGCAACCTCACCCTGAACGTCAGCTATGTCGACACCGACATCTCGAACCGCGACGCCACCTATCTCCGCCCCAGCTTCAGCCGGGGACAGGACGGCAGCGGCAACATCGCCGGCGGGATGGTCGTCGTCGCGCTGACCGCAGCCTTCTGATCGGGGAACACAGCCATGCAGGATCTGCTCTGGGTCGGCATCATGGTCGGACTGGTCGCGCTGACGCTCGCCTATGTCCGACTGTGCGACAATGCGTGAGGGGACGGCGATGACCCTCGACCTCTGGCTCGCCGCGATCACCGCGCTCGGGCTGCTCGTCTATCTGGTGGCGGTGCTGATCCGCCCCGAACGCTTCTGAAGGGAGCGGCTTCATGACCATTCAGGGCTGGCTCCTGATCCTTGGCTTCGTCGGCATCCTGCTGGCACTCGCCAAGCCGATGGGCCTCTGGCTGCACGCGCTCTACGAAGGGCGCGACACCCCGCTCCACCGCCTGCTCGGCCCCGTCGAGCGCGGCTTCTACCGCCTGTCCGGCATCAATCCCCGCCAAGAACAGGGCTGGCGGCGCTATGCCGTCCACATGCTCGTCTTCAATGCGGTGCTGATGTTCTTCACCTATGCCGTGCTGCGGTTGCAGGCGGTGCTGCCGGGCAATCCGCAAGGGTTGGCGGCGGTCGGCGAGCATCTGTCGTTCAACACCGCGATCAGCTTCACGACCAACACCAACTGGCAGAGCTATGGCGGCGAAAGCACCCTGTCGAACCTCAGTCAGATGCTGGGGCTGACCATCCCTAATTTCTTGTCAGCGGCGACCGGCATCGCGCTCGCCTTCGCGCTGTTCCGCGGCTTCGCCCGGCGCGAAGCGAAGGCGATCGGCAATTTCTGGGCCGATGTGACCCGCATCACGCTCTACCTGCTGCTGCCGCTCTGCATTGCACTTACGATCTTCTATATCGCCAGCGGCGTCCCGCAGACGATGGCCGGCGTCGTCGATGTCCAGACGCTGGAAGGCGCGCGCCAGTCGATCCTGCTCGGCCCCGTCGCTTCGCAGGAAGCGATCAAGATGCTCGGCACCAATGGTGGCGGCTTCTTCAACGCCAATTCGGCGCATCCGTTCGAAAATCCGACCACGCTGACGAATTTCATCCAGATGCTGTCGATCTTCGTAATCGGCACCGGTCTCACCTGGACCTTCGGCAAGGCGGTCGGCAACCCGCGTCAGGGTTGGGCGATCCTCGCCGCGATGATGATCCTGTTCCTCGCCGGCACGACCGTCACCTACTGGTCGGAAGCGGCGGGCAATCCGATGCTGCATAATCTGGGTGTCGCCGGCGGCAATATGGAGGGGAAGGAAGTCCGCTTCGGCATCGCTGCCTCCTCGCTGTTCACCGTCATCACGACGGCGGCCTCGTGCGGCGCGGTCAACGCCATGCACGACAGCTACACCGCGCTTGGCGGCCTGATCCCGCTGTTCAACATGCAGCTGGGCGAGGTCGTGATCGGGGGCGTGGGTGCCGGCATCTACGGCTTCCTGCTGTTCGCGATCCTCGCGGTGTTCGTCGCCGGGCTGATGGTCGGACGCACGCCCGAATATGTCGGCAAGAAGATCGAGGCGCGCGAAGTGAAGCTGGCGGTGCTGGCCATCGCGGTCCTGCCGCTCGCGATCCTCGGCCTTACGGCGCTGTCGTCGGTGCTGGAACAGGGACTGGCCGGGCCGCTGAACAAGGGTCCCCACGGGTTCAGCGAAATCCTCTACGCCTTTACCAGCGCGGTCGCGAACAACGGGTCGGCCTTTGCGGGCCTCACCGCCAACACCCCCTGGTATAACGGGATGCTCGGCGTCGCGATGTGGCTGGGCCGGTTCTTCGTGATCGTGCCGATGCTGGCGATCGCCGGCAGCCTGGCGGCCAAGAAATACACGCCGGAAAGCGCGGGGTCCTTCCCGACGACCGGCGCTCTGTGGGTGGGGCTGCTGGTCGGCATCATCCTGGTGCTGGGCGGCCTGACCTTCCTGCCGAGCCTCGCGCTCGGTCCTATCGCCGATCATCTTGCGATGATCCGCGGCCAATCCTTCTAAGGGGAGCCATCGTGGCACAATCCCAGGGCAAGAGCCTGTTCACCGCCGACCTGGTCGTGCCGGCGGTCAAGGCGTCGTTCGTCAAGCTGCACCCGGCCGAACTGGTGCGCAATCCGGTGATGTTCGTGACGGCGACCGTCGCGGCACTGCTGACCATCCTGCTCGTCGTCGGCAATGACGGCCTGACCGCCGGGTTCAAACTGCAGCTTGTGGTTTGGCTGTGGCTGACCGTGCTGTTCGGCACCTTCGCCGAAGCATTGGCGGAGGGGCGCGGAAAGGCGCAGGCCGCGTCGCTGCGCGCGACCAAGGCGGAACTGACCGCCAAGCGGCTGCGCGGCGACGGGCGCGACTATGAGAATGTGCCGGCCAGCGCGCTTACCGTCGGCGACGTGGTGCTGGTCGAAACCAACGACCTGATCCCCTCGGACGGCGAAGTCGTGGCCGGCGTGGCCTCCGTCAACGAAGCGGCGATCACCGGCGAAAGCGCGCCGGTGATCCGCGAGGCGGGCGGCGACCGCAGCGCCGTCACCGCCGGCACGCGCGTCATCTCCGACGAAATCCGCGTCCGGGTAACCGTCGAGCCGGGCAAGGGCTTTCTCGACCGCATGATCGCGCTGGTCGAGGGGGCCGAGCGGCAGAAGACCCCGAACGAGATCGCGCTGACGCTGCTGCTGGTGGGCCTCACGATCATCTTCCTGATCGCCGTCGCCACCATTCCGGGCTTCGCCAGCTATGCCGGCGGCAATATCCCGGTCGCGATCCTCGCCGCGCTGCTCATCACGCTGATCCCGACGACCATCGCCGCGCTGCTGTCGGCGATCGGCATCGCCGGCATGGACCGGCTGGTCCGCTTCAACGTGCTGGCCAAGTCGGGCCGTGCGGTCGAGGCGGCGGGCGATGTCGACGTGCTGCTGCTCGACAAGACCGGCACGATCACCATCGGCGACCGGCAGGCGTCCGAGTTCCGCGCGGTCGGCGGCACCAGCGAGGCCGAACTGGCGGAAGCGGCGCTGCTCGCCAGCCTGGCGGACGAAACGCCCGAAGGCCGCTCGATCGTCGTCCTCGCCCGCGATCGGTTCCACGTTGCGATCACCGAACTGCCCGCCGGCGCGGAGGTCATTCCCTTCACCGCCCAGACTCGCATCTCCGGGGTGCAGGTCGGTGGTTCATTGATCCAGAAGGGTGCGGTCGATTCGATCCTGCGCGCCAATGCCGGATCGAGCGAAACCGCCGCTGCGACCGAATTGCGCCGCATCACCGACGAGATCGCCCGCGCCGGCGGCACGCCGCTGGCGGTCGCGATGAACGGCCGGCTGCTGGGTGCGATCTTCCTGAAGGATGTCGTGAAGGCTGGCATCCGCGAACGCTTCGGCGAATTGCGCGCGATGGGCATCCGCACGGTGATGATTACCGGCGACAACCCGCTGACCGCCGCTGCCATCGCCGCCGAAGCCGGGGTCGACGACTTCCTCGCGCAGGCGACGCCGGAGGACAAGCTGGCGCTGATCCGCAAGGAACAGGCCGGCGGCAAGCTGGTCGCGATGTGCGGCGACGGCACCAACGACGCCCCCGCCCTCGCCCAGGCGGACGTCGGCGTGGCGATGAACACCGGCACGCAGGCGGCGCGCGAGGCGGGCAACATGGTTGATCTCGACAGCGATCCGACCAAGCTGATCGAGGTCGTAGGCCTCGGCAAGCAGTTGCTGATGACCCGCGGCGCGCTGACGACCTTTTCGGTCGCCAACGACGTGGCGAAATATTTCGCGATCATCCCGGCGATGTTCGTCGCACTCTATCCAGCCTTGGGGGTGCTGAACGTCATGGGGCTGGCCTCGCCGCAATCGGCGATCCTGTCGGCGATCATCTTCAACGCGGTCATCATCCCGATGCTGGTGCCGCTCGCGCTGAAGGGCGTGACCTACAAGCCGATGGCGGCGGGACCGCTATTGTCGCGCAACCTCGCCCTCTATGGCCTGGGTGGCCTCGTCGCGCCGTTTTTCGGGATCAAGCTCATCGATATCGTCGTCAGCGGCCTCGGCCTGGCGTAAGGAAGACGGACATGAACAAGGATTTCTCCTCCGCGCTGCGGCCGGCCATCGTGATGACGCTGCTGTTCGCCGCGCTGCTGGGTCTCGGCTACCCACTGGCGATGACCGGGATCGGACAGGCGCTGTTCCCGGTACAGGCCAATGGCAGCCTGGTCCGCGACACGACCGGCCGCGTGATCGGGTCGAGCGTCGTCGGACAGGCGTTCACTACCGACCGCTATTTCCAGACCCGCCCCTCCGCCGCCGGCAAGGGCTATGACGGCCTGGCCTCGTCCGGCTCGAACCTCGGCCCGACGTCGAAGGCACTGATCGAGCGGGTGAGCGGTGATGTTTCGAAGCAGCGTGCGAATGGGGTGAACGGTCCCCTGCCCGCCGATCTGGTTACCGCCAGCGGGTCGGGGCTGGACCCCGACCTGTCGCCAGCCGCCGCGTTGGTACAGGCACCCCGGATCGCCCGCGTGCGCGGTGTGGGTGTCGATGCCGTTCGTAAACTGGTCGAAGGACAGACCGAAACCTCCGTTCTCGGCGATCCGACCGTCAACGTCCTCGCGCTCAACCGTGCGCTGGACAAGCTGGCCCCTGCCCCGCGCTGATGCCGGCAGCCGATCCGCACCGCCCCGATCCCGACGCCCTGCTGCGCGCCGCCGCGCAGGAAGGGCGCGGGCGGCTGAAAATCTTCCTCGGCGCGGCACCGGGGGTCGGCAAGACCTATGAGATGCTGTCCGAAGGGTCGGCGCGCAAACGCGACGGCGTCGACGTGGTGGTCGGCGTCGTCGAAACCCATGGCCGGATCGAGACCGAGGCGCTGACCCGCGGACACGAGATAATCGCCCGGCGCGACATCGCCTATGAAGGCCGGACGCTCGGCGAAATGGACATCGACGCCATCCTCGCCCGCAGCCCCCGCCTCGTGCTGGTCGACGAACTCGCCCACACCAACGCGCCGGGCAGTCGCCATCCCAAACGCTATCAGGATGTCGAGGAGCTGCTGGCGGCGGGCATCTCGGTCTATTCGACGCTCAATATCCAGCATGTCGAAAGCCTCAACGACGTGGTGGCCAGCTTCACCCGCGTCCGCGTGCGCGAGACGGTGCCTGACAGCATCCTCGAAGCCGCCGAGCTGGAGGTGGTCGATATCCCGCCCGACGAGCTGATCGACCGGTTGAAGGCGGGCAAGGTCTATCTGCCGCAGGAAGCGACGCGGGCGCTCGACCATTTCTTTTCCAAATCCAACCTGTCGGCGTTGCGCGAACTGGCGCTGCGTCGCGCGGCGCAGGCGGTCGATGCGCGAATGCTCGACGACGTCCGGGCGCTCGGCCTTGGCGGCACCTGGGCTGGCAGCGACCGGATCGTCGTCGCGATCAACGAACTGCCCGGTGCCGACAATCTGGTCCGCGCGGCCAAGCGGGTGGCCGACGGCCTGCACGGCCCCTGGACCGCATTGTTCGTCGAAACGCCACGCACCGCCGCCTTCACCGCCGCACAACATGCGCGCGTCGCCGCGACGATGACGCTCGCGACGCAACTGGGCGCGGCCGTCGCGACCGTGCCTGCGCCCAATGTCGTGGAGGGGATACGCAGCTTTCTTGCCGATGCCCGGGCGACCCAGCTGGTGCTGGGCAAGTCGAACCGGTCGCGCTGGTTCGAACTGCGCCATGGATCGGTCGTCGACCGGCTGGTGCGCGATACGCCGGGGGTGACGGTCCACGTCCTGCCGGTGCCCGACGAAGCGACGCGCGATCCCGGGCGGCTGCGGCCGACGCATCCATGGGGAACGCCGGCGGGCTATGCGATCACCACCGCGATGGTCGCCGGCATCACCGCGATCGCCAGCGCGCTCTTCCACATCCTCGAACTCGGCAATATCGGGATGCTCTACCTGCTCCCGGTGATGGTCGCCGCCAGCCTGCACGGGCTGCGGACCGGCCTGTTCGCCGGACTGGCGTCGAGCCTTGCCTACAACTTCTTCTTCCTGCCGCCGGTCGGCACGCTCAGCATCAGCAATCCCGAAAATATCGTTTCGCTCGTCGTCCTGTTCGGGGTGGCGGTCGTGACTAGCCAGCTGACCTCGCGCGTGCGGGCGCAGGCCGACCTTGCCGCCGCCAGCGCGCGGACCAACGCCACCCTCGCCGGCTTCCTCCGCCAGATCGCGAGCGTGAACGACATCGACGTCGCGGCGCAGATGATCTGCGACGATGTTCGCCGGCTGCTGGGGGTGCAGGTACTGCTGCTCGGCCCCGATGGCGGCAGCGAGGTTGCCATCCTCGCCGCCACCGATCCCGCCTACCGGCTCGAAACCATGGACCATGCGGCCGCCAACTGGGCATTCGAAACCGGCACCCCGGCGGGCAAGGGATCGGGCACGCTCACGGCGTCGGAATGGCTCTTCCATCCCCTGAAGGCCGGGGAACGCATGGTCGGTGTGCTCGCTGTGGCGAACGAAGCCGGCGGCAATCCGGTCCGGCCCGACCAGCTGCCGCTGCTCTCCCGCCTTGCCGACCAATCCGCGCTGGTCCTCGAACGCCTCCGGCTGCAGGCGGAGATGCGCGATATCGATGCGGTCCGCACCCGCGACCGGCTGCGCGCCGCCTTGCTATCGTCGGTCAGCCATGACCTGCGCACCCCGCTGACCGCGGTAATGGTCGCCGCCGACCAGCTGGCGCAGGAGGTGACGCCGGAACTGGTCGGCACGATCCGGTCGGAATCGGCGCGGCTCAACCGCTTCGTATCGAACCTGCTCGACATGGCACGCGTCGAGGCGGGCGCGATCCGGCTGAAGATCCAGGCGACCGATCTCAGCGATGCCGTCGCCGGCGCCGCGCAGGATGCGCGCGCGGCGCTGGAGGGGCACGAGGTCCGGCTCGACGTGCCGCCCGACCTGCCGCTGGTGCGGGTCGATCCGCAATTGCTCCACCACTGCCTGCTCAATCTGCTCGACAATGCCGGGCGCTACGCCGATCCGGGGACCGCAATCGTGATCGAAGGCCGCAACCGCTATGGCGAGATCACCCTGTCGGTGCGCGACCAGGGGCCGGGCCTTCCCCCCGGACAGGAGGCACGCGTGTTCGAAACCTTTACCCGGCTGGAGGGGACCGACCGTTCCGCCGGCGGCACCGGGCTGGGACTCGCCATCGTCAAGGCCTTTGCCGAGGCGATGGGCATGAGCGTCACCTCCGCCAATCGACCGGACGGAGAAGGCGCTATCTTCGCGCTACGTTTCCCGCCCGCGCTGCTGCTGCGCGACTTGACCATGGGGAGTGCGGATTGATGCCGGCCAGCATTCTGATCGTCGATGACGAACCCGCCATCCGCCGCCTGCTGCGCAACACCCTTACCCGCGCGGGCTATGCCGTGATCGACGCGTGCAACGGGCGCGACGCACTGCACGCAGCGGCAGCCGAGCGGCCCGATGCCATTCTGCTCGACCTTGGGCTGCCCGATCGCGACGGCCTCAGCCTCATCCCGCTGTTGCGTGCCCAAGGCGATGCCGTCGTGCTGGTGGTGTCCGCGCGCGATGCCGTGGAAGAAAAGGTATCCGCGCTCGACCTTGGCGCGGACGATTTCGTGACCAAGCCGTTCGATACCGACGAACTGCTCGCCCGGCTCCGCGTCGCGCTGCGCCACCGCCGTACCAACGATCCGGCCCCGCAAGTGGTCGAGCGAGGCGACCTGCGCATCGATCTCGACCGGCGGACCGTCGCACGCCACGGCGTCGAGGTCCACCTGACGCGCAAGGAGCATGACGTGCTGGCGCAGCTCGCCCGTCACATCGGGCGGATCGTGACGCATGAACGGCTGCTCACGTCGTGCTGGGGCGGCGACGAAGACCCGCGTATCGAATATCTCCGCATCGTCATCCGCAATCTCCGGCAGAAGCTCGAAGCGCCCGATCCGGTCGGGAGCGTCATCGCCAACGAACTGGGCGTCGGCTACCGCCTGCGGACCGATGGCTGACGGGGCGTTTGGCGCTAGTCCCGGGCGGCGGTATAGCCGCAGGCATGACCGATCTGCCGCGCAATGCCGACGTCGAAACGATCCTGCTCGGCCCCGTCCTTCCGGCGCGGGACTGTGGCGACTGTACTGCCTGCTGCACGCATTTGACGGTCAACTCACCCGATTTCGCCAAGCCGGCGGGCATATCCTGCACCCATCTGACGGCCGGCGGCTGCGCCATCCATACGGTGCGGCCGCATATCTGCCGGACCTGGTTCTGCGTATGGCGGCGGCGGGCCGACCTGCCCGATGCCGCGCGGCCGGACCGCTCGGGCCTGCTCGTCTCGCTCAGTTTCGTGGACCACCCGCAAAACTGCCTGGAGGCGGTATTCATCAACGTCCGCCTGCTGCCCGGCAGCGACGCACTCCGCAACGGCATGGCGGCGGCGATGCTCGACCGACTGTGCGATCAACTCGTGCCGGTGTGGTTCAGCGACGGGCAGGAGAAAATGCTGATGCACCCCGCCGCCGATGTCGCGCGCCATATACTGTCCGACACACCCGCCCCGACCCATCTTGCTGCAGAGGTCGCCGCTTGGCGGGAACGCTATGCGCTGTTCGACGCAGACCGCCCCACCGCCACCTGACCGCGGACCCGCAGACGCATACTGACAACGTTATCAGCTTCGCATACAATTGACAGAACGGCGACAAGCCGAACGGGGGAGGACGACCATGACGGTATCGACAAACGCTTGCTCGAACGGCATTGTGAACGTTCACTTATTCGGTCGTCCGCGTCTATTCCTCTCCATCAGAAAGCATCCGATGTCCGCCTTCTCCCGCACCGCCCTGTTGCGCCTTCTTGGCAGCTCGCTGCTTGCCGGCAGCGCCCTGACCACGCCCGCGCTGGCCCAGACGACCAACAACGCGCCCAAGGCAGCGACCGCTCCGACCGATGGCCCGGCGGCGCGCCCATGGATGAACACGTCGCTCGACGCGGCCGCGCGCACCGAACTGCTGCTGAAGGCGATGACTCTCGACGAGAAGCTGCAGCTCGCCTTCGGCTATTTTTCGACCAAGGCGGAATGGCAGCGCAGCCCCATCAAGAACTGGCAGATGCCCAAGGATGGCCTGCCCGATTCGGCCGGCATCGTGCCCGGCATCCCGCGCCTTGGCATTCCCAGCCAGTGGCAGACCGATGCCGGCGTCGGCGTCGCCAGCCAGCGCACGCCAACCCCACGCCTGCGCACCTCGCTCCCCTCGGGCATCGCGACCGCCGCGACGTGGAACCCCGACCTTGCCGAAGCCGGTGGCGCGATGATCGGGAACGAGGCCTTCCTGTCGGGTTTCAACGTCCAGCTGGCCGGCGGCATGAACCTGATGCGCGAACCGCGTAACGGGCGGAATTTCGAATATGGCGGCGAAGACCCGCTGCTCGCCGGCATCATCACCGGCCGCGAGATCAAGGGCATCCAGTCGCAGAACGTCGTCTCCACGATGAAGCATTTCGCCTTCAACGGGCAGGAGACGAACCGCTTCAACATCGACCACAGGATCGGCGAACAGGCCGCGCGCCAGTCCGATCTGCTCGCCTTCGAATTCGCCCTTGAAATCGGCGATCCGGGGTCGGTCATGTGCGCGTACAACCGCGTCAACGGCTTCTATGCGTGCGAGAATGACTGGCTGCTCAACAAGACGCTGAAGCAGGACTGGGGCTATAGGGGCTTCGTCATGTCGGACTGGGGGGCCACCCACTCCACGACGCAGGCGGCCAATGCCGGGCTCGACCAGCAATCGGGCTGGGCGTTCGATCGCTCGCCCTATTTCGCCGATGCGCTGCGCGAAGCGGTCAACAACGGCTATGTTCCCGAAGCGCGCGCAACCGACATGGCCCGTCGCGTGCTGTGGGCGATGTTCGACAACGGGCTGTTCGACAAGCCGGTGGCGGGCGATCGTGCCACGACCATCGACTATGCCGCCCATGCCGCGGTCACCCGCGCTGATGCGGAAGAAGGCATCGTCCTGCTTAAGAACACCGCCGGCCTGCTGCCGCTGTCGGGCACGGCGAAGTCGATCCTCGTCATCGGCGCCCATGCCGATGTCGGCGTGCTGTCGGGCGGCGGATCGAGCCAGGTCTATCCTTATGGCGGCCCGGCCGACGGCCTTGCCGTGCCGGACGAATTCCCGAGCGGCTTTCCCGGTCCGAAGCTCTATCACCCCTCCTCGCCAATGAAGGCATTGCAGGCCCGCACCCGCGCGACCGTCACCTATCTCGACGGCAAAGATGTGAAGGCCGCCACCGCCGCCGCGCGCAAGGCCGATGTGGTGATCGTGTTCGGCGAACAATGGACTGGCGAATCGATCGATGCGCCGAACCTGAACCTCCCGGACAATCAGGACGCGCTGATCGATGCGGTCGCACGCGCCAACAAGCGTACCGTCGTCGTCCTGGAGACCGGCGGCCCGGTGCTGATGCCATGGCTGAACAAGGTCGGTGCGGTGCTGGAGGCGTGGTATTCCGGCACGTCGGGCGGCGAAGCCATTGCCCGCGTCCTGACCGGTGAGGTCAATCCCTCGGGCCATCTGCCCGCGACCTTCCCCGCATCGCTCGCCCAACTGCCCCGCCCGGTAATCGAGGGCGATCCCAAGCTTGACCGCGACTCGCACCCGATGGGCAATTACGACGTCGAAGGGGCTGCCGTCGGCTACAAGTGGTTCGACAAGACCGGTGCCAAGCCGCTGTTCCCGTTCGGCTACGGCCTGTCCTACACCAACTTCACGCTCGGCGGGCTGACCGCGACGCCGCAGGGCAAGGGGGTGCAGGCTAGCTTCACCATCACCAATAGCGGCAAGCTGCGTGGCAAGGGGCTGGCCCAGCTCTATGCCGCCGGCAATGGCTGGGAAGCACCCAAGCGGCTCGGCGGGTTCACCAAGGTCGATCTGGCCCCGGGCGAGAGCCGGACCGTCACGCTGACCGTCGATCCGCGCCTGCTGGCGACGTTCGACAGCAGGACGCGCGGGTGGAACATCGCGGGTGGCGACTATCAACTGCTGCTGGCCCACTCCGCTACCGACATCGCGCAGCGTGCGACGGTGCGGGTTGCTGCGGCCACGCTGGACAATCGCGGGCGGTAGGCGGCGCACACCCGCCCCTCCCATTCGGGGGGGGGGCGGGCCGACTATCGATCCGCCCTACATCACAGTAAAAATACGTCGCCCCAGCGAAGGCTGGGGCCTCCTGCGGCGAGGCGCGTGCTTCCTTGCGGGGAGATCCCAGCCTGCGCTGGGATGACGTATAGGGCGGGCAACGATGCAGGGCATGCCTCAACGCGAGGTGCCACCCTACGAACCGATGCAGGCCGCCCTCCCCCTCACCAACCAAAAAAGGGCCGCGGTAGCAAACGCTACCGCGGCCCTTTTCAAGTACATCGCAGCGGCAATCATCCGCGCGCGCGTTACTTCTTGCCGAGCGTGAGACCGCCGAAACGCTTGTTGAAGCGTGCGACCTGGCCACCCGAGTCCAGCATCTGGCCACGGCCGCCGGTCCATGCCGGGTGCGCCAGCGGATCGATGTCCAGCGTCATCAGATCGCCTTCCTTGCCCCAGGTCGAACGAGTCTCGAACACCGTGCCATCGGTCATCTGGACCTTGATGGTGTGGTAGTCGGGGTGGGTGTCTTTCTTCATCGGTCGTCTCCGCAGGCGGCTGGTTCCGACCAGCCTTGGAAATGGGAAGGCGCGCCCGTACACGGACGCGCCCATAATAGCAATGATCGCTGTCGGCTTACGCCTTGGGCGGGTCGGCGATCATGGCGGTGAATTCGCATTCCGCCGCCAGTTCACCGTCGATCCGCGCCTTGCCCGCAAATTTGCAGACCCGAGCGCGCTTCTGCACGAATTCGGCTTCCAGCGTCAGCAGGACGCCCGGTTCGACCGGCTTGCGGAACTTCACGCCGTCGATCGACATGAAATAGACCAGCTTGCCCGACCCGGCGAGACCGAGGCTCTCGACCGCGAGGATGCCGGCGGCCTGCGCCAGCGCCTCGACGATCAGCACGCCCGGCATTATCGGACGACCGGGGAAATGCCCTTGGAAAAAGCCTTCGTTGATCGTCACCGCCTTGATCGCGGTGATCGACCGGTCGGGGATCAGTTCCGCGACACGGTCGACCAGCAACATGGGATAGCGATGCGGGATCGCCGCCATCACGCGCGTGATGTCGAGCGGTCCGATCGAGGTCGCTTCCCCTTCCACGATCAGCGGCCTGCCGGACGCGCACCGGTGGCGGGTGCCGCGGCCGGGGCGGCCTGTGCCGGCGCGGTCACGCTGACGCTGGGCAGCTGCGCATTGAGCGCGGCCAGCACCGCGTCGGTGATCTCGGTCGCCGGCGCGTTGTAGAAGCTGCTGCCCTTGTCGACGGCCAGCGTCGCGCCACGCTGCTGCGCGACCTGGGTGATGATCGGACCCAGCTTGGTGCCGATCTGCTCGCGCACATAGGCGATGTTGCGCTGGACCTGCTGTTCCTGCTGACCGATCTGCTGCTGCGCCTGCTGCTGCTTCTGCTCGAACGTGCGGATACGGGTCTGGAGCGTGGCGTCCGGGTTGCCCTTGGCAGCCGTCACGGCGGTCTGCAGCGACTGCGCTTCGGTCTGCAGCGGCTGGCCGAGCTGGGTCGCAAGCGACTGGAGCTGGGTGCGCTGGGTCTGGAGCTGCGCGGTCGCCGCCTTGCACGCGGTGCAATCGCGGAAGATGCGCTCGGAATCGACGACCGCGATCTTCGCGTCGGGCAGCGCCTGCGCGAACGCCGGAGCGGTCGGGAGCGCGAAGACGAATGCGGCGACAGCCGCCTTGGTGAAGCTACGCATCAGAATTGAGTTCCTACGTTGAAAGTGATGAGTTTCTTGTCGTCGCCCGGCTGGCTCAGCAACGCCTTGGCAAGGTCGATGCGCAGCGGCCCGAACGGCGAATTCCAATTGACCCCGATACCGATCGACAGGCGCGGCTTGGCCGAATCACCCAGGAACTGTTCGAGGAACGGATCGGTCGTCGACGTAGCGATGGTGTTGGTTTCGCCACCGGCGCAGGTGCCGCCGATCGACGCCGAATAGCCCACCGCGCAAGTCGTCTGGCGGAACGCCGGCGCACCCGAAGCGTCGGTGAACTGGTTGTTGTACACCTGCTGACCGTTGATCTTGGTCAGCTGGGTAAAGGGCAGCAACGACGGCGACCCGTCCTTGTTGAACTGCAACGTACCGTCGCTGTTGCGCGCCTGCTGGAACTGCACCGTCGGCAGCGGGCGGGTGACGCCGAACAGCGCACCGGCTTGGATAAAGATCGACGGGCGCAGGCCCAATTCGGCGATGCCCGATCCCAGCGGCGGCTCGAGTTCGAGCTTGCCCAGATAGTACGCCTTGCCGCCCAGCGGGTCGTTCAGCACCTGATCGCGCGCGGTGATCAGCGCCTGATCGCCGCCGGCGACCGAACCGCTGTACCGCTGCCGCTGGATGCGCGGGCCGACACCGCGAATGTCGAAACCGCGGAACTGCGGCTCGCCCAGATAGAAGCGGTCGACGATGCGGACCGGGTCGATCCCCTGCCCTGGGCTCTTCTGCAGCGCGTGGATATAGCCGCCCTCGATCCCGGCCGACAGCACGAAGCCACCAAGGTTCCAGTATTTGTCGAAGTCGCCGCGCACGCGGGCATAGCGCACGTCGCCGCCCAACCCGGCGAAATCGACGCCGGTGACCAGCCGCTGGCCGCGCGACGGACGCAGGCGGTTGTTGAGATTGTCGAAGATCAGGTTCGCACCGACGATGCTCGACAGGCGGTTGCCGATCGAATCGCACAGATAGCGGCCGGCCTTCAGCGGGTCGCAGACGCCGTCGGTGAAATAGGTCGCCTCATCCAGCCCGACATTGTCCTGGCTCAGCTGATAGCGGCCCGACAGCGTCCAGAATTCGGTCAGCGGCACGCTCGCCACAATCTGACCACCGGTCGAAATCTGCGAATAGAGCGAGTTGCGACCGGTGCCGAGGAAGTTGAACGAATTGAAGTCGCGGCGGAAGATCGTACCGCCCAAGGCCACGTTCTTGTCGAACAGATAGGGTTCGGTGAAGCCCAGTTCGACCGACTTCTGGTAGGTTGAATAGTTCACCGACGCCTGCAGGTCCTGCCCCTTGCCACGGAAGTTCCGCTGACGGATCGACGCCTGGATGATGAAGCGTTCGAGGCTGGAGAAACCGGCCGACAGCGTCAGTTCGCCGGTCGACTTCTCCTCGACGTTCGCGGCCAGGACGATGCGGTCGGGCGAGGAACCTTCCTTGCGCTCGATCTCGAACTTTTCCTGGAAATAGCCGAGCGAGTTGATGCGATCCTGCGACCGCTTGATGAGGAAGGCGTTGAACGCGTCGCCTTCGGCCACGCGGAATTCGCGGCGGATCACGCGGTCCTGCGTCTGGGTATTGCCGGTGATGTCGATCTTTTCGACATAGGTCCGGTTGGCTTCGTTCAGGAAGAACGTGATCGCCATCGTGTGGTTTTCACGATCGGGCACGAATTCCGGGCGGACGTCGGTAAAGGCATAGCCGAACAGGCCGGCATATTCGCTCAGCTGGTCGACGGTGTCCTCGACCTGCTTGGCATTGTACCAGTCGCCCTTCTTCATCGGCAGCGTCTTGGTCAGCGATGCGTTGTCGAAGTCGCGAATGGCCGATTCGACCGCCACGTCGCCGAATTTGTAGCGCTCGCCTTCCTCCACCACATAGGTGATGATGAAGTCTTCCTTGTCCGGCGTCAGTTCGGCCACCGCCGAGATCACGCGGAAATCGGCATAGCCGTTGGTCAGGTAGAACTGGCGCAGCTTCTGCTGGTCATAGGCCAGGCGATCCTGGTCATAGCTCGTATTGGAGCTGAAGATCCGCCACGGCCGCGATTCCTTCGTCGCCATCTCGCCGCGCAGTTCGCTGTCGCTGAACACCTCGTTGCCGAGGATGTTGATCTGGCGAACCTTGGACTTCGGCCCTTCCTGGATTTCGAAGATCACGTCGACGCGGTTCTGGTCGAGCATGACCATCTTCGGTTCTACATTCGCCGCGAACCGGCCCTGGCGGCGATACAGTTCGACGATGCGCGCGACGTCGGCGCGAACGGCGGTACGGGTGAAGATCTGCCGCGGCGCGAGCTTGATCTCCTTGGTGATCTTGTCGTCCTTCAGCCGCTTGTTGCCTTCCAGCACCACGCGGTTGATGATCGGGTTCTCGCGCACCCGGACGATGATATCGCTGGTCTCGGCGCCCTCGATCTCTACATTGGCGAGCAGATCGGACGCGTACAGGTCCTTGATCGCCTGATCGAGCGTTTCGGCAGTGTAGGGAATGCCGACACGCAGCTTGGTGTAGGACAGCACCGTATCGGGTTCGATACGCTGTGCCCCCTCGACGCGAAGCGAGCGGATGGTGCGGGTCGGCACGACCGGTGCCGCCGGCACCTGCGCGGCGGGCGGCTGGACTGCCGGGGCAGCAGCGGCGGGGCGCGTCTGTGCCGTAGCCGCCGTGCCCGAGAGCATCGTGCTCGCGAGCAGCGCAACGCCGTGCGCGCCGTAGATCGAAAACTTGCTTGCCGTCACCAAACCCACCCCAACCGGAGGAACTTTCTAATACAGGACGATTGCGCCCTGCCCTAACCGCGTCAGCCGATCAAGCCGGCCAGTCCGCGCCACACGCCGAACGCCCCCAGGTCGTTCACCGTGACGAATATCATCAATGCAAGCAACAGCGCCAATCCGCCGCGGAACGCCCACTCCATCGTCTGCGGGCTGACCGGCCCGCGCTTCACCGCTTCGATGGCGTAGAAGAACAGGTGGCCGCCATCCAGCATCGGAACTGGCAACAAGTTGATGAACCCCAAATTAATGGAGACGAACGCGACGAAGGTCACCAGTGCCGGCCACCCAAGCGACAGCTGTTCGCCCGACGTCTTGGCAATGCGCAGCGGCCCGCCCATTTCATCGACCGATCGCCGTCCGGTGATGATCTGCCACAGGCCATCGACCGTCCCGCGCAGGATCGCGCCGACCATCCGCGTGCCTTCGACCGGCGCTTCCCAGATCGGTAGTGGCGCATAGACCGGAGCGCCGCGTTCGATACCGAACCGGCCGATCTTCGCCTCGTTGCCAAACCGATCGCGCTGAACCACCGACCCGATCACGGCGTTGGTCGATCGTATCGCACCGTCGCGCAGATACTCGACCGTCACCCGCTCACCCGGATGCATCGCGGTATAGAACGACAGATCGGAAAAGGTCTCGATCGACCGCCGGTCGAGCGAAGCGATGCGGTCGCCCGGCTGCAACCCGGCGCTGTCGGCCGCACTGCCCTGCACGACACCGCCCACCGTCGCCGGGGTACGGTCCACGCCATAGGCAGCGGCAAAGCCTCCCAGGATCAACACAGCCAGCAGCAGGTTCACCGCCGGCCCCGCGGCAACGATGATCGCACGCTGCCATACCGGCTTCGCCTGGAACGTGCGGGCGCGTTCGTGCGCCGGCAGCTGCAACCATTCCGCGTCCGGCTGCGACGCCGGGTTCATGTCGCCGGCAAAGCGGACATAGCCGCCCAGTGGCAGCCACCCGAACTTCCACCGGGTGCCATGCCGGTCGGTGAAACCCGCGACCTCCCGCCCGAACCCGACCGAGAACGCATCGACCTTCACCCCGAACCAGCGTCCGGCGGCATAATGGCCCAGCTCGTGCAGGAACACCAACGGTCCCAGCACCAGCAGGAACGCAACAATCGTCATCGGCAGTCCGGGGGATTCGATCAAGCGACGCTGTCCTTCACACGCTCGCCCGCCAATGCCCTTGCCTCACCATCGATTGCCAGCACGGCATCGATCGTCTCGGGCTTCGGCGGATCGAAGCGGTCGAGAACATCCGCGACGATTGCGGCAATTTCGAGGAAGCCGATCCGCCGGTCGAGGAAGGCAGCGACCGCCACCTCGTTCGCTGCGTTCAGGATCGCCGGCCGGCCGCCTCCTTCGGAAAGCGCCGCGCGGGCCAATGCGAGCGCCGGGAAACGCACCATGTCCGGCGCTTCGAAATCCAGCCGGCCGATGCGTGCCAGGTCGAGCCGTTCGCACGGCGTCTCCATCCGGTCGGGCCACGCCAGCGCGTGCGCGATCGGTACGCGCATGTCCGGCGACCCCAGCTGGGCCAGGGTCGATCCGTCGACATATTCGACCATCGAATGGATGACCGACTGGCGATGGACCAGCACGTCGAGCTGCTCGGGCGTCACCGGGAACAGATGATAGGCTTCGATCAGTTCGAGGCCCTTGTTCATCATCGTCGCCGAATCGACCGAGATCTTGGCTCCCATCGACCAGTTGGGATGCGCCACCGCCTGCTCGGGAGTGATGTCGCGCATCTCCTCCAGCGACCGTTCGCGGAACGGCCCGCCGCTGGCGGTCAGGATGATCCGGCGGATGCGCTCGGGCGGGCAATCGTCCAGACACTGGAAGACGGCGTTGTGTTCGCTGTCGACCGGCAGCAGCGTCGTGCCGGCGCGGGTCGCCGCCGCCATCATGACTTCACCCGCCGAGACCAGCGCTTCCTTGTTGGCCAGCGCCACCGCGCCGCCGCGCGCCAGCGCCGCCATCACCGGCTTCAGCCCCGCGGTGCCGACGATCGCCGCCATGGTCCAGTCGACCGGCCGTGCAGCCGCGTCGATCACCGCCTGCGCGCCGCCTGCTACCTCGACCCCGCTGCCGGCCAACGCGTCGCGCAACGCCGGCAGGCAGACTTCATCGCCTACCACCGCCAGCTTTGCGCCCACCCGCCGCGCCGCCGCGGCCAGCTTGCCGACGTCACGATGCGCGGTCAGCGCCTCGACGGTGAAGGCATCCGGCGTCCGTTCGATCAGGTCGAGCGTCGACGACCCGACCGACCCGGTCGCGCCCAGAATAGTAATCCGCTTCATGCCAAATACAGCCCCGCCAATACCATCAGCGCCGCAGCGGGCGCGACGGGAACCAGTCCGTCCAAACGATCCATCACCCCGCCATGGCCGGGCAGGACGTTGCCCGAATCCTTGACCCCGGCCTTGCGCTTCAACTGGCTCTCATACAGGTCGCCCATCTGCGCCAGTACGGCCAGCAGCGGCGTGGCCAGCACCAAATGCAGCGGCAGGCCGGCATATTGCAACACACCCGCCAGTACCGACGCGGCAATGACGCCGCCGATCAACCCCGCCCAGGTCTTGTTCGGACTGATGGTCGGCGCCAGCTTCGGGCCGCCGATCGACCGCCCGGCGAAATAGGCGCCGATATCGCACGCCCACACCAGCGCCATGGCCCAAAAGGCGAGCAACAGCCCGTCGCCCTGCCCGCGCAGGAACACCACCGCCAGCGCCGGCGCGCCGCAATAGACGATCCCACGCGCGAGGCCCGGCAGTCGCGTGGTGATGACGACGAAGAACGCCGCACCGACAATCAACCCCAGCGCCAGAAAGCTCGCTCCCGCCGCCAGCGGCGACAGGATGGCGAGCGGCACGGTCAACGCGAATTGCGCCAGCCGCTTATGCTCGCGCGATACTTTGTGCAGGTCGGCCCATTCGGCCATCATGAACAGCGTGCCGATGGCGACCAGCAACCAGAAGACGAAGCCGCCCAGCCACAATGCCGTCGCCGCGACCGCGATCATCCCGACGCTGGCCAGTGTCCGCGTGGCGAGGTCCGACTTGCGCCGCGCTACCGGATCGGCGGCGGGATCGGGCGTCACAGGCCCCCGAACCGGCGCTGCCGCTGACCATAGGCGGCGATCGCCTGCGCAAGTGCGTCACCGTCGAAATCGGGCCACAGCGTGTCGACGAACAACAGCTCGGCATAGGCCGCCTGCCACAACAGGAAGTTCGACAGGCGCTGTTCGCCCGAGGTGCGGATCATCAGGTCGAGCGGCGGCAGCCCGTCGGTATCGAGTTCGCGGTCGATCGCCGCCTCGTCGATCGCCGACACCGGCATGCCCGCAGCGACCTTCTCCGCCAGCCGGCGCGCCGCCGCAACCAGTTCCGCCTGCGCGCCGTAATTGAGCGCGATCGCCAGGATCGGCCCAGTGTTGGTCGCCGTCCGCGCCACCGCATCGTCGATCAACTCGACCAGATCGGCCTTGAGCGCACGATAATTGCCAAGGATGCGCAGCCGCACGCCCTCGCGCGTCAGTTCCTTGATCTCGTTCTTCAGGAAATGGCGCAGCAACCCCATCAGGTCGCCGATTTCCTCTTCCGGTCGACGCCAGTTCTCGGACGAGAAGGCGTAGAGCGTCAGCGCCTCGATCCCCTGTTCGCGCGCTGCCCGCGTGATGCGCCGTACCGCTTCCACGCCCTGCCGGTGGCCGGCCACGCGCGGCAGGCGCCGGGCCTTCGCCCAGCGGCCGTTGCCGTCCATGATGATCGCCACATGACGGGGAATGGCGGCAGAGGAGAGCAGGCCCGGCTCGGCGGCATCGGCCGCCGATTCCGGAGCGCGCGCAGCGAACGACGTCACTTGCCGAGGATTTCCTTTTCCTTGGCATCCGCCGCGGAATCGATGTCGGCGATCGTCGCGTCGGTCATCTTCTGCACTTCGGTCTCGAGCTTCTTGCGCTCGTCCTCCGAATAGACGCCCTTCTTCTCGTCGGTCTTCAGGCTTTCCATGCCGTCGCGCCGGACGTTGCGCACCGCGATCCGCGCCGATTCCGCATACTTACCGGCCAGCTTCGCCAGTTCCTTGCGGCGCTCCTCGGTCAGGTCCGGGATCGGCAGGCGCAGCGTCTGGCCATCGACGATCGGGTTGAGGCCCAGGCCCGCCGAACGGATCGCCTTGTCGGCCGGACCGACATTCGACTTGTCCCACACCTGCACCGACAACATGCGCGGCTCGGGCGCCGAGACGGTCGCAACCTGGTTCAGCGGCATATGTGCGCCATACACCTCCACCGTGACCGGATCGAGCAGCGACACCGATGCGCGACCGGTGCGCAGGCCACTCAGGTCGCCCTTCAGCGATTCCACGGCACCGGCCATCCGGCGCTCGAGATCGGCCTTGTTATATGCGGCCATAACGGACTTCCTTCTGAATCAAGCGTTGTTCTGGACGATCGTCGAGACACCCTCGCCCGCCAGCACGGCGGCAAGGTTGCCTTCGTCACGGATGTTGAAGACGACGATCGGGATATTGTTGTCGCGGCACAGCGCCACGGCCGACGCGTCCATGACCTTCAGGTCGTCGGCCAGCACGCGGCCGAAGCCGAGCGTGTCGTAGCGTGTCGCGGTCGGCACCTTCTTGGGGTCGGCGTCGTAGACGCCATCGACGCTGGTGCCCTTGAACAGCGCCTCGCAGCCCATTTCGGCGGCGCGCAGCGCGGCGGTCGTGTCGGTGGTGAAGAACGGGCTGCCGGTGCCGGCGGCAAAGATCACGACACGGCCCTTCTCCATATGGCGCACGGCGCGACGGCGGATATAGGGTTCGCACACCGATGCCATCGGGATCGCCGACTGCACCCGCGTCTCGACGCCGATCTGCTCCAGCGCATTCTGCATGGCGAGCGCGTTCATCACGGTCGCGAGCATGCCCATGTAGTCGGCACTCGCCCGTTCGAAGCCCTGCGCGGCACCCGCGACACCGCGGAAGATGTTGCCGCCGCCGACCACGACGCACACCTCGTGCCCCTCACCCCGCGCGGCCTTGATCTCGCGCGCGACGCGGTCGCACATCGCGGGATCGATACCGAACTGGCCGGAGCCCATCAGCACTTCGCCGGACAGTTTCAGAAGGATACGGTTGAAGCGAGGACGGGTCATGGAACCTGCAAAGTTGGTCTATCGGAAGCGCGCCGGACCCTAGCCGCGACCGCCTGCAAAGCCAAGCGGGCATTGCCCGGCCGGTCGCGCCGGACATGACGCCGGACATAACAAGGGCCGCAAGCGCATGTCGCACTTGCGGCCCCTGCCAATGCCTTAACGGTGGTAAGACCTTACTTGGTCAGGCCGGCCGTGGCGGCGACTTCGGCGGCGAAGTCGCTCTCTTCCTTCTCGATGCCTTCGCCGAGCTGGAAGCGGACATAGTCCTTCAGCACGATGGTCGTGCCGGCATCCTTGGCCGCCTTCGCAACGACGTCGGCGACCGGGGTCTTGCCGTCCATCACGATCGGCTGGCTCAGCAGGGCGTTTTCCTTGGCGAACTTCTTCACCGAACCTTCGACCATCTTGGCGATGATGTCGGCCGGCTTGCCCGAATCGGCGGCCTTTTCGGTCGCGATCTGGCGCTCACGCTCCAGGACGTCCTGGTCGAGACCGCTCTCGTCCAGCGCCAGCGGGAAGGCAGCGGCGATGTGCATCGCGATCTGCTTGCCCAGCGGCTCCAGCACGTCGACACCGGCGTCCGATTCCAGCGCGACCAGCACGCCGATCTTGCCGAGACCCGGACCGGCCGAGTTGTGAACATACGGGATCACCGCGCCCTTGGCGACTTCGACCGACTTGGCGCGACGCAGCACCTGGTTTTCGCCGATGGTCGAGATGTTGGCGACCAGCGCGTCCTCGACGGTGCCACCGTTCGGCATCGCCTGCGCCTTCAGCGCCTCGACGTCGTCACCCTTTTCCAGTGCGATCGCGACGACATCGCGGACGAAGCTCTGGAACTGGTCGTTCTTGGCGACGAAGTCGGTCTGGCTGTTGACTTCGATCGCGACGCCCTTGGTGCCGGCGACGGCAACGCCGACCAGACCTTCGGCCGCGGTGCGGCTCGACTTCTTGGCGACGGCGGCGAGGCCCTTGGTGCGCAGCCAGTCGACGGCGGCTTCCATGTCGCCGTTGTTCTCGGACAGCGCCTTCTTGCAGTCCATCATGCCGGCGCCCGAGCGCTCACGCAGTTCCTTGACGGCGGCGGCGGTAACTTCTGCCATGATCAGGCTCCTGATTGGTGTTCGATATGCTTGCGGGCGAGGCAGCGCGTGTTCCGCCCTGCCCCGCCCGCACGTCAGTTCCGTGACAGCTTACGCTTCGACAGCAGCTTCCGGCTCGGCGGTCAGCGCTTCCTCTGCCGGCGGCTCGTCCATCGCGCCCAGGTCGCGGCCCGAATGCGCCATCGCCTGCTGACCGCCACGGGTCGCGGCGATCGCGATGGCTTCGCAGTACAGGCGGATCGCACGGCTGGCGTCGTCGTTCGCCGGCACCGGGAAGGCGATGCCGTCCGGCGACACGTTCGAATCGAGAATCGCGACGACCGGGATACCCAGCGTGTTGGCTTCCTTGATCGCCAGCTCTTCCTTGTTCGCGTCGATCACGAACATGATGTCGGGAATGCCGCCCAGATCGCGGATACCGCCAAGCGACAGCTCCAGCTTGTCCTTCTCGCGGGTCAGGTTGAGCACTTCCTTCTTGGTCAGGCCGTGCGTGTCGCCCGACAGCTGCTCTTCAAGGGCCTTCAAGCGCTTGATCGAGTTGCTGATCGTCTTCCAGTTGGTGAGCATCCCGCCCAGCCAGCGATGGTTGACGAAGTGCTGGCCCGACTTCCGAGCGGCTTCGGCGATCGGCTCCTGCGCCTGGCGCTTGGTGCCGACGAACAGGACCTTGCCGCCCGACGCGACGGTCGACGATACGAATTCCAGCGCGCGCGCGAACAGCGGCACGGTCTGCGACAGGTCGAGGATGTGGACGCCGTTGCGATCGCCAAAGATGTACGGCTTCATCTTCGGGTTCCAGCGGTGGGTCTGGTGGCCGAAGTGCGCGCCCGATTCGAGCAGCGCCTGCATGGTGACGACGGGTGCCGCCATAGGATAATTCCTTCCGGTTGATCCTCTGGGAAGCTGGAACCCTTGTCAGGCCGAAGGCCCGGGCACCGGTATGAGCGCTTCCCATGTGGGGTTGAGGCGGCGGCCATTAGCGCAAGTCGTACCGCCAATCAAGGCTTGACGGTGGAACGATATGAGAACATAACAGGCTCAGACACGGACCATGGAACAAGAACTCGGCCAACTGGTTGAGCAGGCTTGCGATTTCATGGTCGCATGATCGGGGAGTTTCGAGATGGCCCTGTTGGTTTCCGCGTTGTTCGCTGTTGGTTTCATCGTCGCTGTCGGCTCGATCGTCCTGACGATCCTGCCCGCCAAGGACCGCATCCTGCGGCTGTTGCGCGGGGGTCCGGAATGGACGATCGACCCGCTTCCTCCGGTTCACCTCACCTCGCGGCGCGGCGTGATCCGTCAGCGCGCCGTTACGGTCGCTGCGCAGCCGCTTCGCGCTGCCGCTTGATCCGCGCAAAGCTGCGAATGCTGAACGGTAGCGTCGCCAGATAGGCGACGCAGACCGCCGTCAGCGTCTGCCACGGGGCGGATACCAGCGCTGCGGCGACGATCACGACGCCGACGATCGCTTCGAAGCGAATATTGCGGCGGAGCTTGAGCGACGACCAGCTATAGGTCGCAAGGCTCGACACCATCAGGAACGCGACGAACGCGACCCATGGGGCGACGAGCCAAGGCGAGCGGAACACGTCTTCACCCGACCAGATCCACGCATAGAGTGGCAGCATCGCCAGTCCGGCACCGGCCGGTGCCGGAATACCGGTCAGGAAACCCGCCGACTTGTGTGGCTGGTCCTCGGCATCGATCCGCGCATTGAAGCGGGCGAGACGCAGCGCGGTGAATACGGCATAGACCAGCGAGACGATCCATCCGACGCGCGGTTCGGCGAGCAGCGCCCACAGATACATGATGAGCGAAGGTGAAACGCCGAACGAAATCGCGTCGGACAGCGAATCCAGCTCGGCACCGAACTTGCTCTCACCGCGCACCAGACGAGCGACACGCCCGTCCAGCCCGTCGAGAACGCCAGCCAGCAGCACCATCAGCACGGCGCGTTCCCACTCCCCCCCGATGGCGAAGCGGATACCGGTCAGACCGGAACACAGAGCGAGTGCCGTGACGGCATTGGGCGCGACGGCGCGCAGCGGGATGCCCCGGACGGGAAGCGGACGGCGCATCCTATTGCGCCACGCCGGTCGGGGCGGCGAGGCCCGGACGACCCAGCACCGTTTCACCGGCGATCGCCCGCTGGCCGAGCGCGACCTGCGGCTCGATTCCTTCGGGCAGGAACACATCGACCCGGCTGCCGAAGCGGATCAGGCCGATCCGCTGTCCGGCGGCGACGAAATCCCCCGCCTTCACGAAGCCGACGATCCGCCGCGCGAGCAGGCCCGCGATCTGGGTGAAGCCGACACGCTGTCCATCCAGCCCCTCGACCACGCTATGCTGGCGCTCATTCTCGTCGCTCGCCTTGTCGAGATCGGCGTTCAGGAACTTGCCCGAGATATAGACCACCTGCCGGATGGTGCCAGCGATCGGCGTCCGGTTGATATGGACGTCGAACACCGACATGAAGATCGACACCCGCACCAGCGGCTGGTCGCCCAGGCCGTTGGCCCCGCGCAGCTCCGCCGGCAGTTCGACCCGCTGGATCATCGTGACCAGCCCGTCGGCCGGCGACACGATCAGCCCGTCGCCCTGCGGCGTGGTACGGACCGGATCGCGGAAGAAGGACGCCACCCACAGCGTCACCAGCCCCATCGGCCATGCCAGCGTCTCCCACGCCATGAAGGCGAAGAAGGCGGTGATAACGGCGGCGATGAGGACGTATTTGCGCCCTTCGGGATGAACGGAGGGCCAGCGCCACTTGACGGTCGTGGTGCCGACCGCGGGCTTGTCGAGCGATGCCATGAGCCGTGGTGTACCCAAGGCGGGCCGTGCTGACAACCGCCCTGCACCGCCAGCGCGGTTGATCCCGCGCGAACGACCCCGTAAGGCCCGCGCAACCGCAACTATATCGAGAGCAGGCGCATGGCGAAGATCAAGGTCAAAACCCCGGTCGTGGAGATCGACGGCGACGAAATGACCCGCATCATCTGGGCTTGGATCCGCGAACGGCTGATCCTCCCCTATCTCGATATCGACCTCGAATATTACGACCTCGGCATCGAAAAGCGCGACGAGACCGACGACAAGATCACCGTCGACAGCGCCAAGGCGATCCAGAAGTACGGCGTGGGCGTGAAGTGCGCCACCATCACCCCTGACGAAGCGCGCGTCGAGGAATTCGGCCTGAAGAAGATGTGGCGGTCGCCCAACGGCACCATCCGCAACATCCTCGGCGGCGTCGTCTTCCGTGAACCGATCGTCATCTCGAACGTGCCGCGCCTGATCCCGGGCTGGACCAAGCCGATCGTCGTCGGCCGCCATGCGTTCGGCGACCAGTATAAGGCGACCGATTTCAAGGTGCCCGGTGCCGGCAAGCTGACCATGAAGTGGGAAGGCGCCGACGGCCAGGTCATCGAGGAGGAAGTGTTCGACTTCCCCGCCGCCGGCGTCGCCATGGGCATGTACAATCTCGACGAATCGATCCGCGATTTCGCCCGCGCGTCGATGAACTATGGCCTCGGCCGCGGCTGGCCGGTGTACCTGTCGACCAAGAACACGATCCTCAAGGCCTATGACGGCCGCTTCAAGGACATCTTCGAAGAGGTCTTCGCGACCGAATTCAAGGACCAGTTCCAGGCCGCCGGCATCGAATATCAGCACCGCCTGATCGACGACATGGTCGCATCGGCGCTGAAGTGGCACGGCGAATTCGTCTGGGCCTGCAAGAACTATGACGGCGACGTGCAGTCGGACCAGGTCGCTCAAGGGTTCGGTTCGCTCGGCCTCATGACCTCGGTCCTGATGTCGCCGGACGGCAAGACGATCGAGGCGGAAGCGGCGCACGGCACCGTCACGCGCCACTATCGCCAGCACCAGCAGGGCAAGGCGACGTCGACCAACCCGATCGCGTCGATCTTCGCATGGACCGGCGGCCTGAAGTATCGCGGCAAGTTCGACGGGACGCCCGACGTGACGAAGTTCGCCGAAACGCTGGAGCGCGTCTGCATCGAAACCGTCGAAGCCGGCCACATGACCAAGGATCTCGCGATCCTGATCGGCCCGCATCAGCCGTGGATGACCACCGAGCAGTTCTTCGAACAGGTTCGCGTCAACCTCGAAGCCGCGATGGGCGCGCAGGGCTAAGCACCTCGTTCACATCGACGGTGCCAAGCGGCGTCCATCCGAACGGATGGGCGCCGTTTGTACGTTAGCGGTTGCTGCATCCGTGCCGCATCCGCAACAATGGTCCCATGCCATTGCCGATTGATTCGACGCCGTTCAGCGATTCGCTGGTCATTCTGGGGGCTGCCGGCCTCGTCATTCCCGCCTTCGCCCGTTTTCGCGTCAACCCGGTCATCGGGTTCATCCTGGTCGGTGTCCTGGTCGGCCCGTTCGGCCTCGGCGCATTGGTCGACCGGGTGCCGTGGCTGTTCCACATCACGATCACCGACCGGCATTCGATCGAACCCTTCGCCGAATTCGGCATTGTCCTGCTGCTCTTCTCCATCGGTCTCGAACTGTCGTTCAAGCGGCTATGGGCGATGCGGCGGCAGGTATTCGGTCTGGGCGCGGCGGAGTTGTTCGGATCGGCGCTGCTGATCGGCGTCGCGCTGATGGCGTTGGGACAGGCGACGGCGGGCGCCATCGGCCTCGGCCTTGCGCTGGCATTGTCGTCCACCGCGCTGGTGCTGCCGATGGCGGGCACCACCGGGCCGGTCGGCCGTACCGCCTTCTCGATGCTGTTGTTCGAGGATCTCGCGCTGGTCCCGATCATCTTCGCGCTGGGCGCCCTCGCCCCGACGGCGAGCGACGAAGGCTGGTCCGGCCTCGCCAACACCCTGATGTGGGGAGGACTCAGCGTCGTCGGTCTCTATGCCGCCGGCCGCCTGTTCCTGCCGCGCCTGTTCGCGCAGGCCGCCCGCACCAAGAGCCCCGAACTGTTCCTGTCGGCCAGCCTGCTGGTGGTGATCGTCGCCAGCCTCGTCACCACCGCCGCCGGCCTGTCGCCGATCGTCGGCGCGCTGCTCGCCGGCCTGCTGATCGCCGAAACCGAATATCATAGTGAGGTCGAGGTCATCACCGCCCCGTTCAAGGGGCTGGCGCTCGGCGTGTTCCTGATCACCATCGGCATGAGCCTCGACCTTGCGACCATCGCCGACAATTGGCCGGAACTGCTCGGCGCGATTGCCGGGGTCGTGGTGCTGAAGGCGGCGGTGACCGGCGGACTGCTCTGGTTCAACGGCGTGCGGCCGGGCACGGCGACGGAAACCGGGCTGTTGATGTCCAGCCCGTCGGAAACCACCCTGATCGTGCTGGCCGCCGCGACGCAGGCGCAGCTGATCCAACCCTCGACCGCCGCCTTCTGGCAGACGGTGACCGCGATCGGCCTGACCATCACCCCGCTGCTGGCCATGTTGGGCAAGCGGGCGTCGCGGCGCATCGAACACCGCGTCGGCGCGCCCGAGGAAGCGCCGGTCGATACGCCCGCAGGCCGCGTCGTCATCATTGGCTTCGGCCGGGTCGGCCGCCTCGTCGCCGAGATGCTCAAGACCCATGGCAAAAGCTATATCGCGGTCGATTCGGATATCGACAATGTCGCCATGGCCCGTGCGGAGGGGCATCCGATCCTGTTCGGCGACGTGTCGCGGTCCGAACTGGTCGACCGCCTCGACCTCGGTCGCGCCTCGGCTCTTGTGCTGACGATGGACGACCCGGTGCTGACCGTGCGCCTGACGCGGCGAGTGCGCGGCTGGGTGCCGAACCTGACCATCCTCGCCCGCGCGCGCGATGCGACCCATGCCGCCGAACTCTATGCCGCCGGGGTCAGCGATGCGGTGCCGGAAACGCTCGAAAGCTCGCTGCAATTGTCGGAGGCGGTGCTGGTCGACCTCGGCGTGGCGATGGGTCCGGTGATCGCATCGATCCACGAAAAGCGCGACGAATTGCGCCAGACGATCCGCGAACAGGCCGATCTGGAGCGCGAACCCCGCATCCGCCGCCTGCGCCGGATCGACGATCCGGTGTAGCGGACGGCCGACATTCATTGCCGAAAGCCGAACCGTCCGCTTCGAACGTCACTTCAGTCGCGGATGCTGCGTCGAACGGCGCTCGCCACGAAGACGTCCTGACTCAAAAAGCGAACCGCGCCCGCCCCAGGATGCGATCGCCGCTATGCCGGCGGTCGCCGATCGCCGCGACCATCCGGTCATCGTTCAGGTCGGTCCCGACATAATCGAGCGCCAGCGTCAGCGGTCCGGTCACATGTTCGACGCCCAGCCGCCAGTCGACATAGGTGCCGCCCGGACGCAGCCGGTCGGCCCGCGCGGCGTCATCGACGGCGCCTGACGACCGCCCTATGCCGCCGACCAGCGTGAACGGCGTCATCGGAATGGCCGCTACCCCCTGCGCCGACAAATAGAGGTTGCTGCCACCAATCGCCCGCTGCGGCGGCGCATAGAGCGCACCGGCGGTCAGTTCGACTGGCCCCAGCGTGTAACGGGCGTCACCACCGAACTCGGCATAGTCCATGCCTCGCTCCGCTCCGGCGAAGACATGCCCGATCGCCCGCGCCCGCAGCGCGATCGGCCCGACATCCCCGCCGATCGCCGCGCCCAGATCGGCAACCGCATCGGCTCCGTCGTGCCGTACCGATCCGCGCAACGCCGCGACACGCGCGTCCAGCTCGACGGCACCAAGTGTCAGCGCGGCATCGCCGGAAATCGACGCCCGCCCTTCGCTCCAGCTCAGCCCCCGCCGACGTTCGTCGGTCGTCGCCTCGACGCCGACGGATGGCAGCGACTGCGCCTGCGCCGCTGCCGTGACCAGCAGCGACGCGACGCCCAATGCTATCCGACCGATCATCCGGCCTGTGCCGTCCCATGCATCCGGTCGACCTCTGCATGCAGCACCGCATGGTCCTGCTGTGCCAGCTGGACCAGTCGTGCCTGCAACGCGTCGTTGCGGCTGGCGACTTCCTCGGCGATCGCCGCCCGTTGCGCACTGCACCAACCTGGCCGACTGCCCTCGATCACTTCATCATGGCTGAAGGAGCGGGCGAGCATCGATCCCGATGCATGGCGCGCCTGCCGCTCGACGACCAGTCCCGCACGCCACAGGCAACGCAGCGTCGACGGACGCCCGCCCGCGCCGACTGCCCCCACTTGCCGATGGGTAACCTGCACCTTTGCGGTATAATCGGACTGTACCGTGCCGCTGCGATGATCGATGCGCGCGCTATGCGCCATGCCGCCCTCCGGCGCGCCCATGGCGACGCCAAGCAACAACCCCACCAATCCGAACGTCATCGCGTGTCTCCTTGTCCTGCTGCGGAGGACGCCGACCCATATTGGCCGGTCGTCCGATCGGACTTTCGTCCGATACGTACATAACCGATGGCCGTGGGGCTGCGTTCCGAAAATCGCCTCGGCAATGCTTTGTTACGAAAGGAAAACACCGCCCGAGGGCAGCCCCTCGGACGGTGTTTTCGTGAACAGACGACGTCGATATCGACGCCCGTCGCTTACTTCATGTGCGCACTCAGCAGCTTGTTCATTTCAAACATCGAGCACGACTTCTTGCCGAACAGCTTTTCCAGCGTTTCGTCCGCCAGGATTTCGCGCTTGTCCTTCGGATTCTGCAGGTCGTGCTTCTTGATATATTCCCACATCTTGCTGACGACTTCGCTGCGGGGCAGCGGGTCGGATCCGGTGATCTTCGCCAGATCGGCCGACGGCGTCACCGGCTTCGCGATTCCGCCCCGGGCGCCGCCGGTCGTCGTGGTTTCCTTGGCCATATTATTCCTCCTAATGCCCCCTGCGAACCGCGCCTTTCCGGCGCGGCAGGTGGGTGGTTATGCAAGGTTCCGAACCGCTTGTCGCGGGGGAAAAGCGACAAACCGTACCGTCAAACGCACGAAATTCCCCCGCGAACCCGCGTCGGACGCCGCTACGGGTTCAGAAACCGAACCGCGCGCGAACCCCGTAGAAGCGCGGCATGGCGGGATAGACGCCATAGGTGCCGGTCTGTTCGGGAATCGCGAAGCCCGAGATGTTGTAATATTGGTTGGTGATATTCTCGACGAAGAGTTCCAGCTGCTTGCTGCGATCGTCGGTCGCCACGCCGATCTTGCCGTTGAGGAGCGGATAGCCGTCATTGCCGACCGCCGTCGCCCCGGTGCCGTCACGGACGATCGACACGTCGCTGTTGTAGCGCATGTCGACATGGAACAGCGCGTTCAGCGTGCTGGTCAGGCGCGGGGTCCAGGTCGCGGCGACGGTGACGACGTTGCGCGGCTGGTTCAGGAACTGGCGGCCATTCTGGTTCTGGAGCGGCGTGCCCGCGAAGTTGTTGCTGGCGTCGTATGATGCGTCGAGCAGCGTATAGCCCAGGCGGAAGCTCAATTCGCGGATCGGCTGGATCAGCGATTCCAGCTCGATGCCCTTGGCGGTCGACTTGGGCACATTCTGTACGACGAAGCTGTTGCCGGCGAAGATCAGCGACTGCAACCCCTTGAATTTCTGATAGAACAGTGCCGCGTTGAACGAGAATTGCCGCGTCAGGCTGGTCTTCAGGCCTAGTTCGTAGCTGTCGACCGTCTCCGCCCCGAATTCGAGGTCGGTTGCCTGCGCGCCGTCGCCGCCCAGCACCCTCGTGTTGAAGCTCGCCTGGTCGAGATTGTAGCCGCCCGACTTGAAGCCGCGATCATAGCTGGCATAGCCCAGCACATCGGGCGTGAACTTGTACGCGAGCTTGGCGGTGCCGGTCAGGCGGCTTTCCGACCGGTCATGGCTGTAATTGCCGTTGAACTCGCTCGATACCGCCGGATTGCAGCTGAGCAGGAACAGGTTCTGGAACAGTGCCGGGCTGGCGGCACGGATGGCCTCGCGATAGATGATCGCACGCTGATCGTTACCGAGGAAGAAGCCGCACGCCGCCGGGTTGCTGTTGATCGACGCCGCCAGCTCCTTGCGCTCGTAATTGTAGCGCAGGCCCAGCGTCAGCGAGAGCTTGTCATTGAAATTGACGATGTTGTGGGTGAACAGCGCAAAGGCGTTGGTATCGACCTGGAAATCGTCGTTATTATTGCCCTGTCCCGCGACGTTCGGCGTCAGCGGCGTGTTCAGATAGTTGAACACCGACGATCCAGGCGCGAAGTTCGCCTGCAGCTGCGGGCTCTGCGCATAGAGCAGCTGCCCGAACAGCGGCACCGTGCCGGTCGGCAGTGCCGCGCCGCCGCGCAGCGACGTCACCAGCTGGGTAAAGGTCGGCACATTGAAGCTGCCGAAGAACTGCGCCTGCCGCCCGATGCCCCCGGCCGAGGGCGGTGCGCCGAGGACACCCGCCAGCAACGTATCGACATAGCGGTTGGCGTCGTTGCCCAGCCGCACCGTATCGCGCAGCTTCAGCTTTTCGTTCAGGTAGAAGCCGCCGACGAGGAAATCGAGCTTCCCGTCGAACAGCTGCCCCTGCAACCGTACTTCCTGCGTAATGTCGCGCAGGGCCGAGCGGTATCCGTCGCGATAGGCGCGATCGATCCCCGAATAGTCGATGTCCTGGTTCCGCAGCACGCGGAAGTCGCGATAGGCGCTGATCGAGGTCAGCTTCATTTCGCCCACATCGGCGTTGATCTCGCCTGACACGCCCCAGTCGCGCACGGCCTCGCCATAGTCGCGGTTGGGCGATGCCGCCATTTTCCGGTCGGACGGCGCGCCGGTATAGATGCCGGTGCGGCCCTGCTGCGCGGCGATTGCCTGGATCGCGGCGGCCGTCGGCCCACGCGTCCCGCTGACCACGCCGCAGCATTGTTCGTCGGTCTTGTAGTAATCGCCGATCAGGCGGAAGCTGAACGCCGAGGTATCGTACAGCGCCTGGCCGCGGACATACCAGCGGTTGATATCGTTGAACGCGCGGTCGGAATTGACGTCCTCGATATAGCCGTCGCGCTTGCGATAACCGCCGTCGACGCGCAGCGCGAGCTGTTCGCTGACCGGCCCGGTCAGCGCGCCCTTCAGTTCGTACGCGTTGAAATTGCCGTATTCGCCCTCGACATAGCCGCCGAAGTCGAACTTCGGCATTGCGGTCGTGACCGACAGCGCGCCAGCCGAGGTATTGCGGCCGAACAGCGTCCCCTGCGGCCCGCGCAGCACTTCGACGCGCTCGATCTCGGGCAGTTCGGCAATGGCGATGCCGGCGCGCGAGCGGAACACGCCGTCGATGAACACGCCGACCGCCGGTTCGAAGCCCGGATTGTCGCCCGCCGTGCCGACACCGCGAATCGACAGCGACGTCGACACTGCCGACGACTGGCCGGTCGTCGTCTGAAGCGAGGGCGCCAGCTGTTCGAGGCCGCGAATGTCGCGCACGCCGGCATCGTCCAGCAGCTGCGCATTCACGGCCGTGACCGCGATCGGCACGTCCTGGATCGGTTCGGCGCGGCGGTTGGCGGTGACGATGATCTCGTTCCCCCAATCGTCATCGCCCTGTGCCGTAGCGTCACCCGGCGCGGCGGGTGCGGTCGGGGTCTCGACCGGTGCCGTCGGCGTCGTCTGCGCCAGCGCCGGGACTGCGCCGGCGACCATCGACAGGGCGGTCGCGGTCAGCAGGTGGAACTTCTTCATGGCATCCCCTCTTCCTCAGCTGCCGATATCATCCGGCTAGGCATGTTGCATTTGGTGACGAAGCATCTATCCCGCGTCAACGGGCAACCTGCATCCGCCGCGCGCTTTCCTCGGCGAACGGGTATGGAAGCCACAGTTGCGGCTTTGCAGGGCATCGACCCTGCCGGCGACAGCGAGTCGAAGATCGGGAATGGAACCAGACGATGTGTGACGCGAACGACGATGCCGCCGGCGGCGAACTGGTCGGCCCGACGCCGAAGATTCCGGTTCCCGACCATGTCGCCGACGCGATCCGCACGCTGATCCGCTGGACCGGCGACGATCCCGATCGCGAAGGGCTGCTAGATACCCCGCTGCGCGTCGCCCGCGCGTGGAAGGAATATACGCAGGGCTATGCCGAGGACCCGGCACACCATCTCGACCGCGTGTTCGAGGAAGTCGGCGGTTATGACGAGATCGTGCTGCTGCGCGACATCCCGTTCCAGTCGCACTGCGAACACCATATGGCGCCGATCGTCGGCAAGGCGCACATCGCCTATCTGCCGAAGGACCATGTCGTCGGCATTTCGAAGCTCGCCCGCGTCCTGCACGGCTATGCCCGGCGGCTGCAGGTGCAGGAACGGCTGACGGCGGAGGTCGCCGACTGCATCTGGAACGGCCTGCGCCCGCGCGGGGTCGCGGTGGTGATCGAGGCGACCCATGGCTGTATGACCTCGCGCGGGGTCCGCACGCCAGGTGTCACCATGACGACCAGCCGGATGATGGGCGTGTTCCGCGACGATGAACGCAGCCGCAAGGAAGTGTTGTCACTGATCGGGCGCGGATGACGGAACGGCCGGGTCGCGCGGGACGTTGCAACGCGATGATCCGTCCCCTCGCCTGCCTCCTCGCCGCAGCGGCGGTCACCGCCTGCTCCGGCCAGCCCCCCGCCACCGCGAACGCGGCCGATTCCGCGCAGCCGGTTGGATCGGTGGGCGGCGTCGCCCCCGCCCCGACGCCGCAGCCGGCACTGGCGCGCGGACTGCCCGACACACCCGAGCCGCACGCCGCGCCGGAATTGCAGCCGATGGTCTATGCCGATTTCGAGGACAAGGACCTGCTCGGTTCCGGCTGCTCCTTCCGCACCGTGCCTCGCGGCCCCGTACTGCTGCTGGTGCGCGATCAGGGCGACGGACTCGTGAAATATGACAAGCGCCTGCGTCGGATCACTGCCGCGACGCCGGGACGCGAGGCGATCCAGACCGGCGGCATCCTGGCCGGCGACAAGGTTTCGTTCACCGTCGACCGTCCGGCGGCCAATGCGGATCCCGCATCGGATTCGACCCGGCAATGGCCCGCCACGCTGACCATGCGCACCGCCGATGGCGGCGAACGCATCTATCGCGAGGGCCGTTGGGAATGCGGCAGTTGACCGGACCCGATTGCGTCGCGGCGACAGGCATAATAGAGCGAGCGCCTGGCCTCGTAGCTCAGCTGGACAGAGCGCCGCTTTCCTAAAGCGGGCGTCGGGGGTTCGAGTCCCTCCGAGGCCACCAGTTTTCCCTTACCCCGTTCGGTTCGAGCAGCTTCGAGCCTGTCGAGAAGCGTACGTCGAGAACACGCTGGTCGGGCACCGCCTTCTCGCCTTCGGTTCTCGACAAACCCGAACCTGCGCTCGAAGCAAACGCAATGGCTCGGAGACTGGTTGGCGCAGCACCGTCGCACCTTGGAACCGATCGCCACTCAGCGCCCAACGCAAACTTCCGTCATTCCCGTGCAGGCGGGAATCCATAGCCGCCGACGTTTCAGCTGGATTCGTGACGCTGGCGCTTATGCACTCCGGCCTGCACGGAAGTGACGACGGCGATGGACCGGCTATTCAAGGAGTTGAATGTCGATACGGTCCTAATTCGCCCGCTCGGGCGGCACGACCGGCAGCGGCAATGGCGCGATCGGCACGCCTTCCTCGACCAGCGCCTTCGCCTCCTCGCGCGTCGCCTGTCCATGGATCGGCGCGGGATCGGCGTCGCCGACATGCATCGCCCGCGCGCGATCGGCAAAGGCGCGGCCGACCCATTCGCTGCCCGACAACGCCTCCTGCTGCGCCTTGGCCAGCGCCGCCAGCGCGGCTTTCATCGCCTCTGGCGGCGGCCCGACGGGACGGTCGCCCTTGGGGGCGATGTTTGGCGCCATCACCGCCTTCTCGATCCGGGCGTCGTCGCACATCGGGCACTGGATCAGCGACCGTTCCCGCTGCTCGGCATAGGCATCGCTCGACGCGAACCACGCCTCGAACACATGGGCGTTGCCGCAGCGCAGGTCGAACACGATCATCGGACGACGTCGACCGGCGGGATCGGACGGCGGTGATCGATCACCGGCACACGCGCCCGCACCGCAGCGACCTGGTCCAGGTCGATCTCGACCATGCCGATCCCCGCCGCTTCCCCCATGTCGAGCAGCACATTGCCCCACGGGTCGATCACCAGCGAATGGCCATAGGTCGTGCGGCCGTCCGCATGGACACCGGTCTGCGCCGCCGCGACGACGAACGCGCCCGCCTCGATCGCCCGCGCGCGCAACAGGACGTGCCAATGCGCCTGTCCGGTCGGTACGGTGAAGGCGGCAGGCACCGAGAGGATCGTCGCTCCCGCATCGCTCATCGCGCGGAACAGGTCGGCGAAGCGCAGGTCGTAACAGATCGACAGCCCCATCGCCCCCGCCGGCGTCCCGACCACACAGGCGCGCTCCCCCGGCGCATAGCTCGCCGATTCGCGCCAGCTCTCCCCGCTCGGCAGCGTCACGTCGAACAGGTGCAGCTTGTCATAGCTGGCCCGCACCGCACCGTGGCCGTCGATCACATAGCCGCGATTGGCAAGACGGCCATCGGCGCCCCGGATCGCCAGCGACCCCAGATGGACCCAGATGCCGACCCGGGCCGCCGCGTCGCGTACCGCCCGCAGCACGCGATCGTCCGCCTCCGTGGCGATCGACGCAGCCGCCCGCTCGCGGTCCCGATCGATCAGTCCCGACATTTCGGGCGTGAACAGCATCGCCGCACCGGATGCCGCCGCCTGCTCGATCGCGTCCACCAGCAGCGCCGCATTGGCATCGGGATCGATGCCGGCAGTCATCTGAAGCAGCGCGAGCTTCATGCCGCCAGCAATGCGTCCAGCTTGCCGTCCCGCTCCAACGCGGCGAGGTCGTCCGACCCGCCGACATGGGTATCGCCGATGAAGATCTGCGGCACGGTCGTCCGGCCGTTGGACTTCGCCAGCATCTCCTGCCGCTTCGGCCCGCCCATGCTGATGTCGATTTCGTCATAGGCCGCGCCCTTGCCGTCGAGCAGCCGCTTGGCGCGCGTGCAATAGGGGCAGAAGGCCTTCGTATAGATGGTGATGCTTGCCATGTTTATCAGTTGTGTCTGCATGGCCCCCTTGTCAATCGTCCGTGCCGACGACCCGTGCCCAGCACAGGACCGTGACCCGCGTCGCGCCGGCCTTGCGCAACGCTGCTGCACAGGCCTCGACCGTCGCCCCACTGGTATGGACATCGTCGATCAGCACCAGTCGCCGCCCGGCGATCGACGCCCGATCGACGACGACAAACGCGCCGCGCACCGCCGTTGCCCGCGCCCGCCCGCTCAAGCCACGCAGCGGCGGCGTTGCGCGGGTGCGGCACAGGGCGTCGCGCAACACCGGCACGCCCCGCATCCGCACCAGCGCATCGGCGATCAGCACCGACTGGTTATAGCCCCGCGTCCATAGCCGCCGCCGGTGGAGCGGGACCGGCACGAGGCCCTCGGCATCCTCGGCCAGATGCCGGACCATCAGCCGTGCCATCGTCGTCGCCAGTGCCAGCCGCCCGCCATATTTCAGCTTCAGCGCGACATCGCGCGCCACCGGTCCATAGGCGACCGCCGCCCGCACCCCGTCATGCCCCGGCGGCTTGTCGAGACAGGGACCACAGCGCATCCCCGGCCCCTGATCGATCGCCATCGGCGTGCCGCAGGCGGCACAGGCCGGGTCGCCCAGAAACCGCAGCCCCGCCCAGCAGGTTGCGCAAAAACGATGGTCCGCCTCCACCACCACGCCGCACCCCGGACACCGCGGGGGCAGCGCCAGGGCGACCAGTTGCGCCATCGCGGCGACGGGCATTCGGGCGAGACGCATCGCCACCCTTGTCGCCGCCCGCGCCACCCGGCACAAGGCGCGGCGTGAGTGCCCCCGATCTCTTTGCCCGCCCCCGCCGCCGCCTCCACCGCGACCGCGCCCAGCCCGGTTTCGCCCGCGCCGATTTCCTGCATCGGTTCATGCTGGAAGGCGTCGAGGACCGGTTGCAGGCGGTGACGCGCAGATTTTCCGACGTGCTGGACCTCGGATGCGCCGATGGCGCCTTCGTACCGCCACCCGGCGCTCGCGTCGCGCGGTTCGATCCGGGCTTCGCCTTTGCCCGCGCCGCACAGGGCGTGCAGGGGGATGAAGACCGGCTGCCCTTTGCCGACGGTGCGTTCGACCTGGTGGTATCGGTCGGCGTATTGGACAGCGTCAACGACCTGCCCGGCGCGCTGACCCTGATCCGCCGAAGCCTGCGCCCCGACGGTCTGTTCCTCGCCGCCTTCACCGGCGGACGCACGCTCCCGACGCTGCGTCAGTCGCTGCTGAGCGCGGAGGCCGACCGGCCGGCGGCGAGGGTCCATCCGCAGATCGATCTGCGTTCGGCCGGCGACCTGCTGGTCCGCGCCGGCTTCGCCTTGCCCGTCGCCGATTCGGAAATGCTGACCGTGCGCTATGCGGGTCTCGGCAAGCTGGTCGACGACCTGCGCGGCATGGGGGCGACCGGCCTGCTGGAACCCGCCCCGCTCGGCCGCGCCGGGCTGATGGCGGCGGCGTCCGCCTTTGCCGATCGCGCCGATCCCGATGGCCGTACCGCCGAACAGTTCGAGGTCATCTACCTCACCGGCTGGTCCCCCGCGCCCAGCCAGCCGCAACCCGCCCGCCGGGGCAGCGCCACCGCATCGCTCGCGGATACGCTGGGCCGGCGCGACGCGGGTTAGACCAGCGCTTCCAGCAGGCCGATCAGCGGCCGGTCGGCCGGCGGCATCGGCAACGCATGGAGCTGGATCGGGCGCAGCCATTGCAGCGCGGTCGCATGGCGCGCGACTGGAATGCCGCGCCATTTGCGCAACGCGTAGAGCAGCAGCAACAGGTGCCGTTCGCCCAGCGCCTCGCTGGCGAACGCCGCCGGGGCCAGGCACTGGTGATCGACGACGACGCCCAGTTCCTCGTCCAGTTCGCGCACCAGCGCCGCCTCCGGCGTCTCGCCCGGTTCGACCTTGCCGCCCGGAAACTCCCACAGCCCCGCCATCGCGGTGCCCGGCGGACGCTGCTGCACCAGCACGCGGCCATCGCCGTCGATCATCGCCGCGGCGGTTACCAGTAAAATCGGGACAGGGCTGGACGACACTTTCTTAACCTCATGCGCGATAGGAACGGGCGATACGACCAGCAGGAGTACCGGTCATGCGTTCAACTCTGCGCGGGATGCGCAGCCTGTGGCGGGACCGGCGCGGCGGGACCGCGATCGAATACGGGCTGATCATGGCGTTGGTCGTCATCGGCATCATCGCGGCGATCACGCAACTGGGCAAGACGACCAGCGACATGTGGAACGGCGTGGCGACAAACGTAACCGAAACCGGGCCGCGCGGTTAACCATCATAATGATTTTCCGGCCAATTCTTTAAACGTTTGTAAACCGCGCTCCCAATAACTTGCCACCTGTCGGACGAGACCTGGTTTCGAACGACCGGGAATTGAAGCACGCAGAACCATGGAGCAGATTATGCAGAAGATCCGTACCTTCCTGAAGAACAGCAAGGGCGCCACGGCAATCGAATACGGCCTGATCGCAGCGCTGATCGCCGTCGCCGCCATCGCCGCGATGCAGGGCCTCGGCAACCAACTGAAGACCACCTTCGGCAACGTCACCAGCAACATGAAGGCGTCGTAAGACAGCGTTCGAACGGTCGGGGCGGCGGAACGGGGGTTCCGCCGCCCCGACCTGTTCAAGAGAACAAAAGGGGATCGCCCTGGCCGGGCCGCGCACACCCGATGCTACAGCCGCCCCATCGCCAAAAACTTCTGCCGCCGCGACAGGCGCAGCGCCGCCCCGTCCTGCGCTACCAGCCCGTTCAGTTCGCCATCGATCGCATCGCCCAGCGCCGCGATCGCCGCTGCCGGATCACGATGCGCCGCGCCCAGCGGTTCGGCCACGATCCGGTCGATCACGCCCAGCGCCTTCAGGTCCTGCGCCGTGACCCGCATCGCTTCGGCCGCCTCAGGGGCCTTGTCGGCAGTGCGCCACAGGATCGATGCGCAGCCTTCGGGCGAGATCACCGAGTAGACGGCATGTTCCATCATCAGCACCCGGTTGCCGGCCGCCAGCGCGATCGCGCCGCCCGAACCACCCTCGCCCAGGATCGCCGACACCATCGGCACGCCGAGGTTCAGCGCCGCTTCGGTCGAGCGCGCGATCGCCTCGGCCTGCCCGCGCTCTTCGGCCTGGATGCCGGGAAACGCGCCGGACGTATCGACCAAAGTGACCACCGGCAAGCCGAACCGGTCGGCCAGCTGCATCAGCCGGATCGCCTTGCGGTAACCTTCGGGCTTACCCATCCCGAAATTGTGGCGCAGCCGCGTCGCGGTGTCGTCGCCCTTTTCATGGCCGATCACCATGACCTTGCGCCCGCGAAACCGCCCGATCCCGCCCAGGATCGCCTGATCGTCGGCAAAGGCACGGTCGCCGCCCAGCGGCATGAAATCCTCGACCAGCCCCGCGACATAATGTTTGAAATGCGGCCGTTCCGGGTGGCGGGCGACCTGCGTCTTCTGCCACGGGGTCAGCTTGGCATAGGTTTCGCGCAGCAGCCGGTCGGACTTGGTCTGCAACCGCCCGATCTCGGTCGCGATGTCCAGCTCGCCATCGGCGGCGGTATCGCGCAGTTCGTCGATGCGCGCCTGCAGCTCGGCGATGGGTTTTTCGAAATCAAGGAAGGTAGCCATGGTCCGCGCCCTATGGCCGTGTCCGCCCTTCGTCAATCAGCGGGTGGCGTTCGTTGACCAGCTGCACCAGCCGCGACGCATCGACATGGGTATAGATTTCGGTCGTGGCGATATCGGCATGGCCCAGCATCGCCTGCAGCGCGCGCAGGTCCGCGCCGCCTTCCAGCAGGTGCGTGGCGAATGCATGGCGCAGCACGTGCGGGCTGATCCGGTCGGGTGCGATCCCCGCTTCCGCCGCCAGCGCGCGGACGATCTGGTACAGCCGCATCCGCGACAAATGGCCCTTGCCCGACGGGAACAGCCACATGCTGTCGGCGGGGACATGCACCCGCCAGCGCGCGACAGCCGCCCGCGACCGGTCGGACAGCGGCACCATCCGCTCGCGCCCGCCCTTGCCCTTCAGGATCATGTACGGCCGGTCGGACGCGATGATCCCGCGCGGCAGCGACACCAGCTCGGTCGCGCGCAGCCCCGATCCGTATAGCAGCTCGAACAGCGCGGACAGGCGCAGGTCGTTGCGATCGGGTGGCACCCGTGCGATCCGCCCGTCGATCGCCGCGAACATCGCATCGATATCGCCGCTCGACAGCGTCTTCGGCAATCCGCGCGACGTACCGGGCCGGGGCAGTGCTGCGCCCGGATCGTCCTCGCGCAGCCCTTCCTCCGCCAGAAACGCGAAGAACCGCCGGAGCGCCGCCGCCTTGCGCGCCACCGTCGCCTTGGCAAGCTCGCCCCAGCCATCGGCCAGCCGCCCGATCGCCGCCGCATCCGCCCCCGCCAGCCGCCCGCCCAGCGCGTCGGACGCCAGCGACAAATCGGTGCGATAGGCGGCGAGGGTATTGCGCGCCGCCCCCGCCTCCGCCGCCATCATCTCCAGAAAGCGGTCGATCAAAACCCGGTCGCTGCCGGGTGCGCTCACGACCGCGCGATCGCTTCCGCCGCGATCATCCGCGCCTCGCCCTCGCGCCCCGCCGCACGCAGCGCGGCGACGATGTGGAACAGCGCCTCGGCCGGCACGCCGCGCCAGTCGGGGGTCTGCATTCCGGTCGCAGCGAGCAGCAGCACCGTACCGCCCTCGCCATTCACGCCCGCGCGGTCGATCGCATCGGTCCACGCATTGCGCGCGCCGACCGCGACGTTCAGTTCGCGCGCCATGCCCTGCACCTGATCGCGCGGCAGGCGGCCAAGGCCAGCCAGCGCGGCGAACAGCAACTGCCCCTTGCGCATATTCTGCCCGGCATAGTCCGACACCGCCCCCGGCGCGACCGACCGGCCCATCGGGTCGGCCACCGTCAGCATCGCCCAGCCATCGCTGCCGACCGGCACGACCCCGCGCCAGCGCAGCGCCGGCAGGTCCAGCCCGGCGGTCAGCATCGACGCGATCAGCTGATCGGCATCGCCGACATGATCGGCGACCGGCGCGATCATCGCCGCCGCCCGCGCGGTCAGCACCCGCCGCGCATAGCCGAGCGGGGAAGTGATTGCCGGTTCCCAGAACTGGCGCAGCATCGCCAGCCGATCGGTATCGCTGCCGGTAAAGGCGGTACGCAAATCGGTCGCCAGCGCCGTCTGCGTGCTGGTCGCATCCTCGTCCGTCGTCAGCTGCGCATAAAGGTCGACCAGCGCCTCGCTCGACAACACGCCCTGCGCGGCGGCAAGGTCCGCATCGGCGAGACGAACGTTCGGCGCATATTGCGGCGCGGTCGCATGCCAGTAGCGGACCTGCGGCCCCACGCCGCCGAACAGGCCGGCAGGCACCGGCGTCGCGCTGGCAGCAGCCATGCCGTATCGCCACGCGGTCAGCCGGTCGATGCCGTCCCACTCGATCGTCGCGGCACGGCGGCCCTGCGCGCCCTTGCCGACCAGCTTTTCGGCGAGCGCGACGTCGATCGCGCCGCCGCCGGGAGCCTGTCGCCGGGCCTGATCGACGATCCGCCCGGCCTGCCCCGCCTCGCCCGACAGGCCGAGGCAGATGGCATTGGCCAGCCGCCAGCCGCGTTCGTTCGACACCCGCATCGCCGGCGCGGTCAGTGGGCAGAGACCGCCCGGATCGCCGGTCGCCAGCATCGCCTGCATCGCGATCTGAAAGAGCTTCGGCGTGTAGTTGTCGATGTCGACCGACTGGACCAGCGCGCGGGCGGGTGCCGCCTCGCCCATCCGCACGAGCAGCCACGCGCGCTCGGCCGCGAAGTCCGCGCCGTCGACGCCCGACGGTGTGGCAATATCCGACACCAGCGCGCGGCGCAGGGCGATCGAGACCCAGCGCGACACGATCGGCGCGTCGAGCGAGCGCATGATCCGTTGCAGCCACGGACCGTCGCCGGTGCCGAAGGCGTTGCCGCCGAACGCGCCGCCTTGCCCCGCAATACCGATGCTGGCGGTCGAGCGCCGCGCATAATCGGGCAGCTCATATTGGCGCAGCGCTTCCGGGCTGACCGGGGTCGGCGTGGCGGTCGCGCTGGGCGTCGGCAGCGGGGTCGCCCCCGGCACGCCGGGAACGCCCGGCAGCGGCTGGACAATCGGCGCGGCCGGCGCGAAATTCGGCGTACCGGGCGCGACCGGGCGGGAGCTGGCGCGCGGGGTCGGCGTGGGGGCCGGGGCCGGCGCATCGCCGAAACCCGGCGGCAGCAGCGATTCGGGCACGTCCTGCCCGATCGCCGGCACCGCGACCGCGATCAGCGCGGCGGCGGCGATCCCGACGCGCAACCGGTCAGTTGGCGAGGTTTTCAAGCGAAACCGCCTTTTCGATCTGGGTCGGCTGCTGCTCGGTCGACCGTCCCGCCAGAACGAACATGCCCGCGACCAGCGCGACGACGACGACGAGGAGAATGACAAGCGAACGCGACATGGATCAGATCGTCCCGAATACGATGGGCCAGGAAAAATACGGCGACGCGCCTTTTGCCCGATCCGCGGGGCGGCTGTATAGCCCCTCCCGCAATGCTGCAAATTCAAGACTCCCTGCCTCAACCCGCCCCCCGCTGGACCGGCCGCCCGATCGTGCTGGTCGGGTTGATGGGCGTCGGCAAATCGACCGTCGGCCGCCGCCTGGCGCAGCGGATGAAGCTCGATTTCGTCGATGCCGACAACGAAATCGAACATGCCGCCGGCATGACCATCGCCGAAATCTTCGAACGCTTCGGCGAAAATCATTTCCGCGACGGTGAACGCCGCGTCATCGCCCGGCTGATCGACGGCACGCCTAAGGTGATCGCCACCGGCGGCGGTGCCTTCATGCAGGCGGACACCCGCGACCTTATCCTCGATCAGGCGCTGGCGATCTGGCTCGACGCCTCCCCCGCCGTCCTGGCCGACCGGGTACGCCGTCGCGATACCCGCCCGCTGCTGCGCGGCAAGGACCCGGAAAAGGTGCTGACCGAGCTCGCCCGCGTGCGAAACCCGGTCTACGCCCTTGCGCCGATCCATATCGTCAGCCAGCACGCGCCGCACGACGCCACCGTTTCCGCCATCCTGAAAGCCATCGGCCAATGACCGTCATCCCCGTCGACCTCGGCACCCGCAGCTACGACATCGTGATCGAGGACGGCGTGCTGGCGCGCGCGGGCGATCATCTGGGGCCGATCGCGCGCGGACGGCGGATGGTGATCGTCGCCGATGCGCAGGTGCCGATGCACCTCGCCACGCTTCGCGACTCCCTTGCGGCCTCCGGCATCGCCAGCGAGGCGATCGAGATTCCGGCAGGCGAACGGTCCAAGAGCTGGGCGACGCTCGAATCGCTGCTCGATTCGCTGCTGGCGCTCGGCGTCGAGCGGGGCGACCATATCGTCGCGCTGGGCGGCGGGGTGATCGGCGATCTGGTCGGCTTCGCCGCCGCGATCCTGAAGCGCGGCTGCGGCTTCGTACAGGTGCCGACGACCCTCCTCGCGCAGGTCGATTCGTCGGTCGGTGGAAAGACCGGGATCAACACCCGCGCCGGCAAGAACCTCGTCGGCGCCTTTCATCAGCCCGCGCTCGTGCTGATCGACCCGACGACGCTCGACACGCTTGCCCCCCGCGAAGTCCGCGCCGGCTATGCCGAGGTCGTGAAATACGGGCTGATCGACGACCCGGACTTCTTTGCATGGTGCGAATCACACGGCACCGCGCTGCTGCTCGGCGATCCTGCGGCGCGCGCCCATGCCATCGCACGCTCGGTTTCGGCCAAGGCGCGGATCGTCGGCGCGGACGAACGCGAGACGACCGGCACGCGCGCATTATTGAACCTCGGCCATACCTTCGGCCATGCGCTGGAGGCCGAAGCCGGCTTCGACGGATCGCTGCTGCATGGCGAGGGGGTCGCGGCCGGTATGGCGCTGGCCTTTGCCTACAGCGCCGAACAGGGGCTGTGCCGTGCCGAGGATGCCGACCGGGTCGCGGCGCATCTGCGCAACGCCGGCCTGCCCGACGGCCTCGCCGCCGCCGGCATCACCGCCACGGGCGAGACGCTGGTCGGGCATATGCTCCACGACAAGAAGCGCGAGGGCGGCACCCTGCCCTTCCTCCTCGCGCGCGGCATCGGCCAGACCTATCTCGACCGCTCGGTCGATCTGGGACAGGTCGCGGCCTTCCTCGACCGGCAGCCCCGCTGATGCCGCGGGGGGTCGCCAAGCGCGACCTGCCGACCAAGGTCTGCCCGGTGTGCCAGCGCCCGTTCGCGTGGCGCAAGAAGTGGGAACGCGACTGGGACAACGTCGTCTATTGCTCGGACCGTTGCCGTCGCACCGGCAAGCCGGATTAACAGATTGAAAGGGTTTTGCGCCCTATCGTAACCGATCGCATGCGTTCGGGATCGATCGGATGGACTACCAACGCCAGGCCCGGCTGTCGGGCAACAATCCGATCCTCGCCTGGCTGGCCGATCCGGTCGTAAAGGTACCGGATACGGCCCGCCCGATGCTGTACGCCTGTGCGCTGTCCGCGCCGTCGGTCGTCGTCATGGCCGCGCTGACCGGCATTTCGATCGGCGTCGCGGCGGCGCTTCGCACCGGCCAACCGATCTTCTGGCTGGTCTTTGCCGCCGAACTGATCCTGCTGGCGCTCCGCCTCGAAGCCCTTCGCCAGGCGCGCCACGCATACCGCGCCGGCGCTCGACCGACAATCGAACGGTCAATGCGGCTGTCGCTCGGCTGGTGCGCCCTGCAGGGACTTTCCGCCTTCGTCATCACCCGCACCGGCGACGTGGTGCTGATGACCCTTGCGACGGCATTCGTCCTCGGGCTGGTCGCGCCGATCTGCGCACGCAACTACGCCATGCCGCGCATGGCGACGCTGATGATGATCCTGTGCGACCTGCCGCTGAAGATCGGGCTTGCGATGTCGCGCGAACCGCTGCTGTGGCTGCTGCTGCCGATGACGGTGCCGCTGTTCATCGGCGTGCGTGCCCTGCTCGGCAATTTCGGGCGGATTTTGGCGAATTCGCTGGAGGCGGCCGAGCACAACCGCCACCTCGCCGGCCATGATCCGCTGACCGGCCTCGTCAATCGTCACGGCCTGAACGAAGTGCTGGCGCGTTTCGATGACCGCTCGATCGAACCGGTGGCGCTTGTCTGTATCGATCTCGACGGGTTCAAGCCCGTGAACGACCGCTACGGCCATGCGGCGGGAGATGCCGTGCTGGTGGAGGTCGCGCAACGCTTGCGACAGGCATCGCCCGACCAGGCGTTCATCGCCCGGCTGGGGGGCGACGAGTTCATGGTAGCGGTCCGCCACCTCCCGCCCGAAGCCGCGGCTGCACTTGCCGAACGCATCCGCGAAACGCTGTCGAGCCCACCCTACCGAATCGCACCCGATATGGTCGCGCCGGTCACCGCCAGCGTCGGCTATGCCTGTCTGCCCGAGGATGCGGCGAGCGTCGATCAGCTGCGACACCATGCCGATGCCGCGCTCTATGCCTCGAAACGGACCGGGCGGGCATTCCGGTACGAAGACAGCCTCGGCCGGATGGACGACGCCGCCTGACTCGTCAGGGGATCTGGCTCTGCGTCGCCTGCTGGTCGCGCCGCCATGCGAACCATTGGCGCAGCATCGCCTGGGTACAGCCGGTCTGCCCGCCGGTGCCGACCACCGAACAGCTGTTGGGCCGCCCGATCCGCGCCTCTTCCATCGCGCTGTCGGCCCGCATCGCCCAGCTGGAGCCGGCCGACGACTTGTCCGGCGGCGCACGAAACCGCTTGGGGATGCGATAGCGCTCATTCTCGCCCAGCCGTGCGCACACCACGATCTCGTCGTCGCTGGTCGGCTTGGGACAGGCTTCCTCGCCATAGACGGTGGCGTTGCGCACCCGCTGCGGCGGCGGTTCGGGCGGCGTATCCTGCGCCATCGCCGGCGCTCCGACTGCCAGGGCCAGTCCCGCCAACACCCAACGCACCATAACCCTATCTCCTTGCCCGGCATCCATACGCGACCGCACCGATGACCAGAACATGAACGCGAAGATTTCGTCCCCGTTGCACCGCGCCCGCAGGACGCTATGGCGGTGCCATGATCCTCGTCATCGACAATTACGACAGCTTCACCTGGAACCTGGTCCATTACCTGATGGAGCTGGGCGTCGAGGTCCGCGTCGAGCGCAACGACAGCCTGACCGCTGCCGACGCATTGAACAGCAATGCGCAGGGATTCCTGATCTCCCCCGGCCCCTGCACCCCGACCGAAGCCGGCGTCTCGCTCGACCTCGTGGCCGCCTGTGCCGAGGCGCAGCGCCCGCTGCTCGGCGTCTGCCTGGGTCATCAGGCGATCGGCCAGCATTTCGGCGGAAAGGTCGTGCGCGGCGGGCTGATGCACGGCAAGACCTCGCCGATCGAGCATGACGGCACCGGCGTGTTCGCCGGCCTCCCCTCGCCCTTCACCGCGACGCGCTACCACTCGTTGATCGTGACCGACATTCCCGACATGCTCGCGGTCAACGCCAGCGCGTCGGACGGCAGCGTCATGGGGTTCCGGCATCGCGAACTCCCCATCCACGGTGTGCAGTTCCACCCGGAGAGCATCGCCACCGAACATGGCCATGCCATGCTCGCCAATTTCCTGAACGACGCAGGGATCGCAGCGAGCCTGCCGGCATGACCGTCACCACCCTGCTCCCCGATCCGTCGACGCCGCTCAGCCACGAAAGCGCCGCCGAAGCCTTTGCCGCGATCCTCGACGGCACGGTGTCGGACGATGCCATCGCGACCTTCCTCACCGACCTCGCCATTCGCGGTGAGACGAGCATCGAGATCGCCGAGGCCGCGCGCGCGCTCCGCCACCGCATGATCCCGATCGCCGCGCCGGCGCACGCCATCGACGTGTGCGGCACCGGGGGCGACGGGCACCATACCCTCAACGTCTCCACCGCCGTCAGCCTCGTCGTCGCCGCCAGTGGCGTGCCCGTCGCCAAGCATGGCAACCGCGCCGCTTCCAGCAAGGCCGGTGCCGCCGACACCCTCGAAGCACTCGGCCTCGACATGGGTGCGGCGGGCGCGATGGCGGAGGCGACGCTGAACGATATCGGCATCGCCTTTCTCTTCGCCGCCAACCATCATCCGGCGATGAAGCGCATCACCCCCATCCGTCAGCGGATCGGGCGGCGTACCATCTTCAACCTGATGGGCCCACTCGCCAATCCCGCGCGCACCACGCGCCAGCTGATCGGCATCGCCCGCCCCGACTATGCGACCGTCTATGCCGAGGCGATGGAGCTGCTCGGTGCCGAAACCGCGCTGATCGTGTCGGGCGAAGAGGGGCTGGACGAAATCTCCGGTGCTGGTCCGACCGTGGTCGTGCCCGTCGGCATGACCATGGCCGACCGCATCGTGCCCGAGGATGCCGGCCTGCCGCGCCATCCGATCAGCGCGATCCGCGGCGGCGACGCGCGCCATAACGCCGCCGCGCTGCGAGCGCTGTTGCGCGGGGAGAAAAGCCCGTATCGCGACGCGGTCCTGCTCAACGCCGCCGCCGCCCTGCTGATCGCCGACACCGCCACCGACCTGCGCGACGGTGCCGAACGCGCCGCAGAGGTCATCGATTCCGGCGCGGCCGACCGCCTGCTCGACCAATGGATCGCCTATTCATGACGATGCTCGACACCATCCTCGCCACCAAGCGCGCCGAAGTCGCCGACCGCAGCGGCCGCGCCAGCATCGCCGACCTCGACGCGCGCGCCAGCGAACAAAGCGCCCCCCGCGGCTTCCGCGCCGCGCTCGACGCCAGGCCGGGCCACGCCCTCATCGCCGAGATCAAGAAGGCCAGCCCGTCCAAGGGGCTGATCCGCCCCGATTTCGATCCCCCCGCCCATGCCCGCGCCTATCAGGCCGGGGGCGCGGCGTGCCTGTCGGTCCTGACCGATATCGACTATTTCCAGGGGGCCGACGACTATCTGGTCGCCGCCCGTGCCGCCTGCGACCTGCCGGTCCTGCGCAAGGACTTCAACGTCGATCCGTGGCAGGTGGCCGAGGCCCGCGCATTGGGTGCCGACGCGATCCTCATCATCGTCGCCGCACTGTCCGACACGCAGATGGCGGAGATCGAAGCGGCAGCGATCGAACGCGGCATGGACGTGCTGGTCGAGGTACACGACCGCGCCGAACTCGACCGGGCGCTGAACCTCCGTTCGCGTCTGATCGGCGTAAATAACCGCAATCTCAAGGACTTCACGGTCAGTTTTGAGCGGACCTATGAACTGGTCGGCCATGCGCCCGCCGGCTGCACCTTCGTCGCAGAAAGCGGCCTGACCACCCGTGCCGACCTCGACGCGATGGCCGAACATGGCGTCCGCTGCTTCCTGATCGGCGAAGCACTGATGCGCCACGAAGATGTCGAAGCGGCCACGCGGGCGATGATCGCTTGAGCCTCACCCATCTCGACGCCGACGGCAGCGCCCGCATGGTCGATGTCGGCGACAAGGTCCCGACCCGCCGCGTCGCCATCGCCACCGGCCGCATCACCATGTCGGCGGAGGCGCTGTCGGCGATCCGCGACGGACTGGTGAAGAAGGGTGACGTCCTCGCCGTCGCCCGCGTCGCCGGCATCATGGCGGCCAAGCGCACCAGCGACCTGATCCCGCTCTGCCACCCGCTGCCACTGACCAAGGCATCGGTCGACTTCACGTTCGAGCGGAACGCGATCCGCGTCACCGCAACGGCCGCGACCGACGGCAAGACCGGCGTGGAAATGGAAGCATTGACAGCTACTTCCACGACACTCCTCACCATCTATGACATGGCGAAGGCGATCGATAAGGCCATGGTGATCGACGGCATCTGCCTGCTGGAGAAACAGGGCGGCAAGTCGGGAGACTGGGTGCGGGGGTAGGTCCCGTACCCCGGCGAAGGCCCGGGTCCAGTTGGGAAGGCGTTCGAGAAGGTCATCCATACCTCCATCGCCATCCCCGCGAAGGCGGGGATCCATAGACGCAACGCCGCTGATCTCCTTTACCGCCAGTGCATATGGATTCCCGCCTCCGCGGGAATGACGATGGAGAGATGGATTCATCAATGGCAAACGGGACTTCAGCACCCCCACAACAAAGGCCAAGCGCATGTCCCTCCTTCCCGTCACCGAAGCGCAGGCCCGCGTCCTCGCCCTCGCCCGCCCCGTCACCCCCGAAACCCTTCCCCTGACCGAAGCCCTCGGCCGCTACGCCGCCGCCGATGTCGTCGCGCTCCGCACGCAGCCCGCCCGCCCGCTCTCCGCCATGGACGGCTACGCCATCCGCTTCGACGACCTGCCCGGCCCATGGGACGTGATCGGGGAGAGCGCCGCCGGCGCCGCCTTCCCCGGCACGGTCGCGCCCGGTCAGGCCACCCGCATCTTCACCGGCGCGGCCATGCCGACCGGCACCGACTGCGTACTGGTGCAGGAAGAGGCGACCCGCGACGGCACGCGCCTGCACCTGTCCAGCGAAGGGCCGGTACGCGGCGGCAATGTCCGCCGCGCCGGTTTGGACTTCCGCGAAGGCGACCTGCTGATCGCTGCCGGCGAACGCATCACCCCCGCCCGCGCCGCGCTGGCCGCCATTGCCGGCCACGGCACCCTGTCGGTCGGCCGCCGCGCCCGCATCGCCATCGCCGCGACCGGCGACGAACTCGTGCCCGCCGGACAGCCCCTTCACGAAGACCAGCTCCCCGAATCCAACGGCCTGATGCTCGCCGGGCTGCTCGCCGACCTCCCGGTCGACCGCGTCGACCTCGGCATCCTGCCCGACCGGATGGAAGCGCTGGTCGACGCCTTCGCCGCGGTCGATTGCGACCTGCTCGTCACCACCGGCGGCGCATCGGTCGGCGACCATGATCTCGTGCGCCCCGCGCTGGCGGCAGCCGGCGGCGAACTCGACTTCTGGCGGATCGCGCTACGTCCGGGCAAGCCGATGCTGGCCGGCCGGTTGCGCGGTGCCGCCGTCCTCGGCCTCCCCGGCAACCCGGTATCGTCGTTCATCACTGCGCTGCTGTTCGTCCGTCCGCTTGCCGCGCGCATCGCCGGTGCCGCCGATCCCATGCCACGCAGTATCCGCGCGAGGCTCGCCCATCCGCTGCCTGCCAACGGCCCACGGCAGGACTATCTGCGCGGCGTCCTGATCGACGGACAGGTGTCGACGGCCGCCATCCAGGACAGCTCGATGCTGCGCACGCTCGCCCGCTCAGACTGCCTGATCATCCGCGCACCCCATGCGCCGGCGGCAGATACCGGCGACTCGGCGGAAATCCTGCAACTCGCTTGACGGCAATCAAATCGTTTCCTATTGGTTCCACGTCTGTTCCGACGGAGGACGTTATGCTGACGCGTAAGCAGCACGAGTTGATCTGCTTCATCGACGACCGGTTGAAGGCGACCGGGGTCTCGCCTTCGTTCGAGGAGATGAAGGAGGCGCTCGACCTCAAGTCGAAGTCGGGGGTCCACCGCCTGATCTCCGCGCTGGAGGAACGCGAATTCATCCGCCGCCTGCCCAACCGCGCCCGCGCGCTGGAGGTGCTGCGGATGCCCGACCGTCCCGTCGCGAAGAAGCCGGCGGCCAAGCCCGCTCCCGCGCCCCGTGCCGCACCGCAGCCTGCGAACGACGTCATCGAACTGCCGCTGCACGGCCGCATCGCCGCCGGTGTCCCGATCGAGGCGATCGAGGGGCAGGCCACCCTGCCCGTCCCCGCCGCCTTGCTGGGGGCCGGCGATCACTATGCGCTGGAAGTGGCCGGGGACTCGATGGTCGAGGCCGGCATCCTCGACGGCGACTATGCGCTCGTCCGCCGCACCGAAACCGCGCGCGACGGCGAAATCGTGGTCGCGTTGATCGAGGATAGCGAGGCGACGCTCAAATATTTCCGCCGCGAGGGCGCGATGATCCGCCTCGACCCGGCAAACCGCAGCTACGACCCGCAGCGCTACCGCCCCGAACAGGTGCGCGTACAGGGCAAGCTGGCCGGACTGCTGCGTCGCTACTAATTCGCAACAGCACACTCGAACGCGAAAACGCGGCAAGTGTGAACTTTGTGAACTTTGGCCGAATATTGGTTGCTGGACAGACACTTAGGGAAAGCGTCAAATCACGGCTGGCGGTCCGTTTGGCGCGGATCAGTGAACCAACCGTCACCCCGGCCTTGAGCCGGGGTCCCGCTTCTTCTGCTACGCTCGCCCAGCAAAAACCCTACCGCCCATTCCCCGGCGCATAGGGCGTCCGAACCGCCTTGTACCATGCTAACGGATGCGCCGGCGGCACTACGCCCGCCGGCAACGCCCGTCCCGAAACCTCGGCGAAATAGGCGATACAGGCATCGCGCCACCACTGCGCCTCGGCCCGCTGGATGGTCAGGAACTGGCTGACCTCGGCGTGGCGCGGGGCATCGACCTGCCCCTGCAGCGCCGCCCACTGAACCTGCATCGCCGCGACCTCGTTCACCCCCCGGTCGTAGCGCGCGACCAGTTCCTCCCACAGCGTCCGCCCCGACGCCATCGGTCGCTCCCATGGCACATGGTGGAACCACAGCAGCAAATCCTCGGGCACCGTCGCCGGATCGCCCCATCGCTTCGCCAGCGCCGGTGCATATTGCCCCACCGCATCGCTACCGCTCCGCGTCCGGTCGAACCCGATGCCCGCCCGGTCGGCCTTGTGGTAGTAGACCGGGTTCCAGTCCGGCCGCGCCAGATCGTCGACCCACGGCCCCGGCCCATAATGGTGCCCCGTCGCGAACAGGTGATGCAGCCCCAGCGGCATCATGTAATCGACCACCGCCTGCCGCGATCGCAGCATCATTGCCGCCACCGGCTCGGCAACCGCCTGCCCCCATGTCATCGCCGCCCAATCGCGTGCGATGTCGCTCGCCCGCTCGTCCGGGTTCCACGCCAGCCGCCCGAACGCATACCAGTTCGCCTGGTCGAACTGCGACCCCGACCAGTTCCGGTCGGTGCCGACATTGGCGACCCCCGCCATCCCGCTCAACCCGCCCGGTCGCTCCAGCACATCGGCGACGGTAGTGCCTTTCCGCGGACGCCAGGTATCGCTGCGCAGCACCTCCTCCCACATCGGGCCGAGGTAGGCGAGGTGGGTAGCGAACCCCAGATATTCCTTGGTAATCTGCACTTCCATCATCAGCGGCGTGCGCGGCATCGCCCCGAACAGCGGATGGAACGGCTCACGCGGCTGAAAATCGATCGGCCCGTTCTTCACCTGCACGATCACATTGTCCGCGAACGTTCCGTCGAGCGGCTGGAACTCGCTATAGGCCTGCTTCGCGCGGTCCGCCGGCTTGTCATGGGCATAGACGAACGCCCGCCACATTACGACCCCGCCATGTGGCTTCAGTGCGGCGGCGAGCATGTTCGCCCCCTCGGCATGGCTGCGCCCATAGTCGCCCGGCCCCGGCTGCCCCTCCGAGTTGGCCTTAACCAGAAAGCCGCCGAAATCGGGGATGCGGGCATAGATTTCGTCGGCCTTCGCCCGCCACCATGCCGCCACCTGCGGGTCGAGCGGGTCGGCCGTCTTCAACCCGCCGACCTCGATCGGTGCCGAGAATTTGGCCGACAGATAGACGCGGATACCCCAGGGTCGGAAAATGGCCGCCAGCCGCTCGACCTTCGTTAGGAACGCCGAAGTCAGCATGTCCGGGTTGGCATTCACGTTGTTCAGCACCGCACCGTTGATCCCGACCGACGCATTGGCCCGGGCATAATCGGTATAGCGCGGATCGCCGAACCCCGGCAGCTTCTGCCAGTCCCACAACGACTGTCCGGCATAACCGCGTTCGACATAGCGGTCGGGATTGTCCCAATGGTTCAGCACCCGCAGCGCCAGTCGCGGCCGCTCGACGATCATAATCCGGTCGAGCGGCTGCCCGGTCTGCACCAGCCTCAGCAGGCGGAGCGCACCGTACAGCACGCCCACCGGCCGGTTCGCGGCGATGACCGTCACCCGCCGCCCCTCGACCGTCATCGACCGCAGCAGATAGCCTTCCGGTCCCAGGTCGGACAGCGGGAGGCCGAGCGCGGCGATCCGTGGCGACCGGGCGGTGCCGATCACGATTGCCCCGTCCACCGTCGCTCCCGTCGCAACCGGTCGACCGATCAGACCCGACAGCCCCCGCTCCAGTTCGCTCGCAGCAAGCGCCGTCGTAGCATCCGGCTCGTCCCGGACGATCGCCGTCGCCCGTGCCGAAACCGCCGCGGCCTGCGCGGCGTCAAGGGGACGATAGCGCAGCCACAGATCATAGCCGTCCTCTGCCCGCGCCGGAGCCGCCCAGGCGAGACACAGCAGCGCGATCCACCCGAGCGATCTCAACATCCGACATCCCCTCTTCCCGTCTTCGCAACGGCGTTGACACCGGCATATCATCCCGATCATGGTAACGCTACCACGTCGCAGAACGCGGACAAGGGAGAGTGTATGACCATGATCGATCGCCGCAGCCTGCTGGCAGGCGGCGCAGCGTTACTCGCCGCACAGGCCACCCCGGCTGCCACCGCACCCGCGACGCTGAAGGCCGCAGCAGCGCAGCGCGGTCGGCGGTTCGGCTCCGCCTTCGCGTGGGCGCCGCCGGGACGCGATGCCGCCTCGTTCGACAACCTGGCCTATGCCGCCCTGCTGCAACGTGACTGTGCGGTGCTGGTCGCCGAGAACCAGATGAAGTGGCAGGCACTCCGCCCCAGTCCCGACCGCTTCGACTTCGCGCAATTCGACGCGATGGTCGACTGGGCGATGCGGCACGGCTTCGCGATGCGCGGGCACACGCTTCTATGGGCATATTCCAAATGGTTTCCGGCGTGGCTGAACAACCAGGACTTCGGCCAGCGCCCCGCCACGGCAGCGGCGGCGATCCTCGACCGGCATATCGATACCGTCGCCAAACGCTATGGCGGCAAGATCCACAGCTATGACGTGGTCAACGAAGCGGTCGATCCCGACACCGGAGGCTTGCGCGAGACGTCGCTGTCGCGCGCAATGGGCGGGACGGCCAACGTCCTCGACCACGCCTTCCGCACCGCCCGTGCCGCCGCGCCCCATGCCGAACTGGTCTATAACGACTATATGAGCTGGGAGGACGGCAACGAGAAGCATCGCGCGGGCGTTCTGAAACTCCTGGAGGAATTCCATCGAAGGGGCACGCCGGTCGACGCTTTGGGGGTGCAGTCGCATATCGGCCTGTTCCAGCCGACCACGAATGCGGCGGCGGTCGCCCACCGACTGGAGCCAGAATGGCGGCGGTTCCTCGACCGGGTCGTGGCGATGGGATATCGCCTGGTCATCACCGAATTCGATGTGCGCGACCGCGGCCTGCCCGCTGCCATCGGGCCACGCGACCGGGGCGTCGCCGACTTCGCGCGCGCCTATCTCGACATCATGCTGTCCTACCCTGAGCTCGGCGACGTCCTCGCCTGGGGGCTGAGCGATCGCTACAGCTGGCTGCGCGGCTTCGAACCGCGGCCCGATGGTGCTATCGCGCGGGGCTGTCCCTATGACATGGACCTCCGGCCCAAGCCTCTGCGCGATGCGATGATCGCCGCGCTGGCGGTAGGGGTACCCACCAAGCGGTAAGAGAGGGGGCGGCGGTATTACCGCCGCCACCCGTCAATAGTCCCGGCTGTAGCGCAGCGAGGCGTTCGACCCGCCGAACGATCCGGTCTGCGACAACAGGCTGAGCGTCCGCGACAGCGCGATCTGGATCTGCGTAGCGGTAAAGCCCCGCGCATCGGTAATGATCTCGATATAGATATCATCGGTCAGATACTTGCCCGCGGCCAGCGACGTGCCGCGCCCGCTCGCCTCATCGCCGCCCAGCACGCGCAGCCGGTCGAACCCGGTCGCCGAGCGCAGCTTGCCCAGCGGGTTCAGCCCGCCGCCGCCCGAACCGCGCAGCGAATTGAGCGCGGCGGCCAGCTGGATCGCCTCGGTCGCCGACAGGTTGGTCACCGAACTGCCGAACAACAGCCGCGACAGCACCTCGTCCTGGGCCAGCGACGGGGTGGAGTTGAACGCGATTTGCGGTGCCTGCGCGGTACCGGACACGTTGATCGTCGCGGTGATCCCCTCGGCCGTGGTCGATGCGACGATATCGATGACCGGGTTGGTGTAATCACTGCCCTCGAACCGGATCATCCCGCGTTCGACCTCGAACCGCTTGCCGGCAAAGGAATAGGTCCCGCGCACCAGCTGCAGCTGCCCGTTGATCGTCGGCGCGGCGGACGTGCCGGCGATGCGCAGGTTCGCCTGCCATTCCGACTCCAGCCCCATGCCCGACACGAACAGCCGATTATTTGCCCGCACGCGGAGCGCCAGGCGGAACAGGCCAGCCGATGCCGCTGCCTGCCGCTGCTGCGTGGCATTGGGCCGGTTCGCATCGCTCTTGCGCCGGACGCCGGTCAGTTCCGGTACCTCGGCCGCACCCTGACGGATGATCTGATACCGCGCCTCGGGAATGATGATATCGCCGGAGATCAGCCCGCCGTCTCGCCCGTTCTGGATGCGGATGTCGCCGGTCGCCGAGGCCCCCAGCGCATCGCTGCGCGCAAGCTGGGCGTCACGCAATTGCGCGCGGATGTCGATCGGGAAGCCACTGTCGGACGCCAGCCCGATGCTGCCCTGTGCGGCAACCGTGCCTTCGCCGGCACGGGCACGCAACTGGGTCAGGTCAAACCGATCGTTGGTGAACCGCCCGTCGATGCCGAGATTGGTGAGCCGCGTGCCCAGCGCCTCATTCTCATAGGTCAGGTTGTTCGCGCGGACGACGCCGGTCAGCTGGGGCGACTGTACCCGCCCGCCGAAGTCGGCGGCGAGGCCGATGGGGCCGGACAATTGCTGGTCGGCCAGTCCCGCAAAGGAGAACAGCACGCCCGACGGTCCATTATAGCGGATCCCGCCCGATAGAGGTGCGGCAAGCATCCGCGTCACCCACGACCCGCTGCCCGGCGGCAGGGGCCGCAGATTGGCGACCATCCGCCCAACCGTCGTCGTACCGCGCCGGATCAGCGCGCGGCCGCTGCCACCTTCGGGTCGAAGGTCGCCGGCAAAGACGATATCGACCGGTTCGGAGACGGACGCGAGGCTGGTCCGCTGGAAATTGCGGATGGTCAGCCGGGCATCGGCGCGCGGGAAGCTCTGGTCCGCGGCCTGCGCGAAATCGAGGCTGCCGGTCGCGGTCCCGCCGATCCCGGTGCCCGGAACGAAGGCGTTGACGATGCTCAGGTCGAGCCGGTCGAGCCGGGTCTGGATCGACATGCCGTTACCATAGACACCCGCCGCACGGATCGATCCCTGATCGAAATCGATGCGCGTCGGGTACAGGCGATAGCCGCCCGGCGCCGACACGATCCGCGCCGGATTGACCGTCTTGAACGGAATCGAATTGGCGACACCCTGCAATGCGACCAGATAGTCGTTCGGCCGCAGCCGGGCATTGGCCGCCACGCGGAACGGGACACCCGACGATCCTTCGGCGAACAGCTGCGCCGTGCCGTTGCCGCCGCGATAATTGATCTTGGCGCGGCTGCGCTGGAGGACGAATTCGCCCATCGACAGGTTCGCGACCTGCGCGTCGGCGACGATCTCCGGCTGGTCGTACAGCACCGCGCTGCCGGTCACGATCGCGCGGCCGATGCGCAGGCCCATATTGCCCGGAATGACCGCGTTCGATGCCTGGGCATTGACGTCGGCCCGCTGATATTTGCCCTGCGCCGACAGGCGCGCGATGCCGGCGACGCCCGATCCGGCGAAGTTCACGCGTCCGGCGAACGGACCGGCATCGGTCGCTTCGACCCGGCTGTCGATATTCATCCCGGCAAAGGTCGCGGAACGGATATCGGCGACCAGACGCGGCGCGGTCGACAGCAGCACATCGGCACGGAACGGGCCGTAATCGGTGTTGCCCGTCGCCTGGATCGCATAGCGATCCCCCTGCCCACGCACCCGTGCCTCAAGGCCTGTCAGGCCGACGCCGACACCCGGCCGCGCGGCGCGCAGCAACACCTGCGGTGCGGCGACCGTGCCGGTCACCCGCGCGGTCAGCGGACCATATTGCGTCGAATAGGCATTGGCATTGACCAGCAGCGGACCCGCAGGATCATAGCGCCCGGACCCGTCGGTGATGCGGAACTGCGGCGCATTCATGCGGACGTTGGAAAAGCTGACAATCCCGTCCGGCCCGACGCCGACATCGGCGCGGGTGGTGGTAACATTTCCGCCCAGGAAATTGCGAATGCCTTCGTTGAACAGGCGGGTGGTCTGCGCGACGACCCGGCCCTTGATCCCGAAGCCACCCTGCGGCGCGGCATAGAGGCTGGCGTCGGTCGTCAGGTTCAGGATGCCGATGCTGGCGACCTCATAATCGTTGATCCGCCCCTTGATCGCACCGGTATAGCGCCCGGTGGTCAGGTTCGCGGCGACGATGGCGGTCGCGTCGATCCGGTCGGACCGGATGCGCAGATTGTCGGACAGCACCTGATCGCCAGCGATCGCTAGGTCGCCGTTGATCGAGACGTTGGTGACCAGCCCACCGACGGCCGCGTTCAGGCCGGAGATGCGGCGCGCCTTGGCAGCGATCGGGATCAGGATACGGTCGGCATCGACCGTCGCCCGCCCTTCGGCATAGAGCTGCTCGACGACGGTTTCGCCGAAACCGAGCGCCGCCGCCTGCACCTTGTAATCAACCGTCGGCGTCCCGAACCCGCCGTCCAGCACGACCGCCGCGCGGACCGAGCGCCCGTTCAGGTTCGGCGCGATCGCACCCGGCGTCAGCAGCATCGCTTCCGTACGGAAATTGCCGAAGCGGCTGTTGCCCAGATCGAGTAGCCCGGCGGCATTGACCGCCAGCGCGCTGGAGCGAAGCTGGATGCGGGTATCCGCTTTCCGATCGGCCAGCGCGGCATCAATCGCGACATCCATCCGCGGCGCGGTCAGGCGCTCGACCGGACCTTGCAGGATCAAGTCCGGCCGGGTCGATCCGCGCACGGTGAAACGGCCATCGCGACCGGTCAGCGCCAGATCGGCCAGCGGCTGTCCGCCCAGCGTGCCGGCCAGCCGCCCGCGCCAGTTGTTCCAGTCACCCTGTCCGTCGACCGTCGCGACGACCGGCGCCTTCAGCCCCGCCATGCCGGCGATCATGCCGTTGGCCGGCCCGGTAATCCGCGCGTCGATATCGAAGCGATTGTCGTCGGGCACGGCATCGAGCTTCAGCGCCACGCGATCGCCGCCGGCGATACCCGGCGCGGCGATCGTCGCGGCGTTCGCGGTGACCTGCGCACGGCGGTCGGCGATATGCACTTCGCCATCAAGCCTGGCGATATGGCGCTGCCCGGTGACGGCCTGGCCAACCTCGATCCGGTCGACCTTCAGGCGGTTCACGTCGATATCGTAATCGGGCAGCAGCGGTGCATTGGGGTCGCCCGGCGGCGTATCCTTCAGCACCGGATTGCGCGCATAGCGGATCAGCGGGCTGGTCAGGCTGCGGATATCGACATGGCCATTGGCAAAGGCGAACGGCCGCCAGTCGACCGCGATCTCCGGCGAATAGGCAAAGACGCCCTGGGTATCGCTCAGCCGCAGTTCACGCACCGTCATCGCGCCATAAAGCGACCCGTCGATCCGGCCGATATTGACCTTAAGCCCCGACGCGGTGGTGTAACCATCGAGCTTGCCGACGATGAACCCGCGGCCGGGCCCGGTATTCAGTGCAAATACCAATGCCACCAGCAGCAGGAGCAGCGCGACGATGGCGATGCCGATCCACTTCAGGATCTTCACCCAGAGGGGCCGATCGCGCACGATCACGGTTTCGGTGGCGGGCGTGTCGATGTCGGTCATCAGAAGGCCTGCCCGATCGAAATATAGAGCGCGATCTTGGATTCTCCCGGACGCCGGGCGAGCGGCGTGGCGACATCGACCCGCATCGGGCCGAAATTGGTATAGAAGCGACCGCCGATACCCGCGCCGAAGCGCAGGTCGGACCCCTTGGGCAGGCTCGATTCATAGACCTGACCGGCGTCGATGAACGGCACGATCCCGAAATTGCCGAAACGATAGCGCGCCTCCAGCGCGAATTCGTTCAGGCTGCGCCCGCCGATCGGCCGGTTCAGGCTGTTGCCATCCTCGTCAACCTCCGGCGTGCGGGGGCCGAGTTCCTGGAACCCAAAGCCGCGTACCGACCCGCCCCCGCCGGCATAATAGCGTCGCGACGGTGCCAGATCGTCGCGGGCAATCCCCTGAATCGACCCGGCGCGCGCGCGGCCGGCAATGACGATGCTCTCGCCGATCGGATAATAGGCGGTGCCCTCGACCATGAAACGGCCATAGGGGCGCACCGCCCCCTGCACCGCCGCCTCGGGACTGACATTCAGCTTCAGGCGGAAGCCCTTGGTCGGGTTCAACAGATTGTCCGACGTATCGAACCCGGCGAACAGCGGCAGCGCGGCGATGCCGTAAGTCTTGCGACGGCGCGCCATCACGTCGAAGTCATAGGTGTCTTCGTTGGTGCCGATCAGTTCCGCGCCATAGGCATAGGTGAAACGCTTCTGCCAGATCGGCGTAGAGTCGTACGACCAGCGAATGCCGAGCGTACCGGTAAACGCCTCGAACGCATCGTAATTGGTGCGGCTGGCGTTGGCGAGGATCTGGAAGGTCCGGTCGCGCCGCCCGGCGTTGGAGCGGCGGAAGGTGACGCCCGCCCCCTGTTCCTGCGTACCCGCGACGCCGCGCACGATCAGCGCCCCTTCGGCGGGGAACAGGTTGCGGTGGGTCCATGATCCCTCGAGACGGACGCCCTGCCCCGTGCCATAGCCCGCTTCACCGGCCAGGGTACGGGGCGGGCCGGCGTCCTGCTTCACCAAGAGGTTAACATATTCGGTGCCGTCCGGTGCGATCTGGCCGGTACGCTGCGGCTCGACCGACACGCCCGAGAACAACCCGGTCGATACCAGCGCCGCGCGCAGGTCATCGACCTTGCGATTGTCGTACAGTTCGCCCTGCTTGAACCGGGCAAGGATACCGACATGCTCGGCATCGAAGGCCAGCTTGCCGGTGGTCGAATAGGTGCCAAACGACGATCGCGGCCCGGTCGTGACCGGCAGGGTATAGGCGCCGGTGACCGTCGTATCGTCGAGCAGGATGTCGCGCTGTCCGACCTCGACGAACGGATAGCCTTGCTGCGGTAGCTTCAGGCTGACATTGGCCTCGGCCGCCTGGATCCGTTCGGCGTCGATCGGATCGCCGACCTTCAGCGGCAATTCGCGATCGACCAGGTTCGGCGGCACCGTCGGCTGGGTATCGATGCGGATCGATCCCAGCGTGAACTGCTTGCCCGGCACCGCCGTCACCACCGCCCGCACGCGCGCACCCGGCGGCGTTTCGATCGCGGAGGTCGCGGTGCCGTCATAATAACCCTTGGCCCGCATGATGCGGATGGCGAGTTGCTCGTCTTCCTTGGCGCGGGCCTGTATCATCGCGGCATTCGCTGCCTTGCCATCGCCCTCGCGCAGCGCCGACAGCGCGCGGAACTGCGTTTCGCCGTCGATCGCGTCGAGGCCGTTGACGACCGTGTCATAGCGGATTTCGACGGCCTTCTGGTCGTCGACGCCGGCGACCTCGACCGGAGTGACGTCGAACGACGATAGCGGCGTCAGCGGCTGGGCCAGCTCGGGCGCTTCGGGAAGGACGGCGTCCGGCAGCGTTTCGGCGGGAAGTTGCGCTTCGGTGGCGGGCGCAGTCGGCGCCGGAAGCGGCTGGACCTGCGGCAGCGGTGCCGGGCTTTTGTCGAATGCCGACATCGGTTCCAGCGGCGCGTTGATATCGCCCGAAAGGGAAGGCAGTGCCGAATTGAACTCAGGATCGGGAACGATCGGCTCGACGGGCGATTGCTGCCCCGTCACGTTTGCCGGGCGCGACGTAGTCCCCTGTCCATGGGCCACCGGGATCAACATCGTCGTTGCGAGCAGCGCAAAACCGGTCCGTGCGCGAAAGTCCCCCAAAACCCTGTCCCCATCCCCTTGGTGCGGGGTGCGACACACAACCCCCGTAAACCGAAAAACGCCAACAGACGGAATTGGTTCAATTTGTACGTTACGCTGCATCCGATTCCCGTGCCGCTGCGTTAGGTAATCGCCGCGAAGGGGAGCCGCTTTGACCGATACCATGCCGCCGATCGACCCTGCCCGCGTCCCGGGCAGCGCATCCGAACATCCGTGGCAGCATCCATGGCCGGCATGGCGCGCGATCTTCCTGCGGGTCTACACCATGGTCGGCTATCACAACCTGACGCTCATGGCGGCGGGTGTCGCCTTCTACGCCTTTCTGTCGTTCGTGCCGCTGCTGGGCGCGATCGTCATGACCTATGGCCTGATCGCCGACCCCTCGACCGTGGCGCGGCATATGCAGACGATCTTCGAACTGGTGCCCGCCGACGCCGCGCGGCTGATCTCCGACCAGCTGATCGCGGTCGTGACCACGGCCTCCACCCAGGCGGGCCTAGGCCTGTTCGTCGCCCTGCTGCTGTCGATCTATGGCGCGATGCGCGCGGCGAGCGCGATCATTCAGGCGCTGAACGTGATCTACGAGGAGGAGGACGAACGCAGCATCGTCACCACCACCCTGTTGTCCGCGATGCTGACCATTGCGGCGATCTTTGCGGCGATCGTCGGCATCCTGTCGGCGGGCGTGCTGACCTGGATTCGCAGCCAGACCGAATTTCTCGGCACGGCCGGTGCGATCCTGATCCAGGGTGCGACCTGGCTGGTCGCGGCGAGCATCGCCAGCGCAGCGATCGCGTTCGCCTATCGCTACGGCCCGGACCGGGCGCGCGCCAAATGGCGCTGGCTGTCGGTCGGCTCGGTCGCCGCGACGCTGTTATGGCTGCTGGCGACGGTATTGTTCGGCATCTATGCGGCCAACTTCGCCAACTACAACGCGACCTATGGCGCGTTGGGCGCGGTCGTCGTGCTGCTGATGTGGCTGTTCGTCTCCAGCCTAGCCATTCTGATCGGGGCGGAAATCAACGCCGAGGCGGAACGGCAGACCGCCGTCGATTCGACTGTCGGTCACCCCTTGCCCATGGGCCGTCGCGGTGCGCGCCTCGCCGATACCCTGCCGAGCAAGCGGCAGATGAAGCCGCGACGCGACCGTTACTGACCGTCGCCGCGCTGTTCCATCGCATCTGCGGCGGCCTGTACCCGGGCCAGCATGTCCCGCAGCACCTCGACCTCCTTCGTACTGAATGAGGCGAACAGTTCCTGCTCGATAAGCAGTGCCTTGGGCGCGACTTCGTCGTACAGCGCCCGGCCGGAAGCGGTGAGCCGCAACAGGTGCGACCTTTGGTCACCGGTATTGGCGCGACGTTCGACCAGCCCCCGGTCGACCAGTGCAATAGCGCCACGGCTGACCGTCACCTTGTCCATGCGGGTGGCGACGCACAGCGCCTGCTGCGTGATGCCGTCGCTCTCGGCGATGACGGTGACGAGCCGCCATTCGGGAATGCGCAGCCCGAACAGCGATCGATAGGTGGAGGCGATGGCGTCCGACACCCGGTTCGATGCGATCGACAGGCGGTACGGAAGAAAATCGTCGAGGAGCAGGCGTTTGTTCACGACATGGATTGTTGCCGCCGTCCCCGCGCCCCGTCAACCGGCGGGGAACCGGTATCATGCGCGAAACGTACTGTGGTTCCAATCACCGGGCCGGGAATCTCCGCAAATGTTCAACTGGAAGCATGAGGCACAGGAACGCCTCGAAACCCTGCTGTTCGACCATGTCGACGACCGCGCCTTTCCCTGTGTCGGGGCGAAGTCGGCCATGGCGCGCGGCACGCTGGACGTGCTGGCCTGCTCGCGGATCGACAGTGCATGGGATGATGTGCGCATCCATGACGCACTGATGCGACTGGCCGAAAATTATCGTCGCGACCGGGCAATGTATCGCAGTTTCGCGGTCGTGTTCGATGGACCGGACGATCTCAGCGAATCCGAATTCGAACGCGCGCTGTGGCAGCGCGTACAGTCGCTGTCCGACAAGGATGTGTGGCGTGGTCAGGATTACGATGCGCGGGTCAGCGCCGATCCCGACAATCCGCATTTCTCGCTCAGCTTCGGCGGCGAGGCGTTCTTCATCGTCGGCCTGCATCCGCGTGCCAGCCGCCCTGCCCGGCGATTCGAACGCCCCACGCTCGTCTTTAACCTGCACGATCAGTTCGAACGGCTACGCGCGGAAGGGAAGTACGAGACGATGCGCGAGAAAATCCTCGTCCGCGACGAAGCCCTTGCCGGCAGTCGCAACCCGATGCTGGCTCGCCATGGCGCTGCGAGCGAGGCCCGGCAGTATAGCGGCCGCGTGGTCGACGACCGCTGGGCCTGCCCCTTTCATTATTCGGGGGAACAGAAGTGAACGTCACCATCCCCGAACGGTCGGGCACCGCCTTCCGGCTGTCCAAGGGCGACACGCTGACGGTTGTCGATCCGCGCGGATGCCAGGTCGCCGACCTGTTGGCGTTCAATGCCGATGATCTGGACGAGGTGATCTCTTCGGGCCGTACGCTGGACTATGCCGAGACGATCCGGCTGACGACCGGCCATAAGCTGTATTCGAACCGCAGCCGGGTGATGCTGGACATCGTCGACGACATGGTCGGCATGCATGATTTCCTGCTGACGCCCTGCTCCTACGACACGTTCGATCATTTCTATCCCGACCTGCCCAGGCATCGCGGCTGCTTCGGCAATCTCGCCGCCGCGTTGGAGCCGTACGGCATCGCGCCGGACCGCATTCCGGTGGCGTTCAACTGTTTCATGAACGTGCCGGTCGACGGGACCACGGGCAAGCTCAGCGTCCTGCCGCCGATTAGCAAGGCGGGCGATACGATCACCTTCCGTGCGGCGATGGACCTCGTGATCGGCCTCACCGCATGTTCCGCACCGGCATCGAACGGGGGCAGCTTCAAACCGATCGAATATCGGATCGAACCGGCGTCAGATCGCCCAGCTTAGGAACGCTGCGCCGGCCAGCAGGGTGCCGAGGGGTATCCGGTCGGTCGCGGCAATCCGGCGCCCCGCCAACCGCAGAACCAGCACGGTGGCCAGCCCGGTCAGCGCCGCGATCAGCAACACCTGCGGCAGCGCGCGCCAACCGAGCCACAGTCCGATCGCACCGAACAGCTTCGGATCGCCGCCGCCCAGCCCGACCCGCCCGCGCATGATCCGATAGGCGCGGGCGACAAGCCACAGCACGCCAAAACCCGCCGCTCCCCCGATCAGCCGGGCCTCGATATCGACGCCCAGCCCGGCCAGACCGCCGGCCAGTGCCACGACCGCCAACGAACCGGTAAGCACATCGGGCAGCCAGAAAGCGGCCAGATCGATCGCGCCGAGTGCCAGCAACACCCAGCCGCACGCCGCAGCCGCCAGCCCTTCCCAACCCGGCGCGACCAGTCCCGCGACCACGCCGATCGCGCCGCCCAGCAATTCGGTGACGACATGCCCCGCCGCGATCGGCGCCGCGCAGGTCCGGCACCTTCCGCGCAGCATGGCGAAGCTGACGAGCGGCACCAGTTCCGATGCCGTAAGCGTCCGTCCGCACCCGTCGCAGGTCGACCGCCCGGCCAATGCCGACCGCCCGGCGGGCCAGCGGATCGCGACCGTCGCAATGAAGCTGCCGAACACCACGCCCAGCATTCCCAGCAGGATCGACCAGAAGGCGGAAGGCAGCGCAGCGGACATGGCCCAGCGCCTAGCGCGATTGCGGCGGCGCGACCATCGCCCTAGATGATAACAAACGAAACCAGAATATGTCCCGGAGAGTGCCCATGTCCGATCCCGTCGTCATCCTGTCCTATGCCCGCACGCCGATGGGCAGCTTTCAGGGGTCGCTGTCCGGGGCCACCGCAACGCAGCTGGGCGCGACAGCGGTAGGGGCAGCGGTCGCACGTGCCGGCCTGTCGGGTGAGGCGGTCGAGCGCATCTACATGGGCTGCGTCCTGCCCGCCGGCCTTGGCCAGGCTCCGGCGCGACAGGCGGCGCTGGGCGCGGGCCTGCCGCAGCATGTCGAGGCGACGACGGTCAACAAGATGTGCGGATCGGGGATGCAGGCGGTGATGATGGCCGCCGACAGCATCGCGGCGGGCTCTGCCGACATCATCGTCGCAGGTGGCATGGAGAGCATGACCAACGCCCCCTATCTGTCGCAACGCCATCGCAGCGGCGCACGGATCGGGCATGATCGCCTGATCGATCACATGTATCTCGACGGGCTGGAGGACGCCTATGAACCCGGCCGGCTGATGGGCAGCTTCGCCGAGGAAACCGCCGCTTCCTATGGCTTCACCCGCGAGGCGCAGGACGCCTTCGCCATCGAATCGCTGCGGCGGGCGCAGGCGGCGCAGAGCTCGGGCGCGTTCGACCGCGAAATCGTCCCGGTCGAGATTGCGGCGCGCAAGGGCACGACCACCATCCGCCTCGACGAACAGCCCGCGCGCGGCGATGTCGCGAAGATTCCGACGCTGAAGCCCGCCTTTGCGAAGGACGGCACGATCACCGCCGCCAACGCCTCGTCGATCTCCGACGGCGCGGCCGCGCTGGTGCTGGCGCGGGCGTCGGTCGCCGACCGGCTGGGACTGACGCCGATCGCGCGGATCGTCGCCCATGCCGGCTTCGCCCACGCCCCCGCCCGCTTCGCCACCGCCCCGGTCTTCGCGATGCGCCGCGCGATGGAGCGCGCCGGGTGGACCGCCGATCAGATCGACCTGTTCGAGGTGAACGAGGCCTTTGCCTGCGTCACCATGGCGGCGATGCACGACCTGAGCCTGCCGCACGACCGCGTGAACGTCCATGGCGGTGCCTGCGCACTCGGCCATCCGATCGGCGCCAGCGGCGCGCGCGTGCTGGCGACCCTGTTGTCGGCGCTGGAAACGCGCGGGCAGAAGCGCGGCCTTGCCTCGCTATGCATCGGCGGCGGCGAAGCGACGGCGCTGGCGCTCGAATTAATCGACTGACCAGCGGAACATTACCCCCTGCCCGGCGTAGGCTACGCCACAGGCGTAGAGAAGGAATTGCCGTGGCGGATCGGGACGATGTGGTGGGATATGACGGCCCGGCAGGCGGCTGGGGCTCGGTCAAGGGGATGTCCAAGGTCCTTGCCAAGGAGCGTAACCGCCCCGCCGCGCTGGCGCAACTCGCCCGGCAGAACAAGTCGAAGGGCTTCATGTGCACGTCCTGCGCATGGGGCAAGCCCGCCGAGCCGCACCCGTTCGAATTCTGCGAAAACGGGGCGAAGGCGACGCTCTGGGACCTGACGCCCAACCGCTGCACGCCGGAATTCTTCGCGAAGCATTCGGTCAGCGAATTGAAGACGTGGAAGGATTTCGATCTCGAACATGTCGGGCGACTGACGCATCCGCTGCGCTACGACCATGCGACCGACCATTATGTCGAATGCAGCTGGGACGAAGCGTTCAGCGCGATCGGTGCGGAGCTGCGTGCGATCGATCCGAAGAAGGCGATCTTCTATGCTTCGGGCCGCGCCAGCCTCGAAACCTCCTATCTCTACGCGCTGTTCGCCCGCCTCTATGGGCACAACAACCTGCCCGACAGTTCGAACATGTGCCATGAGACGACCTCGGTCGCGCTGAAGAAGACGATCGGCGCACCCGTAGGCACATCGATCCTCGACGATTTCGAACATTGCGACGCGATGTTCTTCTTCGGCCAGAATACCGGGTCGAACAGCCCGCGCTTCCTCCACCCCCTTCGCGACGCGGTGAAGCGCGGCTGCAAGGTCGTGACCTTCAACCCGGTCAAGGAACCGGGGCTGATCGCGTTCACCGATCCGCAGAACCCGTTCGAGATGGCGACGCGCAGCGAGACGAAGATCAGCTGCCAATATCATCAGGTGAAGCCCGGCGGCGACGTCGCGGTGATGATCGGCCTCGCCAAACATGTGCTGGCGGCCGAGGACAAGAGCTGGGCCGAGCATCAGGTCCATGTCCTCGACGTCGATTTCATCGAACAACATACCCATGGCTGGGCAGAGTTCGAGGCGATGGTCCGGGCGACCGACTGGGCCGATATCGAACGCGAAAGCGGCCTGCCCCGCGCCGATATCGAGGCGGCGGGACAGGTCTATGTCGAGGCGGACCGGACCATCGGCATCTATGGCATGGGCCTGACGCAGCAGGTCAACGGGTTCGACAACGTCGCCACCTACGTCAACCTGCTGTTGATGAAGGGCAATATCGGCCGCGTCGGCACCGGCATGTCGCCGGTGCGCGGGCACAGCAACGTGCAGGGCCAGCGCACCGTCGGCATTTCGGAGAAGCCCGAACTGGTACCGATGGACCGGCTGCGCGAGCTGTTCGATTTCGAACCGCCGATGGACCATGGCCACAACACCGTCACCGCGTGCGAAGGCATATTGAAGGGCGAGATCGACGCCTTCGTGTCGCTCGGCGGCAATTTCCTGCGCGCGATCCCCGATCTGGAACGGATCGAGGCGGCGTGGCCGCAAATGCGCCTGACGGTGCAGATCGCGACCAAGCTGAACCGCAGCCACCTCATCAACGGCAAGGTCGCGTACCTCCTCCCCTGCCTCGTGCGGACCGAGGTCGACAAGCAGGCGGGCGGCGAACAGATCGTCACGATCGAGGATACGTTCAGCCATATCCACGGTTCGATCGCGACGCACGAGCCGGCGAGCGAGCATCTCAAATCCGAAGTCGCCATCGTGGCCGGAATCGCCAAGGCGACGCTCGATCCCAATCCGAAGGTCGACTGGGACGGGTGGACCGGCGATTATGCGAAGATCCGCAAGCTGATCGAGGAGACCTATCCCGAACAGTTCCACGATTTCGAGGAACGGATGTTCACGCCGGGCGGCTTCTATCGCGGCAATTCGGCACGTGAACGGATTTGGAAGACGGAGAGCGGCAAGGCGGAATTCACCGTGCCCCGTTCGCTCTCGGGCACCACGATTGCCGATGCGCCGGGCCGGCTGCGGCTGGTGACGCTGCGGTCGAACGACCAGTTCAACACCACAATCTATGGCTATGACGACCGGTTCCGGGGCATCACCGGCACGCGCGACGTCGTGATGATGAACCCGAAGGAGATCGAGAAGGCCGGGCTGCACAAGGGGCAGGTCGTAACCATCGTCGGCGACAGCGACGACGGGATCGACCGGCGCGTCGGCGGGCTGAAGGTTGTGCCGTTCGATCTGCCCGACGGCTGCATCGCCGGCTATTATCCCGAACTCAACCCGCTAATCCCGCTCGGCTGGCATGATTTCGGGTCGCAAACGCCGGCGGCGAAGGCAGTGCCGGTGCGTATCGTCGCCTGATGGATCATGGGGGCGTTGCCACCCGGCCAGTGGACCGGGTGGCGGCATCGGGGGATGCCACAGGACAGGACCGGGTGGTCGCGATCGAGGCTCCGGTCGCGATAGAGATCAACGGTCTGGGCTATGCCGTGCTGATGGCGACGCCTGTCGACCTCGACGACCTCGCCTATGGGTTCGTGCTGGCCGAACGATTGGTCGATACGCCGGGCGACGTGATCGAGGTCGCGGCCCACCCCGTCGCCGCCGGTACGCTGTTGCGCGTGATGCTGACCCCCGATTGCCATCACCGGGTGGCGGATCGGGTCCGGCACCGTGTGTCGGAATCGTCCTGCGGATTGTGCGGGATCGAAAATCTCGAACAGGCGCTGCGCCCGCTGCCGTCGCTGGCGGTCGGCAGCAACGCTACTCCGGCGGCTATTCTCGCGGCGGCGGGGACGCTCCGCGACCACCAGCCGCTGGCTCGGGCGACCGGTGCGACCCATGCCGCGGCGCTTTGTGCCGCCGATGGCACCATCCGGCTGGTGCGCGAGGATGTCGGGCGACACAATGGCTTCGACAAGTTGATCGGCGCGATGCGACGTGGCGGTCTGGATTGGGATGGCGGCTTCGCGCTGCTGTCGTCCCGCTGCTCGTTCGAACTGGTGGAGAAGGCGGTGCTGGCGCAATGCCCCCTCCTCGCCACCCTGTCCGCCGCGACTACGCTGGCGATCGATCGCGCTGCCGAGGCCGGGCTGCCGCTCAGGACGTTGGTCCGCGACGACGCGATGCTCGCGACATGACCCGCATCCTGGGCGCGATCCTCGCCGGCGGCCGTTCGACCCGTTTCGGTAGCGACAAGGCGCTTGCGACGCTTGGCGGGCGCGCATTGATCGACCGCGTGGCCGACGCGATCGGTACCCAGGTCGACGCGCTGGTCGTAGTCGGCCGGTCGCATCCGGGCATGGTGAGCGTCGCCGACCGGCCGGCGACCGATCTGGGGCCGCTCGGCGGGGTTGCCGGCGCACTGCATTACGCCGCGACGCACGGCTTTGCCCAGGTGCTGACCGTACCATGCGACGCGCCGTTGCTGCCCGCCGGATGTCGCGATCACCTGTCCAGTGCTGGTCCTGCCGCCTATCTCGCCGACCTGCCGGTGGTCGGATGGTGGCCGAGCAGTGCCGCGCCGGTTCTAGACGGCCTGCTGGCCGGGGGCGGATCACGTTCGGTCCGGGCCTTTGCCGACCGGATCGGTGCGGTCGGGATCGCGGGTCTGGACGGAATTACCAATATCAACACACCGGATGATCTGGCGCTGCTGGCGAAGCACGATATAGCCAGACGGTGATGACCGCGTCGTTCCTGATCCTGCGCATCGGCGACACCCGCCTCGCGCTGCCGATGACGGCGGTGCGCGAGGTGTTGCCGCTGCTGCCGATCGACGCGCCGCCGGGGCTGCCGCGCCCGTTGCTCGGCTTCGTCACGTTGCAGGGGCGACCGGTACCGGTCCTCGCGCCGCACCTGTTGCTCGATCCGCACGCGCCGCTGGCGGGGATCGACCTGTTCGCGCACCTCGTGCGGCTGCGCGACGATATCTGCCTGCTGGTCGACCGGGCGGAGGATGTCGTGACCGGCGCGGTCGGCCCGCTGTCACCCGGCCATAGCCTGAACGCCGCCATCACCGGCGAACTGCCGCTGGCCGATGGCGAGGTCGCGCATGTCGTCGCGGTCGATCGGCTGCTACTGGACGGCGAACGGGCGACGCTGGCCGCGCTCACCGCCGCCGCCGCTACCCGCCAAGACCAGTGGACGGCGACATGATCGGCGACGAAGCCTTTGCGGAGGTGAAGGCGCTGGTCATCGCGCGGACCGGCCATCATTATTATACCGACAAGGACGCGCAGCTCGCCGACCATGTCGCACGGCGCATGACCGCTACCGGCGATGCGACGCTCGGCGACTATCGCGCCCGGTTGCGCGATCCGGCCAATCCAGAATGGCCGCTGCTCGAAAGCGCGGTAACGATCAACGAAACCTTCTTCTTCCGCTTCGCCGAACAGTTCGACGCGCTGAAGACCCGCATCCTGCCCGAGATGATCGAACGCCATCGTGACGACAAGCGACTGCGCATCTGGAGCGTGGGTTGTTCGACCGGGGCGGAAGCGCATTCGGTTGCGATCCTGCTCGCCGACCTGCTGGGCGACGCGATCGACGACTGGCGCATCGCGCTGACCGGCACCGACATCGACGAAGCGGCGGTGGAAGCGGCACGACAGGCGGAATATTCGTCCTGGGCGTTGCGCACCATGGGCGAGAGCGAGCGAGCGCGGCTGTTCGACCGGAAGGGCGACCGCTACCGGCTGAAGGATCGCTATCGCGGTATCGCCCGGTTCGAACGCCATAACCTGCTGACCATGATCGATGTCGCCGCCCCGCTCGGCTTCAGCGATTATGACCTGATCCTGTGCCGCAACGTGCTGATCTATTTCGCCCAGGAGGATGCGACCGCGATCGTCGGCGCGCTCGCCGAGCGGCTGGCGGCGGACGGCATCCTGCTGCTCGGCCATGCCGAACCCAATCCCGGTTTCGACGTGGTCGCCGACAGCGACCTGACCGGCGGCATCCTGACCTATCGTCCGCTCGACACGCGGCCCCGGACGGCCCCCGCCGAGCCGTTACCCGATACGCCGCCGCCGGCAGCGACGCCGGCGCGATCCCCCGCCCCGCGTCTCACGGCCGTTCGCACGTCCCCGCCGCCGCCGGGCCCGGCAGCACCACCGACGGTGGTTCGCGCGCCGGATGCCGCCGCCCATTATTTCGCGGCGCTCGACGCGCTCGCCACGGGGGACAAGGACCGCGCCGAACGCGCCTTTCGCGACGCCCTCTATCTCGACCGGTCGTTCGCCATGGCGCATTACCAGTTCGGCCATTACCTGCTGGCACAGGGCCGCGCGCCCGATGGCCGCCGCAGCCTGACCAATGCGCTGCGCGTCGCGAGCAGCCTTGCGCCCGATACCGAACTGGCCGAAGGCGACGGTATGACTGCCGGTGCCATGACCGCCGCCATCCGCCACACGATCGGAACCGGGCGATGAGCGTGCCGACCATCCTGTCCGACGACCTCGACGCCGATGCCGTCACTGCGATTCTCGCCGCCCGGCAGCGCGCAGTTGCCGGGGTGCGAGAAACCGACGACCGGCCGCGCGAAACACTGCTGCTGTTCGACCTCGGCGGCGTGGCGCACGGGCTGCCGATCGATTGCGTCCGCGCGGTCGCGCCGCTGCCGAAGGTCACGCGCCTGCCCCACGCGCCGGGCGTGCTGCGCGGGCTGGTGGCGTGGCGCGGAACGGTCGTGAACCTGTTCGCGCTGGCCGAACTGCTGGATCACGACGCCGCCGAGCCGACCGCGATGATCGTGCTGCGCCACGAAACCCCGCGCATCGCACTGGCGGTCGACGCGGTGTCCGGCGTCGCCACGGTCCTCCGCACTGACACCGGTCCCACTCTTTCCACCCTCGTAATCGATGACGACCAGCGATTGACACGGATCGACCCGGTCGTGCTGATCGAACGACTTCTCCCCGCACGTCTTCAGGAAGGATAAGGTTTGTCCGTTTCCACCCGGATCGCCGCTGGCTTTGCGGCCCTGACCGCGATCCTCCTCGCGCTCGGCGTCTATGCGCTCGTCCAGATTGGCGACGTCCGCCAGACCGTCGACCTGATCGTCGAACGCGACCTTGCGTCGATGGAGGCGCTGAACCGCATCGATCATGCCTTGTCGCGCAAGGTCGAGCAGCGCGCCAGCCTGGTCCAGGCGTTCCTGACCGGTGATGACAAGCGGGTCCGCGAAGCGACGACCGGATGGCGCAACGCCGTCGAGGAAGCGCAGCGCGGCATCGTCGAACAGGAACGCGCGGCGGAAACCTATCGCGACAATTCGGTCACCGGTGCCCGGTCCGACCTGTGGGCGGCGATGGCGCGTCAGCTGGCAGCGGGCGATCAGGCACTCAAGCAGACGCGCAGCGACGTCGAAACGCAGCTGGCTGCGATCAGTGCGGGCGATCGTGCCGGCGTGCTGGCGATCGAAGCCGACATCGTGCGCGATCATGCCGCCACCGTCGCCCGGATCGGACAGGCGCGCGAGACGCTCAACGTAGCAATCGAACGCGGGCGCGACGCGACGCAGGACGTGTATAATGCCAGCCGCATTTCGATCGTCCTCGGGCTGATCGTCGCGATCATCGTCGCCGTCGCGGTCGCGGTCACGACCCGCCGTTCGATCGTCGGGCCGCTCGATTCGTTCATGTCGTTCGTCGGTCGCATCGGCGAAGGCGACCTGTCGACGACGACCGACGCGACCGGCAAGGACGAGCTGGGGCAGCTCGGCCGGACGCTGAACGACATGGTCGGCGGCCTGCGAACCATCGCCACGCAGAACCGCGCCGCGACCAATGATCTGAACGCCGCCACCACCGAGATCCGTGCGTCGACGCAGGAACAGGCCGCATCGGTCGAGGAACAGCTCGCCGCCGTGCAGGAAACCGCGGCGACCGTCGACGAAATCACGCATAGCGGCGCACAGATCACCCGCCGTGCGCAGGAAGTGATCGCGCAGGCGCAGGCGACGGCGCAGGTCAGCGATGCCGGCCTGAACGCCGTCACCGACACCGCCCGCGCGATGGACGCGATCCGCGAACAGGCCGAAGCGGTCGCGACCAACATCGTCGCGCTATCGGAAAAGACGCAGGCGATCGGCGACATCATCGCGACGGTCAACGACGTATCCGAACGCTCGCACCTCCTCGCGCTCAACGCCTCGATCGAGGCGGCAGCGGCGGGCGAACAGGGTCGCAGCTTCGCGATCGTCGCATCGGAGATGAAGCAACTGGCCGATCAGGCGAAGGGGGCGACCCGCAACGTCCGCTCGATCCTGGGGGATATCCAGCGCGGGATCAATTCGTCGGTGATGCTGACCGAGGAAGCGGTCAAGCGCGTCGCGTCGGGCAAGGAGCGTACCGACGCGGGACATGCCGCGATCGAGGAACTGGCGACCCGCGTGCAGGAAAATGTGCAGACGTTCCAGCAGATCGTGGCATCGACCAACCAGCAACAGATCGGCATCGAGCAGGTCACCATCGCCCTGCAGAATATCCGGGAAGCGTCGCAGCAGACTGCCGCTTCGACCCGGCAGCTCGACCAAGCGGCCGGCGATCTGGGCGAATTGTCGCGCAAGCTGGTCGGCCTGACCGAACGCTACCGCCTGTAACGGGACGGACGCGCGCGTGGACGAGCTTCAGGCCGAATTGCTGGCGGCATTCGCGGAGGAACTTGCCGAGCATATGGCCGGTATCCGTGCCGCACTGGCCGATGCGGATGCCGGGCGCAGCGTCGACCTGCGCGAATTCAGCCGCCGGGCGCACAGCCTCAAAGGCGCGGCGCGCGCGGTCGAGTTGCCTGAAAGCGAAGCGGCGGCACATGAAGCCGAGGCGCTGATCCTCGCCATCGAACGCGGTGAGCGGGCGCTGGACGCGGGAGCGATCGCGGAACTGCGGCGGCTGGCGGATGCGATCGAGGATGGGGCATCGCCCGACACGCCGAACGCCCCACAAGAGGCCGAGCCGGAACGGCGGGTTGCCGTTTCGGGCCATCGGGTCGAAAATCTCGGTCGGTCGCTGCATGTTCTGGCCACCCAGGTCGCAGAACAGGGGATGGTCGCCGACCGCCTTTCCGCTCTGTCGGAGGATCTGGCTGCACTGTCCCCGCTGCTGTCGGGGGCCGAGGACAGCGAGGCGGCCCGACGGCTGCGACAGGCGATGAACGAACTGGATCGCATTCGGGGCCTGCATGGTCGCCTGCGCGATGCGCTCGACCGGTCGAGCGCCGAACTGGAGCGCGATGGCGAACGGCTGCTGCTGCAACCGGTAGCGACGCTGTTCGATGGCTATGAGCGCTCCGTTCGCGATCTGGCGGCGGCCGAGGGCAAGATCGCCCGGCTGCGGACCAACGAAACCGATGGCGAGGCGGATCGGCGCGTGCTGAACGCCCTGCGCGATCCACTCCTCCACGTCCTGCGCAATGCGGTGCGCCACGGTATCGAGACACCCGAACGCCGCCGGAGCGCGGGCAAGGACGACGCCGGTACGATCACCATCGACACCCGGATCGATCGCGGTCGGCTGCTCATCACCATCCGCGACGACGGCGCGGGGCTGGATGACCACGCGATCGTTACCCGTGCCCGTGCCGTCGGACTCATCCCCGCCGATGCGCCATCGCCGCGTGGGCCGGCACTGCACGCGTTGCTGTTCGAACAGGGCCTGTCGACCGCCGAGCGCCTCGACGAAGTCGCCGGGCGCGGCATCGGTCTGTCGGTCGTGGCGGAGGTCTCGCGCCGGCTGCACGGATCGGCCAGCATTGCGCCGGGATCGGGCGGCGGTACGGTCCTGACCATCGCGGTTCCCGTCGCCCTCACCCGTCGCACCCTGCTGCTGGTCGAGGTCGGGGACATGGTTTGCGCCCTGCCGGCCGATGCGGTGCGACAGGTGCTGCGGATCGATCCGGCCGCACTGTCCCCCAGTGGCGGAGAGACGATGCTGCCGGTCGACGGCGAACCGCTGCCCGTGTCGCGGCTCGGCGATGCATTGGGCATGGCGCAGGCCGATGCAGGCGCGACATTGCGGGCGGTCGTGCTGGAGGCCGAGGGCGTTCGCCGCGTACTGGTCGTCGACGCGCTCAGCGACGTTCGCGCGCTGCTGGTCGGCGACGCCGCGGCCATCGCCGCCGACCTGCCGCTCGTTCTGGGCACCGTACTGCTGAACGGAGAGGTCGTGCTGGTCCTCGATCCCGTCCAGCTGGTCCGCGACCGTGCGGCGGGCCGCATCGCCACCGCCTTCACCGCACCGACGCCGGAAACCCGGACCCGGACGATCCTGGTCGTCGATGATTCGATCACCACCCGGACGCTGGAACGCAGCATCCTAGAGGCGCAGGGCTACCGCGTGCTGGTCGAGGTCGACGGGCTGGCGGGTCTGGAACGGCTGCGCTCGGGGCTCGATGCAATCGACCTGGTAGTCGCGGATGTCGAGATGCCGCGGATGGATGGATTCGCTTTGCTGGCGGCGATACGGAACGATCCGGCACTGAAAACTTTACCGGTCATCATGATGACATCGCGCAACAGCCCCGACGATATCGAACGCGGTCTCAGCCTCGGCGCGGATGCCTATGTCACCAAGCAGGATTTCGATCAGGGCAAATTGATCGGCGTCGTTCAGCAGCTGATCTGACCTGATGACGACCCGCAACGCCCCTGCCCGCGTGATGATCGTCGAGGATTCGACGGTGGTGCGCACCTTGCTGACCCATATCGTCGGCAGCGACCCGCGCCTGACCGTCGCCGCCAGCTTTGCGACCGCGGAGGAAGCAATCGCGGCGCTTCCTGCACTCAGGCCCGACGTCATCTCGATGGACATCCGCCTGCCCGGTATCGACGGGTTGGAAGCGACGCGCCGGATCATGGCCAGTCAACCGACCCCGATCGTGGTGATCTCAGCCAGCATGGACGGCGGCGCGATGGGTAACAGCATGGATGCGCTGCGCGCCGGGGCATTGTCGGTCGTCGAAAAGCCGGTCGGGCTGGGCGATGCCGCCTATGCGCAGGTCGCGCACGAAATCCGCACCCAGCTCGCGATCATGAGCGAGGTTGCCGTGGTCCGGCGGCGGATGCCCGCGGCACGGAGTGTCCCCGCGATTCCGCCACGCGTCCGTCCCCCGTCGGTTCTGCTGCTGGCCGCATCGACCGGCGGGCCACCGGCGCTCGCCCGCCTGCTGGGCGCGCTTCCCGCCGACCTGCCGCTGCCCGTCCTACTGGTGCAGCATATGGGCGCGAGCTTCATGGCCGGCTTCGCCAGCTGGCTCGACAGCGTCGTACCGCAGCAGGTCGAACTGGCCCGAAACGGCGAGTTGCCGCGCGCCGGGACGGTGTATGTGGCGCCAGGCGACGCGCATCTGATGCTTACGCGCGGGGGCACGATGCGGGTTGCGACCGATGGCCCGGTCAACGGACAACGCCCGTCGGCCACGCGCCTGATCGAAAGTGCCGCGACCGCACTCGACGGCGCTGCATTGGCCGTGGTGCTGACCGGCATGGGCGAGGACGGCGCGCCCGGCGTACAGGCGCTGCTGGCCGCCGGTGGCCAGGCGGTGGCGGAGGACGCCAGCACGTCGATCGTCTATGGAATGCCTGCCGCCGCACACCGGGCAGGCGCGCTGTCGCTACCGCTCGACCTGATCGCCCCGCATGTGAAGCGCATCGTGGACCGCGCGCGGTGAGCGAGGATGCCGCGATCCTGCTGATCGAGGATTCGGATACGCAAGCGCTGCAGCTGCGGCGGATGTTCGAGCGCGCCGGGTTTCGGATCGACCGGACGCGCGATGCGGAAAGCGCGCTCGAAGCGCTCAATCACAGCCGGCCCGACCTGCTGGTCGTGGATTACCGTCTGCCCGGCATGAATGGCGACGAACTGGTGCGGATCGTGCGCCAGACCAACGCCACCCGGACCCTCCCCATCCTGATGCTGACCGGCGACGATGCGTCGGACGTCGAACGGCAGGGCCTCGACAGCGGCGCCAACGCCTATGTGCCCAAGAGCGGCGGTGGCGAGCTTATCGTGTCCCGGGTGCGGGCGCTGCTGCGACAGGTCCGCGCAAGGCCGACGGGCGATGGTCCCGCTGCGTCGTTGCGACAGGCCCGCCTCCTGCTGCTCGCGCCGCCAGCCGAATCATCGGATCATATGGTAACCCAATTGGTGGCGGAGGGTTATCACGTCGTTCACGTCGCGGGTGTCGACGATGCCCTTGCAGCGATCGATACGGAGAGCGCCGACGGCATCCTCGTCGTACAACCGCGCAATGACGCTCCTTTCGCACTTTCCGCGATGCTCGATGCCCGTCGGACCGAACGGGCGAGCGGCATCGCGCTGGTCGCCCTGACCGACGATGCCGACCCGGCGACCATACTTGCCGGACTGGCGGCGGGTGCGGACGATGTGGTGTCGCGCGGTCGCGACAGCGACATGCTGCTGGTCCGCATTCGCGCCATCGTCCGGCGCAAGCTCGCCCGCGACGAGGAAGCCGCCGGCATCGCGCGCGAACAGGCTCAGGCGATCGCTCTGGCACAGGCGCGTGCAGAGGCGGATTCCGCTGAACGCCTCGCCCGCGCCAATGCCGAACTGGCCGGGGCCAACGCATTGCTGCGCGAAACGCAGGCGCAATTGGTCCAGTCGGCCAAGATGGCGTCACTCGGCGAGCTGGTCGCCGGCATCGCGCACGAGATCAACAACCCGCTGGCGTTCATCCTCGCGCATCAGGCCACCGTCGAGCGTGCCGTCGCCAATGCCGCCAGCGCCGACGAAGTGACCCGCGCCGCATTGCTCACCAAAGCGGCGGATCGGTTGCAGTCGATCCGGTCCGGGCTGACCCGGATTCAGGAACTGGTCGTGAAGCTGCGTCGCTTTTCCCGACTGGACGATGGCGAAGTCTCGCTGATCGATATTCCGGACGCGATCGACGCCGTGCTGACGCTGCTCGCGCCGCGACTGGGCAGCGTCACCGTGGTTCGCGACTATGGTCCGGTACGCAACCTCGAATGCTCCGGGGCGCTGGTCAATCAGGTCGTGATGAACATCGTCGCCAACGCCGCCGACGCCGTCGATCCCGCGCACGGCCGGATCGTCGTGATGACCGGCGCGGCGGACGGCATGTTCTTCATTCGGATCGAGGACAACGGCTCCGGCATCCCGGAGGACCGGCGGGAGCGGATCTTCGAACCCTTTTTTACGACGAAGGATGTCGGTGCAGGAACCGGCCTCGGCCTTGCCATCGCCTATGGCGTCGTCCGGTCGCACGGCGGCACGATCACCATCGACTCCGCCAGGCAGGGTGGCGCTTGCTTCACGATCAGGATACCAGAACGACCGTAATGCAAACCTCCGGTCCCCTGCCCCTGTTGCTGCTGGTCGATGACGAGCCCGAAATCCTGGTCGCGCTCGGTGATCTGCTGGAGGATCGCTATCGCATCCTGTCGACCGCCTCGCCGGTCGATGCGCTGGAACTGGTACGCGCCAATCCCGACATCGCGGTGATCGTGTCGGATCAGCGGATGCCCGAACTGACGGGCAGCCAGTTCCTCGCCCGCGCGCGCAACCATACCGAAGCGGAAGCGATCCTGCTGACGGGCTATGCCGATCTATCGGCGGTCGTGGCCGCGCTGAACGATGGCGCGATCAGCGGCTATGCCAACAAGCCATGGGACGCGGAAGCGCTGCTCGCCATGATCGCCGCCGCCGCCGACCGTTTTGCCTTGCGACAGGCGCTGGCATTCGAACGCGCAGCGTTTCGCGGACTGGCGGATGGATCGGGCGATATCGTGACGATCCTCGACGATCGGGGGCAGGTCGTGCGCGGTGGCCCGCGCCCCGGCGCGGCCGATCCGCGCGACCTCGCCATTCTCGCGCAGGACCGTAGCGACGACGAGGATCGCCATTTCGTTCAGCCCTCGGGCGATAGCTGGACCCATATCCGCCGCATCCCCTTCGCGATCGGTCCTAGCCGCTATTTGCTGAAGATCGAACGCGACGACACCGCCCGCCGGGTGGCCGAACGTCGTCACCACCAGTCGGAAAAGCTGGAGGCGCTGGGCACGCTGTCGGGCGGGATCGCGCATGATTTCAACAATCTGCTGGCGGCGATCATCGGCAATCTCGAACTGGCCGAACGGCGGATCGACGACCGCGACCGGTTGCAGCGTTATCTGGGCGCGGCAAGCGAGGCCGCCGGACGTGGCAGCGCGATCACTCGCCGCTTGCTCAGCTTCAGCCGGCAGCGCGACCTTGCCGCCGAAGTCTTCAGTCCCGACGATACCATCCGGGCGATCGAGGAACTGATCGTGCGGACGGCGGCCGGGCGTATTCGCGTTGCCTATGATTTTGCCGACCCCACCTGGGCGGTGCGGACCGACGTCGGACAGTTCGAGCTGGCGATACTCAACCTTGCCATCAATGCGCGCGATGCGATGGACGGTAGCGGCACGGTGCGGATCGCCACCGCGAATATCGACGATGCCGCCGCCTTCGTACCCGACCTGACTGGCCCGTTCGTCCGGATTTCCGTGAGCGATACCGGGAGCGGCATGGACAGCGCGGTGCGCAAGCGGGTGTTCGAACCATTCTTCACGACCAAGGCGCAAGGGGTCGGCACCGGCCTCGGGCTGCCGATGGTGCGGGCCATGGCGCGCGCTGCGGGCGGCGACGTCACGATCGACAGCGAGGTCGGACGCGGGACCAGCATTCACCTCTGGCTGCCCCGGATCGAGGCGGCGCCGGTTGCTGCTAACCATACCGTGCCGGACCAGTCCACGCCGTTGCGGCTGATGCTGGTCGAGGATGACGCCGAAGTTCGGGCCGTCGTCGCCGCGCAGTTGGAGGGTGCCGGACATCGCGTTACCGTCCATGACTCCGCGGTCCGTGCAGTGGCGGTGCTGGAGGCGGGCGAACGGTTCGACATGGTACTGACCGATTACGCCATGCCCGAACTGTCGGGGATCGACGTCGCCGCGCGTGTTAAGGCCTGTTGCCCCGACACGCCGGTCCTGCTCATCACCGGCTTTGCCGAAATCGGCGACAGCCAGATCGGCGTGCCGGTACTGACCAAACCGTTCACGAGCGAACAGCTGCTGGCCGCCATCGCACAGGCGAGCGCCGGGCGTTCGACTATTTCGGACAGCGTATCCGGCTGAACGGTTGGTCACCGGTCATGATCTTCAACCGGTCGCCCGAAATGCGCAGCGTCTGGGTAGCGGTCCACTGCTGCCCTTCCCCGTCATAGTCTGCGATGAGGCGGATATGGTCCGGCCCGAGTGGCTCCACCCGCTTCACCGTACCGACACTCTCATGAAACCATAGCTCGTCCGGCGTGACCCGCACCCCTTCGACGGAGGCGGCCGGGTCGGCGCAGGCGGCGGCATCGCGGTTCCAGCTGCCGACGAATTGCGCCGGGATATGGTTTTTTGCCACCGCCGCTTCCTCGGGCGGCGGTGCAGGCGTGCCGACATAGCCGCAGCCGCGCACGGTGCGCCGGTCCATTGTGAGTGTTGCGGCAAAGTCGCGCGCGGCACCCGACATGTCATCGGCGCAAGAGGCGCGGACGACCCGGAGCTTCAGCGTCGTACCCCCGCCCTGCGCCTTCCATTCGCGCGCATTCGCCTCCACGCCATGATCGACCACCGGCAGGCGACGCGTGGGGAGGTCGACTCCGCTTAGCGTCAGCACGTCACCATCGATCCTGACCGAATAGAAGGGTTCGTTGGTCGTGACCGTCAGCCGATCGGGTACCGAACTGGTGCCGGCGGGTGTCGCGGTCGGGGTGGCAGCCGCAACCGGGGTCGGCGCACCGGCATTACCCGCAGGAGAGTCGTTCCCGCCCCCGCAACTGCCGAGCATCAGCAGGCCCAGCATCGTAGCAACCCGATCAGCGCGGTACATGACGTCCTCCTGCCAGGCTTACGCCATCGTCGCGACCGGCAAGCGCGGCGATCCCGTCGGGCGACAGGTGCGGTACGGGATCGGCAGCGCGATAGGCGGGAAAGGCGATGACGTCGTTGACCACCGACACCTGTCCGCCGAGTTGCGTCGCCGCGAATAGCCGGCGCGCGAAGGCGGTCGGGATGCGAATGCAGCCATGCGACGCGGGAAAGCCGGGCAGGTCGCCGGCGTGAAGCGCAACGCCGTCCCAAGTCAGCCGCTGCATGAACGGCATCGGCGCGTTGTTGTAGAGGTTCGATCGATGGAACGGCCGCTTCTGCAGGATGCTGTATTCGCCGATCGGCGTCATCTTGCCCGGCTTTCCGGTCGAGACCGTCGTCGCACCGATCAGCCGGTCGCCGCGATAGATGAAAGCCATCTGCATCGGCACGCTGACGACGATGCTGACCGGTCCGGGCAGCGTCGGATCGTCGGCCCAGCGATGGTCGCCCGGCCGCATTGCCACCGCCGCCCGCTCGATCGACAGCGCCGCCGGTTCCTGCGCGGCGGCAGGTAGTGGCAGGATCGCCAGTAACGGTGCGAGGCGTAGCGCGATGCCCATGAGCACCCTTATCCCGCAGCATCGCTCCGATGGCAAATGCAGCGCTAACCATGTTCGCCGGACTCGACCGTCCGTTGCTTCCGCGCGACCAGCGGCGGAACGCCTGGACCCATGTTAATTGAATGGAAGGCCGATCGCCCGTATCTCTGGAACTCAACGATTTGGCGAGGAATTGGATGCGGGACGAAGCAGTTCGATCGCGGCGGGCGGTGCTGAAAGCGGCAGGCGGATTGGCCGGCGCCGTATTGGCACAGGGCTGCACGACGAATGCGATCGTGCCCATCGCGCAGAATGCGCCGGTGATGCCACCGCCGCAGCGTCTGGCGTCGGCATCGGTGCCAGCTGCCCCGGTTCGGCAGATGCGCGCGCCTGCCACCGTCAATCCCCGCCTGTTCGAACGTGCGGTGGCATCGATGGACCGCCATTCGCGTCGCATCCAGCGGACCGATCGTATTGCCATCGCCGACTTTGCCGTCGATTCCGCCCATCCCCGTTTCCAGTTCATCGACATGCACAGCGGCGTCGTCTCGGCGATGCGCGTTGCCCATGGCAGCGGGTCGGACCCGGCGCATTGCGGTCTGCTGACCCGGTTCAGCAACGTGCCGGATTCGAACGCCACGTCGGAAGGCGCATTCATCACCGACAATTATTATGTCGGCAAGCATGGCCGTTCGCAGCGGCTGGTCGGCCTCGACCCGACCAACGACAATGCGCTGATGCGCGCGATCGTCGTCCATGGCGCCTGGTACGCCAACCCGGAAATGATTGCGCAGCACGGCAAGCTTGGGCGCAGCCAGGGTTGTTTCGCAGTTGCCGAGGGCGATCTCGCTCGGGTGTTCGACCTGCTGGGCGAAGGCCGGATGATCTACGCCGCCAAGGTTTGAGCGCGTATTCAGAACGCCGGTCCCGTGGCGGCCGGTTCTCGACGGACGCTGCTCGACAAGCTCGAAGCTGCTCGAACCATCCGGTGCGAAGGTAGCGGGACTTAACCGGTTCCGCATGGCGCCATGTGCCGATAGGGTGCGGCCATGACCACGCACCCCTTCCATTCGATCCACAGCCACGGCCTGCTTCGCGTCGCAGCCTGCACCCCGCCCGCCCATGTCGGCGATCCGGCCGCCGGCGGGCGTGCCGCGATCGAACTGGCACGCCAGGGGCATGATCGCGGCGCAGACCTGCTCGTCTTTCCCGAGCTGAACCTGACATCCTATGCCATCGACGACCTGCACCTGCAGGACGCGCTGTGCGATGCGACCGAAGCGGCGCTGGCGGCGGTGGTCGCGGCGAGTGCCGATCTGCGTCCGGTGCTGTTGCTCGGGGCGGCGCTGCGGCGCAACGGGCGGCTGTACAATTGCGCGGTCGCGGTGTCGCGCGGGCGGATTCTGGGTATCGTGCCCAAGACCTATCTGCCCAACTATCGCGAATATTACGAAAAGCGCTGGTTCGCGCCCGGCGTCGGGCTGACCGGCCTGACGATGACATTGGCCGGACAGGAGGTGCCGTTCGGAACCGATCTGCTCTTCGCCGCCAGCACTCTGCCCGACTTCGTGTTCCATGCGGAAATCTGCGAGGATTTCTGGTCGCCGCTGCCACCGTCGACCGCCGGGGCGATGGCCGGGGCGCTGGTGCTGTGCAACCTGTCGGCATCGAACATCGTCATCGGCAAGGCGCGTGACCGCGAAATGCTGTGCGCATCGCAATCGGCGCGGACCGTCTCCGCCTATATCTACGCGGCGGCGGGCATCGGCGAGAGTACGACCGACCTGTCATGGGACGGTCAGGGATCGGTCCATGAACTGGGCGAATTGCTGGTCCAGTCCGACCGGTTCGACCAGTCGGCCGGGATCGCCTCTGCCGACATCGATCTGGAGCGGCTGCGGTTGGAGCGGATGCGCACCGGCACCTTCAACGACTGCGCCGCCGCCAGCGGCCACCCGGAAACGCGGTTCCGGCGCATCGCCTTCGACCACACCCCCGCGAGCGGCGATACCGGCCTGCTGCGCCCGGTGCGGCGCTATCCGTTCGTGCCGAACACGCCCGAACGGCTGGACGATGATTGCTACGAAGCATTCAATATCCAGGTCGAGGGCCTGCGCAAGCGGCTGGTCGCTTCGGGCACCAAGCGGCTGGTGATTGGCGTCTCCGGTGGCCTCGATTCAACCCACGCGCTGATCGTCGCGGCCAAGGCCTTCGATCGGCTGAAACGGCCACGCACCGACATATTGGGCTTTACCATGCCCGGCTTCGCAACGGGTGAGGCGACCAAGGGCAACGCGTGGAAACTGATGCAGGCGCTGGGCATCACCGGCGATGAGATTGATATCCGCCCCGCCGCACGCCAGATGCTGGGCGACATGGGCCATCCCTTTGCCAGCGGCGAGCCGGTTTATGACGTGACGTTCGAAAATGTGCAGGCGGGTCTGCGCACCGATTACCTCTTCCGGCTGGCCAATCAGCGCGGGGCGCTGGTGCTGGGCACCGGCGACCTGTCCGAACTGGCGCTCGGCTGGTGCACCTATGGCGTCGGCGACCATATGAGCCATTATGGCGTCAATGCTGGCGTGCCCAAGACGCTGATCCAGTATCTGATCCGCTGGACGATCCGCACCGACCAGTTCGATGGTGATACCGATGCGGTCCTCGACGCGATCCTGAATACCGAGATTTCGCCCGAACTGGTGCCCGCCGACGCAGACGGGCGGATGCAGAGCACCGAGGATCGGGTCGGCCCCTACGCCCTGAACGACTTTTTCCTGCATCATATCGTACGCTACGGTCAGCGGCCATCGAAGGTCGCGTTCCTGTGCTGGCACGCGTGGCGCGATGCCGCCGCCGGGCGCTGGCCGATCGATTTCCCGGAGGAAGCCAAGGGCAGCTACGACCTGCCCACGATCGCCCGGTGGCTGGAGAAGTTTCTCTGGCGCTTCTTCCAGACGAGCCAGTTCAAGCGGTCGGCGCTGCCCAACGGGCCGAAGGTTTCGGCGGGCGGTGCCCTGTCGCCGCGCGGTGACTGGCGCGCGCCGTCGGACGGCGTGGCGACGCCGTGGGTCGAGGAACTGCGGGCGAACCTGCCCCCGGTCTAACCCTGCGCGCGTGCGGTCTTTTCCGACGCCGATCCGCCCAGCGCCCAGCGCAGCATCCGCGCCATGCCCTGTGCCCCTGCCCGCACGCCGAGCGGAGCAGTGTTGCGCAGTTCGAGCATCGCCCGCGCCCAAGGCGGCAACAGGTCGATCGCGGCGGCCGTGTTGAGCGCCCCGAACCCCTTCAGGAACGGATTGGGCAAGGGCTGATGCAACAGCGCCTCCCGAACCGTCCGGGTGCGCACGTCGCAGCGCAGTTCGCCCCTAACCGACAGCAACCAGGCATCGACCGCCGCCCGGCTGTCGGGCACGTCCCGCGCGCCCAGTCGTTCGGCAACGACCACATTCTCGACGAAGTATCGGTCCTGGTCGGCGCGCGAGAGATGTGGATCACGGTAGCGCAGATAGGCGCGCAGGAACGAATCCGTCTCCGCGACATGGACCCAGGTCAGCAGATGCGGATCGTTGGCGTCATAGGGCACGCCGCTGGGCAGCACCCCATGCACGCGGTCATGAATGCGCCGGACGCGACCGATCAGGCGCTCCGCCTCGGCCGTGCTGCCATAGGTCGTGGCAGCGATGAACTGGGCGGTCCGCTTCAGCCGGCCGAGCATGTCATGGCGGAAATTGCTGTGATCCCACACGCCTGCCAGCGCGCCGGGATGCAACATCTGCAACAACAGCGCGGTCGTGCCGCCGATCATCATCGACGAGAAATCGCCATGGACCCGCCAGCTGACCGAGTTCGGACCGAACAGTCCGTCGTCACCCGGCGGCCGCCGCAGGTCGATTGCGCCATCGCCGGCTCCGGTCAAGCCACGGACTTGCCGGGCAATTGTCTGTCGCAAAGGGTTCATGGGTAGCAAACGAATGGAGCGCGATCGCAGGTCCGATCGTTACGGAACCAAATCGGCCACTCAAGACCTTTGTCGCCACGTCCTCGAACCGTCAGGCATCGCATGTCCTCAGCGCCCAGCCCGGAAAAACCCCTCCACAGCGTGCGACGCGATGCGGCGATGGCGGGCCGTGAGATGCACGATCCGGGCAACGGCATCTTCTTCGCGGCGGTCAAGACGACGCGGATGCCGATGATCGTGACCGATCCGAACCTGCCCGACAACCCGATCATCTTCGCCAATCCGGCCTTCCTGTCGATGACGGGCTATGGCGGGGAAGAAGTGCTGGGCCGCAATTGCCGCTTCCTGCAGGGGGCTGATACCGACCCCGACACGGTGAAGGAGATTGGTGAGGCCATCCGCGAACAGCGGGAAACCTCGGTCGAGATCATCAATTACAAGAAGAATGGCAGCGCCTTCTGGAACGCGCTGTTCATCTCGCCGGTGTTCGACGGGGATGGAAAGCTGCGCTACCACTTCGCGTCGCAACTGGACGTGACGCGCCGTCGCGATGCCGAGGAAGCGTTGCGACAGGCGCAGAAGATGGAGGCGGTCGGGCAGCTGACCGGCGGCATCGCGCACGACTTCAACAATCTGTTGACGGTGATCCAGGGCTTTACCGACGTCCTGCTCAACCAGATGGAACGCAGCACCGAGCGACCGGTCGAGCCCGAACGCGCCAAACGGTCGCTGCGCGCGGTGATGGAGGCAGCGGATCGTGGCGCTGAACTGACGCAACAGCTGCTCGCCTTCTCCCGCCGCCAAAAACTGTCCGGGCGGGTGACCAATGTCGACGACCTGGTCCGCTCGCTGCTGCCGATGCTCAAACGCACCGTCGGCGACCTGCCGATCACGATCGACGTCAAGCCGTGCGGCGACCACTGCAACGCCCGGATCGATCCGGTGCAGGCGGAGGCGGCGATCCTCGGCATCGTGATGAACGCCCGCGACGCGATGCCAGAGGGTGGCACGATAACCCTGTCGGCCGAACAGGTGACGCTGGACGGCAGCGACCCGCGCTATGGCGACAAGCTGAGCGGGAACTTCGTCGCCCTGTCCATCTCCGACACGGGTACCGGCATGACGGAGGATGTCCGCGCCCGCGTCACCGAACCGTTTTTCACGACGAAGGATCAGGGCAAGGGCACCGGCCTCGGCCTGTCAATGGTCTATGGCTTCATGAAACAGTCCGACGGCGCGCTGCATATCGCGTCGCATGAAGGTGAAGGTACCACCGTATCGCTGCTGTTCCCGGCTGCCAGTTCGGTGCCCGAGCCGATCCGACAGCGACGGGTGCGCGCGGACATGGACCTTCACGGCGACGAAACCATCCTGGTCGTCGAGGACCAGCGCGATGTCGGCGACCTCGCCGAAACGATCCTCAAGGACTTTGGCTATACCGTGCTGCGCGCCGGGAACGGGCCGGAAGCGATCGGCATTCTGGAAAGCGACGCCGCGATCGACCTGTTGTTCACCGACCTCATCATGCCCGGCGGGATGAACGGTGTGATGGTGGCGCGCGAGGCCCGGAAGATGCGCCCGCGCCTGAAGGTGCTGCTGACCACCGGCTATGCCGAGGCATCGATCGAACGGGTCGATGCGCGCGGCACCGAATTCGAACTGATCGGCAAGCCCTATCGACGCATCGATCTGGCCACCCGGATACGCCAGTTGCTCGACGGGCCGACCGGTACCGGTTGATGTGTCGTGTTTTCGGTTATAGTGCAGTACCTTCCCGCCACGATCCCAGTCGCCGGGCAGCGGTATGATGATGAGAGGGCCAGGCTTGGCGACCAGTGCAAACGCCCACGATAACGGCCTGGCGACGTCGCCATCGGACCTTGGGCACGATCTGACCGTCTGCGACCGCGAACCGATCCATATGCCGGGCGCGATCCAGCCGCACGGCATGTTGCTGATCGTCGATCCCGTCGAGGGGGTCGTCGTGGGCGGTGCCGGCGATCTCGCACGGTTGCTGGGTCCCGCCTGGCTGGGCGGATCGATTGCTGGACTGATCGGCGATGCCGGGCTGGAGATATTGCGTTCGACCATCGCGGGGCCGGTGATACTTGGCCCGGCCGGCGACCATGCACTGTCGACCGTCGCCAGTCGCGAGGGCCGTTTCTGGCTGATCGAGCTGGAACCGACCGCGCCCGGTGAACCCGGCACCGACGATGCACTGGCCTGGATCGAACACGGCGGAGAGCAGTTCTCGCGCGCGGCCGATCTCGACGACCTCATGGCGCGCGCCGCGACGGTCTTCGCGCGGCTGAGCGGCTTCGACCGGGTAATGATCTACCGGTTTCTCGACGATGATTCGGGCAAGGTCGTGGCCGAATGCCATGCGCCCGACATGGACGGGTTCCTGAACCACCATTTCCCGGCGTCCGACATTCCGCGTCAGGCCCGCGCGCTCTATGTGCGAAATCGCGTCCGCGTGATCCCCGATGCGCACTATACCCCTGCCCCGATCCTCGGCATCGATCCGGCGCTGGTCGATATCGACCTCAGCAATGTCGGCGTGCGGGCGGTATCGCCGATCCATCTGCAATATCTGCAGAACATGGGCGTCGCCGCGTCGGCTTCGGTGTCGATCGTCAAGGACGGTATGTTGTGGGGACTGGTGGCATGTCATCATCGCCGTCCGCGTGGGCTGTCCTATCTGCAACGAAAGACCTGCGAGCTGATTGCGGCGTCTTTCGCGCAACAGGTCGGCGCAAAGGAAGAAGCTGCGGAATATCGCGAACGCCTGCGCCTGCGCACTGCCGAGGACGCACTGTCGCAGCGGCTGGCGCAGGACGGCGACAACAGCCAGTTGCCCGCCCTGATCGCCAACGACATGCGCCGCCTGCTCCAGGCCGATGGGTTTGTGCTGCAGCGGGGCACGACGCGCCATACCAGTGGCCACGTCCCGCCCGACGACGCCGTTGCGGACATCCTGCAGTGGGTTTGCGCGCAGGGAAGCATCCTGCTCCATACCGCATCGCTCGAACAGCGACTGCCGCCGGCCTATGCCTATCGCGACCTAGCGAGCGGGCTGCTGGCGATTACCCTCTCGGCGGAGGAGCCGGCGGTCCTGCTGTGGTTCCGTGCGGAAACGTTGCAGACGATCCAATGGGCCGGCAACCCGCACAAGGCGGTGGGCCAGACTCCTGATCAGCCCCTGTCGCCCCGCGCCTCCTTTGCGGCGTGGAGCGAGGAAATCCGTGGCCGTGCCCGCCCATGGAGCCCGGCGGAGATAGAGGCAGGGCACCGCCTGTCCCGCCTGTTGTTCGACGCACGGCAGCGGCGGCGGATCGGTGAACTGAACCGTGAGCTCACGCGCGCCGTCACCGACAAGGACGCCCTGCTCGCGCAGCAGGAAACGCTGATCAAGGAAGTGAACCACCGGGTGCAGAACAGCCTGCAACTGGTCGTCGCATTCCTGGCGATGCAGGCCAATGCCGAGAATGACGAGACGCTGACCCGCCATCTGAACGAGGCGCAGCGGCGGCTGTCGGCGGTCGCGCTGGTGCATCGCCGGCTCTATTCCGACGATACGGTGACGGTCATCGACCTCGGCCGCTATATCGAGGACCTGCTGGCCGAGATGCAGTCGTCCATGGGCGACGAATGGACCGGTCGCCTGACCATGGACTTGGCGCCGCTGCTCATCACCGCCGATGCGGCGGTGCAGATCGGGTTGGTGCTGGTCGAACTGGTCATCAATGCCCAGAAATATGCCTATGCCGGACAGCCGGGGCCGATTGCGATCACGCTGGAAAAGGTCCGCAATCGCTTCCGCCTGACGGTCGCCGATCGGGGACGGGGACGCACCGGCGACCGCACCGGATTCGGTACGCGGATGCTGGGGGCGATGGTCAAGCGGCTCGACGGCACGATCGAGGAGAGCGACAATGCACCGGGCCTGCGCTTCACGGTGTCGGCACCGATCGCGACGCCGGACGAGGTATAGGGATGAGACCGTCTGAACGGCGCGGCCCGGCGAACTCGCAGCCCACGTGGTCCTCTGCTCAGTCGGCTTCCGGTCGCCAGCATACGCAGCACCGAACGACGTTACAGGTCTAAAATTTCAACACCTTTTGAGGCGTCCGTCCGATATGACTCGAGGCGCGTTCGCAATGAGCCGACATGCACCTCCAGCTTGTGGCCATCGGGATCAAGAAAATAGACTGAAGCCCCCTCGCTTCCATTGGCTTTCCAAAGCCCACATTCATTCATTAAGCGAATGCTCAGCGCGGTAAAATCATCCTCCGCCACGCTGAACGCGATGTGAGTATAATCCGGATGCGGCGCGGTCCGCACCTGCGCGTCTCGCGAGAGACATAGCCATAAGCTGCCTGCTTCGAGATAGGCACCTTCAGGCCAAACCGCTCTGACATCACAGCCCAGCACATCACGGTAAAATGCCAGCGACCGTTCTACGTCGCTTACGGCCAAAGTGATGTGATTGATGCCCGTCACACGCATAATGAACGGTTCTTCCACCCAAGAGAAAGGGCGCGGTAGCCCGTGGCCACCGCGCCCCTTCCGTGACGCAATGCGTGCAGCCGATTACTCGGCGGCGGTCGCCTTGGCCGGACGCGGATCGCGGCGTTCGGCGATACGCGCCGACTTGCCGGTGCGGCCACGCAGATAATAGAGCTTCGCGCGACGCACGACACCGCGGCGCACGACTTCGATCGAATCGATGTTCGGCGAATAGAGCGGGAAAACGCGCTCGACGCCTTCGCCGAAGCTCATCTTGCGGACGGTGAACGACGAACCCATGCCGGCGTTCGAACGTGCGATGCACACGCCTTCGTAGTTCTGCACGCGGGTCCGCTCGCCTTCGACGACCTTCACGCCGACCTTGAGGGTGTCACCAGCGCGGAATTCGGGGATCGACTTCGATTCGAGGAACTTGGCGATCTGTTCCGCTTCGAGCGTCTGGAGGAGGTTCATTTCTTCTGACCTTCGTCTTGGTTGTGCGCGCCAGAGGGCGACTGGACCCGAGCATCGACATGACGCTCCCACAGGTCCGGCCGCCATAGCCGTGTGTCGGATTCGGACCGTGCCTTGCGCCACGCCGCGATCCGCGCATGATCCCCCGATCGCAACACCTCGGGGATCACACGCCCTTCCCAGTCATAGGGTCGGGTATATTGAGGATATTCGAGAAGGCCGCTTTCGAAGCTTTCCTCGATACCACTCGAAGCCGCGCCCATTACGCCGGGAAGCAGCCGAACGCAAGCGTCGAGCAGCACCAGCGCCCCCATTTCGCCACCCGACAGCACATAGTCGCCGATCGCTACGGGTTCGATATCACGCGCTTCGAACAGGCGTTCGTCGAACCCCTCGAACCGGCCGCACAGGATGATCGCGCCCGGACCGTCGGCCAGTTCGCGCACCCGCTGCTGGGTCAGCGCCTTGCCCCGCGGCGTCATCGCCAGCACCGGTCGCCCGTCGGCCACGCTGTCCAGCGCCGATGCCAGCACGTCGGCGCGCAGCACCATGCCCGCGCCGCCGCCGGCCGGCGTATCGTCGACCGAGCGATGCCTGTCGGTCGCGAAGTCGCGAATCTGCACCGCGTCCAGCGACCAGCGTTCCTCGCGAAGCGCGCGCCCGGCGAGCGATATGCCGAGCGGCCCGGGGAACATTTCGGGGTAGAGGGTCAGGACGGTCGCAGCGAAGGTCATGGCGACAGCCTCTGCCCGCTTGCCAACGGGAACGAAAGCCCCGTCCCGTCATTTGCTCCGGTCATGCCCCCCGCCCTTTTGTCGTCCGATAGCGAAACCATCGACTGCGCCATCATCGGCGCCGGTCCTGCCGGGCTGACCGCCGCGATCTATCTCGCGCGATTTCACCTGACGACCCGCCTGTTCGATTGCGGATCGAGCCGCGCGGCGATGATTCCGCGTACACATAACCATGCCGGTTTCCCTGGCGGCATTCCCGGTCCCGAACTGCTGGCGAGGATGCACCGACAGGCACGCGACTATGGCGCGACGTGCGAGGCGGCCACGGTGACCGCGATCGAGCGCACCGGCGACGACTTCGTGGTCCGTACCGACCGCACCACCCTGCGTGCGCGGACCGTGCTGCTGGCGACCGGCGTGGTCAACCACCGGCCTGCCGGGTTGGAGGATGCGCTGCACGACGATGCGCTCCAGCGCGGCCTGCTGCGCTACTGCCCGATCTGCGACGGGTATGAAGTGACCGACCGTCGTGTCGGCGTGATCGGCACCAGCGGCCACGGCATGCGGGAGGCGCTGTTCCTCCGCGGCTATACCGGCGACGTGACGCTGATCGCGCCCGATACCGAACACGACCTCGACGATGCGTGTATTGCGGCACTCGACGACGCAGGCATTCGTCGCGTCGATGGCCCCTGCGGCGACTATCGGATCAATGGAAATCACCTGATCGTCCGCACCGCTACGGGGGAGCTGGCGTTCGACAGCATCTACCCTGCGCTCGGGTCGCGTATCCGCTCCGAGCTGGCGGTCGCGGCCGGTGCTCGGGCGAGCGAAGATGGCTGCCTCGAGGTCGACGATCACCAACGCACCTCGGTCCCCGGACTGTTCGCGGCGGGCGACGTGGTCAAGGGCTTGGACCAGATCAGCCATGCCATGGGCGAGGCCGGCGTCGCGGCGACCACCATCCGCAACCTGCTGGCCGAGCGCCACCCGATCCGGCGCTGACGCCTTGCCGTCGACGGGGCCGCGCAGTAGCCATATCCACTAATGCGCATAGCCATGCTCCCGATCGCCGCCCTGCTGCTTCCCCTGCCCGTACAGGCGCAGTCGTTCGATCGCATCCTTGCCGCCGCTGCCGAGCGGGACGCGGCACGCAACTGCTCCTCGGCGGGCGCCGGGGAGATCGTGGTCTGCGGCGACCGGGATCGCGACACCCGCTACCGCCTGCCGCTCCCCACGGTGCGCGAAGCCGGAGAGCGAGGCGCGGTTATCGGCGAAGTTCCGTCGCCCTCGGTTCAAGACCCGTTCTTGTCCGGCTGCGGCATCTTTCGCGGGCAACGCCGTTGTTCGAAGCAGGAGGCGGAAGCCTATGGCTATGGTCGTGGCCGCGATCCGGTAACCTTGGTCGGGCGGCTCGTCACGAAGCTGGCCGATCCCGATGCGGAGATAGGTGCGCCACCGACCGTGCCACCACGGGACCGATGATCATTACGCTCCGGGCTTGATCGATCGCCCCGGCGATCGTATCCGAACAAGCGTGACCGAGACGTTGTTCCGCCAGCTTTTCTATACCAGCCGCAGCGTGCCCGGTGTCGATGTCGATCACATTCTGCAACAGTCCCGCCACAACAATGCGGTGGACGGCATCACCGGCCTGTTGTGGCACGATGGCAGCCATTTCCTACAAGTGATCGAGGGACCGGAGTCGAGCGTCGCTGCGACCTATGCGCGAATCGCCGGCGATCCACGCCACACCGACCTGTCGATCCTGTCGGATCGAGCGATCGCCGTCCGCGAATTCGGCTATTGGAGCATGGAGCGCGCCACCCGCACCTTGGCCGATGGCGAAGCGGTCCTTGCCCGGATCGAGCGGCGGCTGGCAGGCGCGCCCGAAACGTTGCGGCAGGCATTCGCCGCCGCGACGGCACGATAAGGTCAGTCGACCGCGAACACCGCCTCGACGACCAGGCGCTCGTTATTCCATTCGGGCACCGCATGCGGCTGCATCGGCACCATGAAGCGCTTGCCACCGGGCCGTTCGATCTCGATCACGTCGCCCGCACCGAAATCGTCTATCGCGACTATCTGCCCCAGCGCATCGCCCGTCGTCGACACGACCGGCAAACCCAGCAAATCCGCGTGATAATATTCGCCTTCGCCCAGCGGCGGTAACTGGTCACGGCCGATCCACAGTTCGGTACCGCGCATGGCCTCCGCCTTGGTGCGATCGGTGATCTCGCGGAACTTCCCTATCACGCCATTGGTGGCGGGCCGCACCGACGCCAAGGTCAGCGCGCCACCGTTCAACGTCGAATAAGTCGACAGGTCGTCGGTGAACAGCTTCAGCCGCACCTCGCCATGCAAACCATGCGCGCCGGCGATCGCCGCCAGCACGACCCGGCTGCGGTCGACCGCGACATCAGGCGTCGGGCGAGCCTTCGCCGCCGGCGGGGGCGTCGTCGCTGCCTTCGGCGGGTTCTTCCGCCGACTGGCCGACATTGGTGGCGTCTTCGTCATGGGCTGACTGTTCTTTGGGGTCGATCATGCGTCATGCTCCTGCTCGGGGTGAGCGGCAACGCATGACGCCGATCAAAGGGTGCCGGCCCGCCTCGAAAGACCGGCTGGCATGTCCTTTTACGCCTCGGCGGTTTCGGCCGGAGCGTTGGCGGCTTCCTCGGCTGCCTTCGCCTTTTCGGCACGCTCTTCGGCGCGCTCGACGGCCTTCTCGCCCGGCTTGCCCTTGGTCGGGTTGTTGCGGGCGGCGCGTTCCTTCACGCCGGCCTTGTCGAGGAAGCGCGCGACACGGTCGGTCGGCTGCGCACCGACGCTCAGCCAGTGGGTCGCACGCTCGGCGTCGAGCACGACGCGCTTTTCGTCTTCCTTGCCCAGCAGCGGGTTATAGGTGCCGATCTTCTCGATGAAGCGGCCATCGCGCGGGCTGCGCGCATCGGCGACGACGATGCGATAGTAGGGACGCTTCTTCGAGCCACCACGCGACAGACGGATGCTGAGTGCCATTATTCTTCTTCCTTCGTTGGTCTGTGTAAGCCGGTTCCGACCGGCGGTTACTTCTTCTTGATAAGGTTTTCGAAGCCGGGGGGCAGCTGCGGCATGCCCTTGCCTCCGGTGAGCCCTGGCAGGCCCGGCATTTCGCCGCCGGCCTTGCTCATCAGATCGCCAAGTCCAGGACCGCCCAGCGCATTGCCGAGACCGCCCATGCCGCCCTTGCCCAGCATCGCCATCATGCCCTTGATGCCGCCCATCTTCTTGAGCTTCTTCATGGCGGTCTGCATTTCCTGGTGCATCTTCAACAGCTTGTTGATGTCCTGCACCGTCGTGCCCGACCCCTTGGCGATACGGATCTTGCGCTTGGCATTGATGAGTTCGGGCTTGGCGCGCTCCTTGGCGGTCATCGACGTGATCATCGCATCCATGCGCAGCAGGATCTTTTCATCCACCGCGCCCGACGCCATCGCCGCCTGCGCCTTCTTCATGCCGGGAATCATGCCCGCCAGCGCGCCCAAGCCACCCATGCGCCGCATCTGCGCCAGCTGCCCGCGCAGGTCGTTCATGTCGAACTGACCCTTGGCAAGACGACCGGCCATCCGCTCGGCATCTTCGGCCTCGATCGACTGCGCCGCCTTCTCGACCAACGACACGACGTCGCCCATGCCGAGGATGCGGCCCGCGACCCGCTTCGGGTGGAACGGCTCGATCGCGTCCAGCTTCTCGCCGGTGCCCGCAAACTTGATCGGCTTGCCGGTGACCGCGCGCATCGACAGCGCGGCACCACCGCGCGCATCGCCGTCCATGCGGGTCAGGATGACGCCGGTCAGCGGCACCTGTTCGGAAAAGTTCTGTGCGACGTTGACCGCGTCCTGCCCGGTCAGCGAGTCGACGACCAGCAGCGTCTCGTTCGGCTTCGCAATGTCCGAGACGGCCTTCATCTCGTCCATCAACGCCTGGTCGACGTGCAGACGACCCGCCGTGTCGAGCATGACCACGTCGAAGCCCTGCAGCTTGGCTGCCTGCAAGGCACGTCGGGCGATGTCGACCGGCTGCTGGCCGGCCACGATCGGCAGCGTCGCGACCTCGACCTGGGTACCCAGCACCGCCAGCTGTTCCTGTGCCGCCGGGCGATTGACGTCCAGCGACGCCATCATCACCTTCTTGCCCTCACGCTTGGACAACAGCTTGGCAAGCTTCGCGGTGGTCGTCGTCTTGCCCGAACCCTGAAGCCCGACCAGCATGACGACGGCAGGCGGCGTGACGGCGACGTCCAGCTCGGCCGTGTCCGGGCCGAGCATGTCGACCAGCGCGTCGTGGACGATCTTGACGACCTGCTGCCCCGGCGTGATCGAGCGTAGGACGTTCTGGCCGACGGCGGCCTCGGTCGCCTTCTCGACGAATTCGCGCGCGACGGGCAGTGCCACGTCCGCTTCCAGCAGCGCCACGCGGACTTCGCGCATCGCCGTCCGGACATCGGCCTCGGTCAGCGCGCCGCGACCGCGCAGACGATCGAACACCCCTCCCAGCCGGTCACTCAGACTTTCGAACACGCGCGCACTCCAGTTGCCAATTCTCGCGAAAAACGCTCAAGCAAAACACGCCGGCGGACGAAACCTCGTCGGCCGGCGTCGCCCTTGGGCGGCATTGCTGAACGATTCCTCGCGGAAACGATCCGCACCCCCTAAAGCAAACGCCCTGCCGGTGCAAGGCACGATGACCGGAGCCGCCCTGCCGACGAACAGAGCAGACGCTTTAACATCTTCTATACCGATGGCTTGCGATAACCCTCGCGCATGGATCGGGATCGGCAACGCGGAACGGAGGGAACAACTCCGCCAGAGACGCGGCAGCGAGTCAGTCGCTGGACGCTGCCGATCTGCGTCTGCGCGATCCTGCTGTTCATCGGCCTGAGCATCGCGGTCATCTCCGGGGTGCTCGACCATCGCTTCTTCGGCGGTGCACCGGTGGAACGCCCGCTCGTCGTCGCGCTGCTCCTCAATGCGCTGCTGGTCGTCTTCGGCTGGCGGCGGCACCGCGCGGTCGAAATCGAAATGCATGGCCGGTCCGAAGCCGAAGAGCGCGCCCGGATGCTGGCGTCGCGCGACCCGCTGACCGGATTTCTCAACCGGCGGTCGCTGAGCGAAGCCGGCGCTGCGTTGCTGAACGCGTCCGTGCGCCGGGAACAGGCGGTCGCGCTGATGATCGTCGACCTCGACCATTTCAAGATGGTCAACGACATGCACGGCCACGACATCGGCGATGCGGTGCTGCGCGCCGCTGCACAGGCGATCGCCGGAGTGATGCCGCCGGCCGCGCTGACCGCGCGGTTCGGCGGCGATGCCTTTGCCTGCGCCTTCGTCTTCGATGCACGCGACCCGTCGACCGTCGACCATGTCGCGTCGCGCGTCATCGCCACGTTGTCGCAGCCCGTCGAGATCGATGATCTGCGCATCCATCTGACAAGCTCGATCGGGGTCGCCCGCTCGGACTTCGACGGGAACAGTATCGACACGCTGCTGCGCGCGGCCGACATCGCGATGTATTGCGCCAAGAAATCGCAGCGGGGCGGCGTCTGCTGGTTCAACCGGGCGATGGAACACGCGCTGATCGACCGCAACGACATCGAAAACGGTCTGCGCCTCGCCATTCCGGCCGGACAGCTCGTTCCCTTCTTCGAACCCCAGATCGACCTGGCGACCGGGCGGCTGTGCGGGTTCGAGGTGCTGGCACGCTGGATCCACCCGACGCAGGGAATCATCCCGCCCGACCGCTTCATTCCGGTCGCGGAGGAATCGGGCCTGATCGCCGACCTCTCGCTGGCGATCATGCGACAGGCCTTCGCAGCGGCACGCGATTGGGACCCCAGCCTGTCGTTGTCGGTCAACATCTCGCCTACCCAGTTGCGCGATGCCTGGCTGGCGCAGAAGATCATCAAGGCGACGGTCGAGGGCGGCTTCGCCCCCAATCGCCTGGAGATCGAGATCACCGAAAGCGCGCTGTTCGACAATCTGGCGCTGGCCCAGTCGATCGTCGGCTCGCTCAAGAATCAGGGCGTGCGCCTTGCCCTCGACGATTTCGGCACCGGCTATTCGTCGCTCGCCCATTTGCGGGCATTGCCGTTCGACAAGATCAAGATCGACAAGAGCTTCGTCCTGTCGATGCTCGACAATGCCGACTCGGCCGCGATCGTAAATGCCATCATCGGGCTTGGTGCCAATCTCAACCTGCCGGTCACTGCCGAAGGAGTCGAGACCGACACCATCGCCGATCGCCTCGCCGCACTCGGCTGTGCGAAGGCACAGGGGTGGAATTACGGCAAGCCGCTGTCGATCGCCGATACCCGCCGGATGCTGGCGGCGCGCGGCCTTCTGCACACCGGCTCGACCGAGCCCGATCTGCCCGACCTTACCAACCGGCGTCAGGCCGGCTGAGATAGGTCGCCTCCGCCTCGGTCGACACCCGGCCGAGCGCGGCGTTGCGGGACGGATAGCGGCCATAATGCGCCAGCACGTCGGCATGTTCGCGCGCGAACTTCAGGTTTACCGGATTGCCCAGCGCCTCGAAACAATGAAGCGAGAAGCGCGAGACCCCGGCATCCTCGCTGTGCATCAGCGGCATGTAGAGAAACGCCCGGCGCTCCGGCGGCAGCGCGCGATCGTCGCCCCGCGCGATGCCGATCAGCGTGAGTTCCAGTGCCAGCGGATCGGCCGCGAACGCCGCCGCCTGCCCGCGGAAGAGGTTCCGCGAAAACTGGTCGAGGACGATTACCGCCGCCAGCAACGTGTCGCGGTCGTCGCGCCACCCCGCAGCGTCGCTTGCCAGCAGACGCTGCTGGAGCGTGCCGAACCGCTCGCCGATCTCGGCATCCAGCGCATCGTCCTTGGCGAAATGCCGCTCCGGCCCGACCGCCTCGAACCAGAAGTCGAGGACTTCGCGCGCCTGTCCGTGGACTTCCCCGGCCGCTGTCCCTAGATCGTCGCCCATGCCATCCTCCTGTGGTCCCGCCATCATAACGCTCGGCTGCCGGCTGAACATCGCGGAAAGCGATGCGATCCGTGGGCTGGTGGCATCGCGCGACGTGGTGGTGGTCAACAGTTGCGCCGTCACCAACGACGCCGTCGCCGCCACCCGGCGGGCCATCCGCAAGGCGCGGCGCGAGCGCCCCGACAGCGAACTGATCGTCACCGGCTGCGCGGCACAGATCGATCCGGCCAGCTTTGCCGCGATGCCCGAGGTTACCCGCGTCATCGGCAATTCGGACAAGCTGAACCCCGTCGCATGGGGATCGAGCGAGCCTGTGATCGTACGCGACATCGCCCGCATACTGGACACCGCGCCGCAACTGGCCGGCGGTTTCGAAGGACAGACCCGCGCCTTTGTCGAAGTACAGAATGGCTGCGATCACGCCTGCACCTTCTGCGCCATCCCCGCCGGACGCGGGCCGTCGCGTTCGGCCGGCATCGCAGCGATCGTGGCGCAGGTCGATACGCTGGTCGCGGCGGGTCATGCAGAGGTCGTGCTCACCGGCGTCGATCTGTCGAGCTATGGCCATGACCTGTCGGAAACGCCGACACTCGGCGATCTGGTCGAGGCGATCATCGCGGCCACGCCGCTGAAGCGGCTGCGCCTCTCCTCGCTCGATCCCGCAGCTATCGACGCCAAGCTGTTCGAATTGCTTACGTCCGAGCCACGAGTCATGCCGCACGCCCATCTGTCGTTCCAGGCCGGCGACGACATGGTCCTCAAGCGGATGCGTCGCCGACACAGCCGCGCCGATGCGGTACGACTGGTCGAACGCCTGAAAACTGCGCGCCCGGAAATCGCTATCGGCGCGGATTTGATCGCCGGCTTCCCGACGGAGGACGATGCGATGGCGGCGAATACGCTGGCACTTATCGACGATTGCGCCATCGTCCATGCCCATGTCTTTCCCTACAGCCCCCGCGCCCGCACGCCGGCCGCGCGGATGCCGCAGGTGCCGCCCCCGGTCGCCAAGGCACGCGCGCAGGGATTGCGCGACGCCGCCGCACGCCGGCATCGCGCCTGGCTGGCCGAACAGATCGGCAGCGTTACCGACATCCTGGTCGAACGTCCCGGCACGCGCGGGCATAGCCCCGGCTTTGCCGACGTCCGGCTCCCCCCCTGCCCGCCCGGTCGCATCGTGACCGCGCGGCTCACTCATATCGAAGGCGATCAGTTGATCGGAATGCCCCTATGAGCCTTTCGTGGCACGAACGCCTGCTCGGCGGCCTGAAGAAGACGTCCGACCGCCTGACCGGCAATCTGGTCGGCCTGTCCGCGGCGCGACTGGACGATGCGACACTGGACGAGATCGAGGAGGCGCTGATCGCATCCGACCTCGGCCCCGCCACCGCCGCCCGGGTCCGCGCCCGCCTGTCGGAAGGGCAGTATGAGCGCAATATGGAGGAGCTGGGCATCCGCCTGGTCGTGGCGGAGGAGATCGAAAAGGTCCTGACCCCGGTTGCCAAGCCGCTGGAAATCGAAGCCTTTCCGCGTCCGCAGGTCATTCTGGTCATCGGCGTCAACGGATCGGGCAAGACGACGACCATCGCCAAGCTTGCCAAGACGCTGGTCGAGCAGGACTATGGCGTGATGCTCGCGGCAGGCGACACGTTCCGCGCCGCCGCCATCGGCCAGCTCCGGACCTGGGCCGAACGGATCGGCGTGCCGATCGTCAGCGGGGCCGAAGGCGGCGATGCGGCAGGCATCGTCTATGAAGCGGTCAAGCAGGCGACCGCCACCGGCATCGACGTGCTGATCGTCGACACCGCCGGGCGCCTGCAGAACAAGCGCGAACTGATGGACGAACTGGCCAAGGTTCGCCGCGTCCTCGGCCGGCTGAACCCCGAAGCGCCGCACGATGTCGTCCTCGTCCTCGATGCGACGACGGGGCAGAACGCGCTCAACCAGATCGAGGTGTTCAAGGAGACGGCGGGCGTCACCGGCTTGGTGATGACCAAGCTGGACGGCACCGCGCGCGGCGGCGTGCTGGTGGCAGCGGCGGAGAAGTTCGGGTTGCCGATCCATGCGATCGGCGTCGGCGAAACCGCTGACGACCTGCGCGGGTTCGACGCGCATGAGGTATCCCGCATCATCGCGGGCGTAGAGCGGGTGCGCAAATGACGACCGACACCAAGCCGCCGGTATCGCCGCTGTTCCGCATGGCGCTCGATTACGGCCCGTTGCTCGTATTCTTCGTCGCCAACCTGCTGGCGAGCAAGATCGGCCTGCCCGACATGGTCGATTCGCTGGCGCAGGTCGTCATCGCCAGCACCGCGTTCATGATCGCCAGCGTCGCCGCGATCATCGTGTCGAAGTGGAAGACGGGGCATATCTCGCCGATGCTGTGGCTGTCGGCCGGCCTCGTCGTCGTATTCGGCGCGCTGACCCTGTATTTCCGCGACGACACCTTCATCAAGATGAAGCCGACCATCGTCTATGCGATGTTCTCGGCGATCCTCACCTTCGGCCTCATCACCGGGCGCCCGTTGCTCCAGCAGTTGCTGGAAACCGCCTATCCGGGTCTGAGCGCGACCGGGTGGCGCAAGCTGACGCTAAACTGGGCGATCTTCTTCGCGTTTATGGCGGTGTTGAACGAGGTCGTCTGGCGCCATTCGACCTGGGATTTCTGGGTCGGGTTCAAGCTTTGGGGCGCGGTGCCGCTGACGCTGGTCTTTGCCGCCGCGAACATCCCGATGCTGCTGCGCCACGGACTGCAGGTCGAGAAGGACGCGCCGCTGCCGCCGGCGGATTGAGCCGCGTCGGCCATCGATGATGTCGGGCGGGCCGATCGCCAGCGCTTGCGCATCGCGCCGACCCGCGCCAAGCAGCGGCGATGCGTATCGCGCTTTATGAACCCGAAATCGCGGGCAACGTCGGGGCCGTCATGCGGCTGGGTGCCTGTCTGGGCGTGGCGGTCGACCTGATCGAGCCGCTGGGCTTCGCATGGGACGACCGCCGGGTGCGACGGACCGCGATGGATTATATCGACCATGTGTCGGTGACCCGCCATGCCGATTTCGCCGCCTTTCGCGCGGCCCGTCATGGCGCGCGGCTGATTTTGTTCAGCACCAAGGCGACGCAGGGCGCCTATGACTTCAACTTTGCGCCCGACGACGTGCTGCTGTTCGGCAAGGAGAGTGCCGGCGTGCCGCAGGCGGTGGCCGACCGCTGCGATATCGGCCTGCGCCTGCCGATCCGGGCGGAGGTGCGCTCGATGAACCTCGCCACCGCCGCCGCGCTGGCGCTGGGCGAGGCATTGCGGCAGACCGGCGGCCTGCCGGGATAAGGAGCGGGCGCCGGTCCCGCGACCGACGCCCCCGCCGTCACCCGAGAACCGCGTCGCCCAGATGGCGCCACGCAACCACCTGCTGCGTCTGTTCGCCCAGCCCGGCAATGCCGAGCGTCATCGTGTCGCCGGCCTTGAGATAGACGGACTCCGGCTTCTTGCCCTCGCCCACGCCCGGCGGCGTACCGGTAATCATCAGGTCGCCGGGATATAGGGTGATATATTCGCTGACATAGGAGATCAGTTCGGCGACGTCGAAGATCATCGTCCGCGTATTGCCCGTCTGCATTCGCGCGCCGTTCACGTCGAGGAACATGTCGAGCGCCTGCGGGTCGGCAATCTCGTCCGGCGTGACCAGCCACGGGCCGACCGGGCAGAAGCTGTCATGCCCCTTCCCCTTCGACCACTGCGTGCCGCGCTGCTTCTGGTTGAAGCGTTCCGACACGTCGTTGGCGATGGTGAAGCCCGCGACGTGCGACAGCGCATCTTCCTTGTCGACGTAGCGCGCGGTCTTGCCGATCACGACCGCCAGTTCGACTTCCCAGTCGGTATGGGTCGATCCGCGCGGCAGCATAACTTCGTCATTCGGGCCGGTCAGCGACGACAGCGCCTTCATGAACATCATCGGTTCGCTCGGCACCGGCAGGTTCGATTCGGCGGCATGGTCGGCATAGTTCAGGCCGATCGCCACGATCTTGCCGATTCCCTTCACCGGAACGCCAAAGCGCGGCGTGCCGTCCACCACGGGCAGGCTTGCTACATCGACCGACAGGTCGCGGATCGTATCGACGGTGATGTCGGCGACCACGCCCGACAGGTCGCGGATGCGGCCATCGGCATCGACCACGCCGGGCCGTTCGGCACCCCGATCGCCAAAGCGGCAGAACTTCATCTCGCATCTCCCAAGGTTCGCGGCCACCACTGTCCGCCTGATCGCCGTCTCCTTGCCCCGCACCAGAGTCAGGTCAAGCGACACCGGTCACAAGGATTTCCATGTCATCGGAACGACCCGCTTCGCGCATACGTATTGCGCGTGACAAGCGTCGGACATTCGATACTGTCGATTCCGACCCGTTTCGAGGAATTTGCGTGACCCAGAATGCCCTCGCCGCCGTTGCCCCGACCACGCCGCCGCTTGCCGAAGCGATCCTCGACACGCTGATCCACCGGATCGGGAAGGATGCGCAGGCGGCGCTCCCGCACGATTGGCTGGCGGCGACGATCCTGACGGTGCGCAACGACATCATCGAACGCTGGATGGCGTCGAGCAAACAGGCGCACGCGGCGGGTGCGAAGCGCGTCTATTATCTAAGCCTCGAATTCCTGATTGGGCGGCTGCTGCGAAATGCGATGGCGAACCTGTCGCGGACCGACGAGGTGCGCGAGGCGCTGACGTCGCTCGGCGTCAATCTTGCCGATCTCGAAGGCGAGGAACCCGACGCGGCGCTCGGCAATGGCGGCCTTGGACGCCTTGCGGCGTGTTTCATGGAAAGTCTCGCGAGCCTCGACCTGCCGGCCTATGGCTATGGCATCCGCTATGTGAACGGCATGTTCCGCCAGCGGATCGACAATGGCTGGCAAGTGGAATTGCCCGAAACCTGGTTGCGCCACGGCAATCCCTGGGAGTTCGAACGCCGCGAGAGCGCCTATCGCATCGGTTTTGGCGGTGAGGTCGTCGGCGACGAGAATGGCGACATTCACTGGCTGCCCGGCGAAACGGTCGAGGCGATCGCCGTCGACACGCCGGTGATCGGCTGGCGCGGCGCGCGCGTGAACACGTTGCGCCTGTGGACCGCCCGTGCGCGCGATCCGATCCGGCTCGACCGGTTCAACGCGGGCGACCATGAAGGGGCGCTGGCCGCATCGGTCCGCGCCGACACGCTGGTCCGTGTCCTGTATCCCGCCGACAGCACGCCTGCGGGACAGGAATTGCGGCTGCGGCAGGAGTATTTCTTCTCCTCCGCATCGATCCAGGACATCGTGCGGCGTCACGTCCAGTATTTCGGCGATATCCGCACCCTGTCGGACAAGGCGGCGATCCAGTTGAACGACACCCATCCAGCGGTGTCGGTTGCCGAACTGATGCGTATCCTGATCGACGACCATGCGCTCGATTTCGACGGTGCGTGGGAGATCACGAAGGCCACGTTCGGCTACACCAACCACACGCTGCTGCCCGAGGCGCTGGAAAGCTGGCCGCTGCCGCTGTTCGAACGGCTGCTGCCGCGCCACATGCAGATCGTCTATGCGATCAACGCGAAGGTGCTGCGCGAGGCGCGGGCGCAGGGGCAGGATGACGGCGCGATCGCCGCGATCAGCCTGATCGACGAAGGCGGCGAGCGGCGGGTGCGCATGGCGAACCTGGCGTTCACCGGCAGCCACAGCGTCAATGGCGTCGCGGCGCTCCACACCGATCTGATGAAGCAGACGGTCTTCGCCGACCTGCACCGCCTCTATCCAGACCGGATCAACAACAAGACCAACGGCATCACGCCCCGGCGCTGGCTGTTCGAGAGCAATCCGGGACTGACCGCGCTGATCCGCGAGGCAATTGGCGACGGGTTCCTCGACGATGCGACGAAGCTCGCCGACCTGAAGCCGTTCGCCGCTGACGCAGCGTTCCGCGAGAAATTCGAGCAGGTGAAGCGCGCGAACAAGGTCCGCCTGTCGCAGCATTTGCGCGAATTGATGGGTGTCCGGCTCGATCCCGACGCGATGTTCGACGTGCAGGTGAAGCGCATCCACGAATATAAGCGCCAGCTGCTCAACATCCTCGAAACGGTGGCGCTGTACGACCAGATCCGCAGCCATCCCGACAAGGACTGGACGCCCCGCGTGAAGCTGTTCGCGGGCAAGGCGGCGTCGAGCTATCACAACGCCAAGCTGATCATCAAATTGGCCAACGATGTCGCGCGGCGGGTCAATGCCGACCCGGCGGTGCGCGGGCTGCTGCGCGTGGCGTTCGTGCCGAACTATAACGTCTCGCTCGCCGAACTCATCATGCCGGCCGCCGACCTGTCCGAACAGATCAGCACCGCGGGAATGGAGGCATCTGGCACCGGCAACATGAAGCTGGCGCTGAACGGCGCGCTGACCATCGGTACGCTCGATGGTGCGAACGTGGAAATCCGCGATCATGTCGGCGCCGACGATATCGTGATCTTTGGCCTGACCGCCGATGAAGTCGCCGAAAAGCGGGCGAACGGCTATAATCCGCGCGACGCCATCGCCGCGTCGCGCGAACTCCAGCAGGCACTCTCCGCGATCAAGGGCGGCGTCTTCAGCCATGACGAACCCGGCCGCTATGCCGGGCTGATCGACGGGCTGGAAAACAGCGACTGGTTCCTGTGCTGCGCCGATTTCGACAGCTATGCGCAGGCGCAGCGACAGGTCGATGCCCGGTGGAGCGACCGCGCCGGATGGAACGCCAGTGCGATCCGTAACGTCGGCGGCGTCGGCTGGTTCTCGTCCGACCGCACCATCGGAGAATATGCCCGTGACATCTGGGACGTGATGTGACCCCCGGCGACGACGCCATCGCCGCGCTGCTCGGCGGGCGTCATGCCGATCCCTTTTCGCTGCTCGGTCCCCATGCCGGGCCGGCGGGGACCTTCGTGCGTGCGTGGCTGCCCGGCGCGCAAAAGGTGCTGGCCCACGACCTCTCCGGCAAGGTGCTGGGGGAATTGCGCCCGGTAGGCGACGGCATTGTTGAGGGGGTGATCGACGCCCCGCCCCAACCGCTGTGGTATTATGCGCGCGGCGGCGGCGGCGAATGGTGGGTGAAGGACCCGTACAGCTTCGGCCCGGTCCTTGGCCCCACTGACGATTTCCTGCTGGCGGAGGGCACCCATCTGCGCCTCCACGACAAGCTTGGCGCGCATCCGATCCGGCACGAGGGCGCGGATGGAATGCACTTTGCGGTCTGGGCACCCAATGCGCAGGTTGTCAGCGTCGTCGGCGACTGGAACATGTGGGATGCCAAGCGTCACCCGATGCGGCGGCGCGCCGATGTCGGGGTGTGGGAAATCTTTCTGCCCGATGTCGGGCCGGGGCAGGCATATAAATTCGCAATCATCGGCGCGAACGGCGAACGCCTGCCGCACAAGGCCGACCCGTTCGCCTTCGAAAGCGAGCTCCGCCCCGCCACCGCCTCGCGCACCGCCCTGCCGCTCGACCATGACTGGCACGATGCGGCGCATCGCGAGCATTGGGCGTCGACCGATCCGCGCCGCGTGCCGATCTCGATCTACGAAGTCCATGCCGGCAGTTGGCAGCGCGGTGACGACGGCTGGTTCCTGCCATGGGACCAGCTGGCCGACCGGCTGATCCCCTATGTCGTCGACATGGGGTTCACCCATATCGAGTTCCTGCCGATCAGCGAGCATCCGTACGATCCGTCCTGGGGATATCAGACGACCGGCCTCTATGCCCCCTCGGCCCGTTTCGGCGATCCGGCCGGGTTCGCGCGCTTCGTCGACGGCGCACACAAGGCGGGGGTCGGCGTGCTGCTCGACTGGGTGCCTGCGCATTTCCCGACCGACGCGCACGGATTGGCACGGTTCGACGGTACCGCACTCTACGAACATGACGACCCGCGGCTGGGCTTCCATCCCGACTGGAACACGGCGATCTACAATTTCGGGCGACGGGAAGTGTCGCAGTTCCTGGTGAACAACGCGCTGTTCTGGGCCGAACGCTATCATGTCGACGGCCTGCGCGTCGATGCGGTCGCCTCGATGCTGTACCGCGACTATTCGCGGCAAGCCGGCGAGTGGATTCCGAATGCCGATGGCGGGCGGGAAAATTGGGAAGCGGTCGAGTTCCTGCGTGCAGCCAACCGCGCGGTGTACCGCGAACATCCCGGCTTCTTCACTATTGCGGAAGAATCGACCTCGTGGCCCGGCGTGTCGAAGCCCGTCCATGAAGGAGGGCTGGGCTTCGGGTTCAAATGGAACATGGGCTTCATGCACGACACGCTGTCGTACATGGCGCGCGAACCGGTGCATCGTTCGCACCATCACGACGAAATCACCTTCGGCCTGACCTATGCCTTCAGCGAGAATTTTGTCCTGCCACTCAGCCATGACGAAGTGGTCCATGGCAAGGGATCGCTGCTGACCAAGATGGCCGGCGACGATTGGCAGAAATTCGCCAATCTGCGCGCCTATTATGCGCTGATGTGGGGCTATCCCGGCAAGAAGCTGCTGTTCATGGGGCAGGAATTCGCCCAGCGTCGCGAATGGTCGGAGGAGCGTGCGCTCGACTGGGAATTGCTGGAGGCGCCCGCACATCGCGGCGTTGTGGCGCTGGTCCGCGACCTCAACCGCCTGTACCGCGATACGCCCGCGCTGCATGCCCGCGACTGCGAAGGCGATGGGTTCCATTGGGCGGTGGTCGACGACGCGGCCAATTCGGTCTTTGCATGGGAACGCCGTGCGCCGGGCGAAGCGCCGGTGCTGGTCGTCAGCAACCTGACGCCGGTGGTTCGCGAGGGATACCGCGTGCCGGTATCGGTCGACGGGGTGTGGCGCGAGGTGCTGAACAGCGACGCGGCAGTCTATGGCGGCGGTGGGATCGGCAATTTGGGCATGGTTACCGCCAGCGACGGCGCGGTCGCACTGACCCTGCCGCCGCTTGCAACGATGTGGTTCGAATATAACGCATAATTTTGGGGGAGAGTGCTGCGTGGAGAGGCGAGGACAACCGTTGGCGCGTGACGCCATGGCCTATGTACTGGCAGGCGGTCGGGGAAGCCGCCTGTTCGAGATGACCGACACCCGTGCCAAGCCGGCGGTCTATTTCGGGGGCAAGAGCCGGATCATCGACTTCGCGCTGTCGAACGCGATCAATTCGGGCATCCGCCGCATCGGCGTGGCGACGCAGTACAAGGCGCACAGCCTGATCCGCCACCTGCAGCGCGGCTGGAACTTCCTGCGTCCCGAACGCAACGAGAGCTTCGATATCCTGCCGGCCAGCCAGCGGATCAGTGAGTTTCAATGGTATGAGGGCACCGCCGACGCGGTGTTCCAGAATATCGACATCATCCACAGCTACAGTCCTGAGTATATGGTCATCCTTGCCGGAGACCACATCTACAAGATGGACTATGAACTCATGCTCCAGCAGCATGTCGATACCGGTGCCGACGTGACCGTCGCCTGTATGGAGGTGCCGCGTGCCGAAGCGTCCGGTTTTGGCGTAATGCATGTCGACGCGAACGACCGGATCATCGATTTCGTCGAAAAGCCGAAGGACCCGCCGGCGATCCCCGGCAATCCCGACATGGCGCTCGCCAGCCTCGGCATCTATGTCTTCCGCACCAAATTGCTCTTCGAACAGCTGCGCCGCGACGCGGATGCCGAAGGGTCGAGCCGCGATTTCGGCAAGGACCTGATCCCCTGGCTCGTCGAGCATGGGCATGCGCAAGCGCATCGCTTCTCCTCGTCCTGCGTGCGCAGCCCGGAAGAGCCACGTGCCTATTGGCGCGATGTCGGCACGGTCGACGCCTATTGGGAAGCCAATATCGACCTGACCGACGTGGTACCGCAACTCGACCTGTACGATCGCAGTTGGCCGCTATGGACCTATTCGGAGATTACCCCGCCCGCCAAGTTCGTCCATGACATCGACGGCCGACGCGGCAGCGCGGTGTCGAGCCTGGTCGCGGGCGACTGCATCGTGTCGGGATCGACCGTACATCGCAGCCTGCTCAGCACCGGCGTCCGCGCGCACAGCTTCAGCAGCATCGACGAATCCGTCATCCTGCCGATGACCCGCATCGGGCGGAACGCGCGGCTGACCCGCTGCGTGGTCGATGCCGGGGTAACGATCCCCGATGGCTTGATCGTTGGTGAGGACCCGCTGCTCGACGGCCACCGTTTTCGCCGGACCGATCGCGGCATCTGCCTCATCACCCAACCGATGATCGACCGGCTGGAGGCGTGATGCGAATGCTGAAGATCCTCCCCGGCACGGGGAGGGGGACCGTCCGCCGGACGGTGGAGGGGGGCGTCGGCATCCACTCCGCGTGGTGTATGGGGAAAGCCCCCTCCACCATGCTCCGCATGGTCCCCCTCCCCGTGCCGGGGAGGATCTGATGCGCGTCCTGTCCATCGCCTCCGAAGCCTATCCCATCGTCAAGACCGGCGGCCTGGCCGACGTCGTCGGCGCCCTGCCCGCCGCCCTAGCCCCCCATGGGATCGAGACGACGACCCTGCTACCCGGCTACTTCTCCGTCGTGAAATCGCTGGGTCGCGCCAAGGCCATCCGCCGCTGGGACGACCTGCTCGGCACGCCCGCCCGGTTGCTCGGCGGGAAGATCGCCGGCCATCCGCTGCTGGTCCTCGACGCGCCGGAGCTGTTTGCCCGCGATGGCGGCCCGTACGGGGATCCGACAGGCCGCGACTGGGACGACAATTGGCGGCGCTTCGCCGCGCTCGGCCGGGCGGCCGCGGACCTCGCGCCGCAATTCGATCTGGTCCATGTGCATGACTGGCAGGGCGCGATGGCACCGGCCTATCTCCGCTACGACGGTGCTGGCGTGCCCAGCGTCCTGACGATCCATAACATCGCGTTCCAAGGCCGCTACGACGCTGCCGTCTTCGCCGGCCTTGAGCTGCCGGACGCGGCCTATGCCCTTGACGGCGTCGAATATTATGGCGGGGTCGGACTGCTGAAGGCCGGGCTGGCCTCGGCCGACGCGATCACCACCGTTTCTCCCAGCTATGCCGAGGAAATCCGCCGCGCCGAATTCGGCATGGGGCTGGAAGGGTTGATCGAGGCGCGCCGCGACCGGGTGTCGGGCATCGTCAACGGCATCGATCCGGCGGTCTGGTCGCCCGAAACCGACACCGCCCTTCCCGCCCTCTATACCGCGCGGACCCTGCCCCGCCGTCGCGTTAACAAGCGCGCGGTCGAGGCGGCATTCGGACTCGATACCAGCGACGGCCCGATCTTCGTCGTCGTCAGCCGGCTGACCTGGCAAAAGGGCATGGACGTGCTGGCCGGCGAACTCGACGCACTGGTTGCGATGGGCGGCCGGCTGGCGCTGCTCGGGTCGGGCGATGCCGCGCTGGAACAGGCGTTCGTCGCTGCTGCCCATCGCCATCCCGGCCGGATCGGCGTTCGCATCGGCTATGACGAAGCGGTGTCGCATCTGTTGCAGGGTGGCGGCGACGCGATCCTGATCCCGTCGCGGTTCGAACCCTGCGGCCTGACCCAGCTCTATGGCCTCGCCTATGGCTGCGTACCGATCGTCGCCCGGACCGGCGGGCTGGCCGACACCGTGATCGATGCGAACGAGGCGGCGATAGCCGCAGGGGTGGCAACCGGTATCCAGTTCGGGGCGGTCACCCCGGACTGCCTGTCGCAGGCGCTGCGCCGGACCATGGCGCTCTATGCCCGGCCCGATCACTGGACGGCGATGCAGAAACAGGGAATGCGCGCCGATTTCTCATGGAAGCGCAGCGGCGCGCGCTATGCCGAACTGTACCGCAGCCTGTTGCCCGCATGATTCCCGGTGCGAGTCCGATCCCCGGCGGCACCCGCTTCGCCGTCCGTGCGCGCGACGCCGCTGCGGTTTGGCTGTGCCTCTTCGACCACGATGCCGAACGGCGCGTGGCAATGGCACGCGATGGCGACTGGTTCGTCTTGGAGGTGGCCGGCGTGGGGCCGGGCCAATGCTATGGCTATCGTGCCGAAGGGGACTGGGCACCCGATGCCGGTCGCTGGTTCGACCCCGCCAAGCTGCTGGTCGATCCCTATGCCGTCGAACTTGACCGTCGCTTCGCCTATGATCCGATCCTGTCAGAGTTCGGCGCGGACACCGCCGCCGTCGTGCCGCACGCGATCGTCCCGGCCCTGACCGCCCCCGCCCCGATCCAGCGCCCGCTGATCGATCCGGCGCGACCGATCTACGAACTGAACGTCCGCGCCTTCACCATCCAGCATCCCGACGTGCCCGAAGCGCAGCGCGGCACCATCGCCGCGCTCGCCCATCCCACGATCATCGCCCACCTTCGCAAGATCGGGGTCGGCACGGTCGAGCTGATGCCGATCGTCGCATGGATCGACGAACGCCATCTCCCGCCGCTCGGCCTGCGCAATGCCTGGGGCTATAACCCGGTCGTGCCGATGGCGATCGATCCGGGCCTTGCACCGGGCGGGGTCGCCGAACTGCGCGACACCGTCACCGCGCTTCACGCCGCCGGGATCGGTGTAGTTCTCGACCTGGTATTCAATCATAGCGGCGAGAGCGATCGCGACGGACCTATCCTGTCGCTGCGGGGCTTGGACAATCGCAGCTATGCGCACGCCTCAGACGGCAACCTCATCAACGATACCGGCACCGGCAATACGCTGGACGCGGGCGATGCCGGAATGCGCGAGTTGATCCTTGCATCGCTGCGACACTTCGCTGCGCTCGGCGTCGACGGGTTCCGCTTCGATCTGGCTCCGGTCATTGCCCGGTCGCCGGGGTTCGATCCGAACGCGCCGATCTTCGCCGCCATCGCCGCCGATCCGCTGTTGCGGGACAAGGTGATGATCGCCGAACCGTGGGACATCGGCCCCGGCGGCTATCAACTGGGCAACTTCCCGGCGGACTGGCTGGAATGGAACGACCGCTACCGCGACGACGTCCGCCGCTTCTGGCGCGGCGATGGCAGCGCGGGGCAACTGGCGACGCGGCTGATGGGATCGGCCGACGTCTTCGGCTCCGTCACCCGCAGCGTCAACTTTCTTGCCGCGCATGACGGCTTCACGCTGGCCGACCTCGTGTCGCACGTCGACCGCCACAATCACGCCAATGGCGAGGATAATCGCGACGGGCATGGCGACAATCTGTCGTGGAACCATGGCGTCGAGGGTGCCAGCGATGATCCGGCGATTGCCGCCGCGCGTGCCGCCGACCTGCGCGCGCTGCTTGCCACGCTGTTCGCGACGCGCGGCTATGTCCAGCTGACGGCGGGCGACGAGTTCGGCCGGTCGCAGCGCGGCAACAACAACGCCTATGCGCAGGACAACGCGATCGGCTGGGTCGACTGGAGCGCACGTGACGTGGCGCTGGAGGACCATGTCGCGGCGCTGGCGACCTGGCGACGGGAAAACCCAGCCGTGTTCGATACCGATGTACCCGAGCAGGCGGTGTGGTTGACGCTCGATGGTGCGCCGATGACGCCCGCGCAATGGGAAGCGCCCGATTGCCCCGGCTTCGAACTGCAACTGCCGGGCGCGACGATCCGCGTGGACCGCCGCGCCCGCACGGTCACGCTGGACTAGGTTCGCGCACCCGCAGCATCGCCACCGCCGCCAGCGCCATCACCGCCGCCGCGACCAGCATGGTATAGGCCGGCTGGGTCGGGAACCATGTCTTGATGATCCCGCCCATGACGGTCGCGACGATCAACTGCGGCAGGACGATGAAGAAATTGAAGATGCCCATATACACGCCCAGCTTCCGCTGCGGCAGCGCGTTGGCGAGCAGGACATAGGGCATGGTCAGCACCGAAGCCCATACGATGCCGATGCCGATCATCGGCACGATCATGCCCAGCCGGTCATGGGTCAGATAGATACCGATATAGGCCGCCGCACCGATCAGGAGGCACAGCATATGCGTCCGCGCCGCGCCGATGCTCCGTGCGAGCACCGGCAGGGTGAACGCCGCGACCGCCGCGACGCCCGAATAGATCGCGAACAACACCCCCACCCAGCTGCCGGCCTGATTATAGCCGTCCGACACCGGATCGACCGTGCCCCACACCTGCTGCGCGATCACCGGCGTCGTATAGACCCACATGATGATGAGCGCCCCCCAAGTGAAGAACTGCACCAGCGCCAGCCGTCGCATCGTGTCGGGCATGGTGGCGAGGTCGCCGATGATGTGGCTCAGCACATTGTCGCCCCGCCCGGCACGCACCAGCGCCGCCGACACCATCTGGGCCACGCCGTACAGCGCGATGCCGGCCGCCACGAAATAGGCCTCGCGCCCGCTTTCCAGCGCGCCGCTCGCCTCCGCCCAAGCGATCAGCGCCGCGACGATTCCACCGCCGACGATCCACAGCGCTCCCCGCGCCGGCACGACCGGCGGCACGGTATCGATCGGCTCCTCGGTCTCCTCGCCGAATGCCGCCAACTCCGCCGGACTATATTCGCGGACGGTGACCACGGTCCACAACACCGCCGCCAGCAGCATCGCGCCGCCGAAATAGAAGCCATAGCGCACGGCGTCCGGCACCTGCCCCGCAGGGGCGGTATTGCTGACGCCGAACACATTCTCCAACACATAGGGGGCGATGCTGGCGACGACCGCGCCGGCACCGATGAACCAGGTCTGGAACGCATAACCCGCCGGCCGCTGCCGGGGGTGCAGCATGTCGCCGACGAACGCGCGGAACGGTTCCATCGATACGTTCAGCGACGCGTCGAGAATCCACAAGGTGATTGCCGCCGCGAGGATGGTCGGCGAATTGGGCATGAAGAACAGCGCGCAGGTACACAGGATCGCACCGATCAGGAAATAGGGCCGCCGACGCCCCAGCCGCCCCCACGTCCGGTCGGAATAATGGCCGATCAGCGGCTGGACCAGCAACCCGGTCAGCGGCGCGGCGATCCACATCAGCCCCAGCTGGTCGATCGGCGTGCCGAGCGACTGGAAGATGCGGCTGGCATTGGCATTCTGCAGCGCGAAGCCGATCTGAATGCCGAAGAAACCGAAGGAAATGTTCCATAGCTGGGCGAAGCCGAGCGTAGGGCGGGTCTGCATTGTCTCAAGCTCCTCCCCGCTCCGCGGGGAGGGGGACCATGCGTTAACATGGTGGAGGGGGGTATCCGCCTCCACCACGGTTGCGTCGCGGGGCGAACCCCCTCCACCGTCCTGCGGACGGTCCCCCTCCCCGCCGAGCGGGGCGGATCGTTACTTCCGCTTCGGTGCCACGAACCGGATCGCTTCGCCACCTCCGGGGGCGAGCGCGATGGTCAGCGTGTCGCCCATCTTCACCTGCCGCTGTTCGATGGTGATCGAATGGCGGGCATCGGTTCGATAATCGGCACTCGGACCGTCGCGATAGATTTTGGCGGTATAGGTCTTGCCGGCATCGAGGAAGTCGAGCTTCACCGTGCTGCTGCGCGCCTCTTCGTCGCCGATTGCGCCCAGGAACCAGTCGTTGCCGCCGGCCGCCTTGCGCGCGATCGTGACGTAATCACCGACCTCGCCGTTCAGCACGCGGGTATCGGACCAGTCGGTCGGCACGTCGCGGATGAATTTGAAGGCGGCCGGATAGCGCGCATAGTTTTCCGGCGTATCGGCGGCCATGACGACCGGCGAATAGAGCGTGACGTAGAGAGCCAGCTGCTTGGCGATGGTCGACTGCAGGAACACACCGGGGCTGCCGGTCAGGCTCAGCACGCCCGGCGTAAAGTCCATCGGTCCGCCCAGGAACTGGGTGAACACCAGGTTCGCCTCATGCTCGGGCGGATTGTTACCGCCGCCGCCCCAGGCATTATACTCCATGCCGCGCCCGCCTTCGCGGCTCAGCCAGTTGGGATAGGTACGGCGCAGGCCGGTGTCCTTCACCGGCTCGTGGCTGTCGATCGACACCTTGTACCGGGCAGCGGCGTTCAGGACGCGCTGATGGTGGTTCACCATCCACTGCCCCTCATGCCACTCCCGATGCTTCGACCCATCGGCATCGACCCGCTCGATCTGGCCGGCATCGGTGACATAGCCGGTCTTCACGACCCGCTCGCCATGGTCCGCCGCCCATTTGAACGCGGTGTCGAGCTGTCTATCGTAATTGCTGACCGATCCGCCGGTTTCGTGATGACCGATCAGCCGCACGCCCTTCGATTTGGCATAGGCAGCCAGCCCCGCCGCATCGAAATCCTCGGTCGGCTGGCTGAAGTTCATGTCGTTGCCATTGCCGAACCAGTCGCCGTCCCAGCCGACATTCCATCCCTCGACCAGCACACCCTGAATGCCGTTGGCGGCGGCAAAGTCGATATAGCGGCGGACGTTCGCGGTGGTGGCGCCGTGCTTCGGCCCCCGCGCCCAGGTCCAGTCGCCCTTGATCATGTTCCACCACACGCCGACGAACTTGCCCGGCTGGATCCAGCTCGACGTATCGCCCAGCTTGTTCGGCTCGTTCAGGTTCAGCCCGATGCGGCTGGCGTAATAGAGGCCCGGTGCATCGTCGGCGATGGCGATCGTGCGCCACGGCGTCGAAAAACCGGCAGCGCGCGATACCTTAGGCCCATTCGATCCGGGGGTCAGCACCGCGCGGAATGTCGTGCCTTCCGCACGGGCGAGGTTCATCGCCGAATAATCGGTCAGCGCCGCCTCATGGATCGCGACATGACGCCCACTGGCGAGCTTCACCGTCATCACCGTCTGCGCGGTGCCGACGGCGTCCAGCGGCGTCTTGTTGTACAGATACTCCTCGCGGTTCCATTCGAACGCCGGCTTCCACCACGCGGTGCCCGGTTCGGCGAAGGCGAACTGGGTCAGTTCGTCCGCGATATTGGCCGTCGTCAGATTGGCCTGCTTGGGCAGGGTGTAGCGAAAGCCGACGCCGTCGTCGAACAGGCGGAAGGTGACCGCCATCTCGCGCTTCAGGTTCTTCGCCTCGCGGAACGTCACCGTCAACTCGGTATGGTTGTCGCGGATCGTCTTCCATTCGCCGAACGGCTGGGTCCACGTGGTGTCCGCCCGGTCACGCTTCGTGCTCGCCAGCGTCAGACCGCGCTCGATCTTCGGCGCGTCGGTGAACAGGAAGCCGAGCTTGCTGTCGTTCAGCACTGCCCGACCGTCCTTCGCGACCGAATAGCTCGGCCGCCCCTCGCCATCGAGGCTGACCGCCACGGTCAGCTTGCCATCGGGCGAGGCCGCCCGCGCCACGACTTCGGCAAAGGCGGGCGAGGCCATCGCAGTCGCACCGGCCAGCGCCAGTGCCCATTTCATCATCCTCATCGCCTTCTCCCTTAACTTTTCAGTCGCGAACCGCGACCTGCGCCGCGAACGGGCCGAACCGGTCGCCGTCCACCGCACCGATGGTTTCGATCGCGCGCATGTCCTTGGCCCCAGCAAAGATCGCTGGCGCATCGGACAGGTTGAACACGCATCGCACGCACTGCCCGTCCAGTTCGCGCTCGAACGCGAAGATCGCGTCCGATGCCTCGATCATCTTCATGCTGCCCGACCGCAGCGCCGGGTGCGCGTTGCGCAGCGCCAGAACGTGACGGGTAAAGGCCAGCAGCGACTGCGGGTCGGCCTCCTGCCGGTCGACTGCCAGCGCACGGTGCGCCTCGCCGGTCGGCAGCCACGGCTTGCCCGCGCCGAAGCCCAGATTCTCGCCATCCGCCGCCCACGGCATCGGCGTGCGGGCACCGTCGCGCGACAGGGTCAGCGGCCAGTTCGCGATCGCTTCGGGATCCTGCAGATCCTCGAACGCGATCTCGACCTGCGGCAGGCCCAGTTCCTCGCCGTTGTACAGGAAGATGTTGCCACGCAGGCAGGCGAGCAGCAGCATCTTGATCCGCCCGAACGCGCCGGCATTGGCCGGGTCGGTCAACCAGCGCGAAACCGCGCGCGGCGCGTCGTGGTTTTCGAACGCCCAGCTCGGCCAGGGTGCATCCTCGCCCCAGGTGTCGAACGCATCGCGCAGGGTTCGAGGCGACAGTTCCGGCGCGTAGAGAAAGTCGAAGCCATAGGCGGTGTTGAGCCGGCGGTCGCCCTCGCAGAACAGCTTCATTTCGCGCGTCGCGTCGTCACCACCGATCTCGGCAACGGTGAAGCGGTCGCCATAGCTGTCGAGCAGCGCGCGGACGCGTTCGAGGAACGCCGGAATGTCCGGGTGCCCCTGGTTGTAGAGCTTGCGCTGGAAATCGAACGGGCGGGTCCGCGTCTTGCCGTTGCTCGGCATCGGCGGATTGTCGCGGAGGTCGGGATCGTGCATCGCGAAGTTGATCGCGTCCAGCCGGAACCCGTCGACACCGCGGTCGAGCCAGAAGCGCGCCGTGTCGAGCAGCGCCTCCTGCAGGTCCGGGTTATGGCCGTGCAGCTGCGGCTGTTCCTTCAGGAAGTTGTGCAGATAATATTGCCCGCGCCGCGCGTCCCACGTCCACGCCGGACCGCCGAAAACGGACTGCCAGTTGCTGGGTGGCGAACCGTCGGGCTTCGCATCGGCCCAGACATACCAGTCGGCCTTGGGATTGGTGCGGCTAGACCGGCTTTCGACGAACCAGGGATGTTCGTCGCTGGTATGCGACCAGACCTGGTCGATGATGATGCGCAGGCCCAGCGAATGCGCCCTGGCGATCAGCGCGTCGAAATCGGCCAGCGTGCCGAAGATCGGGTCGACATCGCAATAATCTGCAACGTCATAGCCGAAATCCTTCATCGGCGATGTGAAGAAGGGCGACAGCCAGATCGCGTCCACGCCCAGCGACGCGACATAATCGAGATGCGCGGTGATGCCCGGCAGGTCGCCGATTCCGTCGCCATTGCTGTCGGCGAAGCTTCGCGGATAAATCTGGTAGATGGTCGCACCATGCCACCATGGGCGCACGGCGGCGGGTTCGGGGGCGATCGCCCGGACGGCTGCTTCGGTCATTATCGGGTCTCCGCGGCACAAACCGCATAGCCAAAAGCGGGAAGGTCGACGCGGATCGCGCCCGGCGCGGTCACGGTGCCGCAGCGGCCGGTCAGCGCCTTGAACCGGGTCGATGCGGTATCGACCTGCACGTTGCGCGTGATCGGCGTGTCCGAGGTGTTGAACAGCAACAGGACTTCGGCATTGCTGGTAGGATCGAAGCGTGAGATCGCCAGCAGCCCCGGCTTGTCCTCCCGCGCGCGCAGGAGCTGTCGGCCACGGGTCAACGCCGGCGTAGCGGTCCTGAGTTTCGCCAGTTCCGCGATCTGGCGATACAGCGGGTGGCCGGGCGTGAAGTTCGCGGTCGCGGTGGTCGCCTTGGTCCCCACCAGCTTGTTGTCATTGTACGACGCCACCTGCGACGCGAACATGTCCTCGCGCGCATCCTGGTCGTTGCCGTCGCCCGCAAAACCCTGTTCATCGCCCGAATAGATGGTCGGCACGCCACGCAGCGTCAGGAGCATCGCGTTCGACAGCATGATCCGCGACAGAATCTCGGCGTCGCTCGCCTGCGGTCGCGCCTGTCGCAGGTAGAAGGCGAAGCGGCCATTATCGTGATTGCCGGTAAAGGTCGGCAACTGCCGCGCCGTCGCCTCACCATTGGCATAGAGAACGTCGCCGTCGAACACCGTCTCGAACACGTCGGTGCCCTTGGTGCCCGCAACGCTCTGCAACACCGCCTCGCGGAACGAGAAGTCGAGGACGGCGGGAAACTTGCCGGTCTTGGTCCAGGCGGCGAGGCCCCCGGCGTCGAGCGACGACAGCGCCACTTCGCCGAACACATGGAAGTTGGGAATGCCGCGCGCCTTGGCCCGTGCCTGCATGGCGGGAACGAACGCCGCCCAGAACTCCGGGTTCACATGGCGCGCGGTATCGATGCGATAGCCGTCGATCCCGAACCGGTCGATCCAGCCGCCGAAAATATCGATCATCCCGGCCACCACGCGCGGGTTCTCGGTCATCAGATCGTCCAGCCCGACGAAGTCGCCCATCTGCGAGCTTTCGTTGGTGAACGTCGTGTTGCCGCGATTATGGTAATAGATCGGGTCGTTCAGCCATGCCGGCACCTTCACCGACCGCTCGGCCGGCGGCACGAACGGGGTATAGGCAAAGGACGGATCGGTCAGCTTCGCGAAATTCTCCGCCGTCTGCACCCCGTCGCCGGCAAAGCCCCGGTTCTTTCCCCCGGCGGCATAGGGATAGTCGGCGCGGCTGCGGTAGACGCACGCGGTCTTGCCCACGCATTCGCGATACTGGATCACGTCGGCCGTGTGGTTGGCGATGATGTCCATATAGACCTTCAGCCCGCGCGCATGTGCCGCGTCGACCAGCGTCTTGAACTCGGCATTGGTGCCCAGATGCGGGTCGACCTGGGTAAAGTCGGTCACCCAATAGCCGTGATAGCCGGCGGACTCATTGCCCGGCCCGCCCTGCACCGGCTTGTTCTTGAAGATCGGCCCGACCCAGATCGCCGTCGCGCCAAGCGACTGGATATAGGGCAGCCGCGCCATCAACCCCTTCAGGTCGCCGCCATGGTAGAAGCCCTTCGACGTCGGATCGAAGCCATGGACCAGCCGGTCGCCGGTCATGCCGCCCCGGTCGTTCGACTTGTCGCCATTCTCGAACCGGTCGGGCAGGACGAAGTAGATCACCTCGTCCTCCGGCGCACGCGCGCGGAAATCCTGCGCGGCGGCGGCGACGGGGAGCGCGCTGGCACCGAGGGTCAGGGCGAGGAGCAGGGATCGGATCACGCGGCAACCTTTGCATCGGGCGCCGGGCAATGGGCGCGCAGGAACTGGTCATGGATCGGCATCCGCGCGACCGTGGCGGCGACATGTTGCGCCGAAATGTCGAGGAACTGGTCGCGTCGGGCGGCGGGCAACGCGTCAGCGAGCGGGTGATAGCCGTTCGCCACTACCCCCTGCCCGACCAGCAGTTGCAGCCAGGCGACCTCAGCGAACAATTCGTGTTCGTCGCGGACGATCCGCCCCGATTGTTCGAACAGCGCAATGCGTTCTTGCAGGCTGTCCGGCAGCGGCGTCGCGCGGCGTTCCTGCCAGAACGGCTCGTCCCGCCCATTCAGCGCATAATGCGCGATCAGGAAGTCGCGGATGCTCAGCCATTCGCGCGCCGACTGCCGGTTGAACTCGGCGATGTCCGCCGCGCGCGGGGTGGCGCTCGGCCAAAGCGACAGCAACCGGGCGATGCCCGACTGGACCAGATGGATCGACGTCGACTCCAGCGGCTCCATGAACCCGGCCGCCAGCCCCAGCGCGACGCAGTTGCCGATCCATGGCGCATGCCGCCGACCCGTGGTGAACCGCAGCGGTCGCGGATCGCCCAGCGCCGTCCCATCGAGATTGCCGAGCAGGATTGCGGCGGCTTCGGCGTCGGACAAATGCGCCCTGGAATAAACGAGGCCGTTGCCGATCCGCTCCTGCAACGGAATGCGCCATTGCCAGCCCGCCTTGCGTGCGGTGGCGCGGGTATAGGGGGTGACCGGCGTAACGGCGGCACAGGGCACCGCCAATGCACGGTCGCACGGCAGCAGCGCCGACCAGTCGTCCCAGCGATCGCCCGCCATTCGCCCGATCAGCAACGCTGCGAAGCCGGAACAATCGATGAAGAAGTCGGCGTCGACCCGACGCCCGTCGTCCAGCGTAACGGCCGCGATCAGACCGGTGTCGCTGTCCTGCGAGACATCGACCACCCGCCCCTCGACCCGGACAACGCCGCCACCCTTGGCCCGTTCGCGCAGATAGGCGGCATAACGTGCCGCGTCGAAATGATAGGCCCAGGCCACGCCGGACGGTGCCTGCGGGTTGCCGGGATCGCGATCGAACCGGTTCTGTGCTGCCGCGACCGCGCAGGCGCTGTGCGACCATAGCGACTGCGGCCGATCGCCGCCGCCCGCCGCCAGCCAGTAATGATGGAACGGCACCAACCCGACCGCACGACCGACCGTGCCGAACGCGTGAATGTAACGGCTGTCCGCGCCGTTCCAGCCGGCGAACTCGATGCCCAGCTTGAAGCTGCCACCGGTGCGTGCGACGAAGTCATCCTCGTCGATGCCCAGATGCTGGTTGAACAGGCGCAGCTGCGGGATGGTCGCCTCACCGACGCCGACCGTACCGATCGCGTCGGACTCGATCAGCGTGACGTGGGTACCCGCCGGCAGGAAGCGGGCCAGCGCCGCCGCCGCCATCCACCCGGCCGATCCGCCGCCGATGATCGCGACCCGGCGGACGGGTTCCTGATCGATCGCCATCCACGCCTCCATCAGGTCACCCGGCCCGCCCCTTCGGAAAGGAGCGGGCACGGGCAGTGCATCAGAACCGGAACGATGCCCCGGCCAGGAAGCGCCGGCCATAGCTCTGATAATCGATCACGGCGAGGTCATAGGCCGGATCGACGGTCGAGAAGCGCTCGTCGGTCAGGTTCTGGCCCTGCACGAAGATCGACAGCCCTTCGAGCGCGGTGCCCTTCTGGAACTCATAGCCGATCTGCGCATCGATGATCGTTTCGTCCAGCGCGCGGCGACGCTGGCGATTGCCGCCGAAGCCCGACAATTCGCCGACGAAGGTCGAACGATAGCGCGCCGATCCGCGGGCGCTGAAGCCCCACTTCTCGAAATAGGCCGTACCGTTGACGACCCACTTCGAATAACCCGGAATGTCCTCGGCCGGCGAGGTCGGGGTCGGCTTGATCTGCGTCTTGGTCCACGACCCGCCACCGGTCACGCCGAACCCGTCGAGGAACGATGCGAAGGTGCTGAGCGGCAGGGTCGCTGCCAGTTCGACGCCATAGATGCTGCCGCCCGCACCGTTGATCGGCACGTCGGCACGGCCCAGCGTCGGGGTACCTGCCGGGGTACCGGTCGGCGTCGGGAAGCCGGCATAATCGAACGGGATCGTCTGGTTATACACGAACGACTTCAGGTCCTTGTAGAAACCCTGCGCCGCGATGTAGCCCGACCGGCCGAAATATTTCTCCAGCGTCAGGTCGAACGAATTCGACCGGATCGGACGGAGATACGGGTTGCCGCCACCGCCGGTGATGATGCGTTCCTGCGGGTTGTAGCCATAGCCCTGCGAGACGCGCATATCGTCCAACCGCGGCCGCTGCACCTGGCGCGCGGCACCCGCACGGACCACCCAGTCGCCCGGCATACGCAGCGACAGGTTGATGCTGGGTAGGACGTCCCAGTAATCCGCGCCGCGGATCGTCGGCACCAACGTCCCCGCCGCAGCGACCAGACCCGACGACTTCTGTTCTGTGTTGACCGCCTGCACGCCGATGTTGCCGGTCAGGATCGATGCGCCGATATCCTGATTGATGTCCGCCTGGACATACATCGTCATCAGGTCTTCTTCGATGCGGAACGCCTTGGCCGGCACATCGAGGCTGGTGTTCGGGTTCAGCTGATACACCCCGCCGGCCAGCAATTCACGCGGATCGTAGCTGAGCATCGGCCCCAGCCCCAGATAGCTGAGGTTCGTCGATCCCTTCACATACTCATCCGGCACGCGCAGCTGACGTAGCCCGCCGCTCAGCGCCAGCAGCGCCTCGTCCGGCGTCAGCGACTTATCGCGATCGGTATAGTTCAGCCCGACCTTCACCGCGCCGAAGAAGTTGTCGAGTTCCTTCTCGACCTCGAAGCGATACTGGGCGATCCGGTCCTTCACGATGCGGTCGTTGAAGTATCCGGCCTGAAGGTTCGAACCACCCCAGCCCAGCGGATCGGTCAGCAGGATCAGGTTCGGGTCGGAATAGTTCAGCGTCGGCTTGAACGACGTGCCGGTCTTGCCGCTAGTGAAGGAGATCGTATCCTTCGCGCCGACATTCTGACCGTATCCGGTGCCGGCATAGCTTTCGAGGATGATCTCTTCGCGATCGGTCTTCGAATAGCTGGCGTCGAGCGTCGCGTTCCAGCCGTCGTCGCCACGCCAAGCCATGTTGTAGCCGAACGAATACAGCTTCGCCTTGCGCTCGAACGCGTCGTTGCGGACCACACCCTCGACATTGCCGAACGTGCCCGACGTGATGAAGCCGTCGCTGTTGGCAGTGGTACCGGTCAGCTTCACGCCGTTGGGATTATTCGGATTGTTGAAGTCCTGACCATAGCCCAGCGGCAGTTCGATGCCGCGCTTGATCTGGTCGTCGTTGAAGTCCGAATAGAAACCGTCGACGGTGACGGTCAGGTTCGGCACCGGCCGATACTGCAACGTGCCCGACAGGCCGAGGCGCTTCAGACGGGTCGAGGTGACGTACGATTTCGACCCGCCGATCACGCCCTGCCCGTTGAAACCGGCATAGCCCCAGGCGTTGAACTCCTGAATCTGGTACGGCTCGTCCAGATAGTTGCCCGACAGCGCGATGCCGATCTTGTCGTCGGCGAACTGGTCGATGTAGGTGCCGTTGACGCGATAGCCCTTGTCACGCGACCCGGCGTTCAGCTTGCCGAGATCGGCATAGGTGCCGCGCGCACCGATCGAGATCGCCTGACGCCCATATTCCAGCGGACGGACCGTGCGCAGGTCGACGGTGCCCGACAGGCCCTGTCCGACCAGGTTCGCCTGACCGGTCTTGTACACCAGCACTTGGCTCATGATTTCGGCCGGATACTGGTCGTACTCGACGGCGCGGTTGTCACCGGTCGAGGTCTGTTCGCGGCCGTTGAGCAGCGTGGTCGAGAAATCGGGCGCGAAACCGCGGATCGAGATCGAGTTCGACCGGCCCGACACGCGCTGCGAGGTCAGGCCCGGCAGGCGGGCGATCGATTCCGCGATCGACGCGTCGGGCAGCTTGCCGATGTCTTCGGCCGAGATCGATTCGACGACCTGGTCGCGGTTCTTCTTTTCGGCAACGGCGTTCTCGAGGCTGGCGCGGAAGCCGGTGACGACGATATCGACGTCCTCTTCCGCCGCCGGCGTCGCGGTCGGATCGGTCGCATCGGCCTGAACCGGTGCGGTCTGCGCGAATGCGGTGCCGGCGCCCGCCAGCAGCCCTGCGACCATCAATGCCGTGATGCTCGAACCCCGCGCCAGCTTGGCGCACGTCGATGCTTGCGATGAATACCGCATGTCCCAATCCTCCCCAACAATGGTTGATTCCCCGGCTCTTTCGCCCGGTTCGTCCGTACCGTCCTATTGAAACCATTGAAGCTTCTTGAGAAGCCGACAGCATACGTATTCAGTCGACGCTTGCCGGTACCGTGCCGGGACCGCTACACCCGGCGAAACGCCCATGGGGGGCAAGGGAAGGACATCGCATGGCGGCGAGCGATAAGCCGACCTCGTTCGATATCGCGGCGTTGGCCGGCGTGTCGCAGCCGACGGTCAGCCGTGCCCTGCGCGGTGACCGGACGGTCAGCGCCGCCACCCGCCTGCGGATCGAGGCGATCGCCGCGCAGTTGAACTACAAGGTCGACAAGAACGCCTCAGCACTGCGGCGTGGCAGCACCTCGACGTTGGCGCTGTTGTTCTTCGAAGATCCCGCGCCCGACGGATCGCGGATCAATCCCTTCTTCCTGTCGATGCTCGGGTCGATCCTCCACACCTGCGGCGCGCGCGGTTACGACCTGCTGACCTCGTTCCAGCAATTGTCCGCCGACTGGCATGTCGACTATGAGGACAGCCGGAAAGCTGACGGCCTGATCCTGCTCGGCTATGGCGACTTCGACGATTATTCGCGCCGGCTGGATCAGCTGGTGGCACAGGGGACGCATTTCGTACGCTGGGGATCGGCCGATCCGGCCCATCCCGGCACCGTCATCGGCTGCGACAATTTTGGCGGCGGTCGCGATGCCGGCGAACATCTGATCGCGCGCGGGCGGCGCAGCATCGCGTTCCTCGGCGACGCGTCCAGCCATTATCCCGAATCCCGCGACCGCTATCGCGGCCTCGCCGCCGCGCTGCAATCTGCCGGCCTCCCGCTCGATCCGGGGTTGCAGGTCGATGCGCTGTCGAGCGAGGCATCGGGCTATGACGCGGCCTGCCGCCTGCTGCGACGGAATATCGCGTTCGACGGCATCTTCGCCGCATCGGACATGATCGCGCTGGGCGCGATGCGGGCGCTGAGCGAAGCGGGCCGCAGCGTGCCCGGCGACGTGGCGATCGTCGGCTTCGACGATATTCCCGCCGCCTCGCTCGCGCAGCCGCCGCTCACCACCATCCGACAGGATTATGCGCGGGCCGGCGAATTGCTGGTCGACATGCTCATCCGCCGCATCGATCGGCGCGAAACCGCGCCCGCTCTCCTTCCGCCCGAACTGGTGGTGCGCAAGTCCAGCTGAAGGGGTTCCCCTCCCCCACTACGTCACCCCGGACTTGATCCGGGGTAACGGTAGGAGAAAATGCGCCCCTCAAATGCCAACCGAAATCTCCGTGCCCGCCACACCGGGGACGTCCACCTCGAACTGGAACAGATTGCCCGCCAGCGGCTGTGCCGCGGCCTGTTCGGCATCGTGATGCTTGTTGGCGGTGGTGGCGAACACCGTTCGCCGGTCCGGCCCGCCGAATGCGACCTTGGTGATCGCATCGACCGGCATCCGCACCGTCTCCAACAGTTCGCCCTGTGGCGAATAACGGCGGATGCCCCAGCCGGCATAGAGGCTGATCCACACGCAGCCCTCGGCATCGACGGCGGGACCGTCGGGATAGCCTTCCTCGTTCGGAATCGACACGAACAGCCGCCGGTCGGTCAGCGACCCGTCCTCGGCGATGGTGCAGGCATAGACCTGCCCGCCCAGCGTATCGACATGATAGAGCGTCCGCCCATCGGGGCTGACCGCCGGACCGTTGGTGATCGACACCGGCGGCGCGGACGCGACGGTGCGGCCGTCCGCCGCCAACCGATAGATGGTGCCCGTCACGGCACTCTCGCCATCATCCATCGTGCCGAACCATAGCCGGCCCGATACGTCGACCGTCGCGTCGTTCAACCGGTTACCCGGCAGATTGGGTTCGGGATCGACCAGCAGCTCGAACCCGCCCGTCACCGGATCGAACCGATGCAGCCCGGTCTGAAGCCCGGCAATGAACTTGCCATCGGCCGAGGGCAGGACGAAGCCGCACTGCGCCGGCGCTGCCCAGCTGCGGCGTTCGCCGTTCGCCGGATCGTAGCGGTGGATGCGCGGGGTCTTGATACAGGTGAACCAGAGCGCCTGATCCCGGTCGACCCAGTTGGGGCCTTCGAGCAGCGGTGCCGACAGGTCCCAGACACTGGCCGGTTCGGACTTCTGTACCTTCGTCATTCTATCGCCACCCTGCATCCACGAAGAAGCTATGCCCGGTTACCAGCCGCGCATCGTCGGAGGCAAGGAACAGGATCATCGCCGCGATATCGCCCGCGACCAGCCGCCCGCTCAGGCACTGCGCCTTGACGATCTCCGCCTCACCCTCCGGCGTGTACCATTTCAGCTGGCGCGGGGTGCGGACGTTGCCCGGAATGACGCAGACCGACCGGATGCCGTCGCCGCCCAGTTCGCGGGCGAAGCTGCGGGTCAGCCCCTCGATCGCCGCCTTCGCGGTCTGGTACAGCGTCAGTTCCTCCAGCGCGAGGTGCCAGCTGATCGACCCCATATTGACGATCACCCCCTTGCCGGCTGCCTTCATCCCCGGAATCACCGCCTGTGCGGCAAAGAACAGGTGGCGTAGGTTCACGCCCATCCGGTTGTCCCAATAGGCTTCGTCGACCTGTTCGATCGTGTGACGGTCGTCGCTGGCCGCATTATTGACCAGTACGTCGAACTCACCGCCCTCGGCGATGGCTTCGGCGATCGCCGCCTGCAACGCAGCGATATCGGTCAGGTCGACCCGCTTGAACGACGGGACCGGCCCCGCGCCGGCCAGTTCCTCGATCAATGCCCGCGAATCCGCCTCGGCAATGTCGAAAAAGGTCACCTGCGCGCCCTGCCGCACGAACCCTTCGACCACGCCCGCGCCGATTCCCGATCCGCCGCCGGTGATCAGCACGCGCTTGTTGGCGAGGGACGGATAGGAGGCGCGGGCTTCGGGCGCGATCGGGTAGGCGAAATCGTCAGGCGACATGGGGAATTTCCAACAAAAGGAGAGGTCAGGCGGTGATCAGGCCACGGCGCGCAAGGTTGCGCATCAGGTCGCGAATGCCGAACGCCCAGGGTGCGGCCGCTTTCGACGTGGTCACGGTGTTGACCAGCTCACCCAGCGACGGCGTGGAGATGCGCACGACATCGCCCGGCTTGTGGGTGAAGCCCCGGCCCGGTTCGTCGCGGTCCTGCACCGGTGCGAACAACGTACCGAGGAACAGGACGAAGCCGTCAGGATATTGATGTTCCGACAGCGCCTGTCGCACCAGATCCTCCGGATCGCGGCTGATCTCGCGCATCGTGCTGGTGCCGGTCAGGACATAGCCTTCCGGCCCGTCGATGCGCAGGTCGACCACGGCGTCGCGCACCGTGTCCATCGTGAAGTTGCCGTCGAACAGGCGAATGAACGGGCCGATCCCGGTCGAGGCGTTGTTGTCCTTCGCCTTGCCCAGCAGCAGCGCCGAGCGCCCTTCGAAATCGCGCAGATTGACGTCGTTGCCGAGCGTCGCGCCGACCGCCCTGCCGTCACTGGTCGCGACGATCACGATTTCCGGCTCTGGGTTGTTCCACGACGAATCCGACCGGATGCCGACCTCGGCACCCCAGCCGACGGTCGACAGCACCGGCGCCTTGGTGAACACCTCCGCATCCGGGCCGATCGCGACCTCCAGATATTGCGACCACATCCCCGCCTCGATCAGCGCGGCCTTCAGCGCAGCCGCTTCGGGCGAACCCGGCTTTACCGAGCGGATACCGCCACCGATGCGCGCTTCCAGATCGCCACGAATACCCTGCGCCGCATCCGCGTCACCGCGTGCACGTTCCTCGATCACCCGCTCCAGCGCCGACACGGCAAAGGTGACCCCCGCCGCCTTCACGCATTGCAGGTCGATCGGCGACAGGATCGGCGGATGGCCGCCCGACCCGTTCGTCAAGGATGACGTATCGCACACCACCGGACCCTCCAGCGACGCGATGTCGTTAAGTTCGAGGAGATCGGCAACAGTCGGCGCATGGGCCGACACGTCGATCACCTCTCCACCGTTCAGCAATACCGGCGTCGGACCGGCGGCGAGCAGCATCCGTCCTACGAGAATCGCCTTGTCGTAATCGACCGGCAGCATTCGGCTGGCATGTTCGAGCGTCATGTCGCTTCCCTTAGTGATTGTGGCGCGGCGTCGTTTCCGACGTCCGGCGATATTTGAGCGCGAGATCGAGGACGCCGCCGTCACCCAGCTGGCCGACCTTCTCGCGATAGATTTCTTCCCATGGCGTCTGGCTGGCGGGCACGGGCGGAATGCCCTCGCCCTTGCGGCGTGCGATCTCGTCGTCGCTCACCAGCATGTCGCAGCGACCATGGTTCAGGTCGATGCGGATCGTGTCGCCGGTCCGCAGCCACGCAAGCCCACCACCGACCGCGCTTTCGGGCGAGGCGTTGAGGATCGACGGGCTGTCCGACGTCCCCGACTGTCGCCCGTCGCCGATCGTCGGCAGGCTCTGGATACCGCGCTGGAGCAGGGACGCCGGCGGCTGCATGTTGGTGACCTCGGCCGATCCGGGCCAGCCGATCACGCCCGCGCCGCGAATGACGAGGATGCAATTCTCGTCGATGTCGAGCGCCGGATCGTCGATGCGGTGGTGATAATCGTCCGACCCGTCGAACACGATCGCCCGCCCCTCGAAGCAACCCTCGTTCCCCGGCTGCGACAGATAGCGCGCGCGGAAATCGGGACCGATCACGCTGGTCTTCATGATTGCCACGTCGAACAGGTTGCCCGACAGGACCAGGAAGCCTGCCTGTTCCTTCAGCGGCTGATTGTATGGCCGGATCACCTCGCGATCGGTCGCAACCCGGTTGGCGACATTCTCGCCCAGCGTCCTGCCGGTGACGGTCGCGACGCTGCCGTCGACCTTCCCCGCAGCGATCAATTCGCTCAGCACCGCCGGCACCCCGCCCGCCCGGTGGAAGCGTTCGCCCAGGAACCGCCCCGCTGGCTGCACATCGACCAGCAGCGGCAGGTCATAGCCGAATTCCATCCAGTCGGACGGATGCAGCTCGATATCGGCATGGCGCGCCATTGCATGGAGATGCGGATGCGCGTTCGACGACCCGCCGATCGCGGTGATGAGCGCGATCGCATTCAGGAACGACTGGCGCGTCAGAATCTTCGAAGGCCGCAGATCGTCATAGGCCATCTCGACGATCCGCCGGCCCGTCTCATACGCGATCTGCCCCCGCTCGCGATACGGTGCCGGGATCGCCGCGCAGCCGGGTAACGACATACCCAGACCTTCGGCTATGGCATTCATCGTCGAAGCCGTGCCCATGGTGTTGCAATGGCCGGCAGACGGCGCCGAAGCGGTCGCCGCCTCCAGAAACTCTTCCTCGGTAATCTCGCCCGCCGCCAGCTTGCGCCGCGACCGCCAGATCACCGTGCCCGACCCGACCAGATCGCCGTCATGCCAGCCATCCAACATCGGCCCGCCCGACAGGACGATCGCCGGGATGTCGACCGTCGATGCCGCCATGATCGCCGACGGCGTGGTCTTGTCGCAGCCGGTGGTCAGCACCACGGCATCGATCGGATAGCCGTTCAGGATTTCGACCAGCCCGAGATAGGCGAGATTTCGATCGATCGCCGCGGTCGGGCGACGGCAATTCTCGAAGATCGGATGGGTCGGAAATTCCATCGGAATGCCGCCCGCCGCTTCGATCCCCGCCTTCACCCGCTTGACCGTTTCCAGATGGATACGGTTGCACGGCGTCAGATCCGATCCCGACTGGGCGATGCCGATGATCGGCCGCCCGCTGGTCAGTTCCTTGGGCGTAATGCCGTAATTCATGAACCGTTCGAGATAGAGCGCAGCCATGTCGAGACGGCCGGGCGCGGCGAACCATTCGCGCGAACGAAACGGGCGGGCGGGAGTGCGGGTCATCTTGTCCACTCGGTCAGAAAGAAAACCCCCGCCCGTAGCAATACGGGCGGGGTGGAAGGTCAGCCCTGCATGTCCTCCAGCTCCTTGCCCTTCGTCTCATGAATGAACTTCTGGACGAGGAAGAAGCTGATGACGGCACAGGCGCCATAGAAGCTGTAGGTGATCGTCAGCCCGAGGCCGGCGGCCATCACCGGGAAGCTCTGCGCGATCAGATAATTGGCGAACCACTGGGCAAAGCCGCAGATGGCCAGCGCCGATCCGCGCATCTGGTTCGGGAACATCTCCCCCAGCATGACCCACATGATCGGGCCCCAGCTGACGTTGAAGAACACGACGTACAGATTGGCCGCCCACAGCGCGAGCGTGCCGAGCTCGGCCGACAGCTGCAGCTTGCCCGCCGCATCCAGCGTGCCGTTGTGGAAGCAGTAGACCAGCGCCCACAGCGTCACCGCCATGCCGGCCGAACCGATCAGCAGCAGCGGCTTGCGCCCGATCTTGTCGACCAGCGCGATGGTCACGAAACACGCCGCGATCGACACCACACCCGACAGGATGTTGATCTGCAGCGACTGGTCTTCGGTAAAGCCAGCCAGCTGCCACAGCGTCGCGCCATAATAGAAGATGACGTTGATGCCGACCAGCTGCTGGAACACCGCCAGCACGAGACCCGCCCATACGATCGGACGGATGCCGCCCTTCACAGGGTCGAGAATGTCGCGCAGCGCCGGACGGTGATCCTTGCTGAACGACGCCTCGATATCGCGGATCTTGACCGCGGCAGCGGCCGGGCCGAACAACCGGGTCAGCACGATGCGGGCCTCGTCCAGCCGCCCCTTCTGCACCAGATAGCGCGGACTTTCCGGGATGAAGAGCAACGCGACGAGGAACACGGCGGCCGGAATGGCCTGCATCCAGTACATCCAGCGCCACGCCTCATAACCGCCCCACCAGATCGAGGTGGAGGCACCGGCGGCGGCGGCGAGGTAATAGTTCACGACGAACGCCGCGGTCAGGCCGGTGATGATCATGATCTGCTGGATGGTCGTCATCCGCCCGCGAATGTTGGCAGGGGCAACTTCAGAGATATAGGCGGGCGACAGCACCGACGCCGCGCCGACCGCCATGCCGCCCATGAAGCGGGCGACGACGAACAGCATCTGCACATGGCTGAAACCCTGGATCAGCGCGCCGATCAGGAACAGGACCGCAGCCAGCATCATCACCTTGCGACGGCCCATCGCATCGGCCAGCCTGCCGGCCAGGAACGCACCGACGAAACAGCCGATCAACAGCGAACCGACGGTGAAGCCCAGCCCCGCCTCGCTGAGACCGAAGGCGGACTTCAGCCCTTCCTGCGTTCCGTTCACCGCACCGCTGTCATATCCGAACAGCAAACCGCCGATCGTCGCCACCGCGACGATGGCGATGACAAGCGCGATATTCACGCGCTCCCCGCTCGCCTCTATCATCCCCATCCACTCCCAGGTTCACTGCCGGACAGGCCGGCGTGTTAGCGGTAACGGTGGCGAATAACTAATATAATTGCAAGCGCCGCCTGCAACGAGCGCAGAATTAAGGAAGATCCTTCAGCGCGGCGCAGGCCCCGACGATTCGCGTACGACCAGTTCATGCTCCAGCACCCGGTCCTCGCCCGCATCCTCACCGGTGCCGGTACGGCGGTCGCGAATCCGGGTCAGGAGCATCTCGACCGCCGCCTCGGCCATCGCAGCGATCGGTTGCCGGATCGTGGTAATCTCCGGCCAGGTCGTCGTCGCCAGCGACGTGTCGTCGAAGCCAACGATGCTGAGATCCTGCGGCACGTGCAGCCCGCGACGATGCGCCACGTTGATCGCCGCCGCGGCCATGTCGTCGTTGCTCGCAAAGATCGCGGTCGGCCGGTCGGTCCGGTCGATCAGCCCTTCGGCCGCGTCGATGCCCGAACGATAGGTGAACAGCCCCTGTTCGACCGGCATGTCGGCCACGTCCAGCCCGGCTTCTTCGATCGCCGCGACGAAACCGCGCCACCGCTCGCCGCTCGCCCCGTTATTGGGGTTGCCGCGTACGAAACCGATCCGCCGATGGCCAAAATCGATCAGATGCCGGGTCATAGCCCTGGCCGCCGCGAAATCATCGATCCGCACCGAATCCCGCCCCGGCAGTGCCATGCCGACCGCAACCGCCACCGACGGCGTGCCTGCGGCGTCCAACTCATCCTGCACCAGCCGCGCGTCGGACAGCGGCGGCGGCAGGATAACACCCTGCACCGGCGTCGACGCAAAGCGCCTTGCCCCTTCGGCTTGCGCTTCGTCGCTGTCCCCGTCGCATGGTTCCAGCACCAGATGGCAGCCGACCTTGCGCGCGCCCTCCAGCGCACCAATCAGAAAATGCGACAAATAGGCCATGGACGGGTTGGCATAGAGCAGCCCGATCTGCGCCGCCTCTCCCGCCGCCAGACTGCGCGCGGCACTGTTGGGCGAATAGTTCAGCTGCGCGATCGCCGCCGCCACCGCCTCGCGCGTCGACTGGCGAACATTGGTGCCACCATTCACGACTCGGGATACGGTCATCGCCGATACGCCGGCGGCACGGGCAACATCCTGAATGGTGACGCTGCCCCCGCTGCGCCGACTGGGTTTTTCCATGTAAACAGAATGCTCCTTCGCAATGCTGAGTATTGCGCGTCCGTCCCGATTGCAAATCGCGACGATCGGTTGACGCATTGCGACCGGCCCGATAGCTGATAGCGCTACCAAATACGGTGACGGCCGCGCCGGACGCCGAATGTCGTGGGAGAGAGATCGTGATCCTGTCGCCGAAGCCCGTTCGCCTTGCGCTCGCCTGTCTGCTGGCGACCGCCGCCACCGGCACCGTCGTCGCACAGAACCGCCCCGCGCGTCCGGCCGCCGCCGAAAAGATGCTCTACAAGGACGCGACGCAGCCGGTGTCGGCTCGCGTCGAGGATCTGCTACGTCGCATGACGCTGGAGGAAAAGGTCGCCCAGATGATCGGCATCTGGGAAAAGAAGGGCGACATTCAGGACGCGCAAGGCAATTTCTCGGCGGCCAAGGCGTCACGCACCTTCCCCAACGGCCTGGGTCAGATCACCCGCCCGTCCGACAAGCGTGGTGTGACCGCCAGCAACAACGCCGCCGGCGTTGCCGCCGACGCGGTGAACCGCACCGCGCGGGAAACCGCCGACTATATCAACGCGGCCCAGCGCTGGGCGGTCGAACAGACCCGGCTCGGTATCCCGATGATCATGCACGAGGAAGCACTGCATGGCTATGTCGCGCGCGGTGCGACCAGCTTTCCGCAATCGATCGCCCTGGCCTCCAGCTGGGACCCGGCTCTGGTCGAGCGTGTCTTCGGCGTGGCGGCGCGCGAAATGCGCGCGCGCGGCGCGAACCTGGCGCTGGCACCGGTGGTCGACGTCGCCCGCGATCCGCGCTGGGGCCGGATCGAGGAAACTTACGGCGAGGACCCTTATCTGGTCGGCGAAATGGGCCTTGCCGCCATTCGCGGGTTCCAGGGCACGACCCTGCCGCTGAAGCCGGACAAGGTCATGGTGACGCTCAAGCACATGACCGGCCACGGCCAGCCCGAAAACGGGACCAATGTCGGCCCCGCCAACATTTCCGAACGCACCCTGCGCGAGAATTTCTTCCCGCCGTTCCAGCGCGCGGTCACCGAACTGCCGGTACAGGCGGTGATGGCGTCGTATAACGAGATCGACGGCATCCCCAGCCATGCGAACAAATGGCTGCTCGACGACGTTTTGCGCCGTGAATGGGGCTATAAAGGCTCGGTGGTCAGCGACTATTTCGCGATCAAGGAACTGAATACCCGCCACAAAATGTACGGCACCGACATGGCCGCCGCCGGGCGCCGTGCATTGGATGCCGGGGTCGACATGGAACTGCCCGATGCGGAGGGCTGGTCGACGCTGGCCCAGATGGTCAAGTCGGGACAGGTGCCGATTGCAAAGGTCGACAATGCGGTCCGGCGCATCCTGACCATGAAGTTCCAGATGGGGCTGTTCGAAAACCCCTATGCCGACGCCGCCACGGCGGAGGCCAAGACCGCGACCCCGGACGCGATCGCGCTGGCTCGCGAAGCCGCGGTGCGGTCGATGGTGCTGCTCAAGAACCAGAACAATCTGCTGCCGCTCGACCCGGCCAAGGTCGGCCGGATGCTGGTCGTCGGCACCCATGCCCGCGACACCCCGATCGGCGGCTATTCCGACGTACCCAAGCATGTCGTCAGCGTGCTGGAGGGGATGCAGCAGGCAGCCCAGGGTCGCTTCTCGGTCGATTATGCGGAGGGCGTGCGCCTCACCCGCAGCCGGCAATGGGCCGCCGACAAAGTGGAACTGGTCCCGCCGGCCGAGAATGCCCCGCTGATCGAGGAAGCGGTGGCCAAGGCGGCACAGGCCGACACGATCCTGCTCGTGCTGGGCCAGAACGAACAGCTCAGCCGCGAAGCCTGGGCCGACCAGCATCTGGGCGACCGGCAGAAACTCGACCTGATCGGCGAACAGAACGAACTCGCCCGCCGCCTGTTCGCGACCGGCAAGCCGGTGGTCGTCGTCCTGCTGAACGGCGGCCCGCTGGCGGCGACCTACCTCGACGCGAGCGCGCCGGCGATCCTCGAAGGCTGGTATCTGGGGCAGGAAACCGGCCATGCCGTCGCCGATGTCGTGCTGGGACGCGCCAATCCGGGCGGCAAGCTGCCGGTATCGGTCCCGCGCAGCGAGGGCCAGTTGCCGATCTTCTACAACCACAAGCCGACGTCGCGGCGCGGCTATCTCTTCGACAGCACCGCCCCGCTCTATCCGTTCGGATATGGCCTGTCCTACACCAGCTTCGACCTCGGTGCGCCGCGCCTTGCCAAGGGGACGATCGGCCGGGACGAAACGGTGCGCGTGTCGGTCGACGTCACCAATACCGGCCGGCGGGCCGGGGATGAGGTCGTCCAGCTCTATGTCCATGACGACGAGGCGACCGTGACGCGCCCGGTGCTGGAACTGAAGCATTTCCAGCGCGTGACGCTACGCCCCGGCGAACGCCGGACGGTGACCTTCGACCTCAAACCGAACGACCTCGCCTTCTGGAACGTCGACATGAAACATGTTGTCGAACCCGGTACATTCACCATCAGCACCGGCAACAGTTCCACCCGGTTGAAAACCGCTACGCTGACCGTTCGTTAATCGCTGGATCAAAGAGTGGTTCGGGCCGGTACGTTCATTTCGGAACGTACCGGCCCACGACCGATCACGACCAGTGCACGGAGTCCGTTGACGAAGGCACCGGATCAATCGTTGGAGCGTTCCGCTGTTTAATCCCAAGGCTTGGCGGTACGATGCTTTCGTTCGAAAGGCGGGAAGCATAGGGGCATGTACGTCGCGGACGCCCCACGACCACATACGCCGTCCCAGCATCCGTCAAGCGATCGCAAGTCTCGCTCGCGAAGCTGAGCCGTGAACCCGACATTGAGCCGAAGACGGTCGTGGGAAGGCGCAATCCGGCAACCGTCGAGGGCGTGAAGACCGCTACTGCAACAACCTTGTATGACACGAAGGAGGCGACGGTTGGGCGTTCCGCCGGCACATGCTCCTGCCGCTCGACGACTGCTTCTGGGCGGCACAGCCTTCAATTCTGCACCTAACCCGCCCTGCGCCGCATCGGTGCACTCAGATGTTTGGTTGCCGCATCTAATGGTGCGGTCTGACGCGAAGTTGGCGGCTCATTTTGGCCGCTCGGTGACGGTGGCCATAGAGCAATGGCTGCAAGGTACTTGCCGGCGTGACGGTCCTACTCGGTGGCAATGCGCCGCCAGTTTTTGATCTGACAAAATAGCCGCTCAACGACGTTCCTGCGGCGGTCAACACACTTGTTAAGCGGCCAATCCGTACCGTGCGCAGGAGTAGATGGGACCCGGCCTTTACGCGTCGGTCAGCCCGCCGGTTGCGCAGACTGTCGGCGCAATAGGTTTGGTCGGCGACGAGACAGCGAACCGACTTGGCGACGCTCAGCAGTGGAACGGCCATGCAGATTTCGACGACGTTAGCGGGTATCAGGGCAAGGGCGACCAGTCAGACGCTGTACTTAGCGAGGCAACGGGCCTTGTAGGTCTGGCTTCCACGCGAGCCACCAATCGTTCGTTTACTACTCGTCCTTTTCGGCCTGTTGCCGAGCAGTGCGCCTTCACATGCTTGCTGCCGATCGACAATTCGTCCAAAACCGGCGATCTTCTTGAACAACCACTGCCACATTTCGCGCAACGCCGATCAGGTATGGCGATTGTAGACGGTGGTCGGCGGGCCACAGGTCACTGGAGCATCACGTCACCGGCAGCCTGTCTTTAGGACATGCAGAATGCCCGAGATCAACGTCCGGTCATCGGTGCGAAACCTGCCGGGCGACCATGAGGGGAGATGCGGCTCGATCGCTGCCCATGTTTCGTCAGATAGCCAAGACAAATGCCGTGCCATAGCTGATACTGCCCAAACTCTGCGGAACTCCCTGTTTACACCGTTGCTTTGACAACTCTAACGTGCTTCCAACCTGGGCATCGGGGCGAGGCTTGACCGCCTGACTTTCCGCTAACTCAGAACTGTTACTAAAGCCAGCTTTGAACAGCGGATCGGTTTGCCGGATAGGGAATGGTTTCTGATCGGGCCGCTGCTGCTGATCCAGCGCAGAGGTAGCGGTCGTCTCGCGGATGACCATCGGCAGTTCTTCGGCGGCATAATCTGGACTCCGCAGACAGGTACGCCGTAGCGACGCCTGTCGGACGAACATGATAGGCGGAGCTACGTGTTCCGTTACTACCGTCGCTGGGCGATGCTGGGCGCACTCACTGGGCATGACGACTGCACCAAGCATCGCTGGCGTAACCAGATAAGGCGACGGTCCGACGAGTTCATTCACTGGTAGAGGTCACTAGGCGGCGTGGACAAATTTGAGCCAGTATCTTGCGGTGGCGAGGTGGACCATGCCGAGGAAGCTGCTGGCCAGCTGGTCGTAACGTGTGGCTCTGGCGCGGTTGATCTTGAGGTGGCCGAACATGCGCTCGATGCGGTTTCGTTGCTTGTAGAGCGACCGGTCATGCTCGATCTTGACCCGCCGGTTTGAGCGGCCGGGGATGACGGGTTCGATGTTGCG
>NZ_JAKREU010000001.1 GCF_022664435.1 Sphingomonas panni | reverse complement strand
CAATATGGTGGTTGTAATAAGACATATGAGCCAGCTTGACTTTAAACGATCCCAACGCACCTTGAATGCGCTAGACCGCAAGCCGCCGCCCACATGTCCCTTCATCTAAACTACAATTTCAAAGAGCAAGACAACAATACCGGCGTCGCGTCGCTACCCCTCTTTAGGAAGGGCAGATCACGTCGCCTGCGTTTCGCTGTCTCGGTGGAAGCGAGTAGCTCGCCCCGTCCGGTGAACAGCCCTCTACGGGGGTCGCCCGGAACCGTCAACGCCTTTTTGCAATTTTGTTTCGAGAAAGTTGCAGATCGGCGGAAATCCTTGGGTTTACCCGCCCTCAATCCCTGGGGTTACAAGGTGGCCCGATGGAAAGCCCTGCCGAATCGCCCCTTCCCCCGCCCGAATCGCTGCGCCGACAGGTGCGCCGGGCCGTCATCTGGCGTTCGGGAAGCCAGATCGTCGGGCAGATCGTATCTTGGGCATCGACCTTTCTGGTCATCCGGCTGCTGACGCCGGGCGATTATGGCCTCGTCGCAATGACCGGGGTCGTACTGCTGCTGCTGAACATGCTGAACGGCCACGGCCTCGCCAATGCGCTGATCCAGCATGGCGAGGTATCGCCGCGCGAACAGCGGCAGGTGTTCGGCATGTTGCTGCTGCTCAACATCCTGCTGGGGGGGCTGCAGTTCCTGCTCGCGCCACTGGCCGCCGCCTATTACCACGAGCCGTTCGTCGCCGACCTGCTGCGGGTACAGGCGCTGCTCTATCTCGCCACGCCGTTCAGCTCCTTCGCCTATGCGTTGCTCGCACGGCGGATGGAGTTCCATCGGCAGGCGCAGGTCAATCTGCTGTCGTCACTCGCCGGCGCCCTCGCTGCGATCGGCGGCGCATATGCCGGGCTGGAGGTCTGGACGCTGGTACTGGCGCCCGCCGTCCTGTTCGCCACCCGCGCGATCGGGCTGATGATCGCGGCCCATGCGTGGATGTGGCCGAGCTTCGACTTTCGCGGCGCGGGCCATCTTGCCCGCTATGGCGGGATCGTGGCGGGCGCGAGCCTGCTGAGCTTTGCCCAGAGCCAGGCCGACATCCTCGTCGCCGGGCGGTTCTTCGATGCCCACGCGGTCGGCATCTACACCACCGCGCTGTTCCTGACCCAGATCTTCACCAACAAGGTGGTGCCGCCAATCAACGAGGTCGCCTTTTCCGCCTATGCCCGGATGCGTGACGATCCGGTGGCGGTCGCACAAGGGTTCGTGCGGTCGGTGCGGGTGCTGATGCTGGTCGCGGTGCCGTTCTTCATCGGGCTGGCGGTCACCGCGCGGCCGGCGGTGGCGATCGCGCTGGGGCCGCAATGGTCGGAGGCCGCGCCGCTGGTCGCGCTGCTCGGCATCGCCATGCCATTCATGACCTTGCAGGCATTGTTCCCTCCGGCGGTCGATGCGCTGGGCAGGCCCGGCACCACGGCGGGCACGACCGCGATCGGCGCGATCGTGCTGCCCATCGCCTTTCTGATCGGCGCCCGCTTCGGGATTGCGGGCGTAGCGGGCGCGTGGATCGTCGCGCATCCGCTGCTGCTGGCGATCGTTGCGACGCGGGCGTTGCCGGTGATCGGACTGTCGGCCGGCGCCTTTGCACAGGCGGTCGCGCCGGCATTCGGCGCGGGCGCGGCCATGGCGGGGGCAGTGACGCTGGCGGCCCATCTGGCGGGACCGCTGTCGCCGGTGCCGACGCTGGCGCTGTCGGCGGCGGTGGGCGGAGCGGTCTATGCTGGCAGCCTGTGGATCTTCGCCCGCAGCGCGGTGCTCGACGCCTGGGCGATGCTGCGGCGGTCCTGACCCGACGCCCTATCCCAGCCGGTCGATCGCCGTGCGGGTCGCCGCCAGATAGGCATCGCCATGGAAGCGATAGGTGCCGATGAAGTGGACAAAGGCCGGGTCGGTCGCAAAATGCGAGCGGCCGAACAGTGCCGCGTTCCAGAAATTGAGATACCGGTCATAGGGCAGCAGCAGCGGGTCATGCCCATTGGCGACGACGAAGTTCGACGTCACCTGCTCGCTGCCCCAGCGCGACCAGCGATCCCGGCCGATCGCGACGTCCATCGCCTGGGAAAAACCTTCGGCAAGCTCCCGCCCCGGTCCGCCCGGCGCAAAACCGGCAAAGCCCGAACAGCCCCGCACATAGTGCAGCTCACCGGGTCGAGCCAGTTCGACCGAACCGATTGCCGCCTCCGCCGCGTCCTGCACATGCAGCCCCGGCGCGCGCGGATCGACCCCGGCCCGGTCTCGCGCGATGTGCGACGCGGTGCGAATCTCCACGCCGGCCTCTCCACGCAACGTGAAGTCCCGGCCGGCATCGATCGCCGCCCGCACCTCGGCCAGATCGCCGAGCGTGACCGTATCCGAATCGACCTGGATCACATAGGCATCGGCGCGCAGGTCGAGGATGGTCAGCAACCGCTCCCACGTTCCCCCCCGCGGGCACGGCCCGGTATCGACATCGCCGATCGGGATGATGCGCGGATCGTTCAGGTGATGCGCCAGCACCGCCTTGTCATCGGCAGTCAGCGTCCCGTCATCGAGGATCACCACCCGCCCGCGCGACAGCCGCTGGGCGAGCGACTTGACCGCAACCAGATAGGGCAGCAGGACCGCCGTCCCGATCATCGAGAACAGGATGACACCATCGTCGCGCCCGGCGATGGGCGGCGTGCGCAGCACCCGCCGCGCCAGCCGACGGTGCAGCCGCTGCTTGACGTGCCAGTTGAGATGCTCGGCGAGCGAGGGTTTAGCCATGATGCCGCCCTATCACCGCTGCCTTAACCGCCGGTCAACGCGGGGTTATGCCTGCTGGATATAGGCACGCATCGCATTCGCCTCTGCCTCGATCCCGTCGATGCGGTGCTTGACCAGGTCGCCGATCGAGACGAACCCGACCAGCACGTCTCCCTCGACCACCGGCAGATGGCGGATGCGCCGCTGCGTCATCAGCGACAGCGCACCCAGGATCGACGCCGTGGGCGGCACGGTGACGACCGGACTGCTCATCCGCTCGCCTACGGCCATGTCCAGCACGGCCGCCCCCACTTCGACCAGCGCATGGACCACGTCACGTTCGGAAAAGATGCCGGCGACCCTGCCCTCGACCAACACCGGCACCGCACCGATGCGGTGCCGCGTCAGCAACGCCACCACCTCGCGCACCGGCATGTCGGCACCGACCGACACCACGTCCCGTCCACCCGCAATCGCCGCGATCGTCATCGCCCTCTCCTTGTCGTCCGGCGCGGCGGTTCCCTCCCGCATCGCGTCCATGACCTTGAGAATTCCACGCTTCGTCCCCATTGAAAAGCCATGGCGAACGATCTGGACGACCCCGATTATGCCGCGTTCGCGTGGGCACGCTTCCGCTGGTTGCTGAAGATCATGGCCGGCGTGTCGGCCGTCGCCGCGCTGGTGGCGCTGGGCGGCATCTGGTGGTGGGTCGGGACGATGAACTGGATCATCGCCGCCGCGACGCTGGGCGGGGTCGGTGGATCGGTGATGCTGGGCGGCGCGCTGATGGCGCTGGTGTTCCTGAGCAACGGGTCGGGCCATGACGCGGCGGTCGATACGTTCAATGCCGACCGCGATCCGGGGCGGGACGCGCGGAAATAGGCGACATTGCGGCTTTGGGTGCGACCCACCCTTTTCGTCACTCCCGCGAAGGCGGGAGTCCATATGCGCTGGCGTCGATCCCCCTGCCGAAACGATAGCGGCTATGGATTCCCGCCTTCGCGGGAATGACGGGCGTTTGAAGCCGAACCGTTCGCCCATCCCACGTCACCCCGGGCTTGATCCGGGGTGACGACTTGTCAGGCAACCGCGCATCTCAACCGCCCCAAAACGCGAAAACCCGCCGGGCGCCCTATCGGCCCCCGGCGGGTTTTCGCGGTAAACGACCGGCCCTGCTGCGGGCCGGAACCGCTTACTTGATCTTCGCTTCCTTGAACTCGACATGCTTGCGCACGACCGGGTCATACTTACGGAAGGTCAGCTTCTCGGTCTGGTTGCGCGGGTTCTTCTTGGTGACATAGAAGAAGCCGGTATCGGCCGAGCTGACGAGCTTGATCTTGACGGTGGTCGGCTTTGCCATGACCCAAAATTCCCTTGGGCATGACGCCCGCAAATGACAATGGAAAGCGACCCGCCACGACGCGGGCTGCTGCAAGTTGGGGGCGCATGGGGCAATCCGCTCCATGAGTCAAGACCGGACGCCTTCACCGGAACGTAACCTCTGGGGCGCAGGTTATGATTCAAACGGTTGGAGAGGCGGCAATGCGGATCGAGTCGGTGCATATCGATGCGGAGCGGGCGATGACGACGGGCGGCCCCGCCCACCCCTTTGCCGAGATCGAGGCGATTCGGGCGATCGCCACCGCCGAATCCAGCCTGCCCGCGCTGTCGGTCCTCGCCCTGGTCGACGCCGCCATCGCGCGGGGCGAGCGAGCCTCGCTCCACGAATGGACCGCGCTCGCCCGCGATGCGGTGCGCTGCGGGCGGAGCGACGTCGCCACGGCGCAGGCCTATGCCGCCGCCTGTTCGGTCCGCCTCGCCGGCTGACCCCCCGGACGCATGGACCCGCTCGTCCCCGCGCTCGTCGCGGTCCTGCTGGCGGGGGTCGGCGATCGTCCGCCGCTGTTGAGCGCGATCCTCGCCGACCGGCACGGGTCCGCCGCGACCATCGCTGGCATCGTCGCGCAGGCGATCGGCTTTGCGCTGGCCGCCGCCGCCGGGACCCTGGTCGCGCCGCATCTCTCCCCCAATGCGCGCAGCCTGTTGCTGGCGCTCGCGCTGCTGTCGGCCGGCGGATCGGCGCTGTTCGCCGCGCGGATCAAGGACCGGCTGGACCATTGGCGGCTGCCCGGCTGGCTGACCGGCCTGCTCGGCCTCGGCATCCTCGCGCTCGGCGATCGCGGGCAGTTCCTCGTCTTCGCACTGGTGGCGCGCACGCCCGATCCGGTGGCGGGCGCGATCGGCGCGACACTCGCCGCCATCGCGCTGTCCGCCGCCGCCGCGACGCTGGGCGAGCGCGGCTGGCTGGCGTTGCCGTTTCGCATCATCCGTCCGGTCACGGCCGGGCTGTTGCTGCTCGCCGGCGCGATCATCGGCCTCGGGGCGCTGCGGCTGCTCTGATCCAGCCGCTCGATCATCCTGCTCGAAAATTTCGGACAGACCGGATGGGAAAGATTCGGCAACGCAATCGTTGCTGAACCGAATCATATCCAGCCGGAGAAACTCCCGTGACCAACCCCGCGCTCGACACCCCCACCGACCTGCCGAACAACAAGGTCGCCAGCGTCGCCGACGGCCTGAACGCCGCGCTTGCCGACTGCTTCACCCTGTATCTGAAGACCAAGAACTTTCACTGGCACGTCTCCGGCCCGCATTTCCGCGACTATCACCTGATGCTCGACGATCAGGCCGCGCAGATCCTTGCCGTCACCGACGTGATCGCCGAGCGCGTGCGCAAGACCGGCAACACCTCGCTCCGCTCGATCGGCGACATCGCCCGCCGCACCGCGATCAAGGACAATGACAAGGAATTCGTGAAGCCCGACGACATGCTCGCCGAGCTGCGTGACGACAATCTGAAGCTGGTCGAACGCCTGCGCGAAGCCCGCGAAGCCGCCGAGGAAGCCGGCGACACCGCCACCAGCAGCCTCGCCGACGACTGGATCGACGAAGCCGAGGAACGCGCCTGGTTCCTGTTCGAAACCGCGCGCAAGGGCTGATCCCCCCGCCCGGCACCCAGAAAGCCCGCCGGTGCCGCGCGCATCGGCGGGCTTTTCGTTGCGGTGGGAACCCCGACCGTCCCCCACGCGCTACTCGGGCAACGGGGCGATCCTGCCCCATCGGAACGGGAACACCGCGATGTTGAAATGGGCCGTCATCTTTCTGGTACTGGGTCTCGTGCTGGGCGCGCTGGGCTTTGGCGGCATCGGCGGCGCGTTCGTCGGCATCGCCAAGATCCTGTTCTTCGTCGCCATCGCGATCTTCGCCGTACTGCTGGTGCTGGGACTGCTCGCCGGCAAGGGCGTGAAGAACGCGATCGACTAGGCTCCCAACGATGCGCGCCTTTGCCGATCTGCTCGACCGGTTGATCTATACCCGGTCGCGCAATGCCAAGCTGGCGCTGATCGGCGCCTATCTGCGCGACACGCCCGACCCCGACCGGGGCTGGGCGATCGCCGCGCTGACCGGCGATCTCGACATTCCAGCGGTCAAGTCCGCCACGATCCGCGCGCTCATCACCGAACGCACCGACCCCGTGCTGTTCGCGATGAGCCGCGATTTCGTCGGCGACACGGCGGAAACGGTCGCGCTGCTCTGGCCCGAACCGCCGGCCGGCAGCATCGCCGATGGCGACCCGTTGACCCTAAATACCGTCGTCACCCGTCTCGCCAGCCTGTCACGCTCCGACGCGCCGCGCGCACTGGCCGACATGCTCGACCGGCTCGAATCCGACGAACGCTTCGCCCTGTTGAAGCTCGCCACCGGCGGCCTGCGCGTCGGCGTATCGGCGCGGCTCGCCAAGACCGCGCTGGCGCAGGCGTTCGACCTCGATGTCGATGCGGTGGAGGAGGTGTGGCACGGCCTTGCCCCGCCCTACACCGAATTGTTCGACTGGGCGGAGGGGCGCGCCGCACAGCCGCACGCCGCCGACCTGCCGGTGTTCCGTCCGTTCATGCTCGCCCATCCGCTCGACGACGGTGTCGTCGACCTCGCCGACTATGCCGCCGAATGGAAATGGGACGGCATCCGGGTGCAGCTGGTCCATGTCGGCGGCGAGACCCGGCTCTACAGCAGGGCCGGCGACGATATCACCGCCGCCTTTCCCGAAGTCGCCGCCGCCTTCCGCACTCCCGGCGTCCTCGATGGCGAGTTGCTGGTGCGGGGCCAGGGGCAGGGCGATGCGCTCCACGCCGACGATACCGGCGCGGCCAGCTTCAACGCGCTCCAGCAACGGCTGGGGCGGAAAACCGTGTCGAAGGCGATGCTGACCGACTACCCCGCCTTCGTCCGCCTCTACGACATATTGTTCGACGGGCCGGAGGACCTGCGCGAGCGTCCATGGCACGAACGCCGCGCCCGCCTCGAAGCATTCGTCCCCCGGCTCGACCCGACGACGTTCGACCTCTCCCGCCTGATCGATGCCGCCGACTTTGCCGAACTGGCCGATATCCGCAGTCGCGCCCGCGATTCGGCGATCGAGGGCGTCATGCTCAAACGCCGCGACTCCCCCTATGTCACCGGCCGCCGCGTCGGGCTGTGGTATAAATGGAAGCGTGATCCGCTCGTCGCCGATTGCGTGATGATGTACGCCCAGCGGGGGTCGGGCAAGCGATCGTCCTTCTATTCCGACTATACCTTCGGCTGCTGGACCGCCGATCCGGCCGAAGGCGGCGAGCTGCTGCCGGTGGGGAAAGCCTATTCGGGCTTCACCGATGCCGAGCTGAAGGACCTCGACCGGTTCGTGCGCCAGCATACCGTCAACCGCTTCGGACCGGTGCGCGAGGTCGAAAAGACGCTGGTGCTGGAGGTCGCGTTCGATTCGATCCACGCATCCAAACGCCACAAATCGGGCGTCGCGATGCGTTTCCCCCGCATCAGCCGCATCCGCACCGACAAGCCGGCGGCGGAGGCGGATCACATCGCGACGTTGCTGAAGTGGGTGAGTTGAGCCGGCCAACTCAACCACCGCCACAAACGTCACCCCAGCGAAGGCTGGGGTATCCCGGTAACAGTACGGGACAGGAGCCGCGGGAGACCCCAGCCTTCGCTGGGGTAACGCATTATTTGCCCGGCACCGGCTCCAGCGCGATCTCGAACAGCGTCGGCCACCATTTGCCCGTCACGAACAACCGCTTCCCCGCCGCATCCCACGCGATCCCGTTCAGCACCGCCTCCGGGTCGAGCGGCCCCAGTTCGGCCCGGAGCGGTGCCAGATCGACCAGCCCGTCCACCGCGCCGGTCGCCGGGTCGATCCGCACGATATAGTCGCGGTGCCAGATATTGCCCCACAGCTTGCCGTCGATCATCTCCAGCTCGTTGAGGTTGTGCACCGGGCGACCATTGGCGGTGATCGTCACGCGCCGCCGCTCCTTGAACGTCCGCGGGTCCATGAAGCGCAGGGTCGGCGTCCCGTCCGACAGGATCAGCGACGTGCCGTCGCTCGCCAGTCCCCAGCCTTCACCGGTATAGCGCGCGCGGCCGACCGGCTTCAGCGTCTTCATGTCCCAACGATGCGCGATCCCGTCCTGCCACGTCAGGCTGACCAGCTGCCGGCCATCGACCGCCAGCCCCTCGCCGAACTGCAATCCGGGCAGCTTGCTCCGCGCCAGCACCTTGCCGTCGTTCAGCCGAACCCGCCGCACGTCCGACACGCCGGGCTGGCCGGTGCTTTCGAACAGGCTGCCATCCTGCCACACCAGCCCTTGGGTAAAGGCGGTGCGGTCGTGCGGATAGCGCGCGACGATCCGCGCCGCGATCCCTTCGACCGGCACCGGCGCGGGTGCCACCGGCGGTGCACCGGTCTGCGCGGCGGCGGTGGTGGTGGCGAGCGCGAGGCCCAGCGGCAGTGTCCAGCGGATCATGCGCATCGTCTTCCTCGCATCCTGCTTGCCGCCAGCTGAACCGTTCAGAACGGCACCGCCGGCCCGGCCGGCACGATGCCGGTCGGATTGATATCCTTGTGGCTGCGATAATAGTGCGTCTTGATCTGGTCGAGGTCGATCGTGTCGGCGACGCCCGGCAGCGCGGCGATCCGTTCGGCCAGCGCGCGCAGCCGCGGATAGTCGAGCAACCGCCGGACATTGCACTTGAAATGCCCGTGATAGACCGGGTCGAACCGCACCAGTGTCGTGAACAGTCGGATATCCGCCTCGGTCAGCCGGTCGCCGACCAGCCACTCGCCCGTCAGGCGATCCTCCAGCCAGTCGAGCGAGTCGAACAGGCCATGGACCGCCTTGTCATAGGCATCCTGCGTGGTGGCGAAGCCCGCGCGATACACGCCGTTATTGACGGTGTCGTACACACGCGCGTTCACCGCATCGATCTCCTCGCGCAGTTCGCTCGGATAGAAATCGCCCGGTTTCGCGCCCAGATCGTCGAACGCCGTATTCAACATCCGGATGATCTCGGACGATTCGTTGTTGACGATTCCGCGCGCCTGCTTGTCCCACAGCACCGGCACGGTGACCTTGCCGGTCATGCCGGGCCGCGCCATCGCATAGAGCTGGTGCAGGTGATCGACGCCGTTCACCGGATCGCCCGTACCGCCGAACGCCTCGGCAAAGCTCCACCCCTGCGCGCCCATCAGCGGCCCGACCACCGTCACCGGCAGCAGCGTCTCCAGCCCTTTGAGCGCCCGCACCACCAGCGTGCGATGCGCCCAGGGGCAGGCGAGGCTGACATAGAGGTGATAGCGATCCGCCGCCGCCGGAACGCCCGCCTGCCCGTCGGGACCGGCCGCGCCGTCGCGGGTCAGCCAGTCGCGAAACCCGCTTTCCGCCCGCTGGAAATTACCCGACGCATCGGTCGGCGCGACCGGCGTATCGTTGGTCCACACCCCGTCCTGCAGCATTCCCATCGTCGATTCGTCTCCGCTGTGGTCGCAGGAGGGAACGCGCTCAGCCCGCCTCCGGGTTCCCCCCATCCCGCCGCGCCGCGCTTTCCCGCTTCAGCGGCCGCCCGACCGGGCAGACTTCCTGCACGAACCCGTTCAGCGTATTGGTCAGGTTATCGGGCACCAGCCGGTAATAGACGAACTGCCCGCGCTTCTCGCTGCTGACCAGCCCCGCCGCTTCGAGGATCGAGAGATGCTGCGAAATCGACGGTTTCGACATGTCGAACCGCGCCGCGATCTCGCCCGCGCTCAATTCGGCATGGGCCAGATAGGCGAGGATCTTGCGCCGGGGAACCGACGCCAGTGCTTCGAACACGCGCTGCATGGCGTCACAGATAGGCGCGACCGACCAGCTTGACAAACACGCTTCGTTATTTAGGTTATTTCCTAATTGCCGAAGGATTCTCGACATGAGCGACGGTTCGACGCTGCGGATGAAGGCGACCGCGACCAGCGATGCGGTCCATGGGCATGTTCGCTGGGCACCGGGTCGGTCGTTGTGGATCGGCGGCATGACGCTGTCCGCGCTCGCTTTTGCCCCCTTCCATGTCACGCTCGGCAGCGTCCTGCTGTTCCTCATAACCAGCGGGATCACCCTGTGTGCGGGACATTCGGTCGGGCTGCACCGGTTGCTGATCCATCGCAGCTTCGTTGCGCCGCGCTGGCTCGAAAGGCTGTTGGTGTATCTCGGCACGCTGGTCGGTATGGCCGGCCCGCTCGGCATGGTCCGGCTGCACGACATGCGCGACTGGGCGCAGCGCCAGCCGGATTGCCACCCGCTCCATGCCCATCGCGCGCCGATGCTGAAGGATGCGTGGTGGCAGATGCACTGCCGGCTCGACCTCGACCAGCCACCCCGCTTCGTCCCCGAACCCTATCTCCGCGACGACCGCTTCCTGCGCTGGCTGGAGGCCAGCTGGATGGCGCAGCAACTCCCCTGGGCGCTGCTGTTCTGGTCGATCGGAGGATTGCCATGGCTGGTCTGGGGCGTGCCCGTCCGTGTCGCGGCGGGCGTTACCGGCCATTGGCTGGTCGGCCACATCACCCATCGCACCGGGCCGCAAGACTGGGTGATCGACGGCGCCGGCGTGCAGGGCCACGACCTGCCCGCCGCCGCCCTCATCACCTTTGGCGAGGCATGGCACGGCAACCACCATGCCTTTCCCGAATCGGCGCGGCTGGGGATTTTGCCGGGGCAGCATGATCCGGGCTGGTGGCTATTACTGGCGCTGCGGCGGATCGGCTGGGTCAGCGCGCTGAACGAGCCGGCGCATCTGCCGCCGCGTTCGGGGTTGCGGCGGGTCGGGGACGTGGGATCTTCGACAGGGAAAGTCGCTCAGGCATGACGTTCGAGACACCGCCGTCGTTCAAGCGTCGGGTAACCGCGCTGACGTTCGCCGCACTCGCTGCGGTCGTGGAAATATCGGTCATTTCGCTCGGAGCCGAAGCGCTGACCCGCCTTGCATATCGAGCCGAATACCGGATCGACGCAATCCTTTTGCTCCTGCCGCCCTACCTGTTCTTCGGCACGATCATTGCCGTTCCGGTTTGCGTCGCCATTGGCCTGCCGCTTTGGCATTTTGACGTGCATCACGGTCGCCAGAACCTGCGCGATGCCGTTCGGCTTGGGCTGGCGACCGGCACCGTCATCGGCAGCGTCGTCGCTGTGCTGTTGAGCGAAGGAAGCGGAGCGACGCTCACTCCGACTGCCTTTTTGATGATCCTGCTGTTCAGCGTTGCCGGGATTTCGACCGGCTGCATCGCACATCGCATCGGCTATTGCGCAGGCTAAAGCGGCAGGACATTGTGCGTCCGACGTCGGACCCGAGGCGGAGGTTACGCAACCTCCCGATCCCATTCCGTTGGGTTCGAGCAGCTTCGAGCCTGTCGAGAAGCGCACGTCGAGAACTCGCCCCCAACGCGCATACCAAGCTTTCCGATCAGGGATTCTGTATCAACCGCAACAACGACCAATCCGGGTCGAGCAGTGCCCCGATCCGCAACCCGTTCTGCGGCACCGGTGGCTGGAGTCGCGGATAGCCGGTGGCCTTTTCGGGCACCCCGGCTGCCTGTGCCACCGCATAAAACGCATCGACATCGTCCAGCCGGAGGCAGCTGCCATAGCCGCTGGTCGTCGGATCGAAATCGGGCCAGGGAAAGAACTCGAGCTGCAGGTCGCCGCGCGTTAGGATCATCCATCCCGCATCGCGCCATGTCTCCTTGAACCCCAGCTTTGCATAGAATGCCGACGTCACTGCGAAATCACGCGACGGCAGGTTCGGTGTCGCCCGGTCCATGTTTCTTCTCCCGAACGAAAAGAGGCCGGCTGTCCTTGCGGACAGCCGGCCCCGTTTTCATCGCCGAAGCGAGAACCTCACAGCTTGTTGAGGTTCACCGCTGCGTGCTTGCCGCGACGATCGACTTCCAGCTCGAATTCGAGCCGGTCGCCTTCGTTGAGGGTCGGCAGACCCGCACGCTCGACGGCCGAGATGTGGACGAATGCGTCCGGCTGGCCATCGTCGCGCTGGATGAAGCCGAAGCCCTTCATCGCGTTGAAGAACTTCACAACGCCGCTTGCGCGTTCGCCGGTCAGCTGCCGCTGCGGACCACCGCCGAAGCCGCCACCCGCACGCGGGCCGGCATCGCGCGGTTCGCGCGGTGCGCCGCCGCCGGTGACCGGCATCGGCTCGCCGTCGATCTTGAGGTCGGTCGCCGAGATGCGGCCGCCACGATCGACGAGGGTGAAGCCCATCGGCTGGCCTTCGGCGAGGGCGCTGAGGCCCGCCTGCTCGACGGCCGAGATGTGGACGAACACGTCTTCGCCGCCGTCATCACGGACTACGAAGCCGAAGCCCTTCTGCGCGTTGAAGAACTTGACCACGCCGGTCGCTTCGCCGACGACCTGCGGGGGCATCCCGCGGCCACCGCCGCCGCCGCCGCCGAAGCCACCACCGCCGCCACGGAAGCCGCCGCCACCGCCGCCGCCGCCGAAACCGCCACGGTCACCGCCGCCGAAGCCGCCGCCACCGAAGCCGCCACGATCGCCACCGCCGAAGCCGCCGCCACCGAAACCACCACGGTCGCCGCCGAAGCCGCCACCGAAGCCGCCGCCGCCGTAGCTGCCGCCTTCGTCACCAAAACCGTCGCGCTTGTCCCTGCCGCGCCCACCGCGCTCGCCGCGCCGTCCTCGATCGAAACTCATTGCCCTGTTCGTCTTCCCGGTTCGCCCAACTTCATCGTAAACCCAAGCGTCGAGCGAAAAACGCAGGTGTCCGGGCACCGCCAAACCGGGTGCCACTTCCCTGCCATAGCCTAAAACACGGCGGGCCCAAACCAATTTCGCCGCAGCAATGCTTCCCGTCGTCCCGAACCTTGTACAATTGTGGCGAAACCGGCACAGATTCGCCCCATGGATACCATTTTCGCGCTTCTGGCCGACCCCACCGCCTGGGCCGCCTTTCTCACGCTGGTCGTGCTGGAGGTCGTTCTCGGTATCGACAACCTGATCTTCATCTCGATTCTCTCGAACAAGCTGCCCGCGCACCAGCAACAACTTGCGCGGCGAATCGGCATCGGCCTCGCCCTCGTCATGCGGCTGCTGCTGTTGTCGATGATCGCGTTCATCGTGTCGCTGACCACGCCGGTGTTCGACCTGGGCATACAGGGCAATCCCGACGGCTATGGCCGCCCGACGTTCGAGACCGCCTTTTCGTGGCGCGACCTGATCCTGATCGCGGGCGGCCTGTTCCTGGTGTGGAAGGCGACGAAGGAAATCCATCACACGATGGACGACGAACCGACCGGCGACGCGTTCGACAAGAAGGGCAAGGCGGCGATCGGCTTCGGCGCAGCAATCGCGCAGATCGTGGCGCTCGACATGGTGTTCTCGATCGATTCGATCCTGACCGCCGTCGGCATGACCGACGAGGTGCCGATCATGATGGCGGCGGTCATCGTGACGGTCGGCATCATGCTGGTCGCCGCCGACCCGCTGGCGCGCTTCATCAACGCCAACCCGACCGTGGTCATGCTGGCGCTCGGCTTCCTGCTGATGATCGGCGCGGTGCTGATCGCCGACGGCTTCGGCGTGCATGTGCCCAAGGGCTATATCTACGCCGCCATGGCCTTTTCCGCCGGCGTGGAGACGCTCAACATCGTCTCGCGCCGGTCCAAGACGAAGAAGCGCCTTGCCCGCGAAGCCCTTGAGCGCGAATCGGTCCATTAAGGAGTTGCCGACACCGCAAAACTCGCGCCGGCGAGTTTCCAAAACCCGCTTCAACCGCTAGGCGCATCCGATGACCGTTTACTTCCACGAAGAAGACCTGCCCGAGGGCGTCTTCGCCCCCGGCGCCGACATCGCCGTCGATACCGAGACGATGGGCCTCATCACCCCGCGCGACCGGCTGTGCGTCGTGCAGCTGTCCGACGGGGGCGAGGACCAGCATCTCGTCCGCTTCAACCCGGGCAGCGATTACGCCGCACCGAACCTGAAGGCGGTGCTGGCCGACCCGGACCGGGTGAAGCTCTATCATTTCGGCCGGTTCGACCTGGCGGCGATCGAATATTATCTGGGCGTCGTCGCCGCCCCCGTGTTCTGCACCAAGATCGCGTCGCGGCTGGTGCGGACATATACCGACCGTCATGGCCTGAAAGAGCTGGTCCGCGAGCTGCTGGGGCAGGATATCTCGAAGCAGCAGCAATCGTCCGACTGGGGCGGCCCGGTCCTGTCGGATGCGCAGCGCGACTATGCCGCCTCCGACGTGCGCTTCCTCCATGCGCTGCGCGAGGAACTGGTCAAGCGGCTCGCCCGCGAAGGGCGGACCGATCTGGCGCAGGCCTGTTTCGACTTCCTGCCGCACCGCGCGCGGCTGGATATCGCCGGCTGGCCGGAAATCGACATCTTCGCGCACATGTAAGGGACGACCATGTCGGACATCGCCCGCCAGGAACGAACGCGCCGGCAGCGCCGCGCCGCGCCGGGCAGCGCGCATGACCGACTGATCGCCACGCTGATGGTCGCGCTGCCGATCGCCATCGGCGTGCTGGCCGCGTTCCTGGTGATGGCACCGCTGTTCATGCGCGGCGACACCAGCTTCGTCCTCGACAAGAACAAGGTCGATGTCGCGCAGGAACGGATGCGCCTGCGCGCCGCCGAATATCGCGGACAGGATGCCAAGGGGCAGCCCTTCGTCCTCGACGCCGGATCGGCGGTGCAGAAAAGTTCGGCCGAACCGGTGGTGCAGTTGCAGGAACTGGCCGCCGGCATCCGCCTGCCCGACGGTCCCGCCCGGCTGACCGCACCGCGCGGGCGCTACGACATGCGCTCCGAACAGGTCGATGTGCTGGGGCCGATCCAGTTCCGCGCCGCCAACGGCTATTCGCTCGACACGACCAACGCGACCGTCGACCTGAAGACGCGCCGGCTGCAAAGCGGCGGCGCGGTCACCGGCACCACGTCGATGGGGAATTTCAGCGGCGACCGGCTCGATGCCGATCTGGAGGCACGCACCGTCCGCCTGACCGGCAATGCGCGCTTGCGCATCGACCCCGCACGCACGAAATAGTCGCCCATGATTCGCCATGCGCTACCGGGCCTTGTCGCCACTTTCGGCCTCCTCGCGATTGCGGGGTCGGCGCCGGCCCAGACGCGCCATGATTCGAACGCGCCGATCGACGTGTCGGCCAACGCCATCGAACTGCAGGACAAGCAGCAGCGCGCGGTCTTCACCGGTGGCGCGGTGTTCCGCCAGTCGACCATGACGCTGACCGCCGACCGCGTCGTCATCGCCTATAGCGGGCAGATCACCGACGGCGCGCCGCAGGCGACGCGCATCGACGCGACCGGCAATGTCACGCTGACCCGTCCCGATCAGACGGCGAAGTCGCGATTCGCGGTGTACGACATCAACCGCCGCGTGGTGACGATGGTCGGCGGCGTGCGGCTGACGCAGGGGGCCAACACGCTGAACGGCGGGCGGCTGTCGATCGACCTCGACACCGGCCGCGCGACGATCGACGGATCGGGCGTCGGCAGCAGCCCGGCGCCGGGCGGCGGCGTGCAGCAGAGCGGCGGGCGGGTGACCGGCCGCTTCTCGGTGCCCAAGCGGAACTAGCGCGTTTCCCCCGGCAGCCACCAGCGTCATCCCAGCGAAGGCTGGGATCTCCCGGTGACAGCACGCTGCAGGAGCCGCGTAAGACCCCAGCCTTCGCTGGGGTGACGTTCGTGGTCCGATGGGGAGATTGCGGGAAGTCAGGAAACCGATCGACGTTCACCGCATTCCCCGACCAAACCACCGAACGCATCTTTCCTTTTCGTTCAGCTCCATGCAATAATCCTGCCAAAGTCGCGGCAGTAACGCCCCGATACCCGTCGCCCAAGCGATCAGGACGTTGCCGATGCCCGACACCCTGCTGACCCCCGCCACCGAAGCCCGCCCCTTTGCCGAGGTCCCGTCGGACCGCGGGCTGTCGGTCGTGTCGATCGCCAAATCCTACGACAAGCGCGTCGTGCTGTCCGACGTGTCGATGTCGGTCGGGCGCGGCGAGGTCGTCGGCCTGCTCGGCCCCAATGGCGCGGGCAAGACAACCAGCTTCTATTCCGCCATGGGCCTGGTGAAGCCCGATGCCGGCCGCATCCTGTTGGATGGCGAGGATATCACCGCGCTGCCGATGTATCGCCGCGCCATTCTGGGGCTGGGCTATCTGCCGCAGGAAACCTCGATCTTTCGCGGGCTGTCGGTCGAAAAGAACATCCTCGCCGTGCTCGAACTGGCCGAACCGGACAAGGCGGCGCGTGCGGCGCGGCTGGAACAACTGCTCGACGAATTCGGCCTCACCCGCCTGCGCACCGCATCGGCCATGGCGCTGTCGGGCGGCGAGCGGCGGCGCGCGGAAATCGCCCGCGCGCTGGCGGCCAATCCGACCATCATCCTGCTCGACGAACCCTTTGCCGGCATCGACCCGATCTCGATCGCCGACATTCGCGATCTCGTCATCCAGCTGAAGTCGCGCGGCATCGGCGTCCTCATCACCGATCACAATGTCCGTGAGACGCTGGAAATCGTCGATCGCGCCTACATCATCTACGATGGTCGCGTGCTGTTCGCCGGATCGCCCGCCGAACTCGTCGCCGACGCCAATGTCCGCCGGCTCTATCTCGGCGAAGGGTTCGAACTCTAACCGTCATGAGCCTCGCCCCTCGCCTCGACCTGCGCCAGTCGCAATCGCTGGTGATGACGCCGCAGTTGCAGCAGGCGATCCGCCTGCTCGCGCTGTCGAATCTGGAGATCGAAGGGTTCATCGCCGAAGAGGTCGAGAAGAACCCGCTGCTCGACTCCGGTGGCGGGGGCAGCGACGACGACGGCCCGGCCTTCGAAGCCCCCGAACCGGTCGCCGCCGCCAGCGAACCCGCCGGATCGGACGAATTGCTCGGGATCGGCGCGGCCAGCGGCGAATCGCTCGACCTCGATCTGGGCGACACCTTTCACCATGACAGCCCCTCGGACGGGGTCGGCTCGCTCGATGGCGGTCTCGGCCTTGCCGCGACCGGCGGCGGCGGGTTCGACGAAGGCCCCGATCTCGACGGTTTCGCGAGCGACGATATCTCACTCGCCGACCATCTGCTGCAACAGGCCGGGGCCTGTGTCGCCGGGGCCGACCTGTTCATCGCCAGCGCGATCATCGATCAGATCGACGAATGCGGCTATCTGTCCGGTTCGCTGCTCGACATCGCCCACCGCCTCGGCGTGCCGGTGGCCCGGGTGGAGGGGGTGCTGGGCATCGTCCAGACCTTCGACCCCAGCGGCGTCGGCGCGCGCAGCCTGGCGGAATGCCTGACGATCCAGGCGAAGGAGGTAGACCGCTACGATCCCTGCATGGCGCGGCTGATCGACAATCTCGACCTCGTCGCGCGCGGTGCCCTGCCGCAGTTGCGCCGCATCTGCGAGGTCGATGACGAAGATCTTGCCGACATGATCCGCGAACTGCGCGGCTACGACCCGAAACCCGGCTGCCGCTTCGGTGGGGAACGCACGCAATCGGTCGTCCCAGACCTGTTCGTCGCGCCGCGCAAGGACGGCTGGGCGGTAGAGATCAACGGCGCGACCCTGCCGCGCGTGCTGGTCAATCGCGGCTATTTCGCCGAACTCAGCGCCAATGGCGACAAATCGTCCAAGGCGTGGCTGTCCGACTGCCTCGCCAGCGCCAACTGGCTGGTCAAGGCGCTCGACCAGCGCCAGCGCACCATCCTGAAGGTCGCGACCGAGATCGTGAAGCAGCAGGAAGCCTTTTTCCGCCAGGGCGTCGCCCATCTCCGCCCGCTGACCCTGGCCAAGGTGGCGGAGGCGATCGAGATGCATGAATCGACCGTCAGCCGGGTGACCTCGAACAAATATCTCTCCTGCCCGCGCGGCCTGTTCGAACTGAAATATTTCTTCACCTCGGCGATCCAGTCAGCCGATGGCGGCGAGGCCGTCTCGGCCCTCGCGGTCAAGGACGCGATCCGCACCCTGATCGCGAACGAGGACCCGAAGAAGATCCTGTCCGACGACACATTGGTCGAACTGCTGAATGCCAAGGGCTTCGACATCGCAAGGCGGACGGTCGCGAAATATCGCGAGGCGATCGGGCTGGGGTCGTCGGTGCAGCGCCGCCGGCAAAAGGCGCTGGGCGGGTAGGTCTCCCCGCGACGCTCGCGCCCGGTAACGCTTTCCTACAGCGTGCCGCGTCGCCATGCTCGCCGGCGCTCTTTCCCACCGTCCATCCCCGATCCAAGCCCACGCCACGCAACGTCACGCGCGACGCAAAACGCGCACGAGTGTGAACTTTGTGAACTTTGGCCGCCGCGCCGGGTCCCGACCCGGCCGATTCCGATGCGATTTCGGCGCATTGCCTCCGAAACGAAGCCAACCCGCCCGCACCGCCGCGCCGCGACCGGCTATCGTCCGTGCGGGGCGTATTTCCCGAGTCATTCGACAGGGGGATACGTCATGGTCAGGACATTTCTTGCAATCGGCCTATTCGCGCTGCCGGCAACGGCGCTCGCGCAGGAAAAGGCTGCGGCGGTCGACACGCCGGACGCCACTGCCCAGGAGAAGGCCGCTTCCGGGCGCCAGAATTTCGGCGGGCTCGACTTCGGCATCGGCGTTTCGATGTCCTACGACCTCGGCAATAACGACCGCGTGTCGGACGCGGTGATCGCCAACAATGTCGTCCGGGTCACGCGCACCGAAAACATTCGCGCCCGTATCGTCCTCGAATCGCATTATTTCGCGACGCCGACGTTCAGCAAGACGCGTCGCGACCGAGAGGAGGCGTTCTGTGCCGATTTCAAGGACGATCCGGTAAAGTACGACAACTGCCTGTCGGCACAGAAGAATTTCGGCATCGGCCCGTTCGTCGCCCTGCAACCGGGCGGGGAAAAGGTGATCGACGCGATCGGGCTGGGCGTGATGGTGGGCCTGCGCCGCGGAGTCGACCGGGCGTCCAGCTTCAACCTCGGCGTCGGCATCTTCTACGACGTCGACACCCGCATCCTCGGCAACGGCTTCGTCGAGGACCAACCGCCCCCCGCCGGCGAAACCGAAGTCCGCTTCCGCCGCCAGTCGCAAAGCGGCTTGCTGTTCATCTCGTCCTATTCGTTCTGACGAAACCCTTCCCGACCCACCCCGCTCGGTTCGAGCAGCTTCGAGCCTGTCGAGAAGCCTCCGTCGAGAACGCCCCGTTTGGGGCAACCCGTTCTCGATACGCGCTCTCGACTTCGCTCGATCGCTACTCGAACCAAACGGGGGAGGACGAAAGCAGCCCTAAACGTCCAATTTCTCATAATCCGCCGGCGGCGGCACGCCTTCCATCCGCTCGGCCAGCAGCGGGCGGAAGCTCGGGCGGCTCTTCATGCCGACATACCAGCGCTTGGCGAGATCGTGCGTCTTGAAATCGATCCCGCCCAGATAGTCGGCGATCGAAATCTGCGCCGCGGCCGCCAGGTCGGCGAGGCTCATCGTCGCGCCGCCGATCCACTGCCGATGGTCGAGCAGGTAATCGATATAGTCGAGATGCTCGACCGCCGCCTTCATCGCCTCGCGCAGCACCCGCGTATCGGGCGTCTGGCGGTGGACGATGCGCTTCTCCATGCGCTCCATCAGCAGCGGGCCGGTGATCTCGCGATAGAATTGGGTGTCGAACCACGTCACCAGCCGCCGCTGTTCGGCGCGGTCGGCGGCGCTGCCGTTCAGCATGGCGGGCTTGTCGCCCGTCTCCTCGATATATTCGCAGATCGCCATCGAATCGATCAGCCGTACGCCCGCTGCGTCATCGATCATCACCGGGGTCTGGCCGGCGGGGTTGATGTGCAGGAATTCGTCGCGCCGCGCCCAGGGCGATTCGCGGACCGGCTGGTATCCGATGCTCTTTTCCGCGAGCAGCAGGCGGACTTTCCGTGAGAAAGGACATAGCGGGAATTGCAGGAGCTGCCACATGGTCCCGTGTTAGGCGGCGCGCCGTCCGGGCGGAAGGGGATTCGTGTGGGGTTGCTCGCAAGCCTGTTGTGGTTGATCGCGGCGATCCTGCTGGCCAACCGCTCGCCCCGCCCTTGGGTACAGGCGGTCGCGGTCGTGTGCGCCGGGATCGCGGGCACGACCCTGCCCGATCTCGACCTGCTGCTGCCGATCGGCCATCGCAGCGCCCTGACCCATTCGCTGCTGCCGCTCACCCTCGCGCTGGTCGCGACGCGCTGGCGGCCGGTGATGGCGGGCCTTGCGATCGGTATCGGACTGCATCTGGCGGCGGATACGTTCCCCAATGCGATGCGGGGCTATGCGACGGTCAAGCTCCCCGGCCTCGGATCGCTCGGGGTCGCCGGCTCCTATGCGTGGCTGGGGGTGCAGGCGCTGGTGGCTACGCTGGCCGGGGCGGTGTTGCTGGCGGCGGCGCTGCCGGGTCGCCTCGCCCTTGTCACGGCAATGGCGCTGACCGGGGTCGGGGTGGCCTATCTCTTCGCGACCGATGGCGGCTGGCCGGCGCTGGCGGTCTATGGCGCGTTCGGCTGGCTGGCGATCCGGCGGCACGCGGCGGGCTAACCTGCTGGCAAGGTTTTTCGGATATGGCCGACATCATGGAAGCGACCTTTTCGATCGTCAACGACGTGCCCCGTGGATTGATGCGGATCACCCTCGCCGGCTTCTTCAACGCCGACGACATCGCCCGCTTCGCCGCCGCTCGCGACCGGGAATTGCTGGCGTTGCGCACGCGGCCGAACGACCATCTGACGCTGGTCGACATCCGCGCGATGGATATCCAGGCGTCGGAAAGCGTCGCCGCGTTCCGCCGGCTGCTCGACGACCCGCGCACCATTTCGCGCCGGCTGGCCTTCGTCGTCGGTCATTCGCTCTCGACAATGCAGATCCGCCGCGCGGCGCAGGGCCGCGAGACCTGCTATTTCGAACACCCCGACGCGGCGGAGGCGTGGCTGATGACGCCACGGCCTCCGGCGCACGCAGCCTGCCGGGTCGGCTGACCGACCCGGTAGAGCCGTTCAGGCGGCAACCTCCGCCCGCTGCTCCGCAGTCGCGTCGTCGCTGAGCGGATGCGACAGGCGGGTCAGCATTTCCTTCGGCACCACCTGCCAGAAATGGCGCTTCGCCCGGTCCCAGTCCTCAAGGATCGCGCCCGACCAGCGGCTGTCGGTCATCACATGATGTTCGGCGACCAGGCCCTTCAGCACGGCTTCCCAATGCGCCGAACCGAGCCGGTGCAGCGTGATGCTCTCCGGGTTGTGGTTGCGTTCGAAGCTGGCGTCATGGTCGTAGATGAACGCCATGCCGCCGGTCATGCCCGCGCCGAAGTTCGTGCCGGTACGCCCCAGCACCACCGCGACGCCGCCGGTCATATATTCACAGCCGTTCGCGCCGCAGCCCTCGACCACCACGGTCGCGCCCGAATTGCGCACCGCGAAGCGCTCGCCCGCCTGCCCCGCCGCGAACAGCTTGCCCGACGTGGCACCGTACAGGACGGTGTTGCCGACGATGGTGTTCTCATGGCTCTTGAGCGGTGACGACACCATCGGGCGGACGGTGATGATCCCGCCCGACAGCCCCTTGCCGACATAGTCGTTGGCGTCGCCGAACACCTCCAGCTTGATCCCCTTGCACAGGAACGCGCCCAGCGACTGCCCCGCCGACCCACGCAGGCGGACGGTGACATGCCCATCGGCCAGCTTGCTCATGCCGAACGTGCGGGTGATCTCGCTCGACAGCCGCGTCCCGACCGCGCGGTGGGTGTTGCGCACCGAATAGGTCAGCTGCATCTTCTCGCCGCGCGAGAACACCGCCGCCGCATCCTTGATCATCTGCGCATCGAGGCTGTCGGGCACTTCGTTGCGGAAGGTCGACAGGCTGAAGCGCCGCTGGCTCTCGTCCGCATCGACCTTCGCCAGGATCGGATTGAGGTCGAGATCGTCGAGATGTTCGGCACCCCGGCTGACCTGCCGCAGGAACTCGGTCCGCCCGACCACCTCGTCGAGGCTGCGCACGCCCAGCCGCGACAGGATCTCGCGGACTTCCTCGGCGATGAAGGTCATCAGGTTGATGACCTTCTCCGGCGTGCCGGTGAACTTGGCACGCAGACGCTCGTCCTGCACGCACACGCCGACCGGACAGGTGTTGCTATGGCACTGACGCACCATGATGCAGCCCATCGCCACCAGCGACAGCGTGCCGATGCCGAACTCCTCGGCCCCCAGGATCGCGGCGGCGACGATGTCGCGCCCGGTCTTGAGGCCACCGTCCGTGCGCAGGACGACCCGCCCGCGCAGGCCGTTGAGGGTCAGCGTCTGGTTGACCTCCGACAGCCCCATTTCCCACGGGGTGCCGGCATATTTGATCGACGTCTGCGGCGACGCACCGGTCCCGCCGACATGCCCCGACACCAGGATGACGTCGGCATGGGCCTTCGCCACGCCCGCCGCGACGGTGCCGATGCCCGCCGACGATACGAGCTTCACGCAGACCCGCGCCTTCGGGTTGATCTGCTTCAGGTCGTAGATGAGCTGCGCCAGATCCTCGATCGAATAGATGTCGTGGTGCGGCGGGGGCGAGATGAGCGTCACCCCCGGCGTCGCATGGCGCAGCTTGGCGATGAACTCGGTCACCTTGAAGCCGGGCAGCTGCCCGCCCTCGCCGGGCTTGGCACCCTGTGCGACCTTGATCTCGATCTCGTCGCAGGCGTTGAGATATTCGGCGGTAACGCCAAAACGGCCCGACGCCACCTGCTTGATGACCGAATTGCCGTTGTCGCCATTCTCATAGGGCTGATAGCGGATCGAATCCTCGCCGCCCTCGCCCGACACCGCCTTGGCACCGATGCGGTTCATCGCGATGGCCAGCGTCTCATGCGCTTCCGGCGACAGCGCGCCCAGCGACATGCCCGGCGTCACGAAGCGCTTGCGGATTTCGGTGATCGCCTCGACCTGCTCGATCGGCACGCCGGTATCGGGGAAATTGAATTCCAGCACGTCGCGCAGATAGACCGGCGGCAGGTCCCGCACCCCGCGCGAGAACTGCATATAGGTCGAATAGCTGTCGGTCGCGACCGCGGTCTGCAGCAGGTGCATCAGCTGCGCCGAATAGGCATGCGCCTCGCCCCCGCCGCGCTGGCGATAGAAGCCGCCGATCGGCAGGTTCACCACCGGGCTGTCGAACGCCGCATCGTGGCGCTCGGTCGCGTTGACGTGGAGCGAATGATAGCCCTCGCCCGAAATCTTCGCCGGCATGCCGGGGAAGAAGTCGTTGACGAGCGCGCGGCTGAGGCCCACCGCCTCGAAATTATAGCCGCCGCGATAGCTGGAGATCACCGCGATCCCCATCTTCGACAGGATCTTCAGCAGCCCCTCGTCGATCGCGGTGCGGTGACGCTTCAGCGCCTCGTCCATGCCGATCTCGCCGAACAGGCCGCGCGCATGGCGGTCGGCGATGGCGGCTTCGGCCAGATAGGCGTTCACCGTCGTCGCGCCGACCCCGATCAGCACCGCATAATAATGCGTGTCGAGGCATTCCGACGACCGCACGTTGATCGAGGCATAGGAGCGCAGCCCCTTGCGCACCAGATGCGTATGGACGGCAGCCGCGGCCAGCACGCCGGCGATCGGCACCTTGGTCGCGTCCAGATGCTCGTCGGTCAGGAACAGCTCGCTGCGCCCTTCGCGCACCGCCTGTTCGGCCTGCGCACGGATGCGGGCGATGGCGGCGCGCAACGCCTCCGGCCCTTCGCCCGCCGGGAAGGTGCAGTCGATCTCCGCCGCTTGGGCGCCGAAATGCGCCTTCAGCCGCAGCCAGTCGGTATTGGTCAGCACCGGGCTGTTCAGCACCAGCACCGCGCTCGCCCGATCCTCGGTATCGAGGATGTTGGCGAGATTGCCGAACCGCGTCTTGAGCGACATGACGTAGCGCTCGCGCAGCGGGTCGATCGGCGGGTTGGTGACCTGGCTGAAATTCTGGCGGAAGAAATGGCTGATGAGGCGCGGCTTGTCGGAAATGACCGCCAGCGGGGTATCATCGCCCATCGAGCCGATGGCTTCCTTGCCGCCTTCGACCATCGGCGACAGGATCAGCTCCATGTCCTCCAGCGTCTGCCCCGCGCAGACCTGCCGCCGCGCCAGTTCGGCACGCTCGTAGCGCAGCGGCGATTCGCTCGCGGCGGGCAGGTCGTCGATGGTCAGGAACTTGCCCGTCATCGCGGCATAGTCCGCCTCGCCCGCGATCTTGTCCTTGATCGCGCGGTCCTTGTAGAGCCTGCCCTCGGTCAGGTCGACGGCGAGCATCTCGCCCGGTCCCAGCCGGCCCTTCTCGACCACCGTCGCCTCGGCCACCGGCACCATGCCCGCTTCCGACCCGACGATCAGCAGCCCGTCGCCGGTCAGCGTGTAGCGCAGCGGGCGCAGCGCGTTGCGGTCGAGGCCGGCGACCGCCCAGCGGCCATCGGTCATCGCCAGCGCGGCAGGGCCGTCCCACGGCTCCATGACGCTCGCTAGGTAATCGTACATCGCCAGGTGCGCCGACGGCATGTCGGGCGCGCCCTGCCATGCCTCGGGCACCAGCATTAGCTTGGCGGTCGGCGCATCGCGGCCCGAGCGGCAGATCGTCTCGAACACCGCGTCCAGCGCCGCCGTATCCGACGCGCCCGCCGGGATCACCGGCTTGATGTCTTCCGAACGCTCGCCGAACGCGATGCTCGCCATCTTGATCTCGTGGCTGAGCATCCAGTTCTTGTTGCCGCGGATCGTGTTGACCTCGCCATTATGGGCAAGGCAGCGGAACGGCTGCGCCAGCCACCATTGCGGGAAGGTGTTGGTCGAATAGCGCTGGTGAAAGATCGCGACGCGCGATTCGAAGCGTTCGTCGGTCAGGTCGGGATAGAAATCCGACAGGCTCTCCGCAAGGAACAGCCCCTTGTAGATGATCGAACGGCACGACAGCGAACAGAAATAGAAACCGGTGATCTGCGCGGCGATGATCCGCTTTTCGATCCGGCGGCGGACGAGATACAGGTTCTTCTCGAACTCGGCCTCGTCCATTTCTTCCGGCGCAGGACCGGCGATCATGATCTGCTCGATCTCGGGCCGGGTCGCCTGCGCCTTCATGCCGATGACCGACACGTCGACCGGCACCTGCCGCCAGCCATAGATCGACCAGCCCGCCTCGATGATCTCCGATTCGACCAAAGTGCGGCAGGTCTCCTGCGCGCCGAGGTCGGTGCGCGGCATGAACACCATGCCGACCGCGAGGCGTGCATGGAGCGGCTTGTGTCCCGACGCGGCGATCGCATCGTCAAAGAAGCGGTGCGGCAGGTCGACATGGATGCCCGCGCCATCGCCGGTCTTCCCATCGGCATCGACCGCACCGCGGTGCCACACGGCGCGCAGGGCATCGATCGCCGACTGCACGACGCGGCGCGACGGCTTGCCATCGGTCGCGGCGACCATGCCCACGCCGCAGGCATCGCCCTCGAACTCGGGGCGGTACATGCCTTCGGCGGCGAGGCGGAGGCGTTCGGAGGTCATGTCGGTCATTCGTTTTCGCCCTTCGGCTTGGGAGGCTTCGGCAGATGCGCGGTCGCGGCCTCCACCTTCTTCATGATGCGCGGCATTTCCTGCAGCATCATCGGCATCGCCTTCATCATTTCGCCCATGATTTCCGGGTCGGCGAACAGCGATATGAACTGCTCGCCGAACGCCTGGCCCGAAGGCGTGGCGAAAAAGGCGTTCAGGTCGTTCAACTGCCGCGCGTCGAACCGCTTGGCCAGCGCACGGGCCATGCCGATGCGCAGCGACGGTTCCATCCGCCCCATCAGCGGGCCGAGTTCCTCACCCATGACGCGGGTCATGATCCGCATCCGTTCGTCGAACGCGGGGTCGGCGGCGCGCGCCTTCTCGCGACCGCCGGGCACCGCCGTTTCCATATTGGCGAGCATGGCATCCATCATCGCCGGAAACTGCTGCCGCATCAGCCGCATATAGACGCCCTGCGGCACCAGCACCGCGACCGACTTTTCGGCGAGTGCCAGCCGCGCCGGATCGATCGGTTGTACGGCGGCGGGAGCGGGAGCGGCCGGTGTCTGCGCCAGCGCCGGCGTGGCGCCCCACAGCGCGGCTGCGAGGATCAGCGCCTTCATGCCGCCACCTTCGCAGCCTTGGCCTTGGCCTTGAGGTACGCGTGCATCCGCTCGGTCACGTCGCGACCGTCGCGGATCGCCCATACGACCAGCGATGCTCCGCGCACGATGTCGCCGGCCGCGAACACGCCGTCCAACGACGTCATCATCGACTTGCCGTCGACCCGCACCGTCCCCCAGCGGGTCACCCCCAGTTCGGGCGCATCGAACAGCGTGGGCAGGTCTTCGGCATCGAAGCCCAGCGCCTTCACCACCAGATCGGCCTCGAGCAGGAACTCGTTGCCCGGATCGGCCTCCGGCGCACGGCGACCCGATGCGTCGGGCGCACCCAGACGCATACCGGTCGCACGGACCTGCACCACCTGTCCGTCGCGCTCGTCAAACGCGGCGGGGGCGGAGAGCCAGACGAACTCGACGCCTTCTTCCTCGGCGTTGGCGACTTCGCGCTGCGACCCCGGCATGTTGGCGCGGTCGCGGCGATAGAGGCACTTCACCGACTTCGCGCCCTGACGGATCGCGGTGCGGACACAGTCCATTGCGGTATCGCCGCCGCCGACGACGACGACATTCTTGCCCGCCGCGTTCAGCGAGCCATCGTCATAGGCCGGCACGCTGTCGCCGAAACCGACCTTGTTCGACGCGGTCAGGTAATCGAGCGCATCGACCACCCCGCCGCTGCCGACGCCCGGCGCCTTGATCGCGCGGGGCTTGTACACACCGGTCGCGATCAGGATCGCATCATGCTTCTGACGCAGTTCGTCGAGCTTGGCATCGCGACCGACCTCGAAGCCTTCATGAAAGACGATGCCGCCTTCCTTCAACCGCTCGACGCGGCGCATCACGACCGGCTTTTCGAGCTTGAAGCCCGGAATGCCATAGGTCAGCAGCCCGCCGGCCCGATCATAGCGGTCATAGACATGGACCTCATAGCCGAGGTTACGCAGCCATTCCGACGCCGCCAGCCCCGCCGGACCCGCACCGACGATGCCGACCGACTGGCCGCGCGCCGGGCCGACCGCGACCGGTTCGACCCAGCCATTTTCCCATGCGGTGTCGGTGATGAACTTCTCGACCGATCCGATCGTGACCGCGCCGTGGCCGGAAAATTCGATGACGCAATTGCCCTCGCACAGCCGGTCCTGCGGACAGATGCGGCCGCAGATTTCGGGCATGGTCGAGGTGCTGTTCGACAGCTGATACGCTTCCTGCAACCGCCCCTCGGCGGTCAGGCGCAGCCAGTCGGGGATGTGATTGTGCAGCGGGCAATGTACCGAGCAATAGGGGACGCCGCACTGCGAGCAACGCCCCGCCTGATCCTCGGCGGTCGGCGGAGCGTAACGCTCCGCGATCTCGCGGAAATCCTCCGCCCGCAATTCGGGTTCGCGCTTGGCAGGATAGGACTGCGCACGCGAAACGAACTTCAACATTGCTTGATCGGCCATAATGCCCTCCGACCCTTCGGAAAGCATATTTTCAGGCCGAAGTCACGCAACAAACGATCTTTAGGTAAGCATTACTGACCTTGTTACCACCCCCGCCCCGTGCGGTTTTCAAGAACAGTTCGCAACAAAGGCTTTTATGGCCGAATCGGACCTATGCCAGCGCAGCGATACGTCCTTGCGACAACAGGTAAATCAACGCGCTACCCAACAGCACGCGATAGATGACGAACGCCATATAGCCGCGGGTCGACACCAGCTTCAGGAATCCGACGATCGATGCATAACCCACGACGAACGAGATGATCGTCGCCAGCAGCGTCGGCCCCGGTCCATAGGGACCGAACTGTCCCCAGGTCTTGAGCAGCTGGTACAATCCCGATGCGAGCACCGCAGGAATGGCGAGCAGGAACGAATAACGCGCCGCCGCTTCGCGGGTGAATCCCATGAAAAGCCCGGCGGTGATCGTCCCGCCCGACCGCGACACGCCCGGCAGCAACGCCATCGCCTGCGCAAAGCCGAACACGACGCCACCGCCCCAGCGCAACCGGTCGAGACCCAGCCGCCGCCGCCCGACGATATCGGCGATGCCCAGCAGGATACCGAACCCGATCAGGCTGAACGCCGTGAACCACAAGTTGCGCAGCGACGTCTCGATCGCGTCCTTGAACAACAGCCCCAGCACGACGATCGGCAGCGTACCGACGATCACCAGCCAGCCCATCCGCGCACCGTCGCGCGCCGCCGCATCCTGTCGGCCGCCGAAGAACTGCCCCAGCCACGCCATTGCGATCCGCCAGATATCCTTGCGGAAATACAGCAGCACCGCCGCTTCGGTCCCGATCTGGATGATCGCGGTGAACGCGGCGCCCGGATCGGTGCCCGATGGCAGGAACGCCCCGGCGATCCGCAGATGCGCGCTGGACGACACCGGCAGGAACTCGGTCAGTCCCTGGATGATACCCAGGATCGCGGCTTCGAGCCACGCAGTTGCAGGGTTCACGCGCGGGCAACTTTGTTGAAGCGGCCATTCTTGCGATAGACGACCAGCCAGTCGGGCGCGACCGTCGCCAGCGGCACGGGCCGCACGCCGAAGGCCTCGATCCCCGGCACGGTCCCGTCCACGACATTGTCGCGCGACAGCATCGCCCATTGATCCTTGCTGATCGGGGTCAGCGGCATCGCCGCGATCGCCCCGCCCAGATCGTTGGGAATCTCCAGGAACCGCACGTCGCGGCCGATCGCATGGGCAATCCAGCGGTTCAGTTCGCCCATCGAGATCACATCCGGCCCACCGATCGCATAGGTCTGCCCGCCGAAGCGTTCCGGCTCGGCCAGCGCCTTAGCCACCACCTGCGCCAGGTCGACGACATAGATTGGCTGGAACTTCGTCGCCGCCGCCATCACCGGTACCAGCGGACGCCCGATCAGCGCCGGCGCACCGGAAATCATGCCGGCGAAGCGATTGACGAAGCCGTCCTCGCGCCCGAACACGATCGACGGGCGCAGGATGGTCGCGCTCGGGAAGGCGGCAAGCACCGCCTGCTCCCCCGCCGCCTTCGACCGGCCGTAGGCGGAGGGCGATGCCGGATCGGCGCCGATCGCCGAGATCTGCACGAACGCCTTCGCGCCTGCCGCGGCGGCGGCTTCGGCAATCGTGCGCGCGCCGGCGACATGTACCTTGTCGAAATCCCCCTCGAGGATGCCGACCAGGTTCACGACCGCATCCGACCCGGCAACCGCCCGCGCGACCGTATCCGGCCGCGTCAGGTCGGCGGCGACGAACTGCGTCTGGCCGAGGCCACCCTGCGTGCGCAGGTACAGCGCCTGGCGCGGATCGCGCTGCGCGATGCGGACGCGGGCGCCCGCCTTCAACAATTCCTGCACGACATAGCGGCCGACAAAGCCGCCGCCGCCGAACAGCGTCACCAACTGGTTCTTCATCGAGTCCGCCTTTGCCTGTCTCACTCCTCAGGCCCCATGCCGCTCCCGCAGCAAAACGGCAAGGACAACGTAAAAATCTCGAAACAAGTTGTTGACACCCCCGGCGACGCCCCGTAGAGGCGCCCTCCTACCCCGTGCCCAGATGGCGGAATTGGTAGACGCACCAGCTTCAGGTGCTGGCGATCGCAAGGTCGTGGAGGTTCGAGTCCTCTTCTGGGCACCATTTCCGGTCGAAGATGGGCACCACGCCCTCTTCGACGGAAAGTCTGATAGAGACGCCGTTCTCGAGGCTCGACACGGGGCCAGATATCGCGACCTTCTGATCCGATACGCCAACGTTCGCGACGAACATCTTTAGGGATGACCAACGTAGCGAACTGTAGTCGCTTCGCATCTTCTGGCGAAGCATGTCGCCGAAACGCCACGCCGGGCGCGGTGGCCATCCACAGCCTTTGCACAACGCTCACCAACCCCGCCTCACATGATCGGGCAAGTATCGCTGGCGCGACCGGACCGAGCGCCTGTTCGACAAGCTCAAGAACAGGCGACGCGTCGCCACCTGCTACGACAAAGCTGCCGAATCCTGCATCGGCTTCGTCGGCCTAACCGCTGCCTTGCTGTTGCTACCCTTTGTCCACGATGCCTTGTTATCGGTCCGGTGCGGGCCGCTAATTCAGATGGAATCGAGCGCCCCCCTCACCGAGCCTTCGCCACCGCGCGATAGGCGTGCAGCAGCGGCTCGGTATAGCCGTTCGGCTGCTCCAGCCCCTCGAACACCAATGCCCGCGCCGCCTGTAGCGCGATGCCGCCAGCCAGCGGGCGGTACGCCGGATCGCCGGCATTCTGGGTATCGACCTTGACCGCCATCCGCTCGAACGCGGCGTCGACATCTGCCGGGGTGCAGACCTCGTGCAACAGCCAGTTGGCGATATGCTGCGAAGAGATGCGCAGCGTTGCACGGTCCTCCATCAGGCCGACATCGTGCATGTCCGGCACCTTCGAACAACCGATCCCCTGATCGATCCAGCGCACGACATAGCCGAGGATGCCCTGGACGTTATTGTCCAGCTCCCGCGCGACCTCTTCCCGCTCCCAGTTGCGTGCCGTAGCCAGCGGCAGGGTCAGCAGCCGGTCGAGCGACACCACCGGCTCCCCCGCCCGCGCCGCCTGTCGCTGCGCGACATCGACCGCATGATAGTGCAGCGCATGCAGCGTCGCGGCGGTGGGCGACGGGACCCAGGCGGTGCTGGCGCCGCTCATCGGATGCGCGACCTTCTGTTCCAGCATGTCGGCCATCCGGTCGGGCGCGGCCCACATGCCCTTGCCGATCTGCGCGCGCCCGCCGAGACCGCAGGCGAGGCCGATCTGGACGTTGCGATCCTCATAGGCCGCGATCCACTCGGCGCCCTTCATCTCGCCCTTGGGGATCATCGGCCCGGCGTGCATCGCGCTGTGCAGTTCGTCGCCGGTGCGATCGAGGAAACCGGTATTGATGAACACGATCCGATGGCGCACCGCATGGATGCACGCGGCAAGGTTGGCGGAGGTGCGCCGTTCCTCGTCCATCACTCCCACCTTGATCGTGTGCCGCGGCAGGATCAGCAGGTCCTCGACCGCATCGAACAGCCGGTCGGTGAAGGCGACTTCCTCCGGCCCGTGCTGCTTGGGCTTGACGATATAGATCGACCCCGCGCGGCTGTTGGTCCGCAGGCCGTTCAGGTCATGGAGCGCGATCAGGCTGGTGACAATGGCGTCGATGATGCCTTCGGGCGCATCGTTGCCGTCGGGCAGGCGGACGGCGGGCGTCGTCATCAGATGGCCGACATTACGCACGAACAGCAGCGCGCGGCCGGGCAGGACCAGTTCGCCACCGTCCGGCGTGGTGTAGTGCCGGTCGACGGCCAGCGTCCGCGTCACCTCGCGGCCGTTCTTGGCGAAGCTGGAGCTCAGCGTCCCCTGCATCAGTCCCAGCCAATTGGCATAGGCCGCGACCTTATCCGCCGCATCGACCGCCGCGACCGAATCCTCAAGGTCACAGATCGTGGTCAGCGCCGATTCGAGGAGGATATCGGCAAGGCCCGCCGGATCGCCGCTGCCGATCGGGTGGGTACGGTCGATCACGAGTTCGATGTGCAGCCCGTGATGGCGCAGCAGCAGATTGTCGCCCGCTCGTCCGACGAACTGGGCCGAATCGGCAAGGTCGGGCGTACCGCCGCTCCAGTCGCGCCAGCCGCCGGTGGCCAGCGGCACGGCTTCGTCGAGAAACGCCTTGGCCCGCTCGATCACCTGGCGCCCACGCGCCGCGTCGTAGCCGCCCGGTGCGGCCGTGCCGGGAATCGCATCGGTCCCGTACAGCGCATCATACAGGCTGCCCCAGCGCGCATTGGCAGCGTTCAGCAGGAAGCGGGCGTTGAGGATCGGCACGACCAGCTGCGGCCCGGCCAACGTTGCGATCTCCGGATCGACATTGTCGGGATGGACGGTGAAGGGCGCAGGTTCCTCCACCAGATAGCCGATCTCGCGCAGGAACGCCGCCTGCTCCGCCGGGTCGATCGGCTGGCCCTGCCGTTCGATGAACCACGCGTCCAATTGCGCCTGCAACCGGTCGCGAAGGTGCAGCAGCGCGCGGTTTTCGGGCGCGAACCGCGCAAGGATCGCAGCGGTCCCTTCCCAGAAGGAATCGGCCGGAATGCCGGTGCCGGGCAGCGCGTCGCGTTCGAGGAAAGCGGCCAGCTCGACGGCGACCTGAAGCCCGGCGCGTTCGACCATGATGTTCGACATAGGACACCCTCTCAAAGCATCGTCATTCCGGCGAAGGCCGGAATCCGCGGTCACGAAACGCATCGCAAGATCCGCTACGTTCCGTTTCCATGGATCCCGGCCTTCGCCGGGATGACGGTGGTTGGGGCCAGGCATACTGCCTCGCCTTTCCCGCCGGAACCACCCATAATCGCAGCACAGCCATGCCGGTGAGGAACGAATGCCGCTCGATCCCGACCATGAACTCTTCGCCGCGATCCTCGACACCGGCAGCATCGCCGCCGCCGCCCGCACATTGGGCACGTCGCCCGCAATGGTATCGAAGCGGCTGGCCCGGTTCGAGGCGCGGCTGGGCGCGCGGCTGATCGAACGGACCACCCGGCGGCTCCATCCGACCCCGGTCGGGGCGCAGCTACACGCCGATCTGACGCCGATCCTGTCGGCACTGGCCGCCGCCGAGGCGCGGGTGACCGGGGCCGCCGCCGCGCCCGCCGGGCCGCTGCGCATCGCCGCGCCGACCTCGTTCGCGCGGCTGCACATCGCGCCGCATCTGGGCGACTTTCTGCGCGACCATCCCGCGGTCCAGCTGGAACTGTCGTTGTCCGATGGCCTGGTCGATCTGGCGGCGGAGCGGATCGACTGCGCCATCCGCATCACCGCCGATCCGCCCGCCGGCCTTGTCGCCCGCCGTCTGGCGGACAATCGCCGTGTAGTTTGCGCCAGCCCCGCATATCTTGCCGATCACGGCGTTCCGGCGCATCCCAGGGCGCTGGCCGACCACCGGCTGCTCGCGGCGGACGGACAATTGCCCTGGACGCTGCTGCGCCCCGGCGGGCGGGTGCAGGTGACCGGGCGTAGCCATGTCCGCACCAATTCGAGCGACATCGTCCGCGAACTGGCGCTGGCCGGGGTCGGCATCGCGCTGCGCTCGCTATGGGACGTCGGGCGGGTGCTGAGCGATGGGCGGCTGGTGCGGGTGCTGCCGGCATGGGAGGGGCCGCGCGACCTCGCCATCCACGCCATCCATGCCGCCGATCCGCGCCCGGCGGTGATCGCCTTTGTCGACCATCTCGCCGCGCGCTGGTCGCCCCCGCCGTGGGAGGCGCTTGACTCACCCTGCACTTGGGATCAGATTGGTATCAATTGATACGAATTTGAGAGGATGCAGCCGTGGAACACATGGACGTCAACCCGATGGGCCTCGACGGGTTCGAATTCTGCGAATTTACCGCGCCCGATCTCGACCGCATGGCCGCGCAGCTCGAACAATTCGGCTTCGTCGCCGCGTCGAAGCACCGCACGCGCGACGTCGTCCGCTATAAGCAGGGCCGCATCAACCTGCTGCTGAACCGCATTCCCGATGCTCATGCTGCGGAATTTGCTGCGCAGCATGGCCCGTCCGCCTCCGGCATGGCGTTCCGCGTGGCGGATGCGAAGGCGGCGTTCGACGCGGCGGTCGCGCGCGGCGCCAAGCCCGCCGATGCCTCGCGCGGGGTACTGGGCGAAGGCTATGCGCTGGAGGGGATTGGCGGGTCGATGCTGTACCTCGTCGACCGCCACGGCAATGCCGGCTCGCTGTACGACGACTGGGACGCGGTGCCCGGTGCTGCCGAAGCGGAGGCCGAGAACAATGTCGGCCTCGACCTGCTCGACCACCTGACCCACAATGTGAAGCGCGGGCAGATGCGGACCTGGTCGACCTTCTACAACCAGATTTTCGGGTTCGAAGAGCAGAAGTACTTCGACATCAAGGGCAAGGCGACCGGCCTGTTCAGCCAGGCGATGATCGCGCCGGACAAGGCGATCCGCATCCCGCTGAACGAAAGCCAGGACGACAAGAGCCAGATCGAGGAATTCATCCGCGACTATAATGGCGAAGGCATCCAGCACCTCGCCTTCACCACCGAGGATATCTTCGAAACCGTCGAGAAGCTGCGCGCCCGCGGCGTGAAGCTGCAGGACACGATCGAGACCTATTACGAACTGGTCGACAAGCGCGTGCCGGGCCATGGCGAGGACCTCGAACGCCTGAAGCGCAACCGCATCCTGATCGACGGCAATGTCGGCGACGAAGGGTTGCTGTTGCAGATCTTCACCGAACCGATGTTCGGACCGATCTTCTTCGAGATCATCCAGCGCAAGGGGAATGAGGGCTTCGGCAACGGCAATTTCCAGGCGCTGTATGAAAGCATCGAGCTGGATCAGATCCGGCGGGGCGTCATCACGGTCGATGCCTGAGGCATCGACCGGATGCGGGTGCGAAGGCACCCGGCCCCGCCCGGCCAGCGCAGCGGAGCCAGGCCACAAGGCGCGGCTTCGCCGCGACTGACGGCCCGGCGGGCGGCGACCGGGCCGACCCAACAACGACGTGACCCCGGGCTTGACCCGGGGTCCCGCTTCCTCTCCGACAGTGACGAAGAAGCGGGACCCCGGATCAAGTCCGGGGTGACGAGAGAACGCCGGACGAGAGATGAGGTGACCATGACCTACCACCCCGGTTTCGCCAACCACATCGCCACCGAAGCCATACCCGGCGCGCTCCCGATCGGCCGCAACAGCCCGCAGCGCGTACCCTTCGGCCTCTATGCCGAGCAGCTGTCCGGCACCGCCTTCACCGCGCCGCGTGCCGAGAACCGGCGGTCATGGCTCTACCGCCTGCGCCCGACCGCGAACCATGGCGCGTTCATGCCGTACACCGGCGCGCCGCACCTCAAGTCCGCACCCGTGGACACCCCGCCCAGCCCCAACCGGATGCGCTGGGACCCGCTGCCCATGCCGACCGATCCGACCGACTGGGTCGACGGTCTCGTCACCTATGGCGCGACCGGCGACGTCGCGGCGCAGAGCGGGGTCGGCATCCACCTCTATGCCGCGAACCGCGACATGGAGCGCGCCTTCTTCTCGTCGGACGGCGAGCTGCTGATCGTCCCGCAACAGGGTGCGCTGGCGATCGACACCGAACTGGGCCGGATCGACGTGGCGCCGCTCCAGATCGCGCTGATCCCGCGCGGCGTCCGCTTCCGCGTGCAGCTGCCCGAGGGTCAGGCGCGTGGCTATGTCTGCGAGAATTACGGCAGCCTGTTCCGCCTGCCCGATCTCGGCCCGATCGGTGCCAACGGCCTCGCCAATCCGCGCGACTTCGAAACGCCCTGCGCCTGGTTCGAGGATAGCGACGCACCCTGCGACGTTATCCAGAAATTCCAGGGTGGCCTGTGGATAACCACGCTCGACCATAGCCCGTTCGACGTGGTGGCGTGGCACGGCAACCTCGCGCCCTGCCGCTATGACCTCACCCGCTTCAACACGATCAACACCGTCAGCTTCGACCATCCCGACCCGTCGATCTTCACCGTGCTGACCGCGCCCAGCGAGACGCCGGGCACCGCCAATTGCGACTTCGTGATCTTTCCGCCGCGCTGGATGGTGGCGGAGGACACGTTCCGCCCGCCCTGGTTCCACCGCAACGTCATGAGCGAGTTCATGGGGCTGGTGACCGGTGCCTATGACGCGAAGGAGGGCGGCTTCGCACCAGGCGGCGCATCGCTGCACAACCAGATGAACGGCCATGGCCCCGACCAGGCGAGCTATGAAAAAGCGGTCGCCGCCGATCTGAAGCCGCACCGCATCGCCGACACCATGGCCTTCATGTTCGAAACCCGCCACGTCGTCCGCCCGACATCCTGGGCGATGCAGTCGCCGACGATGCAGCTCGACTATGACGATGTCTGGACCGGCTTTGCCAAGGCGCAGTTGCCCGGATGAGCGACGAGCGCGTCTTCGCGACGCCCGCCGGAGTGACGATCGGCCCGCTGACCGATATCCCCGACGGCACCGCGCGCAATTACGTGCTGCAACTGCGCGCCGGGCGGTTCCACGGCTTCGTCGTGCGACAGGGGCGCGCGGTGTTCGGCTATGTCGACCGCTGCCCGCATATGGGCCTGCCGCTGGCGCAAACGCTCGACGCCTATCTGACGCCGGACCGCAGCGCGATCACCTGCAGTTGGCACGCGGCGCTGTTCGCGATTGCGGATGGCAAATGCCTCGGCGGGCCGTGTCCGGGCCAGTCGCTGACGCCCTGGCCGGTCGCGGTCGTCGGCGAAGCGATCGTGACCGCCTAGGCCGCCACCGCCTCCGACAGCGCGGTCAGCGTCGACCCCTGCCCCAGCTTCGGGCCATGGTCGCGCAGCCATGCATCCGCCGTCTCGCGCCCCAGTGCGCGCAGATCGTCCAGCTGCGACCGGCGGGTGTCGATCTTGCCGGTCGGCCCGCGTGCCGCCAGCGCCGGCGACGCCTCCATCAGGTGCAGGTTCGTGTTCGCCAGCGCGGTGAAATTATCGTCGATCGGCGGCGCACGCCGGGCGATCGCCTGCACCTGCGTCAACGCCTTCAGGTCGCGCAACAGGCACGCGTTGAAGCCGATATCGCTCATCCGCCCCATCACCTCGACCAGCGTCTCGGGCGTGTCCTGCGTCGCGAAGGGGGTGATCTGCACGATCAGCAGGTCGCTCTGCCCATGGCCGCCGAAGATCAGCGGTTCAAGCGCGGGGTTCGCCGAAAATCCGCCGTCCCAATAGGGTTCGCCCTCGATCGTCACCGGGCCGAACAGGTCGGGCAGGCAGGCCGACGCCATCACCGCGTCCAGCGTGATCGCCTCATTGTCGAACAATCGCGCCGCCCCGGTCGCCACGCGCGTCGCGGCGATCGACAGCGGAATGGCCTGGGGATCGGTCAGCAGCGACAGGTCGATGCTCGCCTCCACCACGCGGCGCAGCGCCCGCATGTCGCGCAGGCCCGGCGACAGCGGCGCGACATAGCGGCCCAGCAGCTTGCCGACCTCCAGCGAGCGGCGCAGCGCCGGTTCGAACAGCGGCGGCGCCCATTGCCCGAAATCGAATGCCTGCAACGGCGAATTGCGCGACACATTGTCCCAGAGGCGTTCCAGCGCATCCTTCGCGCCCTGCCGCCCGCCCGCCGCCAGCCCGGTGACCAGCGCCGCGCCGTTCAGCGCCCCGGCCGACGCCCCGCTGACAGCGACGATCGGGAAATCCTCCTCCAGCAACCGGTCGAGCACGCCCCAGCCATAGGCCCCATGCGCACCGCCCCCTTGCAGCGCGAGCGCGAGGCGCGGTGGTTCGGGCGATGCGGACATGGGAGGTTCCTCAAAATACCAGTCATGCTGCAACGCAACAAAGCCATTTCGTATCCTTTGCCCCGATGGTGGGCCTGCCCGACTATTTCGCCCCTTGCACGGACCCGCGCGCGCCGTTCGCCGGTTGTCGCTTCGACAGGCATCGAAAGGACCCTCATGCTCGAACATGTTCCGGGATGGCTGGGCGCATTGCTGCGGAATGTCCGCGCCGGCGCGTCCAAGCTGACCATCGTCGATCCGGCACTTGGCAGCTTCGACAGCCTCGACCTGGCCAGCCTCGCCTTTGCCGATGGACAGCGCCTGCCCGAACGCTTCACCGCCGACGGCTCGGGCGTGTCGCCGCCGCTCCACTGGCGCGGCGTGCCGGCAGGGACGACCTCGCTGGCGCTGATCGTCGAGGATGCCGACGCCCCCTCGCCCCAGCCGCTGGTCCATGCGATCCTGTGGGATATCGCGGCGGCGGACGGACAGCTGGAGGAAGGGGCGATCCGCCCCGATGGCGACGGCGATGCGGTGCATGGCGATGTCGGCCGCAACAGCTATCTGCGCGAAGGCTGGCTCCCGCCCGATCCGCCGACCGGCCATGGCGAGCATCGCTATGCGTTCCAGCTGTTCGCGCTGAAGGACGCCCCGCATCTCGACCCCAATCCGGGACGCAGCGCGGTGGTCGAGGCGATGGCGGGCCGCGTGCTGGCGGCCGGGTTGCTCACCGGCGTCTATTCGCGCGGGGAGCCGGCGGAGGTAGGGCCGGTGAGCGGAGTCGCGCCGGCGTAAATCCTCCCCGGCACGGGGAGGGGGACCAGCCGCAGGCTGGTGGAGGGGTGTAGCGGGACACTTCAAGCTGGAGTCTGGGACAGGACAGTCTGGAGCACTCACAAACCATTAAGCGTCCTCTGAGAGAGCGTTCAACGCGCGATTTTCGTCCCTACAAATTTCCCCCCAACTCGAATGCTCTCGATGGGCATTGTCGCCGCAGCGTCGTCCGCTGCGGCGTAGTACCAATTACCGTCACGCTCCCCGACCAGACGCAGCCGTGTGATCGGCCGACCGTTCGGGTACAGGTGCCGCTCGCCGTCGAACCGGTCGCCTCGATCGGCGCGCAGGCTGCTGAATGGCTTCTTGCGCACGATCATAGCAGCCGCCCCTGGGCATCGACTGGGGGACTGCCGGGATAGGTGATCCACGACCCGTCGTCCTGCTCCACACGGCCGCCGCCCGAATATGTCGGCGCGCCATAACCGCTGCCGGCGTTGAAGTGCAGCAGCTTGCCCCGCCAGCCCTTGTGTATGTCGTAGTCGAGGATGGTTACGTCGGCGCGACCGTTCTCGTAGCGCGAGATGGAAGTCGCGGACGCTGCCGGGTTGCGGGCGATAAGCTTCCCGATCACCGCGACGGGCAGTGCGGTGATGCTGCCCGCTAGACCGTTGAACCACAGGACCTGCTTCGACGTGCCCGATGCATCCAGCGTCGCAGTCTCGGCTTTTACGCCATTCCACAGTCGCCAGTCGCGCGGGTTGTCGATCGACACCAGGACACCCGTGAACGTCGGGTTGGACTTGATGTCGTAGCCAGCATCGCCGTTGCGCCGCGAGGTCAGACGGGGACCATAGGTGATGTCGTAATTGTTGCCTTCGTCGCCGAACCCTTCGCCCTGCGAATAGGAAGAACCGTCCGCCTGAACGCCTCCGAAGTCGCTCATGTCGCAATCGCGGATCGTGACGCGGCGGCACTGGCCGTCGAGCGTGATGCCTTGGCCAAAGGGCTCGCCAGTCGCGCCCAGCCCGCTGCCGGTGACATTCTCGATCAGCCCGTCATGCACTGAAAACCATCGTGCTACCGCCCGCTCGACCTGGGTGTAATGCACGTCCTGCATCACTGCCCCGAAGGTTTCCTGTCCCTCGACAGTTTCCCACACACGGTTGACGTTGGTCCCACGCACCGATCGCATCGTGACGTTGGATTTGCTGGTGTAACTGTCTTCGCTCTTCTGGCGTAGGATCGTCTTGTAGTTCGACAGCTCCCAGTTCGCGAGGACGGCATTGTCAGCGTCAACGGTGAACGCCTGGTTGCCCGCCGGGGTCGATGCGACACCCGGCGAACCGTTGAAGGGGGCGCGGCTGCCCGTGTATGCGTCCATCCCAGATTGCTCCCCTGCCATTGTGCCAGCCGCGTATTCAGGCGCGCCCGCCTTTAAGGGTTTACGTTGGCGATCATGTGCTGACAGAGCACGCCGTCCAGTCGGCCGACGCGGGCTTCCGCGAACGCCGTCATATGGTCACCCTCGGGCGTCATTTGATTGTTCGTGACGCCGTCGCTGTACCAGATGTTCGGGTATTCCGCGCTGTACTGGACGTCCTGGCGGAAGTTGTAGGTCGACGTGATGCCGGCACGTCCGACGAGGGCCTGGTTGTAGCCGAAGCCCGTTCCCGAACCCGTGGCCAGATAGTTCGCGTTCGGCTCCTGGTCGGGCGGCGCAAGGAACTTCCCGCTGGCCGACGTCGAGCGGACGGTCGAAAAGCCGCAGTGGATCCGCAGGGTCGGGTTCACTGCCAGCATCTGCGCGATCACGAAGTCGAGATCGGCAAGGATGTCAGCAAGCGGCCGGGTGTTGATGTCGTTGTACGGCTCATCGATGTACGCGTCGGTAAAGCCGGCAACGTGGTTCAAACGCCAGGTCTGGCCTGCGCGGATGTTTGCCGCCCAATACTGCAGGCGATCGCCGTCGGTCGCGAACTTGGCGATCGGCTTGCCAGCGCGATAGGCCGCCTGCTGCATGAAGCCGCCGCGGTTGATGCCGTATCCCGCCGGATGGTTGCCCTTGCCGTCGACGCGGCTCGTACCCTGACCGTAGATGGCGCCCTTGGTGTGCTCGATCTCGCACTTCAGGAACTGGCACAGCCGGGTGCCGGAATTGCTGCCGCCGTTAGCGGTGAAGGTGGTCGAGCCGAAACTCGTCGTGCCGCCGTCATAGCTGCCGGCGCCGGCGTCACCGCTGCTGCCCGACACATAGGTCATCGGCAGCAGCGTGCCGGACGCTGCGTCGATCTCCATCATGCCGATGATCTGGCCCCCGTTCGGCCATTCGGTCAGCCCGAGATCGGCCGGCGAGAACGGATCGAAGACGACGTCGCCGGCGGCAGGCACGAACGATTCGACGCCGCCCTTCTTCAGCCGGAACAGGTTGCCGACGACCGCGCCGGCCGAGCTGACGCAGTGCACCTGCGCGCCCATTGCGGTCACGCCCGACCAGCTGACGACCTTCTCCGGACGAACACCGTCGACGGACTTGTCGACATAGTTGCCGGCGGCAGTGATCCGGCATCGGCCGGTCTGCCCGGCGCCGATCATCAACGGCATCGGGTTGCGCGCCCGGCGCTTCGTGACGCCGCTGCCTAATGCGTTGAGGCCATCCGGGTCGGCTGTCCCCGTCGTCGCCTGTCGGAACGCGCTAGGGGTCGGCGTCGGGGTCGGCGTTGGCGTTGGGGTCGGCGTTGGCGTTGGGGTCGGCGTTGGCGTTGGGGTCGGTGTCGGCGTACCCCCCATAACGAAGATGCCCGGCGCGACCTTGTAGTCGGCCCAGTCCCCGGCAATGCCGTCGATCTCGGAGTAACCGATCACTCGCTGGCCGCTGGCCGTCGCCTTCACGCCCCGCGCGTCGATGTCTGCCGTCAACCAATCACCGGCAGCAACCGTCCCCCCAAGAACGACCGTGCCGATACCGGCTCGCATGATATCGATCATCGCACCGGCCGGGCCGCCAACTTTACCGCTCGTACCGACAAGCGGCTGGTTTGGCCCCGTCGCCGGCACGATGGTGCTATCGATCGAGGGATTACCGAAGGCGGCAATGCGATATCGCCCGATTGCCGAAGTGGCCTTGTACGACCGGACCAGGGTTTTGATGCTCATCGTTGATTCTTCCCGTTCATGTCCATTGCTCGATTGCGATGTCCCAGCGCGTCTGGGTGCGATTGCGTCGTTCGGGCGGCTTCCAGCGGCCGAACACGCCGTAATGGATGCGGGAGGCCAGCCCGGCGGTGCGGGCGGCGTCCTCAATCACCAGGCCCGGCCGGGACACCCCAAGGCGGTCGGCGATGCCTTCCAGGAGGCCAGCTTCCTCCACGGACAGGTCGCCAAACGTCCAGCTAAGCGCACTCTTTCGAGCGCCTTCGACAACGGCGAAGCCTCCCGACGACAGTGCAGTGACCGAACCGCCGTCGATCGGCTGGCGGCCGGGTCCCCACTCCCGACCCATGATCGACGTCCAGGCCTTGCCGATCACCAGAACGCCGGCAGTCAGGGGCGGCGACCCCGCCGGCTGGTAGATCGTCAGGGCGAGATAGCGGACGGCCACCGCAGCACCGGTCCAGAGCGCGTGCGTGCGTTGGCGGAAGGAACCGGCAGCGTCCGGAACGCGAAGGATGTCGTCGGCCTGGATTGACCTTTCCCCAGCGCCGGTCACGCCGCCCGTGATCGTCCAGCGGGCATCGATAGCCGGTGCCCGCACATAGCCTAGCAGTACGGTATCGATCGTGCGGACCTCGCCCAGGTCGATCGTCAACGTCGCCGCGCTGCCGGCTTGCGCATCCGCCCAGACTTCCTTGGGATCGGCCGACGCCAAGTTGGCGGCCCCGGTTCCACGCGAGGCCGCGACGGTGAACGGCATCGGCTCGACGATCAGCAGGCCGGTCACGCGCGCCCTCCCAGAGGTTGGATGACCGTCAGCGTCGTCATCCCGATCGCGTGGTCGGGCTCGACCCCAACGACGAAGACTTCAGCGCCGGCCGAATATTCAAGCTCATCGATCTGAAGTGTGACGACGCGCGCCAGCTCGCCTGCCCAGTCCGTCCCGGTGACAGTGTGGATGTCGATCGCGAAGGGACCACGCGCCCAGAACGCGTTCTGGCGGTCGGCCTCGGCAAGGGCGGCCGCGCGCGTAGCGATCGACGTGACGCACTCGACGGTCCGCGCCGACGCGCCCCAGCGGCCTTTGGTAACCGGGTCATCGCGCACGATGAAATCGGCCTCGGACTGAAGCCATTGCCCGAACGTCTGCTCTACCGCCGCCATGGCGCTGTCCCTTTCGTTTTCATCAAAGCGCGACGCCCGCCCACTCGGCGATCTGGCGCTCGATGCGGAACCGGAAGTCGTCGGACTCGGTGCGGTTCGTCACCACACCGCCATAGAAGCGGCCGTTGAACGTCTGCCCGGCGTTGCCGTCGGCCAGCAGCCGGGCACGAGCGTTCGCGAGGGCGGCCGGATAGGTCACTGCCGCATTGTCCGCGACATCGAGACAGTCGACCGCGTTCGAGCGAGCAAGGCCGGGTTCGGACAGCAGCGACAGCACCAGCGGCGCGCCCTGCATCCCGAAATTGCCGGTCGACGTGCCACTGTTGCCCGACGCCGGCAGGCGGATGATGAAGCTCTGCCCGTCGCGCACGACCATCCACCACGTCGCGTTCGTCGCGGTCGGGATCGTCATCGAACGCGGGACCGAAATCAGGCAATGCGGCCCGGCCTCGCCTGGCTCGCGGTAGATGCCGAGCGACGCGGTGAACTTGGCGAACTGGAGCGCGCCGGCCGCACCGATCAGGAAGAACGACCCGGCGGTGTATGGCTCCAGCCAGTAACTGCCCAGGTCATCGTGCCGCAGATAGAACCCCATGCTGTCGTCGGGTACGACAAGGTGGTTGGCGAACAGCTTGTCGTTGACCCGCCGAATGATCGGGTCGCCATCATCCGCCCAGGCGGACACCGGAACCTGCCCCGCGCGATCAAGGAACAACGTCGAGCGGTCCTGCACTTCCCACCACGCGCCGGCCGTCACGCCCGACGCCTTCAGATCGGCCGGGCCGATCGGGTTATCGTCGACGTTGAGGATGTGGCCCGCCAGCGGCGTGTCGGCGAAGTTGCCGTTCGCATCGTACAGGCGCAGCGGCACGCGGTAGGTTTGGTCCTGCCCAACGCTGCGGTCATTCTCATAGTCCTGACGCAGGATCGTCCAGGTCTGCCCGGTGGCGGTATAGGCCGCATAGTCCTGCGCGTGGACGATGCGCGTCGTCGCCGGCTTCGTCGTGGTGATGACCGCATTGAGGATGCGGTTTTCTTGCAAATCGAAGGTGGCGCCGGGGGCAATGTCGTAGCTGGTCGTGCCGGCGATCGTCTTGATCGTGTAGGTCGACTTCACCAGTGCCGGAGGGGTCGTGTCCGCTTCGTCGATTTCGGTGACGATGCTGTTCGCTTCGACCCGCGACAGCGGCGCGTCGGCCGGTTTGATGATTACCGTGCGGGGGGTGTAAGCGGTAAAGCCGCCGTCCTCGGCAACGATGACCGAGTTCGTGCCGGTCTGTTCGAAGCGACCGCCATACCAGCGGAAATAGCCCTTCTTGAACGTCGAGATGCAGGCCGCCGCGCCGGTGCCGCCGCGCTTGCGCGGGTTGGTAACGACGCAATCGACCGCCACGGCATCCCCCCAGATGCGGAAGCCGCGCTTGCAGTCGTCCGCCGAACAGCGAACGAAGCGGGTGTTGCGGCTCTTGCAGTCGAATGCCGCGTCGCTGCACCCCCAGCCATGGCAGTCCTCGAACAGGACGTTGTAATCCTGTCCCTCCGACCCGAACGCATCGCCGTTCTGGTAGAAATTCAACGTGTCGCGGCAGTTGCCCATCGAGCAGCGCCGCATGATTACGTCATGCACGCCGTTGGGCAGGCCATCCGGTGCAAGGCCGACGCTCTCCGATCCCTCAAGCACGATGCCGTTGCAGAAATTGTCGCCGTCTTGTTCCAGCGAGTCGCCAGTACAATCCTCGATCAGGATGTCGTGACTGGCATAGCGGAAGCGGGCGAAATGCTTCGACCAGCCCATCCCGGTGCAGCGCTGCATTGTGAAGCCGGAGATGGTGGCGTCGATGCCGTGCCCGCTCGACCCGTTCTCATAGAAGGCGCGGACGTTGGCGAAGCTGCAATCCTCGATCAGCAGGTCGCTATGGGGCTGCTGCGAGCGGATGCAGCCATAGCCCTGATCTTCGAACCGGAGGAACGCGAACCCCAGATGATCCGCACCGGATCGCAGGCGGAACACCTCGGCACCGTCCGCCGCGCCCTTCGTCCAAGGGTTCGCGCGCGCGCCGACGATCCGCGCCGCCATCGACTGTCCGTTGCCGTCGACACCCCGGATCGTCACCCGGCGCTGGGCGGTCCCGCCATGGGTGATCGGGATGTTGCCGTTCTGCGCATAGGGTCCAAGGTCGGCGCGGACCCACACGTCGCCACCGATTGCCGCCGCTCGCGTGACCATCGCGTCCATCGCCGTCAGCGGCGCGGCATCCGCCCAGCTGCTGCCGTCCATCGCCCCGGCACCGCCCGGCACGATCATCGCCGCCTTGCGCGCGGACGGCCGGCGCTGGACGACCGGCAACAGCGCCGCATAGCCGGCATGGACCGCCAGCATCACGCGATCAGGTCCGTATCGCCGCCCAGCAGCCATTCGTTCGGGCGGATGCACTTCACGCTGACCGACGCCCATTGCCCGGCCGGGCCATTGTGCCCGGACCGGTTGCGGAGCGACGCGCCGGCCGGCGGCGCGAGCTTGACGGGTGCCACGCCGACCTGGTCGACCAGGAACAGCGTGCCGATCGCGGCGTCGACTGGCAGGTTCAGGACGATGACCGCCTGCGACCCGCCGTTCGACACCAGCAGCGACTTGCCGCCATGCGCCGCATCGGTCAGCGCCACCGGCCCAGCGCCGCTGACTTCCTGCACCAGCACGCGGCGGACGATCGCCGTCCACTGGTCTAGCAGGTCGCCGAACCGCTCGACGACTTCGGCCGCGCCGGCAAAGTTGATGCTCTCGGCCATCAGCGATACCCCGCCTGGATGGACACTTCGACGTTGCGCACGTAGCTGGCGTTCAGGCCGCCCCCGCCGATCCCGGTCGTCTGCGCGGTGAAGCGCACCCCGACCGGCGCACCGGCAAACACCGACACCGACATCGACACCGGCAATATCCAGCGGGCGTTGCCGTCGATAACCCGGATGCCCTGCGGCTTGGCGCGGTAGAGCTGGTAGCCGCTGCCAAGGTTCACATAGGCGCGCAGCATGATGCCCGCGTCGTTGGCGACCGTGCCATCAAGGTCGAGTTCGATGGTGACGCGCGCCTTGCCATCCTTGCTGTCGCCGATGACGATGCCGGGCAGGTCGGCGATCGTCACTTCGCCACCGCCAGGCGTGATCGACTGATCGGGAAAGCCGTGACTGACCAGGCCAGTGACCTGATCGGCCACGATGTTCTTCATCGTGACGACGTCGACGTCGAGCTTCCGAATAAAGACGTTGTCCATGTAGAGCTTGCCGTCGACATAGTAGAGCGGCTTGGTCGGCACCGGCTGGATGTTATCGGCGGGATCGACGAAGCCGAACTCGTCGGCGACGACATAAAAGCTCCCCCGCTTGCCGTCGTTAAGCTGAACCGTACCGGTTACGTGTCCACCGCTATTTAGTGTGGTGACCGCCTTCAGGTTGCCGTCGCCATCGACCTGCCGCAGGTCCGCGATATAGGCCGCCTGACCATCGACCAGCGCGGACAGCACTTGCGTCACGGTGCGAACCGGCGTCCCGTCCGGCATGTACCAGATTTCGTCCGACTCTCCGCGGAACGTCGCGTTGCGCAGCATCTCCGTCAGAAGATTGCCGAGTACGACGTCGAGGTCGCCGACGACCTGCGCCGCGGGTCGACCGGCAACTGCGGCCGTATCCTTCGCCTTGTTGTTGCCAGTGACATCCGCGCCGGGCTCGGCAGGCTTCCAGTCTTCGGCGGTCGTTCCATCCGCATAGGTCACGTCGCTGGCGAGGACGCTGGCCGCAAGGTCCGCGCGCTGCATTGGTGACCAGTTACGACGATAGCCCAAGCGTTGCGTCGCCACCGGCCGCATGACTTCGCGCCTGGCAACGCTCTGGCTTCGTGCGGATCGCACCGACGCGCCCCATTCCCAGCGGCGCAGCACGATCGCGCCCTGCAACATCACCCACGACAGCGACACCTGCGCCATTAAGTCGCTGATCGCAGTCGAAGCCGGGCTGGATTCGTCCGATACAAAAAGCCCGACCGGCGCGGGGCGCGACGCCGCCGCAGCGGCCACCTCGCCAACGGCAAAGGCAAGCGGCGACCGGGCGGACACGACGCGTTCCACAATCTCTGGCGCGGTTTCGACATAGCCGCCGGCCGTCTCACCTCGCAAATCGGCGTAAAGATCACCGGCCGGCCGGGTCCACCATTTCACACAGGCGATGCTGGGACACAGAACGCCGCCGCCGGCCGGCGTCTGCGCGCCACGCAGCGCGGCAAGCGTGGCCTCGACCGACCCCTGCCATGCCAACAGCGTCAGGTCGCCCGCGCTCGCTGCGACACCACGATCGCGAACAGCGTCGAAGGCATGCAACGGACGCTGGGGGTCCGCAAAACACCAGACGTTCGCGGCCTTGTCGAGCAACCGGCCGCGTACATTGAAACAGCGTCCCCATGCGCGTGCCTTGATCTGATCCTTCCACTCGACGGGTCCCTCGATGCCGCCGGTGCCGGCGTATCGATCGACCAGGAGGGGGCGGCGAAGATCGGCGATCGCGTCGGCCAGGACGATACGTAAGGCGCCCGGCTCGCTGGGCGCTGCGACGACGGTGCTGGTCGTGTCGATTGTCGGCAGCGCGTCGCCTTCCGAACCGATACGAACGGTCACCGGCGCGTCGAGCCAGTACAAGTTAGTCATCTCCGCCAGCAACGCCTTCGTCGACGGCGACCAACGCAGCTCGGTAACGCTTGCGAGCCCGCCACCGCCCAACTGGTCCCCGGTGAACTCGACCTCCGAGGTCACTTTGGGCAACTGGACGATACCGGCGCGCCAATGCTCACCGCCGTACAGGTAGGGGCGATCGTCCCCGCCACCGGCAAGGCGGACGACAACTTCGGTGCCATCCATCCGGCGCGGCTTCGCCTCGATCAGGATGATCTTCGCCGCCATCAGACGCGCGCCAATTGAGCGACGTCGATCGACACCAGACCGCGACCACCGCCCGACACCATCCCGCGCAGCAGGTCATTCTGTTCCCGCAGCACTGCGATCATCTCCGCGTTCTGGTCGTTGTTTTCGTCAAGGGTGGCGTTGGTTGTCGCGATCGCGACGTTGGTCGCCGCCAGTGCGGGATCGCTCCCGCGGCCCGCGTCGACCCGCGCCGTGGCCTGGGCGATCGCCTCGCGCGCCTCGACCAGGACCCGGTCCCGGTCGGCGGCATACTGCCCGGTCGTGCCATAGGCTTCTTTGCTGGTCGAAAGCCGCTGCTCGTAAAGGCGCGCCAGAACGTCACCGGCGCCGTCGACGCCCGCCGCGAGATCGGCCTTCGCCTTGCCGATCGCGTCGTCTAGCGCAGCGATTCTATCCATCGCCGATCCCTCCGCGAGGTCGCCGGTGGTCATCTGCTCGATTAGGGATTTCAGCGACCCAACCTGCGCCTTTACCAGTTGCTCGGCGATCTTGTTGCGATCCTCGGCGTTCTTCTTCTCGACGGCCAGCAGGTCGAGCCCGTAGGACTTGGCGAGCCGCACCCGCTCGGCCGCCACCGAATTGAAGTCGTCGAACTGTGCCTTGATCGCACCCGCGACGCCGCCCAGGGAGGCTTCGAGCTGCCGCACCGCGCCAGCCTCGGCAACGGCGCGCTCGATGTCCTTTCCGGACCCAAGGGCGCGCTTTACCGCTTCCGACACGCCGCTGACCGCGCCGTTCACGACAGCGTTGCGCAGCGCTTCGGCGACGGCCTCCTGAAGCGAGTCGACCTTGATGCCCTCGGCCGAACCGGCACCATCGCGATCGAACACGTACTTGTCGCCCTGGGTGCCGATCGTGCCTAGGTTCAAGCCGCCGGCCAGCGTGCCGCCCAAGCTACCCGCGATCTGGCCCAGCCGGTCCATGATCGTGTTGCCGTAACCGACCGCTTCGGTACGCCGACCCTCGCTGTTCTTGCCCCCGCTGACGGTTGAGAATGCCGATCCGCCCGCATCGGTGCCGATCGCCGCATATCCGGACCGTGTCGGCCCCTTGAACTCGTTGCCAATCAGCCCCCCCAGGATCGACCCGACGATCGACGCACCAGGAATGCCGGTCAGCGACCCCAGTGCGCCACCGATCTGCGATCCGGCACCCGACATCTTGATGCCGAGGAAGCCTGCGACGCCAGCGACGGCGGCACCGTCCGCCGCGCCCTTGATCGCGGTGGTGGCCTTGTCGCCAATGATCGCGCCGATACGGCCGGCATTATCCTTCGATGTGAACAGCCCGGCGACGGTTGACGACGCCTTCGTCAACGCGTTGGTAAACAGCTGTTCGGTCGACATGCGGGGTGCACTGCGCCGCTGACCTTCGACCACGATTTCGTCCGTGCCGCCAGTTGCAGTCTTCCCGAAACGCGCGGCTATGTACGCGTCGATCGCGGGCTGCGCTTGCGCAACCGCGTTGGCTGCGCTGCCGCCGGGCGCACCGCTCGACACTGATCGAACAAACGCGTCGATCGCCGGGGCCGCACGATCCAGCGCACCAGTCATGTCCGCTGCCGCATCGCCCGCATTGTCGAGTTCACCCGCCATCGCGCGCGCAGCCTTTTCGGCCGGGCCTTCGGTAAGGGCGCGTTCGAGGTCGGCAAACCCTTCGCCGAACAACCCCTCGAACAGTTCGCGGCCGCGCAATTGGGCGAAACTGTCGACCAGCTTGGCCGGCGTCTGGAGAAACGTGCGGAGGTCGCCGCGCACCCACGCCTGGGTAGCGTCGTCGATCGCATCGCGAACTTCCCGCGCGCCGTCGAGGTAGATCAGCTGCGACCGGCGCACACGTTCAAGCGCCGCCGCCTCTTCACGTCGTGCGGCGACGCTGTCGCGGACGCGTGCCGCCTGCGCTTCCGACAACGGGCCACGTTCGCGTTCCAGCTGAAGGATGATGCGGAGGGCTTCGGCCTCCTGCCCGCGTCCCTCGATCAGCGCGCCAGTGATGCGGCTCGCTTCGTCGGCCTGCTGAAGGTATTCCTCTAACGGCCGGTTAAGTGCGTCGGCGATCGAACCCTTCGCCGCATTGGCCGCCGCGACGGCCTTCTGCCAGTCAACCGGCTGGCGCGCCGACAGGTCAGTGATGACAGCGTCGAGGTCGGCCAGTGCCAGTCCGGCGCGATCGGCGAGTGTCTTCGGCCGGTCGAACGCCTCGGCGATCGTCCCGATCAACCCGACCCGAACCGTCGTCTTCGCTTCCTCTGCCTGGGCGATCAACGCCGCGAAGTTCGGCGGTTTGCGACGGCCTAGGTCCTCGATCAGGTCGTCGAGTTCACGAACCTTCGCGTTCGTCTTCTCGATGATGTCGGGTGCGCCATCGAACTGGCCGACGATGCCCGCCAGCTTGTCGGCAGCGTCCCGGCCGAACTCGTCACGCGCAGCAGTCGACGCTGGTTTCGTCGGTTTCCGTGGCTTGTCGGGCCGCTCGTACGGCTTCAGCCGCGCATCAATTGCCTTTCCATCGATGGCGTCGACCACCGCCTGGTTGGCGATCTGCGCATCGACGGTCGTGGCAAGCGACAGGACCGCCTGCTTCGCGTCGATGATGTCCTTGCCAGCGAGTTTGCCGGCCTGTCCCAGTCGCGTGATGCGGTTCAGGATCGCATCCGTGCCACGCTGTACCGCCGTTTGCTCGCTGGCCGACAGTGCCGTTGGGTCCTTGATGGTTCCAATGAAGCGTTGATAGTCGGCGACCGCATCCTTCAGCGGTTGCAGACGCTGGGTGAGCGCGCGACCACCTTCACCAGACCGACGACCGGCGGCGAAGCCCGAAAGGTTTTCACCGACCGCGCCAAGCACGTCGCCCAAGGAGGGTTCGGCAATCTTACCCAGCGCCTGGCTGGCGGTTTTCTGTTCCTTGGCGGCCTGCTGGATATTGAGCTGCGCAGCCAACCGGATTTGCTGAACCAGCGTAGCATTCTGGGTTTTCAGCTTGCCTGTCGTCGTGTCGATGACCTTCGCCAAAAGCGACTGCGCTGCACCAAAGGTATCGGCCGCGCCGGCAGCCTGTTCCATCCGCTCCCGCGCTTCGTCCGCTGCGGAACCAGTCTCCAACAGCTTCTCGATCATCGGCGCCAAGACGGCCGTGCCAGTGAGGATGACAGCGCCCCACGGCCCCGCGAAAAATGCCGCCAACCGACCGCCGGCACCCTTCACGCCGATCATGTCGATCGCCGCCGCCAACGATCCGCCCTGGAACGCGGCAATGCGGGCGAAGTCCGAAAACTTGCCCTGCGACATCATCGCCATGATGCCTACGTCCTGGAGCTGCTGCCCCACCTGCTGATAGCCAGCCTTTATCTGGCCGGCCGAACGGACGTTGTCGTTGGCGGCCTTCGTGTTGTCCCGGCTCGCCTGCGAAACCCGGCGCTGTGCTTCCGCCAGCCCCCCGCACGCGGCGGTCGCCTCCCGTGCTTCCTGCGCAAGATTGTCGGTGGTAGTGGCTGCCGCCTGCATTCCGCGCGCCAGCTCGCTAGCGCCGCTACCAGCATCCCGCTGGGCAGTCGCCTGGGCACGCGCGCTGGCGGTTGCATCCGACTGGGCGGCGGCTTGCTTCTTGGCACCGGCAACAGCCGCTTCCGACGCCGTGGTCAGCTTGCGGACTTCACCCGCCAGTTCCTCGACCGCTGCCTGGGCAACGCTCGAATCGCCGGTGACCAATAGGGACGTCTTCAGCGTCATGTCAGCCGCCGGTGTTCAGCTGGCGAAGGGCGGCGCGCTCCATCACGCGCAGCTCGCCCCACTGGCGATGCGTCAGCGTGATGTCCTGGTTGTCGAGGCCGACCTTTGCGCCCACGTAATCCAATCCTACCCAGTAGATGCCATCGGGGATCGAGACCGTCCGCCACTGCGTCGATACGGCGGCGAAGGCGTCGACGATGACCATGTTCGCCGCCCAAACCGCGAACCCCTTCGGTTTTGTCTCGGCGATCGCCGCCGCCACCACGTCCAGTCCCATCGCGGCGGCATCGTCGGCCGCACTGGACAGGTCAGCGGGACCGCCGCCTGCCCAGTGGGTGGCGGCGACCTTCAGTTTCCCAGGCGGGCCGGATAGACGGCTTCGAAATAGCCGCGGACCATTGGGACGCGCGCATAGGGCAGACCGATGATCTGGTCGCGAAGGTTGTCCGAATACGGCAGCGCCTTTTTGTCTGCCCCCGCGATGTCATCCAGGCCCGTCACAGCCTGGCGCAGGAAGGCGGCGGCCGACCCGTTGTCGTTCAGGTCGAATGCGCCCAGTTGCTCGTCGGTCAGGACGCGGTAGGTCACCTTGAACTTCTGTTCCTCGTAACCGCCGTTGACGGGGACGCGGGCGGTAACTTCGTGTGTGAAGGTCGGGTTGGGGTCAGCGACGAACATTGCAGGTCCTTCAGGTCAGGTAAGGGTGATTTTCCACTGATCGTCGCCGGCCGCGCCGGGCAGGACGGAGAACATCAGCGGCCATTCGGCGACCTTCTGCTGGTTCTCGATCGAGCCGGGCGACTTCTGCGACCCGTTGGTCACATCGATCTTCACGCGCCGGCCCTCGATCTTCCCATGCTCGATCGACACCGTCGTCGGGGTCAGCTGTTCAGCCCGTTGGTACGGATTGTAATAGGTGACCGGGACCGCCTCGACGGTGCAGGCGAGCGTTTCGTTGCGGTCGACGATCAGGATGCGCTCGACGCCGACCAGCATCCGCGGCTGGACGTCGCACGCGAGGTCGAGCGTGTAGCTGCGCATCGCGAAGTCGAGGCCGGCAATCTTGAACACAGGCGTGTTGCGCGCGGTGACCACCTCGGGCTTCTGCCACTTCGACTGGTCGACGGTCGGCCGTGCCGCTTCGACCGGCTGGGTGAACAGGAACGTGAGGGTGAACCGGCAGACCGGGATACCCTGCGCGTTCATCGATACCTGCCCGGTGCCGCGCCCGCCCAGCAGCTTGTGCAGCGTCATGCCAATCTGGATGTAGCAGCACGCGCTTTCGTGATCGTCGCTGACCGGATGATATTCGACCTTGCCGTCGCCATTCGTGTTGGGGGTGATAACCTCGACCACGCCCAGCGCGCGCATGATCGGCGACCATGCCGGCGCGACCCCGAGCGTGCCCGACCCGACCATCTCGAACTGGCCGGACAGGGTCGCGCGCAGCCCGGTCGGGACCTCTTCCTGCGCGCCCATTTTCGCGCGGTCGAGGTTGCGACTGACGCCATCCGCAACCATCGGTTGGAAGGTCACGTCGGTCAGCAGCATTGCGTTCGCGGCACCGGTCGGATTGACGTCGACGCCATAGGCGTTGAGTGCCTCGGGCTTTACCAAGATGATCTTCGACGCCCACGAAATCGGCTTCTGAATAGCCATTTACGCGTCCTTTCCTTCGTCGGCCGGCTGGCCGTCAGCCGGTTCGGCAACATCCTCGACGATGTCGTTTAGGCGCTTCAGCGAGCCATCCGGCTGGCGCTCGAAACTGCCGCCGGTTGCGGGCACCGCCAGTTTGACGGCAGCGTCCGCAGGCGCGGGTGACGTGGTGGATTTGCGGGTCAACGTGCGATCCTCAATTGATCGTCGATCGTGAAATCGAGCTGGTAGATGAGAAGGCCGGCATCGAGGGACAGCAGGTCCCCGCTCGCCAGCGCGTATGTGCCGATACGGTCGGGATGCTCGACACCGGCGACGGCTTCGATCGTGGCAATGATAAGCGGCTCGATCTGCGTCAGCGCGGCGGCACCGGTGGCGTCGCCGGCAGCACGCACCGCCAGAACCACCGATTCGAACCATTCAACCGGCTGGCGGAACAGGCCGGCGGCGGCATCCGGTCGCCCGGCGCGCAGGCCGGTCGGCAGGACGAACGCCGCCGGGCAGACCTGCAAGAGCTGGCCTTGCTGCCGCAGCTGCGCCAGCTTCGCCGCGCTGTGCACGCGCCCTTTCAGGCCCGCCACGCCCCCGACCAGCTCCGCCAACCGTCCCAGCATCAGACGAAGCCGCGCAGGTTGTCGGGCGTCATGTCGCGCGGCCGGTCATTGGTGACCACGCCGCCCGAGCCGCTGGTCTTCGGCTCGATCCCGGCGACGTCCAGCTTGCGCCGACCGGCCGCGATAGCGTCGAGGTCCTTGAGCGCCTGGGCGTACTCGTCCTCGATCTTCTTGGACGCTTCGAACCGGTGTAGCTTGTAGATCGCGATCGCCAGCGCGATGTCGACGACGACTTCCGGCACGCTCGCCAGCGGTAGGCTGTACCGGACGGACAGCGCCGCATCGATCGTCGCGTCCGCGCCGGTCAGCGCCTTGGTGACGACGACAGAATCTGCCACGCCGGTCGGCACGCTGCCGCGATCGGCGAGCTGGACCAACAGGTCCATCCCGTACCGCTCGGTCAGGTCGGCCGGCGTGGCATAGGTCACAGGGGCAAGCCCCCGTCCCAGTCGACGTCGACCGACAGGCCAGCGAGGAGCAGCGCGTGATAGTCGCGGTCGGCCTTCACCCATTCACCGGCCGGCACGCCGCCGTCACCGTCGATGATGGGGCTGACCAAGCGGAAACGACGAACGCTTCCCAGCGGCGCGGTTGCCGTCCGGCCGTACGACACGTTGCCAAACAGGCCGTCCAGGCCGGGCGTGGCCGGCTCTGGTGCGTGGATCGGGGCCGCGTCGGCGGGGCCGATCGCCGCGAGAGCTTCCCGCAGCAGCGCAACCTGGTCCGGATCAGCCAGCTGGGCACGCCGCAGCGCCGTGGCGATGTCGGTGACGGAGAATGCCCCCGACAACAGGTCGATGCCTTCTTCCGTGCCGGATACGTTGGCGGGCGATTGTTCCTGATTCGACATATCGTGCTTTCGAGTAGGAAAGGGATCGATCGGGGCGGGTGCCACGGGCGAAGGCGACGGCTCGACCGCCGGGGCGACAACGGACGCGGCATCGATCGCGACCACCGGGTCGGCCGGCGTGATCGCTTCCGCGACACGCTCGGCCGACGCCTCGGCTTCTCCAGCAGCGACTTCCCCGGCGACTTCGGCCGCCGCGACGACCGCCGCACCGGCGGCGGTGTCCGGCGTCGCCGCCTCGGCTTCGCGCGTTGTCGCGGCTGCATCGGCCTCGACCGCGATCTCGGCTGCCGCGACGATCGCGGCTCCGGTGGCGGTGGTGCGGCGACCGCGCCGGTTGCTATCGGCCCGCGTCACAACATAGCGTCCTGGATCAGGAAGCCGACGTCCTGCGCGACCACCAGTTCCTTGACCCGCTCACCGGTGCGGATGCGGATACCGCCGGTCAGGCCGACGTCCTGATCCTCGATCCGGCCGGCGATCTTGGTGCCGTACTGGGCGGTCATACCGAACGTGATGCCGCCGGACTCCGGCGTTGCGATCGGATCGATATGGGCCAGCGAGATATGGTTGCCCCAGGCCCGACGCAGCAACGCCGGTTGGCCCGGCCGCGCCGCGTTGAACCAAGCGTCGCCGATCAGCAGCTTCTTGAGCCCTTCGCCCGAGAACAGCTCAACGAACTGTTCGGGTGTGATGACGCCTTGGTTCGTCAAGTTCCCCTTCACGGCGTTCACCAGCTTGGGGTGCGAGCTGAGCTTGCTCCACAGGGCACGGCCCATCGCCGCCTGGTTCGGCCGCTTGACCAGCGTTGCGTCGAACGCCGCCTTCAGCACGCCGATCGGGTCGGAGTTGGCATAGTCGTCGAACCGCGCGGTGCTGGCGGTCAACTGGACGCGGCGGGTCGGTGCATAGGTCGCCGGGCTGTGCATGATCGCCGCCACCCGCAACTCACGGATGTTGGCGAGGGTGTCGGTGATGCTCATCACCGCATGGCCCTCGGGATCGTGGTTCGACAGGCCTGCCTCTCGGGCCTTTTGCGCGGCCTCGATATCGCTGTTGGGGATCGGCGCGTCGAAACCGTAATCCTCGACGGACGCGGTGCGCTCGAACCCGCCGAACTCCAGCTGCGGAACCTGTCCGGTGCGACCGACCCGTCCATCGGGGACGTTGAACGACTCCGAAATGGGGTATTCGGTCCACTTGAACTTCTCACCGGTGACCGGGACGCGGGGCAGCGCCTCGTCGGCGATGTAACTGTTCGCGGCGTTGCGATAGCCGATCGCGATCCCGGTAAGGACGGGATCGACGACGAAAGGACGTTCCATGGTTACACTCCCCCAAGCACGCCGGGCGCGCTGATATAATCGATGATGTCGTCGGCGACGCCGGGCTGTTCGGCGAAGCCGATGATCCGCTGACCGGCGACCGTCGCCTTGATTGCCTTGCCAACTGCGTTGGAGGTCAGAGGGTCGCCGGCACCGACCGGGCCGCCCAGCTGAACCTGCGGGATCGCTTCCTTGGCGACGTCGACCATCGCGCCAGCGGGACCACCCAACTGGCCGGTGGTGCCCGCCAACGGCTGGGTGGCCGCCGAAGCGGTAACGATCTTGTTGTTGTTTGCGGCGTCGCCGAACGCAACGATGCGGTACGCGGCGATCGAGGCAATAGCCTCGTAGCTGCGGGTCAGACCCCGGATCACTTGTCCTTCCCCTCGGAAACGGCGCGCACGGCGGCAGCGAAGCTGATTTCCTGGCCCTCGGCAGCCAGCTTCTTCTGGTAAGCGGAGCCCCTGGAGGCGAGCAGCGCCGGGTTCTGCTCCTGCCCCTCGGGTGCGTCGCCCTTCACGATCTTGCCCGGCGCGACGATCGGCATGGCGGCGATCAGTTTTCCGGCGCGGGCCGGTTCGGCCATCTGGAGCGCGATGTATTCGTCGCGCGCGGCCCGCACACCGACGCGGCCGGCGGCGATTGCGGCGTCGACGAAGGCTGTCGCGGCGGTGCGCTTACCCTCGGTTTCCAGCGCGGCGATCTTGCCGGTCAGCCCGACGATCTCCGACTGTAGCGCGGTGACGTTGTCGTCGCCGCCGGCCAGCTGCTGAACGCCCGCCAGCACTGCTGCCGCGTCGGCATCCTCGGCTAGGCCAGCCGCGAGTGCGATCGGCTTCAGCGCCGATTGCAGGGCGACGGCGGCGGCATCGCCCCCGTCGCCCATCTTCGTGCGGATCGCGGCGAGGATCGCCGCATCATCCGCGTCGCCGCCGAGCTTCAGCAGCTCGGCCAGCGCTTGACGCAGGTCCATGTCGTTCTCCGTTTGGTGATGCAGGCTGACCATGCCGGTCAGGTTCGGGGTATTGGTGAGACTGGCGCGCAGGATGCCAGTGACGGTCCCGTCCTTGCGGTGCGTGATGACCGGCGACACGCCGCGATACTGGCGATCCTCGATCATCTGGCGGCCGGTGCCGGTCCATTCGACCCGGCCCCAGATGCCGTCGTCGCGCGATTGCAGCGCGACGATCCACCCGCGCGCCGGTGCCGCGCCGCCGGTCGGTGTCGCGAGGTCGGTGGCGTGGCATTCGTCCAGCACCAGCTTGCCCCCGACAGGGAGCGACGCGGACATCAGCGCGGCGGCATCGTCGATACGATAGGGACCGCGCCCGTCGACCGTGCGCGCCGTCGTCGGCAGGACATGCACCCATTCGGGGACGCCACCAGTGGGCAGGTCAATTGCGGAACACAGGACGGGCGCGGCGCGGCTCATGCCGCCGTTGTGGGCCATGCTAGTCGGCCCAAACATGCTACCCTCCGGTAGCATCCGGCGCGATCAGGTCAGCGCCGGGAGGTCCTGCCTATCAGTCGTCGACGATTTCGGCCAGATACTCATCAACGATGGCAAGGATATCGCGCTCGTTGGCAGGCGAAATGCCGAGCCAAACGCGCGCCGGGATCGTTCCCCACGGGATAGGACCGCCGCGTTGCGACCGGCCGAAAGCCCCCCGCGCAGCACCGTTCTGCATCACGCCCGAATATTCGAGCGAAGATCCAATTTCCGATGATGCCCGCGTCGAGATGCCGATGATCTCTCGGGACAACCGACCAGATGGACCGATCAGTGGGTCACGCTTAATCCCGTCGCCGCGCGCCTCGTAGCGCGCGATCGTCGCCGGTTTCTTCGGCGCCCACTTCTTGCCTTCGGGATCGGTGCCAAGCTTGAACCGGTCACGGGTAGACGTGACCATGTATTCGGTGATGTCCTGATACAGCGGCGTCATGTCCGCTAGCTTCGCCTGCGCTTGTTCGAGGCTACGGAAGATCGGCGCGGCATTGAACTCGATCTTTATCATGCGTAAATACCGATCGCTTGCCGGTCAGCATCGGCCGCCCGGCCCATAACCGGGTACGTCTTGGACGCTTCAGGCGGGGTTGTCGGCAAGCATCCAATCATTCCGCCCCCGATCCCCGTGCGTAGAAGGTTTGCAGCGCCAACGTCCGCTTGCCCTTCCGCAGCTCGAAAACCGCGACATATTCGATCCGACCCATGCGATAGGCGATCGCGACCAGTGGGTTTCCGGTCCGCTTCGACACTCCAGCCGGTGCCGGCCGCCCGTAATTGATGATATCGGGCAGGATCGCATAATCGCCGGCATCGATGGCGAGCTGCCCGCGCGCGGCTTCAGACTTCGCATTGCCGTGCTGTTCGCGAACATGCTCGATGGCGAATCGGTCCATTGAGAAATCAAACGCCTTGGTGTCGGTGCCGAAGTGATCGGCAAAAGCGGCGGCTTGATCGCTGCGCACCGCGCCCAGCGTCCACGTCGGCTGCACCACGGCTTCGCCACCATCGCCCAGCGCCCGTCGCGCGTATCGCCGGGCATCGTCGGCCACCGAAGGCAAGCTGCGATAGGCGGTGGACAGGCTATCTCGCGCTGCGTCGGGCAGTTCGCCCAGGAACGCCTTGCCGATCGCGTAATCCCAGTGCCGCAATTTTTCGGCCGCCGCCCAGGTCGATGGTGGAATCGTCGCACCCGGCGCATGACCCCATCCCTTGCCGATGCCGGCGGGTTCGCCGGTCGCCGGCACGATCTTGTCCCAATCGTCCGGCAACCGCTTGTCGGGATCGCCGCCCAGACGCCGGATGCCGGCAGCGCTGCGCGCACCAATGACGTAGCAGGAACAGCCCCAGTCACTCGGCGGGTAGAACTTTTCCCAGAACGGATGGTCGGGGGGAAGCGCGATCCCGTCGAAGGCCAGATGCTCTGGGCGCGGTTCCAGCGACCCGCCATGACGGTAGACCCAGAATGCAAAATTGCCCGCGACCAACTGGGCGCGACGGCCGGCGGCATAGCTGACGCTGGCGTTGGTCCGGTATATCGTGCGGGTTCGCCACGCTCGGCCGCCCTTCGTTTCCTCGCCCGTCCAGCCGTGCCAGTTGTGGCGATCGACAGCAGCGTTGAAGTCTTTGCGGAACGCGTCGAGGCTCTTGCCCTCGGTAATCGAGCGGTCGACCGACGCTGCGAGGTCGGCCAGCAGGTCGGCCTTCATAGCGCCCGCGACGACGAACGCTGAATCGTGCTGCGCACCCAGCAGGTCGTCCCAGCGTGCGGTCGGGACCAGCCGGCCGAGCTTTTGCCGAAAGAACGCGACCTGCTGGCCGAACGGCCGTCGAAAGAACCCGGCCGGCATACCGACCGGATCAGCCACGCCCATCTGCCGCTGCCAGTCCTGCCGCAGCAGCCGCGCCGAACCCGACCGACATGCGCTCGATCAGCGCGTCAGCTTCCAGCGCCGGAAAGGCCGACACTATCATCTCGCGCAGCTCGGGCAGCGAAGTCGCCGACTGCATCATTTGGGCGAGCTGCTGCATCCACGCGCGCATGTCGGCTTCCCCCTCCAAGGCCAACCGGTCAGCCGTCGCCGATGCTGGCGATACCCGCGCGGGCTGCGCCGACTGAAGGGCCATCGCTGGTGCCGGCAAGGCTGGGCGGATTGGAGGCTGCGTCAGCAGCGGCGGGGTCGGTGGCGGCGCGGGCATCAGCAGCTCGTCATCGGCCGCCGGTTCGGTCAACCCGAACTTCTCCCGAATCTCCGCCATCTTCACCTTCAGGCCAAGGGGGACCAAATCCTTGAGCGACGTCGCCAGCCGCGAAAGGTCTTCAGCTTCCGGCCGCTCGATGCGCATCCGGGGATAGCGCTTCTGCGGCCCGTACTGGAGGATCACCCAAGGACGGATCAAATCGCGGTTCAGAGTGCTGGCGACGCCTTTGCAGTCGCTGCGCTCAATGTCCTCCCGGACATCATTGTGAACACGGTTGCCACCGTCGCCCAGGCCGCCGGCCTTGCTGTCGGTAGTACCGGTCTGCCCCAGTACCGCCTTCGACACTTGCCGGTCGAGCCAGTCCGCGCGACGTTCGTACAGGTCCGATCCCGCGCCCAGGTTGGACGTTTCAATGAACTCGATTTCCATGCCCTTCGGCACGATCGCTGCGCAGTCGCCCGCGATATTGGCGACTGCGCGCCACAAGGTGTCGCGGTCCTCTTGGCTGGCGGCGCTGTCGAACTTGCCGATGCGGACCGGCTGCCCGTAGGTTTGCGCGAAGATCGCCCAGTCCCGCAGCGTGAACGCCTTGAACATCCACGACCAGGCCGCGACGCGGGCGATGCCGGACCGCACCGGCAGGCCCGACTTCGCCCGCACGGTGTGGCGGATGAACTTGAAAGGTTCGAGCGGGATCGACTGACCGTGCCCACTCTCGCCACCGCGTAGCAACGGCGTCTTCCCGTCGCGCCGGTCATATTCGATCCAGCGCTGGTCGACGCGCTCAAGTCGCATGGGCTGCCACTGGCCTTCGCTAGTGTCCCAGACGATTTCCGTGAAGCTGTCGCCCTTGCCGACGGCGTCAAGAATGTCGAACATCTCGTCGGCCAGTTCGTCGCGCTTCACCCAGTCGCGCACCATATCGGCGATCGCCACGTCGACCGGGTCATCGGAGGCCGCGTCGATGGTGATATCGATCTGGCAGACAGCGCGCTTTCGAGTGCCCAGCACGCCAAGATAGTGCAGGTCGCGTTCCTCGATCTGCTCGGCCAGCTCGAAATAGCGCTGCGGATCGCCCTGGTCGGCCGCGCGGAGAATCTGGGCCAGGCGGACCGGGTTCAGGCCGTCGCCCGGATAGCCCGCGATCGGGCTGCGCAGGCCGAACGTCGTTGGCCCGGCGATCTCGCGCTTGAGTGCCTCGTGCCGGATCGACCGGCCATGCTGATCGACCAGTCCGGTCATGCGTATGATCCTCGGGGGTAATCGCTGCCGTAAGAGGCGTTAAGAAGGTCTAAGAAGGCTGGTCCCGGCAATTTGCCGGGAACCATGGCTCCAAGACGGCGACCGGCATCCACCGCGGCGCGGATGAAGCCGCCGAACCGGCCGCCAACCGGCGGCTGCCACCAGCCCCGGCCGACCGTTTCTTCGCCGGTGGCGAACGGGCTGGCGGCGGCGACAGTCACCGGTTCATAGCCATATTCGGCAGCCGCCTGCCGCGATGCGAACCACGCAAGGATGCCGGCGATCGCCGCGTCGCCGTGGCGGGTCAGGCCGTCCTCGCCCTTGTAGCGCATATCGTCGGGCACGCGGACGATCCCGCCGACATATTGCAGCGCCTGGTGATCGCGGACGATGTCTTCGTCGGCCGCCAGCGTGACGGTGCGGTCGCCGATCGCCTCGATATAGGCGGGGCTGTTCGCGCCGTACCATGCCTGGGACAGCTTGATCTCGCTGACCCGCTCACCGAATTTCTGCCGACAGACTTCGGCGATGTACGCGCCGTTGCCACCGGCATCGAACGCGGCATGGCCGAAGCGCGGCAACCGTTCGCCGATGTAGAAGATGACATCGCGCTGCATCTCGAACGGCACGTTGCGCATTTCCAGCACGAACCGCGCGCGGCGGACCAGGTCCCGGCCCAGCTCGTTGACGACCAGCGCCGCAGCGTCGCCGGTGCGCGCGAAGTCGGACCCGACATCGTGCCGCCGATCGGCGTCGAGCCCGGCGAGGATCGGGGCCAGATGCTCGCGGCAGAAATCCGCCACCAGCTTCTTGCGGGTTTCTTCTGACGCCATCTTGGCGACGTCGGGCACCAGCCAACGGATCACCGGCACGCCCTGGACCGCACAAGCCTCGATCGCGACGCGCGTCAGCGCCGCGCCCTCGGCATCAGCCGGGATTGCGTCCAGCTCCTGCCGCATCTGCGCGGTCCGCGAGCCATAGGCGTTGCGGATTTTCGCTTCCCAGTCGTCCTGTGCCTCCTGCGACCATTCGCGCCCCTTCAGCAGGCAGACGCGCCGGAACAGCCCGTTGTCGATCGCCGCCTGGAACGGGATGAAGTGGAGCGAGAACGGCACCTTGCCGGCCTTGGCTTCGCGGATCAGCTCGTTAAACGGGTTCAGGACGCCATTGTGGGTCGAGATGACCCGGATGCGGCCGCCCCAAATCAGTAGCGCGTTAACCGCGTCCAGGACCGCGCGGACGTCCTTGTGGAACGCCGCTTCGTCGATCACCACGACGCCCTGCAAACCGCGAATGTTCTCCGGTCGGGACGACAGCGCCTCGACGCGGAACCCGCTGGCGAACGTGCAGCGGTACGCGGCGATATCCTGCGACGTGCCGTCGTCGCGCTGATCCTTGAAGACGAACTCTTCGACGACCACCAGCTCCTTGGCGACGACCCGCGCGAAGTGCGCGACATAACCGATGAACTCGCGCCCCTTGTCCTTGGTATCGCCAATATAGAACACGTTGTCGCCGCCGGCCGACTTCGCCGACGCCGCGATCAGCGTGTCGTCCAGCGCCTCGGCAAAGGTGATGCCGGTGCGTCGGCCCTTCTCACCCAGCTTCAGGTCTGCATCGTCCTCCAGCCATTCGAGCTGGTGACGCATCAGGATGCCCTCGGCCAGCGGGTCGAGGTCTTCGGGCAGTTCGAATCCGCGCAGCATTTCCGGCGGCAGGCCGTCCGGCGAGCGTGCCAGGACCGGCGGCGATCCCGCTAGGGCAACCGCAGCTGCGACATTGGAGATTGATTTCCCGATGCTCATTCGGCGGTCCATGGTTCGATAAGGGCGCGGCGGTCGCCGTGCAGGCGTTGGAGCTGGGCGACGGCATCGGCATCACCGTCGATCGCGGCGGACTGGGCCTGGGCAATGGCGCGATCGGACGCAGCGGTGCGGTCCAGCAGCGCGATCGTCGCCGCGAGGTCGGCAGCGCCATCCGCGTCGCCGGGGCGGCAATACCGGAACGGCAGCGTCGCGGGCTGACGCGGCGGCGGTGCCGGCTCACCCAGGACCGCCGCGTCGACCAGCGCGTCGCGCCAGTCGGCAAGGTCACCGGCGAACGGCAGCGCCTGGACCGTCTCGACATGCTGCGCCAGCACGTCGGGATACAGCGTCAGGCCGACCAGAACCGCGCGGTGCAGCGCCGCCGCTGGATCGGGCCGCGTCACGACCGGCTGCGCGCGACGTGCCGGGGCGAAGCGCTGCCAGCACCGATCGCGAAACGTCCGGGCATATTCCCGCCGAATGATCGGGTCGGCAATCGTGTCGGCCAGGCGCAGCAGTTCGGCCTGGCACTGCGCGCGCCGATCGGGACCGGTGTCGCCACCGGCGAGCTGATCGAACGCCGACCGGCACAGGAAATCGGCCAGCGATTCGCGCGTCGACAGCACGCGTTCAAACGCCGCCGCGCCCTGAGCGCGCACCATATCGTCGGGGTCCATGCCTGCGGCCAGCGCGGCAATGGCGACGCTCTTGCCCGGCGTCAGTAGCGGCAGCGCGCGTTCTGCCGCGCGCCGCGCCGCCTTGCGCCCGGCAGCGTCGCCGTCGAAGCAAAGGATCGGCACGTCCGCCATGCGCCAGAGCAGCCGCAGCTGGTCGTCGGTAAGCGCGGTGCCGAGCGGCGCCACCACTTCGGCAATACCGGCCTGCGCCAGCGCGATGACGTCGAGATACCCTTCGACCACAACGACGCGGCCGACCTTGCGTGCCGCGACCTGGGCGCGATCGATGTTGAACAGCGCCCGGCCCTTGTCGAACAGCGGCGTCTCGGGGGAGTTGAGATATTTCGGCTCGCCAGCGCCCAGGACACGGCCGCCGAACGCGATCGTCCGCCCGCGTGCATCGCGGATCGGGATCATCAGTCGGCCGCGGAACCGGTCGTACGGCTCTTTCCCCTCGACCGACACCAGCATTCCCGACGCCACCAGCGCCGGCACGCCATGCTTCCCCAGCGCCGCTTTCAGCCGCCCGCGCGCATCGGGTGCGAAGCCGATGCCGAACGCGCGCGCCGTGTCCGGCCGAATGCCACGCGCGTCCAGCGCCGCGCGCGCGTCGCGCCCCTCCACGTCGTCAAAGCGCGCCGCGAACCAGGCCGCCGCAGCCTCCCCGACATCGCGCAGCGCGTTCGCCTGGTCATGGTCGCGATCGTCGCCCGCTGGCATGTCCAGCCCGGCGGCAGCCGCCAGTTCGCGCACGGCGTCGAGGAACGGCAGGCCGCGCTGGTCGGTCATCCACCGGATGGCATCGCCATGCGCACCGCAGCCGAAGCAATGGTAGAACGCCTTGTCGTCGTTCACCCAGAAGCTCGGCGTCTTTTCGGTGTGGAACGGGCAGCACGCCTTATGTTCGTTCCCGACGCGCTGAAGCTTCACCGTCCGCGCTACCAGCGCCGACAGCGAGGTGCGCGACCGCACGTCATCCAGGAAGGCCGGCGACAGCGTCACTTGGAGCGGACGCCCAGCACGTCGCGACGAATCTGCGCAACCACGTTGCCCGATAGGCCCGCCTCGCGCAGCTGCTCGCCCGCGCGATCCATCGCTTCCTCGACCTTCTTCTGCGCCTTTGCATCGGCCTGCGCTTCCAGCTTGGTCCGATAGTCGGCCGACGCCTTCTGCGCCGCCACGGTCGCCTTCAGCGCCTGCGACAGTTCCATGACCGCCTTCGGCCCCAGGCCGCCTTCCAGATTCTCGTAGATCGCGACCTTCAGCATTTCGGCGATCGCGACCGTCACTTCGTCGGCGCCGTCCGTGCCCAGGCCGGTGACGACGTCGGCGGTGATCGCGCGCACTTCGTCGAGGCGGCGGAACTGGACGGCCTTGCGCAGCGACCACCGGCCAAACGCCGATTTGCTGACCGGGTCGATGCCGCGTTCGACCAGCCGTCGATTGAACTCGGCTACGATGTCGGTTTGCAGCGTCTTGCCCGCACGCAGTTCCTCCAGCGCCCAGACGATGTCCGGTTCGGCATCATCGGGCAGCAGGTCGATCGACGACAGCCGGCCTCGCCCCTGGCGACGGTCGGTCATACCGGCTTGCTCCGCTGGTTACGCGGCAGGTGCTCGGCGCGTGCGCCACCAAGCGTGTCGTCGTCGCCATCGGTCGACCAAGTATGCTCGCGTAACATGACCCGATCCAGCCGGTCGGCTTCAGCACGCTGGCGATCGGCGCGCGCCTTTGTCAGTAGGCCCCCATAAAACACGTCGGCCGGATCAAACGGTCGCCCAGCGATCGCTGCGATCAGGTCGGTCAATTCCTCCTGCCAGCGCAGGCGTCGGATGTGGACGAAGCGGCAGTAGCGGTGCGCGGTGTCGGATCGAAGCCAGCAATACCATTTGCCGTCGAAGCCGGCCGCGACCTCAAGCCCCACGTCCTCGACGCAAGGTCCGTCCTCCATCGCCCAGCCTAGCCAAAGCGTCCAATGCTTGTCGGGCTGGCGATCGAACTGGCTCCAGCGAAACCCCGATTCCTTCAACCAGTCTTCGGTAATCGGTCCGGTCATGTCGACACCTTCCCGCCAGCGACCCGCATCCGGAGGCACTGGCTAAGCGAATAGGAGCGGTCGAGCGACAGGTGCATGACGCACGTCCAGCCGTCCGCATACTGCGCGTGGATGCGGCGCGGCCGGCCGGCGTCGTCGAAGCTTGCGCGGACCGTGATTGGGTCCGCATCGCTGCCGACGAAGCCGGCCTCGCGCAGCATGGGGCCGATCTTGGCGGGATCGGGCGACGTCGTGCGCCAGCCCGAGCGCCGACGCGCGCGGGCCATCAGCGGTCGTCCGCTGGCCGGGCAACGCCCTCGATTGCGGTCCGGCGTTCGACATGGTCGCGGCCAGCCTGGCGCAGGGTGGCGACCATTACCGATCCCACCGTCTCGATACGCAGCGCGTCCAGCTCGACCAGCGCCCGCAGCTGGGTGCGCAGCCAGTCGCGCGACCGGCGGACGCCGAACGCGGACAGGACGCGATCCAGCACGAGGTCGTTCGACCGGCCGTCGATCTGCAACGCCAGTTCCTGGAGGATCATCAGCCGCGCGTCGGCGGCGATCGGGTCCGACATGTGATCAGCCCGCCAAGCGGTCGAGGATCGCCTTGCGGATCGCGCCGGCCACGTCGACCTTGCCGGTCGTCAGCTTCTGGACCACCACGGCGGCGGCGATCGGCGCGGCGACCTTGAGCGCCTGCGCGCCCAGCTTCTTCAAATCGATCTTCACAGCAGTCTCCTTAAGGTGGAAATTATCGGGTCGGCGACGGACGCTGGATGCCCTCGACATGCGCTCGGCCAATCGCCACGTCGGCACCGCGTTCACGCAGCGAGGCGACAAGCAGGTTGTCGGTCGGGCGTGCCAGACGGATCAGCCCCTGTTCCTCCAGCCAACCCAGTTGGGTGCGGAGCTGGTCGCGAGTGACCGGCAAGCCCAGCGTGTCCATGACCATCGACAGGACGCTATCGTTCGCAGTGTGCTGGACCGCTTCGGCCAGTGCGCGCAGAACGGCGAGCCGGGCGTGGCCCATGGTGTAGTCGTAGAAGTTCGCGGCGCTCACTGGTCGCCCCTCCGCTTGAACGCGTCTTCGATGAAGAAATGCTGGAGCCGGTCGACCGCCGACCATGTCCGTTCGGTCAGCCCGCGATCGGCCGACAGCTCGACCCGCATGGCATCCACGCCACGCGCGGTGTCTGCGGCGCTTGTCGCCAACGTCTTCAGCATCAGGTCCTGCCGGTCGAGCTTTTCCCCCTGGTCGGCGACCTTCAGTTCCACGGCCGACAGGCGGCGCGACAGCTTGCCGGTGCCGACCGGGTTGGTCTGACCCATGCGGTGCGCGGCGAACAGGACGACGCCGACAATGACCAGGGTAATGATGATGTCAGTGTACGAGAGCGTCATGGCTTATCCTTGCGCGCGGCGATGCGCTGCGTGAGTTCGTCGAGCGCAGCGTGCCCTAGGGACTTCGCGCCGGCTGCCGCCTGGGCCGCCCAGGTCTGAAAAATGGTGATGCCTGAGAAGCCGATACCGATGGACCAGCCCAGCACCATCAAGGGTCGCTGGCCGGTGGCGATGGTGATGCCGACCGACAAGAGGACGCCGGCAGCGATCACCGCCGAATGCCGCCTCCAGCCGAGCGGCGCAGGTGCAACCGGCGCCATCAGATGCCCCAATGACACGCCGACGACGCCGAACAGCGCCGACAGCACCTTCAAATGCACGCCGAACAGCACGACAGCTTCCGGACCGGGAAGGACGATTACGCCAGTCATCCACGGCCAACCCACGCCTTCAGCGTGCCCACCATGCGGTCGATCCAGCCATAGGCGAATGCCTCTTGGCTCGGCCGGGCTTCGCAGATTTCAATGTAGCGGGCACCGCGCAAGGCCCAGACGCTGGCCGACAGGACATTGCCGCCAGCCTCGCCCCGGCGCTGACGGAAGCTGTCGAGTGCGCGCAGCGTCATCGCGCCCAGATGGCCGTCGACGGCCAGGTCGGGATAGTACGTGCCGCCCGCATTATAGACGTTGAGCACGCGTTGGAGGAAGGTGACGGCGACGGCCGGTCCCATGTTGACGCCGATGTCAAACAGTTCGGCCGCCAGTGCTGGGTAGCGTTTGCCGACCTCGTCAAACCGCGGATCGATCCAGTAGATGCGGCGATAGATCACGGCGGCCGTCGTCATCGGCAGCGACTGCATCGATCCGGCATAGCCGAAGCCGCGCGCCACCCGTTCGGTGATGCCGAACCGGGTCGGCCCGCCTCGGTCGGCAGGATGGTTCACATAGCCGCCTTCGCGGTCGATGACCTCGGCGACCAGCGCGTCGATGTTGGGAAGCCCGCTCATACGGACCGTTGTGGTCGCGTGCGCGATGCCGCGACATGCTACCCTTGGGTAGCGTCAGACGTCTGGGAAAAGCGGAAGCGGTTGCGGCGCTTCGTCCGGTGCCGGCTTGCGTTGGGCACGTCGCAATAGACGCAGCACCCCGCCTTCGGTCAATCCCAGCCGAAGCGCGATCTGGGCATGGGACTGTCCCTGGGCGCGGTAATGCGCCGCGCGCAGTTCTCGCGCAAGCGGGACGTGGATGACGTCGGGCGCCATGCGGTCCGACAGCTGGCGAGCGGCACCCAGCCCCACCGTCACCGCGATCGCATGGTCGGCGTGCATCGTGGTCGGGATCAACAGGCGCGTGCCACCGAACCGCTCGGCCAAGGCGATCATCGCCACCGGGCCGAGCAATTCGAGCAATTCGCCATAGTGATCCTGCTGGCGCTTCATCTCAACAGCACCGCCAGTCCACCAGCAGCGGCCGCGCCGGCAGCGAACCAAAGGACGCATAGCCAGCGGGGATCGAGCCGGCGTTTAGGCCCGACAATAGGCTGTGATTTCCAGACCGCCTCTTTCGTCCAGATGCGACGCGAGCCTATCACCGGAGATGCTCCGCCGGATCGCGCAGGGTCCGGGCGAACGCCTTGGCGACCATGTCCAGAACGCTTTCCGGTGCGACGATCAGCGAAAAGCCCTCGATCCCGCCGAACGCCTTCGCCGCGCGGTGCGTACTCCAGTCGGCCGGGGCGAGGCCGGCGGCCTTCAGCTTCGCCAGCAGCGCCTCGACCAGCCGCCGTTTTAACGTGATGGTCTTGCTCTGCGGCAGCACGCCCTCGGTCGACTGGTCCCAGCCGTGACGCTCGGCCATCGCCTTCAGCGCCTCGATCAGACGATAGCCCAGCGACTGGTCCGCCCAGGCCAGGCGTTCGACCTTCAATTGGCGCTTGGCGAACGCCTCCAGCGCGCGTTCGGATGGGTCGTCGATCGCGCCGAGCTGGTGCAGCGAAATCCACAGGGCGCGGGCCTTCGCCGCGACGGGATGGGTTGCGGCGCGCGTGCGAGGCGCACGCCCCGCCGGGGCCGACTGTTTCCACCCCAGCCGCTTGAAGTCCTCGACGACCGCCGCCAGCTGGCGATCGTCGCAGTCCTTGGCGCTGGCGACCTTGGCAACGCGCAGCAGCACCCCGCGATAGGTGTCGTCGTCCAGCCCCATTTCCTTTTTCGCAAGGTGGACCTTCGCCAGCATCGCCCGGCGGTGCGGGTCCGGGGCGAAAGTCGCCCTGCGGGCCGGGGCGTTCATGCGTCGACCTTTCGAGCAATGACCGCACCCGATCGCACCATCACCATGAACTGCTGCCCAGGGTGCGCGTCGGCCAGCTTATGGGCGGCGTAGTGTGCGGACTTGTGGGTGAGGTGGTGAACCTTCGGCGGCGTCGGACCATCGGGGGACCAGACCACGAACGGACCGGCGGGCGGCTTGCGCGTCTTATTCACTTCTCTTCTCCCAGGATGCGGTCGATCAGCAGGCGGATCGACGGGTTGGTGTCGCGCAGCTGCTCGGCCGTCGCGATCATGTTCATCGCGGTGGTGTGGTCGATCCGGCCCAACGTCAGCGCGATCTGCTGAAGCGGAAGTCCGTCAATGCGCCGGATCAACCAGGCGCAGGCGGCGCGAACGTCGGCAACGGGGCGGTCGCGATCGGGGCCGAGAATGGCGCGGGCGCTGACGCCGCTGTGAAATGCGGCACGCTCGACAATCCGGCCGGCATGACGGCGACTGGCACGATGGACGGTCGGCCGATATTCCCGCTTGCGGACAGGCTGGTGGATCATCGCGCAGCCCCGCATTCCGCGACATGCACCGGGTTGCCCGCGTCGATCGCCTGACACTCGGCGACGGTCGCGGGATCGGGATGGGTGCAGCCGGCGAGGACGAACGCGACGTCGCCCGCCAGCGCGATGGCGAACGCCCATGACAGCACCGGATGGCGTTCGGACCATCGGTCGAACCGGCGAACGAAGCGCGCGATCATGCCGCCCTCCGCTGCGCGGCAAGGTGCGCCCAGCTGTCCTGCAAATGCGTGATCGCCAATGCGGTGCCGTCGCCGGCCGCCAACATGCAGGCGGTTTCCATCATCATGGTACAGGTGCGCAGCCCGCCGGGTTTGCGGGCGATGTCGACGATGAACGCCTGCATGGTCGCTTCCGTGACGCCCCATGCCTCGGCCAGCGCCACGGCGTCGGCATCCGTCGGGCCGCTGAAGATCATCCGTTGCGAAATGCGGGAGGCGAGCCGGGCAAAGGCGTCGCGCTTGTTGCCCAGAGTCAGGCGGGTCAGCACGTCCTCGTTCCCGACCAGCGCGATGCCCACGCCGGTTTCGTCATGCCAGCCGCGAATTTCCTCCAGCGCCAGTTCGGACGTGTGCTGCGCCTCGTCGATAATCAGCAGTCCGCCGGTGTTGCGCACGATCGATTCAATCTTCGTCGACAGCGCCAGCGGCGTTCCCTTGGCGCCGATCTCGCCCATCGCCTCCAGCACCTTCTGCTGCATGGTGTTCACGCCGGCGGTCGACGGCTTCATCGTCGCGACCCAGACGTTCGCCATGGCCGACTGATACTGGCGGATCGTCTTCGTCTTCGACGCGCCGGGACCACCCGCGACGACGACCATCCGGCCGCGCTGCGCCATCTTCAGCATGGTCCCGATCTGGCGCGACGTCGGCGTCTCGTAAAAGTCCGGCGGCTCGGGCAGTTCGATCGCCAGTTCGGCCTGCGCGGTCAGCGTCTGGCGATACCGATAGACAGTCTCCGCGATCCGGGCGTTGTCGCCGGCATAGCTCCCCAGCGCGAACGGCGAGAGCGTGCCCTGCGGCACGCCGATGCGCGGGGCCAGCTGCGACCACGACATGCTGGTCGCCTGCTTGTGGCTGTTGAGCCAGGAGCGCTCGGCCTCGATGTCGATCGGTAGGTTCTCGGGGTTAATCATGGTACGCATCCTTGTGTTCGCAAGAGCCGGTCGCGCGCGGGGTCCAATTGGGCACGGCCGTATTCACTTCACGACCCGCAGCATGGCGCTGGCGAGCCGATCGATGACGGGGTTGAGAGGCGCTTGAGCGGCCCCTGAAACGTGCTTCAAAGCGGCGGCCGTCTGGCCGCGATGGCGCACCGGCCGGACGACCGGCGCGGCAATAGGCGCATCGTCGACATGGTCGGGCAGCATCGCCGCGACCTGGGCCGCGTCGATCAGGTCGGCGAGCTTGTCCGCCTCTTTCACCCGCTTCTTCAGGTCGCTTTCCAGCTTGCGGCGGGCGTTCGCCGCCGACTTGTCGAAGAAGCCGGTCGCCTCGATCACCGGGGCGGTGGCGATGAACGCGCCCTGGCGGTCATAGACATGGATTTCGCTGTGCAGGTTGTCGGGGTCGAACCGGACCGTCACCCGCTTGCCGGCATATTCGGACAGCTCGTGGGTCCAGTAACGGTTGCCCTCCAGCATGATGAACCCGGACTTGCGATCGCACGGCCGGTCCTCAGCGGTCAGCAACGCAAACCGCAGCTGCTCCGGGGTCGCCTTGCCGATGGGCGATACGGCGTAGCTCCTGGCGAACGTGTCGTCGAAGCTGCCGCCCTGCGTCGTCTCGGTCCGCCGGCCCAGGCGGGCATTGGCGCTGGCGATGACGGTGTTCGCCAGTTCGCGGAAGGTCGCGATCGGCACTGCCCGCCCGCCATAATTCTCCGGTTTCGCGTCCGGCCGGTTGCCGGTGTACGCGCCCGATGTCGCCGGATGCCGCGCCAGCACGTCGGCAAGGTCACGCCAGTAGCGTTCGATCGGCTTCGACTGGCCGCGATAGGGCAGCGCCCAGTTGATCTGGATGCCCAGCCCGGTCAGGACGCCGGTCGGTTCCTCGTCCCTGATCTTGAACCGATACCGCGACTTCGCGCCGCCGCTGATCCACTTCGACGCGAACGCCCGGCCGTTGTCCATCAACGCGCGCTTGGGAATGCCCCAGTTCCTGAACAGGTCGGCAAACGCCAGCCGGGTCAGGACCGCCGTTTCCGAACGGTCGATGCGCCACGCCAGAAGCTTGCGGCTGTAGAGGTCCTGGATACCGACCATCACCGGCCGGCCGATCGTGCCGTCCTCCCATTCGACGAACACGTCGAAGGTGTGACCGTCGATATTGACCGCCTCCAGCGCGTGCAGCGCTGCGACCGATCGTTGTTGCGGGGGCAGCGTTTGCCGCAGCGCCTCCGCGCCCTTGCGCTTGGCAATGACCAGCCTGCGCGGGACTTCGCGCTCCAGCTTCCGCTGGAGCGTCTTGGCGACCGGCAGCGTGATGCCGTTGGCCTGCGCCCATTCGAGCGCGCGGCGGTAGCAGCTGGCGAACGTGGGCTGTTCGGGGCGCAGATAGTCGGACAGTAGGACCTGCCATGCCTGCTGATCCACTGCCGCCTCGGCACCGCCGCCGCTGCGGCGTGGTGCCAGATATGGCAGGCGGTTGATCGGCGCGATCCCGTCGATCAACTGGAACCAGCCCCACAGCGTTGACGCCCCGACCTGTGCGCGCGCCGCGACGGATGCCACCGCCGCCGATCGCGTCAGGCCGGCGGCTTCGTGCCGCTCGACGTCGGCGACGATCGCCGCCCGACGTTCCGCCTCGGTCTTCGCCGTCGCCGAGAGCGCGTCATAGCTGCGCCACGCGGCATCCGCCGCCGTTTCGACCGCATCGCTGACGTGCGCGATCGCCGACACCCCCATCGCCGCCAATGCGGCGCGCGCTGCGGCCGGCAGAACGGTGACGTGATATTCGGTCGAGTCCCCGCCGCGCCCTGGCCGCGACCGCGCCAACGGCGTGCCGTCCTGGTCGACGCGCAGCGCCCAGCATTCGGTCGCGGCGCGCTCGTTGATCTTGCGCTTCGTTGTCGGCAGACCGGGCAGCTTCAGTTCTGCCAGCTCCGCCGCCGTAAAGTGCTGTTTTCCGCCCCCCAAGATCACTGCACTACCTCGTAAAAATCGATGTCGAAGGGGTGGTCCATCAGCGTCCAGCGACAACCGTTCGGACCATCGGCAGCCCACGGGCCGAAAGCGCGCCCGTTCCGCAGCGTGCCGCGCACGCGCGCGCCGATCGCATCGGTGGGAAGCCGCCCCCGATTGCGCCGCATCACCGGCCACCCCGCTCGATCGGGACGACTTCGCGGCGCAGTCGGCGCATTTCATCGTCTATCTGGACGCGCTGCGCCTTCAGATGGCCCAGCCGGGCCAAGCGCAGTTCATCGCCCACCAGCAGGGCGGCACCGATCCGGCGGACCAGCGTGTCCAGCAGGTCGTGCCGATCGGTCACCGCGATCAGTGCCAGCGCGCGATGCAATGGGATGCTGTGCTGGTCCCGCGCCTCGGACGCATAGGCGTTGAGCATGTCGACGCTCACCCGTTCGTCCAGCAGCGCCGAAAGCGCGCCTGCGACCTCGTCCCGCGACCGGGGATCGTCCTTCAGCGCCTTGCTTACGACGCCCGCGACGACCCGCCCCAGACCCGCCAGTTCGGCCGGTGCCTTGGCGGGTGCGGGCGGCTCGAACGTGAAGCCGAGCTGCGCAGAATTCGAGGCGCGCGGACGGGCCATCGTTCAGCGGCGCTCCTCAATCAGCGTCGCCAGCAGCGACAGTTCGCCCGCATCTATCGAAGGGGTGCGCAGGCTCGGCGGCGCGATGCGCGGTGCACGGCGCGGCGGCTCGTACACAATTGCGAGGATCGCTACTGGACGTCCCGGCCAGTAGGTGACCAGCAGGCCCGTCATTCCAGCCCCCCTACAACCTGTTCGACTAGGTGTTCGCCCAGCGACAGTTCCTCGGCGATCTCATCAATCGACCGCCCAAGGTCCCACAGTTCGACGATTGCTCGATCGCGTCCGGCGATCGTGGACGACTGGGGCGCGGCGCGATGATCGCGGCCCTGGTCACGCTCCAGCAACAGCGTTGCGCGTAGGATGCCCGGCCGGCCCATCACGCAACCCTCTTGTGCGCGGCGATGTCACGCGCTTCGACAACCAGGCGCCGATAGGTCGGCAAGTTCTGGGCGGCGTGCGCATCCTTGATCGCTGTCTGCAATTCTGGCGACAGCGCCCACCAGTGCGCGCGGCACATCAAATGGCCCGGCGTCACCATTTGCACGCAACCGTCGACAGCGCAGGTCCGAACGCGCCCGAAGGCGAGCCGCTGACCATAGCTAAGCGCCTCCAGCGTCTCGCCCCGCCGCGCCAGTTCAGCGTGCAGCACGTCGCTTCCTACACTGCGCAGGTCGGGGCGATCCGGCAACGCGAGGCTTCGCGCCTTATCGGCGGTCCGCCGCAAGGCGCCTTGCTCGACCAGCTTTTCGATCAAACGATGCGCGTTGCTGACACCGCATCCGACATGGTCGGCGATCTCGCGGACCGTTGGACAATGCCCGATGTTCGTCAGCCGCTCGCGAACATGGTCCAACACGGCAAGTTGGGTAGGAGTCATGGCAACCACCACATGGCGACATTCGCCAGGATAAGGATGAAGGCGACGGCCCAGACCGTCGCGGCGACACGGCGACCGCTCATGCGTCACCGCCCAGCGAGAAGCCGGCGGGGAGCATGGGCCGAAGCGTTTCCAGCGCGCCCTTTCGCTCCGACAGCGTCATGCGTTCGAACGCGCCGAGAAACGCTGACAGCAGCTTCGCGCCGCGATCGGGGGCCGGCCGGTTCTGCACGACCTTGACCGCGTCGCCGATGGCGCGGGCCTCGCCGGATAAAAGCAGCCCGACAGCCCGAACCTGTTCCGCACCTTCCAGCTTGGCGAGCGTGCGCAGCTGTGTGGCGTTCGACAGGATCGGGTGGCGCGCTATGCGCAGTTGCTCAACCAACGACGGCTTCAACCGCCGGTACAGCATCAGGTCGCGCTCGACCGTCCGCTTGGTGAACCCGATCTGTTCGGCAACTTCCTGCGACCAGCCATATGCGAGCGACATTGTGTCGTTCGCATCAGCCGCTTCTGCGGCGACAGCCTTCTGCCAGCGCACGTCGGCCGCGATCGCGGCACCGGAACGGGTCGGGTCGATGCCAACGCGCATCTTGTGCAGCCGGACTAGTTCGGCAATCGCCGTGGCGCGCTCGACAGGATCATTGTCGCGGCGGAGGACGTTCTCCACCGCCTCCCGTCGACGCCGGGATTGCGCATCGGACGATACTTCGCGCGCTTCGACCGGGATGCCGGCCGCGATCGCCCCGGTCAGGCGATGCCCGCCGGGACCGGCAAGATGCCAACGACCATCGATTTGGCAAACGTCGATCGGGTGGATTTGCCCGTCGCGTTGCATCGACTTGCCCAGTGCCTCTGCCCAGACCGTATCGATCTTGCGCAACCGCTCACCGATGATGATTTCGCGCGGGTCCAGCAGCAGGATTTCGCCCGCGACCTGGGGAGCATCGTCGTTCGCGACGTTCGTCGCCTGAACAGCGGCGGCCATGTCTATTGGCCTTTCGCATTTAGACGGTGCGTTCCCGAAATGTCGATGCTACTAGCCGAATCTTCGGATTGAACGAGGGGCTGGCTGATGAACTGCTCAATCGCGAGCTTTACCCGCGCGCTCGAACGCCCGCGCAGGACGTCATTTACCGATTTCTCGGGAAGCCCCTTTGCGCGTTCGAATTTGGCTACCGCACCAAATTTCTTGCGGATTGCTGCCTTCACATCCTCCGGATGTAGGCTTGCGAGGTCCATATGATTTCCCCGAAAAATCTTACCGAAAACTCGGATAAGCCGAATCTTCGGGGTCGTCAACGCGGAACCACCGAAAATTCGGTTGGGCAGCGGATAATTTCGGCTGTCGGTGACCGGCCGTTGAGTTGGCTTGCCCGAGAAACCGGGCTTCCCGAATCATCGCTGGGTGACGCGACAAAGCGCGGGATCGCCAAGGTCGACATGGCGGTGAAGGTCGCTCAAGCGCTTGGTGTTACGGTTGACTGGCTATTGACCGGATCGACATCCGTTGGGACCGCAGCTTCGCTGCTGGTCGCTGCCGACGACGCCGAGTTCATACGCTTGCCGCGCTTCGATCTCGCGCAGCTGACCGACGATGGAAAGGGCGCCCGCGTCGAGACAATCCCCGTGAGGAAGGATTGGCTCTACCGCCGCATCCTGACGACCTCGAACCTTTGGCTCACCGAACTGCCTGCCGACAACGACCCGCTAGGATTGCAGGAAGGGGATGTCGTCATTTGTAGCGACGTTCGGGCAGAGGGTGTGCAGGACAATTGGGTCTGCATCTTCCGCGCGCCAACGGGGCTGTTCGTCGCCAAGTACCATCTCATGGCGACGGGCGAGGCCGGGACGATCGGGCCGGCGGGGCTTGCCGAAGACGTACATCCCGTTGCGCGCATTCATGCTCGCCTCATCACAAGGATTTGACATGCGCGCGATCGTGACGCCTGTTTTTGCCGTCTTGCTCGTTGGTCTAGCGACGCCGTCCCAGGCTCAAACGCGGAGCGAACTCGACGCGGCAGCTGACGCTAGGTACGCCCAGTTGGAACCCGGTATGGTCGAGTTGAAGCGCATCGATGGCGATCTCGCCGTGATGCAGGCTCGCTCCAACAGCCTCCGATCGTCTTCGGAAGTACGCTCCCAATTCCTGCGAACCCTGCGCAACCGGTATCCCTCGCTGGTCGTGGGGGACGGAACGAGTGCGGATGCGCTGTATGCCGCTTTGTACGGTTACAGGCGACAGGTTGCCGATCGAATGCGCCCGCTAATTGAGCAAACCAAAGCCTACGATCACCGTCAAGAATGCACCCGACTGCGTGAAGTTGAACAGTTGCGCACTTCGGCTGCCAAAGGAGATGGCTCGCTGGATGACCTTGTCGCATTCCTCGCGAAGCCGATGCTGGACCGCCCGTGTTCAGCCGGCGACCTGCTACCAATCGAACCGGCTACTGCACAAAGCGTTGCCCGCATGAAGCAAAGGTTCGACGAAACCCGCAATCGCGCCCGCCGCTTTGCCGAGTTGGCTGCGCGGCCGTAGCGGCGCGGCTTCCAGAAGCGGAAATAGGTTCACGAACGCCCGGCGACACCCGACAAACCGACTACATATTGTTCTCTTTTTGTTCTATGTTCTAGGAACAATCATAGGAGAACAACTGTGACACTTTCCGTTCAATCCGCCCCCGCAAAGCCAGCTTTCGCGCGCTGGTTGCTTGGTCAGATCGATCGCACCGACGAAATTGGAACCCTTGCCAAGGCCGCGAAAGCTGACGCGGCCTTCCCGAAGGAAGGGGACGTTTTGGCGGTGTCAAAACGTCTTAACGCCGTACAGGCTGACAGCGACATGCACGAGGCGCTCGAACAAGCGGAACTCGATTACTATGCGTATTGAGCTGGACGCCCGCGGCACGCTTGCAGCAGTCGCCGCCGATCGCGACGAAACCCTCACCCACCTGTCTCGCATTATCGGACGGGGTGACCGATTTCTTGCAAACTTCGTTCACAAGGGGCGACCGGACAAGCTGCCGGACACGGATCGCGAGTTACTGTCGAAGTATCTCGGCATCGAAAGCCAGCGACTGGCGTAAGGCAGTGCCGATGTTGCCAGTTAGGGTGCGAATGGCTTGCCAGCGCTGCTGCTGCGGCGGGAAAAAGCGGTCCCACTTCGCAAGCCTCCAGCAGCAGCGAATTGGCTCAAAGAATTGGCCGTTTTCTGCCGATGTTCGTGCTCTTGCGACGATACTGACGGAAGTGGGACGTCCGGCGGTCCCACTTCCGCGCCGCGACCGGCATTCGACGGTCCCCAAGGCCGATGCCTCGGCCGGTAAAACGACGGAAATCAGCCAATGAGAAGCTTTTGAGAAGCTACCAAGGGAGTTCGTCGACGTGATGGCGGACTCCGGCTTATCCTGTCTCTGCGTTGTCAATTTTCGGTCCGACTCTAGACATTCGAGAGCGGTGCGCTTTACGGGGTCGCCTATGCCAAAATCACGGTTTCCCGCCAATTTTCCCCCTGATCCCGCAAAATCCCACTTATTCCCGGTTAGTCCAGCCTGTCTTGTCTCCTAACAAGGGGGGTGTCAGCAGACGGACCGCTTGTGGATACCCCCCTCCACCACCGCTTCGCGGCGGTCCCCCTCCCCGCGAGCGGGGAGGAGCTGGATCAAACCGAAAACCGCTCGCGCAATGCCAGCATGGCCAGCGCGGCCTTGGCCGCCTCGCCGCCCTTGTCCTTCTCGTGCCGTTTCGCGCGTGTCAGCGCCTGCGCCTCGTCCTCGACGGTCAGGATGCCGTTGCCGACCGGTACGCCTTCAAGGGCGAGGTTCATGATCCCCCGCGCGCTCTCGTTCGACACCACCTCGAAATGATAGGTTTCGCCGCGAATGATGACGCCCAGCGCCACGAACGCGTCATAGGTTTCGGCGGCATCGGCGATCGCGATGGCGCCGGGCACTTCCAGCGCACCGGGGACGGTAATCGTCTCATGCTCATGCCCCGCCGCCTCGATCGCGGCACGCGCGCCTTCGAGCAGCAGGTCGTTCAGATGGTCGTAGAACCGCGCCTCGACGATCAACACCTTCGCCATATCAACTCTCCATGATCGGCCGTTCGCCGACGATCTTCAGCCCATAGCCATCAAGTCCCACCAGCGTGTGGTGGGTGTTGGTCAGCAGCACCATGTCCTCGACGCCCAGCTCGTTCAGGATCATCGCGCCGACGCCATAGTCGCGCAGTTCCTCCATCTCCGGCACCGGCGCGCCGGTGCGCGCATGGATGGCGAGCGTCAGGCCGTCGGGACGCGGGCGGTTGATGACGACCACCACGCCCGCCCCTTCCTCGGCGATGATCCGCATCGACTTGCGCAGCAGCCCGCCCCGCTCGCCCCCCTCGCCGAACAGGTCGGCGAACGGCGACAGCGCGTGCATCCTGACCAAGGTCGGCTTGCCCGGATCGATCAGCCCCTTGACCAGCGCGACCTGCTCGCTGCCCGTCGCCTTGTTCCAGAAGGTCATGGCGCGCCATTCGCCGCCCCATTCGCTGTCGAACACCGTCTCCGCGCGCTTTTCGACCAGATGGTCGTGGCGGCGGCGATACGCGATCAGGTCGCGGATCGTCCCGATCTTCAAGCCATGGAGCTGCGCGAAGCCGACCAGGTCGTCCATCCGCGCCATGGTGCCGTCCTCGTTCATGATCTCGCAGATCACGCCGGAGGGGTTCAGGCCGGCAAGACGCGACACGTCGACCGCCGCCTCGGTATGGCCGGCGCGCACCAGCACGCCGCCTTCGCGCGCGACCAGTGGGAACACATGGCCCGGCGTCACGATCTCCGACGCGTCCTTCGACGCATCGATCGCGACGGCAATCGTCCGCGCGCGGTCGGCGGCGGAGATACCGGTCGTCACCCCGTCGCGCGCCTCGATCGACACGGTGAAGGCGGTTTCGTGCCGCGTGCCGTTGTTGCGCGCCATCAGGTCGAGGCCGAGCTGCTCGACCCGCCCCTTGGTCATCGCGAGGCAGATCAGCCCGCGCCCGTGCCGCGCCATGAAATTGACCGCATCGGGCGTCGCCATCTGCGCCGGAATGACCAGATCGCCCTCATTCTCGCGATCCTCGTCATCGACCAGGATGAACATCCGCCCGTTGCGGGCTTCGTCGATGATCTCTTCGGGACTGGAGAGAAAGGCGTGGGCGGTACCCGCCAGTTCAGTGTTGGCCACGGACTTGTTCCATTCGCATCAGATAACGGGCGAGGACGTCGATCTCGATATTGACCGACTGCCCCTCGGCAAGGGTCCCGAGCGTCGTCACCGCCTGGGTATGGGGGATCAGGTTGACGGTGAAGCGCGTACCCTCCGCCGTGTCGGTCACGTCGTTGACGGTCAGCGACACCCCGTCGATCGTCACCGAGCCTTTCCCCGCGACGAACGCGCTGAGGCTGCGTGGGATCGCAAAGGTCACGCGGGTCGAATCCTGGTCGGCAACCGTTTCGACCACCTGCCCCACGCCGTCGACATGGCCGGTGACGATATGGCCGCCCAGTTCGTCGCCCAGCTTCAGCGCGCGTTCGAGGTTCAGCGGACGCCCTTCGACCCATTGGTCGGCGGTGCGCGACACGGTTTCGCCCGACACATCGACCGCGAACCAGCCCGGCCCCTTGTCGACCACGGTCAGGCACACGCCCGAACAGGCGATCGATGCCCCCATGTCGATGGTCGTCGTGTCATAGGCGCAACCGATCCGCACCCGCAGGTCGCCCGGTCCCGTAATCGATTCGATGCGCCCTACGTCGCTGACTATTCCGGTGAACACGCTTCGCTTCCACTCCTCATCGGGACCGACCGACTTCCAACCCTCACAGCTTCGTCATTCCCGCGAAGGCGGGAATCCATAGCCGCTGACGGTTCGGCATGATGCGCGCCGCCAGCGTTTATGGATCCCCGCCTTCGCGGGGAATGACGATCGGCCGGCCTACCGCCCGATCCTGACGCGCTCGTAGACCTCCAGCCGGTCGCTGCCAAGCATTCGGGCGTCGTGCAATCGCCAGCGGCCATGCGCCTGTCCCAGGTCGGTCAGCCCGATATCGGGCAGCGTGCGGCCATGACCGATCAGGATCGGCGCGCGGTACAACAGCAGCCGGTCGACCGCGTCGGCGCGCAGGAACGCCGCCGCCGTCGCCGCGCCGCCCTCGACCAGCACATGGTCGCCGGACAGGCCGGGCAACGCCTCGATCGATCCCAGCATGTCGAACCCAGCCAGCGCCGCGCTGTCCACCGACAGCACCACCCGCCGCGGGCTGCGCTCGCTCAAGCCCGGCAACCGGACGTTCAGCGTGGGCCGGTCGATCTCCGCCGTGCCGCGCCCGACCAGAATCGTCTCATGCCGGCTGCGTTCCAGATGACCATGCGCACGCGCCTGTGGTCCGGTGATCCACTGGCTCTGCCCATCGGCCCGCGACACCGCCCCGTCCAGCGACAGCGCGAGCTTGAGCGTCACGAATGGCCGCCCCAGCGACCGCCGCGTCAGGAACCCGGCCATGCTGCGCGCCGCATCCCCGGCACGGACGCCATCGGTCACCTCGATCCCGGCCGCGCGCAGCCGGGCGATTCCCTGTCCATCGGTACGTGGATCGGGATCGGTCAGCGCGACGACGACCCGAGCCACGCCGCTTTCGATCAACAGGTCGGAACAGGCGGGGCCGCGCGGCGAGACATGGGCGCATGGCTCCAGCGTGACATAGGCGGTTGCGCCCCTCGCCCGCTCCCCCGCCTGCGCCAGCGCCGCCGCCTCGGCATGGGGCCGCCCGCCGGCCCGGGTCCAGCCGCGCCCGACGACGCGACCGTCGTTCACGATGACGCAGCCGACATTGGGATTGGGCGCGGTCCGCCCCCGCGTCCGCTCGGCCAGCATCAGCGCCGCGCCCATCCAGCGCGCATCCCCGGCGGCGGACAAGCGGGTCAGATGCCCCAGCTTTTCAGCTTGTCGTCGATCTTCTTCCATTCGGCCTGGCGCGCGGCGCGCTCGCGTTCGAACTCGGCCTCCTCCTTGCGCTGCTTGGCGAGGTCGATCTGCTGCTGGACGATGATCTCTTCGTCGGTGCGGTTTTCGGGCCAGCTTTCGACATAGATGATGTTCGGCTTGTACGCCCGCTCGAAATAGGAATCGTGGACGAACGCCCACCCGATCACCAGCACGACGCAGATCGACGCGAGCAGGAACCACCATTCATGCTTCTCGCGCGCGCGGGCAAAGGCCGCGAAATCGCGAATGGCATGAACCGGTGAGAATAGATGGCGAATCTTCACGGCAACCAAGATAGGCGGCGCAAGGATCAACCGCCAGCCCCTCGAAACCGGACCTTCCCCGACGGTAGCGCGCGGGACATATCCCCAAGATCGACGCCTCGAACCACTGCATCGTCACCCCGGACTTGATCCGGGGTCCCGCTTCCTGTCGACGGTCGTCCGGGGCGGGCCGCTGCTCGATCGCGGCCCGCTCCCGTCCGATGCCGGACCCGTACCCCAAAGGCGTACGGGCCATCCGCCTCAGCGATCCTCCATCGTGAACCGCACGGTCATCTCGCGCCAGCTCTCGACCGCCACCCCGTCGCGGGTCGCGGGACGGAAGCGCCATTTCGACAGCGCGCGCCGCTTCGTCGCATCGAAGAACGCATCGCTCGTCGCGCTGACCGGCTCGACCGCGCTCACCCGGCCGTTGGTACCGACCAGCACCCGCACGACGACCACGCCGTCGCGCGCCTGGTTGCGTTCGAACGCGGGATAGTCGGGCTGGAAATCGGCGCGGTAGCGCGGGTCGACGCTGGCGCTGACCAGCACCGGCAGCGGGCTGGCCACCGTCACCGGGCTGCCGGTTCCCGTACCGCCGGGCGCGGTCATGACCGGGTCGAGCGGCGGCAACGCGGTCGGGATGATGGTCGTCGCGGTCATGGTCGGCCCCTGCACCGGAACCGGCGCGGGCGGGGCATAGATTGGCGGGACCGGCGCGGGATCGGGCAGCGCCTTTTCGACCGGCTTCGGGATGTCGATCGGCGGGGGCGGCGGTTCGATGGGGACGTTGACCGCTTCGATCGGCTTCCACGGATCGATCCGCGTAACCACCGTCGTCGCCGTCAGGACCGCCACGGCCAGCAGGCCGCCATTGATCGCAATCGCAACACCCAAGCCCACCGGGTTCAGGCCACGTTGTCCCTGATATGCCATGCCACCGTCCTTCTCGATTCGTATCTCCCGCCGTCCAGTCGGCTGATGCGATGAGATACCCTATCGGGACCGGTGTAAAGCTGACGTGCGCGTCAGAGTCCGTTTGCAAACTCGCGATAGCGCGCGTTTGAAGGCGGTGCCGGCCCGCTCCCCCACCCGGCCACCCACAGGCTACTCTCGATGGGTGGCCGGGTGGGGGAGCGGGCCGGCACCGCGAAACGTGCTTCAGCACGTTTCCAGACAGCCCCTCAGCCCTTCAGCCGCGCGACCGCCCGTTCGCGCCCGATCAGCGGCAGCAGCGCGGCCATGTCCGGCCCGTGATCCATGCCCGTCAGCGCGCGGCGCAGCGGCAGGAACAGCGCCTTGCCCTTGCGCCCCGTCTCCGCCTTCAGCGCGCCCGTCAGTTCGGCCCAGGGATCGGCCCATGCCAGCCCCGCCGCGATCTCCGCCGCCCGGTCGAGGAACGCGCGGTCCTCCTCCGCCACCGGCAGCGTATCGACCGGCCCGGTCACCACCCGCCACCAGTCGGCGGCGTCCGCCACCCGCTCCAGATTGCCGCGCACCGCATCCCATGCCGCCGCGTCCATCCCCTCGGGCAGCGCGTCCGCCACCCGGTCGAACGGCAACTGGTGGACGATCCGCGCATTGACCTGCGCCAGCTCCCCTTCGTCGAAGCGCGCCGGCGCCCGCCCGAACCGGCCGAAATCGAACGCCGCGACCAGCGGCGCCGGATCGACCACCGCCTCGACCGGATCGCTGGTCCCCAGCCGCGCCAGCAGCGCGACGACCGCTTCCGGCTCGATCCCTTGCTCCCGAATATGCTCGACGCCCAGCGACCCCAGCCGCTTCGACAGCTTGCCCTCGTTGCCGACCAGCAGCGCCTCATGCGCAAAGGCCGGCGGGGTCGCGCCCATCGCGGCAAACATCTGCATCTGCGTCGCGGTATTGGACACATGGTCCTCGCCGCGCACGACATGGGTCACCCCCATATCGGCATCGTCGATCACCGAGGGCAGCAGGTACAGCCACGACCCGTCGGCGCGCCGTACCACCGGGTCGGACAGCAGCGCGCCGTCGAACTTCTGCGGTCCGCGCACCATATCGTCCCACTCGATCGGTTCCGCCTCCAGCCGGAAGCGCCAGTGCGGCCGCCGACCCTCCGCTTCCAGCCGCGCCCGGTCGTCCTCGGTCAGCTTGAGCGCCGCGCGATCATAAACCGGCGGCAGCCCCCGCCCGGCAAGGATCTTGCGCCGCAGGTCCAGCTCCTCGGGCGTTTCATAGGCCGGATAGATGCGTCCGTTCGCCACCATCTCGGCGAACACCGCCTCATAGCGGTCGAACCGCGCCGACTGCCGCTCCTCACCATCCGGGGTCAGCCCCAGCCACGCGAGGTCGCGGCGGATCGCCTCGACGAACCGCTCCTCGCTGCGCTGCGCATCGGTATCGTCGATCCTGAGCAGGAACCGCCCGCCTGCCTTCTTCGCGAACATCCAGTTGTGGAGCGCGGTGCGCAAATTACCGATATGGAGAAAGCCGGTCGGGCTGGGAGCGAAGCGGGTGACGGTCATGGGCGTCGTTTAGGGAGCGCGCGGGGCGGCGGCAACCGCGTCAGCGCCGCGGCAGGCCCGCGTCCGTCAGGATCGCCTCGACCTGCGCCAGTTCCCCCGGTGCAAAGGCCCGCACCGGCAGGAAATAGGCGAGCAGGTCGTTGCTATAGAGCAGCAGCACGTCACGCCCGAGATGCCAGCCGAGCAGTTCGCTCCACGGCAGCGCACTGTCGGCCCGCACGCTCCGTTGCCGGAACCCGGTCGCGTCAAACGCCGTGCGGTGTTCGTGGTGCAGCGTCCGTTGCTGCGCGAACAGCCGGCGGGCGCGGCGGGGCAACAACAGATAATTGATCCCGATGCACGCCGCCAGCCCGCCGCCGCCGCCAGCCGCCCCTCCCAGAGCGATCAGCAACGCCGTCAGCGGCCGATCTCCGGTCGACACTATCAGCAGGAATATTCCCGCTATCATGATGCCAAGCGACAGCGCCGCCCGCCCGGCAAACTTGCGCGACCGCAGCGACCGGGCGAACATCGTCCGCTGGACCGCGACATAATCCTCGGCCGTCGGCGTGAACGTCACTTCGACCATCGTTCATCCCTTCGCGTCACATGGGTTTCACAATTCGTCCGCGCGCTCTATGGCGCTCCCATTCTTTCCATCATGGATACGGGCGCACCCATGAAGCTGCTGGCGGGCAATTCCAACCTTCCCCTGTCGACCGCGATCGCGGACTATCTGGAAATCCCGCTGACCAAGGCCAGCGTGCGGCGCTTCGCCGACGAGGAAATCTTCGTCGAGGTGCTGGAGAATGTGCGCGGCGAGGACGTGTTCGTCGTCCAGTCGACCAGCTATCCGGTCAACGACAATCTGATGGAAATGCTGATCATGATCGACGCGCTGAAGCGTGCGTCGGCGCGTCGCATCACCGCCGTCATCCCCTATTTCGGCTATGCCCGGCAGGACCGCAAACCCGGCCCGCGCACCCCGATCTCGGCCAAGCTGGTCGCCAACATCATCACCGAAGCCGGCGCCGACCGCGTGCTGTGCGTCGATCTCCACGCCGGGCAGATCCAGGGCTTCTTCGATATCCCGACCGACAATCTCTACGGCGCGCCGGTCATGTCGGAGGATATCAAGACGCGCTTCGGCGAACATAATCTGATGGTCGTGTCGCCCGACGTCGGCGGCGTGGTCCGCGCTCGCAGCCTTGCCAAGCGCCTCCACAACGCCCCGCTCGCCATCGTCGACAAGCGTCGCGAGCGCGCCGGCGAATCCGAAGTGATGAACATCATCGGCGATGTCGAGGGCCGCTTCTGCGTCCTGATCGACGATATCGTCGATTCGGCCGGCACGTTGTGCAACGCCGCCGCGGCGCTGAAACAGGCCGGCGCGGTCGGCGTCGTCGCCTATTGCACCCACGGCGTCCTGTCGGGCGGCGCGGTGGCGCGGGTCGAGGCATCGGCGCTCGAGGAACTGGTCATCACCGACTCGATCGGCAACCACGACGTGATCGCGCAGGGGACCAAGATCCGCCACCTGACCATCGCCCCGCTGCTGGCCGAAGCGATCCGCCGCATCGCCGAAGAGGCATCGGTGTCGAGCCTGTTCGACTGAGCCGAACGAACCGGCCCACGTCACCCCGGGCCTGACCCGGGGTCCCGCTTCTACTTCTTCCCCGGCCGAGAGGAAGCAGGACCGCCGTTGCGCGGTGCCGGATTCGATCTAGACCCGTCGCCCCGCGAAGGCTGGGACCGCGAGCGGCTTCTGCCCCGCGCTACCATCGGAAGATTCCGGCCTTCGCTGGGACGACGTCCGGTTCGATAGAGGCTCGACCCCCTTACCCCTCAGCGCGCGGCGCTCTGCGCCCCCTCGATCGCCCGCCGCACCGGTTGCCGCAGCCCCAGCAGGAACGCCAGCTCGGCCACCACGAACAGCGGCCCGACGAACAGGCTCGACAGGTCGTCGACGAACGCCGGTTTGCGGCCTTCGAAATAATGGCCGACGAACTGCAGCGTCCAGCCGACCACGAAACTGCCCAACCCGATGGCCAACCACGCGCCCGTCGACCACAGGGCAACCGCGTTTCCGGCCCATGCGACAAGCGCGAGAAACGCCGCCAGCACCGCACCGAACCCGACATCGATCCGCAGATACAGGATGCCTGCCACGACCGCGACGATCATCATCGGCGTGACGGCCAGCCCCTCGCCCAGCGATATCGCCGGTCGCGACAGCAACACGCCGATGCCGAACAGGATCAGCGGAATGCCGACCATATGCGTCGCGACATTATGCCCGTTGCGATGATATTCGGCATAGGCCGACAATTGCCTGACCAGTCGCGACATCGATCCTCTCTCCCGTCCGCGTGACCGCTGCCGCCGGACGAGTCGTCCGCCCGTGTCGGCAGGGGCATCGGCCGATCCTGTCACGTCCGCGCGGGACAGTCATCTTGCAGCGCAGCGAGCGGCGATCGCGGATCGTCGAAGGCGTCTTGTCCCTGCTTGGACTATGCCATAGCGTGACGGCATTATCCTTTGGGGGAAGGAACACCATCATGCATCCCGGTCAGATCGCAAGCGGGGCACCGATATGGGTCTATGCCCTGCTGGCGGGGCTCATCTTCCTCGGCGTGCGGCGCTTGCGCACGCGCGAAGTGCCGGTCGTGGTGGCGCTGCTACCGTCGATCGCCTTCTTCCTGTGGAGCGTGACCGGCGTCAGCGCCTTTGCCCATCAGGTCGGAACAGCCTCCGCGCTGGGAGCCTGGTTCATCGGCGCTGCGCTGGGTGGCGCGAGCGGCGTGCTGCTGCCCGACCCGCGCGGGCAGCGCTTGCCGGGCGGACGCCTCCGCCAGCCGGGGTCGCCCTTGCCGCTGATCCTCTATCTCGGCGTGTTCGCCGTCCGCTTTGCCTGTGGCGCCTGGGGCGCGATCGTTCCGGCACAGGCGTCGCTCGCCACTGCGATCGGCATTGCGGCGGGGGCGGCGGTGATGGCGCGGCTGCTCGTCGGCGTCGCGCGCTGGCGACCGGTTTCCGCCCTGCCCGCCTGAACGCTCAGACCACCCCGTCCCACACCAGCTTTACCCCCACCGCGATCATCAGCACATAGATCGCGGTATAGAATCGCTGCGCCGACACCCGTCGCACCAGCCACACGCCGGCAACGGTGGAGGCGATCGCCACCGGCAATAAGGCGGCGGACGTGGCGAGGTTCGCCGGCGTGAACTGCCCCAGCGCCAGATAGGCCGGCACTTTCAGCCAGTTGACCGCGCCGAAGAACAGCGCCGTCGTCCCGACCAGCATGTCGCGCGGAAGTTGGCGCGGCAATACCCAGAGCTGGAACGGCGGCTGCCCGGCATGGGCGATCTGGCTGGTAAAGCCCGACGCCACGCCGAACATCGTACCGACCCAGCCCGGCGACGGCCGCGCGTCGGGCAATCCGTGGCGTTCGGTCCATAGCCGCCACAGCCCGAACGCGATGGAAATGCCCCCGACCGCAGCCAGCACCGCCGAAGGTTGCACCGCGCTCGCAAAGCCATAGGCAAGCGCAATGCCGATCCCCGCGCCCGGCAGCATCCATGCGATCACCCGCCAGTCGATCGTCCGTCGGAACGCCCAGATGCCGACCACGTCCTGCACGATCAGGATCGGCAACAGGATCGCCGCCGCGCGCACCGGATCGACCGCCAGTGCCAACATCGGCAGCGACAGCGCGCCCATGCCCGAAAAGCCGCCCTTGGCCAGGCCCAGCATCATCACCGCCGGCACCGCCAGCGCATAGAAATACGGGTCGACGATCACCGCGTCAGTCGCGCCGCTCGTGCAGCGCCTGGGCGATGCGGAACAGCGCCAGCACGCCGACCGCAAGCACCGCGACCAGCGCCAGCACGGCATAGGTCAGCACCGCCAGCCAGTCGGCGACGCTGCGCGTGGCGGCGGCCTGCTTCGCGGTGGCGATGCTCTCTGCCGTCTCAACGCGCGGCGCGCCGGTGGTGAAGGGCGCGGGCGGCGGCAGCGGTGCGCCAGTGCGCGGATCGACCCGTTCGGCGGCGTCGGTGCCAACTTCGGTTCCCGAACGCGACGATCCGCCGCCATTGGTCGACATGGTCGCCACCGCACCGACCATCGCCAGCGTCGCGAAGATCGCGAGCAGCCACGACAGCGCCCTCGCCTGCCACCCGCCGGCGGTCACGGGTGCTGCACGGGGTCGCGGGTCTTCGCGGTCGCCGCGCGCACGCCGGCATTGCCGCGCCGCTTGAGTTCGGCCTTCAGATCCTCGGGCCTGGGCGCCCACAGGAACCCGAAGCTGACCGTGCCATGCTTGCTCTCGACCGCATGGTGCAGCCGGTGGGCGGAGATGATCCGCTTCATATAGCTGGATTTGGGCAGGTAGCGGTGGTTCAGCCGGCGATGGACGATGATATCGTGGAATCCGAAATAGATCGCGCCATAGGCCGCGATCCCCGCGCCGATCCAGATCGTGCCCGGCCACCAGCCCCATTGCACCCCGCCCAGCAGCAGCACGATCGACGGCACCGCGAAGATCGCGGCGTACAGGTCGTTCCACTCCCAATTGCCGTGGCGCGGGCGATGATGGCTGGCATGCAGGAACCAGCCCGGCCCGTGCATCAGCCAGCGATGCGCGACATAGGCGAAGCCTTCCATGAAGATCACGGTGGCGAGGAAGATCAGAATGCCGATGGCCCAGTGCATCGCAGCGATATAGCGGCTCGGCCCTGACATTGCGACGCCTTACCGCCGTCATCGTCCGTGGCGGCCTTACCGGCTGCGCCCGGTGCGAAACGCGGTTGTGCAGCGACCTGCATGGCCTGGCGCATGATCGATGGCTTGCGGATCAATCGGTTGTTGCGCCTGTCCCCCTTGCCGGCCACTCACACATGAGGACAGCCCGACCTACAAAAGCATTTGCGACGCAATCGCATTAATGCGCTTTCGGGCTGGATTTGCTGCCCCGCATGTGCTTTAGCGCGGCAACTTTGCCAACTATCAGGCACCCACCCGAGAGGCGGAAGGCGAATCCATGAACATTCACGAATATCAGGCCAAGGAACTGCTCGCGAAGTTCGGCGTGCCGGTCCCCGCCGGCTTCTCGGCCATGACCGTCGACGAAGCGGTCGAAGCCTCGTCGAAGCTGCCCGGGCCGCTCTACGTCGTGAAGGCGCAGATCCACGCCGGCGGCCGCGGCAAGGGCAAGTTCAAGGAACTCGGCCCCGACGCCAAGGGCGGCGTCCGCCTCGCCAAGACCGCCGACGAAGTCCGTGCCCACGCCACCGACATGCTGGGCAACACGCTGGTCACCATCCAGACCGGCGACGCGGGCAAGCAGGTCAACCGCCTGTATGTGACCGACGGTGTCGACATCGCGAAGGAATTCTACCTCGCGCTGCTCGTCAACCGCGCGACCGGCCGCGTCTCGATGGTCGCCTCGACCGAAGGCGGCATGGATATCGAAACCGTGGCGCATGACACGCCCGAGAAGATTCACTCGATCGACATCGACACCGCGACCGGCTTCATGCCGCACCACGGCCGCGCCGTCGCCGCCGCACTCGAACTGACCGGCGACCTCGCCAAGCAGGCCGCCAGCGTCGCGTCGAAGCTGTATGACGCCTTCCTCGGCACCGATGCCGAGCAGATCGAGATCAACCCGCTCGCCGTCACCGACGACAACAAGCTGGTCGTCCTCGACGCCAAGGTCGGCTTCGACGGTAACGCCATGTTCCGTCACAAGGACCTGTTGGAACTGCGCGACACCACCGAGGAAGACGCGATGGAGCTGGAGGCGTCGAAGTACGACCTGGCGTACATCAAGCTCGACGGCGACATCGGCTGCATGGTCAACGGCGCCGGCCTCGCCATGGCGACGATGGACATCATCAAGCTGAACGGCATGTTCCCGGCCAATTTCCTCGACGTCGGCGGCGGCGCGAACAAGGAAAAGGTGACCGCCGCATTCAAGATCATTCTCGCCGATCCGGCGGTGAAGGGCATCCTCGTCAACATCTTCGGCGGGATCATGAAGTGTGACATCATCGCGGAGGGCATCGTCGCCGCCGCGAAGGAAGTGAACCTGTCGGTGCCGCTGGTCGTCCGCCTCGAAGGCACGAACGTCCAGGCCGGCAAGGACATCCTCGCCAATTCGGGCCTCGCGATCGTTCCGGCGAACGATCTGGGCGATGCCGCCAAGAAGATCGTCGCGGAAGTGCAGAAGGCGGCCTGATCGCCCTTTGCCTGCGACGGATAAAGGGGTCCGGGCGGAAACGTCCGGACCCTTTTTCGTTGGGGTGACAAGGCGATTCGGTCTAGGGTCGCCGCCTGCCGCTACGGCGTCCCGGCCTTTCCGTACCGGACTTGCGAAACCCACGCAGAACCGCCACAGAAACCCGCGATGCCACCGCGCAAAACGTTTTGAGAGGGAGTGCCCATGAAGGTGCTGGTGCCGGTCAAGCGTGTGCTTGATTACAATGTGAAGCCCCGCGTGAAGGCGGACGGGTCGGGTGTCGACCTGGCCAACGTCAAGATGAGCATGAACCCGTTCGACGAGATCGCCGTCGAGGAAGCGATCCGCCTGAAGGAAAAGGGCGTGGCGACCGAGATCGTCGTCGTGTCGATCGGCGAACAGAAGTCGCAGGACACGCTGCGCACTGCCCTTGCCATGGGTGCCGACCGCGCGATCCTGATTACCAGCGAGACCAAGGTCGAGCCGCTGGGCGTCGCCAAGCTGCTGAAGGCGGTGATCGACGAGGAAGCGCCGCAGCTGGTGATCCTTGGCAAACAGGCGATTGACGACGACAACAACCAGACCGGCCAGATGCTCGCCGCGCTGACCGGCTATCCGCAGGGCACCTTCGCCAGCAAGGTCGAGGTCGCCGGCGACAAGGTGAACGTCACCCGCGAGGTCGATGGCGGGCTGGAAACGGTCGCGCTGACGCTGCCGGCGATCGTCACCACCGACCTGCGCCTCAACGAGCCGCGCTACGCCTCGCTGCCCAATATCATGAAGGCGAAGTCGAAGCCGCTGGCGGCCAAGACCGCCGCCGATCTGGGCGTGGACGTCACCCCGCGCCTGACGACGGTAAAGGTCGAGGAACCGGCCAAGCGCCAGGCAGGCGTGAAGGTCGCCGATGTCGACGAACTGGTCGGCAAGCTCAAGACGCTGGGAGTGGTCGCATGAAGACGCTGGTTTGGGTCGAACATGACGGGCAGTCGGTCAAGGACGCGACCTATGCCGCCGTCACCGCCGCTGCGAAGCTGGGCGAGGTCGAACTGCTGGTCGCGGGACAGAGCGTCGATGGCGTGGCACAGGCCGCGTCGCAGATCGCCGGCGTCGCCAAGGTGCTGGTCGCCGACGATGCCGCCTATGCCCATAATCTGGCCGAGAACGTCGCGCCGCTGGTCGTCGAACTGATGGGCAGCCACGACGCGTTCGTCGCGCCGGCCACCACGACCGGCAAGAACGTCGCGCCGCGTGTCGCCGCGCTGCTCGATGTCATGCAGATCAGCGAAATCCTGTCGGTCGAAGGACCGGACAGCTTCACTCGCCCGATCTATGCCGGCAATGCGATCGCCACGGTCAAGACCAGCGATCCCAAGCTGGTACTGACGGTGCGTGGTACCGCGTTCGACAAGGCGGAAGCGACCGGCGGTTCGGCTGCGGTCGAAGCCGTTGCCTCGACCGGGGACAAGGGCGTGTCGAGCTTCGTCGGTGCCGAGATCGCGACGTCGGAGCGGCCCGAGCTGACCAGCGCCAAGATCATCGTCTCCGGCGGTCGGGCGCTCGGGTCGGAAGAGCAGTTCCACGCGCTGATCGATCCGCTCGCCGACAAGCTGAACGCCGCCGTCGGTGCCTCGCGCGCGGCGGTCGATGCCGGCTATGCCCCGAACGACTATCAGGTCGGCCAGACCGGCAAGATCGTCGCCCCCGAAGTTTATATCGCGGTCGGCATTTCGGGCGCGATCCAGCATCTGGCCGGCATGAAGGACTCGAAGGTCATCGTCGCGATCAACAAGGACGAGGATGCGCCGATCTTCCAGGTCGCCGATGTCGGGCTGGTGGGCGATTTGTTTCAGGTGGTCCCGGAGCTGACGCAAAAGCTGTGAGGCGCGCAGCATAGCTGCAAGCCGGTGCGCGAGGGGCAACGCCCCAAGCGCACACAGCGACTGCCGGCCGGCGTCGCCATAGCGACGACCGACGACGCGGGATTTACTCCCGCGTCGGCTTTTTTGGGGCCCTCAATTGGCGAGGGGGCTGACAAAAGGCGGCGGGGAAATACTGCCGTTTCCGTTTGCCCCCCCTCCACCATGCTGCGCATGGTCCCCCTGCCCTGCCGGGGAGGATTTTCGAGCTTCTACTTCACCGCCACCGGCAGCGGCACCGTCGGATCGAGCGGGATCGCCACGCGCTTCGCCCGCTCCTTCTTCGACGGACCGCCCTTCACCCCGCGCACGATGTCGCCGACCAGCTTGCCGACATCCTTGTATTCGCCCGGTTCCTCGCAGCAGCTGCCCGGATCGATCAGCTTGCCGATCGCGCGGATCGCAAACACGCCGCCGCCGATCATATCGACGCCGGTGGTGCAGCCCTCTGACCGGGTAGCACAGGGATCGGCGGCGGCCACTTGCGCACCGCGCCCATCGGCATAGGGATTGGACGCCAGCGGCCGGTCGGGCGGCGTTCGATCGGCAGGCAACGGGATACGCGGATCGCGGGCGCCCTCTCCGCAGACGAGAATCTCGTCGTCCTGCGAATTGCGTCGGCGTGACGCGCAGGGGTCGACCAGGATCGAGATTCGCTCGGGCGGCGCATTGAGCGGCACGGCAGGCGTTGCGGCCTGTCCCAGCAGCATCAGCATGGCATACATCGGCCCGTCTCCCATATCCGTGGCGCATGGCCGATGTCGTGCGTAGCACTTGTCGGGGCTGCGGGCGACGGACTAGCTTGGTAGCCATGATCCTGCCGCTCCTGCTGCTCGCCGCCGCCCAGGCCCCTGCTCCCTCCGCACAGGACCGCGCCCGCGCCGAACGCGTGCTGGAACGTGCGCCGATCATCGACGGGCACAACGACCTGCCCTGGGGCATTCGCGAACATCACCATGCGGCGGTCGAGTCGGTCGACCTGACCAGGGACACCAGCCGGATCGATCCGCCGCTGCAGACCGACCTCGCCCGGCTGAAGCGCGGCCATGTCGGCGGGCAGTTCTGGTCGGTGTGGATCCCGGCGACGACCACCGGGCCGCAGGCGGTCGAGACGACGATCGAGCAGATCGATATCGTCCGCCGGATGATCGGGGCGAACCTGACGCGCATGGCGCTGGCACGCGACGCGGCGGACATGGCGCGGATCGCAAAGAGCGGGCGCATCGCATCGCTGATCGGTGTGGAAGGCGGGCACCAGATCGACGGGCGGCTGTCGGTACTGCGCCAATATTATAATCTCGGCGTACGCTACATGACGCTGACCCATACCAAGAGCGTCGGCTGGGCGGATGCGTCGACCGATGCCCCGCAGGCGAACGGCCTGACCCCGTTCGGGCGGCAGGTGGTGCGCGAGATGAACCGGCTGGGGATGCTGATCGACGTAGCCCATGTGTCCGACGCGACGATGGCGGCGGCGCTGGCGGAATCGAAGGCGCCGGTGATCGCATCGCATTCCAACGCCCGCGCGCTGGCCGACCGCCCGCGCAACATTCCCGACGACCTGCTGCGGCAGATCGGGGCGAAGGGCGGCGTGGTGATGGTCAACGCCTATCCCGCCTTCCTGTCGGCACAGTGGAACGAATGGGACAACCGGCGCGGTGTCTTTGCGAAGGCGCAAGGACTGCCGAGCAACCTCTATAACGCACAGGCACCGGCGGCGATGAAGGCATGGGAAGCGGCGAACCCCGCGCCGCGGGTGACGGCGGCGACGATGGCCGACCATGTCGAGCATATAGCGAAGGTCGCGGGCCGCGGCGCAGTCGGGATCGGCGGCGACTATGACGGCATTTCCGGCACCGGCCCCGAAGGAATGGGCGGCGTCGACGGCTATCCGCTGCTGTTCGCCGAACTGGCGCGGCGCGGGTGGAGCGATGCCGATCTGGCGGCGCTTGCGCAGGGCAATGTGCTGCGCGTGCTGGGACAGGCCGAAGCGGTGGCGAAGACGATGGCCGGGCAGCGCCCGGTCGATGCCACCTACCCCTGAACCCGCTTCCGCTTCGGCGCGAACCGCAGCAGCGCCGCACCGAGCAACGCCGAGAGCAGCGAACCCGCCAGCACGCCGATCTTCACCTGATCGATCGCCGCCGCATCGCCGGCAAAGGCAAGGCCGCCGATGAACAGGCTCATGGTGAAGCCGATTCCGGCCAGTGCGGCGACGCCCCATAGCTGCATCCAGTTGGCATCGCCCGGCCGGCACGACAGCCCGGTTCGCACCGCCAGCCAGATCGCGCCCAGCACGCCCACCTGCTTGCCGACGAACAGGCCGACCGCGACCGCCAGCGGCAGCGGCGCCCACAGGATCGACAGCGGCACGCCGGTGACCGCGACCCCGGCATTCACGAAGCCGAAGACCGGCACCACGCCGAACGCGACCCAGGGATGAATCGCATGTTCCAGCCGGTGCAGCGGCGAATCGGCGGCTTCGGGCGCGCCGGGCGTCGGCTTCACCGGAATGGTCATCGCCGCCAATACGCCGGCAACGGTCGCGTGGATGCCCGACAGGAACACGAAATACCACAAGGGCAAGGCGAGGAGCAGATAGGGTGCCAGCCGCGTAACGCCTGCGCGGTTGAGCGCGACCAGCATCGCCAGCACCAGCGCCGCGCCGCCCAGCGCCATCAGGTCGAGTCCGCTGGTATAGCCAAGCGCGATGATCGCCACCGCCCCCATATCGTCGACGATGGCAAGGGTGGTCAGGAACAGTTTCAGTGCCGCCGGCACACGCGGACCCAGCAGCGCCATCACCCCGACGGCAAAGGCGATATCGGTCGCCGCCGGAATCGCCCAGCCGCGTGCGATGCCCGGCGTCGATCGCGCTACCAGCAGGTAGAGGATCGCCGGAACCGCCATGCCGGCAATGGCGGCGATCACCGGCAGGCGGCGCTGCTCCCACGTCGCCAGCCGCCCGTCGACCAGCTCGCGCTTGATCTCCAGCCCGACGAGCAGGAAGAACAACGCCATCGCCGCGTCGTTGACCCACAGGTGCAGCGTCATCGGCCCGGCATGGTCGCTCAGCACCGGGCCGGTCACGATGTGCAGCGCGTCGAAATAGGCGGTCGCGGTGCCCGGCAGATTGGCGAGCAGCAGCGCGGCGGCCGATGCGAGCATCAGGACGATACCGCCCGATGCCTCACCATGGAGGAACGCGCGGAGCATGGAACGGGGGCGGGTCATGGTGTCGGCCTTACCCGATCCTCTCCGATACAGGGAGGGAAACCCGCAAAACTGGAGTGGGTTAATCTACCTACCACCGCTTCACGGCGGCGCGCCCCCCCGTGCCGAGGAGGATTCTCAGCTCCTACCCGGCACAGGTCGAAACTTCGGGTCAGTCGCGCAGCAGGTCGTTGATGCTGGTCTTGCTGCGGGTCTGGGCATCGACCCGCTTGACGATGACCGCGCAGTATAGCGCCGGCTTGCCGTCGCCGCCGCCAATCGATCCGGGCACGACCACCGCATAGGGCGGGACTTCGCCGCGGAACACTTCACCGGTCGCGCGGTCGATGATCTTGGTCGACGCGCCCAGATACACGCCCATCGAGAGGACGGCACCTTCGCCGACGCGGACACCCTCCGCCACCTCGGCGCGCGCGCCGATAAAGGCACCGTCGCCGATGATGACCGGATCGGCCTGGAGCGGTTCCAGCACGCCGCCGATGCCCGCGCCGCCCGACAGGTGGACGTTCCGGCCGATCTGCGCACAGCTGCCGACCGTCGCCCAGGTGTCGACCATCGTGCCTTCGCCGACATAGGCTCCGATGTTGACGAAGCTCGGCATCAGGATCGCGCCCTTGCCGACGAACGCGCCGCGGCGGACGATGCTGCCCGGTACCGCACGGAAACCGGCCTCGCGGAAGCGGTGTTCGCCCCAGCCGGTGAACTTGCTCGGCACCTTGTCGAACCAGTTGGTGCCGCCCGGGCCGTCCATGATCTGATTGTCGTTCAGACGGAACGACAGCAGCACCGCCTTCTTCAGCCACTGGTTGACCTGCCAGCCGTCACCGACCGGTTCGGCCACCCGCGCCTCGCCCGAATCGAGCAGCGCCAGCGCGGCGTCGACCGCATCGCGGACCTCGCCCTGGGTGTGGATGGTCAGCTCGGCACGGTTTTCCCAGGCGGCGTCGATCTGGGCGGCAAGGTCGGTCATGATTCCTCCACGAAGCGTAACCACGCGACGATGTCGTGCGTGGTGTAATCGATATGGTCGCGCCCCACGCCCGGACCCTGTTCGGACCCGTTGTCGACCCAGACCGTCGTCATGCCCACTTCCTTGGCAGGCACGAGATTGCGCGCCATGTCCTCGGCGAACAACGCGGTCGTCGGATCGATCTCCCACGCCGCGCACAGCCCTGCATAGGCGCTGACATGCGGTTTGGGGCGATAGGCGGTGGCATGGATGTCGTGGATGCCGACGAAACTGTCCGACAGGCCAAGCTTTTCCAGTACGCGCCGGGCATAGGGCTCGTCGCCATTGGTGAAGACCAGCTTGCGCCCCGGCAACGCCGCCAACAGGCGCGGCAGATCGGGATCGGGCACCAGCGGCGACAGGTCGATGTCGTGGACGAAATCGAGGAAATGATAGGGATCGACCGACTGTTCGGCCATCAATCCCGACAGCGACGTGCCGTGATTGTGGAAATGCATCTTCTGCACGCGATGCGCTTCCTGTGCGTCGCAATCGAGCAGGTCGCAGATATATTGCCCCATGCGCGCCTCGACCTCCGCGAACAGGTTGGACGACGCCGGATAGAGCGTGTTGTCCAGATCGAAGATCCAGTCGCGGACATGGGATAGCGCGGGCAGCATCGGGTCGGGGCTGTAGGCGCAGGTTGCGATAGCTGCAAGTTCCTCCCCGGTACGGGGCGGTGGCAGCGCCTAGTGCTGACGGAGGGGGGTTTCGATTCCACTACGGTTGCGTCGTGTGGCCACCCCCTCCATCAGCTGCGTTGGTCCCCTTCCCCGCGAAGCGGGGAGGAACTGCTACGCCGCCTCCGTGCCTTCGATCCAGCCGCCGCCCAGCACGCGGTCCCCGGCGTACAGCACGGCCGCCTGTCCCGGCGCGACGCCATATTCGGGGGCGTCGAATACCAGCCGTTCGCCCTCCAGCCTTGCCGGCACCGGCTTCGCCATCGACCGCACCTTCGCGGTCAGCGGTCCCATATGGTCGCCGCCGATCCAGTTGATGTCCGACAGCCGCGCCGCACCCACCGCCAGCGCGCTGCGCGGGCCGACCACCAGCCGCTTGGTCTCGGGTTCGAGGCGGACGACGTAGAGCGGTTCGGCAAGGCCGCCAATCTCCAGTCCGCGCCGCTGCCCGACGGTATAGCCGACCAACCCGCCATGATGGCCCAGCACCTGCCCCTGAAGATCGACGATCTCGCCGCCTTCCTTCGCCTCGGGGCGCAGCTTGCGGACCAGCCCGGCATAATCGCCATCGGGCACGAAGCAGATATCCTGGCTGTCGGGCTTGCCGGCGACGCCCAGGCCCAGTTCCGCCGCAATCTCGCGCACCCGTGCCTTGGGCATCGCACCCAGCGGGAAACGCAGGAAATCGAGCTGGGCCTGCGTGGTGGCGAACAGGAAATAGCTCTGGTCGCGCGCCGGATCGATCGCACGATGCAGCTCGGCCCCCGCCGGTCCCATCACCCGCCGGATATAATGGCCGGTAGCGAGGCAGTCGGCACCCAGGTCGCGGGCCAGCGCGAACAGGTCGGTGAATTTCGGACCCATATTGCACTTCACGCACGGGATCGGCGTGCGTCCGGCCAGATAGGCATCGGCGAAATCGTCGATCACCGTCTCGCGAAAGCTGCTTTCATGGTCGAATACGTAATGGGCGATGCCCAGCCGGTCGCACACCGCGCGCGCATCGCGAATGTCGCGCCCGGCGCAACACGATCCGGCCCGCCCGACCGCCGCGCCATGATCGTACAGCTGCAACGTGACGCCGATCGTCTCCGCCCCCGTCGCATGGGCGAGCGCGGCCACGACCGAGCTGTCCACCCCGCCCGACATCGCCACGACGATGCGCCGCGCGGAAACGGGGGCATCCAGTTGAAATTCGCCAAGGTCCATGGCCTGCCAGATAGGCGTTTCGCGCGCGGCTTGCAAAAATACGCCGCCATTTACCGGACCTTCAACAGTGTCGGGCTAGAACAAGGCTCTAGGCCCCGTTGCTGGAAGACACGTTGGATCTGAGTTTCGCCCGTTTCGACCGTGGTACCACGGTCACCACCCTGCCGACGGAGCTGGCCGTGCTGCTGGCCGCCGCGACCGGGCGGCAGGCGGCGACGCCGACGGCGCGGCTCCAGACCCGGCTGGCCTGGAACCGGACGCCGGTGTCCCTGCTCAACCCGGCTGACGGGGCGTTCAATGGGTGGACTGCCGCCCTGCTGCGGGAATGCGTCGTGCCGAAACAACGGCTCGCCGCGAAGGGATGGCACGATGCCAACGGATGAAGACGATGTTTACCTAGCCGTTTTAGCCGATGTTCAACCGCGTTCGCGTATGACCACGCAAGAAGGTTTCAGGGGCTATCCCCGGGTCGAGGTCCAGTATGATTGAGAACCACAAAATCCGTCCGGCCAAGGTGATCGGTCCGCTCGGCGAACCGCTGACGATCGATTCGCTGCCACCGCCCGACACCACCCGCTGGGTCGTGCGGCGCAAGGCGGAAGTGGTCGCGGCGGTCAATGGCGGACTGCTGAGCGTCGACGACGTCTGCCAGCGCTACAACCTGTCGGCGGAGGAATTCGCCAGCTGGCAGCGCGCGGTCGACCGGTCGGGGATGCCCGGCCTGCGCGTGACCCGCATCCAGCATTACAAGTCCCTCTATGAGCGCCAGCAGCGCAAATATTGAGCGGTCGAGTTAAAACGGAGGCGGAACAAGCAAGTCCCTGGAGAGTCTTTCCCTCAGTACGCCCGGTACGAAGGTTGCCGGGTTGCAGACATCAATGGAGGGACGTCTCATGGGTATCATCATCTGGCTGGTCGTTGGTGGCATCGTTGGCTGGCTGGCCAGCATCATCATGCGGACCGATGCGCAGCAGGGCATCATCCTGAACGTCGTCGTCGGCATCGTCGGTGCCGTGATCGCGGGCTTCGTCACCGGCGCGAACATCAACAACGGCATCACGGTCACCAGCTTCCTGTATTCGCTGGTCGGTGCGGTCGTCCTGCTGGCGATCGTCAACTTAGTGCGTCGCGGTTCGGTGCGCTAAGCACCGGCCGACAGGCATATTGGATCGGGCCGTCCCTGCCGGGGCGGCCCTTTTCATATGCGTCAGCCGCCGGTCAGTTCGGACAGGCTGGCACGCATCGTTACCCGGACGCCGGCCGGATCGTAACAAATGTCGCTGTCACCGGTACCGGCCAGGCCCAGCCGCAACAGCTTGGACCCGAACCCGCGTCGCGCCGGCTCCCGGACCAATGGCCCGCCATGCTCCTGCCAGCAGAGCGCCAACAGCCCGTCCTCGACCTGCCAGTCGAGCCGGACCTCGCCTGCGATGGTCGACAGGGCACCATATTTGACCGCATTCGTACCCAGTTCGTGCAGGATCAGTGCCATCGCCAGCGCGGCCCGTGCGCCCAGCGCGACCTCGGGACCGGTCAGCGTGATGCGGTCGCTGCAGCCGAACACCGCCATGACCTGCCCGATCGTGGCACGCATATCGGCACCGACCCAGTTGCGTTCCACCAGCACGTCATGGGCGACGCCCAGTGCCTGCAACCGGCGCTCGAACGCGTCGAGCGGCGCCCGGTCGATTGACCCGCGCAGCGTCTGCGACGCGATCGCCTGCACCATCGACAGCGTGTTCTTGAGCCGATGGGCCAGTTCCTGGATCAGCAGGTTCTGGCGCGCTTCCGATTCGACCTGCGCCGTGCCGACCTCCACCCGGTCGGCAACCTTGCGCAGGAACACGATCTCCTCGGCCGACCAGCGGCGCGGGGTTCCGGTATGGACGATGAAGGCCGATACGATCCGACCGTCGCGGCGAACCGGGACGATGACGAACGCGCCGATCCCGTGGGCCAGCAGCGCGTCGGCGCACCCGGCAGTCCGCTGGTCCATGTGCACGTCATCGACTGCGATCGCATCGCCCGCGGCGATCTCACCCGCCACGTCGCCGAACATATCGATTGCCTGCCGCCCCGCAAGCGAAGCTCCGCCAGTCGCGGTCCAGTCGAGACCGATCTCGATCCGGGTCAACCCTGTATCGATCCGTCCGAACCCGGCACAGGCGACGTTCAGCGTCTGCCCCACCAGCGCCGATGCCACACGCGCCACATCGGCCACGTCGTGGCAGTCGCGCAGCGCATCGCCCAGCTGGATCAGCGCCGACTGCCGCTGCTCCGTCGCATGTTCGAGCGTGATGTCGCGCAGTATCGCACCGAACCGGTCGCCATCGATGCGGAAACAATGGCCGCGAAACCAACGGCCGATATTGGGCACATGATGGATGAAGCCGGTCGGCGATCCATCCGCGAGCATCCGGTGCAGGTCATCGGCCCAGCTGGCCGGGGCGGCCTGATCGAGCTGTCGCCCGGTTAGCGCCAGCATCCGGTCGCGGGTCACGCCCGACAGCGCGAACCATGCATGGTTGGCGTCGACGAACTGCCAGTCGACCACCCGCCCGTCCGTATCGCGGATCGCCTCGCCCAGCGCGAAACCGTCGGTAATATTCTCGAACAGGCGCTGCCAGCGCTGCTCGTTGCCGGTCAGCGCCGCTTCCGCCTCGGCGATACGCTGCAGCGTCCCGTCGCGTTCGGCAAGCAGGCGACGCAGTTCCATCGTCGTCACCGCCTGTCGCGCCAGACGCAGCAGCATGTCGCGCTGCGTCGCACTCAGCCCTTGCGGGCGGGCAACGACATCGATCACGCACAGCGTACCCACCGCCACGCCGTTCCCGATGCGCAGCGGAACCCCGGCGTAGAAGCGAACATGCGGCGGCCCCGCGACGATCGCGCTGTCGCGGGTACGCGGATCGATCGACAGGTCGGGAATGACGAGGAGTTCGTCCGCATCCAGCGCGTGGGTGCAGATCGCATCGTTCAGCGGTGTGCCGCACAGGTCGGTGCCGACCCGAGCCACGAACCACTGCTGATCGGATGCCAGCACCGTGACGAGGGCGACCGGCGTCTGGCAAATCTCGGCGGCCAGCCGGGCGAGGTCGTCCTGCTCGCGGTCGTCGATCGCCTCGATCAGCCGATAGTCGCGGATCGCCGCGAACCGCCGGTCCGATCCGGTCGTATCGATGGTCGCCCCCATGTCTGCCCCGCCCCTATGGCCATGATGCGAATAGCAATTTCCCGATCATGGCACAAGGGGCGCGCCATGGTTGGCACGCCCCTTGCTATGTTCCTACCGCTTGCCGGTTCAGGCCGATTCGGCTGCCCGGCTGCGCGCCGCGAAGCTTTTGCGCAGCTTCTGCAGCTTGGGCGGAATCACCGCCATGCAATAGGGGTTCCGCTGACCTTCGCCGTCCCAATATTCCTGGTGATAATCCTCGGCCGGATACCAGGTGGCGAGCGGTTCGATCGTCGTCACGATCTTGCCACGCCCCTCGCCCGCACGCTCGATCCCGGCTCGCGCCGCCGCTTCCTGTTCGGGCGAATGCGGAAAGATCGCAGAGCGATACTGGGTTCCGATATCGTTGCCCTGCCGGTTCAGTTGCGTCGGATCATGCGTCGCAAAGAAGATGTCGAGCATATCGTCATAGCCGATCACCGCCGGATCATAGGTGATGCGGATCGCCTCCGCATGGCCGGTGTCGCCACCGCACACCTGCTTGTAGGTCGGATGTTCGACCGTACCGCCGATATAGCCGCTTTCGACCTGCTCGACGCCGATCACGTCGCGAAACACCGCCTCGGTGCACCAGAAACATCCGCCGGCGAAGGTCGCCTGTTCGGTAGCCATTGCGTAATCTCCTTCGGTCGCAGAGATAGGCGCGCATGGCGGCGACGCAATCGGGGGTACGGTAATGGGCAAGGTTCTGGTCACGGGTGGTGCGGGCTATATCGGCAGCCATGCGGTGCTGGCGCTGCTCGACGCCGGCCATGATGTCGTCGTCATCGACAATCTGGTGACCGGCTTCGACTGGGCGGTCGATCCGCGCGCCGCGCTGGTCGTGGCCGATATCAGCGACGACATGGCGGTGCGCGCGGCGCTGCGCGACCATGACGTCCACGCCATCCTGCACTTCGCCGGATCGGTCGTGGTGCCCGAATCGGTCGAGAACCCGCTCAAATATTACCGCAACAACACCGCCGCCTCGCGCAGCCTGATCGAAAATGCGGTCGCCGAGGGCGTGAAGCATTTCATCTTCTCCTCGACCGCTGCGACCTATGGCATTCCGGAGGTCGTGCCGGTGCGCGAGGACAGCCCGAAGCAGCCGATCAACCCGTATGGCATGTCGAAGCTGATGACCGAGATCATGCTGGCCGATGTCGCCGCCGCGCATCCGATCAACTATGCGGCGCTGCGTTACTTCAACGTCGCCGGAGCCGATCCGCAGGGACGCAGCGGCCAGTCGACGGCGGGTGCCACCCACCTGATCAAGGTCGCGGTCGAGGCGGCGACGGGCAAGCGCAGTCACGTCGGCGTCTATGGCACCGATTTCGCGACGCCCGATGGGACCGGGGTGCGCGACTATATCCATGTCAGCGACCTGGCCGATGCGCACGTCCATGCGCTGAACCTGCTGATGGCCGATCCGGCGAAAAGCCATACGATGAACGCCGGCTATGGTCGTGGTTACTCGGTGCTGGAGGTCCTCGACGCCGTCGACCGCGTGACCAACATGACGATCGATCGCCGTCTGGAAGGGCGTCGTGCAGGCGATCCCGACGCGCTGGTCGCCGACAACGGCACGATCCTCGCCACCCTGCCCTGGCGGCCGCAGCACGCCGATCTCGACCAGATCGTGCGCGACGCGCTGGCATGGGAGCGCAAGCTGGCGGAACGCAGCGCGGGTTGATCCGGCATGGTGCATCGCTGCCCCTAGTCACAGGGTGAAATCGCGCGGGAAAGCGGCTATGTGCGGCCGATGACCGACCCTTTCGACCTGTTCGACCAATGGTTCGCCGAAGCGCGCGAGAGCGAGCCGAACGATCCCAACGCCATGGCGCTGGCCACCGCCGATGCCGATGGGCGACCGTCGGTGCGAATGGTGCTGCTCAAGGGCCATGGCCGCGACGGGTTCGTGTTCTACACCAATCGCGAAGGGCGCAAGGCCGCCGAGCTGGCCGCCAATCCCCATGCCGCGCTGCTGTTCCACTGGAAGTCGCTGCGCCGGCAGATTCGGATCGAAGGGCCGGTGACCCTCGCCTCCGATGCCGAATCCGACAGCTATTTCGCCTCGCGCAGCCGTGATTCGCAGCTGGGTGCCTGGGCGTCCGACCAATCGCGTCCGCTCGATTCGCGTGAAACCTTCGAGGCGCGCTTCGCCGAGGTGCAGGCGCGGTTCGAGGGGCAGGACGTGCCCCGCCCGCCTTTCTGGGGCGGATATCGCGTCACGCCCAAGGTCATCGAATTCTGGCAGGACCGGGCGCACCGGCTGCACGAACGTCGCGTGTTCACCCCCGATGCGCAAGGTGGCTGGCGCGAAGGGCTACTGTTCCCGTGACCGAGACCGAACGCAAGCGGATCATCCCGCTCGCCACGCGCGCCGCCATGGCGTCGGTGACGATGGCGCTGTTCCTGCTGGGGCTGAAGGGGTTTGCCGCGTGGCATACCGGGTCGGTCGCGATGCTCGGCAGCCTGGCCGACACCGCGCTCGACCTGCTCGCCAGCCTCGTAACGCTGTACGGCGTGCGTCTGGCGGCGACGCCTGCCGACCATGACCATCGCTTCGGCCATGGCAAGGCGGAGGCGCTGGCGGCGCTGTTCCAGGTCATGCTCATCACCGCATCGGCAGCGGGCATCGCATGGCGCGCGATCGCCGCGTTCGGTGCGCCGGGCGAGACGCAGGACGTCGAATTCGGCATCGGCGTGTCGGTGATCGCGATCCTCGCGACCTTCGCGCTGCTGGCCTATCAGAAATCGATCATCGACCGCACCGGATCGGTCGCGATCCGTGCGGACAATGTCCATTACCAAAGCGATCTGCTGCTCAACCTCGCCGTCATCGTCGCGATGGTCCTCGACCAGCTCTTCGGCATTCGCGGGGCCGACCCGGTGATGGGCATCCTGATCGCGCTGTGGCTGGGTTGGGGTGCGTTCCAGGCGTCGAGCCAGGCGATCGACCAGCTGATGGACAAGGAATGGCCCGAGGACGAGCGCCAGGCATTTCTCGACGTGGCCGCCCGGCAGGACGGGTTGCGCGGCATCCACGACTTCCGCACCCGCCGCTCGGGCAGCCACGACTTCGCACAATTCCATATGGAGGTCGCCCGCGACATGACCGTCGCCGAGGCACATGACGTGGTGGAGGGGGTCGAGCGTGCGCTGCGCCAGGCCTTCCCCAAGGTCGAGGTGCTGATCCACCTTGATCCCGAAGGCCATGTCGACACCGACAATCCGCTGGTCGAAGCCGACGTGACCCCGCACTGGTTCGGCAAGCGCGTCGGCAGCCTGTGACGGCGCTGCCCTTCACCGTCGTCGACGCGTTCACCGACCGGCCGTTCGCTGGCAATCCGGCGGCGGTGATGCTGTTGGATGCATGGCCCGACGACGCGCTGCTCCAGTCGATCGCGCTGGAGCATAACCTGTCGGAAACCGCGTTTGCGGTGCAGGTCGACAGCGAGATAGCCGACTATGAATTGCGCTGGTTCACGCCGACCGTCGAGATCGCGATGTGCGGCCATGCGACGCTGGCGAGCGGCCATGTACTGATAGGGGAGCGCGACACGGTGCGCTTCGCCACGCGCAAGGCGGGCGTGCTGGTCGTGCGGCGGGACGGCGGTGGCTACACGCTCGACCTGCCGGTAACGCGGGTCGCCCCCGCACCGGATGCCGCCCTGCTGGCCGCGCTCGGCTGCGACGGGGAGGTGTTCGCCAGCGTCGCGGGCGCGCAGGAGACCAGCATCATCCTGTTGCCCGATGCCGATGCGGTGCGCGGCTGCACGCCCGACATGGCGGCGCTGTCGGCGTGTCACGTCATGGCGATCGTCACCGCGCCCGGCGATGTCGCCGATGTGGTCAGCCGCGTGTTCGTGCCCGCCTGGGGCGTGGACGAGGACCCGGTGACCGGATCGGCCCATGCCGCGCTCACCCCCTTCTGGACCGAACGTCTTGACCGCGATCGCTTCACCGCGTTTCAGGCAAGCGTGCGGGGCGGATATCTGACCTGTACGCTGGCGGGGGAGCGCGCGGTGCTGGGCGGGCAGTGTGTCACCGTGATGCAGGGCGAGCTGCTGCTGTAAGCGGGGCTTGGGGGCGGGCAAGCGCGATTGGGTGGCAATTCGCAACCTGACCCCCATCTCTTACCCATGACCCGCTATTCTATGCTCGATCTCGTCCCCGTCCGGCAGGGGAGCACCCCCGCCGACGCGCTGGCCGCCGCCGCCGACCTTGCCGCTTATGCCGAGGCAGAGGGATTTCACCGTTATTGGGTGGCCGAGCATCATGGGATGCCGGGCATCGCCAGCGCCGCGACCGCCGTCGTGATCGGCCATATCGCCGCTGCGACGAAGACCATGCGCGTCGGGGCCGGTGGCATCATGCTGCCCAACCATGCGCCGCTCAGCGTCGCGGAACAGTTCGGGACGCTCGACGCGCTCTTTCCCGGGCGGATCGACTTGGGGCTGGGTCGCGCACCGGGATCGGACCAGATCGTCGCCCGCGCGATGCGCCGGACGCTGGACAGCGATCCCAACGCGTTCCCGCAGGATGTGGTCGAGCTGCAAAGCTATTTTGCGGACGACGGCCGCACCGGCATCCGTGCGGTGCCGGGTGCGGGCGCGAAGGTCGACCTGTGGATTCTCGGATCGTCGCTGTTCGGCGCGCAACTGGCGGCGATGCTGGGTCTGCCCTATGCCTTCGCCTCGCACTTCGCACCGGCGGCACTGGATCAGGCGCTGGAGATATATCGGCGCAACTTCACGCCCTCTGCGGTGCTCGACAAGCCCTATGCGGCGGCGGCGTTCAACGTGCTGGCGGCAGATACCGACGAGGAGGCGCGGCTGCTGGCGAGTTCGACCGAACAGATGTTCGTCGCAATCCGCACCGGCCAGCCGATCGAACTGCCGCCGCCGGTCGCGGGCTATCGCTCGCAGATTGGTGCGCAGGGCAATGCGATCCTCGACCATGTGCTGGAATGTTCGGCGATCGGCGGACCGGAGGCGGTGCGGGCGGGATTGGCGAAGTTCATCGAGCGGACACAGGTCAACGAGGTGATCGTCACCGGTGCGATGTTCGATCCGGAAGCGCGCAAGCGGAGCGCGTCGATCGCGGCGGCGGCGATGCGGGGGTTGTAGGCTCCCTCTCTTCCCGCGCTCCCCCGACCCGCCCCCCGTTTGCTTCGAGCGGAGGTTCGAGCCTGTCGAGAACCGTAGTCGAGAAGGGGGTGCCTCAAACAACCGCGTTCTCGACGGACGCTTCTCGACAAGCTCGAAGCTGCTCGAACCGAACGGTGAGGGTTGGAACGGATTCTCTATTCAGGCCGCAGGCAGCCTGAGCCGGACCAGAAGCCCGCCCAGATCCTCGCTCTCCTCCAGCGAGGCGGTACCTTCGTAAATCTCCGCCACGTCGCGGACGATGGCCAAGCCGAGACCGGTTCCGGGCTTGCCCGAATCGAGCCGCACGCCGCGGTCGAAGATGCGCAGCCGGTCCGCCTCCGGGATGCCGCGCCCGTCATCCTCGACCAGCAGTTCGACGAAGCCGGCATCGGCACGCACGGTGACGAACACGCTGCCCCCACCATATTTGGCGGCGTTCTCGACCAGATTGCCGAGGATTTCGTCGAGGTCCTGCCGCTCGATCCGGGCGATCAGGTCCTTCTGGCCGTCCACGTCGATGCGGACATTGGGATAGAGGCGGGCGACGGCACGCTCGACCGCCTCGACCGACGCCCATACCTCGGCGCGGCTGTGCGCCGATCCGCGCCGCCCGACCGCGCGGGCACGGGCGAGGTGATGGTCGACCTGCCGCCGCATCGTCCGGGCCTCGCGGATGACGGTGTCGGCGAGGTCGTCCTGCCCGGCGGCGGAGGCATTCATGATGACGGTCAGCGGGGTCTTGAGCGCATGGGCGAGGTTTCCGGCGTGACGCCGCGCCTCTTCCGCCTGCTTGTCGTTATGTTCGACCAGCGCGTTGAGTTCCTCGACCAGCGGCGCGACCTCGGCCGGCATCGACCCTTCGACCCGTGCCGATTGGCCGGCTCGCAGCCGGGCGATGGCGTCGCGCACGGCACGCAAGGGGAGCAGCCCATACCAGGTCTGGAGCGTCGCCATGACGATCAGCCCCAGCCCCAGCAGCGCGAACGAACGCACCAGCGTCTTGCGCAGAGCCGCGATCAGCCCGTCGAGCACGTCGCGCGACTCGGCCACCTGGAACCGCCAGACGGTGGGCGATCCAGGCAGGGTCAGGTCGCGTTCGACGATGCGCAGCTTCTGGTCGGGGAAAGGGCGCGCGTCGTAGATGTGGATGTCGGTATAGCGCTTGCCGTCGACCGGCAGCTTGCGGTCCCACAGCGAGCGTGATGGCCACGTCTCGTGCCCCGGCCCGCTGACCTGCCAATAGAGGCCCGAATAGGGTTCGAGGAAGCGCTGATCCGATAGCTGGCGGTTGAACGTCACCTCGCCGGTCGAATCGATCTCGGCCGACACGATCAGCGAGTTGAGGAGATATTCCAGGCCGTCATCGGTGTTGCGCGTCACCGCCGACACCAGCACCCGGTCGAGCGCGAAGCCGCCGCCGGCCAGCAGCAGCATGATCCACAGCGCCGCGACGAGGATCATCCGCCGCGACAGCGATCCCGTCACCCGGACATAGGTGCGCGGGGCAGGATCGATGCTTCCGGCCATGACGCTCGCTTCAGTCCTCCGCGCCCGCCGGCTTCGGCGCGCCCGGTTCGTCGAGGCTGTAGCCCAGACCCCGGATCGTCGTGATGACGTCGGCGCCCAGCTTCTTGCGGATGCGCGTCACGAACACTTCGATCGTGTTCGAATCGCGGTCGAAATCCTGGTCGTAGATATGTTCGATCAGCTCGGTGCGGCTGACGACCTTGCCCTTGTGGTGGAGGAGGTAGCTGAGCAGCTTGTACTCCTGCGCGGTCAGCTTCACCGGTTCGCCAGCCTTGGTCACCTTGCCCGAACGGGTGTCGAGGCGGATGTCGCCGGCGGTCAGCTCGGCCGAGGCATTGCCCGACGCACGGCGGATCAGGGCGCGCAGGCGGGCGATCAGCTCCTCGGTCTGGAAGGGCTTCGCGACATAATCGTCGGCACCGGCGTCCAGACCGGCGACCTTGTCCGACCAGCTGTCGCGGGCGGTCAGCACCAGCACGGGGGCGGTGCGCCCCTCCTTGCGCCAGCGGTCCAGCACGGTCAGCCCGTCGACTTCGGGCAGGCCGAGATCGAGGATGATCGCGTCATAGGTTTCGGTCGAGCCGAGGAAATGCCCCTCCTCACCATCGGTGGCGAGGTCGACGGCATAGCCCGCGCCCTCCAGCGTGGCACGCAGCTGGCGGCCGAGATTGGGTTCGTCCTCGACGATCAGGACGCGCATCGGCTGTTCTCCCCTATTCGTTTAACGGCTGCGGCCGGTGACCTGGCCGGTACGGGCATCGACATCGACCCAGATGACCGCCCCATCGCGCAGGAATTTGAGCGTGTAAATCCCGCGATCGGGATCATAGTCGAAGCCGAGATATTGCGCACCGCGCATCTGCGGCAGGACGCGGCGTTCGATCTCGCGCATCGGCAGGATGCGACCCTCGTCCCGCGCCGCGCGAGCGGCCTGGTGATCGCGCAGCAACTGGTCGGGCAATGCGTGCGCATTACCCGACACCGCCAGCAATCCCAGCACAAGGAACCGAACGACCATCGACATAGGGCGTGGCATAGGGGCAACGCGTTGAACAGCCCGTGAATAGGGCAGACAGGCTGGCGTAACTTGCTTCGTTCGCGACTGCGGCTTACCTGCCACACATGGCTGCACCGATATTGTCCTATGAGGGCCTTGGATTGATCCAGGGCAATGGCTGGTTGTTTCGCGGGCTCGACATCCATGTCGGCACACGCGACCGGCTGGCGCTGATCGGGCGCAACGGGGCGGGCAAGACGACGCTGCTGAAGCTGATCGCCGGATCGATCGATGCGGACGAAGGCCGGCGGACGATCGTGCCGGGCACCCATGTCGTGCTGCTGGAGCAGGACCCGAAGGTCGACGGCTATGCGACGCTGCGCGACTTCGCGCTGCGCGGCCCCCGCGCGCCGGCGGAACACGAAGTCGACGCGATCGCCGACCAGCTGGGCATCGACCTGAACCGCGAAGCCGCCACCGCATCGGGCGGCGAGCGGCGGCGGGCGGCGATCGCCCGCGCGCTGGCCGAGAACCCGGACGTACTCCTGCTCGACGAGCCGACCAACCATCTCGACCTGTCGGCGATCGAATGGCTGGAGGAATGGCTGAACCGCTTCAACGGCGCGTTCATCGTCATCAGCCACGACCGTACCTTCCTGACGCGCTTGACCAGGTCGACGCTGTGGCTCGATCGCGGCGGTATCCGCCGGGCCGAGATCGGCTTTGGCGGGTTCGAGGCGTGGATGGAGCAGGCCGCCGCCGAAGAGGAACGCGCGGCGCAGCGATTGGACGCGAAGCTCAAGATCGAGGAGCATTGGCTCCACCGCGGCGTCACCGCGCGGCGCAAGCGCAACATGGGGCGCCTCGAAAAGCTGCACGAACTCAGGGCGCAGCGCGCGGCGATGCAGGGGCCGCAGGGCACCGCGAAGATCCAGGTCGAGGCGGACGACACCAAGACCAAGGTGGTGATCGACGCCGAGCATGTGACCAAGGCATTCGGCGACCGCACGGTGCTCAAGGACTTTTCACTGCGGGTGCGGCGCGGTGACCGGATCGGCATCGTCGGCGGCAATGGCGCTGGAAAGACGACGCTGCTGCGGCTCCTGACCGGCGACCTAGAGCCGGATGCAGGCAAGATCATGCGCGCGCAGACGCTGGACGGGATCGTGATCGACCAGCAGCGCAAGCTGATGGCACCGGAAAAGCGGGTGCGCGACGTGCTGGCCGATGGCGGCGACTGGATCGAGGTCAACGGGTCCAAGAAGCATGTCCATGGCTATCTGAAGGAGTTCCTGTTCGATCCGTCGATCGCCGAGGCGCGGATCGGCACGCTGTCGGGTGGCGAGCGGTCGCGATTGTTGCTGGCGCGCGAGTTTGCGCGGCCGTCGAACCTGCTGGTGCTGGACGAGCCGACCAACGACCTCGACCTCGAAACGCTCGATCTGTTGCAGGAGGTGATCGGCGATTATGCCGGCACCGTGCTGATCGTCAGCCACGACCGCGACTTTCTCGACCGGACGGTGACGGTCACGCTGGGGCTGGACGGCAGCGGCCATGTCGATGTCGTGCCGGGCGGCTATGCCGACTGGGTGGCGAAGCGCCGCGAACGGACGGTGGCGAAGGCCAAGGCCGCGAAGCCGGTCGAGGCGGCACCGCCCAAGCCCAGATCGACCAAGATGAGCTACAAGGACCAGCGCGACCTCGACCTGCTGCCCGGTCGGATCGAGGAGCTGGAGGCAGCGATCGCACGCGACGAAGCGCTGCTGGCCGATCCGGCGCTCTATACGAAAGACCCGAAGCGGTTCGCCACGCTGACCGCGCAGATCGAGAAGGCGCGCGCGGAAAAGGACGCGGCGGAGGAGCGCTGGCTGGCGCTGGCGGAGATGGCGGAGGCGTAAAGCGCCTCTCCGGCGCGGGGAGGGGGACCAGCCGCAGGCTGGTGGAGGGGGGTCTCCGCGAGCGGACCGCTGACTGTAGCAAGAAGAAAATGGTTCACGCGAAGGGATTGCGCCCGGCGGCGTCTACCGCCCTTCCTTTCCGGCCCTTGGGTCAGGTTAAGGCGCTACCGCGCAGGTGTTCTCTTCACGCCTTCACGCGAACCTTACACCGCCTTCCCCTGACGGCCGGCCAGGTCGGTCACATATTGCCACGCCACGCGGCCCGAGCGGCTACCGCGCTTCGTCGCCCAGTTGATCGCTTCCTGCGCATCGAACGGCAGGTCGTAGGCCGCGCAGTAGCGCTCGACGATCGCGACATAATGATCCTGGTCGACGACGTGGAAGCCGAGCGACAGGCCGAAGCGGTCGGCGAGCGCCAAGGCGTCGTCGATGCCGTCGCGCGGGTTGATCGCGCTGTCCTGTTCCTTCAGATCGCGGGGGACCAGATGGCGGCGGTTGGCGGTGACGATCAGCCGGACATTGCCGGGTCGCCCTTCCGCGCCACCCTCCAGCAGCGACCGCAGCGCACGGCCGTCGGCGGGCGTGTCGAAGCCGAGATCGTCGACGAACACGGCGAAGGCCCGGGGCACCTCGGCCAGCAGCGCGAACAGGCGTGGCAGGCCTGCGAGGGCGTTGGCCGGCGCCTCGACCAGTGCGAGCGCGCCATCGGTCGCCTGCACCTGACCGACCGCCGCCTTGACCAACGCCGACTTGCCGGTGCCCCGCGCGCCCCAGAGCAACACGTCATGCGCCGCCGCGCCCGCCGCCAGTCGCGCCAGATTGTCGGTCAGTGCCACCTTCTGCGCATCGATGCCGACCAGCCGGTCGAGCGGAAGCGGGCGGAAGCCGCGTGCCGCCCGCAGAACGGTGCCGTCCCAGCCATAGGCCGGATGGCTCCGGGGATCGGCGGCGGGCGGCGGCGGGGGCGACAGGCGTTCGAGCGCCTCGGCGATGCGGAGCAGCGGGTCGGTCATGCGGCGGCCTGTAGCGCAAACCCCGTCACCACGCACGTCATCCCGGCGCAGGCTAGGATGACGTGCGTGGTCGAGGAGGTTGGTCAGCTTCCAGCGATCAGCGCCTTTGCCGCTGCCCGCTCGGCAAAGCGCGGATCGCCCAGCGCCGCCTGCGCATTGGCGATGGCGACGGGGGGGTTGCCGGCGGCCTCGGCGATCTGCGCCATGTGCCAGCGGATCGTCGCATCTTGCGGCGCCAGCCGCACCGCCTTCACCGCCAGCGGGACCGCCGCCCCCACATTGTCACCGGCATAAAGCGCCCAGCTGAGCGCATCGACCGTCATCGGGTTGGATGGGGCGAGGACATAGGCCGCGCCGGCATAGCCCTGTGCCGCCTCCGCCTCGCCCGCACCGGCATAGGCGAAGGCGAGCAGCGCCAGCACTGCCGGATCGCGGTCGCCGACACGTTCGCGCAAGGTCTCCAGCGTCTCGATCGCGGCGTCATGCTCGCCCGCCGCGACCTGCCAGCTGCCGAGCAGGCGCAGCGCGGGGACATTGCCCGGGTTCTGCGTCAGGAACAGCGACAGGGCGGCACTCGCCTGATCGCGCTGTCCGGCGCGGTCGCAGGCATCGACCAGCCGCAGCATCGTCGCTTCGTCGAAACGGGTCGCCGCGGCGCGGGCATAGGCGGTCGCGGCATCGCCCATCCGCCCCGCCCCAGCCAGCGCATCGCCCAGCACCAGCTGCGCGGCAGGCGATCCGGAATTGGCATCGGCCAGCGCCTGTGCCACCGCCAGCGCCCCGGCCGCATCGCCGCCCGCCGACAACGCGCGGATATAGGGGAGCGCCGCCGCCGGATTGCCCGGCGCTGCAGTCGCTCCATGGGCCAGCGTGGCCAGATTCTCGCCGGTCGCGAAAGCGCCCGACCGGCCGCGTGCCAGTGCCGCCGCACGGTCGAACAAGGGGGCTGCGTTGGCGCGGTCGCCGATCCGCTCCAGCGCACGTGCCGCCAGCAGCAGCGTGTAGCTGTCGGCATCGCCGCGCGAGGCGACCGGCAGGATCGTGTCGAACGCCTCCCGCGCCGAATCGCTCTGCAATAGAGCGAGCGCCAGCAGCTTGCGCGAGGTGATGTTGGTGGGTTGCCGCGCGACCAGTTCCCGCAAGGGGATCGCCGCCTGCGCCGCTTCGCCGGCGGCGAGGCCGATCGATCCGCTGAGCAGCAGTGCACCGGGCACGCCAGCCAGCCCACGCCCGGCCTTGTCCAATACACTGCGCGCGGTCGCGAGATCGCCGGCCCGCGCGGCCAGCACCGCTTGCAGGTACAGCCCCTGCGGACTGCCCGGCCGCACCGCCATCGCGCGGCGGACCGCCGCCAGCATGTCGCGCGACCGCCCGGCATCGCCCAGCGTGGCGGCATAGTCGATCAGCGTGTCGTGCGCATAAGGATCGCGGGCGAGCGCCGATTCGAACCAGGGGAGCGCCGCCACCAGCCCATATTGGGTGCGCATCGTCTGCGCACGGAGCCGGAGCGCATCGGGCGAGGCGGGATCGGCGCGTACCGCCGCCGCGCCGGCATTGATCGCGCCGACCATGTCGCCCGCGTCCTGCCGCATCCGGCCGAGCGCGACCCAGGCAAACGCATCGCCGGGTGCCGACGCAACCCGCGCCTCCAGCGTCGACAGCGCGGCGCGGACATCGCCGCTCGCCGCCACCGCCTGTGCCCGGATCGTCGTGGCATATGCGCGATAGCGTGGCGCGGCGCGATCCGCCTCCGCCATCGCGCCGGCCGCATCGCCCTGCAACAGCCGGGCATGGGCATAGAGCTGGCGCGCGCGAGCGGGATCGAACCCGGCCTTGGTCGCGGCGTCGAGCGAACCTTGCGCCCCCGCCCCGTCCCCCAGCGCCAGCTGCGTGCGGGCCAGCACCGCCTGCGCAAAGCCCGACGCCGGATCGGCCTGCGTCGCGGCACGGGCGCGGTCGCGGGCGGCGGTCCAGTGCCCGGCCTGAAACTGCGCCAGCGCCTGCGCGACCTTCGTCTGCGCATCCGCTGCATCGGCGCGCGCAGGCAATACGCCGCCGAGCGACGCCAGCGCGACGGCGACGACGCCAAGGCCGGCTGCGCCGAGCAGCGCGCGGATCGATCGGTCAGGGTTGCAGGTCATAGCTCTTCATCAGGTCGTAGAGGGTCGGGCGGCTGATGCCGAGCAGGCGGGCGGTGCCCGAGATATTGCCCTGTGCCTGCGCCAGCGCGGAGCGGATCGCGGAACGGTCCGCCGCCTCGCGCACCGCCTTCAGGTTGATCGGGCCGGACGCCATGTCGGGGCTGGCGAGGTCGAGGTCGGCAGCGGTCACCGCCTTGCCATCGGCCATGATCGCGGCGCGCTTCACCCGGTTCTCCAGCTCGCGGACATTGCCGGGCCAGCTCCAAGCCTCGATCGCGGCCAGCGCATCGGGGGCGAAGCGCTTCGGCCCCAGCCCCATCTGCGCGGCGTGGCGGTCGAGGAAATGGCGCGCAAGCAAGGCGGGATCGCCAGGCCGTTCGCTGAGCGACGGGATCCGCACCACGATCTCGGCAAGGCGGTAATAAAGGTCCTCGCGGAACCGGCCATCGGCGACCATCGCATCGATATCCTGATGCGTCGCACAGACGATGCGGGTGTCGACGGGGATCGCCTTGCGCCCGCCGACGCGTTCGATCACCCGCTCCTGCAGGAACCGCAGCAGCTTCACCTGCAGCGGCAGCGGCACGTCGCCGATCTCGTCGAGGAACAGCGTGCCGCCCGCCGCCTGTTCGATCTTGCCCTCGGTCGTCTTGACCGCGCCGGTGAACGCGCCCTTTTCGTGGCCGAACAGCTCGCTTTCCAGCAGGGTTTCGGGAATGGCGGCGCAGTTGATCGCGATGAAATTTCCGCGCTTGCGCCGCGAGGCGTCATGGACGCCGCGGGCGAGCAGTTCCTTGCCGGTGCCCGACGCGCCGAGCAGCATGACCGAGACGTCGGCGGGGGCCACCCGTTCGATGGTCCGCGTCACCTTCAGCATTTCGGGCGCGGCAGTAATCATGCCGCCCAGCACCGCCTGCCCCTCGATCCGTTCCGCCAGGCGGCGGTTCTCGGCCTCCAGCGCATGGACGTGGAAGGCGCGCGCGACGATCAGGCCCAGCGCGTCGATGTCGATCGGCTTGGCATAGAAATCCCATGCCCCCAGATCGATGGCACGCAGCGCGCTGGCGCGATCGCCATGACCGCTCGCCACCACGATCTTGGTATCGGGCTTCATCGCGAGGATCGCCGCCATCGTCGCGAAGCCTTCGCTCACCCCGTCGGGATCGGGCGGCAGGCCGAGGTCGAGGGTGATCACCTGCGGCTCCTCCGCACGGACGGCAGCAATCGCCGCGTCGCGGTCCCCGGCGACGACGATGTCATAGCCTTCATAGGCCCAGCGCAGCTGGCGCTGGAGGCCGGCATCGTCCTCGACGATCAACAGGCATTTGCGTGTCGTCATGCCGCCTGCTCCAGCGTTGGGGTGGCCGCCGCCAGCGTGACGCGGAACCGGGTGCCGCGTCCGGGATGGCTCTCCACCTCGATCGTGCCACCCATCGCCTGGGCCAGCTGCCGCGCCTCGAACGCGCCGATGCCGAAGCCGGTCGGCTTCGACGACACGAACGGGCGGAACAGGTCGTCGCGGATGAACTGCTGGGTCATGCCCTGGCCGGTATCGACCACGTCGATCCAGGCCCGGTCGCCGGCCTGCCCCAGGATCACGCGCACCGGATCGCTGCCGCCCGCGTCGAGCGCGTTGAGGACGAGGTGGTCGAGGACCTGTTGCAGCCGCGCCGGATCGGCGGCGGCGTGGCAGTCGCGTTCGCCCTCGACCACCACCGCGCCCCGCGCGCGGAAGCGTGCGGCGGACTGGGCGGCGACCGTCGCCAGCGCGACGGCGCGCGGTGCCTCGATCCGGGGCGGCTCGCGTTCGGACAGGCGGGCGAGCAGGTCGTTCATCCGCGTGGCGGATTCATTCAGCGTCGCGACCATGTCGGCACGGAATGCGGGATTGTCGGCGTGGCGCGGCGCGTTGCGCGCGACGAGGCTAAGCTGGCTCACGATATTCTTCACGTCATGCAGGATGAAGGCGAAGCGGCGGTTGAACTCGTCGAACCGCTGCGCTTCGGACAGGGCGGACTGGGCGCGTTCCTCGGCAAGGTAGCTCGCGACCTGCCGCCCAGCGATGCGCAACAGGTCGAAATCCTCCCAGTCGAGCGGACGGGCGAGGATCGGCCGGGCGAGCAGGATCGCGCCGGTCAACCGCCCCAGATGCGGCAGCGGCACGACGACCCAGGCATCGGGATGCGCCAGCATCGCATCGGGCACCGCCGCGCGTTCCGGGTCGTCCGGGTGGTCGCGCAGCGGATCGAGTTCGAGAATGCGACCGGTCGCCTGCAGATAGGCCGCCAGCCGCGCACTGCCGACATCGTCGGCGGGCAGCGCCTGCGCATCCCAGCACCACGACGCCTGCGACACCAGCGTATCGCCATCGGCGACCAGCAGCAGGCCGGCGGGGGAGTCGGTCAGGTCACCGACCGCCTTCACCAGCCGTTCGTCGAGCGGCGCGCCACCCTTCGGCTCGCCCAGCGTCTCGGTAAAGCGGGTCCATTCGGCGCGATAGTCGTAGCGGTGGCGGAACAGGTGCTTGACCAGCTTGACCTTGATCCACGCCCGCAGCCAGCCCGACGAGGCGGCGGTCAGCATCGCCACGGTCGACCCGAAGACGAAGGCGGTCTGCGCGATACGGGCATGGCTGCCGCCCAGCGCCTCGATCAGGCTGGTCACCATGATCGTGATCGCGAAATAGGCGACGAGACCGAGCAGCGACAGGGTGTGGAAGGTCGCGGTGCGCGAGAACTGCACCTCGCCATCGGCCGGCCGCGACAGCGCGAGGCCGACCAGCAGGGCCATGGCCGCCACCCCTGCGCCCCGTGCCGCGATCAGCTCGACCGGCGGCCCGGCGCCCAGATAGCTGGCGATGCAGCTGTTGACGTCGATCAGCCAGAACGCCCCCGCCGTCACCAGCACTAGTCGCATCGCCGTCGAGGTGACGCCGCGGAACAGGCCGTGGAGCAGCAGCAGCGCCCCCAGCGCCGCCAGCATTCCCAGCAGCGTCGCCACATCGCCGATGACGGTCGCGACCGCATTGTTGCCGGCAGTGACGCTGAGGAAGCCGAGCAGCAGCTGCGCCAGATCGACCGCCGCTACCGCAAGATAGGCCATCGTCCGGCCCAGCGCCTCCGCCCCCCGTTCGCCGATGCGCCGCTGCACCGCGAACAGCAGCGCCAGCCAGCCGAGCGTGCGCAGCCCCGCCAGCAGGTTCGTGACCGGATGGCTGTTGGCGATCCCCGCCACCGCCAGCGCCCACAGCGCGGTCAGCGCCAGCGCGATCGTCAGCCAGCGGCGCGGCAGCGCGCCATCGGCTGCCCCGCGCCGCGCGGTCCAGAAGGCAAGCCCGCCGAACAGCAGCGCGGCGATGGCATGGCCCCAGACGACGATCCCGATCAGCATCGCATCAGCGCGCCCCGCCCGACCAGATCACGACCCGGATCGTCTGCAGCAGGATCAGCAGGTCGAGGAAGGGCGAATAGTTCTTGGCGTAATAGAGGTCATATTCGAGCTTCTGCCGCGCATCGTCGATCGACGCGCCATAGGGATAGTTGATCTGCGCCCAGCCGGTGATGCCCGGCTTCACCATGTGCCGTTCGGCATAATAGGGCAGCTTCTCCTCCAGCGAGGACACGAATTCGGGGCGTTCGGGGCGGGGGCCGACAAAGCTCATCTCGCCGATCAGCACGCTCCAGCATTGCGGCAGTTCGTCGATCCGCGTCTTGCGCAGGACGCGGCCGATGCGGGTGATGCGCGGGTCGTTCTTCTCCGCCCAGACCGCCGATCCGGCGGCCTCCGCATCGGTGCGCATCGAACGGAGCTTGGGAATGTCGAAGCCGGTGCTGTACAGCCCGACACGCCGCTGGCGGTAGAAGACCGGCCCGCGGCTATCCAGCTTCACCGCGATCGCCGCCAGCAGGATCACGGGCAGCGTCAGCACCAGCAGGATCAGGCTGGCGGTGATGTCGAACATCCGCTTGAAGATGCTCGACAGCATCCGCCCCGACGAGAAGCCGTCGGAGAAGATCAGCCACGACGGATTGACGCTGTCGAGGTCGACGCGCCCCGTCTCGCGTTCGAGGAAGGTCGAGATTTCGTTGACATGGACGCCGGTCGTGCGGATGCGCAGCAGGTCCTTGAGCGGCAGCGCGTTTCGCCGCTCCTCCAGCGCCAGCACGACTTCGGAGGCGCCCAAGAGCACGACATGGTCGGCGAGGTTGTAGATCGCGTCGCGGGCGATCGCTTCGGGGATCACCCGGTTCGCCTCGCTCATCGCGATATAGCCGACGACGACGAAGCCCGCGCCCGGCCGCTGGCCCAGTTCCTTCAGCCGCTGCGCGCGCGGCCCCGCGCCCAGCACGATCACCCGCCGCTTGAACGCCTGTCCGCCCAGCAGCGTGCCGGTGACGATGCGCAGCAACAGCAGCAGCACGGTCGCAAAGCCCATCGCGTAGAGCAGGTTCGACCGCCAGAAGGTGATCGAAGGCGTCAGGAAAAAGATCACCGCGAGGAAGATGACGCCGAGCGAGATCGCCACGAGCAGCCGCGCGGCGGCGAAGCGCACCGATTGCAGCGCGTCGGTGCCATAGACCCCGACCGCGACCATCGCGACTTCGAGGCTGAGCGCGAAGCTGAACAGCTGGGGAATGCGGGTATGGATCGGTTCGACCGCCATGCCGATCTGCATCGCCCGCGTGATCCAGCCCAGTTCGGCGGCGACGAGCAGCGCGCCAACGTCGAGCAGGCCGAGCAGCAGCACGGCATGGGGGATGTAATGTTTGAACAGCCGAATCATCGCGGCAATCCCGATACAGGTGTAAGGCAGTCCGACACCCACCCGCTATGCCGCGAAAGCGCAAAGAAATACTGAACGCCGCAGAAAGGCTGTTCGGAATTGTTGTCGCTCCGCAACAGTCGTCGCGGTGCGCAATGCCTGTTCAGCCGCCGATCAGTATGACGCCGGCATTGTCGCTGTTCGAACGGAACCGGGCGGCGAATCCCCCTTCCCTTCGCAGACCAGCCATCTAGGCTGGCGGCAGTTTATGGAGTGGGCGTGATGCGGGTACGGATCGGTGCGGCGTTGGGCGTATTGGCAATGCTGTCGGGTTGCGGTGGCGGAGGTGGCGGCGGGGGCAGCGTGATCGGCGGCAGCCCGACCCCTACCCCGGTACCATCGGCCACGCCGACGCCCACCCCAACCACGACGGCGGGCTGTTCGCTGCGCGAGCGGCAGGACTGGGCATTGGCGCAGCTGCGCGAATGGTACCTCTTCCCCGAAACGTTGCCGAGCAATCCCAATCCGGCGGCGTTCTCGACCGTCGACGACTATATCGATTCGCTGACCGCAACGGCGCGGGCGCAGCGCAAGGACCGGTTCTTCACCTATCTGACGTCGATCAAGGAAGAGAACGCCTATTATAATTCGGGCGCGACCGCCGGGTTCGGCACCCGCTTCGCGCTCGACCAGACCGGGCGGCGGCTGTTCGTGATCGAATCGTTCGAAGGGGCATCGGCGCTGGCCGCCGGCATCGACCGCGGGACCGAGATCCTGCAGATCGGGACCACGACCGGCAATTTGCGCAACGTGTCGACGATCATCGATTCGGAAGGGACCGCCGGGCTGAACGCCGCGCTCGGCCCCGATACGCCGGGTACCGCCCGCGCCTTCCAGTTCCGCACGATCGACGGCACGACCAAGACCGCGACCGTGACCAAGACCGACTTCTCGCTTCTGCCCGTCTCCACCCGCTATGGTGCCAAGGTGCTGACCGACAATGGCAAGAAGGTCGGGTACATCAATCTGCGTACCTTCATCTCCTCGGCCGAGACGCCGCTCCGGAACGCCTTCGCCGATTTCCGGGCGCAGGGGATCAACGAGTTCATCATCGATTTCCGCTACAATGGCGGCGGGCTGATCTCGATCGCCGACCTGATGGGCGACCTGCTCGGCGGGGGCAAATCGACCAGCCAGGTGTACAGCTACACCAGCTTCCGGTCGGAGAAGTCATCCGAGAACGAGGTCAAGTATTTCGCCCCGACCGCGCAGTCGGTGACGCCGACCAAGATCGCCTTTATCGGCACCGGGCGGACGGCATCGGCCAGCGAACTCGTCATCAACGCGTTCGTGCCATATCTGGGCACCAACATGGCGCTGGTCGGCACCAACACCTATGGCAAGCCGGTCGGGCAGATCGCGGTCGACAGGTCGGCGTGCGACGACCGGTTCCGCATCGTCGCGCTGGCGGTGCAGAACTCGGCGCGGTCGGCGGCCTATTATGACGGGTTGGCCGCGACCGTCCCCAATACGTGCCAGGCGAGCGACGACATCAGCTATCCGCTGGGCGACAATCGCGAACAGTCGGTCGCCCGCGCGCTCGACTTCCTCGCCGGGCGGACCTGCTCGCGCATCTCTGCCTCGACCGGCAGCAGCGCGCAGCGCGAGACGGTGCGGTTCGACGAACGCACCCTGCTGGAACCCGCCCGGCCCAGCACCGCGCAGCGCGAGGTGCCGGGGTTGTTCTGAGCTAGGTCGCTCGGCTACGATTCCGTCGATAGGCGGCACCGGCCCGCTCCCCCACGGGTCCCTGCAAAGTAATACTTTGCAGGGTGACCCACACCCGGCCACCCACGCAAGTATCCTGATGGGTGGCCGGGTGGGGGAGCGGGCCGGTGCCGCGTCCGCGTGAGCGGATCGGAAGGATATGACGGTTATGAGCGACGACGACTATATCTATGACGAGGCGAGCGGCGAGTGGGTGCCGGCGTCGCAGGTCGCGGCCGCCGCGCCCGCCGGCGACGACGCGGTGGTCGTGCGCGACGCGGTCGGCAACGTGCTGGCCGATGGCGATCAGGTGACGCTCATCAAGGACCTGACCGTCAAGGGCGCGGGACAGACGCTGAAGCGCGGCACGCTCATCAAGTCGATCCGCCTGACCGGCGACGACCAGGAGATCGACTGCAAGTTCGACGGGATCAAGGGCCTCGTCCTGCGCGCCGAGTTCGTGCGCAAGCGGGCATGATCCCGGCCGCGATCGACCCGAGCTGGGCGGCGGCGCTGGGGCCGGTGTTCGACAGTCCGGGCATGAATGCCCTGCGCGACTTCCTGAAAGCCGAGAAAGCGGCGGGGAAGCGCATCCTGCCGCACAGCGCCGACTGGTTCACCGCGCTGGCGCTGACCCCGTTGCCACAGGTGCGGGTCGTGATCCTGGGGCAGGACCCCTATCACGGGCCGGGACAGGCGCATGGGTTGTCCTTCTCGGTCCGGCCGGGGGTGCCGGTGCCGCCATCGCTGCGCAATATCTACAAGGAATTGCACAGCGACCTCGGCATCGCGCCGCCGGCCCACGGGTTCCTGGAGCATTGGGCGCGGCAGGGGGTGCTGCTGCTGAACGCGGTGCTGACCGTCGAGCAGGGCCGCGCCGCCGCCCATGCCGGCCGGGGATGGGAGGCGCTGACCGACGCGGTCGTCCATGCCGTGGCCGAACAGGGGCCGCCCAGCGTCTTCCTGCTATGGGGTGCCCATGCCCAGAAGAAGGCGGGGTTCGTCCGCGACGTGTCCGCCGGGGGCCGGCACCTCGTGCTCAAGAGCCGCCACCCCTCCCCCCTGTCGGCGCATAGCGGCTGGTTCGGCAGCCGGCCGTTCAGTCAGGCGAACGCGTTCCTGGAGGCACAGGGACGCGGCGCGATCGACTGGGCGATCCCCCCGCTCGATACGCAGACGGAACCATCCGCGCGCTCAAGCGATTGAACGGGCTTGCCCGCCACAGGGGCGGGTTCAAAGAGGGAATTGCCATGAAGACGATAATGACGGCGACCGGCCTGGCCGCGCTGATGCTGCTGGGTGCGTGCGGTGGCAATGCCGACGACAAGGCCGCCGACAATATCGAGGCGATGACCGAGAACAAGGCGGACGCGCTGGAAGACCAGGCCGACATGACCAGCAACGAGCAGGTCGAGGACGCGCTGGAAGCGCAGGCCGACAACGTCCGCGAAATGGGCGAAGACGCCGCCGACAAGGCCGACGACGACGACAACGCGATGGTCGAACAGGCCGTGAAGAACGCGATGTAAGTCGCGTCACGCGGCATATACGGACCGAAGGGGGCGCTGCGTGGGGAACCATGCGGCGCCCTTTTTGCGTATGAGGTGCGGTGGGTGCCACGCGGTATCCCGTCACTCAGGACTCTATCGACACGTCTGCGGCAGCACCGCACGGCACCCATACTGACCGCACCCCGGCGGAGGCCGGGGTTCAGTTGGATAGGCTTTTCAGCAGGCCATGAACGTTCCCCAACTGGGCCCCGGCCTTCGCCGGGGTACGGGTCACGCGGCGGGTTCGACCCGGTCGGCGTCCCGGTGTTACCCGTGGGTCCGACAGAAGCCCCACCGCGTCCCTGCCTCCAAAGTTCACAAAGTTCACACTCGCCGCCTGGCGCGACGCGCGCGGCGGTTGGGTTGGGGTTTGGGGCGGGGCACGACGATGCCGCGCTTGGCGAGTTCCAGTTCGACCTCGAACGCAGTGCCGAGTGGGCCGGGTTCGGGAATGTAGATATCGTCCTGCTCCGCCAGTGCGGCGGCGAGGGCATCGTGCAGCGGCGGCTCGACCTGCTGCGGCGCGGGCGCGGGTTCGATGCGGCGGTCCGGGTCGAGCCAATGGGGCAGGCGACCGTCGGTCAGGTCGGCGACCTCGATCGCGACGTCGAGATCGGCGGGGGCCATCAGCTTTTCCGGCTCGGCCGGGGGCACGGGGGTCAGCGCGTCGAGCGCCTCGGCGACGCTGGGCGCGGGGGCGGGCGCGGGCGGCGGGCCTCCGCCTCGCCGCGTGCCGGGCGGCGGCGATATTGGCGGCCGTAGCGGTCGGGATAATGGGCGGCGAGCAGGAACATCAGCATCCGGTCGCCGGGGCGGTGGCGCGACCCGATGCGGCGGCCATCGGCATCCAGCACCGGTTCGATCGTGCCGTTGATCGCCCGGTCGAACGCGACATCGACCAGCATCCCCACCGCCTGCGCGACGGCCGCATCCCACGCGCGGGCGAACGCCTCGCCACCGGGCGAGCGGCGCAGGCGATAGGCGCTGCTGGGCGACATATGGACGGCACGCGCCGCTTCGGCGACCGACCCGCCATCGGCCAGCGCCTCGATAAAGTCGCGCTGCTTGGCATCCGACCAGCCATCGGCGCGCGGTTTGCGGCGGACGGGGACCCATTGATAGTCGGCGGGGTCATAGCCGTTGGCGTCGAGATACGGCGTCTCGGACGATACGGTCAGGTTCGAGGGGTCAAGCGCCGGTGCGGGCGCGGGCGAATGCTCCGGGAGCGGGGTGTCGTTGCGCATGGGCGCGATGGGAACATATTGGGAACTTGTAGGACAGTGGTTTCTTGGGGGCAAAGCGTCGAAGTCAACTACTGAACGCTAGTCACAAAACCGCTATAGCCCAATAACTCGATTCCAATCAGATATGTACATGTAAAGCCTAGCAAATTCGCTTGGGAGCAAAAGTCGGTTATGCGCAATAAAATTTCGAGACTTTTCTATTTCATCCATTCTTTGAGAAAGCCAATGCTGAGACGGTATGACGTCCTTAAAACAGTCCCAGTTAGCGATAATTATTTGCCCGAGCTGTCCAAAGTCAGCAAATCCTAAAATATTCGTCTTCTCCCCCTCCAGCCATGAATCTTTCAGGGCAGTATTTTTTCTGGATTCTGCATGCTGCAGAATTCTTGCTGGCAATTTTTCGGCCCACCCAACTCCTTGGCTCTCTTCCAGCCTTTCTCGAATAAACTCTCTTATCTCATTTTCAAAACAGTATAGAAGAGCGTATAACCTTGACATTTCCAATGCCGCATTGCGACGTTGTATGCCAAACGGCGCTAGTGATTGGGCCAGCAAAGACTCTTCGCTTGCTGTCGAACTCGCTCCAATTTGGATACCAGCAGACTGGAAAGCACCGGCCTCAGACTCAAAAAGCAATCCCCTGAAAAGAAATGCTCGGAGCTTATCCTTAGTCAACTAAATGATCCTTAAGCGACTTGAATATAGCATTATATACTTCAACATCTTTAGTTGCAGGAAGATGTATCTGTATGTTGTAATGGAGGCCTGAAATAGCATTAGACCTCTTACCTAAAGCGCTAGAATTACTAGCCACAGCCTCAGGCGCAACTCCTAGCAAATCCTTTTCTTGGCTACCAGGACCACCATTCAAATCAGCCAAATCCAGAAGCGCAAAGAATGTTTTTGCCATTCTTTGAGCAACATCATCACTAGAGTTATGGAAACTTTTAAATTTGCCAACAATGGCAGCTTGATCTGATTTAGTCGGCACTTCTTTAATAAGGAATATATCCTTGTAGGCCTCTTTCAAGGCCTCCGCCATTATCAGCTTTGATCGTGAATGATCTCTGTACTCGTGATATCGTTGCGTCGGCTGACCAGTTGGAGTGAGAAATCCAAGAGATTTTAAAAGCGGAATAAACGCCCTGTCAGCCGACGATGCAAATCCCCAATCCTTAAGCAGCTGCATCGTTACCTGCGACGGCGCCTGACCATCGCGGATTTTGTTGAAGAGTTCCGGAATACGATTGGCCGCACCGACCCATGAGGCTGATAAACCCATATACCCCCCGTTTTGTTGAAGAGTTTAAAGGTCGATATAAACCGATCAAGCGGATTTCTAGCCAAGCCCCGATACATGTAGGCAGATTTAGATCGCCGTATGAGACGCGGGTCTGAAATATGACTTTGATGCTCGGCATTGGTATGCCCCTCCCCGCATAGCGGGGAGGAGTTTTAGGTCGCCTCACTCCGCCGGCAGGTACACCTCCCCGCCCTTCTCGCGGAACTTCTCGCTCATTTCCGCCATGCCGGCTTCCGCCGCTGCCGTGCCGTTCGCGAACAGGGCGCGGTCGGCGTCGGCCTTGTCGACGGCGAGGAACGTGTCGGCCGGGGCGTTCTGCTTCGCCGCGAAATCCCGCACTTCCTGCGTGATCTTCATCGAGCAGAACTTCGGACCGCACATCGAACAGAAATGCGCGGTCTTGGCCCCCTCCGCCGGCAGCGTCTGGTCGTGGTAGGATTCCGCCGTGTCGGGGTCGAGCGACAGGTTGAACTGGTCGCGCCAGCGGAATTCGAAGCGGGCGCGGGAGAGGGCATCGTCGCGCATCTTGGCCGCCGGGTGGCCCTTCGCCAGATCGGCGGCATGGGCGGCGAGCTTGTAGGTCACCACGCCGACCTTCACGTCGTCGCGGTCGGGCAGGCCGAGATGCTCCTTGGGCGTGACGTAGCAGAGCATCGCCGTGCCGTACCAGCCGATCATCGCCGCGCCGATGCCGCTGGTGATATGGTCATAGCCCGGCGCGATGTCGGTGGTGAGCGGCCCCAGGGTATAGAAAGGCGCTTCGCCGCAGACCTGCAGCTGCTTGTCCATATTCTCCTTGATCTTGTGCATCGGCACATGGCCGGGGCCTTCGATCATGACCTGCACGTCCTGTGCCCAGGCGCGGTGGGTCAGTTCGCCCAACGTGAACAGCTCGCTGAACTGCGCTTCGTCATTGGCGTCGGCGATCGATCCGGGGCGCAGGCCGTCGCCCAGCGAATAGGCGATGTCATACGCCTTCATGATCTCGGTGATCTCGTCGAAATGTTCGTAGAGGAACGATTCGCGGTGATGCGCCAGGCACCATTTCGCCATGATCGAGCCGCCGCGCGACACGATGCCGGTGACGCGCTTCGCGGTCATCGGGATATAGGGCAGGCGGACGCCGGCATGGATGGTGAAGTAATCCACCCCCTGTTCGGCCTGTTCGATCAGCGTGTCGCGGAAGATGTCCCAGGTCAGTTCCTCGGCGATGCCACCGACCTTTTCCAGCGCCTGATAGATCGGCACGGTGCCGATCGGCACCGGCGAGTTGCGGAGAATCCATTCGCGGGTGTCGTGGATGTTGCGCCCGGTCGACAGGTCCATGACCGTGTCGGCACCCCAGCGGATCGACCAGACGAGCTTGTCGACTTCGGCGGCGACGTTCGATGCGACCGCCGAATTGCCGATGTTCGCGTTGATCTTGACCAGGAAATTGCGGCCGATCGCCATCGGTTCGGTTTCGGGGTGGTTGATGTTGTTGGGGATGATCGCCCGGCCGCGCGCGACTTCGTCGCGGACGAATTCGGGGGTGACGTAATCGGGGATGCTCGCGCCGAAGCTTTCGCCGTCGCGGACATACTCGCGCAGCATCTCGCGGCCGAGATTTTCGCGGGTAGCGACATATTCCATCTCGGGCGTGATGATGCCGCGGCGGGCATAGTGCATCTGGCTGACGTTCGCGCCGGCCCTGGCGCGCAGGGGCCGCTTGACGACGTTGGGGAAGGGCTGGACGCCGCCCGACCGGTCGGGGCCGAGCTGGCCGTTATCCTCGGGCCGGATTTCGCGGGCGTCGTAGCTCTCCACGTCGCCACGGGCCATGATCCAGTCGCGGCGCAGTTGCGGCAGGCCGGCCATGATGTCGATGCGGGCATTGGGGTCGGTGTACGGCCCCGACGTGTCGTAGACGTTGAGCGGCGGTTCGCCCGAAGAGGGATCGAGGTCGATCGCGCGCATCGCGACGTTCAGGGGGCCGACGTGAATCTTGCGGCTGCCACGGATCGGGCCGGTGGTGACGCCAATTTCGGTCTTTGCGGGGATGTCTGCCATATTCCACTCCATGCGGAGGGGGCGGAACTATGCTGGCCGCTCCCTCCCTACGCCGGTGTCAGCCGGATCAGGTTCAGCGGGTCGAAGGCTGCGGCCTTCCTCTCAAGCGTGACGAAACGCTCCCCCGGGGACGGTGCGGTTGTAGGCTGGTTCGGGTGGTGCGTCAAAGTGTTGGCGCTTCCATCCGCCGTCATTCCGGCGGAGGCCGGAATCCATGGATGGGGAGACGGTCCGGCAAGATCGACAACACCCGACACAATGGATTCCGGCCTTCGCCGGAATGACGATGGTCGGTCGGGGTGCGGCCCCGCTCCTTACAACAGGTCGAGCTGGCCGCTTGGGGCTTCGCCCGCGCCGAAGCCGGCCATCGTCACCCCGACCAGCCGCAATCCCATGCGCAAGGGGTAGAGCGTCGCGATCAGGCTGCGCGCGGTGGCGTGGAGCGTGGCGCGGTCGGCGACCGGGGCGTTCAGCGTGCGGCTGCGCGTCACGATGCGGAAATCGGCGTATTTGGCCTTTACCGTGACGGTGCGGCCATGCTGGCCGGTCTTTTCGACCCAGTCCCAGACGTCATCGGCCATCGCCAGCACGCGCTCCTCGATCGCAGCCGGATCGGTCAGGTCGTGGTGGAAGGTGGTTTCGGAGCCGGACGACTTGCGCACGCGGTTGGGGCGGACCGGGCGATGGTCCTCGGCACGAGCGATGCCGTGATACCAGCTGCCCGCCTTGCCGAAGGTGCGTTGCAGTTGGGCCAGGTCCCAGGCGGCAAGGTCGGCGCCGGTGCGGATGCCGAGCGCTTCCATCCGCTCGACCGTCTTGGGACCGATGCCGTGGAACTTGCCGACCGGGAGCGACGCGACGACGCGCGGGCCGGCCTTTACGGGAATGACGAACTGGCCGTTGGGCTTGTTCATGTCGGAGGCGAGCTTGGCGAGGAACTTGTTGTAGCTGATCCCGGCAGAGGCGGTCAGGCCGGTAGTGTCGAGGATGCGCGCGCGGATTTCCTGCGCCGTCGCGGTGGCGCTGGGCAGGCCGCGGCGGTTTTCGGTGACGTCGAGATAGGCTTCGTCGAGCGACAGCGGCTCGACCAGATCGGTATAGTCGAGGAAGATCGCGCGAATCTGCTGGCTGACGGCCTTATACACCTCGAAGCGGGGACGGACGAAGATCAGGTCGGGACAGCGGCGGATGGCGGTGACCGAGGGCATGGCGGAGCGCACCCCGAACACGCGCGCTTCGTAGGAGGCGGCGGCGACCACCCCACGCCCGCTCGACCCGCCGACCGCGACCGGCTTGCCCTTCAGTTCGGGCGCATCACGCTGTTCGACCGACGCGAAGAAGGCGTCCATGTCGACATGGATGATCTTGCGGGTGGGGTCCGGCATTGCGTGGGTTTACAATGGCGTGGGGTGGGCCGGGGCGCAAGAACAAAAGGCGAATGGGCGCTGCACGCGTACCGTACCCCCGCGCAGGCGGGGGTCCAGAGGCCTCATGCACAGCCGTTGCGTTTCTTGGCTCTAGGCCCCCGCCTGCGCGGGGGCACGGATGGTTTCGGGCGAAAACCTCCCCACCCGCTCGCACCCCGGCGGAGGCCGGGGTCCAGTTGGGGGACGCTACTGGCTACCCACGATCGTTCCGTAACTGGACCCCGGCCTCCGCCGGGGTACGCCTACGCCGTTGGGGGCGAGAGTCAGCTGTTCGTCAGGTTGAGGAATACGTCCTCGAGGTCCGCCTCGCGCGTCACGACGTCGACGATGCCATAGCCCTGTGCGCTGACCGCCGCGAGGACTTCGCCGGCATTGGCCACGTCCTTGCGATAGGTGATCGCCAGCAGCCGGTCGCCCTTGCGCTCTACCTTTTCGAAGCAGTGCGCGTCGGGCAGGTCGGTGAGGTCGCGGTCGAGGGTCAGTTCGACCGCCTTTTCCTGCGCCATGCCGACCAGTTCACGGGTCGGCTGGTTGGCGACGACGCGGCCATGGTTGATGATGGCGATGCGGTCGCACAGCTGCTCCGCCTCTTCCAGATAGTGGGTGGTCAGCACCACCGTCACCCCGTCGGCGTTCAGTTCGCGGACATAGTCCCACAGCTGGTTGCGCAGCTGGATGTCGACGCCGGCGGTCGGTTCGTCGAGGACGAGGACCGGCGGGGCGTGGACCATCGCCTTCGCCACCATCAGCCGCCGCTTCATGCCGCCCGACAGGGTGCGGGCATAGGCGTTGGCCTTGTCCTCCAGATGCACCGCGCGCAGCAGGTCCATCGTGCGGCGCTTCGCCTTGGGCACGCCGTACAGGCCGGCCTGGATCTCCAGCGTTTCGGCAGGGGTGAAGAACGGGTCGAACAGGATTTCCTGATTGACGATGCCGATCGACGCCTTCGCATTGCGCGGATGCTGGTCGATATCGAAGCCCCAGATCGACGCGCTGCCGCTGGTCTTGTTGACGAGGCCGGCGAGTGTGTTGATCAGCGTCGACTTGCCCGCGCCGTTGGGGCCGAGCAGGCCGAAAATCTGGCCGCGCGGTACGTCGAACGACACGCCGTCGAGCGCGACCTTGGCCGGTGCCCCGCCCTTTCCCGCAGCATAGGTCTTGCACAGGTCGCGGATCGAAATGGCGGCTTGGGTTTCCATGGGGTTCGCCGATACGCCCGTGACGTCTCCAAGGGAAGCATCGACTTGTCGAGCGACGAAGCGATTGCTATTCGCCAGCCCATGCTGCCTCCGCCCGAACTCCTCCGCGTCACCACCCCCCGCGTCGCCTGCGACGGTGCCGGCGACATCGCCCCCGCGCTCGGCCATCCGCGCGTGTGGTTGCAGATCGACGAGACGGGCTATGTCGATTGCGGCTATTGCGACCGGCGCTTCGTGCTGATCGGCGGGCCGGCGGACGGGGCGGACCATTCGCAGCTCAAGGATCATGGGGACGGCGCCGGGCGCTGAGATCGACCGCAGGTCGAGCGAAACGGGCGCCCGGCCGGCCGGCGACGGGCAAGCTCGCCCTTGCCCGTCGACCGACGACGCGGCTTTGCCGCGGCGGTGCTGAACCCTTTTCCCATCCCCCAAACGTCATCCCAGCGAAGGCTGGGATCTTTCGGTAATGGCGCGGGACAAGAGCCGCTCGAGGCCCCAGCCTTCGCTGGGGCGACGATATGAGGCGAGCTTCATCCCACTCCTTGCAATCCGCGCCGATGATTTCAATGCGCGCCGACCCACGATCCGAATGCATAGGCCGCACTACCGCCCCATTGGATCGCGGTGCAGATACCGATCATCACCAACGCGGTGTCGGCTGCTACCCGAAGTTTCCGTGCCATGAGCCAATCCTCCAACCCTGTTCCGAGGCCAGCCTATGACGGACCTTTAATCGTCGCAATCGAGCATCTTTCGATCGACTAACGGTGGCCCGCGTTCATTCGCACCTGCCACAGCCCCATTCCCCCACGCCGCCGCCGCCCTATATTAAGCGGATGACCCCGACCGATCCCCGCTCGTACCTCTATTCCGGCGACCTCGACCCCGCCGCCGCCCTGCGCGCCACGCAGGCGACGCTGGGGCAGGCCGAAGATGGCGAACTATATCTCCAGTATCGGCGGTCCGAGGCGTTCGGGTTCGACGACGGGCGGTTGAAGACCGCGTCCTACGACACCCATGCCGGCTTCGGGTTGCGCGCGGTGTCGGGGGAGACGACCGCGTTCGCGCACGCCAACGAGCTGTCCGAAGCCGCCATCCGCCGGGCGGGCGAGACGATGGCGCTGATCGATCCGGCCAAGGGGGCGAAGGCACCGCCGCCGCGCGGCAACAACCGGCATCTCTATACCGCCGCCGATCCGCTCGACCTGATCCCGTTCGCCGACAAGGTGGCGCTGTGCCAGTCGATCGATGCCGCCGCGCGGGCGCGCGATCCGCGGGTGGTGCAGGTCTCGGCCAGCCTGCTGGGGTCGTGGACCGTGGTCGAGATCGTGCGGCCCGACGGCTTCATCGCGACCGATGTGCGGCCGCTGGTGCGGCTCAATGTGTCGATCGTGGTCGAGGCGAACGGGCGGCGCGAGAGCGGCAGCTTCGGGATCGGCGGGCGCTATCTGTACGACTCGCTCTTCGCGCCGGAAACGTGGAACCGCGCGATCGATGTCGCGCTGGGGCAGGCGCTGGTCAATCTGGAGGCGGTCGATGCGCCGGCGGGCGAGATGACGGTGCTGCTGGGCGCGGGCTGGCCGGGCATTTTGCTGCACGAGGCGATCGGCCACGGGCTGGAGGGCGACTTCAACCGCAAGGGCACCAGCGCCTTTTCGGGCCGCATCGGTGAGCGGGTGGCGGCCCCCGGGGTGACGGTGATCGACGACGGATCGATCGCCGACCGGCGCGGGTCGCTCAGCATCGATGACGAGGGCACGCCGACCCAGGAGAATATCCTGATCGAGGACGGTATCCTCAAAGGCTATATCCACGACCGGCTGAACGCGCGGCTGATGGGCGTCGCGCCGACCGGCAACGGGCGGCGTCAGGATTTTTCGCATGCGCCGATGCCGCGCATGACCAATACTTTCATGACCGGCGGCAGGGACGATCCGGCCGAGCTACTGTCGCGGGTGAAGAACGGCATCTTCGCCAAGTCGTTCGGCGGCGGACAGGTCGACATCGTGTCGGGCAAGTTCGTCTTTTCCTGCACCGAGGCCTACCGGGTCGAGAATGGCCGGATTGGTGCGCCGATCAAGGGCGCGACGCTGATCGGCGACGGGCCGGAGGTGCTGAAGCAGGTGCGTGGCATCGGCAACGACTTCGCGCTCGATGAAGGGGTCGGCATGTGCGGCAAGGCCGGGCAGTCGGTGCCGGCCGGGGTCGGGCAGCCGACCTTGCTGATCGATGGCCTGACCGTCGGCGGCACCGCCTGATGCCGCTGGCCGAACTGGGGCGGTTTCCGCGGGTCGAGGCGCAGATCATCGTCGGGCGACTGGAAAGCGAGGGCGTGCCGGCGGTCGCCTTCGATGGCGAGGCGAGCATCGGTGACGGCAGCTGGCTGCTGATCCCGGTGCGCGTGATGGTCGACGAGGACGACCTTCCTGCGGCGCGGGCGATCGTCGATGCCGCAGACAGCGCTGCCTGAAAAACGGGCAGTTGTGACGCGCTGCACAAATTAACCGCTCGTTAAGTGGACGGACGCGGCGATAACGCCCCGGAAACGCTGCTGCGCCCAATTGGCACGGTCGTTGCGATACCCTTTGTCGAGCAACATGCGACACGGGGGGCGACATGAAATTAGTCATCGCCATCATCAAGCCGTTCAAGCTGGATGAGGTACGCGAAGCACTGACCGAGATCGGCGTCGCCGGCATGACGGTGAGCGAAGTGAAGGGGTTCGGGCGGCAGAAGGGCCAGACCGAAATCTATCGCGGGGCCGAATACAGCACCAACATGGTGCCCAAGATCAAGATCGAGGTCGTGTGCGACAGCGACATCGCGCCCCGCGTGGTCGAAGCGGTGCAGGCCGCCGCGAACACCGGCGCTATCGGCGACGGCAAGATCTTCGTCCTCGATGTGGGCCAGGCCGTGCGCATCCGCACCGGCGAAACCGATCTGACCGCTTTGTGATGGGGGGCATCATGCAACATCCGAAGAAATTGATGGCCGGTATCGGCCTTGGCCTGTTCGCCGCCCTGCCGGCCTGGGCGCAGGACGCCGCGTTGCAGGCACCGGCAGCGGCCGCCGCGCCGGTGGCGACCGTGAACAAGGGCGACACCGCGTGGATGATGGTGTCGACCGTCCTCGTGCTGATGATGATCGTGCCGGGCCTCGCGCTGTTCTATGGCGGCCTGACCCGGACCAAGAACATGCTGTCGGTGATGACGCAGATCGGCGCGGTCGCGTCGCTCGCGATGCTGATCTGGGTGATGTACGGCTATTCGCTGGCCTTCGGTCCCGACGTCGCCAACGCGACGCTGTCGGGCTTCATCGCCAGCCCGGGCAAGGCGTTCCTGGCCGGCGTCACCGCCGCGTCGCAGGCCGCGACCTTCACGGCGGGCGTCGAAATCCCCGAATATGTCTTCATCAGCTTCCAGATGACCTTCGCCGCGATCACCATCGCGCTGGTGCTGGGGTCGGTGGTCGAACGGATCAAGTTCGCCGCGGTCATGGTCTTCGCAATTGTCTGGCTGACCATCACCTATTTCCCGATCGCGCACATGGTGTGGGCGACCAGTGGCTATTTCTTCAAGGCGGGCGCGCTCGACTTCGCCGGCGGCACCGTGGTGCACATCAACGCCGGCGTGTCGTCGCTGGTGCTGGCCATCCTGCTGGGCAAGCGGCTGGGTTTCCCGACCGAGCGCATGGCACCGCATTCGCTGACGCTGACCATGGTCGGCACCGGGCTGCTATGGGTGGGCTGGTTCGGGTTCAACGCCGGCTCGGCGCTGGAAGCCAACGGCACCGCCGGCCTCGCGATGATCAACACCTTCGTCGCCACCGCTTCGGCTGGCCTGTTCTGGATGCTTGCCGAGAAGTTTTCGGGGCACAAGGGTTCGGCGCTGGGCTTCTGCTCGGGCATCATCGCCGGCCTCGTCGCGGTGACGCCGGCTGCCGGCAATTCGGGTCCGTTCGGCGCGATCGTGCTGGGTGCCATCGCCTCGATCGTCTGCTTCTTCGCGGTGACCGTTCTCAAGCCCAAGCTCGGCTATGACGACTCGCTCGACGCGTTCGGCATCCATGGTGTCGGCGGGATCATCGGCGCGATCGGTACAGCGGTGGTGTACGCCCCGTCGCTGGGCGGTCCGGGCGCGGCCGACTATGACATGGGCGCCAAGCTGGGCGTGCAGGTGTTCGCGGTGATCGTGACCATCGTGTGGGCGTCGATCGGCACCACCGTCGCATGGTTCGTCGCCAAGGCGCTGACCGGTGGCCGGGTGTCGAAGGAAGTCGAGCTGGAAGGCCTCGACCTCGGCGAACATGGCGAGCGCGCCTATAATTACTGAGTTTCTCTACCGGGCGGCGGCCTAGTCCCCTGCCGCCCGGACCCACAGTTTCCTCCTGCGGAAAACCCCTGGGCCGGTGCGGCGACGCATCGGCCCTTTTTTTTGGTTCCCGGTGTCGGGGAAGAAGAAGGGAGAGGTTCACGCGAAGGCGCGGAGATGCGGAGGGGGTGCATTCGCGGTGCCGTTGCGCGTCAGCGCTATTGAATCACCCGGTTGCAGCGAAGATGAGGCCGCTGGCGCGGGGGACGGCGCAGCAATCGCAACCCCTCCGCGTCTTCGCGCCTTCGCGTGAACCCCTTTTCCTTCTCCCGCTTTGCGGCCTAAGACGACGCCCATGACCCCCTATCTCGACCTGATGCAGCGCGCCCTGAATGACGGCGTACCGACAGACGATCGCACCGGCGTGGGAACGCGGTCGGTGTTCGGGCACCAGATGCGCTTCGACCTGTCGGCCGGCTTTCCGGTGCTGACCACCAAGAAGCTGCATCTGCGATCGATCATCATCGAGCTGCTGTGGTTCCTGCGCGGCGACACCAATGTGCGCTGGTTGCAGGAGCAAAGGGTCAGCATCTGGGACGAATGGGCCGATGCGAACGGCGATCTGGGTCCAGTGTACGGCAAGCAGTGGCGCGACTGGGTGGCGGCGGACGGGCGGCATATCGACCAGATTGCCGAACTGATCGCGACGATCCGCAGCAATCCCGCCTCGCGCCGGCAGATCGTGACTGCGTGGAATCCGGGCGAACTGCACGCCATGGCGCTGTCGCCCTGCCACGGCCTGTTCCAGACCCATGTCGCCAATGGCAAGCTGTCGTTGCAGCTGTACCAGCGCAGCGCCGACATCTTCCTCGGCGTGCCGTTCAATATCGCGAGCTATGCGCTGCTGACCCATATGCTGGCGCAGCAATGCGACCTCGAGGTCGGCGAGTTCATCTGGACCGGCGGCGATTGCCATCTGTACGAGAACCATCTGGAGCAAGCGCGCGAGCAGCTCGGTCGCACGCCGGGTCCGCTCCCCCGGCTGGCGATCGTACGGAAGCCCGAGGCGATCGATGGCTATGTCCTCGAGGATTTCGTGCTGCACGATTATGTGGCGCAACCGCATATCAAGGCGGCGGTGGCGATATGATTGACGCGGTCCTGGCGCGCGCCGACAATGGCGTGATCGGGGTCGACGGCGCTCTGCCCTGGCACCTGCCCGCCGACCTGAAGCGATTCAAGGCGCTGACCATGGGCCGGGCGATGGTGATGGGGCGCAAGACGTTCGAGAGCTTTCCCGCCCCCCTGCCCGGCCGGCGGCATATCGTGCTGACCCGCGATCGGAACTGGCGGGCGGCGGGTGCGGAGGTGGCGCATGATCCCGACTCGGCGCTGGCGCTGGCCGGACCGGATGCAGCGGTGATCGGCGGGGCGGAAATCTTCGCGCTGCTGCTGCCCCGGATCGAGCGGGTCGAGCTGACCGAGGTGCATGCCGCCCCGGCGGGCGACGCGGTCGTCCCCCCCTTTGCCGGCTGGGTCGAGGCGTGGCGCGAGGATCATAGTGCCGAGGGAGAACGCCCGGCCTACAGCTTCGTCACATTGCTCCGCCCGGGCACGACCGCGTAAAGGTTCCGGCGGCACCGCGACCGGTCGCCGAAGGGGGAGCGGATGCGCAGGGCGATCTGGTGGGGCGTGGCGTTGCTGGCGATTCTGGCCGCCGCCTTCTTTGCGCTGGTGCCCGGCATCGTCGAGCGATCGATGAACAAGGTCGAACCGGCCGGGCTGCCGACGGTGCGTCCGGGGATCGCCGGGGTGCATGGCATCATGGACATCGTCGACCTGCATGCCGATACCTTGCTGTGGTCGCGCGACGTGCTGACGCGGGGCGACCGGGGGCAGGTCGACCTGCCACGCCTGCAGGCGGGCAATGTCGCGTTGCAGGTCTTCTCTTCGGTCACCAAGACGCCGCGCGGGCAGAATTATGAGTCCAACGGCGACGATAGCGACAATATCACCCCGCTGGTGATCGCGCAGTTGCAACCGGTTCGCACCTGGGGGTCGCTGCTCAATCGCTCGCTGTGGCATGCGACGAAGCTCAGGCGGGCAGCGGCGCAGTCGGACGGGCAGCTATGGCTGATCCGCTCGGGCGACGATCTCGATTCGCTGCTGCGCGCGCGGGAGGCACAGGCCATCGCGTTCCACGACAACCGCCCTGCCCCGGTCGGCGCGCTGCTGTCGATCGAGGGGCTGAACGGGCTGGAGGGGAGCCTCGCCAATCTCGACCGGCTGTATCGCAGCGGGTTCCGCATGGCGGGCCTGACCCATTTCTACGACAACGAGGTCGCCGGGTCGATGCACGGGCGCGGCAAGGGCGGGCTGACCCCGTTCGGGCGACAGGTCGTCGTGCGGATGGAGGACAAGGGCATGATCGTCGACGTGGCGCATCTGAGCCATGCCGGCATCGCCGACGTGCTGAAGGTCGCGCGGCGACCGGTGGTGTCGAGCCATGGCGGGGTGCAGGCGACGTGCCGGGTCAATCGCAACCTGACCGATGACGAGGTGCGCGGCATCGCCCGGACCGGCGGCGTGGTCGGCATCGGATATTGGGCGGGCGCGGTGTGTTCGACCGATCCGAAGGCGATCGCCAGGGCCATCGTCCATGTCCGCGACATCGCCGGGATCGACCATGTCGCGCTGGGGTCCGATTTCGACGGGGCGGTGACGACCGCGTTCGACACCGCGCATCTGGCGCAGGTGACGCAGGCGCTGGCCGATGCCGGGTTCGACCGCGACGATGCCGCCAAGGTGCTGGGCGGCAATGCCTTGCGCGTGCTGCGCGCCGGGATGCAGCCCCTTTCGCCGGCAGCCCCCGCCCGCTAAGGGGCGGCGATGCAGCGTCTGGACGGGGGCGCGGCGGTTCCCGGCCCTTTGCGCGGGGGCATCGTCGCGCTGGGTAATTTCGATGGGTTTCATGCCGGGCACCAGGCGGTGGTCGGACGCGCGGTGGAGCGCGCGCGGGCCGAGGGGCGGCCGGCGATCGTCGCGACGTTCGACCCGCATCCGCGCCGCTTTTTCCAGCCGGGCCTGCCGCCGCTGCGCCTGACCAGCCTCGACCAGCGCGAGCGGCTGTTCGCCGAAGCCGGGGCCGATGCGATGCTGGTCTTCCCCTTCGACGCCGCGCTGGCCGGGCTGTCGGCGGAAGGCTTCGCGACAGAGCGACTCGTCGAGCGGATCGGCGCGGGCGGGGTGGTGACCGGCACCGACTTCACCTTCGGCAAGGGGCGCAGCGGCGATGTCGCGACGCTGCAGGCGCTGGGCGAGCGGTACGGCTTCTCGGCCGAGACGGTCGCGCCGGTCGGCGACGGACAGGCGGTAGTGTCGTCGTCGCGGATTCGCGATGCCCTGCGCGAGGGTCGCCCGCGCGAGGCGGCGGCGCTGATGACCCGCCCCTTCGCGATCGAGGGCGTGGTGGAACATGGCGCGAAGCTCGGCCGGCAGCTGGGCTATCCGACCGCCAACTTGGCGATGGGCGGCTATTTGCGGCCGGCCTATGGCATCTATGCGGTGACCGGGCGGTTGGCGGACGGGCGGGTGCTCAAGGGTGCGGCCAATCTGGGCATCCGGCCGACGATCGAGGGGGAGCCGGTCGAGCTGCTCGAACCCTATTTCTTTGATTTCTCGGGCGATCTCTACGGTCAGACGATCGAGGTCGCGCTGATCGAGTATCTGCGCGGCGAGGAGAAGTTCGAGTCGCTCGATGCGCTGAAAGTGCAGATGGCGGCGGATTGCGACCGGGCGCGGGCGGTGCTGGGGTAGCGGCAGAAGTTGGCGAAGGTTGGGGGACGTTCGTGTTTCGGCGGGCGGTCGGTTGGTTTGTTTTCAATGCTTTGCGTGATTTGATCGCTGTTTCTGGGCGCGGAAGTTGGCGCTGGTGGCGTGAAGAAGAAATTGGTTCACGCGAAGGCGCGGAGGCGCGGAGGGTTGCGGTCCGGGTGAGCGCATCCGCGCCAGCGGCCTTGTTCTGCGGTTGCAACGGGGTGGGTGTCTCCCGATCGCGGGCGGCGGTCGCAGGCGCGACGTCCTTCGCGTCTCCGCGCCTTCGCGTGAACCATTCTGCCTTCGCCAGGAAGAGGATCGACGATGCAAAGAGCGCGGCGATCCTGACCTGACGCGCGCTTGTAGGAAAGCGGTTTGCGTGGGGCCGCGCATCGGCTAATCGCGGGCATTCCTATGACCGACACGCCCGACACTCCGCGCGACTGGCGCGACACCGTCTTCCTGCCGAAGACCGACTTCCCGATGAAGGCCGGCCTTGCCGCCAAGGAACCCGCGATCCTCGATCGCTGGGCACAGATCGGGCTGTACGATCGCCTGCGTGCCGAGCGGCAGGGGCGCGAGCGCTTCCTGCTGCACGACGGCCCGCCCTACGCCAATGGCGACATCCATATGGGCCATGCGATGAACAAGGTGCTGAAGGACATCGTCGTCCGCACCCAGTCGCTGATGGGCAAGGACGCGCCGTACATCCCGGGTTGGGACTGTCACGGCCTGCCGATCGAATGGAAGATCGAGGAGGCGTATCGCGCCAAGAAGCGCAACAAGGACGAGGTCCCCCCGGCCGAGTTCCGCGCCGAATGCCGCGCCTATGCCGCCAAATGGGTCGAGGTGCAGAAGGGCCAGTTCCAGCGGCTGGGCATCCTCGGCGACTGGGAAGACCCGTACCTCACCATGAAGTTCGACGCCGAGGCGACCATCGCCGAGGAGTTGCTGAAGTTCGCCATGTCGGGCCAGCTGTATCGCGGGGCCAAGCCGGTGATGTGGTCGCCGGTCGAAAAGACCGCGCTGGCCGAGGCCGAGGTCGAATATGAGGATGTTGTGTCGACGCAGATCGACGTGGCGTTCCAGATCGATAGCGCACCGAATGCGCCCGAGCTGGAAGGGGCGTATGCGGTAATCTGGACGACGACGCCGTGGACGATCCCGGTCAATCAGGCTTTGGCCTATGGGCCAGAGATCGAATATGTCCGCTGCTGGTTCCGACCTGTTCAAGGTGGGAGCCTTCCCGTGGCTCTGAGGGACGTCAAGTTTGTCGTCGCAAAAGAACTAGCTGGACAGTTTCTCAATCGAGTTTTGCAGCCGTATCTGGATGGCCCCTTGCTTGCTCTGGAGAGCGAACCGGCATTCCAAGGCTCGCAATTGGCCGGCGCGACCGCCCGCCACCCGATGCACGCGCGCGGCGGGTTCTTTGCCAAGCCGCGCCCGCTGCTGCCGGGCGACTTCGTGACGACCGATGCCGGTACGGGCCTCGTCCATATGGCCCCCGATCATGGCGAGGACGATTTCGAGCTGTGCAAGGCGAACGGCATCGAGCCGGTGTTCGCGGTGCAGGGCGACGGGCGGTATCGCGACGACTGGGCGTGGCTGGGCGGCGAAGGCAGCGTCATCAACCCGAAGTTCGTGGCGGCCGGGCGTGGCGGCAAGCTGGAGGAAGGGCCGATCTGTCGCGACCTGCGTGAGGCGGGCGCGCTGCTGGCGGCGTCGGACGACTTCGCGCACAGCTACCCGCATAGCTGGCGGTCTAAGGCGAAGGTGATTTTCCGCGCGACGCCGCAGTGGTTTATTCCGATGGACCGTTCGACCCAGAACGTCGCCCCAGCGCAGGCTGGGGCCTCTCTCGGCGGCGCGGGCGATCCGATTCTGGCGAGCGTCGGGCTGGAGTCGCTGGAGACCCCAGCCTTCGCTGGGGTGACGTCCTCGGGGAATGGCGCGACATTGCGGGAGATCGCGCTGGACGCGATCGAGCGCACGCGGTTCGTGCCGGAAAAGGGCCGCAACCGGATCGGGGCGATGGTGTCGGGGCGGCCCGACTGGGTCATCAGCCGCCAGCGAGCGTGGGGCGTGCCGATCGCGCTGTACGTCAACCGGGCGACCGGCGACTATCTGCGCGACGAAGCCGTCAATGACCGTATCCTGACCGCCTTCCGCGAGGGTGGGGCCGATGCGTGGTATGCTGCGGATCATCAGGCGCTGCTGGGGCCGGACTATGATCTGGCCGATTACGAGGTCGTGACCGACATTCTCGACGTGTGGTTCGATTCGGGCTGCACCCACGTCTTCACCATCGAGAAGCGCTTCGGGGCGGGCACCCGCGCGAACCTGTATCTCGAAGGGTCGGACCAGCATCGCGGCTGGTTCCAGTCGTCGCTGCTGGAAAGCTGCGGTACGCGGGGGCAGGCGCCCTATGACGCGGTGCTGACGCATGGCTTCGCGCTGGACGGCAATGGGCGCAAGATGTCGAAATCGCTCGGCAATGTCGTCGATCCGTTGAAGGTGATCGGCGAATCGGGCGCGGACATCCTGCGGCTGTGGGTCGCGCAGACCGATTATTTCGAGGATGTGCGGATCGGCAAGGAAGTGCTGGCCGGCACCGGCGATACCTATCGCAAGCTGCGTAACACCTTCCGCTATCTGCTGGGCGCGCTCGACGGGTTCAGCGAGGAAGAGCGGGTGCCGGTGGCCGAGATGCCGGGGCTGGAGCGCTATGTCCTGCACCTGCTGGGCACGCTCGACACCGAGCTGCGATCGGCGGCGGAAGCCTATGAGTTCAACCGCTATGCCCGCGCGCTGACCGATTTCGCCAACGAGGACCTGTCGGCGTTCTTCTTCGATATCCGCAAGGATTCGCTCTATTGCGACGCCGCCGACGATGTGCGGCGGCGGGCGTATCGCACCGTGCTGGACGTGCTGTTCCACGCGCTGGTCCGCTATGCCGCGCCGATCCTGGCGTTCACGGCGGAAGAGGTGTGGCAGGCGCGTTTTGCCAGTGAGGATGGGTCGGTCCATCTGCTCGAATGGCCCGAACTGCCGCAGCTGCCCGCCGACCAGCCGCTGGGCACGGCATGGGCGGAGGTGCGCGTGCTGCGTAGCCAAGTTACCGAGGCGATCGAGCCGCTGCGTCGGGACAAGACGGTGCGATCGAGCCTTGAGGCCGAAGTGACGGTGCCGTCGCTGCCGCTGCCCGCCGACGAACTGGCCGAGCTGTTCATCGTCGCGAAGGTGACAGAAGCCGAGGGGCCGATCACGGTGACGCGGACGGGGCACGCCAAGTGCGGGCGCTGCTGGCGGCACCTGCCCGACGTGGCAGTCGATGGCGACCTGTGCGGCCGCTGTGCGGAGGTGGTGGCATGAGCCTGCGCAGAATCGCGGTCGTGATCGCGCTGCTCGTGCTGATCGTCGATCAGTTCGTCAAATACTGGGTCACCGGTCCGATGGGGATCGATTATCCGGGGGCGGAGCTGAACCTGTTGCCGGTGTTCACACTGCGCTTCGTCCAGAATTTCGGCGTGTCGCTGGGGCTGTTGCAGGCGGGCAGCGAGACGGCGCGCTGGGCGCTGGTCGCGATGACCGCGATCATCGCCACCGGCGTGGCGGTGTGGATCCGGCGCGAGACGCAGAAGCCCGAGCTGATCGGGCTGGGGCTGGTGCTGGGCGGGGCGCTGGGCAACATCGTCGACCGGGTACGCTTCGGCTATGTCGTCGACTATGCCGACTTCCATATTTTCGGCTACAGCCCGTTTCTGGTATTCAACATCGCCGATGCGGCGATTTCGATCGGTGTCGTGATCCTGCTCGTCCGCGCGCTGTTCACGCCGAAGCCGAAGCACGATGTTCCTGTGGAGAAGGCCAATGCGTAAGTTTGTCGTCATCAGCAGCCTCGGCCTGATCCTTGCCGGGTGTCAGGGCAATGCCCTGAACCGCCAGCGCCCCGACGAATTCGCCGTCGCGCGCCAGGCGCCGCTGGTGATCCCGCCCGATTACGCGCTCGTTCCCCCGCAGCCGGGCGCCCCGCGTCCGCAGGACACCGCCGCGTCGACCCAGGCGATGCAGGCGCTGTTCGGTGGCCCGGCGCAGCGTAGCGCGACCGAGCGGCTGACGCTGGAACAGGCCGGCGGTTCGGGCGCGGCCGATGCGGGCATCCGCTCGGGCGTAGCCGATCCGGGGACGAACGTCGTCGACAAGGGTGCGACGACCCGCGACATCATCGCCGCCCCGGCGGGCGACGGGCAGACGGCGAAGACGACCACGCCGTAAGGGGGTCGGGTTCTGGATGTGGGAAAGGCCGGTTGCCCCGTGGGGTGACCGGCCTTTTTTTGTTCGCCTGCTTGCCTCCCCCATCCGTTTGCTTCGGGCGGAGGTTCGAGCCTGTCGAAAACCGTAATCGAGAAGGGGTTGTCTCGAGCGCCGGAGTTCTCGACGAGGATTGGGTCGGATTGTCCCCCGGACAATCCTGAACCATGCGGGGCATGGTTCACCCAACCCTCTTCTCGACTTCGCTCGAAGCTGCTCGAACCGAACGGATTGTGGCGGGGTTCGCGACCTGTCGAAGCGGCTCGCCCTACCCGCCACGCACGTCACCCCAGCGCAGGCTGGGGTCTCCCGCTGATAGCGTGCGGCAGGAGCCGCAGGAGACCCCAGCCTGCGCTGGGGTGACGCTTGTGGAAAGGCGCAAGGGTCAGAGCGGGGAAGCAGGCACCTGTCGCCTGCTCCCCTCCCTGATCAGAACGCCGCGGTCAGCGATACCACGACCGTGCTGGCCGCGATCGGGCTGCCGTTGGTCGACTTGCTGAAGTTCGGCTGGAGATAGGTGATGTCGCTCTTCGACAGGTCGGTGTCGATATAGGCGACGCCGAGCGTCAGGTTCTTGTAGGTGAAGTCGGTGCCGAGCGACCAGTCCCAGTAATTGCCGGTCGGCGCCATGCTGGTGCCGTTGGGGCCGAGGCCGGGATTGCCGTCCGAATAGCCGATATGCGCCTTCAGCGTGACCGGGGTGTTGGGCACGCCGGCGGCGGCATCGCCCGACAGGTAGATATTGTCTTCGCGGCGGCCGTCGCCGGCGATGAACGGCGTGGCCGAGGCGGTGGCGTAGCTGAGCGAGGTCTGCTTGGGCGCGTAGAACACGCCGGCGGTCAGCGTGGCGGGGCCGGCGGTGCCCGACAGCTTGCCATAGAATTCGACCACGTCGGTTTCGTCGAAGCCGCCCGGATAGGTGTACCAGGTGACGCCGGCATCGACCGTCGCGGTGCCGAACGTCTTCTTGTAGCCGGCGATCAGGTCGAGTTCGAGGTTCGCGCCGCCGAAGGTGCCCCAGCCGGCGAGGTTCGACCCCCAGGTGCCGATATAGAGGCCGCTGTCATGGGCGATGGTGATGCCGCCCTGTACCGCGACGTTCTTGTCGGTCTGCGACACGCCACGGAAGCGATAGTCGGACGCGACGGTCGCGCTGCCGCTGATCGTGATCGGTTCGGGCGGCGCGGTATCCTGCGCGAAGGCGGGCATGGCGGTGGTGGCGGCGAGGATCGCGGCCGGAAGAATGATCGAGAATCGCATCGTAAACCCTTTCTAGGTTCCGTGGTGATTCTCCTGCGTCGAGGGTCGCCGCGATTCGGTGGACCTTTCCGGTCCGGGCGGTCTGGCCCTCTGCGATCGAATATGTCCAAACGTGCCGCGCCGCACAATGGAAATTGCGTGGGGGCCGGATACGACACACCCGCTGTTGCAGGGGCGCAACAGCGGGTGTGCCTGGCTGGACCTTCGATACGCGGTCACCCCGGCGGAGGCGGGGGTTTCCCGCGGCGAGGTGCGCGCTTCATTACCGGAAGATTCCAGCCTTCGCTGGGATGACGTACCGGGCAGGATGTGGCCGGGGATCAGGCGCGGATGGCGAGGATCGCGTCGATCTCCACGACAGCACCCAGCGGCAGGACCGGCACGCCGACCGCGCTGCGGGCGTGGCGGCCGGCGTCGCCGAACAGATCGACCATCAGTTCCGACGCGCCGTTGGCGACCTTCGGCTGGTCGGTGAAGCTGCCGGCCGAGTTGACGAACACGCCGAGCTTCACGACGCGCTCGATCCGGTCGAGGCTGCCCAGCGCCTTTTCGGCCTGTGCCAGGATCATCAGCGCGCACTTCTGCGCCGCCGACGTCGCATAGGCGAGGTCACGGTCCTCGCCGGCGCGGCCGGTCATCAGATTGCCGTCCTCGAACGGCAGCTGGCCCGACAGGTGCAGCAGGCCGCCGGCCTCTACCGCGGGGACATAGGCCGCGACCGGAGCGGCGGCGACGGGGAGCGACAGGCCGCGTTCGGCCAGCTTTGCGGGGATATCATAAGCCATGGGACGTTCCTCTCGTGGATAGCGGATCGGGTCAAGCCTTCGCCGGCTGCCCCTCGGCAAAGCGGGCCTCGATCCATGCCTGTGCCGCGATCCAGTCGTCGATGCGGGCATGGGCGGCGGGTGCCGGCGGCACATGGACGGCAAGGTCGGGTTCGGAGATCATGTGCAGCCGGAAGACGCCCTGCGCGCTTTCCGCAACCGATTGGTGATGGACGGCGAGGTCGTCGACGAACACCGCGACGCTGGGGTCGTATTCCGCGAGCAGCCGGGCGACCGGCGGTCCCTTGCCCCCCTGGTTGCATTCGACGCGGTGGACGATGCCGTGCTCTGCCAGCTGGTTGATGCGGTGGGTACGGCAATGGTCCTGCAAATTGGTCAGGACGACGATATCGGCCTGCTCCGCCAGCGCGGCCAGTGCCTCGCGCGCGTGCGGCACGAGGGTCTGGCGGCCCATCTGGGCGGGGAAGAAGCCGTCGAGCATCCCCCACATCTCCTCGCGTTCCAGCACGGTGCCATCGGCACGGGTCATCGCACTGGCGAAATCGCCGCCCGCCATGTCGAAGGCGATGGCGTGTTCCTCGCCCAGCCACGTCCCGAAATGGCGGACCATGTGCAGCAGGACTTCGTCGCAATCGGTAATGAGCAGGGGTTTCATGCACGCTCCAGTTCGGCCCGCGCCCGGACCAGCGCGGTCGGGGTCACGGCCAGTGCCTCGGCACAGGCGATGAGATCGGGTTCGTAACCCTCCAGATGGCCGAGCAGTTGCGCGAGGAAGCCGGGATCGCCCGCCCGCGCGCGCAGTTCGGCCGGATCGATTCCGGTCAGCGCGAGGAACCGGTCGCGGCGGGTATCGTCGCCGATCACCCAGACCAGCGCGTTCAGCCCCAGCGTCGCCGCGTCTTCATTTGTTTCCGGCCTGCGCATCGCCTAGACAGCCTTTCGAACTTCCAACGGGATGCAAAGCGCGTGGCAAAAAGGGTACTCGTTGTCGAGGACAACGAACTGAACCTGAAGCTGTTCTGCGACCTGTTGCGCGCGCATGGCTTCGAAACCGAACCGGTGCGCGACGGGCGCGAGGCGGTGGCCCGCGCGCGGGCGTTCCTGCCGGACCTCATCATTACCGACATCCAGTTGCCGCATATGACGGGGCTGGAGCTGATCCAGATGCTGAAGGCCGACGCGCGGCTGCGCACCGTGCCGATCATGGCGGTCACTGCCTATTCGGGGCGCGACGACGAGGACCGGGTGCGCGCGGCGGGGGCCAATGCGTACGTGACCAAGCCGATTTCGGTGGTGCGATTCGTGGGGGAAGTGCGGGCGTTGTTGCCGGTGGAGGAGGTTCGGGGAGAGGAGCCGCGGCCGGACGTCGCGACGGACGATCGATAAGCGCCGTCACCCCAGCGAAGGCTGGGGTCTCCTGCGGCCGGGCGCGCGCTCCGTTACGGGGAGATCCCAGCGTTCGCTGGGATGACGTTGGCGGTGAAGGGGCTTGCCCTCACTCCCACGCGACCCGCGCCACCAGCATCGTCAGCGCCGCCGCCAGTGCCGCGACGACCCACAAGGCCGCCAGCCCCAGCCAGTTCCACCCGACCGCGCCGATCGTGACCCCGGCGACGAAGCCCAGCCACAACAGCAGGTCGCGGCGCGGCCCCGGGCCGGTGCGGTCGCCCATCAGGCGGCGGGCCAGTCGCTGGCCGATGCGGACCAGCGTGCCGGTCATGTAGGTGAGGCCGACCCGCACCTCTCCATCGGGGGCGACGACGCCGTTCTGCGCCCCCATCGCGGCGGCGAGCAGCAGCATGGCGAGGGTCAGCGGCGCGAAGGTCGCCAGCGCCGCGCCGAGCGCGAGGAGGATGGTGACGAGGCCCATCACCGCCTCCGCCCGCCGCGCCTGCCCCAGCCGCTCGGCCGCCGCCGCGCCGGCGATGGTGCCGAACATCGCGCCGGCGACGAACGACAGGACCAGCGCGGCGGCGGTGGCGGACGCGCCGGTCCAGCCATGGCCGAGGCCGACGCCGAACCGCGTCGAGTTGCCCGACATGAACGAGGCGAAGAACCCGCCAAGGCCACTGAACGCCAGCGCATCGACGATGCCCGCCAGCGCGGCGAGGAGGACGGTGACGAGGGTGGCGGCGGGGGTCAGACGACGCATGATATTCCTATTGCCCGATCGACGGGGGGCGCGGCAATGCCCCCGCGCCTGTCGTGTAGAGTCCGTTCCGCCGGGGTGGAAGCGGTACCGGCCGCTTCGAACCGGCATTGCTGGATCAGATACGAAAGGTACGATAGCGAGGGGCGATGGTTCCCTCTCCGCAGGCGCTGGGGCAGATGCTCGGCGCGCTCGACATGATCGGTATCGCGGTGTTCGCCGCGTCGGGCGCGCTGGCGGCGACGCGCGCCGCGCAGACCTTCGTGACCGCCGCCTTCTTCGCGCTCATCACCGGGGTCGGCGGCGGGACGGTGCGCGACCTGCTGATCGGTGCGCCGGTATTCTGGGTCCATGGGTCGCCGGTCGCGGCGATCTGTGTCGGGGTGGCGGGGCTGGTGTGGATCACGCCCGAACATTGGTGGCGGGACAAGGCGCTCGACTGGCTCGATGCCGCCGGGCTGGCAGCCTATGCGGTGTTCGGCGCGGCCAAGGCGTTGAGCTATGGCGTGCCGCCGCTCCAGGCCGGCATGATGGGGGTGCTGACCGCCTGCGTCGGCGGCATCTTGCGCGACGTGCTGGCCGGCGTGCCGTCGATCCTGATGCGGCCGGAGCTGTATGTGACGGCGGCGGCGCTGTCGGCGGGGCTGCATGTCGTGCTGGTGGCGTGCGGGCTGCCGCCGTTCGTCGCGGCGCTGCCTGCGGCGGCGGCGGGGTTCGCGCTGCGCGGGGCGGCGATCCGGTTTCGGATCGCGCTGCCGGCGTATCGGGGGAAGCGGTAGGGGTTGCCTACCTCCCTTTTCCCACATCCGTTTGCTTCGAGCGCAGGTTCGAGCCTGTCGAGAACCGTAGTCGAGAAGGGGGTGCCCCGAACAGGGTGTTCTCGACAGACGCTTCTCGACAGGCTCGAAGCTGCTCGAACCGAACGGAATTGTTCGGGGATAGATTACCCCCGCACCACCCCGGTCTCGCTGAATGGCTTCGGCTCCCTCGGTGACACGGCGCTGTCGTTCAGCTGGCATTGCCAGAAGCCGACATCGATCCAGCGGCCCTGCTTGAAACCGATCTCGCGATACACCCCCGCGCGGCGGAAGCCGACCGCCTCGTGCAGCGTGATCGACGCGTCGTTGGGCAGGGACAGCACCCCGATCGCCTGGGTAAAGCCCTGCGCGCGGAGCGTATCGACCAGCGCCTCGTAGAGCAGGCGGCCGGTGCCCTTCTGCTGCGCACCGCCCGCCATGTAGATCGAGGTTTCGACGACATAGCGGTATGCCGGGCGGTCGCGGAACCTCGTCGCATAGGCATAGCCCAGCACCGCGTCGCCATCCGCTTCGCCGGTGGTCGCGACCAGCCAGGGATAATAACCGTCGCTCTGCGCCATCCGGTGGCGGATCACGCGGGCGTCGGGGGCCTCGGTTTCGAACGAGACGGTGCCGCCCAGCACATAGGGGGCATAGATTGCGGCGATGGCGGCGGCGTCTTCCGGCCGGGCGGGGCGGATCGCGATCATGCGAACCACCGCGCGACGATCAGGTCGAAGAGCGATGCATCCTCCGCCGACGTCGCCACCGGCCCCAGCCCGGCGCATTCGAGGCAGCGCGCCTGCACGCCGGCAGGGGTCGTCAGCATCCGCCGCGCATCGCCCAGCGCCTGCGCCAATAGGCTGCGCTGTTCGATCGCGGCGCGGCCGAGCAGGTCGGTCGCCGCCTGGTCCGGCGTTTCGCCGCGTTGCCGGTCGGCAAAGCCCTTCAGCGCCTTGTCCAGCGCCGAGGGTTCCTTTTCGAGATAGACGGTCTGCACATTGGCGGGGTCGAGCTTGGCACGGCGCGCGGCTTCGGCGACGGCATCGCCGAGATTGCCGAAACGGTCGACCAGTTTAAGCTGACGCGCGGTGCCGCCGTCCCACACCCGGCCCTGCCCGATCTGGTCGACGCGCGCCTGCGGCAGGCCGCGCGACTGGGCGACGAGGCCGGTGAAGCGGGCATAGATATGCTCGACGCCGCTCTGCATGATCGTGTCGAATGCCCCATTGGTGCCGCGCAGCACGTCGGGCTGGCCGCTCAAGGGCGTGGTGCCGACGCCGTCGGCCGACACGCCGATCTTGGACAGGGTATTCTCGAAGGTCGGGATGACGCCGAACACGCCGATCGACCCGGTAATGGTGTTGGGTTCGGCGAAGATCACGTCGCCCGGCGTCGACACCCAATAGCCGCCCGACGCGGCAAGCCCGCCCATCGATACGACGACCGGGATCTTGGACACGTTCTTCGCCTGCAGGATCGCCTGGCGGATGCGTTCGGACGCCAAGACCGAGCCGCCCGGCGAATCGACGCGGACGACCAGCGCCTTCAGATTCCTGGTGGCGAGGCCGTCGAGCAGCAGCTTGGCGATGGTGTCGCCGCCCGCCGTGCCCGGCTTCGCCTCGCCATCGACGATCGTGCCGGCGACGGTGATGACGCCGACCGCATCGCCCGAGGTCGAGACCGGATTCGCCGCCAGCCAGTTGGCATAGCTGATCGTGCGGAAGCTGCCCGCCGCCTTGCCCTTCTCCTCGCCCGCCAGCGCCGCGACGCGCTTGCCGAAGGCGATGCGGTCGCCGAGCTGGTCGACGAGGCCGCTCTTCAGATTGGCCTGCGCGACGTCGCCGCCCGCCGCCTGGATCACCGCTTCGGGACGGGTGAGGAAGGCGTCGAGCTGCGCCTTGGGCCGCGCCTTCTGCACGCCGGCGCGCCACTGGTCGAAGATCGCGCCGTACAGCGCCTGATTGGCGGCGCGGGCGGGTTCGGACTGGTCGGCGCGGGTGAAGGGTTCGACCGCCGACTTGAACTGTCCGACGCGGTAGACATGCGCGTTGACGCCCAGCTTGTCGATCAGGCCCTTGTAATAGAGCTGCGGGCCGCCGGGGCCGCGAAACATCGTGCCGCCGAACGGATTTTCCCAGATTTCGCTGGCATTGGCGGCGATGCGATAGCCGCCATCGGTGTAGAGCGTGGCATAGGCCAGCACCGGCTTGCCGCTGGCACGCACGCGGGCGACGGCGTCGCCGACCTCGGCCAGCGCCGCAGGATAGCCGCCGGCGAACTTGTCCATGTCGAGGACCACCGCCTTGACCCGCGCATCGTCCTTCGCGGTGTCGAGCGCGCGAACCACGTCGCGCAGGCGCAGTTCCTTTGCCGCCGACTGACCGCTCAACAGCGCGACCGGATCGGCCTCGGCCGGCTGTTCGACGATCGATCCCGACAGGTCGAGGACGAGCGCGCCATCGGTGATGCGGGTGTTGGGCTTGGCCGACAGTGCCGCGAACAGGGCCCCGAAGAACAACAGCATCAGGATCAGGACGAGGCCATCCTTGATCCCGACCAGCAGCTTCCACAAACCCCGGACCAGTTTCACGGCAATTCCTTCGCGTTTATCGTCTACCGATAAATAGCGGACGGGCGCGGGGAGTAAATGGGGTATGCAGCCACCCGAACCGCCCGATCACCGCGAACGTCATTCCAGCGAAGGCTGGAATCTCCCGCGGTCAGGCAGCGCGCTATCCCCGGGAGACCCCAGCCTTCGCTGGGGTGACGCGTTGGCGGCAAGCTAGGGTCGTCACACCCGCATCGGCATCAGGACATAAAGCGCGGGCGAGGCGTCGCTCTCGCGGATCAGCGTCGGCGCGGCGGCGTCCGAGAGGTGGACTTCGCACAGGTCGCTGTCGATCTGGCCGAGGATATCGAGCAGATAGCGGCTGTTGAAGCCGATCTCGAACGGCAGCGCGGTATATTCGCCGGGCACTTCCTCCGCCGCCGCGCCGTTTTCGGGGCTGGTGACCGACAGGGTGATCTTGTCGCGGTCGAGCGCCATCTTGACCGCGCGGGTCTTTTCGGTGGCAATGGTCGACACGCGGTCGACACCGGCCATGAAGCTCTTCGGATCGAGCTTCAACAGCTTGTCGTTCGCGGTCGGGATGACGCGCGAATAATCGGGGAAGGTGCCGTCGATCAGCTTGCTGGTCAGGATCGCCTGTCCCAGGTCGAAGCGGATCTTGCTGCCCGACAGCGACACGCCGACCGATCCGTCGACCTCGTCCAGAAGCTTGCGCAGTTCGGCGACGCATTTGCGCGGCACGATGACGTCGGGCATCTTGTCCGCGCCTTCGGGCCGTTCGACCGTCATGCGAGCCAGGCGGTGGCCGTCGGTTGCGGCGGCCTTCAGCACCGGCTTCCCGTTATCGTCGGCGACATGCAGGAAGATGCCGTTGAGATAATAGCGCGTTTCCTCGGTCGAGATCGCGAAGCGGGTCTTGTCGATGATCGCCTTCAGCGTGGTCGCGGGCAGTTCGAACTGGGTCGGCAGTTCGCCTTCGGCAATCACCGGGAAATCGTCGCGCGGCAGCGTCGACAGGTTGAAGCGCGCGCGGCCGGCGACGATGGTCAGGCGACCTTCGGCGGCGGTCAGCTGCACCTGCGCGCCGTCGGGCAGCTTGCGCGCGATGTCGAACAGGGTGTGGGCCGACACGGTGATCGCGCCCGGCTGGTCGATCGCTGCGGCGATGGTTTCGTCGATCTGCAGGTCGAGATCGGTCGCCATCAGGCGGATGCTCGATTCGCCCGCCTCGATCAGGACGTTCGACAGGATCGGGATGGTATTGCGCCGCTCGACCACCGACTGGACGTGGCTGAGGCCCTTCAACAGGGTCGCGCGTTCGATCGTCGCCTTCATGATGTTCCCCCGCGCGGATGCGCATCGTAGTCGAGGTCCGGCGGACTCGGCCGGAGCCTCTCAGAATCCAATGCAGCCTGTCTAACGCAAAGAAAGGCCGGAGCAAGCTGCTCCGACCTTCCTCGCGCCCAAGTCGTTAGCACATGGTTAACGCGCTGTTGGATTGCGGTGCCGGCCCGCTCCCCCACCCCGCCACCCATTCAGGATACTTGCGTAGGTGGCGGGGTGGGGGAGCGGGCCGGCACCGCCTGCGGGAACGCGCCCTCACGCGCGTTCCCGCCGAAACATCAGAACCGGATGCCGACGCCGGCGACGACCTGGTGACGGTCGGTGTCGATGTCGAACTTCGACGTCGTGGCACCGTCACGGAACTGGAAATCGGCGTTGTTGTAGTTCGAATAGCGATATTCGAGCTTGGCATAGGCGCGCGTACCGAGCGACTGCTCGACGCCGGCACCCAGGCGGTAGCCGTTCAGTTCGTAGTTCTGGCGCGTATCGACGCTGCCGTCGCTGGCGACGACGTTCAGCCGGGCATTGGTGTAGCCGCCCTTCACATAAACCAGCGTTTCCGGGCCGGCGAGCAGGCCGGCGCGCGCGCCGACATAAAGGTCGCGGCCGGTCTTCACGCTGCCGAAGCCGAAGAAGTTCGGGTCGGTGCGCGCGGTTTCCACCTTGCCGGTCGAGCCGGTATATTCGCCCTCGACACCGATCAGGAAGTTGCTGAGCGCAAAGTCGTAGCCGGCGTCGACACCGTAGACCATGCCGTTGACAGTCTGGTTATCGCCGTCGAGGTCGCTGTCCTGCGTGCTGCCCGGACGGATACCGTCATAGCCGGCCAGCGCGCCGACGCGGAAACCGGTGAAGGCGGGGTTCACGTCCTGCGCGAAGGCAGGGGTCGCCAGCATCGTGCCGGCAGCGGCAAGACCAAGGATGAGGGTACGCATACTCGAAACTCCATTGTCACCGCCCATGTTCAGGGCGCGGAGGTTCAATGGACGTTTTGGCCGGGCGTTGCATGAACCTCACCTAAACAGCGAAATTCGTTGCAATTGCGCAACACCGGCTTGAAAGCAGGACCATGACGACCCAGCCCCTCGCCACCCGCCAAGGCCGCGACTTCATCGCCCGGCATGGCGAAACCGTCTACAACATCGCGCAGCGGATGCAGGGCGATCACCTGCACACGCCGCTGACCCGCGCCGGTTTTGCCCAGGCCGACGCGATGGGCGCGGCGCTGCGCGAGCTGCTGGGCGCGAAGCCGAAACTGACTCTCTGGGCGTCGAGCGCGGGACGCGCATTGCAGACGCTGGCGATCATCGCCGAGCATCTGGAGCTGGACTGGCACGCGGCGCGGCGCGACGACCGGCTGGTCGAGATCGGCATGGGCGAATGGTCGGGCCGCTATTATCGCGAGCTGACCGGGGCGGATGCCGATTTCCTCGACGTCGAGGCGCGACTGTACCGGCGTCCGGCACCGGGCGGCGAATGGTATGACGCGATCGCCGCGCGGGTCGGCAGCTGGGCGGCGGATACGGCGGACGATCCCGGCGACCGGCTGGTCATCATGCACGGCATGTCCAGCCGGGTGCTGCGCGGCGTGCTGACCGGCGCCCCGGTCGATCCCCGTTTCGACGCGCCGGTCGCCGACGATCTGCCGCAGGGGTCGATCGCCCTGATCAAGGGCGGGCGCGAGCGCGTGCCGCATGTCGGCCGGGGGCGGGCCTCGCTCGCCGCCCCCGCTTGATCGCGCTGCTGCTGGCGGTGGCGGCACCGCAGGCGATCGGTATCCACCAGCGCTGGGGCGCGTTTCGCGACGAGGGACCGACGCGCTGCTATGCGATCAGCCGCCCGGTGGAGGGCAGGACCGGCGCGCCCTTCGCCAGCGTCGCGACCTGGCCGGGTGCGGGCGTGCGCGGGCAGCTGCATGTGCGGCTCAGCCGACCGAAAGCGGCGCGTGCCGGCGTCGTGCTGGCGATCGGTGAGCGGCGGTTCGCGCTCACCGCCGGGCGGATCGATGCGTGGAGCCCCGACGCCGCCACCGACCGCGCGATCGTCGCGGCGATGCGCGGCGGACGGTCGATGAGTATCGAGAGCGTGGGCACGAACGGCGCGGCGTTCGTCGATGTCTACGCGCTGTCGGGGGCGGCGACCGCGATCGACGCGGCGGCGTTGGGGTGTTTGTAAGGGCCGGTCTCGTCATTCCCGCGAAGGCGGGAATCCATTGCCGCTGACGTTCGTGCCGGAGTCGCTACTGCTGCGTGTATGGATCCCCGCCTGCGCGGGGATGACGGTTGGTGGAGCAGGTATTGCTGCCAGTGGAAATCCCGCCCGAAATCGGCTATATCCCGCCGATGCTGACAGTCTCGACGCCGCCCATGCCGATTCCCGGCCATGTCGATCCCGTGCCCGTGCCGCGCGGGCTTGCTCCGCGTCCCGATGGCCGCACCGATCTGGTCGGCCTGTCCAAGCCCGAGATTCGTGCGGCATTGGAAGCCGCCGGCTTCGATGCGCGTCAGGCCAAGCTGCGGTCCAAGCAATTGTGGCACTGGATCTATAATCGCGGCGCGACCGAGTTCGCCGCGATGACCGATATCGCCAAGGCGCAGCATCCGGTGCTGGAAAAGCACTTCGTCATCGGGCGGCCGGACGTGAAGGAAGCGCATGTGTCGACCGACGGCACGCGCAAATGGCTGCTCACCTCGCCCGACGGGCAGGATTACGAGATGGTGTTCATCCCCGACGCCGATCGGGGGACGTTGTGCGTGTCCAGCCAGGTCGGCTGCACGCTCAACTGCACCTTCTGCCACACCGGCACGATGCGGCTGGTGCGCAACCTGACCGCCGGCGAGATCGTGGGCCAGGTGATGCTGGCGCGCGATTCGCTGGGCGAATGGCCGAGCCAGCCCGAGGGGCGGATGCTCACCAACATCGTGATGATGGGCATGGGCGAGCCGCTGTACAATTTCGATTCGGTGCGCGACGCGCTGGGCGTCGTGATGGACGGCGACGGGCTGGCATTGTCCAAGCGGCGGATCACGCTCAGCACGTCGGGCGTGGTGCCGATGATGGCGCGGGCGGGCGAGGAGATCGGCGTGAACCTCGCCGTGTCGCTCCATGCGGTGACCAAGGAGGTGCGCGACGAGATCGTGCCGCTGAACCGGAAATACGGCATCGAGGAGCTGTTGCAGGCCTGTGCCGACTATCCCGGCGCCAACAATGCCCGGCGGATCACGTTCGAATATGTGATGCTGAAGGACAAGAACGACAGCGACGACGATGCGCGCGAACTGGTGCGGCTGTTGCGCAAATATCAGCTGCCGGCCAAGGTCAACCTGATCCCGTTCAACCCGTGGCCGGGTGCGCCGTACGAATGCTCGACGCCCGAGCGCATCCGCGCGTTCAGCGATATCGTGTTCGAGGGCGGCATCTCCGCCCCCGTCCGCCGCACGCGCGGGCAGGATATCGGCGCGGCGTGCGGCCAGCTGAAGACCGCGGCCGAAAAGAAGAGCCGCGCCGAGCGCGACCGGGAAGCGGCGGAAGCGGCGGCGGCCTGAACGACGCGGCCCGGCGGCCGGATGCCGCCGGGCCGCGTATCGTCATCCGCGATGCTTCAGCGCGGCATCGACCGAGGCGGTGAAATGGTCGCCCGGCCGCGCCTTGCAGCTGGCCACCACCATCGGCCGGATCGTTTCCACACCCGCGATCGTGACGGTCGGGTGCGGCTTGCCCTTCGGCCCGTAATTGGCGGCGGTGCGGATCGCTTCCGGCTGGAACGATTCGTCGAGCAGGTTGAAGTCGCGGCACGTCACGGTTTCGAGGTTCTTGCCGCTCTTGATGACCGCGACGGTGCGTTCGGTGCCGGCGCGGCCGGGTATCTGCGCCGCTTCGGTCACCCACGGCTTCTTCGCCTGGGGTGCCGCCGACGCCGCACCGCTGCCCAGGATGCCAAGGGTACCGACGATCGCGAAAACCAGCTTCTGCATGATGCCATCTCCTCTCTGTCAGAGGCCCATCAAGCGCACGAAATCGGATACCGTTTCGCCTGCGATCCAAGATGACGAAGGTTTAATCCGGGGTGGTTCGGCCCCCTTCGGCAAAGATGAAATGGCGGTAATCCGGCAATGCCGGCGCGGGTACCGCCCCTCTCGACAGCGTGTCGGCGATAGTATCTAGCGCGACCATGCTCGATACGACCTCCCTTGCCCTTGCTGCGGGTGCCGGCGTCCTCGGCGGTGCGATGAATGCGCTGGCCGGGGGCGGCACGTTCGCGACGATGCCCGCGCTGATCGCGCTGGGCCTGCCCGGATCGATCGCCAATGCGACCTCCAACGTCGCGTTGCAGCCGGGCGCGATCGCCAGCGCCTGGGCATTTCGCCGGGGGCTGGGGCCGCTGGGCGGGATACCGATCCGGGTACTGGCCAGCATCACCTTCGCCTCCGGCCTGCTCGGCAGCCTGTTGCTGGTGTGGACGCCCAGCACGCTGTTCGACGTGATCGTGCCGTGGCTGTTGCTGATCGCGTTCCTGGCCATCGCGTTCGGGCGGCGGGCGGCGGACTGGCTGCACGACCGGGTGACGATCGGTCCGGCGACGCTGGTCGTGGCACAGGTGCTGCTGGGCATCTATGGCGGCTATTTCGGCGGGGGCGTGGGGATGATGGTCACCGCGACCTATGGCCTGCTCGCCGGGCAGAGCGTGAAGTCGATGGCGGCGCCGCGCACGCTGATGCTGGCCACCGCCAACAGCGCGGCGGCGATCGTGTTCGTGGCGACCGGGATGGTCGCGTGGGCGGCGTGTATCCCGATGATCCTAGGCGGGATCGTCGGCGGATGGCTGGGCGCGAAACTGGGCGTACGGCTGACGCCCGGGCAGATTCGCGCTTGGACGCTGCTGGTGACGTTCAGCGTCACGTTGGTGTTTTTCGTCCGCGCCTACGGCTAGGATCGATCGACATTCAGCGCATTGGACGACTGCTGCAATCCCCATCGTCACTCCCGCGCAGGCGGGAGTCCATATGCGCTGACCTCGCGAATCCAGCCGAAGCGGCAGCGTCTATGGATTCCCGCCTGCGCGGGAATGACGAAATCCACGATTGGCGCTGAATGTCGATCAGGCCTAGGCCGGGCGGCGCATGTCGAAGCGGTCGCCCAGCTCGAAATAATCCCCCGCCCCGCCACCGCGCAGGATGGGGTGGGCGCGTTGGGTGCGATACACGCCGTCGTCGAGCAGCGCCGGGTCGATATGGACCTGCACCACCTCCCCCAGCACCAGCCACGTGTCGATATCGCCGCCCTGGTGATCGGTCAGCCGGACGATCTGGGTCGTGCGGCATTCGAACTGGACCGGTGATCCGGCGACGCGCGGCGGCTTCACCTGGGTTGAGGGCAGCGTGTCGAGGCCGGCGAGCTTGAACTCATCCTCGTCGGTCATCGCCGAGGTCGCGTTCATCGCCTCCGCCTGCTGCCGGGTCGCGAGGTTCCAGACGAATTCTTGCGTATCGCGCGCGTTGGCCAGCGTGTCCTTCGCCCCGGTCGAGGCGAAGCCGATGATCGGCGGGCGATAGTTGAAGGCATTGAAGAAACTGTACGGCGCGAGATTGCGTTTCCCCTCGCGCGACAGGCTGGAAATCCAGCCGATCGGACGCGGGGCGACGATCGCATTGAAGGGATCATGGGGCAGGCGATGGCCGTCGGCCGGGGCATAGGAATGGAAGTCGGTCATGGGGTTCCCCAACGCACGATATGGACGCGGGGTGCAACGCCCCTTCGCACCGCGCGCATCGCGGCATAGGATGACGCCATGACGTCGCGAACCATCAAGCGCCATGCGCTGGCCACCCGGCTGTGGCACTGGGTCAATGCGGTCGCGATCATCATCCTGATCGGCAGCGGGCTGATGATCCTGAACGCACATCCCCGGCTCTATTGGGGCCGCTATGGCGCGAATTTCGATTCGGCTTGGCTGACGTTCGACCGGTTCCCGGGATGGGTGACGATCCCGCAAAACTACAACCTCGCGCTCGCCCGCAACTGGCACCTGACCTTTGCGCTGGTGCTGGGGTTCGGGCTGCTGGCCTATATGATCGCCAGCCTGCTGAACCGGCATTTCCAGCGCGATCTTCGCATCCGGCGGCGCGACTTGTCGCGGCGGCATCTGATCGCCGATATCCGCGCGCACCTTGCCTTCCGCTTCCATGACCCGGAGGCACCGGGCGATTACAACGTGTTGCAGAAGCTGAGCTACGTGCTGGTGATCTTCGGGCTGTTGCCGCTGGTCATCCTGACCGGCATCACCATGTCGCCGGGGCTGAACGCGGCGTTCCCGTGGGCGCTGGAGCTGCTGGGCGGGCGGCAGTCGGCGCGGTCGATCCATTTCCTCGCGGCGAGCGGCATCACGCTGTTCGTGATCGTCCATCTGGTGCTGGTGATCCTTGCCGGTGCGGTTAACGAGGTGCGCTCGATGATTACCGGTCGCTGGCGGGTGCCCGAATGAGCCGGCTGATCTCGCGCCGCTCGGCGCTGGTCGTGGGGGCCGGCGGGCTGGTCGCCGCGTGCGACAAGGTAGCGCAGCTGCCGGCTGCGCAGACGCTCTTGGGCGGGGCGGAGGATGTCCATCGCGGGTTGCAGCGCGCGATCACCGCGCGCGACGCGCTGGCGGTCGAATATCGCCCCGAACAACGCTCCCCGATCTTTCGGGCGAACGGGACCAACAATCCGAACACGCCCGATTACAACGCCCATGTCGCGAACCGCTTCGCCGACTGGCGGGTGACGATCGACGGGCTGGTCGCGCGGCCGCTGTCGCTGCGGCTCGACCAGATCCGGTCGATGCCGTCGCGCCAGCAGATCACGCGGCACGATTGCGTCGAGGGGTGGAGCGCGATCGGCAAATGGACCGGGCCAAGGCTGTCGCGGCTGCTCGATCTCGCCGGACTGCGTGCCGACGCACGCTATCTGGTGTTCCACTGCGCCGATGCGATCGGCGGGCGGCCTTATTATGAATCGATCGATCTGGTCGATGCCTTCCACCCGCAGACGATCCTGGCGTGGGCGCTGAACGACCGGTTGCTGGGAGTGCCCAATGGCGCGCCGCTGCGCCTGCGGGTCGAGCGGCAGCTGGGGTACAAGCACGCCAAATATGTCGAGCGGATTGAGGCGGTGGCGTCGCTGGGCGGGATCGCCGGCGGCAAGGGCGGCTTCTGGGAGGATGTCGCCGACTATGACTGGTATGCCGGAATCTAGGACGGGTTGACCGGCCGGTCTACCGCCCCGTCGGTTCCGTCGTCGCCAGCAACGCGGCGGCCGCCGGCTGTTCGGGCGTGTCGAACGCGCCCTTCGCCACTGGCAGCAGCGTAGCGACCGCGTCCGCGCGCAGATCGCGCGCGATCAGGTCGCGGCCCAGTGTCAGGCGGGGCGCAGGTGCTGCGGGGGCCGCCTGCACGACCTTGTACAGGCCACCGACCGCCGCCTCCGATGCCGGCTCTCCCGCCACGACGAAGCTGTCGTGATAGGCGATCAGCGGCAGGATCGCCTCCGGATCGAGGCGGTTGGCGCGGACGATGAAGCTGCGCGCCTCGGCCAGCCGCTGCCTGCGGTCGGCGGCGGGCGCGCGCAGTGCCAGCCGGGTCAGCGCCGTCCCCTTCCACACCAGCGCGCCGATGTCGGACGGGGCCTTGGCCAGTGCCCGGTCGGCAGCGGCAAGACACGCATCGGCATTGTCGCTGCGGCATTCGGCCTCGGCCAGCAGCAGCTGGTTCTCGATGAGGTCGGGGAAGCGCGTCGCGTTGCCCCGCAGCCGATCGAGCCATGCGCTTCGCCGGGTCAGCGCAGCCGTCCGGTCGCGCGTGGCCTCCGGCACCTCGATCCGGGCGCCGAGTTCCAGCCTGCCGCGGATCAGCCCCGCCTCGGCACGGGTCAGGCGGCGAACGGTCGGTTCGGGTGCGCGGTCGGCGGGAAAGGTAAGCCGGTCGAACGGCGACTTGCTGCCGCGATGGATCATCACCGCGCGCTGCAATTCACCGGGATCGCCGAGCGCCGCGGCGGCGGCCTGCGGGTCGGTCCCCTTGGCAATCTCCGCCAGATAGCGCTGCAGCCGCGGCTTCCAGCTGTCGGAAAAATAGAGGAAATGAACCATCCGCCAGGCGTGATAGGGGGTCCATGCCCGCCCCTTGCCGGTCAGATAGCGGCCGTTCAGCACGTCGCGGACGGGATAGTCGCCGAACCGTTCCATGACCTTGAAGAAGCCGTCGGGGCGGCGGCCATAATCGACCGATCCGTTGCCGACGACCATCGTCCCGAACATCTCGCCAAACCCCTGCAGGAACCAGCGCGGATAGGCGGCGGGGAAATAGGTCATCAGATAGTTTTGCGCGAACGCGGCGTAGAGGCGCGACTGGGCCGATTGGCAGATGGCGATCTCGTTGACCGAGAATTGCGAGAGATATTCGGCCGAATCGGGTGGAGCGTCCGGACTGGTCGCCCGAGACACCGGGAAATTGCGCCATAGCGGGCTGTCGTCGTCCGGATCGCAATTGCGGCTGGTCGGGCGACCGGTCGAGGGACGCAGCACAAGGTTGAGGGCAGTCTCGGTCGTCCCGATCACCGATCCTTCGGCGCGCGGATCATAATAGATCGTCTTGGCGAACTCGAGCGGGTACGGGCCATATTGCCAGCGCAGATCGGTCAGACGCAGCTGTTCAAACCCGCCGGCATCCTCGATCATCGTCACCGCGACCTTGATCGTGTCGTCGCCCTGACCCGTGCGACCGAGCAGCGCGGTCAGCAGGAAGTGCAGCTTTTCGAGGTTATGCGCGGTCGCGCGCAGTTCGGCCTCGGCGCCCTTGCTGAACACCACGACATGCGGCGTTTCGGCCATGCGCCAGTCGCTCGGTTCGGGCCTGGCGTCGCCGGTGCGCGGACGGGTGCCGGTGACGGTGATCGTGGTGTCACCATTGCGGACCGGCGCGGTCAGCTGGGCATGGGCCGGGACGGTCAGGGTCGCTGCAAGGACGCACGCCAGCCACCGCTTCATCGAAGCCTCCCCCCTATCGTTTGGCGCATCAGGCACCGGCGCGGGCCGATTGGCAAGCCGATTTGTGGGGCGGGCGAACGGATGGCGGCAGAGAGGCTGTGCCCTCGGCACCCGGTCGCCTGACCGATCTGACCGGGAAGCCGTCGCCCCAGCGAAGGCTGGGGCCTCAAGCGGTTCCTGCCGCGCGCTGTAACCGGGAGATCCCAGCCTTCGCTGGGATGACGTCTGGAGCAAGCGGAATAGGGTCTTCGCGGACGCCTCGGCTTGTTCCGGCCCGACGAACAAACAAAAAAGGGGCCCGCGTCGCCGCGAGCCCCTTCCCTTCACGCCGGAGCGTGCCGATCAGTTGTCGGTGATGAACGACGGCAGGCCGGCATTGCCGCCATCGTCCTTCGATTCCTCGCGACGCGGACGGTCGCCACGGTCGCGGCGCGGGCCACGATCGCCGCCGTCGCGACGCGGACCGCGATCGCCGCCTTCGCCGCGGGGACCACGGTCGCCGCCGTCACGACGCGGACCGCGCGGGCCACGGTCGCCGCCTTCGCGCGGTTCGCGCGCCGGACGGGTGTCTTCCAGCTCGGCACCGGTTTCCTGATCGACGACGCGCATCGACAGGCGCACCTTGCCGCGCGGATCGACTTCGAGGACCTTGACCTTCACTTCCTGGCCCTCCGACAGGACGTCGGCGACCTTCTCGACCCGCTCGTTGCGGATTTCGCTGACGTGGACGAGACCGTCCTTGCCGCCCATGAAGTTCACGAACGCACCGAAATCGACGAGGTTGACGACCTTGCCGTTGTAGATCTTGCCGACCTCGGCCTCTTCGACCAGACCCTTGATCCAGTTGACGGCGGCTTCGATCTGCGCCGGATCGGACGACGACACCTTGATGACGCCCTCGTCATCGATGTCGACCTTGGCGCCGGTGGTGGCGACGATCTCGCGGATCACCTTGCCGCCGGTACCGATCACTTCGCGGATCTTCGACTTGTCGATGGTGAAGGTCTCGATGCGCGGCGCGTGGGCCGACAGCTCGGTGCGGGTCTCGCCCAGCGCCTTGGCCATTTCGCCGAGGATGTGCGCGCGGCCTTCATTGGCCTGCGCCAGTGCGACCTTCATGATCTCTTCGGTGATACCGGCGATCTTGATGTCCATCTGGAGCGAGGTGATGCCCGCGCTGGTGCCCGCCACCTTGAAATCCATGTCGCCGAGGTGATCCTCGTCGCCCAGGATGTCGCTGATGACCGCATAGTCCTTGCCTTCGAGGATCAGGCCCATGGCGATGCCCGACACCGGACGCTTCAGCGGCACGCCCGCATCCATCATCGACAGCGAACCGCCGCAGACCGTCGCCATCGACGACGAGCCGTTCGACTCGGTGATGTCCGACAGGACGCGGATGGTGTAGGGGAATTCTTCCTTCGACGGCAGCACCGGGTTCAGCGCGCGCCATGCCAGCTTGCCGTGACCGACTTCGCGGCGGCCCGGCGCACCGAAGCGGCCGACTTCACCGACCGAATAGGGCGGGAAGTTATAGTGCAGCATGAAGCGTTCATAGTGCAGGCCGTTCAGCCCGTCGATCATCTGCTCGGCGTCCTTGGTGCCCAGCGTCGTGGTGCAGATCGCCTGCGTCTCGCCACGGGTGAACAGCGCCGAACCATGCGCGCGCGGCAGGAAGTGGACCATCGCCTCGATCGGACGGACCGTCTTGGTATCGCGACCGTCGATGCGGCGGCCTTCCTTCAGGATGGCGGTGCGGACGATCTCGGCTTCCAGCTTCTTCACGAGCTTGAGCGTGCCGAGATATTGGGCGGGATCGCTTTCCTTGAGGTCGGCGAAGGCGTCGCGCGCCTTAGTGCGGGCGTCGTTGATCGCGTTCTGGCGGGCCTGCTTGTCGGTCAGCTTGTAGGCCGCCGTCAGGTCCTTGCCGATCAGCGTCTTGAGCTTCTTCTTCGCGGCCGACTGGTCGGCGACGGGCGCCAGTTCCCACGGGTCCTTGGCAGCCTGTTCGGCGAGGTCGATGATACAGTCGACGATCTTCTTCGACGCGTCGTGCGCGAAGACGACGGCACCCAGCATGACCTCTTCCGACAGCTCCTTGGCTTCGGATTCGACCATCATCACGGCGTCGCCGGTGGCGGCGACGACGAGATCGAGGTCGCCTTCCTTCACCTGATCCAGCGTCGGGTTCAGGATATATTCGCCATTCTGGTAGCCGACGCGCGCCGCGCCGATCGGACCCATGAACGGCACGCCCGAAATCGTGAGCGCCGCCGACGCCGCGATCATCGCGACGATGTCCGGCTCGTTCTCGCCGTCATAGCTCAGCACCTGGGCGATAACGTTGATTTCGTTGTAGAAGCCTTCGGGGAACAGCGGGCGGATCGGGCGGTCGATCAGGCGGCTGACCAGCGTTTCCTTCTCGGTCGCGCCGCGTTCGCGCTTGAAGAAGCCGCCGGGGATGCGACCCGCAGCCGAATATTTTTCCTGATAGTGGACGGTCAGCGGGAAGAAGTCCTGGCCTTCCTTGACCGAGCGTGCGGCGGTGACCGCGCACAGCACCACGGTTTCGCCGAGCGTCGCGATGACCGCGCCGTCGGCCTGACGCGCCACGCGGCCCGTTTCGAGGGTCAGCGTCTTGCCGCCCAGGTCCATGGTGCTTTTCTTGATATCGAACATTGCGTTTCCTTCGCGTCCGGCGGCCCTATGCGCGCCGGGGCAGCTTGGGTGGAACCTCCACCCCTTGGATCAGGCCGTGTCGGCCCGGTGTCCCGCATCGCCGGATTGCGGCGGGACGGCTTGGCCGGAGCGATCCGGTCACAAAGCCTATACCCCGTTTTGCGGGGAATTGGGTGACGGAGTTTGTGCCGTCCCACATGGAAAAAGGGCGGCCCGTCGGACCGCCCTTCCTGTCACTTCCGAAGGCCGAGCTTCGCGATCAGCGCGCTGTAGCGCTCCGCGTCCTTCTTCTTCAGATAGTCGAGCAGCGAACGCCGCTTGTTGACCAGCATCAGCAGACCGCGACGCGAATGATTGTCCTTCGCATGGGTCTTGAAATGCTCGGTCAGGTTCTGGATGCGGGTGGTCAGGATCGCGACCTGCACTTCGGGGCTGCCGGTATCGCCTTCGGCGCGGGCATGTTCCTTGATGAGGGCCTGACGGTTTTCTGCAGTGATCGACATCGTCGTCCTTTCTATTCGAGGTTGAAGCCGCGGACGACACGGGTTTCCCCGCCTTCGGTCTCGACCAGCGCCACCGGCACATCGTCCAGTGTCGCGAAGCCCAGACCGTCGTCCGCTGCAAACCCGATCAGTCGAAGCCCCTTGCGGAGCCGCCCTGCCTGATCGGGATCGAGGGACAGAGCCGGGATGTCGTCCAGCCCCGCCCCCAGTGGCAGGAGCGTTTCTTCAAGCGCGTGGCCCTTACCCAATTCCGCCAGTTTGTCCAGCGAAATGGCCGATTCGAGCGTGAACGGCCCGGCTTTCGTCCGGCGGAGCATGGTGACATGGCCGACCGTGCCGAGCGCCAGCGCGATGTCTCGGGCGAGGGAGCGGATGTACGTGCCCTTGGAGACGAAGGCTGACAGGGTGATTTCCTCAAGCTCCTCCCCGCTGGCGGGGAGGGGGACCGCCGGCGCAGCCGGGGGTGGAGGGGGGCCACCAGCAGCGGAACGTTCGCGGACGCCCCCCTCCACCATGCTGCGCATGGTCCCCCTCCCCGTCCCGGGGAGGAACTTGAGGTCGAGTACCGTCACCTTGCGAATCGCGAGGACGACCTCTTCCCCCTTGCGCGCGAGGTCATAGGCGCGTTCGCCATCGACCTTCAGCGCGGAATAGGCCGGCGGGACCTGTTCGATCGGCCCGGTGAACCGCGCCAGGGCCGCTTCGACGGCGGCAAATGTCGGCCGCACCGGCGACTCGGCGATCACCTTGCCTTCGAGGTCGAGCGTGTCGGTCTGCGCGCCGAAGCGGATGGTGAAGTCGTAGCGCTTCGACGCGTCCAGCATCCGCCCGGCGAGCTTGGTCGCCTCGCCGATCGCGACCGGCAGCACGCCCGTCGCCAGCGGATCGAGCGTGCCGCCATGGCCAACCTTGTGCTTGCCATAGCCGCCCTCGCGCAGCGCCCGCTTCACCGCCGAGACGATTTGGGTCGAGCCGGGACCCAAGGGTTTGTCGATGATGATCCAGCCGTGCATCAGTGCATCGCTTCACAGAAATGACGACGGCACAGCGCGACATAGCGGTCGTTGCCGCCGATCTCGGTCTGTTGGCCATCGCGGACGGCACGGCCTTCGCTGTCGACGCGCAGGTTCATCGTCGCCTTGCGACCGCAGGTGCAGACCGATTTGAGTTCGATCAGCGCGTCGGCGATCGCCAGCAGGCGCGCGGAGCCGGGGAACAGCGCCCCCTGAAAATCCGTACGCAGGCCGTAGGCGAGGACCGGCACGCCGAGATCGTCCGCGACCTGTGCCAGCTGATCGACCTGGGCCGCCGACAGGAACTGCGCCTCGTCGACCAGCACGCAGCCGACCGCGTGCTGGCGATGCTGGGCGGCGACGCTTTCGAGCAGGTCGGTGTCCGCATCGAACGGCGTCGCCGGCGCGGACAGGCCGATGCGCGAGCCAATGGTCCCCGCCCCCTCGCGCGTGTCGATCGCGGCGGTGAACAGCATCGTCGTCAGCCCGCGTTCGCGATAGTTGAAATCGGCCTGCAGCAGCGTCGTCGACTTACCCGCGTTCATCGACGCATAATAGAAATAGAGCTTGGCCACTCAGTCCTCGGCCCCGCCCTCGTCATCGCCCGGCGTCAGGTCGCGGGCGACCTTGGGATCGCGCAGCAGCTGGTCGATGCGGGTGCCTTCGTCGAAGCTCTCGTCGATCAGGAACTTCAGCTTGGCGGCATATTTCAGGTTCACCCGCCGCGCGACCTCCGACTGGAGATAGGCGGTGTTGGTGCGCAGCGCCTTCAGCACCACCTGTTCGTCCTTGCCGAGGAACGGCTTCACGAACACCGTCGCGTGGCGCAGGTCGGGCGACATGCGGACTTCGGTGACCGACACGAGATGCTTTTCCAGCACCTCGTCATGCACGTCGCCGCGCGCGAGGATTTCGGACAGGATGTGGCGGACCTGTTCGCCCACGCGCAGCAGGCGGACGGAGCGGGTTTCGGGCGTGGTGTCTGACATGATCTAACCGAATTGGCAGTGGAACCAGCGGCTGTCGAGTCGCTGGCACCAGATGGTGTGGCTGTTGGGAAAACTGCGGCGGATATCGGGCGCGACCGGCCCGCCGTTCCAGCCACGCGCGGCAGCCATGCGGTCGGTCGGGTCGTGGACGATGGCGGCCCATTTGCCATCGAACCCGATAATGGTGCGAAAGGCGGTGCGCGGCGGAACGCGGAAGACGCCGGTGATGCCCGTCGGCATCTTGCCCCCGGTCAACGCGGCATCGAACGCGCCACGGTCGGACCGCAGCATCAACCAGGACGGTGCGACATGCGACCAATAGAGGCTATGATCGACGGCGAACGCCGCGAACGGCAGGGAGACGACCGGAAGGAACACCAGCAGCAGGGCCGGGATGCCCGCGGATCGCCAGCGCCATGCCTGCACCACGCCTTCCAGCAGGAACGCCGGCCACAAGGCGACGAACGCCGGGACGACCAACCGCATCCCCTCGCCGGAAATCGCGTTGGCGACGAACAACGCCGCCGCCCCGCCGAGGACCCAGGCTATGCAGAAGCGCAGCCGGGGGCGGAGCGTGGCGGCAAGGGTTGCCCCCTGCCGCCCGTCACTCACAGCGTACGATCGCGCAGTTCGACTTCGTAGGTTTCAAGGAAGTCGCCCGCCTTGATGTCGGTGAAGTTCTGCGTGAACGTGACACCGCATTCGAGGCCCGCACGCACTTCGGGGACATCGTCCTTGAAGCGACGCAGCGACGCGATCTCACCCTGGTAGATGATGACGTCGTTGCGCGTGATGCGCGCCTTGAGCGCCTTGCGGATGACGCCTTCGACGACCAGCAGACCGGCGGCCCGACCATGCTTGCCCGCCGAGAAGACCTCGCGGATTTCGGCACGGCCGACGACGGTTTCGAACGCTTCCGGCCCGAGGGTACCGGCCATGCCCGCACGGATATCGTCGGTCAGCGTGTATATGACGTCGTAATATTTCAACGCCACCTTGTTCCGCTCGGCGATCTCGCGCGCCTTGGCGTTCGGGCGGGTGTTGAAGCCGATGATCGGCGCACCCGATGCCGCTGCCAGCGTCACGTCGCTCTCGGTGATGCCGCCCACGCCCGAATGCAGGATGCGCACCCGGATATCGTCGGTCGAAATCTTGTTGAGCGAGCCCACGATGGCTTCGACCGAGCCTTGCGTATCGGCCTTGACCACCAGCGGATATTCGATCGCCTGCTTCGACTTGAGCGCCGAGAACATGCTTTCGAGGCTGGCCGGCGCCTGGGTGGTGCGCTTCTGGAGCAGCACGCCCTGACGATATTCGGCGACCTCGCGGGCACGCGCCTCGCTCTCGACGACCTGCAGCGGATCGCCCGCCATCGGCACGCCCGACAGGCCCAGCACCTCGACCGGGGTCGACGGGCCGGCCTGCTTCACCTGGCGCCCCTTGTCGTCGATCAGCGCACGGACCTTGCCGCTTTCCGCGCCGACGACGAACACGTCGCCGACCTTCAGCGTACCGCGACGGACCAGCACGGTCGCGACCGGGCCACGGCCCTTGTCCAGCTTCGCCTCGATCACGCTGCCTTCGGCGGCACGGTCGGGATTGGCCTGCAGCTCGAGCAGTTCGGCCTGGAGCTGGATCTTCTCGATCAGCTCCTGCAGGCCGGTCTTCTTGAGCGCCGACACTTCGACGTCCTGGGTCTCGCCGCCCATTTCCTCGACCTGCACGTCATGTTCGAGCAGGCGTTCGCGGATGCGCTGCGGGTTGGCCTCGTGCTTGTCGACCTTGTTGATCGCGACGATCATCGGCTTGCCGGCGGCACGCGTGTGATGGATCGCCTCGATCGTCTGCGGCATCAGCCCGTCGTCGGCGGCAACCGCGAGGATCACGATGTCGGTCACGTCGGCACCGCGCGCGCGCATTTCGCTGAACGCTTCGTGGCCGGGCGTGTCGAGGAAGGTGATCTGCGACTTGTCCTTCATCGTCACCTGATAGGCGCCGATATGCTGGGTGATGCCACCGGCTTCGCCGCGCACGACATCGGTGCCGCGCAGCGCGTCGAGCAGCGAGGTCTTGCCGTGGTCGACGTGACCCATGATCGTAACGACCGGCGGACGCGGACGCAGCGCCTCGGCCGAATCCTCGGTCGTGTCGAGCGCGAGATCGATGTCCGAATCGCTGACGCGAACGATATTGTGGCCGAATTCGGTCACCAGCAGTTCGGCGGTGTCCTGGTCGATCGTCTGCGTCATCGTGACGGGCATGCCCATCTTGAACAGCGTCTTGACCAGGTCGGCACCCTTTTCCGCCATGCGGTTGGCGAGTTCCTGCACCGTGATCGCCTCGGGCACCTGCACGTCGCGAACCTGCTTGACCTGCGGCTCGCGCGGGCCGCCGAAGCCACGCTTTTCCTTCTCACGCGCCCGCTTCAGCGCGGCGAGGCTGCGCGAACGCGCCCCGTCGTCGCCCAGCGCGCGGGTGACGGTCAGCTTGCCCGACTGGCGACGGTCGTCGCCCTTGCGGTCGCGCGACGGTGCCGCACCACGGGCCGGTTCGTTGCGACGCGGGGTCGCCTGACCGGTACCCGATGGAGTCGGACGGGCGGTCTGGCCGCCAGCGGCCGGACGCGCCGCTGCGGTCGCGGCGGGAGCAGCAGCGGGGGCCGGTTCGGGCTTGGGCTGCGGCTTCGGAATTTCCGGGCGCTGCACGGGCGTGAAGCGACGCGGCGCCGGCCGGTTGGGGTCGGCGGTCAGGATGATCGGCTGCGGCGCGGGGGCCGGAGCCGGTGCCGGACGCGGCGCGGGCTTTGCCTGTACCGGAGCCTGTGCCGGGGCCGGCTTTGCCGCGACCGGAGCGGGCGCAGGCGTGGGTGCCGGTGCGGGCGTCGGCGCAGGGGCCGGCGTTTCCGCGACCGGAGCCGGTGCGGGCTTGGCTTCGACCGGAGCCGGGGTCGGCGTCGGTTCGGGCGCAGGCGTCGGCGCGGCCTCGACCGGCTTGGGCGCGGGGGCGGGCGTTTCGGCAACCGGGGCCGGTTCCGGCGCGGGGGCCGGCTTCGGTTCGGCGGCGGCGCGGGCCTTTTCCTCGACGCGCGCACGTTCCGCCTCGGCCGCTTCGCGGGCGATGCGTTCGTCGCGGCGGCGATTTTCCTCGGCCGCGTTCATGCGCGCCTCTTCGGCCTCGCGCAGCAGCTTGGCCTGCAGCTCGTGGCGCGAGAGGCCGGCATTGCTGCTGGCTGCCGGACGCGGGGCGGGTGCCGCCGGCGCAGGCGCGGGCGCCCGCTGCGGGGCGGGTGCCGGCGCTTCTGGAGCGGCCTGTTCGACCTGCTGCTGTTCCTCGCCGGGACGGCCCAGCACGCGGCGGCGCTTCACCTCCACGACCACCGTGTTGGAACGTCCATGGCTGAAGCTCTGCTTCACCTTGCCGGTCTCCACGGTGCGCTTGAGGCCGAGCGGCGCGCGGGTGCCCAGCTTCGGCTTGTCGTTGTCGATGTCGCTCATCCGGTTACTCAGAGTCCTGCTTCAATTGGTCGACGCCCAGGTGACCGGCATCGTCCATGCCGGAAAATTGCGCCGTCGATGCGCCCTGCGAAGGTGTTTCGCAAGCCGCAGGGATAGGTTCGGGTCCGATAAAGTGCAGCCAGCGGGACAGCGCGTCATTGGCCCGCTGTGCCGCCCGTGCGTCGGTCAGGCCGACATGTACCACATTTTCACGCCCAAGCGCTAATGACAATATGGTGCGTGGGACGGGCAATGCCAATCCCTTGCGCCCGGAACCTTCGTCATCGGTTCCGACACGCCATGCCTGTGCCAGTTTTCCGGCGCCGTCGGCGGCGGCATCGGACGCATGGTACAGCGCGTACAGCTTGCCGCTGCGCGCCGCCTTGTCGATCGCGGTGCCGCCGATCACGACGAAGCCGGACTTCGCCTCCAGCCCCAGCCGGTCGAGCGCATGACGCCGCAGCGCATCCTCGATCAACTGCGGCAGGTCGGTCGGGATGGTCAGCGTCGCGCCCTTGAACGCGCGCGCCAACGCGCCCTTCAGCTTGCCCTTGGCCATCGCCGTTTCCAGCTCGGCCCGGCTCACGCCGATCCACGCGCCACGGCCGGGGGCCTTGGCACGCACATCGGGCAGCACGTCGCCGTCCGGGGACACGGCGAGCCGCACCAGCCCGTCGCGCGGGCCATGCTCACGCGACAGGATGCAGCTGCGCTCGGGGCTGTCGGTTAGCCGCGCGGTGTCATTGTTCGGATTCCGCAACGGCGTCCTCCGAAGTCTCGGTCGCCGCATCTTCATCGGCGAACCAATGGGCGCGGGCAGCCATGATGATCTCGTTCCCCTGTTCGTCGCTCAGGCCATATTCGGCGAGGATGCCGCCCTTGGGCGCTTCGCGCTTCGGGGCGTCGTCGCCGCGACGGCGGGGTTCGGCCTTCTTCTTTTCGACCAGTTCGTCAGTAGCGAGGTCGGCGAGGTCGTCGAGCGTCTTGATGCCCGCCTTGCCGAGCGTGACCAGCATCGCTTCGGTCAGGTACGGCAGTTCGGCCAGCGCATCCTCGACGCCCAATGCGGTACGCTCTTCGCGCGACGCCTGTTCGCGACGCTCCATCGCTTCCTGCGCACGGCTCTGCAGCTCCTGCGCGAGGTCCTCGTCGAAGCCTTCGATGCTCGCCAGTTCGTCGATCTCGACATAGGCGACTTCTTCGAGTTCGCCGAAGCCTTCGGCGACCAGCAGCTGCGCCAGCGTCTCGTCGACGTCCAGCTCCTTCTCGAACATGCCCGAGCGTTCGACGAATTCCTTCTGCCGCTTCTCCGACGCATCGGCTTCGGTCAGGATGTCGATCGCCTTGCCGGTCAGCTGGCTTGCCAAGCGGACATTCTGGCCGCGACGACCGATGGCGAGGCTGAGCTGATCGTCGGGCACGACGACCTCGATCCGGTCCTCTTCCTCGTCCAGCACCACGCGGGCCACGTTGGCGGGCTGCAGCGCGTTGACGACGAAGGTCGCGGTGTCGGGCGACCACGGGATGATGTCGATCTTTTCGCCCTGCATTTCCTGCACGACGGCCTGCACGCGGCTGCCCTTCATGCCGACGCACGCGCCGACCGGATCGATCGAGCCGTCATGCGAAATGACGCCGATCTTGGCGCGCGACCCGGGGTCGCGGGCCGCTGCCTTGATCTCGATGATGCCGTCGTAGATTTCGGGGACTTCCTGCGCGAACAGCTTCTTCATGAAGTCGGGGTGCGCGCGGCTGAGGAAGATCTGCGGGCCACGGTTTTCGCGGCGCACGTTCAGGATCAGCGAGCGGACGCGGTCGCCGACGCGGACCGCTTCGCGCGGGATCTGCTGGTCGCGACGGATGACGCCTTCCGCCCGGCCAAGATCGACCACGACGTGACCGAATTCGACGCGCTTGACGACGCCGGTGATGATTTCGCCCTGGCGGTCCTTGAACTCCTCGAACTGGCGCTCGCGCTCGGCGTCGCGGACCTTCTGGAGGATGACCTGCTTGGATGCCTGCGCCTGGATGCGGCCGAATTCGATCGGGGGCAGCGGATCGACGATATAGTCGCCGACGGTCGCGCCCTTCTGCAGCCGCTGCGCGTCCTTCTCACCGATCTGCTTGAAGTGATCGTCGACCAGTTCGACGACTTCGAGCACGCGCCACAGGCGCAGGTCGCCGGTCTGCGGATCGAGCTTGGCGCGGATGTCGTTTTCCGAGCCGTAGCGCGTCTTGGCGGCGCGCTGTATCGCGTCTTCCATCGCCTCGATCACGATGGCCTTGTCGATCATCTTTTCCGATGCGACCGAATTCGCGATCGCGATCAGTTCCGCCCGGTTGGCGGTGACGGCGGTGGCCATGTCAGTTCAGTCCTTCTGCGTCAGCCGGTTCGTCGTCGGCAGGTTCGTCTTCGAATTCGTCGGCACCCTCGGCGGAGAGCGGCGCGGTCGCCTTCAGCAAGGCGTCGGTGATGAGCAATTTCGCATCGACGATCGCGGCGAACGGCACGGTCATCGCCTTGTGCTTGCGCACGTCGATGGTGACCTGGTCGCCGTCCGTGCCCAGCAGGATGCCGGTCAGCTGCTTGCGATTGTCGATCGGCGCGTCGAGCGTCACGCGCGCCTCGAACCCCTTCCAGTCGTCATAATCGGCGAGGCGCGTCAGCGGCCGGTCGATGCCGGGCGACGAAACCTCCAGCCGATAGGCCTCCTCGATCGGGTCCTTCTCGTCCATCAGGTCGGAGATACGGCGCGACAGTTCGGCGCAGTCGTCGATGGTCAGCTGCCGCGTGTCGGGACGTTCGGCCATGATCTGCAGCGTCGGGTCCGACTTGCCGCCCATCATCTTCACGCGCACGAGCGCGAAACCCAGGGCCTTCGCCTCCGGTTCGATCAGTCGCGTCAGTTCGGCGATATCCGCCATGCCGTCTCCATCAGATGCGCCGCTTCGTTGCCGGTCCTGGAAGGAACCGGCCTCGGCACGTTGACGATGTCGAGGAAGCAACGTCCATATATGTAAAAAACCATGTCCGGGCAAGGGGCACCGGATCGCCCCCGCCCCGCGGCGCGTTGCCGCAGGCAAGAACGATGCTCTTGAGAGGATTTACCCGATGCTGCCGATCCATGCGCTGATCCCCGCCGCGATGTTGCTGGTCGCGTGCAATGGAGGCGGGGCCGATATGCCCGGCACGGTGTCGCCTGCGCCGACCGCCACCCCGACTCCTACCCCGACCGCCACCACGCCGACCGGCGGCGTGCCGTTCGCGACTCGCGAGGTGGCGACCTTCAACGCACCATGGGCGATGACCTTCCTGCCCGACGGGCGGATGCTGGTGACCGAAAAGGGCGGCACGCTGGTGCTGGTCAGCGCCGATGGCAGCCAGAAGACCACCGCCGCGACGATTCCGGTCGACTCGGCCGGACAGGGCGGGCTGATGGACGTGGTCCTCGCCCCCGACTTCGCCAGCAGCCGGCGGGTGTATCTGAGCTATTCGGTCGCGGGCGACGGCGGCAAGGGCGTGGTACTGGCGCGCGGGGTGCTCGACGGCAACCGGGTGACCGGCATCACCGAACTGTTCCGCGCCACCCCGTTCGTCAGCGGCGACGGCCATTATTCGGGGCGCATCGCCTTTGCCCCCGATGGCCAGCACCTGTTCTTCACCAATGGCGAACGGCAGAAATTCGATCCGGCGCAGGACCCCAAGGCAACGCTGGGCAAGGTGCTGCGCCTGACGCTGGACGGCAAGCCGGCGGGCGATCCGGGTCTGACCGCCAAGGGCTTCCACCCGGCGGTGTGGTCGTACGGCCATCGCAACCTGCTGGGCATCGCGTTCGACAAGCAGGGCAATCTCTGGGAGCAGGAGATGGGGCCGAAGGGCGGCGACGAGGTCAACCTGATCGTCGCGGGCCGCAACTATGGCTATCCTCTGGTATCGGAGGGGGATCATTATGACGGCCGCCCGATCCCGCGCCATTCGACCCGCCCCGATCTGGAGGCACCCAAGGTCGCGTGGAACCCGGTGATCTCGCCCGGTGGGCTGATCGTCTATTCGGGCAAGCTGTTCCCGCAATATGCCGGCGACCTGTTCATCGGCGGCCTGTCGAGCGAGGCGCTGGTCCGGGTCGACGTCAACGGCACCAACGCCGCCAAGGGCGACCAGTGGCCGATGAACGCGCGCATCCGCGAGGTGGAGGAAGGGCCCGATGGCGCAATCTGGCTGTTGCAGGACGGGGCGAACGCCAAGCTGCTGAAGCTGACCCCGCGGTGATCGGCCAGCCGCCGCTCCCCGATCCCGTCCCGCTCGCGCCCTTTGCGGCGGTGTTCGATACAGCGGGGTTCGTCTTCGGATCGTGGAGCGGCGGCGAGTCGCGTGATGGCGTGGTGCAGATGCCCTATTACCAGCTGTCACCAGAGGCGGGAGCGTTCGTCGCTGCCACCTATGCCGCGCATTGGGTCCGCCCCGATATCGCATGGTCCGACTTTGCTGCCGGACCAGACTACCACGTGCTGCGGGACGATCCGTCGCACATCGCCTTCACCGACATCGGACGCCTGGCGCAACTGCTGACGGCCCTGATCCGGGGCGACCGGTTCAGCGAGGGATTGCTTGCCGGTGCCTTCGACGACGGCACCCTGCCCGCCATCGCCCGGCGGATGGCGGTGCTAGCCGAGCAGACGTAGCGTCGCGTGGTCGCGCTCACCGGCGTAGAATCCGTCGAGGATCGCGGCGAAGCGCGGCTCCGCACCATTGGCCGCAATCTCGAACAGGGTCATCGACGAACGCAGCTTCATCGCGTCGATGCCACCAAGGATCGCGGCAATGTCATCGCCCCGATGCTCCAGCAGCGCATCCACCGATTCGAGCAGCCGCGCGCCCAGCACCGGATGGGCGAGATAGGCCCGCGCCTCCGGCAGATCGGCAAGGGCATAGGTCCGCGCCATCGCACTCGACCCCAGCCCGGCAATCTGCGGGAAGACGTACCACATCCAATGGCTGCGCTTTGCGCCACTACGCAGTTCGGCGAGGGCGGTGGCATAGCTGCCGCGCTGGGCATCGACGAAGCGGGCGAGCGGATCGGGCATCCTCTTCACATGGCGTGCCACGCATCGAATGCAATTTCTGACAACGTTGACGGTCGTGCGGAATTATGGATACGATCCACCGCGCAAATGCATCAGACAATGCCTTGGGAGGGGTTATGCACAAGAGCTGGATGGCGGCCGCGTTGGTCGCCATGGTCGCCGCGCCGGTCGTCGCGCAGAGCGCCGAGGATTTCGCCGCTAAGGTCATCAACGCGCCGCTGCCCGCGAGCCTGAACGTCTATGGCCTGCCCAAGCCGCCGCTGACGCGCGTCAAGGAGGTCGATGGCGGCAAGGTGATCCGCCTCGCCATTCCGGGGGCGGACAAGGATGCGTGGAAGATCCAGCTTCAGTCGCCGACCAACGCACCGGTGGCGAAGGGCGATCGCCTCGTCCTCGCCTTCCACGCGCGCGCCCATGGCATGGCCCCTGGCACCAAGGCGCGGATCGCGGTGGCGGGGATCCAGCTGAACAAGGAACCCTATTCGCAGGTGATCGGCGGACCGATCGAGGTCGGCGAGACGTTCGAGTTCCACCAGGTCGCCGGCAAGGCCGATCGCGACTATGCCGCGGGCGAGCTGATGGCGTCGCTGCAACTGGCGACGGGCAAGCAGGTGTTCGAATTCGGGCCGATGTTCGTCATCAACCTCGACAAGAAGTGAGCGCCGCAGGCTGATCGCCTGCCACGAACGTCGCCCCAGCGCAGGCTGGGGCCTCCCGGTTGTAGCACGCCGCTAGAGCCGCTGGAGACCCCAGCCTTCGCTGGGGTGACGGGTAGATCGTGTCGAGGATCAGTCCCGCGTCGCCGTCAGGAAATAGTCGAGCGAAATATCGTCCGACAGGGTGAAGCCGCGCGCCGCCGAGAAGGACAGGCCGCTGGGCGGCGACACCCTCATCCCGGCGGCCGCCAGATGCGCGGTCAGTTCCGGCGGGGTGAGGAACCGGTCCCAGTCGTGCGTGCCGCGCGGGATCATGCCCATCCCTTCGGCAACGGTAATCATCGCCAGCCGCGACAGCGCGGTGCGGTTGGGCGTCGAGACGACCAGCAGGCCGCCCGGCGCCACGGCATCGGCTAGTCCGCGGGCAAAGGCGGCGGGGTCGGCGACATGCTCGATCACCTCCAGCGACGTGACCAGATCGAACTGCCGCCCGGCGATCGCCTCCACACCGCCCGCCAGATACTCGATCGACAGGCCGGTCAGTGCGGCATGGGCCGCGGCGGCACCGATATTCTCGGGCGCGGCGTCGACGCCGGTCACCTGCCCGCCCAGCCGCGCGAGCGGTTCGGCGAGCAGCCCCGCGCCGCAGCCGACATCGAGGACGGTCCTGCCGGTCAGCGGGGTGAAGCCCGCCGTATCGCCGTCCCAATGCGAATCGATTGCGGCGCGCACGAAGGCCAGCCGCACCGGATTCAGCCGGTGGAGCATCGCCGAGCTGCCCTTCGGGTTCCACCAATCGGCGGCCAGCTCGCCGAAATGCGCCGCTTCTCGCGCCACGATGCTTGATTGCGCGGAGGCAGGATTTTGCGACATAAAGATTGCTTCGCTTGCGTTCGTCATGGCGCTCTCCTATCAGCCGCCGCCATTCCCCCCAAGGATGAATGGCAAAACGCATGGCGCGGATCGTGATGAAGTTCGGTGGCACCTCGATGGCGGGGATCGAACGCATTCGCAACGTCGCCCAGCGGGTGAAGCGCGAGGTCGAGGCCGGCAACCAGGTCGCGGTGGTCGTATCCGCCATGGCGGGCGATACCGACCGGCTGGTCGGCTTCTGTCGCGAGGCGTCCGCCCTGTACGACCCGCGCGAATATGATGCGGTGGTGTCGTCGGGCGAGCAGGTGACCAGCGGCCTCTTGGCCATCGCATTGCAGGCGATCGGCGTACCGGCGCGCTCGTGGCTCGGCTGGCAGCTGCCGATCCGCACCAGCGACGCGCACGCGACCGCGCGGATCGAATCGATCGACACGACCGCACTCGACGAGTCGCTGGCGAAGGGCGAGGTGGCGGTGATCCCCGGATTCCAGGGCGTGACCGATGCCAACCGCATCACCACGCTGGGCCGCGGCGGGTCGGATACGTCGGCGGTGGCGATGGCGGCGGCGATGCAGGCCGACCGCTGCGACATCTACACCGATGTCGACGGCGTCTATACCACCGACCCGCGCATCGTGCCGCGCGCGCGCAAGCTGGCGCGGGTGACGTACGAGGAAATGCTCGAACTCGCCTCGGTGGGTGCGAAGGTGCTGCAGACCCGTTCGGTCGGGCTGGCAATGAAGGAAAAGGTCCGCGTGCGCGTGCTGTCGTCGTTCGACGATAGCCGCGACGAGGATGGTTATCGTGGAACGCTGATCGTCGGCGAAGAGGAAGTGACGGACATGGAACGGCAGCTCATCACCGGTATCGCCCACGACAAGAACGAGGCGAAGATCACGCTGGTCGCGGTGCCCGACCGCCCCGGCGCGGTGGCATCGATCTTCGCGCCGCTGGCCGGCGCCGGGATCAACGTCGACATGATCGTGCAGAACATCGCCCATTCGACCGGATCGACCGACGTGACCTTCACCGTTCCGTCGGCGGAACTGGCCCGTGCGCTCGACACGCTGGAAAAGGCGAAGAGCGACATCGGCTTCCAGAAGGTGCTGCACGACACCCGCGTCGCCAAGGTGTCGGTGGTCGGCGTGGGGATGCGCAGCCATGCCGGCGTCGCCTCCACCATGTTCACCGCGCTGGCCGATCGCGGCATCAACATCCAGGCGATCACCACGTCGGAGATCAAGGTCAGCGTGCTGATCGAAGAGGATTATACCGAACTGGCGGTGCGCGTGCTGCACACCGCCTATGGGCTGGACGCGGAGGGGTAATCCCCCGCCAAAGGTTGCGAAGGTTACGGGGCGTCGAAGTTTTCAAGAGGCTTCGGCGTCCTGTTGTTTTGTGGATTATCGTTGCTTTGCAGTAGTTTGTGGGTGGGTCACGCGAGCGCGGTCTGCGTGGAAGTTGACACCGGGCGCGGTGATTGAGGTTTAGCACCTCTGATCGTCACCCCGGACTCGATCCGGGGTGACGGGGGGTACGGATGCTACGGCGAGAAAGAGCTTCGCCAGCTTGGCAGGCTGGGTGTTTGTAGGAAAGTGGTTCGTCGCCAGCGTTTCGTCGTCGGATACCCCCTCCCCGTGCCGGGCAGGATCTTCATTCGCCCATCAAATGCACCGCGATCCGCCGGCGGTGGGCAGCTCTACGGTGTTCGAACAGGTAGATGCCCTGCCACGTGCCCAGCACGGGGCGATGGCCGATCACCGGAATCGACAGCGATATGTCGGTCAGCGCGGTGCGCAGGTGCGCGGGCATGTCGTCCGGCCCTTCCTCGTCATGGGCATAGCGGTCGCTTTCCGGGGCAATGTGGCGGAAATAGCGTTCGAGGTCGTCGCGTGCCGCTTCGCTCGCATTTTCCTGCACCAGCAGCGAGGCGGAGGTGTGGCGGCAGAACAGGGTCAGCAGCCCGCTGGCGATGCCGGTCGATTCGACCCAGTGGCGTACCTGCCCCGTGATCAGCACCAGCCCCTGCCCGTTGGTGGTCACCACCAGTTCGCCATGTTCCTGTCGCATCATCGTCCCTGCTTGCCCGAAGCCATCGCCCCGCGCTAGGCGGGGCCATGACCAACGCATCGATCGGCGCCGAGCGCCTCCAGCGCCGCATGGCGCGCGGCTGTGAATTCCTTGGCTCCGAGACCGCGATCCTGTGTGGCGCGATGTCGTGGGTGTCCGAACGCAACCTGGTAGCCGCCATCTCCAACGCCGGCGGGTTCGGCGTGATCGCGTGCGGCGCGATGACGCCCGAGCTGCTGGATGCCGAGATCGCGGCGACCAAGGCGCTGACGGACAAGCCGTTCGGCGTGAACCTGATTACGATGCACCCGGCGCTGTTCGACCTGATCGAGGTGTGCGGCCGGCACGGCGTCACCCATGTCGTGCTGGCGGGTGGCCTGCCGCCCAAGGGGTCGCTGGAGGCGATCAAGGCGACCCGGGCCAAGGTCATCGCCTTCGCCCCCGCGCTGGCGCTCGCCAAGAAGCTGATCCGCAGCGGCGCCGACGCGCTGGTGATCGAGGGGATGGAGGCCGGCGGCCATATCGGCCCCGTCTCTACCAGCGTGCTCGCGCAAGAGATGCTGCCCGAGGTCGCGGAGCAGGTGCCGGTGTTCGTCGCGGGCGGGATCGGCCGGGGCGAGGCGATCGCCGGCTATCTCGACATGGGGGCGTCGGGCGTCCAGCTCGGCACGCGATTCGTCTGTGCGACCGAATCGATCGCGCATCCGGCGTTCAAGAAGGCGTTCCTGCGCGCGTCGGCGCGGGATGCGGTGGCGAGCGTCCAGATCGACCCGCGCCTGCCGGTCATCCCGGTGCGTGCGCTCAAGAATGCCGGGGGCGAGCTGTTCACCGCCAAGCAGCGCGAGGTCGCACAGATGCTGGACGAGGGCGGCGTGGCGATGGCCGAGGCGCAGTTGCAGATCGAACATTATTGGGCGGGCGCGCTGCGCCGGGCGGTGATCGACGGCGATGTCGAGCATGGCAGCCTGATGGCCGGCCAGTCGGTCGGCATGGTGACGAAGGAAGAACCGGCGGCCGAGATCATCGCCACGCTGATGGCCGAAGCGGCGCAGGCGCTGGAGAAGCGGGCGGCCTGAGCCCCAAAGTTCACTAAGTTCACACTCGTCACGGTTTTGCGCGCGGCATGGCGTTTGCCGTGGTGGCGGGTGGGTGGCGGTCACGATGGGAAAGAGCGTGACGGCAGTGTCGCAGGGTGTGGGCGTGTAGGAAAGGCCCGACACGACCCTCACCCCAGCGTGGGCCGGGTCCGCTCCGACCATAGCCTCGTCACCCCGGACTTGATCCGGGGTCCCGCTTCTTACCGGCCGTGGGAGAAGGGAAAGCGGGACCCCGGGTCGAGCCCGGGGTGACGGATGGGTTTATGGGGTCCTGCCCGTCGGGGAAGGGTGCCCTCAGGCCACGCCATCCTCGCGCAGCCATGCCAGTGCTTCCTCGCGCGAATCGAACATCGGCAGGTGCGGCAAGGCGCGTTTCGCCTGCATCGACAGCAGCGCGCTGCTGCGGACCAGCGCGATCCTGCGCGAGGTGGTGCGCGAACGGTCGGCGATCTCGCCGAGTGCCGCAAGGACTTGCGGCGACTGGACCGCAAAGCCGGTAATGTCGAACAGCGCGACCTGTTCGCCCGGCTGTACGCCCATAGCCGGCAGCCGGCCGACCGCATCGCGGATCGCCGCGCCGAAGCGCTGGACGGTACCGAGGTCCCAATGGCCGAACAGCGCGAAGTCGATCATCCACGGCGCGGAGGTGATGTCCCCGCGAAAGGCGGGATCGTCGGCGATACGCATGGGAGTCCTGTGGCGTGGCGGCGCACATCGTTATGCGCGACGTCGAATCTTACAGGATATTGTTTAGAAACGGTTTCTGGGGAAATCGTATCCGTTTCAATAGGCGCGGCGGATCGCGAACTCGACCGCTTCGATCATCGCATCCTTGGCCGGGCCGTTGGGAAAGCGACCGATCGCGTCGATCGCCCGCTGCCCGTAATGCCGCGCCCGCGCGAGGGTGTCGTCGACCGCGCGGGTCGCGCGGATCAGGGTGATCGCGTGCGCCAGATCGGCGTCGCTCGCCCGCTTGCCCGACACGGCGTCGCGCCAGAAGGCCCGTGCTTCCTCGTCGCCGCGCGCATAGGCGAGGATGACCGGCAGCGTCATCTTGCCCTCGCGGAAATCGTCGCCGGCGTCCTTGCCCATGGTGTCGGCGTCGGACACGTAATCGATGGCATCGTCGACCAGCTGGAACGCGATGCCGAGGTTGCGGCCATAGGCGTCGAGCGCGGCTTCGTCGGCGTCCGACCGGTCGGCGACGATCGCGGCGATGCGGCAGGCGGCGGCGAACAGCGCGGCGGTCTTGGCGCCGATGATGTCGAGATAGCGATCCTCGGGCGTGTCGATCCGGCGGATCGCGGTCAGCTGATTGACCTCACCCTCGGCGATGACCGCCGATGCGCCCGACAGGACGCGCAGCGCCTTCAGGCTTTCCGCCTCGACCATCAGCTCGAAGCTCTTGGAAAACAGGAAGTCGCCGACCAGCACGCTGGCGGGGTTGCCCCAGATGATGTTGGCGGTGCGCTTGCCCCGGCGCAGGTCGGACCCGTCGACCACGTCGTCGTGCAGCAGCGTCGCGGTGTGGATGAATTCGACCGCGGCGGACAGCAGGTGATGGCGCGTCCCGCCATAGCCGATCAGCCGCGCGCTCGCGAGCGTCAGCATCGGCCGCATCCGCTTGCCCCCGCCGGCGATCAGATGGCCGGCCAGTTCGGGGATCAGCGGGATCTTCGACTGCATCCGGTCGAGGATGACCGCGTTGACGCGGTTCATGTCGTCGGCGACCAACGCCATCAGCGGATCGAGGGAGGGTTCGGTCCGCTTGTCGAGGCGGTGGATGGTAGCCGTCATGTCCCAGCGATGTGGCCGTTCGGGCCCGCGAACGCAAGGGAAAGGCGGGTTGCAACCCACGTCCGGTCGCGCGAAAGGGGCAGGCCCCGGCAACGAGAGCCGATCAGGAAGGACATCATGCCCGACGCGACGCTGCAACGCTTCCGCCAGAGCATCGACAATATCGATGCGGCGCTGGTCTTCCTGCTCGCCGAGCGGTTCAAGGTGACGCAGGCGGTCGGCCGGTACAAGGCGGAGAACGACCTGCCCCCCGCCGATCCGGGCCGGGAGGAGGCGCAGATCGCCCGGCTGCGTTCGCTGGCCCGCGATGCCGATCTCGACCCCGAATTTTCCGAGAAATTCCTGCGCTTCATCATCGACGAGGTGATTCGCCATCACCGCTCGCTGCAGGACGACGGGGGCGCGCGGTGAGCGACGACCGGATCGTCTTCGCCCCCGACGATGTCGACCTGACCCGATCGCCGCTGCGCCGGGACATCGCCGAGCCGACCTATGTGCTGGGCGCGTTCAACCCGGCGCTGACGCGGTTGCCGAACGGCAATCTGCTGCTGCTGGTGCGGGTGGCGGAGGCGCTGCGCGAGCCGGTGCGCGACGGGTGCGTGCGCTCGATCCGCTGGACGGCGGGTGGCTATGTGCTGGATGCGTTTCCGGCGGATGCGGCGGATGTGAGCGACCCGCGCTTCTTTTCGCTGAAGGGCGGGGCCTATCCGTTCCTCGGCCTCACCTCGCTGTCGTGGTTGTTGCCGGTCGAACTGTCGGCCGATGGGCAGCGGGTGGTGGCTGTCCATTACGACCGCGCGGTCGAGCCGTCCGCCGATTACGCGCAATATGGCATCGAGGACCCGCGCATCGTCCTGATCGACGGTAGCTACTGGATGACGGTGTGCGGCGTGTCGGGCGGGCGGCTGTGTACCGTGATGTACCGGTCGGACGACGGCTTCGGCTGGCGGTCGCAGGGCATCGTGCTGGACCATGGCAACAAGGACATGGTGCCGTTCGAGGGGAGGGTCGGCGAACGCCATGTCTCGCTGACCCGGCCGCTGTCGGATGCGTGGTTCGTCGCGGCACCCGACGGCGCGGAGGGCAGCGGGCCGAGCATCAACCTCGCCACCTCGCCCGACATGCTGCACTGGCGGCCGCTTGCCGAACCGGCGCTGCGGCCGTTGAAGGGGGCTGCGGCGTACAAGCTCGGCGGCGGAACCCCGCCGGTGCGGACGAAGCGCGGGTGGATGATGCTGTATCATGGCGTCGAGAAACAGGGTGCGGTCGGAGTGTATCGCACCTATCGCGCGCTGATTTCTCCCGATGCCAGCGAGGTGCTGGAGCGTGACGAGTCGCGGCCGGTGCTGGAGGCGGCTTCTGCCTTGATCGCGCCGATCGCGCATCAGGCGTATCTGCCGCAGCCGGTGGTGTTCACCACGGGAATCGTGCGCGATGGCGACGACTGGATCGTGGCGTCGGGCGAGGCGGACCTGGCGTGCCGGTTGACGCGGGTGGCGGGCGAGCGGCTGGATTGACGCCCTCTCCTTTCCCCATCCCGTTTGCTTCGAGCGCAGGTTCGAGCCTGTCGAGAACCGCAGTCGAGAAGGGGTTGCCCCAAACGGGGCGTTCTCGACGGACGCTTCTCGACAAGCTCGAAGCTGCTCGAACCGAACGGAATATTTGGGGAAAAGCTACATCCCCAGCCAAACCCGCAACGGGTTCGCCGGGTCCGACACCAGCTTCACCGTCAGCGCCAGCGACACCACCACGAGTAGCGGCCGAATCGCCTTGCCGCCGAAGCGGATGGCGAGTGCCGCGCCAAGCTGCCCGCCCGCCACGCTGGCGACCGCCATCGCCAGGCCGAGCGTCCACCACACATGGCCGCCGGCGACCAGCACCGTGACCCCGGCCAGGTTGCTGGTGAGGTTCAGCAGCTTGGTATGCGCCACCGCCCGCGTCGCGCCCATGCCGGCGGCAGTGACCAGCAGCAGCGTGAAGAACGATCCGGTGCCGGGCCCGAAGAACCCGTCATAGGTGCCGATCGCGGCGACCGCGAGCAATAGACCGGCGGGGGCGAGGCGGGTGTGGGTGTCGACGTCGGACAGGCGCGGGCCGAACAGGAAATAGAGCGCCATCGCGACCAGTAGGATCGGCAGCAGCCCGGCGAGGAACTGCGGGTCGATCGCCTGGACCAGCGCCGCGCCCACCGCCGCCCCGCCGAACGAGGCGAGCGCGAGACGCCATGACCGGCGCAGGTCGATATGTCCCTTCCGCCAGAAGGCGAAGGTCGCGCCGGCGGTGCCGAACGCGCTTTGCAGCTTGTTGGTGCCGAGCGCCATGACCGGGGGCACGCCCGAGGCGAGCAGCGCGGGAATGGTGATGAGCCCGCCGCCGCCCGCCATCGCATCGATGGTGCCGGCGCAGAAGGCGACCAGCATGAGCAGGGCGATGAGTTGGGTGTCCATGGTATGCGGCTTAGCGGCGGGAGTCGCGGCGGGAAACCTCCCGAGCCCCTCCCCTTCGTCATTCCCGCGCAGGCGGGAATCCATACACGCTGACGCTGGCGATGGAGCCGCAACGGCATGGGTTATGGATTCCCGCCTGCGCGGGAATGACGGGGGAAATTCGTGGGAAAGGTGGGGAGCTTCTGTTGCCCGGTGCTCCCCGTACCGCTGGAATCCGATTCTGTTGCCCGGTTCGGTCCAACCGCGCTATTTTGGAGTAACTTCAGGCCGCGAGGCCCTCAGTTACGCCGCAATCGCGAGTGCTTCGTTATCGTTGGCACTTGTGTGTATGGGCCGTTGCGGTGGTCCCATTCCGAACGAAAACAGCGCTTTTCAACACACGTCGATCCTGGTTCGGCCCCGTCAGAAACGGTGTCCAAGTACACCACCTTATGGTGGAGCCGCCGGGTACTGCCCCCGGGTCCGCTGCGTCTATTGCACGCCGCAGTTTATCGTCATAGCCGGCTGGAAGCCGGCAAGGCGGGATATAGGCGTTCGAAACCGCTTTGAAAAGAAGCGTACTTCCCTTCGAGCGCCCCAGATGGCATGGGCGACAGGATCATGCTGACCCAGCGTTCCCGCTATGCGCTGCGCGCGATGCTGTTCCTCGCCGAACAGCCCGCGGGCGAGGCGCCGATGCCGATGCACCGGATCGCCACCGCCGCGAACGTGCCGCGCAAGTTCCTCGAACTGATCCTCGCCGACCTGCGCGAGGCCGGCTTCCTGTCGTCGACGCGGGGCAAGGCGGGCGGCTATCACCTTGCCCGCCCGGCACATCTGATTTCGCTGGGCGAGATCATCCGCGTGATCGAAGGGCCGCTGGCGCTGGTGCCCTGCGTCAGCCGCACCGCATACCGTCCATGCGGCGATTGCAAGGACGAGGCGAGCTGCGCCATCCGCCACGCCATGGCGCGGGTGCGCGACGAGACGGCACGCATCCTCGACGGGACCAGCCTGGCGCAGGCGGCGGCGCAGGAACTGGCGGCGGCCTGAGCCTGCCGTATCCCCGCGAAGGCGGGGATCCAGGGTTCAAGACGCTATGGCTGATTGCTCGGCCCTAGACCCCCGCCTGCGCGGGGGTACGGAATTATTCGGGCAGCTTCTTCGCCGCCCGCAATTCGTCGCGGATTTCGCGGAGCAGCGCGATTTCGGGCGGATCGGCGGCAGGCGGCACGTCGCCGGTCTTCTGTTCCTGATGCACCGTCGCGATCGCGCGGTTCACGAACTTCACGAGCAGGAACACGATGAAGGCAAGGATCACGAAATTGATGACCACGCTGACGAACTGGCCATAGCCGAACAGCGGCACGCCGGCTTCCTTCAACGCGGTATAATTGTCCGGGCTGCCCTTGTAGGTCGCCGGAATGGGGCCGAGCTGGACGAAATAGCTGGAGAAATCGAACCCGCCGAACAGCCAGCCGATGACCGGCATGATGATGTCGTCGGTCAGCGATTTGGTGATCGTGCCGAACGCCGCGCCGATGATGACCCCGACCGCGAGGTCGAGCACGTTGCCGCGCGCGACGAACGTGCGGAATTCCTTGAGCATCGGCATGACTCCCTCCCGTCTTAGCCGCTTGAGGGTGCCATAGTGCTTCGATACGGTGGCGATAGGCAAGGTTCAGGTGGGATGACATGCACATGCGGCGGGCGATGGTGGTGATGGCGGCGGTGCCGCTGGCGGCGTGCGGCGTGAACAGCGTGCCGACGGCGGAAGAAAATGTGAACGCCAAATGGGGCGAGGTGCAGAACCAGTATCAGCGCCGCGCCGACCTGATCCCCAACCTCGTCGCGACGGTGAAGGGCTTTGCCAAGCAGGAGGAGCGCGTGCTGACTCAGGTGACGCAGGCGCGTGCCGCCGCGACGTCGATCAACGTCACCACCGACGACCTGTCCGACCCGGCGACGTTCCAGCGGTTCCAGGCGGCGCAGAACCAGCTGACCCAGGCGCTGGGCCAGCTGCGCACGGTCGTCGAGGCCTATCCCCAGCTGACCAGCAACGAGAATTTCCTCGCGCTGCAATCGCAGCTGGAGGGGGCCGAGAACCGCATCGCGAATGCGCGGCGCGACTATAACGAGGCGGTGCAGGCCTATAATACCCGCATCCGCACCTTCCCCGACGCGATCGGCGCGCGGGTCTTCTATGGCGCGAAGCCCAAGCAGAGCTTTCAGGCACAGGCCGGGGCCGAGGTCGCGCCGCAGGTCGATTTCGGCAATTCGAACTGAGGCGCGCGGGCGTGCGCCGCATCCTTTTCAGCCTGTGGATAAGTTTGTGGACAGTCTGCCCGTTGCCGGCGGCGGCGCAGACATTCCCGAAGTTCACCGGGCTGGTGGTGGACGATGCCAATGTCCTGCCAGCGGAGACGCGTACCGATCTCACGAAGAAATTGCAGGCTTTACAGCGAGATACTAAGCGACAGGTCGTCGTGGCGACGATCGGCGACCTGCAAGGCTATCCGTTGGAGGAATATGGCTACAAGCTGTTGCGGACCTGGGGCGTCGGGCTGAAGGGTGTGGATAACGGCGCAATCCTGTTCATCGCGCCGAACAATCCCGCCGGGCAGCGCGGCCCGCGGCTCGAGGTCGGCTACGGCCTCGAACCGATCCTCACCGACGCGATCTCCAGCGCCATCATCCAGCAGCAGATGATGCCGAAGCTGCAGGAGGGCGATGTTCCCGGCGCGATGACGGCGGGCACCGACGCGGTGATCGCGCAGCTGCGGGCCAGCCCCGAAGAGGCACAGGCAAAGGTCGATGCCGCCGCCGCCGCGTTCGAACGGGGGCGGCGTCGGCAAGCCTCGCAAGACGGCGGCGAGGTGATGGGTATCATATTCTTCATCGGCATGGGTTTGTTGATCTTCGGCATCATCGCGGTGTCGAGCCGACGACGGCGTAGCGGTCCGTGGGGCCGGCCGCACCGCAGCAGCACGGCGGGCGATGTCGCGCAGGTCGTCTTGTGGTCGATCGCCGACGAACTGGCGCGCGGTGCTGCACGGGGCGGCGGCGGTTGGTCCGGCGGGTCGTCACGCGGCAGCTCGGGTGGCGGCTGGAGCGGGGGCGGCTTTACCGGCGGCGGCGGCGGGTCCGCAGGGGGCGGCGGGGCGTCGGGGAATTGGTGATGGAACTGACCGACACCGACCGGGCGCGCATCCGCGACGCCGTTACCCAGGCCGAGGCGGCCACCGAGGGCGAGATCGTCGTCGTGCTGGCTCGCCGGTCCGACGCCTATCATGACGTCGGGCTGCACATGGCGGTGCTGGCGATGCTCCTGGTGCTGGTCGGCACCGCATTGTGGCCGGGCTGGCTGCTGGCGTTCCATGGCTGGGCCGAGCCATGGGGCGACGCCCCTACCCCGCTGTTCCTGCTGACGACGCTGGCATGGGTGCAGGGAGCGGTGTTCCTGATCGTGCGCTGTGGCTGCGCGTGGATGCCGCTGCGCATGGCGTTGACCCCGGCGGCGACCAAGGCACGGCGGGTCCATGCCCGCGCGCTGTTGCTGTTCCGCGCGGCCGCCGAACGCCGCACCGTGGCGGCGACCGGCGTGCTGCTCTACCTCTCCCGCGACGAACATCGTGCCGAACTGATCGCCGAGGCTGCGATCCACGACCGGGTCGATCCGGCGATATGGGACGATGCGCTGGCGGCGTTGCTGGCGGCATTGAAACAGGACCGCGCGGCCGATGGCATCGTCGACGCGGTGGCGGCGATCGGCCAGGTGCTGGCCGAGCATTTTCCGACAGGAGCCAAACCCATGAACGAACTTCCCGACCGGTTGATCGAGCTATGATCGACGCCGATGCCCCCGAAGAGGTGATGTGGGCGGGCCGCTTCATCACCGCGAAGAAACGTGGCCGCTGGGAATATGTCGGGCGGGCGAACGGCATTGGCGCGGCGGTGATCGTCGCGATCGACGACGGTCATGTCCTGCTGGTCGAGCAATATCGCGTGCCGCTGGGGCGGAACTGCATCGAACTGCCGGCGGGCCTGGTCGGGGATGACAGCGAAGGCGAAGCCGCGGCAGTGGCGGCGACGCGCGAGCTGGAGGAGGAAACCGGCTATCGCGCGGGGACGATGCAGGCGCTCGGCGAATATCATTCGTCGCCCGGGATGGTGTCGGAGAGTTTTACCCTGTTCCGTGCCGGGGCGCTGGAGAAGGTCTGCGATGGCGGCGGGGTACCGGGGGAGGATATTACCGTCCACCGGGTGGCGCTGGACGGGATCGCCGCATTCGTGGCCGCACAGCGGGCGGCGGGCAAGGCGGTGGACGTGAAGCTGTTGCTGCTGTTGGCGCCGGTGTTGCTGGGGTGAGGTTTCGGACGGGTGGTGACGGTTCGTAGGCAAGCGCGAACGCAAACGGGCTGCCGGATCGCTCCGACAGCCCGTCGCTCACCCGTCAAACCCGTCAGAACTTGAGCGGCATCACCGTCTTGACGCCCGGCAGGGCGCGAACCTTTGCCACCAGTTCGGGCGTGACCGCTTCGTCGACCGACAGCAGCACCACCGCTTCGCCACCGGCATCGCGCCGGCCAAGGTGGAAGGTGCCGATGTTCACGCCCGCTTCGCCCAGCGTCGTGCCGATGCGACCGATGAAGCCCGGTGCGTCCTCGTTGACGACATAGAGCATGTGGCCGGCGAGATCGGCCTCGACCTTGATACCGAACAGCTCGACCAGACGCGGCTGGGCATTGCCGAACAGCGTGCCTGCGACCGAACGTTCACCGGCATCGGTCTTGAGGCTGACGCGGATCAGCGTGTGATAGTCGCCCTCGCGGTCGTTGCGCACTTCGCGCACCTCGATCCCGCGCTCCTTCGCCAGGAACGGGGCGTTGACCATGTTCACCGTGTCCGACTGGACCCGCAGGAACCCGGCCAGCACCGCACCGACGATCGGCTTCTGGTTCAGCTCGGCGGCGGCACCCTCGCTGTGCACCGACACACGGGCAATGGCGCCGGTGGTCAGCTGGCCGACCAGCGACCCCAGCTTTTCGGCCAGCGCCATGTACGGCTTGAGGCGCGGTGCCTCTTCGGCCGACAGCGACGGCATGTTCAGCGCGTTGGTGACGCCGCCGGACACGAGGAAGTCGGCCATCTGCTCGGCGACCTGGATCGCGACATTGACCTGCGCCTCGCTGGTCGACGCGCCCAGATGCGGGGTCGACACGAAGTTCGGCGTACCGAACAACGGCGATTCCTTCGCCGGTTCCTGCACGAACACGTCGAGCGCCGCGCCCGCGACATGGCCGCTGTCGAGCGCGGCCTTCAGCGCCGCTTCGTCGATCAGCCCGCCGCGCGCGCAATTGATGATGCGCACGCCCTTCTTGGTCTTCGCCAGATTTTCCGCCGACAGGATGTTGCGGGTCTGGTCGGTGAGCGGCGTGTGCAGCGTGATGAAGTCGGCACGGGCCAGCAGCTGGTCCAGCTCGACCTTTTCCACGCCGATCTCGATCGCGCGTTCGGGCGACAGGAACGGATCGAAGGCGACGACCTTCATCTTCAGGCCCTGCGCACGGTCGGCAACGATCGAACCGATATTGCCGGCCCCGATCAGGCCCAGCGTCTTGCCGGTCAGCTCGACGCCCATGAAGCGGTTCTTTTCCCACTTGCCCGCCTGGGTCGAGGCATCGGCCTCCGGCAGCTGGCGGGCGAGCGCGAACATCAGCGCGATGGCGTGTTCGGCGGTGGTGATCGAGTTGCCGAACGGCGTGTTCATCACGACGACACCGGCAGCCGATGCGGCGGGAATGTCGACATTGTCCACACCGATACCGGCGCGGCCGACGACCTTCAGGTTCTTGGCGGCGTCGAGGATCGCCTTGGTCACCTTGGTCGAGCTGCGGATGGCGAGACCGTCATAGTCGCCGATGATGGCGATCAGCTCTTCGGGCGTCTTGCCGGTGATCTCGTCCACCTCGACCCCGCGTTCGCGGAAGATCTGGGCGGCCTTGGGGTCCATCTTGTCGGAAATCAGAACTTTAGGCATGTTTTTCTCCCTCTCCCCTGCAGGGGAGAGGGCCGGGGAGAGGGGCAGTGCCGCGCAACCCGGCCCTATGAATTGTCAGGATTACCGGAGAGGGCATTCCCCTCTCCTAACCCTCTCCCCTGAAGGGGAGAGGGCTATTGATTCAGGCCGCCTTCGCCGTCGCGTAGGCCCAGTCGAGCCAGGGGCCGAGCGCCTCGATATCCGCCGTGTCGACGGTCGCGCCGCACCAGATGCGCAGGCCGGCCGGCGCATCGCGGTATCCCGCGATATCGTACGCGGCACCTTCGGCCTCGAGCAGCGACGCCATCTTCTTGATGAGCGCCTCGTCGGCACCCTCGACGGTCAGGCAGACGCTGGTCTTCGACCGGGTCGCCGGATCGGCGGCAAGATGGCCGAGCCAGTCACGCTCCGCGACGATCTTGTCGAGCGCGGCGGCATTGGCGTCGCTGCGCGCGATCAGGCCGCCTTCGCCCAGCGACTTGCCCCATTCGAGGCTGAAGATCGCATCCTCGACCGCCAGCATCGACGGGGTGTTGATCGTCTCGCCCTTGAAGATGCCTTCGGTCAGCTTGCCCTTCGACACCAGGCGGAAGACCTTGGGCAGCGGCCAGGCGGGGGTGTAGGTTTCGAGGCGTTCGACCGCGCGGGGGCCGAGGATCAGCACGCCATGCGCGCCTTCGCCACCCAGCACCTTCTGCCAGGAGAAGGTGGCAACGTCGATCTTCGCCCAGTCGATGTCATAGGCGAACACGCCCGAGGTCGCGTCGGCGAACGACAGCCCCTCGCGGTCGGCGGGGATGAAATCGGCGTTGGGGACGCGGACGCCCGACGTGGTGCCGTTCCAGGTGAAGAGGACGTCGTTGGTCCAGTCGATCGCCGACAGGTCGGGCAGCTGGCCATAATCGGCGCGCACGACGGTGGGATCGATCTTGAGCTGCTTGACCGCGTCGGTCACCCAGCCTTCGCCGAAGCTTTCCCAGGCGAGCGCGGTGACGGGCCGTGCGCCCAGTATCGTCCACATCGCCATTTCGAACGCGCCGGTATCGGAACCGGGGACGATGCCGATGCGGTGGGTGTCGGGCAGCTTCAGCAGCTCGCGCATCAGGTCGATGCAATATTGCAGACGCTGCTTGCCGATCTTCGAACGGTGCGACCGGCCGAGGCTGATGGAGTTGAGGCGGTCGGCAGACCAGCCCGGCGGCTTGGCGCAAGGCCCGGACGAGAAATACGGGCGAGCGGGAGTCGTGGCCGGCTTAGGCGGAAGATCAGTCATGTCAGTCTCTCCTCACAGAGAGCGCGCGCTGCGTTGGGACAGCGTGGCCCGTCGCGGGCATTAGCGGCGTCGATCGCCCCGCACAAGCGGCTTTGCGGAGCCGTTCATACGAAGGGATGCGACGGGCCACCGGAACCGACCATGCCGCGCTGCGTTGCGATTGCCTTAGATCAAGTCTGGATTTGTCATGCAAACCCCCACTGTCCTCATCGTCGAAGACGAGATGCTGGTCGCCATCGACCTCGAGGCGTCGCTGGAGGAGCATGGCTATCGTCCGGTGGGGATCGCCGCCGACATGTCCCGTGCCATGGAACTGGCGTCGTTCCGTCCCGATGTGGCGCTGGTCGACTGCAATCTGCGCGACGGGCCGACCGGGCCGACGATCGGGCGGATGCTGGGACAGGATTACGGAACGACCGTGATCTTCCTGACCGCCAACCCCGCCATGCTCGACAAGGGTATCGACGGAACGCTGGGCGTGGTGTCGAAGCCGTGCGGATATGAGTCGGTCGGCGCACTGGTCGATTTCGCGGTGCGTGCCCGGCGTGGCGACCTGTCGCAGCCGCCGATGGGCATCAAGCTGTTCGGAACATCGGCACCGTCCTTCGCGACAGCTTAAGGCACGGTTCAGCCGCCCTGCGGCATCGCGGCGTTGACCCATGTCCGCCCGATGGCCGATAAGGAACCCCATGAAGCGCGCGCTGGGCGGCATCGTCGCCGCCATCCTCCTGTTCACCCAGCCCGCCGCCGCCCAGTCGATGCTGCGCGATGCCGAGACGGAGGCGCTGCTGACCGACATGTCGCGCCCGATCGCGGTCGCGGCCGGGCTGGACCCGCGCAACTTCAATGTCGTGCTGTTGCAGGACAAGTCGATCAACGCCTTCGTCGCGGGCGGGCAGACGGTCTATATCCATAGCGGCCTGATCGACGCCGCCGACGACGCGAACGAGGTGCAGGGCGTCGTCGCGCACGAAATCGGCCATATCGTCGGCGGGCATGTTCCCCTCGCCGGGCGCGGCATGGCCCCGGCGACCGGCATCACCGTGCTCAGCCTGTTGCTGGGCGTCGCGGCGATGGCGGCCGGCGCGGGCGAGGCGGGCGCGGGTATCCTGGCGGCCGGGCAACAGGCGGCGATGGGCAGCTATCTGGCGTTCAGCCGCACGCAGGAAAGCTCGGCCGATGCGGCGGGCGCCCGGTTCCTGCGCGGCGCCAACATCTCGGGACAGGGGATGCTGGACTTCTTCAAGAAGCTCCAGAACATGGAATATCGCCTCGCGATCCCGCAGGACAACGGGTACCAGCGCACCCACCCGCTGACCGGCGAGCGGATAGCGAACCTGACGCAGGACGTGCAGGCGTCGCCATCGTTCAAGGCACCGACCGACCAGGCGCTGGAAACCCGGTTCAAGCGGGTGCAGGCCAAGCTGCGCGGCTATGTCAGCGATCCCAAGGACACGCTGCGCCGCTATCCGGCGAGCGACCAGAGCGTCTATGCCCATTATGCCCGCGCCTATGCCTATCACAAATCGGGATATCCGGAGCAGGCGGCGGCGGAGACGCTGGCGCTGGTGAAGGCGGCGCCCGACGACCCCTATTTCCTCGAACTCGAAGGGCAGATCCTGCTCGAATCGGGCAAGCCGAAGGAAGCGCTGTCGGCGCTGCGCGAGGCGACCGAGCGCACGCGGTCGTCGCCGCTGATCGCCGCGACCTTCGGCCACGCGCTGATCGCCGCCGAGGACCCGGCGCTGCTCGACGAGGCCGAGCGGGTGTTGAAACAGGCGATCGCGCGCGACAACCAGAATCCGTTCGCCTGGTACCAGTTGAGCATCCTGTACGAACGGCGCGGCGATCCGGCGCGGGTGGCGCTGGCGATGGCCGAATATGCCTCGCTGGCCGGCGATACCGGCATGGCGCTCGCCAGCGCGCGGCGGGCGATGGCGCTGTTGCCGCAGGGATCGCGCGACTGGATCCGCGCGCAGGACATACAGATGACGTCGCAGACGGCGTTCGAGGAAGAACGCCGCCAGCGTCGGCGTCGGGGGGAATGATGGGTAGAATCGGAAATATCGCCATGCTGGCCGCCGCCGCGGCTGCGGGCGCGGGCGGTGCGATCGTCGCCGGCCGCCATGCCGGCACCGGCGACCGCGCGGCGACCGAAACGGTGGTGCGCGACTATATCCTCGCCAATCCCGAAATCCTGCCGGAGGCGATGCGCCGGTTGCAGGCGAAGGAATCGGGCAAGGCCGTCGCGGCCAATCGCGACGCCATCGTCGAGCCGTTCCCCGGCGCGATCGCCGGCAATCCCAGGGGCGATGTCAGCGTCGTCGCCTATCTCGACTATGCCTGCGGCTTCTGCCGCGCGAGCCTGCCGGCGATCACCGGCCTGATCGCGAGCGACCCCAATGTCCGCATCGTCTATCGCGAGTTGCCGATCCTGTCGCCCGACAGCCGCACGGCTGCCGAATGGGCGCTGGCCGCCGCGCTCCAGAACAAGTTCAAGCCGTTCCACGACGCGCTCTACGCCAGCGGCCGGGTGGATGCCGACACGATCCGCCAGGCAGCGACGACCGCCGGGCTGGACATCGCTGCCGCCGAGGCCGCGATCCGGTCGCCACAGGTCGTGGCGGAGATCGAGCGCAACCTGAAGACGGCGGGCACGCTCGGTTTCACCGGCACGCCGTCCTGGGTCGTGGGCGACCAGGTGTTGAGCGGCGCGCAGACACTGCCCTCGCTGCAGACGGCGGTGGCCGACGCGCGCAAGGCGAAAACCGCGCCTTCGACCTGAGGCGACTTCCCCCGGTCATCGAAGCGTGGAACAAGCCGTTCTTATGGAAACCATTCTTTCGATCCGGGGCATCGCCAAGACGTACAAGTCGGGCACCGTCGCGCTGCAGCCGACCGACCTCGACATTGCGAAGGGCGAAATCTTCGCACTGCTGGGGCCGAACGGCGCGGGCAAGACGACGCTGATCAGCATCATCTGCGGCATCGTGACGGCCAGTGCCGGGACGATCACCGCCGCCGGGTTCGACACGGTGCGCGACTATCGCGAGACGCGGACGCGGATCGGGCTGGTCCCGCAGGAACTGCTGACCGATGCGTTCGAAAGCGTGATGGCGACCGTCACCTTTTCGCGTCGGCTGTTCGGGCGGCATGGCGACCCGGCGTTCATCGAAAAGCTGCTGCGCGACCTGACCTTGTGGGACAAGCGCGATGCGAAGATGACCGAGTTGTCGGGCGGCATGAAGCGCCGGGTGATGATCGCCAAGGCGTTGAGCCACGAACCCGATATCCTGTTCCTCGACGAACCGACCGCCGGGGTCGATGTCGAACTGCGCCGCGACATGTGGCGGCTGGTCCACGAACTGCGCGAACGCGGCGTCACCATCATCCTGACCACCCATTATATCGAGGAGGCCGAGGAAATGGCCGACCGGGTGGGCGTGATCGCCAAGGGCCGGCTGATCCTGGTCGAGGAAAAGGCGGCGCTGATGCGCAAGCTGGGCAAGAAGACGCTGACGCTGACTCTGGCCGATCCGCTGACCGAGGTGCCGGCGGCGCTGGCGCACTGGCCGCTCGAACTGACCGATGACGGTCACGCACTGACCTTCGCCTTCGACGCCAAGGCAGAGGACAACGGCGTGCGCGCGCTGCTGCGTGCCGCCGACGAGGCCGGCATCGCGTGGAAGGATATCGCGACGAAACAGTCGAGCCTCGAGGACATTTTCGTCGGGCTGGTCCACGAACAGGAGAGCCGGGCATGACCTTCAACTGGCATGGCGTGCTGGCGATCTATCGCTTCGAACTGGCGCGGTTCGGGCGGACGATCTGGACCTCGCTGATGACGCCGGTCATCACCACCTCGCTCTATTTCGTGGTGTTCGGCACCGCGATCGGCAGCCGGATGAACGAGGTGTCGGGCGTGCCCTATGGCGCGTTCATCGTGCCGGGCCTCATGATGCTGACGATGCTGACCGAGAGCATCTTCAACGCCAGCTTCGGCATCTTCATGCCCAAATGGTCGGGCACGATCTACGAACTGCTCTCCGCCCCCGTTTCCACGCTGGAGACGCTGGTCGGCTATGTCGGCGCGGCGGCGAGCAAGTCGGTGATCGTGGCGCTGGTGATCTTTGCCACCGCCCATCTGTTCGTCGATGTGAGCGTCGCGCACCCCTTGTGGGCGCTATGCTATCTGCTGCTCGTGGCGGTCACCTTCTGCCTGTTCGGCTTCATCCTCGGGCTATGGGCGAAGGGGTTCGAACAGTTGCAGGTCATCCCGCTGCTGGTCGTCACCCCGCTGACCTTCCTAGGCGGGGCATTCTATTCGATCGACATGCTGCCCGGCGTGTGGCGGACGATCAGCCTGTTCAATCCGATCGTCTATCTCATCAGCGGGTTCCGCTGGACCTTCTTCGGGACGGGCGATGTGTCGGTGGCGGCGAGCCTCGGCGCGACGCTGGGGTTCCTGCTGATCTGTGTCACGGTCATCACCGTGATCTTCCGCACCGGATGGCGGCTCAAGAAATAAGGACGGACGCGATGGACCTGGGAATTGCCGGCCGCAAGGCGATCGTGTGCGCATCGAGCGCAGGGCTGGGTCGCGCGTGCGCGCTGGAACTGGCGCGGGCGGGAGTCGATGTCGTCGTCAACGGGCGCGATGTGGCGAAACTGGCTGCGACGGCGGCGGCGATCCGGGCGGAAACCGGGGTGAGCGTAACCGAGGTGGTCGGCGATCTTTCCACTGACGAAGGCCGCGCTGCCCTGCTCGCCGCCTGTCCGGACCCCGACATCCTGGTCAACAACAATGGCGGCCCGCCGCTCAAACCCTATACCGAACTGGAGGCCGACGGCATTCGCGCCGGGGTCGAGGCGAATTTCGTGACCCCTGCCCTGCTGATCCAGGCGGTATTGCCGGGCATGGTCGAGCGGGGGTTCGGCCGGGTGGTCAACATCACCTCGGGGTCGGTCAAGATGCCGCTGCCCGGCCTCGACCTGTCGAGCGGCGCGCGCGCCGGGCTGACCGGATTCGTCGCCGGGATCGCGCGGCAGGTGGCGGGATCGAACGTCACGATCAACGGGCTGCTGCCCGGATCGTTCGATACGGCACGCATCGCGTCGATGACGGAAGCAGCGGCGAAGAAGAACGGCACCACGCCTGCGCAAGAAAAGGCGAAGCGGGCGGAATCGATCCCGGCGAAGCGGATCGGCGATCCGGCCGAATTCGGCGCGGCCTGCGCCTTCCTGTGTTCGGACAAGGCCGGCTTCATCACTGGGCAGAGCCTGTTGATCGATGGCGGGGCGTTTCCGGGGATTCTTTGATTTTCACGCGAAGGCGCGAAGACGCGGAGAGGGAGTTTTAGGTAGATTTCGCGCAGAGACGCGGAAGCGCAGAGAGAGGTTCTCTCTGGGGTAACCGGCCGCGTTCGGGAGACGATAGTTTTTGATGCAAAGACGATCGAAAGCCGCTGTCGCGGCAGACCTAACCGCGAACGCAACTACTCTGCGCCTCCGCGTCTCTGCGCGAAATCTACCTTAATCGCCCTCCGCGTCTTCGCGCCTTCGCGTGATTCAAAAAATCCCGAGAAACTTCTTCCGCTGCTCCTTGCGCTCGCCCCGGTTCGAGCGACCATCCTCCGCCTTGGCCGTCGTCCCGCGACCGACATCGTCGCGCGCCTCGCCCTTGGTGGTGCGCTGCGCCCGCGCGGTGGCACCGGCAAGGACCGGACCGCAGGCCGCGCCCTTGGCATCGCCCGGATCGACGAACGCCAGCACCCCGGCCAGCGGGCTTGCGACGACTGCCAGCCCCAGCCCCGCCCCGGCTCTCCCCAACAGTTCGGGGCTGACGACCGAATAGCGCGGCGCTGCGAAATAGCCGCCGATGCCCACCGGCGACTGGCCGGCGAACAGCGAGAATTTCTTTGAATCGGCACGGACAGCCAGATCGATCGTCTCGTTGCGGAAGCTGAAGCCGCCGCGGCCGATCATCACGTTCTTCTGCGTATCGATCAGGATCGGGTCCGCCGCCGCCACTCCGCCGCGCACGGTGAAGCCGATCAGGCCGCAATTGATCCGCACCGGTTCCTTCAGCTTCCCCTCGAACATCTTCTGCGCGAACGTGCCGAGATCGAGTTCGGACAGCTGGATATTGCGGGTCCAGAAGCTGCCGGCGGGCAGGATGACGGCGATGCGCCCGTTGGAGGCGGCGAGCGAATCATGGACGGTATCGCCGGTACCGGTCAGCTTGATACGGGCCTTGACGGTGCCGGTGGTGCCCGCTTCCTCGACGCCCCAGCCGGCGAGCAGCCGCCCCATCGGCGTCGGCGACAGGCGGATGTCGTAATCGGTGACGGCGGGGCGGCGGCGGGCATCGATGACGATGTCCGACGCGACATTGCCGCGCGCCATGGCGAAGGTCAGCGGCGAGAGTTTGAGCAGCCGGTCGTTCAGGTCGAGCGTCAGGTCGACATTCGACACCGGCAGGCTGCGCGCGCGGACATTGCCGACCTTGTAGCGGACCCTGGCGTCGAAATTGCGCAGTGCCTCGACGTTCAGCTTCGCATCGGGAAGCAGGCGGGGGGCGCCGCCTTCGCGGACGATCGCGCCTGCCGCGCCCTGTTTCTCGATCCGTTCGAGGTCGTAGCCGACGAACGCCGACATATCGACGATATCGAGCGTGCGTGAGGTGAGATCAGCGGTCAGCAGCAGGCGCGGCTCGCGCTGGGTGACGGTGAGGCTGCCGGCAAGGTCGCTATCGCCGAACACGCCCTTTAGCCGGCTGAACTTCCAGTCCGGGCCGTCCTTGGTCATCCGCCCGGTCAGGCGATAGGTGCGGGTGTCGGGGGTGATGATGCCCAGCGTCGCGAAGACATCGGCGAGGTTCGCCCCGCGCAGCCGGACGGCGAGGTTCGATCCGTCGAGCTGGGTCGGACCGGGCAAGGTTCCGGCGAGGATCGCAACCGATCGGGCGACCTCGATGCGGGCGGTCAGCTGGTTCTCGCCGCCGCGAATCGTCGCGTTGGGCGATTGGAGTTGCCCGGTCAGGCGGAACGGACGGCCGCGCACCGTCCCGCGCCCGGTGGCGTTGATCGCGCTGGCGAAGCGGGTGCCCTCGCTGATCGTCGTGTCGAGGTCGAAAGTCCCGTCGAGCAGGAATTGCGGGTCGCGGTAGCGAATCCGGGTGTCGCGGAAAATACCGCTGCGCACGACCGGCAGTTCGAGCTTCTTGCCCGGCTTGCCCGGATCGCCGAAGGTCCAGGTGTTGCGCTTGCGCGCGGCGTCCCAATGCAGGTCGGCCCGCGCACCATCCAGTTCGAGCCAGTTTACCCGGCGGCGACCGAAGAGGAAGGTCAGCGTCGCGGTCGAGCTGTCGAGCTTCTTCGCCTCGAACAGATTGCCGCCGCCGGCCCAGTCGGGGTTCGATACCGACAGCCCCTCGGCAAGGAATTTCAGGTCGATGGGATTGAAGTAGAATTGGAAGTCGCCCGCGACCCGCACCGTCCGGCCGCTCTGCGACGAGGCGATGCGTTCGAACGTTCCTTTGAGAAACCGGCCCTTGGTGACGAACAGGATCGCCCACGCCAAGAAGATCGCCGCGACGATCCCGATCAGCGTCCGAATCGCGATCCGCCGCCAGTCGCGGCGGCGGGGGGCGTCGGGAGCGCCGGTCGTCGGGGAAACTTCGGCCATTGGCTCCACAGCGTTCGGGGGCGAAACGAGTTCCGGCGGTTGCGTTTTGCGTGCCGACGGGTTAGGGGCGCGCTCTTTCCACGACCTTTCGGGATTCGCCCGGCCATCTGGGGCTGCCGCGGCAATCCGCACGTCGTGATATTTGAGGAGACCAAAATGCCCAAGCTCAAGACCAAGAGCGGCGTGAAGAAGCGCTTCAAGTTCACCGCCACCGGCAAGGTGAAGCACGGCGTCGCCGGCAAGCGCCACCGCCTGATTTCGCACAACGCGAAGTATATCCGTCAGAACCGCGGGACCTCGGTCCTGGCCGACGCCGATGTGGCTCACATCAAGGCGTGGGCGCCTTACGGCCTTCGTTAAGGAGTACTGAGCAATGGCACGTATCAAGCGCGGCACGACCACCAAGGCGAAGCACAAGCGTATTTTGGATCAGGCGAAGGGCTATTATGGCCGTCGCAAGAACACGATCCGCATCGCTCGCCAGGCCGTCGAAAAGGCCGGTCAGTACGCTTATCGCGACCGCAAGGTTAAGAAGCGGACCTTCCGTGGTCTGTGGATCCAGCGCATCAACGCCGGTGTCCGCGCGGAAGGCATCACCTATTCGCAGTTCATGCACGGCTGCAAGCTGGCCGGCATCGAACTCGACCGGAAGGTCCTGGCCGACATCGCGATGCACGAGGAAGCCGCCTTCAAGGCGATCGTCGCGCAGGCGAAGGCCGCCCTGCCGGAACAGGCCGCCGCGTAAGCGAACGGCTCCTGTTTGAGGGATGGAAGACGCCGGTGGGGTGACCCGCCGGCGTTTTTTTGTGCTCAAGGTTCGTCATTCCCGCGAAGGCGGGAATCCATAGACGCTGGCGTCGCGGCTCTATTAGCATCGTCAGCGTATATGGGTTCCCGCCTGCGCGGGAACGACGAATGGGATTGGCATGGACCGCATCTTCGAACCTTGCGTGTACATCGTCGCCAGTCGTCGCAACGGCACCATCTACACCGGCGTCACCAGCAATCTGATCCAGCGCCTGCACCAACACCGCACCGGCACCTTTCCGGGCTTCACTGCAGATCACGACTGCCACCGCCTCGTCTGGTTCGAACCCCACGAAACGATGGAGACCGCCATCCAGCGGGAAAAGCGGATCAAGAAGTGGAACCGTGACTGGAAACAGAATCTGGTCGAGCGGGACAACCCCCACTGGTCCGACCTCGCCTCGGGGCTAGGCTTCTCCGCCGTTCCGCAATAAAGCCGGTCGCCTATCCCGACCACCGGAGCGACCGTGACCCCCGATCTCGACCAATTGCGTGCCGACCTGCTCGCCGCCATCGATGCCTCTGCCGGGATCGACGCGCTGGAGGCGGTGCGTGTTCATGCGCTGGGCAAGCAGGGGGCGGTGACCGGCCTGCTGAAGACGCTGGGCAGCCTGTCGCCCGAGGAACGCCAGACCGTCGCGCCGGGCATCCATGCGCTGCGCGAAGCCGTCACGACGGCGATCGGTGCGCGCAAGGCGGACCTTGAGGCACGCGCGCTGGCCGCCAAGCTGGCGGGCGAGCGCGTCGACCTGACGCTGCCCGCCGACCGGATCGCGCCGGGCGGGGTGCATCCCGTCAGCCAGGTCATGGACGAACTGGCGGAAATCTTCGCCGATCTGGGGTTCGCGGTGGCGACGGGGCCGGAGATTGAGGATGACTGGCACAATTTCACCGCGCTCAACATTCCGGAGACGCATCCGGCGCGGGCGATGCACGATACGTTCTACGCGCAGCGCCGAAGCCCGCAGGGCGAGGAAACCGCAAGCGCGGCCGGCGGCGCCGAAGCGCCGTCCGACGACGGTGGCTCCGCCACCGGCGCTGCAGAACGCTACGTCCTCCGCACACATACATCGCCGGTCCAGATCCGCACGATGATGGCGCAGCAACCCCCGATCCGCATCATCGCGCCGGGGCGGGTCTATCGCAGCGACAGCGACGCGACCCACACGCCGATGTTCCACCAGATCGAAGGACTGGTGATCGATCGGGGCATCCATATGGGGCATCTCAAATGGACGCTGGAAACCTTCCTGAAGGCGTATTTCGAGCGCGACGACATCGTACTGCGCCTGCGCCCCAGCTATTTCCCGTTCACCGAACCGTCGGCGGAGGTCGATATCGGCTATACGCTCGAAAAGGGTCGGCGCGTGGTCGGCGGCGATCCGAGCAAGGGCAATGGCGGCTGGATGGAAGTGCTGGGCAGCGGCATGGTCCATCCCAAGGTCATCGCCGCGTGCGGGCTGGACCCGGATGAGTGGCAGGGATTTGCGTTCGGCACCGGCGTCGACCGGCTGGCGATGCTGAAATACGGCATGGACGATCTGCGCCCGTTCTTCGACGGCGATCTGCGCTGGTTGAAACATTATGGCTTTGCGGCGCTGGACGTCCCCACGCTGTCGGGGGGAGTAGGCGCATGAAGTTCACCCTGAGCTGGCTGCACGAGCATCTCGACACCGATGCCTCGCTCGACACGATCCTCGGCGCGCTGAACGCGATCGGGCTGGAGGTCGAGGGCGTCGAGAATCCGGGCGAGAAGCTGTCCGCCTTCCGCGTCGCGCGTGTGTTGAGCGCCGAGCCGCATCCGCAGGCGGACAAGCTGCAGGTGCTGTCGGTCGATGCCGGCGACGGCCCGTTGCAGGTCGTCTGCGGCGCGCCCAATGCGCGGGCCGGGCTGGTCGGCGTGTTCGGGATGCCGGGCGCGACGGTGCCGGCCAATGGCCTGGTGCTGAAGGTCGCCGCGATCCGCGGCGTCGAATCCAACGGCATGATGTGTTCGACCCGCGAACTGGAGCTGGGCGAGGACCATGACGGGATCATCGAGCTGCCCGCCGATGCGCCGGTCGGCACCCCCTTCCCCGCCTATGCCGGGCTGGACGATCCGGTCATCGACATCAGCGTCACGCCCAACCGGCAGGATTGCATGGGCGTGCGCGGCGTCGCGCGCGATCTGGCGGCGGCGGGCTATGGCAGCCTGAAGCCGCTCGCGGTGCCGGTCGTGACGGACGAAGGCGACGGGCCGGACGTGCGGGTCGAGGATGCGGCGGGCTGTCCGGCCTTTTATGCGCAGGCGGTGCGCGGCCTGACCAATGGCGAGTCGCCGGAGTGGATGCGGCGGCGGCTGAACGCGATCGGGCAGAAGCCGATTTCGACGCTGGTCGACATCACCAATTACGTGATGTTCGATCTCGGGCGGCCGCTGCACGTCTATGACATGGCGAAGCTCGATGGCGGGCTGGTCGCGCGGGCTGCGACGCCGGGCGAGAGCGTCATGGCGCTGAACGGCAAGTCCTATACGCTGGACGGCGGCGAGACGGTGATCGCCGATGCCGGTGCGGTGCATGACATTGGCGGCATCATGGGTGGCGAGCATTCGGGGGTGTCGGAGACGACCACCGACGTGCTGATCGAATGCGCCTATTTCACTCCCGAAGCCATCGCGCGGACGGGGCAGAAGCTGGCGCTGACCAGCGATGCGCGCACCCGGTTCGAACGCGGCGTCGATCCGGCGTTCCTCGACCAAGGGCTGGCCATCGCCACCGATTACGTCCTGCGGCTGTGCGGCGGGACCGCCAGTGGCGTGACGAAGGCGGGCACCCCGCCGACCGAGCCGCGCGTCATCACCCACCAGCCGGGCCGCGTCGCAACGCTGGGCGGACTGGACGTCGCCGAGGACCGGCAGCGCGAGATTCTCGAACGGTTGGGTTTCGCGGTCGGCGATGGCTGGCAGGTGACGGTCCCGTCGTGGCGGCGCGATGTCGAGGGCGTGGCCGATCTGGTCGAGGAAGTGATCCGGATCGAGGGGCTGGACAAGGTACCGTCCACCCCGCTCGACCGCCCCGCCGGCGTGGCGACGCCGACCGCGACGCCAGAACAGAAGCTGGAGCGGCGGATGCGCCGCGCGGCGGCGGCGCGCGGGCTGTCGGAGGCGATCACCTGGAGCTTCATCGCCGACGACGAAGCTGCCCCGTTCGGCGGCGGCGCGTGGGAAGTGGTCAATCCGATCGCCAGCGACATGCGCGTGATGCGCCCGTCGCTGCTGCCCGGATTGCTGAGCGCCGCCGCGCGCAATGCGAAACGGGGCCAGTCGAGCGTGCGGCTGTTCGAGATCGGTCGGCGCTATCTGGCCGAGGGTGAGCGGGCGACATTGGGCATCGTACTGTCGGGTGAGCGTAGCGCACGTGGCTGGCGCGGGGGCAAGGCGCAGGGCTTCGACGCGTTCGATGCCAAGGCCGAGGTGCTGGCGCTGCTGGAGGCGGCAGGTGCGCCGGTCGGCAATCTGCAGGTCATGGACGGTGCTGGCGACGTGTTCCATCCGGGGCAGTCGGCGACGCTGCGGCTGGGGCCGAAGACGGTGCTGGCGAGCTTCGGCGTGCTGCACCCGTCCACTGCCAAGGCGTTCGACCTGGGCGGCGGCGTGGTCGCGGCGGAGATCTATCTCGACGCGCTGCCGGCCAAGCGGGGGAGCGGCTTCATGCGCGCGGCCTATGCGCCGCCGGCGTTGCAGGCGGTGACGCGCGACTTCGCGTTCCTGGTGGCCGAGGACGTGACCGGCGACCAGCTGGTGCGCGCGGTGCGCGGCGCGGACAAGGCGGCGATCGTCGACGCCCGGCTGTTCGACGTCTTTGCCGGACAGGGCGTCGAGCCGGGGCACAAGAGCCTGGCGATCGAGGTCACGCTGCAGCCGGGGGCCAAGAGCTTCACCGATGTCGAGCTGAAGGCGATTTCGGACAAGATCGTCGCGGCGGCGAAGAAGGTGGGCGGGAGCCTGCGCGCATGACCGTGACGCTCACCAACGGCACGCTGACCGTCGCGGTCGAACCGCTGGGCGCAGAGCTGCAGTCGATCAAGGATGCAGACGGCCGCGAGCTGATGACGAATGCCGATCCGGCGTTCTGGACCGGCCATGCGCCGATCCTGTTCCCGATCATCGGCGCGGTGCAGGACGATCGCTATCATGTCGATGGCGAAGTCTACCACCTTGCCAAGCATGGCTTTGCGCGGCGGCGGATGTTCGCGAAGGTTGCGCAAACCGATACGTCGGTGCGGTTCGAGCTGGTCGACGATGCGGAAACGCGGAAGGTGTACCCGTTCGCGTTCATGCTCCACGTGGAACATCGGCTGGACGGGGCGACGCTGCACAGCGAGGTGACGGTGACCAATAGCGGGGAGCGCGACCTGCCGGCGAGCATCGGGTTTCATCCGGCCTTTGCCTGGCCGCTGCCCTATGGGCGGTCCCGCGCGGCGCACCGGATGGTGTTTTCGGACGCGGAAGTTGGCACGATCGCGGCGATTGCGGCCAATGGGACGATCGCACCGGAACGCCGGCCCGATCCGGCAGTCGACCGGGTGTTGCCGCTGACCGACGAACTGTTTGCGGATGATGCGCTGGTTTATGACCCGGTTACCAGCACTTGGGTGCGGTATGGGGCGCAGGACGGGCCGCAGTTGCGGGTCGATTTTCCGGGGATGCCGAAGCTTGGCATCTGGACGAAGCCGGGTGCTGCGTTCGTTTGTATCGAGCCTTGGGACGGGATCGCGGACCCGGAAGGGTTTGCTGGGGACATCTTCGACAAGCCGGGGATCAATCGGGTCGCGCCGGGACAGTCGCATCGGGCGGCTATGTCGGTGACGTTGGAAGGTTGATTTTCACGCGAAGGCGCGGAGACGCGACGAAGTCAGGGTAGATTTCGCGCAGAGACGCGGAGGCGCGGAGGGGTTGCGTTCGCGGCGAGGTTCCGCCGCGATAGCGGCTTTACTGCCCGTTGCAGCGAACGCAGTTGTCTGCCGTACGCACCCGGTTTCTGCAAACGCAACCTCTCCGCGCCTCCGCGTCTCTGCGCGAACCACTCCCCTTCTTCTCTCCGCGCCTTCGCGCCTTCGCGTGAACCCACCTTCTTCCCCGCCGAACGCACCCGAATCTTGCCGCCTCCCCCGGCCCACACTAAAGGCCGGCGATGGACCATATTTCCGATCGCCGCACCTTTGCGATCATCTCCCACCCCGACGCCGGCAAGACCACGCTGACCGAAAAGCTGCTGCTGTTCGGCGGTGCGATTCACTTGGCGGGTGAGGTCAAGGCACGCGGTGCCGCGCGGCGCGCCCGGTCGGACTGGATGAAGATCGAGCAGCAGCGCGGGATTTCGGTCACCTCGTCGGTGATGACGTTCGAGCGGAACGGCCTGACCTTCAACCTGCTCGATACGCCGGGCCACGAGGACTTCAGCGAAGACACGTACCGCACGCTGACCGCGGTTGATTCGGCGGTGATGGTGATCGACGCGGCCAAGGGGATCGAGCCGCAGACCCGCAAGCTGTTCGAAGTGTGCCGGCTGCGCAGCGTGCCGATCATCACCTTCGTCAACAAGGTCGACCGCGAGGGGCGCGATCCGTTCGCGCTGCTCGACGAGGTCGCCGACATGCTGCAACTCGACGTGTGCCCGATGACATGGCCGGCGGGCATGGGCGGGCAGTTCGAGGGGATTTACGACCTGGTCGACAACCGGCTGTTGCAGCCGGAGGCGGGAACGAAGGATTTCCAGGGCAAGGTGGAGCAGTTCACCGGGCTGGACGATGCGCGCATCGACGAGGTGCTGTCGACGGAGGGGGCCGAGCGGCTGCGCGAGGAGGCCGAGCTGGCAACCGGCGGCTATGCCGCGTTCGACGGCGCGGCGTACCGCGCGGGTGACCTGACCCCGGTCTATTTCGGGTCGGCGCTGAAGGAATTCGGGGTCGATTCGCTGATCGACGCGATCGCGCGCCACGCCCCCCCGCCCCGCCCGCAACCGGCCGAACCGGCCCCGGTCGATCCGACCGACGACCGGGTGACCGGGTTCGTGTTCAAGGTGCAGGCGAACATGGACCCCAACCACCGCGACCGGATCGCGTTCATGCGGCTGTGTTCGGGGACGTTCAAGCGCGGCATGAAGCTGACCCCGACCGGCCATGGCAAGCCGATCGCGATCCATTCGCCGATCCTGTTCTTCGCGCGCGAACGCGAGCTGGCGGACGAGGCCTATCCGGGCGACATCATCGGCATTCCCAACCATGGCACGCTGCGCGTCGGCGATACGCTGTCCGAGCGGGCCGATGTGCGCTTCACCGGGCTGCCGAACTTCGCGCCGGAAATCCTGCGCCGCGTGGTGCTGAAGGACCCGACCAAGACCAAGCAGTTGCGCAAGGCGCTGGACGACATGGCCGAGGAAGGGGTGACGCAGGTCTTCTACCCCGACATCGGGTCGAACTGGGTCATCGGCGTCGTCGGGCAGTTGCAGCTCGAAGTGCTGCTGAGCCGGCTGGAGGTGGAATACAAGGTCGCAGCGGGGCTGGAAATGGCCCCGTTCGAAACGGCGCGCTGGGTGTCGGCGGCCGATCCGGCGGATTTGAAGGCGTTCACCGACCTGCATCGCAGCGCGATGGCGAAGGATCGGGATGGCAACCCGGTGTTCCTTGCCAAGAGCGCGTGGGAGGTCGGCTATATTGCCGATCGTTATTCGAAGGTGAATTTCGCGGCGACGCGGGAGCGTTAGGATTCACGCGAAGGCGCGAAGGGCGCGAAGAAGGGAGATTTCGCGCGGAGACGAAGAGGCGCGGAGACAATAGAACACACCCGCATACGTCACCCCGGGCTTGACCCGGGGTCCCGCTTCTTAATCCGGTCGGCGGAAGAAGGGAGAAGCTGGGCCCCGGATCAAGTCCGGGGCGACGATGGTGGCAGATGGTGGCGGCCCCATCCTCGGCTGCGCCCGCGGCTGTCGGTAGACGCTCGGTCGGAAGTTCAGCCCGTCCCGCCCCCCCCTCTGCGTCTCTGCGCGAAATCTATCTTCTTCGCGGCCTTCGCGCCTTCGCGTGAACCGGATCACGCCACCCAGTCGCGCTCCAGTCGGCGGCTGGCGAGCGCCATCAGCGCGCCGGCGACCAGATACAGGCACAGTGCCGCCGCGATCGCGTAGCGCAGCGATTCGCTGCCGTAGGTCGGGGCCAACCCCTTCGACAGCTGGCCGACGACCCAGCTGCCGAGGCCGAGGCCGATCAGGTTGTTGATGAGCAGGAAACAGGCCGAGGCGGTGGCGCGCATATGGCCGGGGACGAGGTGCTGGACGGCGGTCAGCACCGGGCCGAGCCAGACATAGACCAGTGCCTGCGGGATCAGGAACAGGGCAAAGGCGGCGACCCAGCCGCTCGACAGCACGCCGGCAATGAACAAGGGCGTGCCGAGGACATAGCAGAGCGCAGGCAGCAGCGCGTACCAGCGCTTGTCGCGCTGCCCCAGCCGGTCGCCGAGCGATCCGCCGAGCAGGATACCGGCCACCCCGCCGCTCAGCAGCAGCGCGCCGAAGAACTGGCCGGTCTGGACGAGGTCGAGGCCGAAGCTGCGCATCATCAGGCTGGGCAGCCAGAATGCGACGCCATAGCCGCACATCGACCCCGCCGCCGCGCCGAACGCCATCAGCCAGAAGCTGGGCTTGGCGGCGAGGATGCCGAACACGCGGCCGACGGGGATGCGGTCGGCGCTGGCGACGGGGCGTGGCGGGTCCTTCACCAACAGCCGGAAGAAGGGGGCGATCACCAGTCCCGCGAGGCCGACGGTGTAGAAGGCGGTGCGCCACTCCACCGCCTGCGCGATATAGCCGCCGAGCAGCACGCCGCCCGCCGCGCCCAGCGGGATGCCGAGCGAATAGATTGCCAGCGCGCGGGCGCGGCGTTCGGGCGGGAAGGTGTCGGCGATCAGCGCATAGGACGGGGCGACGCCGCCCGCCTCCCCCACCCCGACGCCGAGGCGGTAGAGGAACATCTGGGTGAAGTTCTGCGCGGTGCCGCACAGCGCGGTGAAGGCGCTCCATACCGCGAGGCTGAGCGTGATGACCCAGGTCCGGCTGGTGCGGTCGGCGATCAGCGCGAGGGGGATCGCCAGCGTCGAATAGAGCGCCGCGAAGGCGAGGCCCCCCAGCATCCCCATCTGTCCGTCGTCGAGGCCGAGGTCGCGCTGGACCGGTTGGGCGAGGATCGAGAGGATCTGCCGGTCGAGGAAGTTGAAGCTGTAGACCAGCAGCAACATGGCGAGGGTGAGGCGGGGGTTTTTCATGATGGCCCTCTAAAATCCTCCCCGCTCCGCGGGGAGGGGGACCATGCATAGCATGGTGGAGGGGGTTGCCGCCTCCACCATGGTTTCGTTCGGGGATACCCCCCTCCACCAGCTTCGCTGGTCCCCCTCCCCGTACCGGGGAGGATTAAAAGCGGACCTCGAATGTGGCGGTCGCGGTGCGGGGCGGGCCGTAATAGCCGATGATCGAATTGCCGAAGAGCGCTCCGGGGAAGTTGTAGCCGCCCACCCGATAGCGTTCGTCGGTCAGGTTGCGCAGCGCCATGCCGAGGCGATAGCGGCCATTGTCCGACAGCCAGTTCACCGAGGCGTTGACCAGCGCATAGCCGTCCTGGTCGAGCGCCGGGGTCGGGATTTCGAACAGCGAATAGTCGCTGCGCAGCGTCACTTCGGGCGTGACCGACAGCGACCCGCCGGCGAAATCGGTCGAGGCGGTGAACGAGGCGGCAGCGGTGAATTCCGGCGTATTCTGGAACACGCGCTGGTTGGCGACGTCGACCGGGGTGGTGCCGCCGTTGATGAAGGTCAGGAATTCCTTGTAGTCGGCATTGGTGTAGCCGAACGACACCTGCGCGGAGAAATTGCGCGACGGGACCATCCGCCCCTCGATCTCCAGGCCGTAGATATCCGCCTTGCCGGCGTTGTCCACGAAGCTGGCGATGCCGCCGGCGATGTTGGGGACCTGGATCGTGACCTGCTGGTCGGTGTAGCGCGAATAATAGCCGGCCATGTTCAGGAACAGGGTGCGGTCGAGGAACGCGCCCTTCATGCCGACTTCGTAGCTGGTGATCTTTTCGGGTTCATAGCCATTGACGGTCGTCGGCGTGAACACCGCGTCGCCGCGCATGTCGAAGCCGCCCGATTTGAACCCCCTGCCCCACGACGCGTACAGGTTCAGGTCCTTGCGCGGCTCGTAGCTGATCGAGACGCGCGGGGTGAACTGGTCGAAGCTGCGGTCGTTGGTGTAGTCGGTGCGGATCAGGCCGGGCACCGCATTCGCATTGCCGAAGCGGGGCGAGCGGATGCCGGTATAGTTGCGGCGGAACACCGTGCCGGTCTTGTCGTCCTTGGTATAGCGCAGGCCGCCCGAAATCTTGAGCCGGTCGGTCACGTCGAAGCTGATGTCGCCGAACGCGGCATAGCTTTTCGTCTTGACCTGACCCGAGGTCAGCGTGGTCAGGTTGAGGCCGCCGACGACCGTGTCGAACGCACCCGACGCATCGGCGTTGAGATAATAGAGGCCGACGACGCCCTGCACGCGGTCGCCCTGCAACAGCAGCTGCAGTTCCTGCGTGAACTGCCAGTCGTCATATTCGGCCGGCACGTCGAGCGTGGGCAGCGCGGTGTTGTCGAAATCGATGACGGTGTTGGTCGCGCCTTCGCGATAGGCGCTGATCGATTTGAAGGTCAGCAGGTCGCTGAGCTGGAACTCGCCGGTCAGCGACAGGCCCTGCGCCACCACCCGGTTGCGGTCGCCGATGCCGGCGCGGGTGTCGTAGACATTGCCGGTCGGGGCATAGCGCGGGTCGTTGCCGTTGCCGACGAGGCGGGTGCCGTGGCGCGGGTTCGACCGGTCGAGCGTGCGGTCGCCCGCGACGCGGACGAAGATCGCATCGGTCGGGGTCCATTCGGCCGAAACGCGCGCGGCCAGCACGTCCTTGTCATACTGGTCCGCCCCGGTGGTCAGGTTGGTGCCGTACCCGTCGCGCTTGTAGCGGGCGATTGCGCCACCGATCGCGAAGGTATCGCCGATCGGCACGGTCACCTGCCCCACCAGGTCGAACTGGTTGTAGGAACCATAGGAGGCGCGGGCGGTGGCGGCATAGTCGTTGCCCAGCCGCTTGGTCACGTACTTGATCGCGCCGCCGATGGTGTTGCGGCCATAGAGCGTCCCCTGCGGCCCGCGCAGTACCTCGACCCGTTCCACGTCGAAGATGTCGAGCACCGCGCCCTGCGGCCGGGCGACATAGACGTCGTCGAGATACAGGCCGACGCCGGGTTCGAAGCCCCAGAGCGGGTCCTGCTGCCCGACGCCGCGGCTGAAGGCGATCAGCGTCGAGTTCGACCCGCGCGCGATCTGCAGCGTCAGGTTGGGGGTCTTGTCCTGCAGGGCGGTGATGTCGACCGCGCCGGTGCGGGTCAACTGGTCCCCGGTCACCACCGACATGGCGATGGGCACGTCGATGACGCTTTCGGCGCGGCGGCGGGCGGTGACGACGATATCGCCATCGCCCTGATCCTCGACCACCGACGCCGAGTCGGCCGGCGCGGCGGGCGGGGTTTCCGTGGTTTGCGCCAATGCCGGCGAAGCGGCGAGCGCCGCCCCCATCAACAGACTGGCGCGGATTGCGAATGTGCGGCGCATCGACCTCTCCCTGATTTGAACGCCCCCCGTTGGCCGGGTTGTACGTCGTTGCGCTTCACTATACTGAAAGCTGAACCGGGTTTCAACTTATGCCCGGAGGGAGAGGAGAAAAATCATGGCGACCGACGCTGCCGGTCCCGGTGCCCCCGCATCGGTCGACAAGGTGCCGCGCACCGAACGCGGTCGCCGGACGCAGCGCGCCATCCTCGACGCCGCCGCCGCCGAATTTGGCGAAAAGGGGTTTCACGAGGGATCGATCAGCGGGATCACGCGGCGGGCCGGCGTGGCGCTGGGCAGTTTCTACACCTATTTCGATTCGAAGGATGCGGTGTTCCGCGCGCTGGTGGCGGACATGTCGGCGCAGGTGCGCGATCATGTCGGCCCGGCGATTCGCGAGGCGGACGGACGCATCGCGGCGGAACGCGCCGGCCTGCTGGAATTCATCCGCTTCGTGCGGAGCCACAAGGAAATCTACCGCATCATCGACGAGGCCGAGTTCGTCGATCCGGCCAGTTTCCGCAGGCATTATTCGACGACCGCCGAGCGCATCGCCGCACGCATCCGCACCGGGCCGGACGACACCCAGGCGGAGGTCCATGCCTGGGCGATCATGGGGATGAACGTGTTTCTGGGCCTGCGCTATGGCGTGTGGGACGAGGATCGCACGCCGGAGGACGTGGCGGATGTCATCGCTTCGCTGCTGGCGCGGGGGATTTCTGGTTCACGCGAAGGCGCGAAGGGCGCGAAGGAAGAAGTTTAGGGGTTCGCGCGGAGACGCTGAGACGCGGAGGGGTTGCGTACTTGGCGCATGGCGCGCGTTCGGGAGACGTCGCGCTCTGCGGTAGCGAACAGTGAGGGCTGCTTCGCAGCTGGTTTTCTCTCCGCGTCTCCGCGTCTCTGCGCGAACCTATTTCTTCAACAGGTCGGCAAGGCCGCCCAGCGCGGACATCGGTCCTGCCTCTTCCTCCTTCAGCACGCCCGCCGCGCGCAACGCTTCCTCGGCATGGGGGCTGCGCGGATAGGGGTTGAGGGCCAGCGCGAGGGTTTCCGCCGCCGCTTCGCCGAGGTCGATCGACGCGCCGGTGTAGAACATCGTGTCGAGTGCATCGTCGTCGAGTTCGAGTTCGCCATGCTCCACGCTGCCTTCGGGCAGGAAGCGCAGGGTGAAGGCTTCGTCGACCGATTCCGGCACGGGTTCGCCGCTGGCGACGCAGGGTTGCGCGACCTTCGCCGTCAGCCGCCCGGTGGCGACGATGCCGGCGGCGTCGCGGCGGAGCGTATAGTCGGCCTCCAGCAGGTCCAGTTCGAGGAGTTTGAAGCGCCCCATCAGCCGGCGACGTTCGTCGGTGTCGGCGGCGATATGCTGACGCATCTCCCCCTCCCCGATCTGGTCGATGCGGACGGGGCGGTAAAATTCGGGGGTCATGGCAGTTTTCCGGCTAGAAGATCGTCGATGGCCACGCCGTCCAGTGCGGCGCGGAAGGCGCGAAGTTCGCTGGCGACATGGGCAAGCGCGGAGGGCGCGGGTTGCTCGCCGCGATACAGGTTGCGCACCAGTGCGGCATCGAAGTCGCCACCGGCCAGCCCGTCGCGATAGGCCCCCAGCCGTCCGCCGAGCGCCGCCATCATCCGCCCGATATGCTTGCCGACGACCATGTCGCCAAAGCCGATCTGGCGCAGCTGCCCGTCCATGTCGTCGACGAAACATTCGGCGAGGCTCGCGGCGGGAGCGGCCCCTGCCCCCTCGCCCTCCAGCCGGAGCATCACCATCGCCAGCACGGCGGCGATCATGTCGAACCGCCCGTCGAGCGTGTCGGGCACCGCACCGGCCAGATACCAGTGCGGCATCCGCCCGCGCGCGACGACCGCCTCGTACAGCGTGGCGGCGATGCGCGGCGGCGGTTCGCGACGGAACAGGCGGGATAGCGGCATGACTCTCCGGGCAGATGAAGGGCGCGCTTGTGGATGGCGCGGGTCCGTCATATTGAACGCATGGCTGCGCGATGCAATCGCGTGCGCCCGGTCGCGCGTTCGCTGGACGGAGATTTTATGGTTCGCTTCCCCACCCGTGGCGCAGTGGCGCTGATGATCGCCTGTGCCGCGGCGGGCCTGGGAGGTTGCACGAAGCTGCGCAGCCACCAGGGCTATGTCATCGATCCCGATCTGGTCAACGCGGTCCAGCCGGGGGTCGACACCCGTCAGTCGGTGCTGCAGACGCTGGGCACGCCCACCTTCGTCGGCCAGTTTTCGGACCGCGAATGGTTCTATCTGTCGCGCGACAGCCGCAACCTGGCGTTCAACCGCCCGCGTGCGGTCGACCAGACGACGCTGAAGATCAGCTTCGACCAAGCGGGCAACGTCACCGCGATCGACCGCACCGGCGTCGATCAGGTCGTCGGTATCAGCCCGTGGGACAAGAAGACGCCGACGCTGGGCCGCGAATCGAACTTCTTCCGCGACCTGTTCGGCAATATCGGCACGGTCGGCGCACCCGGCACCGGCGGGCCGGCGCAGAACCGGTAAGAGCAGCCAAGCGGTCTGGTCGCTCCCGCGCAGGCGGGAGTCGATATGCCCAACGGCCGTGACTGGATGCGTAGCGTTGGCGTTTAGGGATTCCCGCCTGCGCGGGAATGACGGTTTTTCCGGACAAGTCTTTCAAAAAGCTGACAATCGCATTCGCGAAGCGTTCAGCGCGACTCCGGCATCTCCGTTCTCGTCACGAGGACAGGAGCAATCCGATGCGAAAGATCATATTGGCGGCGCTGGCCGCGACCGTCGCCCTCCCCGCCATCGCCACGCCGGCCATGGCCCAGTCGCGCCACGAACTGCGCCGCGACCGGCAGGACGTGCGCGAGGAGCGTCGCGAATATCGTCAGGCGCTGCGCCGGGGCGATCCGCGCGACATTCGCGAGGAACGCCGCGAGCTGGACCGCGCCCAGCGCAACTATCGCGAAACCCGGCGCGAGCGGGCATGGGGACGCAATGACTGGCGCGCCTATCGGCAGGGGCATCGCAACGTCTATGCCCGTGGCAACTGGAACGCGCCGTTCCGGTATCAGACGTTCCGTCCGGGCGTCGCCATCGGCCGCCCCTATTATGCGCAACGTTACTGGATCGCCGATCCGGGCCGCTATCGCCTGCCGCCCGCGCGGGGAGCGCAGCGCTGGGTACGGCATTACAACGACGTCGTGCTGGTCGATTACCGGCGGGGCCGCGTCATCGACGTGATCCACAACTTTTATTGGTAAGACCCGGTTCGGCCGCGCCGTCGATACGATCGGCGCGGCCGGTGCGCGGGGCACCAGTCCCGAAAGGGGATTTAGGACCGTTTGCGCCAACGTCCCGAATCCCGACCGGTTCAATCGCTTTCGATAAATACTATGGATGAAGGCGTTTGCCGCAGCAGCGAACGTCTTGCCCACCCGCGATTCCCTGGCATACGGTATCAACCGAAACGGTTTCGGGGGGAACGGGATGGAGGCGGTGATCGCGTGGATCGACGCAATCATGCGCGAGACCATGTTGTTCGCCGCTGTCGGTTTCCTGATCGGCGGGCTGGACGACCTGGCGGTCGATGCCGCATTCTTGGCACGCAGCCTGCGCCGATGGGTGCGCAAGACCCCTGATCCGATCCTGGCCGATTTCCCGATAGCCGGCTGTACCGGTCGGATCGCGGTGGTGGTGCCGGCATGGGACGAAGCGGCGGTGATCGGCGCGATGCTGCGCACGACGCTGGCCCGGTTCGACCATCCCGACTGGCGACTCTATGTCGGGGCCTATCCCAACGACCGCGCGACCATCGGCGCGATCGTCGCCGTCGCGACCGAAGACAGCCGGGTACGCCTGACCGTGACGCCCGCCCCCGGCCCCACGACCAAGGCCGACTGCCTCAACGCGCTGTGGCGCGCGGTCTGTGCCGATGGCATGGCGGAGGGGCGGCCGTTCACCGCGATCGTGCTGCACGATGCCGAGGATGTGGTCCATCCCGGCGAATTGCGGGTCTACGACCATCTGCTCCGCCATGCCGATACGGTACAGGTTCCGGTCCTGCCGCTGGCAGATCCGCAATCGCGGTGGGTATCGGGGCATTATATCGACGAATTCGCCGAAGCGCATGGCCGGCAACTGCCGGTGCGCGGCGCGCTGGGCGCGGAGCTGCCGCTGGCCGGGGTCGGCTGCGCCATTTCGGCGGACATGCTGCAGCGCATCGCCGAGCATCGCGGCGGCGTGCCGTTCGACGAAACCAGCCTGACCGAAGATTACGAACTGGGGCTGACCGTCCGCGCGCTGGGCGGGCGGGGGGTGTTCGTCCGGGTGCGTGAGACGCCGGGCGGGCCACCGGTGGCGGTGCGCGCCTATTTCCCCGCGCGACTGGACGCCGCCGTCCGGCAAAAGGCGCGGTGGATGACCGGCATCGCGCTGGCCGGATGGGATCGCATCGGGTGGCAGGCGGGCGGGGGCCTGCACGACCATTGGATGCGGATGCGCGACCGCCGGGCGATCCTGGCGATTCCGGTGCTGGCCATCGCCTATGTCGCGCTGGTCGCATGGGGGCTGGCCGTGATGCTGCATGGCGTGGCGGGAACCAAACCCGCACCGGTCGACCCGGTGCTGCAGCTGGTACTGGCGATCAACCTGTGCCTGCTGGTGTGGCGGACCGCGATGCGCTGGGCGCTGGTACGCCATGCCTATGGCCGGGGTGAGGCGTGGCGGTCGATCCCGCGGATGCTGGTCGGCAACCTCGTCGCACTGCTGGCGGCGCGGCGGGCGGTGGTGCGCTATGCCGGCACGTTGCGCGGACGCCCGGTGCGGTGGGACAAGACCGCGCATCATTTTCCCGACATTGCCGGATTGCCCGACGCATGACCCCGGCGCGGGGGCGTCCGCTGCGGTTCCTGGCGATGGTCACCATCGGCTGGGTCGGGATGCGGGTCGCATGGCTCTGGCCACAGGGGGTGCCGCCGGAGCGCTGGGTGCGGATCGTGCTGCCGGTGGGGCAGGGGGCAGCGATGGTGCGGCCTGCCGCCGCCATCGGTCCACGGGTTGCCGCGCCGCGCCGCGCCCTTGCGCCGCCGGTCGCCGTTCGGGCGACGGCGGCACCCGTGCGGCGACCGGTAATGCGGGCGGCGCGCGATGCTACTGCCGTCACGGCCGATTCGGACCGGGTGCGGCTGGCCCTGCTGAATCTGGTCGGGTTCGATTCGGCGCGGCCGGTGGAACACCCCGCCGCGCCGATCCTGTCGTCGCCGCTGCCGCCCGCGTCCGGCCCGCGCATGATGGTCAGCATCTGGGCGCTGGCCCGGCCGGGTGCCGCGACAGGCGGTCCGGTCCAGCTGGGCGGTGGGCAGGCGGGGATGCGGGTGCGGATGCCGGTGACGCAGGATGGCCGTGCGGCCGTGGCGGCGCGAGTCGCGACCCCCCTGGCCGGAACGGGACGGGAGGCGGCGCTGGGCGTCGAATGGCGTCCGCGGCACGCGCCGATCGCGCTGGTCGTGGAGCGGCGCATGGGGCTCGATCGCGGGCGGAGCGGAACCGGCATGGGCCTGATCGCCGGGATCGGCCGGCCGCTGCCGGGCAGGTTCGCGCTCGAAGCCTATGGCCAGGCCGGTGCGGTCGTGCGGACGGGTGTCGAGCCCTATGCCGATGGTGCGGCCAGGGTGCTGCATCCGGTTGCGAAGACGGGACCGATGGCGCTGCGGTTCGGTATCGGCGGCTGGGGCGCGGCGCAGCGGGACGGCGCCCGGATCGATGTCGGCCCTTCCGCCGTCGCGGCGGTGCCGGTGGGGCAGGGCGCGGTGCGGCTGTCGCTCGACTGGCGGCAACGGATCGGCGGGACCGCCGCGCCGGGATCTGGCCCGGCGCTGACCATCGGCAGCGACTTTTGAACCGGCGGGTGGCACGTTATCGCCGAACGCGGTAACCGGGGCGGCCATGGACCTGTACCTCCCCATCGCCAACCTGTCGGTCAACGCGCTGGTCATCGTGCTGCTGGGCGGCGGGGTGGGGTTCCTGTCGGGCATGTTCGGCGTCGGCGGCGGGTTCCTGACGACGCCGCTGCTGATCTTCTACGGCATCCCGCCGACCGTCGCCGCCGCCTCCGCCGCCAGCCAGGTGACGGGGGCGAGCGTGTCGGGGGTGTTCGCGCATCTGCGGCGCGGCGGGGTCGATTTCCGCATGGGATGGGTGCTGGTCGCCGGCGGCGTGCTGGGGTCGGTCGCGGGGGCAGGGGTGTTCCGCCTGCTCCAAGCGAGCGGGCAGATCGATACCGTCATCGCCATCCTGTACGTCGTGATGCTGGGATCGATCGGCGGATTGATGCTGAAGGAAGCGATCGGCGCGGTACGGGTGCTGCGCGGCGCGATCCCGCCCCGGGCGGCGCGGCGGCGGCATCATCCGCTGGTGGCCGCGCTGCCGCTTCGCTGGCGATTCTATGCGTCGGGGCTGTATATTTCGCCGCTGGCCCCGCTGCTGCTGGGCTTTGCGACGGGGATGCTGACCGTGCTGCTGGGGGTCGGCGGCGGGTTCATCCTGGTGCCTGCCATGCTGTACCTGCTGGGCATGGGGACGCGGGTGGTGGTCGGCACGTCGCTGTTCCAGATCCTGTTCGTCACCGCCGCGGCGACGATGGTCCATGCGCTGACGACCAAGGCGGTCGATATCGTGCTGGCGGTGCTGCTGCTGATCGGATCGGTGACCGGTGCGCAGATCGGTGCGCGGTTCGCGCAAAAGGCCAAGCCGGAATATCTTCGCCTAGCACTGGCCATCATCGTGCTGGTCGTGGCGTTCCGCATGGCGCTGGGCCTCGGTTGGCGGCCCGACGACATCTATACGGTGCAGCCGGCATGAGGCGGGCAGTCGCCCTCGCGCTGCTCGCGCCGTTGACGATGGCGGCGGCGGCCCCGGTGCTGGTGCCCGACGTGTCGACCCGCGACGTGCAGATCGCCTATTCCTTCACCGGCGCGGAACTGCTGCTGTTCGGCGCGATCCTCTATCCCGGCGGGCGGGTGCCGCAGGGGGACCGGCCGGCGGAGATCGTCGTGGTGGTCAAGGGGCCGCCCGAATCGATCGTGGTCCGCGAGAAGGAAAAGGTGGCCGGCATCTGGGTCAATGCCGACCGGATGCGCTATCGCTCCGCGCCGTCCTTCTACGCCATCGCATCGGCCCGCCCGATCGAGCGGATGGTCGATGAACGGACGCGGGCGATCTATGAACTCGGTCTCGACAGCCTGCAATTGTCGCCCGCGGCCGGCACGTCGGCGGAGGACCAGGCGCGCTTTGCCAAGGGGTTCGTGGCGCTGCGCGAGCGGGCCGGGCTTTATCGCGAGACGCCGGGGGCGGTCGAGATCACCGACGACGTGCTGTACCGCGCCGCGATCACGATTCCCGCGCGGGTGCCGGTCGGCAAGTTCACCGCCGAAACCTTCCTGATCCGCGACGGGCGCGTGCTGGCGGCGGCGGTGCGCGATATCGAGATCCGCAAGTCGGGGTTCGAGCGGTTCGTGGCACTGGCCGCGAACCGGGCGTCGGTCTGGTACGGATTGGCGGCGGTGCTGCTGTCGGTCGGCTTCGGTTGGGCCGCCGGTGCACTGTGGCGGCGGTTCTAGGCAACAATTCGGAGGGGTTCTTAACGGGCGCTTCTCGACAGGCTCGAAGCTGCTCGAACCGAACGGGGGGCTAGAATCCCTGGATCGCTTCGGGGTCGACCGCGCCGATCAGGCGGCGGGCGGCGCGACGGGCAAAGGCCAGGGTGCAGCGCTTGCGGACATGGGCGGGCAGGGGGGTGGTCGATGCCTCCCGCAGGATCGTCGCTTCATAGCGGTCGGCGACGATGATCCCGGTGCGGTCGGGGAGGAAGGCTTCACCCGACAGCGGCGTCACGTCGAACCCGGCCGGGACCGCCCAGAAATAGCGGTCGCAATGCCCGAGATAATCGGTCCATTTGCCGTCGCCGAGCAGGTCGGCGCGCGATACCTTGATCTCCACGATCACGATCTGCCCGCGCGCGTCCAGCGCCATCAGGTCGGCACGCCGCCCGCCGTCGAGTGGCACCTCGGCCATCGCGGTCAGATCATGGGCGAGCAACATGCGCGTGACGCCACGCGCGACTTCGGCAGCGATAAGCGGATGGGTGTCGGGGGCGGGAGGTTGGGCACCGAGAGCGATACTGGCCATCGGCGCAGTATAGGAACATTACACGAACAAGGGAAGCGTGTTGCGGCTTAGCGATAGAAGATGTGGTTGCCGAGCGAGGCGACGCGGGTCTTGCCCCAGTTCGGGCTGACGCGGCGGGCGTGGAAGAAGAGCGCGCCCTTTGCCGGACTTTTCCACAGGTCGTCGCGGGCGATGCGCGCGATGGCGACGGCGGTCTTCCAGGCCGGGCGGCTGGTATCGACAGTCGGCAGGCGGCCGCCGCGCACGAACGAGAACTGGCTGCGCTGGGTCAGTACGCCGCAGGCCGAGGGCGGAAAGCGGCCCGAGCTGGCGCGGTTGAGGATGACGTCGGCGACGGCGAGCTGGCCGGTCAGCGGCTCGCCCTTCGATTCATAATAGACGCCGATGGCGACGCAGTTGAGTTCCTCGTCGTCGATCGTGGCGGGCTGGGCCGCGACAGCGGCAGCGAGGGTGGCGTAATCGGCGTCGCTCTCCGCTTCGTCCGTCGCATCGGCGACCGGGGCGGGCTTTGCCGCGATATCCTGCACGATTTCCTGTGGCGGGGCGAAGCGGACGGGAACCTTCGCCGGGGTCGACAGGTTGGTGACGGAGCCGGGCGAGGCTTCCTCCGCCGACACGGCGGCGGGCATTCCGGCGAACAGGGTCATGGCGGCAAGCACCACCATGGGGAAGCGCAGCTTCATGCGTCGTCACTAGCTTGCGGTGAACCCGTGTCAGAACACGTTCCACGTGGAACGCTGACGCCTGCCCCCCGACTGCGCCACCTGTCCCAACACGACCGGTCCAGCGCTTCTTGTCCGATGCACGGCGCTTACCGGCTCCCGAGTCGCAGGGTCAATCGGCCCACAGGGTTTCAGCGGCGAGCGGTTCGGGGCGTGCGACGATCGCCTCCACCACCCACAGATCGGGATCGCGTTCCCGTCGTTCCTGCCAATAGGGGGTCAGGTCGCGCTCTGCCACAAGATCGGGTTTGCGGTGGATGACACGGCTGTGTCCGTCAAGGTCGCGTTCGCGTTCCAGCAGCCGGGCGGTGCCGTCGCGGTCGATCGCGAGCAGCAGGACGACGCCCGAATCCCGGTCGCCGCGCGCCAGCACCATGGCGCTGCCACCCGCTGCCTCGACCGCGCGCGTGAAGGCGTTGACGCGCAGCGCCGTCGGCCAGTCGTTCACCGTGCGGAATAGCCGGGCAGGGTGGCGAGGGGGATGCGGCTCTTCATGAATGTGCCCGTGCCGCGTGCCGCTTCCTCGCCTTCGGCATCGATCAGATGCGCGTCGGCGATGAATACGCGCCGCCTGCCCGATACCCAGCGCCCTTCGGCGACGACCCGACCCGGCCCCAGCGGCCGTTGCAGCAGCAGGTTGAACGCGGTGGTCAGCAGGAAACGGTCGGTGACAAGGCTGTTGGCGGCGTAGAAGGCGGCATCGTCGAGCATCTTGAAATAGGTCGTGCCATGCGCCGCGCCGGCGGCATGGAAGTGGCGTTCGTCGATGGTGAAATGGATACGCGCCACGCCGGCCTCGACGATTTCGAGGCGGGAATCGAACAGGCGGTTGATCGGGGCGGCGGCATAGAGTGCCTCCAATGCCCGGAAATGCGCCGCCTCGCCGGCCGGCACGTCAGGCTGCGTCACGCGCCTCGACACCCGACAGCAATGCATAAAGCGCGTCGGCCGATCCGGCCCCGCGCAGCTTCGCGCGGAACGCCGCATCGCGCAGCGCGCGCGACACCCGCGCCAGCGCCTTCAGATGATCGCTGCCCGCCTGGGGCGGCGACACCAGCGCGAAGATCAGGTCGACGGGCAGTTCGTCGACCGCCGCGAAATCGATCGGGCGAGCGAGCCGGACGAAGACCCCGAACACGCGCGGGCATTCGATCCGGGCATGGGGAATGGCGATCCCCCCGCCGAACGCGGTCGTGCCAAGTTTTTCGCGGTCGACCATCCGGTCGCACACCAGCTTCGCATCGACCCCCGCCACCTGTTCGGCGACGGAGGCGATATGCGCGAACAATCCCTTGCGGGCGCCGGCGGAAACCTCCGCCAGCACCGTTTCGGACGTTACGAGATCATGGAAATCGTACAAGTCAGGCCGCGCGATTGGGTTCGACCCAGCCGATCGTGCCGTCATGCCGGCGATAGACCATGTTGAACGATCCGGTGCCGCTGTTCTTGAACAGCAGCGCGTTGGTGTTGCGCAGGTCGAGCATCATCACCGCGTCGGACACGCTGGCATCGGGCACGTCGACCCGGGTTTCGGCGATGATGAGCGGGGCGTCGGCGACCTCTTCTTCTTCCTGCTCGCCGCCGCCGAACACGGTATAGCCGGCGTTGTCGAAGCCGTTGTCATAGCCGCCGGCCTCGTTCATCGCCACGACCTGTGCCGCGTTGCGATCCTTCAGGCGGCGGGTGTAGCGGCGCAGCTGCTTTTCGATCTTGTCCGCGGCACCGACGAACGCGCCCTGCGCTTCCTGTCCGGTGTTATGGCCTTTGAGGACAAGGCCCTGGGTCACGTGGCAGACGATGTCGCACACGAAGCCGTTATCGTGCGGACCCTTGCTGAACGTCGCGGTCGCCGAAATCGCGCGCTGGAAATATTTGTCGGCGATGCCCTGGAGTCGCTCCTGGACCATCTCCTTCAGCGCGTCCCCGGTGTCGACCTGGTGCCCCGAAACCCGGATGTCCATGTAATCCTCCGTCATTGTGAAATCGTGAGAGCCGCTCAAAGCGGGTGTTGTCAACGCCTCAGGTCGGCGACTGGCCCCATAACGGGTCCTTCAACGTGCCGACGAACGCGGCGTGGACGGCGAGTTCGGCCTCGCTGGCCGAAAACTGGCGCGGCGGGCGGACGCGCGAGGGGGCGACGATCTCCACCGTATCGGCGACCTCCGCCGGGGCTGCGTCGAGGCCGAAGCCGATCTGGCGACCGCCCATCAATTCGACATAGACCTGCGACAGGAGCTGCGCGTCGAGCAGTGCGCCGTGCAGCACGCGGCGGCTGCGGTCGATGCCGAAACGGACGCACAGCGCATCCAGCGTATGCTTGGCACCGGGATGGCGGCTGCGCGCGATGGCTAGTGTGTCGACCATGCGCGTCAGGCTGATCGGATCGCGTTTCGCCGCGCCCAGTTCGCCGTTCAGGAAGCCGAAGTCGAAACTGGCGTTATGCGCGATCAGCGGGCTGTCGCCGAGAAAGTCGAGCAGCTCGTCGATCGCGGTATGGAAGGCCGGCTTGTCGGCGAGGAAAACGTCGGACAGGCCGTGCACCGCCTCCGCTTCCTTCGGCATCGGACGGCCGGGATTGAAGTAGCGGTGAAAGGTGGCACCGGTTTCGACCCGGTTGACCAGTTCGACACATCCGATTTCGACCAGCCGGTCGCCTTCCGAAAATTTGAAGCCGGTAGTTTCGGTATCGAACACGATTTCACGCATTCCCACCTTATCCGCCTTCGCGTGCCCCCATGCAAGCGACCAGCGCGGCGACCTGCGCCTGCGTCGCGGCGAGTGTCGTATCGCTGTGGATAACATGTTGGGCACGGGCGCGTTTTTCGGCGTCGGGCAGCTGGGTGGCGAGGATCGCGGCAAAGGCCGATTCGGTCATGCCGGGCCGGGCGAGGACGCGGGCGCGCTGTACTGCGGCGGCAGCGGAGACGACCGCCACGGAGTCGCAGCGTGAGTCGCCACCGGTCTCGAACAGCAGCGGGACGTCGAGGACGACGAGGGGTGCGTCGGCATGGGCGGCGAGGAAGCGTTGCCGTTCGGTCGCGACGGCGGGATGGACGATCGATTCGAGGCGGCGGCGCGCGTCGGGATCGTTGAAGATCCGGTCGCGCAAGCGCGGCCGGTCGACGCCGTTCGGGCCGGTGGTGCCGGGGAAGGCGGCCTCGATCGCGGGGAGCAGGGCGCCGTTCGGTCCTTGCAGGGCGTGGACGGTGGCGTCGGCGTCGAATACCGGGACGTTCAGGTCGCGAAACATCCGGGCGACCGTCGACTTGCCCATGCCGATCGATCCGGTGAGGCCGAGGATGTGGGTCATTGATCCAATGCCCTCCGCCGATCGCGTACCCCGGCGAAGGCCGGGGTCCAGTTGGGGAACGGCTGTGGATAACCAGTTGCGTTCCGTAACTGGACCCCGGCCTTCGCCGGGGTACGGGTCGTGGGGGGCAGAGCGGCACTCACGCCAGCAACTGCGCGCGCAATTCGTCGTCGCGATCGCGCGGTGGCGCGACCCCGAAGAAGAGTTCGAACGCCAATGCCGCCTGCCCGACCAGCATTTCGAGGCCATCGACCGTGTCGAGTCCGCGCGCATGGGCCTGTGCCAGCAGCGGCGTCTCGATCGGGGCATAGACCGCGTCATAGACCACGGCATCGTCGGGCAGCGGCGACAGGTCGATTTCCAGCGGGGGCTGGCCGGTCATGCCGAGCGTGCTGGCGTTCACCAGCAGCTTTGCCGCCGGCAGGGGAGCGGTGAGCGGCAAGGCGTCGCCCTTCAATCCGAAGGTCGATAGCAACGCCGCTGCCTTTAGCGGATTGCGGTTCAGCACCGTCACCCGCCCGACCCCCAGCCGCGACAGCGCGAACAGGATCGCGCGTGCCGCGCCACCGGCGCCGATCACCGCGACCGGCTGCTTCGTCAGGTCGAGGCCCGCAATCGGGGCGTGGAACCCGGCAGCATCGGTATTGGTGCCGATCCAGTCGCCGCCTTCCCCGCGAAACACGGTGTTGATCGCGCCGATCGATCCGCGGACATCGCCCGGATCGGCGACATGGTCGAGCGCGACCAGCTTGTGCGGCACGGTGACGTTGCACCCGCGCCAGTTCGGGTCTGCGCGACGGCTGTCGAAATAGGCACCGAGATCGTCAGGTTTCACGTGGAACCTTCGATACTCGGCATCCAGTCCCAGCTGGTCGAGCCAGAAGCTGTGGATAAGCGGTGATTTGGAGTGGGCGATCGGGTCGCCGATCACCTCTGCATAAGGCTTCATGCGGGCAGTTTTCCCCGTTGGCGCAAATAGCGCGCGATTTCGAGCAAGGGCATGCCGAGGATCGTCCAATGATCGCCGTCGATCCGGTCGAACAGCTGCACGCCCGGCCCCTCGATCCGGAAACAGCCGACACAGCCGGCGATGGCGGGCCATTCGGCATCGAGATAGGAGTCGATGAAGGCGTCGGACAGGGGCCGGACGGTCAGCTTCGCATGGCCGATATGCCGCCACACCGGGCGACCGCCCTCGACGAACACCCCCGCGCTGAACAGGTCGTGGCGCCCGCCCGACATCGCGCGCAGATGCGCGGCGGCGTCGGCACGGTCGACGGGCTTGTCCAGCACGGTCCCATCGGCAAGGGCGACGACGGAATCGCCGCCCAGCACCATGGCCCCGCCGACCCGCGTGGCGGCGCGCATCGCCTTCATCTCGGCCAGCGCATCGGCGAGGTCGCGGGGTTTCAGATTCTCGGCCGCCAGTGCCGCCTTGGCCGCTTCCTCGTCCAGTCCGCTGGCCATGGCATCGTGCGGAATGCCGGCGGCATCGAGCATCGCACGGCGGGTAGCGCTCATCGAGGCGAGGACGAAGCTCATGCGCGGGCCTCCAGCTTGCGGTCGTTGCACAGGGTGATGATCGCCGCCGCCGTTTCCTCGATCGAGCGGCGGGTGACGTCGATCACCGGCCAGCCATTGTCGGCGAACATCCGCCGGGCATAGGACAGTTCCTTCACCACGGCATCCTGTTCGACATAATCGGTGTCGGGCATCTGGTTGAGCGACAGCAGCCGGTTGCGCCGGATCGCGATCAGCCGGTCGGCGCTGGTGGTCAGGCCGACGACCAGCGGGTTCTTCAGCGTGTACAGGATCGGCGGCGGCGGGCTTTCCACCACGATCGGGATGTTCGCCGTCTTGTACCCGCGATTGGCGAGATAGATCGAGGTCGGGGTCTTCGACGAACGCGATACGCCGGCCAGCAGGATATCGGCCTCTTCCCAATCCTCCGAGGCGATGCCGTCGTCATGGGCGATGGTCCACTGGATCGCATCGACCCGCGCGAAATAGGCGGCATCGAGGCTGTGCTGGCGACCGGGCCTGGCCTTCGCCTCCTGCCCCAGCAGGCTGGACAGGGCGTTGCTGACCGCATCCATCGGCGCGACGATCGGCAGGCCGAGCGCGGCGCAGCGCGCCTCCAGCATCCGGCGGATTGCCGGGTTCACCAGCGTGTAGAGCACCAGCCCGGGATTGAGCGCTATCTCCGCCAGGATGCGCTCCAGATGGGTTTCGGAGCGGACCATCGGCCAGAAATGGCGCATCGTGTCGACATCGTCGAACTGCGCCAGCGCCGCCTTCGCGATATTCTCCAGCGTTTCCCCGGTGGAGTCGGACAGGAGGTGGAGGTGCAGCCGCATCAGCCGCCTTTCTGCACAAGGCTGTGGATAAGTCGGGGGCAGGGGCTAGCGTAAGTCGGCCGCGCCGCCAAGCTGTGGGAAAGCCCGGTTTCATGCCCAAACTATCCACAATCCCGACACAGGGAGCGATTCAACCCACAGCCTGTGGATAGTGTGGATGGCCATGCGGGAATCGACGGATTCAAGCGAGTCTCACCGGGTCAATCTGTTGGCATTTCGGGTAATCCACCATAAGCCCCGCTATCCACGCCCCAACTCCCTTCAACCACCTATTTAGAATCTACTTTAATAGTAGAAGGAGCGACGACGCTGACCGGTTCTCCCGATCCCAAACCGCTTCTCCGGACCCTGGCCGGGGAAAAGCTTGCCGTCCCGCCGCTCTGGCTCATGCGACAGGCGGGGCGCTATCTTCCCGAGTATCGCGCGCTTCGGGCGGAGAAGGGCGGCTTTCTCGATCTCGTGAACGATCCCGAAGCGGCGACCGAGGTGACGCTGCAACCGCTGCGGCGCTTCGCGTTCGATGGGGCGATCCTGTTCAGCGATATCCTGATGGTCCCGAACGCGCTGGGACAGCGTCTGTGGTTCGAAGCGGGCGAGGGGCCGCGTCTTGCCCCCGAACTGCGCACGCGGGCCGCTATCGAGGCTCTGCGGCTGGATATGGCGATCCTCGACCCGGTCTATGCGACGGTGCGCGGCGTGGCGGCGGCGTTGCCGGCGCAGACGACGTTCCTGGGGTTCGCCGGATCGCCTTGGACGGTCGCCACCTATATGATCGCGGGCAAGGGCAGCCGGGAGCAGGCCGAGGCGCGGCGCATGGCCTATGGCGATCCGGCGGCGGTGCAGGAGCTGATCGACCGGATCGTCGCGGTCACGATCAACTATCTGGCGGGACAGGTCGCAGCGGGTGTCGAGGCGGTGCAGCTGTTCGACAGCTGGTCGGGCAGCCTGGCCCCGGCCGAGTTCGAACGCTGGGTCATCGCGCCGACGGTGGCGATCGTCGAGGGGCTGCGTGCGCGTTGCGACGTGCCGATCATCGGGTTTCCGAAGGGGGCGGGGGGCAAGCTTGCCGCCTATGCGCGTGAAACGACGGTCGATGCGATCGGGCTGGACGAAACGGTCGATCCGGTGTGGGCGAATGCGCAGTTACCCACAGGCCTGCCGGTGCAGGGCAATCTCGATCCGCTGTTGCTGATCGCCGGGGGCAACGCGCTCGACGCCGGGGTCGACCGGGTGCTGGCCGCCTTTGCCGATCGTCCGCATGTCTTCAATCTCGGCCACGGCATCCAGCAGGATACGCCGATCGCGCATGTCGAGCGGCTGGTGGCGCGGGTACGCGGGGCATGAGCGGGTTTCTGGGCAGCGCCTATCTGTGGATAAAGGCGGCACATATCGTGTTCGTCATCTTCTGGATGGCCGGCCTGTTCATGCTGCCGCGCTATCTGGTCCATCATCAGGAGGGGCTGGCCGACCCGGCCGAGCCGCCGCGCTGGATCCGGCGCGAGGCGTTGCTGAAGCGGATGATCCTGACCCCGGCGATGGTCGTCGTATGGGTGCTGGGGCTGATGCTGGCGGCGAATGTCGGGCTGTTCGACGGCGGGGCGGGGCTGGGGTGGCTGCACGCCAAATTGCTCGTCGTGGTGTTGCTGAGCGGCTATCATGGCTGGGCGGTCGGCTATGCGAAGAAGCTGGCGGCGGGGCGGCCGACGCTGACCCCGAAGCAGTTGCGGTTGGCCAACGAACTGCCGGCACTGGCGGCGATCGCGGCGGTGGTGCTGGCGGTGGTGAAGCCGTTCTGAGGGAGGCGATGCGATGTTGATGGCGTTGGCATTGATCCAGGCGGCGACGCCGCTGCCGGCCGGGGTCGAGGATGACCTGCGCTGTACCGCCGCGCTGTCGCACCAGCTGGAAGCGGCAAGCGCGACGGAACGCGGGCCGATCACGTCGGCGATGATGTATTTCGTCGGTCGCATCCAGGGGGCTTCACCGACGACCGATATTCCGGCGGCTGTGGAAAGATTGCGGGGAGTGCAGTCGACCGCGGCGCAGGCCGACGCGATCCGCATGGAGTGTGCGATGCGTCTGCTGCAACAGGCGCGGATGTTCGCGGCGATCGATCCTGCGGTGCTGGGCGTCGAGGGGGTGGAGTAGGCCAGCGGTCCCAGCTTGACTTGGCGCAGGGTGCGGCATAGGTCGGTGGGCAGTGGCGCCCGGTCCTCGGTGTGCCCGTCCCAGCCGCTTGTGTCCGCTTCATTTGCCGACCCTGCCTCTATCTCGCTGATCTGGACCATCCCCCGATGCATCTCAAAGACTTGAAAAAACATGCGCCCGCCGAACTGGTCTCGATGGCCGAAGAGCTGGGCGTCGAAGGCGCGTCGACGATGCGCAAGCAGGACCTGATGTTCGCGATTCTCAAGGCGCGTGCCGAGAATGGTGAGCAGATCATGGGCGTCGGCACGATCGAAGTGCTGCAGGACGGCTTCGGCTTCCTGCGCAGCCCCGAAGCGAATTATCTCGCCGGGCCGGACGACATCTATGTCTCGCCGAACCAGGTCCGCAAGCACGGTCTGCGCACCGGCGACACGGTCGAGGGCGAGGTACGCGCGCCGAAGGACGGCGAGCGCTATTTCGCGCTGAGCAAGCTGGTGTCGGTCAATTTCGACGATCCCGATGCGGTCCGCCACCGGGTCAATTTCGATAACCTGACGCCGCTCTATCCCGAACAGAAGCTGACGCTCGACCAGCTCGACCCGACGATCAAGGACAAGTCGGCGCGGGTGATCGACATCGTGTCGCCGCAGGGCAAGGGCCAGCGCACGCTGATCGTCGCCCCCCCGCGCGTCGGCAAGACCGTCATGTTGCAGAACATGGCCAAGGCGATCACCGATAATCACCCCGAAGTGTTCCTGATCGTCCTGCTGATCGACGAACGCCCGGAAGAAGTTACCGACATGCAGCGCAGCGTGAAGGGTGAGGTGATTTCGTCGACCTTCGACGAACCGGCGCAGCGCCATGTCCAGGTCGCCGAGATGGTGATCGAAAAAGCCAAGCGGCTGGTCGAGCACAAGAAGGACGTCGTGATCCTGCTCGATTCGATCACGCGTCTGGGCCGGGCCTACAACACCGTGGTCCCGTCGTCGGGCAAGGTGCTGACCGGTGGTGTCGATGCGAACGCGTTGCAGCGGCCGAAGCGCTTCTTCGGTGCGGCACGCAACATCGAGGAAGGCGGTTCGCTGTCGATCATCGCCACCGCGCTGATCGATACCGGCAGCCGCATGGACGAGGTGATCTTCGAAGAGTTCAAGGGCACTGGTAACTCGGAAATCGTCCTCGACCGCAAGGTGGCGGACAAGCGCATCTTCCCGGCGCTGGACGTGGGCAAGTCGGGTACCCGCAAGGAAGAGCTGCTGGTCGACAAGACCAAGCTCAGCAAGATGTGGGTGCTGCGCCGTATCCTGATGCAGATGGGCACCATCGACGCGATGGAGTTCCTGCTCGACAAGATGAAGAATTCGAAGACTAACGAGGACTTCTTCGATAGTATGAATCAATAGCGTTTGGACCGCGCCATGCTGGCGCGGATCGCAAACGCGGCCGGCCGGCGGGCGTCCAGCCCGACCGACGATGCGGGCTTCGCCCGCGTCCGCCAACAACGAACCGCCCGTCTTTTCCACACGAGAAGGCGGGCGTCGTCGTTTCCAGCGCCACGAACCCTGTGGATAAGTCGTGGAAAGCCGCAACCGCGACGGTCGCCTTTCCCGAACTTTCCCCCTATCGTGGCGGTGAACCACAGGGGAAATCGCCCATGAAGATCAACGTCGAAGTCGATTGCACGCCGGAGGAAGCGCGCCGCGCGATGGGCCTGCCCGACTTCACGCCGGTCCATGAACGCTATGTCGCGATGCTGACCGAAACGATGGAGAAGGGGGCCAGCCCCGAGCTGCTCAACCAGTTGATGCAGAGCTGGGCGCCGATGGGCGAGGCGGGCATGACCTTCTGGCGCAAGATGTTCGAGACGGCGGGTCGTGGCGGCTGACACGATCTTCGCGGTGTCGAGCGGGCGACCGCCCGCCGCCATCGCCGTGCTGCGGCTGTCGGGTGCCGGAGCGTTCGATGCCGCGACACGACTGGCAGGGCGCCTGCCGCCGCCGCGCCGTGCTGCCGTGCGGGCCTTGCGCGACCCTGTGGATAACCGGTTGCTCGATCGGGCATTGGTGCTGGTGTTTGCGGGGCCGGCCACGGCGACCGGTGAGGATCTGGTCGAGCTGCATCTGCATGGCGGCCGCGCGGTCGTGGCCAGCGTCGAGCGTGCGCTGGCCAGCTTGCCGGGACTGCGCGCGGCCGAGCCGGGAGAGTTCACCCGCCGTGCGCTGGCGCATGGGCGCATCGACCTGACCGAGGCGGAGGGGCTGGGCGACCTGTTGTCGGCCGAGACCGAGGCGCAGCGGCAGATGGCGCTGGCCAATAGCGACGGGCGCTTGCGTCGTGCGGTAGCCGAGTGGACCGCGACCGCCACCCGGTTGTCGGCGGTGGTTGAGGCGGTGCTGGACCATGCCGATGAGGACGATGTCGACGACGGCAACGATGTGCTGACCGGTGTTCGGACACAGGCCGGGGAACTTGCAAGGGCTATCGACGCGGTGCTGGCGGTGCCGCCGGTCGAACGGTTGCGTGACGGTATCCGCGTGGTGCTGGCCGGTCCGCCCAATGCGGGTAAATCGACGCTGCTTAACGCGCTGGTCGGACGCGAAGCGGCGATCGTTTCGCCGGTCGCGGGTACGACGCGGGACGTGATCGAGATTCCGGTAACGCGCGAAGGAGTGGCATGGCTGTTCCTAGATACTGCGGGCCTCCGCGAAGATAGTGACGATCCGATCGAGCGGATCGGGATCGACCGGGCAACCGGTTCGATCGCGGCGGCCGATATCGTGTTGTGGCTGGGGGACGATTCCCCGCCGGCTGCGGGACGGGCGATTGCGCTCTACCCCCGGTCGGACGTCCGCGACGGTGCGGCGCGCGGCGAGCGTATTGCCGTGTCGGCGGCGACCGGTGCAGGGATCGATGCCGTCTGGGCTGCGCTCACCCGGGAAGCGGCATCGCTGCTGCCGAAGGTCGACGACCTGGCACTCAACCGGCGACAGGCGCATCATGCCGCCGCCGCCGCCGCCGCGCTGGGCCGTGCTGCAATGCAGGACGACCCGCTGTTGCTGGCAGAGGAATTGCGCTATGCGGTACAGGCATTCGCGGCGCTGACCGGGATGCGCGCGACCGAGGCAGTCCTTGACGATCTGTTCGGCCGCTTCTGTATCGGCAAATAATGTTCCACGTGGAACCACGACCAACATGACCTATGACGTAGTGATCGTCGGTGGCGGCCATGCCGGCACCGAAGCAGCCGCAGCAGCGGCCCGGCGTGGCGCGACCACGCTGCTGATCGATTTCGATCCCGACCGGATCGGTGCCATGTCCTGCAATCCGGCGATCGGCGGATTGGGCAAGGGGCATATCGTTCGCGAGATCGATGCGCTGGACGGGCTGATGGGGCAGGCGGCGGATGCGGCGGCGATCCATCACCGGATGCTCAACCGGTCGAAAGGGTCGGCAGTGCAGGGGCCGCGGATTCAGGCGGATCGCGTTCGCTATGCCGCTGCGGTGCGCCGGTTGCTGGCGCATCCGAAGCTGGCGGTATTGGGCGGCGATACGGTTGCGCTGACGACAGACGCCGGGCGGGTCACCGGGGTCGAACTGGCCGATGGCAGCCGCATTGCGGCGCGAACGGTCGTGCTGGCGACGGGCACGTTCCTTGGCGGGACGATGTTCCGGGGGGAAGAACGCGCGGTCGGCGGTCGTGTCGGGGAACGCGCGGCGACGCGGCTGGGGCAACAGTTGCGCGAACTCGCCTTGCCGATTGCCCGGTTGAAGACCGGTACGCCGCCCCGGCTGGACGGGCGGACGATCGACTGGGCGGTGCTGCCCGAACAACCGTCCGACGCCGATATCTGGACGATGTCCCCTTTGTCCGATCCGGCAAAGCGGTTGCCGCAACTTGCCTGTGCCATCGCCCGCACGACGGCGCAGACGCATGACATCATTCGCGCTGGACTGGATCGCTCGCCCTTGTTCAGCGGATCGATCGAGGGGCGGGGCCCGCGCTATTGCCCGTCGATCGAGGACAAGGTTCATCGCTTCGGCGACCGCGACGGGCATCAGATATTCCTCGAACCCGAAGGGCTGGATACGCATCTGGTCTATCCCAACGGGGTGTCGACCTCGCTGCCGACGGACGTGCAGCTGGCAATGCTGCGCAGTGTCGCTGGACTGGAGCGGGTCGAGATAGTGACCCCGGGCTATGCGGTCGAGTATGACTTTATCGACCCGCGCGCCTTGTCGGCGACGCTCGGCTTGCGCGCGCTGGGCGGCTTGTATTTCGCCGGGCAGATCAACGGCACGACCGGCTATGAGGAAGCGGGCGGGCAGGGGCTGATCGCGGGAGCCAATGCGGCGGGCGAGGCGCTGGGGCTGGACCCGCTGATCCTGTCGCGCGAGTCGAGCTATATCGGGGTGATGATCGACGATTTGGTGTTGCAGGGCGTGTCCGAACCCTACCGGATGATGACGGCGCGGGCCGAATATCGCCTGCGCCTGCGGTCGGACAACGCGGCTACCCGGCTCGGCGCGATCGGTGACGCGGCGGGTCTGCTGTCGGGCGAGCGACGCGCGTTCAATGCTGCACGGGCAGAACGGCGAGGCGCACTGACGGCGGCGCTGTCGACGCGGCATGTCGCCAATGCGCTGTCGGCGAAAGGCGCACCGGTGTCCGGTTCCGATATGCGCAGCGGCGGGGAATGGTTGCTGGTACCGGGCGTAACGCCGCAGCATCTGGGGATCGAGGAACAGAACGACGTGCTGGGTGAGCTGATCGAGGATGCACGCTACGCGCCGTACCTGGAACGGCAGGCGGCCGAGCTGGCGGCGGCGCGGGTCGACCATGTCGCGCTGCCGGCGGACTTTGCCTATGGCGCGGTGCCCGGCCTGTCGAACGAGATGGTCGAACGGCTGACCTCCGCCGCGCCCGAAACGCTGGCGGCGGCCGGCCGTATCCAGGGGGTGACGCCGGCGGCGCTGGTCGCGATCCTGCTGCACCATCGCGGTGGAAAGCTGGCAGCATGACCGAAGCGGATGCACGCACTTGGATCGAGCAGCGGTTCGGGGCGGAGCGCACCGGATTGCTGGCGCATTTTGCCGAACGGATCGTTGCCGAGACCGCGAACCAGAATTTGATCGCCGCCTCGACGATCGATCACATCTGGGAACGGCATCTGCTCGATTCCGCACAGCTAGTGCCGCTGGCCTCCGAAGCGGGGCAGGGCGACTGGATCGATATCGGTTCGGGCGCCGGCTTTCCCGGCATCGTCGCCGCGATCCTGACCGACCGTCGGGTGGTACTGGTCGAACCACGCGCACGGCGGGCGATCTTGCTGGGTGAGATGGCGACCGACCTCGGACTGTCGAACGTGGTGGTCCATCAGGCGAAGATCGAGAAGCTGGCGGCGGATCGGCCGGCGGCGATCATCAGTGCTCGCGCGGTTGCGCGACTGGCCGCGTTATTTGCGATCGGCCATCGGCATAGCGATGCCGATACGATATGGGTGTTGCCGAAGGGACGTTCCGCAGCCGACGAACTGGCCGAGGCCAAGGCCGACTGGCGCGGAATGTTTCACGTGGAACATAGCATCACCGATCCAACATCGTCGATCGTCGTCGCCAGGGGAGTGCGCCAAGCATGATTTGCATTGCCATCGCGAACCAGAAGGGGGGCGTCGGCAAGACCACCACGGCGATCAATGTCGGCACCGCGCTGGCGGCGACAGGGCTGGAGGTGTTGATCCTCGATCTCGATCCGCAGGGGAATGCGTCGACCGGTCTTGGCATCGGCCGCAACGACCGGGAGCATTCGACCTATGACCTGCTGATCGGCGATCTGATGCTGAACGAGGCAGCGATCGCGACCAAGGTGCCGCGCCTGTCGATCGTCCCGGCAACCGTCGATCTGTCGGGGGCGGAAATCGAGCTGATCGAGTTCGAATCGCGTACCCACCGGCTCGACCGGGTGGTGGAGGCGAGCGGGGGGCGATGGGACGTGATCCTGATCGACTGCCCGCCGTCGCTCGGCCTGCTGACCATTAACGCGATGGTAGCGAGCCATGCGCTGTTGGTGCCGCTCCAGTGCGAGTTCTTTGCGCTGGAAGGCCTGAGCCAGCTGCTGAGTACCGTCGAGCGGATTCGCGGACGGTTCAATCCGGGGCTGTCGATCTTGGGCGTGGTGTTGACGATGTACGACCGGCGCAACCGGCTGACCGATCAGGTGTCGGACGATGTGCGCGCGGTGTTGGGGAAAGTAGTGTTCGATACGGTGATTCCGCGCAATGTCCGCCTGTCCGAGGCACCCAGCCACGGCGTGCCGGCATTGATCTATGACTATCGCTGCGCCGGGTCCGAAGCCTATATCGCGCTGGCCCGCGAAGTGATTGCGCGCCTGCCGTCGCTGGCGGAAGCGGCATGAGCGAACAGGCAGCGCCGCGTCGCCCGCGCATGGGTGGGCTGGGCCGGGGACTGAGTTCGCTGCTGGGCGAACCCGATGGCGAGGTTTCGACGACGCGGGGATCGACCCCGCCCAGCGGTGTCCGGCAGCTGCCGGTCACCGCGCTGTCACCGCTGCCGGGACAGCCGCGGCGGTTCTTCGATGAATCCGCACTCGACGAACTGGCAGAGTCGATTTCGGCACGCGGCGTCATTCAGCCGATCGTCGTGCGGCCGCACGGCAAGGGCTATCAGATCGTCGCCGGCGAGCGTCGCTGGCGGGCAGCGCAACGGGCGCGGTTGCACGAGGTACCGGTGGTCGTGCGCGACTTCACCGATGCCGAGACGATGGAAATCGCGCTGGTGGAGAATATCCAGCGGCGCGACCTGACTGCGATCGAGGAGGCGGAGGGTTACCGCCGGTTGATCGACGAGTTCGGCCATACGCAGGAAGCACTCGCCAATCTGGTCGCGAAGTCGCGCAGCCATGTCACCAATTTGCTGCGGCTGCTCGAACTGCCCAAGCCGATCCAGGACATGGTCGGCGACCAGCGGCTGAGCATGGGCCATGCCCGTGCGCTGATCCATGTGCCCGGTGCCGAAGCGATTGCCGAAAAGGTCGTCGCCAAGGGGCTGTCGGTGCGCGATGCCGAACGGATGGCGCGCCAAGCACGCGACCCGGAGCCGAAACGGGCACGGACGCCGCGCGATCCGGCAATGGCCGAGGGCGGCCATGACGGCGCCAGCGACGCCGACCTGCGCGCGCTGGAGCGACAGCTGGGCGATGTGCTGGGCCTGAAGGTCCAGATCAGCCATGGTGAAAAGGGCGGGGCGATCACCATCGGCTATTCGACGATCGGCCAGCTCGACATGGTTTGCCAACGGTTAAGCGGCGAGCGTATCTGATACGCAAAATTTACAGATTTGTGAGCAGGATAGCATGATGAACCTGCCGATTCGCCCGCCGCTTGCCGGACCGACCGACAGCACGCCGGCCATCGGCGTGCTGCTGGATATCTCCGGCGCGACCAGCCGGTTGCTGCTCGACCTGTGCGCATTGTCCGACTTCACCCGCGATCAAGGGCCGGATGCCGAAACCGCGGGGCAGGTGGGGTCGTTCGTCAAGTTGAAGATCGGCCGGACCTGGGTCGTGGCGAGCATCCGCTCGACCCGTCTTGGCGATGACGGATCGAACCTGATCGCCGAAGTCGACCTCATGGGGGAAGGCTATGAGCCCGAACCCGGACAGGGCCTGCGCGGATTTCGCCGCGGGGTGACCCGCTATCCGCTTCCGGGGTCGCCGGTACATCCGGTTACGCGCGATACGCTGCGGCGTATCTATGCGATGCAGGACCGGCCGCACATCACCATCGGCACGATCCATATGGCGTCGGACCTGCGCGCGGCGCTCTACGTCGACCCGTTGCTCGGCAAGCATTTCGCGCTGGTCGGATCGACCGGTACCGGCAAATCGACCTCCGCCGCGCTGATCCTGCACCGGATTTGCGATCATAGTCCGCACGGCCATATCGTCGTCATCGATCCGCATGGCGAATATGCCGCAGCCTTTGCCGACAAGGGCGAGCTGCTCGACGCGTCGAACCTGCAATTGCCCTATTGGCTGCTCAACTTTAACGAGCATTGCGACATCCTGTTGACCTCCGAAGGGTCGGCGCGACAGATCGAGGCCGACATCCTCGCGCGCTGTATCCTCGCCGCGAAGGCCAAGAGCCGGCTGGCGCAGGACATACCGCGCATGACCGTCGATGCGCCGATCCCGTATCTGCTCTCGGATCTGGCGACGATCCTGCAGGCGGAAATGACGCGGATGGACCGGGGGAGCGACAACGCGCCCTATCTACGGCTGAAGGCGCGGCTGGAAGAGATTCGCGCCGACCCGCGCTATGCCTTCATGTTTTCGGGAATGCTGGTCGCCGATACCATGGGCGCGTTCCTGAAACGGGTGTTCCGCCTGCCGGCGCAGGGCAAGCCGATCTCGATCGTCGACGTGTCGGCGGTGCCGTCGGAGATTACCTCGGTCGTCGTCGCCGTGCTGTCGCGACTGGTGTTCGACTTCGCCATCTGGTCGCGCGGCGAAACGCGCAAGCCGGTGCTGCTGGTGTGCGAGGAAGCGCATCGCTACGTCCCCAACGAACGCGCCGGGGCGGGATCGTCGGCGGCAGCGATTCTCAGCCGGATCGCCAAGGAAGGCCGCAAATATGGCGTGTCGCTCGGCCTGATTACCCAGCGCCCGTCCGATCTGGCCGAAGGGGTGCTGTCGCAATGCGGCACGATCCTGACCATGCGGTTGAACAACGAACGCGACCAGGCCTTTGTCCGTGCGGCGATGCCGGAGGATGCGCGCGGCTTCCTCGACGTGATTCCAGCGCTACGCAATCGCGAATGCATCATCGTCGGCGAAGGCGTCGCGACGCCGATCCGCGTGTCGTTCGACAGCCTTGAGACGTCGCTGCGCCCGGATTCGGCATCGCCGTCCTTTACCGAGCTATGGCAGTGCGAGGGGGGCGAGGATGCGCTGGTCGACCGCACCATCCGTCGCTGGCGCACGCAGGGGCGGTAGGCGCTTGGGGACCTATGCCGGGGGCGGCGGAGCGTGTGCAGCGCCGTCCGCCGCCGAAACGGCCTGAACCGAATTACCGCGCGGCGACACCCATCAGCTGGCTGACATGCTGGCGGAAGCGGGCCAGTTCGTCGCCCTGCAATTGCTGCACCGTCGCGAAGGCGACAGAGCGTGGATTGACCGGTACGCCGTTCTTCCACAGTTCATAGTGCAGATGCGGCCCGGTCGAGAGGCCGGTCGAGCCGACATAGCCGATCACCTGCCCCTGCGCCACGCGGCTGCCCGCGCGCACCACGATCCGGCTCATATGGCCATAGCCGGTGGCGAGGCCGCCGCCATGATCGAGCTTGACGAAATTGCCATAGCCGCCGTGCCAGCCGGCGCTGGCCACCCGGCCATCGGTCGTGGCGCGGATCGGGCTGCCATAGGCGGCGGCAAAGTCCATCCCCTTGTGCAGCCGGCGGAAGCCCAGCACCGGATGGACGCGCCAGCCGAAATTGGACGAGATGCGCGCCGCGACCGGCCACATCATCGTCCCCTTGCGCTCGCCCACGCCCTTGGGATCGAGCCACTCGGTCCGCGCGCCGTCCTGCCGGCGGACGAGGCGAACATCGCGGCGACCGTTCAGCCCGGCATAGAGCAGCTGGCCGAGTTGCACTTCGCCGGTCGCTGCGCGCGCCTGTTCGACGATCAGATCGAACGAATCATCCTGCCCGACCTGTCCCATCGGGACCAGGCCGGACACGGTGCGGATATAGGTTTCGACGGCCTTGGCCGGGGCACCGGCGGCGCGGGCGGCACGGTACAGGCTGGCGCCGACGCGACCACGAATGCGCAGCGGGGTATGATCGATCGCGATCGGCCGGGCGTCGAGCCGCAGCGTGCCGCCTTCGCGCACGATGTCGAGCGCGAGATCGAATCTGGCCCGGAAGGCGAGGCGTTCGAGCGGGCGGGGCTGCGACGGGCTGTCGCGACGGCCGAGCGTAACGTCGAGCCGTGTGCCGGGCGTGAGTTCTGCCGGATCGACCCGGCTGGCGACCATTGCGGCGACCTGCCGCGCTTCGCCTGCGCCGACGCCGGTGCGCGCCAGTGCATCGGCGATGCCGCTGCCCAGCGTCGCCGTCGCTTCGACGATCGGGCGCTCGGGCGTGTTGGCGAGCGGTACCACCCGCGACGTGGCGGCAAGCCGCATCCCGCTGGTGGCGCCCAGCGCGCTGGCACCGAAGGACAGGCTGCGCGCTTCTTCCAGAGCGGTACCGTCGAGCGGGGCGGGGACCGCGCCCAGGATCGGCCGGTTCCACGACGGCGACAGCGCCCAGACGCCGGCGCACAGCGCGGTGCAGGTCGCAAGTCCCCGCCACCAGTCGCGTGATCCGATCGCCGCACCCAGATCGGGGGTCCAGTCGAAGGATTCGATGCGACCGCGCCAATGGTCGGTGCGGGCGGGGGCGGACAGGACCGGTGCACGGCCGAAGCGCAACGCGCTGGTGCCGCCTGCCAGTTCCAGTCCGTGATCGGTGCGCAGGAACACGCCCAGCCCCCTTCGATGGCCGCCCGACCCGGCCCAGTCCTCTCCCCCTGTGAAGCCAAAGGTTTAAAGTCAAATGAACCACGCGGGGCACGCATTGGCGTGCGACGGGGCGTGGCACGCCTGCGACCGAGCGAATCGTTCGGCGGAACCTGCAAAACCCGTTGCACCGGCGCACGGCAACCCCGATGTTGCAGGGGATGAGCCAGTTCGCGCGTAGCCCGGTCACCGCAGTGCTGGGGCCGACCAACACCGGCAAGACCTATCTCGCAATCGAGCGGATGTGCGGTCATGCCTCGGGAATGATCGGTTTTCCGCTGCGGTTGCTGGCGCGGGAGAATTACGACCGGGTCGTCGCGATGAAGGGCGCCGAGAATGTCGCGCTGGTCACCGGCGAGGAACGGATCGTCCCGCCGAAGGCGCGCTGGTTCCTGTGTACCGCCGAATCAATGCCGCTGGAGCGGAAAACCGCCTTCGTCGCGCTGGACGAGGCGCAGCTGGGCGCCGACCCCGAACGCGGCCACGTCTTTACCGACCGGCTGTTGCGCGCGCGGGGACGCGAGGAAACGATGATCCTCGGCTCCGATTCGCTCAAACCCATGGTCCGCGCGCTGGTAAAGGATGCCGAGATCATCTCGCGTCCGCGCTTCTCGACGCTGAGCTATGCCGGTGCGCGCAAGCTGTCCCGCCTGCCGAGGCGGTCGGCGATCGTCGCCTTCTCCTCGGAAGAGGTCTATGCCGTGGCGGAGGCGATCCGCCGGATGCGCGGCGGGGCGGCGGTGGTGATGGGCGCACTGTCCCCCCGCACCCGCAACGCGCAGGTCGCGATGTTCCAGTCGGGCGAGGTCGATTATCTGGTCGCGACCGATGCGATCGGCATGGGCCTGAACCTCGACGTTGCGCATGTCGCCTTTGCTTCGTTGCGCAAGTTCGACGGCCGGCGGCAGCGGCGGCTGACCATCGCCGAAATGGCGCAGATCGCCGGCCGCGCCGGGCGGCACCACCGCGACGGCACCTTCGGCGCGCTGGTCGAGGAAGGGCCGAACGCTTTCACGCCGGAGGAAGTGCTGGCGATCGAGGGGCATCATGTCCCACCGCTCGAACGGCTCTACTGGCGCAGCGGCGAGCCCGACTTTTCCAGCATCGATGCACTGATCGAAAGCCTCGAAGCGCGGCCGAACCATCCGGTGCTGACCGCAGCGCCGGAAGCGATCGACCTGATCGTCCTCAAGCGGCTGGCCGAGGAGGATTGGGTCCGTGCGCGCACGCGATCCCCGGCAATGGTGCGGCGGCTATGGTCGGCATGCGGCCTGCCCGATTTCCGCAAGCTGGGGCCGGACCCGCACAGCCGGTTCGTCGGGCGGATCTTCGGCCATCTGAGCGAGGGGGCGGGGCATATCCCGCACCAATGGTTCGCCGACGAATTGCAGCGGCTGGACCAGATGAACGGCGATGTCGAGACGATCGCCGGACGGATCGCGGCGGCGCGCAGCTGGGCCTATATCGCGCATCGTTCCGACTGGCTGCTCGATCCCGAGCATTGGGCGGCGCGGACGCGCGGCGTCGAGGAAAAGCTGTCCGACGCGCTGCACGACCGGCTGCGCCAGCGTTTCGTCGATCAGCGGACGACGGTGCTGCTGCGGCGGATCGGGGCTGGGGCGGCCGACCTGCCGGTCGATGTCGCCGCCGATGGCGCGGTGTCGGTCGACGGCCATGCGTTGGGCAAGCTGACCGGGTTCCGGTTCGAGGTGTCGCCCGACACCCGCGTTGCCGACAAAAGGCTGTTGATCGCGGCGGCGGAAAAGGGGCTGGCGAGCGAGTTGCGCAAGCGTGGCGGCGAACTGATCGCGGCGGCGGATGCCGAACTGGCGCTGTCGGCCGAACCGGGGGCGCTACCCGAATTGACGTGGAACGGGCTGACCGTTGCGACACTGACCGGCGGCACGACGCTCGACCGGCCGGTGGTGACGCTGGATCGGAGCCTGCAGGTTCTCGATCGCGCAGCGCAGGGCGAGGTGCGCGAGCGGCTGGCGCAGTGGGTGCAAAGCGATGTCGCGCGGCGCGCACCGACGCTCTGCGCACTGGCGGCGCTGGCGCGCGATCCGGCGGCGAGCGGATCGCTCCGCGCGGTAGCGGCGGCGCTGACCGAAGTGGGCGGGATCGCGCCGCGCGACGGGTTCGATGCGATGCTAATCCCGCTGGACGGCAATGACCGGCGGCGGCTGCGCAAGGCGGGGGTGGTGATCGGCGCGCTGGACCTTTTCGACGCGCGCCTGTTCAAGCCGGCGGCGTCGCGGTGGCGGGCAGCCTTGCTGGCGGCGCGCGACGGGCATCCGGTCGAGGCGCTGGCCCCGATCGGCGCGACCGTGCTGCCGGTCGGGCAGGGGGCGTGGGGCTTTCGCCGCTTCGGTCCGCAGGCGGTCCGCGTCGACCTGATCGAACGCCTGGCGCAGGCGGCGCATGACGCGCGCAAGGGGCACGCGCCGTTCGCGCCCGATCCGGCGCTGGCGGTATCGATGGGGTTGCAGGCGGAGACGATCGCGCGGTTGATGGCGCGGCTGGGGTTCCGGCCGAGCGCACCGGCGGGCGATGTGCCGCAATGGCGCTGGGCCCCGCCGCGTCGTCGCGCCCCGGTGGCCCCGCCCCGTGCCGTTGCGCGGCCGGGCAATGCCTTTGCCGCACTGGCCGATCTGGGGTTCGATCGCTGATGGCGGCACGCGCGCCGGAGCCGGTGCCGCAGATGCGGCTCGACATGTTCCTGTGGTATGCCCGCTTCGCCAAGACCCGCAGCGCTGCGCAGGCGATCGCGGAGAAGGGGACGTTGCGCCTGGATGGTCGACGGATCGAACGGGCGCATTGTCCGGTCCGGGTGGGCATGGTCGTCGCCTTTCCGCAAGGATCGCGGGTCCATATATTGCGGGTCGAGGCACTGCCGGTCCGGCGCGGACCGCCCGCCGAGGCACGGACGCTCTACACGCTGCTGGAACCGAGTGGGTCCGGCCCCGTTGACGAGGGCGACGACCCGGCATAACGCGGTCGCGATACGTTTCACGGAGCCTCGACCACCCATGACCTACGTCGTCACCGACGCCTGCATCCGCTGCAAATATATGGACTGCGTCGAGGTGTGTCCGGTCGACTGCTTCTATGAGGGCGAGAATATGCTCGTCATCAACCCCAGCGAATGCATCGATTGCGGCGTGTGCGAGCCGGAATGCCCCGCCGAGGCGATCCTGCCCGACACCGAAAGCGGGCTGGAGCAGTGGCTTGAGCTGAACAACACCTATTCGGCGCAATGGCCGAACGTGACGCGCAACGCGAACCAGACCCCGCCCGATGCCGATCAGTGGAAGGGCGTCGAGAACAAGATGGAGCATTTCTCGCCCGAGCCCGGCGCAGGCGACTGACCCGTCAAACCATGTTCCACGTGAAACTATGGCCGGTCCGCAACAGCGGTTCCGGCCATTTGGCTTTGCGCTGGTAATTTTGTTGCAACGTTGCTATAATCCCACGTGACGGCGGCAGTTTCATGCCCCGCCCGGAGACCACCTTTAGCAACGTCCCGTATCGCCCTGACCTGCCGCCGCCGGATCCAGCGTTGGCAGCAAGCGATGCTTTCGGGACGACGACCACGGAAAGGTTACCAATGGCTGCCAAGGCATTGTCCTTCGATGTCGGCGATTATGTCGTGTACCCCAAGCACGGCGTCGGCCGTGTGATCGAACTCCAGCGTAGTGAGATCGCTGGAATGCAACTCGAACTCTATGTCCTGCGCTTCGAAAAGGAACGCATGACGCTGCGCGTTCCCACCAACAAGGCGGAAAGCGTCGGGATGCGCAAACTGTCGTCCGACAAGACGATGCGCGAGGCGATGGAAACGCTGAAGGGCAAGCCCAAGGTCAAGCGCACCATGTGGTCGCGCCGCGCCCAGGAATATGAAGCGAAGATCAATTCGGGCGACCTGGTGTCGATCGCCGAAGTGGTCCGCGACCTGTTCCGTGCCGACGACCAGCCCGAACAGAGCTATTCCGAACGCCAGATCTTCGAAGCGGCGGCCAGCCGCCTGGCACGCGAACTGGCGGCGATGGAACAGGTCGACGAGCCGAAGGCGCTGGAGCGGATCATCGAGATCCTGCGCGACGCCGCGGCGATCTATAACAAGGAAAAGACCGCCGCCTGAATCGGCGGACGGTCTGGACCGAAGAAACGGGGGCGGCCGGCGACGGTCGCCCCTTTTTCGTACGATCGCTTGCCATGCCGCCGGGGACGCGGGATGCAGGACACATGATCGCTTCGCTGCTCGCCGCCTTCCTGCTCGCCCCGGCTGCCGCTACCATGCCGCGGCAGGAAGCGGAACGGCGGTTGATGCTGACCGGGTTCGACCGGGTGCAGGTCGACGGGCCGTTCACGGTGCGTATCGCGGCGGGACCGGCGATCGGCGGACGGGTCGTGGGGTCGCCGCGCGCGCTGGACGCGGTCGATGTCCGGGTCGAGGGGCAGACGCTGGTCGTCGCCCCGGCGCGCGACGATCGCGGCCAGCCCGACAAGGCGTCGACCGAACCGTTGGTGGTCGAACTGTCCAGTGATCGGCTGGCCGGCGTTTCGGTACGCGGCCCCGCCCGGGTATGGGTGGAGCGGATGGCGGGGGCTGAGGTCGGCCTGTCGCTCACCGGGGACGGATCGATCGAGGTCGGCGCAGTGGATGCCGGGCGACTCGATGCCATGCTGATCGGATCGGGCCGTCTGGCGCTGGCCGGGCGCGGGGGAGAAGCGCAGTTCATGATCAACGGTCCCGGCACGGTCGACGCCGCGGGGCTGACGATCGACGCGCTGCTGGTCCACGTCCAAGGTACCGGCACCAGCCACTATCGGGCGCGCTACTCGGCGGAGATCAACGCGCAGGGGTCGGGAATGGTGACGGTCGACGGAGCGCCGCGCTGCCGGACGCAGGGCAGCGCGACGATCCGCTGCGGATAGCCGGGGCGGGGCCACCGGCTATCCGCGCGCCCCATCAGGCGGGTTCGCGCTCCAGCGTCGGGTAGTCGGTGTACCCTTCGGCACCATGCGAATACCATGTCGCCATGTCGTCCTTGTTCAGCTCGGCGCCGCGTTCCAGTCGCAACGGCAGGTCGGGATTCGCCAGGAACGGGCGACCGAAGGCGATGGCGTCGGCCACTCCGCCGTCCAGTTCGGCCTGCGCCTTGGGGCCGTCATAGTCCTGGTTGAGGACCAGCGGACCGGCAAAGACCTTGCGGATCTCGGGCGAGACGCGCGGCTGGGTCGCGCTGCCGAACGTGCCATCGGGGCCGGGTTCGCGCAGTTCGAGGAAGGCGATGCCCTTGTCCGACAGCAACTTGGCCGCTGGCACGAACACCGACGCCGGATCGCTGTCGATCACGCCCTGCGTATCGCCATTGGGCGAGAAACGGACGGCGGTGCGACCGGCACCCACTTCGGCGATCAGGCGGTCGACGACCTCGCCCAGCAGGCGGATGCGGTTTTCCGGGCTACCGCCATAGGCGTCGTCGCGCTGGTTCGCGCCATCGCGCAGGAACTGGTCGATCAGATAGCCATTTGCCGCGTGCAGCTGCACCCCGTCGAACCCCGCCGCCCTGGCATTGCGTGCCGCGCGCGAATAATCGTCAAGGACGCGGGCGATGTCGTCCAGCGTCGCGGCGCGCGCCGCTTCATAGGGCTTCTTGCCGTCATAGGTATGCGCCTTGCCCGGGGCGGTCGTCGCCGATGCCGACAGCGGTGCGGCACCGTCGAGGAAGTCGGGATGCACCACCCGGCCCATATGCCATAGCTGGGTCACGATCCGGCCGCCCGCGGCATGGACGGCGTCGGTGATCGGCTTCCACGCCTCGACCTGTTCGTCGGTCCACAGGCCCGGCGCATAGGGCCAGCCCAGTCCTTCGCGGCTGATGCCGGTTCCTTCGGAGATCAGCAGCCCGGCGGAGGCACGCTGCGCATAATATTCGGCCATGATCGCGGTCGGGACGTGCGCACGCGTGCCGCGCCCACGGGTCAGCGGCGCCATCAGGACGCGGTTGGGGGCCTGAATAACCCCCAGGGTAATGGGGTCGAACAGACTGGGCATAACGAAAACTCCTGTGCCTAAAGGAAATGCAGGCGACGACCGAAAGATAGGGCGGTAGGGGAGGCCATGCAGCCGGTAACGCCTGAAACAAATTATATGCCGACCCCAAGAACGCCGCGCCGGGCGATTGTTGCCGTGCTGGGCGCGAATATCGCGCTCGCTTTCGGGCCATGGTTCGTGCGGATGGCCGATACCGGGCCGGTGGCCGCCGGTTTCTGGCGGATCGCGCTGGCGTTGCCGGTGCTGTTGATCGTTGCGTCGTGGGGCGATCGCCGCGCCCTGGTGCCGAAACGCGCGCTGCTGCTGCCGCTGCTGATCGGCGGGTTGGCCTTCGCGGTCGACCTGGGATCGTGGCATATCGGCATTCGCCGCACGACGCTGGCCAATGCCACGCTGTTCGGCAATTGCGCGGTGCTGATCTTCCCGCTCTATGGCTTTATCGCGATGCGCCAATGGCCGACGCGGGCGCAGGGGCTGGCGCTGTTGCTGGCGGCGATCGGTGGCGTACTGCTGCTCGGCCGGTCGGCGGAATTGTCGTCGCGGCATCTGGCAGGCGATCTGTTCTGCCTGCTCGCCGGCGTGCTGTACGCGGTGTATTTCATCGCGATGCGCGGCGTGCGGCGGACGATGGCCCCGCTGCCTGCGCTCGCGCTGTCGAGCGTCGCCGGCGTGCTGCCGCTGCTGTTGCTCGCCATGGCGCTGGGGGAGACGATCCTGCCGCAGCAATGGGGGCCGTTGTTCGCGCTGGCGATGGTCAGCCAGATCGCGGGGCAGGGGCTGATGATCTACGCGCTGGGCCATCTCAGCCCGCTGGTCGTCGGGCTGGCATTGCTGTTGCAGCCGCTGGTCGGGGCGACGATCGGCTGGCTGGCCTATGGCGAACGGCTGGGGCCGATGGACGCGGCGGGTGCCGTCCTGGTGGCGGCGGCGCTGGTGATCGTCAGCGCGCGCCGCTCGCCCGAGCGATAAGGCGTTCGGTCAGGACAGGGTCGCCGCATCGGTCAGCGCCCGGAAATCGCCGAGCGACCGGTCGAAGAAATATTGTCGCGGCGCGTCGAACGTCGCCAGATACAGCCGCCCGCCGATCAGCGTGGCGCGCGCTTCCCCCCGACGCGGCAGATGGTCGTTGTCGGCATAGGCATAGCTGAACCGAATGCCCGGCTGTCCGAGGAACGGGTCGGGGGCCGACGCGGTCAGCGTGAAATCGGCGACCTGCCGTTCGGTGCGATAGGTCGTTTCCAGCAGCTCGGGAATTTCGGCGAGCAGCGTCGCCCGCTTCAGCCGGGGCAGGGGCTTCGTCTTGCGGCTGGTTTCGCGGATCAGCGGTTCGTCCGGCTCGATTCCGGCATACCAGGTGATCTCGTTCAGCCGCTCACCGTCGAGGGTCCACGTTTCCGCCTTCTTGCCCGGGCGGATCGACAACAGGTTCCAGTCGCGCGGGGGCGTAACGCTCAGCTTCGTGCCGGCGATCGTCACCGCCTTGCCCTTCTCACGATAACCGTTGGCGGCGACCGGCGCGGCCAGCAGGGAGACGGCCGCCAGCGACAGCGCGGCGGTGCGGATCGGACGGATGGACATGGTCATGGCTCCCTGGCTTCGGCCGGTGCCAGCATGGCGATCATGCCGGCATCCTTCGCATCGGGTTTGAGGGTGAGGTACCGGCGCAGCGCCGCGCGTCCCTCGGTCGGGCGGCCGGTCTTGAGCAGCGACAGGCCGAGCCCGCGATAGGCATCGGCCAGCGTCGGATCGATGGCGACCGCATTGGTATAGAATTCGGCGGCGTTGATGAGGTCGCGGGGGTTGCCGCGTGCCCGGTACAGTTCGCCGCGCGCCAGCCAGAGCGGTGCGGTCCAGCCGCGATCGGCCAGTTCGGCGATCAGGAAGTCGCTGGCGCCGAAATCGTTCAGCTTGACCTGATCGTCGAGGAATATCGGCAGCCACGGGGCCAGAGCCGCCGCATAGCGTTCCGCCCCGTCGTCCCGGCCATCGCCGCCGGGATCGGCCAGCGCGGCCAGCGTCAGCGCGCGTTCGGCGCTGGGCGGGTGGGATGCGGAAAAGGCCAGTTGATCGAAGCGCGGTTTCGACAGGCCACGGGCGCGCGACGATGCTTCCCCCTCTGCCATCACGTTGCGCCATACGCTGGCCGCCGCCTGCGGACGCAGCGTGCCGGCGTTGAGATAGCCGAGGCCGAGCAGGTCGGCCTCCCGCTCCATGTCGCGGTCATAGCGATAGAGACTGCCATAGACCGACCAGCGCAGGTCGGCGAAGCTGTTGCGTGTCTGATAGCCGGGGCCCATCGACGCCAGCACCGCCGCCCAGCTGAGCAGATCGGTGCCCGAACGGCGCGCCTTGAAGATGCGGACGCCGTGGCGCAGTTCGAAATGGCCGAATTCATGGCCGAGGATCGCGCCCAGCTCGGCTTCGCTCCGCATCCGCAGCAACAGCCCGCTGAACACCCGCATCGTTCCGTTCGCCGTCATGCTGGCGTTGAACACGGGGGTGCGCAGGATATAGATGCGGGCCGCTCCGCACCGATCCTTGCCGACCGTCGCGCACAATACGCCGCGCACATAGGCGTTGAGCGCCTCGTCGCGGATGACCTCCGACGCATTGGCCAATGCGCGTTCGTCCTCGTCCGCCTCGCGCCAGAAGCCGATCTCGTCGACGCCCTGTGGTTGATAGACCCCGGCATAGGGCGGGGGCAGCGGTGCGGCACCGGGACCGCCGGCCGGCGCGGCGGCGGCGGCGAGCAGGGCGAACACGCCGCCCATGCTCCGCGCGATCCGGTTCATCGTTGCGCCGTGTTGACCGGTGCGGTCGCGGGTGCCGGCGTGCTGCCCGGCAGTCCCTCCAGCAACTGGCTGACGCGTTTCTGCGCGCCTTCGGGCGTGCGCACGTCGCCGCCCATCGCATTGTCGGCGTTCAGCCACAGCAAGTCGCCGGTGCGCAGGTCGACCAGCCCGGCATAACCGGCATGCTCGCCCGACTTGATCGCGATGCCCGGTCCCAGCAGCGCCACGACCTGCAACAGCTTGCGCCCGGTCGAGCCATAGGCGTCCTTGTTATACAGGAACAGCGCATAGTCGGCGTCCCTTGCACCCGGCAGCGCGGCGATGCCGCTGCCCAGCGACCAGTCGAACACATTCGCCTTGTTGTCGCGCTTCTTGGTGGGCAGCCGGTTGCCGACGAAGAACTGATAGTCGATCACCGATTGCGACACCGCGGCGAATAATGCGGTATATTCCTCGACCAGCTGGGCATCGGCGCCGTAGCTTTCGGGTGCCGCCACCACGCGGTTGCCGACGCGCTGCTGCTGTTCGGTCAGTGCGGCTTCGATGTTGCGGCGTGCCTGGTCGGTCCAGTCGCCATTGGGTTCGAACATGCCGCCGGTCGACTGTGCGCCGACCGAAACGGCGGGGCGGAAGACGAGGATCGTCTTGCCGCTGCCCGGCGGGAGTTCGAACCCGGCCCTGACCGCGGTGCGTTCCTGCGCCGCCGCCGGAACGGCGACCCATGCCAGCCATGCCGCACCCGCGACGGCGATCCCCCGACCCAGTTTCATAAAGCCCCCCAGCGTTATCGGGGACAGGCTATCGCGGCCGATGCAGGGCCGCAACGGGATTTACCGGGGGATCGAAACCGATTCGGATGGACCGTCAGGCGATCCCGGCACGCCCCAGATCTACCAGCGCTTCCCCGAAGCGGGCGATGTCGCCGGGCGCGAAGCCGGCGATGTTGATCCGGCCCGACCCGGCCATATAGATGCCGTGCGTCGCGCGCAGCCATTCGATCTGGGTGGGGTTGAGCGGCAGCGTCGCGAACATGCCCTTGCCGCGCGCCAGCGGGGCGAGATCGACCGATCCGGCCTGTCCCAGTGCCGCGAGTTCGGCGCGCAGCCCCTGCAACCGGGTGCGCAGCGCGTCGAGTTCGCCTCGCCAGTCGGCGGCGAGCTGCGCATTTTCCAGCACGATCCGCACCGCCGCCGCGCCGTGATCGGGCGGCATCGACCAATTGGCGCGCGCAAGCGCCAGCAGGTTCGACAACACGATGTCGCGGGCCTCCGCATCCGGCGTGGTCGCCCACAGCGCGCCGGTGCGTTCGCGGTACAGCCCGAAATTCTTGTCGCACGAATAGGCGACGACCGCGAACGGCACGGCGTCCAGCACCATGCGCGTGCCCGCTGCATCCGCGTCCATGCCGTCGCCCAGCCCCTGATAGGCGAGGTCGATGAACGGTACGAGCCGGCTGTCGGCGACGGCATCGGCGATGGCGCGCCATTCGTCCTGCGTCGGGTCGATGCCCGTCGGGTTGTGGCAGCAGCCGTGCAGCAGGATCGCGTCGCCCGCCTCCGCCTGTCCGATGGCGGCGCGGATCGCGGGCAGGTCGATGGTCTGCGCCGCCATGTCGAACATGGCGTGCGGCACGACGACGATACCGGCGGCGGCAAAGACCGGCGCATGGTTGGCCCAGCTCGGCTGGCCGACGAGGATGCGGCGCACCCCGGCCTTGGCCAGCAGCTCCGCGCCGAGGCGTAGCGCGCCGGTGCCGCCCGGCGTCTGCAACCCGCAGCGGCGATCGGCGGGAAAGTCGCCACCGAACACCAGCGGTTCGAGCAGCGCGACGAAACCCTTGTCGCCCTCCGGCCCGAGATACGCCTTGCTGTCCTGCGTCGCGATCAGGCGCATCTCGGCCTGCTTCACCGCCTGCATCACCGGGGTATGGCCATGGTCGTCGCGAAACACGCCGACGCCGAGGTCGATCTTGTGGGGACGGGGATCGGCGCGGAACGCCCCGATCAGACGGAGCAGTGAATCGGCGGGCTGGGCGACCAGCGAACGGAACGGCATGAAAACTCCCGGGGATAGGATATGGCCTGCCTATAGGCGGATCGATCGACAGGCCAAATCCTATCTTCGGGTGACGGCGGGGCGGCGTCGCCGTTATTGCCGGGCGAGATATTGCTCCAGATCGTCGCTGCCGCCGATCCGATTGCCGTCGATGAAGACCTGCGGCGTGGTGTCGACCCCATGTTCCGCCTTGAAGGCGTCGACCTCCTCCCGGCTGCGCAGGATGCGGTCGTCGACGGTGAAGTCGGCCGATTGCAGCAGCTGCTTGGCCTTCACGCCGAACGGGCAGATGTGGTCCGGCAGGACCATGCGATAGAGCGTCGCTTCGCGGGCGTCGGACATGGTGGTTCCTTTTGTCGTGGAATGGCGCAGGCATAGCGTCTTGCGCCGACACCGGTTCCGCCGTTGCCGTTTGGCCGTCCGCGCCCTAGCTAGGGGATATGATGGACGATGCGATGGCCCCGCTGGCACCTGCCGACCTGACGCTCGACGAACTGCGCGCCGCTCTCGCGCCGCTGGTCGCTGCCAATGCGGCGTTCGACGGCTGGAACGACAAGGCGGTCGAGGCCGCCGCGCGGACCTTCGGTGCCGATCCCGACGTCGCGCGGCTGGCCTATGCCGGCAGCGCGGTCGAGATGATCGACGCATGGTTCGCCGAGATCGACACGCGGATGATCGCGGCGGTCAGTGCCGATACGCTGGCGACGATGAAGATTCGCGCGCGCATCACCGCGCTGGTCGAGGCGCGGCTGGCGGCGGTGGCGGGCGAGCGGGAGGCGCTGCGTCGTGCGCTCGCGATCCTCGCCATGCCGCAGAATGTCGCGCGGGCGGCCAGGCTCGGCTGGCGGACGGTCGACCTGATCTGGCGATTGGCCGGCGACACGGCGACCGATTACAATCATTACACCAAGCGGGCGATGCTCGGTGCGGTCTATGGCAGCACCATCGCCGTGTTCCTCGACGACGAAAGCGGCGGCCATGCCGATACCCGCGCATTCCTCTCGCGGCGGATCGACGGGATCATGCGCTTCGAAAAGATGAAGGGCCGCATCCTGTCGTCGCGCGATCCCGAACGGCGGCTCAGCCTGTCGCGATTCATCGGCCGACTGCGCTACCCGGCGGTGTAAGCGCCTACGCCGACAGCGAAAGAATCCGCTTCCCTCCGGCGATGCTTATTGCTAATTAGTCGCAATGTTGTCGCCCAATCTGCACCTTACCCAGCTGCCCCGCACTTGCCGGGCGACGGTCGCGTCGGTCGATTGGGAGGGCATGTCGCCGGGAGAGGCGCGACGCCTACGCGAATTCGGGCTGGACGAGGGGGTCGATATCGAACTTCTCCACCGGGCGATGCTGTCGGGCGGGCCGCTCGCCTGCCGGATCGGACGGATGACGATCGCGCTTCGGGCGCATGTCGCGGGGGCGATCCGGGTCGCCCCGCTCGCGGGCTGACGGCACGCCCGACGTGAACGCCGCACCTCTGGTTGCGCTGGTCGGCAATCCCAATGCCGGCAAGACCGCGCTGTTCAACGCGCTGACCGGTGCCCGGCAAAAGGTCGGCAATTATCCGGGCGTCACCGTGGAGCGCCATTCGGGCCGACTCGCGCTCGACGACGGCCGCCCGATCGAGCTGGTCGATCTGCCCGGCACCTACAGCCTCGATCCCTCCAGCCCAGACGAAGCGGTCACGCGCGACGTGGTGCTGGGGCGGCAGGCGGGGGAACGGGTGCCCGACGCGCTGATCGTCGTCGCCGATGCCACCAATCTCGACAATCACCTGCGCTTCGTCCTCCAGCTGAAATCGCTGGGCCGGCCGATGGTGCTGGCGCTCAACATGATCGACATGGCGGCGCGCGACGGGTTGCAGATCGACCTGGCGGCATTGTCCGCCGAGCTGGACCTGCCGGTGGTCGCGACCGTCGCGGTGCGCAAGCGCGGGCTGGACGAACTGCGCGGGGCACTTTCCGGCATCCTCGGCACCGCGCCCCGTACCCGGCCCACCGAGTCGGTCGATCCCGATATCCGCCATTTCCAGCGCGAAGCACGCCGGATCGCGCGGGCCGCGACCGTCGAACAGCCGCGGATGCGCGCCGTGACGCGCGGGCTGGACCGGGTCGCGCTGCATCCTGTCGCCGGGCCGATCCTGCTGCTCGTTATCCTGTTCGTGATGTTCCAGGCGGTGTTCAGCTGGTCCGAAGCGCCGATCGGCTGGATCGAGGGGCTGCAGGGCTGGCTGGCCGATCAGGCGACCGCCACGCTGCCCGATAATTTCCTGCGGTCGTTGCTGGTCGAAGGCGTCATCAACGGCGTCGGATCGGTCGTGGTGTTCCTGCCGCAGATCCTGATCCTGTTCGTGTTCATCCTGCTGCTCGAAGCGTCGGGTTACATGGTGCGCGCCGCGTTCCTGATGGACCGGTTGATGAGCGGGGTCGGCCTGTCGGGCCGGGCGTTCATTCCGCTGCTGTCGTCCTTCGCCTGCGCCATTCCCGGCATCATGGCGACGCGGTCGATCGATGATCCCAAGGAACGGCTGACGACGATCCTGATCGCGCCGCTGATGACCTGTTCGGCACGCCTGCCGGTCTATGCGGTCATCATCGGTGCGTTCATCCCGGCGCGGCAGGTGCTGCCGGGCGTCGGATTGCAGGGGCTGGTGCTGCTGGTGCTGTACCTGACCGGTATCCTCGGCGCGGTGATCGCCGCGTTCGTGTTGCGCCGGACCGCGACCAAGGGCGTGGGCGGCGGTTTCCTGATGGAGATGCCGCGCTATCAGCTGCCCTCGATCCGTGACATCGCCATCGGGCTGTGGCAGCGCGCCTATGTGTTCCTGCGCCGCGCGGGCACGATCATCCTGCAGGTGACGGTCGCGCTGTGGCTGCTGACCTCCTATCCGGTCGCGCCGGCGGGGGTGAAGCAGTCGGAATATTCGATCGCCGGGCGGATCGCGTCGGGGCTGGAGGTCGTGCTGCGGCCGATCGGCTTCAACCATGAAATGTCGCTGGCGGTGATCCCGGCGATGGCCGCGCGCGAAGTCGCGGTGTCGGCGCTGCAGACCGTCTATGCGATCGACGCGGCCGACGAGGAACAGGGTGCACAGGAACTGGGCGGGCGGCTGCGCGGCCGCTGGAGCCTGGCCACCGCGCTCGCCTTCCTCGCATGGTTCGTGTTCGCGCCGCAGTGCCTGTCGACGATCGCGGTCGCGCGGCGGGAAACCAATGGCTGGAAATGGCCGCTGGTGATGATCGGCTATCTCTTCGCACTAGCCTATATCGCGGCCGGAGCAACCTATTGGACGGCGGTCGCCTTCGGGCTGGGATAGGAACGCCACCGACCGCATCGTCACTCCCGCGAAGGCGGGAGTCCATAGACGCAGCGATAGTGCCTCTATCAGGACCGTCCGCGGCAATGGATTCCCGCTTTCGCGGGAATGACGAGTGTTGCCCGGCCGGCGCTAGTCCTCGCGCTTCACCCCATCGAGCAGCGCCTTGCGCCGTGCCTCTTCGCCGTCGTCCGCCGCCTTCTGCGCTTTTGTCCGGCCGAACTTGCGGCGATTGGCGTCGGCGTCCTGCGCCTTCGCGGCCTTGTCGCGGCCTTTACGGAACCGGTTGAGGTTGATGACGTCGCCCATCGCGGTACATTGAACCTCGACCCCGGCATCGGCAAGTACTGGCGCAGCGCCGCCCGGTGGCATAGGAAGCCCAGCTATATCTTTCTCGGAGAACTGCGCCATGGCCGGCAGCGTCAATAAAGTCATCCTCGTGGGCAATCTGGGCCGCGACCCGGAATCGCGGTCGTTCCAGAATGGCGGCAAGGTCGTGAACCTGCGCATCGCGACGTCGGAATCGTGGAAGGACCGCAATTCGGGCGAGCGCAAGGAAAAGACCGAATGGCATTCGGTCGCGATCTTCAACGAAGGCCTTGCCAACGTGGCCGAGCGGTTCCTGCGCAAGGGGTCGAAGGTCTATATCGAGGGCCAGCTGCAGACGCGGAAATGGCAGGACCAGCAGGGCCAGGACAAGTACAGCACTGAAATCGTGCTACAGGGCTTCAACAGCGTGCTAACGATGCTCGACGGTCCCGGCGGTGGTCAGGGCGGCGGCGGGAGCCGTGGTGGTGGCGACTTTGGCGGCGGTGACGATTTCGGCGGCGGTTCGGGCGGCGGCTATGGCGGCGGGTCGTCGGGGGGCTCGCGCGGCGGCGGGTTCAATTCGGGCGGCAACAAGGGCGGCAATTTCGGTGGCGGCTCGGGCGGCGGCTTCGGCGACGATCTCGACGACGACGTACCGTTCTGATCGGGCGGAGCGGGCGGCGTCGCTCGACCCACATCACGACAGCAGCAGGGCGGGGCGGGTATGTACGGACATGCCCGCCCCGAACCATGTCGGGACTACCAGTTCAGGCCGGCCCGGACATAGAGGTAGCGGCCATTGAACCCGAACGGCGAATAATAGGGGAAGCCCAACACCCCGGTCGAGTTGTTGGCGGCCGGCGTCGCCCGCGGATAGACGTCGAACAGGTTGCTGACCCCGATCCCCAGCTGTGCGCCCTTCGCACCACTATAACGTAGTTCGAGATCGGTGATCGCACGGCCGCCGGTCTGGACGTCGCCGGCCGGCGTCGTACCGGGCTGGTTGACGTTCCCGTAATAGGTGACGCGGGCCAGTGCGCCGAGCTGGTCGAGCGACCAGTCGACCGTGCCGGTCACCTTCTCGCCCGGCGTACCCTGTTCCAGCGTCAGGATGCGGCTGCGCGCGAACAGCGTCGGTGCCGGGTCGAGCGTTGCGGTGGAGGTCGGCACGCGGGTCACGTCGACCTTGTTGATGTTGCCGGCGACGGTGAAGTCGAAGGTGCCGGCCGTTTCGGTGCGGGTCCGGTAATGGGCGACCGCGTCGATCCCCTGGGCGGTGCTCGCCAGCCCGTTGATGAAGAAGCGGGCCGCGTTCGCCCCGGTATTGGTCGCCGCCAGCAGGTTGCGGATCTGGGTCGCGACCGCCGCCGATCCTGCCGTCGCCGCGCTGATATTCTCCGACAGGCCGATCTGGTTGCGGATATGGATGCGATAGGCATCGACCGTCAGGTCGAACCCGCCGCTGCGCAGGACGGTACCGACCGACAGGCTGGTCGACTTTTCGGGTTCGAGCGGCAGCCCGCCCAGCGCCGTGCCGACCGGGCTGACCGAGGGGAAGGTTCCGGTCAGCACGGGTACGCCGTTGGTGACGACCGATGCGATCTGCGTGAAATATTGCTGTTGCAGCGACGGTGCGCGGAAGCCGGTCGAGGCGGTCCCACGCAGCGCGAACCAGTCGGAGACGTCGTAGCGGGCCGACAGCTTGCCCGTCGCGGTCGATCCGAAGTCCGAATAATGTTCGCCGCGCCCGGCGAGGCCAACCAGCAGGCGGTCGGTCACCTGCGCCTCGACATCGGCATAGATGCTGCCGCTGCGCCGGCCGCGTTCGATGGCATTGGCCGGATTGAACCCGCCGAAACCCTGCGCACCCGGTGCGGCACCGGTCGCGCCGGTCGCGGGATAGCCATAGGATGCCGGTTCGCCGGGGGTGATCTTGTACCCCTCGCGCCGCCCTTCGATGCCGAAGGCGACGTTCAGCGACTGGAAGACGTCGAACTTGCGCGTCACGTCCAGCCCGGCGACATATTGGTCATAGGCGACCTGTCCGTCGTAGAAATTGCGCGGCGTCGCGGCGCCGTAAGCATAGTTGGCGGAATTGAGCGTGCGGAAATCGACCGTGTTGCGGCCATAGCTGAACGATAGGTCGACATCGTAGCCGCCGAAATTACCACGCAGCCCGACCGCCGAGTTGATATCCTTGGTCTTGGTGTTGATGAGCGGCAGGAAGCCGTTGGCATAGCCGGCGAGCGCGGTCTGGGCATTGGCGTTGCGCGGGAACGCGGCGCTGCGCGTATCGCGGTCCTGATATCCGCCAAAGGCATACAGGCTGACATTGTCGGTCAGCGACGTGCCGGCATTGACGAAGCCGGTATATTGCTCGACCTCGGGATCGCCATAGCGGCCGGTGACGCGATTGGGCGTGACGCGGCGATCGATATCGGCACGGTTGGTCGGCTGCCGCTTGGTATATTCACCCGACACGGTGACGAAGCCGTCGCTGCCGAAGCCGAACCCCTGCCACGCGGTGGCGGTGACGACCGGTTCGCCCGTCACGCTGCGCCGGTTGTTCGCCGTATCGATCTGCGTGTCGTAGAAGCCATAGGTGACGCCCGCGCCGCCGCCCGAGCGCGCCTCGCGCAGCCGCAGGTTGACGACACCGGCGATCGCATCCGATCCATATTGCGCCGATGCGCCGTCGCGCAGCACCTCGACCCGGTCGAGCGCGGATGTCGGCACGGTGTTGAGATCGACCGCCGACGACCCCCGGCCCACGGTGCCGTTGGTGTTGAGATTGGCGGAGCTGTGCCCGCGGATGCCGTTGATGAGCACCAGCGTCTGATCGGGGGCGAGGCCGCGCAGCGTCGCCGGGCGGATCGCGTCGGTCGCGTCGTTAGCCGACGGGCGTGGGAAATTGATCGACGGGGCGACCGTCGCCAGCGCGGCGGCGAGTTCGGTCGTACCCTGCCGCTGGAGACTTGCCCCGCTCAACACGTCGACCGGCGACGCGCTGTCGAGCCGCGTCCGTCCGGCGGTGCGCGTGCCGGTAACGACGATGTCGTCGCCCGCATCCTCGGCATCGGCCGTCGCGGGCGTCGGCGCGGCCGGTTCGTCCTGCGACGCCTGTCGCGCGAAGGCGGACGTCGCCGCGAGCGTGAGCAACGATGCCCCGAAAAGGGCGATGGTACGGCCCTGTGTCATTCTTGAATCCCTTGTTCGCTCCCGCAGCGCGGGATGGTGCAGGCCGTCTCCTTACCCACCGCGGTCACCGACCGAGCCAAAGAAAATCTATCGGACCGATAGGATTTGTGTAATCTCCACGACAGGTCGTCCCAACCAACACCATTCCCACCAAATAGATATGGTTTCTTTCGCAGCTTTGCAGTGCAGCATAGCGTTGCCGGCCAACGAACCGAACGCCGCCTCCACTCATGAAAATCGGCAGCGACGGCATCAGCGGGGGAAAGATCATGCCGGACGTATCGCGTTGCCGTCCTTCGAACGGGCCGGGTTCCCGTCAGCGGGTCCTGCTGTCCGCGCTTCTGGCGGTCGGACTGCTGGCCAGCGTGCCGGGCGTTGCGCCGGCGGCGAGGCCGGAGCCATCCTCGCTCGAACAGGTATTGGTGCGACGCCGCGCGGTGCAGGCGCGCCCGGATAGCGACCAGACCATCGAGACGCGCGTCACCGCCGAAAGCCGGTCGTGCGCGGTCGGTTCGCTGCGTCCGGCCGCCCCGCCGTAATCTGAGCCGGCTGCACCGACACCATCACCATCATCTTTCGGGGGAAATATGAAGAACCGCACCTGTCTGTTGGCCGCGAGCGCTTTGCTCGCCGCGCCGCCCGCCTTTGCCGGCCCGGACGAAGCGACGTCGGTATCGGCCGATACCGCCGCGTCCACGGACACCGATGACGATTCCGACGGGCTGATCGTCGTCAATGGCCGCGTGCAGAAGAAGCAGATCAGCGGCGGTGCGCTCGGCACGCGGTCGAACCTGGAGACGCCCTTTTCGATCGCGACCGTCGATGCAGGCGATATCGAGGAACTGCGCGCGCTGACCACCGCCGATTATTTCGTCGGCGACGCCAGCGTCACGCGGGACGGGGGCAGCCGGTACAATATCCATTCGCAATGGGTGACGGTGCGCGGCGCGGCGGTGCGCGCGTTCCTCTATAACGGCGTGCCGATCCGCGACGCCCAGGGGGCCGATACGCCGCCCGAATTCCTCGAACAGGTGCAGTTGCTGAAGGGGGCGGGCAGCTTCATCTACGGCTATGCCGCGCCCGGCGGCGTCATCAACTATGCCACCAAGAAGCCGACAGAAACGCTGAAGGCCGATCTCGATGTCGGGTGGCAGTCGGCGGCGCTGTTCCGGCAGCATGTCGATATCGGCGACACGATCGGCCCGGCCGGGTTCCGGTTGAACGCGGTACAGGAATTCGGCCGGACCTATGCCGACAGCCAGATCCTGCGTCGGGGTGCGGCGCTCGCCTTGCGGTTCGACCTTGCGCCCAACCTGGTCTGGCGCGGCGACGCCTTCTACCAGCGCAACGAGATCGATGGTGCGGAGCCGAGCTTCGTCGTCGGCGGCAATGCCAGCCCGGCGGTCTCCACCTATCGCGACCGCGAGGTGCCGGCCCCGGTCAGCGGCCGGACCCGCTTCGCGTCGCGCGACACCTATACCGACGGCAAACTCTATTCGGCGATCACCAGCCTTACCTGGCATATCGATCCCGACTGGTATGTCCGCGCGACCGGCGGCGAGGTTGGGAATGATCATCGGTTGCCGTATGAGCGGATCATGTTGTTCAACCGGGCGGGGGATTATGCGCTGCGGCTGTTCAACGGGCGTAACGTGTTTCGCAACCGGTTGGGGTCGCTGTTCGTCGAGGGGAAGTTCGCGACGTTCGGCGTCGCGCACCAGCTGAACCTGGGTTTCGACTGGCGGGACAGCCTGGGCCGCCATGCCGAGAATCTGGCGACCTTCCAGCCGGGCAGCAACATCTTCCGCCCGGTGCCGGCGCGCTGGACGTTCGACGATCGCCGCGACCTGGAAATCCGGCCGCTCGGCTGGAACGAGGAGAAGTCGGCCTTCGTCAGCGACACGGTGACGCTGGCCGACCGCGTGTCGATCATCGCCGGCGCGCGCTATACCGATTATCATTCGAAGGCGTGGGCGTGGCGCACCCGGCAACAGACCAGCGACTATCGCAGCGACGGCGTCACCCCGACCTTCGCGCTGCTCTACCGCCCCGACACCGCGCTGACCGTCTATGCCAGCTATATCCAGGCGTTGTCCGAAGGCACGATCGTCAGCAATCTATACGAGAATGTCGGCGAGATCCTGCCCGCCCTGTCGAGCCGGCAGGTCGAGATCGGCACCAAATGGGAAGGGGAGCGGTTTTCGGGCAATATCGCGCTGTTCCGGCTCGACCGCGGCGCCAATTTCGTGACCGGCGACAACCGGCTCGTGCAGGACGGGATCGAACGGTACCAGGGGATCGAGGTGTCGGCGCGGGTGCGGCCAGCCGACCCGCTGTCGATCGGCGCATCGGCGACCTTCGTCGATGGCGAGCATCGACAGGCGACCAATCGCTGGCTGATCGGGCGACCGTTGCACGGGGTCGCGCGGGCGACGGCGGTGATCGACGCGTCCTACGACCCGGCCTTCCTGCCCGGTTTCGGCCTGCGCGGGCTGGTGCGGTATCAGGGGCGGGCGGCGATCTTCAACAATCAGCCGCGCGACTGGACGGTCTATACGCCCGCGGTGTGGCTGGCGACGATCGGCGGCGATTATCGCTTTCGGCTGGGCGGGCGCGAGCTGGTGCTGCGCGGGCAGGTCCAGAACCTGTTCGACACGCGCTACTGGAACAGCGGGACCAGCACCTGCTGCTATTCGCTGTCGCCGGGCCAGCCCCGCACCGCCAGCCTCGACCTGAAGCTGTCGCTATGATCCGTCATCCGCAGGAGATTCGCATGACCCGTCACCTGTCGCCGTCGATAACGCTGGCGCTTTCCGTCGCGGCGCTCGCCCTGTCGGGCTGCGGCGATCGGTCCGATCCGTCCGCAACACCCATGGCGACCGCATCCGCCGCGACCGGGATCGCGTGGCGGCGCGGCGACGTCACCGACGCCTTTGCCGAGGCGCAGGAACGGGGCAAGCCGGTGTTGCTCTATTGGGGAGCGGCATGGTGCCCGCCGTGCAACCAGCTGAAGGCCGGGCTGTTCCGCAACGCCGACTTCATCGGGCGGACGCGCGACGTGGTGCCGGTCTATCTCGACGGCGATACGCCGGGGGCGCAGGCATGGGGCGAGCGGTTCGGCATCACCGGCTATCCCACGCTGATCGTGCTGCGCCCCGATCGCAGCGAGGTCACCCGCCTGTCGGGCACCGGCGACCCGGTGCAGGTCACCGCCGCGCTGGATGCGGTGCATCGCGGCAGCGCGGATATCGACACGTTGCTGCGCCGGGTGCGCGCGACGCCGGGGGCGCTGTCCGCCGACGACTGGGCACTGCTGGCCGGCTATGGCGGGTGGTACGACCCGGCGCGCAAGACGAGCGCCGGTGCCGCGCTGGGCGCGCTGGCCGATGCCGCGCCCGATCCCCGGTTGCAGCGGCAGTTCCTGTTGCAGGCGCAGGCGGTGGCGAACGACGACGCCCCGCCGCTGCCACCCGAACGCGCCGCCCGCCTGCGCGCCGCGCTGGCGACGGTGTTGCGCGATCCGGCCGAGGTGCGCGCCAATCGCGCCGCGCTGACCTATGGCGCGGTCGCGCTGGTCCGCGCCGCCGCGCCGCAGGATGCCGCCGCCCGGCAGCGGACCGGCGATGCGATCGTCGCCGCGCTCGACCCGCTGTTCGGCGATGCGAAGCTGGTCGCATCGGAGCGGCTGTCGTCGATCGTCGCCGCCATCGCGCTGTTCCGCGACCGCGCGGGTGAGGACGCGCCGGTGCCGGCCGCGCTGCGCAGGACGGTGCGCGACCGGGCGGCATGGGCCGACCGCAGCGTCACCGACGCCTATGCGCGCCAGGCGGTCATCAGCACCGCCGCCGAACTGCTGGGGGAGGCGGGCGACGCCGACGGGGCGCAGCGGTTGCTGACGGCCGAACTGAAGCGCTCGCACACGCCCTATTATTACATGCCCGCGCTGGCCGAACTGGCCGAGGCGCGGGGCGACCGGCGACAGGCGCTCGACTGGCTGCGGCGCGGCTATGCCACTGCGGAGGGACCGGCCAGCCGGGTGCAATGGGGCGTCACCTATGTCGAGGGGTTGCTGCGCCTGTCGCCCGACGATCGCGCCACGATCGAGCGGGCGACCGGCGACGTGATCGGCGAACTGGCCGGCCAGCCCGAAGGCTATCGCCAGCGCACCCGCCTGCGGCTCGAAAAGCTCGGCAAGGCATTGGCGGAGTGGAGCGTCCGGCATCGCGGCGGCGAGACGCTTGCCCGACTGCGCGCAGCCGGGGCGCAGCGTTGCGCGGGGCAGCGCGATCCGCAGGCGGCGGCGGCGTGCCGCGACTGGCTGCCGGCGGCGGGCGGGACGACCGTGTGAGCGGCGGGCGGGTCAGCGCAGTTCGGGATAGCCCGCTGCGCCGGCCCGTTCGGCGAGAGTACGCAGCGGGGCATAGTCGTCGAGCGACGCAGGACGCACCGCGACCAGGTGCAGCGCGTCGCGTGCCGCCGCCGTCGCCGGATCGGCAAGGGCCGTGTCCAGCGCATCGCGCAGCGCCGCGAGCACCGCCGGAGACGTGCCGGCGGCCGTGACGAAGGGCAGGGTCGGCGAAGGCGCGGTCGTGGCGACGATGCGCAGCGCGGTGGTGAGATCGGGTTCGTAGCGCCCCAGCGCGGCAAAGGTCACCGCGTCGATCGCCGCGACATCGGCCGCGCCGTGCCGCACCGCCTGCGCACTGGCGCGATGCGCGCCGGTTTCGACGACCGAGGCGAAGAAGCGGCCCTCACGCGCGAGCGGCGCGACCAGCGCGCGCAACAGGTTGCAGCCGGTGTTCGAGCTGCGCGCGTTGACCGCGACCACCCGGTCGCGGAACGCGGCGATGCCGTCGCCGGGGTCGTCGGCGCGCGCCACCACCACGCTGCGATGGGTCGCGCCGGCACCGTGCGGCACGGCATAGACCGGGGCGGCCACGACCTGCAGAGTCAGGTCGGGCGCGGTCGCCAGCGGATAGCCACATGCCTGTGCGAACAGCAGGTCGGGATCGCGCCACACATGCTCGACCGGCCGGCTGCGGTCGAGCGTGTCGGGCGCATCGATTCCGTGTCGGCGCAGCTTCCCGGCGATCGTGCGCCACAGCGCGTCGTTGGCGGCGTGCTGCGCAGGGTGGTCGTACATCCCGAGCGAGGCGACCGCCCGCGTCATTCGGCCCGCGCGCCGGGATGGACGAGGATATGGTGGCGGCGAAAGGCGAAGCGGCGGGCAATCTCGCCATAGCTGCGATAGCTTGGCTCGGCTGCGTTCGACGTGCGCGTGGCGCGCCGCCGCTGGAACGCCGGCAGCCGGTACCATGACAGGCCGGGGCGTTCGTGATGCGCGGCATGGAGATGGTTGTTGAGGAACAGCAGGCCCCACAGGCCGCCGCGCTGTACCGTCACCGCATGGCCGGGGGAGCGCGCCTCGGCATGATGTTCGGCGAAGGAGCGCAGCAGGGACAGCGCCGTGCCCGGATAGACGAACAGCAGCAGGTAGCGGACCAGCCCGAAGTCGTTCGAGGCGAGCCACGCGACGACGAGCGCACAGCCGGCCAGATGCGGCAGCCAGTCCCGCGCGACGGCGATCGGATGCTGCCGCACCCTGCGCAGTTCGGCGATGACCAGCGATCCGATCGCGATCGCCGGTCCCAGCAGCAGCCGCAGGATCAACGTGCCCTGCAACCGCGCGACGATCCCGGCCGCGCCCGCATCGGATTCGAGATAGCGCGATTCGGGGTCGGCGACCGGATGGGTGATCCAGCTGCTGCGATGATGGGCGAGGTGGCTGCGCCGATAGATGGCATAGGGCAGCCATAATGCGAGCGGCGGAAAACCGATCGCATCGTCGATCGCGCGGCGGCCGGTCGGATGGCGATGGATCACCTCATGCTGCAACGATCCGTGCCATGCGATCAGCCATCCGCCGGCCAGCGCCAGCACGGGTGCGGGGATCGCCCGGTGTCCCCAGGTGAGCGCGATCCAGCCGCCATAAATCGCCACCGCGACGACCAGCGTCGGCCATTCCCAGCGCCGGCCCGGCCGCGCACGCCGCCCGGTGCCGCTCATGCCGGTTGCCGCACCGTGCGCAGATAGGGCTTCACTTCGGTCCAGCCATCGGGGAACAGCGTCCGGGCGGTGGCGTCGTCGACCGAGGGCACGATGATGACGTCGCCGCCGGGTCGCCAGTCGGCAGGCGTCGCGACCTTGTGCGCGTCGGTCAGCTGCAGGCTGTCGATCGTGCGCAGGATCTCAGCGAAATTGCGGCCGGTCGAGGCAGGATAGGTGAGCGTCAGGCGCAGCCGCCGCGCCGGATCGATGACCAGCACCGTGCGCACCGTCGTCGTGTCGGACGCTTCGGGATGGATCAGGTCGAGCAACGTCGCCACCCGGCGATCGTCGTCGGCGATCAGCGGAAAGTTCAGTGCCTGTCCCTGCGTCTCGGCGATATCCTCCGCCCAGCGCAAATGGCTGTCGATCGAATCGACCGACAGGCCGACTACCGCCACGTTGCGCCGGGCGAATTCGGGCAACAGCGCGGCGACCGCGCCCAGTTCGGTCGTGCAGACCGGCGTGAAATCCCTGGGGTGCGAGAACAGCACGACCCAGCGATCCCCGGCCCATTCGTAGAGGCTCAGCGGCCCCGCGGTCGACGCCTGGGTGAAGTTTGGAACCTGATCCCCGATCTTGAGCGACATGTTCGATCTCCTGACGGGTTCGATTGTCTACCAGATAGATGGGAATTGAATTACGCCAACTCTATCGTCGTGCCAAGTTCCGGTTTGTCGCGGAACGAGCGGCATGGCGCGCATGGTCGGGCCGGCCGGCGGCATCTACCGACCCGGCTCTGCAACTGTCGGGAGCAGGCGGGTATCGCCGCCGCGATGGCGTTCGCAGCGGCGACCGGGAATCAGAAGCGGGGGCCGGCCACCGCCGCCTTGGGCTTGGCGGCCGGTGCTTCGTCGAGCAGCTTCAGCAGCGCCGGCGTGCGCGTGTCGCGCTTGGCATAGTCGCGCGCCGACAGGCCGGCGATCACGTCCGCCTGGTCCGGGTTGGCACCGGCCGCGACCAGCGCGCGCACCATGTCGAGGTTGCGCAGCTGCACCGCGCGGATCAGCGGGGTTTCGCCGCTGCTATTGCCCAGATTGAGGTTCGCCTTGCGCGCGGCCAGCGCGTTGATCGCCTCGACCGACCCCGATTCGACTGCCAGCAGCGCGGGCGTGTTGCCGCGATTGTCCTGCAGATTGGGGTTCGCGCCCTTCGCCAGCAGGAAGCGCAGATAGGTCAGGTTGCCGCTCTTGGCGACGATGTGCAGCGCGCCTTCGCCGGTGGTGCGGTCCTTGGTATTGATGATCGTCTGGCCCGGCTGGCCGAGGATATCGTTGACCTTGTTCCCATCCTCGTCCCGCACCGCCTTCAGGAACAGATAGCCCGGCGACATCTGCTGCGCGTGCGCCGCGGCAGGCAGCATCAGCGCGGCGGCGAGGGCGAGGCGGAGGACGGACATGGGGTAAGCTCCAAAGGACGTTACGCGGCTTGCAAGGCGTCGCCTATCAGATCATGGCTGGCAACACCATGAACAGCATCCTGCGTACCCTTGCCCCGGCGCTCGCGCTGGCCCTTGCCGCCTGCGGCGGTGCCCCCGAACCGGCGGCCACGCCGCCGCTGGCGGGCGCGCGGATCGGCGGGCCGTTCGTACTGACCGATTCCACCGGCAAGGTGGTGCGCGACACCGATTTCGCCGGCAAATGGCGGATCATGTATTTCGGCTATACCTATTGCCCCGATGTCTGCCCGGTCGACGTCCAGAATATCGCGGCGGGCGTGAAGGCGTTCGAGAGCGAGGAACCCGAACTGGGGGCGAAGGTCGTGCCGATCTTCATCACCGTCGATCCCGAACGCGATACGCCGGCGGTGGTCGGGAAGTTCGTCTCGGCCTTCCATCCGCGCATGGTCGGGCTGACCGGCAGTGCGCAGGCGATCGCGGATGCCGCGCGCGCCTATGGCGTCACCTATGCCAAGCAGCAGTCGCCCGGCGCGACCGAATATCTGATGGACCATATGCGCACCGCGATCCTGATGGATCCGAAGGGCCAGCCGGTCGCGCTGCTGCCGCAGGACGAAAGCGGCGAGGCGGTCGCCGCCGAGCTGAAGAAGTGGGTCCGGTGAGCGGGCGCTTCTGGGAAGACCTGCCGCTCGCCGCGCTCGACCGCGCGCAATGGGAGGCGCTGTGCGACGGCTGCGGCAAATGCTGCCTGCACAAGCTGGAGGACGAGGACACCGGCGAGATCCATGCGACCAATGTCGCGTGCAAGCTGCTCGACCGGCGCATGGGCCAGTGCAGCGATTATCGCCACCGCCACGCCTATGTCCCCGAATGCGTCCGGCTGAACGCGCGCAATGTCGGCGATATCGAATGGCTGCCCTCCACCTGCGCCTATCGGTTGCGCAATGAGGGGAAGCCGTTGCCTGAGTGGCATTATCTCAACAGTGGTGACCGGGAGAGCGTTCATGCCGCCGGCCAGTCGACGCGCGGGTGGACCGTGTCGGAGAACGACGTCGGCGACCTGGAGAACCACCTGACCGACCGGACGCTGTGATCGACGGACTGGAGGTCGTCCGCCATCCGCGCGCAAGGGTCGCGCGGCTGTCGGTCGATCCGGCCACCGGGCGGGTACGGCTGACCGTGCCGAAGCGGATGGCATTGGCCAAGGCGGTGGCATGGGCCGGGGAAAAGGCGGACTGGATCGCGACGCAGCGGGCGAAGCTGCCCACGGGGCGGCCGTTCGTCGATGGCGCAGTGGTGCCGGTGGCGGATCGCGCGGTGCGGCTCACGTGGCGGGAAGGGGCGTCGCGGACGGTGTTCCTGTCCGATCGTCACCCCGGCGAAGGCAGGGGTCCATGGTCACGGGACGCGGCGACTCTTTCGATACCGCCCGTATCCATGGATCCCGGCCTGCGCCGGGATGACGAATGGGTTTTGACCTGCGGCGGTACGCTCGACCAATTCCCGATCCGAATCGAACGCTGGCTCAGGCGCGAGGCGTTGCGCGTCCTGACAGAAGACACTGCCCATTACGCGGCAAAGGCCGGCGTCACCGTGTCCAGGGTCGCTGTCGGCGATCCCAAGGCGCGCTGGGGCAGTTGCAGCGGGGACGGCACGATCCGCTATAGCTGGCGGCTGCTGCTCGCCCCGGCCTTCGTCCGTCGCGCGACCGTGGCGCATGAGGTCGCGCACCGCATCCATATGCACCACGGCCCCGCCTTCCACGCGCTGGTCGCCGACCTGTTCGAAGGCGACCCGGACGATGCCCGCCGCTGGTTGCGGGCGGAGGGCGCCGCGCTTCACTGGTACGGGCGGGCGTCCTCGTCCGGGTAACGGTCGGCGGGTGGTTGCTGGCGACGGTCCGGGGCCGGGCGGCGCGGTGGTGGCGCACCCTGTTCGCCGCGCGGATTGCGGCCGAGCGCGCGGTCGATCCAGTCCTGGTCGAGCTGTTCGTCGGGCACGCGCTGCTGCGGCAACGGTTCGTCACTATCGTCGACCGTTGCATCGGGCTGGGTCGCGCGTGGCTGTTCGACCGGATTGCCGTCGGGATCGACATAGACCCGGTCGTCGGGAGCGCCATAATAGCTCTCCGCGTCCGGTTCCTCCTGCCATTCGGGCAGCGTCACCTTGGTATTGAATTCCTCGACCGGGCGGTTGGCGACCGCCTGTCGCATGAACGCGGCAAAGGCGCGGGCCGGCGCGGTGCCGCCCTGCAAGCCCGCAACGGCCTTCGCATCGTCGCGGCCCATCCAGACGCCGGTGGTGATGCCGGACGAGAAGCCCATGAACCAGCCGTCCTTGTACGACGTCGTCGTGCCGGTCTTGCCAGCGACCGGGCGGCCGATCTGCGCCGCGCGGCCGGTGCCGGTATTGACCGCGGTCTGGAGCAAATCGGTCATCTGCTGCGCGACATAGGGGGCGACCAGCACGCGCGAACTGTCGACCTGATGCTGGTAGATGACCGATCCGTTGGCGGTGACGCGGGTGATGCCATAGGGCACGACCGCCGTGCCGCCGCTCGCGACCGAGGCATAGGCGCGGGTCAGGTCGATCAATCGCACATCGGACGTGCCCAGCACCATCGCCGGGCGGGTGTTGACCGGCGTGGTGATGCCGAAGCGCCGCGCCATGTCGGCGACGGTGGCGAAGCCGACCTCCTGCCCCAGCCGCGCCGAGACGGTGTTGAGCGAATAGGCGAAGGCGGTGCGCAGCGACACCTGCCCGCTATAGCGGCGCGACGCGTTGCGCGGCGTCCAGCCGTCGATGGTGACCGGGGCGTCGTTGACCTGGCTGTCGGGGTTCATGCCCGCTTCGAGCGCCGCGAGATAGACGAACAGCTTCCACGCCGAACCCGGCTGGCGCGTCGCCTGCGTCGCGCGGTTGTAGATCGACGAGACATAATCCTTGCCGCCGACCATGGCGCGCACCGCGCCGTCGCGGTCGAGCGCGACCAGCGCACCCTGTACCCCGGCCGGCGCATTGGCGCGGATCGCGGTGTCGGCGCTCTTCTGCATCGACGGGTCGAGCGTGGTCCACACGTCGAGCGGTGCTTCGGTTTCGTCGATCAGCGTTTCGAGCTGGGGCAGTGCCCAGTCGGTGAAATAGCGCACGCTGTTCTGCTGCGGTTCGGGGGCGAGCCTGATCGCCTTGGGATCGGCATCCATCGCCTCGCTGGCGGTGATCGCGCCGGTTTCCTGCATCAGTTTCAGCACGACGCCCGCGCGGCCCACGGCGGCCTCAGCATCGGCGGTCGGCGAATAGCGCGACGGGGCCTTTACCAGACCGGCGACCACGGCGGCCTCCGATAGCGACAGGGTGGTGGCGGGATGGTTGAAGAAGCGCCGCGACGCCGCATCGATGCCATATGCACCGCCGCCGAAATAGACCTTGTTCAGGTACAGCTCGAGAATCTGGTTCTTGGTGAATTTGCGTTCCAGCGCGAGCGCCAGGATGATCTCGCGGAACTTGCGCCCGACCGTATAGCTGTTCGACAGGAAGATGGTGCGCGCGACCTGTTGCGTGATGGTCGAGGCGCCCTGCAGCCGCCGCCCGGTGCCGCGATTGTCGATCGCGAACTTGGTGATGCGGGCGAGTGCCACCGGATCGACGCCCCAGTGCGAGCGGAAGCGGCGATCCTCGACCGACACCATTGCCTCGCGCATCGCGGCGGGGATCTGCGCATAGGGAATCCATTCGCCATAGCTCGGCCCCAGCGAGACGAGGATCGACCCGTCCGCCGCGCGCACCCGGATCATCTGTCCGTTGGGCGAGGATTTGAGCTGGTTGAAGCTCGGCAGGTTCGCCTTGGCATTATAGACCGCCACGATCAGTGCGATCGCGCCGAAGAGGGCGAGACCGACACCGATCCCCAGCACCCAGCGCAGGATGCGCCACCAGCGGGATCGGGCGGCGGCGGGCCGCTGCTGCGGGCTTTTGGGAGTGCGTGCCATGGGAATGCGCCGGATACCGCGCCCGCCCCCGGCGGCACAAGCCCCGGACGCACAGCGCATTGGGAATGGCGCGCGCTAGGCCGGGTTTGCTGAACGGCGGCTGACGGATGTGATCCGGGTCCAGCGCGCCATGGCATTCACCAGCGGCGCGACCCGCCCGCCTGCCAGCAGCAGCGGATGGGCTGCGGGATGTTCGGCCAGCGTCCGCAGCACCCCGGCCAGCGCGATCGGGCGATGCAGGTGCCGGCGCAGCGTGAGCTGGAAATCGGGCGCACCGTCCGGGCCATGCCCCTGCCAATGCCGCACCGCGCGGATGGCGCTGGCGATGGCGATGCCCATGCCTTCGCCCGCCAGCGACGGGATCACCCCGGCCTGATCGCCCAGCCGATAGACGCCGGGCACCGTGCCCTTCGCCCGCCAGCCATAGGGAACGTTGGCGATGGCATCGATCGCCGGCGTGCCGTGCAGATGCGCGAGTCGCTCGCCCAGCGCGGGCAGTTCGTCCGCCAGTTCGCGCAACAATGCGGGCAGGTCGCCCGCTGCCTTGAGGCGCGACCGGCGCAGCGCCATGCACAGGTTCGCGCTGCCATCCTCCTGTAGCACCAGCCCGCCATAGCCACCGGCGACGGCGTGCAGTTCGATCGCGTCGCCGACCAACCGGGTTAGCGCGGGGTTCGGTGCCAGTCGCACGCGCACCCCCATCGCCGGATCGTCGCCGACCGGCGCGTCGCGCATCGTCCCGCGCAGATCGTGCTTGCCGGTGGCGAGGAACAGCGTGTCGCCGCTTACCGCCGCGCCGTCTCCGGTGTGGAGCGTGGTGTCCTCGGCCGAGCGGATCGTCACGCCGCGCTCGACGCCCGCACCGGCTGTCCGTGCCGCATCCAGCAGCAGCGCGTCGAGTCGCAGACGCGACAGGCCGATGGCGGGCGCGGGCAAGGGGGATTCGGCGCGGCCCTTGCCGGCGAACAGCACGACTCGGCGTACGACATGGCCGCCCAGCGTCGCCGGATCGAGTCCGACGTTTGCCAGCGATTCGAGCGTCCGCCACGACAGGAACCCGCCACACAGCGCATCCTGCGGTTCGCGGGATCGCTCCAGCACCAGCGGCCGGTCGCCGCCCTGTGCGAGCAGCAGCGCGGCGACCGACCCCGCCGGACCGCCGCCGGCGATCAGCGCCGGCGTTCGACGCATAGCCGGAAGGGGAAGCGCCGCCGGACCTCGGCTCCCGTGATCCCCGCTTCGGCCAGGATCGGCGGCCATTCGTCGGGGCGGTAGGATCGCGCGATCGACAGCGTGCCGTCGGCCCGGACGATTCGGTGCCAGCGCAGCAAGGTCGCCAGCAGCGGATAGCCGCGATGGGCGAACCGGTGGCGGTGCAGGTCGTTGACGAACCAGCCGCGTGCCGCCTGCGCCTCCATGAACCGCAGGAACGCGACCAGCTGTCCATGGCTCATGTGATGCGCGACGAGGCCGGAGACGATCACGTCCCAGCCTTCGCCCGCCAGATCGGCATAGTCGCCGGTGCGATAGGTGATGGGCAGGTCGGGGGCGGTGTCGGCACGGGCGATGGCTTCGCTACGCGGGTTCAGGTCGATCCCGACCAGTTCCGCCGTCACCCCGCGCTTCACCGCCCAGCGCGCGATCCGGCGCAGCATGTCGCCATCGCCATAGCCGACATCAAGCAGCTTCAACCGGTCGCCGCGCCCGACGATGCTGTCCAGGAACGCCAGCGTCGGTCGCGCCGCCATCGTCACGACATTGACCTGCGCCAGGTCGCGCAACACCGCGGCATAGGTTTCGGGGGGCAGGGCGGGATCGTCCATCGCCTCTTCGGCATGGGACCGGGGAAAGCTCATGGTGCGCTCCGAAAGCCGAACCCTTCGGCGGCGAGGCCGGGACCGAAGGCCAGTGCGATGCCGTTCGATACCGGCGGCCCGTCCAGCATCGCCGCCAGCACGAACATCAACGTCGCCGACGACATGTTGCCGTTCGCCGCCAGAACGCGACGCGACGCGGCCAGTGCCTCGGGCGACAGCGACAGGCTGCGCTCGACCGCGTCGAGGATCGATCGCCCGCCGGCATGGACCGCCCAGCCATCCACGTCGGACAGCGAACGCCCCCCGGTCGCGGCACTGGCGAAATCGGGATCGGTCAGCGCCTGCGCGATCCGTGCCGGCACCTCGCCCGACAGATGCATCGCAAAGCCGGCATCGGTGATGTCCCAGCGGATCAGCGCCGCCGAATCGGGCAATGTCGCGGCAAACGGCGCCTCGATCGCGAACCCCGTCGCGTCGGCCGTGACCAGCGCGGCGGCGGCACCATCGCCGAATTGCAGCATCGCCAGCAGCGGCTCCAGCGAGGTCGCGGGTTGGAGGTGCAGCGTCGACAGCTCGACCGTGACGACCAGCACCCGCGCCTGCGGCTCCGACCGGACGATGTGGCGGGCGCTGCGCAGCGCGGCGACGGCGGCATAGCAGCCCATGAACCCGACCAGCAGCCGTTCGACGTGCGGCGACAGGCCGATCCGCGCGGCGATGATCTGATCGATGCCCGGCGCGACGAAGCCGGTGCAGCTCGCCACGACCAGATGGGTGATCCCGTCCAGCGCCACCCGTTCGCTCAAGGATTCGATGGCTTCGATGGCCAGCGTCGGTGCCGCATCGGCATAGATCGCCATGCGCGCGGCGGTGCCGGGCATCGCCGCGGCATAAAAACCGCCGGGGGCGACCGGCGAACCGCCATCCGACCCGACCGGCAGCACCGACCAGCGATGGCCGATTCCGGCGCGCTCGACCATCCGGTCGAACAGCTTCGCCTCGCGTTCGGGCAGGCGTCGGCGCGCCCAGCCGATAAAGGCGTTGTGGATATCGTGCGAGGGTGTCGCGGTCGCGACGGCGTTGAGCCAGGCGACGGGCGCGGGGGTGGAGGTCATCCGGCGATCAACGCGCAAGGGGGGCCAGATGCTACCCGATCAATCCTTCCACGCCCACCACAACTGGGCCGGGGGAACGTTCCACCATTCCATGTCATGGTCGATCCGCGCGAATTGCCGGTCGAGGAAATCGCGCACGCGCGGGTTGAACTGGTAGACGAGGAACGCACCGCCCGGCCGCAACACGGCCTGCGTCGCGGCGGCGATCCGGTCGCCGATGCCCGGCGGCAGCGTGGAAAAGGGCAGGCCGGACAGGACGTAATCGGCGTGGGCATGGCCATGTTCCGCCACGATGCGTTCGACGTCGGTCGCCGACCCATGCACCGCCGAGAAGCGGGAATCGAGGATCGTCGCGTTCAGATAATCGATGAAGTCGGGATTGGTGTCGATCACGATCAGCTGTGCATCGGGTGCCAGCCGTTCGAGGATCGGGCGGCAAAAGGTGCCGACACCGGGACCATATTCCACCACGACCTTGGCACCGGCCCAGTCGATCGGAGCCAGCATCTTGCGGATCAGGCGGTTGGACGAGGGGATCACCGATCCGACCATCACCGGATGCTTGACGAACCCGCGCAGAAAGATGCCGGCCGGCGATGGTACGCCGCGCGGCTTCCGTCGGGTCGCGGCGTTGGAACTCGTCGTCATGCAAATCCTCGAACGGATGGCGCGAAAGGCCATGGTCAGCGCGTCGTCGCAAAAGCGCAACGAACTTGCAAGCGGATCGGTTTCGCGGTGCGACGAATGTCCGCAGCAGCCGTCGGATCACTTGACGCATCGTATAATATAAATATATTAGGACGTGTTCATATGTTGATGGGTAAATGACGCAGGACGAGGCATCGCAATTGGCGGAACTGTTCCGGTTGCTGGGCGAACCCAATCGCCTGCGGCTGGTGGCGGAATGCCTGAACGGGCCGCGATCGGTGGGGGAACTGACCGAAGCGGTCGGGGTCAGCCAGAGCCTCGCCTCGCAGCATCTCCGGCTGCTGCGCGCGGGGAGGTTGCTGCAACAGACGCGTAGCGGGCGGAACATCTTCTACGCGCTGCCCGACTGTCATGTCCGTTCCATGCTCACCAACATGATGGACCATGTGCTCGAACCCGAAGAACCGATCGAAGAGGAATGATCCGATGACCGTAGCTGTTGAAATGGTGAAGTGCGCCTGTGCCGATTGCGTGTGCGTCGTGAGCACCGCCAAGGCCATCGAGGCCGAGGGCCGCCTGTTCTGCGGCGACAATTGCGCCGATCACCATGCGCAGTCGGCCGGCTGCGACCATGCCGGTTGCCCCTGCCACGGCTGATGCCGAACGGGGACCGGTTCGCGCCGGTCCCCGCCCTGGCTACCCCTTCGGCCCGCGCCCTTCGACCATGCCGGGGGCGATGAAGCCGATCGGCTGGATCGCGACCGCATCCTGCTTCAGCCGGGCGGACATGGCGCGATATTCCTCCTCCATCTCCGCCGTTACCGAGGCGCGGGATTCGGCCAGCGCCGATTCGAAATGCGCCATCGTCACCTCGCGCGTGTCGAGCGAGGCGCGCAGTGCGAACAGGCCGGCCCGGCGCACCACATCTTCAAGGTCGGCACCAGTGAACCGATCGGTCCGCGCGGCGATGGCACCCAGGTCGACATCGGTGGCCAGCGGCATCTTCTGCGTCTGGATGCCGAGGATGCGCGCACGGCCGGCCTGGTCGGGCACGCCGACATAGATCAACTCGTCGAACCGGCCGGGGCGCAGCAGCGCCGGATCGACCATGTTCGGGCGGTTGGTGGCGCCGATCACCACGACCGACTGCAGTTCCTCCAGCCCGTCCATTTCCGCCAGGATCGTGTTCACCACCCGCTCGGTCACCTGCGGTTCGCCCATGCCGCCGCCACGCGCGGGCACCAGCGAATCGAGTTCGTCGATGAAGATCACCGTGGGGGCAACCTGTCTGGCGCGCGCGAACAGGCGGGCGATCTGCTGCTCGCTTTCGCCATACCATTTGGACAGCAGGTCGCTCGACTTGGTGGCGATGAAGTTCGCCTCCGCCTCGCGCGCGACCGCCTTGGCCAGCAGCGTCTTGCCGGTGCCGGGCGGGCCGTAGAGCAGGAATCCCTTGGCCGGGCGGATGCCCAGCCGGCGGAAGGAATCGGGCGACTTGAGCGGCAGCTCGACCCCTTCCTTCAACCGCATCTGCGCATCGTCGAGGCCACCGACATCGTCCCAGCGGACGGTGGGGGCCTGCACCATCACCTCCCGCATCGCGCTCGGCTGCACGCGCTTCAGCGCCTCGACGAAATCGTCGCGGGTGACCGACAGGCTGTCGAGCACGTCCTGCGGGATCGTGCCGGCCGACAGGTCGATGCGCGGCATGATCCGCCGGACCGAATCGATCGCCGCCTCCCGGGTCAGGGCCGCCAGATCTGCGCCGACAAAGCCGTAGGTCGTGCGCGACAGCTCGCCCAGATCGACATTGTCGTCGAGCGGCATACCACGGGTGTGGATACCGAGGATTTCGCGCCGACCGCGCTCGTCCGGCACGCCGACCACGATCTCGCGATCGAACCGGCCGGGCCGGCGCAGCGCCTCGTCGATCGCTTCCGGCCGGTTGGTCGCGGCGATGACGACGATGTTGGCGCGCGATTCGAGCCCGTCCATCAGCGTCAGCAGCTGTGCGACCAGCCGCTTTTCGGCCTCGCCCGATACCTGTCCACGCTTGGGCGCGATCGAATCGATCTCGTCGATGAAGACGATCGAGGGCGACGCCTTGGTCGCTTCCTCGAACACCTCGCGCAGGCGCTTTTCCGATTCGCCATAGGCCGAGCCCATGATCTCGGGACCGTTGATGAGGAAGAACTCCGCGTCCGATTCGTTGGCGACGGCGCGGGCGAGGCGTGTCTTGCCCGTGCCGGGCGGCCCGTGCAGCAACACCCCCTTGGGCGGATCGACGCCAAGCCGCTGGAACAGTTCGGGATAGCGCAAGGGGAGTTCGACCATCTCGCGCAGCTGGTCGATCGTCTGCCCCATGCCGCCGATATCGTCATAGGTGACGTCGGCGCGGCGAGTCTCGCGCGGTTCCTCATATTCGGGGCGCAGCTCGATCTCGGTCGATTCGTCGATATGCACGACGCCCTTGGGCGTGGCCGACACGACCGCGAGGCGGATTTCCTGCAACGAAAAGGCGGGCGCGTTCACATAGCGACGGACATTGGGCGACAGATTGTCGACCCGCTGATGCCCGGTCGTCGCGACGATATCGCCCTGGCATAGCGGCCGGCCGAAAAAGGTGCGCTTGAGCGCGTTTGCCGACCCCTGCAGCCGCAGATTCTGCTGGGCGGGCGCGAAGACGACACGGCTGGCCGGGCGCGACTCGGCCTTGCGCACCTCGACCTGGTCGCCCGACCCCACGCCGGCATTGGCGCGCTGCAACCCGTCGATGCGGACGATGTCGAGGCCCTCATCCTCGGGATAGGGCGCGATGGCGCGCGCGGGCGTCGTCTTTTTGCCGATGATTTCGACGACATCGCCCTCGTTGATGCCGAGCAGCGCCATGACCGACCGGGGGAGATGGGCGATGCCGCGCCCGCTGTCTTCGGGCCGGGCGTTCGCCACCTGCAACCGCCGCCCGCCTGTTTCGCTGTCCGCCATCAAATTCCGTCCTGAGCTGAACGCAAGGAACGGCGGATATGGGCGGTGGGTTGCCGGCAACAAGACGAAAAAAAAGGCCGATCGAAACGACCGGCCGGAAAGTTTTTAGGAGAGGATGCCTGAAAGGCACGTCCTATGTGCGGTGCGGCGCGTTTTTGTGCAAGTGCGAACAAATCAATTCATGATGCAAAAAATGCAACGCCATACCGGTGTATGGTTGCAAGCGAGACAATCGGCGTGCAGCGTGTACCGCACCGCAACCAAGTTAGGGTATCGGATGCGCCGCCTGCCACCTCTCACCGCGATCGAAGCGTTCGTGCATGTCGCGCGACTGGGTTCGGTCAAGCTCGCCGCCGACGAACTGGCGCTGTCGTCGCCCGCGCTGAGCCGCCGGGTCCAGGCGATGGAGCGCTTCATCGGCAAGCCGCTGTTCGAACGCCGGCACCAGGCCCTGCGGCTGAACGACGATGGCGAACGGCTGCTCGCGCTGCTGTCGGGGGCGCTCGACACGCTGTCGGACGCGGTCGAACAGATGTCGGGCGCGGTGGAGGTGCTGCGCCTGCGGCTGGGCGTGCTGCCGCTGTTTGCGATTCAGCGGCTGATGCCGCGCATGGGCGACCTGCACGACCAGCATCCCGAACTGCACCTCGATTTCGATACCGCGCACCATGGGCTGGGCCGCCTGGGGGAGGGGATCGACGTCGCGATCGTGCTGGACCATGCGATCGACCCGGCGCTGTATGCGCGGCGGCTTGACCGCAACCGGGTCTATGCGATTGCGGGACGCGCGCTGATCGACCGCACGCCGATCACCGATCCGTCGCAACTGGCACAGCATACCGCGCTGATCCACCGTGACATGCCCGACACCTTTGCCGACTGGATGCATGCGGCGGGCATGCCGGATGTCGCGCCGGCCGCGATCGACCGGTTCGATTCGGGCACGCTGATGCTGGAGGCGGCGGCGCAGGGATTGGGCGTCGCCTTCATGCTCGAATCGCATTTCGAAACGGCGCGCGATGACCGGCTGGTGCCGTTGTTCGATATGGCGGTCGATTCGACCTACAGCCACTGGTTCGTGTGTCGCCCGCGCATGTTGCAGCAGCGGCCGGTGAAGCTGTTCCACGACTGGCTGGTCAAGGCGCTGAACGCGCCGGCGGAGTAGGAGAAACCGTCCGCCACTTCGTCATTCCGGCGGAGGCCGGAATCCATTGTGTCGGGTGTTCCCGATCGATCGCAGCCGTCCCCCATCCATGGATCCCGGCCTGCGCCGGGATGACGGACGGGGGAGGCGCCAATTCACTCTCGTCACCCCCGCGAAGGCGAGGGTCCATAGCCGCTGACGTCAATGATCAAGCCGCAACGCCAGCGCATATGGATTCCCGCCTGCGCGGGAATGACGAACAGGGTTTACGCTTCCGAGCGCGCGGTCACGATCTTGCCGGGGTTACGTGGCGGCTCGCCCTTGGGCAGCGCGTCGACCGCGTCCATGCCGCTCTCGACCACGCCCCACACCGTGTACTGGCGGTCGAGGAAGGTCGCGTCGTCGAGGCAGATGAAGAACTGGCTGTTGGCCGAATTGGGGTCCATCGTCCGCGCCATCGAACACACGCCGCGCACATGCGGTTCGGCGTTGAATTCCTGCTTGAGGTTCGGTTCCTTCGACCCGCCGGTGCCGTCGCCGCGACCGCCGTCGCCACCCTGCGCCATGAAGCCGTCGATCACCCGGTGGAACGGCACGCCGTCGTAAAAGCCCGAATCGGCCAGCTTGACGATTTGCGCGACATGGTTGGGCGCGAGGTCGGGGCGCAGCTTGATCCGAACTTCACCGGTATCGAGCGTCATCACGAGCGTGCTGGGGGTATCGGCCATTGAAAGCTCCTTGAAAGTCGGAGCCTAGCTAGGGTGCCGGAACGGTACTGGCAACCGCACGGACATTGGCACGGCGGTGCAGCATGGCTACAGCGGGCGAAACCGCGCGGAGGGTTGCGACCATGACCGAACTCGACCTTCCCGATACGACCAGCGAACTGGACGAGGACGACCGGCTGAAGCCCGAATTCGTCCGCGCGGTGTGCGAAGCGGTCGATCGCGGCGATGACGAGGCCGCGCGCGAGCTGGTCGAACCGCTCCACCCCGCCGACCTTGCCGACCTGTTCGAACTGGTGCCGGGCGAACAGCGTGCCGCGCTGGCCGCCGCCATCGCCGAACGGCTGAACGGCGACGTGCTGGCGGAAATGAACGACTGGGTGCGCGACGCGGTGATCGAGGCGCTGACCGCGACCCAGGTCGCTGATCTGGCGGCACAGCTCGACACCGACGACGCGGTCGCGATCATCGAGGACCTCGACGATGCCGAACAGCGCGCGGTGCTGCGCGCGCTCGACCCCGACGATCGTGCCGCGATCGAGGAGGCGCTGTCCTACCCGGAAGAATCCGCCGGCCGCCTGATGCAGCGCGAGCTGGTCGCGGTGCCGGAGCATTGGACCGTCGGCGACGCGCTCGATTATCTTCGCGCCGATGACGTATTGACGACCGATTTCTGGGAAATCTTCGTCGTCGACCCGGCGCACAAGCCGGTCGGCACGTGCCAATTGTCGTGGATTTTGCGCACCCCACGATCGGTCGCGATCGGCGACGTGATGGCGCGCGAACAGACGCTGATCCCGGTCGACATGGACCAGGAAGAGGTGGCGCTCCGCTTCCAGAAATATGCGCTGATCTCCGCCGCCGTGGTGGATGGCGGCGGGCGGCTGGTCGGCATGATCACCGTCGACGACGTGGTCCACATCATTCAGGCGGAAGCGGGCGAGGACGCGCTGCTGCTGTCCGGCGCCGGCGAAGGCGACATCAACGAACCGATCCGCGATTCGTACAAGGCGCGGGTGCGCTGGCTCATCACCAACCTGATGACCGCGCTGCTGCCCGCGACGATCATCGGCGCGTTCGGGGCGACGATCGACAAGATGGTGACATTGGCCGCGCTGATGCCGATCGTCGCGGGGCTGGGCGGCAATGCCGGCACGCAGACCATGGCGGTCACCGTCCGCGCGCTCGCCACCAATCAGTTGACCCAGTCGAACACGCTGCGTGCGATCCGGCGCGAGATGATCATCGCGCTGATGAACGGCGCGACCGTCGCCGCGCTGATCGGCACCGGCGTCACCTTGTGGTTCGGCAATCCGCAGCTGGGGGCGGTGATCGGCACGGCGATGCTGCTGAATGTCGTCATTGCCGGCTTTGCGGGGGTGTTCGTGCCGCTGACGCTCGACCGGTTCAACGCCGACCCGGCGGTCGCGTCGTCGATCTTCGTGACGATGACGACCGATTCGATGGGGTTCCTCGTGTTCCTGGGGCTTGCGACCGTCAGCGGACTGACGGGTTGAGGCGCGAGCAGGCGCTTCCCATCTGGGGCGCGTGCCGCTGCATCTCACCAAAGTCGCCTTCGCCATCGAATCGGTCGAACAGCTCGCCGAGCGGCTGGCCACGCGCCATGCCGAAGGCGGATTCCTGACGACCCGCTACCTGCCCAAACGCGCTGCCGAGATCGAGGGCGGGTCGCTGTTCTGGATTTTGAAGCATCGCCTCGTCGCCCGTTCACCGATCCTCGGCTTCGGCGAGGCGGAGGGCGGGCGCGTCGCGATTCATCTGGGGCCGAAGCTGGTGCTGGTCGAGGGCCGGCCGAAGCGCGCGCATCAGGGCTGGCGTTATCTGGAGGATGCCGATGCACCGGCCGACCTGGGCGGGGAGGGCAGCGGCGCGGACGAACTGCCGCCTCGACTCATCGGCGAGTTGATGGCGCTGGGGTTGTTGTAGGCAAAGAAGGAAGATCGGTTTCACGCGAAGGCGCGGAGACGCGAAGCAGTGGTGGCTCTCTATCGTTCCGCGCCAGCAGAACTTTACCTCTCCGTGGCAGCGATCGGAAGGATAGATCGCTGTGCGATCCCATTGCGGCAAACGCGACCTCTTCGCGTCTCCGCGCCTTCGCGTGAAACCGAATCTTCTTCTACCCGACCAACCCCGGATAGGCCGCCTTGGCCGCCGCGACCTTGGGCTTGTCCCACCGCACGATATAGGGGTGCGACGGGTTCCGCCGGGCGAAGTCCTGATGATAGGGCTCGGCCGGATAAAAGGCGCCGGTTTCGATCTTGGTCGCGATCGGTTTCGGGAACGCCTTCGCCCGGGTCAGCTGCGCGATATAGCGCCGGGCGGCCAGTGCCTGCGCCGGAGTCTGCGCGAAGATCGCGGAGCGATAGCTCGGTCCCGAATCGGGGTATTGCCCGTTCACCTGCGTCGGATCGTGCGCGACCGAGAAATAGACGCGCAGCAGCGTGCCATAGCTGACGATGCGCGGGTCGTAGGTGATGCGGATCGCCTCGGCATGGCCGGTGCGTTCGGTCGAGACTTGGTCGTAGGTCGCGGTCTGACGCGTGCCGCCGGCATAGCCGCTGACGACCGACTTGACGCCCTTCACCCGTTCGAACACCGCCTCCATGCCCCAGAAACAGCCGCCCGCCAGGACGGCGGTGGCAAGGCCGGGGGTGGGAGGCACGTCGCTGGCGATGGCGGGGACGGGAACCGCACGCTCGGCGGTCGCCGGGGGGATCGACAGGGCGGCCACGCCGATGACGGCGATGGCAACGGGCAGCAGGGCTTTCATACGAAGGTTCCTCGGGAATTGCCGGGAACCGAAATGGGGTGCGCCGGCGCGCACCGCCAGATCAGCCGATGCGTTCGACCGTCGCCGGTGCGGAACGGACCGACTTCGCATCGCTGCGATCCGCGACCTGCACCGCGACCAGCGCGACCGCGCCAAGGGCAAAGCCGCTGATGAAATGGCGAAGGAAACCGGTACGCTTGGCTGTCATCTGTCTCGTCCTCTTGCCCGGCCGCTTACCCGGATGGTTCGCGGCGTCGGACGGACCCCGCAAAAGGAGGGGGACGTCCGTTGTTCGGTGCAAGATATAGGTTGCGGGGCTGAACCGGCGCTGGCGCGTCCGTTCATGTTGCGCACAGCCTCAACCATGTTGCGACTGCGAAATCAAGTGTGGGGAGGGTGCACTTTGGGCAACGCTGCGTTGCGTGTCCGATGTCGCGGACTGCCGGCGCCGCTTCTCGGCGTACATGGCGCCATCCGCCTGATCGAGCAGCGCGTCCAGTATCGCCAGCGATCCCGTCGCCCGGCCGATGCTGACCCCCGTTCCATGGTCGGGGCCGAGGAGCGCGGCCATGCCGCGGGCGAAACGCGTCGCGATATCCTCGGCGATCGCTTCCGCCATGGCATCGTCGATGTCCAGCACTACGCAGACGAACTCGTCGCCGCCCCAGCGGAACACCCGGCCGGTCGGCGGAACCGCCTGCATCGCCGATCGCGTGATGATCCCCAGTACGGCGTCGCCCATCGCATGGCCGTGACAGTCGTTCAGTTCCTTGAAGCGGTCGAGATCGATCACCAGCACCGCACCGTCGCCGCGCCAGTCCCGCCGTGCCTGGTCGAAGGCGGTGCGATTGCCCGCCCCGGTCAGCCCGTCGCGTTCGGCAAGGGTGGCCAGCCGGTGTTCGCAGCGCTCCGCATCCATCGTCAGCAGCGAAAAGCCGCGGAACATCAGGAACGTGATCCCCGCCGCCGCCATCCATGCCGGCGGCCCGCCACGCATTCCCTTCAATGATATTCCCAGTTGCCCGGCAACCGCGAATCCGGCCAGGCCAAGGAACAGGACGACGGTGATCGCGAACATCACCGCCATGATCCACCCGGTCCGCAGCTTTTCCCGACGGGCGATGCGGACCGCCAGGACGACCGTCGCGATGTCGAAGATCGAGCGGACGATGGTCAGATAGCCGATGCGCGGGCTCATCGCGGCAGGGTCCGTCCAGAACGCCAGCGGCAGCGCAAGGATACCGGCGATGGCGAGCGGCAGCCCGATACCACTCGCCGGATCGGCGAAGCGCCGCACCCCGATATGGATCGCGGCGAAGCTGAACACTTCCAGCACGTTGGTCGTCGGCACGAGCCAGGGAAGCTCCAGCCCGCGTGCCAGCGGCACCATCGCGCCTATGCCCATCAACAGATGGCCGCCGCCCCACCAGTTCGCCCAAGAATCGAACCGGCCCCCCGCCGCGGCAGTCAAGTGCACCACCCCCGCGACGAGCGAGGATAGTGCGGCCATGACCAGCAAGGTGGAAAGATCGAGCAACATCAAGTCCCTGTCACAACTATCGTTGTGATAGCGAACAGCTCCTAATAGTCCGTTTCCATCGCGAAATTACTTGAGCGCGGCGCAGGCGGTGGCGATACGGGCACAGGCTTCGGCAAGCAGTTCGTCCGACGTCGCATAGCTGATCCGCATCGCGGGCGAGAGGCCGAACGCCGCACCCTGCACCGCGGCGACCCGCGCGTCCTCCAGCAGATAGCCGACGAAATCCTCGTCGGTGTCGATCCGCTTGCCGCCCGGCGTGGTCTTGCCGATCAGCCCGGAAATGTCGGGATAGACGTAGAAGGCCCCTTCGGGCGTCGGGCAGGTGACGCCTTCGATCGCGTTCAGTTCGGCCACCACCATGTCGCGGCGACGCTGGAACGCGGCATTCCGCTCGGCCAGGAACGACTGGTCGCCGTTCAGCGCGGCGACGGCGGCAGCCTGCGCGATCGAACAGGGGTTGCTGGTCGATTGCGACTGCAGCTTGGCGATCGCCTTGATGAGCCATGCCGCTCCCGCTGCGTAGCCGATGCGCCAGCCGGTCATCGCATAGGCCTTCGAACAGCCGTTCACCGTCAGCGTGCGATCGTACAGCGTCGGGTTCACCTCGGCGATCGTCGCGAATTCGAAACCGGGATAGACGATGTGTTCGTACATATCGTCGGCGAAAATCCAGACATGCGGGTGCTTTTCCAGCACCTTGCCCAAGGCGCGCAGCTCGTCGCGGGTATAGCCGGCACCGGTCGGGTTGGACGGCGAATTCAGGATGACCCACTTGGTCTTCTCGGTGATCGCGGCGTCGAGCTGTTCGGGCGTGATCTTGTAATTCTGGTCGGCACCGGCGGCGATGAATACCGGGGTGCCGCCCGCGAACTGCACGACGTCCGGGTAGCTGACCCAATAGGGGGCGGGGACGATCACCTCGTCGCCTGCATCGACCGTCGCGACCAGTGCGTTGAACAGCGTATGCTTGCCGCCGACATTCACCGTGATCTGGTTCGCGGCATAGGTCAGGCCGTTGTCACGCTTGAACTTGGCGGCGATCGCATCCTTCAGCTCGGCCGTGCCGTCGACATTGGTGTATTTGGTCTTGCCGGCGCGGATCGCCTCGATCGCGGCGTCCTTGACGAAATCGGGCGTGTCGAAATCGGGTTCGCCCGCACCCAGGCCGATCACGTCGACGCCCTGCCGCTTCAGTTCGAGGACCTTCGACGTGATGGCGAGGGTCGGCGACGGGTTGATGCGGTCGAGCGCGGCGGAGGGCTTCATGGGACGTCCGATGCTGAGAAGGAACAGGTGGACGCGCCCTTACCCCCCTATGTTCGCATCCGCAACCAATCGCGCACGAATCAGTCCGCGAACTGCATTGCCGATGTAAAATCCTTGCGCGAGATCGGCGGGGCGCAGTGGCATCTCCACCGCCTCACCCCGCGCGATCAGCTCGGCGCGCAATATGCCGGGCAAGAGTCCCCGGTCGAGCGGCGGGGTCAGCAGCTGTGCGCCGCCATCGACGAAGATCGAGGTGAAGCTGCCCTCGGTCAGGTCGCCCTGCGCGTCGACGAAGATCGTCTCGAAACAGCCCGGCGGCGGCGCGGGCCAGAAGCGGCGGTCGGTTGTCTTGTGGGCGAGGCGCAGGTCGCGGGGGGCGAGTGGCAGGGGCGCCACGGCTACATCGACCGGCCCGGCCGTTGCGGCGGGCAGGGGGGTGACATCGACCGCGATCGCCCCGCTGCGCGACAGCAACAGCCGCACCCGCGCCGGCTCGCGCAACCGAAAGGTCGCCGCCTGCAATTCGTTGCGGGTGGCGTGCCGATCGAACGCAAAGCCCAATGCGCGGGCGCTTGCGGTCAACCGCGCCAGATGCCGCTCCAGCAACGGTATCCCGGTATGCGGATCGAACGCCATCGTCTCGATCAGGTCGAGCCGGGCCGGTGCGAGGTCGAGGAAGCGCGCCTTGGCGAGGCATTCGCGCCATTCCGCCTGCGGTTGCGAATCGGCAACGACCCCCGATCCCAGGCCCAGCGTCGCTTCGGTGGCACCGGCGGGCAGGTGCAGGGTGCGGATCGCGACGTTGAACGACGCGTCGCCCGCACCGTCGATCCAGCCGATCGACCCGGTATAGATGCCCCGCGCCCGCCCCTCGACCGTGTCGATCGCCTGCATTGCCCGCCGCTTGGGCGCGCCGGTGATCGATCCGCAGGGGAACAGCGCCGCCAGCGCATCGATCGCATCCTTGTCCGGCGACAGCTCGGCGGTGACCGACGAGATCAGCTGGTGGATGCTGGGATAGGTTTCGACGACGAATCGCTCCGGCACTGCCACGCTGCCCGCGACGCCCACGCGCGACAGGTCGTTGCGCATCAGGTCGACGATCATCAGATTCTCGGCACGCTGCTTGGGATCGGCGGCGAGCGATTCGGCGGCGGCGCGGTCGAGGGCGGGGTCGGGGTCGCGGGTTGCGGTGCCCTTCATCGGGCGCGCGGTGATCCGGCCGTTCGAAACCGTGAAGAAAAGCTCGGGCGAAAAGGACAATATCCAGTCGCGGCCGGTCCACACCACCGCACCATGTCCGGCGGCGGCGCGCGGTCGGATCGCGGCATAGAGCGCCAGCGGATCGCCGATCACCGGCACGCGCGCGCCGAAGGTCAGGTTCGCCTGATAGATATCGCCCGCCGCGATCAGCTCGAGAATCTCGGTACAGTGGGCGGCATAGGCGTCGGCTGCGATATCGGCCTCGACCGTGCCGACCCACGCCCCGGCCGGATCGGGCAGGGCAGCGGCGAGGTCGACGGTTTCGGCGCGGTCGAACACGCCGAACCACAGCAGCGGCCCGTCGCCCGCCCGCACCGGTGCGCCCGGCACGAATGCGGCCCCCGCCTCATAGGTCATATAGCCGGCGACGCTTGCCCCCGCTGCCGTCGCGGCGCGCATCGCCGTCAGCGCATCGGCAACCTCGTCTAGGCGATCGGCGCAGATCAGGCGCGTCGGAGCACGATACAGCCGTGCGGTGCCACCCGGCCGGGCGTCGTCGAACAGCACGAAAGGCCGGGTCGTATCGAACATCGTCACCACGCTTGCCGGTTGCGCGCGCGCGGGGCAAGCATTGTGACGTGCCTTTATGTACGCGGGATTAAGTCTGATCGGCGTTCGTAGAGGGGTTACCGGCCCGATCCGGCTTTGCGGGATCAGGCCGCAGGCGATATGGATTCGTCCATGACCCCATCCCCGATCCGCGCGGCGATCATTCCGGTGACCCCGCTCCAGCAGAACTGCACCCTGCTATGGTGTACGAAGACGATGCGCGGCGCGTTCGTCGATCCCGGCGGCGACCTGCCGCGCCTCATCGCCGCCGCCGAGCAACAGGGGGTGACGATCGAGAAGATCCTGCTGACCCATGGCCATATCGACCATTGCGGCGAGGCGAAGCCGCTGGCCGAGCAGCTGGGCGTGCCGATCGAAGGCCCGCACGAAGCCGACCGGTTCTGGATCGCGCGGCTGGACGAGGACGGCAAGCGCTGGGGCCTGCGCGGTGTGCCGTTCGAACCCGATCGCTGGCTGGTCGAAGGTGACACGGTGACGGTGGGCGAGGCGGTGCTGTCGGTGTACGAAACGCCGGGGCACACGCCGGGGCATGTCATCTTCTTCCACGAAGCGGCCCGATTCGCGCTGGTCGGCGACGTGCTGTTCCAGGGATCGATCGGTCGAACAGATTTCCCGCTGTCCGACCATCAGGCGCTGATCGACTCGGTCGTGACCAAGCTGTGGCCGCTAGGCGACGATGTGGCGTTCGTGCCGGGTCATGGTCCGGGCAGTACGCTGGGCCATGAACGGGCGACGAACCCGTTCGTGGGGGACAAGGTGCTGGCGGTCGGCTGATTCGTCATTCCCGCGAAGGCGGGAATCCATTGTCGCTAGCGCCGTGGATCGTGCATTGACGTCAGCGGCTATGGGTCCCCGCCTTCGCGGGGACGACGAAGTAGACCGAAGGGGTTCGTCCCTTCTCCCTTGCAACCGCGCACGAAAACGCTATAGGCGCGGTTCGCTTCGCGACCAGCCTGTCTGCCGGTCCGGCGGGTCGCCGGTCGCAGTGTTGCGGTTCGGCACTTGCCTGGGCCGCGTCGTCAGTTGGTAGCGAAACCAACTGATACCCACGTAATAAAGGTGCCGAAATGGCAGTTCCCAAGAGAAAGACCACGCCCTCGAAGCGCGGTATGCGTCGCAGCCACGACTCGCTGAGCATCGAGTCGTTCCAGGAATGCCCGAACTGCGGCGAACTGAAGCGTCCGCACAACCTGTGCACCGCTTGCGGCCATTATAACGGTCGCGAAGTCGTCTCGGTCGAAGCGTAACCCGCTCGACCGGACAGGAAAGCACGCATGGCTGACGGGTCCTGGATCGCCATCGACGCGATGGGCGGTGACGAAGGGCTTGCCACCATGCTCGCTGGCGTCGCCCATGCCCGGCGGCGTCATGAATCGATGCGCTTCCTGCTGGTCGGCGACGAGACGGCGATTCGCGCCGGGCTCGAATCACATCCCAACCTCAGTGCCGCGTCGGAGATCGTCCACGCGCCTGAGGTTGTCGGTTCTTCCGACAAGCCGAGCCAGGCGATTCGCCGGGCGAAGACCACGTCGATGGGCATCGCCATCAACCTGGTGAAGCAGGGGCGTGCCGCCGCCGCCGTGTCGTCGGGCAATACCGGCGCGCTGATGGCGATGGCGAAGCTCGCGCTGCGCACCATGCCCGGCATCGATCGTCCGGCACTGGCGGCGTTGCTGCCGAGCCTTGGCGACAATGACCTCGTCATGCTCGACCTCGGCGCCAATGCCGAGTGCGATGCGCGCAACCTCGTCCAGTTCGCGGTGATGGGCGCGGCCTATGCCCGCACCGCGCTCGACCTCGATTCCCCCCGCGTCGCGTTGCTGAACATCGGCACCGAAGAGCTTAAGGGCATCGACAGCGTGCGGGAGGCGGCGGCGACGCTGCGCGCATCGCCGCATCTGCCGATGACCTTTACCGGCTATATCGAGGGGGATCGCCTGTCGCGCGGACAGGTCGATGTCGTCGTCTGCGACGGTTTCTCGGGCAATATTGCCTTGAAGACCGCCGAAGGGACGGCGCGCTTCGTCGGCGACCTGCTCAAGCGCGCGTTCCGTTCGTCGGTGCGCTCGAAGATCGGGTTCCTGATCTCCAGGCCCGCGACCGACCTGCTCCGCCACCATCTCGACCCCAACAACCATAATGGCGCGGTCTTCCTCGGACTCAACGGGCTGGTGGTGAAGAGCCATGGCAGCGCCAATGCGATCGGCGTGTCGAACGCGATCCAGGTGGCCGCCAAGATGGTCCGCGACGACCTGACCCGCAGCATCGCCAGCGATCTGGCCGGTATCGAGGCACAGGCAGCATGATTCGCGCAGTCGTCACCGGCACCGGTTCCGCGCTTCCCGCCAACCGTGTGTCCAATGCGGACCTGGCCGAACGGGTCGATACGTCCGACGAATGGATCGTCGAGCGTACCGGCATCCGCTTCCGCCATATCGCCGGCGAGCATGAGACGACGTCGACGCTCGCGACCGATGCCGCCCGTGCCGCGATCGCTGCCGCCGGGCTGGAGCCGGCGCAGATCGACCTGATCGTGCTGGCGACCGCCACCCCGGACCAGACCTTCCCGGCAACCGCGACCAAGGTGCAGGCGGCGCTCGGCATCGATGACTGCGTCGCGTTCGACGTGGCGGCGGTCTGTTCGGGTTTCCTCTACGCGGTGCAGGTCGCCGATTCGATGCTGCGCGCCGGCGTCCATCGCCGCGCCCTCGTCATCGGTGCCGAAACCTTCAGCCGCATCCTCGACTGGGAGGATCGCACGACCTGCGTCCTGTTCGGCGACGGGGCGGGCGCGATCGTCCTGGAGGCGACCGAGGCGGCGGACGGGCGCGGCATCCTGTCGACCCGGCTCCACGCCGATGGCCGCCACAACCAGCTGCTCTATGTCGATGGCGGCCCGTCGACGACCGGTACGGTCGGCAAGCTGCGCATGAAGGGCAAGGAAGTGTTCCGCCACGCGGTGGTGAACCTTGCCGCCGTCATGGGCGAATCGCTCGACCTCGCCGGGCTGACCCCGGCGGATGTCGACTGGGTCGTGCCGCATCAGGCGAATGCTCGCATCCTCGATGCGACCGCGCGCAAGCTGAACCTCGCCCCCGAAAAGGTCGTCGTCACCGTCGACCGGCATGCCAACACATCGGCCGCTTCGGTGCCCCTCGCGCTCGACGTCGCGGTCAAGGACGGGCGGATCCAGCGTGGCGATATCGTGGTGCTGGAGGCAATGGGCGGTGGCTTTACCTGGGGCGCTGCCGTAGTGCGTTGGTAATCCTTTCGTATTTTTGAATTTTCGTATACGCCGTGCTAGCGGATCGGCGTAGTTCGAAAGGGAAGAAGAACCGATGGCAACCGATGGCACGCTGACTCGCGCGGACCTTGCCGAGGAAATGCACCGCGAAATCGGCCTTTCGCGTGCCGATTCCGCACGAGTCGTCGAACAGATTCTCGGCCATATGTGCGACGCGCTGTCCAAGGGCGAGAACGTCAAGATTTCCGGCTTCGGCAGCTTCGTCCTGCGCGACAAGGGCGAACGCGTCGGTCGCAATCCCAAGACCGGCGTCGAAGTGCCGATCGCCCCGCGCCGCGTCCTGACCTTCCGCGCCAGCCAGATGATGCGCGACCGCATCCTCGCGACCGGCTGATCGGACCGGATTGGCGCCCCCCGTCGACAAATCGGCCGACGCCTATCGCTCGATCGGTGAGGTCGCGCGCGAACTGGGGGTGCCGCAGCACCGGCTGCGCTATTGGGAAGGCCGCTTCCCGCAGATCAAGCCGCTGACCCGCGCCGGCGACCGCCGCCATTACCGGCCGGCGGACGTGGCACTGCTCCGCCGAATCCACAGTTTGCTCGGCGAACAGGGCTATACCGTGCGCGGGGTCCAGCAATTGCTGGCGCAGGAGGCGAAGGCGCCGTTGCCGGTCGCGCCGGCCCCCCGCCGCGCTGCGCGCATCACCGAACTTCGCGCTATCCGCGCGCTCCTGTCCGATGCGCTGGCGATGGATGGGGTGGGGCGGTAAGGAATGACGAAGGGGGCACGGGATCACGCCCGGCTTTCCCCCACGCCCAAACCTGCTAAACCGCGCGGGCGATGAGCGTATCCGACACCGAAGCCACCCCCGACGCCGCCCGAGAGGGCCGGCGCGCCCGTTTCGCCCGTATCCGGCGGCGGTGGTGGTTCCGCCTGCCCGCGATCGCGCTGTTGCTGGCGGGGATCGCCGTGTTCCTCATCTGGCTGCTGCTGTGGCGCACGCTGCCGTCGGTCGATTCGCTGCGCGCCTATGAACCGCCGCTGCCGACCAATGTGCGCGGCATCGAGGGCGATCCGATCCACAGCTATGCCCGCGAACGGCGTGTGCAGTTGTCCTATGCCGAATATCCGCCGCTGCTGGTCCGCGCGTTCCTGGCGGCGGAGGATCGCACCTTCTTCGAACATCACGGCGTCGATTATCCCGGTATCGCCGCCGCGATGCTCACCAATCTGCGTCGCGACGGCCGCCCGATCGGCGCGTCGACCATCACGCAACAGGTGGCGAAGAACCTGCTGCTGACCAACGAGGTCAGCTATGTTCGGAAAGCGAAGGAGGCGCTGCTCGCCTATCGCATCGAAAGCGCGCTGACCAAGCAGCAGATTCTCGAACTCTATCTGAACCAGATCGCGCTCGGCCGGAACGCGTTCGGCGTAGAGGCGGCGTCCCATGCCTATTTCGGCAAGGATCTGCGCGAACTGATGCTGCCGCAAATGGCCTATCTCGCGATCCTGCCCAAGGGGCCGTCCAACTATACGCCCGAGCGCGGCTATGACCGGGCGATCGGTCGGCGCAACTGGGTGCTGGGCGAAATGGAGCGCAACGGCTTCATCACCGCCAGCCAGCGCGCGAACGCGGTCGCCCAGCCGCTCGGCACCATCCCGCGCCAGACCCCGCGCAAGGAAACCGCCGGCGGCTATTTCATCGAGGAAGTGCGCCGCCAGCTGCTGAACCAGTTCGGCGAGAATGCGAAGGACGGGCCGTACAGCGTCTATGCCGGCGGCCTGTGGGTGCGTACCTCGCTCGATCCGAAGATCCAGCAGGATGCGCAGGACGCGCTGCGTTCCGGGCTGATCCGCTTCGATTCGGGGCGCGGCTGGTCGGGACCGCTCAACAAGCCGCGTGCCGAGGTGGACGCGGATAACTGGCAGTCGGCGCTGCTCAACACCAATATTGGCATCGATTATCAGGATTGGCAGGCGGCGATCGTCATCGCGAAGGATGGCGGCGAGGCGCGGATCGGCTTTGCCGATGGGCGGACGGGCGTCCTGCCGCGTGGCAACGCCGTGATGCCGGTGCGGGGGCAGGGCGGCACCGCCTTTGCCGCGATCCAGCCGGGCGACATCCTCGCGGTGGCCCCCGCCGGCAGTCAATGGTCGCTGCGTTCGGTTCCGCGCGTGTCGGGCGGCATGGTGGTCGAGGACCCGCGCACCGGCCGCATCCTCGCGATGCAGGGCGGGTTCGACAGCCGCATCCAGTCGTTCAACCGCGCGACCCAGGCGATGCGCCAGCCCGGATCGACGATCAAGCCGATCGTCTATGCCGCCGCGCTGGAGGCGGGGATGACCCCGGCCTCGATCATCGTCGACGGGCCGTTCTGCGTGAATCAGGGCGGGCGACTGGGCCAGAAATGCTTCCGCAACTTCGGTGGCGGCGGGGCCGGCCCGCACACGATGCGCTGGGGCGTCGAACAGTCGCGCAACCTAATGACCGTCCGCGCCGCGGCGCAGACCGGCATGGACAAGGTCAACGACCTAATCCAGCGCGTCGGCGTCAGTGACGAGAAGTTTCCGCCCTATCTCTCCTATGCGCTGGGCGCGGGCGAGACGACCGTCATGCGCATGGTCAACGCCTATTCGATCCTCGCGAATCAGGGGCGCGAGCTGAAGCCCAGCGTCATCGATTTCGTGCAGGACCGGCGCGGCAAGGTGATCCTGCCCGAAAACTGGCGCGCCTGCGACCGCTGCAACGCGCCCGACTGGGACGGCAAGCCGATGCCCCGTCCGCAGATCAAGTCGCGTCAGGTGGTCGAACCGATGAGCGCGTACCAGATGGTGCACATCATGGAGGGGGTGATCCAGCGCGGCACCGCCACCACGCTTCGCGACCTTAACCGTCCGATCATGGGCAAGACCGGCACCTCGACCGGCCCGACCGACGTATGGTTCGTCGGCGGCACGCCGCAGATGATCGCCGGCCTCTATCTGGGCTTCGACACACCGCGCAATCTGGGCGGCTATGCCCAAGGCGGTACGATCGCCGCACCGATCTATAAGGCATTCGCGGTAAAGGCGTACAAGGACATGGAGGTGCTGCCGTTCCGCGCGCCTGCCGGTATCCGCATGGTCCGTATCGACCGTGCCAGCGGTCGCCCGGTCTATGGCGGCTGGCCGACGACCGATCCCAAGGCGGCGATCATCTGGGAAGCGTTCAAGCCGGAGACCGAGGCGCGCCGCGCCACCGGACGCCTCGGCGAAGCGCGCCCGCCCGTCACCCGCGACCCGACCCGCGCCGCGCCGCAGCCCAAGGCGGCGCAACCGCGCGACAGCGACTTCTTGCAACGCGAAGGGGGAATCTACTAGCGCGCGCCCTATATCGGCGGCATTCCCCCTGATTACGCTTATTCCCGGAGTTTTCCCATGCGCGCCGAAGCGCAAGCCCATGTAGACAAGATCAACGATGCCCTCGCGCTGCTGCGCCGCTTCCTCGACTGGGACCGCGCGTTGCGCCGGCTGGACGAGCTGAACGCGCGCGTCGAGGATCAGGCATTGTGGAACGATCCCAAGGCCGCGCAGGACGTGATGCGCGAACGGCGCCGGCTGGACGAGGCGATCACCGCGACCCGCGACATCGAACGCGACCTCGCCGATACCGTCGAGCTGATCGAGATGGCCGATGCCGAGGGCGACAGCGAAATGGCGGAGGAGGGCGTCGCGAACCTCGCCGAGCTGGCCAAGCGTGCCGATCATGACAAGGTCCAAGCGCTGCTGTCGGGGGAAGCGGACGGCAACGACACCTATATCGAGATCAACGCCGGCGCCGGCGGGACCGAGAGCCAGGACTGGGCGGGGATGCTGCAACGCATGTACACCCGCTGGGCCGAACGCCGCGGCATGAAGGTCGAGCTGGTCGACCAGCATTCGGGCGAACAGGCTGGCATCAAGTCGGCGACCCTGCTGATCAAGGGTGAGAATGCGTACGGCTTTGCCAAGACCGAGGGCGGGGTCCACCGCTTGGTCCGCATCAGCCCCTATGACAGCGCCGCGCGTCGCCACACCTCGTTCGCGTCGATCTGGGTCTATCCGGTGATCGACGACAATATCGAGGTCGAATATAACGAAAGCGACCTGCGCATCGACACCTACCGCGCGTCGGGTGCCGGTGGGCAGCACATCAACACGACCGATTCGGCGGTGCGTATCACGCATATCCCGACCGGCATCGTCGTGCAGTGTCAGAACCAGCGCTCGCAGCACAAGAACAAGGCCGAAGCCTATAACCAGCTGCGCGCCCGGCTGTACGAGCGCGAGCTGGCGATCCGCGAGGCGGAGGCCAATGCCGAGAATGCGACCAAGACCGATATCGGCTGGGGCCATCAGATCCGTTCGTACGTGCTGCAGCCCTATCAGATGGTGAAGGACCTGCGCACCGGTGTCGTCTCGACCGCGCCGGGCGACGTGCTGGACGGCGCGCTCGATCCGTTCATGGCCGCCGCGCTGTCGCAGCGGGTGACCGGTGAATCGGTCGATGTCGAGGATGTCGACTGAGATGCGTCGCGCCCTCCCGTTCGCGCTGCTGATGCTGGCCGGTTGCGACGCGACGCAACCGACGCCGGCCGCCAATGCGCAGCGGGAGGACAAGCCGACCTTTCCCAAGGCCGACCGGCCGGTGGCAACGATCGTCTCGGCACGCTGGTCGACCGAGGAATCGCGCGACCGGCTGAACGAAGCCGAACTGGTGATGGACAAGGCCGGCATCGCGCCCGGCATGACCGTCGCCGATATCGGCGCGGGCGAGGGTTATTACACCATCCGTCTGGCGCAGCGGGTCGGCGACGACGGCCGCGTGCTGGCCGAGGACATTATCCCGCAGATTCGTGACGCGCTGGCGCAGCGGGTCGCGCGCGAACGGCTGGACAATGTCAGCGTGCGGCTGGGCGAACCGGACGATGCGAAGCTGCCGATCAACAGCTTCGACCGGGTGCTGATGGTCCATATGTACCATGAGATCGCCGAGCCCTATGCCTTTCTGTGGAACCTGCGTCCCTCGATACGCAAGGGCGGGCGGGTCGTGGTGGTCGATGCCGACCGGCCTACCCAGAACCACGGCACGCCGCCCGCACTGTTGAAATGCGAGTTCGAGGCGGTCGGCTACAAGCTGGTCGAACTGCAGAAGATGCCGTCGGCCGGCGGCTATATCGCGATGTTCACACCCGATGGCCGGCGGCCGGAGCCGAAGGCTATCGTGCCCTGCCGGGTGCCGATGCCGGCATCGCGCGCGCGTTTAAAGGGCTGAGTCCTATTCATGGGATGTGGTTGTGGCTGGCGAGGATGGCGCCGGCCTCCCGATGTACGGCGTCGTCACGGGCAGCAACCTAGCCGGGGCGTGTGAGGATTAGCGGCCTCCCGCTCGGCCGACAGCCGTGCCGGCGGCGTGGCCAGGCGTGCGCCTGATCATGCGTCGGGTGGTAGTCGATCCGCTTGACACCATTGCACTGCCATGCGCGCGAAACGGCGGACGGCTCGCGATCCAACGGTACAGCGATCCGCCGGGACAATAGCCGAGCTTCCTGAAGTGCAGCGATCGAACATCGTTCCGTAAAGGTCAGCTGGCGACAGGGGAACATGACCCAATTGTCGCGGCTGTTGCACTTCATTTTTGAACATGAGCGTGCACGCTTTGCGACGTTGGCCCAGAAGAAGCGGGACCCAGGATGAGGTCCTGACTGCCATGGTCGGTTGGGGAGTTGTCGTCCCCGCTTTCCCGTCCGGCCCGCACCCGCTAGGGGACATACCATGCACGATACCGGCCTCCTCCCCGAAGGGTTTCACGACCGCCTGCCCCCCGCCGCCGACGGCCTGCGTCGTTTCGAAGGGGCGGTGCTGGGCGTGGCGCATGGCTATGGCTATGAGCAGGTCGATCCGCCGCTCGCCGAGTTCGAGGCAGGGCTGGCCGGGCGGCTCAAGGGTACGGCGGCGACCGATGCGGTGCGCTTCGTCGATCCGGTCAGCCAGCGCACGCTCGCTATTCGGCCGGACATCACCGCGCAGGTCGCCCGGATCGCGGCGACGCGCATGGGGCACCATCCGCGCCCGGTACGGCTGTCCTATGCCGGCCCGGTACTCAAACTGCGCGCCGGCGAGCTCGCCCCGCGTCGTGCGCTGCGTCAGATCGGTGCCGAACTGATCGGCCTCGACAGTGTCGGCGCGGCGACCGAGATCGTGACCGTCGCGGTCGAGGCGTTGCGCGCGGCGGGCGTCACCGGCATCTCGATCGACTTCACCCTGCCCGATCTGGTCGCGACGCTGGCGGGCGATCCGCCGGGGCCGCAGCATGACGCGCTGATCGCGGCGCTGGACGCCAAGGATGCCGGCCGGGTCGCGGCGATCGATCCCGCCTATCTGCCGCTGGTCGAGGCGGCGGGGCCGTTTGCCGCCGCGCTCACCCGGCTGCGCGCGACCGACAGTGCCGGGCGGCTGGCGTCGCGGCTTGATGCGATCGAGGCGATCGTGGCCACGCTGCCCGCCGATGTCGGCGTGACGCTGGACCCGACCGAGCGGCATGGCTTCGAATATCAGAGCTGGCTGGGCTTTTCGCTGTTCGCGCGGGGCGTGCTGGGCGAAGTCGGGCGCGGCGGCAGCTATGCCATATGCCATGCCGACGGGCGCGAGGAAGCGGCGGTCGGCTTCTCGCTCTACGCCGATGCGCTGCTCGATGCAGGGCTGGGCACCGAGGACCGGCGGCGGCTGTTCCTGCCGCTTGGCACCGCATCGCCGACAGCGGCGCGGTTGCGGGCGGAGGGCTGGGTAACGGTCGCGGCGCTGGCCGACGGCGATACGCCGCAGGCGCAGCTGTGCACCCATTACTGGGATGGCGACACCGCCCGGCCGGTCGCCTGAATGAAAAGGGGCGACCCGAAGGCCGCCCCTTTGTGATCGCTTACTCGGCGGCCTTGGGCTTGCGGCCGCGGCGCGGCGCGGCGTCGCCGGTGGCTTCGCCGCCTTCGCTGGTCGTGCGCGCCTTGCGGCCGAGACCGATGCGCTTCGCCATGTCGCGACGGCTCTGCGAATAGGTTTCGGCGACCATCGGATAATCGGGGCGCAGGCCATAGCGCTCGCGATAGGTTTCCGGGGTCAGGCCATGGCCGGCGAGGTGACGGCGCAGCGTCTTGTACGGCTTGCCGTCGATCATCGAGATGATGTGGTCCTTCGACGCCAGCGACTTGCGCACCGACACCGCGGCGACATGGTCCTGCTGCGGCGCGGCTTCTTCCGGTTCCGACGTGCCCGATGCGAGTCCCAGCACGGTGGCGTGCATTGTCTGCAGGAATGCCGGAACATCCTCCGCCGCGACGCGATTGTTGCCGTTGTTCAGCCACGCGATGGTAAGTTCGGTTGCCAGCTCGATCGCGTTAAGTTCGGAAGTATCTTCGGTCATGGAGTTCTCCTTGATGGCGGCGAAATGCTACGCGGCCGAGGACAGGTCAATGGCCTTGTCCGCGATAATGTTGATATCGATCAGATACGCGGCAAAAAATCGTCGCCGGCAGCGGACGGCATACGAATTGTTTAGCATCTACCGCTCGAAAGATATCGGACAATCGATCTTGGCAGTCGGTATGTCGTACGATGGCCGTTCGAACGATAACATTGGCGTGAAGCCCCGATCCGGCATAGGCCGGGGCATATGGGGTAATTGATGTGAACATGACAGCGGCCGATATCGATCCGTCATCGCCGATCTGGCACGATATTGCCGATGCGATGCCGGTACTGGCATGGATCGCCACGGGCGATGGGCAATTGTCGTGGGGCAACCGCCGTTGGCAGGAAGATTTCCCCGGCACGATCGGCCGGACTATATGGGATTGTTGTCATGACGGTCCGGGCCGCGTTGCGGTTCGGCGTAGCTGGGAGCACGCCGTGGCTGGCGGCACCCCCTTCAACCTGTCGCTGCCGCTGATCGCCGGGCATATCGATATGCCGGTCCGGTTCGGCGTGCGGCCGGACGGGGCCGGGCGCTGGATCGCGATCGCATCGGGTGAGGAATCGCGACGGCAGGCCGAAACGGCCCGCGACGCCACGCGTGCCGAACTCGACACGTTGACCAATGCCATGCCGCAGATGATCTGGGCCACGCGGCCCGACGGGCATCACGACTATTACAACGCGCAATGGTATCGTTTCACCGGAATGCCCGAAGGCTCGACCGATGGCGAGGGGTGGAACGGCATGTTCCATCCCGAAGACCAGGACCGTGCATGGGCGCGGTGGCGGCACAGCCTGGACACCGGCGAGGATTACGAGATCGAATATCGCCTGCGCCATCGCAGCGGTGCCTATCGCTGGGTATTGGGGCGTGCCCTGCCGGTGCGCGACGCGGATGGCACGATCGTGCGGTGGATCGGCACCTGCACCGACATCGATTCGGCAAAACGCGCGGCCGAACAGAACGACATATTGAGCCGGGAGCTGAGCCATCGGATCAAGAACATCTTCGCGATCATCAGCGGCCTCGTGCGCATGTCGGCGCGACGGATGCCGGCGGTGCGCGACTTTGCCGACGATCTGGCCCGGCGGATCGCGGCACTGGGGGCAGCGCATGACCTTGCCCGGCCGCACAGCGACATTTCCCGCCCGCTGATCGGCGAAGCGACGCTGCACCATGTGCTGCGCGAACTATTGTCGCCCTATGCGGCGGAGCAATGGCGGATCGAGGGGGACGACGTACCGATCGACGATCGTGGTGCGACGCCGGTCGCGCTGATCTTCCACGAACTGGCCACCAACGCCGCCAAATATGGCGGGTTGTCGGTGCCCGAAGGGCGGCTTGCGATCCGGACGCGATTGCAGGGCGATGCGTTGCGGATCGACTGGTGCGAATCGGGTGGACCGACGATTGCCGGCGAACCGCACGCGACGGGATTCGGGACGCGGCTGGCCGCGCTCAGCATCGAACAACAGCTGGCCGGAAGCATTGCGCGCGACTGGCGGCCGGACGGACTCGCAGTGCGAATCGATCTTGCCCGGTCGGCGTTGGTTCGCGAACCGCCGGTCGCGATCGACGCCTGAACGAAAAAGGGGCGGCACCCGATAGGATGCCGCCCCTTCTGTTCGATCAGCGCCGGCGATCAGTTGCCGAAGGTGCGCTGCCACCATCCGCGACGCGGCGATGCCGAACCGTCGGTGGCCGCTTCGTCCGTCGCCGTGTCGGTTGCTGCCGCCTCGGCCGGTGCGGTATCCTCTACCGGAGCGGCTTCTTCCGCCGGCGCTTCTACCGGCGCAGCAGCCTTGCGGCGGGGCGCGCGACGCTTCTTGGGCGCGGCTTCCGCTTCAGTTGGGGCGGAGGCCGGAGCCTCTGCTTCCGCTTCGACGACCGGTTCGGCCTCGACCTTGCGCTTGCGGGTCCGCTTCGGCTTGGGCGCTTCGGCCACCGGCTCGACCTCGGCCTTCGGCGTTGCGGCAGGTTCCGGCGTCACGATCGGTGCGGCGTCGGCCGCCTCTACGGTCGCCGGTTCGGCGATGGCCGCATCGGTTGCGCCTTCGACCTTGGCACGCGCGCTCGGACGGCGGCGGGTGCGCTTGGGTGCCGGCGCGGGAGCTGCCTCCACGACCTCGGGCTCTGCGGCCGGCTCGACTGCTGCCGGTGCTTCGACCGTCGCTTCGGTCACATCGTCCTCGGCCGGCAGGTCGGCAATCGCGCCGGCGCCATCGGCGGCGTCGAACGCACCCTCGCCACGCCGGCCGCCACGACGGCCGCGACGGCGACGCTTGCGCCTGGTGCCTTCGTCTTCCTGAGCGGCTTCGGGCGCAGCGGTGTCGGTCGAAGCCTCGGCATCCGCCTCGTCCTCGGCTTCGCCGTCGACCTCGTCCGAGTCCTCGGCAGTGTCGGCGTCCTCGCCGGCTTCGCCTTCCTCACGGTTGCGACCGCGACGACCGCGACGACGGCGACGGCGCTTGCCACGGCCTTCGCCATCATCGTCGCCACGCGGGGCGCGGGCGGTTTCCTCGACCGCGTCCTCTTCGACCTCTTCGTCGATCTCGTCCTCGATCTCGTCATAGGCGTCGTCTTCGTCGTCGACGATGACCAGCGGCTCGATCTTCGGCGGATGCGCGGGCGGCGGACCCGAAGCCTCGACCGCCATGCGCGCACCCTCGATCTCGGCATCGGGCACGATCTCGACGGTTACGCCATAGCGGTCCTCGACCTCGGCGATGTCCGCGCGCTTCTTGTTGAGGACATAGAAGGCCGCTTCCTGGCTGGCGCGCAGCTGGATCAGCGATCCGCGACCGCGAGCGGCCTCGTCCTCGATCAGGCGCAGCGCCGACAGGCCGGCCGACGACGCGGTGCGGACCAGGCCGGTGCCCTCGCAATGCGGGCACTGGCGGGTCGATGCCTCCAGCACGCCGGTGCGCAGCCGCTGGCGGCTCATTTCCATCAGGCCGAAGGCGGAGATGCGGCCGACCTGGATGCGGGCACGATCGTTCTTCAGCGCCTCCTTCATCGCCTTCTCGACCTTACGGACGTTCGATCCGTGATCCATGTCGATGAAGTCGATCACGACCAGACCCGCCATGTCGCGCAACCGCAGCTGGCGCGCGATCTCCTGCGCCGCTTCGAGGTTGGTCGCGGTGGCGGTCTGTTCGATATTATGTTCGCGGGTCGACCGGCCCGAGTTGATGTCGATCGACACCAGCGCCTCGGTCGGGTTGATGACCAGATAGCCGCCTGACTTCAGCTGCACGACCGGATTGTACATCGCGGCCAGCTGGTCTTCGACATGCGCGCGCTGGAACAGCGGCACCGCGTCGGCATATTGCTTCACCCGCCGCGCATGGGCCGGCATCAGCAGCCGCATATAGTCCTTGGCATGGCGGAAGCCTTCCGGCCCCTCGACGATCACCTCGTCGATATCCTTGTTGTAGATATCGCGGATCGCACGCTTGATGAGGTCGCTGTCACCATAGACGAGCGCCGGTGCCGACGAGGTCAGCGTCTGTTCGCGAATCCCGTCCCACAGCCGCGCGAGATAGTCGAAGTCGCGCTTGATCTCCTGGCGCGAACGCTGGAGCCCGGCGGTGCGGACGATGCAGCCCATCGACGCGGGCAGCGTCAGTTCGGCCATGATCGACTTCAACCGCTTGCGGTCGGCGGCCGAGCTGATCTTGCGCGAAATGCCGCCGCCATGCGCGGTGTTGGGCATCAGCACGCAATAGCGACCGGCGAGCGACAGATAGGTGGTCAGCGCCGCGCCCTTGTTGCCGCGCTCTTCCTTCACGACCTGCACCAGCAACACCTGCCGGCGGCGGATCACGTCCTGAATCTTGTAGCGGCGACGCAGGTTCAGCCGGCGCTGGCGCAGCGCTTCCACGGCGGCATCGTCGCCACCGCCCTTGCGCGGACGGCGCGCCGGGGCCTCGGCTTCCTCATCGTCGTGATGGTCGTCGTCTTCCTCGTCGCGCTCGACGACCTCGACGCCGCCTTCGGCATCGTCGTCATGATCGTCATAGTCGAGGTCGTCGTCATGGTCGCCGGCACGCAGCGCCGCTTCCTCGGCGGCGTGTTCGGCCTCTTCGGCCAGCAGCGCGTCGCGGTCTTCCTTCGGGATCTGGTAATAGTCCGGATGGATTTCGCTGAAGGCGAGGAATCCGTGGCGGTTGCCGCCGTAATCGACGAACGCCGCCTGCAACGACGGTTCGACCCGCGTCACCTTGGCCAGATAGATATTGCCCTTGAGCTGCTTGCGCTCGGCCGATTCGAAATCGAATTCCTCGATCCGGTTACCCTTGACGACGGCGACCCGGGTTTCCTCCCGGTGGCGAGCGTCGATCAACATCCGCGTGGTCATGATAATGTCTCCGGGCGCGCGGGACGGCTGTGCCAGTCGGCGCGCCTAAACGCGCGGCGGGGGTCATGCCCGGTGCCTGCGCGCGATTGCTGGGATATGCGTCTGCTCGCAGGGGCAGTCCGGGAATTTCCGGGCGGACAACCGTCGCCCCGACGCCGGCCGCGACAGCGGCACAGGCGGAACGGGACGGAACTTGCCACATGCGAACATCAACCTGGTTAAACCCCGTGGAGCGGGTACGCTTTGGGGGTGTCGCGTCGGTTTCCCCGAAACCAGGTCCGGGACCGACGTAAATGAGGGCGTAGCACCCGGTTTCGCCAACGGCAACAGTATCGGGGCGTTCGTTACGCTAACGAAGCAAATGCGAATAAATGGTTAAAGTATGATTCATCGTGCTGGTTCACCGCAGGTTGAGCCGGGGGGGGCTAAGAAAATGCTTCGGAAAGAAGAGGGAAGCGGACCCGGTCGATGGATTTGCGCTGGACCGAAACTGCGATTGGACGGCATAGCGCGCCGATGGGCGCATGGCTGGCCTTCCTGTCGATCTGGTTCGGCGTTCCCGTTGCCGCGCAGACGGTGGACAGCGTCGATGTCGGCTCCGACCGCATCACCATCCGCCTCGATGCCGCCGCTACCGCTGCCTCCAGCTTCGTGCTGTCCGGTCCCGACCGCCTGGTCGTAGACCTCGACGGCGTGCGTCCCGGCGGGCGCAGTGAGTCGGGTGGCGGCGTACGCGCGGTGCGACAGGGCTGGCGCGACGGTGGCAGCCGGATCGTGTTCGATCTCGACCGGCCCCTGGTCGTCACCGAAGGTCGCTTTTCCGACGAAGGCCGTCGCCTGACGCTGACGCTGAGCAACGCCGCCCCTGCACGCTATGCCCGTGCGACCACCGCCGGACGGATCCGCTTCCAGCCGCAGGTCGCGATGGCAACTGTGGTGCCGGCATCGTCGTCGGCGGCGATGATCGTCGACCGCCGTCAGCGCGCGACAGCATCGGTCCCTGTGCCCGGCCGTCGGCGCGGCCAGCGGCTTCCCCGGATCGAGGGTGATGGCGATCGGCCGCTGGTGGTGATCGATGCGGGCCATGGCGGGCATGATCCCGGTGCCATTTCTCCCCATGGCGGGATGCAGGAAAAGGATCTGACGCTGAAGACCGCGCGCGCCGTCCGCGACGCGCTGCTGGCGAGCGGGCGGGTGCGGGTGGCGCTGACCCGTGACCGCGACGAATTCCTCGTTCTGCAGGAACGCTATGCGATCGCGCGGCGGCTGGGGGCCAGCCTGTTCATTTCGATCCATTGCGACAGCGCCGACAATCCCCAGGCGACCGGGGCGAGCATCTATACCTTGTCCGAAGTCGCCTCGGACCGCGAAGCCGCGCGGCTGGCCGCGCGTGAGAACAAGGCGGATATCCTCGCCGGCGTCGACCTCGGCCGGCAAAGCGCCGATATCTCGTCGATCCTGATCGACCTGACCCAGCGCGAGACGATGAACGCCTCGGCCGGCTTCGCCCGGTTGCTGGGGCGCGAGGCGACCGGCGTCATCCCGCTCAAGCCCAATTATCACCGCATGGCGTCGCTGATGGTGCTGAAGGCCCCCGACCTGCCGTCGATCCTGTTCGAAACCGGCTATCTGTCGAACGAGGCGGATGCGCAGCGGCTCGATTCGGTCGAGGGCCGCCGCGCGATCGCCAAGAGTGTGGAACGCGCGGTCGAGGTGTATTTCGCGCGGCGGATGGCGGCGCGCTGACCTGACGCTCCAGTGCCCGCAGGGCGATGGCGATGGTTCACGCGGGTAGATAATCGCTCTAGATAGCGGTGAGTTGCCCGCTGGCGACGACCGGGCCCGTCGGCGTCGTGTTGGGTGATCCGCCCGGCGGCTCGATCGAAATGGCCAGGACCAGTCCGGCCTGCAACGTCGGCCGTTCGCGGTCCGGTACCGCCAGGCTGGTCGTCCCGCTGCCCGACAACAGCCCGAGCGAGCGGGGTACCCCGTCGCGGATGACCCATAGCTGCGCCGTCTTGCCGCTTGGCGCGATGTCGGTGGCGACCACCCGGATTCGGCCCGCATCGCGCTCGACGATCGCGCTGATCGGTATTCCCTTGCTCTCGGTCGGTGCGAGCGCGGCGAGCAGCGTTGCCGTCTCCGGTCGGTTCACCGGAGGCGCGACGGTCGCGGTCGGTCGCATGACCATGACCAAGGCAGCGGCGGCAACCGCGGTCAGGGACGCAGGAACGATCCACCAGCGGCCACGCCGCACGCCGGCCGCCGCTGGCACGCCGATATCGTCGATCAGTCCGACCGGCGCGGGAACCGGCGGAACCTCGGCCAACAGGTTGGCGAAGCGCGCGCGCCACCATTCGACCTCGCGCGCGAAGTCGGGATCGGACAGCGTCCGGCGCAGCGCCTGTGCCCGTTCGTCCGCGTCGAGCAGACCGAGCGCCAGTTCCCCGGCGAGGGCGTGGTCGTCAGGCGTCACGGACGCATCCCCGCAAGTTCAGCAGGCCGCGACGCGCCCAGCTGCGTACCGTGGGTTCCGGCACACCCTGATCCTCGGCCAGCTGAGCATAGGTCAATCCACCGAAGAATGCGGTGCGCAACGTCTCCCGCTGCCGCGCTTCCAGCGCATCGAGGCAATCGTACAGCCGCTGTGCTTCCTCCGTACGTTCGAGCATGGCCAGCTGGTCCGGCGCATCGTCGGCAATCTGATCCGCATCCTCGATCGGGCTGGTCCGGCGGTTGCCACGGCTGCGCACCCAATCGATCGACCGGTTGCGCGCGATCGTCCCCAGCCACGACATCGGATGGGCCGCGGTGGGCACGAAGCTGCCCGCGCGGTTCCAGATCAGCTGGAAAACGTCGTGCAGCACGTCTTCGGCCGCGCTTCGTTCCCGGCAGATCCGCAGGCAGACGCCGAACAGGGTGGAGGCGGTGAGTTCGTACAATTGCCCCAATGCCGCCCGGTCCGCCGTGCCGACACGTTGCAGCAGCTCGCAAATTGCGACGCGCGCTTGATACGGGTCAGCCGGATGCAGGGTCACGCATGCGGACGTAGCGCGACCACTGTCCCCACGCAACGACCTGATATTCCTGTCGAACGCCATAGCCACCGCGCCGGACGTCATCGACGCAGCCGATGCTAATCGTGGTTCGGCCCCAGCGACGGGTCGAGATCGCGCGGCCGTACGAAGCTGGTCAGGTGACCGCAGCCGTCACAGGCATCGGCCCAATCGCCGTTCAGCTCCAGCACCGCCACGCTGGCGGTAGGAAACTTCTCCTCCACCGCGCCGCGCAGCGGGTTGCTCTCTGCCGACAGCAGCAGGACCAGATCCTCCAGTCCCGGATTATGCCCGACCAGCAGCGCCCGGTCCGCATCGGCAGGCAGCGCGCGGATCGCGTCGAGCATCGTGCCGGCCGAGGCGAGGTAGAGGGTGCGGTCGTGCCGCGCATCCGGCAGCGCGCCATAGCCGCGACGGAAATGCTCCAGCGTCTCGACCACCCGCTTGGCCGAACTGGCGACGACCGCGTCGAAGGTCAGCCCCGCCTGTCGAACATGTGCGCCCATCGCGGTCGCGGCGCGCGCGCCCTTCGCATTCAGGGGCCGGTCGTAATCGCTGAGCGCCGGATCGTCCCAGCCCGACTTGGCATGGCGCAGCAGCGTCAGCGTCTTCATATCGGCGGCTCCATCGGCAGGGCCTGCGCCCCATGCCCGACTTCGGTCCCCAAGGAAAGGGCGCGCGATACCGCTTCGTCCAGGGTGCAGCGGATGATCGGCGTGCCGTCGGGAAAGGCACCGAGCAACCGCGACGGCATCGCGGCGGAGAGCAGCACGAACAGCCCGCGATCGTCGGCGCGGCGGATCAGCCGGCCGAACGCCTGGGCGAGGCGCGCGCGCACCATCCGGTCGTCATAGGCACTGCCCCCGCCGGCCAGCCGGCGCGCGGCATGGAGGACGCCGGGCTTCACCCACGGCACCCCTTCCATCACCACCATCCGCAACGAATGGCCGGGCACGTCCACGCCGTCGCGCAGCGCATCGGTACCGATCAGCGAGGCGCGGGGGTCGTCGCGAAAGATGTCGACCAAGGTACCGGTGTCGATCGGATCGACATGCTGGGCATAGAGCGGCAGCCCGTCGCGGGCCAATCGATCGGCGATCCGCGCATGGACGCCGCGCAACCGCCGGATCGCGGTGAACAGCCCCAATGTGCCGCCCCCCGCCGCGACGATCAGCCGGCCATAAGCATTGGCGAGCGCGGGCAGGTCGCCCTTCTTCACGTCGGTGACGATCAGTACCTCAGCCTGACGGGCATAGGCGAAGGGGCTGACCGCTTCGAAATGGGTCGGCTGGCGCAGCAGATGCGGCGCGCCGACCCGCGCGTCGGCTTGGCTCCAGTCGCCGCCGGCGCGGAGGGTAGCGGAAGTGACCAGCACGCCATGCGCAGGCTTCAGCACGGTTTCGGCAAAGGGACGACTGGGGTCGAGCCAGTGGCGGTGGAGTCCCATGTCATATTCGCGCCCCTCCACCCGGTCGACGGTCATCCAGTCGACGAAATCGGGATCGGCCGGCCCGCCGATCCGCGCGAGCAGCCGGCCCCAGGCGGCGACCGTCTCCGCCCGCCAGCCAAGCGACGCGATCGCGCCCTCGATCCGGGCGCGCGCAGGGCCGTCCATCCAGTCCGGCCCCTCGGTCAGCACCGCCTCCAGCCGCTTGCCCAAGGCGATCAGCGGGCGGAGCAGCGCGTCGAGCGCCTGCGCGGCGGGACCGGCGGCATCGACCAGTTCGGGCGGCGGCTCGCTCAGTTCGGTTTCGAGGCCATAGCCGGCCTCGCCATCCTTTGCCCGCGCGAACACCGCGCCGCGCACGCAGGCGAGCAATTCCTCGACCGGACCGAATGGATTGCCTTCCTGAATCCGGGCCAGCCAGCCCTCGGCCGGAAGCAGTCGCGCGGCATCGACCGCCGCCGCCACCGCCTCGCCGCCCGCCGCGTCATAGCTCGCCACATCGGACAATCGCGCCGCCAGCCCGCGTCGCCGCCCGCGCCCGCCGCCCTCCGGCCCCAACACCCAGCGGCGAATCTCGATCGCTTCCGCACCGGTCAGCGCGGCGGAGAACATCGCGTCGGCCGCCTCGAACAGGTGATGGCCTTCGTCGAAGACATAGCGGGTGGGGCGGGTGCCGGTCTCGCGACCCCGTGCGGCGTTGACCATCACCAGCGCATGGTTGGCGATGACGATATCGGCTTGCGCCGAAGCCCGCGCGGCGCGTTCGATGAAGCATTTCCGGTAATGCGGGCAGCCGGCATAGATGCACTCACCGCGCCGGTCGGTCAGTGCGGTCGATCCGTTGCGGCGGAACAGCGTCGGCAGCCAGCCGGGCAGGTCGCCGCCGACCATGTCGCCATCGGCGCTATAGGCCGCCCAGCGCGCGACGAGCTGCGCCAGTACCGCCGCCCGCCCCTGAAACCCGCCCTGCAGCGCGTCCTCGAGGTTCAGCAGGCAGAGATAATTCTCGCGTCCCTTGCGCGTCACGACCTTCGCCCGCCGCTCGGCCGGATCGGGATAGACGCGGGTGCTTTCCTGCGCGAGCTGGCGTTGCAGCGCCTTGGTAAAGGTCGACACCCACACCGCGCCATCGGCGCTTTGCGACCAGAGCGATGCCGGGGCGAGATAGCCCAGCGTCTTGCCGATGCCGGTCCCCGCCTCCGCCAGCACCAGATTGGGCGTGTCGCGCGCAACGCGCGGGGAAAAGGCATCGGCGGCGGCGGCGGCAAAGGCACGCTGGCCCGGCCGGGCTTCCGCCGCGCTTCCGGTCAGCGTCGTCAGCCGTTCGGCCACCGCATCGGGAGTGAGCGTCACGGTGCGCGGATTGGCGCGGGGCGGCACCTCCTCCCATTCGGGCAGCTTGCTGAACAGCCAGCGTTCGGCGGTATCCGGCTTGGGCAGCACCTGCCCCAGCGCCGGCGCCCAGGGCCAGCGCAGGCGGAACAGCGATTGCGCGGCGGTCCATGCCCCCTCCTGCTCGCTCCACGGTGCAGAGGCGGTGGCGATCAGTGCCTCCGCCGCCTGACGCAACAGTGAGGCGATCCCGGCTTCGTCGGTCGGCAGCGGCAGGCCCAGCGCCTGCGCCATCCCCTTGGGCGTCGGCACCGCGAAGCGCGCGGGATGGACGAAGGCGAACAGTTCGAGCAGGTCCAGCCCCGACAATTCGCCATAGCCCAGCCGCTGGCCGATCAGCGGCGCGTTCAGGACGATGGTCGGCGTATCGGCGACCAGTGCGATCGCCTCCCCCCGGCCAACCGGGCGCGTGCCGTCACGGTCGGCGATCCAGACGCCCGAATGGCTGGCGTGCAGGGCGGGGTAGGGGAGCATCGCAATGCCTTAGCGGCTCGACGTGAAGAACGGAAGCGGAACGGGGGGACTTTCCCGGCGGAGGGGAGGATCCAAGGCCGATCGACATTCATCGTTCCATCCCCATCGTCACTCCCACGCAGGCGGGAGTCCATAACCGCTAGCGTGACGAATTAGGTCGAAACGTCAGCGGCTATGGACTCCCGCTTGCGCGGGAATGACGAGAGTTTGCGATGGGCGCTGAATGTCGACCGGTTCTAGTCCGCAAGCTTCTCGTGCTGCCGTTCCGCCCAGTCGCGGCCTTCGTCGCCGCCCCATAGCAGCCACGCGATATAGCCGGCCGACGGATCGTTATCGTCGCCCCAGCTATGCGCCTTGGTATCCTTGTCGACCTTGTGCCGCGCGAAATAGCTGTGCATCGATTTGACGTCGGCGTCGGACATCGGGCCGCCGTCGGCGATCTGCTTCGCGCGCTTCACGCCGACATCGGTCCCGCCGCGATCGAATTTCTCGCGCAGCTTGAGGCCCTTTTCGGCGTTCGCGGCCATCTTCTTCGTCGGATTATGCTCGTCGGCCATCGATCATCCTTTCGGCGGGATCAGCGTTTCAGTCGCCGACGCGTTCCGTCACCACAGCACGCCCTTGACCGGGGTCAGCGGTTCGGGAGCCGGATCGCCGATCGCCTGCAGCAGGTCGATCTCGATCGTCCGGCACATCGCGGTCAGCGGCAGGTCGTGGACGGTATTGGCGAAGGGGTCGGCCAGATCCTCGCCGATCTGCAACACCGCGAGAAACATCAGGCCGGCAAGACCCGAACCCAGCGGCGTGGCGATGCCCAGCGTCTCGACCAGGCCGATCGGCAGGACGACGCAGAACAATCGGGTGAACAGCGACGGCAGGAAGCGATACTGCACCGGCAGCGGGGTGTTCTTGATCCGCTCCATGCCGCCCTGCGCATTGGCGATGTCGATTAGCACGCTTTCGAGGCTGGTCTGCTGGATGCTGTCGATCCAGCCGCGCCGTTGCGCCTCGGCGATGCGCGAACCGGTACCGTCGAGCAGGCCGTTGGCGACGTTGGTGCGGCCCAGCGGATCGCCGGCTTCCTCCCGCGACAGGAACCGGTGCACGTCGTCCTTGGAATCCAGCCGGCGCAACTGGCAGCGCAGCGCGTTTACATAGGCGACATGGCGCAGGACGATCGAGCGCTTGAGGTCACGCTTCTGCCCTTCGTCCTCGGGCCCGATGAACGAGATCGCCCCGCGCGCCAGGTTGCGCGACGCGTTGATCATCAATCCCCAGAGCGAACGCCCCTCCCACCAGCGAGCATAGGCCGAATTGACCCGGAAGCCGAGGAACAGCGCCAGCGCGGAACCGAACAAGGTCAGTGGCAGTGACGGTGCCTTGAACGGCAGGACGAAATACACGATCGTGACGATCACGTCCCAGATGAACAGTGCGAGTGCCGGTTTCCATACCTCGGCGACGATGCGGGGCAGGCGGGGGGTGTCGGATACGATCATCGTCCCACGCTACGCCCGACAACGCGCATGGTTGCGTCGCGACAGGTGGAAATTCTGCGGCCGACCGCGTATCTGGATCGGATGATCGACGCAGAACTTCGCAATGCAGCAATGGTTTCAAAGGCTTGGCCCTATGAGGAGGCGCGCAAGCTGTTGAAGCGCTATCCGCAGGGGAAGCCGGGCAGCGCACCGATCCTGTTCGAAACGGGCTATGGCCCCTCGGGCCTGCCGCATATCGGCACGTTCAATGAAGTGCTGCGCACGACGATGGTGCGCAAGGCGTTCATGGAACTGTCCGACCAGCCGACGCGGCTGATCGCGTTTTCGGACGATATGGACGGCCTGCGCAAGGTGCCGGACAATGTGCCGAACGGCGACATGCTGCGCGAACATCTGGGCAAGCCGCTCAGCGAAATTCCCGATCCGTTCGGCACTCATCCGAGCTTTGCCGCGCACAACAACGCCCGGCTGCGCGCGTTCCTCGACCAATATGGCTTCGACTATGAGTTCGCGTCGTCGACCGATTATTATCGCGGCGGCAGGTTCGACGACGCGTTGAAGGGCGTGCTGCGCCACTATCAGTCGATCCTCGACATCATGCTGCCGACGCTGGGGGCCGAACGCCGCGCGACCTATTCGCCGGTGCTGCCGATTTCCCCCACCAGCGGGATCGTGTTGCAGGTGCCGGTCGAGGTGCTGGACGCCGATACCGGCATGGTCGCGTTCATGGACGGTGACACCCGCGTCGAACAATCGGTCCTGTCGGGCGGTGCCAAGCTGCAATGGAAGGTCGACTGGGCGATGCGCTGGGTCGCGCTCGGCGTCGATTACGAAATGGCGGGCAAGGACCTGATCGATTCGGTCACCCAGTCGTCGAAGATCGCCCGCGTGCTGGGCGCGCGTCCGCCCGAGGGCTTCAATTACGAGATGTTCCTCGACGAACATGGCCAGAAGATTTCGAAGTCGAAGGGCAACGGCCTCAGCCTCGAACAATGGTTGACCTATGGCCCGCCCGAAAGCGTCGCCTTCTACGCCTATCGTGAGCCGAAAAAGGCCAAGCAGCTGCATCTGGGCGTGATCCCGCGCGCGATCGACGAATATTGGCAGTTTCGCGGCAATTACGCCGCCCAGCCGATCGAACAGAAGCTGGGCAATCCGGTCCACCACATCCATGGCGGGGAGCCGCCGGCCGAGACGCTGCCGGTCACCTTCGGCCTGTTGCTCAACCTCGTCGGGGTAATGGGCGAGGCGACGAAGGCGCAGGTATGGGGCTATCTGGCAAACTATGTCGAGGACGCGTCGGCGGAGCGCTATCCTGCGCTCGACGCGCTGATCGACCATGCGCTGGCCTATGTTCGCGACGTGGCAGAAAAGCCGGTGCGCCGCGCCCCGACCGAGGTGGAGCGCGCCGCGCTCGAACGGCTCGATGCCGATCTGGCGGCGATGCCGGCCGATGCGAGCGCCGAGGACATCCAGAACGCGGTGTACGAGATCGGCAAGACCGCCGGGTTCGAATCGCTGCGCGACTGGTTCAAGGCCTGCTACGAAACGCTGCTCGGCACGGCACAGGGGCCGCGCATGGGCAGCTTCATCGCGCTCTACGGCATCGACAATACCCGCAAGCTGATTGCCGAGGCGCTGGCGCGCTGACCGCTACGGCCCCCATGTCATCCCAGACCTGATCCGGGGTGGCGGGGGCCGACACAGCTTCCGTCCGCCCCCCGTCGTCACCCCGGCGAAGGCCGGGGTCTCCCGCGGCTCCTGTCCCGCCCCTTACCGAGAGACCCCAGCCTTCGCTGGGGTGACGATTGGGGCGAAGTGGTGCCCGGACGCAGGGACGCGCCCTATTTGCGGTCGGCGTAGAATTTCTGCACCACGTTCCACCCTTCCTCCGCCGTTTCGACGAAGGTGATGAGGTCGAGGTCGCGTTCCGAAATCACGCCTTCCTCGACCAGCGCGTCCCAGTTGACGACCCGGTCCCAGAATTCGCGGCCATAGAACAGCACCGGGATCGGTTCGATCTTGCCGGTCTGGATCAGGGTCAGCAGCTCGAAACTCTCGTCGAAGGTGCCGAAGCCGCCGGGGAACACCGCCACCGCGCGGGCGCGCAGCAGGAAGTGCATCTTGCGCAGCGCGAAATAGTGGAACTGCATCGACAGCGCGGGCGTGACGTATGGATTGGGGGCCTGCTCGTGGGGCAGGACGATGTTCAGGCCGATCGATTCGGCACCGGCCTCGTTCGCACCGCGATTGGCGGCTTCCATGATCGACGGGCCGCCGCCCGAACAGACCACGAAGTGGCGCTTGCCGTTGACGTCGTCGGGGAACTGGCTGGCGTTGAAGGCCAGCTCGCGCGCCACGTCGTAATAATGCGACTTGGCGACGATGCGTTCGGCGATCGCGCGCGACTTGTCGTCCTGTGCTAGGTCGAGCAGCATTTCGGCCTTTTCCGGCTCCGGGATGCGGGCCGAGCCATAGATGACGAAGGTCGAGGCGATGTTCGCCTCGTCGAGCAGCAGCGAGGGTTTCAGCAGCTCGAGCTGGAACCGCACCGGCCGCAGATCCTCGCGCAACAGGAATTCCATGTCCTGGAACGCCAGTCGATAGGCGGGGTGTTCGGTCTGGGGGGTCGACAGCTGCGCGCGGGCCGCTTCGGCTTCCTGCTTGGCCCCGCGGAACACGCGGGACGGGACTTTTGTATCGGTCATAGGTGACAGGGTTGTAAGCACGCTCGGGAAAAGCGGCAAGCGCGATGCTTCAGCGGCAAAGCGGCCGTCCGCCCATGTCGAAATGAAAGTGGTTGCGATGCGCGGCGTTATACTCCGGGCCGAGGGTCGTGACGAACCGCTTGCAGGCGGAGCGATGCACGATGCGCAGGAATTCGCGCACTTGCGGGTCGGTACCGTTCCAGTCGCGCTCCAGCACGATCCGCCGGCCGTCCGCCAGCGTGAAGCCGCCGATATCGACCGCATTGGCCAGCCCATGTTCGGACACCCGCCCGGCGGACCGGGGACCGCCGCCGATGATGCCGCGGCACGAATAGGTGCCATAGCTGTCGATCCGGACGACCTCGCTGCCCAGTATCTGTCGCGCGGCCGGGCGCACGCCATACCGGACCCAACCGACCAGTGCCCGTGCGGCGGGACAGCGTATCGCCTTCAGCCCCGCGACCGGCACGCCGATATCGAGCAGCTGCACCGCGCCCAGCACGACGCAGCCCGACCCGTAATCGCGATCGGGCAACGGGCTGAACCGCACCTCTGCCTTCGACAGGTCGGCAAAGCATTGCTGCGTATCGCGCGGCGTCTGTCCCGACAGCGTCACCGGACCGGACGGGTGGGCGGCGATGGGGCGGGGCGGTGGCGGCGCATCGCGACGTTCGCCCCCGATACAGGCGGACAGCAGCAGCAACGGGAACAGGATCGACCGGCGGAACGCAATCATTGCCCGCGATCGTTCCACGCCCGGGCGGCGGCAACAAGCGGTCCTGCGCCCAGCCGTGCAATCGCTACGAACAGCGCGGTCGGGGTAACCGCTGTCACAAAGGGAATGAAGGGATTGCTCGCACTAGTATTTTTTGAATATGTACTACTTTCGGATGACCCGGTGACGGGCGACCTCTCCTCTGCGTAATCCGGCAACGGACCGCCTCGCACTAAGGAATGCAGCGTGACCATCGTCGTTCGAACCCTGTCGGATCGCGTGTTCGAAATCGTGCGGGAGCGGATCGTCAGCGGCGCACTGCCCGAAACCGTGCCGATCCGGCAGGATGCACTGGCCAGCGAACTGGGCGTCAGCAAGATTCCGCTGCGCGAGGCGCTCGCCCGGCTGGAACAGGAAGGACTGGTCGCGGGGCAGGCCAATCGCGGCTACACCGTCCGCCCGATGTCGGCGTCGCAGGCCGAGGAAATCTACGAACTGCGCATCGCGGTGGAACCGACGGCAGCGGCCTATGCCGCGCTGCACGCCGACGACCATTATCGCGCGGCAGCGATCGCCGCGTTCGACCGGTTGCAGGAAGGGCAGGACAACGACCTGCTCGACGCGGCGGCGCGCAACCGCGCCTTCCACGCCGCACTGGTCGCGGCGGCGGGGCGCGACCTGACCATCGACCTGGTGCAGCGCCTGTCGGTACTGGCCGAACGCTATGTCGTCGCGCATCTGCGGCCTGCCGGACGCGGCATCCGCGCGCAGGACGAACATCGCGCCCTGCTGGAAGCGTGGCTGGCGCGCGACGCCGATGCGGTCCACGCGATGCTGACCCGCCACCTGACCGCCACCATCGAAGATCTGCGCGGCGAGTTCGCCGCCGCTGCCGCCTGATGCGGGGTGGGCGCTGCTCGGCCGGTGCGGTATAGCCGCGGGATGCACCGTCTGTTTTCCGGCATAGCCGCCCTGATCCTGATCGCGGCACCCGCCACCGCGCGCGACATCCTGTTCGTCGGCAACAGCTTCACCTTCGGCGCGGGGTCGCCGGTCGAACGCTACCGCCCCGACAGCGTCACCGACCTCAACCGCGAAGGCATCGGCGGCGTGCCGGCGCTGTTCCGCAGCTTCGCCGAACAGGCCGGACTGGACTGGAGCGTGTCGCTCGAAACCTCGCCGGGCAAGGATCTCGCGTTTCACTATGCCAACAAGCGCGCGGCGATCGACCGGCGCTGGGACGTGGTGATCCTGCAGGGCTATTCGACGCTCGATGCGGAAAATCCGGGCGACCCGACGCGCCACGGCATCGCGGCGGGGCAGTTGGCGGCTCTCGTCCATGCGCGGAACCCCCGGGCGCAGGTGAACCTCGTCGAAACCTGGTCGCGGGCTGACCTGACCTATCGGCCCGGCAGTCGCTGGTCGGGGATGCCGATCATGACGATGGCGAACGACCTTGCCGCCGCGAATCGCGGCGTGGCGCGCACCGTGCGCGGCATCGCCGGCACGATCCCCGTGGGATCGGCGTGGAACCGTGCGATCGCGCTCGGGGTGGCCGATGCCAACCCCTATGACGGGATCGATCCGGGCAGGCTCGGGCTGTGGGCGGACGATCATTATCACGGCAGCAGCGCGGGCTATTATCTGGAGGCCCTGACCATTTTCGGCCGGGTAACCGGCTATGACGTCCGGCAACTGGGCGCGGGCGAGCGTTCCGCCGCCGATCTCGGCCTGACGGGCGAGCAGGCCGTCGCGTTGCAGCGGATCGCGTGGGAAACGCTGCGCCAGGACCGCTGATGCGGAGGTGGCTGGCCGGAGCTGCGCTGCTGCTCGCCGGATGCGGCGGCGGCGATGCCGGCCGCGCCGACCGGTTGCGTCGTGCCGGGCCGAACCCGGACCTGACCGCATTGCTGCGCGTCGCCGACGTCGGCGCGGGGCGTCGCGCCTTCGGACAATGTGCTGCGTGCCACACCATCGGTGCGGGTGGGCAGTCGTTGGCCGGACCCAATCTCCACGGGGTCATCGGCCGGGCGGTCGCGAGCAACCCGCGCTTCGGCTATACCCAGGCGTTGATCGACCATGGCGGGCGGTGGGACGCGGCCCGGATGGATGCATGGCTCGCCGCGCCGATGCAGGTCGTGCCGGGTACGCGCATGGCCTTTGCCGGGGTACGCGATCCGATGGAGCGGGCGGACCTGATCGCCTATCTGCAGTCGGAGGGGCGGTAGCGCAAACCTTCGTCGATTCCCTCCTGCGCAGGGGGGGGGGCGCAATATCTTATAACTGATGCCCGGTGCGGTCGCGCTTGGTCGCCAGATAACGCTCGTTATGCGGGTTGGCCGGCAGCTGGTGTGCGACCCGTTCGATCACGCCGATCCCGGTCGCCTCCAGTCCCGCGACCTTGGCCGGATTGTTGGTCAGCAACCGCACCTGTCGCTGGCCGAGCAGGCGCAGCATCCGCCCGGCAACGCCGAAATCGCGCGCGTCGATCGCAAAGCCCAGGCGGGTATTGGCGTCGACCGTGTCGAACCCCTGATCCTGCAACGCATAGGCGCGCAGCTTGTTGACCAGCCCGATCCCGCGCCCTTCCTGTCGCAGGTACAGCAGGATGCCCCAGCTCGCGTGCGCAATGGCATGGATCGCGGCGTGAAGCTGCGGCCCGCAATCGCATTTCAGGCTGCCCAGCACGTCGCCGGTCAGGCATTCGCTGTGCAGCCGGACCAGCGGCGGGTTGCCGTCGGGCTGGCCGATGATCAGGGCGACATGCTCGCCCGCCGCATCGGGCGTGCGAAAGGCGACGATCTCGCTCTGCTCGGCCCCGGCGACCGGCAATTTGGCGCGCGCGACGATCGCCAGCCGGTTCGCATCCTCATGCGCGTCGATCGCCGCCGGGGTGATCGTCACCTCCGCACCCGTGCCGCCGGCAAAGAAGGCCGGCAGCAGCCCGGCGATCCGCGCCAGCCGCAGCGCGGCGGCGGCGGCGACAGGGGCGGGCGAATCGATTCCGCGAAACGGCCCCTTCATCGGCGTGGCGAGGTCGAGCTGCGGATCGGCGAGCGCGGTCGCCGCTGCGAAGTCGGTCCATGCCTCGCGCCGGATCGACACCGGCTGGTCCGGCTCGGCGGCGGCACGCTGGTTGACGATGCGCAGGGTCTCCGCCCGGCCGAACGACAACAGGATATGTGCCGCACCCGCAGGATCGAACACGGCCAGCCGGGCGGCATCGGCCGTCTCGATCGGCAGCAGCGTCAGCGGCGGTTCGCCCGGTGCGTGGATCGCGATCGCCCAGCCGCGCCGCAGGGCGTCGATCGCGCGGGCTACGTCGCGGGTCTCGCTCAAAATGCGAACTCGGTCACGATCGGGATGTGGTCGCTGGGCTTCAGCCAGCTGCGCGCGGCTTCGTGGACGCGGTGTGCGGTCGCCTTCGCCGCCACGTCGCGGCTGGCCCACATATGGTCGAGTCGCCGCCCGCGATCCGACGCCGCCCAGTCCTTGGCGCGGTAGCTCCACCAGGTGAACAGCCGCTCGGGCGCAGGAATGAAGTGCCGCCCGAGATCGACCCAGTCGTTCGCCGCCTGCAGCCGGGCCAGCGCCTCGACCTCGATGGGCGTATGGCTGACGACGTCGAGCAGCTGCTTGTGGCTCCACACATCGCTTTCCAGCGGCGCGATGTTGAAGTCGCCGACCAGCAGTGTCGGGATGCCCGACAGCCCGGCCGACCACTGGGTCATGCGTTCGATGAAATCCAGCTTCTGGCCGAATTTCGGGTTCACCTCGCGATCGGGCACGTCGCCGCCCGCCGGGATATAGACATTCTCGATCCGCAGCCCGTTGGCCAGCCGCACGCCAATATGCCGCGCCTCGCCATTGGCCTGCCAGTCGAGTCGGTCATCCTCGGCCAGCGGCACCTTCGACACGACGGCGACGCCGTGGTGCATCCGCTGCCCGTTGATCGCGATATGGCTATAGCCCAGCCGCCGCAGCGGATCGTGCGGGAAATCCTGGTTCACGACCTTCGTTTCCTGCAGGCACAGCACGTCGGGCTGCGCCTCGCGCAAGAATTTTTCGACGATGTCCATGCGGAAGCGGACGGAATTGATGTTCCACGAAGCGACCGAAAGCGTGTCCATGGCCACAGCCTGTATCGCCGCAAAAGCGGTCGCGCCAGATGGCGGCGGACCGGAAAAAAGAAAGGCCCCCGCTCCGGGGGCATGGAGCGAGGGCCGACCTAGCGTTGGTCACGCAGGCGGGCGTTGGAGACCCGGGCAACAGGGGGGAAAATCCCGGACGCGCCCCAACGCCGCAAGGAAAGTCTTAGGCCGCCGAACCTGTCGCCAAGATGAACGTCATGCGTATTTTTTGGAATTCGCGCATCTGGCCTGCCCCCGGATCGCGTCAGCGCCGGGCGCGGCGTGGTTCGTTGAAGCGGAAGGCGTTGTCGGCAACGGGCACGTTGAACTTCTGATTCGTCAGTCGCACCGTCGTCCGGTTGGCCTGCGCGTCGAGCGCGACCCAGCCCTGCAGCATCAGCCCGGCAGGAGCGGATGCCTGTCGTGCGAAGATCATCGTGATCCGGCCATATTCGGGGCGCTTCGGATCATAGGCCTCGACGCTGACGATGCGCGGATCGTTCGACGGCACCACCCGCGCGAACTTCGACGCATCGCGTTCGGGATTCAGCAGGATGCCGAGCGGGGAATTGCCGATCGGCCAGCGCTGCTTTTGCCCGACCTGATAATCGAGGAAATAGAGCGACTTGCCATCCGAAACGAGCAGGATCGGCACGCCCTTTTCATACTGGAACCGGATCTTGCCCGGCTTCTTCAGCGTCAGCTGCCCGCTCAGCACCCGTCCGTTGCGGTCGGTCTGCGTGAAGTTCGCGGTCATCGTCTGCGTCGCCGCCAGATGCCGCTGGACCGAGGCGAGATCGTTCTGCGGCGCCTGTGCGTGCAGGGCGACGGGGGCGGCAAGGGCGAACGCGAGCGCGAGCGGGCGAATGGGAGTTCTCCAGATCATGGGGCAGGGGTAGGATCGGCGCATTGAACGCGGCGTGAACCCATGGGTTGCGCAGCGATGGTCAAGACCGGCCGATCTGCACTCTCGCTCCCACGTCGTCATTCCCGCGAAGGCGGGAAGCCATATGCGCCGACATTCGCCCAAGGCGCGCGACCCTCGCGTCTATGGATCCCCGCCTGCGCGGGGATGACGACTATCGGGGCGAAGGTCGTGCGCTCAGCCCGATCTATTCCCTTACAGCCGATGCTCGCCCTTCACCCAGCGCACCGTGCCCGAGCTGGCGCGCATCACGACACTTTCGGTCGTCATCTTGCCCGGCATCCGCTTGACGCCTTTCAGCAGCGACCCGTCGGTCACGCCGGTCGCGGCGAAGATGCAGTCGCCGCGCGCCAGTTCGGTCAGGTCATATTGCTTGTCGAGGTCGGTCACGCCCCACTTGGCCGCGCGGGCGCGTTCGTCGTCGTTGCGGAACACCAGCCGGCCCTTGAACTGCCCGCCGGTGCAGCGCAGCGCGGCGGCGGCCAGCACGCCCTCCGGCGCGCCGCCCTGGCCCATATACAGGTCGATGGTGGTGTCGGGGTCGCTGGTCGCGATCACGCCGGCCACGTCGCCGTCACCGATCAGCATCACGCCGCAGCCGACCGCGCGCAGCTCGGCGATCATCGTTTCGTGGCGCGGACGGTTGAGGACGCAGACGATGATGTCGTGCGGATCGACGCCCTTGGCGGCGGCCACCGCCTTGACGTTGTCGGTCGGCGACTTGTCGAGGTCGATGATCCCGGCGGGATAACCCGGACCGCAGGCGATCTTGTCCATATAGACGTCGGGCGCGTTCAGCAGGCCGCCCTTCTCGGCGATCGCCAGTACGGCCAGGCTGTTCGGGCCGGCGGTGGCACAAATGGTGGTGCCCTCCAGCGGATCGAGCGCGATGTCGATTTCAGGGCCTTTGCCCAGGCCCACTTTCTCGCCGATGAACAGCATCGGTGCCTCGTCGCGCTCGCCCTCGCCGATGACTACGGTGCCGTCCATATAGAGTTCGTTCAACGCGGCGCGCATCGCTTCGACGGCAGCGGCGTCGGCTGCCTTTTCATCGCCCCGCCCGACCAGCGTCGACGCGGCGATCGCCGCGGCTTCGGTGACCCGCACCATTTCGAGGACGAGGACACGATCTAGGGTGTTGCTGTCAGGCTGCATTGGACGAAGCTCCCGGCCGTTAAACGGATTAAACGCGGCGATAGGCGACCTGCCCTTGTCGGGCAAGCGATGTTATGGATAACCCGGTCTAACGACGGCGAAAGGCACGGGCATGACGGCGTGGATGTTGTTGGCGGCGATGGCGCAGGACGGCGGAGCCGCCGCCGGGATGATGGCGCGGGCGCGTAGCCTGACCCAGGTCGTCCAGCCCTGTCGCACCGACGCCGACCCGGACGAGATCGTGGTGTGCGCCGCGCGGACCGCCGACCGGTTCCGTGTTCCGCTGATCACCCCTCCGGTAGAAGGCGATCCCAAGGCGGTCGACGCGCTGGGCGAGCGGGAGCGCCTGCTCGCCGTGCCGCAACCGGCCTGCGGAACCGCGGCGTTCCTGCAGGGGTGCGGCTTTGTCGGGGTGACCGCCTCGACCCGCAGGGGCGGCAGCATCGGCCGCGCGCGACCGCTAGCGCGGTAGCAACCAAAGTTCCGCCAAGACGTTCGGAACGAACGATCTTTGATGGGGGGCGTCGATGTTGCTATCCGTGCTGCTGTTGATGGCGCAGGCAGCGCCTGCACCGACCAAGCTCGGCGTCGCCGATCCGGTCAACTGCATCGTCACGCCGCGTGCGCTGGGCTGCCCGGACCGCAAGAACGATCGCTATCGGCTGGACGACGATACCCCGGAATTCGATCACAAGGCGGACGGACTGCGGCAGGGAACGCCCCGCTGCGGCCTGATGGGGATGCCGGTATGCCCCAGCAACGGACGTCCGATCCTGCAAAGCCGGTCGGAATAGCCGGGGCGGCCGCGCCGTCGCCCCGTGCGATTCAGCCGTCGGCGAGTTCCGCCTGCGCGTTGACCTTGTGCTTGGCCATCGTCGTCAGCTTTTCGTCGGTGGCGCGTTCCTCGGCCAGGGTTTCCGACAGCAGCGCGGCGCAGTCCTCGCGGCCCAGCTGTCGCGCCCAGGCGATCAGCGTGCCGTAGCGCGTAATCTCATAATGCTCGACCGCCTGCGCCGATGCGATCAGCGCGGCGTCGAGCACTTTCTTGTCGGCGATTTCGCCCGCGACCTCGTTCGCTTCCTTGATGATGCCGTCGATCGCCGGGCAGGTGACGGCCTTCTTGGTCGCGCCGTGCAGCTCGAACACCTGTTCCAGCCGGCGGATCTGCCCTTCGGTTTCGCCGAGATGCTTTTCGAACCCGGCCTTGAGCTCGGGATCGGTCGCCTTTGCGATCATCTTGGGCAGCGCCTTCAGAATCTGGTTCTCGGAATAGTAGATATCCTGAAGCTGGTGGACGAACAGATCGTCCAGCGTCGCAATATCCTTTGAAAACAAGCCCATGATAGGTTCCTTCGCTGACGGGGTCGTGCATCCTCAACGATGCGGCCCCCGCACGGTTGCGAAGAAAATCGGTTAGTGACCGCGACAGCCAAGCAGTTCGACGACATCCTCCAGCCGCGCGGCATCGCCCAGCGCGATCACTTCGCCGATGCTGCCGGCGTGCAGCGGATCGCCCGACCAGTCGCTCATCGTACCGCCAGCACCCTCGACCACCGGGACCAAGGCGGCGAAGTCGTGCAGCTTCAGCCCCGCCTCCACCACCAGGTCGATATGGCCGGACGCCAGCGTGCCGTAGGAATAGCAATCGCCGCCCAATACCGTCGAGCGCACCTTCGCCTCGACATGCTCGAACCCATGCAACTGTCCGTCGTCGAACAGCGCCGGGCTGGTCGTCGCAAGCAGCGCGTCGGCGAGGTCGCGGCACCGGCGGGTCTGTGCGGGTTGCCCGTTGAACGTGGTGCCGCGCCCGACCGCCCCGATCCAGCGTTCGCCTATGATCGGCTGGTCGATCACGCCCAGCACCGGCCAGCCATCCTCGACCAGCGCGATCAGCGTGCCGAAGATCGGTCGCCCGGCGATGAACGATCGGGTGCCGTCGATCGGGTCGAGGACCCAGACGCGGCCGCTACTGCCCTCCGCCACGCCATATTCCTCGCCCTCGATGCCGTCGGACGGGCGTTCGCGTTCGATGATCGCACGCATCGCCGCCTCCGCCTCACGATCGGCGAGCGTGACGGGGGAGGCGTCGTCCTTGATCTCCAACCCGTAATGGCTGCGGAAACGCGGGCGGATCGCGGCCCCGGCGGCATCGGCCAGCTGGGCGGCGAGGGTCAGGTCGGCGGCGGTGACGGGCATGGGGGGCCTTTATATTGCGCTGTTTGATCCGCTTACGCGGATGGGCGGTGCCGGCCCGCTCCCCCGCCCGGCCACCCATCGAAGATACCGTGTGGGTGACCGGGCGGGGGAGCGGGCTGGCACCTACCGAAAACAGACACCAGATAGGCGGGGGAGCGGGCAAAGCGCAAACGCTGCTCGCGGTTGTCGCAAATCGCTGTCAAACAACGGACATGATCGCACTCGCCCTGCTCGCCGCCGCTGCCGTCCAACCGCAACTGCGCATCGTCGCCGAATCGCCGGCCTCGGTCGCGGCGGCGGAAGGGGGCGTTACCGTCTTCGCGCTGAACGAAGGGGCGGGCGAAGTGGAGGCGGTGCCGGCCGCAATGGATGTGGTCACCGCCGATCAGGTGCCGCTGCGGATCGTGCCGGTGGACGCTGCGACGATCCGGGTCGCGCCGGGTGGATTTCGAGCGATGCGCTATCGGATCGCACCGGTACAGGTCGCCGCACCCGCCCCGGCACCGGGCGGACCGTCGGGCGAAACCGTCGTGCCGACCGGGCAGGGGCAGGCGTCGGGCCTGCTCGCCCGGTTCGAACCCCACGCGCCGGTCTATGGCGCGTTCGGGCTGGGATCGGACGGGGCGAAGCTGCAGGTCAGCCTCGCCTTTCGTCCGTTCGAGGGGGCGGGCGCGCTGGACGGGGTGCGCCTTGCTTGGACGCAGACGATGTTCTGGGCGATCGACCAGTCGTCCGGGCCGTTCCGATCCACCAATTACAGCCCCGAAGTCTATTATCAGCGGCAGGTCGACGACCGGATCGTCGCGGCGGCGGGCTATGCCCATGATTCGAACGGGCGCGATGCCGGGTCGATCGATGTGAACCGTCTCTTCGCCTCTGCCAGCTATGTCGTGCCGCTGGGCGACGACTGGCGGATCGAGGCGACGCCGAAGCTGTGGACCTATGTCGGTACCGGCTATCGCGACCTCGATCGCTATTGGGGCAATCTGTCGTTGGGCGGGGCGATCGGGCAGGTCGACGGGCTGCGGATCGCCGCGTCGCTGCGCAATCCGCTGGGCAGCCATCGCGCCGGCGAACTCTTTCTGTCCTATCCCTTGGGGCGGACCGGCATCTATCTCTTCGGACAGGCCTTTGCCGGTTATGGCGAGGCGATCGACGAGTTTGCGCTACGCAGCTCCAGCGCGCGGCTGGGCGTGTCGTTCACCCGTTGAGTACCGTCGCTGGCGCGGGCCGTCCAAGCTGCTAGGATGGCCGCCATTTCGCGCAAGGAACCATTCGATGCGTCTCGCCCTGTTCGCCGCTGCCCTGACCCTGCCGTTCGCCGCTCCGTTGTCCGCCGCCTTGGCGCCGGGCGCGCGGGCACCCGATTTCACGACCAAGGCGGCGATCGCGGGGAAGGCGTTCACGCTCAACCTGCGCTCGCAGCTGCGCAAAGGCCCTGTCGTCCTGTATTTCTTCCCGGCCGCGTTCACCGGCGGCTGCAATGCCGAGGCGAAGGCGTTCGCCGACGCAGTCGATGATTTCAAGGCGGCCGGTGCGACCGTCATCGGCATGTCGGCCGACGATATCGGCAAGTTGCAGGAATTTTCGAAGGCGCATTGCGCCGGACGATTTGCGGTGGCGAGCGCCGGTCCGCGCGTGATCCAGGGTTTCGACGTGGCGCTCAACCGCCCGGCCGGTGCCGACGGCAAGGCGCGCACCATGACCACCCGCACCAGCTATGTCATTGGCCGCGATGGAAAGATCGCCTTCGTCCATTCCGACATGAACCCCGCCGACCATGTCCGCACCACGCTGGAGGCAGTGCGCGCGTTGGGCAAGCGGGGCTGACCGCCCGCTGCAATCGTGGATTTGTGGTAAATTTCGGCGAAACCCGATCTTAGCAAACGCGCCGTATATCCCTTGGCCAAGCTTCGATGCATCGGGTGCGGAGCGGGGGCGAAGGGACCGGGCGTGTATCTGGGAAAAATCGGAGACGGCGAGGAATTGGCCGGACATGTCCTGATTCACGCCGTCCTCGCCTTTCTGGAGGACCAGCGGCTCGACCCGACCCCGCTCAACTATAGCTTCGCCTACCATGTGGTGAGCGAACCGGCCGGTGCACTGGCCCTGGAGGTCGCCCGGCGGACCGATGGCGGTATCCGCCTGACCACCAACGAAGTCGAACAGCTGGGTAACGCCATCGACGGGGCGGCGGATGTCGCCGGGACAAGGCCGGCGGCCGCGCCGGTCCCACCCGCTGCGCCCCCTGCACCCGAACCGGACATGGCGGCGGCCGAGGCCCTGGTGACCGAGACGCTGCGCCAGGTTGCCGGTTTTGCGGACATGGTATCGGAAATGCGCACCGAAACCCGCGATTTCGGGCGCAACCTCGCCGCCAGTGCCGATGCGTTGCAACGATATGCACCGATCGATTCTACCGACGCCGCCGTGGCCGAGCTTGCCCGGATCACCGCCGCGATGCGGGCGCGGGTCGAGATTGCCGAGGCGCGGCTGGAACAGGCGACGCAGGAGGCAAGCGAACTGCGCGAACAGCTGGCTGCGGCGCATGACGATGCGCGCCGCGATCCACTGACCGAACTGCCGAACCGTCGGGCGTTCGAGGAGGCGGTGGCGGCGGTCGCGTCGGGGCCGGTGCATATCGCCATGTGCGACGTCGATCATTTCAAGGCGATCAACGACCTGCACGGCCATCCGGTCGGCGACCGGGTGCTGCGCGCCATCGGCACCACGCTGGCCCGCGAATGTCCGGGCCATCTGGTCGCGCGCTATGGCGGCGAGGAATTCGTCGTGCTGATCGCCGGGGCCGACATGGTCGAGGCGGAAACGTTGATCGAGCGGGCGCGGATCGCCATCGGGCAACGCCGCTATCGCCTGCGCGAGAGCGATACGTTCATCAACGGTATCAGCCTGTCAGCCGGTATGGTCACGATGATGCCGGGCGAGACGCTGTTGTCTGCGATCGAGCGCGTCGATGCACTGCTCTACGATGCGAAGCGCCGGGGCCGGAACTGCTTCGTCGGCGAACGCGGCGGTTGAGGCGTTGCCTCAGCCCTTTCCGGTCATCGCCCGCGCGACCGCTTCGGCGACCTTGATCCCGTCGACCGCCGCCGACAGGATTCCGCCGGCATAGCCCGCCCCTTCGCCCGCCGGGAACAGGTTGGCGGTGTTGACGCTCTGGAAATCGTCGCCGCGCGTGATCCGCACCGGTGACGAGGTGCGGGTCTCCACCCCGGTCATCACCGCATCGGGATGGTCGTAGCCCGGAATGGTCCGCCCGAACGCTACCATAGCCTCACGCATCGCGGTGATCGCGAAGTCGGGCAGGCATTCGGACAGATCGGTCAGCGTGACGCCGGGGCGATAGGAGGGCAGCACGCTGCGCAGCGCCGTGGAGGGACGTCCGGCCAGGAAATCGCCAATCAGCTGCGCCGGCGCGCGATACTCGCCGCCGCCCGCGGCATAGGCGCGCTCCTCCAGCTGGCGCTGGAAGGCGATGCCGGCCAGCGGATGGCCGGGATAGTCGCGCGCCGGATCGATGCCGACGACGATGCCGGAATTGGCGTTGCGTTCGTTGCGCGAATATTGGCTCATACCGTTGGTCGCGACGCGCCCCGGCTCGGACGTGGCGGCGACCACCGTGCCGCCCGGACACATGCAGAAGCTGTAGACGGTGCGCTGGTTGGTGCAGTGATGCGACAGGGTATAGGCCGCCGCACCCAGATCGGGATGGCCGGCACATGCGCCGAAGCGTGCCTGGTCGATCCAGCTTTGCGGATGTTCGATCCGCACCCCGATCGAAAACGGCTTGGGTTCGAGGAACACGCCGCGATCGTGCAGCATATGGAAGGTGTCACGCGCGCTGTGTCCCAGCGCCAGCACCACCGGCGCGTCGGTCGGCATCGTCTCGCCGGTCGACAGCTTCAACCCCGTAAGCCGGCGACTGCCATCGGCCTGCGTCTCCAGCTCGATATCGTCGACCCGGTGCGAGAAGCGATATTCGCCGCCCAGTTCCTCGACCGTGGCGCGCATCGATTCGACCATGGTGACAAGGCGGAAGGTGCCGATATGCGGGTGCGCCTCGGTCAGGATCTCCTCGGGCGCGCCCGCCTTGACGAATTCGGTCAGCACCTTGCGACCGAGGTGCCGCGGGTCCTTGATCTGGCTCCACAACTTACCGTCGGAAAAGGTGCCCGCCCCGCCTTCGCCGAACTGCACGTTCGATTCGGGGTTCAGCTGGCTGCGCCGCCACAGGCCCCAGGTGTCCTGCGTGCGCTGCCGCACCACCTTGCCGCGCTCGAGGATGATCGGGCGGAAGCCCATCTGGGCGAGGATCAGTCCGGCGAACAGGCCGCACGGGCCGGCACCGACCACGATCGGGCGGGGGCCGGCATAGTCGGCGGGCATCTTCGTCACGAAGCGATAGCCGGTATCGGGCGTCGGCCCGACATTGCGGTCGCGCTTGGTGCGGTTCAGCACCTGCCCTTCGTTCTTGACGGTCACGTCGACCGAATAGACGAGCTGGATATCGTCCTTGTCCCGCGCGTCATGCGCACGGCGCGCGATGGTGTAGCGGAGCAGGTCGCGCGGGGTGATCCGCAACCGTTCGCGAATCGCGGCGGCCAGTGCCTCTTCGGGATGGTTGAGCGGCAGTTTCAGTTCGGTGATGCGCAGCATCGGGCCATTTAGCGTGGGCTGCGACACTTCGCCATGGCGCCGATTGTCCGTTGCCGTCGATCGCGATAGGCGAGGGGGCATGATCGGATCGCTGCTCCGCTGCCTGTTGTCGCTGCTGCTGGTCGTGGCGGCCATCCCTGCATCCGCCCAGACGGGCGCCGCCCCCGACTATGCGACCTTGCTCGACCGTGCGGCCGACGAACTGGGCAAGGTGGACGGTGCGCTCGACACCCGGCTGGAGCGCGGCGACCGCGACGACCTGCGCGGCCGGGCGCAGGCGGTGCGGGCGACGACGCTCGACACCGTGCAGCAGCTGACCGGCGACATGGCGCGGATCGACGCGCGACTGGCGCAGCTGGGGCCGGCGGCATCGGGCGAGGACCCGGCGATTCGTGACGAACGCACGACGCTCGCCAAGCAGCGCACGACGATCGATTCGGCCACGAAGCGCGCCAAGCTGCTGTCGGTCGAGGCGCAGCAACTGGTTGACGAGATTCAGGAAAGCCAGGCGGCGGAGCTGAACCAGAAGCTGTTCGGGCGCGGGGCGTCGCCGCTGACCCCGACCTTCTGGAGTGCGATCCTGCGCGCGGTGCCGCGCGACCTGCACCGCGTCGAGCGTTTCGTCGCGGCGGAGGTCGCGGTGGTCCGCGATGCCCCACTGGCGCAGGGCTGGCCGGCGCTGGTGGGGTTCGCGCTCGCGATCCTGTTGCTGGGACCGGGGCGGCTGGCAGCGACGCGGATCGGGCAACGCTTGCTGATCGAGGGTGCGCCGGGTCGGCGGGTGCGCCGGTCGGCCCATGCGTTGGGCCGCATCCTGGCCGGTACGCTCGCGCCGTTGCTGGCAGCGGCCGCGCTGTTGACCGGTGCGCGCTGGGCCGGGCTGGTGGCCGAGCGCTGGGACCCGATGCTCGACACATGGCTGGTGGCGATCACCTTCGCCGCCTTTTCGAGCGCGGTGCTGGGTGCGACGCTGATGCGCGGCAGTCCGAGCTGGCGGATCGCGCCGGTCAGCGATGCGGTGGCGATGCGGTTCCGGCCCTATTCCTTCGTGCTGGCGGGGCTGGCGGGGTGCACCATCGCGCTGGATGCGGCGGATAGCGCGATCGGGACCAGCAGCGCGATTCGCATCGCGAGCCATTCGCTACTGGCGCTGCTGCACATCGCGTTGATGGCCGCCGCCCTGTTCGCGCTCGGCCGGATGCGGGCGGAGGCGAGCGAACCGGACGAAGGTGCGACGGAAGCGCCGGTGCATACCGGGCTGGCGGCGCTGGCGCTGTTCGCGTGGGGCATCGTCGGGATCGCGTTGCTGGCGCTGGCGGCGGGCTATGTCGGGTTCAGCCTGTTCGTCGGGCAGATGGCGGCATGGACGCTGGTGCTGGGCGCGGCGGTCTATCTCGTGCTGGCCGCGACCGACGATGTCGCGACATCGGTGTTCGAACGGGGCAGCCGGCTGGGCACCGCGCTGACCCGTGGGCTGGGCCTGCGCAGGGGCACGATCGACCAGTTCGGGGTGTTGCTGTCGGGCGTTGTGCGCGTGTTGATCGCGGTGATCGCCTTTGCATTGTGGCTGTTGCCGTTCGGGGGCAGCGGGGTGTCGGACGCCCTGACCCGATTGGGCGACCTCGCGCGCGGGGTGCAGGTCGGGGGTGTGACCATTTCGCCCGGTGCGATCCTGCGCAGTGTCGTCGTGCTGGCGATCGGGCTGGCATTGGTGCGCGCCTTCATGCGCTGGCTGGAGGGGCGCTACCTGCCCGCCACCGACCTCGATGGCAGCGGGCGCAATTCGGTCAGCCTCGTCGCCCGCTATGTCGGGATCGCGCTGGCGGTCATCTGGGCGCTGGCTTCCCTCGGCATCGGGGTGGAGCGCATCGCGCTGCTGCTCTCCGCGCTGTCGGTCGGGATCGGCTTCGGCCTGCAGGCGATTACCCAGAATTTCGTCTCGGGCCTCATCCTGCTCGCCGAACGCCCGATCAAGATCGGCGACCTGATCCGCGTCGGCACCGACGAGGGCGATGTGAAGCGGATCAGCGTGCGCTCGACCGAGATCACGCTCGCCGATCATTCGACGCTGATCGTGCCCAATTCCGAACTCATCACGAAATCGGTGCTGAACAAGACGCTGGCCAGCCCGCTCGGCCGCATCCAGATCCAGTTCTCGGTGCCGATCAATGTCGATGCGGCGGCGGTCCAGCAGCTGGTGATGGAGGCATTCGCACGCCAAGCGGCGGTGCTGACCGATCCGGCACCCGCCGCGTTCATCGATGCGATCGTCAACGACCGCATCGCATTCAATTGTTTCGCCCATGTCGAATCGCCGCGTGCCGCCTATCGCGCGCGCAGCAACATCCTGCTCGACCTGCTCACCCGGTTTCGCGCGGAGGGGATCGAGATGGGGACCGTGCCGCAAAAGCTCGAACTGGTCGCCGCGTCGCCGAGCGATGCCATTCCCCCCTTGCCAGTCGACGCCACCGGCGGCACGGCGCGGCCATGATCCTGCTCAGCGACGAATTTGCCGATCTGCCCTGCGCCAATGGCGGCGTGATGCGGACCCATGTCTTTCGGCCGGCGGGCGATGGGCGGTTTCCGGGTGTCGTCCTCTATTCGGAAATCTATCAGGTGACCGCGCCGATCCGGCGGCTGGCGGCGTTCATCGCCGGGCACGGCTATGTCGTGGCGGTGCCGGAGGTCTATCACGAATATGAAGCGCCCGGCACGGTGCTGGCCTATGACAAGCCGGGCACTGATCGCGGCAACGACCTGAAGTTCCTGAAGCCCGTTGCCGGGTTCGACGCGGATGCGACGCTGGCGATCGATTACCTCATGCAACATCCCGCCTGTTCAGGGCGGATCGGCGTGGCCGGCGTGTGCCTGGGCGGGCATCTCGCCTATCGCGCCGCACTCGACCCGCGGGTTGCGGCGGCGGCGTGCTTCTATCCGACCGACATCCATTCGGGAACGCTGGGCGAAGGGCGCTCGGACGACAGCCTGTCGCGCATCGGAGAGATCGGGGCGGAGATGCTGTTCGTGTGGGGGCGGCAGGACCCGCATGTGCCCTATGCCGGGCGGGAGGCGATCCGCGATGCGCTGGAGGCGGCGGGAACACGCTACGAATGGCATGAGGTGAATGCCCAGCACGCGTTCCTGCGCGACGAAGGGCTGCGCTACGATCCGGCGCTGTTCGTGCTGGCGACGGGGTGGATGCTGGGGTTGTTCGCGCGGGTGCTGGGCGGGCGGATTTGAGGGGCTCGCTATCCTCTTAACCACCCCGTTCGGTTCGAGCAGCTTCGAGCCTGTCGAGAAGCGGCAGTCGAGAACGCTTCGTTTGGGGCACCCCCTTCTCGACTTCGGTTCTCGACAGGCTCGAACCTGCGCTCGAAGCAAACGGGGGGATTGAATGGAGAGCGGGTTGAGGATGACAGGCCCTACCCGACCGCCGCTACCCCCAGCCGCGGAATCTCGATCTTCGGACAGCGATCCATCACCACCTGCAGCCCGGCTGCTTCGGCACGCGCCGCAGCAGCTTCGTTGACCACGCCCAACTGCATCCAAACCGCTTTCGCCCCGGCCGCGATCGCCGCATCTACCACCTCGCCGGCGGCGGCCGAGTTGCGGAAGACGTCGACGATATCGATCTTCTCGCCGATCTGATCCAGATCGCGGAACACGAACTCGCCGTGCAGATGCTCGCCGGTGATCTGCGGGTTGACCGGGATCACGCGGTAGCCGCGCTGCTGGAGATAGGCCATCACGCCATAGGATGCCCGGTCGGGCCGGTCCGATGCGCCGACCAGCGCGATGGTCCGCGCCTCGGTGAGCAGGGTGCGGATGCCATCGTCGTCGAGCATGTCAGTTCCTTCGCAACCAGTCGCCGACCTGTGCGGCTATCGTCAGGAACGGCTCGGCCTCCGCCCCGTTCCCGGCGGCGGGCGGCGTGCCCGCGTCCGACGCGGTGCGGATGTCGATCGCCAGCGGGATGCGGCCGAGGAACGGGATGCCCAGCGCCTTCGCCTTCGCCTCCGCCCCGCCCGCACCGAACGGGTCGGACAAGCCGCCGCAATGCGGGCAGCAATAGCCGGCCATATTCTCGACCAGCCCGATGATCGGCACCCCGGCCTTGGTGAACAGGTCGATCGCGCGCGTCGCGTCGATCAGCGCCAGGTCCTGCGGCGTGGAGACGATGACCGCGCCCGCCGGCTTGTGCTTCTGGATCATGGTCAGCTGGACGTCGCCGGTGCCCGGCGGCATGTCGACGACCAGCGTGTCGGCCATTTCCCAATGCGCATCGACCAGCTGGGTCAGCGCGCCGGCCGCCATCGGCCCGCGCCAAGCGATCGCCTGTCCCGCCGGCACCAGCTGGCCCATCGACAGCAGCGGCACGCCGTGAGGCGTGGCGACCGGTACCAGCTTCTTGTCGTGCGCCTCGGCCTTGATCCCCTCCACGCCCAGCAGGCGCGGTTGCGATGGGCCATAGATGTCGGCGTCGATCATCCCGACCTTGCGCCCCGAACGTGCCAGCGCAATGGCGAGATTGGCCGAGAGCGTCGATTTGCCCACGCCGCCCTTGCCGCTGGCGACCGCGACGATGCGCTGCTGCACCCGCTCGCTGGTCTGCGCCACGCGCACGCCTGCGATCCCAGGTGCCGTCATGGCGGTGGCCTTTACATCGGCCTCCAGCGCGTCGCGCGCCGCCGGGGGAAGGCCGGTCACGTCGAGGATGATGCTCGCCATGTCGCCGGTCACGCGGACCGTGGCGCGTCCGGCCGCGATGGGGCCAAGCAGCGCTTCGAGCGCGGCGGCGGGGTTCGATGCGGAAGCCATAGGCGGCGATGTAGCGTCCGAACGGCGCGTTACCACTGTAAAACGCAGGGAGGCCCCCTATAAAGGATGGATGCGATGGATCATGGGGCGGCGCGCACGCGCGCAAGTGCTGGGGATGAGCGACAAGGGCCCATGGGGCAATGGTGGCGATTCCGGTAATGGATCGGGCGGCGGCGGTGGCGGCGATGACGGCCCGCGCAACCCCTGGTCGATGCCGCCGGCGGGTAAGCGGGGGAAGATCGGCGGATCGACCTCGCTCGACGATTTCCTGAAACGTGCGCGCAGCGGCGGGCCGGGCGGCGGTCCGTCGCTTCCGGCCAATGCCGGTCGGTTGTGGCTGGCGGCGGTCGCGGCGCTGATCGTGGCGTGGATCGCCTTCACCAGCTTCCATTCGATCGGCCCGCAGGAACGCGGCGTCGTGACGCTGTTCGGCAAATATACCGGCACGCTGAACCCTGGCATCCAGTTCACGCTGCCCGCCCCGATTATGCGGGTGCAGGTCGAGGATGTGCAGAATACCCGCACCGAAAGCTTTCCGGCGGGCGGCACCCAGCCCAACCTGATGCTGACCGGCGACCAGAATATCGTCGACCTCGCCTATTCGGTGCGCTGGAACATCAAGTCGCCGGAAGATTACGTCTTCGAGATCAAGAATCCGCAGGAAACCGTCCGTGCCGTCGCCGAAAGCGCGATGCGTGCGGCGGTCGCCAGCAAGAACCTGACCCAGGCGATCGGTTCGGGCCGTGGCGAGATCGAGGCGGACGTGCAGACGCGGATGCAGTCGCTGCTCGACGAATATCAGTCGGGCGTGCGCGTGCTGGGCGTCAGCATCCAGAAGGCGCAGGCCCCGGCCGAGGTCGACGACGCGTTCAAGGCGGTGACCGCTGCGCAGCAGGAGGCCCAGTCGAACCTGAACACCTCGCGCGGCTATGCGCAGCAGGTGATCGCGCGGGCGCAGGGCGACACGACCGAATTCGACAAGCTGTACGAACAATATCGCATGGCCCCCGACGTGACCCGGCGGCGGCTTTATTACGAGACCATGGAGCAGGTGTTGACCCGCGCCGACAAGACGATCGTGCAGCCCGGCGTGCAGGCCTATCTGCCGCTGCCCGAGGTGCGTCGCCAGCAACAGGCGACGCCCGAGCCGGAAGCACCCGCCCCATCGGCGCAGGCCCAGCCCACGCAGTCGACGGGAGCGGCACGATGAACCGCGCGCTGCGCAATCCGATGGGCGTCGCCATCGCCCTGCTGGTGCTGGTCATCCTGTTGTTCAGCACGATCGTGATCGTGCCGGAAACGCGCCAGGCGGTGATCCTGCGCTTCCAGCAGCCGGTCGGCATCCTCAACCCGTACCGCGCCGACCAGCCGTTCGGGCGGACCGGCGCGGGCCTCGTTGCGAAGATCCCGTTCTTCGATCGCGTCGTGTGGATCGACAAGCGGGTGCTCGATATCGAGCTGAACAACCAGCCGGTGCTGTCGACCGACCAGTTGCGGCTGGAGGTCGACGCCTTTGCCCGGTTCCGCATCGTCGATCCGTTGCAGGCTGTGATCTCGACCGGTTCGACCGCCAATACCGAGGAACGCGTTGCCAACCAGCTCGAACCGTTGCTGTCGTCGGCACTGCGCGCCGAACTCGGCCGGCGGCCCTTCGCCTCGCTGCTCAGCCCGGAACGCGGCGCGGTGATGGACAATATCCAGAACGCGTTGCAGCGAACCGCGCGGCAATATGGTGCCGAAATCGTCGATGTGCGGATCAAGCATGCCGACCTGCCCGACGGTAGCCCGCTGCAATCGGCGCTGACGCGGATGCGGTCGGCGCGCGAGCAGGAAGCGGCGACGATCCGCGCCCAGGGCCAGCGCGACGCACAGGTCGTGCGCGCCAATGCCGAGGCGGAAGCGGCGCGCATCTATGCCGCCAGCTTCGGCAAGGATGCCGAATTCTATGCCTTCTGGCGGGCGATGCAGTCGTATCGCACGACGCTGGTCGGCACGCCGGGCCAGGGCGGATCGACGTCGATCATCCTGTCGCCGGAAAACGGCTATCTCCGCGAATTCGGTGGCCGGGAACGCTAAGGCGCGCCCGGACATTCAAACCGCGTTCAGCAACGTAGTGGCAGGTTCGCCCCCGAAGGGGTTGCGAGCCAAATTCGAGAGGACCATCCAACCGTGCGTTACGCCTACGCCATTACTTCCGCACTTCTGCTGGGCGGTGCTGCCGCCACCCTGACCCTCAACCCGTCGGATGCGCAGACCGCCCAGAACGAACCGGGCGCAATCAACGCAATGTCGGCCCCGCGCGCGGGCGCGCCGATGAGCTTTGCCGACATGGTCGCGCGGCTGTCGCCGGCGGTCGTCAACATTTCGACCACGCAGCGCATCACTGTGCAGCAGCAGGCGAACCCGTTCTCGGGCACGCCGTTCGAGCAGTTTTTCGGCGGGCGCGGCGGCGGCGGGGCGGCACCCCGGACGCAGGAGGCGCAGTCGCTCGGATCCGGCTTCCTGATCTCCAGCGACGGTTACATTGTCACCAACAACCACGTCGTCTCGGCGGGTGCGGAAGGCGCCACGGTCGAATCGATCACCGTGACGCTGGCCGATCAGAAGGAATATAAGGCGAAGCTGGTCGGCCGCGACGAACTGTCCGACCTTGCCGTTCTCAAGATCGAGGGCGCGACCTTCCCGTTCGTCCGCTTCGGCGATTCGCGCCAGGCGCGGGTCGGCGACTGGGTGCTGACCATCGGCAACCCGCTCGGCCAGTCGGGCACAGTCACCGCCGGCATCATCTCGGCGCTGAACCGCGTGGGTCAGGGGCCGTATGATCGCTTCATTCAGACCGACGCCGCGATCAACCGGGGCAATTCGGGCGGCCCGATGTTCGACATGCAGGGCAATGTCATCGGCATCAATTCGCAGATTCTGTCGCCGACCGGCGGCAGCATCGGCATCGGTTTCGCAATCCCCGCCGAACAGGCCAAGCCGATCGTCGATAAGCTGATGAAGGGCCAGTCGGTGTCGCGCGGCTATCTGGGCCTGACGCAGCAGGAGATCAGTGCCGATATCGCATCCGCGCTGAACATCACCAAGGATCGCGGTGCGCTGGTCAACGGCGTGTCGCCGGGCGAACCGGCGGCGCGTGCCGGCATTCGTCCGGGTGACGTCATCCTCGCGGTCAACGGCAAGGAAATCACCCCGCAGCAGTCGCTGACCTATCTCGTCGGCAACGAGGCGCCGGGCAGCCGCGTCAACCTCGACGTGCTGCGCGACGGCAAGCGGCAGCAGATTGCGGTCACGTTGGGCACGCGTCCGTCGAACGATCAGCTGGCGGCACAGACCGAGCGGTTCGATCCCGACAGCGCGCCGACCACGCCGCGCGCCGGCACTAACCTGTCGGCGACGGCTGGCCTCGTCGTTCAGCCGCTGACGCAGGCGATCACGCGCCAGCTCCGGCTCGATGCGACGACCCGCGGCGTTGTCGTCGCCGATGTCGACCCCAACAGCGATGCCGCGACCAAGGGGCTGCGTCGCGGGGTTGTGATCCAGAGCGTCAATCGCCAGCCGGTGACGTCGGAAGCCGAACTGGCCCGCGTGATCCAGCAGGCACGCGCCAGCGGTGCCAAGCAGGTGCTGATGTACGTGCAGCTGCCCGGCGCGCAGTTCGCGCAGTTTGTGCCGATCGGTCTCGATCCCGCGAAGTAACGGTCGCAACGGGGGGCGGTGGAGCGATCCACCGCCCCTTTTTCTTTGTCCGATGGTCATAATGTACGCCGGCCCGAAACACGGTACATATCGGCGCAGCATGAAGGGCTGGCGATGACCGATACCGAACTCTTTCTGGGCGCGACCGCGGACGGCATCCGTCAGTCGCTGGTGCTCAAGCGCGCCAACCGCCACGGGCTGATTGCCGGCGCGACCGGCACCGGCAAGACGGTGACGTTGCAGGGGCTGGCCGAGAATTTCTCCGCCGCCGGGGTGCCGGTGTTCGTCGCGGACGTGAAGGGCGACCTGTCGGGTATCGCCATGGCCGGCAGTGCGGCCGCCAAGCCGCACGCTGCCTTCGCCGAACGCGCTGCTGCGATCGGCGACAGCGACTGGCAGTATCGCGATACGCCGGTCGTGTTCTGGGATTTGTTCGGTGAAGCGGGCCACCCGATCCGCGCGACGGTTTCGGAAATGGGGCCGGTGCTGCTGGCACGAATGCTGAACCTGAACGATGTGCAGGACGGGGTTCTGACCATCGCCTTCCACGTCGCCGACGAGGAAGGGCTGCTGCTGCTCGATCTCGACGATCTTCAGGCGATGCTGGTCCATGTCGCCGAACGGGCGGACGAGCTGACCACCCGCTATGGCAATGTCAGCAAGCAGTCGGTCGGCGCGATCCAGCGGGCGCTGTTGCAGCTGCGGGGCCAAGGCGGCGACCGTTTCTTCGGCGAACCGGCGCTCGACCTCGCCGACTTCATGCGCGTGGCCGAGGACGGGCGCGGCATCGTGTCGGTACTGGCCGCCGACAAGCTGATGGCCTCGCCCCGGCTCTATGCCACCTTCCTGCTGTGGCTGCTGTCCGAGTTGTTCGAAACGCTGCCCGAGGTCGGCGACCCCGACAAGCCGAAGCTGGTCTTCTTCTTCGACGAAGCGCATCTGCTGTTCGACGACGCGCCCGACGCGCTGGTCGACAAGGTCGAGCAGGTCGTCCGGTTGATCCGGTCGAAGGGCGTCGGCATCTATTTCGTGACGCAGAACCCGATCGACATTCCCGATGCGATTGCCGGTCAGCTGGGCAACCGGGTGCAGCACGCGCTGCGCGCCTTCACGCCGAAGGAAGCGCGCGCGATCCGCGCCGCCGCCGAAACCTTCCGCCCCAATCCGAAGCTCGACGTCGCGCAGGTCATCACCGAGTTGAAGACCGGCGAGGCTTTGGTGTCGGTATTACAGGCCGATGGCGCACCCAGCCCGGTCGAACGCACGCTGATCCGTCCGCCCCGGTCGCGCGTCGGGCCGGTCACCGCGGTCGAACGCGGCGTGCTGATGCAGACCGATGCGGTTGGCGACCGCTACGACACCGCTATCGATCGTGAATCGGCCGCCGAACTGCTGGGGGCGAAGGCCGATGAGGCCGCTGCCGCTGCCGCTGCGACCAAGGCGCAGGCCACCGCCGACAAGGAAGCGGCGCTGAAGGCAAAGGAAGAGGCTCGCCTCGCCAAGGAGGCCGAGCGTCAGCGGATCGCCGATCAACGTATCTCTGACCGCCAAGCGCGCGAGGCGGAAAAGGCGGCCCGTGCCGCCGAGCGTGAGGCGGCGAACAGCCCATGGGCGCGCGCCACCCAATCGGCGAAACGCTCCGCCGGGTCGGCGGTCGGACGGATCGTCGTCAACGAGATCGGCAAGCAGGTGTTCGGTACCACGCGTGGTGGCCGGGCCAAAAGCGGCGGGCTGGTCGGCGGGTTGCTGCGCGGCGTCCTGGGCGGGCTGTTTCGCGGATAACCCCATGGCATTGGACAAGATAACCGGCGGGACGGAGACGCCCGGCATTCCCCCGTCGCTGTTCGACATGCCGCCCGGCATGGCAATCCGCTATGACCAGCCGGATGCAGCGCTGAGCGATTACGTCACCGGCTATCACTTGTACGCCGCCCGTGGACCAGCGGCGGCGGGGCTGGAGAACTGGTTCCTGCCCGGCACCGCCAATGTGCGGGTGACGCTGGACGCCGGACCGATCGCGGTGTCGATCGGCCGGTTCCGCAGCGACCCGCTACCGCAGGCCAGCCTGTTCGGGCCGACCAGCCATGCGATCCACACCGTCACCAATGGTGGGGTAATGATCGGTTTCGGCATTAGTGCGCTGGGCTGGTCGCGCTTCTTCGACGGCGGGGCGGACCGCTATGCCGACCGGATCGTGCCGCTGGACGCGGCGGCACGGCCGGGCTTTGCCGAACGGCTGGTGGCAGTGTTGTCGGCGGTGCGCGACGAATCCGGCGTCAAACCGGCGCTCGACCGATTCCTGCTGGCCGAACTGGGGCCGAAGGTCGCGGACGAGGACCAGATCCGCAGCATTGCACGGATGGTGACCGACGACCTGCCCAATGCCGTGTCGGAAACGGCGGCGGCCTGGGGCATGTCGCCGGAACGGCTGCGGCGGCTGTGCAAGCGGCATTTCGGCTTCGTGCCCAAGACCTTGCTGATCCGCGCGCGGTTCCTGCGGTCGCTGGTCCCGCTGATCGAATCGAAGGGCGAGCTGGACTATTCGCGGATCGATCCGGGCTATGTCAGCGCGTCGCATTTCCTGCGCGACGCCCATGCCGTGCTGGGCACCACCCCGCGCCGGTTCCTGCATGCGCAGACCGAATTTCTGGTCGCAAGCCTGCGCGCGCGCGCGGCAGTGCTTGGCAGTGCGACGCAGGCGTTGCACCGGTTGTAGCGGCGATGGGGAAGGCAACCATGTGCCTTCCCCCAACCTCACATCGCCGCGAGCAACGCCTCGATCGTCACGAACGCGAACGCGACCGAGCTGTCGGCGACGCCGTACGGAATGAAGATCCGGTCGCCATGGCGCAGCGCGCCGCACGAATAGACGACGTTGGGCACATAGCCTTCACGGTCCTCGTTCGCGGCGGCGAGGATCGGTTCGCGGGTGCGGCCGATCACCTTGGACGGATCGTCCTTGTCGAGCAGCACCGCACCGATCGCATATTTGCGCATCGCGCCGACGCCGTGGGTCAGCAGCAGCCAGCCCTGATCGATCTCGATCGGCGGCCCGCAATTGCCGATCTGCACCAGCTCCCATGGATAGACGGGCTTGAGCAGCAGCTGCCCCTCGTCCCAATGGGTCAGCGTGTCGGACTTGATCAGGAACAGGTTTTCCCCGTCCTGCCGGCCGATCATCATATACTGGCCGTTCACCTTGCGCGGGAACAGGCCCATGCCCTTGTTGCGCGCCGCGCTGCCGGTCATCGGCACCAGGTCGAACGCGCGGAAATCGCGGGTGCGCAGCAGCTCCGACTGGATCATCGACCCGTTATAGGCGGTATAGGTGCCGAGCCATTCGGCCGTGCCGTCGTCATGGGTGAAGTGGACGAGGCGCATGTCCTCGAGCCCCTTCGACTGGGCTTGCGTGATCGGGAAGATCACGGTGCCCGACAGCGTCGAATCCCGGTGGCGGAAGACGGTGACCTCGCCCTCCGGCGCTTCGTCCTCGTCGCCGATCGCATCGGCGGCGGTGGCGAAGGGCGGTTCGGGTGCCAGCACCAGCTCGTTCTCGTCGGTGATGATGCCTTCGCGGAAGGCGACCGACGAGATATGCCCTTCGCCGACCGCGCGCAGCGACATCAGGATGCGGAGCGACCCTTCCGGCATCCCCGACTGGTCGAAATGCGGAACCGCGCTGGGGTTCATCAGCGCGGCGGCGGCGTAGCTGTATTCGTGGCAGAAATAGGCACCGATCAGCTGGCGCTTCTCGTCGCTGATCGTGCTGCCGTCGAGGCCCAGCACCGCTTCGATCTCGTCATAGCGGGTCATGAACACGCGGCGCGTCTGCCAGTGGCGGGCCTCAAAATCCTTCAGCACGGTATCGAGCTGCGCCCGCGCCTCGCCCGGCGTCATCGCCAGCACTTCGCCGACCAGCCGCTCGGTGCGGCTGGGGGCGTTGCCGTTGCGCTGCCATGCGATGTGAAACGGGCGCACCACCACACGCGAAGGATCGGCGTACAGCCGCAGGGGGTGGTTGTAGATGTCCAGCATTCGCGCGTCCAATAATCCCGGCCGAAGCCGCAGCCCGATCAGGCTACGGCGCGGCGCGGGTCTGCCACGGAAGCGCGACCCTTTGAAAGGGCGGAAATCGCACAGGAGGCCAATTGCAGCGCGAGAATCGACTCCGCGCCCTGGTTGCGATTGAGGCCGGTCGGCATAAGGCCGTCGAAACAGCCACCGTCATTGACTGTCGCCAGCGGCAAATCGAGATCGTTGGCGCCGAGATACCAGTTATAGGCCTTGACTGCCTCGTCCCGCCACCGGACGTCGCCGGTCGCTTCCCATGCGGCGGCACAGGCCTCGACGGTCGCCTGCGCCTCGAGCGGCTGCTGGTCGAACGGTAGCGGGTCGGCGAAGGGGCGGCCGAAGCTTTCGGTGCCGACCGCGCGGAAGCGGCCTTCAGGCGAGGTCTGGCGCGCGACGATCCAGTCGAGCGTGTCGATCCCGACCTGCAAGAAGTCCTTCCGACCCAGTGCCTTGCCCGCGCGGATCATCGCTTCGGGCAGGCGGGCATTGTCATAGGCCAGCACGATTTCGAACCAGCCCCATTCCGGGCGGCGTGTCGCATCGAGCAGAGTGACCAGCTCGTCGCCGAAGCGGGTCGCGATCTCCGTCGACAGCGCATGGCCCGGATTGACGTCGAGCATCGCAACCGCACCCAGCATGGCGAAGGCGCGCGCACGCGGGCTGCCCAGGTCGAGCGCGATCGACGCAGTCTGTTCGTAAAGCGACATCGCCCAGTCGCGATGCTTGCGCGACTGCGCATCCCGTGCGGTAATCGCCAGCGCCCATAGCGTGCGACCGTTCGAGTCCTCCGACCCTTCGTCCTCGCACCAGGTCCGGTCGAAATTCATGAAGTTGCGGAAGCGCCGACGATCCGGGTTCCAGGCATATTGCAGGAACGAGGCATAGATCGTGGTCCATTTGTCGCGGACGACGGGATCGAGGTCCTCGATCTGCGACATCAGGATCAGCGCGCGGGCATTGTCGTCGATGCAATAGCCGTGACGGCGGTCGGGCACCGAATAGATCGAATGCTGCAACATGCCGGTCGCGTCGCTCATCCGTTCGACCGCAGCGAAATCGGGCTTGAGCGCGGTAAGGTCGGCGCTGGGCCGCACCCGTAGCGGACGCGCCGCTACGGCCTGACCAATCTCGACCATCGCTGCTTCAGCAAGGCACGGGAACAACATGGTGCGGCCGCGGGCATAGGCCCGGCTGGCCAGCGTCGTGCGACGCGCATCATTCGCCAGCAGGTCGACGATCTCACGCGCAAAGGCCGCCGAATCGCCGAAATCGACGATCACGCCATGGTTGTCGGCCAGAATCTCGGTCGCATGGACATAGGGGGTCGACACCACCACCTTGCCTACGCCGACCGCATAGGACAGCGTGCCCGACGTGATCTGCGCCGGGTTGCTGTACGGCGTCACGTACAGATCGGCCGCCTGCAGATAATCGAGCAGTTCGTCCTGTTCGACAAAGCCGTCTAGGAAGCAGACATTATCCGCCACGCCAAGGCTGGCGGCCTGTGCTTTCAGCCGGTCGCGATAGGCCTCGCCCTCATGCGCAACGAGGTGCGGATGGGTCGCGCCCAGTACCACATACAGCGCGTCGGGATGCGATGCGGCGACGGTCGGCATCGCCTCGATCATCGTCTCGATCCCCTTATTCGGCGCGAGCAGGCCGAAGGTGAGGATGACCGGGCGGCCGATCCAGCCGAACCGCGCCTTCATCGCATCGGGCTGGACGAACGGGCGGTCATGTACGCCGTGCGGGATGGTGACGATCTTGCGCGCGTCGGTGCCATGGACCCGCATCAGGATCTCCCGGCCCTTCTCGGCCATTACGATCACCTTCGACGCACGACGCAGCAGCGCTTCCAGTACGCGGCGTTCGTCGGCGTTGGGGTGTTCGAGGATCGTGTGCAGCGTGATGGCGACGGGGACGTTCACGCGGTCGAGCAGCGCGACGATATGTTCGCCCGCCGGCCCGCCATAGATGCCATATTCATGCTGGACCCACACTGCCTGCGCGCCGCTAGCCTCGATCCGTCGCGCGGCGTCGAGATAGGCGATGCGGTCGTTCTGTGCGATCGCATGGGTGACTTCGGGCGGATAGGCATAGGCACCCGGCTGGTCGTCCATCGCATAGACGTCGACCTGCAATGCGGGATACCGATCGCGCAACGCATTGAACGTGTCGGTGGTAAAGGTCGCGAGCCCGCATTTGCGCGGCAGGAAATTACCGATCAGCGCGATGCGATCGAGCGAATCCAGGGCGACCCTCTGGTCCATCAGCGTTCCTCTTTGCGTTGCAATATCCGCCTCCTACCGGCGGTGTCCACAAAGAGAAACATTTCGACACGCTGAATGGTTGCACGAATTGTGCGCTGCGACACGATTCCGTGGCGAAGCGTTTCGCCGCTGCGACGATCAACCGCGGCCGCGATATCCGGGCACGTCCTGATCGGGAATCCATACCGCCTTCGGAGGTTCCCCCGACTGCCAGAATACGTCGATCGGAATGCCGCCGCGCGGATACCAATAGCCGCCGATGCGCAGCCACACCGGCTGCATTTCCGCGACCAGCCGCTCGGCGATACCGACCGTGCAATCCTCGTGGAATGCCGCATGGTTGCGGAACGACCCGAGGAACAGCTTCAGCGATTTCGATTCGACGATGGTCGCGGCCGGTACGTAATCGATCACCAGATGCGCGAAATCGGGCTGGCCGGTCACCGGGCACAGCGACGTGAATTCCGGCGCGGTGAAGCGCACCAGATAAGGGGTGCTGCGCGGATTGGGAACATAATCGAGTTCGGCGGCTTCCGGCGTAGTGGGAAGCGGGCTGGCTTGGCCAAGGAATTTCGGGTCCATGGCCCCCATGTAGAAGGGACGGCGCACGAATGGAACGGGTGCTGATCCCGATATTGGGTGATCAATTGTCGCTCACGCTGTCGTCGCTGGCCGATGCCGATCCGGAGACGACGACCATCCTGATGATGGAGGTGGTCGAGGAAGCGACCTATGTCCGCCATCATCCAAAGAAGATCGCGTTCCTGTTCGCCGCGATGCGCCACCATGCAGCGGCGCTCGGCGAAAAGGGATGGAGCGTGGATTATGTCCGGCTGGACGATCCCGACAATGCCGGCAGCTTCACCGGCGAAATCGCCCGCGCGATCGAGCGTCACGATCCCACCAGGATCGTCGTCACCGAAGCCGGCGAATGGCGGGTACAGGCGATGCTGGAGGCGTGGGAGACGATCTTCGGCGTCCCCGTATCGATCCGCTCCGACACGCGCTTCCTGTGCTCGCATGATCGTTTCAAGGCGTGGGCCGACGACCGACGCGAACTGCGCATGGAATTCTTCTATCGCGAGATGCGGCGCGAAACCGGGTTGTTGATGGAAGGGGCCAAGCCGGTCGGCGGCAAATGGAATTTCGACCATGACAATCGCAAGCCGGCCAGGCGCGACCTGCTGATCCCCCGCCCGCTGTCGTTCGAGCCCGACGACGTGACGCAGGAGGTGCTGGCGCTGGTCGCCGACCGGTTCGGCGACCATGCCGGGACGCTCGACGGGTTCGACTTCGCCGTGACGCGCAAGGATGCGCTGCGCCAGCAGCGGGCCTTCCTGACCCATGCGCTACCAGGGTTCGGCGACAATCAGGACGCGATGCTCACCGGCGAACCCTATCTGTGGCACGCCGTCCTCTCACCCTATATCAACGCCGGCCTGCTCGACCCGCTCGACCTGTGCAAGGCCGTGGAGAAGGAATTTGCCGCAGGCAAGGTCCCGATCAACGCCGCCGAAGGGTTTATCCGCCAGATCGTCGGCTGGCGCGAGTTCGTGCGCGGCATCTATTGGCGTGAGGGGCCGGACTATGTCGAGCGCAACTTCCTCGGCGCAAAACGCGACCTGCCGGCCTTCTACTGGACCGGCGAGACCGACATGCACTGTCTGTCCCAGGCGATCGGGCAGACGCTGGACAAGGCCTATGCCCATCATATCCAGCGGTTGATGATTACCGGCAATTTCGCGCTGCTGATCGGGGCCGACCCGCAACAGGTGCATCGCTGGTATCTGGAGGTCTATGCCGATGCCTATGAATGGGTCGAGCTGCCGAACACGCTGGGGATGAGCCAGTTCGGCGATGGTGGGCTGCTGGGGTCGAAACCCTATGCGTCGTCGGGCGCCTATATCGACCGGATGTCCGATTATTGCGGGCATTGCCGCTATGACGTGAAGCAGCGCATCGGCCCCAACGCGTGCCCGTTCAACGCGCTCTATTGGGACTTCATCGCGCGCAATCGCGAAAAGCTGGGCGGCAACCATCGCATGGCGATGCCGTACCGGACCTGGGACAAGATGGCCGAAGAAACGCAGCGAGAGTTGCGGGGGCAGGCGAAGGGGTTTCTTAAAACACTCGACAACCTGCCAAAGTACGAGGGGTAGGTTCGCCCTACTTCGTCATTCCCGCGCAGGCGGGAATCCATAGCCGCAACGCTCGCTGCTCCAGCCGAGAAGCTGGTGCATATAGATTCCCGTCTGCGCGGGAATGACGAACGATACGTCCTGTCAGGCGGCGAAGCGCACCCCGACGCTTGACCCGTCGCGCCGCGCGCCTAAGCCTTTCCCCCATGCAACCGCTCGTCTCCACCGCATGGCTCGCCGACCGGCTCGGCACCCCCGGCCTCGTCGTCCTCGACGCGACCTTCGTGGCCGTGCAGCCCGACCCGCCCCGCGACGAAGCCGCCGAATATGCCGCCGCGCATATTCCCGGCGCGCGCTTCCTCGATCTGCGGGCACTGTCGACGGGCCAGGCGACCTCGCTGCCGTCCGCGGACAAGCTGGCGGCGCGGCTGGGGGCGCTGGGGCTGAACGACGATGTGCAGGTCGTTCTGTACGACAATTCGCCGCACCATAGCGCGGCGCGGGGCTGGTGGTTGTTGCGCCGCTTTGCCCGTACATTGCCGGTCGCAATCCTCGACGGCGGATTCGCGAAGTGGCAGGCGGAGGGCCGACCGGTGGAACGCGGCATGGTCGATCCTGCGCCGACCCGCTTCGGGGCCGATCCCGACCTTGCCCCGGTGCGGACCAAGGCGATGGTACTGACCAGCCTCGACAAGGATGCGGTGCAACTGGTCGATGCGCGATCGCCCGCGCGGTTCGACGGGAGTGAGGCCGATCCGCGCGGCCTTCCCTCCGGTCATATTCCGGGGAGCATCAACCTGCACTATGCCCGCTTCTTTCGCGAGGACGGGACGTGGCGGTCGCCGGAGGAACTGGGCCGGCTGTTCGCCGATGCGGGGATCGATCTCGACCGGCCGATCACCACCACCTGTGGTTCGGGCATCACCGCCGCGATTCCCGCCTTCGCGCTGCACCTGCTGGGGCGCGACGCGGCGCTGTATGACGGCAGTTGGACCGAATGGGCGGCGGACCCGCAGACACCCAAGGTGACCGCATGAGCGCCTTCGATCCTACCCACGCCCCCGAAACGCAGGTCGTCACCGGCGGTCGCCGCGACGAATGGACCGGCGGCGTCGTCAACGTCCCCGTGTGGCGCGCCTCGACGATCCTGTACGACGATGTCGCCGACCTGCGCGCAGCGGCAGGGGCGAATACGCATCACCGGCTCTATTACGGCCGGCGTGGCACCCCGACGCAATGGTCGCTGGCCGAGGCGCTGACCGAGCTGGAACCGGGCGCCGAGGGGACGTTGCTCTATCCGTCCGGCGTGGCGGCAATCACCACCGCGCTGCTGGCGTTCCTCAAGCCCGGCGATCATCTGCTGCTGCCCGACAGCGCCTATGACCCGACCCGAGCCTTTGCGCAGGGGATGCTGAAGACGATCGGCGTCACGACGACGCTCTACGACCCGACGATCGGCGCGCGAATCGCCGAGCTGATGACCCCGGCGACGAAGGTCCTGTTCCTCGAAAGTCCCGGCAGCCTCACCTTCGAGGTGCAGGACGTGCCGGCGATGACGGCAATCGCGCGGGAGCGGGGGATCACCACGATCCTCGACAACACCTGGGCCACGCCGCTGCTGTTCCCGGCGATGGCGCACGGCGTTGACGTGACGATCATGGCCTGCACCAAATATGTCGTCGGCCATTCGGATGCGATGCTGGGATCGGCCACCGCCGTCGCGTCGCACTGGCAGTCCTTGCGCGATGCGACCTATCAGCTGGGCCAGCATGTCGGACCCGACGATGCGGCACTCGGCGCACGGGGGCTGCGCACCATGGCGGTACGGCTGAGGCAGCATGGCGAATCATCGATCCGCATCGCGCAGTGGCTGGCCGAACAGGGGGAGGTGGCCCGCGTGCTGCATCCCGCGCTGCCGGGCTGTCCGGGGCACGAGATTTTTCTACGCGATTTCCGGGGCAGTGCCGGGCTGTTCGCCTTCGTACTGAACGGCGGCAGCGACGCCGGTCGGGTCGCGTTGATCGACGGGCTGAAGCTGTTCGGTATCGGCTATAGCTGGGGCGGGTTCGAAAGCCTTGCCCTGCCGATCGATCCGCACCGTTACCGCAGCGTCACGCGGGCGGAGGCGGAGGGGCCGATGATCCGGTTGCAGATCGGGCTGGAGAATGCCGACGACCTGATCGCCGATCTTGCCGCCGGTCTCGCACGGTTCCGGGCGGCGGCGTGAACGATCTTGCCGCCGGGCTGGCGGGGCAGGGATTGCCGGTGGCCGATGGGCGGGAGCTGGTCGAGGCCGGTATCGTAGCCGGGCTGGTGCTGCTGTCGCTGCTGCTCGGCTGGCTTGCCGGGCGCTGGGCCGGGCCGCATCTGACCGATGTCTGGCGGCAGCGGGTCGGCGACCATGCCGTGGGGCTGGCGGCGCGGATGTGTGATATCGTCCGCCATCTGGTGGCGGTCGTCGCGCTGGCGCTGATCGCGCAGGTGCGGGACTGGGGCGCGCTCGGCGATATCGTCGTGGGGCTGGCGCTGGGCGCGGCGGTCGGCCGCCTGGCGATGCAGTTGCTGCGCGGGGTCAACCTCGCGCGCTGGCTGGCATGGGCAGTGTCGTCGATCCTGTTCGTCGCGGTGCTCGCCGGATCGGTCGGCGGGCTGGAGCCGATCACCACCACGCTCGACGCGATCGGCTTTTCGGTCGGGCGGCGTCGCCTGTCGCTGCTGGCACTGGTCAGCGCGCTGCTGACCGCCGTCATCCTCTATGCCGTGGTGCGCGTGGCCAATCGGCTGGTCGGCCATGCCGTCGGGCAGGCGAAGAGCCTCGACCCGGCGCAGAAACTGCTGGCACAGAAGCTTGCGTCGATCGCGGTGGTCATCACCGCCTTCTTCTTCGGGATCGACCTGCTCGGCATCGACCTGACGACCTTCGCGATCTTTTCGGGCGGGTTGGGGCTGGCGGTCGGCTTCGGGTTGCAGAAGACGGTCGGCAACCTGATCGCCGGCATCATCCTGTTGATGGATCGCTCCATCAAGCCGGGCGACGTTATCGTCGTCGGCGACAGCTTCGGCTGGGTGAACAAGATCGGCGTGCGCGCGGTGTCGGTGATCACCCGCGACGGCAAGGAACATCTGATCCCCAACGAAATCCTGATGACGCAGGAGGTGGAGAACTGGTCCTTTTCCGACCGGAACGTCCGCGTGCGCATTCCGGTCGGGGTAGGCTATGAAACCGACCTGCGCCTCGCGCAGAAGCTGATGCTGCAGGCCGCGACCGAAAGCCCGCGCGTGCTGCGCAGCCCGATGCCCAATGTCTGGCTGCTCTCCTACGGCGAATATGCGGTCGAGCACGAAATCCTGGCGTGGATCAGCGATCCCGAACAGGGGGTGGGCAATGTCCGGTCCGACGTGCTGAACCGGTTATGGGACCTGTTCGCCGAGCATGACATCAAGATTCCGGTGCCGCGGCGGGAGTTGATGTTCCGGGATGGGTTGGCGGGGACAAAGGGGTAATCCTTTTTCGTCGTTCCCGCGCAGGCGGGAACCCATAAACGCTGCCGTTGCGATCGATCCGACAGGTTGCGGCTATGGATTCCCGCCTGCGCGGGAATGACGAAGATGGGTCGGCGTGCGGCCTTTCGCGGCGGCATCGTACCCCCTATCTTCCCATCCGTGACAGCCATCACCGCCCGTATCGCCAAGGGCGTCCGCGCCGTACCCGCCGACCAGTGGGATGCCTGTGCGGGCAAGGGCAATCCGTTCCTTTCGCACGCCTTTCTTTCGGCGCTGGAGGAATCGGGCAGCGTCGGACCGGGATCGGGATGGCAGCCGCTGCCGATCATCGTCGACGATGCCGACGGCGTGCCGCAGGCGATCGCGCCGGCCTATGCCAAGGGCCACAGCCAGGGCGAATATGTGTTCGACCATAGCTGGGCCGATGCATGGGAGCGCGCCGGGGGTGAGTATTACCCCAAACTTCAGATCGCGGTGCCCTTCACCCCCGTGCCCGGTCCCCGGCTGCTGATGCGCGACGGTGCCGATCCCGCCGCAGCAATCGGCGCGGTGGAGGCGGTGGTGCGGCAGAATGGCCTGTCCTCTGCCCACGCGACCTTCGTCGACGCGGCGCAACTGCCGGCGTTTCAGGCGGCGGGCTGGCTGACGCGCGCGGGCACGCAGTTCCATTGGGCCAATCGCGGCTATGGCAGTTTCGACGATTTCCTGACCGACCTCGCGAGCCGCAAGCGCAAGGCCATCCGCAAGGAACGCGCCGTTGCGCTGGACCGGTTGACCGTCCGGCACCTGACCGGGCGCGACCTGACCGAGGCGCATTGGGACGCCTTCTGGGCATTCTATCAGGATACCGGCAGCCGCAAATGGGGACGGCCCTATCTCACACGCCGCTTCTTCTCGCTGCTGTCGGAAACGATGGCCGATGACGTGCTGCTGATCCTTGCCGAACGCGACGGGCGGCCGATCGCCGGCGCGCTCAACCTGATCGGCGGCGATGCGCTGTACGGCCGCTATTGGGGCGCGGTGGAGGAGGTGCCGTTCCTCCATTTTGAACTCTGCTATTATCAGGCGATCGACGCCGCCATTGCGCGCGGGTTGCAGCGGGTCGAAGCCGGGGCGCAGGGCGAACACAAGCTGGCGCGCGGCTATGTGCCGGTCACGACCTGGTCGGCGCATTTCCTGCCCGATCCGGGGTTCCGTGCGGCGGTGGCGGACTTCCTCGAACGCGAACGCGCGGCAGTGGGGCAGGAGCAGGAGTTTCTGAGCGAGATGACGCCGTTCCGGCGGGGATAGGGTCCGGTCCTCCTCGCCAAAAACGTCACCCCAGCGCAGGCTGGGGTCTGAAGCGGCTCTGGTCTCGCCCTGTTACCGGGAACTGCCGGTGTGCGCCGGGATGACGTTCATGTCGAAGGAGGGAAGCAGGCTGCCTTACTTCTTGCCCATCAGTCCGCCGAGGCCGCCCGGCAACATGTCGCCGATCCCGCCCAGCGCGCCGGGATTGACGTCGAGGCCCAGCATCTGCGCGAACTGGCCGAGCGCATCGGGACCGCCGACTTCGGACAGGATCGCCTCGATCTGATGGCGCGACACGCCGCTATGGTCGGCGGCTTCCTGTGCCGGATCGGCATGGCCGGCGAACTTCGCCAGCAGGCCCAGCACCGTCTGCACCTGTTCCTGCGAAATCCCCGCCTTGTCGGCGATGGCGGGCAGGTCGAATTGGCCGGCCAGCTTCAGGGCGTTGTTCAGCAGGTCCATCAGTTTTTCCTTACCGGTTCGTTGGCCGCCATCTGTCGCGACAGGCGGCGGCGGGGTTTGGCGAACGGACGATTGCCCAGATCGCTCCATGTCAGCACGGGGGGCGGCACATTATGGTCGATGCGGAACAGCGCGGAGCTGCCATTGCGCCACAACGGGATCAGTCCCTGTTCCAGCCGCCGGTCATATTTGGGTGGGCGGATCAGCCATACATAATCGAACGCATCGCGCGGGAATTTGTACAGCGCGCCGGCGATCGGCCGCCAATATTCGCGCGGGCATTTGACGTCGGTGACCAGTTCGGACGGATCGTGCGAAAACCCGCGCGCGGCCTTGTACTTTACGGTCAGCAGCTGTCCGCCGGCCATCGACCATTGGTCGTTGGCATAGGCCAGCCGCCGGGTCAGCGCCATGCCGGGCAGGTGCTGCAGCCGGGTCATGCGCCATTCATTGTAGCAGGTCTCGCCGACGAACGTGACCAGCCGCGCACCGACCGGCACATGGTCGAGGGCCGCCAGTTCGCGGTCGTAGTCGCGGTCGTACAGCCAGAAGCTGGCCGTCGTCGCCCCGATCCGCCCGACGAAGATCGCCAACCCGATCCCCGCCAGCACCCCGGCATTGCGGATCGACAGACCGGGCTTGGGTCGAAGGGCGATCAGGCCGATGCCGAACAGATACGGCACCAGCCGCATATCGGCATATGCCGATCCGAACACGATGCGCGGCAACAGCACATAGACGGCGATCAGGAACAGCGCGGACAGCCCCAGATTGCGCGAATAGCCGATATTGGGGTCGCGCAACCCCTTGAACAGCACGAGGTAGAAGACCGCGACCGATGCAAGGTCGTAGAGCTGCCAGCGATCGCGCAGCGTCATCGTCATCCACTGCATCTTCGCGCGCCAGTTGAACCAGTCCGCGGTCTGTCCGCCGACATGGCCGCTCGATCGCCACAACAGCATCAGCAGGGCGGGCGGTGCGAGGACGAGGCAGTGCAGCCCGGCATGGAACGCGGCGGCCAACCAGTTGCGGCGCTTGTCGTGTTCGCGGATCAACTCGGCCGAGGCGGCGAGGACGCCCAATGTCCCCCAGCCGAAGGTATGCGTCAGCCAGATCAGCCCGGCCAAGGGGACGAACACTACCCCGCGCAGCACCAGCCGCCCCTGCCGCCCCAGCCGCAGCCACAGCGCGAAGGCGTTGAGCGCCAGCGCCATCGACAGCGCGAAATTGGCGAAGCCGAAATGGAACGGAAAGCTGTAGACGATCGGCAGCGCGAACAGCGCAGTCGCCGGGATGCGGCCATGCACTTCGCGCGCGATCCACAGCAGCCCGACCGCGGTCAGCGGCGGGATGGTCAGGATGATGAGTTTGACCGCCGGTTCGAGGCCGATCAGCGGTTCGAGCAGCCAGACGAGCAGGTCGACGCCCAGATTGCCGATCAGGCTCCAGTCGAAATTATACCAGTCATGGAACCACGGCGCTTGCGATGTGTCCCACAGCTGCTGAACGCGATAGCGCCCCATATGGCCGGGCAGGTCGACCATCGGCGGAATGTCGGGCCACAGGAGCGGAATCACCGCCAGCACCGCCATCGACGCGACGAACCACCGCGTCTGCCACCAGTTGAGCCTGTCCCCCTGCATCGGCCGCTTTTAGAGGCGCGAAGGGGGTTCCGGCAAGCGTTCGCGGACGTTCGGCGGGTCGTACCGCATAGAGGGTGGAACGGCGGTTGCGGAACACGGGCACCAGATCGGGCGGGACGGCGATCCGATCGAAGCCGATCAGCCAGACATGGCGATAGATCCGCCGGTCGAACGTCCGCAACGCCTCGCCCAGGTCGGTGGTGCGATATTCGCAGGCCTTGGGATAGACAAGCTGCGACGGATCGGTGCGATAGGCCAGGCTTTCGGGATAGCGCGGGCGGATCCACTGTTGCCCGGCGATCGCCCATTGGCTGTTGGTGAAGATGTCACGGCGGGCGATGGCGAGGCCGGCAATATGGCCCAGCCGGTCGCTAGACCATGTCGACGAACAGGGTTCGTCGACCAGCGTCAGGACGGTCGTGCCGCGGGGCATGGCGGCAATCGCCATCGCCGTCTCGTCCCGCGCCTGTCCCAGCAGCACGAAGCTGGCGGTGGTGGCCGCCATGCGCAGGGCGAGAAAGGCCATGCCCCATCCGAACAGCCGTGCCGCCTGTCGCGCCGAATCGATCCGTATCGCGACCAGCAACAGTGCCACTGCCGGGGCCAGGACGCGCATGTCGACATAGGCGCCGTTCAACGCGATCCGCGGCAACAAGGCGAAGGCGACCAGCAGGATCGCCCCGGCGGACCCGATCACGGGATCGAACCGCCAGTCGGGCCGACGCAGCGCGGTCCACACCAATCCAACCAGCACGATGGCGCCCGCCACGTCGAACCAGCGCCAGCGGTCGCGCACCAGTGACGCGATCCACGCCGCCTTCACGGTGAAATTCCACGCGACCTCGCCGACGTCGTTGGCCGGACCGCTCGCCATCACGGCCAGCGGCAACAGCAGCGGGACGCAGGCGAGCGCCGCCGACAGGCCGGCCCGCGTCCATCCGCTGCCTCGTTCGCGGCGCAGGGCGACATCGCTCTGCCAAGCCATCAGTCCGAATATGCCCCAGCCCGAACTATGCGTAGTCCACAGCAGCAGCCCGATCCCCGCAAAGGCGATGCTGCGCAATGCGGGGCGCTCCGCCCATCGGACCCATAGCGCCAGCGCGGCGAATGCCAGCGCCGTCGCCAGCGCATAGTTGACGAAGCCCAGCTGGAACGCCTGATGATAGGCCAAGGCCGCAGCAAAGCCGGTGAGCGGCGACAGCGACCGCCCACGCGCGCGCATCACCAGCGCCAACCCGCCGACGAATAGCGCGGGCAACAGGGTGACGATGATCCGGCTGGCCGGCTCCACGCCGATCCAGCGCGCCAGCGGTACGACGAGCAGGTCGACCCCCAGATTGCCGATCCACGCGGGTCGGAGCAGCCAATGGCGTTGCAGGTCGCCGGACCGGTCGATCGACGCCATGATGTGGTAGCGGCCGATATGATCGTACAGGTCGTTGAGCGGGGCGATCGGCTGCGGCAACAGCGGCAGCATGACCAGCAACATCGCCAGCGCTAGCCATGCGTGCGCCCGTCGCCCGGTCATGGCAATACCCGCCACAAGGCCGGTGCCGCCATAGGGGCCAGTCCCCGTCCGTCGCAGCCGACGACGAACTGCACATCGGCCTTGCGCAACATGGCCCGGCGCTGCGGCACATCGGCGGCAGCGAAGCGATAGGTCATCAGGATGCCCTGCCCGTTGCGATGATAGGGCGCGGCCAGCGCCTGATGCCCATGGCGGATCAGCCACGGGCCCAGATCGATCGGTGCCAGAATGCGGCTCGGCGGCAGCGCCGTCAGCGCGCTTCGCGTGGCCGGGGTGATACAATCGGCCGGGTCGCCGGGGCGGCCGCTTGCCGGCATGACGCTGGCTAGCAGTGGATAGGCGATGCCCGCCGCCGCCAGTCGCATGGACAGTGCCGCAACGACGCCGCGTCGCCGCGCCGCCACGACCGCGTCCGCCAGCAGGATGCAGGCGACCGCGACGCCGCCATAGGCCCCGCGCAGCTGGAACAATGCGAGGGCGAGCGAGGCGAAGGCGACGGCCAGCAGCAGGCAACGCAGGGGATCGGGTGCCCGGACCGACCGATATGCGCCGACGATGATCGCGACGATCAGCAGACCGGTCTGGGCGAAAGTCCAGCGCGGGTCGCCGATAATGATATTTTGCGCTTCGCCCACTTTGCTGAGCCACAGATGCGCAAGGTCGGGATCGATCGCGCCATAAGGATTGCGACAGGCCGGTGCCCAGCCCAGCAAGGCGACCGCAGCGCCTGTCGCGACGGCGGCAACGCAGGCCAGCCGGTTGCGCGGCGTGACGACCCGGCGTCCCATGATTGCCAGTGTCGCTAGTGCGGCCGCGCCGACCATCGTCGCGGTCCAGCTTTGGCGGGTAAATCCGTCGCAGAGCGGCAGCGACCAGCTGTCGGTGGCGAAGCCGGCCATGGCCATGAGCGCCGCCGGTCCCATCGCCAGCGCCATGCCAGCGACGCGCGCGTCTTCGCGCCGGTCGCGGCACCATCGCAGCACGGTGACGGCGATCGCCGCCGCGAACAGCGGCACCGTCTCCATGCCGATCACGACCGTCGCGACCGTTGCCAGCGCGGCGCCCGCTCCGGCGACGCGCGTCGCACGCCCGGTCAGGGCCAGCATCGCCGCCAGCAGCAGGACCATCTGCAACCCGTGATGATCGATCCTGCCGGGCGCGAACAAGGTGGTCAGTGGAAAGGCGAGCAGGGCGACCAGCATCGTTTCGACCGGCCGCACCCCGATCCGCCGCCCCAGCAGCGCGGCCAGCCACAGGAAGGCGGCAAACAACAATGCCGGCCACAGGATCAGCATCGCGCGTTCGGCGCCGTCGCCACCGATCAACGGGCGCAGCAGTCGGATCATCGCCGCCGGGATCAGGTCGGGCAGCCGCGACCAGTGCATCGCAACACCGCCCGGCCCCATGCGATGCTGGGTCAGGTCACCGAACGCCTGTCCGTTCAGCCAGTCGACGATCTGTTGCAGCCGCATCAGATCGTCGGGGTCGGGCAGGTCGCCCGCGCGCAATTGCGGCCATCGCACTGCCGCCCACGCCGCGCTCATCCCCGTGGACAGGAGGAGCGCAAGCGCAGCGGTGCGAGCGACCGGAGCGGCAGGCGATGTCATGTCGCCTGCCTATGGGGTCATGGTTAATCCGGCGTTAGCGCCGGTTCAGCGATCCCGCCGGCCGAGCAGGCGCAGGCGCAGCGCGTTCAGCTTGATGAAGCCCGCCGCATCGCGCTGGTCATAGGCGCCCTGATCGTCCTCGAACGTCACGACCTTTTCGCTGTAGAGCGAATTGGGCGAACGGCGGCCGATGACATGGACCCCGCCCTTGTACAGCTTCAGGCGGACCTCGCCCGACACCTTGTGTTGGCTGTGGTCGATCGCAGCCTGCAGCATCTCGCGCTCCGGCGAGAACCAGAAGCCGTTATAGACCAGTTCGGCATAGCGCGGGGCCAGTTCGTCCTTCAGGTGCGCGGCACCGCGATCCAGCGTGATCTGTTCGATCGCACGGTGTGCGGCGTGCAGGATGGTGCCGCCCGGCGTTTCGTACATCCCGCGCGACTTCATGCCGACGAAGCGGTTCTCGACGAGGTCGAGGCGGCCGATGCCGTGTGCACGGCCCAGCTCGTTGAGCTTGGCGAGCAGCGTGGCGGGCGACATGCCTTCGCCATCCACCGCCACCGCATCGCCGCGTTCGAACGCGACGGTGATGACCTGCGGCGTGTCGGGTGCGTCTTCCGGGTTCACCGTGCGCGAGAACACGTAATCGGGCACTTCGTCCCACGGGTCCTCCAGCACCTTCCCCTCGGACGAGGTGTGCAGCAGGTTGGCGTCGGTCGAGAAGGGCGATTCGCCGCGCTTGTCCTTAGGCACCGGGATCTGGTGCTGTTCGGCGAAGGCGATCAGCGCGGTGCGGCTGGTCAGGTCCCATTCGCGCCACGGCGCGATGACCTTGATATCGGGCTGGAGCGCGTAATAGCCGAGTTCGAAGCGGACCTGGTCGTTGCCCTTGCCGGTCGCGCCGTGGCTGACCGCGTCGGCGTTGACCATCTTCGCGATCTCGATCTGGCGCTTGGCGATCAGCGGGCGCGCGATCGAGGTGCCGAGCAGGTACAGCCCCTCGTACAGCGCGTTCGAGCGCATCATCGGGAACACGAAGTCGCGGACGAATTCCTCGCGCAGGTCGTCGATGAAGATATGCTCGGGCTTGATGCCCATCAGCTCGGCCTTCTTGCGCGCCGGCTCCAGCTCCTCGCCCTGGCCGAGATCGGCGGTGAAGGTCACCACCTCGCAATTATATTCCTGCTGCAGCCATTTGAGGATGACGCTGGTGTCGAGGCCGCCCGAATAGGCGAGGACGACGCGATTAATGGACTCGGCCATGGGCGGCTCCTTGAAGGTAAGCGTTCGGCGCGCGGTTAGGCGACGCGGGGCCGCGGCGCAAGGACACGCGCTTGCACCGGGGGCCGGGCGGTGCAATCCTGCGCCGCGTTTCCCCTGTTCGGAAAGAATCTGACCCGATGCTGTTCGCCATCCTCGCCCTTGCGTTGCAGACCGCTCCCACGCCGGCGCCGGCCGCGCCGCCCGCACCGGTGGTCGAACCGGGCGCCGAGGACGAGACCGAGTTCTTCACGGTGTTCGACACCGACAAGGACGGCACGATCAGCAAGGCCGAGTTCGACGCGATGAGTGCGAAGATCGACGCCGAGGCGGCGCGGCAGGACCCGTCGCAAAAGGGACAGGCCGCCGCCGGCCTCGCCACCGCCTTTGCGCTGATGGACCAGAACAAGGACGGCAAGATCACGCGCGAGGAGTATCGCGCGATCGTGAAGGCGGGGCAGTAGGGGAAATTTACGTCACCCCAGCGTAGGCTGGGGTCTCCCCGTAATGGAGCGCGCTCCTCGCCGCAGGAGACCCCAGCCTGCGCTGGGGTGACGGTTTTTCAGAGGCTTACTCCGCCGCCAGCAGCGTCGTCGCGCCGCCCAGATCGACCGATACCAGCCGGCTGACGCCGCGTTCGACCATGGTAACGCCGAACAGACGGTGCATCCGGCTCATCGTCGCCGCATTGTGGGTGACGATCAGGTAGCGGGTGTCGGTATCGGCGGCCATGCGGTCGAGCAGGTCGCAGAAGCGGTCGATATTGGCGTCGTCCAGCGGCGCGTCGACCTCGTCCAGCACGCAGATCGGCGACGGGTTGGTCAGGAACAGCGCGAAGATCAGCGCGACGGCGGTCAGCGCCTGTTCCCCGCCCGATAGCAACGTCAGCGACTGCAGCCTTTTGCCCGGTGGCTGAGCAAGGATTTCGAGGCCCGCTTCCAGCGGGTCGTCCGAATCGACCAGTTCGAGCTGCGCCTGCCCGCCATCGAACAATGCGGCGAACAGCCGGCGGAAATGGCCGTCGACCGCCGCGAACGCCGCCAGCAGCCGTGCGCGTCCCTCGCGGTTCAACGTCCCGATCGATCCGCGCAGCCGTTGCACCGCCTCGGCCAGTTCGGCGCGTTCGGCCGCCGTCTCGCCCTGCGCCGCCTCCAGTTCGGCCAGTTCGGTATCGGCGATCAGATTGACCGGGCCGATCCGGTCGCGATCGGCGAGCAGGCGGTCATGCGCCGCGGCCTCGCCCGCCGCGTCGTCGACCTCCGCGCCGGTGAAGCCGATGCGCGGCAGCAGCGGCGGCGGGCATTGGAAGCGTTCACCCGACAGGCGACCCATTTCCAGCCGCCGCTGTTCCTGTGCCTCCGCCCGGGCGCTGGCTCCGGCGCGGCGTTCGCGCGCGGCCGCGAGCGATTCGGCGATCGTTCCGGCCGCGCGCTCGGCAGCGCGTAGTCGTGCTTCCTCAGCTTGTTCCAGCGTCACCGCTTCGGTCGTCGCCTGCCGGAGACTGGCCAGCATATCGTCGACCTGCGCCAGTTCCGCCGCCAGCGCCGCCGGGCGATCGTGCAACGCGGCGCGGTCGGCCGCGATGGTGGCGATCCGGGCATCGACCTCGGCGATGCGTCGGTCGGCATCTGCGGCACGGGACTGCCATGCGACGATCTCGGTCCTGGCCGTCGCTAGCCGCTCCCGGTCGCGCTGCAGCGCTGCGTCGAGCGATGTGCGGCCGGCACGGGCATCGGCCACCTCCGCGCGAGCGGTCGCTGCCGCCGTCGCCAGCGCGGCGACCCGCCCGGCGGTCGCGCTGCGGTCGGGCAGTTGCCGGAGCGCGGCATCGGCGCGGTCGGATTCGTCCTGCGCCTCGATCAGGTCGCTGTGAATTCGGGCCAGCCGGGCGGCGACGTCGTCGGCCCGCGCCTGCGCCCGTTCGATCGCGGCGGTGGCGCGGTCCTCCGCGCGCAGCGCCTCGCGCGCCTGCGATTCGGCCTGTTCGAGCGTGCGGCGGGCAGCGGCCAGCGTCGCCCGCGCGTCGCCGATCGCGGTATCGGCCGCCGCCAGCGCAGCATCGGCGGCATCCCGCCGCGCGACCAGCGCCGGGCGTTCCTGCCCCAGCGACCGCAACCGGTTGGTACGCGCGAGCCGCTCGGCCGCGGCGGCCCCCGATCCCGCCTTGGTGCGCAGCCCGTCCCAGCGACGCATCGCCCCGTCGAGCGTCACCAGCCGCTGCCCGACCGCCAGTTCGGTGCCCTCGTCGCGTTCGACCACCAGCACCTGTGTCAGCCGCCGGGCGAGCGCCGGGGCGGTGACCTGTGCCGACAGCCGTCCGATGCCGTGCGGAACCGCCGGACCGTCGATCGGCGCAGCGTCGGTGTCCCAGTAACGATCGTCGGCGGGATCGGTCCCGGCGTCGAGATCGTCGCCCAATGCCGCCGCCAATGCCGCCTCGAACCCCGGTTCGACCACCACCGAATCGATGATCCGTGCGCGACCGGTCCGGCGCAACGCCCGTTCCAGCGCGGCGATTTCTGCGTGCAGTGCCGCCAGTTCGGCGGTGGCGGTCGCCCGGTCGGCCTGCGCGCGCCCACGCGCCTCCTGCGCCGATCGTTCGGCCCCCTCGGCCTGGACGATGACGGTGCGGGCCGAATCGGCGCTGGCCTGCGCACCGGCCCGCCGTTCGGCCGCCGCCGTCCGTTCGGCGGTCAGGGGGGCGAGGGCGGGTAACGCGGCCTGTTCGGCGCGCGCCCGTGCTGCGTCGCGACGGGCACGGTCCAGCCGGACATGCGCCGCGTCCTGCGCCGCCGCCGCGACCCGCGCCTCGGCCAGTTCGGCCGCCTGCGCCGCCAGCGCGTCACCATGTGCGGCATCGGCGATCGCCGCCTGCGCATTCGCCTGAACGAGCGCGGCGTCGAGCCGGGGCAGACGGGCCGCCGCTTCCGCAATCGCCGTCGTCAGCGCGGCGGTCTCGTCGCGTAGCCGCACCACCGCATGGGCCGCATCGCCGGCCAGCGCCGCCTCGCGCTTGCGGTCTGCGCTGAGGCGCGCGGCCTGCGCCTCCAGATCGGCCAGTCGTCGGGTCGCGGCATGGGCCTGTGCCTGCAGCCGCTCGCGGGCATGGCCGGCATCGGTGGCGCGCTGGTGCAGCGCCTGTGCGGCGGCGCGCGCACTCGCCAGCGCCTGTGTGGCGGCGGCCTGTTCGGCGACCGCCTCCGCCTGCGCGCTGCCCTGTCCGGCGACCAGCGTCTCGGCCGCCTGTGCTTCGGCCTTGGCGGTGTCGGCAGCGGTGGCGGCGTCGCGCCAGCGGGCGTAGATCGCGCGCGCTTCGGCAATGCGGATCGCGTCGGTCAGTTCGCGATAGCGCGCGGCGACCTTTGCCTGTCGCCGGAGGATCACGGCGCGTGCATCCTGTTCCTGCGCCATCTCACCCAGCCGGTCGAGATTGGCTTCGGTCGCGCGCAGTTTCGATTCGGCATCGCGGCGGCGGACATGCAGGCCGGAGATGCCGGCGGCATCCTCCAGCATCGCGCGGCGCTCGGCGGGGCGGGCGGCGATGACCGCACCGATCCGGTTCTGGCTGACAAGCGCGGGCGAATGCGCACCGGTCGCCGCGTCGGCGAACAGCAGCGACACGTCCTTCGCCCGCACGTCGCGACCGTTGATGCGATAGGCGGAGCCGGCCCCGCGTTCGATCCGGCGGACGATCTCCACCTCGTCGCCAGCGGCATCCTCCGCCAGGATCGCCACCTCGGCAAAGTCGCGCTGGGGGCGGGTTTCGGTGCCGGCGAAGATGACGTCGTCCATGCCGGCGCCGCGCAGCGATTTCGCGCTGTTCTCGCCCATGGTCCAGCGCAGCGCTTCGAGCAGGTTCGACTTGCCGCAACCATTGGGTCCGACGACGCCGGTCAGTCCGGACTCGATCACCAGATCGGCCGGGTCGACGAAGCTCTTGAAGCCGGTAAGCCGCAGCCGCCGGAGCGTCAGCCCCGGCGTGGGCGGTGTGGCCGCGTCGTTCCCCGCGGCCACGGGATCAGGCGCCAGCGCCCTTCAGCGCCGCTTCGATCTGTGCCCAGGTCACGGCGTTCTCGACCTTTTCGCCGTTGATCAGGAAGGTCGGCGTGCCGGTGACGGTCGCGCCGCCCTCTTCGGTGATCTTCACGACCTCCTGCAACAGCTTCTGGTCGGCGAGGCACTGGCGCGCCTTGGCTTCGGGCACGCCGCGCTGCTTTACGAAATCGACGAAACCGGCCGCATCGGCCCAGCCGGTGACGGCCTGGAGCGGCGGGATCGACTGGAGCCGCGCCTGTTCGGCCTGCGGGATCGCCTGCATCCGCTCCAGGGTCGCGGCCTGGTCCTGGTACATCGCTTCGAGCAGGGGGAAGAAGGTCGCGGTCCCGTTGCAACGGCCGAGCACCGCCGCCGCCAGGTCGGGCGCGCCATGTACGGCGAAGTCGCGGAACTCGAAGCTCACCTTGCCGGTCGAGACATAGTTGTTGATGAGCGGTTCGTTGGCTTCGCGCCCGAACGCACCGCAGGTCGGGCAGGTGCGCGAGCCATATTCGACCAGCTTCACCGCCGCATCGGGATTGCCGATGCGATAGCCGCCCTCGGGCGTGACCGCGACCATGTCGGTCCACTTCTTGCCGGCCGGTGCCGCGACATTGGCGACGGGCGCGGCGGCGGTGCCGTTAGTGCCGCTGCCGGAATCACCGCCACCACAGGCCGACAGGGCGGCAAGCGCGATTAGGGGGAATGCGAAACGCATGGGATCTACTCTCGTTATAAGGATCAGGAGGCGGTCAGGAACGGCTTGAGCGTGGCCCAGTCATGGGCCTCCACCTTCTTGCCGTTGACCTCGAAGCTGGGCGTGCCCTCGACGCCGGCAGCTTGTGCCGCTTCGGCGATGGCGATGACCCGTTTCTGCGCGGCTTCGTCGTTCAGGCAGGCGGTGATTTTCGCATCGTCCACGCCCTGTCCCCGCACCAGCGTGCGCAGCTCGGTGGCAGCGGCGAGCTGTTCCAGCCGCTTGCCGATCGTCGCGGTTGGCTGCTGCGCGGCCGGGGTCGCGGCGAACGCTTCGGCCTTGTCCAGCATCGCGGTCTGCTGCGCGAAGATCGCATCATGTGCGGCGAGGAACCGGTTCGCCCCGCCGCAACGCGCGAGCAGGGCGGCGGTCAGGTCCAGCGCGTCGCGCGGCAGCGTGCGATATTCGACGCGGACCCGGCCCGATCGGATCAGCGCGGTCAGTTCCGGCTTCGCATCTCGGGCAAAGGCGGCGCAGTGCGAACAGGTATAGCTGACCCATTCGACCAGCTGCACCCGCGCCATCGGGTTGCCGATGGCGACGCCGCCGGTCGGCAGCATCGCGACGCTGTTGGTCCAGTTGCGCGCGGTCGCGGCATGGGCGGGGGCCTGCGCCTTGGCCGGGGGCATCCCGAACAGGGCGAGGATGAACGAGCAGAGCAGGATCAGGATGCGCATCAGCGGACCTTGCCAAGGATCGGAATGGCGGGGGGCGGCGGCGCGGCGACGGCCCCGGCGAGTGCGGCGAGAACCTCGCGCAGTTCGGGGTCGGCGATGTCGCGCAGGCTTTCGTGCATTTCGGCCGGGATCGGCGGCGGTTCGCGGCGCGGCGGCATCGCGCGGCGCGGGCGGACCTCGCCATGGCGGAACTGGAGTCGGGCGACCGCGGCATAGCCGAAGAAACGGTTCACCCGCTCGACGATTTCGGGGGCGATATGCTGCATCATCGTGCCGTGCGCGCCCGATACGATCAGCGTCAGCGTGCCGTCGGCGCGCTTGCCCGGCGGGAACCGGATCGATTCGGGGGCGGACACGCGGGCAAAGCGTTCGCCGACGATCTCGCCCCAGCGGCTGACCACGGCCGACTGTACGAAACCGAACTTTCGGAACGCCGCGCCACCGATATCGGGCAGCAATTCGGCCACGGGCCGCGCGCCGCCGCGGCGGCGGGGTTCGGGAATCGTCGCATGGGGGCGTGGGCGCGTCGTCATTGTGCGCATCCCATGCCATAGAGCCGGCGTGGACGCCAAGCATCTCTCTGTCGCCGAACGGTTACTCGACTGGTACGACCGCAACCATCGCAGCCTGCCATGGCGCAGCCCGCCGGGCACCGCCGCGCCCGACCCCTATCGCGTGTGGTTGTCGGAGGTGATGCTGCAACAGACGCAGGTGGCGAGCGTGCGGCCCTATTTTGAGGCATGGACGGCGCGCTGGCCGTCCTTCGCGGCGCTGGCGGCGGCGGACGATGCCGATGTGATGGCGGCATGGGCGGGGCTGGGCTATTATGCCCGCGCTCGCAATCTGCTCGCGTGCGCGCGGGTCGTCGCGGCTCGGGGTGCGCTGCCCGATACCGAGAGCGAGCTGCGCAAATTGCCGGGCATCGGTGACTATACGGCGGCTGCGATCGCCGCGATCGCCTTTGGCCGGCGGGCGGTAGTGGTCGACGCCAATGTCGAGCGGGTGGTGTCGCGACTGTTTGCAATCGGCGATCCGCTGCCCGGTGCCCGCCCGGCGATCCGCACGGCGACCGATACGATCACGCCGGACGCCCGCGCGGGCGACTTCGCACAGGCGATGATGGACCTGGGATCGATGGTCTGTACTGCGCGGTCTCCCCGCTGCCTGTTCTGCCCGCTACGCGACGATTGCGCCGCCTATGCGACCGGTACGCCCGATGCCTTTCCGGTGAAGGCCGCGAAGAAGGCGAAGCCGCAGCGGTTCGGCACCTTGTTCTGGGCGGAGCGCGACGGACGGGTGCTACTGGTACGGCGGCCGGACAAGGGGATGCTGGGCGGCATGCGCGCGCTGCCGACCGGGCCGTGGAGCGACGCCGATCCCGGCACCGAAGGCGCGCCGTTCGCCGCCGATTGGCGCAGCATCGGTCTGGTCCGCCACGGTTTTACCCATTTCGATCTTGCCTGCACCGTCATGGTGGCGGATGCAGTGGCCGACACCGCGCAGGGCGAATGGTGGCCGGTCGCGGACATCGAAGCCGCCGGCATGCCGACGCTGTTCGCGCGGGCGATTGCGGTTGTGGAGGGAATGCGATGAGGGACAAGAACCGGGTCCGAAACATGCTGGCGCTGACCGGCGCGCTGTTGCTCGTTCAGCCGGCGGTGGCATGGGCACAGGCCGCGCCGCCGCCTGCGCCCGCCCGGCCCGCCGCCCAGCGCGCGCTGCCCGCGACCGAGGCGATGGTCCGCGACTATGTGGCGCAGAAAAAGGCACCGGGCATGGTTGTCGTCGTCGGCGGCCCCGACTGGACCAGCGCGCACGCCGCCGGGCGCGTCGCGACCGACGCCAGTGCTGCGCCGGCCAATGTCGACACGCTGTGGCGGGTCTATTCGATGACCAAGCCGATCACCGGCATGGCCGCGATGATGCTGTTCGAGGACGGCAAGCTGAAGCTCGACCAGCCGATCAGCGACTTCATCCCCGGCTTCAAGTCGATGAAGGTGCTGACCGATCCCGACAAGAGCCTTGCCAGCCGCCCGGCGACGACGCCGATCACGGTCCGCCACCTGCTGACCCACACCGCAGGCCTTGGCTACAGCATCGTGACCAAGGGGCCGTTGCTGAAGGAGTATGAGCGGTTGGGCATCGTGCCCGCCGCCGTCAACGCACAGGCCGAGGTCGCGATGGCGCAGGCGCGGCCGAAATCGCTGGCGGAATTCGCCGACCGCGTCGCGACCCTGCCGCTGATCGCCGAGCCGGGGACCAAGTGGAGCTATTCGATCGGGCTGGACGTGCTGGGCCGGGTGATCGAGGTGGCTTCGGGCATGTCGTTCGAGAAGTTCCTCCAGACGCGGATGTTCGGTCCGCTCGGCATGACGTCGACCTATTGGACCGTGCCCGCAGCGCAGAAGGGGCGGCTGGCGACCAACTATGCCTGGGCCGGCGACAATCTGGTGCCGGTCGATCCGGGAGCGACCTCGGTCTGGCTGTCGCCGCCGAGCTTTCCCTATGGCGGGGCGGGACTGGTCATGTCGGCCGCCGATTACGACCGCTTCCTCCACATGCTCCAGAATGGCGGCACATTGAACGGGAAGCGCGTGTTGCAGCCGGCGACGGTGGCGCTCGGCATGTCGAACCTGCTGCCGACCGGCGTCACCTTTGGCGGGGTCGATGGTGCGACCGGCGGACAGGCGGGGCCGAAGATGGGCTTCGGCGCGGGTGGATCGGTCTATCTGGAGACGCTGCCGGGACGGCCGGGCAAGGGCACCTATGGCTGGGGCGGGGCGGCGGGTACCGTCGCGTTCGTCGATCCGGTGCGGCAGGTGCGCGGCACGGTGATGGTGAACTACTTCCCCGCCGACAAATGGCCGCTGCGCGAGGATCTGGTGAAGGCGCTGGCCCGCGATCTGGCGGGACCGGTGCGATGATCGGCTTTACCGGCGCGGCTCTGGTCCGCGCCGACCATGAGCGTGACGACCCGGCAGCGTTCGCGCGGTGCAAGGGCGATCCGGCGGCCCGGCTGCTGGTGCTGACCGGGCTGGAACCGCCGGTGGCCGACGATGGCGCGCTCGCGCTGGTGGCGATGGACCCGGCGCGGGATGACGCGCTGCTGCTCGGCTATCTGGACGACGCGCCGCTGTTCGTGGTCGGTGACGGCGACGGCAGTGCACCGGCGATGCGTTCGCCCGCGCTGATGGCGGCGCTGGCGGTGATGCCGGCGGCCGACGTCGCGCTGTACGGCGTCGCGCGCAGCCTGGTCGACTGGCATTCGCGGCACGGCTTCTGTGCGAAATGCGGTCATGCCAGCGTGGTCGCGCGCGGCGGTTGGGCGCGGTCCTGCCCGAACTGTGGCGCGCTGCATTTCCCGCGCACCGATCCGGTGGTCATCATGGCGGTCGAGCATGGCGACCGCGTGCTGCTGGGGCGGCAACCGAGTTGGCCCGCCGGGCGCTATTCCGCACTGGCCGGCTTTGTCGAGGTCGGCGAATCGTTCGAGGAAGCGGTCGCGCGCGAGGTTCTGGAGGAAGCGGGCGTCGCGGTGGATGCGGTGCGCTATGTCGCCAGCCAGCCCTGGCCGTTTCCGTCGCAGCTGATGATCGCCTGTATCGCGACGGCGCGGGACGATGCGCTGAAGATCGATGTGACCGAGCTGGAACATGCGTTCTGGGCGACGCGGGACGAGGTGCGCGCGGCGCTGGCGGGCGATACGTCGCGCTTCATCGCGCCGCCGGGGCACGCGATTGCGCGGAGTCTGCTGGCGGCGTGGGTGGCGGGGTAATTTAACCCATTTTCACCAACCGTTCGCTTCGAGTGCAGGTTCGAGCCTGTCGAGAACCGTAGTCGAGAAGGGGATGCCCCAAATAAACGCGTTCTCGACGGACGCTTCTCGACTTCGCTCGAAGCTGCTCGAACCGAACGGGGTGGGTGGAGGGTAGGGTTCTACCCCCGCTCCCTTGCCCGCCCGTAACTCCCCAGCAAGCGTACCCATTTGCTGTGGAACCGCAATTCGTCGAGCGCGCGGTCGACATGCGCCTCGCCCGGACGCCCTTCGATATCGCAGAAGAATTCGGTCGCGGCGAAGGTGCCGCCGCGCTGGTAGCTTTCCAGCTTCGTCATATTGACGCCGTTGGTCGCGAAGCCGCCCATCGCCTTGTACAATGCGGCGGGGACGTTCTTCACCTCGAACACCAATGTCGTCATGCACGGCCCCTCGGGCAACTCGGGCAGCGCACCGCGGGCGAGGACGACGAAGCGCGTCGTATTGTGGTCGGCATCGGCAATGTCGTCGGCCAGCAATTGCAGCCCGTACAGTTCCGCCGCCGCCGGGGGAGCAAGCGCGGCGACGGCCGGATCGCCGATCGCCGCGACCGATGCCGCCGCGCCCGCCGTATCGGGATGCGCCACCGGTTCGATCCCGCGCGCACTCAGCCAGTGGCGGCACTGGCCCAGCGCCTGTTCGTGGCTCATCGCCTGGCGGATGCCCTCGACCGGACCCAGCCCCATCAGGGCGTGGCGGATCGGCAGGAAATGTTCGCCGGTGATGACCAGCCCCGATTCGGGCAGCAGGAAATGCATGTCGGCGACGCGGCCGTGCAGTGAATTTTCGATCGGGATGATCGCGCAATCCGCCGTTCCGACACGCACCGCGTCGATCGCATCGGCAAAGCCGAAACAGGGCAGCGGCAGCGCTTCGGGAAACGCCTGGACCAGCGCGACGTGCGAATTGGCGCCGGGTGCCCCCTGAAAGGCGACGGTGCGATTCGGTTCGCGCGCGGCGGCTTCGATCATCTGCGCCACCAGCGGGCGCGCGGGTGCGGCGTATTTGTGCATGGGGAGCGGCGATTATCGGGCGCGAGGGCAGGCGGCAACCCTGTCTTGCCAGTATCCAACGTCGCCTCTAAGCATGGCCCCAAACAGAACCATATTTAGGTGAGACGGCTCAGGGCATGGACGACCGGACGAACACCATCGCAGGTTGGGTATTGGCCGGTTGCGCCGCCGCCCTCGGACTCTCCATCGCCAGCGGCATGGTGTTCCATTCGGGGCCGCCGGAAAAGCCCGGCTATCCGGTCGAGGGCGCGGCCGAAGCCGGGGGCGGGGCCGCTGCGGCTGTGCCGATCGCGACGCTGCTCGCCACCGCCGACGTGGCCAAGGGCGCGGAAGTGTTCAAGAAATGCGCCGCCTGCCACACGGTCAACCAGGGTGGGGCCAACGGCATCGGTCCGAACCTGTGGGGCGTGATCGGCAAGAAGCACGGCCACCTCGCCGGCTTCGCCTATTCGACCGCGCTGACCGGCATCCCCGGCAACTGGGACTTCGACGCGATGAACGCGTGGCTGACGTCCCCCCGCAAATATGCCCCCGGCACGAAAATGACCTTTGCCGGTCTTGGCAGCGCCGAGGACCGGGCGAACGTCATCGCCTATCTCAATTCGCAGGGGTCGAACCTCCCGCTGCCGGCCGCACCCGCCGCGGGAGCCGAACCGGCGGCGACCGAAGCGGAGGGCAATGTCGCCGAGGGCGCACCGGCCAATACCGCCGATATCGTCAACGCCGCGACCCCGGCCTCGGGTGCGCCATCGGTCGATCCGGCGGCGGCGGAACAGGCGGCCAAGAAGGGCGAGTAACCGTTCCGCTTCGGATCGAAGAAGGATTGGGTTCACGCGAAGGCGCGGAGACACGAAGGGGTTGCGGTTGGTGCCGCTCTTTCGTGTCTTCGTTGGCGTTGCCGTAAGAAGAGGCTGGTTCACGCGGAGGCGCGAAGAAGGTTAGATTTCGCGCGGAGACGCGGAGGCGCAGAGAGGGTGCGTTTGCTGCCTCCTCATCCGCGCCAGCGGTCTACCGATCGAACGCGAGGTGCCGGCAAAGGCAGCCGCTCTGCGCTTCTGCGCGAACCAGTTTCTTCTATTCTACGCTAGCGAGAGTCGCGGACCGCGGGACCAGCCACAACCCCTTCGCGTCTCCGCGCCTTCGCGTGAAAACAACCTGCTACTTGGGCCTTCACAATGCCCAGCCGTCCCGCGACGATCAGACCGTAACCGGCTCCAGCCCCAGCAACTGCGCTACCTGATCGAAGCCGTGCGCGATCTCGGTCACGCCCAGCGCGCGCAGGCGGTCGTCATGGCCGACGCCGCAGTGCGACCCCGCGCACAACCCGATCACCCGCGCGCCCGATGCGACCGCGCCGGTGACGCCGACCGGCGAATCCTCGAGGATCGCGCACTCCTCGATCGCGACGCCCAGTTGCTGCGCGCCGTAGAGATACAGGTCCGGCGCGGGCTTGCCGTTCGCGACATGCTCCTTGCCGCTATAGATATGGTCGCCGAACGCATCGCGAATTCCAAGATGGTCGAGATGCGTCGCGATCCAATGGGTCGTGCTGGACGACACGATCGCGCGCGGCAGGTCGGCGGGGAGCGACCGGACGAAGGCGACCGCGCCCGCCACCGCATCGACCCCCTCGGCTAGCACGCGTGCATCCTCGACGGCGCGCGCTTCCCAGAACCCCTCGGGCACCGGGCCGCCGATCCATTTCTCGATCGCCTGGGTGAAATGGACGCCCGACAGGCCCATGAAATTGGCCATCGAATCGGCGGCGCTGGTCGGGTGGCCCGCCTGCGTCAGAAACTCGGCGATCTGGCGGTTGCCGGCAAATTCGCTTTCCAGCAGCACGCCGTCGAAATCGAACAACAGGGCCTTGGGACGGGTCATCATCGTTCCTTCATGCGCCCCGCGCGCCGAACAGCGCGGAGCCGATACGCACATGGGTCGCGCCCAGCGTGACGGCGGTTTCGAAATCGTCGGACATGCCCATGCTGAGGCCAGTGAGGCCGTGGTCGCGCGCGAGCTTGGCGGTCAGCGCGAAATAGGGCGCGGCGTCGAGGCCTGCCGGCGGCACGCACATCAGCCCGGCGATCGGCAGGCCTGCCGCCTTTGCTTCGGCCAGCAGCGCCGGGAGGTCCGACAGCGCGCAGCCGCCCTTTTGCGGTTCGTCGCCGATATCGACCTGCAGGAAGCAGGCCGGCGTACGGCCGGTCTTCTCGATCGCCTTTGCCAGCGCGGCGACCAGCGACGGGCGGTCGACCGAATGGATCGCGTCGAACAGGCGCACGGCATCCTCCGCCTTGTTCGACTGGAGCTGGCCGACCAGATGCAGTTCGATGCCGGGTGTAAGCGCCTGCAACGCCGGCCATTTGCCCTGGGCTTCCTGAACCCGGTTTTCGCCGAACACGCGCTGTCCGGCGTCGATCAGCGGCTGGATCGCGGCGGCGTCGTGCGTCTTGCTGACCGCGATCAGCGTCGTCGCGCCACGGTCCCGCCGGGCGATCGATTCGGCATGGGCGATCCGGTCGCGGATCATGGCCAGCGGGGTGTCGGTTTTGGTCATCGCGCGCGCTATAGAGGCGGCCATGCCCCGCCGCCACCCTTTGCCGCAACGCTGGCTGATGACCGACGAACGGCTGGGCGAGGCACTGCTGCCGATCGTGGCGAAGTTGCCGCGGGGGAGCGGTGTGGTGTTCCGGCATTATGCCACGCCCGAGGGGGAACGGCGGCGGAAGTTTGCGCGGGTGCGGCGGATCGCGCGGGCGCGGCGGCTGGTGCTGCTCATCGCCGGGCCGCATCTGCCCGGCGGCGACGGGGTGCATGGACGAAAAGCGTTGCATGGCAAGGGGTTGGTCACGCGGCCGGTCCATTCGATCCGCGAACGCATCGCCGCCGAACGGGCGGGCACCGACGCAATCTTCGTATCGCCCGTGTTCGCGACCGCCTCTCACCCCGGCGCGCGCTCGCTGGGGCGAGTGCGGTTTCAGCAGCTGATCCGCGGCGCGCGCGTGCCGGTCCTTGCCCTTGGCGGGATGACGGCGGCACGCGCGCGGACGCTGAAGGGGATTGCCGGCTGGGCCGCGATCGATGCGTGGGCGTCAGAATCGCGTGCGTAGCTCGGCAAGGACGGTACGCGGTTCGCCGGGGAAATGCCCCGTCTGCCGCGTGAAGCCCGACGCCGCATATACCTTGTCGAACAGGTTATCGACGCGCAGCATCAGCTCGGCAAAGCCCAGCGATTTGGTGATCGACGCATCGAAGATCGCATAGGGTCGCACCGCCTGCCCCGACCGGCTGATCCGGCTCGACACCGCTTCGCCGCCGAGCGCAAAGGCGGTGCCGATCGATTCGAGCTGATACCGGGTCCAGAAGCCGACCTTGTGCGCCGGGGCATTGGCGAAGCGGCTGCCGATCGCATCCGTCACCGCCTGTCCGGCGACGGTGTCGGTGACGCGGGTATCGTTATAGCCGTAGTTAACCAGCAGCACCCATCGCGGCGTGATGTCGGTGGTCAGGTCGACTTCGAATCCCTTGCTGGTGACCTCGCCGATCGGGCTGAGCGGATCGACGCCGTTCACCGGGCTGCGGGTCGGATCGACCTGCAGCAGATTGCTGCGCAGGATGCGGTAGAGCGCGGCATTGGCCTGGAGCCGACCGCCCAGCAGGCGCGACTTGACCCCGGCCTCCACCTGGTTGCCGGTCACCGGGGCGAACGGGCCGCCCGCATCGCGATTCTGGCTGGCGGGGGCCTGCGGATCGAATCCTTCCGACCAGCTGGCATAGAGCGACAGGTCGGTGCGCGGGCGATAGATCAGCCCGCCGCGAAAGGTCACGTCGCTGTCGCGATAGCCCGAATCGCTGGTGACCCGCCCGGCGGTGGCAACCCGCACCGCATCCTCGAACCGGTCCCAGCGGACCCCGGCGACCAGCAGCAACCGCTCCGTCAGGCTGATCTGGTCCTGCGCATAGGCCCCGACCCGCCGGGCGCGCGTATCGGTGACGGTGAAGGGCAGCGCCCGCGCCCGCAGCGCATCGCCCGACGAACGGCCATAGACCGGGTTGGACAGGCTGAGCGGCAGGACCCCGCTGCGCAAAATACGCGAACTGAGGCCGTTATCCTCGCGGTACCAGTCGCCGCCCAGCTGGAACCGGTGCGCCATGCCGAACAGGGTCGTGGTCGCGGTGGCATTCGCCATGAACGACAGACCGTCGACCGGGCGGACCTGATCGCGAAATTCGCGCACGACCAGATCGGGATTGGTCGTGCTGCGGCCACGCGGCTCGTGATATTGTTGCCGTTCGGTCGATTTGAACCGGCGGACACCCGCATCGAAGCTGATCGCATCGCCGATGGTCGTCGCATAGCGCGCGGACCATGCGGTGGAATTGAGATGGAGCCAGTCGCTCTTCTCGTTCGCGTTCCAGCGGATCGAGGTCAGGAACCGCCCCTTGTCGTCGACGAGCACGCCGCGCAGCCGGTTGGCGCGCAGGTAACTGTCATAGGCGGTGACCTGCAGCGTCAGCAGCCCGCCGGGATGGGTGCGGATCGACAGCCCGGCATCGCCGATCAGCATCTTGTTGAGCGTGTTGCGGCGAAACGGCTCCATCGCCTCGAAAAAGCCGCCGACGCGATAGGAGACCACCCCGTCCCGGTCGACCCGGCCGGTCGCCTCCGACGAAATGCCGGCACGGGCGTAGGTGCCGCCGGTGACGACGGTGCGCAGCGCCGACCGGTCGGACGGGGTCTTCGACACATAGTTGATGATGCCGCCCGGTGCGCCGGGGCCGAAGAACAGCCCGGCCGGCCCCTTCAGCACCTCGACCCGGTCGATATTGAACAATTGGGGCACGCTGAAGCCGATGAACGGGTTGCCGCGCATCCCGTCATAGAAGGATTCGTCCTGCCGGAATCCGCGAAAGGTAACGCCGGCATAGCTGAAGGCGCTGACGCCCGAGATGTTGCGATACAGGTCGGTCGCGTCGCGCGCACCCTGATCGACGAACAGGTCGTGGTTGATGACCTGCAACGCCTGCGGGATGTCGAGCGGGTCCTGCGCCGATTTCCCGACCGTGGTGACGAGCGTCCGGTAGAGTTGCTGCGCGCGACCCTGCACCAGGATTTCCGCATCGTCGTCCGGCGTCGCCGCCTGCTGCGCGAGCGCGGGCGCAGGAACGGCGACCAGCATCGGAATCCACCACAACCGCACCATCGACCCCCTAATTGCACATGATATTCGCTCGCATTAGCGACGCCTTTCGCAAAGTGCAATCGTTACGCGTATGACATGGCCGGGCGGAACGTCGGCCGGTTCCGTCCGTTCACGGTCCAAAGGGGAAGAATGTGAGCGACAGCGACGCACGGCGGCCGATGCCCAGCTATGGCCGGGTAGCCGCGATGACGGTGATGGTGCTGGCGATCGCGGGTACCGCGTTCCTGCTGGTCAGCATGATGCGGCTGGTGCTGCTGGTGTTCGCCGCCACGACCATCGCCGTGCTGTTCAGCGCGGTGGCGAACCGTATCCAGCGCTGGACCCGCCTGCCGCGCGGGCTGGCGCTGGCGCTGTCGGTGATCCTGCTGCTGGGCATCGTCATCGGCATCTTCTTCGGGTTCGGCGCGCAGCTGGTCCAGCAGTTCGACACGATCCGCCAGCAAATCCCGTCTGCGTTGCAGGCGATCCAGCAGCAGCTGGACGGATGGGGCATCGGCGAACCGGCGCGCGAATTGCTGTCACAGGGCAGCAGCGACCTGTCGACGATCATGTCGCGCGCCGGGACCTATGTCCTGTCGATCGGGTCGGGCCTGTCGGATGCGGTGCTGGTGCTGGTCGGGGCAATCTTCCTCGCCGCCGATCCCGAACTCTACCGGCGCGGGCTAGTGAAGCTGGTGCCGCCCTCGGTCGAACCGGTCGCGCGGCAGGCAGTGGACGATGCCGCCGGGGGCCTGCGCGGCTGGATGAAGGGGGAGGCGATCGCGATCGTCGTCGTCGCGGTGCTGACCGCCGGCGGGCTGTGGCTGCTGGGCGTGCCTGCCGCCATCGGGCTGGGGCTGATCGCCGGGTTGATGGACGTGGTGCCCTATGTCGGGCCGATCATCGCCGGGTTGCCCGCCGTCATGCTGGCCTTCACCCAGTCGCCCTCGACCGCATTGTGGACCATCGTGCTGTTCCTGATCGTACAGCAGATCCAAGGCAATATCCTGCAGCCGATCGTGCAGAAGCACGCGGTCGACGTGCCGCCGGCCGTGCTGCTGTTCTCGGTCATCGGCATGGGGCTGTTGTTCGGGTTCATCGGCGTGCTGCTGGCCGCGCCGCTGACCATCGTGATGTTCGTGCTGGTGCAGCGGATTTATGTGCAGCAGTTGCTCGGCCGCGACATCACCGTGGCGACGGACAAGGTGGAGGAGGAGTGAGGCGTTCTCCGCCGGAACGATAGCGTTGCCTCGGCCAAAGCTTGGGTCGTTCGCGGTTCCTGTCCTGCGATACCGGCGGGGGAGCTGGAGTTTGATTCACTACCACGGGAACGTCACCCCAGCGCAGGCTGGGGTCTTTGTCGGCTCCTGCGGCGCGCTGCAATCGGGAGATCCCAGCCTTCGCTGGGATGACGTTCGGTTCGAAAGGATTGGATTAATTGCCGGCGGCAGGGCCGGCACCGCTTCCACGTTCGGGGATCAAACTCCAAGGTCGATCGACATTCGGCGCCCATCGCCAATGTTCATCATTCCCGCGCAGGCGGGATCCATTGTCGCTGACGTTTCGGCCGGATTCGCGACGACAGCGTTTATGGACTCCCGCCTGCGCGGGAGTGACGATGGGGCGGGAGCCGAATGTCGTGTCGGCTCCACCCGTCGCTGCGGTGAGGTGCTTTTCGAGTGGGCGCTACCGCGCCCGCGTCCAAAGCACCGGATCGCGCGGGGTATCGGCCGCCGGGCGCCAGCGCGCCGCCACGAAGGCGCGGGCGATCGCGGCGATCTTCTCCGCCTTCGACGTAGTCTGGCGCTTGTCCCATGCCGCGGAGCCGGCGGCGGCGACCTTGCGGGCGATGCCGCCATAGATGTCGGCGGCGGCCAGCACCGCCCAGGCCGAGCGCCATGGCAGGCGCGCCGCACCGACGCGGGCGCAGTCCTCGTGCAGCGCGGCGCGTGTCGCCATGCGGCGGGCGAGCACCGCGATGCGATCGGGCGTCGCCATCGGGTCGGCTGGGTCGATGCCCTGTTCGGCCAGCCAGTCGCGCGGCAGGTAGCAGCGGCCGGCATCGGCATCCTCGCGCACGTCGCGCGCGATATTCGCCAGCTGGAAGGCGAGGCCGAGATCGCAGGCGCGGTCGAGCGTGTCGCGGTCCCCGGCCGGTACGCCCATCACCACAGCCATCAAGCCGCCGACCGCGCCCGCGACATGGTAGCAATATTGGTACAGGTCGCCCTCGGTCACCGGTTGCCAGCCATCGGCGTCGAGCTGGAACCCGTCGATCACGTCATATACCAGCCGGTGCGGCAGGCCGACCTCGGCCGCGACCACGCCCAGCGCGTCGAAGGCGGGATCGCCGGTCGGTTCGCCTGCCAATGCCTGTGCGGTCCGTTCGCGGATCAGCAGCAGGCGGGCGGGCGCATCGTCCAGCCGCTGCATCCCGTGGCCCATGTCCTGCCCATCGGCGAGGTCGTCGCACGCACGGCACCACGCATAGAGCAGCCAGGCGCGTTCGCGCGTCACCGGATCGAACAGCTTGCTCGCCGCCGCGAAACTCTTCGATCCGCGCGCGATCGTGTCGCGGGCGTGCGCGACGAGGTCGGCGCGGGGAAGGATCAAAGGTCCTTGCTGCTCATGTGGATGATCGCCTGTACCGGCGTGTGCGCGGCCATCTTGTCGAGCAGCGCGTCGAGCGTGTCGGCGACCAGCAGGATGTCGCGGTGCATGGGGCGCATAAAGCCCACCTCCGCCATCTTTTCGACGAACGCGATCAGATGGTCGTAGAAGCCGGCGACGTTGAGCAGCCCTACCGGCTTGGTGTGATAGCCGAGCTGTGCCCAGCTCATCGCCTCCCACAATTCGTCCATCGTGCCGGTGCCGCCGGGGATGGTGACGAAGCCGTCGGACAGGTCGGTAAATGTCTGTTTGCGCTGGTGCATCGTGTCGACGACGTGCAGTTCGGTGAGGCCCTTGTGCGCGGCCTCCGCCTTGACCAGCGCGGTCGGGATCACGCCGATCACCTCGCCGCCCGCCTCGATCGCGCCGTCCGCCACCGCACCCATCAGGCCGAGCCTGCCGCCGCCATAGACGACGCCGATGCCGCGTTCCGCAAGAGACCGGCCGACGGCGCGGGCGGAGTCGATATAGACGGGGTCGGCGGGGGTCGCGGACCCGCAATAGATGGCTAGGCGCTTCATGGACGCGGGGTTAGGCGATTGGGGGGAGGGGGGCAAGCGGGTGGTGGTGCCCCTACCTGCCCAATACCCAATCCGTTTGCTTCGAGCGCAGGTTCGAGCCTTGTCGAGAACCGAAGTCGAGAAGTGGGTGCCTCAAACGGGGCGTTCTCGACGGGCGCTTCTCGACAAGCTCGAAGCTGCTCGAACCAAACGGTTGGGGTTGGGGTTGGGGTTGGGGTTGGGGTTGGGGTTGGGGTTGGGGTTGGGGTTGGGGTTGCGGTTGGGCGCGGGAGAGGGCGTTCAATCCTCACCCCCCAGCATCAGCCCCGCCGTCGCCTTGGCGCTCCCCACGACCCCCGGAATACCCGCGCCCGGATGGGTACCCGCGCCGACCACATACAGGTTCGGAATATCGTCATCGCGGTTGTGCGCGCGGAAATAGGCGCTCTGCGTCAGGATCGGCTCCAGCGAGAAGGCCGACCCCTGATAGGCGTTCAGGTCGTGGGTGAAGTCGCTCGGCATATAGCTGAACTTCGTCACGATCCGGTCGTGGATGTCGGGGATCAGGCGGCGGCCGACCTCGTCGAGGATACGCTTTTCGAGGATCGGGCCGATCTGGTCCCAGTCGACCGGGAACTTGCCGGTGTGCGGCACCGGGCACAGCGCGTAGAAGGTCGAATGCCCCTCCGGCGCCATCGACGGATCGGTGACGGTCGGATGGTGGAGATAGAGCGAGAAGTCTTCCGACAGCACGCCATGGTCGTAAATGTCGGCGAGCAGCCCCTTATAGCGCGGGCCGAACAGGATCATGTGGTGCGGGATGCCCGGCCACGTGCCCTTGATCCCGAAATGGACGACGAACAGCGAGGGCGAGAAGCGCTTCTTTTCCAGCCGTTGCGCCTTGCGCTGGCCGCTGCGCGATCCCGCCAGCAGGTCGCGATAGCTGTGGACGATATCGGCGTTGGTCGCGACCATGTCGGCACCGATCACCACGCCGCCCTTGGTCGTCACGCCCGTAGCGCGGTCGCCCAGCGTGTCGATGCTCTTGACCGGATCGCCGAGCATCAGCGTGCCGCCGAGCTTCTCGAACAGGCGGACCATGCCGGCGACCAGCTTGTTGGTGCCGCCTTGCGCGAACCATACGCCGCCGTCGCGCTCCAGCTTGTGGATCAGCGCATAGATGCTGCTGGTCTTCATCGGATCGCCGCCGACCAGCAGGGTATGGAACGACAGCGCCTGGCGCAATTTGTCGTTCTTCACGAACGACGACACGATCGAATAGACCGAGCGCCACGCCTGATATTTCGCCAGCGCAGGGGCTGCCTTGATCATCGACGCGAAGTCGAGGAAGGGCACATGGCCGAGCTTCACATAGCCTTCCTCGTACACGCCCGCCGAATATTCGAGGAAGCGGGCATAGCCGGCGAGGTCGCCGGGATCGAGCTTGGCGATTTCGGAGCGCAGCAGCGTGTCGTCGTTGGTGTAGTCGAAATTGGTGCCGTCGGGCCAGTTCAGCCGGTAGAAGGGCGACACCGGTTCGAGCGTCACGTCCTCGCGCATGTCGCGGCCGGTCAGCTGCCACAATTCCTGCAACGCTTCGGGTGCGGTGATGACGGTCGGGCCGGCGTCGAACACGAAGCCGTCGCGCTCCCAATAATAGGCGCGGCCGCCGGGCTTGTCCCGTCCCTCGACCAAGGTCGTCTGCACGCCCGCCGACTGCAGCCGGATGGCAAGCGCGAGGCCACCAAAGCCTGCGCCGATAACGACTGCCGTCTTCACCCCTGTCTCCCCATCAACGCCTGCACCGCGCGCCCGATCGGCACCGGCGGTTTCCCGATCAACACCCGGGCCTGGTCGACCCATGTCGACTTGCCCGCATAGAAGCGTCCGATCAGCCCCGCGTCCAGCCGGTAGAAGCGTTCGAGCACGCGGTAGCGTTCCACCGGGTCCGCCGCGCGGAACAACATTGTCGCGAGCATCCGGTAGAAACTGCGCTTCTTCCACAGCCCGCCCGCGAAATCATGCGTCAGCGTGTGCAGCGCGCCGCCCGACCAGTCACTGCTCTCCGCGACCAGCTGCGCGAGGCGCACCGCATCGGGCAGCGAATAGCCGGTGAGCGGATGGAACAGCCCGGCACGCATCCCGCCCTTGGCCACGCGGTTGCCGCCCGAGCGCCAATATTCCTCGAAATCGCCGCCCATCGCGACCGGCAGCACCCCGGTCTCGGACCGCCCGACCGTCGCCGCGTCCCAGCCCTTGGCCGCGGCATAGGCGGCGATCCGGCCGCTCAGCGCCTGCGTGTCGAGGTCGGGCGTGTCGCTGTAATAGGTATCCTCGACGAACAGCGTCGAGGCATCGAACGGCAAGGTGTAGAGGAAACGATAGCCGTCGAGCTGCTCGACCGATCCGTCCATCACGATCGGTCGTTCGACACCATGGGGATAGGCGGTGTGCAGCTCCATCCCCATGAATTTCTGCCAGCCGAGGTCGAGCAGCGACAGGTCGCCGGGGCCGCGACAGTCGATCACCCCCTGCGCCTCCACCCGGTCGCCATCGGCCAGGACCACCGCCGTCGGGCTGGCACCCAGCACTCGCGCCGACGCCATCAGCGATTCCGCGGGCAGCGTGTCGCGCAGCACCGTGTCGAGCCGCTCCGACGTGATCGAATAATAGGTGGTGTCGAGCGTGCGGCTGTGGGCCGGAAAGGCGATGTCGTAGCCGCGCCAGCCATGGGCGACCAGCGGGGCGACCAATGCCCGCTGTTCGGTCGCGACGTCGCTGCCGAAGAACGACCAGACATGGTTGCCGCCGAACGTTGCCGCCCCCTCGATCAGGCGGATTCGCGCATCGGGCCGCCGCTTCGCCGCCGCCAGCGCGACCAGCGCGCCGGACAATCCCCCGCCGACGATGGCGAGGTCGCATTGATGGATGGTTGGCATGGGGGTGCAGTAGGGGAGGTGGGCATCAGTGGCAACGGCGCGACTCAAATCCTCCCCGGCACGGGGGGGGGACCGTCGCCGAAGGCGATGGTGGAGGGGGCGTGCCGCGCAACGCGGCGGTTCCGGTTGCGGATACCCCTCTCCACCATGCTGCGCATGGTCCCCCTCCCCGTGCCGGGGAGGAACTGGGTCACGAGCGGGGAGGAGCTTGGGGTGTCCTCCGCCCCCGCATTCCGCTACAGCCCCTTCATGTCGATCCCGCTGGCTATCCTGTTGTCCGCCGTGGCGATGACGCTGATCGTGGGCGTGCGCTATCTGCTCGCTTCCGCCGGCTTCGCCTTTGCGACTCGCGTGCGGCATCCCGGACTCTATCGCGGCCTCGATCCGCAGATCGCCAAGGAAATCCGCTGGTCGCTGCTGTCCGCCGCGATCTACGGCATTCCCGCCGGCATCGTCGCCTGGGGGTGGCAGCATCGCGGCTGGACGCAAATCTATGCGGACGTCCACGCTTGGCCGCTCTGGTATCTGCCGCTGTCGGTGCTGCTCTATCTCTTCGCGCACGACACATGGTTCTATTGGACGCATCGCTGGATGCACCGGCCGAAATGGTTTCGCATCGCCCATGCGGTGCATCATGCCAGCCGGCCGCCGACCGCATGGGCGGCGATGGCGTTCCACCCGATCGAGGCGCTGACCGGTGCTGTGGTAATTCCGCTACTGGTATTCGTCATTCCGATTCACATCGGCGCACTGGCATTGGTGCTGACGATCATGACGGTTATGGGCGTCACCAACCATATGGGCTGGGAAATGTTCCCGCGGTTTATGTGGGCGGGGCGATTGGGCGGCTGGCTGATTACCGCCAGCCATCATCAGAGGCATCATGAACGCTATGGCTGCAATTTCGGGCTCTATTTCCGCTTCTGGGACCGGTTGTGCGGCACCGATGGCGGCCTTGGCGACTTCGAAAAGGAACGTGCGCGTGCGGCGCGTCGCGCTGGCGGTGCTGGCGTTGGCCACGTTGCCGGGGGCGATGCCGACCGGCACGCTTGACGTCCGGGTCAGCGACCTGCGCTCGACCAAGGGCGTGATCCGCCTCTGCCTGACCGCAGACCCCAAGAATTTCCCCGGCTGCACCGACGATCGCAACGCCGTCACCCGCACCTTTCCCGCCGGCACGCCCGGCGTGCGGATCGCCGGTCTCGGGCGCGGCGATTATGCCGTGTCGGTGATCCATGACGAAAACAACAATGCGAAGCTCGACACCTTTGCCGGCATCCCGCGTGAAGGCTTCGGTTTTTCGCGCAACCCGGCGATCCGCTTCGGTCCGCCCAAGTTCAGCGCGGCGGAGTTCCCGCTGGCGGGTGATGTAACCATGCAACAGGTGCGGATTCGCTACCTTCTCTAGTAGAAATTGCGGACCGAAGTCGGTGGGTTAGCGTTACGGGAGTGAAATATCTTCCTGGAGCTACGCCCTTGCGCGCCATTTTCGCCGCCGTCCTGACCGCTGCCGCCTTCGCCACGCCTGCCCTTGCGCAGGATGCGGCCGGGCCGACGGTGCCCGCCTCCGCCGTTCCCAATGACGATACCGGCGGCGATTTCTATGTCCTCGGCCTCGGCGCCGCCGTGCTGCCGGACTATGAAGGGTCGGACGATTACAGCTTTTCGCCGGTCCCGGCCGCCACGGGCCGCGTGTCGGGGTTCAATTTCCTGCTGGCCGGCAACCGCGCCAGCGTCGACCTGATCCGCGACGGCGTCGGCCCGACCTGGGATTTCCAGGCGGGGCCGATCGCGGTCATCAACCTCAACCGCAACACGACCAAGGGCATCGACGACGCGCAGGTCCGCGCGCTGGGCAAGGTCGGCACCGCCGTCGAGCTGGGCGGCTATGTCGGCATCGGCAAGACCGGGGTCATCACCTCGCAATTCGACCGGCTGTCCGCCTCGCTCAGCTATCGCAAGGACGTGGCGGGCGGCCATGGCTCGACCGTCCTCGCGCCCACCGTCACCTATGTCACGCCGCTGAGCCTGAAGGCGATCGCCGGCATCTTCGTGTCGGGCGAGCGGGTCGGCGAAGGCTATGCCGACAATTATTTCTCGATCAATCAGGCCCAGTCGCTCGCCAGCGGCCTGCCGATCTACAACGCGCGCGGCGGGTGGAAGAACTGGACGCTTGGCGCGATCGGCGGCCATTCGATCAGCGGCGACCTGCGCTCGGGCTGGCAGCTGTTCGGCACCGTCGTCTATCGTAAGCTGCTGAACGACTTTGCCGACAGCCCGATCGTCGCGCGCAACGGGTCGAGCAGCCAGTGGCTGGGCGCGGTGGGCGTCGCCTACAGCTTCTGATGAATCGTCGCGGGGGCGCCGCCAGCGGTTGACCCCCGGCTTCCTTCCGTTACTCTCCTGCAACAACAGGGGAGCCGGGGGATGATGGAACACTTCATCGCACCGGAGGCGGTCGTTTTCACGGCGGCATGGGTGTTGATGCTGCTGATCGGCATGATCGAGGCAGTGGGGCTGGGCAGCAGCGGCCTCGATCTCGATCTGGACCTCGATTCCGGGCTGCTCGACTGGCTCGGCGTCGGGCGGGTGCCGTTGCTGGTGCTGCTGGTGGCCTTTCTGGCCGTGTTCGGCGGTGTCGGGCTGGCCGGGCAACAGGTGGCGCAGGCGATGACCGGCGCGTTGCTGTCACCGTGGATCGCCATTCCCGCCGCACTGGTCGTGGCATTGCCGCTGACCTCGGCCGTCGCCCGACTGCTCGCGCGCCTGTTGCCGCGCGACGAAACCACTGCATTCGAGGTCGACGATCTGGTCGGGCGTACCGGCATCGTCACCGTCGGCCGCGCCGCCGCCGGATCGCCCGCGCGCACCCGCGTCCTCGACCCCCATGGCCAGCCGCATCATGTGCTGGTCGAACCCAACGACTCCGCCGACAGCTTCGTGGAGGGCGACACCGTGCTGCTCGTCCGGCGCGAAGGCTCGTCGTTCCGTGCGATCCTGCACAGCTCCCCCCGCCTCACCGACTGGATGGAAATATGACCGACATCGTGCCTGCCGGCGTCAGCGCCGTCCTGATCTATGCCGGCGTGCCGCTGATCGCGCTGATCGTCATCGGCATCGTCATGGCCCGCCTCTACAAGCGCGCGTCGAAGGAAATCGCGTTCGTCCGCACCGGATTCGGTGGGGAAAAGGTGGTGATGAACGGCGGCGCGCTGGTGCTGCCGGTGCTGCATGAGACGATGCCGGTCAATATGAACACGGTGCGGCTGGCGGTCGAGCGGCGCAACGGCGACGCGCTCATCACGCTCGACCGGCTGCGGATCGACGTGCGGGCCGAATTCTACGTCCGCGTGCGCCCGGATCGCGAGGCGCTGGCCACCGCCGCGCAGACGCTGGGCCAGCGCACCATGCACCCCGAAGCGCTCAAGGAACTGGTCGAGGGCAAGTTCGTCGACGCGCTGCGCTCGGTCGCGGCCGGCATGACGATGAACCAGCTGCACGAACAGCGCAGCGAATTCGTGCAGAAGGTGCAGCAGGTTTCCTCCGCCGATCTCGCGATGAACGGGCTGGAGCTGGAAAGCGTGTCGCTGACCGGACTCGACCAGACGTCGATCGAGCATTTCAACGCCAACAACGCGTTCGACGCCGAGGGCCTGACCAAGCTGACCGAGCAGATCGAACTGCGCAAGAAGACGCGCAACGACATCGAACAGGATACGCGGGTCCAGATCGAGGCGAAGAATCTGGAGGCGTCGCGCACCTCCTTCACCATCGCCCGCGATGCGGAGTTCGCCCGGCTGGAGCAGGAGCGCGAGCTGGAGGTGCGCCGCGCCGAACAGGCGAGCGAGATTGCGCGCCAGCAGACCGATCGCCAGCGCGAGGCCGATCAGGCGCGCATCGCCGCCAAGCAGCAGACCGACGCTGCCCAGATCGAGGCCGACCGTGCGATCCAGGAAGCGCGCATCGCGCAGGAACAGGCGCTGGCCATCGCCCGGCAGGAACAGCAGATCGCGGTGCAGAACAAGAGCCGCCAGGAAAGCCAGGCCAAGGCCGAGGCGGATCAGGCGCGCGCCGAGGCGGTCGCGGCCGAGGAACGGGTCAGCACCGCACGCGAAACCGAGGTGGCGGAGCGTCAGAAGCGCATCGAACTGATCGACGCCGCGCGCGAGGCCGAACGCGCCGCCATCGCGATCAAGGTACAGGCCGAGGCGGAGGCACAGGCCGCCGCCGACCGTGCCGCCGCGCTGCGCGCCGCTGCCGAGGGTGAGGCGGAGGCCGAGAAGCTGCGCGCCGAGGCCAGCCGCGTCCGGTTCGAGGTGGAAGCCGCCGGCCAGCGCGCGGTGAACGAGGCGGCGAACCTGTTGTCGAACGAACAGGTCTCGCTCCAGACGCGCCTTGCCCTGCTCAACGTCCTGCCCGAACTGGTGCGCGAGGCGGCCAGGCCGATGGAGGCGATCGACAGCATCCGCATCGTGCAGGTCGACGGGCTGGGCGGCGGGTCCGGCGGTGTCGCCACGGCGGGCGCTCCTTCGGCCGGCGGCGGCGGCGGCGACGGCAACCTCGCCAACGCTGCGGTCAGCGCGGCGCTACGCTATCGCGCACAGGCGCCGGTGATCGACGGTTTGATGAAGGAACTGGGCTTCGACAGTGCGACGCTGGACGGCCTCGTGAAGGGCGCTGCGGCCTCCCCTGCCGAACCGGAGGAATGAGAGGGGGCATGTCCGCCGGACGATGGCGGACGCGTATGCGGCACGGGTAATCGGCGCACGCGCAATAGGCTTTGACACCCGCTTATAATCCACTATTGCGACGCAATCGCATTTGGGGGATCGTATGCAATATGGGTGTCCGGCCATGATGGCCCTGCTGATGTGCGCGCCGGCAGCGGTCGCCCAGACCGTCGCTTCGCCGCAGGACGCAGCGAATGGCGACGACATCGTGGTCACGGCGCAGCGGACCCGCAGCGGCATCGTGGCGTCCGGTCATCAGGTGACGACGATCGATCGGGAGGAGATCGAACTCGCCCGCACCGCGTCGGACACGCTGTCCACCATCCTTGCCAAGACCGTGCCCGGCCTTGCGGATTCCAGCCGCACGATCACCGATTTCGGCCAGACGTTGCGCGGGCGCGGGGCGCTGATCCTGGTCGACGGCGTGCCCTACAACACCAACCGCGACAGCGCCCGCAACCTCATCGCCCTCGAACCCGCCAGCATCGCGCAGGTGCAGGTGCTGCGCGGCAGCAGCGCGATATATGGCAGCGGTGCGACCGGGGGCATCATCGCGATCAACACCCGCCCCGCCGGCGGGCCGCTCCGGGCGGAGACGGTGCTGGCGGGTAGCGGATCGCTGTCGAACCTCACCAGCGACAGTCTGGGCGGCCGGGTGCAGCAGTTCGTCTCCGGCTCGGCGGGTATGCTCGATTTCATCGTCAACGGCGGTTACCAGCGGATCGGCGGCGGGTTCGACGGCAATGGCGATCGCCGCGCGCCCGAACCCAGCCAGGGCGACCTGTTCGACAGCAATGTGTGGAATATCGGCGGCAAGGCGGGGCTGCGGCTCGGCGGGGCCTATGTCCAGCTGTCGGCCAGCCATTACCGCGCCGACCAGCAGACCGACTTCGTGTCCGATCCCGCGGTCGACCGCCTGCCGGCCGGCAGTGCCGCCGCCCGGCCGCTGCGCGGTATCCGCCTTGCCGAGCAGAACCAGCTGCACAGCACGGTGGTCACGGCCAACCTCGCCCTGCGCGACATACTCGGCAGTCGCCTGACGCTGCTCGGCTTTTATCGCGAATTCTTCTCGCGCTACACGCCGTTCGACGCGCGCGGCATCGCGACGCGCGGTCGCAACGTCGATCAGGTGACGCAGAACAGCCAGGTCCTTGGCGGGCGACTGACGATCGAGACGCCGCTGGCGGAGCGGACCTCGCTTACCTGGGGCGGCGACCTTGCCCGCGAACGGAGCGACATGCCGCTCGATATATTCGATCCCGCCGCCTATGACGCGAGCCGGGGGCTGGTGTTCAACCGGACCGCGACCCTCCTCTACATGCCGGAACTGACGACGCTGACCTATGGCGGCTTCGTCCACGCGCAGCACCGTTTCGCCGACTGGTTCGCCATCGAAGGGGGCGCGCGCTACGACCGTGCCCGTGCCCGGTTCGACGATTTCGTGCCATTGTCGCAGCTGCGCGCGACGCGGCCCGGCACGATCCCCGGCGGCACCATCTCCTATGGCGCATGGACCTTCAACGGCAGCGCGACGGTGACGCCGGTCGCGGGGCAGGATGTCTTCGCGACCTTTTCGCAAGGGTTCCAGCTGCCGGATATCGGGCTGCAGCTGCGCAACGCCAGCCCCGGCTTCGATATCGGCAATTCGGACCTGCAACCGGTACGGATCGACAGTTACGAGCTGGGCTGGCGCGGCCGGTTCGGCACCGTGCGCATGACCGCGTCGGCATTTCGCACGACATCCGAACTGGGCGATGTGCAGAGCCTCAACAACGGCCTGATCCTGGTGCGCACCGCCGAGCGGATTCGCGGTGTCGAAGGGTCGCTCGACGTCGGCGCACCGGCCGATCCCATCCGGGCCGGCGCGACCGCGACCTGGATCAGCGGCCGCGAACGCCCCGCCAACGCCACGGCGTCGCGCCCGATGACCGGCTATCGCGTGCCCCCATTGAAGGTCACGGCCTATGTCGAGGCGACGCCGGTCGACCGGCTCGACCTGCGCTTTCAGGGGCTGCTGTCGGGCGACCGCGACTATCGGCTGAACGGGGTACAGAGCTTCGGACGTCGCAAGGTCGAGCAATATGCGGTGTTCGACGTAACCGCCCGCTGGCGCGCGACCGATCGGGACGTCATCACGGCCGGGATCGAGAACCTGTTCGATACCCAATATTTCCCGGTGTACAGCCAGTTGCTGCGCAGCAACCTCAACAGCAGCCGCGTGCCTGCCAACGGTGCCACGTTGACGATCGGCTATCGTCGCAACTGGTGAGGGCGACCGGGTTCGGGGGGAGCGACGGCCGGCTCCAGCGCATTGATCGCCGCATGGACCCGCGCCTCGATCTCCTCGCGCGGCAACCCCGCCGGGATCGGATCGAGGAAGCGGATCGTAATCACCCCCGACCGGCTGGCCCCCTTGCGCGGCGTACAGCGGCCACTGTCGAGCGCGACTGGCACGACGGGCATGTTCAGCGCCTTGTACAGCCCGGCGAAGCCCGAGCGTAGCGGCGGCGCCTCACCCACCGCGACCCGCGTGCCTTCCGGAAAGATCAGCACCGACCGGTTCTCCGCCCGTGCGACGGCCGCTTCCTTCAGCATCTGGCGCAACGCCTTGGACGAGGCATCGCGGTCGACGCCGATCGCGCCATAGGCCTTGGCGGTCTTGCCCCAGAAGGGCATGTCGATCAGCTCGCGCTTCATCACGATCAGCGGGCCGTCGATCCGCTGCGCCATCTCCAGCGTTTCGAACATCGCCTGATGCTTGACCGCGAACAGATAGGTGCCGGGCGGCCGTTGGCCCTCCACGCGGACCCGCACGCCCAATATCCAGCGGGCGAGGAAGCGGTGGACGCGGATCCACACATGGGCATGGACGTGCATCGCCGGCCGCCCGAACCTGGCCGATAGCGGCGCGCTCAGCACGATCGGCACCGACGCGCCGTAGAACAGGACGCGGAACAGGATGGTGCGGACCCACGCGATCACAGGTCGATCCCCAGCCGCATCACCAATCCCCGCACCAGATATTTGTTATATTCGCCGAACAGCAGCGCGAAGCCGGGATTGGCGGTGACCGGATCGCGCACGACCTCGACCGAATTGCCCAGCGCATGGCGCAGCTCCATGGCGGCCCGCGCCATATGCCAGTTGGAGGTGACCAGCCGGACCGAGCGATAGCGGTTGCGCCGGACCCAGTCGGCGGTCTCGTCGGCGTTCGACCGGGTATCCACCGCCTCATGGCCCAGATCGACGCAGCAGCGGAACAGCCGGCGCGGCGCACCGTTGGCGGCGGCCAGCTCGCCCGGCCGCACGTCGGGATCGACGCCGGTGACCAGCATCCGCTTCGCCTCGCCACGTTCGATCACGGCAAGGCCGCGCTCGATCCTTCCCGGCCCGCCGGTCGGCACCACCACGCCATCGGTGCGGCGCGGCTGGGCGAGCGGGGTCGGCAACGTCACCGAAAACAGCGCAAAGCCCAGCGCATAGAGCAGCAGCGCGACCGCGAAGATGCGCCCCATCACAATACCCCCGCCAGCCGCCGCAGCACGGCGATCCGCGCCGCCACCATGGCCAGCGCGGTAAAGGCAAGCGGGAGCGCGCCGATCGCCACCCAGTCCAGCGGGGCCAGCGCGACGCCATCGACCAGCTGCGATTCGAGCGTCGCCATCCGCTCGCCCAGCGCCACGACGACCAGCGCGCCGGCCAGCGCGCCGATCAGGCCGCCGGTCAGCGTATCCTGCCCGATCCGCCGCTGGAACAGGCGGGCGATCTGAAGGTCGGTCGAACCCAGCATATGCAGGATGTCGATCGTTCCGCGATGCGTATCAAGCCCCGCCCGCGCAACGAGCAGCACGACGGCGGCGGTCGCGCTCGCCATCACCAGCACCAGTCCGAAGGCGGTAAGCCCGATCGCACCGACGAAGCTGCGCACCGGGGCCAGCCAGGTCGCATGGCGGTCGACGCGGATGCCGGCACCGACGCCCCGGGCCAGCGCCTCCACCCGCGCCACCGCCGCGTCGTCGCCGGTCCGCAGGTCGACATCGATCATCGACGGCATCGGCAGGTCGGCGTCCAGCCCCGCTTCGCCCAGCCATGGCCGCAGCATTTCGGCCAGCCGGGCACGATCGACCTCGGTCGCGCGGGTCACATCGGCCGACGCCTTCAACCGGGCGAGCAGGCGCACGACTTCCGCATCGCGCGTCGCGGCGTCGCCCTCGATGACCTGCACCGTCAGCCGCGCGGCGAGTTGCCGGTCGAGCGCTCCCCCGGCGTTGCGGGTGGAGAGACCTAGCGCGGCGCTGAGCGTCGTCAGGAAGATCATGATCGCCATGATCCACACCATCGCGCGGCGCCCCTGCCGGTCGTCGAGCAGCGGCTGCGTCGGCGCACGCCCGCTCATGCGACCCCCGCCGCGACCGGATCGACCAGCCGCCCGCGATCGAGCAGCATCAGCCGCGCGTCCGGTACCCGGTCGAGCAGATGGTGGTCGTGCGTCGCCATCACGACGGTCGTCCCCAGCCGGTTGAGCGAGGCGAACAGCTTTAGCAGCCGTTCGGCCATGTCGGGATCGACATTGCCGGTCGGTTCGTCGGCGACGAGGATTTCGGGCCGGTTGATGACCGCGCGGGCGATGGCGACGCGCTGCTGCTCGCCGCCCGACAGCGTCGGCGGACGCGCATCGGCGCGGTCGGTCAGCCCGACCCAGGCGAGCATCTCCCCCACCGGTTCGGCGATATCCTCCTCCGGCATCCCCGCGACGCGCAAGGGCAGCGCGATATTGTCGCGCGCCGACAGATGCGGCACCAGCCGGAAATCCTGGAACACCACGCCGATGCGCCGGCGAAAGCCCGGCAGGCGGCTGCGCGGCGACGTCACCATATCCTCGCCGAACAGGCGGATCACCCCCCGGCTGGGCCGTTGCGACAGGTAGAGCAGGCGCAGCAGCGACGTCTTGCCCGCGCCCGATGCCCCGACGAGGAAATGGAAGGTCCCGGCGCTCAGCGAAAAGCTGACGTCGCTCAGCGTTTCCGGCTCCTGGGCGTAGCGAAGACCGACATTTTCGAACTGAACGATGCTGGCCACGGGCGCCCTTGCTTCCACCGGTCCTTGTGCCCATCGCACAAGATCGGGCGAGGGCGCAATTGTCTCGCGCGCCGCGCAATCGCGCCTTGCCATGGACCGGCAAGGCGCTTTAGATTCAAGGCTGGATTACAGTCGCGCCCAGTTGGCTCCGCATCGTGGCGGCCCGGCGCGGCCCATGCAGGGGGCAGGGGACGATGATCCTCGAATGTACGCAATGCCATATGCGCTATCTGGTCGCCGATTCGGCGATCGGCCCGGCCGGGCGCACCGTGCGTTGCGCGGGATGCCGGCATAGCTGGTTCCAGCCGCCGGCAATGCTCGATCTGGGCACCACCGCCGCCGTCACCCCGCCGCCCGAGCCGGCGCGGGTAGCCCAGCCGGCGATGGCCGACACGGTCGCCGAAGCGCCGCGCCCCCGCACCGTCGCGCCGCCGCCTGCCGCCGCCGCGCCGGACGTACCCTATGCCGAAGCGCCGCGCCCCGCGCCGCTGCGCGCGCGCAGCACCGAACCGCGCCGCTATGTCGATCCGGAGGCCGAACGCGCCGAGCGGGGCGAACCGATCAACGCCTTCGCCCATCAGGCACCGTTCGTGCCGCGCCGCAATCCCGCGCGTCGCCGCACCGCCATCGCGGTTGCCGCCGGCGTCGCGATGCTCGCCGCGACCGGGGGCATCCTCTATACCGGCACGCCGGGTATCGCCGAGCAGCTTGGCCTGCCGATCGCGTCGGGGGCCAGCGACGCGCTGAAATTCGCGATCAACACGCCGGAGCGCCGCCTGCTGTCGAGCGGCAACGAACTGTTCGCGGTGTCGGGCCGGATCATCAACGAAACCGGCAGCCGCCAGCGTATTCCCGACATTCGCGCGGTGCTGAAGGACAGCCAGAACCGCAGCGTCTATAGCTGGACGATCCAGCCGCAGACGCGGGTGATCGGGCCGAGCGGGAGTCTCAGCTTCAACAGCGCCAAGCTGGACGTGCCGGCCAATGCCAAGGAACTCGAACTGAGTTTCGCGTCGGGGTTGTAACGGGGTTCGACGTTACGCACCGACCTTGGCTCCATCGTTACCCTAGGCTCGACCCGGGGGCCCGCTTCTTCCTCTTGCGGCCGATAAAAGCGGGACCCCGGATCAAGTCCGGGGTGACGTAGAAAGATACGCTTACGCCGCGATCGGAAAGCGTAGCAATCGGTCCTCCAGCGCGATCAGCGCTTCCGCCCCGGTCCCCACCGCCCGCACGATCTCCGGGTGATGCGCGTCCAGTCCGCCGGTCAGCGACCCGAAGGCGGGCAGGATCAGCTTGGTCGCCGTCGCCACGAAACAGCGCCGCGACACGCCGCGCCCGCGCAGCTTGAGCCGCAGCTTCGGGTGGAAATGGCCCGACAGCTCGGGGCGCATCTCCGCCGGATCGGCTTCGTGGCGCAGCACCACGCCGTCGACCACCGCTTCGTCGACCACCCGTCCGCCGCAATGGTCGGCGACGATCCGGTCATGGTTGCCGGTGATCCACGTCCAGTCCGCCCCGCCGGTCAGCGCGCGCAGCCGGTCCTGCGCTTCCCCCGACAACCGGTCGCACCCGCCGCTATCGTGGAAGCTGTCGCCCAGGCACCAGATTTCCGCCGGCCGCGTCCGCGCGACCACCGCCTCGATCCCGGCCAGCGTTTCCAGCGTGTCATAGGGCGGCAGCATCTGCCCGAACTGCGCGAACCAGCTCGCCTTTTCGAAATGCAGGTCGGCCAGCAGCAGCACGCGCCGCGCCGGCCAGAACAGGGCACCGGCGGACAGGGCGTCGAAGGCGTGGCCGGCGAACGAAAGGCGAACCATGGCGTGGCTATAGCGCAGGCGTCGTGGCGCTCAAGCCATGGGGGTGTAACGATCGAAAATGCGGCATGACCCAAAGCCAATCGTCACCCCGGACTTGATCCGGGGTCCCGCTTCTTCCCGCGACCAGAAGAAGAAGCGGGACCCCGGGTCAAGCCCGGGGTGACGGTATGTGTAAGCACCCCCGCTCTTACAACCACATATCCACGACATGGATCGCCAGCCCGACCATGCCGCCGACCAGCGTGCCGTTGATGCGGATATATTGCAGGTCGCGGCCGACCGCATTTTCCAGCCGGCCGGTGATGGTCTGCGCATTCCAACCGCGCACCGTGTCGGACACGAGGCGCACAATGGCATCGCCATAATCGGCAACCCCGCCCACCGCCGCGCGGCGGACGAAGCGGTTGACCTTGGCCTTCAGCGCCGGATCGGATTGCAGCGTCTGGCCGAGCTGGCGCATCGCCTCGCCGATCGGACCGGCCAGCGCCCGGTCGGGATCGCGGGCGGCGCGCAGCATCCCGCCGCGAATCTTTTCCCACACCCCCATCCACCAGCCGGCGAGCGCGGGATTGTCGATCAGGTCGTTCTTCAGCCGCTCGACCTTGGCCTGCATCTCGGGCGAATGCTGCAGGTCGTGCGCCAGCAGTGCCAGACCTTCATTAGCCTTGGCGCGTAAGGGGTGGGCAGGGTCCTCGGCGACCTCGGCCAGCATCTTGTGCAGACCCTTCACCACCGACGTCGCCAGCGTTTCGTCGAGCCCGGTCCAGCGCAGCACCGCGCCGGCACGCTTCTGCACCATCGCGCGGACCAGATCGTCATTGGCGTCGAGCGTCTTGGACGTCCAGCGGATGATCGCGTCGACCAGCGGCAGATGGCGGTCGTCTGCGATCGCTGCTTCCAAGGTGCGGCCGAGCGCCGGCGATACTTGCATCGCGCGCAGGCGGTTGGCCAGCGCGCCGCGCACCATCGTCCCGAACTGGTCGGGGTCGAGGCCCTCCAGGACGTTGACCGCCAGCCGTGACGCGCCGTGGCGCAGCCGGCCGCTGCGGGCTGCCGGATCGGCCAGCCACTTGCCCGCCGCGCCCGCCGCATCGACCCGGTGCATCCGCCGCGCGACGACGCGGGCGGTCAGGAAATTGTCGCGCAGGAACGCGGCCAGCGTGTCGCCTATCCGGTCCTTGTTGCGCGGGATGATCGCGGTATGCGGGATGGGCAGGCCGAGCGGGTGGCGGAACAGCGCGGTGACCGCGAACCAGTCGGCAAGGCCGCCGACCATCGCCGCCTCGGCAAAGGCTTGTACGAAGCCCCAGGCGGGATGGACCCCCTCCATCCGCCGCGACAGCAGGAACAGCGCGGCCATCGCCACCAGCATGAAGGTCGCTAGCCGCCGCATCCGGCGGAGCGGCGCAGGGGCCGCGTCGCCGGCACGGGCGATGCTGAAGGAAGATGCCATCCCCGAAACAATCGCCGGATGGCCGGAAAGTTCAATAGAGGCGCGTCGATCTACGCCCCATCATGAACGTCACCCCAGCGCAGGCTGGGGTCTCCGGCGGCTCCTGCTGCGTGCTGTCACCGGGAGACCCCAGCCTGCGCTGGGGTGACGCTTGTGGTTGGGGGACGGCTGGCTGCTACTCCGCCGCGGGCAGCGACTTCGGCCCTTCGCCGGGCGGCAACGGTGCCCCGGGCTTGTGATCGATGGCGAGACCATCGGCATCGCCCGGCCGGTAGGTGAGCAGGCGACGCGACAGGCGCGGGCCGATCCAGCGTTCGAGGCCGACCGCGAGGCTGAACGCACCCGGCACGATCAGCAGCGTCAGCAGCGTCGACAGCGTCAGGCCGCCGATGACCGTGATCCCCATCGGCGCGCGGAACGATCCGTCGCCCGACAGCGCCAGTGCGGTCGGCACCATGCCCGCGACCATCGCGACCGTGGTCATCACGATCGGCTGCGCGCGCTTGTGCCCGGCATCGAGGATGGCGACCTCCTTCTCGACGCCCTTCTCCATCTCTTCCAGCGAGAAGTCGATCAGCAGGATCGAGTTCTTGGCGACAATGCCGAGCAGCATCAGCAGCCCGATATAGACCGGCATCGAGATCGGATTGCCCGAGATCCACAATGCCAGCAGCCCGCCCAGAGGCGCGAGGAACAGCGACCCCATGTTCACGAACGGCGGCATCACCCGCTTGTAGAGCAGCACCAGCACCGCGAAGACGAGGAAGATGCCCGAAATCACCGCGACGATGAAGTTCTGGATCATCTCACCCTGCCACTTCGCCTGACCCACGGTCAGTTCGGTGACGCCGAGCGGAAGGTTCTGCATCGTCGGCAGCGCGTGGATCGCCTTTTGCGCGACGCCGGTCACCACGCCGGGGGCGAGGTCGGCCCCGACGACCAGGCGACGCTGCTGGTTGATGCGGTCGATTTTGGTCGGGCCGGCACCGAAGCCGATATCGGCGACCACCGACAGCGGCACCGACCCGCCATTGGCGGTCGGCACGGGCAGGTTCTGGATCGTCGACAGCCGCGAGCGGGCATCCCGCGACAGCGCGACGCGGATCGGAATCTGCCGGTCGCTCAGCGAGAAGCGCGCGCTGTTCTGGTCGATGTCGCCCAGCGTCGCGATGCGGATCGCTCCCGACAGCGCGGCGGTGGTCACGCCAAGGCTGGCGGCAAGGTCGCTGCGCGGGCGGATGATGATTTCCGGCCGCTTCAGATCGCCCGACACGCGCGGTGCGACGATCATCGGCAGCTTTTCCATCTCCTTGACCAGCTTGTTCGCGGTTTCGTTCAGCAGGACCGGATCGTCGCCGCCCAGCGTGATCGACAGGTCGCGGCTCGACCCGCCCCAGCCGAACTGCGACCGGAACGACACCCGCGCATCGGGGATCGCCGCCAGTTGCGGGGCGAGGCCGCGTTCGAACTCGGTGCTCTTGACCGACCGCATCGCCGCGAACGACTGGTCGTCCATCAGGCCGAAGAAGTGGCGCACGCGTTCGCCGAATTTCGGCTTCTCGATCAGTTCGGCGGTGACGCGGCCATTGCCGGCATAGCTCGACGAATAGACCGATTTGACCAGCGGCTGCGACGCCAGCAGCTTCTCGACCCGCTTCACGACGACGGCGGTCTGTTCCAGCGTGGTGCCCGGCACCATTTCGACGGTGGCAGTCACCCGCTCGCGATCCTGCGGCGGCTGGAACGTCTGGGGCAGGACCATGAACATGACGACGGTCAGCGCCAGCGCGACGACGCCGGCGACGATGGTCGACCAGCGATGGCGCAACGTCCAGCGCAGCACGCCCATATAGCGATCCATCAGCCAGCCCTCACCATGGCTGGCCGACCCGTGCGCCTTCAAGAAATAGGCGGCGATCATCGGCGTGATGAGGCGCGCGACGGCAAGGCTCATCAGCACCGACGCGACCACGGTCAGGCCGAAATTCTTAAAGAACTGGCCCGAAATGCCCGGCATCAACCCGACCGGCAGGAAGACCGCGACGATCGCCATGGTCGTCGCCAGCACGGCGATGCCGATCTCGTCCGCCGCGTCGATCGATGCCTGATAGGCGGATTTGCCCATGCGCATGTGCCGGACGATATTCTCGATCTCCACGATCGCATCGTCGACCAGCACGCCTGCGACCAGGCTGAGCGCGAGCAGCGTCATCTGGTTGAGCGTGAAGCCGAGCATGTCCATGAACCAGAAGGCGGGAATCGCCGACAGCGGGATGGCCAGCGCCGAGATGACGGTCGCCCGCCAGTCGCGCAGGAAGATGAAGACGACGATGATGGCGAGCAGCGCGCCTTCGTACATCGCGGTCATCGCCGAGTGATACTGGATCTCGGTGAACTTGACCGAATTGGACAGCAGCGCGAAGCGGACCTGCGGGTTGCGCTTCTGCAGGTCGGCGAGTTTCTTTTCCGCTTCGTGGAAGACGGTCACGTCCGACGCGCCCTTCGCCCGCTTGATGTCGAACGCCAGCACCGGGCGGCCGTTATATTCGGCGCGGCTTTTCGGCTCGGCATAGGCGTCGCGGACTTCGGCGATATCAGCAAGGCGGACCGAACGGCCACCCGCGACCGGCACCTGCGTCTGCGAGAGGGCATAGGCGGTGGCGGCATTGCCCAGCACGCGGACCGATTGCTGCGACCCGGCGATCTCCGCCTGGCCGCCGGCCGCGTTCAGATTGACCTGGCGCAGCGCCTGGTTGACCTGGGATGCGGTCAGCCCCTGCGCCTGCAACCGGGCGGGGTCGAGCGTGACGCGAATTTCGCGGTCGACGCCGCCGACCCGCTCCACGGTCGCCATGCCGTCGATCGACAGCAGTTCCTTCGACACGGTATTGTCGACATACCAGCTGAGCTGTTCCGGCGTCATGTCGTCGGCGATCGCGGTCCAGGACGCGATGTCCGAATCGGTCGTGTTCGCGCGATAGACCTGCGGTTCGAGGATGCCGTCGGGCAGCTGGCTGCGAATCTGGTTCACCGCCTCGCGCACGTCGTTGACCGCGCGGTCGATCGGCGTGCCGATGTCGAGCTGGATGACGGTGGTCGAGGTGCCTTCGGTGACGCTCGATTCGATCTGGTCGATGCCCTGCAGCGCGCGCACCGCCGCCTCGACCCGCTGGGTCACCTGTGTTTCGAGTTCGGTGGGGGCGGCGCCGGGCTGGCTGATGACGACGATCGCGACCGGGAATTCGATGTCCGGGTCCTGGTTCACGTCCATCCGCATGAAGCTGACGATCCCGGCGATCGTCAGCGCGAGGAACAGCACCAGCGGCGGCACCGGGTTGCGGATCGACCAGGCCGATATGTTGCGAAAGCCCATGGCGCTATTCCTTGCGTGCGGGCGCGGCGGCGGCGCGGACCGGCACCACCTGCTGCCCCGGATTGAGGAACGCGCCGGCACTGGCGACCACACGTTCGTTGCCCATCAGGCCCGACGCGATCAGCGCGCCTTCGTCCGAAACCTCGGCCACGCGGACGTCCTGGCGCACGACCTTGTCCTGCGCGTCGAGGACATAGACATAGCTGCCCTTGTCGTCGCTCAGTACCGCCGATTCGGGTAGCAGCGGCGCGGTCGACGCACCGGCACCGATCCGCGCGCTGGCGAAGCCGCCGGGACGCAGGGCGGGGTCGTAGCCGAGCGCGATGCGGGCGATGCCCTGTCGCGTCTGCGGGTCGATGATCGGCGACACCTGCCACACCTGCCCCTTGAACACGCGGGTGTCGCCGACCGGTACGACCTCCGCCGGCACGCCCGCGCGGACGGTGGCCAGATCGGCCTCCGACAGCTGGGCGCGCATTTCCATCTGCCCGCCCATCGCGATGCGGAACAGCACGCCGCTGCCGCCACCGATCACCTGACCCGGTTCGACGGCGCGGGTCAGGACGAGGCCGGCAGCGGGGGCGCGGATGTCGAGGCGACGGTTGCGCGCCTGCGTCTCGGCCAGCTGAGCCTGCGCCACGCTGACCCGCGCATTGGCGGCGTCGCGGGTGGCGGTCTTGCGGTCGATATCCGCCTTCGACACGAACCCGCGCTCGACCAGCTGCTTCGACCGGTCGAGTTCGGTCTGCGCGATCTGCGCATCGGCGCGGGCGACGCGCACCTGCGCGGCCAGCGACTCGGCGGTCTGCGCCTGTACCGAACGGTCGACCGTGGCGAGGACTTGTCCAGCGCTTACCCAGCTGCCCGGCTCGACCAGCACCCGGGTGACCAGACCGCCTTCGCCGACGACGCCGACCGGCATTTCCCGCCGCGCGGCGAGCGATCCGGTGCCGGTCACGGTGCGCATCACCGTGTCGCGGCCGGGGGTGACCACCGTCACCTTGGGCAGGGCACTGGCCGGGGCGGCCGCGGCCGGTCCCTTCGCCGCCGTCGCGTCACCGCTCTTGCGACCAAAGGCCCAGAAGGCACCGACCAGGACCAGCAGGATGACCACGATCCCGACGATCACCGCCCGGCGGCGCGACCGTGGCGCAGCGTCCGGTCCGGTCAGCATGGGGCGGTCTCCCGCGATCGACGTCGATTCGTAATTCATCCACCCCATCCTATTGGAGGCCCCCAGCCTCGACCGCGCTGTATTATCTCAATACAGCACCTTTCTCAAGCATACACATCGCGTTTTTCGATAAGAACGACAAGCCTCGCATCGTTTGCGTTCAGCGTGCGTTTTGACGCGGACCCGTAACGACCCGGATCGTTGCGATTGTATTCGAAAGGGAAATGCCGATGCTCCGTTCCGCCCTGATCCTGGCCGCCATCGGTGGCGCGCTGCCCGCCGCCGCGCAGCAGGTCGCGCCGCTCGCCGCCCCGATCCTGACCGATGCGACGCTGCTGGACGTCGTGGCCGAAGGAAAGGCGACGCGGGTGCCCGATATCGCGACGATCCGCGCCGGCGTCGTCAGCCAGTCGCCGACCGCCGCCGCCGCGCTGTCGGACAATGCGCAGCGCATGACCCGCGTCGTCGCCGCGCTGCGCAAGGCAGGCGTCGCCGAGCGCGATATCCAGACCGCGCAGATCCAGCTCCAGCCGCAATATCGCTATGCCGAGAACCAGCCGCCGGCGATCACCGGCTATCAGGCGAGCAACAGCGTGTCGGTCCGCTTCCGCGACGTGGCGAAGAGCGGGTCGATCCTCGACGCGCTGGTGGCGCAGGGCGCGAACCAGATCGACGGCCCGACCCTGTCGGTCGATGCCGCCGACGCGGCGCTGGACGAGGCGCGTACCGATGCGATCCGCCGCGCACGAGCGCGTGCCGAACTCTACGCCAAGGCGGCGGGGATGCGAGTCGACCGCATCGTGTCGATCGTCGAGAATGGCGGGGACCAGCCGCCGATCGCGGTACCCATGATGGCATCGGCACGGATGGTGAAGATGCAGGATTCGACCCCGCTTGCGGCGGGCGAACAGGACCTCACCGCGACCGTGTCGGTGCGCTTCCTGCTGCGTTGACGGAATCGTCTCCGTTGCCCCGGCGTACGGCCGGGGTGACGGGCGACGATGGCTTCAACCCAGAAATCGCTCGGCGACATTGGCCGGCACGCGCACCAGCCGTCCGCTTTGCCGGTCCAATACCGCCCAAGTCGTGCGCGCATCGACCTTCACCCTGCCGTCCTCGCCGGTGAAGCGCATCAATCGGTCGAACCGGGCACCGCGTGGCGCTTCGCCGACCCAGGTCTCCGCCGTCACCGTTTCCCCGGCGGCGACATTGCCGCGATAGTCGATCTCGTGGCGGGTGATGACCCAGACATAGGCCGCCTGCTGTTCGGGGGTCGCTACCGCCATCCAATGCTCGACCGCGACGTCCTGAATCCAGCGGACCCAGACCGCATTGTTCACATGGCCGAGTTCGTCGATATCGTCCGGGCCGGCGGTGATCGAACGGGTAAAGCGGGGGGCGGTCATTGCGGGACGGTCGGCTCCGTTCGCGGACGGGGCTTCAGGCCGCTGTCCGAAATCCGCCATGCCCGCTGTTCGGCGGTCGCGCCATCGATATCGCCGGTCCGGTGCAATGTGACCGGCCCGGCCATCGACACCGGGGTGCCGTCGCGCAGCTTGCCGCTGACCTGCACCGGTATCTGGATATAGCGTTGCCCGGCCCCGGCATCGATCCGGCCCGGCGTGCCGATCGTCGCGCGATATTCGGCATATTTCGCGAAGGACTGGGCAAAGGCCGCCTGCGACATGCCGGACGCCTGTCCGACGCCCTGCCACAATCGCCAAGCATCGCCGTAGCGCTTGTCGCCGATCGCTGCGAAATAGTCGCGCACGACCTGCGCCGCCTCCGTCGCGCCCGGTTCGGCCATGGGCGAGGGAGCGGGGGGCGGCGCGGAGACGCCGGGAATGCCCTCACCCGCCGGCAGGGTGGTCGCGGGCGTCACCGGGGTCGGCGAGCCAGCGGCGGGTACCGGTTCGGCCGGGAAGGAGGCATTCGCCGCCGCATCGTTCCCCGCCGTCTCTCCACCGCCGCATCCCGCCAGCAAGAGCGCCAGCGCGGCTCCGCCCGCGATCCTCATGGGTTGATCGCTTGCCCGTCGGTATCGTTCAGGTCACCATCCTCGGCGAGGTTGTCCTCGTCGAAATCCTCCTGCAACTCGTCCTCGGACTGGTCGCCCTGTCCGGTGATCGTCACGTCCTCGTCCTCTTCGGCGACTTCGTCGTCGACCATGGCGAATTCGTCCTCGTCCTCGTCGTCGGACATGCCCAGATCGGGTTCGAGGTCGGTCAGGATCGTGCCGTCGCTCGGCCCGTCACGCGTCGCTTCGAGGATTTCGGCGCGCTGGCTTTCGTCATAGCCATCCTCGTCATAGCCGTCGTCGCCGGTACCCTGTCCGCTCACCTGATGCCCGCCCATTACGCGTCTCCTGTTGGTCTCAGGCAGGGGAAACCCGTGGGCGGCGGGGCGGGTTCCTACCCCCGGCGGAACAGCCGGCCATGTTCGGTACGAAACACGACGAGCAGCGCGATCAGCCCCAGCCCCAGGAACCCGCCGTACAGCGGCACCGTCGTCCCGTCGAACGACTGGCCGATGATGGCGCCCAGCACCGCGCCGGTCAGCATCGACGCGAACCCCTGCAACGACGATGCGGTGCCGGCGATCGTGCCCATATTCTCCATCGCCATCGCCGAGAAATTGGAGGTTGCGAGGCCGAAACAGGCCATCATCATCGCCTGCAGCACGATGAAGCTCGCCAGCGACTCCAGTCCGGCCAGCGTCACCGCGAGATGGACGGCGGCCACGGCGATCAGGCCCAGCAAGGCGGCGTGCGAGATCAGCCGCGTACCGAACCGCATCACGATCCGCGAATTGAAGAACGATCCCGCCGCCATGGTACCGGCAACGCAGGCGAAGACGATGGTCAGCAGCTTGGGCCGTTCGAACGTCACGTCCATGATCTGCTGGATCGACCCCACAAAGCCGAACAGCCCGCCCTGCAGCAGCGCGGCGGCCATGGTGTAGCCGACCGCATAGCGATCGCGCAGCACCATGCGATAGCCCGCCAGGATACGCGCCGGCTCCAGCGGCTGTCGTTCGGATTCCGGGAGCGTCTCCGGCATCCGCAGCACGAACCAGGCGAGGATGATCGCGGTGACGATCGCGATCCCGCCGAAAATCCAGCGCCATGATGCAAAGGCCAGCACCAGTTCACCGAACGACGGTGCCAGCACCGGCGCCGCCATGAAGAAGATGAAGGCGAGGCTCATCACCCGCGCCATCGCCCGGCCCGAATAACAGTCGCGCACCAGCGCCACCGTCACTACCCGCGCGCCCGCGACCGCGGCGCCGGAGGCGAACCGTGCGATCAGCAGCAGCACGAAGCTGCCCGACACGGCCGCGACCAGGTTGGTGATCGCACTGGCGATCAGGCCGAAGATCAGCACCGGTCGCCGGCCATAGCGGTCGGCCAGCGGCCCATAGGCCAGCTGCGCGACCGAAAAGCCGATCAGGAACGACGTGATGACGAACTGGCGGCTATTGGGTTCGGCGACGTCCAGCGCCGCACCGATCGCGGGCAGCGCGGGCAGCATCGAATCGATCCCCAGCGCGGTCAGCGCCATCAGCGCCGCGATCAGCGTCACGAACTCGCCGAAGGGCAGCGGGGAGCGGTCGGCGGAGGGCGGCGGCGCGAGTGTTTCGGCGGGGGATTCGATGGTCTGGGACATAACGCCGCCTCCATGGCCCATGTCGTCCGCCGGGTCACGCAAAGGATGACCCTGTTCGTCCGCGCGCAGCACGTCTATCTTCATCGTTTGTACCCGTATCTTTCAGGATTTCAGACCAATGGCCGACACGCCGCTTTCGCAGGTTCCGCTGATTTCGATGGCGCAGGCGGAGCAGGACCCCGACGGCTTCGCCCGCGATTTCGGCGAATCGTTCCAACGCTTCGGATTCGCGATGGTGTCCGACCATGGCGTCGACCAGGGCGTGATCGACCGCGCCTGGGCGATGACCAAGGCGTTCTTCGATCTGCCGGAGGAGGAAAAGCGTCGCTATTTCGTCGAAGGCGGCGGCGGTGCGCGCGGCTATACCCCGTTCAAGACCGAGATCGCCAAGGGCGCGACCCATGTCGATCTGAAGGAATTCTGGCATGTCGGTCGCGAACTGGCCGCCGGCCATCGTTATGGCGACGTCATGCCCGCCAATGTCTGGCCCGACCGGCCGGAAGGATTTCGCGAAGCGTTCCTCGACCTGTTTTCCGCGCTCGACGCGGCGGGCGACCGGCTGTTGTCGGCGATCGCGCGCTATCTTGGGCTGGAGCCGAACTGGTTCGACCGCGCGGTCAAGGACGGCAATTCGGTCCTGCGTCTGCTCCATTATCCGCCGGTTCCCGCCGACGCACCCGAAGTCCGCGCCGGCGCGCATGAGGATATCAACCTCATCACCCTGTTGCTGGGTGCGGAGGAAGCCGGCCTCGAACTGCTCGACCGCGATGGCCGCTGGCTGCCGGTCGCACCGCCGCCGGGTGCGATGGTCGTCAATGTCGGCGACATGCTGCAGCGGCTGACCAACCATGTCCTGCCGTCCACCACCCACCGCGTCGTGAACCCGGCACCGGAACGCCGCGGCCATTCGCGCTATTCGATGCCGTTCTTCCTCCACCCGGCACCCGATTTCCTGATCGAGACGCTGCCGGGCTGCATCAGCGAGGAACGCCCGAACCGCTACCCGACGCCGATCAGCTCGCACGACTATCTGTACGAGCGGCTGGTCGAGATCGGTCTCATCAAGAAGTAACGTATGGCCGTCATTCCCGCGAAGGCGGGAATCCATTGCCGCTGCCGTTTCGACTCTTTCGATACCTTTGCGTATATGGATCCCCGCCTTTGCGGGGATGACGGTAGAGGTAGGTCAACGCCCTTTCCCTCCCGCGTTCCAGCCTCTAGAGACACGAAACCGGCCGGAGCGACGCTCCGGCCGCAATTTTGTTACGTGTGAAACCAGAGGAAGATATGACCGAACCGCTCCGCGTCGCCATCGCCGGCCTTGGAACCGTGGGCGCGGGGGTCATTCGGCTGATCGAAACCAATGGCGAGCTGATCGCGCGGCGTGCCGGTCGTCCGATCGAGGTCGTCGCGGTATCGGCGCGCGACCGCTCGCGCGACCGGGGCGTCGACCTGTCGCGCTACCAATGGGTCGATGACACCGCCGCGCTGGTCCATGCCGGCGATGCCGATGTCGTGGTCGAACTGATCGGCGGTTCGGACGGCCCGGCACTGACGCTGGCGCGGGGCGCGCTGTCGGCGGGCAAGAGCTTCGTCACCGCGAACAAGGCGATGATCGCGCATCACGGCCTCGAACTCGCCAAGGCCGCCGAGGCAAAGGGCGTCGCGCTGAAGTTCGAAGCGGCGGTGGCTGGCGGCGTGCCGGTCATCAAGGGCCTGCGCGAAGGCGCGGCGGCGAACGAGATTTCGCAGGTCTTCGGCATCCTCAACGGCACCTGCAACTTCATCCTGTCCAAGATGGAGAGCGAAGGCCGCGATTTCGCCGAGGTGCTGGCCGAGGCGCAGGCACTGGGCTTTGCCGAGGCGGACCCGAGCTTCGACATCGATGGCGTCGATGCCGCGCACAAGCTGTCGATCCTCGCCAGCATCGCGTTCGGCACGCAACCGGCGTTCGATGCGGTCGCGGTGACCGGTATCCGCCACGTGCTGGCCGCCGATATCGCGGAGGCGGCAGCTTTGGGCTATCGCATCCGCCTGGTCGGCGTGGGCGAGGCCGGGCCGCACGGCCTGTTCCAGCGGGTACATCCGCATCTGATTCCGCTCGACCATCCGCTGGCGCATGTCACCGGCTCGCTGAACGCCGTGGTGGCCGAGGGCAATTTCGTCGGACGGCTGTTCTTCCAGGGGCGCGGGGCAGGTGACGGGCCGACCGCCAGCGCGGTGGTCGCCGACCTGATCGACATCGCCCGCGGCGAATTCGGCCCGCCCTATGCCATGCCCGCCGCCTCGCTGGCTGCCGCCGCGCCCGAATCGGCAGGCGAGCGGCGCGGGCGGGCCTATGTCCGGTTGCAGGTCGCGGACAAGGTCGGCGTGCTGGCCGAAATCGCCGCCGCGATGCGCGACGCCGGCGTCTCGATCGAAAGCCTGATGCAGCGCGGCGCCAATGCCGATGGCAGCGTGCTGGTGGCGATCGTCACCCATGAAGGCCCGGAACGCTGCGTCGCGGCGGCGTTGGAGAAGCTGGAAAGCTCGGTCAGCGTGCTGGGCAAGCCGATGTGGATGCACGTTCTGGGCGGGTAGACGCGCCCTTTTCTCGCATGAGCCGTCGTCCCAGCGCAGGCTGGGACCTTCGGCGGCGAGGCGCGCGCCGTAGATAACCGGGAGAGCCCAGCCTGCGCTGGGATGACGTTCGCGGCGACGGGAAACAACGATCGGCATCCCCGCACGGACGGGGCCGCAGGCCAGGAACAATAAGCCCAGAACCCGGCTATGGCCCTTCGCCTACGCCGGGGTGAGCCACCGAGTGTCGGAACGCCTTATGGCAGCGGAATCGCCGATTCCGCCCGCGCCCGTGCGCGCCGTTCCGCCCGCGCCGCATTTGCGCGCTGGATGAAGCAGCCGGTCTGGCCGCCGACACCGGCGGTCGAGCAGCTGCCGGTCCCGCTGCCGCCGACGTTCAGATTATCCTCTACCCGCGTCGCCCAGCTTTCGCCGTCGCGGGTCGGTTCGACGTCGCGCAGTTCCTTCGGGATGCGGAAGCGTTCGCGTTCGCTGCGGCGGACGCAGACCACGATTTCCTCGCCGCTCGAATTGGTCGGGCATTTGTCGTTGCCATAGATGACCAGCGTGCCGTTCTGGACCTGCGCGGCGGCGGGCGCGACGGGCAGGGTGAAGGCGGCGAAAACGGCGGCACCGGCCAGAAGAAAGCGGGTCATCAGGTCCTCCTGCCGGGGTAACGCCCGGTCGGTCAAATACGTTTCGAAACTTCGATGGCGACGCGGCACCCCGCGCGGATCGCCGCCGACAGCACGGGATAGGCGGGCGCGCGTTCGGCACCATGCGCCAGCGCCGCTTCCTTATGCTCCAGTTCCTCTGCCTGGAACCTTGCAATGGCTTCGCTTAACTCGGGATGATCGTCGCCCAGTTCGGCGAGCTGATCCTCATAATGTTTGTCGATTTCGGTTTCGACCGCCGCGGTGCAGGCCATCGCTGCCTCCGGCCCGATCGCCGCCGTCACAGCGCCCAGCGCAAAGCCCGCCACGTCCCAGATCGGCTGGATCAGCGTAGGGCGCACGCCGCGTTCCGCGATCAGCGCGTCGAAATAGGCGCGGTGTTCCGCCTCCTGCAATGCCATGCCCTGAATCGCGGCCGACATCGGACTGCGGTCGCCCATCACTGCAAGCTGCCCGGCATAGATGCGGGTCGCGCCATATTCGCCCGCCTGATCGACGCGGATCATCGATTTCAGCCCGCCGGGCCTGCGGTCACCGGGTCGCCACTTGCTCATGTCCGCCTCCGTGTCGCGAGGATGAGTACCGCCAACGCACCACCGATCGAAAGGATCGCGTTGAATCCGGCCAGCGACACCCCGAACAGCGACCATTGCGGCACGTCGCAGCGCACCACCGGCTGTGCCACGATCGCCGCCAGCAGGTCGCCGCCGGTCGCGTGCAGCGTGTTGGCGCAGGCGGTGATCCCCTGCCACCAATGATATTCGACGCCGGCATGGAACACACCGATCAGCCCGCTGACGAGGATCGCCACCCCGGCCAGCACGATCAGCGCCCGCTTGCCCGACGTGCGCGGCACGACGAACGACAGCGCGGCAAGCGCGATGGCGGCATAATGCGGCCAGCGCTGCCAATGGCACATCTCACACGGATACAACCCGCCCAGATATTGCGACGCCAATGCCCCCGCGATCAGCGTCAGCGGCAGGAGCAGCGCGATCCAGCGCGCCAGCGGCAGGTCGTTGGCCCGCATTGGATCAGCGCTTTGCCGGCTTGGGAGCCGGGGCCGCCGCCATCCGCGTGGTCGGCCCGACCCGGCCCATCGTCTGCAGCGCGTAATAGAGCTGGAAATCGTCGATGCCGCGCTTCTTGAGCGATTCGGCGCTTTCGGCGAAGCGTGGATCGTCCTTCGTATCCTCGGTCAGCGTCTTGTCGTCGACCCCGGCCTCGTTGACGAGATGGCGGCGCAGATCGGCCTCGCGGTACACCGGGCGGCTCTTGTAATCGGGGTCCGAAATCTGCGGCACCTTCAGGTCGGGATCGATGCCCCCTTCCTGCACCGACCGGCCCGACGGCGTGTGATAGCGCGCCGTGGTCAGGCGGACGGCGGTGTTCTTCGACAGGTCGAAGATCGACTGGACCGATCCCTTGCCGAAGCTGCGTTCGCCCATCACGATCGCACGGTGATGATCCTGCAGCGCGCCGGCGACGATTTCCGACGCCGATGCCGTGCCCGGATTGGTCAGCACGATGATCGGCAGCCCCTGCGCCAGGTCGCCCGGGACCATTTCCTCGGCGAAATAGCGTTCGGTATCGGCCTTGTCGCGCCCGCGCTGCGACACGATCTCGCCGCGCGCGAGGAAGGTGTCGGACACCTCGATCGCCTGGTTCAGCAGGCCGCCGCCATTGTCGCGCAGGTCGATGATATAGCCCTTGGGCTTGTGGCCCAGCGCCTTGTCGATCCCGGCGATCGCCGCGCGGGTATCGGCACCGGTCGTCTCGCTGAAGGTGTTGATGTTGATGACGCCGATGCCGTCCTTCACTTCCCACTTCACCGGCTTCTGCACGATCGTGCTGCGCACCAATGTCAGCTCGATCGGCTTGTCGCGGCCCGGGCGGACGATGGTCAGCGATACCTTCGACCCCGTCGGTCCGCGCATCTGCGCGACCGCTTCGTCCAGCGTGCCGCCGACGATCAGCTTGCCGTCGACATGGGTGATATAGTCGCCCGACTTGATGCCCGCGCGCGCCGCCGGCGTATCCTCGGTCGGGGTGATGACCTTGACCGCGCCGTCCTCCAGCGTGACCGACAGGCCGAGGCCCGAATAATTGCCGGTCGTGGCGATGCGCAGATTCTCGAAATCCTTGGCATCCAGATAGCTGGAATGCGGGTCGAGCGCGGCGAGCATGCCCCGCATCGCGCCCTCCATCAGCGTCTTGTCGTCGACCTTGTCGACATAGGACGCCTTCACCCGGTTATAGACGTCCATGAAATTGTCGAGTTCGCGGAAGCTGCCGGCATCGGCCTGCGCCATCGCACCGGTGGCGACGGGAACCAGTGCCATCGCGCCGACGATGGCGGTGGCTTGGAAGAACGAACGGGACCTACGCATAAACGCTTGGATGCTTTCGACTGCGGTACGTTTGTCACAGTAGCGGCAAAACGTGCTGCGATCAAAGCGCTGTCTCGCCGGTACCGCTATCGAGCCAGCATCCGGGCGGTGCCGTCACCCCGCGTTCAACCCGGGGTGACGGCAGCACATTCCGATCTTTCCGCAGCCATCGGGCCTCAGAATGCCGACCAGTCGTTCTCCTCCACGGCCAGCGCGGCGTTGCCGACCGTGCGCGGTCGCATCGGCACGACGGTGCCGGCCTTGGACGGTGGCGCTGCGTGCGGTGCGCGCGACGGCGGGGCGATGCGATGGCCGGTATCGCCCAGGCGGAAGCTGGTGATCTGTCGCGCCATGCCGTCGGCATCGGCGGCGAGGTTGCGCACCGCCGCCGTCGCTTCCTCGACCATCGCCGCATTCTGCTGCGTCATGCCGTCCATTTCCGACACGGCGGTATTGATCTGATGCAGGCCCGTCGCCTGACGCTCCGCCGACGATGCGATGCTGGCGACCAGTTCGTCGATCTGCCCGATGCGGTTGATGATGCGGGTCAGCGCCTCGCCCGTGTCGACGACCAGCTGTACCCCGGAGTCGATCTGGCTCGACGATGCGGTGATGCGGGTCTTCACGTCCTTCGCCGCGTCGGCCGAACGCTGCGCCAGCGCGCGGACCTCGCTGGCGACGACCGCAAAGCCCTTGCCCGCATCGCCGGCACGCGCCGCTTCCACCCCGGCGTTCAGCGCGAGGAGGTTGGTCTGGAACGAGATGCCGTCGATCACGCTGATGATATCGCTGATTTCCGCCGAGGCGCGTTCGATGCCGTGCATTGCCTCCACCGCGCGGCGGACGATCTCGCCCGACTGGTCGGCTTCGGCGCGCGCTTCGCCGACGATCCGGTTCGCCTGCGCCGCGCCGGCGGCGGTTTCGCGGACGGTCGAGGTGATCTCGTCCATTGCCGCGGCGGTCTCCTCCAGGCTTGCCGCCTGCTGTTCGGTGCGCTGCGACAGGTCGTCCGACGCCTGGCGAATGTCGTCGGCGCCGTTGTTGATGCTGCTGGCCGCTTCGGTCACGGTGGCGAGCGTCGATTGCAGCGCGGCGACGGCGGCGTTGAAGTCCGCCTTGATCCGGGCGAACGGGCCGGTCAGATCGGCATCGACTCGCGAGACGAGATCCCCCTTGGCCAGCCGCGCCAGCGCGGTGCCGAAGCTGTCGACGATCAGCGTCGTCTGTTCCTCCTTGGCGCGCTCCGCCGCGATCAGCTGGTCGCGCAACGCCTGGGTCGCGCCGGCCAGCTGGCCCAGCTCGTCGCGGCGGTGGCCGGCGGGAATGGCGACCGCCATGTCGCCCGACGTCATGCGCTTCAGCGTATCGACCAGCGCCAGCAGCGGCCCCACCACGAAACGGCGGGTCGCAACGCCGATGGCGAGGATCACGGCCAGCGTCGCCGCCGTCGTGATCGCCAGCAGGATGTTGGCCATCCGGGCAATGGCATTCGCTTCGGCGGTGACCTCGGCCAGATGGGCCTCGATCGCGTCGGACACCCTATTCATGCCGCCTTCCAGCTTTTCGAACGCCGTCAGGAAGCCCGGCAGCAGCGCGCCGGCGCGTGCCGGATCGGCGGCGGCGGCATCGGCGATGTCCTCCGCGGTCGCGACATAGGTCTCGACCAGCGGCTGGATGGCGCGCGCCTGTGCCGCGACCGCCGGAGCGTCGGCATAGGCGGCATCGGCCGCCAGCGCCTTCCGCAGCGCCGTCGCATCCTCGCGTAGCGCCTGCCGATTCGCCGCAAGATCGAGATCCCCGGCCGATGCCGCGCGCAGCACCGACAGGACGTCGCCCCGCACCGCGTCGTGCATCATGTCGGCGGTCATGTGGTTGCGCAGCAGCGACGTCCCGCGGGTGACGCTGGCGCGTGCCTCGCCCTGACCGCCGTTCGACCAGACCCTGGCCCCCGCCGATGCCAGTACCAGCAATGCGATCGTGGCGATCGCCGCCAGTACCATCCGATTGATCGAGTGCATGGGCTTCCCTCCGAATCTGTATTCGGAACGTTGTGTACACCATCGGATAATATACGGTTACGCGGACCTTTACGCTTTGGTCACAGCATTGCCGCCAAGTCGACCGGCACGCCGCGCCGCCGCAGTTCGATCGTGACCGGGGGACCGTCCCCATCCGGCGCACGACCGATCGGGGTACCGGCAGCCACCCGCGCATCGACTGGTCCGACGCTGGCGGCAAGGCCGGTGACGGTCGTCGTCCAGCCATCGCCATGGTCGAGGATCACGATCCGGCGATAGCCGCGAAACCGCTTGCTGAACGCGATCCGGCCCGGTGCGGGCGCGACCACGACCGCCCCGGGCGCAACCGTCAGGGTCAGGCCGCGCGCCCGCACGCCGCTGTCGCTGATCTCACCGAACCCGGTCGCGACGACGCCCTTGACCGGCAGGCGATAGGCGGGCGGGGGCAGGGGGCGTGCATCGCTGTCGGGACGCGGCAGCGGGCCGGGCAGCGCGGCCAGCGCGGCGCGGGTGTCGCGCGCTTCGCCCAGTTCCTCTAGGCGGTCGACGATGTCGCGCGCCTGTTCGCCCATGGCGATCGCCCGATCCGATTCGACCATCGCCCCGCGCGCCAGCTCGCGCGATCGCAGCCGCTGCGCCGCCTCCGCCCGGACCAGTGCCAGGCGTTCGCCCTCCAGCCGCGCGTTGCTGGCCGCCAGCGCCGACAGCGCGACCCCGGCCTGCGACCGCAGGCGCGCCGCATCGGCCACCCCGGCGCGCACGGCGGCGGTACGCTGCTGCATCACCGGCACCACCGTTCCCAGCACGGCGCGGACATGGACCAGATCGTCGGTCGATCCCGGCTGCGCCACCGCCAGCCAGGCCGGCCGGGTTGCGAGCGACTGCAGCGCCCCGACCAGTCGCGCGACCGGTGCCTGCCGCGCCGCCAGTTCGGTGCGACGGCGGTTGAGCAACTCCCCGATCAGCGCGACGCGGGCCTGTGCCGCCTGGGCGTCCGCCTCCGCCGCAGCAATCCGCGCGGCCAGCGCCGCCTGTGCCGCCCGCGTCCGTTCCGCCCCGGCGCGCGCCGCACGTGCCGCCTGTTCGAGTCGCCGCGACCGGGCTGCCGCCTCCACGGCGGTGCGGCGCGCGATCGACAGCCGTTCGCGACCCGCCGCGACCGGATCGTCTCGTCCCCACGCCGCCGCCCCCGCCAGCGCGGCCAGCGCGGCGATCAGGGCGACCGCACGCCTCATCCTTCGCGGTGATAGGGGTGGCCGGCCAGGATGCTCGCCGCGCGCCACAATTGTTCGGCCAGCATCGCGCGGGCCATCAGATGCGGCCAGGTCGCCTTGCCGAAGGCGAGCAACAGGTCGGCCTGCGCCCGCTGTGCATCGTCGAAGCCGTCGGCCGCGCCCAGCAGGAACCGCGTCTCGCGCACGCCATCGTCGCGCCAGCGGCCGAGCTGCGTCGCGAACGCCATCGACGGCAGGTCGCGACCCTTTTCATCCAGCATCACGATGCGCGTGCCCGGTTCGACCGGTGGCACCTTGCCCCCGGTATCGGGCAGTTCGGTAATCTTCGTCGGCCAGCTGACGCGCTTGAGATAGCGCTCGATCAGCTCGGCTTCGGGACTGCGCCCGATCCGCCCGCGCGCGACGATATGCAGCAGCACGGGCGGGTTCGGATCAGGCGTGCGCGGTCGGGTTCAGCGTGTCGCCGAACGCCCACATCCGCTCCAGATTGTAGAAGGTGCGCACTTCGGGACGGAACAGATGGACGATCACGTCGCCGGTATCGATCAGCACCCAGTCGGCGGTCGGCAGCCCTTCGATGCGCGACGGACGACCGAATTCGGCCTTCACCCGCTCGGCCAGCTTCTGCGCCATCGACGCCACCTGCCGGCTCGACCGGCCGCTGGCGATCACCATGTAGTCGGCGATGCTCGATTTGCCGGCGAGCGGGATCGACACCGTTTCGACCGCCTGGTCGTCGTCGAGGCTGGCCAGCACCATGCGGTGCAGCGCTTCGGTTTCGTTCATGGCATCGGTCGGGTCGGTAGGGGTCGGCAAGTTCATCAGCTTTCAGGGGCCTGTGCGCCGGACCGGTCGGGCGGAATTGCCCGAAGGTGCCAGGCGGGATCGGCGGCGCGGATCGCGGTCGCCGACGTCGGATCGGGACGGAAGCGCAAACGGACCAGTGCCGGCAAACTCCACATCGTCCATCGTTTCGCCTGGCCTGCGGGCCGCGCATGGCGCCGCAACCAACCCATCGCAGGACTAGCGAGGGCACGTCCGTCATAGCCCGGACGCGCGATTACCGCAATCGCCACCGTCCGCGCGATCCCGCGCCAGTCGCGCCAGCGGTGAAACTCGGCCAGATTGTCCGCGCCCATCAACCAGATGAAGCGATGCTGCGGGTACAGCCGCACCAGCTTGCGCAAGGTATCGACGGTATAGCGGGTGCCCAGCCGTCGTTCGATCGCGGTCGGCCGGATCGGCGCATGGCGCGCCACCCGCTGTGCCGATGCCAGCCGCGCCGCCAGCGGCGCCATGCCAGCGGCGGGCTTCAGCGGATTGCCCGGCGACACCAGCCACCACACCTCGTCCAGCGCCAGCGCGCGCTTCGCCGCCAGCGACACCCGGCGATGGCCGCGATGCGCCGGGTTGAACGACCCGCCGAGCAGCCCGATCGCCTTGGCCTTCAAGGCCGGGTCTGCCCGCTGCCCCGCACGATCCACTTGTACGTCGTCAGCCCCTCCAGCGCGACCGGCCCGCGAGCGTGCAGCCGTCCGGTGGCGATGCCGATCTCCGCGCCCAGCCCGAACTCGCCGCCATCGGCGAACTGGGTAGAGGCGTTCCACATCACGATCGCCGAATCGACCCGCGCCAGGAAATGCTCGGCGGTCGCGGCATCTTCCGTGATGATCGCATCGGTATGGTGCGACCCATGCGCGGCGATGTGCGCGATCGCGTCGTCGACGCCGTCGACCAGCTTCACCGACAGGATCGCGTCGAGATATTCGGTGTCCCAGTCGTCTGCGTTCGCCTCCAGGATATCGGGATGCAGCGCCTGTACCTCGGCATCGCCGCGTAATTCGCAGCCAGCGGCGATCAGCCCGGTCAGGATCGGCAGCGGATCGGCATAGGCACGGTCAATCAGCAACGTCTCGGTCGCGCCGCACACGCCGGTCCGGCGCAGCTTCGCATTGACCACCACCGCCTGCGCCATCGCCGGGTCGGCCGCACGATCGACATAGCTGTGGTTCAGGCCGTCGAGATGCGCCAGCACCGGCACCCGCGCCTCGGCCTGCACCCGCGCGACCAAGCTCTTGCCGCCGCGCGGGACGATCAGGTCGATCATCCCCTCCGCCGCCAGCATAGCCCCGACCGCGGCACGATCGGTCGTCTGGATCAGCTGCACCGCGCCCTCGGGCAGGCCGGCGCTCGCCAGCCCGCGCGCCATCGCGGCATGGATCGCGCGGTTGCTGTGAATCGCCTCGCTCCCGCCGCGCAGGATCGCGGCATTGCCCGCCATCACCGCCAGCGCGCCGGCATCGGCGGTGACGTTGGGCCGGCTTTCATAGATGATGCCGATCACCCCGATCGGCACCCGCACCCGGGTCAGCGTCAGTCCGTTGGGCCGTTCGCTGCGATCGATCACGTCCCCCACCGGATCGGGCAGCGCCGCCACCGCCTCGACCCCCGCCGCCATCGCCGCCAGTCGGGCGGGATCGAGCCGCAACCGGTCGAGCATCGCGCCCGAACGGCCATTCGCCTCGGCCGCGGCAATGTCCTGCGCGTTGGCGGCGAGAATTACGTCGGCTTCCGCCCGGATCGCCGCGGCGGCGGCGCGCAGGGCGGCGGCCTTCGCAGCGGTTGGCGTCACGGCCAGCGTCTGTGCTGCGGTGCGGGCGGACCGGCCCAGTGCGGCCAGGAAGGAGGGCGAAACGGCGTCGGCAGTCATGCGGGCGTCATCGCCCAAGCCGGCCACGAGGTCCAGCATTGTTCGCCCCACAAAAAAGGGGGCGGCCCATATGGACCGCCCCCCGATGTGCCGGGCAAACCCGATCAGAAGGTAACGCGCGCACCCGCGTAGAACGACCGACCGTCGATCGAATAGACGCCGCTGTTCGAACTCGTACCAGTCAAGCCATAGGGCGGCAGCGTATCGAGAATGTTGTCGATACCCGCGAACAGGCGGAAACGATCGCTCGCCCGGACACCCAGCTGGATGTTGTGGTAGAAGGTGCTGGGATACCATTTGAACGGGAAGGCGTCCGCGTTGGTCGGCTGACGACCCTGCCACGAGAACTGCGTTTCCCATGCACCGACCGTCATCTTGTCGATGAAGCGAACGTCGTAGCCGAAGTCGAAATTCTTGTGGCGGACGTCGAAGCTGTAATTAGCCTGCCATTGGGGATCGCCCAGCGTGCCGTGCAGACGGGTCGAGCGCGTCAGTTCGTTGATGAACAGGTACGATTCGCGCTTCTGCAGCCAGCTGAGCAGCAGTCGCGTCGAAATGTTGAAGTCCCCGATCTCGCGACGATAGCCGAGCTCGACGTCGATGCCCGAGGTCTTGAGCATCGCATAGTTGAACGGCTGGTTCAGGAAGCCCGGACCGGTGACGGCAAGCTGCGAATTCGATGCAGCGACCCCGTCGAGGGTCCGGCCGTTCTGGCCGGCAAAGGTATAGTCGCCGATCGTACCCGGTGCGCTGCGACGGAAGACCGCCGAGCAGAACGGATTGTTGATGCCGACCGGGTCGTCGTAGCAGCGGTCGATGATGCCCTGGCCCGACAGGCCCGAGATCACGTTCTCCACCTTGATGTTGTAATAATCGACGGTGAGCGAGAAGCCGGGCAGGAACCGCGGTTCGAACACGGCGCCCAGCGTTAGGCTCTTGCCGACTTCGGGCTGGAGGTTGAGGTTGCCCTGGTTGAAGCCCGACAGGCCCGACGGCAGGGTGTTGACCCACGGGATGGTCCGCGTGACACCGGCATCGTCGACATAGGTGAGCGTGGTAGGAACACCCGCCGCGGCGCAGTTGCGGGCGCGGTTCGGATTCGACGTGATCGGGTTGCCTTGGCTGCAGGGATCGACGAGGCCGTTGGCGAAGGTCTGTGCCCGGGTCTGGTACAATTCGCCCAGATTGGCCTGACGGACCGAACGCGCATAGCTTGCGCGCAGCCGCAGCCCGCGGAACGGCGACCAGATGCCGCCATAGTTATAGGCCCAGACGCCCTTGTCGGCCGTGCTGTATTTCGAATAGCGGCCGGCGCCTTCCAGCGTCAGTTCGCGGATCAGCGGCAGGTCGGCTAGTAGCGGGATGCGAACTTCGCCGAAGCCTTCGTACAGTTCGACGGCGGGCGGATCGAAGGTCGCCGCGCTGTTCAGGAACGTCTGGCCCGACTGGGTGATCGGATCGAACGCCGAATAGGCGTCCTCGCGACGATATTCCGCACCGACCGACGCCGCGATCGCACCGCCCGGCAGCTTGAAGAAGCCGGAGGTGTCGCCCGAGATGAAGCCGAGCGCGTCGATCTGCTCGGCCCACTGCTTGCGCGACGAGGTGTAGAGGACATAGTCCTTGCCCGCCTGGGAGATGTTGCCTTCGCCGAACAGGTTGATCGGTACGCAGCCCGGCATGTCGTTGGTAGTGTTAGTGTCGGCGTTCACCCGGCAAACGATCTGGCCGGCCGCGTTGCGAACCGCGTCCTTCGCCGCATTGAAGCGCGCGACCAGCACGTTGCCGCCCGTTTCGTAGTAGGTCGAGGTCCGGCCGTAGTTCGCCGCGATTTCGTAGCGGACGTTGCCGGTCGACGACAGGTCGCCACGGAAGCCGCCGACGAAGCGGTAGGTTTCGCGCAAATGCTCTTCCGACCGGGTGCCGAGGTCGTTGTTGAACCGCTGCATGGTGAAGGCGGCGGTGGTCGACGTCGTGCCTAGGATCGTCTGAAGGGTCTGGCGCGCCTGATTCGACAGGAACGCGTTGTCGAGGGTGAAGCTCGGCGACAAGGTGCCGGCGACGAAGGTAGGCTGGGTCGAGGTCTGGTTCGCGGTGATGCGGACGTACTTGCCTTCGAAGAACGGCTCGAATGCAGACGACACCTGATAGTTCAGGAGCAGGTTCGCCGCATAGCGATCGAGGCCGGGCAGCAGCATTGCGCCTTCCAGGCCGGTCGCGGTCAGGCCGCCGAAGCGCCCGCCGCCGTTCGGACGCAGGTCGGTCGTCGGACGATCGCGTACCAGCGTGCCGTCGGGCAGGAACACATAGTTGTCCGACAGTTCGGCACCCGAAGTCGGGCTGCGACCGCCGGTGCAGACCGCCGAACGACGGTTCAGGACCAGCGGGTTGTTCTGGTTGGCGTTGGTCAGCGCGATACAGCTGGTCGCAACGGTGCCGCCGAGCGAGATCGAGCCGAACCGGCTGCCGCCGACGATCGTGCCACCAGGATACGGACCGCCATTGACGCCGATGAAGGTGGTGTCCGGAATGCCGTCACCCGCCGCCGGTTCGTTGACCAGCACGCCATTGACGAGGCGGCTGGTCGCCTGCGTCGTGTAGAAGCCGGGCGCGCCGGTATAGGCGCCGGTCTGGTCGTTGCGGTCGGCCATCAGGAGCGTTTCCTGATGCGCATATTCAAGCGCGACGGCGATGTTCAGGCGGTTGTCGAGGAAGTTCTTGCCCGCGACCAGGTTGATGGTCTGCGATCCGCGATCGCCACGATCGGTCACGCCGCCCTGCACACGCAGGTCGACGCCTTCAAAATCGCGCTTCAGGATGAAGTTCACGACGCCCGAGATCGCGTCCGAACCGTACACCGCCGACGAACCGCCGGTTACGACGTCGACCTTTTCGAGCAGGGCATTCGGAATGGTGTTGACGTCAACGGTATAGGCGCCCGGTGACGAGGTGACGTGGCGACGTCCGTTGACGACGACCAGCGTTCGTGCGGTGCCCAGACCGCGCAGATCGAGCGAGTTGATGCCGGCGGTGCCGATGAACTGGGTCGAGTTCGCCTGCGTCGTGGTCGAGCGGAACTGCGGCAGGCGGCTGATTTCGTCACCCAGCGACAGGTTGGCGGTGTCGAACAACTCCTGCGCAGACACCGACGTCACGGGCACGGTCGTGTCGAGGTTCGGGCGCGCGATACGCGATCCGGTGACAGTAATGACTTCGCCCTGTTCGCCATCGGCGGCAGGCTTCGGGCAAGTGCCGTCGGCATTGCGCTCCTGCGTCGTGCAGTCTTGCGTATTGATCTCGGAGGGAAGCTCGCTCGACTGTGCGAAAGCGGCGTGCGGAAGCGACGCGGCGCTGACAAGCGCAGTCGCCGCCAGGAAGCGGTTAATTTTCATGTTTTGCCCCGTTTTGCCCGATACAACCGTACCGGATTGCCGCCAGAAAATATTGGTCCAGCGAACGAGGCAAGACACGTCAGCGCACCAACCGACAATAGAAACATGAATGTGGCATGAATGTCACATTATAGTAATGTCATATTGGTGCGCCGCGTGAAAGTGTAATTTATGAGCGAGATTGTGTAATTAAATTATCCGAGAACGTTCCGTTACAAACGCCCTGACCGCTCCACGCACATCGCAATTCCCATGCCGCCGCCGATGCACAGCGTCGCCAAGCCTTTCTTCACATCGCGGCGCTTCATCTCGTACAGCAGAGTCGTCAGCACGCGCGCACCCGATGCGCCGATCGGGTGGCCGATGGCGATCGCGCCGCCGTTGACGTTCACCTTGTCCGCGGTCCAGCCCATGTCCTTGCCGACGGCGAGTGCCTGTGCGGCAAAGGCTTCGTTGGCTTCGACCAGATCGAGGTCGTCAACGCTCCAACCGGCCTTTTCCAGCGCGCGGCGCGAGGCGGGGACGGGGCCGATGCCCATGATCGACGGGTCGACGCCGGCGGTCGCCCAGCTCTTGATCGTGGCGAGCGGTTCGAGACCGCGCTTGGCGGCTTCGTCGGCCGACATCACCACCAGCGCGGCGGCACCGTCGTTCAGGCCCGATGCGTTGGCGGCGGTGACGGTACCGTCCTTCTTAAACGCAGGGCGCAGGCCCGACACCCCGTCGAGGGTCGCGCCGGCACGGATATATTCGTCCTGGTCGACCACGGTGTCACCCTTGCGGCCCTTGATCGTGACCGGGGCGATCTCGTCCTTGAAACGACCCTCGGCGCGGGCGGCTTCGGCGCGGTTCTGCGAGCGGACGGCGAATTCATCCTGCTCGCCACGGGTCAGTTCATATTGCGCCGCCAAATTCTCGGCGGTGATGCCCATGTGATAGCCGTTGAAGACATCGGTCAGGCCGTCCTTGATCATGGTGTCGATCATGGTGCCGTCGCCCATCTTGGTGCCCGCACGCAGCTGCACCGCGTGCGCGGCGAGCGACATGCTTTCCTGTCCTCCCGCGACCACGATCGTCGCATCGCCGGTCTGGATCGCCTGTGCCGCCAGCGCGACCGCGCGCAGGCCCGATCCGCACACCTGGTTGATGCCCCATGCCGGCACTTCCTTCGGAAGGCCTGCCGCCATCGATGCCTGGCGCGCCGGGTTCTGGCCATGGCCGGCGGTCAGCACCTGCCCGAGGATCACTTCCGACACGTCCTCCGGCGCGACACCGGCCTGATCCAGCGCGGCGGCGATCGCCTGCCGGCCCAGTTCATGCGCCGGCACGGTGGCGAAGGCCCCGAGGAAGCTGCCGACGGGGGTGCGCTTGGCGGCAACGATCACGACTTCGGACATGGGCAATCCTTCTCCCTAACGGTTCGGGTGTTCTCTACTGCGGGACACGTCGCTTAGCCAGTGCGCAAGCGGTTCCCACAGGACGCTGCGCCCGCGCCGACCGACGATCATGCCGACATGCCCCGCCGGCACGATCCGCCGGTCGGGCAGGCCGATGGCGCTGTCGGCGGGAACGATGCGATCGTCCTGCGCGACGAACTCGACCATCGGCACGGGGGCACGCGACGCGACGATCCGGTCGCCGACCCGCCAGCGTTCCCGGCCGGGAAGGTCGGCATCGAACAGGTCGTCGAACAGCTCGCGCCCCGCAGCATAGGGGATCGGCGCGCCACCATTGGCCCAGTCCTCCAGCGCAACGAACGCCTGCGCCGCCGCACTTGTCGGATCGAGGTCGGCAAACCGGACGAATTTCTCGACGGTGCGCGCCGGATCGATCTGCCAGAACATCGACTGCAGCAATTCCATCGGCAGCAGGCCCAGTCGCTCGGCGGTCGGCTGCGCAGCGGTCCACATATCGGCAATCGCCGCACGCCCCGCTTCGCCGAACCCGTCGAAGCGCCAAGGCGTCGCGATCAGCGCGATGCCGGCGACGGGCGCGAAGGCGGCGGCGGCCAGCGCGATGGTCCCGCCCAGGCAATAGCCGACCAGCAACGGCGCGTCGTTCAGCGCGCCGCATAGCCGCGCTACCACTTGCGCATGATCCCCCAAGTCCATCGCCCGGTCCTCGGGCGTCGGCGCGCCCCAGTCGACCAGCAGTACCCGCAGCCCCTGTCCCGTCAGCCAGCGCACCAGCGAATTGTCGGGCGCGAGGTCGAGGACGAACGGCGGATTGATGAGCGATGGGACCACCACCACCGACGGCCCGTCGCCGCCATAATCACGCAGCAGGACGCGGCCATCCCGCGCAACCGCCGCCGGCATGGGGGTGGCGGGCAGGCGTGGCGCGTCCTGATAGGCGCGCAATCCGGCCAGCGCGCGGGCGCGGCGTGCCGGATTATTGTGCGTTTCGCTGCGCAGCATCGACAGAAATAGCGGCAACGGGCGCGGGCCGTGTTGCGGCGCGGTATCAAGCGGTGTACCCATCCTGTCATCTTTCGCGCAAAGGTTTTCCCATGAAGAAGGCAGCGGCCGACGGCAGCCCCGTCATCATCAAGAAATACGCCAATCGCCGGCTGTATAACACCGAGACGTCGTCCTACATCACGCTCGAACACCTGGCGGCGATGACGCGCGAGCATCGCGACTTCAAGGTGGTCGATGCGAAGACCGACGACGACATCACGCACAACGTGTTGACGCAGATCATCATGGAAGAGGAAAGCCGGGGGCAGACGCTGCTGCCGGTCAGCTTCCTGCGCCAGCTCATCACGCTTTATGGCGATTCGATGCAGGCGATGGTGCCGGGCTATCTGGAGGCGTCGATGGACAGCTTCCGCCGCAACCAGGAACAGTTCAAGACCGCGGTCGAGGGTGCCTTCGCCCATTCGCCTTTCGCGGAGATCGCCAAGCGCAACCTCGCGATGTTCGAAGCGGCGGCCCATGCGTTCCAGCCGGGTGCGGCCGGGGCGGCGGGCACCGCGCCGACGCCCGCCCCGACTCCGAACGAAACGCCGGCCAAGACCGACGAAATGGCCGCGCTGCGCGCCGAACTGGCGCGGCTGCAGGACAAGGTCGACAAGCTGGGGTGACTGGGGCGGAGTAGGCGTCTGTTCCTACGCCACCCCGTTCGGTTCGAGCAGCTTCGAGCCTGTCGAGAAGCGGCAGTCGAGAACTTCCGTCCGGCGGAACCCCGTTCTCGATACGCGCTTTCGACTTCGCTCGATCGCTACTCGAACCGAACGGGGTAGGGGATAGGGACGGGGAACGGGCAAGGTATTCCGTGCGCCTTGTCCAACCGTCGAGGCTACCGGAAGGTTGATCCACCCTGTTCGAACAAGCGTCACCCCAGCAAAGGCTGGGGTTTCCCGATAATCGTAGGCTGCGGGAGTCTCCGGGCCGGCGTTTGCGACCTCCAAGCGTCCTCGATGCAGCTACCCGACAGGCTCGACGCTGCTCGAACCGAACGGGACGGAGGAGCGAGGGCGCTTCCGCCCCCGCCCCACGCCTCACTTCGGCTTCACGAACCGCAGCGTCATCCGGTCGCTCTCGCCGATCGCAGCATATTTCGCGCGGTCGGTGTCGCCCAGCCGATAGGTCGGTGGCAGCGTCCACACGCCCTGCGGCCAGTCGGCGCTGTCCTTCGCATTGGCATTCACGTTCGATCTGCCCGCCAGCTTGAACCCGGCCCGGGTCGCAAAGGCGATTACCGAGCTTTCCTTCATATAGCCCGATTTTTCTTCCGCTGCGGCATCGCGCCCCTCGGGCAGGCGGTGTTCGACCACGCCCAGCACGCCGCCCGGCTTCAACATGCGGAACATCGCGTCGAATGCCGCCTGCGCCTGGTCCGCGCCGCCGAAGCGCCAGTTATGGACGTTGCGGAAGGTCAGCACCTTGTCGGCGGTACCGGCGGCAACGCCCGTTTCGTCGGTCTTTGCGGGAAAGGCGACGACCTGCGCCTTGCCGAACGCGGTCGCGTCACGCGCCTGCAGCTTGGTCATCATCTCGGCGGTACGCGGCAACGGGCCGGCGGCGATATAGCGTCCCTTTTCGCGCAGCATCGGCGCGAGAATTTCACTGTACCAGCCATTGCCGGGCCAGATTTCGACCACGGTATCGGTCGGCTTCACCCCGAAGAACGCCAGCGTCTCCGCCGGGTGGCGATAGCGGTCCCGCGCGACATTGGCCGGGCTGCGTACCGGCGACGCGATCGCGCTGGCCAGCGGCCCGCGTGGTGCCTGGGCCGGGGCGGGGGTGAGGGCCAGCAGCGCGATACTTAGCGCTGGCAGGAACAGGGCGGTTCGACGCATGGGGAAACTCCTGAATGGAGGAACGGGTGGACGACGCACACAGGTGGTTATGGACGATTGCGGGCGTCGCGGCGATGCTCTTTGCGGTATCGGTGCTGGCGGAACGTCGCCGTACCCTGCGCCGCGATCCCGACCGGGTCGGGTGGGTGCCGTGGACGCTGATCCAGCTGATCGCGGTGTTGCTGGTCGTGTTCGCGGTAGCCTTTGCGTTGAAATAGCAAGGCTCGCCGCACGACGTCGCCCCGGCGAAGGCTGGGGCCGCAAGCGGCTCCTGTCCCGCCCGATTACCGGGAAATCCCAGCCTTCGCCGGGACGCTGTACGAAGCAGGGCGACTGTATCCGTCCCTAGTAGAAGTTCGCCAATGTCAGCGAGCGTTCCGCCCCGTCGCAGAGCGTCAGCTTCACCACCCTCCCCGGCGCATCGGTGCCCCACCGGACGTCGACGCCGCCGTCCGGCGTCAGCGAGACCGGTTTGCCATCGACCGCGCAGATCAGTTCGTCGGTCTTCCACCCCGCTTTCGCCCCCGGTCCCCCCGACATGACGTGCAGCACGCGCAGCCGGGCGCGGTCGTAGCCGAGCAGCAGCCCGCTGGTCGATTTGAGCGGGGCGGGCGGGGCGGTCGGGTTGGGCATGACCACCATCTGTCCGGCGGCGGGGTCGAGCAGCACGCGGTAGCGGAGCAGCAGACCGGTGCCGATCCGCCCGGCGACGCGGACCTGTTTCGTGAACCCGCCATCGCCCTCGATCCGGAGTTCGATCGGTCCGGTCGGCACCCCGCCCAAGGTCACCTTGTCGGTCACGGTCAGCCCGGCATCGACCACCCCGCCCGCGCCGAACGCGATGGTCGAGGTGACCCGCGCGCCCTTCAAGGCGGCCGCCCGCCACTGGCTCCGCGCAACGCTCAGCGATCCGCCGTCGCCGGTATCGACCAGCAACGGGCGAACGCGGCGTTTGCCGAGTGTCGCTTCGGTCAGGTACAGCCCGCTGCCCGCCTGCAACGTCATCGGCACTCGGGTTCCCGCAAAGGGCATCCGGCCGCTGGGCAACAGGCGGAAGCGCCGATTGGCGAAGTCGATATCGATCGCATTGGGCGCGATCAGGTCGGTGCCGACCAGCACCTCGGCATCGCCCGATGCGCTGGCGAGCAGTTTCGGCAGGTCGATCACCGCCACCCGCCCGCCCTTGCGATTGAGCGCCCCGAACGCCACCGTCTTCGTCGGTGCCCAGTCCACCCGGATCGCACCGCCCAGCGCGATGCCGGCTGCGGCTTCCTTGGTATCGATGGTCAGCTTCGCCCGTCGCGCAAATTCCCGGCTGACTGCGCTATGGTTGAGGCCGGTGTCGAGCAGCGCCTGCGCCGCGACGCCGTCGATCGTCATGGCGAAGCGCAGATGGTTGGCGCTGGTCAGGGTAAAGGGTACCCAGCGCGCCTCCGCATCGGCATCGAGTTGTCCCTGCGCATGGGCGACGACGGGCGCGCACAGCAGCAGCGCGAGAATAAGGCGGAGCATCACGCGCTTATCGTAGGACAGCCAAGTCCCTGACGCTACAGGCAAGCCTCCAGCAGCGCCTGATCGAAGCCATATTGCTTGGCCTTGTCGAGTGTGTACGGGCGCATCCCCATCGAGCGATATTCGCCGATGATCTTGCCGTCGGCGCTTTCGTCCAGATATTCGAACTTGAACAGTTCCTGGGTGACGATCACCGGGCCTTCCATCCCGATCACCTCGGTGATGTTGGTCACGCGGCGCGACCCGTCGCGCAGGCGCTTCACCTGCACGATCAGGTCGACCGAATCGGCGATCTGGCGGCTGATCGCTTCCTTCGGCACCTTGATGTCCGACATCATCACCATGTTCTCCATACGCGCGAGGCATTCGCGCGGGGAGTTGGAGTGGAGCGTCGCCATCGACCCGTCATGGCCGGTGTTCATCGCGGCGAGGAGATCGAAACACTCGCTACCACGAATTTCGCCCAGGATGATCCGGTCCGGGCGCATACGCAGCGCGTTCTTGACCAGGTCGCGGATGGTGATCTCGCCTTGCCCCTCCAGGTTGGGCGGACGGGTTTCAAGCGGCAACCAGTGCGGCTGTTGCAGGCGCAGTTCGGCCGCGTCCTCGATGGTCAGCACGCGTTCGCCGGGGTCGATCATCTTCGACAGCGCGTTGAGCATCGTCGTCTTGCCCGAACCGGTGCCGCCCGAAATCACGATGTTGAATCGGCTGGCCCCGGCGACCTTCAGCGCGGTCGCCATCTTGGTGCTCATCGATCCGAAACCGGCCATCATGTCGATGGTGATCGGCTTGGCCGAGAATTTGCGGATCGAGATCGCGGTGCCCTTGAGGCTCAAGGGCGGCACGATCACGTTGACGCGGCTGCCGTCCTTCAGCCGGGCGTCGGCCAGCGGCGTCGTCTGGTCGACGCGGCGGCCGACCGAGTTGCAGATGCGCTGCGCGATCTGGAACAGATGCTCCTCGTCGCGGAAGGCGATATTGGCCAGCTCCAGCTTGCCCTTGCGCTCGACGAAGGTCTGTTCGGGACCGTTGACCATGATGTCGCTGATCGCCGGGTCGGCCAGCAATTCCTCCAGCGGCCCCAGACCCAGCAGCTCGTCGACCAGCACCTTTTCCAGCGCGAACTGTTCGCGCCGGTTGAGGGTCAGTTTCAGCTCGGCCAGCACCTCGCCCACGATCGGGCGAAATTCCTCGGCCAGTTCGTCCTTGGTCAGCGTCGCGGCCGCTTCGGGATCGACGCGTTCGAGCAGGCGGGGCAGCACCTGTTCCTTGATGCGGTGGATCGAGGTTTCGAATCCCTCGACCCGGCTGTTGCCCGCCTCACCCGACAGCGCCTGCCGGTCGGCGAGGCGCTGCATCGCGTCACCCACGCCCTGCGGCATCGCACCGGACTGTTCGCCGGGCATCGGTTCCAGATCGCCGCCGGCCAGCGGCATTTGGCGCAGCGGTGGAAATTGCGGGGCATTGTCCAGGTCGGCCGGGCGCGCCGGTCCCGATCCCTGCATCGGGCGGGCAACGCCGAACGATGGCCTGCCACCCGATCCGCCCATTCCGCTGCGCCGTCCGAATGCGTTCACGCTTGCCACCCTATGCAATCCTCGGGGCGAACCTAGGCGACAAGCTTTGACAACTTCCTAACCACATCGGGGTCCCATCCCCCGGACGCGGAAAGGGCGGAGCATGTCGCCATGCCCCGCCCTCGCAATATCGTGCAGGATGCGTCCGATCAGATGTGGATCGGCTTGCCCTGCACCGCCATCGCCGCTTCCTTCAGTGCCTCGGCATGGGTCGGATGCGCGTGGCAGGTGTAGGCGATGTCCTCGCTGGTCGCGCCGAACTCCATCGCCTGCGCCGCCTGCGCGATCATCGTGCCGGCCAGCGACGAGACGATCCACACGCCGACGACGCGGTCGGTCTTTGCGTCCGCAATGACCTTCACGAAGCCGTCGGTGTCGCGGTTGGTCTTGGCGCGGCTGTTGGCGGCGAAGGGGAACTTGCCGACCTTCACCTCACCCTTTTCCTTCGCGGCTTCTTCGGTCAGGCCGACGCCGGCGATTTCGGGCATGGTGTAGACGACGCTCGGGATCACGTCGTGGTTCACGATGCCGGTCTGGCCGGCGATGAACTCGGCGACCGCAACGCCCTCGTCCTCGGCCTTGTGCGCCAGCATCGGGCCATGGACCACGTCGCCGATCGCCCAGATGCCGTCGACCTTGGTGCGGAATTCCTCGTCGATATCGACCTGGCCGCGCTGGTTGACCGACAGCCCGGCCTTGTCGAGCGCGAGACCCTCGGTATTCGCGCGGCGGCCGATCGACACCAGTACGGCGTCCGCCGTGATCGTCGTCGCTTCGCCGCCCGCCGCCGGTTCCACGGTCAGCGTGGCGGTGCCGCCATCGACCGACGCGCCGGTGACCTTGATCGAGGTCTTGAGGTCGAAGCCCTGCTTCTTGAAGAGCTTGGCCGATTCCTTGCGGACCTCGCCGTCGAAGCCGGGCAGGATCTGGTCGGCATATTCGACGACCGTGACCTTCGCACCCAAGCGACGCCACACGCTGCCCAGTTCAAGGCCGATGACGCCGCCGCCGATCACCACCAGATGCTCGGGCACCTTGGGCAGGGCGAGGGCGCCGGTCGAATCGACGATGATCGCCGCGTCATTGTCGACCTGGACGCCCGGCAGCGGAGTGACCGACGAACCGGTCGCGATGACGATGTCGCGGGCGGTGACGGTGCGGTCGCCGATCTTGACCGTGTTGTCGTTCTCGAACGCGGCATAGCCCTTCAGCCATTCGACCTTGTTCTTCTTGAACAGATATTCGATGCCGCCGGTCAGCTCGCCGACCGCCTTCTTCTTTTCGGCGTGCATCTGGTCGAGGTTGAGCGACGCGCCCTGGATCTCGACGCCGAACTTGGCGAGGTGACCGCCGGTCGCTTCCTCGTACAGTTCCGACGCGTGCAGCAGCGCCTTGGACGGGATGCACCCGACGTTCAGGCAGGTGCCGCCGAGCGTCTCGCGGCCCTCGGCACAGGCGGTCTTCAGCCCCAACTGCGCCGCGCGGATCGCCGCGACATAGCCGCCGGGGCCGGCACCGATCACGAGGACGTCGAAGTCATATTCAGCCATAATCTCTATCCCGTCCTAGTCGTTGTGGGCGATCACGCGGATCGCGCCGTCGCCGGTACGGCGGCATTGTGCCGCAAACTGGCGCAGGGCGGGAATGCCCTGCATCACATAATCAAGCGCATCCGCACTGCCGAAGGTTTCGGCCAGATAGACATCGGCCTCCGCCATCGCCCGCGGATCGAACCGGCGGGCGAGGGTGGCGTCGTCCATCTTGTCGAGCGCGTCGGCAAAGGCCCGCATCAACGGGGGCGCGATCAGGCCGATGCCGCCTTCGCCATTCTCGTCGGCACCCAGTTCGGGCAGCGCGGCGATGATGATGCCAAGCGTATGGCCGACGTCCTCCGCCGATCCGGTCAGCAGGTAATGGACCGCGTGCCACGCTTCGCCCAGATCGAGGAAGTCGAGATTCTCGACGCCTTCCTCGAACAGGAAATCCTCGAACACCGCTGGGTCGGCGACCAGCCGGTCGATATCGGCATCGCCGGCCCGACGCAGATAGATCACCATGCCCATCGGTCTTCGTCCGCCGCTTAGAGGTCGATCAGCAGGCGCGTCGGGTCCTCGATCGCGTTCTTGAGCGCGACGAGGAAGGTCACTGCCTCGCGACCGTCGATCAGGCGATGGTCGTAGCTGAGCGCGAGATACATCATCGGGCGCACCACGACCTGCCCGTTACGGACGACCGGGCGTTCCTCGATGCGGTGCAGGCCCAGCACCGCCGACTGCGGCGGGTTGATGATCGGGGTCGACATCAGCGACCCGAACACGCCGCCGTTCGAGATGGTGAAGGTGCCGCCCTTCATCTCGTCCATCTTCAGCGTGCCGTCCTTGGCGCGCTTGCCGAAGTCGGCGATGGTCTTTTCGACACCCGCGACCGACAGCTTGTCGGCATCGCGGATGACCGGCACGACCAGCCCCTGCGGGGCGCTGACCGCGACCGAGATATCGGCATAGTCGTGATAGACGATCTCGTCGCCCTGGATCTGCGCGTTGACCGCCGGGATGTCCTTCAGCGCCATCGTCGCGGCCTTCACGAAGAAGCCCATGAAGCCCAGGCGGACGCCGTGCTTCTTTTCGAACAGGTCCTTGTACTTGGCGCGCGCCTCGATCACCGCCGTCATGTCGACGTCGTTGAAGGTGGTGAGCAGCGCGGCAGTGTCCTGCGCTTCCTTCAGGCGGCGGGCGATCGTCTGGCGCAGGCGCGTCATCTTCACCCGCTCTTCGCCACGCGTCGGCGCGGCGGCAGCGGTCGGTGCCACGGCGGCCGGGGCGGCAGCGGCAGGCGCTGCGGCGGCCGACTTGTCACCGGCGGCGGCAACGACGTCTTCCTTGGTGATGCGACCGTCGCGGCCGGTGCCCTTCACCTTGGCCGGGTCGACGCCGTGTTCGAGGATCGCACGACGCACCGACGGCGACAGCGCGGCGGCGTCGACATTGGTGTCGCCGGCGGCCGGCGCCTGCTGCGCAGCGGCCGGGGCAGGGGCGGCGGCGGGTGCCGGCGCGGCATCGGCCTTCGGAGCGGCGGCAGGGGCAGCAGCGGCGCCGTCGCCCGATTCGATCGTCGCGATCATCGCGCCGACCGACACGGTGTCGCCCGGTTGCACGGCGTGCGCGCCCATGACGCCGGCCACGGGTGCCGGAACCTCGACCGACACCTTGTCGGTTTCGAGGCTGGCGATCGGTTCGTCGGCGGCGACCGCCTCACCGGGCTTCTTCAACCATTCGCCCAGCGTCGCTTCGGTGATCGATTCGCCCAGCGTGGGGACCAGAACTTCGGTTGCCATCGGATCTTCCTCATCTCCCCCGTGTCGGGGGTAATAACACGGTTAGGATGCGGCCTTGCCGGTGGCGCGCTCGCCCTCGGCCTGACGGGTGCGGCGGATTTCGTCGCGGACATTGTGGCCGAGCGCATCGGCGACCAGCGCGCCCTGTTCGGCCTGGTGGCGCTTCATCAGCCCGGTGGCGGGCGATGCCGCCGCCGCGCGACCGGCATAGCGGGCACGCGGAACCGGCGAGCCGGCTTCGGCCAGCGCTTCCTCGATCAGCGGTTCGACCAGGAACCACGAACCGTTGTTCTTCGGCTCTTCCTGCGCCCAGACCACATCGGTCAGATTGGGCAGGTTGCGAAGCCGCGCGACCAGCGCGTCCGACGGGAACGGATAAATCTGTTCCACCCGGACGATCTGGGTCGACGTGTCGCCCGCCGCGTCGCGTGCCTCGATCAGGTCGAACGCGACCTTGCCCGAACACAGCACCAGACGGGTCGTGTTCGCATCCGCCGGTGCCGACGGATCGGACAGCAGCCGCTTGAAGTGGGTGCCCGGCAGGAAGTCCTCGGTCTTCGACACCGCCATCTTGTGCCGCAGCAGCGACTTGGGCGTCATGATGACGAGCGGCTTGCGGAAGTTGCGATGCATCTGGCGACGCAGCAGGTGGAACAGGTTCGCCGGCGAGGTGACGTTCGCCACCTGCATATTGTCGCCCGCGCACAGTTGCAGGAAGCGTTCGAGACGTGCTGAGCTATGCTCCGGTCCCTGGCCTTCGTAACCGTGCGGCAGCATCATCACGAGGCCGTTGGCGCGCAGCCACTTGGCCTCGCCCGCCGCGATGAACTGGTCGATCATGATCTGCGCGCCGTTGGCGAAATCGCCGAACTGCGCTTCCCAGATGACCAGCGCCTTCGGATCGGCCAGCGCATAGCCATACTCGAAGCCCAGCACGCCATATTCGGACAGCGGGCTGTCGAGAACCTCGAAGCTGCCATGCTCGATGGTCTTCAACGGCACGAACTTGTGCTCGTCGCTCTGGTCGACCCACACCGCATGGCGCTGCGAGAAGGTGCCGCGACCCGAATCCTGGCCCGACAGGCGGACGCCGAAGCCTTCGGACAGCAGCGAACCGAAGGCCAGCGCCTCGGCGGTCGCCCAGTCGAAGCCCTCGCCGTTCGCGAACATGCCGCGCTTGGCATCCAGCACGCGCGACAGGGTCTTGTGGACCTGCAGGTCGTCGGGAACGCTGGTCAGCGTGCGGCCGAGCGAATCGAACAGCTTCTGTTCGATGCCGGTGTCGACCGAACGGCGCGAGCCTTCCGGGTCCATCGGCGCGTGCAGGCCCGACCAGCGACCGGCGAACCAGTCGGCGCGGTTGGGCTTGTAGCTCTTGGCGTTCTCGAACTCGCCTTCCAGCAGCTGGGTGAACTCGGCGGTCTTCGATGCGACGAAATCGCCATCGATCACGCCTTCGTCGGCCAGTCGCTTGCCATAGATTTCGCTGACGCCGGGATGGCCCTTGATCTTGGCGTACATCAGCGGCTGGGTGAAGGACGGTTCGTCGCCCTCGTTATGGCCGAAGCGGCGATAGCACCACATGTCGATCACGATGTCGCGCTTGAACTGCTGGCGGAACTCGATCGCCATCTTGGTGGCGAAGGTCACCGCCTCGGGATCGTCGCCGTTGACGTGGAAGATCGGCGCCTGCACCCCCTTCGCCACGTCCGACGGATAGGGCGACGAGCGCGCGAATTGCGGGCTGGTGGTGAAGCCGACCTGGTTGTTGATGATGAAGTGGACGCAGCCGCCGGTATTGTAGCCGCGGATGCCCGAGAAGCCGAGGCATTCCCACACGATCCCCTGGCCCGCGAATGCCGCGTCGCCATGGATCAGGACCGGCAGCACCTGTTCGTGCTTTTCGAGGTCGCCGCGGAAGGTCTGCTGCGCACGCACCTTGCCCAGCACGACCGGGTTGACCGCTTCGAGGTGGCTGGGGTTCGCGACCAGCGACATATGCACCGACACATCGTCGAAGCTGCGGTCGGTCGAGGTGCCGAGGTGATATTTCACGTCGCCCGAGCCGCCGATATCGTCCGGGTTCGCGCTGCCGCCGGCGAATTCGTGGAACAGCACGCGGAACGGCTTGGCCATCACGTTGGTCAGCACGTTCAGACGGCCACGATGCGCCATGCCGTACACGATCTCGCGCACGCCGAGTTGGCCGCCGTACTTGATGACCGCTTCCAGCGCGGGGATCATCGATTCACCGCCGTCGAGGCCGAAGCGCTTCGTGCCGACGTACTTGCGGCCGAGGAACTTCTCCCACTGTTCCGCCTCGATGACCTTGGCGAGGATCGCCTTCTTGCCTTCGGGGGTGAACTGGATCGCTTTGTCGCGGCCTTCCATCCGGTCCTGCAGGAACTTGCGCTCCTCCACGTCCGCGATGTGCATATATTCGAGGCCGACATTGCCGCAGTAATTGGCGCGCAGGATGTCGACGATCTCGCGAATGGTCGCCCATTCGAGGCCGAGCGACCCGCCCAGATAGACCGGCGTGTCGATCTCGGCATCCGAGAAGCCGTAATATTCGGTGCGCAGGTCCTCGGGCAGTTCACGCCGCGCAAGACCCAGTGGATCGAGATTGGCGGCGAGGTGGCCGCGCACGCGATAGGTGCGGATCAGCAGCTGGGCGCGGATCGCGTCGCCGGCGGCCTTGGCCACGTCGACCTTGGGCGCGGCGGGGGCCGCCGCCGCCGGGGCAGGCTTGCCGCCGCGCGCGGGCTTGGGTGCCGGCTCCATCTGCGTCGGATCGAGTGCGGCGGTCAGCTCGTCGGTGTCGGTCAGCGGCCAGCGCTTGCTCTGCCAGCTGGGATGCTGGGTCGCACCCTCCAGCCCTTCGAACCACTGGCGCCAGCCGGCATCGACCGACGAGGGGTCCTCGCGGTAGCGACCATAGAGCGTTTCCACGAATGCCGGGCTGACGCCGGCGGCGATGTCGAAATCCTGGCCTTCGTAGCCCATGGTCACTTCCTGTCGTTCAGTCCCGGTCCAACCGGGACGTGCCCCGCGCGTTCCGTCGCGCAGGGCACGTTCGTTCAACCGTTCAGCACTTCGAGCAGCGTCGAGCCGAGTTCGCTGGGCGATGCCGCGACCTTGATGCCCGCTGCTTCCATCGCCGCGATCTTGCTTTCCGCATCGCCTTTGCCGCCCGACACGATCGCGCCGGCATGGCCCATGCGACGGCCCGGAGGGGCGGTACGGCCCGCGATGAAACCGGCCATCGGCTTCTTGCGGCCGCGCTTGGCTTCGTCGATCAGGAACTGCGCAGCCTGTTCTTCCGCATCGCCACCGATCTCGCCGATCATGATGATCGACTGGGTTTCGTCGTCGGCCAGAAACAGTTCCAGCACGTCGATGAAATTGGTGCCGTTGACCGGATCGCCACCGATGCCGACGGCGGTCGTCTGGCCGAGGCCGGCGTTCGAGGTCTGGAACACCGCTTCATAGGTCAGCGTGCCCGAGCGCGAGACGACGCCGACCGAACCCTTCTTGAAGATCGAGCCCGGCATGATGCCGATCTTGCACTCGCCCGGCGTCAGCACGCCCGGGCAGTTCGGGCCGATCAGCCGCGACTTCGAACCCGACAGGGCGCGCTTGACCTTGACCATGTCCAGCACCGGAATGCCTTCGGTGATCGCGACGATCAGCGGGATTTCGGCGTCGATCGCTTCGAGGATCGAGTCCGCAGCGAAGGGCGGCGGAACGTAGATGACCGAGGCGTCGGCACCGGTCTTCGACTTGGCTTCGGCGACGGTGTTGTAGACGGGCAGGCCGAGATGCTCGGTGCCGCCCTTGCCCGGCGTCACGCCGCCGACCATCTGCGTGCCGTACTCCAGCGCCGCCTTGGTATGGAAGCTGCCGGTTTCGCCGGTCATCCCCTGGGTGATGACCTTGGTGTTCTTGTTGACGAGGATGCTCATGCGTCTGCTCCAGCGTACCCCGGCGAAGGCCGGGGTCCAGTTGCGAAGGCGGTCATGGTCGTGCGATCCGATCGTACAGGTCGTCCCATTCGGGATTGAGGCCTTCGATCTCGCGCAGTTTCCAGGCTCGCTTCCATTCCTTCATTCGCCGCTCGCGCAGGCGGGCGGAATTGATGTCGTCATGCACCTCGTACCAGACGAGGCGATGACAGTTTCGTTCGTTGGTGAAGCCATCGACCGTCCCATTACGGTGGTCGTAGATGCGCTTCACCAGGTCCGTGGTCGACCCGACATAGATCGTCCCGTTACGCCCGCTGGCCATGATGTAGACGAAACCGCGTCGTTCCATCATCGGCCTTTACCCAACTGGACCCCGGCCTTCGCCGGGGTACGGTGGTAGTGCGGGGTTAGGCCAGCGTCTCGTCGATCCCCTTGCAGGCGACCAGCAGTTCCTTGACCGCATCGACCGAAACCTGGAGGTTCGCCTTGGCTTCGTCGCCCAGCTTCACTTCGACGATCTTCTCGACGCCGCCGGCACCGATCACGACGGGGACGCCGACATACAGGTCGTCGACGCCATATTCACCCGACAGATACGCCGCGCAGGGCAGAACGCGCTTCTGGTCGTACAGATAGGCCTCGGCCATCGCGATGCCGCTGGTCGCGGGCGCGTAGAAGGCCGAACCGGTCTTGAGCAGGCCGACGATCTCGCCGCCGCCGCCACGAGTGCGCTTGACGATCGCGTCGACGCGCTCCTTGGTCGACATGCCCATCTCGATCAGGTCGGTGACCGGGATACCCGAAACGGTCGAATATTCGAGGACCGGGACCATCGTGTCGCCATGCCCGCCCAGCACGAAGCTGTTGACGTCCTTGACCGACACCTTGAACTCGTCCGCCAGGAAATGGCTGAAGCGTGCCGAATCGAGCACGCCGGCCATGCCGACGACCTTGTTGTGCGGCAGGCCACTGAATTCGCGCAGCGCCCATACCATCGCGTCGAGCGGGTTGGTGATGCAGATGACGAACGCGTCGGGGGCGTTGTTCTTGATGCCCTCGCCGACGGCCTTCATCACCTTCAGGTTGATGCCGAGCAGGTCGTCGCGGCTCATGCCGGGCTTGCGGGCGACGCCGGCGGTGACGATGATGACGTCCGCACCCGCGATGTCGGCATAGTCGTTGGTGCCGGTGATCGTGGCGTCGAACCCTTCGACCGGGCCGCACTGCGACAGGTCGAGCGCCTTGCCCTGCGGCACACCATCGACCACGTCGAACAGAACGATATCGCCCAGCCCCTTGAGGGCGGCGAGGTGGGCGAGGGTCCCGCCGATGTTACCAGCGCCGATCAGCGCGATCTTCTTGCGAGCCAAGACGTCTCTCTCCGTAGCAAGTCGGACGCGGTCCTGCCGCGACGCGCGGGGCTTTACGGCGTTTTCCCATGAGAAACAACCCTAAAGCGACCTTTAATGATAATGGATCGCAAGTGCAATAAATGCAAATGCGGGCGGAAATGCTGGAGCATAGCGCGGCGACTGCTAAAAATTTGCGACTAGGACCGCCGGTTCCGGTGTCAGGCGACGATTCGCGTCGCGGATGCGCGCGACTCTGCTGGAAAGCGGCGCGGGCTTTGCTATGCAGGGCGGGAACAAGCGATCGCTTACAAGGTCTCGTCCATGCCCAACGCCCGTATCTACCAGATTCCGAAGAACGCGATGCAGTCCGGTCGCGCCAAGACGCACACCTGGATGCTGGAGTTCGAACCGGCCGAACCGAAGCAGGCCGATCCGCTGACCGGTTGGGCCGGGTCGGGCGACACGCGTGAGCAGGTGAAGCTGAAATTCCCCTCGCTCGACGCCGCGACCGATTATGCCACGCGGGAGGGGATCGCCTTCCACGTCGTGCCTGCGCCCGAGCGGAAGCTGAAGTTGCAGGCCTATGCGGACAATTTCAAATGATCCGCGGTGTACTGACGCTCGCGGCGATCGCGGCGGCGACGCCCGCCCTCGCCGCAACCCCGATCACGGGCCGCTATTTGACCGAGGACGGTGCCGGCGTGATCGAGGTCGCGCGCTGCGGCGACAAATTATGCGGGCGACTCGTCCGTATCCTGAAGGCCGCGCCGGGTGCGCCGACGACCGACGTCAACAACAGCGACCCTGCACTGCGGTCGCGCCCGATCCTGGGAATGCCGATCCTGTCGGGCTTCGCCGACGCCGGCAGCGACTGGCGTGGCCGCATCTACGACCCGCGCAACGGCAAAAGCTACAAGTCGATCGTGTCGAAGAACGCTGACGGATCGCTCAAGGTGCAGGGCTGCATCGCGTTCTTCTGCCAGACGCAGGTGTGGAAACCGGCGCGCTGACGCTCACGCCGCCAGCGGGGTCGCGGGCAGGATAATCGGCGGCAGCGCGCAAAAGCCGGGTCGGGCGAGTAGATAGCCCTGGATATAGCGAATGCCGATCGCGCGCAGCACGGCATATTCCTCGGCCGTCTCGACGCCCTCGGCGATGATCTCCATGCCGAGCGATGTGGCGATCCGCACCATCCCCTCGACGATCAGCCGTCGGGGAACGCTGACGTCGATCCCGCGGATCAGGTCCATGTCGAGCTTCAGATAGTCGGTCTGGAAATTGGCGAGCAGCCCCAGGCCCGCATGACCCGCGCCGAAATCGTCCAACGCCGTGGCAAAGCCCATCGCGCGATAGCTGTCGACGATGGTGCGGACATGGTCGGTGTCGGCCATCTCCTCATTCTCGGTGAATTCGAAGATCAGCCGGTCGGTGGGAAAGGCATGGGTCCGCGCCGCCGCCAAGGTGGCCTGGATGCAGGCGACGGGTGAATAGACTGCATTGGGAAGGAAGTTGATCGACAGCCTTGCCCCGGTCGACAGGATGCCCGCGGCCACCGCCCCGGCGATCGCAGCCGTGCGGCATTGCTGGTCGAAGGCGTAGCGATTGTCGGGCGTGACCTGCGCCAGTATCTGCGCCGCGCCTTCGCCATTCCGGCCGCGCACCAGTGCCTCGAACGCGAAGGGCAGGCCGGTATCGGCGTCGACGATCGGCTGAAACGCCATCGCGATCGCGAAATCGGGTTGGTCTTCGCGGCAACCCTTGCAGCCTGATCGCATGGTTTAGGTGGTCCCTTCTCCCACCGGCGTAGGGGAGCGGGGTTTCGAGGTCGTTAACCTGGATCGGGCGGATGCGAAAAAGGCCGGAAGGGGGTGTTCCCTTCCGGCCTTTTTTTGTTGGGTAAGAACCGGCGACGGCAAAGCCGCCGCCCGTCGGTCGCCCCGTAAGGGGCACCGGCCGTTCTGATTTCGTGTCCGGGGCAGGTTTTCCTGCCCCGGTCCGAAATCAGAAGTCCATGCCGCCCATGCCGCCCATGCCGCCGCCGGCAGGCATCGACGGAGCCTTGTCTTCCGGCAGTTCCGAAACGGTCGCTTCGGTGGTGATGAGCAGGCCGGCGACCGACGCCGCGTTCTGCAGCGCGGTGCGGACGACCTTGGTCGGGTCGATCACGCCGGCGGCGACCAGGTTCTCATACTGGTCGGTCGAGGCGTTGAAGCCGAACGAGGTGTCGCTCTGGTCGAGCAGCTTGCCCGACACGACCGCACCGTCATGGCCGGCATTCTGCGCGATCTGACGCACCAGCGCGGTCAGCGACTTGCGGACGATGTCGACGCCGCGCGTCTGGTCGTCGTTCACGCCGGTCACGCCTTCGAGCGCCTTGGTCGCGTACAGCAGCGCGGTGCCGCCGCCCGGAACGATGCCTTCTTCAACGGCTGCGCGGGTCGCGTGCAGCGCGTCGTCGACGCGGTCCTTGCGCTCCTTCACCTCGACCTCGGTCGCACCGCCGACCTTGATGACCGCGACGCCACCGGCGAGCTTCGCCAGACGCTCCTGCAGCTTTTCACGGTCATAGTCGCTGGTGGTGACTTCGATCTGCTGGCGGATCGCGTCGGTGCGGCCCTTGATCGCATCGGCTTCACCCGCACCATCGACGATGGTGGTGTTGTCCTTGTCGATCGTGACGCGCTTGGCGGTGCCGAGCATACCGAGCGTGACGGTCTCGAGCTTGATGCCGAGGTCTTCCGAGATGACTTCGCCCTTGGTCAGGATCGCGATGTCTTCCAGCATCGCCTTGCGACGATCGCCGAAGCCCGGTGCCTTGACCGCCGCGACCTTCAGGCCGCCGCGCAGCTTGTTGACGACGAGGGTCGCCAGCGCTTCGCCTTCGATATCCTCGGCGATGATGAGGAGCGGACGGCCCGACTGCACCACCGCTTCGAGGATCGGCAGCATCGCCTGCAGCGACGACAGCTTCTTCTCGTGGATCAGGATGTACGGGTCGTTCAGTTCGACCTGCATCTTTTCCGGGTTGGTGATGAAGTAGGGCGACAGGTAGCCACGGTCGAACTGCATGCCTTCGACGACGTCGAGTTCGAATTCGAGACCCTTGGCCTCCTCGACGGTGATGACGCCTTCCTTGCCGACCTTTTCCATGGCTTCGGCGATCTTTTCGCCGACTTCACGGTCGCCATTGGCCGAAATGATGCCGACCTGCGCGACTTCGGCCGAACCCGAAACCGGCTTCGAACGCGACTTCACGTCCTCGACGACCTTGGTCACGGCGATGTCGATGCCGCGCTTCAGGTCCATCGGGTTCATGCCGGCGGCAACCGACTTCATGCCTTCACGGACAATGGCCTGTGCCAGCACGGTGGCGGTGGTGGTGCCGTCGCCCGCGATGTCGTTGGTCTTCGAGGCCACTTCGCGCACCATCTGCGCGCCCATGTTCTCGAACTTGTCCTTCAGTTCGATTTCCTTGGCGACCGACACACCGTCCTTGGTGATGCGGGGCGCGCCGAACGACTTGTCGATGACGACGTTGCGGCCCTTCGGCCCGAGCGTGACCTTCACCGCGTCGGCGAGGATGTCGACGCCGCGCAGGATGCGTTCGCGGGCGTCACGACCGAATTTTACGTCCTTGGCTGCCATGATGGGCTACCCTTTCAAATGTCAAAGTTCACAAAGTTCACACTCGCCACGCAAGTGTGACCGGATCGGAATCGGTCGCTCAGCCAACGATGCCGAGGATGTCCGATTCCTTCATGATGAGCAGGTCTTCGCCGTTGACCTTGACCTCGGTGCCCGACCACTTGCCGAACAGGATGCGGTCGCCGGCCTTGACGTCGAGCGGGGCGACCTCGCCCTTGTCGTTCTTGGCACCGGCACCGGCGGCGACGACTTCGCCTTCCTGCGGCTTTTCCTTGGCCGTGTCGGGGATGATGATCCCGCCGAGCGTCTTCTCTTCGGCTTCGACGCGGCGGACGAGCACGCGGTCGTGCAGCGGACGGAAGTTCATGCGCGATTCCCTTTGCGATAACTGAACATGTCTTGGCACTCGCCCGGGGGGAGTGCCAGCGCCCCGGATATGTGGAGCCGTTCAGCCACCGTCAAGCGGCGCGGGAACAAATTTGATGCTGATGTGTGCCGGCGGTCAGACGGACCGAACGAGGCCCAGTTTCTCCCGCCGCCGCCAGCGATCGACCAGCAGCAGTGCGACGACCAGCAGCCCGAAGGCGAGGCCGATCCACACGCCGACCCCGGCGAGCGACGTCCAGAAGCCGAGCGCGACCGACACGCTGAAGCCCACCGCCCAGTAACCGATCAGCGCGATCACCATCGGCACCCGCGTATCCTGCACGCCGCGCAACACGCCCGCCGCCACCGCCTGCGCGCCGTCGGCGAGCTGGAAGATGGCGGCGATCGCCAGATATTGCAGCGCCAACGCGATCATCGCCGCATTGGCCGGCGCTTGCGTATCGACATAGACCGACAGGAAGGCGCGCGGGAACAGCCAGAGCAGCAGCGCGGTGAACCCCATGAAGCCGGTGCCGACCGCCAGCGCCGACCAGCCCGCACGGGCAATCCACAGCCGGTCGCGCGCACCATAGGCCAGCCCCACGCGGATCGTCGCCGCCTGCGCGATGCCGAACGGCACCTGGAACAGGAAGGCGGCGATCTGCAGCGCGATGGCGTGGGCCGCGACCTCGGTCACGCCGATCCGCCCCATCAGGAACCCGGCAGCCGAGAACAGCGCGCCCTCGAAGGTCATGGTGGCCGCGATCGGCACGCCCAGCACGAAAATCTGGCGCAGCCGCGACCATTCGCCGCGCCACCAGTTGCCGAACAGGCGGAAGCGCCGCAGCCGCCGGTCGACGACCAGCACCGCAGCATAGGCGAGCATCATCGCGGTCGCGGTCGAGAGGCTGGCGATCGCCGATCCCTCCAGCCCCAGCGCCGGAAAGCCGAGATTGCCGAACACCAGCAGCCAGTTGACGAGGATCGACACGCCCAGCCCCATCGCGGTGATCGCCATCGCCCAGCCGGGCCGGCCGAGCGCCGAGGCGGTGATCCGCATGACGGTGCCGGCCAGCGCCGGGATCATCGCCCACAGCAAGATGTCGAGAAAGGCGTCGGTCCGCGCCGCGACGCGCGCATCCTGTCCGGCGAGCAGCAGCAGGCTTTCCCCATGCGCCATCAGCGCCATGAAGGGGATGCTGCCGAGTACCGCGATCCATGCCGCCATGCGGAACGACCGGCGCACCTCGCGCACGGCATGACGGCGCTGTCCCAGTTCGGCGGCGATGATCGGGGCCGCCGCGCCGACCAGCCCGGACAGGGCGAACAGGATGACGCTGTAGACATAGACGCCGAGCGTCGCGGCGGCGAGTTCGACCTCGCCCAGCCGCGCGACGAACACCACATCGACGGCATAGACCGCCATCTGCAACAGGTTCGCGCCCACCAGCGGTGCGGCGAGGCGCAGCGTCGCGGCCAGTTCGGCGCGGGCGGTCGCAGGCGCGGCGGGGGCGGCGGCGTGGGTCATGGGTGGGCGTGTACTGCGGGATGGCGTCGAAAGGAACCGTTCGGGCCATGGGGACCATCGTCACCCCGGCGAGGGTTGCGGTCCCGTGCGGTGAGGTGCGCGTTTCCTGACCGGGATGACGTGGGGGGAATGGATCGGATTTCGTCATTCCCGCGCAGGCGGGAATCCATTCACGCCGACGTTTCGGCAGGAATCGCGTGGGTGGCGTTTATGGACTCCCGCCTTCGCGGGAGTGACGAGCGGGGGAGGGGTACGCTTCCAGGTGAATTGGGGGGTGCCCCGGCAGAAGGCGCTTTCGTCACCCCGGGTCAAGCCCGGGGTGACGCTGTAGGAGACCAGATTGTCGAGCGTGCCCGGTCGTGGCACACGCCGCGGCGACCGTGATGCCCGATGACCTTTGCCCCTTTTCCCGGTAGGACGCGGCGATGACCGAACCCGCCGATCCCCGGCCGACCCGCGCGCCGCGTCGCGATGCCGCGCTCCGCCGCGATGCGTTGATCGCCGCCGCCACCGAATGCTTCACGACCCATGGCTATGGCGTGCCGCTGGAAACGATCGCCGCCGCCGCCGGGGTCGGGCGGGCGACGCTCTACCGCAATTTTCCCGACCGGGCGGCGCTGGCGCTCGCCATCTTTTCGCGGGGGGCGGATCGGTTCGAAGCGATGCTGGACCCGGCACTGCCGATCATGGAGACGATCGAGCAGCTGGTGCGGGCTGGTGCGCAGTCGATGACGCTGCTCGCGCGGATCGCGGCCGAACTCCACCTCGACACCGCCAATATCGGCCGGTTCGTCGAACTGCGCGAACGGATGGAGCGCATCCTTACCCCGACACTCATCGCGGCGCAGGCGCGCGGCGAGGTGGCCGACGATGTGTCGCCGCATGACCTGCTGCTGACCATCCGCATGGCCAGCACGCTGGTCCAGCCCTATATGGCCGAGGCCGAGGTCAGCGCACAGCTGGGGGCGGCGTTGCGGCTGCTGCTGAACGGCCTGCGTCCGCGCTGACCGGATCGGTCCAGCCAAGGCCCAGCGCCTTGTTCACCGCGATATAATATTGGGTCAGCTGGGCGCGTGCCTGCGTCACCGCCGCCGTCGCCGACAGCTGCTGCCGCTCGACGTCGAGCTGGTCGATCAGCGTGGTCGTGCCCGCCGCCACGCGCTGCCGGTTGAGCGCGGTGGCGCGCTTCGCGGTCGCCTCCGCCTGCACCAGCTGGCCCAGCTGCCGGCGGCTGTTGCCATAGCGGGACAATGCGGTTTCGGCATCCTGCAACGCGTCGAGCACGGTCTTGCGATAGGTCGCATCGGCCTGGTCGCGCTGTGCCTCGCTGACGCGGGTGGCGGCGCGGTTCCGGCCGAAATCGAGGAACGACCAGCTGAGCGACGGCGCGGCGATGGCGGCGATGTTGCCGAGGTCGAACACGTCGCCGGGCGAGGTGCCGCCAAGGCCGAGCAGCCCGAGGAAGCGGATGCCGGGCAGCTCGCGCGCCTTCGCCACGCCGATCCCGGCGGTGCCGGCGGCGAGCTGGCGTTCGGCGGCGCGGACGTCGGGGCGGCGCGCGATCAGCGATGCCGGATCGCCGACCGCGACCTGCGCCGGGGGCAGCGGAACTGGTGCCACGGCGTTGAGCGTCGTGTCGAGCGCGCCGGGCGTCCGGCCGGTCAGCACCGCCAGCTGGTTCAGATATTCGTCGCGCTGCGCCGCCAGCGGGATCGCCTGCGCGCGCGTATTGTCCAGCTGCGTCTGGAGCCGTTCGACCGAGAGTTGCGAGGCGGTCCCGGCGGCAAGGCGCTGGCGGGTGAGCGTCAGCTGCTGCTGCTGCAACCGGGTGGTCGCGTCGCTCACCGCCATGCGGGCCTGCACGTCGCGCAGGGCGACATAGGCCTGCGCCACGGCGGCGGACAGCGACACCTGCACGTCCGCCAGATCGGCGATGCGCGCCGCTTCGGTCGCGCGAACCTGCTCGATCCGGCGGCGGCCACCCCCGAACAGGTCGAGTTCCCAGCTGGCATTGGCGCCGGCATTGTAGAACTGGACCTCGGTGCCGTCGCCGCCCGGCTCGATCGGCGGCAGTTCGGCGGCGATGACGGTGGCGTTGACGCTGGCGCTGGGCTTCAGTGCGGCGCGCTGCTGGGTCAGCTGGGCCTGCGCCTCGCGCACGCGGGCGACGCCCAGGTCGATGCTGGGGCTGTGCGCCAGCGCGTCGTCGACCAGCCGGTCAAGCAGCGGGTCGTTCAACCCCTCCCACCAGCGGGCGAGGCCGGGGGCGGGGGTGAAGGCGGCATCGGTCGCGCGCGCGAACGACCCGCGCTGCACCGCGTCGGCGGCGGTCGATGGCGGGCCGGCATAGTCCGGGCCGACGGTGCAGGCGCCGAGCAGCAGCAGCGCGGCGAGGGGGAGAGGTCGCAAGGTCATCAATGCACCGTCGCCGGTTTGGCGCCCTTGGGCAGGGGCCGGAGGAACAGGACGAGGGGCAGGACGCAGAAGGTGCCCATGCCCATGATCCAGAAGATGTCGTTATACGTCATGGTCAGCGCCTCGGCCGAAATCTGTTGCGAGAGCAGCCTGAGGCCCGCCGCCGGATCGCCGACCGCGCGGCCCAGCCCCGCGACATAGGTCTGCACATCGGCGCTGTTGGCGTTCAGCGTCTCCTCCATCCGCCGCGAATGGAAATACATCCGCTGGTCCTGCAGGATCGAGATGCCGGCGAGCGAGAAGCTGCCGCCCAGATTGCGGAAGGCGTTGAACAGGCCCGATGCGTCGCCCGCTTCCTCCGGCGGGACCGAACGGACGCACGCCTGGCTGAGGAACAACATGCACAATATCTGGCCGACGCCGCGCAGCAGCTGCGATGCGGTGAAGTCCGGGCCGGAGGATTGCGCGGTGAGGCTGGCGTCGAGCAGCGCCGCGCTGCCCATGATGAGCAGTCCCATCGACACCGCGATGCGGATGTCGATCCGTTTCAGGAGGATCGGGACCATCGTCATCAGGATCAGGCTGGGGATGCCCGACAGCAGCACGACCTTGCCCGCCTGCAACGCGTTATAGTCGGCAAGCGCCGCCAGGAACTGCGGGATGGCGTAGCTGGTGCCGTAGAGGACGACGCCCAGCACGATGCCCATCAGCGCGACCGCCCCGAATTGCCGGTCGAGCAGCAGCTTGAGCTTGATGATCGGGCGCTTCGCCGTCGCCTGTCCTGCAAACAGCAGGGCGAAGCCGACCGCGCTGGTGAACGCCATCCAGCGGATGAGTTCGGAATCGAACCATTGCTCGCGCTGCCCGTCCTCAAGGAACACGGTCAGGCCGCCCAAGCCCAGCGCGAGGCCGGCGATGCCCAGCCAGTCCGCCTCGCGGAACAGGTGCAGCTTCGCCTTTTCATGCGGCAGCCCGACCAGCAGCAGCGTGACGAGGATCGCGCAGATCGGCACGTTCAGGAAGAAGGCGTAATGCCAGCTGATATTCTCGGTCAGCCAGCCGCCGACCAGCGGCCCCAGCACCGGCCCCAGGATCGCGGTCACACCGAACACGGCGATGCCGACCGGCTGCTGGTGCGGGGGCAGGCGCTGGGCGATGATCGTCTGTGCGGTCGGGATCATCGCCCCGCCGGTAAACCCCTGTCCGACCCGGCCGATAATCATCATCGGCAGGGTGGTGGCGATGCCGCACACCACCGAAAACAGCGTGAACAGCGCGGCGGCGATCAGCAGGAAGGTCCGCATCCCCAGCATCCGCTGCAACCAGCCGGCCATCGGGATGATGACGATCTCGGCGACCAGATAGGCGGTGGCGATCCACGTCCCTTCGGTCCCGCTCGCGCCGATCTCGCCCTGGATCGTCGGCAGGGCGGAATTGACGATCGAGATGTCGAGCGTCGCCATCAGCGCGCCGAGATTGCCCGCGATCACCGCCAGCCATGCCGCAAGGTCGGCCTTTTGCGGCGGGGCGGCGGTCACGCCCGCGCCGGCGGTGGCCGCCGTACCGGCCATGTCAGCGCTCCGCCTGCCCGCGCAGCTTCTTCAGGTCGTCGCGCGCGCTGCGGGTGTCGACCGTCACCGACACCGACAGGCCGGGTACCAGCAGGCGGCGGGCCTCCGGCGTCGCCTCGATCGAGATGCGCACCGGCACGCGCTGCGTGATCTTGGTGAAGTTGCCGGTCGCGTTCTGCGGCGGCAGCAGCGAGAATTGCGCACCGGTGCCGGGCGCGAGGCTCTCGACCCGGCCCTTCACCGCCACGCCGTCCAGCGCGTCGACCTCGATCTCGACCGGTTGGCCCGGCCGCATCAGCGCGAGCTGCGTTTCCTTGAAATTGGCGGTGATATAGAGCTTGTCGAGCGGCACGACCGACATCAGGCGCGTGCCGGCCTGCACATATTGGCCGATGGTCACCGTCTTGTCGCCGACGCGCCCGGCGATCGGCGCGGTCAGCTGGGTCGCGCCGACATCGACGCTGGCGGCGGCCAGCTGCGCGCGGGCGGCCTGCCCCTGCGCGCGGCCCTGCGCGACCTGGCTTTGCAGCGAACCGACCCGGCGCTGCTGTGCGGCCACCGCAGCCTCGGCGGCGCGGACATTGTCGGCCGACTGGCGGGCGGTCACCTCCAGCTGGGCCAGCGTCTGGCGGGTTTCGGCACCCGATGCGGCGAGCGGGCGATAGCGTGCGACCTCGGCGGCGTCATAGGCGGCCTTGCTGCGCGCGGCGGCCAGCTGGGCGCGCGCCTGATCGATCGCGGCATATTGTTCGGTGATCTGTGCGCGGGCGGTGTCAGCCTGCGCGCCGGCGACGGCGATCTGCGCCTCGGCCTGCGCGGCCTGTGCGCGGGCATCGCGCGGATCGATGCGGACTAGCGGCTGGCCGGCGGCCACGTCCTGATTCTCGCCAACCAGCACTTCGGCGACATAGCCCGATACACGCGGCGCGATGGTCACCATGTCGGCCTGCACCGTCGCGTCGTCGGTTTCCTCCATGAATTTGCCGACATTCTGATAGTCGATGTACCACCAGCCACCGACCACCGCCGCGACCAGCACCAGCGCGATCAGGATATATTTGGCCCGGCCGTTGCCGCGCTTCGGCTCCGCCGCATCCTGTGCCGGCTGGTCGTCGTGCTGTTGCTCGCTCATCGGTCGCTGATCCGCAATCTCATGCCGGCCCTGTCGCGGCATGGCTCCTATTAAGTGGACGTTTTGTCCACATCAAGGCGGGCTTGTGTGCGCTGCACAAAAAATCAGGCGAGGATGTTGCGATCGGCCATGCGCAGCGTGGCGAGGATGGTGGCGATCACCAGCTGGTCGTCATGGTGCAGGAAATGCCCGCCGGGCAGGCCGACGACCTGCGCATGGCTGCCGCGCAATACCGGACACAGGCTGTCCTCTTCCTCGCGACCATAGATGCAGATGACCGGTGCCCAGTCGAGCGCGCGCATCGTCGCCGCCGGGCGGGCGTCGGGCGTGCCGTGATAGAGGATGCCGGTCGGGTCGGAGCGAAAATAGACGGTCTGCGCCGGCACGACGACACTGATTGCGGCGATCCGCGCACGCAGGTCGGCGGGCAGGTCGGGCGCGGTCGCCGACACCATGTCGGCCCCGAACGACTGGCCCATCAGGATCACCCGCTGCGCGCCGGTCTTGGCCAGCGCGGTGCGGATCGCGCCCGCGACGATCGCGTCGACCTGTTCGCGGGTCTTGCGCGTGCCGAAATTGACCGGCGAGCTGACGCCGACGACCGGGATGCCGTGCGCGGCGAGCGCGGGCACGACCTGACTGCCGAGGCCGAAGCGCAGCCCCATGTCGCCCGAGATATAGACGGCGACGACCGAGGGATGCTTCTTCCCCCCGTCGAACCAGCGCAGCGACTCATTGTCGATCAGGTGCAGCGACGGCGCGGCAAGGCCGAGCAGCACCAGCAGCCCGGCAAGGAGCGCGCCGATGCCGAACCGGCGGCGAAGGCGGCGACGACGGTCGATACGGTTCATGGCTGGGATACTTTCGGTTCGGTCGCGGGCCGCTCGGCGGCGGGGGCGGGAGGAAGGTACAGCGCGGGCTGGGGCCGGGCGATCAGGCGGGAAAGGTCGCGAAGCCCACGCAGCAGGCCGATGCCGCCGGGGCCGGCGATGTAGCGCGGTTCCCATCCCGGCGCGAACTTCTCCTTGTAGGTGCGCAGGCCCCGGAAGCCGTAGAATCGCTCGCCATGGCGGAAGATGAACGCCGCCGCCTTGGCCCAGGCAGGCGCCAGTCGGCGATCCTCGATCCCCGACAGCGGCGCCATGCCGAGCGAGAAGCGGGCATAGCCCTGTTGCTGCGCCCACAGCATCAGGTTGACCAGCAGAAAGTCCATCGTGCCCGGCGGCGTATCGGACCGGTGGCGCATCAGGTCGACCGACGCTTCCTTGCGATTCTCGGTCAGCCACAGATTGGCGAAGGCGACGATGCGGTCGTCGATCGTGACGACCGCCATGTCGAAGAAGGACAGATAGTCGCGGTCGAAATGGCCGAGGCTGAAGCCCTTTTCGCGTTGGGCCTTGGCCTCCAGCCATTCGTCGGACACCGATTCGAGTTCGGGCAGGATCGTGGCCAGTTCGCTGGTGGCGACGATGTGCATCCGGGCGCCCTTGCGCGCCACGGCGCGCTCCGACTTGCGCAGCGCGCGCAGCCGGGGGGTGTCGAGGGCGAAGGTCGTGAGATCGACCACCGCATCCTCGCCATATTTGACGATGCTCAGCCCCATGCCGATCGCGATGTCGAGCACCGGCGAGGAGATCTGGTAGAGCAGCAGCCGCCCCTGATCGCGGTCGGCGAGGTCGCGGAGATTCCACAGCAGCTCGCCCCATGCCTCGCGCGGGCCGACGGGATCGCCCATCACGATCCAGCTGGCGCCATGGACCTGATACATGACGAAGGCGTCGCCGGCGTCGGACAGCAGGAAGCGCTTGTCGCCGGTCAGCGCCAGCATCGTGTCGGTGCGGTTCGCCTGCGCCAGGATGCGGCGGATCGTCGCCGAATCGACCGGCGACAGCGCGCTGCGCGCGGCGGCGGCGGTCGGCGACATCAGCCGCCACACGCACGCCCCGGCCAGCATGACGATCACGCCCAGCGTCGCGCGCAGGAAGCGCGGGGCATCGCTGTGCAGCGCGAATTTCCACCACAGATTCTCGGAATAATCGACATGGCGATAGGCGAAGAACCCCGCCCACACGGTCAGCGCGATGACCGCGGCGACCGACGCGACCCAGCCCGCCCCCACCGGCTGTCCGGTCAGCGTGGTGCGGCGGTAGAAGGCGCTGCGGGTCCATTGCAGCAGCGCGGCGACGGTGAGGCAGGCGGTCGCCTCCTCATAATCCAGCCCCTTGCCGATCGAGAACAGCGCCGCGGCAATCAGCAGCGCGCGGGTGGCGAGGAACGCGCCGTCCAATCGGCGATAAAGGGCGGGTGCGAGCAGCAGCAGCGCGGTGCCGGTCAGGCTGGCGGCGATCGAGCTGAATTCGATCATCGGCAGCGGCAGGATCGCGGCGAGGTCGCCCATGCGCGCCCGGACCGAGGGCAGCGAGCCGGACAGCAGCAGCATCGCACCGGCCATGAAGGTCGCGACGCTCAAGGCCAGCGGGGCGACGCCGGTCGCCACCGCGCGCACGCCCGACAGGAACCGGACCGAGCGCCGCCGTTGCCGTGCGCCCTCGTGCCACGCGAGGACGAGGACGCCGAAGCCGAGCGGCAGCAGATAATAGAGGACGCGGTACGCGATCAGCGCGGCGAACAATGTCGCACGGTCGACGGGCACGACCGCCAGCACCACCGCCTCGAACACGCCGATCCCGCCGGGGACATGGGTCACCACCGCCGCGACGATGCCCAGCGTATAGGCGAGGATGAAGGCCGGCAGCAGCGCGGGCGCGGCACCGGGGATCAGGACGAACAGCGCGGCGCTGGCACAGGCGATGTCGACCAGCGCGATGGCGATCTGCAGCAGCAGCAGCCCCGGGCTGGGCAGCGGCAGGGTGAAGCCGAACAGGCGGATCGGCGCGCGCACCACCGCACAGGCGCCCAGCAGCGCCACGGTCAGCGCGGCGATCGCCCAGCCGGCGAATTGTACCTCCCCGGCGGACAGGCGCAGCCCGGCCAGGTCGAGCGCGCCGGGATGCAGCAGCAGCGCGACCCCGGTGACGCTGACCACCCCGGCCCAGAAGGTGCCGCTGGCGATCGCCACCACGCGGGCGACATCGGGGCCGTCCAGCCCGGCGGCGCTGTAGATGCGGTAGCGCGCCGACCCGCCGGTCAGCAGCGCGAGGCCGAGATTGTGGCTGAGCGTATAGCTGGTGAACGAGGCGAGCGCGGCGGTGCGCCACGGCAGCGGGCGGCCGATGGTGTGCAGCGCCAGGAGGTCGTAGAAGGTCAGCGCCAGATAGCTGCCGGCGGTCGCCAGCAGCGCCAGCGCGATCTTGGTCCCCGACAGGTCGTGCAGCGCGCTGCGCACATCGGCGAAGCGGATTTCCTGCGTCAGATGCTGGAGCGCGGCGAAGCCCAGCGCGATCAGCGCCAGCACCACCAGCACTCCGATCGGCGTGCGATGGCGTTCGATCAGGCGGCGCAGCTCAGCCATGGGGCACCTGCGCGATGCGCGACCAGTTCTGGCTGCGGCAGATCACACCGCCCCACAGGCAGCCGCGAATCCGGAGCGTATCGGCATCGGGCAGGTCGATGCGCGAGGCGAAGCGGCGGCCCATGTCGGGCACGAACACCGTGCCGGTCCACGCCCCACTGCCATCGGCGGCATAATCCTCCAGCAATTCGGTGCCGAGCAGCCGTTCGACGCCGCCATCCTTCGCATCGGCACGTGCCCCGGCGCTGGCCCATACGACCCAGCCGCACAGCCGCGCCCCGCACGGGGCGGTGCGCACCGCGACATTGTTGTGCGGGCTCAGCCACAGGCCGGCGGGCGACGGCCCCGGCGCATTGGCCCCGGCCGGCAGCGCGACCGCCATGCCCAGCGCCGCCACGATCCCGCTCCACACCCGCATCGTTCGAATCCCCTTCATGGACCGGGGGATAGCGGCGCGCGAATTGCCGGCGGTTCAGCGCGCGCTGAACAATCGGTAATGTTGGGAGGGCCTCTTCGTCATTCCCGCGAAGGCGGGAATCCCTAACCGCTAACGCTGGAGAAAGATTCGCCGGCGCCGGTGCATATGGACCCCCGCCTGCGCGGGGGTGACGAACCGGGCGGGATGTTACCGGTTCAGCGAATAGGTGATGATGAAGCAGGCGGCGGTCAGCAGCAGCATCGCGGCGATGAAGGTCGCATCGGCGATTCGCTCCAGCCAGTGCAGCCGCCTGGTGCCCTGTACGCGCAACGCGAAATAGGAACTGAGCGTTGCGATGAGGAACAGCAGGGCATCGATCGACAACAGGTCGTCGGCCACCGTCTGCCGCGCGCGAAGGGTCAGGGTGACATGCAGCAGGCCGATTCCCGTCAGGCACACGCCGACCATCGCCGATGCGATCGGGCAGATCATCCGGCAGGTCCGTTCGTCGAGCGCGATCCGCGCCCGGTTGCGCCCGCGCTGCGCCGGCGGGTTGCGATCGTCCATGGCGACTCCTTTGCCGCGCCGCACAGCATCGCCCGATGCCGCGCCGTCAAGCGGGAAATCGCCGCTGATCCTTTGGTCGCATGTGGCGGCGGTGCAACGCCGGCGGCGGAAAACGGGGATTTCGCGCATCATATCGCCAAAGCGGATTCGGTCCGCTATGGGCCGCATCGCCCGATCGCGATGCCGACGCGCCGGGCGTGCGGCGCTTATCCAAGCTGTCACACTTCGCCGATAGGGCGACATGTTCATTCGGCAGGGGAATTTCGATGACGAGCGCAGCGCTGGAGCGGGATGGACGCCCCGGCCCGAAACTGGACGACGGCTTCGGCCGCGCCGGTACGTTTGGATTCGCCACGGCGATCGTCGCCGCTCTCGGCTATGTCGTCTACAACGTCTATCACGATGCGGCGGCGGCCAGCGTCGATCCGCTGACGCTGATGCCCTTCGCGCTGCTGGTGCTCGCGCTGATTATAGCGCTGGGCTTCGAATTCGTGAACGGCTTCCACGACACCGCCAACGCGGTCGCGACCGTGATCTACACCAACTCGATGCCCGCCCATGTCGCGGTGGTGTGGTCGGGCGTCTTCAACTTCCTCGGCGTGCTGCTGTCGACCGGCGCGGTCGCGTTCGGCATCATCTCGCTGCTGCCGATCGAACTGATCCTGCAGGTCGGCTCGTCGTCCGGCTTCGCGATGGTGTTCGCGCTGCTGATCGCGGCGATCGTGTGGAACCTCGCCACCTGGGCGCTGGGCATCCCGTCCTCGTCGTCGCACACGCTGATCGGCTCGATCATCGGCGTCGGCGTCGCCAATGCGATCCTGCAGGGGCGCAACGGATCGGCCGGCGTCGACTGGGACAAGGCGACCGAGATCGGCAAGGCGCTGCTGGTGTCGCCGATGATCGGCTTCGGCATGGCGGCGCTGCTGTTCCTCGCGATGAAGACGCTGGTCCGCAACCGCGCGCTGTACGAGGCGCCGGTCGGCGACACGCCGCCGCCGCTGTGGATTCGCGCGTTGCTGATCTTCACCTGCACCGGCGTCAGCTTCGCCCACGGATCGAACGACGGGCAGAAGGGCATGGGCCTCATCATGCTGATCCTGATCGGCACGGTGCCCACCGCCTATGCGCTGAACCGGGCGGTGCCGGCGCAATATGAGGCGCAGTTCGCGACCAACAGCGCAGCCGCCGTGCGCGTGCTGACGCCGCAGGGTGACGGTGCCGTGTCCGACGACGCGACCGCGCGTGCCCAGGCGCAGCGTTACATCACCGAGCGCAAGCTGACTCCCGAAACCGTGCCCGCCGTCACCGCCATGGTCGGCGCGATCGAGCAGCAGGTCCGCGAATATGGCACGCTGGCCAAGGTGCCGGCGGCGGTCAGCGGCAACATGCGCAACGACATGTACCTGACCTCGGAAGCGGTGAAGCGGCTGTCGAAGGAATCGTCGCTGTCGCTGACCGAAGCCGACAAGAAGGTCCTGACCGACTATCGCGGGTCGCTCGACGCCGGCACGCGCTTCATCCCGCTATGGGTCAAGGTTGCGGTCGCCTTCGCGCTGGGTCTCGGCACCATGGTCGGTTGGAAGCGGATCGTCGTGACCGTCGGGGAAAAGATCGGCAAGACCCACCTGACCTATGCGCAGGGCGCGTCGGCCGAGCTGGTGGCGATGGGCACGATCTTCGGTGCCGACAGCCTCGGCCTGCCGGTATCGACCACCCATGTCCTGTCGTCCGGCGTCGCCGGCACGATGGCGGCGAACCGGTCGGGGCTGCAGGTATCGACGGTGCGCAACCTGCTGATGGCATGGGTGCTGACGCTGCCGGTGTCGGTGTTGCTGTCGGGATCGCTCTACCTGCTGCTCAACCGCATCTTCTGACGTACCGGGCGGGGAGCGAGCGATGCCGACCTCCCCGCCGCTGCGCCGCGACCCCGTGGCATGGGCGATCCTGATCCTGGTGTGGTTTTCCTGCGCGTGGTTCGGGTCGTGGGAATTCAATCCCAACAACGCCGTCCGCATGTTCGCCACGCTGTCGCTGGTCGAGGACGGTGACGCCACCATCGACGAATATGCCGCGCTGACGATCGACAAGGCGCATTTCGGCGACCATTATTATTCGGACAAGGCACCGGGCATTTCGGTGCTGGGCATCCCGGCGGTCGCGCTGGCCGATGCCGTGTCGGGGCAGAGCGCCCATGACTTCGTGCCCGGCTTCGAGAATCGCGAGTTCAACCGCTTCCTGAAAATCCGCATCCGGCTGGTCGCGGTCACCGTCTGCGCGCTGCTCACCGCGCTGGCGGCGATGCTGCTCTACGATCTGGTGCGCGGGGTGACCGGCGATGCGGAGGCCGGGGCGGTCGCTGCGCTGTCCTATGGGCTGGGGACGACGGTCTGGGGATGGTCGACCACGATCTTCGGCCATGCCCCGGTCGCCGCGTTGCTGGTGATCGCCACCTGGGCGGTGTGGCGCGGGACCGGGCCGGGGCGATCATGGGTCCATGCGGTCGTGGCGGGGCTGGCGCTCGGCTGGGCGGTGCTGATCGAGCATTCGGCGCTGATCGCCGGATTGCCGGTCGCGGGCTTCGCGCTGTGGCGGCTGCGCGACCTGCCGCGCGGTGAGGCGGTACGGACCGTCCTGATCGCGCTGGCGACGGGGGCGAGCGCACTGGTCGTGCTGGTCGGCTACAATCTGCTCGCCTTCGGCACGGTGTTTCGCCTCGGCTATTCGGGCGTCACCGACTTTGCGGGGATGCAGGAGGGGCTGTTCGGGCTGACCTATCCCAAGTCCTATGTCCTCTACGAACTGATCCTGGGCGAACGGCGCGGGATGCTGTGGGTCGCGCCGATCCTGATCGTCGCCCCCTTCGGCCTCCGGATGTTGCTGCGCGATCCGGCGACCCGCGCCATCGGGTGGCTGGCGGTCGCGGGGGCGGCTGTGCCGTTCCTCATCAACGCCAGCTATTATTACTGGGACGGCGGCAACGCGACCGGCCCGCGCCATGCGCTGCCGGCGGTCGGGTTCCTGTGCATCGGCATCGGGGCGTTCTGGGCGCGGGCGACGCGCTGGTCGCGGATGGCGGTGGCGGCGTTGCTGGCGGGGTCGGTCGTGCTCAACATGGCGATCGCCAGTGCCGAGATCACCGCCCCGGCCGACGAACCGCGCGCGCTGGCGGTGGCGGTGTTCGGCGCGCGGTTCGATCCGGGCTATCTGCGCACCGTCGCCGATGAATGGCTGGGCTATACGCCGTGGCAGGGGCTGGCGATCTGGGCTGTCGTTGCCGGGGTGCTGACGGTCGCGCTGGCCGGGTTGGTTCGGCGAAATACCGTCTTGTCGTCATCCCGGACTTGATCCGGGGTCCCGCTTTCCGTTCCACGGCAGCTGAAGAACCGGGACGCCGGGTCAAGCCCAGGGTGACGATAGGTGGCGGTGTGTGAGTCTATTCCGCCGCCACCGCCTGCGGCATGGGAATGTCGAAGCCGAACCGCGCCTCCACCTCCGGGTCGAGCCACGCATGGATATGCGCCCGGTCCGCATCGGAAATCTCGGCATAGGCGGTGGGGGTGAAGGGGCGCTTGCCCTGCCCCTTGTAGCTGTCCTGCGCCACGAAGGGTTCGGCCATGGTCAGGCCGGTGGCGGCGGACAGGTCGGCGATCACCCCGGCCGGGTCGGCGACGAACGCTTCGTGTGACAGCAAGGCGACATGATGCGCGCGGTCGTGCAGCCCGCTCCAGTGGCGAAGTTTCGCGGTCCGCTTGGCGAGCGGATTGGCGAAGCGTTCGCCCGTATCGGGGCAGCGTTCGTGCAGCATTTCGCGCCCCAGCACCGGATGGTCGTCCTCGACGCCCCAAAATTCTCGGTCCCAATAGCTGTGCCACGGAGCACGAATGAAGTCGGAAAAGCCGAGCGCCTTCAGCTCCGGGTGCGCGTGCCAAGGCTGGCGGTGCAGGCTGCGCACCCAGTCGACGGGATCGCGCGCGACCGCCAGCACCATGACGTCGCGCGGGAACAGTATCTGTTCGGGCACGAACCAGTGCTTGAACCCATAGCTCTCCGTAAAGGCATCGCGGCCGAGATTGGCCTCGATCGAGCGGATCAGGACATTGGTCCCCGAACAGCGCTGTCCATAGACCTGGATCTGGCGGATCGGCGCATCCCCCCGGCGCAGGATGGAAAGGCCCGCTCGCGGGGTCGTCCAGCTCGTCATACGTCGTCTATTCCCATCCGAATCATCGGAAATCATTGTGATTCCGAAATAATTTTCGCTTGTCGGCGCTACGCAGGGAGCCGGCAAGGGTTCCGCCGCGTTCTGCGCATCGGGACGGGTTCTCCGGGGGACATATGACGACGCGGCCGATCACCTTCTTCATCCATCATCAGGGGCGTGGGCACGCCAACCGCGCGATGGCGATCATCCGCGAACTGCCCGCCGAGCGCCGCGTCACGATATTGTGCGCGCGGCCCGACCTGTTCGACGGGTTCGACCGACCGATCGAGATCGTGCCGTTGCCCAACATGATCGGTGCGCCGGTGCCGACGCGTGCGCTGTTCGACCAGCCGACGCCGGAGGTGCTGCACTGCGTACCGCTGGGCGTGGAGGCGACGCGGCGGACGATGCGCACGATCCTCGACCATCTCGACGATGTCGCGCCCGCGCTGTTCGTGGTCGACGTATCGGCGGAGATCGCGCTGCTGTCACGCATCGCCAGCGTGCCGGCGATCAAGATAAGGATGCATGGCGACCGCACCGATCCCGGCCATCTGGGTGCGTATCAGGCGTGCGTCGGGCTGCTGGCGCCGTTCGACGAGGCAATCGAGCAGGACGACTTCCCCGACTGGGGCCGGGCCAAGACCTGCTATACCGGGGGCCTCTGCACCACGACCGATGCCGTGCCGACCAGGGCGGAAGCACGGGCGCGGCTGGGGATCGTTCCCGATCGCGAGGTCGTGCTGGTGCTGACCGGCGGTGGCGGGGCGGGTACGCCCTATGCCCCGCTCACCATGGCGGCGCGGGCGGTGCCGGACGCGCTGTGGCTGGTCGTCGGGCCGGTCCACCGCGAGGGACATGAGACCGATTTCGGCAATCTGGTGGAAAAGGGCTGGGTCGATGGCGTGACCGACCATATCGCCGCCGCCGATGTCGTCATCGCCTCGGCCGGCGACAATACGGTCCATGAGATCGCGCGGGTCGGCCGCCCCTATATCTGCGCGCCCGAATGGCGCTATTTCGCCGAACAGACGCGCAAGGCCGACCGGCTGGCCGAGGTCGGCGCGGCGGTGGCGCTGCACCAATGGCCGGGGTCGCTGGCCCCATGGCGCGGGCTGCTCGACCAGGCCAGGGCGCTCGACCCCGCAGCGCTGGCGGCGCTCTACGACCCGCAGGCCGCCGCCCGCGCGGCGGACTATATCGAGGGGCTGGCGGTGCGGCTGTGGGCCGACGACCCCGCGATCAGTTCCGCCGCAGCCGCACGATGAAGAACCCATCCAGCCCGCCGCGATCCGCCAGCATCCCCGGCAGCGTCCGCACATAGCCCCGGCGGTTGGCCGTCACCCCCTCGGGCAGTTCGTCCGCCATCGCCGGCTCCACCGCATAGTCCGACCGTCCGCTCAGGAACCGGTCCAACTGCGCCTCGCCCTCGGCCGGCTCCAGCGAGCAGGTGGCATAGACCAGCCGCCCGCCGGGCTTCACCCAGTCGGCGGCGCGCGACAGCAGCCGCGCCTGCAACGCCGCCGTCTCGGCGATCACGCTCGGCCGCACCCGGTGCAGCACGTCGGGGTGGCGGCGGAAGATGCCGGTGGCGCTGCACGGCGCGTCGAGCAGGAGCGCATCGACCGGCTCGGCCGGCTTCCACACCAGGGCATCGCCGGTCACGACCTTCGCCGACAGCCCGGTGCGCTCCAGATTCTCGGTCAGGCGCATCAGCCGGCTTTCCGAATTGTCGAGCGCGGTGACATCCCATCCGGCGGCGGCCAGCTGCAGCGTCTTGCCGCCGGGCGCGGCGCACAGGTCGAGCGCGCGGCCCGGCCCCTGGCCCAGCAGCCGCGCCGGGATCGACGCCGCCAGGTCCTGTACCCACCATTCTCCCTCGGCATAGCCCGGCAGGTCGGCGATCGCGCCATGTTCGGCCAGCCGGCGATGGCGCGGGGCGAGCGCCAGCCCTTCCGGTCCGTCCTCGCCCTTCAGCGACAGGTCGACCGGCGGCTGCTGCGCGATCGCCTGTGCCGCCGCGATCACCATGTCCTCGCCCCATGCCGCGACCCAGCGGGCATCGGTATCGGCGGGCAAGGTCGCGGCCTCGGGCAGCCGCGCATTGCCGCGCATCAGCGTGCCGAACACGCCGTGCACCAGCTTGCGCGGGCCGCCATCGACCAGCGGCAGCGCGGTGGCGATCGCGGCGTGCGGCGGCGTGTTCAGCACCAGCGCCTGCGCCAGCGCGAGTCGCAGCACGAACCGCGCCTTGGCATCGTCGGGCAGCGGGCGCTGCGTCGCGCTGTCGATCAGCGCGTCGAGATCGGGCAGCCGGCGCAGCACGGCGGCGGCGATGGCATGGGCAAGGCCACGATCCTCGCGCCGCTCCAGCTCGGCGGTCGCGCTCGCCAGCGCCGCCTCCAGCGGCAATCCGCGCCGGATCACGGCATCGAGCAGTTTCAGCGCGGCACGGCGCGCCGGCACGCCGGGTGCTTCGGGGGCTAGACGGGGGCGGGCCATGATCGGGTTCCGATGCGCAAAGGGGGTACTTGAATCCTGTCGCCGGTCCGCCAAGTGCAGTCACAAGCGAACCGGAAAGGACCCCCTATGGGCAAGCGACCGCCACATGTGAAGCCGCCAGCGCATCTCTCCAAGTCGCCACCGGTGCCGACGCCCGAGCCTCTGCCCGAAAAACCCGACGCCGACGACCCGCTCGGCCTAAGCCCGACGCGCTATGGCGACTGGACGCACAAGGGGATCGCGGTCGATTTTTGAAGGGGCGTGGTTTCCCGCTTCCCATGTCCGACAGGCCGTTGCGGGAAAGGCAATCGGGAACTGATTTCGGAAAGGTAGCGGCCATAGCCTCCCGACTGCGCGGCGAATGACCGTGGAGTCGGATGGCGGGTTGGTTTTCGAGACAGCATCCGTCCCCTGAAGCGTCACCATGAAGGTCATGTTCGCCCTATCGCTGGCATTGGTCGCGGCTGCGGCCCAGGCAGCGCAAACACGGCCCAGCGAAAGTACAGCGATGAACGACGCCGCAAACGTAATCACCGTGGACCATATGGGGTTCGCCGTCTCGTCTCTGGACGAAGCCATTCGGTTTTGGACGGGAGCGCTCGGCTTCACGCTGGAGCGACAATCGGAAATGGGGGGTGACTTCCTGCATCAGGTGACAGGTGTCGACGATCCGAGCGTGAAAACGGCGATCGTCAGGGCACCATGCGGTTACGCGGTCGAATTGTTGCAATATTCGAAGGGGCGCCAGAACGGCGCGGTGCCTTCCAGCGCGGGAGCGATCGGCGGGACTCACCTGGCTCTGACGGTGCAAGACATTCATGCCGCTATTGGCCGCGTCGAAGCAGCAGGGTGGAAGGCCAAGGGTAGTCCGCTGCCGATCGCCGGTGGTCCACGGAAGGGGACATTGGTGGCCTATGTTTCAGGTCCGGATCATATCACGATAGAGCTTATGCAGCCGCCAGCCCGGTAATGGGCGTGGGGGAGCTTTCCCGCACAACCATCCCGAACGGGGCCGCCGCAGCGCCCCCGCCCCCCAACCTACACCCCTGTCAGTAATTCCATTGCGACCATGGAACGAACTGCCCGTTCCCGACTTGTCGCCAGATGGCATGGCTTTCGCGCAACTGGCGGTATTTCGTGGGCGGCATCGTCGGGTTGGCGCTGCTGATCCTGTTGGTTCTTGCCGCTTTTCCATGGGGGGTGCTGCGCGACCGGGTGTCGGTGAAGCTCGCCGAACGGTTCGGCTCCGACGTGTCGATCGGCACCATCGAACGCGTCGAGCCCTTGTCCTTTTCGCCGACCCTGATCGTACGCGACCTGCGCATCGCACAGCCGAACTGGGCGGGAACCGGCGATCTGGTCCATCTCGACCGCATCGATTTCCGCTTTCGCGTCCTGCCGCTGCTGCGCGGCAAGTTCGACCTGACCGCGCTCGCCGTCGATGGCGGGCGGGTGGCGATGGTGCGTTCGCGCGATGGCAGGAAGAACTGGGCACCCGACAAGCGCGGGGACAAGGGATCGGCGTCGGCGATCACCAGCCTGACCGTCCGCAACCTCGTCATCGACTATCGCGACGCGGTGCAGAACCGGCGCTTCGCCGTCACCGTCGCATCCGATGCGCAGGGGTTCCGCGCCGGCGGCAACGGCGCGATCGACAATCGCCCGGTGACGGTCGCGCTCAGCGGACCGGCCATTGCCGGCGACGGCGCATGGCCGTTCACCGCGCGCGTGAACGGGCCGACGATCACCGTCGATGCGAAGGGCACGATGGCCTCGCCGCTCAATACCCGGCAGATGACCGTCGACCTGACCGCGCGCGCCGACAATCTGAAGACGCTCGACGCGCTGATCGAGGCGGGGCTGTTCGGGACCCAGCCGGTCGCGCTGACCGCCCGCGTGCGCCATGACGACCCGAGCTGGGTGATCGAAAAACTGTCGGGCACGATCGGCCGCTCGCGGCTGGCCGGGGCGAACGCGACGGTTACCAAGGCGGACGAGAAGACCGGCATCGACGGGCGGCTGCACTTCGCGACCCTGTCGTTCGACGACCTCGAAACCGATCAGGGCCGCGCAGAGGCGGCGGCGATCGAGCGTCGCATCGGCCCGCGCGTGGTGCCCGGCACCCGCATCAACCTCGCGAAGATGGGCAATCTCGACGGCAGACTGGCGGTGCGGGTCGACCGGCTGCTCGACATGGCGGGCCTGCGCAGCCTCGATACCGTGCTGGCGATCGACGACCGCCGACTGACCGTCGCGCCGCTGACCGTGCGGCTGGCGCAGGGGCGGATCACCGGGCAGGTGGTGGTCGACCAGCGCGGACGCTCGACACCCAAGGCGACGTTCGACCTGCGGCTGAAGGATTCGCGCATCTCCACCTTTGCCGGCGGTGCGCCGATCGATGCGCCGCTCCGCGTCCGGCTGCGGCTGGTCGGCAGCGGCGATACCATTCGGCAGGCGATCGGCCGCTCGAACGGGACCATCGGCTTTGCCGCGACCGGCGGGGTGTTGCCGGCCAAGATGGCGTCGATGCTGGGTGCCGATGTCGCGCGCGGTGTGCTGACCGACGATGACGCACAGGCGCGGCTGCGTTGTCTCGGGCTGCGGCTGGACGTTACCAATGGTCTGGGGCGGATCGACCCGCTGCTGATCGATACCTCGCGGGCGCAGACGCAGGGGCAGGGGGTGGTGCGCCTGTCCGACGAAAGCCTGTCGATCGCACTCACCGGCACGCCGAAGCAGCGGACCCTGCTCCACCTCGATCGCCCGGTGCGCATTACCGGCCGGCTGCAGTCGCCCGACGTGCAGATTCCGCCGGGGGTGAAGAGCGCGGGCGGTATCCTGCGGATGCTGGGCCGCGCGATCAAGGGCGACGACACCCCACGCGCGGGCAATGCCGATTGCGGCGCGCTGGTCCGGCGGGTGCTGGGATAGGGGAACCGCACCCCGTGTCGCCACCCCGGCCTCCTGCCGCTCGGCGACAGGCCGCCCCGGAACCGGCCACTTTCCTACACGCGGCAAACCCGCCATGATCGGCGACGCGCGACGCGCGACGCGCGTCCGCTCGTTGACAATTGGAGATTTCGCCACAATTCGACCACAATGCGACGTGTGCGGCGAGTGTGAACTTTGTGAACTTTGGCGTCCGACGACGTTAGGCGCGGCGCAGTTCGTACAGGACGCGCGGCACCATCTGCCCGTCACGTTCGACCATCGCCGGCGGCAGCGGGGTCGCACCCAGCGCCTCGATCGCCCGGCGCGACCGGTGATTGTCCACGCCCGCGCTGAACCGGACCGCCGCGACCTGGCCCAGCGCATGGTCGATCATCAGCCGCTTGGCCTCGCGATTATAGCCCCGCCGCCAGTGACTGCGCGCAAGGAAGGTCCAGCCGATCTCGACCGCGTCGGGCGGGGCCGGGACATAGCGGGTCGCGCCGATCACCTGCCCGTCGGCCGCATCGCGGATCGTCAGCATCCCCCCGGTCGCGAGTCCCGCGTCGAAGAAGCCACGGAACACCGCCGCCTGCCAGCGGTCATGCGCGGGATGCTGGTCCCAGATCGCGGGGTCCGAAGCGACCGCATATAGCGCATCGTAATCGTCGGCGCTCGTCGGCCGCAGCGTCACCAGTTCGCCGATCAGGGTCGGTTGCCGGTCCATCAGAACGCCGCGATGCCGGTAATCGCCCGGCCGAGGATCAGGCCGTGGACGTCATGCGTGCCTTCATAGGTGTTGACCGTTTCCAGGTTGATCGCATGGCGCATCACATGGAATTCGGCGGCGATGCCGTTGCCGCCATGCATGTCGCGCGCGGTCCGGGCGATGGCCAGCGCCTTGCCGCAATTGTTGCGCTTCAGGATCGAGATGGCTTCGGGAGCAAGCGTCCCCCCCTCGAACATCCGCCCGGCGCGCAGCGCGCCTTGCAGGCCCAGCGCGATCTCGGTCTGCATGTCGGCGAGCTTCAACTGCACCAGCTGCTTCGACGCCAGCGGCACGCCGAACTGCTGCCGGTCAAGCGTATATTGGCGGGCGGCGTGCATACAGAATTCGGCCGCACCCATCGTGCCCCACGCAATGCCATAGCGCGCGCGGTTGAGGCAGCCGAACGGCCCCTTCAACCCCTCGACATGCGGCAGCAGCGCGTCCTCGCCGACCTCGACGCCGTCCATCACGATCTCGCCGGTGATCGACGCGCGTAGGCTCAGCTTGCCCTCGATCCTGGGTGTCGACAGCCCGGCCATGCCCCGTTCCAGTACGAAGCCGCGGATCTTGCCGCCATGCGCATCGGACTTCGCCCAGACGACGAAGACGTCGGCGATCGGTGCATTGGTGATCCACATCTTGGCACCGCTGATGCGATAGCCGCCGTCGATCCGTTCCGCCCGGGTGCGCATTGCCGCCGGGTCGGACCCGGCATCGGGTTCGGTCAGCCCGAAACAGCCGACCCATTCGCCGCTCGCCAGCTTCGGCAGATATTTCGCCTTCTGCGCATCCGAGCCATAGGCATGGATCGGATGCATCACGAGGCTCGACTGCACGCTCATCGCGCTGCGATAGCCCGAATCCACCGCCTCCACCTCGCGCGCGACCAGGCCGTAGGCGACATAGCCCATGCCGGCCCCGCCATATTCCGGCTCGATCGTCATGCCGAGCAGGCCGAGCGCCCCCATCTCGGTCATGATCTCGCGCGCGAAATCCTCGTCGAGAAAGGCGCGGGTGACGCGCGGCAGCAGCTTGCCCCGGGCATAGCCATGGGCCACGTCGCGGACCATGCGTTCCTCGTTGCTCAGCTGCGCGTCGAGGGCGAACGGGTCCTGCCAGTCGAACCGGCCCAACTCGGCCATGGGCGTTCCTTCAGAGCGTGGGCGTAACCGTGTCGGCGGCGGCGGGGGGATCGGCCGGCAGCGGGGCGGGCTGGACGATCACCGGCGGGGCTGCGGGGGCGGGGCGCGGCGTGGTCAGCGCGACCGATTCGAGATCGACCAGCGCCTTGCGCGCATCGACATAGCGCTTGGCGGCGGCGGTCCATACCGTGGCATTGGCGGCGCCGGGCATCCGTTCGACCTCGGCCATCGCCAGCTCGACCTGCCCCGTGTCGAGCCGACGCCGGGCGCGCTCCAGCCGGTCGCCCGGACGGCTGCTGGGGGTCGTGCCCTGCCGGATCACGATCAGCTGCCCGGCTTCGCGGCGCAGCGCATCCCACCAATTCTCGTTCACGGGGCCGGCGGTCAGCGGGATGGCGGCGGCGTCCAGCGCGCTGCGCAGGTCGTCCAGCGTCACCGGGTTCTGCGCGGCGGCGATCAGCGTGCGGACCGCATCGGGCCGGCTGCCGCCGAACCGGTCGCGCAACTGCCCCTCCAGATAGTCGAGTGGCCGTCCACGATCCAGCGCGCGACGGGTGGCGACGATCACCATCATGTCCTCGGCCCGCGTGGCATAGCCCGCCGCATTGCGCGCGCTGCTGTCCAGCCCGACGATCCGCGTCTCCAGATCGGCGATGCGCGCGGCCAGCGCCGCTTCGCGCGCCGACAGGATCGGCAACGCCGACACCTGTGCCGGGGGGGGGGCGCTGGGGGTGGCGGGCGTCGGCTGCGCGGTCGGGACGGCGGCCTGTTGCGCCCCCTCCCAGCCGAACCGCGGCGCGACATAGCGCAGCACGGCCAGCGTCGCGCCGATCCCGATCACGAAGGCGATGAGGGCGATGGCCAGCCATCCCCGGCTGTCCCGGCGACGCGGGTGGCTGGTCGTCGGAAAGGGCGCATCGTCGCTGGTCATGCCGCCTTATCCCCGCGCCCGTCCGCCGGGTCAATCACATGCATCGGACAGGGGAAGCGCGGCGGCGATGGTGGCGGCATCGTCGGGCCGCTCCGCGACGGCGATGGCGCGCCATCCGCTGCCCAGCGCCTGCGCAACCGCCGGGGCGATGGCGGCGACGGCAATGGTGCCGCGATCGACGGCCAGCATCGCTAGCCGCCGGGCGGCGCGCTGCGAATGGACCAGCGCCACCGTTCCGGCCAGCAAAGTGGCGTCCACGTCCTCGACCGCCTCGCTGGTATAGACCGCGCGGATCGCGCCCAGCACCGGATGGTCCGCCACCGCCCGCTCGCGCGCCGTCAGCAACAGCGCGTGGCGGACGCCCGCGCGCCGCGCTGCGTCGAGCAGCGCCTGCCCGTCCGCATCCCCGGTCGCGACGACCCGCAACCCCGCCGCCCGCGCCGCCGCCGCCGTTGCCGCACCGACCGCATGGACCGGGAGCGTCGCATAGGCCTGCAACGCGGCCCCTGCCTGCCGCACCGCATTGGCACTGGTCAGGATCAGCGCGTCATGCGCGTCCGCCGGCGGCCCCTCCCATGGCAGCGGCACGATGCGGAACAGCGGCAGGCGGAGTGCGCTGCGCCCCAGCGCCTCGACCGCGCGAGCGGTGGCGGCATTGCCCGGTTCGGGCCGCAGCACCGCCAGCGGCCGGCTCATCGCGCGAACAGTTTCGCCACGTTCTCGGGCGCGCGTGCCAGCATCGCCTCGGCCAGAGCGCGCGGCAGGTCGATGTCGTCGATCGCGCCGCTGGTGCTGTCGACCACCTGTGCGCTGCCGTCCTGCGCCAGCAATTGCGCCCGCAGCGTCAGCACGTCGCCGTCGATCGTCGCCAGCGCACCGACCGGCGAATGGCAGTCGGCACCCAGCGCCGCGAGAAACCCGCGCTCGGCCCGCACCGCCTGATGCGTCGGTGCATGGTCGATCGCGCGGACGAAGGCGAGGGCATCGGCATCCTCGGCCCGGACCTCGATCCCGACCGCGCCCTGCGACGGGGCGGGCAGCAGTGTGTCGATCGACTGTGCGGTGCCGACATCGTGGCGTCCCAGCCGCTCCAGCCCGGCCGCCGCCAGCAGCGTCGCGTCGACCTCGCCCGCCGCCAGCTTGGCGAGGCGCGTGTCGACATTGCCGCGAAACAGCACGATCCGCGCGTCGCTCCGGTGGCTTAGCACCTGCGCGGCGCGACGCGGGCTGCTGGTGCCGACGACGCCGTTCGGCGGCAAATCGGACAGCGAGGCGATGCCGACCAGCCGGTCGCGGACATCCGCGCGCGGCAGCATTGCGGCGATGCGGATTTCGGTCGGGCGGACCGTCTCGACATCCTTCATCGAATGGACCGCCGCGTCGATCTCCCCACAGCATAGCGCGCGGTCGAGTTCCTTGGTCCACAGCGCCTTGCCGCCGATCTCGGCCAAAGCGCGGTCCTGCACCCGGTCGCCGGTGGTCTTGATCGTCACGATCGCAATATCCGCCGGATCGATCCCATGCGCCTTTGCCAGCGCCTCGCGCGTCGCGTGCGCCTGCACCAATGCCAGCGGCGATCCGCGCGTGCCGAGTTTGAAGGTCATCGGTGCTCGCTATCTGTCGTGTTCGTTTGGGGCAAGGTGGAGAAGGTTTGTTCACGCGAAGGCGCGAAGGCGCGGAGAAGAAGATTGTTTGCGCGCAGAGGCGCAGAGGGCGCAGAGGTGTTTCGACCGGAATGACCCGCTCGCGATCGGGAGACCGCTGATTGAAAGCCGCTGACGCGGCAATATACGCATCCCCTCTGCGCCTCTGCGCGATCAAACGCCCTTCTTCTTCTGCGCGCCTTCGCGCCTTCGCGTGAACCAATCTTCCTACCGCCACCCGATCCGGGCTACAGTCGACCGCATGTTCACCCCCCTGATCCTCGGTATCGAATCCAGCTGCGACGAAACCGCCGTTGCGCTGGTGCGCGGCGACCGCACCATATTGTCCCACCGTTTGGCGGGACAGGAAGCGGCGCACGCTCCGTACGGCGGTGTCGTCCCCGAAATCGCGGCGCGCGCGCATGTCGAGATACTGCCGTCGCTGGTCGAGGGTGCGCTGGCCGATGCCGGGGTGGCGCTGGCGGACGTCGACGCGGTCGCCGCCACCGCCGGGCCGGGGCTGATCGGCGGGGTGATGGTCGGGCTGGTGACGGCCAAGGCACTGGCGCTGGCGGCGGGCAAGCCGCTGGTCGCGGTCAACCATCTGGAGGGCCATGCGCTGTCGCCGCGCCTGACCGATCCCGACCTCGCCTATCCCTATCTGCTGCTGCTGGTGTCGGGCGGCCATTGCCAGCTGCTGCGGGTCGATGGCGTCGGCCAGTATCGGCGGCTGGGCACCACGATCGACGACGCGGCGGGCGAGGCGTTCGACAAGACCGCGAAGGTGCTGGGGCTGGGCTATCCCGGCGGGCCCCGTGTCGAGGCGGCGGCGGTGGACGGTGATGCGAAGGCGGTCCCGCTGCCCCGCCCGCTGCTCGGCACGCCGGAACCGCATTTCTCTTTCGCCGGCCTCAAGAGCGCGGTGCTGCGCGCACATGATGCCGGCATCCACACGACTGCCGACATCGCGGCGTCGTTCCAGCAGGCGGTGGTCGACTGTTTGCTCGACCGGACTCGGCTGGCGTTGCACCTCGCCGGACCGGTCAGCGCGCTGGTGGTGGCGGGCGGGGTCGCCGCAAATCGCGCGGTGCGCTCGGCGCTCGAAGGGCTGGCGGAGGCGAATGGCCTGCGCTTCGTCGCGCCGCCGCTCTGGCTGTGTACCGACAATGCCGCCATGATCGCCTGGGCAGGGGCGGAGCGGTTCATGGCCGGGCATAGCGACCCGCTCGACGTTGCGGCGCGACCGCGCTGGCCGCTCGATCCGTCGGCGGAAAAGGTGCGTGGGGCAGGAGTGAAGGCATGAAGATCGGGGTCATCGGCGGCGGCGCATGGGGCACCGCGCTGGCGCAGGTCGCCGCGCGCGGCGGCGATGTGACGTTGTGGGTGCGCGAAGGCGAGGTAGCCGAGGCGATCAACACGACCCGCACCAATCCGCTGTTCCTGCCGGGCGTCACCCTGTCGGACGCGATCCATGCCACGACCGATGCGGCCGCGTTGCAGGATGCCGACGCATTGCTGGTCGTGTCTCCCGCGCAGCATGTCCGCAGCGTATTGTCGGCGATCGACGTCGGCACCCGCGCGCTGGTGCTATGCGCCAAGGGGATCGAGGCGGGCACCCGGTTGCTGGTCGGCGAAGTCGCCCGCGCCGTCCACCCGCAAGCCCCGGTCGCGGTGCTGTCGGGCCCGACCTTCGCCCACGAAGTCGCGGCGGGCAAGCCGACCGCCGTCACCCTCGCCTGCGCCGATGCCACGTTGCGCGACCGGCTGGCGGAGCGGCTCGCTGCCCCCGCCTTCCGCCCCTATGCCAGCGACGACGTGATCGGCGCGGAGATCGGCGGCGCGGTCAAGAACGTCCTCGCCATCGCCTGTGGCGTGGTCGAGGGGGCCGGGCTGGGGCAGAATGCGCGGGCGTCGGTGATCGCGCGCGGCTTTGCCGAAATGACGCGGTTCGGATTGGCGCGCGGCGCGCGGGCGGAGACTTTGGCCGGGCTGTCGGGGCTGGGCGACCTGGTGCTGACCTGCTCGTCCACCGCGTCGCGCAACTATTCGCTGGGCGTCGGGCTGGGGCAGGGGCGTGCCGCGGCCGAGCTGATGGCGGATCGCCGGACGGTGGCGGAGGGTGCCTTCACCGCCCCCGTGCTGCGCGAGGCGGCGGCGGAGGCCGGTGTCGACATGCCGGTGACGGCGGCGGTCGGGGCGTTGCTGGACGGTACGCCGGTCGCGGAGGTCATCGACACGCTGCTCGCCCGCCCGCTGCGCCCCGAGGGACTTTAGGTCATTCGGCCAGCGGCTCGTCCGGCAGCAATTCGGTATCGATCTGCGCCTGCGCGGCCGCGGCATAGCGCGGACCGCTGAGCGCATTGGGTGGCAGCAGCGCATCGACCGCCGCCAGTGTCGTGTCGGGCAGGGTGAGCGTCGCGGCGGCGACATTTTCTTCGAGATGGGCGATGGACCGTGTGCCGGGGATCGGCACGATATGCGGCGCGCGCGCCAGCAGCCAGCCGAGCGCCAGCTGCGCCGGGGTGATGCCGCCCTCCGCCGCGATCCGGTCGAAGGCGTCGACGATGGCCAGATTGCGCGACAGCAGCGGCTCGACGAAGCGCGGCATCGTGCGGCGGATATCGCCCGGCACATAGTCGTCCGCGCGGATGCCGCCGGCCAGCAGCCCGCGCGCCACGGGCGAAAAGGCGACGAAGCCGATGCCGAGCGCCTGGCAGGTATCGAGCACCGCGACTTCGGGATTGCGGACGGCGGGCGAATATTCGCTCTGCACCGCGGCGATCCGATGGACGGCATGGGCGCGGCGGATCGTCGCGGCGGACATTTCGCTGAGGCCCAGCGCGCCGATCTTGCCGGCCTCCTTCGCCCGGACCAGCGCGCCCACCGATTCCTCGACCGGCACGTTCGGGTCGAGCCGGTGGAGATAATAGAGGTCGATATGATCGGTCCCGAGCCGGGCGAGTGCGGCGTCGAGCGAGGTGGCGATGGCGGCGGGCGATCCATCGAGGATACGCTTGCCGTCGCGCTGGTCTAGGACGCATTTGCTCGCGAGCGTGAAGTCCGACCGGCGGTGCAGGACCTGCGCCACCAGCCGCTCGTTCGCCCCGCCGCCATAGAGCGCGGCGGTGTCGAGCAGGGTCACGCCCAGATCGAGCGCGTGGTGGAGCAGCGCGATCCCCTCCGCCTCGCTCACCGGTTCGCCATAGGCGTGGCTGAGGTTCATGCAGCCGAGGCCGATGGCCGACACGGTGAACGGACCGATCGTGCGGGTGGGCAGGGATGTCACGGGCGGGCACTCCGGTATCGTCGGTGATTGTCCCTGCAAGACCCGCGAACGGGTGGCCGCGTCAAGCGCGTCCTATCGCGCCGCCATGCGATAGCCGCCGCCGGTCACGTTGGTGGAGGCGACCAGTATCTGCGGATCGACCGCCAGCGTCGGCACCTGCCCCGCCTGCCACGCCGCGAGTTCCACGCGATACTGGTCATAGGCACGGTAGAAATCGACGAAGGGCTGGTCGAGTGAGGCGATGCCGGGCGCGGCGAAACCGTCGATCCCGCCCGCCGCTAGGTCGGCGACCTGCGCCAGCATCGGCAATGCGGTGGCGCAGAACTGGTCGCGCACCGGCGGTTGGGCGAAGTAATTATACACGCGGGTCATTGCGTCATCGAACCGGTCCTGCCAGTCGCCCCCGCCCCGGCGATATTCCGCCTCCAGCGCCTTGTGTGCGGCGGCGAAGCGGGCGGCATGGACCTTGAGCAGGCGGTTATACTGCGCGACGCCGGTCGGGTCGGCGACATTGCACTGGAGCGCGGCGACGTTCAGCGCCGATCGCAGGTGCCACACGGCCGCATCGGCCGACAGTGCATGGTTGGGCGTCGCGTAATTGCCGTCGGACAGGATGGCGGGGATGGTGAGGTTGGCGGCTGCGCCCATCGGCGGCCGGGGCTTGGGCGCAGGAGCCGCGACCGGCACCGGCGGCGGCGTCACCACCGCGACCTCGGGCGTCTTGCGCGCGCAGCCGTGAAGCAGCGCGGCGCTGCAGGCAGCGAGCAGGAGCAGGCGTGTACGCATCGAACCGATTCCCGTCTTGTCCCCCGACAGACCCGGAATATCGGCCGCAAAGCCTTCGCAATGGTTAACGCGACGTCAGCGTTTGAGCAGGAACACCGCATGTTCGGCGCGGAAGTTCGCCGCCGCAGCTGTCGTCCGCCTGCCCGCCGACAGGAACCAGGCGTCGACGACGGTGATACCCTGCTTGGCGACATAGGCGCGGAAATCGTCGATGGTCAGGTGGTGGATGTTCGGCGTCTCATACCATTCGAGGGGCAGCAACTTTGTCACCGGCATCCGCCCGCCCCACAGCAGCGACGCGCGCACCCGCCAGTGGGCGAAGTTCGGGAAGGACACGAACGCCTGCCCCCCGATCCGCAGCAGATGGTCCAGCACGACATGCGGCCGCATCGCGGTCTGCAACGTCTGGCTGAGGATCGCATAGTCGAAACTGGCGTCGGGATAGTCGGCGAGGTCGCGGTCGGCATCGCCCTGCATCACCGACAGCCCGCGCGCCATCGCATCGGCCACGTTGCCCGGATCGATCTCCAGGCCCCGCGCATCGACGCCGCGTTCGTCGCGCAGGGCCGCCATCAGCTGTCCGTCGCCGCAGCCGACATCCAGCACGCGCGACCCCCGCGCGACGTTGGCCGCGATGATCGCGAGGTCGGGGCGCAGGCTCATATCGTCGCCTCCAGGAAACCGCGCATGATCCGGTCCAGCTCGGGCGAATCGAGCAGGAAGGCGTCATGGCCGAACGGCGACGACAGCTCGACGAAGCTGGCCGGCGCGCCGGCGGCGTTCAGCGCGTGGACGATGTTGCGCGATTCGGCGGTCGGATACAGCCAGTCGGTATCGAAACTGACCACGCAGAACCGCGCCTTCGTCGCGCGGAACGCATTGGCCAACACCCCGCCATGTTCCTCCGCTAGGTCGAAATAATCGAGCGCGCGGGTGATGTAGAGATACGAGTTGGCGTCGAACCGGTCGGTGAAGGCGAGGCCCTGATGCCGCAGATAGCTTTCGACCTGGAAATCGGCGTCGAAGCCGAAGCTCCTGGCGCCGGCCTGTCCATCGGCGCGCGCCTGCAGCTTGCGACCGAACTTCGCGGTCAGCCCCGCTTCGGACAGATAGGTGATGTGCGCCGCCATCCGCGCGACCGACAGGCCGGCGGCAGGGGGCGATCCGTCGGCATAATAGTCGCCGCCGCGCCAGTTGGGGTCGGCCATGATCGCCTGCCGGCCGACTTCGTGGAACGCGATGTTCTGTGCCGAATGCCGCGCGGTCGAGGCGATGACGACGACCGCTTCCACCCGGTCGGGCAGGGTCGCGGCCCAGGACAGCGCCTGCATGCCGCCCATCGATCCGCCGACGACGGCGCGGAGGCGTTCGATGCCGAGATGGTCGAGCAGCATCCCCTGCGCGCGCACCATGTCGCGGATCGTCAGCACCGGAAAACGCATCGCGTACGGCGTGCCGGTCGCCGGATCGGTGCTGGCGGGACCCGACGACCCCATGCAACTGCCCAGCACGTTCGAGCAGATGACGAAATGCTTGTTCAGATCGATCGGCTTGCCCGGGCCGACCATGCGCGACCACCAGCCGGGCTTGCCGGTGCGGGGATGGGTCGAGGCGACATGCTGGTCGCCGGTCAGCGCGTGACAGATCAGGATCGCATTGTCGCGCGCCGGCGACAGCGTGCCATAGGTTTCATAGGCGATATCGATCGACGACAGCATCGCCCCGCCGTCCAGCGCGAGTCCGGTGGCAAGGGTGGCGCGACGATCGGGGCCGAAACGGGAATCCATGGGGCTTGCGGTTAGGCGGGTGGGGCAGCGGGTTCAAGGGTCGGCGCGCGCCACGCCACGTCCATCGTCCTTCCCGCGAAGGCGGGAATCCATATGCGCTGACTCCATGCTGGAGCCGCTATCGCTGCGTCTATGGATTCCCGCCTTCGCGGGGATGACCGTCGGGAGTGGGTGTGCCGAACCTTGCGTTCACGCCCCGCATTTGCCAGTGCCGAACCCATGAACGCACCTGCCCCCAAGCCCTGGATCCTCGACATCGCCCCCTATGTCCCCGGCCGGTCCAAGACCGATGACGGGCGGCAGGTGGCCAAGCTGTCGTCGAACGAGAACCCGCTGGGCACCTCGCCGCACGCCCGTGCCGCCTTTGCGACCGCCGACCGCAGCCTGGAACGCTATCCCGATCCAGCTGCCGCCGACCTGCGCGTCGCCATCGGACAGGCGCATGGGCTGGACCCGGCGCGCATCATCTATGGCACCGGGTCGGACGAGGTGCTGCACCTCGCCGCCGGAGCCTATGCGGGGCATGGCGACGAGGTGATCTTCGTCCGCTATGGCTTTGCGGTCTATGAGATCGCAGCGCGGCGGGTCGGCGCGACTCCGGTGATCGCGCCGGACAAGGACCATGCGACCGATGTCGACGCGATCCTCGCCTGCGTGACCGAGCGGACGCGCGTGGTGTTCGTCGCCAATCCCAACAACCCGACCGGCACCTATGCCCCGCGCGCCGAGATCGCGCGCCTGCACGCCGGGCTGCCGTCGACCGTGCTGCTGGTCCTCGATCAGGCCTATGCCGAATATCTGGAGCCGGCGGAGGACGATCACGGCCTCGAACTGGCGAAGACGCAGCCGAACGTGCTGGTCACGCGGACCTTTTCGAAGATTCATGGTCTTGCCGCCGAACGGATCGGTTGGGGCTATGGCTCGGTGGAAGCGATCGACGCGATGCACCGCATCCGCGCGCCGTTCAACGTGACCACGGCGGGGCAGCAGGCGGCGATCGCCGCGATCCGCGACAAGGGCTTCGTAGAGGCGAGCCGTGCCCACAACCGCCAGTGGCGGACATGGTTCGAGGGCGAGATCGCCGCCATGGGCAATGCGGGCCTGCGCGCCGTGCCGTCCAAGGCGAATTTCGTGCTGGTATTGTTCGAAGGGCCGGTGAGCGCGTGCGATGCCTATCAGGCACTGATGGAGCGCGGGTTCATCGTCCGCTGGCTGCCGGGACAGGGCCTCGCCAACGGCCTGCGCATCTCGATCGGGACCGAGGCGGAGGTGCGGGGGATCGCCGCCGCGCTGCGTGAGATCGTGGGCGGCTGATGTTGCCCTTTTCCCGCGTCGCCATCATCGGGCTGGGGCTGATCGGGTCGTCGATTGCCCGCGCCGTTCGCGCCGAGATGCCGACGGTGCGGCTGACCGGGCATGACGCGTCGCCGGAGGCGCGGGAGGCGGTGCGGGCGCTGGGCCTCGTCGACGACTGCACCGACCATGCCGGCGCGGCGGTGATCGATGCCGACCTCGTCATCCTGTGCGTGCCGGTGGGCGCGATCGGCGCGGTCGCCGCCGAGATTGCCGACGACCTGCCCGCAGGCGCGATCGTCAGCGATGTCGGGTCGAGCAAGGCGGGTATCGCCGCAGCCCTTGCCGAGGCGCTGCCCGGCGTCGCGATCGTGCCGGCCCATCCGGTGGCGGGCACCGAGCGCAGCGGGCCGGAGGCGGGCTTCGCCACGTTGTTCAAGGGCCGCTGGTGTATCCTGACGCCCGCCGCCGATGCCGATCCGACGGCGGTCGAGCGGGTCGCCGAATTCTGGCGACGACTGGGTGCCGAGATCGATACGATGGACGCGCAGCACCACGACCTTGTGCTGGCGGTGACTAGTCATCTTCCGCACCTGATCGCCTACACCATCGTCGGCACCGCGTCCGACCTGGAGGCGGTGACGCAGAGCGAGGTCATCAAATATTCCGCCGGGGGCTTCCGCGACTTTACGCGGATCGCGGCATCCGACCCGACGATGTGGCGCGACGTGTTCCTGGCGAACAAGGATGCGGTGCTGGCGATGCTCCAGCGCTTTTCCGAGGACCTGTCCGCGCTGCAACGCGCGATCCGCTGGGACAAGGGCGACGAGCTGTTCGACCTGTTCACGCGGACGCGGGCGATCCGGCGGTCGATCGTCGAGCAGGGGCAGGACGACGCCCGTGAGGATTTCGGGCGCAGTCACGGGTAGGGGGGCTTCCCTTTTCTCCAACCGCATAGACGTCACCCCAGTGCAGGCTGGGGTCTCCTCGTGGCAGTCGATCCGCCAGCCAACAGCGAGACCCCAGCCTGCGCTGGGGTGACGTTTTTGACGAAGGGGCGTCCGGGGCTGGGTAGCCCCTACTTCGCCTCCACTACCGGCAGCCACACCGCACTCGGGCTGGCGCCGCCGCGTTCGATCGTCACCGTCGCCTTGCGATAGGCATCCTTGGGCGCGGTGAAGATGTTCGGGACGTAGGTTTGCGGGTTGCGGTCGTAGAGCGGGAACAGCGACGACTGGACCTGCACCATGATGCGGTGGCCCGGCTGGAACACATGGTTTACCGTCGGCAGGCGGAAGCGATAGCGCTGGGTCTTGTTCGCCGGGATCGCCGAGGGCTTGGCGAAGTCGTTGCGGTAGCGGCCGCGGAAGATATCCAGGCTGATCGGCAGCTGGTAGCCGCCCATCGCCGGCTGGCCGGGCACGACGTCGGGATAGACGTCGATCACCTTCACTACGAAATCGCCGTCGGTGCCGGTCGTCTTGGCAAAGATATCGGCGATCGGCGCGCCGGATACCTTGACCGGCTGGGTCAGCACCGGTGTCTGGTAGGTCATGACGTCGGTGCGCCCGTCGACGTGGCGCTGGTCGCTGACCAGCCATGCCTTCCACCGGCCGTCGTCGAAATTGACCGGGCGTGAGAGGTGCGGGACCGGCTTGGCGGGGTCGGAGACATAGCTGTCGCCGCCGGCCTTCGCCGCAGTGAAGCCGAGGTCGCCATCGGCACCCAGATAGATGGGCTTCAGCGGGGCAGCGCAGCCCTTCTCGCACGCCAGCGGCCACTGGGCGAGTTCGTCCCAGTGATTCTCGCCGGTATTGTAGATCAGGGCCTGGGGCGGGGTGAAGGCCGGGCGGCCGTCGCGCAGATACTGGTCGAAGAAGGGGAAGAGGTAATTCTCCCGCCATTGCAGTGCCGTGTCGCCGTTGAACTTGATGTCGCCGAGCGACGACCCGTCATAATTCGCGCCGCTGTGCCGCCACGGCCCCATGACGAGGAAGTTGTTGCCGCCCTTACCCTTGGCCTTCAGCGCCTCCCATGCGGTGATCGCGCCGTACATGTCCTCCTGATCCCACAGCCCCTGCTCCCACATGGTGGGGACGTTGGAGGGGTTGGCGGCGATCAGCTTGTCGAGCGCCTGCCCCTGCCAATAGGCGTCGTAGGACGGGTGGGCGACGAAGCGCTGCCAGAAGGGCAGCTGGGCATAGCCCGACGCCTTGGCCCAGTCGTTCGCGGACCCCACGTTCCGGAACTGGTCGTAATCGTCATAGGTGGTCGATGGCGGCGAGGCACCTGGCCCCTTGTAGCCGGTCTGGCTGCCGATCCAGCCGATATTCGCCAGCCGGAACGCGCCGTAATGGAACCAGTCGTCGCCCATCCAGCCGTCGATCATCGGGCTTTCGGGTGCCGCGACCTTGAGGGCGGGATGCGGGTTCAGCAGCGCCATGACGACGGTGAAGCCTTCGTAGGACGATCCGAGCATCCCGACCCGGCCGTTGCTTTCGGGCAGGTTCGCCTTGTTCACCAGCCAGTCGATCGTGTCATAGGCGTCGGTGACATGGTCGGTGCTGCTGGGGTTCAGCGGCCCCCGGACGGGACGGGTTACGACATAGTCGCCCTCCGACCCGTATTTGCCGCGAATGTCCTGGAACACGCGGATATAGCCGGCGCGGGTGAACACCTCGTCGCCCTGCGGCAGGGTCGCGACATAGCTGGTGCTGTCGGCGCGGGCGACGCGGCCCGAGGCGTTATAGGGGGTGCGGGTCAGCAGGATCGGGGCGTTCACCGCGCCCTTCGGGATCATGATGACCGTGTGCAGCTTCACCCCGTCGCGCATCGGGATCATCACTTCGCGCTTCACATAGTCGTATTTGTCGGTCGGCGGCACGAACCTGGCCGGAATGTCCCCGTTGGGCGGCCAGATATCGGGGCCGGGCTGGGCGGTCTGCGCGGCGAGGGTCGAGGCACCGAGCGCGAGGGTACAGGCGAGAAGCAGCGGGCGGATACGCATGGGGGCAACGGCTCCACAAATGGGACGATGTCACATCGTTCGACCGTGGGGCCGGGAAGTCAATATGGCCGGTTTCAAAGGATACGAAGTTGGCGCGATATGTGCCCCGAACGACCAGCGGCGCCCCCTTCGATGGAAGGGGACGCCGCTGCCGAAGTTTGCGCCTGTCGAGGCGTTACGCGCCCTGCGGCGTCGGCGATCCGAAGGGGCCGCGCGGGCGGCGGGTCTTCGGGATCGACGTGCCGGCCGCGGCCAGCGGCGTCGAGGGCGTGCCCTCGTCGCGGCCGATATCCTCGCCCGCGATCAGGCGCTTGATCTCGTCACCCGACAGGGTTTCATATTCGAGCAGGGCCCCTGCCAGCGTATGCAGCTGATCGACATGATCGGTCAGCAACTGGCGCGCGCGCTCCAAGCCACCTTCGACGATCCGCTTGATCTCGCTGTCGATCAGTTCAGCGGTCTTGTTCGACATGCGGGCAGGTGCCGAGGACGAATAGCCGAGGAAGCTTTCGCCCTGCGGTTCGCCATATTCGACCGGGCCGACCGCGTCGGACATGCCCCAGCGGGTGACCATGTCGCGGGCGAGCGAGGTCGCCTGCTGAATGTCGCCCGAGGCGCCCGACGACACCTTGTCATAGCCGAAGATGATCTCCTCGGCGATGCGGCCGCCCATCGCGACCGACAGGTTCGCGTACATCTTGTCGCGGTGATAGCTGTACGAATCGCGCTCCGGCAGGCGCATCACCATCCCAAGCGCACGACCGCGCGGGATGATCGTCGCCTTGTGGATCGGGTCCGACGCCGGTTCGTGGAGCGAGACGATGGCATGGCCGGCCTCGTGATAGGCGGTCATCCGCTTTTCATCGTCGGTCATCACCATCGAGCGCCGCTCGGCACCCATCATCACCTTGTCCTTCGCCTCCTCGAACTCCTGGTTCGCGACGAGGCGCTTGCCCTTGCGCGCGGCGGTCAGCGCCGCTTCGTTGACGAGGTTGGCGAGGTCGGCACCCGAGAAGCCCGGCGTACCGCGCGCGATGACGCGGGCGTCAACATCGGGCGCCAACGGCACCTTCTTCATATGGACCTGCAGGATCTTGATCCGGCCCTCGATATCGGGGCGCGGCACCACGACCTGACGATCGAAACGACCCGGACGCAGCAGCGCGGGGTCGAGCACGTCGGGACGGTTGGTCGCGGCGACGATGATGATCCCCTCGTTCGCTTCGAAGCCGTCCATTTCGACCAGCAGCTGGTTCAGCGTCTGTTCGCGCTCGTCATTGCCGTTGCCGAGACCGGCACCGCGATGGCGGCCGACCGCGTCGATTTCGTCGATGAAGACGATGCAGGGCGCCGACTTCTTCGCCTGTTCGAACATGTCGCGCACGCGGCTCGCGCCGACGCCGACGAACATCTCGACGAAGTCCGACCCCGAAATGGTGAAGAACGGCACGCCTGCCTCACCCGCAATGGCGCGGGCGAGCAGCGTCTTGCCGGTGCCGGGCGAACCGACCAGCAACGCGCCCTTGGGGATCTTGCCGCCCAGACGCGCGAACTTGGTCGGGTCCTTCAGGAAGTCGACGATCTCGGTCAGCTCGGCGCGTGCCTCGTCAATGCCGGCGACGTCGTCGAAGGTGACCTTGCCTTCCTTCTGCGTCAGCATCCGCGCGCGCGACTTGCCGAAGCCCATTGCGCCGCCGCCGCCGCCGCCCTTCTGCATCTGGCGCAGCACGAAGAAGGCGATGCCGAGGAACAGCAGGAACGGCAGCGACTGGACGAGGATCGCCATCCAGATGTTCGGGCCTTCCTCGGGGCGGGCGTTCATGACGACGCTCTTCGCGCGCAGCCGTTCGATCAGGTTGGGATCGTTCAGCGCATTGGTGCGGAACTTGTCGTCATTGGTGTAGGTGCCGGTGATGGTGTTCGGCGCGATGGAGACATCGCGGACCGATCCTTCATCGACCTTGTTCAGGAAGGTCGAATAGGGGATCACCTGTCCCTGCGTCTGGGTCGACGGGCCATTGAACAGCTGGACGAAAATCGCCAGCGACACCAGGATGCCGACCCAGATCAACAGGCTCTTCATCCAGGGGTTGCCGCCGTTATTGTCGGGGCCGTTCTGCTTGTCGTTGTCGTTCATGCGGACGTGCTACCTCTCAGTCCACCCAAGATAGGCTTGGCGAGGTTAATGGCAATGGAACAACGTCGATCAGTCTGATCGGCGCGGTGGAGCGGGGCGGAAGTGCCAGATTCCGGCCTTTGCCGATGCCAGTATGCCGGCCTGCGTCGCTTTCCCGCCCGTTTCGAGCGCGTCGAGCAGCGATTCGATGTTGGCGGCGTCGGACCATCGGCCTTCGGTGATGCCATCGATCAGCCGTACATCGCCGATGGCGCGACGGGCGAGTCGGCGGCGCAGTTCGCGCGGCAGGTCGGTCGTGTCGAGGCGGTGTTCGCCGGGTTCGGCGGGGAGGGCGCGGGTGCGCCAGAGCCAGTCGACCGTTTCGGTCAGCGCGGCATCGACCTCCCGGCAATGGGCGGCGGCGGCGGCGAGGGCGAGCGGGTCGAGATGCCCGGCGGCCAGCAATGTGCGGGCGGCGGTGCGGTCGTGGCGCGGGTCGGTGTTCGACGGGTCGTCGATGAAGGGCAGGCTGGTGGCGAGGGTGCGCAGTTCGGCGCGGCGCCAGGTGAGGAGGGGGCGGACGATGGGGAGGGGGCGATCTTCCGCGCCCTGAACGTCACCCCAGCGCAGGCTGGGGTCTTCCGGTTGGTTGGCGGTTCGCTCATCACGGGGAGACCCCAGCCTGCGCTGGGGTGACGTTTGAGGTGAGGCTGCGGATCGGGTCTGGAGTGGCGTTTGGGTCCGGGGGGCGGATTCGGGGCGGGGGGTGTCCCCGCGCCACCGGCTCGCATCGAACTCCCAGCGCGGGCGGATGCCGGCGAGGCCCGCCGGTCCGGAGGCGCGGGCGGCGCGCATCAGGAAGGTTTCGGCCTGATCGTCGGCATGGTGCGCGGTGGCGAGGGCGGAGGCGCCCGCGGCGAGTGCCCAGTCGGCGAGCAGGGCGTAGCGGGCGTGGCGCGCCTGCGCCTGGAGGCTGGCGCCGGCGGGGGGCTTTTCGGGCCATAACGTCGCGTGGCGGATGGCGCGGGTGTGGCACCAGTCGGCGACCATCAGGGCCTCGTCCACCGATGCCGCGCGCAGGCGATGGTCGACGGTGGCGGCGATCACGCTGTCGGGGAAGGCGGCGGTGGCGAGCGCGAGCAATGCCATCGAGTCGGGGCCGCCGGAGACGGCGATCGCCAGCGGGCGGTCGGGCGTTGGGGCGGGGGCGAGCGCGGTGAGGTCGCGGGTGAAGCGGGTGGTGGCTTCGGGGGGGAGGGGCGGATTGGATGCCAGCATCGGTTCGGTTCCCCTATTTCTTCCCCCGTTTGCTTCGAGCGCAGGTTCGAGCTTGTCGAGAACCGAAGTCGAGAAGGGGGTGCCCCAAGCGGGCGGGTTCTCGACGGACGCTTCTCGACAAGCTCGAAGCTGCTCGAACCGAACGGAATTTTTTGCAGGGGGACTAATCCCGTCCGTCCTGCGTAGCTGCCGAGCCTGTCGAAGCAGCGTATCGAAGGACCGCCAAAAGTGCCTTGATACAGGTCTCCGACTACGCTCAGCCCTTACTCAGCACGATCGGAGAGGAGGTAACTCCCCCCTCACGCCGCGCACTTGTTCGCCGTCCGGCCCTTCGCCACGTCCGCCTTCATCGCGCCCGATATCTTGTCGCCATAGACGTCGGTCAGCTCGCCATAGACGTCGCAGGCTTCCTTGGTCTTCTTCAACTTGGTCAGCGCGTCGGCGAGGTAGAACAGGCTGTCCGGGGCGCGTTCGCCGTCGGGCATGTTCTTGTAGTTATCGTAGAATTCGCGGCTCGCAAGGCTGGGCTTGCCGTCGTCGAGATAGGCGCGGCCGATCAGGTTCTGGGCGTAGCTGGCGCGGCGGTGCTTGGGGTATTTGGCGACGACCGGGCGCAGCGCGGCGATGGCTTCGGGATAGAGTTTCGCGCTCCACAGGCGGAAGCCGTAGAGATAGCCGTCCTCGGCCGCGTCGCCCGTAGCGGGCTTTTCGACGGCGGCGATGCGGGCGGCGCGGGCCGGGTCGGCGCTGGTGGCAGGCGCGGTGACGGCGGGCGGGCGGACGGTAGTGCCGCCGAGGGTGCCGCCGCCATTGCCCGGGCCGCGCGTCGGCGGGGCGCTGTCGGTCGAGGTGTCGCCCGATGCGGCAACCGCGCCGGGCGAGGCCGGGGCGATCGGCGCGGTGCCGGCACCTTCCAGCGCCTTGAGCTTCGCGTCGGTCGCGCTCTTATACGCCTCGAACGCCGATTCGAGCTGCCGCAGCTTGTACTGCGCCTGTTCGAGCTGGCCGGTCAGCGACTGCTGCTGCGATTCGAGCGCATCGACCCGCGAGGTGAGCGTGGCGAGCGGGCCGCTGGACGGGCTGCCGGGGATGTCGATCGGCTGGGTCGGGGCGGTGATCTGCGGCTCGACCTGGTTCGGGGCGCCGCCCGGAAAGACCTTCCGCTGCACCGCGCGCATCTCGCGCTCGAGCTTGTTGACGCGGCCGTCGAGCTGGGTCGCGGTCTGGGCCGTGGCGGGAACGGCGGCGAGCAGGCCGAGGGCGAGGAGCGGCAGGGCTTTGAAAGAACGCATGAAAACTCCCCCCGGAGCAGGTTGGACGGGCCGCACGACCCTAGGTTTCCGAGCTGTCGCCACGCTTAACCGGCGGGCGACGGCGTCGGTGTCGGCGTGGCGGACCCACGGTTGCGCAGCGCCTCCGCACTGATCGCGACGGTCACCGGGCGTTCGCCGGTGCCGAGCGACGGCACGTTCGATCCGTTGACGGTGACGGTCAGCAGGTCGGGGCGGCCGGTGCGGATCTGCGGGTTCTTCGCGGTCATCGGCACGTCGTAGCGATCGCCCTCCTTCATCTCCTTGTTCACCAGCGTGCCGGTGTCGTCGAAGATGCGGACCCAGGTGGTGCCGGTGGCGGCCAGCGTCACCTGTCCGCCGCCCGCCGGAACCGGCGCGCTGGCCGGGGCGGCACCGGCGCCCGCCGGCGTCGGGCTGGGCGGCAACATGCCGAGATCGCCGGCCACGGTCGCGGCGGGCGCGGTCACCGGTTCGTCGCGGCGGAACAGCGAGGTGCCGAAATACAGCCCGACGCCGAGCAGCAGCAGGATCGCGATGGCCGCGGCGACGATCACGACGCTGGGCGAGGGGCCACGGCGCATGTCGATCGGTTCGAGGTCCTGCAGCGGTTCGGGGCGCTGGTAATTGGCGGCGAGTTCGGCACGCAGCGCGCGCGCCACCTCCGTCTCGTCCACGCCGACCGCGCGGGCATAGGCGCGACCGAAGCCCATCGCATAGGTGATCGAGGGCAGCGCCTGAAACTTGCCGTCCTCGACCGCTTCCAAATGGCGCAGCGGAATCCGCGTGCGCTGCGCGACGTCCGACAGGGTCAGGCCCTGTGCCTCGCGTGCCGAACGCAGCATCATGCCCGCCGTGCGTGGCGCGCCCGTGGTGCTGTCGCCGTCCATCATCACTACCCTTCCAACCCGCTGATCGTCCGCCCCCGGTACATCGGCGGTTTCGGCCAGCAGTGGGCGGCTGTCAACGCCGGAGCGGGGAAGTGGCGAGGAATTGAGGTGAGGGCTGCATATCCTCCCCGTGCCGGGGAGGATTAGGAGCGATCGACATTCAGCGACGGTCGTGGATTGTCGTCATTCCCGCGCAGGCGGGAATCCATAACCGCTAACGTTTCGGCCGGATCCGCGACGCTGGCGCATATGGACTCCCGCCTACGCGGGAGTGACGATCGGGATAGCGTAGTCGTCCTGCGTCCAGGTAGGTGAATGTCGATCGGCCCTAGCTTAGCTCTACGCCGTGTTCTCGTGCCCAGTCCTCCAGCGCGGGGCGCAGGGTGCGGCTGGGCGTGGCGAGCAGGCGGTCGATCTCGGCCATCGCCGCCTGCCGGTCGAGCGAGCGGATCATCGCCTTGACCGGGCCGACCGCCGCCGGGGTGATCGACAGCCGGTCGATGCCGAGCGCGATCAGCGCCATGGCTTCGAGGGGACGGCCGCCCATCTCGCCACATACCGCGACCGGCTTGCCGGCCTCGTGCGCCGCACGCGTGACCCGGCGCAGGAAGCGCAGGATGGCGGGGCTGAGCCAGTCATAGCGCAGGGCGAGACGCGGGTCGGCGCGGTCGGCGGCGAACAGGAACTGGGTCAGGTCGTTGGTGCCGATCGACAGGAAGTCGAGGCTGGGCCACAGGAAATCGAGCACGTCGGCGAGCGCCGGCACCTCCAGCATCGCGCCATAGCGGATGTCGGTCGGCAGCGGCTTGCCGCGCCCGCGCAGCCAGTCGCGCTGCGCCTCGAACAGGGTGCGTGCTTCGTTGAATTCCCAGGGTTCGCTGACCATGGGGAACATGACGTGCAGGGTGCGGCCGGCGGCGGCCTCGATCAGGGCGCGGGCCTGCGCCTTCATCAGGCCTTCGCGGCCGAGCGCGAGGCGGAGCGCGCGCCAGCCCATCGCCGGGTTTTCCTCGTCATGCCCCTCGGCATGGTCGAGATAGGGCAGCGCCTTGTCCCCGCCGATATCGACGGTGCGGAACACGACCGGGCGGTCGCCCGCCACCTCCAGCACGTCGCGGTAGAGCCGCTGCTGCCGCTCGCGCTGGGGCAGGGTGGCGGACACGAGGAACTGGAATTCGGTGCGGAACAGGCCGATGCCGTCCGCGCCGGTCAGGTCGAGCGCGGCGACGTCGTCGCGAAGCCCTGCATTGACCATCATCGTGACGCGGTGGCCGTCCTTCGTCACCGGCGGCTCGCCCTTCATCGCGGCGAAGGCGGCGCGGCGCTTCTGCGTCAGCGCAAGCTTGGCCTCGAACGCCTCCTCCATCGCCGGGGTCGGGCGGATGACCAGCAGGTCCTCGACCGAGTTCAGCAACAGCCGGTCGCCCTCCGCGATCAGGCGGCGGACGTCGCGGACGCGGCCCAGTACCGGCACGCCCATCGCCCGCGCGACGATGACGACATGGGCGGTGAGCGACCCTTCCTCCAGCACGACCCCTTTCAGGCGGCGGCGGTCATATTCGAGCAGTTCGGCCGGCCCCAGGTTGCGCGCGATCAGGATCGTGTCCTGCCGCAGACCCAGCTGCGCGGCGGTGCCGAGCTGCCCCGACACGATGCGCAGCAGCCGGTTGGAGAGGTCCTCCAGATCGTGCATCCGGTCGGCGAGCAGCGGGTCCTTGATCTCGCGCATCCGCATCCGGGTGCGCTGCTGCACGCGTTCGATCGCGGCCTCGGCGGTCAGGCCGCTGTCGATCGCCTCGTTGATGCGGCGCGACCAGCCTTCGTCATAGGCGAACATCTTGTAGGTCGCGAGCACCTCGTCATGTTCGCCGCCGACGCCGAATTCGGCCTGGTTCGACATGCGTTCGATCTGGTCGCGCATCTTGTCGAACGCGGCATAGACGCGGTGGCGTTCCGCCTCGGTATCGTCCGCAACGGTGTGTTCGATGACGATGCGCGGCTGGTGAAAGACGGCGACGCCCGCGCCCATCCCCTCGACCAGCTTGAAGCCGGGCACCCGCACCGCGCCGGTCGCCTGCGGACGGATCGAGGTGCCGCCCGTCGCATCGATCAGGTCGGCATTGGCGATCAGTTCGGACAGCACCATCGCCACGGTCTGCAGCGCCTCGATCTCGACATCGGCATAGCGGCGCGGATCGGCGTGCTGCACGGTCAGCACCCCCACCGCGCGTTCGCGACGGATGATCGGGACGCCGGCAAAGCTGTGATATTTGTCCTCGCCCGTTTCCGGCCGATAGGCGAAGTCGGGATGGGTCGCCGCCTCCGCCAGGTTCAGCGTTTCGATATTGGCGACGATCGTGCCGACCAGCCCCTCGTTCGGCGCGAATTTGGTGACGTGCACCGCCTCCTGCGCCAGGCCGACGGTGGCGAAGAGTTCGAGCAGCCCCTCGCGCAGCAGGTAGATCGAGCAGACCTCGCTATCGAGCGCTTCGGCGATGATGCGGACGACGGAGTTCAGCTTGGCCTGCGCCGGACTTCGCGACGCCATCACGTCGTGAAGGTTCGTCAGGATTTCGCGGGCGGAGGCGGTGGCCGAGACGGGCATGAGTGAGGGCTAACACGGGAAGGAGGGGGCGTCACGACGCTTTAGGGTGACGTCGGGGAAAGTTGGGGTTTTGGGTAGGGGGCTTCGATCCTGCCTTCTTGCGTCACCCCAGCGCAGGCTGGGGTTTCCTGCGGCGAGGCGCGCCCTCCCTTACGGGGAGACCCCAGCCTGCGCTGGGGTGACGTGTGTGGGATGGGGAGGGTTTGCAGGTGGCGTCGGCGGCTACAGGTTCCGCACCAGACGTTCCGCCACCGCGATCCATGCGCAGCGCAACGCCAGCGGGCTGGTGCCGAGCGTCGCGGGGAGAATCGACACCATGTCGCCGTCGAACGCCAGCAACCGGCCGAAGGCGAAGCGGCCGGCCGGCGCGGGGGCGAGCACGTCGCGGTGGAGCGCGGCGATATAGTCGGCGGGGGCGAGGCGGCGGCACCAGACCATGTCGCCCGCGCGATAGTCGCCGGTCGATGCCTGCACGATCACCGCGGTGAGATCGCCCTCGCTGCGCGGCGGGGTCACGTTCATCGCGCGGCGCGGGGCGCTGGCTCCCGATCCGTCGAGGATCGCCGCCACCGGAATATCGGGCCGTTCGGGCAGGCGGACCAGATCGGCGGCATCGACCGCCAGCGCGGCGGCGATGCGGTTGAGCCAGCCGACCGAGACGGTGCGCGTGCCGGTTTCGAGACGGCCGATCGTCTGCGCGGTGGTCGGCGGTACGCAGCGGATCGCGACCTCCTCCAGCGTCAGGCCGCGCGCACGGCGCACTTCGCGGATGGCGGTGATCATGGGGTGTCGTCCTCGAGCGCAAACCAGATTGGTACAAACACTTTCCTACAACCGTGCCATCGTGGCAACCCCGTGGACGAATCGGTGGAGCGGTCCATAGAGATTGGCTCCGGGCTGCGCGGTCGTTGCCGCATTGGTGAGGTCTAAACCCTCGCAAATCAGCCATTCTGCTCGCTCTAGTGCCAATCTCTAGTGCGGGCAGGTTCCCCAATCATAAACCGCACAAATCCGCACGTTCTTGAGTGAGGATGCCGTATTGGGGAACCTCTTGGGGAACCTCTAGCGATATGCTCGCAGATGGTCCGCCATCGCGAACGCAGGCATCATCTGCCGTATCAAGCCAGCAACCGTGTTGGCGTCATCTGTAGCGGTCCCGGTGGCTGCTAAAACGTCCAAGGTGAACTGAGCGAGGGCAAGCAATCCGCCTAGGGCCAAGCCAGTAGCGCCTATATGATCTCGGCTTGCCGACAGAGGATTGCCATCTGTCTGCAATATAAGATGGATTACCGCTGCTTTAGCCGTCGCGTCAACATTAGGTAGATCACGATTATACGTGCCGATCTTTTCCGCCAGTGTCGTTGAGAACCATACTTCGTAATTCGCCGCGATACGCCGCCTGCGCCGCCAGTTCGCTATGACGTGCGACGGGACACCAATGGTCCGAGCCAAGTCAGCGTCAGAACGTCCGCCCAAGGCGCGAACAACCGCCGACAGGTACGCCGGGACCGCGTCGTCGCTCTGAGGCGGCAAAATAACCGACATTGATGATTGCAAAACGCTGTCTTTCATGTCACCACGCGTCATCATTTGATGCACGGTATATGAGGCGACGCAGCAATGGCCAACCATAACGTGAGAGAATTGCTCTCGCCGAAGCGGGAAGACGTTTCGGAACAGGACATGGCAGCATTCGACGGCGACTGCGCAGCGGTGATCGCTGCGATGAAGCTGCGCGCAAGGTGCGAGACAGACGGTGAATTAGCCGACTTCCTCCACAAGACTCGCTCAAGTGTTGCTCAATGGCGTCGCCGCCGCGCCGTGCCGGAAAGCGCTGTTCTGCGATTGCTGATCCTGCTCAAGCGAGATTGCGACGCCTAATGGACCGCGTTTGGCTCTCCGTGCCTCAACTTGCCGAACTGGCAGGTATCTCGCGTAGGGCAGCGCTGAAAGCCACTGTGGCGGCTGGCCCTTGGCGAGGAAGCCGTATTGTGGCGCGCTCCGTAGCGGGGCGGGGCGGCAATGCTGGGACGTCCTATCTCATCGCATTGGATAGCCTGCCGATGCCGTTGCAGGAGGCATATTGGGGCGATGACGCGCCGTTGCCGACGCTCGGCTGCGGCTACCGTCCAGCGCCGAACCAGAGCGATAGGACGAACTATCGCTACCGCGTGATCCAAGAGGCGATCGAAGAGCCTCGCGGCTCGCCGGAGCGCAAGGCGGAAGTCCTGCGCGCCGCGAAGAAGTGGAACGAGCCGGTCCGCACCATCTATCGCTGGATCGAACGGCTGGAACAGTCGGGCGGCGATAGCAACGCGCTGGCGCGCAAGCTGCCGTCCGATGCCGGCGTTCGCCGGGTGTGGGTGTCTCGCCAGTTCGATGCCGAGTGGATCGCAGCGAAGCGACCGGCGGACGAATTGGCGGCGATCGGCGACGAAATCGACTTGCTGATACAGCGCGCGTGGGCGTCGCCTGCGCAACGGGCCGGATGGGAACAGGTCCGCCGCGTTGCCCTCACCCTATTCAAGCGCGACCTGTCCGCACGCGGCATCGAACTGCCCGCGCCCGCCTTCTACGTGTCGCAGCGTCGAATCATGGAGGCGCAGTCCGCGCGGCTGCTCGACGTTCGCGAGAACGACCGGAAGCGCTGGGACGACATGAAGCCGCGCATCCGGCGCGACGCCACCGGCCTCGCTCCCATGGAAGTCGTCGTCATGGACGTGAAGCCGCTCGATTGCATCGTGCGGCGCGCGGACGGAACGACGACCTGGCCGAAAATGATCGGCTTCATGGATTGGGGTACGCACCGCCTGTTCCGCTATTTCGTGCTGCTCGCACCCGGCGAAGGTGTCCGGCAAGAGCATGTCGTGGACGCCTTCAAGGCGATGGTGTCGCACCCGGATTGGGGCTTCCCGCAAAAGCTGTACCGCGACAACGGTATGGAGTTCGTGATGTTCGACAAGATCAGGTCGGCACTCGAACTAATAAACGCACCGGGTGTTCGAACGATTATCAACGCAAAGCCGTATAGCGGCGCGTCCAAACCTATCGAAAGCAAATTTGCGACGGTTGACCGCTTCGTGTTCTCGCAGATGCTTGGCTGGGCGGGTAGTAACCGCATGGACAAGAAGACGCAGAACGTCGGCAAGCCACCCAAGCCCTATCCCGGCACCTTCGAACAATTCTGTATCGAGGCGAACGAGCGGATCGACATGTTCGAAACGTACCGGATCAAGTCGGGCTATTTCGCCAAGCGCAGTCCGTCCGAATGGTTCGCTGCCAAACTGGACGCCGGTTGGCGACCGGTGCGGGTCAACCCGCTGGCGCTGGAGGCCGCGTTCGCCCGCCACGATACCCGTCGCGTCGATCGCGGTGCGGTGAAGATCGGCGGCAAGCTGTACCGGCACCCGGAGCTACCGAACGGCGAAACCGTCGCCATCGCGCTGCCGTACCAACGGGACGCTATGCCGATGGTCAACTTGCCGGAGTTCGGCTGGGCGGTTCTGCAACCGGACATGCCCTACCTGCCGATGCAAGTCGCCGGGGCCGCTGCGTCCGGCCGGGACCAGAAAGGCAACGAGCGCGCAGCTCGGCAGCGCCGCCGCCAGTTGGCCCCGGTCGCGCCGATCGCGCCGACCGAAGTCTATGCGGCCAACGTTACGCCGCTACCGACCCGCGCCGCGCCCGCGCCGCTTATCGACCTCGACATGTCGAGCGAGGCGAGCCGGTTCGCCGGTGCGCGCATCGAGGACGCCCGCCGCCGCGCGGAAGAACCCGACGAGGCCGCGCGTCAACGCGCGAAAGATGATCGCTTCGCAGCAATGCTTATGAAGGAACAAGCCAGTGGCCGGATTTGAGCCAATCCCTACCCGTATCCTGTCGCAGATGGTGCCGTTCATGCAGGACACCCACGCGCGCCGTCGTGCGTCGTTCTTCGTCGGTCCGCCCGGTATCGGCAAATCGACCGCGATCAATGCGTTTGCCGCTGCCAACCCCGGCAAAGTGATGGTGGAGAAGATCAACAAGCGCGGCGTGACCGGGCGACAGGCGTTGCAGACGCTCCTGCTGGCGCTGCGGCAACTGTCGGACCGTGAAGGTAACCACGTCTCGAACGCGACTGGCGAGGTTCAGCGCCAGATCGCAGTAGAGATCGAACGCCTTAGCGGGGGCTATCGTCGCGACGATCACCCGGAACTGTTTCCCAAGCTGACTATCGTTCTCGATGAAGCACAGCGGTTGACGAACAACGCGATCGACGCGCTGCGCGACTGGAACGAGCCGCACTATTTCTGCGCCGGGACTTTCCCCATCGGCATGATCTTCGTCGGCAACAACGAACTGTCGTTGGAGGCCGGGAAGGGCGGAACCAGCATCCTTGATGAAGGGATGCAGGACCGGCTGCTGTACCGGAAACGCCTGACCTACAACGACGTAGAGCGGGCCGATATCGAGCGGTTCTGTCGCGTCGAAGGTATCGACGATGACGGGGCAGTCGGCGCGATCGCGACCGCCTTCGCGCAACAGAACGCGCAACGCAGTTTCCGCCGCCTCTCCGATTTCATCGTCACCGTGCAGCGACAGGCCGGGGCCGATCCCGTCACCCGCGACACGGTGCGCTCGGCGCTGGCGCTTCTCTGACCTGAAACCGGGCGGTTCCACGCCGCCCTCACCCCACCGTATTTACCACGTTTGTTAAGGAAGCTGGACATGGCCTTCGTTGACACCATGGTCGCCGATCGTTTCGGCGTTACCAATGCACCGCACTCGATCGGCGAAATCGACCTGCGCGTTGCGCAAGCTGCCCACATGATCGAAGTGATGTTGATCCATACCGCCGACGACGACTTCAATCTGGACGAACTGCACTCGCTGATGGTTTCGACTGGCGCGTTGCTCGGCATGATCGGGCCGCATATCGACGCCGTACAGCGCGCCGTCGCGGGGCGGGCTGGCGTGGCACCCTGACAGTCGATATCGTTGCTTATAGGCCTTCTTAGGCCTTCTTAATTCCGTTAGGGTGCCGCCTGCCCCTTGGCAGAACGTCCGCAACGTACCGCGCCATGAGGCGCGGCGCTCCATGCGACAGGCGGCGAACTCCATTCATTGATACCCTTGGGTGGCATGTAAACCCCCTATCAACGGGTAGCATATGGTGCAGCGCATCCCCGGAGGGGTGTTGTTCTCCATCGTGCAGGCCGGGGATGCGCACCAGCTTTGGAGCGCACCCACTATGTCTCTCGAAAATCTCGTCGCAGCGATCAGCGAAGCGCGCGACCGCCTTTCCGGCCTCGAACGCGAAATCGCTGTTCGGCGACAGATGATTGTCCAGATCGAACATCGTCCCCCTCATACCGACGACATCATTGCATCGTTTCGGCGCGGCTTGGCGCAAGCCGAGGCGCTGTTCCTGAAGCAATTGAGTTGGAGCTTGAACGATCGCGCCGCCACCGCGAACGGAGCGCAACAGGCTGTGCGCGACTACAGCCCGCATCTTCTCACCCCGCACAGCACCAACCCCGGCTACGACAGTCTTCTACCCCCGTCGGTCATGGACTGGACCGCGCCGCCGCCCGGGATTGCAGCGCTACTCTACTTCCTTCGCGACAAGATCGACGAGGAAATCCCCGTGCTTGTCGACCGGATGTGTCCCATCGCTAGGAAGGGAATGAAACATGCGGATCGCGTGGCCGAGATCGGAACCCTGCAAGCAGAGATCGCCGTTCTGGATACCGAGGCGAGCGAGCTGCGCGACAAACTGTCGCTCGCCAGCGCGGAGGCCAATCGCCAGTGAGTTTCGTCGCTCTCTGTGCAGCGCTACCGGTCGCCGAGGCGGGTAGCGTTCCGGCGTGGGTGCATCTGCTGCCAGCGGGTGAGATCGCAACGGCGGACGGTCGCGGACCGTATCGGGTGAAGGACGTTCAGACGGTCCTTGCCGCCTCCGCGCGCGCGGGCAAGCTCGTTATAGACGAGAACCACTCGACGGACCTTGCATCGCCGAAGGGCTTGCCCGCCCCGGCGCGCGGCTGGATCGTCCAGTTGCAATCCCGCGCTACCGGCATTTGGGGGCGCGTCGAGTGGACCGACACTGGCAAGCGTATGATGGCCGATCGCCAGTACGCGGGTATCAGCCCCGTCATCAAGCACGACAGCAGCGGCACTATCAGCGCGATCCTGCGCGCCAGCCTCGTGAACGCCCCGAATCTCATGGGGCTGCAATCGCTTCACGCCCAGCGGCTGGTGGGCGTACCCGACACCAATCCCCAAGCAACGGCACAACTGTTGGCGAAGGCAGGTGCGGAATATCAGCGACTGATGAACGCGGCGGGCAATCCGATCAATATTGCCCAAGCCATCCGCACTGTCAGCGAGTTACGGAGATGAGCGCGCAAGGCGATCTTGAGCTAAACCTGATTGAACTAATCGGGGAAGTTAAGACACGCCATTTGTGCGAACAGTTCGGCGGAACGCGATTGCTGATACCTGCCAATCCGCATCCCGATCACAGGATAGCTTCAACGATTGGGATGCGCGCAACCTTCATCCTAAGTGAGAATTTTGCGCCGGATGTTCTCAACATACCGGTCGCACGAGGTCTGAGGGCAAAGCATTACCGGAACCTTGGGTGGAGCAACGCCCGCATCGCAACTGCACTCGGATTGACCGAAGGCGGGGTCCTGCGGCTGCTCAAAAAGATGAATAGGGAAGCACCGGAATGACCCTCAAGACTTCGCTCGTAATCAGTAGTGATAGTTCGGGCGCAGTCGCCGCCATCGACAAAATGGGCGACAGTCTCGACTCGACGGCGAAATCTGCGGATCACGCTGGCACCGGCCTCGCCCAAATGATGCAGGCAGCGGTGAAGAGCTCGCACAGCATCGGTACCGAGATGAACAATCTCGTTCGATCGACTGGGCAGGTGAAGGCTGGCTATCAGCAACTCGGCTTCCAGATGCAGGATATTGGCATCCAGTTGTCGATGGGAACCGACCTGATGCGCGTCATGGCGATGCAGGGCGGGTCGCTGGCGAGTGCGCTCGACATGATCGGGGTGAAGGGCGCGGGCGGACGGTTGGCCTCGTTCTTCGCGGGTCCGTGGGGTGCGGTGATCCTCACCGCCGGGGCGGTACTTGGTCCAATGATCTCGCAACTTTGGGCGACCGACGACGCCGCAAAGAACGCGGCCGAATCGGCGGAAGGGCTTGCGAAATACGTCGATAATCTCGGAAACTTCTTCGACAAGACAACCGGCAAGATCAAGGAAACGAACCGCCAGCTAGTCCTGTTCGCGGCGCTGTCCGCAGCAAAGCGTGCCGACGCGGCGCGCGACACCTTGAAGGAAGCCAACGAAGGCATCCGGGAGACTATCACTTCGAGCGCCCGTTCACGCATGGGCGGCGGGAGCGGGCTATACGTCCCCGGATCGCAGTCCGGTAATCAGCTTATCCCCGGCAGTACGGCGCTTATCGATATCGGGCGTTCCAACGTGGACATGGATCGCAAGCTGTTGGAGCTTGCCACCAGCAAGTCGCAGGACGCCAAGGCCGCCGCTCGCCTCATCGAGTTGCGCGCCCAAGGTGCCAAGGCGCTCAAGGACATCGAGCAGGCCGAGGCCGAGCGGCGGTCGTTCATTTCGGGCCAACTGGACCCGTCGCTGCGCCCGCCCGGTCCGTCCAGCAGGCGGCGCAGCGGATCGTCCGCGCCGTCGTTTGCGGCCCGCGACGAGTTCGGACGCGATACTGCGGACAAGCTGGGATCGATCGTTAGCGAGTTCAGCGGCGCGCCGGACATTATCGGGAAAACGAACGAGAAGGTTCGTGAACTCGACGACATGATTGACGATCTAAGCCGCCGCAAACCGCCGAACTTCGCAGCCCTGATCCAGATGGCGGAAGGTGCCAAGGTCGCGGTTCGCAACGGCCTGATCGGCACGATGGACGACGCGTTCGAGCGGCCCAAGACATTGGCCGACCGGGCCGGGGAGGCGCTGTCCGATCTTGACGCGGTGATTGATGACCTGTCGAAGCGTCAGCCGGTGGATTGGGAAAAGTCGGTCGCTGCGGCCAACAACGCCAAGGGCATCATCTCCGATGCCCTGAACCGACCGCTGGAGGAGTTCCTGCGGCAAGCGGATGACGCCAGCCGCGTAACCGGTTTGATGATACAGGGGCGGCAACAGGAAGCCGAGGTCACGCGGATCGTTCTGCAAATGGAGCGTGAACGCGGCGCTCTGTCCGAAGCCCAGGTTGACCAGGTGCGCGCAGCGGTCGCCGCGCGCCAGGACGAAGCCGCAGCGCTGGAACGGGCGCAGCGGTCGCAGGCAATCTATCTCGATACCGCTCGCGATATCCGCAGCACGATCGACGACGCGACGCAGGCATGGGTGCGCGGCGATCTACGCTCGCTGCTGGATACGCCTGCGAAGCTGGTGGACAGCTTCAACCAGTCGCGCGGGCGCGAACTGTTCAACGGCCTGTTCGGTGATAGCTTCGCGGACCTCGAACGAGCCTTGACCGAAGGGCCAGCGGAGAAGGCCGCGCGGTCAATGGCGAACGAGCTGGACGGCGCGGGGTATGCCGCGTCGGACATGGCAAGCGCGTTGGACCGAGCCGCGCCGGCGATCGACGCGTTCGTGCGCGGCATTACCGCCGCGCCATCCGCGAACCCTGCCGATAGTGCCGAAATCACCGTCACCGGCAGGCGCCGTGACATGCCGCGCATGTCCACCGAGCAACTGTTCACTGACGCCCTTACGAAGGCATCGAGCAACGTTGCGGGGCTGTTCACCAGTCGGGACAATGCAGGGCGCATTGGCGCGATCATCGGGGAGAAGGCTACTACCGCGATCAAGGGCGCGGCGGATGGTGCGGCTGTCGCTGGCGTCGCTGGTTTTCTCGGCATCAAGATGTCGGGAGGCGGGTCGCAGGTTGGCGGCGCGCTTGGCGCGCTCACCGGCCTTCCCGGTGGTTCTATCGTTGGTTCGATCCTTGGCGGTCTGGCGGGCAATTTGCTGACCGGGCCGACACGATCGGGCTATGCCTCGCTCGGCACCGACGGGGGCGGTTCGGCGATAACCGCTATCAGCGGCGGCAAGAACAGCGACGGTCGCCGGACCGAAGCCGTGGGCTATGCCAACAGTGTTATGGATCGGTTGGGGCAGATCGCGGGAAGCCTTGGCGGAACACTGGCAAGCAACCTCAATCTGGGAACGATCGGCAGTCAGGGCGACAAATACGTCTTCGATCGGGACGGCGCGGGCGCAGCGGAAGGGATCAAGGTTGACTCGTTGCAAGAGGCGGTCGCCGAAGCGCTTCGTAACGCGGTCGTTAATGGGGCTGTTACTGGCGTTTCAGAAGCCGTTAAGAGGGCTCTTGGGTCCGGCAAAGATATCGAGCGCGCGCTGTCCGAGGCTGGCAGCGTCCGCCAGTTGGAAGCGTCGCTCGGCGGTATCGTAGGTGCGATCAAGAGCCAGTTCGGCGATCTCAATTCCGTCGCGGCCGAGCGGGTCCGGCTGGCGAAAGCCTACGGCCTCGATCTGCTGGCTGTAGAGCGCAAGAACGCGGAGGACCGCACCAAACTCGCAGAGCAGTTGGTGAAGGCGCAGGTAGGCTCGCTACAGTCCCTAATTGCGCAGATGACGACGGGTGATCTTGCCGAGGGTTCGGCCATGGACAAGATAGCGGCGCAGGACGAGGCGATAACAAAGGCAAAAGCCGACTTGGCGGCGGGGGTCGATGGCGCTGGCGACTTGCTTGCTCGGCTATATCAGGACCGATTATCCACTGCGAAGGATGCTTACGGCACTACCGGACAGTACGCGATCGATCGCGACCGGGTACTTTCGGAAGCTCGCGACGCAATCAAAATGGCAACCAGCCGCGTTGACGCGGGTCGGGCAACGGACCCGGCGCTGGCTACCACCAATGCGCAGATTGCTGCTGGGAACCAGCTTGCAGACGAAGGCAACGACATATTGTCGGAAATGCGCGCGAGTATTCACGAACTGGTCGATCTAAACCGCGCGAAACCATCGGCAGAGTACGATTTTAGCGCGGTTGCTCGGCTGGCGAGGGTTTAGCGCGGGACGTTCCCGCGAAACCCAGCCGTGTCCGCTCCTGTTGCCGATCAGAACCACGCGTACCCGGCAAAACCCACCTAATCCCGCATTTGGAACCAGTGCCAATCTCTATGTCTCTATCTATCGGCGATGGAGGCGGGGTTTGCGCGAACTGGTGGAACGGCGGCTGGTCGACGGACGGGTGCGGGACGAACCGGGCGGGCGGCGGGTGCAGGTCAACCTGCGCGAATCGCCGCTCGACTGGTTGAAGTCGCGGTCGCTGGTCGATGCGCGGCAATATGAGGCGGGCGAGCGGTTGCGCGACGATTACGAGCGGGCAGCGCTGGGGCCGCGCGTCACCATGCGCTGGGACGGTGCGCCCCGCGGTGGCAAGGGTAGTCCAAGCGATCCATCGGGCGGGCAGGTCGCGGCCAAGGCGCGATTCGACGCGGCGGTGGCGGCGGTCGGGCCGGGGCTGTCGGATATTCTCTGGCGGACGGTGTGCGCGAACGAAGGGCTGCCGGCGGCGGAAAAGGCGCTGGGCTGGCCGGCGCGGGCCGGGCGGCTGGTGCTTACGCTGGCGCTCGATCGGCTGGCGGCGCATTACCGGCTGGCGTGACGAACCGCCGATACGCCCAGCCGATGCCGATCAACGCCGCGCCGAGCGCCATGAACGACAGGATGCGCAGCACGCCCTCCAGCGCGGAGGCGTCGATCAGGAAGACCTTCAGCGTGGTGAGGGTCAGCAGCGTCAGGCTGAAGCGGCGCAGGTCGGCCCCGGCGCGCGCGATGCCGCGCCACAGCCACAGGATAGAAAGAGCGAGCATCGCGGCGGAATAGCCGCCATTTTCGGCAAGGCTGACCGGGCCGGTCAGGATGCTGCCATGCGCGACCTGCCGGATGGTGGCGAGGGCGGCGATCAGGGTGAGCAACGCGGCGAGCAGGCTGCGACGCGGCAGGCCGGTGAGCCGCCACAGGATCGCGGCGGCTAGGGTGAGATGCAGTGTGGCGGCATTGAGGATCGGGAGCGCGCCGACCGCCTGCGGAACCAGCGCCGGGTTCAGCCCGAGCAGGTCGAACCACAGGATGCGGCCGAGCGCGAGGGGGAGCAGCGCCGTCGCCAGCGGGCGGTGGCGGTGCCATGCGGCCCAGGCGGCGAGGAGCGCGAGGTCGGTCAGCGCGGCGCGTTCGAGGAAGCCGTGGGCGCGGAACGCTTCGGGGGTGGCGATGGCGAGCGGTTGCTTGAGCAGCACGTACAGCCCGGCGATGGCGATGCCGGTCGCGGCGGGCAGGATCAGGCGGCGGGAGGAGCCGAACAGCGGTCGCTGCCACAGGCCCGCGCCGATCAGCGCAAGCGCGGGGAGAAGGAGCAGGCGGGCGGCGTCGCCGGCGGGCGGCAGCTGCAGATAGGGCAGTTCCTCCCAGACCAGCGATACCGTCAGCGCTTCTGCCACGGCCGACAGCGGGGGCAGGGCGAGGGAAAGGAGGACGAGCGCCGGGAGCAGCGCGAGCCGTTCCGGGATCGCGCGGTCGACGCGGGATGCGGTCAGCAGGATGCCGAGCGCGGCGAGCGGAGCGAGCACCGCCGGCAGGAGTGCGGCGACGGCGAGGCCGGTGCCGAGCGCCGCGACCGCCACGCCGCCGACCAGGCCCATGTCCCCCGTTTCGGCACGGTCGCGGTGCCGCCAGGCGAGCGCGGCGGCGGCGAGGGCCAGCGCGAGGCTGGCAAGCGCCCAGAGGGCCGGGGGCAGCAGGTCCGGCGCAACGATCCGGGCGGCCAGCAGCGGCGCGGCGGTGCCGGTCAGCGCGACGACCGCCCAGCCCGGCGCGCGGCGCGAGGCGGCTCCGCCGGCGGCACCGAACAGCAGCAGGGCGACCGGGAGGGCGGCAGGCGTCGCGGTATCGCCCGGTAGCAGGCCGAGCGCGACGAGCAGGGTGACGAGGATCGCGGCACCGATCGCGGCGGGCAGCAGCGTCGCGTCGCGCCATGCGAGGAACAGCGCGGCGGCGGACAGGGTGAGGTAGAAGCTCCACGCCAGCGCCGAGAAATCGAGCATCGGGGCGAGCGCCAGCATCTGGACCAGTGCGACCAGCAGCGGCGCGGCGCGCAGCCACGGCCGGGCGATGGCGGCGCGCGGGGCGGCAAGCGTGCCACCGATGCCCAGCGCGATCAGGAACGCGCCGATCCCGCCGAGGCTCGGCGCCGGGACCAGCACGATCAGCAGCCCGACCCAGCCGAACGCCGCGACCAGCGCCGACAGCGCCAGCCACGCCCAGCCGCGCACGATGGCGAGGGCCAGCAAGGCGGCGACGAACAGGCCGAGATAGACGAGCAGCGCGCCGATCCCGGCGGCGTCATAGCCCGCGACCAGCGGCGCGGCGAACCCGCCGACCAGCGCCATGACCGCGGTCGGCGGCCCGTGACGCAGCGCGAGGAACAGGCCGAGCGCGGTGACGCCCAGCATGATCGCGAAGCCCAGTGCCGGGCCGATCAGATGATAGAGCGCGGCAGCGAGGTAGAGCGTGGCATAGGCCGAGGCGATGCCGGCCCCGGCCAGCACCTGTCCGATGCGCGGATCGTCGCGCGTGGCGGGAATGCGGCGCGCGGCCTCGCTGCCGATCAGCAGGGAGAGGGCGAACAATGCGGCGAGGACCGTGCGGATCGCCGGGGTCAGCCACCCCGCCTCGATCGACAGGCGGACGAGGAAGATTCCGCCGACGACCAGCGCCAGCCCGCCGATCCACACCGGCAGGCGGCTGCCGACCAGGGTTTCGAAATCGATGGTCGGGCGCGGCGGGCGGGGCAGGGTGGGGCGCCGCCGCTGCGGCGCGGGCGGGGGTGCCGGCTCCGCGACGACGACGGGGGGTGTGACGGGGTCGGCCGCGGTGGTCTTGGTCGGGATCGGCGTCCGCCGCTCCAGCGCGTCGACCCGGCGTTGCAGCCGGACCAGCAGGACCGTCTGCACGATCACGGCGAGGAGGAGGACTATCGTCACGATACCCGATTGTGGCACAGCCGACCGGCCGGTGTCGCCCCCTTGGCGAAGGCCGCAGGGAGATTGTCCGCCGATGCAGCTCTATGGATCGACCATTTCGCCGTTCGTCCGCAAGGTCGCGGTGTTCGCCGAGGAGAAGGGGATCGCGCTCGACCTGGTCCCTGCCGCGCCTGGCGATACGTCGCCCGCGTTTCGCGCGATCAGCCCGTTCGGCCAGATCCCGGCGCTGGTCGACGGTGACTTCACCCTTGCCGATTCGAGCGCGATCGTCACCTATCTGGAGGCGAAATATCCCGAACCGGCGCTGATCCCCGCCGATCCGCAGGCGCGCGGGCGCACCATCTGTTTCGATGAACTGGCGGATACGATCGTGTTCGGCGCAGGCCGGACCATGCTGTTCAACCGGGTGGTCGGGCCGCTGTTTCGCGGCGGCGTCGGCGATGCGGCCGCGGCGGATGCGGCCGAGCGGGACCAGTGGCCGGCGATCCTCGCCTATGTCGACGGCGAGATCGGTGACCGGGACTTTCTGGTCGGGGATGCGCTGACGCTGGCCGATATCGCGGTCACCAGCGCGTTTGCCAGTGCGCTCCATGCGTGTGCGGCGGTCGATTCGGCGGTCTATCCGAACCTTGCGCGCTATCTGGAGGCGATGCTGGCGCGGCCGGCCTTTGCGACGCGGGTGGCGGGCGAGCGGGCGTTTATTGCACGTGCGCGGGCAAAGGTTTCCGCATGAAGTTCGCGTTCGTGAAGTGCCATGGGTCGGGCAACGACTTTCCGCTGATCGATGCGCGGGATATCGACCTGTCCGACGGGGAATGGGCGCGGGTCGCGCGGACGCTCGCGGATCGCTCGGGCGATGTCGGTGGCGACGGATTGTTGCTGTTAACCGGTTCGGATGAAGCGAATATTTTCGGGATGCGGATGTTCAATCCCGATGGGTCGGAGGCGGAGACGTGCCTGAACGGGCTGCGCTGTACCGCGCGGCTGGGGTTCGAGGTGACCGGGACCACGCAGGGACAGGTGCGGCTGAAGACCAGCGTTGCGCAGGCGCGGGTGGTGGCCGATGTCGCGCCGGGGGTGTCGACGATCGAGACGAAGGTCGGGCCGGTGTCGCTCGCCCCCGGCGATGTCGGGCTGACGGTCGGCAACGAGCCGTTCGTCGATGCGGTCATCCCCGGCCTGCCGAGCGAGCGGCGCTTTACCGCGGTGGCGATGCCCAACCCGCATCTGGTGGCGTTCGTCGATGCGGTGGACGAGGACGAACTGGTCCGGCTGGGCGACTGGTGCGAGAGCGCGCCCGCGCTGATCCCGGCGCGCGCCAATGTGAGCTTCGTCGAGGTGCGCGAGGCGGATCATGCGACCGCGCTGTTCGTGCGGACCTATGAACGCGGCGTCGGGCTGACCAACAGCTGCGGCAGCGCGATGGCGGCGTCGACCCATGCGGCGGCGCGGACGGGGCGGATCGGCTGGGGTGTGGAGACGCGGGTCTTCAACCGCGGCGGCATGGTGCGCGCGAAGGCGGATGCGGACGCGGTGGTGACCATCGCCGGCAATGCGACGTTCGAATGGGACGGCGCGATCGAGGTCGATCCGGCGACCGGGGTTGCGGGGGCGCTGCGGATCTTCGGGCGGCGCGACGGGGAAGTCGCGGCGTGGGAAGCGATGCTCGCGGGGTTGTGAGGTTCGCGTCCGTCACTTTGCTACTGACCCGTTTGCTTCGAGCCTGTCGAGAACCGTAGTCGAGAAGGGGGTGCCCCAAGCGAGCGGGTTCTCGACGGGCGGTTCTCGACAGGCTCGAACCGAACGGGATGGGGACAGGGAGGGGGGGAGCGCTACTTCCCCCGTGCCGCCATCGCCGCCTCGACCAGGGCCAGTCCTTCGGCGCTGGCGATCGCCAAGTCGAGCGGGCGGCCGCCGAGGCTTTCGTCATGGTCGTTGAGGAACGCCATCGCCGCGTCGCGCCCGCCGAAATGGCGGAAGGCGCCGGTCGCGACCTGTCCCTGGCGGGTGGCCTGTTCCGGGGTGAGGCGGACCGTCGTGTATTTGCGGCGGAACTTCATCGCGCCGGGACGCGGTGCCGGTTCGGCCGGGGCGGCGGCGGGCGTCGTACCGCCATCGTTTGCCACGACATCGGGCGTTGCATCGGCCATGGGTGCGAGCGCGGCGGTCATGCCGCCACCATCCGGCCCGAGGCCCCCAGCAGGTCGCGCAGCGACGCGATGCGGCGTTCGTAGCCGCGCGCCATGCCGCCATGCGCATGCGCGGCCTCGACCGATGTGGCGTTGGCGGCGCGCATCAGCGAAACCTGATGGCGGTGCAGTAGATCGTTGAGGTCCATATTCGACGCTCCCAACAGCGTAAGCGGAAGCGCGTGCGTCTCCCGGTCGCTGGCGCCTACGGACCATCTGCCAACGATACAGAAGATATGGGTATGCCGGGGGCGATCCGCCATGGCTACGCAAAAACGAACCAAATGGGAACATTCTGGTTGACAGCGCGACGCTCTTATGGCACAAAACAGGAACATCGGGAATTGTGGGGTTCGGGGCCGGGCGGAAACGTCGTCGGCCCCGAAATGCGTCTGGGGGCGGGACATGGCAAGGGAAGAGGTGCTGACGACGGGTACCAATCGTCCGGTGCAGAAGCAGCGGACGGCCAAGGGGTGGACGCCGAGCCGGCGGGAGCAGTTTCTCGATCATGTCGCTGCGACCTGCAACGTGCGCGCCGCGACCGAGGCCGTCGGCCTGTCACAGGCCAGCGTCTATGCGCTGCGGCGGCGCGATCCGGCCTTTGCCGCGCAGTGGCGCATGGCATTGCTGGCAGGGTATGACCGGCTGGAAGAGATGCTGGTGTCCAAAGCCATCGCCGTGCTGGACGGCGTAGCGGTCGGCGATCCGGACAAGGTGGTCTGCGGCGCGATCAGTGTCGAACAGGCGATCAAGCTGCTCGATCGGCATCGTTCGATCGTGAAAGGCGGTAGCGGGCATCGCGAACAGCGGTCCCGCGCGACCCAGGCCGAGACGGATGCGATGCTGATCGCGCGGATCAAGGCGATGCGGGGCAAGGAGGCGCGGCGGGTATGAGTGGCGTCGACCCGCTGGTCGCGGCAATGGCCGCATTGAGCGATGCGCAGCTCGAACGCTTCCTGATGAAGGTAACGCCGCATCGGCGCAGCGAACTGATGACCCGGTTCAAGCTGTGGGCGCATGACGGGCAGACGATTGCCGATAATGACTGGACGGTGTGGCTGATCCAGGCGGGGCGCGGGTTCGGCAAGACCCGCGCCGGATCGGAGTGGGTATGCGCGCAGGCGGCGGAGCGGCGCGATTTGCGGATCGCGCTGGTCGGGGCGACGCGGCGCGATGTCGAAAGCGTGATGGTGCGCGGGCCGGCGGGGGTGCTGGCGATCGGTCGGCATTACGGTCCGGTCACCGGGCGTCCGTCGCGCGGTGTCGTCGAGTTCGGATCGGGGGCCGAGGCGCATGTCTATGCCGCCGAAAGCCCGGAGGGACTGCGCGGGCCGGAGCATCATGTCGCGTGGTGCGACGAGCTGGCCAAGTGGCGCAATGCCGATGCGACCTGGGACAACCTCATGATGGGGATGCGGATGGGCGAGCGGCCGCAGACATTGGTCACGACCACGCCGCGCGTCATCCCGCTGCTGCGTCGCATCCGGGCGATGGAGGGGGTGCGGATCACCGGCGGGCGGTCGCGCGACAACCGGCATCTGTCGGAGAGCTATTTCGCGCAGATCGAGGGGGCCTATGCCGGCACGCGGCTGGGGCGGCAGGAGCTGGACGGCGAACTGATCGAGGATGTCGCGGGCGCGCTGTGGGAACGCGCGGTGATCGAGGCGCGGCGGGTGGACAAGGTGCCGGCGCTGGTGCGGGTGGTGGTCGGGGTCGATCCGCCCGCCGGGATCGGCGGCGATGCGTGCGGCATCGTCGCGGTCGGCAAGGGTGCGGACGGCTTTGCCTATGTCCTTGAGGATGCGAGCGTTTCGGGATTGTCGCCCGAGGGATGGGCCGGGGCGGTGGCGGCGTGTGCGGCGCGCCATGGCGCGGACCGGGTGGTGGCGGAATCGAACCAGGGCGGGGCGATGGTCGCCAGCGTGCTGCGCGCGGCGGACGCGGGATTGCCGGTGCGGCTGGTCCATGCGTCGCGCGGCAAGGTCGCGCGGGCGGAGCCGGTGGCGGCGCTCTATACGGGTGGGCGCAGGGCTATGAGGCGCAGCTGCGCGAGGCGTATCTGGGCAATCCGATTGCGCAGCGCGCGGTCAGGATCGTGGCGGAGGGGCTGGCGTCGCTGCCGCTGAAGGGCGACGCGCGCGCCGTGGCGCTGGTCGAGACGCGGTCGGCAGGACAGGACCTGCTGGAAAGCGTGGGCGCGCAGCTGTTGCTGCACGGCAATGCCTATATCCAAATCCTCGACGACGGCGCGGGCGGGGTCGGCGAGCTCTATGCGCTGCGGCCCGAGCGGGTGACGGTGGAGGCGGATGCGACCGGGTGGCCGGTCGCCTATCGCTACCGCGTCGGCGAGCGCGTGCTGCGCATCGCGGCGGAGGGCGAGGGCGGTCGGGCCGGGCTGATCCATCTGCGCGGTTTTCATCCGCTGGACGATCATTACGGGCTGGGGTGCCTGGGCGTGGCGGCAGGGGCGGTCGCGATCCACAACCAGGCGGCGCGGTGGAACAAGGCGCTGCTCGACAATGCCGCGCGGCCGTCCGGCGCGCTGGTGCATGATCCGGGCGATGGCGGCGTGTTGTCGGGCGAGCAGTTCGACCGGCTGCGCGCGCAGATGGACGATGCCTTTGCCGGCGCGGCCAATGCCGGACGGCCGATGCTGTTGGACGGGGGCCTGAAATGGCAGGCGATGAGCCTGACCCCGGCGGACATGGATTTCGTGGGGTTGAAGGCGCAGGCGGCGCGCGAGATCGCGCTGGCGTTCGGGGTGCCGCCGATGCTGCTTGGGCTGCCGGGCGACAATACTTTCGCCAATTATCGCGAGGCGAACCGGGCGCTGTGGCGGCAGACGATCGTGCCGCTGGGGCGGCGGGTGCTGGGCGCGATCGGGCAGGGGATCGACGGCTGGCTGGGGACCGGCGCGCTGGAGATCGAGGTGGAGGCGATCCCGGCCTTGAGCGACGAGCGCGACCAGTTGTGGACGCGGGTCGCTGGGGCGGATTTCCTGACGCCGGAGGAGAAGCGGGCGCTGGTGGGGATGTAATTCCCGCCACTGGCGTCATCCCAGCGAAGGCTGGGAACTCCTGGTGGGGTTCGGTCTGCTTGCCGCGAGAGACCCCAGCCTGCGCTGGGGTGACGCCCGTGGCTATGGGGATCAGTTCTGTGGCTCGGCCGGCGTGCAGACCAGCGTCGTGCGGTCGAACGTTCCGCCGGCGTCGAGGCAGCGTTTCCCCTTCAGGAACGGCAACGCGAAGGTGAAGGCGAGCAGGGCCGCGCCGAAGGCGGCGGCGATGATGCGGAGGCGCGGTCTCACTTGGGTGGGGCTAGCGCGGGCAATAGCGGGAGGCAAGCGATGGGCGATACGGGGCTGCTGGCGCAGCTGATGGGGCAGGCGGCCGACGATGGCGCCGAGCTGCAGACGCTGCGCGCGATTGCGGAGGAGGCGGGCGAGCTGGGCGCGACGCGGGCGATGGCGCGGATCGGGCTGTCGGATGCGGCGGCGGCGGGCGACGTGCAGGAGCTGCGCGAGCTGTTGAAGGCGTGGCGCGAGGCCAAGAGGTCGGCGGTGCGCGCGGCCTTTGCGTGGGTGATGCGGATGGCGTTCGCGCTGCTGCTGGTCGGGATCGCGGTCAGGACCGGGTGGCCCGAATGGGCGCGGTGAGGTTCGCGGGCTATGCTGCGATCTTCGGCCGGGCGGACCGGGGCGGGGATGTCGTGCTGCCGGAGGCGCTGGTCGCGGGCGGCGCGGTGCCGTTGCTGTGGCAGCATCGGGGCGATCCGATCGGAACGGTCGAGTGGCTGGGCGAGGATGCGCGGGGGCTACGCGTGATCGGGCGGATCGATGGCGGAGAGGCGGCGCGGCTGGTGCGGGCCGGGGCGGTCGACGGGTTGTCGTTCGGATACCGCGCGCGGGCGGTGAGGCAGGGGGCGTGGCGGACGATCGCCGCCACCGAGCTGATCGAGGTCAGCGTGGTTGCGCAGCCGATGCAGGGGCTGGCGCGCATCCATGCGGTCGAGGACGGGTGAGGTTTTTCCGACGCGCTCGCGCGCGTGGTGCGGTGCCGGCCCGCTCCCCCACCCGGCCACCCATCAGAATACCGTGTGGGTGGCCGGGTGGGGAGCGGGCCGGCACCGCACCGTCAACAAACTTCCACAAACTTTTCCACAACGGGGGTGTCGCAATCATGCGGCGCCCCTTTTTTCATGGGGACGACGGGTATGACGATCGAGACGCTGGCGGGGAGCTTTTCGGGTGTGGCGGCGGGTGCGAGCCGGCCGATGCTGAGTGCGGGCGGGCAGGCGAGCGGGTTCGGCGCGTTCGTGCGGAGCGGCACGATGGTCGAGACGAAGGCGGTGGCGGGGACCAGCGATGCGGGCGGCGGCTATGCCGTGCCGCGCGAGATCGACGCGCTGATCGGCGCGACGCTGAAGGTCGCCAGCCCGATCCGCGCCATCGCGCAGGTGGTGAGCGTGGGGTCGGCGGGCTATCCCAGCAGCGTGTTCGCCTGCCCCTCGGCCAGCCCCGGCGTCCACAGGAACGCACCGTCCGCCGTCTTGAACTTGCGGATGCGCGCCGCGGTCTGCGCATTCATCACCCAGCACGCGCCCTGCCGATACGCACCCCGCAGGCTATGCACCAGGTCGATCAGCCGGTTCTCGGGATCGGTCCCGAAATCCGCCGCCGCCCCGCTGGGCAGGTGCTGCAGCGTCCCGAAGGCACGCACCGCATCGCCGGTCGCAGCAGTCGGATAGGTCAGGAACCCCTTCGGCCGCCCGACACCGCTGCCGCCCACGAACGCCTGTCCCTCGGCCCGCGCGAACTCGCTCGCGATCTCGTCGGCCAGCCACGCCTCCACGTCGAACGCGGCATCGTCCAGCATCGCCTGGCTCGCCGCCGGATTGGCGTACAGCTCGCCCATCGGCGGCGCGATCTCGTTGAAGGTCGGGGTTGCCGTCTCCGGCCGCGCACCCCCCTCGCTCGCCCAGCCCGACGGCGTGGCACCGCTCGTCACCAGCTTGCGATATCCGGTGGTCGAGGCGGAGGACATGCCCGACATCGCGGCGGGCAGCCTGCCGATCGCGTTCGGCAACTTCAAGGCGGGGTATCTGATCGCCGAGCGGGCCGAGACGCAGATCCTGCGCGATCCCTATTCGAACAAGCCGTTCGTCCATTTCTACGCCACCAAGCGCGTCGGCGGGGCGGTGATGAATTCGGAGGCGATCAAGCTGATGAAGATCGCGGCGGCGTGATCTGACGGGGCGGGGGAAACCCCGCCCGTCTTGTTGGCAATCCAGCGGAGCTGGATTGCGGCGGCACCGGCCAGTGCCGGGTGAACAATGCCCCGCATTGTTCAGATCATGCCGGGGCATGATCGACCCGACACTCCCCCACCCGGCCACCCACACGGTATCCTCGATGGGTGGCCGGGTGGGGGAGTGGGCCGGTGCCGCCAATCCGCCGTGAGGCGGTCAAATCAGGAGAATCACATGACCACAGCGCCCTTTCCGGCGGCGGTGATCGCGGGGGTGCGCGTGGCGGCGCGCGACCATCTGCGGGTGCGGTCGCAGGCGGATGTGGCGTTGCTGCTCGATTTCTTTCGCGCGCGACTGGGGCCGGCACGGGCGTTCCGGTTGCAGGATCCCTTCGACCATTCGACCGCTGCGGTGCCGGGGTTCGGCGATATGGCGATCGGGACCGGGGACGGGGTGACGACGCGGTTCGCGCTTGTGAAGCGCTATGGGGAGATGGTGCGGCGGATCACCCGGCCGGTCGCGGGCAGCGTGCGCGTCGGCGTGGGCGGCGTCGAGACGCAGGGCTTTGCAGTGGGCGATGGGGGCGTGGTGCTGCTCGACGTCGCGCCGGGCAAGGGCGTGGCGGTGACGGCGGGGTTCGCGTTCGATGTGCCGGTGCGCTTTGCCGAGGACCGGCTGCAGGTGGCACGCGCGACGCACGGCGCGGGCGTCGCGGCCAGCGTGCCGCTGATCGAGGTGCGCGAGGCATGAGCGCGGTGTCGACCCTGACCCTGTGCTGGCGGATCGAGCGGTGCGATGGGGTGACGATCGGGCTGACGGCGCATGACCGGGACTTGGAGATGGACGGGCTGACCTATCGCGCCGCGCCGGGGATGACCCCGTCGGCGATCGTGCGCGACGATACGCTGGATGCGCCGGCGATGACGGTCGAGGGCGCGCTCTCCCATGCCGCGATCGCCGAACGGGACTTGCGGGCCGGGCGCTATGACGGGGCGCGGGTGGCGGTGTTCGCGGTGGACTGGGAGCGGCCGGGGGTGCCGGTGCCGGTGGCCAGCGGGCGGATCGGCACGGTCGAGACCGGGCGCGGGCGCTTCGCCGCCGAACTGCTGGGCGGTGCGGTGCGGCTGGAGGCGCCGGTGGTCGAGGCGACTTCGCCCGGATGCCGCGCGACGCTCGGCGACCGGCGGTGCCGGGTGGCGATGCGCGGGCGGCGCAAGGTGGTGCGGGTTGCAGGCCAGGAGGGCGAGCGGGTGGTGCTGGCGGCGGGCGCGGGGTTTGCGCGGGGGCGGCTGCGCTGGATCGGGGGCGCGAATGGCGGGCTGTCGGCGTTCATCGTCGCGGCGGATGCCGGAAGCGTGACGCTGGAGACCCCGCCGCGTTTCGCGGGCGCGGGGGCGCTGGTCGAACTCTCCGAGGGGTGCGACGGGACGCTGGCGACCTGTCGCGACCGGTTCGGCAATGTCGCGAATTTCCGGGGCGAGCCGCATCTGCCGGGCATCGACCTGCTGACCCGCTATCCGGGCGGATGAGCGCGGTCGGGCGGGCGCGCAGCGTCATCGGGTGCCGGTTCCGGCGGCAGGGGCGATCGCCGGACGAGGGGTTCGATTGCGTCGGGCTGGTCGGCTGGGCGCACAGGGTAGCGGTGCCGGGCGATTATCCGCCGCGTAGCGGCGACGTGGGGCGGGCTGCCGCCGTGCTGGGACAGGCGTTCCGGCCGGTCGGGCAAGCGGTGGCGGGAGATGTGCTGCTGATCGCGAGCGGGCCGGGGCAGCTGCATCTGGCACTCGCGACCGGGGACGGGCTGATCCATGCCGATGCGGTGGCGCGGGCGGTGGTCGAGCGACCGGGGCCGCCGCCCTGGCCGGTGATCGGCATCTGGCGAAAACGGGAGGACGACGATGGCGACGATGGTGCTGACGACGCTGGGCGGGGCGGTGGCGGGGCCGATCGGGGCGGCGCTGGGCCGGGTCGCGGGTGGGACGATCGACGGGGCAGTGTTCGGTGGGCGCCCGCGACAGGGGCCGCGGCTGCGCGAACTGCAGGTGCAGCTCTCAAGCTATGGCGCGCAGATTCCGAAGCTGTTTGGAATGATGCGGGTGGCGGGCACGGTGATCTGGGCGACCGACCTGCGCGAGTCGGCGGCGACCAGCGGCAAGGGCGCCGGGCGGACGACGCAGTATAGTTATAGCGCGTCGTTCGCGGTCGCGCTGTCGGGCCGGCCGATCCGGGGCATTCGCCGCATCTGGGCAGAGGGCAAGCTGCTGCGCGGGGCGGCCGGCGACTGGAAGACACGCACCGGCGGCTTTCGCTGGTATCCGGGTGACGAAGCGCAGATGCCCGATCCGCTGATCGCCAGCGTGGTCGGGATCGGCAATGCGCCGGCGTTTCGCGGGATTGGCTATGCCGTGTTCGAAAATCTCGCGCTCGCCGATTTCGGCAATCGCATTCCGTCGCTGACCTTCGAGGTGGAGGCGGATGCCGGTCCGATGGGCGTTGGGACGATCGTCGCGGCGCTGGGCGATGGCGCGATCCGGGCGGAGGCGGCGGGGCCGGCCTTTACCGGCTATGCCGCCAGCGGGGACCGGGTGCGCGATGCGGTGGAGGCGATCATCGCGCCGCTGGGCGGATTTTATGCTGCGGCGGGGGATGCTACCCTGCTGCGGATCGGTACGGGGCCGGCGCGAGTGCTGCCCGACGCGGCGCTGCCGGTCGACGTGCCGGGCTGGCAACGTCCGCCGAGCGCGCCGGTCGATGTCGCCATCGCCCATCACGACACCGCCCGCGACTATCAGGTCGGGGTGCAGCAGGTGCTGCGCCCCGGCGGGGCGGGACGGATGCTGCGAATCGAGCTGCCAGCCGCGATGGCGGCGGAGACGGCGGCCAGTATCGCCGGCGACCTGGCGTTGCGCGAGGCGATGGCGGGCGAGGTGCGGACGATCGCGCTCGATTGGCAGGCGATCGATATCGCGCCGGGCGACCGGGTGACCCTGCCCGGCGAGGCGGGGCTATGGCGCGTGCGGCGCACCCGGATCGAGGCGATGCGGATCACGCTGGAACTGGTGCGGATCGCGGGCGGGGGGCAGACTCCGCCGGCTGCGAGCGGTACGCCGCAACTGGCGACCGACATGCTCGCCGGGCGGACGGTGCTACACGTCGTCGAGCTGCCCGGCGACGATGCGGGCAGCGCGCCATGGGTCGGCGTGGTCGCGGCGGGCACCGGGCCGGGCTGGCGCCGGGCGACGCTGTCGGTCGGCAGCGATGCGGCCGGCTGGACCGAGATCGGCGACACCGCCGCGGCCGGGGTCTTCGGCGTGGTTACGATGCCGCCCGCGATCGGCAGTGCACTGGTCGAGGACCGGGCGTCGGTGATCGAGGTCACGCTGCTCCACGACGCCATGACGCTGGAGAGCATCGATGCGACCGCGCTGGATCGCGGCGGCAATGCCGCGCTGGTCGGCGAGGAGATCGTGCAGTTTGGAGCGGCCGAGCGGATCGGCGAAGCGCGCTGGCGCCTGTCGCGCTTGTGGCGCGGGCGGCGCGGAACCGAGGCGGCGATGGCGGGGCATCGGCAGGGCGAGCGATTCGTGCTGCTCGATTCGGCAACGCTGCGGCGCATCGATAGGGCCGTCGTCGGCACGCCGATCGGCGTGATGGCGGTCGGTCTCTCCGAAAAAGACGTGGTTACCATAGGCTTCACGCCCGAGGGGCACTGGCTGGTCCCGCCGGCACCGGTGCAGCTGAGAATCCTGCCCGACCGCGATGGACCGATGCTGCGCTGGAGCCGCCGGGCGCGGCTGTTCGCGCCATGGCGCGACGGGGTCGACATGCCGCTGGTCGAGGAGCGCGAGGCCTATCGCCTGACCGTCACCGACGCGACCGGCACGGTGCGCACGGTCGAGCTGGGCGAGCCGCAATGGCGTCCGGTCGATATCGTCGGCGCGGCGACCATCGAGGTGCGCCAGATCGGCACCAACGGCCTGTCGCCGCCGGCAACCCTGACCTACCCCTTGGAGACGTCGCGATGAACGAGCTGACCCACCGCCTGTCGCTGCCGATGTTGCACATTGCGCAGGCGCACAAGGAAATGACGCATAACGAGGCGCTTATGCTGATCGACCTGCTGTTGCACGGATGCGTCGCGGGCGTTGCGCAGGACGCGCCGCCCGCGACCCCGGTTGCCGGGCAATGCTGGATCGTCGGGCCAGCCCCGACCGGCGACTGGGCGGGCCGGACGGGGCAGATCGCCGGGATGACCGAGGGCGGCTGGCGCTTCGTCGGTCCGCGCGAAGGCATGCGGCTGTGGTGGACCGGCGGCGAAACGACCGTGGAGTTCCGCGGCGGTCAGTGGGTTCGCGGCGAAGTGCGGGCGCGCCGGATCCTGATCGACGGGACGCCGGTGCTGGGCGCGCAGCAGGCGGCGATTACAACGCCCGGTGGCGGGACGACGCGCGATGAAGAGGCGCGCACGGCGGTATCGGCGATCCTGGCGGCGTTGCGTGCGCACGGGCTGATCGCCGCCTGAAACCGTGGCATTCGGGCAACACCGCAGAATTTGTGCGCTTGCGTGGAAACTAACGCTTCGGTACTTGGTTTGCGCTGTCCGTAGGACAACTGTGAAAGGGGACTAGAATGCGGAAGCTTGCCGTCACTTTGGCGCTCGCGACCACTGCGCTCGCAACTCCCGCCCTCGCCCGCGACAACGCGTGGTATGTGGGTGTGGAAGGCGGCGCGATGATCGTCGAAGACATCGATTACGATCTGACCACGCCGGCCGGTGGCGTTACCACCGTCGATAGCGATTACGGCTACGACGTCGGTGGCACCGTCGGTTACGACTTCGGCGCGCTGCGCGTTGAAGCCGAAGTTGCGTACAAGAGCGCGACCGTCGACGAACTGCGCACGACCGGTTCGATCGCAACCGGCCCGACCACTGCGGTCGGTGCAGGCACCTACAGCGGCGGTGGCCGCACCTCGGCGCTGTCGTTCATGGCGAATGCCCTGCTCGACTTCGGCGATGACGATGCCATCAGCGGCTTCGTCGGCGGCGGTGCCGGTGTCGCGCGCGTCAAGGCGCACGACTATCGCGTCGTCAACAACTTCGCGGCGCTCGACGATTCGGACACCGTGTTCGCATGGCAGGCTCTGGCGGGCATCCGCGCGCCGCTGAGCGAAAATGTCGACGTGTCGCTGAAGTATCGCTTCTTCAACGCCGATGACGTTCGCCTCGTGAACGTTCGTGGCGTCGGCTATGACGGTCGCTTCCGTTCGCACAGCCTGCTGGGCGGCCTGACCTTCAACTTCGGCGCGCCGACCCCGCCGCCGCCGCCGCCGCCGCCGGTCGAAACGCCGCCGCCGCCGCCGCCGCCGGTCGAAACGCCGCCGCCGCCGCCGGTCGTCTGCACGCCGGGACCGTACATCGTGTTCTTCGAATGGGATAAGTCGGACATCACGCCGGAAGCGGCTGGCATCCTCGACAACGCCATCTCGAACTACCAGTCGTGCGGCAACGCGCAGGTCATGCTGGCCGGCCACGCCGACCGTTCGGGTTCGGCTTCGTACAACGTCGGTCTGTCGCAGCGTCGCGCTGACTCGGTCCGTGCGTACATGGAAGGCCGTGGCATCTCCGGTGGTTCGATCTCGACCGAAGCGTTCGGTGAAGGCCGTCCGCGCGTCGAAACCGCCGACGGTGTTCGCGAACTGCAGAACCGTCGCGTGGAAATCACCTACGGTCCGGGTTCGGGCATGTAATTCCACTTCTTCGGAAGTCGAATTTCGGAAGGGAGGTCGGGCAACCGGCCTCCCTTTTCGTTTGTCGGCAAGCTAGGGGGTGTTCGTCGTCGCGGATCGGCGGGGGGGCGTGATGGAACGGGAGGTGGCGTGCGAACCGGTAGCGGTTCCGCCAGGGCTGGCAGCGCTGGTTGCGGGCTATGGATGGGCGCGCAATCGGGTCGGCGAGTCGGGCGGCGCTGTGTATCGCCTGTTCGGCAAAGCGGGGGCGCCCGACCTGTATCTCAAACAGGGCAGCGGCCACGTGGCAGACGATATCGTCGACGAGATGGCGCGGCTGCGTTGGTTGACAGGCAAGATGCCCGTCCCGCGTCTGGTCGGCTTCATCCTGACGACGGACGGGGCATGGCTGTTGACGACGGCGTTGGCCGGGGAAACCGCGTGGCAATTGCTGGAGCGGGCTCCCGAACGGGCGGAACAGATCGTCGATGCGCTGGTGGAGTTGCTCCAACGGCTCCACGCGGTACCCGTCCAGTCCTGTCCGTTCGATAGCGACATTGACCGGCGGTGCTGGCTCGCCCGTCGCCGGATCGACGCCGGTCTGGTCGATGAAAGCGATTTCGACGAAAGCCGCGCGGGGTGGAGCGCGCAGCAGGTGTGGGACGCGTTGCAATGCCATCTGCCGCTCACGCCGGATCCGGTCGTGACCCATGGCGATTTCTCGCTCGACAACATCCTGGTGCACGGAGGGCGAGTCACGGGATGCATCGACCTTGGCCGTGTCGGGGTTGCCGATCGCTATCAGGATCTGGCGATCCTTTCTGCCGGTCTGGCCGAGTTCGGGGAGATGCTGCCCAAGCGTCTGTTCGCCCGCTACGGCATCGAGGCGGTCGATCAGGCAAGGATCGAGGCGCATCTGTTGTTGGACGAACTGTTCTAGCGCGGTTCTCGACCAGGATGAACCGCCGTCATCTCCCTGCGGGCAACCGCTGCACGGCGGGCAATGTTCGATCCGGGGCGGCGTCGATCTTCGGTCTCGATGCCTCGGCATCACCCCTTTTCACGCCAGAACACTTCCGTGCCGATGCGCCCACCTGATCCAGTAGCGCTCCAGCGCAATTATGGATTCGCTGAGACATCATCGATTTGGGTAGAGCCAGCCAGCGCTGGCGGAGACGGAGGGATTCGAACCCTCGGTAGGAGTAATCCCCCTACGGCGGTTTAGCAAACCGCTGGTTTCAGCCACTCACCCACGTCTCCCAAGCGCGCAACGCTGCTTGGAGAGCGGGCCTATAGCGGGGGAATGGGCGGCGATCAACACCCTACATTGATCGTATTTCGATGCCGGCCGGGCGCGCGTTCATTGCGGGGACAGCTGTTCGCGGCCTATCATGTGCCGGACGGGCATGATTGCGGGGAATGCGTGATGAGATGGTGGACAGGTTGGATGGTGCCGCTGCTGGTGCTGGCGGTGCCGGCACAGGCGCAGGTGCGGACCATCGACCCCAATGACGCGATCGATGGTGACCTGACCCCGCAGGCCACGCCGACGCCTGCGCCCCGGTCGAGCGTGCCGCCGGCCTATCAATCCACACCGGTTCCGTCGCAACCGCAGACGCCGGCCCCGGTGCAGCAGTCGCCCAGCACGACTGCCACGTCCGCCGCCAACGAGACGTTCGAGCGCGAGGACCTGATCGGTGCGGCCGAGGGGGTGTTCGGGCGCGGGGCCGAGGGGCTGGCCGGGATCATCGAGAATATCCTGAAGGATCAGGGCAAGCCCAACGCCTATATCGCCGGGCGCGAGGCGGCGGGCGCGTTCGTCGTCGGGCTGCGCTACGGCTCGGGGATCATGAACCACAAGGTCGAGGGGCAGCGGCCGGTCTATTGGACCGGGCCGTCGGTCGGGTTCGACGTGGGCGGCGACGCGACCAAGGTCTTCGTGCTGGTCTACAACCTGTATGACTCGCAGGAGCTGTACAAGCGGTTCCCGGCGGCCGAGGGGCGGGCCTATTTCGTCGGAGGGTTCTCGGCGAGCTATCTGCGGCGCGGCGATGTGGTGCTGATCCCGGTGCGGCTGGGCGTCGGCTGGCGGCTGGGCGCGAATGTCGGCTATATGCGGTTCAGCGAGAAGCAGAGGTGGCTGCCGTTTTAAGGCGCAGGGCGGCCCGCCACTGCGGGACACGCCCCAGCCCGGCCAGCGGCTGCGAGCCGACTGACGACGCGGGCTTTGGGCGCGGGGCGGCCCGCCACTGCGGGACACGCCCCAGCCCGGCCGGCGGCTGCAAAGCCGACCGACGACGCGGGCTTTGCCCGCGGCGCGGGCCGTTAAAAAAGAAAGAAGCGGGACCCCGGGTCAAGCCCGGGGTGACGATAGTGGTATCGTTCTAATGTCCCTCAGCCCCCTGGAAACGCGGTCGATTCGAACCGCACCGGCGCGCCCTGCGCGTCGCCGACCAGTTGCGCTTCCCACATCGCGGTCTTGCCGCGGACGATCGTCCCGATCGGTCGGCCGGTGAGGGTGTCGCCGGTGAAGGGCGACCAGCCGGCGCGCGAGGCAAGCCAAGATTCCTTGATCGTCCAGCGCTGCTTGAGGTCGACCACGGTGAAGTCGGCGTCATAGCCGAACGCGATCCGACCCTTGCCGGCCAACCCGAAGATGCGCTGCGCGCCGGCGCTGGTCAGGTCGATCAGTCGCTGCAGCGTCAGCCGCCCTTCGGCGACATGGTTCAGCAGCAGCGGCAGCAGCGTCTGTACGCCGGGCATCCCGCTGGGGGTGGCGGGATAGCGCTTGGCCTTTTCCTCGATCGTATGCGGCGCGTGGTCGGAGCCGATGACGTCGGGTACGCCCTGCGTCAGCCAGTGCCACAGCCCGTCGCGATGCGCGCCCGACCGGATGGGCGGGTTCATCTGCGCATAGGTGCCGAGACGCGGATAGGCCTCTTCGCCCGCCAGCGTCAGATGCTGCGGCGTGACCTCGCACGAGGCGATATCCTTGTTCGCGCCCAGGATTTCCAGTTCGGCGGGCGTGGTGACGTGGAGGACATGGACCCGGCGGCCGGCTTCGCGAGCAAGGCGCAGGATGCGGCGCGTGGCGATCAGCGCGCTTTCGTCGTCGCGCCAGACGGGATGCGAGGCGGGATCGCCGCTGACCCGTTCGCCTTCGCGCGCGATCATCCGCATCTCGTCCTCGGCATGGATCGCAACGCGGCGGTGGCCGGAGCGCAGGACGTGCAACAGGTCGGCATCCTCCGACACCAGCAGGTCGCCGGTCGACGATCCCATGAACACCTTGACCCCGGCGGTACCGGGCAGGCGCTCCAGCTCGGCCAGATGGTGCGCGTTGCGCGCCGTCGCCCCGACATAGAAGGCGTGGTCGCAATACATGCGGCCCCGGGCACGGGCGAGCTTGTCGGCGATCGCCTCTTCGGTATCGGTCGCGGGTTTGGTGTTCGGCATTTCGAACACGGCGGTCACGCCGCCCATCACCGCCGCAATCGATCCGGTGGCGAGGTCTTCCTTATGCTCCAGCCCCGGCTCACGGAAATGGACCTGGGTGTCGATGACGCCGGGCAGGATGTCGAGGCCGGTACAGTCGATCGTCTCGCCCGCGTCGCCGCTCACGCCAATGCCGGCGATGCGCCCGTTGGTGACGCCGATATCGACGCGCGCCGGGCCGGAGGGAAGGTGGACGGTGCCACCGGTGAGCTTGGTATCGAAGGTCGCCATTGCCGCCTCTTGTAGCCAGGGGGTGGGCCGTCCTACCTGTTGGCCATGACCATGAACACCCCCGAAACCCGCCCCGGTACCTGGCTGTCCGATCGGGCGGTGTTGCGCGTCGGCGGCGTGGAGGCGCGCCCCTTTTTACAGGGGCTGGTGACGCAGGACATGGCTACCGTGACGCCCGAAACGCCGCAATGGGCGGCCTTGCTCAGCGCGCAGGGCAAGGCGTTGTTCGACTTCATCCTGTGGGCCGATGGCGACGATATCCTGATCGATTGCGAGGCCGAAGTGGCCGATGCGCTGGCCAAGCGGCTGACGCTGTATCGCCTGCGCCGCGCGGTGACGATCGAGCGTACCGATATCGGCGTCCATTGGGCGCCGGGCGGGAGCGAGGGCGTGGCCGATCCCCGGCTGGCGGCGCTCGGGCGGCGCTGGCTGGCCCCGGCGGGAGAGGCGGCTACCGGTTGGCTGCCGCACCGGCTGCGCCATGGCGTGACCGAGGGGCGGGCCGAGCTGGGCGACGGGCAGACGCTGTGGCTGGAGTGCAATGCTCGCGAACTGAACGGGGTCAGCTTCACCAAGGGCTGCTATGTCGGTCAGGAAAACACCGCGCGGATGAATTACCGCTCGACGGTCAACCGGCGGTTGGTGGTGGTGCCGACCGACATGCCGGGGCCGCGTACGCGCATCGTCTATCCCGACCTGGCGCTGGCGGTCGAACATCGCCGGGTCGACGAACTTGGCATCGCGCTGCGTCCCGACTGGTTGGTCGCGGCGCTCGCCCCGCCGGCCTGAACGCCGCGCTGGACGGGGCGGGCGGCTGCGATACAAGTCGGTCATGCAGGAAAATCTGACCACCGACCGGCCGACCTTCGTCACCCATCTCGAATGTTCGATGACGGGCGAGCGATATCCCGCCGACACGCTCCATAATCTGTCCAAGGCTGGACGACCGTTGCTGGTCCGCTACGACCTGCCGGGCGTGGCGGCGGCGTTGCCGCGCGATACGCTGGCCGCGCGCGAGACCGATTTGTGGCGCTGGCGCGAGTTGCTGCCGGTGCGGCAGACGGCGAACATCGTCAGCCTGGGTGAGATCGAGACGCCGCTGATCCCCATTCCGACATCGGGCGGCGAGCGCGTGCTGGTGAAGGACGAAGGGCGCCTGCCGACCGGCAGCTTCAAGGCACGCGGGCTGGTGATGGCGGTGGCGATGGCGAAGGAGCTGGGCGTGCGGCGCATCGCCATGCCGACCAACGGCAATGCCGGCGCCGCGCTGGCCGCCTATGCCGCACGGTGCGGGATCGAGACGATCGTGTTCTGTCCCGAAGACACGCCCGAAGTGAATGTCCGCGAGATCGCCGCGCAGGGCAGCCGGGTGTGGCGCGTCAACGGACTGATCGACGATTGCGGTGCGATCGTCGCCAAGGGCGCGGCGGAGGGGCGCTGGTTCGACTTCTCGACGTTGAAGGAGCCGTACCGGATCGAGGGCAAGAAGACGATGGGCCTCGAGCTCGTCGCGCAGCTGGGCTGGCGGGTGCCCGATGCGATCTTCTACCCGACCGGCGGCGGCACCGGCCTGATCGGCATGTGGAAGGCGTTCGACGAACTGGAGACGCTGGGCTGGATCGGGTCGAAGCGGCCGCGCATGTACGCGGTGCAGGCGTCGGGCTGCGCGCCGATCGTCCGCGCGTTCGAAGCCGGGCAGGATCATGCCGAACGCTGGGAAGACGCCCATACCGTCGCCGCCGGCATCCGCGTGCCGCGCGCGGTCGGCGATTTCCTGATCCTGCGCGCGGTGCGGGAGAGCGGCGGCAAGGCGATGGCGGTCGGTGACCCGGCGATCCTGAAGGCGGTCGACGACTGCGCGCGGCGCGACGGGTTGCTGCTGTGTCCCGAGGGCGGCGCGACGCTGGCCGCGTACCGCCAGGCACTGCGCGATGGGGAGGTCGATGCGGAGGAAGAGGTCGTGCTGTTCAACTGCGCGACCGGGCTGAAATACCCGATGCCCCCGGCGACGGCGACGCTGGACCGGCACGCGCCGATCGATTTCGACGCGCTATAGGCGGCGTTTTGTAGTGATTGATCGGCTGCCTGCTGCATACGAGGCAGGAGCGGCTTGAGGCCCCGCCCTTCGCCGGGGCGACGCGGTTGGCCTAAGGGATCAGGCGTCCAGTATCCGTGACGATGCCGCGTTCCCCCGATCGCCGGTTGACCCGACCGATCCACAGTCTAGCGTTGTCAACGCAACAGGTGCGACAGCGCGGGCGGGGAGAGCGAAGATGAAACAGGCGATCGCGCGATGATCGAACCATGGCGCACGTTGCTGATCGTCGGCCTGTCGATCGGCGCGGTCATCCTGCTGGTGCTGCGGCTGCGATTGCCGGCGTTCCTCGTGCTGCTGATCGTGGCCCTGGCCACGGGGCTGGCGTTCGGTGCGGAGCCGGCGCGGGTGCTGGCGGCGGTGCGCAAGGGGTCGGGCGAGGCGCTGGGCTTCGTTGCGGTCGTCATCGGGCTAGGCGCGATGCTCGGCGGCCTGCTGGAGGCGTCGGGCGGGGTCGCGACGCTGGCGAACCGGCTGCTCGACCGGTTCGGGGAGCGGCGGGCGCTCTGGGCACTGACCGTGATCGGCGTCCTCGTCGGCATTCCATTGTTCTTCGATGTCGCCTTCATCATTCTTGTGCCGCTGCTGGCGACGCTGTCGATCCGGGCGGGGCGGCGGGTGATCTATTTCGCGCTGCCGGTGCTGGCCGGGCTGATGACGATGCACGCGCTGTTGCCGCCGCATCCCGGCCCCGTCGCGGTGGCCGAGCTGCTGGGCGCCGATTACGGGCTGCTTGCGCTTTACGGCCTGATCTGCGGCATTCCGGCAGCGATCCTTGCCGGACCGGTCTTTGCACGGATCGCCCATGGCGCGCCGGGCTGGGGCGCTCATGCCATGCCGCCGACCCATGACGAAGGTGCGGCGCGGCTGTCGCCGCTTGGTTTCGGCTGGGCGCTGGTCGGGATGCTGGTGCCGCTGGTCCTGATCCTGACGGCTGCTGTCGCCGGGGTCGTGCTGCCGCCCGGCGCGCTGCGGGAGGCGATCGCGTTCGTCGGTCACCCCTTTGTCACGCTGGTGCTGGCCTGCCTGCTGGTGACCGCCGTGCTGGTGCGGGGCGGCACGCCGATGCAGCTGGCCGCCGATGTGATGACCCGCGCGCTGGCTCCGGCCGGGCTGATGGTCCTCGTCGTCGGCGCGGGCGCGGCGTATAAGGAAGTGTTGATCGAATCCGGCGCGGGCCAGCAGGTATCGGACATGGTCGCCGCCGCGCAGCTGCCGGTGCTGGCGTTCGCCTTCCTGATCGCAGGCTTCGTGCGGGTGGCGCAGGGGTCGGCGACGGTGGCGATGGTGACGGCCGCGGGCCTGTGCGCGCCGATCGTCACTGCCGCCGCGCTATCGCCCGGACGGATCGCACTGGTGACCATCGCCATCGGCGGCGGCGCTTCCATTGCCAGCCATGTCAACGACACCGGCTTCTGGCTGGTGAAGCAATATCTGGGGCTTAGCGAGGCACAGACGTTTCGCAGCTGGACCGTCGCCTCGACCATCGCCGGCTCCGCTATCTTTGTGACGGCGGCACTGCTCTGGTCGTTCGTGTGATGCGGTGACGCGCGTTGGACTTCGTGGCGGATGCCCATGCGGTGTCAAGTTGCAGCGGCATCCGCATGCGGAAGATCGCGGCCCTTGGCGCGATGCTGGCCCAGCCCGGACCGATCGTCGACCTGCCCGACTGATACCGACGCTCCTCCGTTCGGATGAGCCGACGCCGAAGGGCATGGCGTCGGCCTGCGTACCGGTGGTAGCATCGGGCGGGACGACAATGGCAACACATTGCGTCGAGGAGAAGATGCATTGACCCATGACTGCCGCTGCGGCGGGCCTTCGCGCCGTGATGTCCTGGCCACGGGGGCGCTGGCGGCCGGGCTGGCGCTGTCGATCCCGCGATCGGCACAGGCCGCTGCGTTGGCGGCACCGGCAGCGATGGGGAAGGCCCGACTGCAGCCGTTCGATATGGCCGATGTGACGCTGGGCGAGGGACCGTTCCTCGCCGCGCAGCGCCGGACCGAAGCCTATCTGCTGAAATTGCAGCCCGACCGGATGCTGCACAATTTCCGCGTCAATGCCGGCCTTCGACCCAAGGCGCCCGTCTATGGCGGCTGGGAATCGGAGGCGATGTGGGCCGACATCAACTGTCATGGCCATACGCTCGGCCATTATCTGTCGGCCTGTGCGCTCGCCTTTCGCGCGACGGGGGATCGGCGGTACCGGCAACGGATCGACCATATCGCCGGTGAACTCGCCGCCTGTCAGGCGGCGGCCGGCAGCGGGCTGGTCTGCGCCTTTCCCAAGGGGGCGGCGGTGATCGCCGCGCACCTGCGCGGAGAGCCGATCACCGGGGTGCCGTGGTACACGCTGCACAAAATCTATGCCGGCCTGCGCGATGCGGCGTTGCTGGCCGACAGTGCGACGTCGCGCGCGGTGCTGCTGCGGCTGGCGGACTGGGGCGTGGCGGCGTGTCGGCCGCTGTCGGACGCCGCGTTCGAAACGATGCTGGAAACCGAACATGGCGGCATGAACGAGGTCTATGCCGACCTGTATGCGATGACCGGCAATGCCGAGTATCGCACGCTGGCGGAACGATTCTCGCACAAGGCGGTGCTGTTGCCGCTGGCGCGCGGGCAGGACCATCTCGACGGCCTGCACGCCAATACGCAGGTGCCCAAGATCGTCGGGTTCCAGCGCGTCCATGATGCGACCGGCGACGCACGCTACCACGATGCCGCCGCGTTCTTCTGGCGGACGGTCGTGCAGACCCGCTCCTACGCGACCGGCGGTCATGGCGATGCGGAATATTTTTTCGCCGTCGCCGCCGCACGCGATCACGTCTTTTCGGCGAAGGGGTCGGAGACGTGCGGCCAGCACAATATGCTCAAGCTCACGCGCGCGCTGTTCCTGCAGGACCCGCGCGTCGACTATGCCGATTACTACGAGCGGACGCTGTATAACGGCATTCTCGCGTCGCAGGACCCCGACAGCGGCATGGCGACCTATTTCCAGGGTGCACGCCCCGGCTATATGAAGCTGTACCACACGCCCGAGCATAGTTTCTGGTGCTGCACGGGCACCGGCATGGAGAACCATGTCAAATATCGCGACTCGATCTATTTTCACGACGATGCCGCGCTGTACGTGAACCTGTTCATCCCCTCCGCGGTGCGCTGGCGGGCGAAGGACGCGGTACTGACGCAAGTCACGACGTTCCCGGAACAGCCCATGACGACGCTGCGCTGGGGGCTGGAGCAACCGACCGACGCCACGCTGAAACTGCGGCATCCGGGATGGAGCCGCAACGCGATCGTGTCGGTCAACGGCGTGGAAGTCGCCCGATCGACACTGCCGGGCCGCTATATCGACCTGACCCGTACCTGGCAGGACGGCGACCGGGTCGAGCTGCGCCTGACCATGGCGGTCGCGGCCGAACCGCTGCCGGCGGAACCGGAGATCGTCGCCTTCACCTATGGACCGCTGGTCCTTGCCGGTGCCCTGGGTCGCGAGGGGCTGGTGCCGGGTGCGGATATCATCGCCAATGAACGCCGCTATGGCGATTACAACAACGCGCCCTTTTCCGTGCCCCGGCTCGCCGGCGATCCAGACCTGCTGGCACAAAGCATCCGCCCGACGGACAGGCCGCTCGAATTCACGGTCGCGTCGGTGGAGGGAACGCCGATCCGGCTGATCCCCTATCACCGCATCGCGCACGAACGCTATGCGACCTATTGGGACGTGGCGTCGCCGCACAGCTGAGGCAGGCCGGCCTGTCCGGGCTATACAGACGAATTCCGTCGCGGTCGGATGCTTCGGCGATCTACGTCGGGCGTGGCAGGACACTTGTCGCCCGCCATGGTAACCCCCACCAGACGATCATGATTGCTGGCCACCATGAATGGCGTCTTGTCGCGCAGTTCCTCACAATGTCGACGGTCAGCAGCGTGGTGTTCGCATCAAGATGTCGAGCGTCAGCGACCGCGCATCGGATTACGCGTGCTGTAGTGCTTCCCCAACACTTGAAAACGCCGCCGGCGCATGGATTGTCTGCTGCGCGACGATCGTTTGAGCAGCGTCGGCGCAGCCACCACGTTTTCCTTGTGCTCACTTGGCAACATCTTCCGGTAGCCGCTTGGCTTGGCGTCTATCTTTAGCGCGTAACGAAGCAATCCATTCTCGGCGACCGTCGAACCGATGCCGGAGATTCGCTGGTATGGCCCGCCGAAAATAATAGGTGCCACCTTGGCGGCGAAACAGGTGAGGTACACACGATATTGCCTCGCTACGTTTGTAGTAGCCAACCGCGCTAAGCCTGATTTTCTCACAAAAGCCCGAAGCACTTCAATAGCTGCGGGAGAATGGTGCCCCTCAAAGGCCGAAGATGGGCACTCAGAACATTGGATAATTTCGATATCGCGGCGCTGATGCAACGTCCGATGCTGGATTAATAAATAGCACGCGGTTAGTCGTGAACCCCCGAGGTTCGCATGGTCCCTGTCCATGCCATATGCTGCGGAAGAATGCCGTTACCACAGCATATGGTAGCTACGAGCGTGCGCCGGGCGGGCGAACAAAAGCCTTTTGCAGGATTTAATACATCCATTATGCTGGATGCATGGAAAATGATTCGGCTATCGTTGCGCTTGGGGCGCTGGCGCAGGCAACGCGCCTAGACGTGTTCCGCCTGCTGGTTCGCCACGAACCCGCCGGGATGGCGGCTGGCGAAATCGCCCGTCAGCTCGACGTGCCGCAAAACACCATGTCGGCACATCTCGGCATTCTCGCCCGCGCGGGCCTGGTCCGCTCCGAACGCCATAGCCGGTCAATCATCTATCGCGCCGATCTGGACGGCCTGCGCACGCTGATGCTGTTCCTCGTGAAGGACTGCTGCGCTGGTAACGCGGAACTGTGTGCGCCGCTGATCGCCGAACTCGCCCCCTGCTGCTGAAAGGACGCCCTGTGGCCGTCGATATCGTGATCTATCACAACCCCGAGTGCGGCACATCTCGCAATGCCCTTGGGCTGATCCGCAATGCCGGCATCGAACCGCATGTCATCGAGTATCTCAAGACGCCGCCCGCGCGCGCGCTTTTGGTCGCGCTGATCGACCGCGCCGGTGTGAAGCCGCGCGATCTCCTGCGCGAGAAGGGTACGCCCTATGCAGAGATGGGCCTGAACGACACGTCGCTGTCCGACGACGCGTTGGTCGATGCGATGTTGGCGCACCCGATCCTCATCAACCGACCGCTGGTCGTCTCGCCGCTCGGTGTGAAGCTGTGCCGCCCTTCCGAAACCGTTCTTGATCTGCTGCCGAGCGGCCAGCTCGGCGCGTTCGCCAAGGAAGACGGCGAACAGGTGGTCGATGCGTCGGGCCGGCGCGTCGGCTGATGCTGCTTGCGGCCCTGATCTTCGTCGCGACGATCGTGCTCGTCATCTGGCAGCCTAAGGGCCTCGGCATCGGGTGGAGCGCGATGGGCGGGGCGATCGTCGCGCTGCTCGCGGGTGTCGTCACCCTGTCCGACGTGCCGGTGGTGTGGGGGATCGTCTGGAATGCGACCGCCGCGTTCGTCGCGATCATCGTCATCAGCCTGTTGCTGGATGAAGCCGGGTTCTTCGAATGGGCGGCGCTGCATGTCGCCCGCTGGGGCGCAGGCCATGGTCACCGGCTGTTCGTCCTGATCGTGCTACTCGGCGCAGGCGTGTCCGCACTGTTCGCCAATGACGGCGCGGCGCTGATCCTGACCCCGATCGTCATCGCCATGCTGCGGGCACTGGGGTTCGAGGACAAGGCGATGCTGGCGTTCGTCATGGCGGCGGGGTTCATCGCCGATACCGCCAGCCTGCCGCTGGTCGTCTCGAACCTCGTCAACATCGTGTCGGCCGACTTCTTCGGGATCGGGTTCGGGGAGTATGCGGCGGTGATGGTGCCGGTCGACCTGGTGTCGATCGCCGCCACGCTGGGCGCGCTGCTGCTCTTCTTCCGCCGCGACATACCGCGGGATTACGATGTGGCCGCGCTGCGCGCGCCCGGTGCCGCGATCCGGGATGCGGCGACCTTCCGCGCCGGATGGATCGTCCTTGCCCTGCTGCTCGCCGGCTTCTTCCTGCTCGAACCGATGGGCGTGCCGGTCAGCGCCGTCGCCGCTGCCGGCGCCATCCTGCTGCTGGTGATCGCCGGGCGCGGCCACGAAATACAGACCGGCAAGGTGCTACGCGGCGCACCGTGGCAGGTCGTGATCTTCTCGCTCGGCATGTACCTGGTCGTCTATGGCCTGCGGAACGCCGGCCTGACCGATTATCTGGCGGCGCTGCTCGATCGCACCGCGCAAGGCGAGGTATGGGGCGCGGCGCTGGGAACGGGCGTGATCGCGGCCGTCCTGTCGTCGGTGATGAACAACATGCCGACCGTGCTGGTGGGGGCGCTGTCGATCGACGCCACCCACGCGACCGGGGCGGTCCGGGACGCGATGATCTACGCCAATGTCATCGGCTGCGACCTCGGCCCCAAGCTGACGCCGATCGGCTCGCTTGCGACGCTGCTGTGGCTGCATGTCCTGGGGCAGAAGGGCGTCAGGATCGGATGGGGCTATTATTTCCGGGTCGGGGTTACGCTCACCGTGCCGGTCCTGCTCATCACCTTGGCGGCGCTCGCGCTGCGAATTGGACTCGCTTGATGCCGCTCCGCAACCTTGCCGACCCCGACCATCTGCCCGCGCTCGATCGGCGCTATGCGCTCGATCGGCCCGCCCTCGGGCTGGGCGCTGGTGATCCGCCGCCCCGCATTCTGCTGCTCTATGGCTCGCTCCGGGAGCGATCCTATTCGCGTCTGTGCGTCGAGGAGGCAGCGCGGCTGCTCCGCTTCTTCGGCTGCGAGACGCGCATCTTTGATCCCGCGACGCTGCCGCTACCCGACCAGTACGTCGGCGACGACCATCCGGCCGTCCATGAACTGCGCGAATTGTCGCTATGGTCGGAGGGGCAGGTGTGGTGCAGCCCCGAGCGCCACGGCCAGATCACCGGCATCATGAAGCTGCAGATCGATCACCTGCCGCTCAGCATGGGCGGGATGCGCCCGACCCAGGGCCGCACGCTGGCGGTCATGCAGGTGTCGGCCGGATCGCAGTCGTTCAACAGCGTCAACAGCCTGCGCGTGCTGGGCCGATGGATGCGGATGGTGACGATCCCCAACCAGTCGTCGGTCGCCAAGGCGTTTGCCGAGTTCGATGACGCCGGCCGGATGAAGCCGTCGAGCTATTACGACCGGATCGTCGACGTGGCGGAGGAACTGGTGCGCTTCACCGTCCTGTTGCGCCCGCATACCGCGCAACTGGTCGATCGCTATTCGGAGCGGAAGGAAGCCGGCGTGCCGATCAACGCCGCCACGGACCTGTCCAGCATCGCGACCTCGCCGCAATCCTGACGGCAACGATCGGCCCGCTGCAACGAGCTGCGCTCGAACAATCCATGTTCGCAGTTGCAATATGGTCCGATCAGTGACTATCTACGGGCCTTCGACGGACCCGAATCGTTTCGGGTGGCTCGGCCCGGCGCCTATCCCCGGGATAACCATAGCGAATTTGGGTCTCGCTCCGAGCATCGTTGATTGAACGCGTCTGACGGCGTGCGCCCCTCGCTATTGCGATCAGGTTTCTACATGACATTTGCTACTTCGCTTCGACGCGAATGGCTCTCGAACCCACGCGCGGACGTGCTTGCGGGCATCGTCGTCGCGCTCGCGCTGATCCCGGAAGCCATCGGCTTCTCAATCATTGCTGGCGTCGATCCAAGCGTCGGGCTGTTTGCCTCTTTCTCCATCGCCGTCATCATTTCGCTCGCGGGCGGTCGCCCCGGCATGATCTCGGCCGCAACCGCCGCAATTGCGGTTCTCGTCCTGCCGCTGATCCGCGATCACGGCGTCCAATACCTCTTCGCCGCCACCATCCTCATGGGGTTGATCCAGGGCGTCGCCGGGTTCCTGAAGCTCGACCTGCTGATGCAGTATGTGTCACGCTCGGTCATCACCGGCTTTGTCAATGCGCTCGCGATCCTGATCTTCATCGCGCAGCTCCCCCAGCTCACGAACGTCGGGTGGGAAACCTACGCGATGGTCGCAGCGGGGCTGGCGATCATCTACCTGTTCCCGTGCATCACCAAGGCGATCCCGTCGCCACTGGTTGCGATCGTGATCCTGACGATCGTGTCGATCTATGCAGGTATCAAGGTCAACACGGTCGGCGACATGGGCAAGCTGCCCTCGTCGCTGCCGGCGTTCGGCATCCCGCAGGTGCCGTTCACGCTGGAAACGCTGCGCATCATCTTCCCCTATTCGCTGACGATGGCGGCGGTGGGCCTACTGGAATCGATGATGACCGCGCAGATCGTCGATGATCTGACCGACACTCCGTCCAACAAGCGTCGCGAGATAAAGGGGCAGGGCATCGCCAATTTCCTGACCGGGTTCTTCGGCGGAATGGGCGGCTGCGCGATGATCGGGCAGTCGGTCATCAACGTGAAGTCAGGCGGCTCTACCCGCCTCTCCACCTTCGTCTCGGGCGCATTCCTGCTGTTCCTGATCGTCGTGCTGGGGCCACTGGTTGCCCGCATTCCGATGCCGGCATTGGTCGCAGTGATGATTATGGTGTCGATCGGCACCTTCTCCTGGGGATCGATCAAGAACCTCAAGAGCTATCCGTGGCAGTCGTCGGTCGTCATGCTGGTGACGGTGCTGGTCGTCGTCTCGACGCACGATCTGGCGCAGGGCGTGGTCGCAGGCGTGATCCTGTCGGGCCTGTTCTTCGCCAGCAAGGTCAAGCGCCTGTTCGACGTGGCAACCGAGCTGAGCCCGGACGGCAGAACGCGGACCTACCGCGTCTCGGGTCAGGTGTTCTTCGCCTCGTCCGAGCGGTTCGCTGATGCCTTCGACTTCAAGGAGGTGCTGGACAATGTGGTCATCGACCTGACCGCCGCGCATTTCTGGGACATTTCGGCGGTGGGGAGCCTCGACAAGGCGATCCTCAAGTTTCGCCGCGAAGGCACCCATGTCGAGGTCATCGGCCTCAGTCAGGCAAGCGCGACGATGATCGATCGCTTCGCCGTCCATGACAAGCCCGGCGCCGAAGCAGCGCTGGGCGCCCACTGAGGAGAGGGCTTATGAATCGCATATTGGCCTGTATCGACGCATCCACCTACGCAACCAGCGTCGTCGATCTGGCGGCCTGGGCCGCGACCCGGCTTGGGGCTGATGTCGAGCTGCTGCATGTCGTCCAGCGGAAGGATGCCGTGGCATCGCGCAACGATCATAGCGGCGCGATCGGCCTCGGCGTCAAAAGCGATCTGCTGGAGGAGCTGACCCGCCTTGAGGAAGCGGCGGGGCGTCTCGCCATCGAGGAAGGGCGCATCCTGCTGGACGCAGGCGGTGCCCGCCTGAAGGAGCAGGGCATCACGGTCGCGTCGATGCACCTGCATGGCGGGATCGTGGAAACGATCGTCGAGCGTGAAGCTGATGCCGCGCTGGTCATTATCGGCAAGCGCGGTGCCTCGGGCGAGTTCGCGACCGACCATATCGGCTCGAAGGTCGAACGGGTGGTGCGCGCCAGTGACAAGCCGGTGCTGATCGCCTCGCGTGAGGCAAAGGCACCTGACGCCGTAGTGATCGCGTTCGACAACAGCCCTGCTGCCTGTCGGGCCGTGCGTCATGTCGCAACGTCGCCGCTGTTCGGCGGCTTGCCCGTGCACCTCGTCATGGCGGGACCGGACGATGCCAGGCATCGCGATCAGCTCGGCGCGGCAGCGGCTTCGCTTCCGGCCTGCGCCGAAACCGTCCTGCGCGATGGCAAGGTTGATGCCGTCATCGGCGATCACATGGCCGCGCATCCCGGCGCAATGCTGGTGATGGGTGCTTATGGTCACTCTCCGCTCCGCACGCTCATCGTCGGCAGTACGACAACGACGATGGTCCGCACCGTCCGCGCGCCGGTCTTGCTGGTACGCTGACATGACCGGGTGCGCGCCGGACTTGGAAGCGCGGCGTCGGCAATTACTGGCGCTGCGCGATCAGCTCGTTGCTGACGATGCGGTAGCCGAGGACATGCGCGCGCCGGTCACGCTCGATCAGGAAAGCGTCGGCCGCCTGTCGCGGATCGACGCCATGCAGGTGCAGGCAATGGCTCTGGCGGCGCAGCGGCACCGCCAGGCCGAGCGCAACCGCATCGATGCCGCGCTGAAGTGGATCGATAGTGGCGACTATGGCTGGTGCGTCCGGTGCGGAGAGGAAATCGAGGCCAAGCGCCTCGATCATGCGCCTGCGACGGCCATGTGCCTCACCTGCGCCAAGGAGGGCTAAGCCCGAAAGGAAGGCGTCATGCCGACCGGAACGATCAAATATCTCGACCGTGGTGGAGCCTGGGGCTTCATCTCCCGTGACGACAAACAGCCCAAGGTCTTCGTCCACGTCCGTGCAGCGGAGCGCGCCGGCTTCACCGAGCTGCGGCGCGGGCAGCGATGGCGTTTCGATTTGGTCGAGCGTCCCAAGGGAGGTTTCGGAGCCGACAACCTGGAAATCCTGTTAGACGACCCGCTACCGCCGGGACGATAGCCCACCGGCAAAGCCGGTAGCTCATCGATCGCCGTCTTGATGCTTCTTCCACTTCACGGGGATACGCAGGTAGGTGACGCCGTTCGCCTCGGCCTCGTCAAAATGGCCCGCGCGGATGTTGACCTGGATCGAGGGCAGCAGCAGCTTCGGCACGGGCAGTCCGGCGTCGCGCTTCTCGCGCATGGCGACGAAATCGTCCTCGCGCACGCCGTCATGGACGTGGACGCTTGCCCGCCGCTGCTCGACCACCGTCGTCTCCCAGCGATAGTCGTCGCGGCCCGGTGCCTTATAGTCGTGGCACAGGAACAGCCGCGTCGCGTCGGGCAACGCCAGCAGGCGGCGGATCGAGCGGTAGAGCGTGCGCGCGTCGCCACCGGGGAAGTCGGCGCGGGCGGTGCCATAGTCGGGCATGAACAGGGTATCGCCGACGAACGCCGCATCGCCGATCCGATAGGCGACGTCGGCCGGAGTGTGGCCGGGGACGTGCAGCACCTCGACCTCCAGCGCGCCGATCGTGAACCGATCGCCGTCCTCGAACAGGCGGTCGAAGTCCGATCCGTCCGCCTTCAGGCCATCCATCGCGAACACGGGGCGGAAGATTTTTTGCACGTCGCGGATATGCGTGCCGATCCCGATCCATGCGCTGGTATGCGCCTTGATGAAGGGGGCGGCCGACAAATGATCGGCATGGGCGTGGGTCTCCAGCACCATAGCGATCCGCCAGTCCTGCTCGCGGGCGAAGGCGACGATGCGCTCGGCCGAGCGCGTATCGGCGACGCCACTCGCCATGTCGAAGTCGAGCACTGGATCGATCACTGCCGCTGTTCGCGTCGCAGGATCGCCGACAAGGTAGCTGATCGTGTTCGTCGGCTCGTCGAAAAATGCCTCGATGAAGGGCCGGGTCATGATTTCCTCCGTTAGCTCTTGCTAATATATTAGAGGGATCTACATAAGCAACACCTAATGGAGTGGCGGTGATGCTCAAACCCCCGATGGATCTGGCAACGTTCGAGGCGAAGGCCGGCCAGGTCACCGACACGCTGAAGGCGATCGGTAATGCGCGACGGTTGATGCTGCTGTGCAAGCTGGTCGAGCATGGCGAGGTGACGGTCGGCGATCTGGCGCGCGATGTGGGGCTGTCGCAATCGGCCTGCTCGCAGCATCTGGCCAAGATGCGTGACGAAGGCCTCGTCACCTATCGGCGCGAGAGCCAGACGCTCTGGTACGCCATTGCCGACCCGCGCGTCGAAACGCTGCTCGCCACCCTCTATCAGCTCTATTGCAAGGATTGATGCGATGACGCTTGCGACCCTTTCCCCCGCCGACACTCGCACCGCGATCGATGCCGGTGCGCGCCTGATCGACATTCGCGGTGCCGACGAACATGCGCGGGAGCGCATCCCCGGTGCGATCAACGTGCCGCTCGATCGGATCGGCGATCTGCCGCGCGACGGCCGTCCGGTCGTCTTCCACTGCAAGTCGGGGATGCGCACCGCCGCTAATGCCGCGAAACTCGGCGCGGCAATGGGTAGCGCACCGGCCTATATCCTCGAAGGCGGCATCGATGCGTGGCGGCAGGCGGGACAGCCTACGCTTGCCGATCGATCGCAACCGCTGGAGATCATGCGGCAGGTGCAGATCACTGCCGGCGCGCTGGTGCTGACCGGCGTGCTGCTCGGCACGTTCGTCGCCCCCGGCTTCTTCGGGCTGTCGGTGTTCGTGGGGGCAGGGCTGATGTTCGCCGGCGTGACGGGATGGTGCGGCATGGCAAACCTGCTGCGCGTTATGCCGTGGAACCGGCGCGCGGCCGCCTGAGGCAATCATGGACACCGCCACCATCCTTGCCGCGCTCGCATCGGGCGGCGTGATCGGCTTGATCCTCGGTCTTGTCGGCGGGGGCGGGTCGATCCTCGCCGTGCCGCTGCTGATCTATGTCGTCGGCGTGGGATCGCCGCATGCCGCGATCGGGACGGCCGCTGTCGCCGTCACGGTGAATGCGCTCGCCAGCCTGATCGGCCATGCGCGGGCGGGCCGGGTGAAGTGGCGGTGCGCCGGTGTCTTCGCCATCTCGGGGATGATAGGCGCGGCGCTGGGTGCCGAACTGGGCAAGGCGTTCGACGGCAAGCGGCTGCTCGTCCTGTTCGGGCTGGTGATGATCGGGGTCGGCCTGTCGATGCTGCGCAAGCGCCGCACGGCGGACGCGCCTGCCGTGCGCCTGACCCGCGACAGTGCGGCGACGTTGCTACCGCGTCTGGTGCCGATCGGGCTGGGCGTCGGGCTTGCCGCCGGCTTCTTCGGGATCGGGGGAGGGTTCCTGATCGTGCCAGGGCTGATCCTGGCGACGGCGATGCCGCTGCCCTTCGCCATCGGCACGTCGCTGGTCGTCGTCAGCGCGCTGGGGCTGACCACCGCCACCTCCTACGCCCTGTCGGGTTTGGTCGACTGGGGCGTGACGGCATTGCTGGTCATGGGTGGCGTCGTTGGAACGGTCGGCGGCATCGCGACGGGTCGCTTGCTCGCCGCGCGCAAGGGCTTGCTCGAGCGGTCGTTCGGCATCGTCGTGGCCAGCATCGGTTTCTACGTGACCGCTTCGCCGATCTGAACGCCGCCGGCTGCCCCGCCACGTATCAGTAATGGGCAACATATCCACGCCTTCTGCGGTCGCGGATTTCCAGCGGCGGCCAGGGTGGATTTCCCAAGGCGTCCGCTATGCCCCCGCCGTTTCATTGCCGGATGGACATGCACTAACGTATGAAAGCCCGAGCGTGCGATGGAACAGGCAGTGACCCGTCTCATTTTGTGAGGATGATCTCTTCGCTAGCGTCCGTCCGCAGTCTGCTGTTTGCGATTTTCGTTCTGATGCTCGGCTCTGGATTCCTGACCACCTTGATAAGCATACGCTTGCAGGTGAATGGAACGGTCCCGATTGTTATCGGCTTGATCGCAACAAGCTACTTTGCAGGCTTGGCCACCGGGGCGATGCACGTTGGCAAATTGGTGGAGCGGGTCGGGCATATCCGGACGTTCGCGGTCGTAGTGGCGGTGTTGTCCGCCAGTACTTTGTCGTACACATTTGACGTGACCCCAGTCTTTCAACCAGCGGCAACCAGAGACCGACCGGTGTTGTCGCGCATGAGCGCAGGTGAAGCAATGGGCGGGGTTAACCCCGCCCGTTGCTGTTCGAGCCCGGCAGCGAATGCGGCCGGGGTAGCGTAGCCGAGCGACGAGTGCGGCCGCTCGGTGTTGTAGTCGTCGACCCAGTGGGCCAGGATCGAGCGAGCCTGACCGATGGTGAAGAACAGCGTCTCGTTGAGCAGCTCGTCGCGCATGCGACCGTTGAAGCTCTCGACGAACCCGTTCTGCGTCGGTTTGCCTGGCGCGATGTAATGCCACTCGATGCTGGCATCGGCGGACCAGGCGAGCACCGCATTGGAGGTCAGTTCGGTCCCGTTGTCGCTGACGATCATCTTCGGCCTGCCACGCTCGGCGATCAGATCGGCCAGTTCGCGCACGACCCGCCGGCCCGAAATTGACGTGTCGACTACCGCCCGGAGGCACTCGCGCGTCACGTCGTCGACGATGTTGAGCACACGGAACCGCCGCCCGGTGACAAGCTGGTCGTGGACGAAGTGGAGGCTCCAGCGCTGGTTGGGGAGCGCCAGCACCGGTGAAGGTGCCCGCGCGCCCACGGCGCGCCTTCGTCCCTTCCGGCGCCTGACCGTCAGACCTTCCTCCCGGTAGAGCCGCTGGGTCTTCTTGCGGTTGATCGTGATGCCGTCCCGGCGCAGCAGGATGTGCAACCGTCGATAGCCGAACCGCCGACGCTGCTGTGCCAACTCGCACAGCCGCGACCGCAGGTCGCCATCATCTGCCCGGCACGAGCGATACCGCATGCTCGTGCGATCCGCTCCGACAACCGCGCATGCCCGCCGCTCGCTCATCCCCAGGGTCGCCTGGAGATGCACGACCGCTTGCCGCTTCGCGGCGGGCGTCACCACTTTTTGACAGCAGGTCTTTCAACCCCGCGTTGTCGAGCATCGTATCCGCGAGCAGACGCTTGAGCCGGGCGTTCTCCTCCTCGAGCGACCGCAGGCGCTTCGCGTCGGACACCTCCAGGCCGCCGAACTTCGCCTTCCACGCGTAATAGGTCGCGCTCGACATCCCGTGCTTGCGGCACAACTCCGTCACCACTGCGCCCGCCTCGGCCTCCTTCAGGATGCCGATGATCTGCTCGTCCGAGAATTGCTTCCGCTTCATTCCGTCCGTCCCTTTGAGGGGCCGGTCTCTACTTCCACCTGGATGAAGAAACGGGGGTCACGTCACATTCTCAGAACATGCTTTGCTATGGATGCTGCTGCGTTTTATCGACGGCTTCTGTGTCGCCGGTGTTTATGTCTGCCTCGAGAGCTGGCTCAACGATCGGGCCGAAGGTCCGTCACGCGGAAGCGTTCTCGCCGGATACATGATTGCCTTGTATTTAGGCCAAGGCATCGGCCAGCAGATACTGAATGTGACCGGATCTACGCCGACAACACCATTCATACTGGCTTCTCTTCTCATCTCGCTTGCCGTTCTTCCGGTGGCTTTGACCCGAATGAACGGCCCGACCTTGCCCAGCACGGTATCACTGTCGATCTGGCGCCTGTACGCCACCTCGCCGCTGGCGATCGTCGGGGTTGCGGCCACTGGCGTCATACTTGGTGCATTTTACGGCCTTGGTCCGGTGTATGCAGGGGCGTCGGGCCTGTCCGTATCGGATACCGCCGGATTCATGACCGCGGTGATCCTGGGAGGCGTTGCCTTGCAGTGGCCGCTGGGACGCCTGTCCGACCGCTTCGATCGACGTACGGTGATTGTTGCGACCACGGCGGGAGCTGCCATCAGCGCCCTTGTTTTATCCCTGACAGTCCCGACAGGCCTCGGCCTTGCGTTGGGCACATTGTTCGGTGGTGCAAGCTTTGCACTATATCCGCTCTGTGTAGCGCATGCCAACGATCAGCTTGCGCCAGCAGAGCGCGTCAGCGCCACTGGCGGACTGGTCTTGGTCTATTCCCTTGGCGCGGCGGTTGGCCCGCTGGTGGTGTCGGCCGCGATGACTGTTCTCGGGCCGCAGGGGTTGTTTCAGGTCGTCGCCATTCTGGCGGTAAGCGTATTCGGCTTCGGCATGTGGCGCCGCTGGGTGGGAGACGCGGTGCCTGCTGAGATGCAGCAAGCTTATCAACCACTGCCCCGAACCACAGCAGTTGCGACGAAGTTGGTAACAATCGTCCCTGCTGAAGACGATACCGGCCAAGACTGACGATCCCCTTGCTCATAGCCGCAAGGATTTTGTCGGTGCGGCGGTGCCATTTGCCCCTGCCATAAGTTATTAGTGACATGTCTCCTCCGGTTTCCACCGCCACTTCGGCGTGTCCCATAGCTCGCTTCGCTAACGATGGAGCCGTGGCGTAATGCGGGGATGGCAATGGGCCGTTCGTCTCCTCACGCGTCAGATGTGGTTTCGTGCCGGACTGTTCTGCGTTTTCGCGGTGCTGCTCGCGCTGGCCAGCGCATTCCTCGGTCATACCATTTCGTACGACTTTGCCGCCAAGGTGGGGTCGAAGTCGGTCGACGGCATCCTGAATCTGCTCGCGTCCTCGATGCTCGCGGTAACCACCTTTTCATTGACCGCGATGGTTCAGGCCTATGCGGGAGCGACCAGCAGCATCACACCGCGCGCCGTCCAACTGTTGATCGATGACAGCACGTCGCAGAACGCGCTGGCGACCTTCCTCGGCAGTTTCCTGTTCGCGATCGTCGGCATCATCGCGCTGTCGACCGGCATCTACGGGAATACCGGGCGCGTCATTCTCTACGCCGGCACAATTCTGGTCATCCTGTTCATCGTCGTGACGTTCCTGCGCTGGATTCAGCACATCGCCCGCTTCGGCCGGGTGTCCGATACGATCGACCGGGTCGAGCGCGCGGCAACCGATGCCGTACGCATGATGATGCAGCCGCCCCGCTTCGGCGCTGAGGACAACGCCTCGGTCCCGAGCGACGCCCATGTCGTCCATCATGCAAAGATCGGGCGGATCACGCACGTTGACCTTGCCCAGATCGGTGAGGTCGCCGATGCGATCGGCGCGGATATCCACCTCGTCAGCATTCCCGGTCATCTGGTGGACCCGGCCAAACCGCTCGCCTGGGTCAGGGCGACGATCGACGACGATCAGGCCTGCCTGATCCGGGATGCATTCACGATCGAACATCATCGGACGTTCGATCATGACCCGCGCTTCGGTCTGGTCGTGTTGGGGGAGATCGCGGCGCGCGCCTTATCGCCCGCCGTCAACGATCCCGGAACCGCCATCGCCGTGGTCGAGGCGGCAACGCGCGTCCTGGCAGCGGCCCTGCGCCATCGGCCAGACGAGGAGCGGTCGCCGCCCGCGCGCGTGACGGTGCCGCCCTTTGCCTTTTCCGATATGCTCGAAGACGTGTTTCGCCCCATTGCCCGGGATGGGGCGGGGACGATCGAAGTCGGATTGCGCCTTCAAAAGGCCCTGGCGGCCTTGGTCGTAATCGACGACCGCTCCACGATCGATTGTCGGAACGAAGCGCAGGATGCCGTTGATAGAGGACGGACTGGGCTGTCCAGTGATCGAGATATCGCCGAACTGTCGCGCCTTCATCACACGCTGTGGGGCAACCACGGCGTTGCGGCATCATAGCATGGAAACCAGAGCAACCCGTCCGCTCAGCAGATTCCTAGTCCAACCGTTTTTCAACAATCCATCCCAACCGGTGCTACCCTGCTAATATGATCAAGAGTGAAATCAATTCCCGGGTTTTCTGGGGCGCATCCGCGATCATCGCCCTGTTGTTGGTGACGACGCTCGCCATGCCGGGGACGGCCGACGCCGCGTTCAAGGCGGCGCAGAACTGGGCGATCGACACGTTCGGCTGGTTCTATATCTCGGCGGTCGCAGTATTTCTGGTTGTGGTATTGACGCTCGGTTTCGGACCTGCGGGCAAGCTGAAGCTCGGTCCCGACGATGCGGAACCCGACTTTCCCTATTTATCGTGGCTGGCGATGCTGTTCGCTGCGGGCATGGGGATCGGGCTGATGTATTTCGCTGTCGCCGAGCCGATCCAGCATTACATCTCGCCGCCCGAGGCACCGAGCGGCACGATCCTCGCCGCGCGGGAGGCGATGGCGATCACCTTCCACCATTACGGCGTCCACGCTTGGGCGATCTATGCGCTGGTTGGCCTGAGTCTCGCCTATTTCACCTATCGCAAAGACATGCCGCTAACATTGCGGTCCGGCCTTTCGCCGATCCTAGGCAAACGGATCGACGGACCGCTGGGCGACGCGATCGACATCTTCGCGGTGTGCGGAACCGTGTTCGGCGTATCGACCTCGCTGGGCTTCGGCGTGTCGCAGATGACGGCGGGGTTGGCCTATGAATATGGCGTGCCGGACACGACGACGATGAAGATCGCGGTGATCGTGGTGGTCATGGGGGCGGCCACCCTATCGGTGCTGAGTGGAGCGGACCGCGGCATCCGCCGATTGTCGGAACTGAACCTGACCGTCGCCGTGCTGCTGATGCTGTTCGTGATGGCGGTCGGGCCGACGCTGTTCCTGCTGCGGGCGTTGGTGCAGAATTTTGGGCTGTATCTCGATCATTTCGTGATGCGGACCTTTACCCTCTATGCCTATGAACCGCGGGCGTGGATGGCGGACTGGACGTTGTTTTATTGGGCGTGGTGGATCGCCTGGTCGCCGTTCGTCGGCATGTTCATCGCCCGCATCTCGCGCGGGCGGACGATCCGCGAGTTCGTCATCGGCGTGTTGTTCGTGCCGACCGCCTTTACGTTCCTGTGGATGACGGTGTTCGGGAACACGGCGATCTCGCTCGACCTGGGGGTCGCGCAGGGTGGCATCGCCGATGCGGTGCAGGCGAACCTGTCCACGGCGCTGTTCAAGTTCCTCGAATATCTTCCCGCCGCCGGCGTCACGTCGACTTTGGCGATCGCGCTGGTCGCTATCTTCTTCGTCACGTCCGCCGATTCCGGCGCGCTGGTGATCGATACGCTGGCGTCCGGCGGGGCAGAGGAAACGCCCCGTTGGCAGCGCATGTACTGGTGCGTGCTGCTGGGGGTCACCGCCACCCTGCTGCTGATCGCTGGCGGTCTTGGCGCGTTGCAGTCGGCGACCCTGCTGGCGGCCTTGCCGTTTTGCTTCATCATGCTGCTGCTGGCGGTCGGCCTAATTCGCCAGACCAACGCCGATCTGTCGGGCGTAATACTGCCGGGCGATACGCCGTCGATCGGCGAGCGGATCAAGCGCCTGCTGGTCCCGGCACGCCGTGCCGACATCCTGCGACAAATGGCAGACAGCGGCGAACCCGCGCTTCGATCGGTGCAGGAGGCGATAGAGAAGGAAGGCTGGAACGCGAGTGAAGTGGAACAGCACGCGGACTCGGTCGAACTCACCATCACCGCAGCGGATGGTCGTCCGTTCGTCTATCGCCTGACGCCACGATCGCGTCCGCTTGCCGCCTATACTGCGCTGGATGCACCTGAAAGTCGTCGCAGCCTGACGTGGATACTTGCCGCACAGACCAATGGTGAAACCGGCTTTCGCGATCTGTCCGGATTTACGGCCGACCAGATCGCGAGCGACGTCCTGACGCAGATGGAGCGGTGGCGCCTTGCCGATACCAAGGTCCAGCGGACTTGAGCGGTCCCCGACGATCGAGTGGGTTGTGAACCGTTTGCCCATCGTGCAATATCGACCCAGGGTGTTCGCCGATCGCTGGTGCGGGCAGGTTCTAACGTTGGTCGGGCCGCCAACGCGGAACCTTTGCGCCCGGAGTATCGGCTTGCCCGAACGAACCTTCCTGCCTGCCGCCTTGCACATCGTCACATAGCGGGGAATTGCAGGTGGCTTTGCTGACCCTCATTTCCATGCCGTTCCTCGCGGTCATCCTGTTGATGGTGACCCGGCGAGCATCGCGGCAGGTCCATATGCTGATCGCTGCGAGCGCCAGTGCGGGCGGATTGGGCGTTTTGCTGTCGCAGGCCAACGCGGTGCTTTCCGGTTGGGCGCCGGCGGTAAGCGTGGCATGGCTACCCTCGCTCGGTCTAAATTTCAGCCTATGGCTCGATCCGCTGGCGCTGCTGTTCGCAGGGTTGATCCTCGGCATCGGGTTGCTCGTCGTCGTCTATGCGCAGGGGTATCTGGCCAAGGAAGAGCCGACCGCACGGTTCCTGTCGTTCCTGATGTTGTTCCAGGGTGCGATGGTCGGGATCGCCCTGTCCGGCAATGTGCTGCTGATGCTGGTGTTCTGGGAGCTGACCAGCCTGGCGTCCTTCCTCTTGATCGGTTTCTGGCGCGACCGTGCCGACGCGCGACAGGGCGCACGGATGGCGCTGACCATCACCGGCGGGGGCGGTCTCGCCTTGATCGCGGGCATGGTGCTGCTGGGCAAGGCGGCGGGCAGCTATGATCTGGCGACGATCCTGGCACGCGCCGATCTGGTGCAGGCCTCGCCGCTCTATCCCGCGATCCTGGTCCTGATCCTGGCGGGGGCCTTCACCAAATCGGCGCAGTTTCCGTTCCACTTCTGGCTGCCGCACGCGATGGCCGCGCCAACCCCGGTCAGCGCCTATCTCCATTCCGCGACGATGGTGAAGGCGGGGGTGTTCCTGCTCGCGCGGCTGTGGCCGGTGCTGGCGGGAACCGATCTGTGGTTCGGCATCGTCGCGTCGACCGGCCTGGTCACCATGGTGTTCGGCGCGGGCGTCGCACTGTTTCGCCACGATCTGAAGGCCATCCTCGCCTATTCGACGATCAGCCAATTGGGGCTGATGGTGATGCTGCTCGGCTTCGGGACGGGCGCGGCGGTGACGGCGGCGGTCTTTCACATCCTCAACCACGCAGCCTTCAAGGCGGCGCTGTTCATGCATGCGGGTATCGTGGACCATGAGACGGGCACGCGCGACATGCGGCGGCTGGGCGGCCTGGCAGCGGTCATGCCGCTGACCGCGACGCTTGGCGTGCTGGCCGCCGCCGCGATGGCGGGCCTGCCGCCGCTCGGCGGGTTCATTTCCAAGGAGATGATGCTGGAGCAGAGTGCGCACACCGTGTGGGCGGGACAGGCCTTGCTGGTGCCCGTGCTGGCGACCATCGCGGCGATGCTGTCGGCGGCCTATTCGCTGCGCTATGCGGTGGCGCTGCATTTCGGCGCGCGGCGGACCGGCGATGTCGCCGCGCCGCACGATCCGGGGGCCATGCTGCTGGGGCCGCCCGCGATACTGGGCGCGGCCGCGCTGGCGCTCGGACTGTTGCCGATGACCCTGGCGGGGCCGCTGGTGGCCGCTGCCAGCGCCGCGGTGACGGGCGGCGCAGCGCCCGAACTGCATCTCGCATTATGGCATGGCGTCAATCCGGCGCTGCTGATGAGCGTGGGCGCGGTCGCGGTCGCGATCCTGATCCTTTGGTGGCATCCGGCGGTGGCCAAAACCGTTGGCCGCATCCCGTCACCCGACGCCAAGCATCTGTTCGACCAAGGCCTGACAGCGATCGTCGAGGGGCTGCGTCGCGCGTCGCGCGTGATCCATGTCGCGTCGCTGCAACGCTATCTGGTGATCTTGTTCGTCGTCGCGCTCGCGCTCGGCAGCGACGCCGCGTTCCGATCCGGTATCGCGGCCGGGGATCGGCCGACCACCCCTGCGTCGCTGGCCGCCATCGTCGCCTGGGCCGCGCTCGTCGTCGCGACGGTCGCCGTGGTGGCGGTCGACCGGCGGCGGTATCTCGCGCTGATCTTCATCAGCGTCATCGGCCTCGTCATGGCGCTGGCGTTCATTCACCTCTCCGCCCCCGATCTCGCGCTCACCCAGATTTCGGTCGAGGTGGTGACGATCCTGTTGATGCTGCTGGCGCTGCACCTGTTGCCGGGCAATCCGCCTCGCCTTTCCAGGATGTCGCGACGGCTGCGCGACGGCGTGATCGCGGTGGCGGGCGGGCTGGGCACTGGCTGGCTTGCCTGGACCATCATGACGCGGCCGGTGCGTGAGGGAATTTCTCGCTTCCACTGGGACAACAGCTATTCGGGCGGGGGCGGCACCAATGTCGTCAACGTCACGCTGGTCGACTTTCGCGCGTTCGACACGCTGGGGGAGATCACGGTCCTGGGCATTGCTGGCCTTGCCATCTTCGCCCTGCTCGAACCCGCGGCGCACGGTGTGGCCGGTCGACGGCTGCGCGAATGGCGGTCGGAGGATCGTTTCTCGCCCGAGCGTCACCCGATGATGTTCGTCATGGCGACCCGGTTGCTGTTACCGCTGGCGCTGCTGGTCGGATTGTACGTGTTCCTGCGCGGGCATAACCAGCCGGGCGGCGGCTTCATCGCGGCGCTGATCTTCTCCATCGCGATCCTGCTGCAGTATCTGGCGTCCGGCTTCGACTGGACCGATGTCCGGCGACGGATCGGTGAGCATCAACTGATCGGGTTCGGCGTGCTGATCGCGGTGGCGACGGGGCTCGGCTCGCTGGTGTTCGGCGCGCCGTTCCTGACGAGCAGCTTCGGCCATTTCCATCTGCCCTTGATCGGCGAGTTCGAACTGGCGACGGCGATGCTCTTCGATCTGGGCGTCGCCTGCGTCGTCGTCGGCGCGGTGATGATGGCGCTCGAACAACTCGCCCATGTCGCGCAGCGGGCGGCCAGGCATGATGGCGAGGACGCATCATGAGTCTGGAGTTTCTGGTCGCGTCCGCCATCGGCGTGCTGGTCGCCGGCGGCATCTACCTCGCCCTGCGCGGGCGGACGTTTCAGGTCGTGCTGGGGCTGACGTTGCTGTCCTATGCGGTCAACCTGTTCCTGTTCGCGATCGGGCGGCTGATCGTCGATCGCCCGCCGCTCTATGCCAAGGGGGTGGCCGACCATGCCGATCCGCTGCCGCAGGCGCTGGTCCTGACCGCGATCGTCATCACGTTCGGCATGACCGCGCTGACGGTCATCCTGTCGCTGCGCAGCTTCCTCGAAAGCGGATCGGATCAGGTCGACGGCCTGGCCGAACCCGAAACGGAGGGTGAGGCATGACGCTTGCCGACCATCTCCTCGTCGCGCCGATCGTCCTGCCGGCGGTGACCGCGCCGATCGCCCTGCTGCTGATGCGACGTCATCGCGCCTTCGCGCTGGCCGTGTCGCTGGGCGGGGGTATGGTGATGCTGGTCGCGAGCATCGCGCTGTTCGCGATGGCACAGGACGACGCGATCCGCAGCTATGCGCTGGGCGCGTGGCCTGCGCCGTTCGGCATCGTCCTGATGCTCGACCGGCTGGCCGCGATGATGCTGGTGCTGGCGGCGGTACTGGGGATCGTCGTGCTGGCCCATGCCGTCGTCACTGGCGCGGACCAGCGGGGCTGGCATTTTCATCCGCTGTTCCATTTCCAGCTGATGGGACTGAACGGCGCATTCCTGACCGGCGACCTGTTCAACCTGTTCGTCTTCTTCGAAGTGCTGCTGATCGCGTCCTATGGACTGATGCTGCACGGGCAAGGCGCGTTGCGGTTGAAGGTTGGCGTCGCCTATGTCGTGGTCAACATCGTCGGATCGGCGCTGTTCCTGATCGCGCTGGGGCTGCTCTACGGCCTGACGGGCACGCTCAACATGGCGGATCTGGCGGTGAAGGTCGCTGCGCTGGGGGCGCAGGATCAGGGACTGCTGCGCGTTGCCGGGCTGTTGTTGCTGACGGTGTTCGCCTTGAAGGCGGCGGTGGTGCCGATCCATCTCTGGCTGCCACGCACCTATGCCGCGACGATGCCGGTGGTCGCGGCGCTGTTCGCGATCATGACCAAGGTCGGCGTCTACACGATGATCCGCACCGTGCCGCTGATCTTCGGGGCCAAGGCCGGCGCGGCGGCGTGGGTGTCCGCGCCCTATCTGCTGCCGGCGGCGATCCTGGGGGCGATCCTTGGCTTTGTCGGGGTGCTGGTGGCGCGCGGCATGCGCGAACAGGCGGCGTTCGCGGTGCTCGCGTCGACCGGTACGCTGCTGATGGCAGTGTCGTTCTGGCGGGAAGCGACGTTGGCCGCCGCGCTCTATTATCTGGTACAGGCGACGCTGGCCGGGGCCGCGCTGTTTCTCGTCGCCGACGTGACGATGCGGCGGCGGGGCCAATATGCCGATGCGATCGTTCCCAGCCCGCGCTTCGCCGGGCAGGATGGTGCGGGGCTGCTATACCTGGTCGCGGCGATCGCAGCGGTCGGGCTGCCGCCGCTGGCGGGCTTCGTGGGCAAGCTGCTGATCCTCGATGCCAGCTTTGCCCTGCCGGGTTGGCAAGTGGTCTGGACGACGATCCTCGTGACGACTTTGGTCGGCGTCATCGGCTTTTCGCGCGGCGGCTCGCCCCTGTTCTGGAAGGACGCCCCGCCGGCCTCCGCCGCCATTGCAGGCGCCAGCCGGTCGCGCGCCGAGTTCGTTGCCCCGGTTGTTCTTCTCGCCCTGCTGGCGGTGCTGACCGTCACGGCCGGTTGGGTGACAGCGCAAACACGTGCGACGGCGGCGCAGATCATGGCGCCCGAACGCTATGTCACGGCAATATTGGGGGCGACGCGATGAAGCGGCTGCTGCCCCATCCCGCGCTGTCCGCGATGCTGCTGATCGTCTGGCTGCTGATGGCGAACACCATCACCATGGGCGGCATCTTGCTGGGCGGCTTCTTCGCGCTGATCCTGCCGAAGTTCACGCAGCCGTTCTGGCCAGACCGCCCCCGGATGCGCTTCGGTCGCGCCTTTCTGGCCTATCTGGCGATCGTGGTGTTCGACATCGTCGTCGCCAATTTCCAGGTCGCGCGGCTGATCCTGTTCCGGCGCAATCGCGATCTGCGTGCCCGCTGGTTGATCGTGCCCATCGAACTGACCACGCCGGAGGCGATCACGATGCTGGCAGGCACGATCAGCCTGACGCCGGGCACCGTGTCATCCGACGTGTCGGCGGATGGCCGTTACCTGCTGGTCCACGCCCTCGATGTCGCCGACGATGCCGCGGAGGTCGCCCGGATCAAGACGCGCTACCAGGCGCGCTTGCAACGGATTTTCGTATGATCGCCATCGCGCTCCACATCGCCGCGGGCTGCATCGCACTGGCGCTGTTGCTGAACCTCTGGCGGCTGCTGCGCGGGCCCGCGCTCGGCGACCGGATCATGGCGCTCGACACGATGGTCATCAACGCCATCGCCCTGATCGTGCTGATCGGCATGATCGGCGGCAACGATACTTATTTCGAGGCTGCGTTGCTGCTCGCCATGGTCGGGTTCATCAGCACCATCGCCTATTGCAAGTTCATCCTGCGCGGGGACATCGTGGAATGAGCGTCATCGCCGACATCGTCATCGTCGCCCTGTTGCTGCTGGGGGCGGGGTTCGCGCTGATCGGCAGCTGGGGGCTGGTCCGCCTGCCCACGACGATGGAGCGGTTGCACGGCCCAACCAAGGCCACCACCCTGGGGCTTGGCGCGCTGCTGATCGCCTCGGTGGTCTATTTCCAGACACGGCTCGGCATCTGGACTGCGCATGAATTGCTGATCTCGCTGTTCCTGTTCATCACCGCACCGATCTCGGCCAACATGATTGCCAAGGTCCATTTGCATCGGAATCGAACTGGCGCCGCCAACGAACCGGTCGGTATCGCCGGTCCGCCACCGCGGCCGGGCGAAGAGGGCGACTGGGCGACGTTCGAGGCGCCGAAGCGGGAAACCCCCGCATCGACCGCGAACAGCTGACGCTAGCACCGTGGACATCGGCCATCGGACACCGGATTACCACCTGTACCGCCGCAGCCGGACGCCGGTCTGGTTGGCGCTGTCGTGGCGGGCGCTGCTGGCTCTGGCGCTGATCGGCGTCGCACTGGCGGTCCACTGGTTCGACCGTGAAGGACTGCGTCAATCGTCCGGTGAGCCGGTCACCTTTGCGGATATTCTCTATTTCACCATGATCACGGTCACGACCGTCGGCTATGGCGATATCGTGCCGGTCACCCAGCAGTCGCGGATGTTCGACACCTTTGTCGTCACGCCGATCCGGTTGTTCGTGTGGCTCATCTTCCTGGGAACCGCCTATGACTTTCTGCTCAAGCGCGTATGGGGACGGTGGCGCATGTCGGTGATCCAGCGACAGTTGCGCGACCATGTCGTGATCGCCGGCTTCGGCAACAGCGGATCGGAAGCGGCCAGCGAATTGATCCGTCGGGGCGCGCACCCGGACACGGTCGTCGTCATCGACGAAAGCCCCGCCGCCTTGCGCCAGGCTGAAGCGCTCGACGTCGCTGTCATGGAAGGCAATGCCACGCGCGACGCCGCGTTGCAGGCGGTTCGGGTCGGTACGGCCCGCGCGCTGATCGTAGCGGCGGGGCGCGACGACACGTCGATCCTGATCGTCCTGACGGCGCGCCGAATCGCACCGACATTGCCGATCAGCGTGGTGATCCGATCGCTCGATAACGAAGCCATCGCCCGGCAGGCCGGCGCCGATACCGTCATCAACCCTGCTAGCTTTGCTGGATTGCTCCTCGCCGGATCGACGCACGGCGTCCACCTCGCTGATTACATGGCTGATCTGGCGGCGACCGATGGCCGCGTCGCACTGCGTGAGCGGTGCGTCACGGCGGAGGAGATCGGAATCCCCCTGCGGGCGATCACGTCAGGGCTTGGCCATCGAATCTATCGGGGCGGAACGATGATCGGTTTCTGGGAACCGGGGGCGAACCGTCTCGTAGCGGGCGACGTGATCCTTGAGGTCGTGCCTGCAGCGGGCCAGGACTCGGATGGCCCGGCATGACCGACTGGTTGGTGGCCATCGACGCCCATCGCGCCGTGTTGGGGCTGGTATTCGTCGTCGCCCTGTTCGTCGCCTTTGCGCTCGAACGCTTTCCGCCTGTCACGATTGCGGTGGCGGGGGCCGCGATCATGATCGCGCTGGGTTGGCTGACGCCGCCCCTTGTCACCGCCGCGTTCGCCAATTCGGCACCGATCACCATCGCGGCGTTCTTCATCCTGTCGGGCGCATTGGTGCGGACCGGCACGATCGAGGCTCTGGCCAGCCTGATCGTTCGGCGAGCAGGCCGCGCGCCCCGGCGAACCGTGGCCGAAATGTTGACCGGTGCGGCCATCGCGCCGGCCTTCATCAACAATACGCCGGTCGTCATGGTGCTGATCCCGCTGGTCCGGCGGCTAGGCCGAACCGTCGGTATTCCGGCCACCCGGCTGCTGATCCCGCTCTCGTATCTCTCGATCCTGGGGGGCACACTGACCTTGGTCGGCACCTCGACCAACCTGCTGGTCGACGGCGTGGCACAGGCGAACGGACAGCCGGGGTTCGGCATTTTCGAGATCACCACGGTTGGGCTGGTGACCATGGCGGCGGGGGTGGCGACGATGCTGATTCTCGGTCCCCGATTGCTGCCCGCCCGACCCGACAATGCCATCGCCGACCGGCACCAGCTCCCCTATCTCACTGAGATCGCCCTGCTGCCGGAGGCGTCATCCCAAAGCCCGCGCATCGCCGACCTGTCGTTCCTGCGGCGTGATGCAGTACGTCTGATCGCCGTCCGGCGCGGATCGCGAGTTGATCGCAACCCGGATCCCGACATGGTGCTGCTGCCCAGCGACCGGTTGATCGTCAGCGCCACGGCCGACGAACTCGACGATCTGGCGCGAAGCGAAACCTATATGGTCGGTCTTCAGAATGTGGGGCGTCCGATCCGCCTGTCCGATGGGGCGCGTTCGGACGATGTGCAACTCATCGGCCTGACGATCAGCCCGACGCATCCGGCACTGGGCCGCGAGTTGCGCGATATTCCCTTTCTGTCGAACCTGCCGGCACGCGTTCTAGGAATCGGTCGGGCGCGGCATTTGCCGGGACCCGACCTCGCCAGCGTAAGGCTGCGGGCTGCCGACAGCCTGCTGGTCGCGGCGGATGCTACCGCCATGGCCGAACTGCGCGCCAACACCAATTTGATCGCGGAGGATACCAGCCATATCCGCCGCTTCCGTCGGCAGCGCGCTCCGATCGCGATCGGAGCGCTAATCGGCGTGATCGCGCTGGCTGCGCTCGGCATCCTGCCTACCGCGCTGCTGGGCATGATCGGCGTCGGTATCGTCCTCGTGACCCGGTGCGTCGATGCCGAAGAAGCATGGCGATCGATCGACGGCAGCGTGTTGGTACTTATCTTCGCTATGCTCGGCATCGGCAGCGCGCTGGAGGCAATCGGGACCGTCGACCTGATTGTCGGTGCAATCTCTCCATGGCTGGCGACCCTGTCGCCGCTAGGAGTAATCCTCGTCCTGTATTTTTTGACCTCCGCCCTGACCGAAACCGTCACGAACAACGCGGTTGCCGTCATTATGACGCCGGTCGCAATAGGGCTGGCACAGGCGACCGGGCAAGATCCCCGCGCGCTCATCATCGCCGTGATGTTTGCGGCTTCGGCCAGTTTCGCGACGCCCGTCGGGTATCAGACCAATACGATGGTCTATGCGGCAGCCGATTACCGCTTTTCCGATTTTGTCAGGATCGGATTGCCGATGAACGTCTTTGTTGGCCTGTCCACCTGCCTGGCTATCAGTTGGCTTGTATAGCTTCGGTGGGTCCGAACTGGCTTTGCAAGCTGCTAGATTGATAAGAATAGGGCGTTTGCCGCACGATCATCGTTTATCAGAGCGAACTGCCATGGCTGAACCACGTAAAGGATGTGGTAACGGCTCGGGGAAAATGAAGAGATGGCACACATCTGCGCACAATGGCATTGTTATCAATCGACTTGAGGCATTCTACCTTAGCCGATGGCGAAGCGGTGCTCAGGGATGACGTCGAGCAAATATAACGATTGGTTAGGTGCAGCGGCATTGCCATGATGATCATTCAATTCGCGACTTCTTCGTTCGGTAAGGAAATCGAGCGATGCCTTGGTGGCTTTCCATGGCCGGCTTGACGCGTCCGGCTTGCCCCCCGCGTAATCGAAAATCGCCTCACGATAGAATGCGAGTAATCCTTCCAATCGGCTGGCGTATCCGTGATATTGCTGGCAGTGTTCATACGGCGCCAACGGCGTCGCGAGCACTTTGCCCGCAATCAGGGCGTCGACCATTGCCGGCAGTTGCTGCTCTGCCTGAATGAGGCGGCGGATGGCAACGGCCATAGCCGCGAGCACGGGCAGTCCATACCACTCGGTTGCGAACACCCTGGCCCCAACGCCACGGGTCTGCGGCATCGCGGTTCGCGCAATCAGCGCATCGTCTTCGCGAAGGCGCCCCGCGATGTACTGCATCAGGCGGGGCAGATCGAGGCGTTCGCCGCCATGTTCCAGCATATCGGGATGCTTGCGAATCCGTTTAGCGATCATCCGGATTAGCGGATCGGCATGCCTCGCCAGCGGCAGGTTCACGCCGCTCGGCACACATGCGATTTCGCCAAGTCGCCAGTCGCCCGAGCCGAAGTACAGGTCGAGCGAGGTCTCGAGCGCGGTTCGACGTGCCCGCATCCGGTTGAGCGCCCGTTCTGGCGCGATCGACTGGCTCGACCCAGGCACTAGATGACCGAACGACGGGGCCTTCGTCAGCCTCGCGCCGACCATTTGCACGTCATGCGCGCACCAGATTAACGCCTGTACCACGAGCAGATTGCGCAGCTTCGGCATGGAGGCAGGATCGTTGCTTGCCAAGTTCTGCAGGCGACGGATCACCAGCGCGAACCGCCCGCCGACCAGAGCCGTATAGAGTTGCTGGTCGTGATCACGCAGAGTCGCCAAGGCCTGAACATGAAGGTTGAACGCCTTTTCCGGCGCAACCTTCCCTGCCCAGCCGCTGACGATGACGTCGGTTGTGTTGGTTGCACCATTGCGCATCATCAGCCCGCGCAGGAATGCGTTGAGCGCTCCGCGATCGGTCGGGATCAGATCGAGTGGGGGCAGTTCTTCCTTGGCGTCGAGGATCGCTGCGGGCAGCGACCGGATGTCGCTAAGCGTGGGCGCAAAGAGCCGTCGGCCGTAACCTGCCTCCGCGATGCCTTCGGCATAGATCCGGCGATGCATGTCGCTGACCAGCGTGGTGAGGTCGCCACCACTGGCGATCACACCGGCGAGCAGCGTATCGATGTCGGTCTTGCGCCCTGCGGTATCGAGAAATTGATGATAGCTGCCTTCGTAGCGCTGCTTGCCGAAGGTCGCCTGCTGCTTGCGCCGCTCCTTGCGGCTGACCCGGACCTGCGTCACAGTTTGCTGACCATGTCGTCGATCCGCGCCTGCAGCGCCCCGGCGCTTTCCGCCAGTCGCCTGCACAGTCCCTCGGCGTGACGATAGGCGTCATGGCCGGTCCGCTTTGCGGCGATCGGCGGCAAGGAAATCAGCCGCATACTGCTCGACACTGCTACTGACCTTGGTGCGGCAGGTGTGGACGAAAAATTCGGCGCTGGCCTGCTCAATGTTGAGAAAGCCCTGCAGGCGCAGGCGCCTGCCAGCTCGTTCGCGGCCGCACAGACGGCGTTGGCGCGCTTCGCTTCGCTGACCATGTCGGTCCCCTTTGGTGGGGCCGCGACCGTCGCCAACAAGATCGGCAACATGACCGTAGTCGACCGGTATGGCCGCGACTTCCGAATGACCGGGGCTGCGGGCATTTCGTCGTGGGGATCAGGGTTGCTGGCCGGCGCGATGCTGACGCCAATCGATCCGCCATGGATGGTGGCTAGCGCCAGCGATGCGCGCTTCGGCTTTGCTTCATCCGCTACGACAACAGGCTATTGGCAAGGTGCGCGTTCAAGCCGCCCTGCGGTTACGCGAAGCTACCGAGCGCGCTGGGTGGCCCCAGCGGGGCAGGACGGCTATTATATCGTCCGCCGCCCGCAGGCCTATGGAGCGGACCTGTGGGGCTATGACGCCAGAGCGAAAGCGCATCAGAAATTGCTGGCGGTCGTGCTGACCATGCGGTTCCCACATAGCTGGCAACCTGCCGACATCCTTTCGCTGGTCGGAATGTACACACTGGAAAAGCTGGCGCTGCACCGCCGACTGACCAGCATGATTGTCGTGCATATGCCAGGTGACGAACTGTCCGCTCGCCGGCCTCACGCCCATGTCGTGTGTCTGTCGCGCGTCCATCGCTCTTCTGGCTGGGGCGAAGTGCATCCTGATCTCGTCGCCAGAACCGCGCAGGCGCGATTCCAGCAGGAATGGGAGGGTTTCTACGACGTCTGGGTGCCGCGCTACCGGGACGGTTGAGCATGACGGGCGGGAACCCCAGCGGTCCCGCCCGCCTGCCGGGGGCAAGGCACGAAGGGAGAAGGATGGTCCCCGATCCGGGGATGAAAATGGAGAAGACGATAATGACGACTGACAAGACCGCGATCATCCGCCGCCACCCTCCGAGGTGCGAGGTTCGCCAACAGCAATGTTGCCGGCATTCTGGCTCGCGAGGTCTATACCGGCGTCTATCACGATCGTACTGCCGACGACGATGGGATCACCCCGGACGTGGAAGATGCTATCGCGGTCACCTGTCCCCCGATCATCGCTCGGGATCAGTTCGATCGCGTGGCCGCCATGCGGGCAACGCGCAATCCTAGGCGAATGGCACCGCATGTCGCCGCCGGCACCACGCTACTCACCGGAGTCGCCCGCTGCGGTATGCCCGGCTGTTCAAGCGGCATGACTATCCGCACCGGAAAAGGTGGTCGCTATACCTACTACGTCTGCAATGACCGAGTGAACCGTGGCGGCACCTGTGCCTGTCCAAGCATCTGGCGCGAGAAGCTGGATAGCCTGGTTCTGGATGCGATCGAGGCAAGGTTGCTGGCGCGAGATCGGTTGCGCACATTGCTTGCGGGCGTTCTCGATGTCTCTCAAAATCGGCAGGCGGAACGTGAGGCGGATCTAACCCGAAGCCGCTCTGAGCGGACGCGGTTGAACACCGCGATCAGCAATCTGCTGATCCTGATCGAAGAAGGGACAATGAGCGCGAGAGATCCCGCATTTGTCGAGCGCATGGCGACAAACCGGGCGGCACTGGCGGCTGTATCAAGCCGGATCGATGTGCTGGAAGCGCAACTGGCGAAGGGCAAGCGCAGGATCGACGAGCAAACGATCGACCGCTTCGGCGACATGCTTCGTAAGAAAATGCGAAGCGACGACAGTTCGCTTCGTTCGTCCTACCTCAAGATGTTCGTCACGAACGTCAGCGTGTCGGACCACGAGGTTGTGATCTTGGGCCCTGTGTCGAGCCTGGAAAATGGCGTCTCGGTTGGACTTCCCGTCAAAGAGGGCGCGGTGCCCATCTTTGACCGGGAGTGGTGCCGCTTACAGGACTCGAACCTGTGACCCCCGCATTACGAATGCGATGCTCTACCAACTGAGCTAAAGCGGCACGGGACGGAATGCCGTCCGGAGGCGGGCGCTTACCAGTGGGGGGAGCGGGTGGCAAGCGGAATTGCGTGTCCGGGCATTGCCAGCGGATTTTACCGGACGTTTACCCTGATGGGTCCACAACCCGACCCCATCGGGCAGATCGCCCATGGGGACGGATTATGGACATCGTGCGCGGACCGAACGAGCAGCCGGGCGGGGACGACGATCGCGAAGGGGTCGGCGGTGACGTCATGGTCGTGGGCACCGACGAGCGGCGGATGCATGTCCGTGCCTATAATCACTGGGTGTCGCTGCTCGCCGGGCGGCCATGCCCGCTGATCGATGCGCTGGACCCGGCGGGAATCGCCGATTTCGGGCCGAACAGCGTGCTGCTGGACTTCACCGACGGGCATGACGACGGCGTGATCCGGTTCCTGGGCCATGCCCTGCGCGAGGAAAGCGGAACCGATTCGTCGATCGTCCGCATGAGCCAGGTGCCGCCGCGCTCGCTGCTGTCGCGCCTGACCGACCATTATATGCAGATCATCGCGAATCGCGCGCCGATCGGGTTCGAGGCGGAATTTGTCGGCCATCGCGGCTTTCCGATGCTCTATCGCGGCATCCTGATGCCGTTTTCGTCGGACGGGGATGCGATCGATTATCTCTACGGCGTCATCAACTGGAAGGAAGTGGTCGACACCGCCACCCAGTCGCAGCTGTCCGCCGAACTGGCCGAATCGCGCCGCGCCGCGCCGCGCCGGGCGATGCCGGCGGCAGCATGGGCCGATGGCCCCAGCGCCGCGCTGGCCGAACCGGCGGCGGCACCGTCGCTGACCGAGCGGCTGGTCGAGGTCCGCCGGCAGGTCGAGGCAGCGCGCGGAACCGACGCCGCATCGCCGACGATGCGGGCGGCGCTCGGCAATGCCTATGATTTCCTGCTGGCGACCGAACGCGAGCCCGCGGGCTATGCCGCGATGCTGGTCGGTGCCGGACTGACCGTCGATCCGCGGGCACCCGTCGAGGCGCTGGTACGGCTGGTCTTTGGCGCAGGTCATGACGACCATGCCCGCATGTTGGCCCGCGCGCATCGCGCCGGGGTAGGTGAGGGCGAGCTGGCTGACTGGATCGAGCGGACGGCCGGGCGACCGGCTGCACCGGCACCGGCGGTTATCGTGCCGGTGGCACCGGGCAACGATGCCTATGTCCTGCTGCTGGCGCGGGCGGTCGATGCCGGGTCGGTCGAAATCCTGGGGCGGATCGATGCCGAACCGGCGCAGATCGATGCGGCCCGACACCAGTTGCAGCGGTAACCGCTATCGGAAAGGCTCGTAATATAATTACCGCACTGCGACATTTTGTTCGCAACTGCCACAAGGGTTGAGCCGGCACGCGAGGCGGCGCATAGCCCGCTCCATGACACCGCAAAGCAAGCTCGCCCGCCCCCTGGAAACGCTGCTGGTCGACAGCGCCCTTCCCGGCGAAATCGAAGGTCTGGACGCTGCGGCCCGTGCCGACGCGGCGCAGTTCGTGGCGGCGACCGCCGCGCATCGCTCGCCCGGTACGGTCAGCGTCGCGCTGGAGACGCTGAACCGCGGCGACGCGCGGCGGATGCGGTTGGCGGTCATCAATGACGACATGCCGTTCCTGGTCGATTCGATCGCCGGCACGATCGTCGCCCACGACATCGCGATCGATCGCATCCTGCATCCGGTGATCGCGGTCACGCGCGACGCGGCGGGAACGCTGACCGGGCTTGCCGGCGAAGGTCGCCGCGAATCGATGATCTATATCGAGATGGAGCGGGCCGAGGCGCGCGTCCGTCACGCGCTGGTCGCCGAGATCGAACGCAACCTGGACCATGTCCGCGCCGCCGTCGCCGACTGGCGTGCGATGCAGGCGGCGATGCAGGCCGATGCCGCGCGGCTGACCGCGAATGCCGACACCGCCGAGGATGCCGCGCTGCTCAACTGGTTCGTGGCGGGCAATTTCACCCAGCTGGCGCATGAGAAATGGTCGCGCGACGGCGTGGTCGGCGAGCAGCTGGGCCTGTCGCGCGCCCGGCTGGAGGTGCCGCTGCTGGCCGATGCGTCGCGCCAGCGCGCGATCGAATGGTTCGATGCCGGCAATGTCCAGCCGCTGCTGCTGAAATCCAATTGCATCTCGACCGTCCATCGCCGCGCGCCGATCGACCTGGTGCTGGTGCCGGTGCGCGAGGGCGATGCGGTGACCGGCGTGTCGATCCATGGCGGGCTGTGGACCAGCGCCGCGCTGACTGCCGATCCGGCCGATGTGCCGGTCCTGCGCCGCAACCTGGCCGAGCTGCGTGCGAAGTTCGGTTTCGACCCGTCGGGCCACGCGGGCAAGGCGCTGAACCACGCCATTTCGACGCTGCCTCATGACCTGACGACCGCGTTCAACCCCGAATCGCTGGAGCAGCTGGCGCTGACCGCGATGTCGGTCGCCGACCGTCCGCGCTCGCGGCTGGTGCTGATCCGCTCGGCGCTCGGGCGGCACCTGTTCGCGTTCGTGTGGCTGGGGCGCGACGACGTGACGACGCAGCGCCGCCTGTCGATCGGCGACATGCTGGCGCAGGCCGCCAATGCGTCGATCCTGAACTGGTCGATCGCGATGGAGGACGGCGAGGCGGCGCTGATCCGTTACGTCCTCGACCTGCGGCAGGACGGGCGGATGCCCGATGCCGCCGATCTCGACCGGCGGATCGAACGCATGGTGCGCGGCTGGCGTCCGGCGGTGGAGGGCGCGCTGTCGGAAATGGTGCCGGAGGGGGCGACCCGGATGGCACTGCGCTTCGCCAACGCGTTCCCGAACAATTACCGCAATTCGAACCTGCCGGAGGAAGCCGCGCGCGATATCGTGCGCGTCGCGGCGTTGACCGATGCGACGTCGCGGTCGGTGCGCATCCTGTCGGCACCGGGCGAGCGGATGCGGATCAAGGTGTATCGCCGTGGCGGTGCGCTGCCGCTGTCCGATGCGGTCCCGGTGTTCGAGAATTTCGGCTTCCGCGTGATCGAGGAACTGCCGACCCGGCTGGAGGATGACGAAAAGAGCTTCATCCATGATTTCGAGGTCGAACTGGCGTCGGGCACCGCGCCCAAGTTCGACATTGCCACGGTCGAGCGCGCGATCGAGGCGGTGCTGGAAAACCGGGCCGAAAACGATGCGTTCAATCGCCTGACCGTCGAGGCGGGGATCGCGCCGACGGCCGTCGTGCTGCTGCGCGCGTGGTTCCGCTATCTGCGCCAGACGGGGCTGAGCTACAGCCTTGCCACCGTGGTCGACGCGCTGCGCCGGGCGCCGGGCGTCGCCACCGCACTGATTGAGCGGTTCAACGCCGCGCATGATCCGTCGCGCGGCGACCGGGAGGCGGGCGTGGCCGCCGCCGATGCGGCGATCGAGGCCGGGCTGGACGCCGTGTCGGCGATCGACGACGACCGCATCCTGCGCAGCTATCGCGGGGTCGTGGCGGCGACGCTGCGCACCAATGCCTTTGCACCGGCCGCCAACGAGGCGCTGGCGTTCAAGCTGGATAGCGCCAAGGTGCCGGGCCTGCCCAAGCCGCTGCCGTGGCGTGAGGTGTTCGTCTATTCGCCGCGCGTCGAAGGCATCCATCTGCGCGCCGGGCCGGTCGCACGCGGCGGCCTGCGCTGGTCCGACCGGCGCGACGATTTCCGTACCGAAATCCTCGGGCTGATGAAGGCGCAGCGCGTGAAGAACGCGGTGATCGTGCCGACGGGGGCCAAGGGCGGCTTCTATCCCAAGCAGCTGCCCGCGCCGTCGAACCGCGACGCCTGGATCGCGGAGGGGACGGAGAGCTACCGCATCTTCATCCGTTCGCTGCTGTCGATCACCGACAATATCGTCGATGGCAAGGTCGTCCATCCGCAGGGTGTGACCATCCATGACGGCGAGGACCCCTATTTCGTGGTCGCTGCCGACAAGGGTACGGCGACGTTCAGCGACGTCGCCAACGCGCTGGCGCTGGAGCGCAAATTCTGGCTGGGCGACGCCTTCGCATCCGGCGGCAGCGTCGGCTACGACCACAAGGCGATGGGCATCACCGCCAAGGGCGCGTGGATTTCGGTGCAGCGCCATTTCCTCGAAATGGGCGTCGATGTGCAGACGCAGGCGATCGATGTGGTCGGGTGCGGCGACATGTCGGGTGACGTGTTCGGCAACGGGATGTTGTTGTCGAAGGCGATCCGGCTGAAGGCGGCGTTCGACCATCGCCACATCTTCCTCGACCCGGCACCCGATGCGGCGGCGAGCTGGGCTGAGCGCGACCGGCTGTTCCAGCTGCCGCGCTCCAGCTGGGCCGATTACGACCCGACCCTGATTTCGGAAGGCGGCGGCGTGTTCCCGCGCACCGCCAAGACCATCCCGCTATCCGAACCGGTCCGCGCGATGCTGGGCGTGGTGGAGACGGAGATGGAGCCGACCGCGCTGATCTCCGCGATCCTGCGCGCGCCCGTCGACCTGACCTGGTTCGGCGGCATCGGCACCTATGTGAAGGATCGCAGCGAAAGCCATCTCGACGTCGGCGATCCCGCCAACGACCGTATCCGCGTCGACGCGCAGACCCTGCGCGCAAAGGCGATCGGCGAGGGTGCCAATCTGGGCGTGACGCAGGCCGCGCGTATCGCGTTCAGCGCTGCCGGGGGGCGGATCAACACCGACTTCATCGACAATTCGGCCGGCGTCGATTGTTCGGATAACGAAGTGAACATCAAGATCGCGCTGAACCGCGAGGTGATCGAAGGACGGCTGGCGCAGGACGACCGCAACGCGCTGCTGGCGCGGATGACCGACGATGTCGCGCATCTGGTGCTGGAGGATAACCGCCTCCAGACGCTGGCGCTGTCGGTGATGGAGAATGACGGGCCGGTCGCGGTGCCGAGCTATGTCCGCGTGATCGAGATGCTGGAGGCGGCCGGCAAGCTCGACCGCGTGGTCGAGGGGTTGAGCGCCAACGACGACTATGTCCGTCGCGCGCAGGACGGGCGCGGCCTTACCCGCCCCGAACTGGCGGTGCTGCTGGCGAGCGTGAAGCTGGCGTTGCAGGAAGCGATCGAACACGCGCCCATCGCGACCGACCCGGACATGGCGGGCGACCTGCTCGCCGCCTTCCCGAAGGAAATGCAGGAGAGCCACAAACAGGCGATCCTCGATCACCGGCTGCGCGGCGAGATCGTCGCGACGAAGCTCGCCAACCGCATCGTCAACCGGCTGGGCGTGCTGCACGTCTTCGAACTCGCGGAGGAAGAGGGCGAGGCGCTGGCCGATATCGCGGCGATGTTCGTTGCGGCCGAGCGACTGTTCGATATCGACGCCCTGTACGACCGGATCGAGGGCGCCGATATTTCGGAACGTGCGCGGATCGCGTTGCTCGACGAGGTGGCGGTGGGAGTGCGCTCGCAGATTGCCGACCTGCTGCGTGCCTTCCCGGCCGGGACCACGCCGGCCAACGCCGTCGCGCAGCTGCAAAAGGGGGTGGCGAGCCTTGCCGGGCAGACCAGCTCGCTGCTCCGCGCCGAGGCGGCGCAGCAGCGGGACCGGATCGCCGGCGTGCTGCAGGATGCCGGCGCGCCGCAGGACCTGGCCGGGCAGGTCGTGCGCCTGTTCGAGCTGGACGGCGCGGTCGGCCTCGCCGATCTCGGCCGTCGCCTGAAGCTGGACGAGACGAAGCTGACGCTCGCCTTCACCCATCTCGGCTTCGCGCTGGGGCTGGACTGGGCACAGGCGGTGGCGGCGCGCATCCAGACCGGCGATCCGTGGGAACGGCTGCTGATCGCCGGCTTGGCGCGCGACTTCCAGCAACTGCGCTTCGACTTCCTGAACCGCAATGCCGGCAAGGACCCGCAGGCAGCGGTGGAGAAGTGGCTGGAGGCGAACCGCGACCGCGTGGCGCAGTTCGCCGCACTGGTCCATCGCGCCCGGCAGGCCCCGGTGGCGGGTGCCGCGATGCTGGCGCAGATCGCGGGACAGGCGCGGGTGTTGCTGGCGCGCGGCTAGGCCGGTCGAAACCCGCAATCCCCGCCTGCGCGGGGATTGGCGGGCAGCCGACCGTCGCGGCAATTCCTGGCATCATTGCCCGCCAAGCCGGTGTCTCCGCTCGACCATTTGCCGCGCATAACAGTCGCCGGCCTCTGGTACGCATTGCGGTCTCGCAGGCGCCCCGGTGCCGAACGGCGCTTCCTGGTATCCGTCGGGGGACGCCGAGGCGATCGGTCGGCGACGACTGGTCAGGCGCAAACGGCGCGGTCTGTCCTGCGACCGGTCCAGCCGGCTACCCCGTGTCACGTCGCGCCATGATAGCGTCAAGAACCAATTGTATGACATAGATATCGTGCGTAAAGGTGCCGTGACAACGCTGTCGGCTTTCAGGAACAGCGACACGGCGAATCGGGAGAGGCACGATGGCGGGTTGGCGCAGATGGGCGATGGCGGGGGCCGCATTGGCCATGGTTGCGGGCTCGGTCGCGCATGCGAAGCCGGGCGACGCGCCCGTGCTGGTTCGCAAGGATGGTCGTCACGCGCTGATGGTCGATGGTGCGCCGTTCCTGATGCTCGGCGTGCAGGCCAATAATTCGAGCAATTACCCGGAGATGCTGCCGCAGGTCTGGCCGATGGTCGAGCGGCTGCATGCCAACACGCTGGAAATCCCGGTCGCGTGGGAACAGATCGAACCGGTCGAGGGGCAGTTCGACTTCAGCTATCTCGACGCGCTGTTGCCGCAGGCGCGCCAGCATGGCGTGAAGCTGGTGCTGCTGTGGTTCGGCACATGGAAGAACACCTCGCCCGGCTATGTCCCCGCCTGGGTCAAGACGAACAACGCCCGCTTTCCCCGGATGCGGACCAAGGAAGGCAAGACGCATTACGCGCTGTCGCCACACGGGCAGGCGACGTTCGAGGCGGACAGGAAGGCCTTCGTCGCGCTGATGCGCTACCTGAAGGACCATGACCCCGACCATGTCGTCATCATGGTCCAGCCCGAGAACGAGACCGGCGTGTACCAGCAGGCGCGCGACTATTCGCCCGAGGCCAACCGCCTGTTCGCCGGCGACGTGCCGCCGGAACTGGCGAAGGCGACCGGCAAGCGCGGCAGCTGGACCGCGGTCTATGGCGACAATGCCGAACCGGCGTTCAACGCCTGGTATACCGCGCGCTATATCGACCGGATCGCGGCGGCGGGGAAGGCGGTGTGGAAGCTGCCGATGTACGTCAACGCGGCGGTCGGTGGTCCCTTCGCGCCGCCGGGCAAGTCGGGTGGTGCGAGCGGCGGTCCCGACTGGCAGGTGATCGACGTGTGGAAGGCGGCGGCGCCCAATATCGATGCGGTCGCGCCCGACCTCTATACCCGCAGTGCCAAGGACTATCTGAAGTTCCTCGACCATTATAGCCGACCCGACAACGCGCTGATGGTGCCCGAAACCGGCAACGCTGCCGATTTCGCGCGCTTCCTGTGGCCGACCATCGGGCATGGCGGGATCGGCTGGGCACCGTTCGGCATGGATGCGACCGGCTATTACAACCATCCGCTTGGCGCGGTGACGCTGGACGATGCCACGATCAAGGCGTTCGCCAGCAAATACCGGTTCCTCAAGCCGATGGCACGCGGCTGGGCGACGCTGGCATTCCGGCATCCCGGCTGGGGCACGGCCAAGGGTGCGCCGGAGGAGGAACAGGCCAGGGTCATGGGCCGCTGGCGGGTATCGGCCAAATATGGCGAATGGCAGTTCGGGTCGATGGATTCGCCGTGGCTGAAGGCCGAACCGCCCGCCGCCGCCGCACAGCCGGTCGGCGGGGCCGCCGTGCTGCAACTGGGGCCAGACCAGTTCCTGGTGACCGGCACCGATGTGCGCGTGTCGTTCGACGTCGCCGACAAGGCGAAGGGCGATACCGCGATGCTCATCAAGGTCGAGGAAGGGACGCTCGCCGATGACGGCAGCTTCCGTGCGCGCCGGGTGATGAACGGCGACCAGACCGATTATGGATTGAACTTCACCGCCCAGCCGATGCTGCTGCGCGTGACCATGGGAACGTATCGCTGATGAAGACGCTTCGCTGGACGCTGTTGTCGCTCGCCCTTTCGGCCTCGTTCCCGGCGCTTGCCGCCGATGTGGCGAAGGTGCCGGGCGGGGTGGTCGTCACCCCCGATGCGGGGCCTGCCAAGCGGGTGCGGGTGCTGGTTTACGGTCCCGACCGGTTCCGGGTGACGGCGGTGCCGGATGCGGCGCTCGACACGCCCGACAGCCTGATGGTGACCGCGAAACCGGCGGGTGACTTCACCGTCAGCCAGGCCAAGGGCATGGTGGTGGTGAAGGCGGCAGGCGGTTCGGCCGAGATCGATCTCGACGACGGGCAGGTGCGTTTCCGCGATGCGGCGGGCAAGCTGACGCTGGAAGAAGCGCCGCGTGCCGGCTTCGTGCCGGTCACCGCCGGCGGCGAGAAGTTCGTGGCCGTGCGCCAGCAGTTCAATCGCGGCACCGACGAAGGCTTCTATGGTCTGGGCCAGCACCAGAACCGGCAGATGAACTATAATGGCGAGGACGTCGAACTCGCCCAGCACAATATGGACATCGGCATTCCGTTCGTCGTGTCGACGAAGAATTACGGCGTGCTGTGGGACAATAACGGCATCACCCGCTTCGGCAATCCGCAGGCGTACCGGCTGGTCGGCGACGGCATGAAGGTCATGTCGGGCGGCAAGCCAGGCTGGCAGGCGCAATATTATCTGGGCGACAAGCTGGCCGTCACCCGGACCGAGCGCACGATCAACTATCAGTTCATCAAGGATCAGGCGAACTGGCCGGCGGCGGCCAAGGCGCAGACGGTGGCGGCGACGACGGGCCAGAACACCGCCGGCAATGCGGTGCAGACGCAGAAGGTCGTGTGGACCGGCACCGTCACACCCTCGATCACAGGCGTCCAGAAATTCCGCCTCTATTCGTCGAGCTACGTAAAGGTGTTCGTCGACGGCAAGGAAGTGCTGAACCGCTGGCGGCAGAACTGGAACCCGTGGTTCCACAATTTCGACCTGCCGATGACCACCGGCAAACCGGCCGAGGTGCGGATCGAATGGGAGCCGAATGCCGGCTATATCGCGCTGTTCCAGAACGATCCACTGCCCGAGGCCGACCGCCATTCTTTGTGGTGGTCGTCGGACGTCGCCCATGCGCTCGATTATTATTATGTCGGCGGGCAGAATATGGACGGCGTGATCGCCGGCTATCGCGCGCTGACCGGCAAGGCGGCGCTGATGCCGCGCTGGGCGTACGGCTTCTGGCAGAGCCGCCAGCGCTACAACACCCAGGACGAATTGCTGGGCGTGGTGCGCGAATATCGCAAGCGGCAGCTGCCGATCGACAATATCGTGCAGGACTGGTTCTACTGGCCCGAAGACCAGTGGGGCTGCCACTGCTTCGATCCCAAGCGCTTCCCCAAGCCGCAGCAGATGGTCGACGAAATCCACGCCAGCAACGCGCGGATCATGATTTCGGTGTGGCCGAAATTCTATCCTGGCACGAAGAACGCGCAGGAACTGGCGGCCAAGGGCTATCTCTATCAGGGCAACCTGATCGCCAAGGAACGCGACTGGGTCGGCAAGGGCTATCTGAACACCGATTACGACCCCTACGCCCCCGAAGCGCGCGCGATCTATTTCCGGCAGATGAAGGAGGCGCTGGTCGACAAGGGATTCGACGCGTGGTGGATGGACGCGACCGAGCCGGACATTCATTCGAACCTGTCGATCGAGGAGCGCAAGGACCGGATGGGCCCGACCGCCCAGGGACCGGCGGAAGAATTCTTCAACAGCTATCCGCTGGTCCATGCCGAGGGCGTGGCCGATGGCCTGCGCGCGGCCAAGCCCGATGTGCGACCGTTCATCCTGACCCGCTCGGGCTATGGCGGTATCCAGCGTGCCAGTGCCGCGCTCTGGTCGGGTGACGTTGCGTCGCGCTGGGACGATCTGCGCGACCAGATTTCGGCGGGCGTCAACCTGTCGATGTCGGGCATCCCCAACTGGACCCACGATATCGGCGGCTTCGCGGTTGAGGATCGCTATTCCAAGAAGGACCCGGCGCATCTGGCCGAATGGAAGGAACTGAATCTCCGCTGGTTCCAGTTCGGTGCGTTCAGCCCGCTGTTCCGCAGCCATGGCGAGACGCCGTATCGCGAAATCTACGAACTGGGGGCCAGCGATCCGGCGCTGTATCAGGCGCTCGGCGATTACGACCGGCTACGCTACCGGCTGTTGCCCTATATCCTGTCGCTGGCGGCCGAGAACTGGCATCGCGACGGCACGATGATGCGCGGGATGGTCATGGACTTCGCCGCCGATCGCAAGACCTGGGGCATCGACGACCAATATATGTTCGGATCGGCGTTCCTGGTGGCGCCGGTGACGCAGTTCGGTGCGCGCAGCCGGCAGGTGTACCTGCCCGCCGGGGCCGACTGGTACGACTTCGCGACCGGTGCGTATTGTAAGGGCGGGCGGACGATCACTGCCGCCGCGCCGCTCGCCGTCATGCCGCTCTATGTCCGCGCGGGGTCGATCGTGCCGACCGGTGCGGCGGTGCAGTCGACCGCCGAACAACCCGACGGCCCCTATGTGCTGCACGTCTTCACCGGCAAGGATGGCAGCTACACGTTGTTCGAGGATGACGGCCTGAGCGAAGGCTATCGCAAGGGCCAGTCGGCGCAGATCCCGGTAACGTGGAACGAGGCGACCAAGACGCTGACCATCGGCGCGCGGCAGGGCAGCTTCCCCGGCATGGTCGCCAAGCGGGCGATGTCGGTGCGCTTTCATACGCCGGGGCAGGCGGTCGCGCCGGACTTCGCCGATAACAAGGCGACAGCGTTCGTCTATGACGGGCGGGCGGTGGCCGTGGCGTTGTCGGGGCGGCCGCAGATGAAGTAAGTCCTTTCGTCATTCCCGCGCAGGCGGGAATCCATTGCCGCCGACGATGCGACTCCGTCGAGACGCCAGCGTATATGGATTCCCGCCTGCGCGGGAATGACGAGGACGGTTGGGATACGGGTCATGATCGAAGCACAACGGATCGCCTTCGGCACTCTGGACGGTGCCCCCGCCGAAGCGATCGACCTCACCGCCGGCACCCTCTCCGCCCGCATCCTGCCGCTGGGCGCGACGCTCCAGTCGCTGTGCGTACCCGACCGGGACGGCACGGTGGCCGATATCCTGCTGGGCTTCGACGACGTGCAATCCTATCGCGACCGACCGTCATGGTTCGGGGTGACGGTGGGCCGCTATGCCAACCGCATCGCGAACGGGCGGTTCAGCCTCGACGGGCGGACCTACACCCTCGAAACCAACAACGCGCCCAACCATCTGCACGGCGGATCGGACGGTTTCGACCAGCGGCTGTGGGACGTGGCGGAGGTCGGTCGGGACGCGGACGCGGCATGGGTCCGGCTGACGCTTACCAGTCCGGACGGCGATGCCGGCTATCCCGGCACGCTCCACGCCAGCGCGACCTACACGCTGACGCCGGAGGCACTCACCATCGCCTATGTCGCGACGACCGACGCACCGACGATCGTCAACCTGACCAACCACGCCTTTTTCGACCTGGGCGGGCAGGGGGAGGCGCTGCGCCACCTGCTGACCATTGAAGCGGACGCGTTCCTGGCGGTCGACGCGACGTCGATCCCGACCGGCGAACGGCGCGCGGTGGCGGGGACGCCGTTCGACTTCCGTACGCCCCGTGCCATCGGCGAGCGGGTCCGCGACGGACGCGACGACCAGATCGCGATCGGACGCGGCTATGACCATAATTTCATCCTGCGCGGCGATCCCGGCGTGCTCCGTCCGGCGGCGTTGCTGTCCGATCCCGCATCGGGGCGGGTGATGAAATTGTCGGTGACTGCCCCCGGCCTGCAACTCTATGCCGGCAATTTCCTGAACGGTGCGCAGCCGGGCAAGGGCGGGCGGCTGTACCGGCAGGGCGATGCCGTCTGCCTCGAGCCGCAGGCCTGGCCCGATACGCCCAACCGCGGCGACTTTCCCAGCGCGCGGCTAAACCCCGGACAGCAATGGGAAAGCGTCATGCGCTTCGCCTTTTCGATACGATAACGCTGTCGGCTGCACTGCCGCAACATAGTTGCGCGGCGCACAACGCGCCTTGACGAAATCGGTTGCGTTTGCGAACGACCCCTCATGAAGCACCCCCTTCTCCTCGCCGCGGCTGCCGCGGCCTTCGCCCTTTCGGCCTGCGGTCAGCAGGAGCCGGAACAGCTCGACACCCGCGCGCCCGATCCGCTGGCATCGCAGCTCGCCAACCGCGCCCCCGTGGAACTGCCCCCGCCCGTCAAGGCGAGCGTGACGTTCCGCTGCAAGGACAACAGCCTCGTCTATGTCGACTTCTTCGAAGGCGACACCCAGGCGAATTTCCGCGCGAAGCAGGGTGAAATGCCCGTCCGCCTGAAGGCCGAGGAGAAGGGCAAGCCCCTGACCGGCGAAGGCGGCTACAGCCTGACCGGCAGCCCCAAGTCGATCACCCTGACCCAGCCGGGCAAGGGTGCGCAGACCTGCAACGCGTGATCCCGATTACCGGTGGCGGCGCCCTTCCGCGCCGTCATCGTTCGACGTGACTGACGGCCGGCGGAGCGATCCGCCGGCCGTTTCTTTTTGGGGAAGGGCGGCACCTACGCCACCCCGACTTGCCACCAGCGTCGCCCCCGCCGGCCACAAGCGTCGCCCCAGCGCAGGCTGGGGTCTCATGCGGCTCCTGTCCCGCACTATCACGGGGAGACCCCAGCCTGCGCTGGGGTGACGCTAGCGGCTGGCAGGACGTGCGTGCCGGAACCCCTCAATACTTCACCCGCGTCGCGCGCAGCTTGTAGCGCTTCAGCGCGTCCTGCACGCTGCCGCTGCCCGCCAGATGGCCGGCGCCGACCGCGACGAACACCGTGCCCGGCCGCTTCATCCGTTCCTCGATCCACTTGGCCCAGCGGGCGTTGCGGTCGGTCAGCAGCACGCGCTTGAGTTCGGGGGAGACGGTCATCTCCTCGTTCATCGTCGCGGCCAGCGCGTCGGGGTCGCCACGCCGCCACTGGTCTACCATCTTGTCGATCGACTGGCCGGCGGTCGGCAGTTCCTTGATCGTCTCGGTCAGGAAGGTGACCTGCGCCGCGTCCGACAGCGAGTCGAAGAATCCGAACTGCTGGTCGAGCGTCTCCAGCCCGGTGAGCGGCTTGCCCGCTGCCTTGGCCGCCTGCGAAATCGCCTGTTCCGCGCCGCTCGCCGGGTCGTATCCCTGCTTCTGCAGCGTCAGCAGGGTCAGCGTCGATGCCGCGAACCAGGGGTCGAGCTGTTCCAGCGCGCCGGCCGGCAGCCCGGCATCGGCCACCGCCTTGGCATAAGCGGGGCGCTCGGCGGCGGGCAGCTTTTCGCTGAGCTTCGGCCCGGTCACGTTGACCGCCGACTTCATCACCGCCGCCTGCGCCTGTTCCGGCGTCGGCATCGGAATTTCCAGCACGACCTCGCCCGACTTGTCGAACGCGGTCTTCACCGCTTCGTCGAACCATGACAGGCCCGGCTTCAGCACATGGATCGTCCCGAACAGATAGATGGTCGTGTCCTTGTCCTTGACCACCCACAGCGCCGGATCGGCCTCGCCCGCCGGCAGTTCGGCCGGGGCCGCCGCCGGCTTCGGTGCGGTCTGTGCCCAGGCGGGGGCTGCGGTCATCAACGTGAATGCGGCGGCATAGCGCAGCAGGATCGAGGCCATCATCGTCTCCATAATGCCGGCGCGGCCGGCAATCGCCCCGTCATAGCAGCGCCCCCGGTCGCACGACAGCCAATTTGCCGTTGATCGATAACCCCGGAACGTCCGCGCATCGCGCTTCGTTAGGGCGATCCACCCTCCCTGTTCTCCAGGGTCTTGCCGGGAATTCCGCCATGCCGAACGCTACCGCCCCCGATGCTTCCGACCGGGGGGAGGTGCGGATCGCGATCGGCCCGCTTGCCGCCGCACTGGCGGACGACGTGAAGGCCGGTTCGCTGCTGTTCATCGCGTCGGACGAGGTGCGCGCCGCGGCGCTGGCCGAGGTGCTGGGAGCGTTCGCGCCGCAGGTGACTGTCGTACATCTGCCCGCCAGCGACGCCTTGCCCGGTGACGATGCCCCGGCCTCGCCCGGTAATGCCGGTGCGCGGGTCGCGGCGCTCCGCCGGCTGCGCATCGCCGCTGGCGACGGACAGTCCATCGCCTGCATCACCACGCCCGAGGCGACGGCGCTGCGCATCGCCGCGCCCGCCGATTTCGACGCCGCCCCGCCGGTGTTGCGCGTCGGCGATGCCATCGACCTGATCGCGCTCGCCGAACGTGCCGAGGGGCTGGGCTATATCCGCGACGACCGGGTCGACGAACCGGGCGAGGTCGCGGTGCGCGGCAGCGTGGTCGATATCTTTCCGGCCGATGCCGAATGCCCGATCCGCGTGACGGTCGAGGACGACCATATCGCATCGATCCGCAGCTATGACCCGGTAACCCAGCGCGGCGACGCCGACCTGCCCGAAGTGACGATCGGTCGAGCGGCGGAACCGGCCGTGGGGAAGGGGGCGACGCTGCTCGATCACCTGCCCGACGCGGCAGTCGCGATGGACGGCGACGTCGCCGGACGCCGCGACCGCTTCCTCGATCTGGCGCAGGACGCCACCCGCCGCCGCCGTCGCGACGCCGCTGCGCTGGTCGATGCGGCAAGCTGGGACGCATCGTTGGCCAAGCGACGGCGGATCGCCTTGCCCGACACTGCCGCCGAACCGCCGCGCTTCGTCACCGGCCGTGCGCCGGCGCGCGCCTTCGGCAAATTCGCGCGGGAGGTGCTGGAGCAGGCGCGACTGGTGCTGGCCGGCAGTCCGCGCGACCTGCGGTTCCTGCGCAAGAAGCTGGCGAAGCTCGCACGGACCGAACCCGTCACGATCGGTTCGTGGGATGAAGCGGTCCGCGCCGAACCCGGCACCGCGATGCTGCTGGTCGCGCCGCTCGACCGGGGGTTCGTGCGCGACGGTGTGACCGTGGTGACCGGTGGCGATCTGTTGGGCGGGCGGGCGCGGGGCGACGAGCTGGCCGCGTCCGGCGCGAACCCGTTGTTCGCGGAGGCAGGCGAACTGCGTATCGGCGACGTGGTCGTGCATGAGGATTTCGGCATCGGCTGCATCGCCGGGCTGGAATCGCTGCCGGGCGAAGCGACGGGCGACGCCATCGTGCTGACCTATGCCAAGGGCGCGCGGCGGCTGGTGCCGGTGATGGAGGCCGACCGGATCTGGCGCTACGGTGCGGACGGCGATGCCGTGACGCTGGATGCGCTGGACGGGGCGAGCTGGCAGAAGCGGCGCGGCGCGATCGATACCGCCATTGCCGACAGCGCACGCGAACTGGCCGCGATCGCCGCCGAACGCGACAAGCTGCGCGTGGCACCGATCGAGGTCGATATCGCCGCCTATGAACGCTTTGCCGCCGGCTTCCCCTTCACCGAAACACCCGATCAGGCCCGCGCCATCGCCGCCGCGCGCGCCGACCTTGCCGCCGGCAAGCCCATGGATCGGCTGGTGATCGGCGATGTCGGTTATGGCAAGACCGAGGTCGCGCTGCGCGCCGCTGCCATCGCCGCGCTGTCGGGGCGGCAGGTCGCGATCGCCGCACCGACGACGGTGCTGGTCCGCCAGCATGTCGAAACCTTTTGCCGCCGGTTTGAAGGCACGGGGATCGAGGTCGCCGGCCTCTCCCGCCTGTCCGATGCGGCGGAAAAGAAGCGGGTGAAGGCGGGCCTTGCCGATGGATCGATCGGCATCGTGATCGGGACGCAGGCGGTGGCGGGCAAGGGCGTCGCCTATCACGACCTCGCGCTGGTCGTGATCGACGAGGAACAGCGGTTCGGCGCGAAGGACAAGGCGAAGCTGCGCGAACTGGCCGATCATGTCATGACTCTGTCGGCGACGCCGATCCCGCGCACGCTGCAGAGCGCGCTGATCGGGTTGCAGCAATTGTCGGTCCTGGCCACCCCGCCGGCGCGGCGTCAGCCGATCCGTACCGCCGTGACGGATTTCGACGAGGTGACGGTGCGCACCGCGCTGCTGCGCGAACGCATGCGCGGCGGGCAGAGCTTCGTCGTCGTCCCCCGGATCGAGGACATCGCGCCGCTGGAGGAACGGCTGCGCAAGCTCGCCCCCGAACTGACCTTGGTCGTCGCGCATGGCAAGATGCCGGCGGCGGAGATCGATGCGGCGATGGTCGGCTTTGCCGAGGGCGAGGGCGACGTGCTGCTCGCGACCAACATCATCGAGGCCGGGCTGGACGTGCCGCGCGCCAATACGATGATCGTCCACCATGCCGACCGGTTCGGCCTGTCGCAGCTGCACCAGTTGCGCGGCCGCGTCGGGCGTGGCGGGCGGCGCGGGCAGGTGCTGCTGCTGACCGATCCCGACCAGTCGATCGCCGAGGCGACGCTGAAGCGGCTGCGCACGTTGCAGGCGTTCGACCGGCTGGGCGCCGGCTTCGCGATCAGTGCCCGCGACCTCGACCTGCGCGGGGCAGGCGACTTGGTAGGGGAAGCGCAGGCCGGTCATATGAAGCTGATCGGCATCGACCTGTACCAATATCTGCTCGGTCGTGCGCTGCGGGCCGAACGGGGCGAGGTCGTCGACCGGGTCGCACCCGAACTCCATGTCGGCATTGCCGGCTGCCTGCCGGAAAGCTGGATTCCCGAGGTCGAGGTGCGCCTGACGCTCTATGGGCGGCTGGCGCGGATCGAAGAAGAGGGCGCGCTCGACGCGTTCGAGGAGGAGCTGGAGGACCGGTTCGGCGCACTGCCCGACGAGGCCCGGCTGTTGATCGAACTGGCGCGGGTCCGGTTGCTGGCGCGCGGCGCCGGCGTGGCGAAGGTCGATGCCGGCCCCGCCGCCATCGCGCTCACCCCACAGCATCGCGGGCGCACCCCGAAGGGTCTGACCGAAAAGAACGGCCGCTGGATCATGCCCGCGCGGATCAATGATCCCGAAGAACGCCTTGCGAAGGTCGGTGAGGTACTGGAGGCGGTGGCCGCGTAACTTCGCTGGCATTGCCGTCGATCCTGTCCGATGATGCGCGCATGACGAAGGCGATCTTCATCACCGGCGGCGGGTCCGGTATCGGGCGCGCGGTGGCGCGGATGTTTGCGGCGCGCGGCTGGCGGATCGGTCTGGCCGACGTGAATGCTGCCGGGCTGGCGGAGACGGCTGCGCTGCTGCCGGATGGGGCGGCGACCTTCGTATTCGACGTCACCAATCGCGCGGCATGGGACGCCCCGCTGGCGGCGTTTGCGCAGGGCGGCGGGATCGACGTGCTGTTCAACAATGCCGGTATCGCGTCCGGCGGCGTCTTTGCCGAGATGACGGCGGACGCGGTCGAGCGGACCATCGCGGTCAACCTGACCGGCGTGATCCATGGCGCACACGCCGCGCACGGATATCTGAAAGCGAATGGCGGCTGCCTGCTCAACACCGCATCGGCGGCCGGCATCTATGGCACGGCGGGCGCGGCAGTCTATTCCGCGACCAAGTTCGGGGTGCGCGGCTTGACCGAGGCGCTCGACGGGGAATGGGCGGCGGACGGCATTCGCGTACGGTCGCTGATGCCCGGGTTCATCGATACCCCGCTGCTCGACGCGTCGCTGGCCGGCAGCAATTACAATGTCCGCCAGCAGGTTCGCGCCGCCGGCCTCGAGTTCACACCCGTGGAGGTGGTGGCGCAGGCGGCGTGGGATGCGGTGCACGGCGATGCGATCCACACCCCCGTCGGCCCCACCGCCAAGCGGATGCGCTTCGCCGCGCGGTGGATGCCGGGCAAGCTGCGCCAGCAGATGCGGCGGCGATAGGGACCGCACGATCGTCATCCCCGCGCAGGCGGGGATCCATAGCCGCTGACGGTTGCGCCTCTATCGTGACGCTGGCGTCTATGGATTCCCGCCTGCGCGGGAATGACGAAACGCCCCTATTCGACCAGCGCGTCGATCGCCTGCGCCATGTCGATATCGCGGTCCGACAGCCCGCCCGCGTCGTGCGTGGTGAGCAATATGTCGACCCGGTTGTAGACGTTCGACCATTCGGGGTGATGGTCGGCCTTTTCCGCCAACAGCGCCACCTGCGTCATGAACGCGAAGGCCTGGCTGAAATTGTCGAAGGTGAAGCTGCGCACGATCGCGTCGCGGCTCGCGTCATGGTCCCAGTCGGGCAGGCCGTCCAGCGCGTCGGCGCGCTCTGCCTGGCTCAGCGGTTCCATTCATGCCCTCCCTTGTCTCCTGGTGGCGATGGCCTATTGCTTGGCCCATGTCCGATCAAGCGCGAACCGCTCCGAGTGCCGAAGAGATCGAAGCGCTGGCGCGTGCCGCGCTGGCGCGCATCCCGGACCCCTTCGCCGGCCACCTGTCCGACATCGTGCTGCTGGTCGAGGAATTTGCCGACGACGAAACCCTCGCGGCGATGGCAATGGAGCCGTATGAGCTGACCGGTCTCTATCATGGCAGTCCCGTGGGCGAGAAATCGGCGTTCGACGGAGTGCGCCTGCCCGATCGCATCCACCTGTACCGGCAACCATTGCTGGCCGAATGGTGCGAGACCGGGGTCGATCTGCGCGACCTGATCGCCCATGTCGTGGTGCATGAGGTCGGCCATCATTTCGGCCTGTCCGACGACGATATGCACGCGCTGGAAGACGCTGTTTGACGCTGTCGTTCGCGCAGGTGACGGGCGTGCGCGGGGGGCGGGTGCTGTTCCGCGACCTGTCGTTCGCGCTTGCGCCCGCCGAGGCGCTGTGGGTGCAGGGGCCGAACGGGGTCGGTAAATCGACGCTGGTACGGATCGCCGCCGGCCTGTTGCCGCCGGCGGACGGGAGTGTCACGCGCGACAGTGCGGTCGCGCTGCTGGCCGAGGCGGCGGCGCTGGATGCAGCGATGCAGCTGGGCGCGGCGTTGGGTTTCTGGGCGGGCCTCGACGGCGGCCGTGATCGGCTTGACGCGGCGATGGAGGCGATGGCGATCCGGTCGCTGGCCGATGTGCCGGTGCGGATGCTGTCGACGGGGCAGAAGCGCCGCGCCGCCATCGCGCGCGTCATCGCCAGCAATGCGCCGATCTGGCTGCTCGACGAACCGGCCAACGGGCTGGACGCCGCCTCGCTCGACCTGCTGGAGGCGGCGATCGCGCGGCACCGCGCTGGCGGTGGTGCGGTGCTTGTCGCCAGCCATGTCGCGGTCGCACTGCCCGATGCACAGGTCGTGACGCTGTGATCGCGCTCGTCGCCCGCGAATTGCGGATCGCGTGGAGCGGCGGCGGGCTGCTGCTGCCGATTGCTTTCTTCCTGCTCGTCGCGACGCTGTTTCCCTTCGCCATCGGGCCGGATGCGGCGCTGCTGGCGCGGATCGGCGGCGGGGTGGCATGGGCCGCGGCGCTGCTGGCGGCGCTGTTGCCACTCGACCGGCTCGTTGCGCCGGACATGGAGGCCGGGGTGGTCGATCAACTGGTGCTGCGCGGCTGGGCCGAGGCAAGCATCGCCGCCGCCAAGACCATCGGCCACTGGCTGGGCTTCGCGCCTGCCGTGATGATCGCGGCGACGCTGTCGGCGGCGCTGCTGGGAATGGATGGACCGACCTTGCTCGCGCTGGAGCTGGGGCTGCTGCTCGGCACGCCGGGTCTGGCGGCGCTGGGCGTGGCGACGGCGGCGCTGACGGCGGGCCTGCGCGGCGGCGGGGCCGTGGGGGGCCTCGTGATGCTGCCACTGGCCCTGCCGCTGGTGATCTTCGGTGCGGGCGGCTTGGAGGGCGGCGCGGGGGCGATCAAGCTGCTGGCGGCGACCAGCCTGCTACTATGCGTCGGCGGGCCGGTGGTGGCGGGCATGGCGATGCGGATCGGCCGGACCTGAAGCTCCTCCCCGGCACGGGGAGGGGGACCGTCGCCGAAGGCGATGGTGGAGGGGATTCGCCTCGCAACGCAACCGTGCCGCATGTGGACAGCCCCCTCCACCATCCTGCGGATGGTCCCCCTCCCCGTTTCGGGGAGGAGCTTCAGGTGTTACGCCACCGCGCGAAAATCGCCGTCGGCAGCGTCAGCCCGCGCGTTTCCTCGCGCACGCCCAGTTCGCCGCACTCGACCGTACCGCCCAGGTCGCCCAGCGACTGGCGCAGCAATTCCCCGATCGCCAGCGCCGACATGCGCACGGCATAGACCGTCAGGAACAGGAAGCGCGAGTTCGCGTCGAGCAACTGCCGGCAATCGGCGATCAGGCCGGGGAGATGCTCCTCCAGCTTCCACACCTCTCCATTGGGGCCGCGCCCCCATTTCGGTGGATCGAGGATGATACCGTCATAGCGCCGCCCGCGCCGCACCTCGCGCGCGACGAACTTGGCGGCATCCTCGACCAGCCAGCGCACCGGCTTGTCGGTCATGTCGGACAGGGCGGCATTGCCGCGGGCCTGTTCGACCGACTTTTTCGACGCATCGACATGGACGACTCGCGCCCCCGCCGCCGCCAGCGCCAGCGAACCGACGCCGGTATAGCCGAACAGGTTCAGGCATTCGGGGTCGCCCGCCCCGTCGATCCGCCCCCGCATCCAGTCCCACACCGGGGCCATGTCGGGAAAGAAGCCCAGATGCCGGAACGGCGTGTTGCTCGCCGAAAACCGCACCTCGCGCCACGTCAGCGGCCAGTCGCGCGGCGGCTGTTTGAAGAACTGCCAGCGCCCGCCGCCATCCTCGTCCGACCCCGGCACGAACTCGCCATGCGCGTCCCAGTCGGCCAGCGTCGGCGCCCACATCGCCTGCGGCTCCGGCCGGATGAAGCGATAGGGACCGTAGCGCTCCAGCTTGCGACCATGGCCGCAGTCGATCAGCCCGTAATCGCTCCATGGCTCGCCGATAAGTGCGATCGGGTCCATTATGCGCGCGGCGTCGCCCGTTCGGCGATCCAGGCCGTCACCGCATCGAAGGTGGCGGGCAGGGTGACATAGCGTTCCTCGCGCTCGAACAGGTCGCCGACGCGCGGCGGGAGCGTGGCGCGGGTGCCGATGGCGCGTTCGACCGCGTCGGGGAACTTGGCCGGGTGCGCCGTCGCCAGCGTCACCATCGGCGCGTCGATCCCGCTGTCGAGCGCGGCGGCAAGGGCAATGGCGGTATGCGGGTCGATCGTCTGGGCGGCGTTGTCGCACGCCCAGCGCATCGCCTGCGCCATGCGGTCGGCATCGACCCGCGCGCTTTCGAACAAGGCCGCCGCGCCCTGTTGCTGCGCATTGGTCAGCCGCATCGCCCGCGTGCCCTCGAACCCGCGCATCTGATCGCCCAGAGCCAGCCCGTCGCGCCCGCCCAGATCATGCAGCAGGCGTTCGAAGTTCGAGCTGACCTGGATATCCATCGACGGCGTCGCGGTCGGCGTCACCGTCGCGCTCGAATAATCACCGTTCGACAGCGCGCGGTGGAGGATGTCGTTGACGTTGGTCGCGACGATCAGCTTCGCGATCGGCAGCCCCATCTGCGCCGCGACATAGCCGGCGAACACATCGCCAAAATTGCCGGTCGGCACCGAAAAGGCGATCGCCTTGTCCGGTCCGCCCAGCCGCACGGCGGCGTAGAAATAATAGACCACCTGCGCCATCAACCGCGCCCAGTTGATCGAATTGACCGCCGACAGCCGGAACCGACCCGAGAAACCGGGGTCGTTGAACATCGCCTTGACCAGCGCCTGCGCGGTGTCGAAATCGCCTTCGATCGCGATATTGTGGACGTTGGGGGCCAGCACGGTCGTCATCTGCCGCCGCTGTACGTCGGACACGCGGCCCGCCGGATGCAGCATGAAGATGTCGATATTTTCGCGCCCCGCCACCGCGTCGATCGCCGCAGAGCCAGTGTCGCCGCTGGTCGCGCCGACGATGGTCAGCCGCTGGGAAGTGCCGGTCAGGAACCTCTCGAACAACAGCCCCAGCAGCTGCAGCGCGACGTCCTTGAACGCCAGCGTCGGGCCGTGGAACAGCTCCAGCAGCCATTGGTCATGGTCCAGCTGGACCAGCGGGGTGACGCCCACGTGGCTGAACCGGCCATAGGCGGTTTCGCACAGCGAGCGCAGTTCGGCTTCGCTCAGCGAGTCGCCGACGAAGGGCAGCATCACGCGCACCGCCGTTTCGGCATAGCTCAGGCCCGCCAGCCCGGCGATCTCGTCGCGGGTCAGCGTCGGCCACTGCGTCGGGACATACAGCCCGCCATCGCGCGCCAATCCGGCCAGCGTCGCGCCGGCGAAGTCGAGTTCGGGCGCATCGCCCCTGGTGCTGACATACCGCATGGGGGTGCGGTTAGCGGCTGCGGCGACGAAGTGCCAGCAAGTATATGATGGCCGCGGCCAAGGCGAAGCCGAACCATTGGAGCGCATAGCCCAGGTGGTTGTCGGGCAGGCTGGCCGGGTCGGGCCGCTGGCTGGGCGACAGGCCGGACGCGGGGGTGTCCGACACGATCATCGGTGCCGGCGGCGCGGCATGGCCGGTGATCCGGTCGAGCAGCGTCGGCCCGCCCGGCGCATGGCTGAGCGTGCCCGCCACCGCGCCGCCGGCCCAGACCGGGCGAAGCTTCGGGTCGGCGGCAACGCCCTTGTCCACGCGGAAGCGTTGGCCGGTGGGCGAGACGCAGGCGGCGATGTGGCGATAGCCCGACGTGCCGGTGGCGGTGCGTCCGGCACCCATCGTCCAGTCCTCGACCCGCGCACAGCTGGCGGTGACCCGGGCGAACAACAGGTCGTCGGTGATCCGCGCGGGCAGCGGCTGCGGCGCGCGGTCGAGATTGGCGACGGCGTGCGCGATCAGCGCGGCCTTTTCGGTGCGACGCTGCAACTGCCAGAAACCCAGCGCCACCATCGCGGCGACGGCGAGCACGACGATCAGCGTGGGGAGAATCGGCACGCGCTTCATGGCCGGGGATCGATCTTCCCTTCGCGCGCGGCATTGCGATATTCGAGCGCCAGCAACATGCCCTTGGCCACGCGCAGCGATCCGACCACCCCGCCGATGGTGAGCGGTATCCAGAGCAATGCATGGACCCACCATGGCGGCCCGAGCTTCAGGTCGAGCCAGATGGCGAGGATGGTGACGATCCCGCCGAGGATCAGGGTCAGGAACGCTGCCGGCCCGTCGCCGACATTGAAGGCGGAGAAATCGAGCGCGCACGCGCTGCACCGGTCGGCAAAGGCAACGGGGCCACGAAACAAGGTCGTGGCCCCGCACCGCGGACACAGGCCGCGCACGCCGCAATCGAAGGGCGCGGGGCCGCCCGCGCCCGGTTCCTCAGGCATCAGCCACCATGGATCGGCGCGCCCCAGCCGCCCCACACATAGATGACGACAAACAGGAACAGCCACACCACGTCGACGAAATGCCAGTACCATGCAGCCGCTTCGAAGCCGAAATGCTGCTTCGGCGTAAAGTCGCCCTTGTACGCGCGGATCAGGTTGACGGCGAGGAAGATGGTGCCGACCAGCACGTGGAAGCCGTGGAACCCGGTCGCCATGTAGAAGGCCGCGCCATAGTTCAGCCCCTTGAACGGCATCGGCGCGTGCATGTACTCATAGGCCTGGATGCACGAGAACAGCGCGCCCAGCAGGACGGTGAGCCACAGCCCCTTCTTGACGCCGTCATCCTCGCCCACGCCGATCGCGCCCCACAGCCCCTTCAGCTTGCCGCCACGCTGGTTGTGGATCAGCGCATGGTGCGCCCAGGTGACCGTCGTGCCCGACAGCAGCAGGATGAAGGTGTTGAGCAGCGGCAGTTCGAAGGCGTTCAGCACTTCGAGGCCCGCCGGCGGCCATTGCGCGGTCACGGCGGTATCGCCCGCCTCGATCAGCGAGGTGCCGCCGTCATGGCTCCACTGCACGGCTGCGGGGAACAGCGAGAAATCGAACCACGACCAGAACCAGCCGACGAAGAACATGACCTCGGACGCGATGAACAGGATCATACCGTAGCGCAGGTGCAACTGCACGACCGGCGTATGGTCGCCCGCCTTCGCCTCGCGGATGACGTCCGCCCACCAGAAGCCCATGCAGGCCAGCGTCGCGATCAACCCCGCGCCGAATACGAGGCCGCCCAGCGCCGCCTCGTTCATCCACATCACGCCGCCCGCCGCCAGCATCAGCGCGGCCATCGAACTCGCCAGCGGCCAGATGCTGGGGGGAAGGATGTGAAAATCGTGGTTCTTCGCGCCTGCCATCATCCGTCCCTATTATGCGTCGCGCCTATGCTGGCACGTAATTCCGCGCGATCCTAGCTCTTCGTCGCGGCCGAATCCACCGGGTAAAATGTATAGGACAGCGTGATCGCGCGAATGTCCTTCGCATCGGGGTCGTCATGGATCTTCGGATCGACGAAGAAGATAACGGGCATCCGCACCTTTTCGCCCGGCTGCAGCGTCTGTTCGGTGAAGCAGAAGCACTGGATTTTCGTAAAATATTTGCCGGCCTGCGATGGCGTCACGTTGAAGGTAGCGGTGCCGGTGACCGGGCGGCCCGACACGTTCTTCGCGGTGAAGAACGCCATGTCGCGCGCGCCGATGTCGACGGTTTCGGACGCGCGTTCGGGCTTGAATTCCCATCCCAGCGCCGGGTTGGTGTTGGTGTCGAACCGCACCACCACCTTGTCGCCGATGCCGCCGGGGGCGTCCTGTCCCCGCTGCGTCGTGCCGTTGAAGCCGGTCACCTGGCAGAACATGCGGTACAGCGGCACGCTGGCAAAGCCCACGCCCGTCATGCCGACCACTGCCGCGGCGGAAAACAGCGCGGTGCGCAGATTGCGGGTCATGCGCCCATCCCGGCCCGGATCTTGACGATCGTGATCGCGAACATCAGCAGGACGAACGCGCCCAGCAGCCACGCCATCACCCGTGCGCGCTCGCGCTGTCGGGCGCGGATGCGGTCGTCGTGTTCGCTCATGCCGCCACCCACCGGTCGGCGACCAGCGCGCCGAACATCGCAAAGAGATACAGGATCGAAAAGGCGAAGAGGCGCTTTTCGGGCTTCATCTTGTCATCCGCGCCGGTCGTGCGCGTCGCGACCTGCACCGCCAGCACGCCGAAGGTCGCGGTCAGCAGGCAGGCGGCGATGCCATAGATCGGACCGGTCAACCCCAGCGGCCATGGTGCCACCGCGACTGCCGCCATCGGAATGGTGTAGAGGCCGATCTGCGTCCGCGTTACCCGCTCACCCGCCACCACCGGCAGCATCGGCACGCCGGCATTGGCGTAATCGGTCTTCACGAACAGCGCCAACGCCCAGAAATGCGGCGGCGTCCACAGGAAGACGAGGCTGAACAGCAGGAACGGCAGCAGCGCGACGTCGCCGGTCGCCGCCGCCCAGCCGATCAGCGGCGGAAACGCGCCTGCTGCGCCGCCGATCACGATATTCTGCGGCGTACGGCGCTTCAGCCACACGGTATAGACCAGCACGTAGAACAGGATGGAGACGGTCAGGATGATCGCAGCCGGCACGTTCACCGCCAGACCCATCAACACGACCGAGAAGATGGCGAGGCCCACACCGAAATGCAGCGCCGATTCACGGTCCATCCGTCCGGCGGGCAGCGGGCGGCCCTGCGTCCGCTTCATCTTCGCGTCGAGATCGGCCTCATACCACTGGTTCAGCGCGCCCGCCGCGCCCGCGCCCAGCGCGATGCACAGCACGGCGGTAAAGCCCAGCACCGGGTGGATCGGCACCGGCGCCGCCAGCATCCCGCACAGCCCGGTAAAGACGACCAGCGTCATCACGCGCGGCTTGGTCAGCGCCAGGAAGTCGCGCCAGTCGGCGGGCAGGGTGATCGTCTGGGCGGTCATCGCCGTCCTATATCGGACTGCGGCGGCTGGGGAAAGTGCGGCGACGGGCTGCCGACCCGCTCAGACGAAGCCCTGCGACCAGCTGGATCTGTCGTAATTGCCGATATTGGGCAGCACGGTGGTCAGGTCGCCGTCCGACACCCCGAACCAGCGCGCCAGCGTCGACGCGTACTGATCGACCGACATGGTCGGGATCAGCCGGCCCTGTCCCACATCGTCATTGGTGTTGTGGCCGATCGCGGGCGGGGTGCCATAGATGCGCTTGCCCTTCACCGCGCCGCCCATGACGAAGTGCATCGATCCCCAGCCATGGTCGACGCCATTGCCGTTCGACGCCAGCGTCCGCCCGAAATCCGATCCGGTGAAGGTCGTCACCTTGTCCGCGACGCCCAGCGCGGCGGTCGTGTCGTGGAACGCGCGCATCGCGGCGGCGAGGCGGCCGAGCAGTACCGGCTGGGTCGAGGCGAGATTGTCGTGCAGGTCGAACCCGCCGAGCGACACGAAGAACACCTGCCGCCTGGTACCCAGATCGCCCGAGATCGCGATCATCCGCGCGACCATGCGGAGCTGATCGGCCAGCGAATTGCCGCTGGGGAACAGGCCGAACTGCGAATCGGGTACGCCGGCGAGCAGGTTGGCGAGCTGTGCCTGGGTATCCATCGCCCGCTTGTTCACCCGCGCATATTCGGTCGCGAACATATGCGGGTTGGTCTCGGTCATCATCTGGCGCAGCGTCGCCGCCGCGACGCTCGATCCGTAGAGCGAGGTCGCCCCGCGCAGCAGCGAGACCGGCCCACCCGTGCCGACATTATACTGGATCGCCTGTCGCCCGGTCAGGAAGACGGCGTTGCCGGTGGCGTTGATGCAGGTCAGCGCCGAACTGCCATTGCCCGACTGGTACAGGTCGCCGATCCGCCCGCCCCAGCCCGATACCGCGCCTTCGGGGCTGGATGCCTGGAAGAAGCTCTGCTGGTCGTTATGGCTGAACAGCTTCGGCGGCAGGCGCACCGACTTGTTGAAATATTGCGCGCGTGTCGTCGGCTGGATCAGCGTGCCGACGTTCAGCGCGACCGCCATCCGCCCGGCATCGAACAGCGGCAGGAGCGGTTCCATCGCCGGGGCCAGCGCATAGGCCCGCCCGCCCAGGTCGGTGCCGGTCAGCGCGGTCGCCTGCAACGCGTCGCGACCGAGCGCCAGGCCGCCCCGCGCCGTGGCGTAGAGGCCGTGCGACGTCGGATCATAGGGGACCAGCGTATTGTAATGGTCGTTGCCGCCATGCAGGAACAGGCACACCAACGCCTTGTAATCGGTGGCGGTCGCCGCCGCCGCTTCGCCGATCGCCCCCAGCGTGTTGACGAAGGGGGCGGCCACGCCGGCCATCCCCAGCGCAGCGGAGCGTTGCAGGAACGCCCGGCGGGAAGCGTCGCGAAGGATCGTCGGAGCGTTCATTGGAGCACCAGATAGTCGGGGGAGGCGAGGGTCAGCAGGATCGCCACCCCCGTACGGTTCAGGGTGGCGTTGTTCGCGGTCAGCGGGATGGTGTCGACGGCGGCGCGGATCGCGGTGACCGTCGCGCTGCGCAACTGCCCGGCCGCCAGGATCAGGTTGACCTCGTCGACCAGTTTCTGGCTGTCCGATGCCAGCGCCATCATCGGCGCATAGTCGGCCTTCACGTCGCCGGTGCCGCCGCCGACCAGCGACTGCATATAGTTCACATAGGCCAGGTTGGTCTGTTCGCTGGCGATCAGGAATTCGGGCGCGGTCATCCCCGCCTGTGCCATCGCCGTGCCGGGCGGGGCATAGCCGGGCCGCAGGAAGCCGAACACGCTGGGCGCGCGGCCGATCGACTGGCCCAGCCGCTGCGTCGTGTTGCTCGTATCGCCGATCGCCCATGCGTCGCTGGGTGAGGTCACGCCGAACGCACGCGCCCAGTTGGTCAGCCGCTGGACCGGGTCGCGCAGCCGCCCGGCGGTCGTGCTGGCCAATGCCGCCGCCTCGTCGCGCGCTTCGGGGTCGAGCAGGATCGCACGGATCACCGCCTTCATGTCGCCGCGCACACCGCTGCCGTTATTGGCGAAGGCGGCGGCGACCCGGCCGACATAGGCGCGGCTGGGGTTGGAGGTCACCATCCGCTGGATCAGCTGCTTCGACACGAACGGCGCGACATTGGGGTGGCGGAAGAGGATGTCGAGCGCGCCGTCGATCGCCGCGAACCCGCCGCCCGATACCGTACCGCCCAGGAAGCTGGCCGATCCGGTTTCGTTGGCCGACGCGGCGATGACCAGCGGCAGTCGCATCCGGTCGGGTGTGCTGTTGTCGTTGTTCGCCAGGTTCAGCCCGGTGAATACCCGCGCCAGTTGCGCCACATCGTCCTGGGTATAGGTTTCCAGCGGCACGCCGTTCGACATGCGCACGCTGCCGTCCTGTTCCAGCTGATAGACGCCCAGCGTGAACAGCTGCATCAGTTCGCGCGCATAATTCTCGTCGGGCATCTGGCCGGTCGTCGGATTGGCCTTGCGGCTGCCGAGGAAGCTCAGGAACGACCCCATGGCGGCGTTGCGGGTCATCGCGCCCAGCAGGTCGCGATAATTGCCGAATGCGTGGTCGAGCAACAGGTCGTTATACGCCGCCATGGCAAAGGCGCGCCACGACAGGTTGATGCCGTTGATGCCGATCACCAGGAAGTCAAGCAGCGCCAGCGCGACCCGTTGCCGCAGCGGATCGCCGCCGGCGATCGCCTGTCGCCAGACGCTGGGGTCATAGCCGTTCTGGCCGTTGAGATTGTTGCTGTTGGTCGCGTCGTTGTAGTTCTTCGACACCAGCCAGTCCCAGTGGCTCATGTCGCGCGGGCGGGCGAACTGGGCATCGATCCAGCCGGCGATCCCGGTGTTCAGCACCGCGTCGATCGAACTGCGATTGGCGCCCATCGTTGCTTGGGCCAGGAACCGGCTGGCGCCTTGCGCGGTCAGGACGGCGGTGGTCGGCGTCGGGCTGGGGGTGGGAGTCGGGGTAGGCGCAGGGGCGGGGACCGATACCAGTCCCGTTCCGCTGCCACCGCCGCCCGCCGAATCACAGGCCGCAAGCAATGTCGCTGCGCCCAGCACGCCATGGCTTTTGATCCGCTGCCGTGGCGTCCGCCGCTCGGCCTGCGCGAGTTGCGCGGCCGGTTGCGGGATCGTCATCACCTCATGGTCGTCGGCGGCCGACGGTTCGTCCGGCATCGTCATTCCCCAACGCGCTCGTACTTCGGCGCGTGCAGTCTTTATGACCGGGAATGCTTAATGGACTGTATATTCTAAAAGGGGTCGAGCTCGACGCATGGATATAGCGATGGGTTCCCAACTATAGCGCCAGAATCATTACGAAGTCGTATCTATATCGCTACCGGAATGATTTGGATCGTCGATCGCGCGTTGCAATGCGCCCAAACAAAAACGCCCCGGATTGCTCCGGGGCGTCGGTTGTTCGATGCGATTGCCGTTCGATCAGTCGATCTTGGGCAGGGTTTCGAACTGGTGGAACGGCGGCGGCGAGCTGAGCGTCCATTCCAGCGTCGTCGCCCCTTCGCCCCACGGATTGTCCGCCGCCTTGCGACCACCGATCAGCGAGACGACGATGTTCACGAAGAAGAACACCATGCCGATCGCCATGATGCCATATCCGGCCGAGGCGATGTGGTTGAAGAAGGCATAGGCGTCCGGATAGTCCGGGTAGCGCCGCGGCATCCCCTGCGTGCCGAGGAAGTGCATCGGGAAGAACATGACGTTCACGCCGATGAAGAACACCCAGAAGTGCAGCTTGCCGAGCAGCTCGTTGTACATCTTCCCCGACATCTTGGGGAACCAGTAGTAGAAGCCGGCGAACAGCGCGAACACCGCGCCCAGCGACAGCACATAGTGGAAGTGGGCGACGACGTAATAGGTGTCATGCAGCACGTCGTCGACGCCGCCATTGGCCAGCACCACGCCGGTCACGCCGCCGACGGTGAACATGAAGATGAACCCGATCGCCCACAGCATCGGCGTCGGGAAGCGCAGCGATCCGCCCCACATCGTCGCGATCCACGAGAAAATCTTGATGCCGGTCGGCACCGCGATCAGCATCGTGGCGGCGGTGAAGTACATCTTGGTGTTTACGCTGAGACCGGTCGTGAACATGTGGTGCGCCCACACGACGAACCCGACCGCGCCGATCGCGACCATCGCGTATGCCATGCCGAGATAGCCGAAGACCGGCTTCTTGCTGAACGTCGCGACGATATGGCTGATGATGCCGAAGCCCGGCAGGATCATGATGTACACTTCGGGGTGGCCGAAGAACCAGAAGAGATGCTGGTACAGGATCGGGTCGCCACCGCCGGCGGGGTCGAAGAAGGTCGTGCCGAACTTGCGATCGGTCAGCAGCATCGTGATCGCGGCGGCCAGCACCGGCAGCGCCAGCAGCAGCAGGAACGCGGTGACCAGCACCGACCACACGAACAGCGGCATCTTGTGCAGGGTCATGCCCGGCGCACGCATGTTGAGGATGGTGGTGATGAAGTTGATCGCACCCAGGATCGACGACGCGCCCGCCAGGTGGAGCGACAGGATCGCCATGTCCACGCTGGGTCCCGGTTCGCCATAGGTCGACAGCGGCGCATAGACCGTCCAGCCGGTGCCTGCGCCGCCGCCGAACGCCGTGCTGCCCAGCAGCAGGAGGAAGGCGGGGATCAGCAGCCAGAACGAGATGTTGTTCATCCGCGGGAACGCCATGTCCGGCGCGCCGATCATGATCGGCACGAACCAGTTGCCGAACCCGCCGATCATCGCCGGCATCACCATGAAGAACACCATGATGAGGCCGTGCGCGGTGATGAGGACGTTCCAGAAATGCAGCGCCTGGTCGCCTTCATGGCCCGACAGCCATGGCAGCCACTGGATGCCCGGCTCCGCTAGTTCGAGCCGCATCAGGCCCGAAATCGCGCCACCGATGATCCCCGCGACGATCGCGAAGATCAGGTAGAGCGTCCCGATGTCCTTGTGGTTGGTCGACATGAACCAGCGGGCGAAGAAGCCCGGCTTATGGTCCGCATCGTGATGGTGCGCGTCATGGCCGTGCCCGTGCGCATCGAACGCATGGTGGCCGGGAAGGGCGGTATCGGTCATCTTACTGGTCCACGTTGCCGACGCCGCCGCCGTTGCCGGTGGCGCGCTGGGTGGAGGGAGAGGCGGCTTCGGTCGCGTTGACCACCGGCACGTCGGCCGCGTCGCTGGCGTTCGACGTCGCGTCGGCGGCATCGGCACCCGGCTGCGGGATCACGGCGTTGGTCGGCGCGGCGGCTTCCTTGGCACCGGGCAGCGTGCCGCCCTTGGCCTGGATCCACTGGTTGAATTGCGCCACCGGCACGGCTTCGACCGCGATCGGCATGTACGCATGGCGCGCACCGCACAGCTCGCTGCACTGGCCGAAATACAGGCCCGGCTTCTCGATGGTGAAGCTGGTTTCGTTCAGCCGTCCGGGTACCGCGTCCAGCTTCACCCAGAAGGCGGGCATCGCCCAGCTGTGGATCACGTCCGACGCGGTGGTGATGAGGCGGATCGGCACGCCGACCGGCAGCACGATGCGGTTGTCCACCGCCAGCAGGCGGGGGCCGTCGGCATCGGTGCGATACCGCTGCCCGGCGGCGACCTCGTTCTTTTCCTTCAGCATGTTGGCGGTCACCGACACGCCGCCATAATCGGGATATTCGTAGGACCAGAACCACTGGTTGCCGATCGCCTTGATCGTCACCGCATTATCCGGGGCCGGCTTGAACTGGCGCGCGAGCAGCCCGATCGAGGGCACTGCGATCGCCGCGAGGATCAGCACCGGTGCGGCGGTCCAGATGATTTCGATGGCGGTGTTGTGCGACGTCTTCGACGGAACCGGGTTCGCGCTTTCGCGGAAGCGGATCACGACATAGGCGAGCAGGAACAGCACCAGCAGCGAGATGACGACGATCACCGGCATCAGGATGTGGTTGTGGAATGCCTTCGCCTCGCGGCCGTTCGGCGTGAACTGCTGCTGCAGGTCGACCGCGCGGTCGGAGGGCTGGCCGACATGCGGCGTCGCGATCATGCGCGGTGATCCGTCGGCGTTGAGCGTCGGGTCCTGTACCGCCGCCGGTGCCGGCGCGGCGGCGGTCGCGGCCGGTGCCGCCTGTCCGGTCGGATTGGCCGCGGCCGATCCGGGCGGCGGTGCGCCCGCCTGTGGCGCGGTCGCCACGTCACCGGTGCCCGGCGTTACCGCTTTCGGCGCGGCGGCATGGGCGCCCCCCGCCAGCGCGGCGGCCGCCGCAAGTACCAACATCCTCATCCCAATGCTTCGCATCGTGTCGTGTCACCCCGTTAAAGGGCACGCGGTACGCTTCTTGTTCGGCGTGGTCGCGTGCTGTGGGCGTTTGGAAACCCTAACCCACAGGGCTATACGCGGCATGTCGCCTGGCCTCAAGCGATGGTTGCGAACCGGCGGCCGGCGGTATTAGAGCGACGCGTGCAAGCAGATGGTGGACCAGAGCCCATGAACGACGACGCGATCCTCGACGAATTCCGTGCAGCGGAGGCGCTGCTGGAGGGGCATTTCATCCTGTCGTCGGGCCTCAGGTCGTCACGCTACCTGCAATGCGCCCGCGTGCTGATGGACCCGCGCCGCGCCGCGCGGCTGTGCGACGAACTCGCCAGCCGCTTTCCCGCCGGGTTGCGCGAACGAATCGACGTGGTGATCTCGCCGGCGATGGGCGGGGTGATCGTCGGCCATGAAATGGGTCGGTCGCTGGGCGTGCCCGCGATGTTCCTCGAACGCCCGACCGGCACGTTCGAGCTGCGCCGCGGCTTCCGCATCGATCCGGGCACCCGCGTGCTGATGATGGAGGATGTGGTGACGACCGGGCTGTCGTCGCGCGAAGCCATCGCCGCGATCCAGGCGGCCGGCGGCGAAGTGGTCGCGGCTGCCTCTCTGGTCGACCGGTCGAACGGCACAGCGGACCTCGGCGTCCCGTTCCACCCGCTGATCCGCCTCGACGTGCCGAGCTATCATCCCGACGCGCTGCCCGCCGACCTCGCCGCGATCCCGGCGATCAAGCCGGGGAGCCGGGCGGCATGACCGCGCCGCTGCGGCTGGGCGTCAACATCGATCACGTCGCGACGGTGCGCAATGCGCGCGGGAGCGGCTATCCCGATCCGGTCCGCGCGGCGCTGCTGGCGGCCGAATTCGGCGCGGACGGGATTACCGCGCACCTGCGCGAGGATCGCCGCCACATCACCGATGGCGATATCGCCCGGCTGTCGAGCGAACTGACCCTTCCGCTGAACCTGGAGATGGCGGCGACCGAGGAGATGCTGGGCATCGCGCTCAAGCACCGCCCGCATGCCGCCTGCATCGTCCCCGAAAAGCGCGAGGAGCGCACGACCGAGGGTGGGCTGGACGTCGCGGGGCAGCAGGACAAGCTCGCGCCGATGGTGCGGGCGCTGGCCGATGCCGGGGTGCGGGTGTCGCTGTTCATCGAACCCGACGCCGCACAGATTGCCGCCGCCGTGGCGCTCCGCGTGCCGGTGATCGAGCTGCACACCGGGCGGTACGCGGAACTGTCGGGCGAGGAACAGGTCGCCGAACTGCGCCGCATCGCCGACGCCGCCGCGCTCGCCGCCAAGAACGGGATCGAGGTCCATGCCGGCCATGGCCTGACCTTCGACAATGTCGTGGCCGTAGCCGCGATCCCGCAGGTCCGCGAGCTGAACATCGGCCATTTCCTGATCGGCGAGGCGATCTTCGGCGGGCTTGGCCCGGTCGTGCGGCGGATGAAGGATCTGATGGAGACTGCGCGGTGACGCCCGCATGATCCTCGGCCTCGGCTCCGACCTCTGCAATATCGAGCGCATCCAGAACTCGCTCGACCGGTTCGGCGACCGCTTCGTCCAGCGGGTGTTCACAGCCGTGGAACAGGTGAAGGCGGAGAAGCGCCCGTTCACCCGTGCCGGTACGCTCGCCAAGCGCTTCGCCGCCAAGGAAGCCTTTTCCAAGGCGGTCGGCACCGGCTTTTCGCGCGGCGTGTTCATGCGCGACATCGGCGTGGTCAACGCCCCCTCCGGCGCGCCGACGCTGCACCTGACCGGGGGTGCGAAAGCACGGCTTGACGCGATGACGCCCGAGGGCCACGTCGCGACAGTGCATCTGACGATGACCGACGACCATCCCTGGGCCCAGGCGTTCGTCATCATCGAGGCGTCGCCCAGGGTAGAGTAGGACATTCGATGGCCGATCATATGGCGCTGGAGGACCAGGGCGGTCCCGCGCCGTCGCAGCCGACCCCCACCGCCGCATCCGCGCCCGCCCGCCGCCGGCTCGACTGGAAGGGCGAGTTGCGCGGGCTGTTCTGGCTGTTGCTGGTGGTGCTGGGCTTCCACAGCTTCATCGCCAAGCCCTTCTACATCCCGTCCGAATCGATGCTGCCCGGCCTGCGCGTCGGCGACCGGTTGGTCGTCAGCAAATTCGCCTATGGCTGGTCGTTCGTGTCGCCGACCATTCCCAACCCGGTCGCGATGTTCCGCGACATCGTGCTGCGCCAGCCGCAGGAAACGTGGAGCGTCCAGCTGCCGGCATGGCATGGCCGGCTGTGGGGATCGCTGCCCGAACGCGGCGACGTCGTGATCGTGAAGCCGCCGGGCAGCAACACCGACCTTATCAAGCGGGTCATCGGCCTGCCGGGCGACCGGCTGGAGGTGGCCGGCGGCGTCGTCTACATCAACGACGTGGCGATCCCGCGCAAGGCGATGGGCGACGCGATGATCCCGGTCGACGCCAATACGAAGTGCGATCCGGACCAGTATCCGGGCGCCTTGGTCCGCACCGACAAGGGCGCCTTCTGCCGCCTGCCGGTCTATCGCGAGACGCTGTCCAACGGGCGGCAGTATGACACGATCGACTTCCGCTATTCGCAGGGCGACAATTTCCCGGCGATCGTCATCCCGGCCAACCATGTCTTCCTGATGGGCGACAATCGCGACAACAGCGCCGACAGCCGTTTTTCGGAAGCCGAACGCGGGCTGGGCGGCCCGGTGCCGTGGGAGAATATTGGCGGGCGTGCCGAGTTCATCACCTTCTCGCTCGACGGGACGACCAGCCTGAACCCGATGACGTGGTTCAGTTCGTTCCGCAGCGGTCGGGCCGGCACCTCGCTGGTTCCGGCCACGGGCGATGCGCAGTGAGCGGCTATACGCTCTACGACTATCATCGATCCTCGGCAGCCTATCGCGTCCGAATCGCGCTGAACCTGAAGGGCGTGGCGTGGACCGGGGTGCCGGTGTCGCTGCTGCAGGGCGAGCATCGCTCCGCCGAGCATCTGGCACGCAACCGCCAAGGGCTGATCCCCGCGCTGGATATCGGCGACGGCACGGTGCTGACCCAATCGCTGGCGATTCTCGACTGGCTGGACGCGGCGCATCCGCACCCACGCCTGTTCCCCGCCGAGCCGCTGGCGCGCGCCCGCGCGATGGCGCTGGCGCTGGTGATCGTCGCCGACATCCACCCGATCGACAATCTGCGCGTGCTGCGGCGGCTGGAGTCGCAGTTCGCGGCGGACGCGGCGGCCAAGGCCGAATGGTATCGCCACTGGATCGCGGAAGGGTTGGGTGCGCTGGAGGCGGCGGCCCCGTCGGACGGCTTTTTCGGTGGCGGCGCACCGGGCGTGGTCGATTGCTGCCTCGTGCCGCAACTCTACAATGCGCGGCGATTCGAACTGGACTTGTCGCCATGGCCCCGGTTGGTCGCGATCGACGCGCGGGCGGCCGACCTGCCCGCCGTGGCGGCGGCGCATCCCGATGCGGTCGCGCCGGTCGCATGATGCTGGCCGCAGCGCTGGCGAGCCGTTAGGACGTTGCCCGACATGGTAACCGAAGCAGACACTGCTGGCGCGCGTCCCGATCTCGCCGGGCTGGAGCCGCTGGAGCGGTTGCGCCCGCGCTGGCCGCGCATTCTGGGCGCTTTGCTCTCCGGCCTGATGATCCTCGGCCTGTCGTGGGAGCTGTTCGACCATGGCTGGGCCGGGGTCGAACTGGCCGCGCCGGATTCGCCGTGGTTCTACCTGTTCTTCGCGCTTGCCTATTTCTCGCCGCCGCTGTTCGACTTCATCATCTTTCGCCGGCTGTGGCGGTTGCCGTTCGACGGGTTCGGCGCGCTGGTGCGCAAACGGATCGCCAACGATGTCGTCATCGGCTATTCGGGCGACGTGTTCTTCTATGCCTGGGCGCGGGCCCGGTTGAAGATGGTGACCGCCCCGTTCGGCGCGGTGAAGGACGTGACGATCCTGTCGGGCATCGCCGGCAATATCGTGACGGTGGGGATGCTGGCGGTAGCGCTCCCCTTCGCGTTCGAACTGTTACCCCCGGCGCAACTGCGGATGCTCGCCTGGTCGGCGGCGGTCGCGGTCGGGATTTCGGGCGTGCTGCTGCTGTTCTCGCGCCGCGTGTTTTCGCTGCCCGGCGCGATGCTCCGCTGGATCTTCGGCATCCACTGCGCCCGGCTGGTGCTGGGGTCGCTGGCCTTCGGTATCGCCAGCTATTTCGCGATGCCCAATGTCTCGATCACCTGGTGGCTGTTCCTGGCCGCCGGACGACTGGTCGTGGCGCGGCTGCCGCTGTTGCCGAACAAAGACCTTCTTTTCGCCAACTTCGCGATTATGTTTATCGGGCATGGCGAAGCCCTGTCCGACCTGGTCGCATTCGTCGCGACTCTCACTCTGTTCGCACATGTGGTGCTGATGGCAGCATTCGGGCTTCCTGCGCTTGCAAGGAAAGAATGATGAAATTGCCCCTGACGCTGCTGGGTGCGGCGTTGCTCGTGGCCGGTCCCGCCGCCGCCCAGTCGATCGGCAGCGATGCCGCCGCGTGCAATGCGAACCAGGGCCCGGCGATCCGCGTCAACGTGGTCGGCCTGAAGGATCGTACCGGTCGGTTGAAGCTGGAGCTCTATCCGGCGAACGAGGATGATTTCCTGAAGGACGATCGCGACCTGCGCAAGGAGGGCAAGTTCTTCCGCCGGGTCTGGGCCGACATGCCGGCATCGGGCAATGTGCAGCTGTGCATCCGCGCGCCGTCGCCCGGCCGCTATGCGCTGCTGTTCACCCATGACCGCGATGGGCGCAACAAGTTCAATTTCATGCGCGACGGGGCGGGCTTTCCCGGTCCCGCCAAACTCGGCCGTGCCCGCCCGAAGCTGGCGCAGGCGATCGTCAACGTCCCCGCCGGCGTGGTGACGACGACGGTGCGCGCCCAGTATCTGCGCGGGCTGGGCGGTTTCGCCCCGCTCGACTGAAGCACATCCCCGATGCGCGTCGTCGACGTCAACGAATTCTACTCGCCGACCGGCGGGGGGGTCCGCACCTATATCGACCACAAGATGACGATCATGGCCGAGCTGGGTCATGAACTGATCGTCATCGCCCCTGCCAAGGAGAATGCGGTCGAGGAGCGTCCCGGCGGCGGGCGCATCTATTGGGTGAAGGCGCCGACCCTGGTCCTCGACCCCAATTACGGCATCTTCATACGCGGCGGGGCGATCCACGCGCTGCTCGACGAACTGCATCCCGACGTCGTCGAGGCATCGAGTCCGTGGCGGCCCGCCACCATCGTCGCCGATTGGCCGGGGCACGCGGTAAAGGTCTATTTCGCGCATAACGACAATGTCGGCGCCTATCCGCTGCGCTGGTTCGAACGGCTGGCCAGCCGCGAGCGGATCGAGGAGGCGTTCATGTGGTGGACGCGCTACATGGCGAAATATCTCGCCAGGATGGATGCGTTCGTCACCAACGGCCCGGCGCTGGAAAAGCGCCACGCCGCACGCGGCCTGACCGTCCATGCCTCGATGCCGCTCGGCATCCAGCGCGGGTTCTTTTCACCCGAACATCGCGACGAACAGTTGCGGGCCTCGCTGCTGGAGCAACTCGGCCTGCCGCCCGAAGGGCATTTGCTGCTGGGGCTGGGGCGGCACCATGCCGAAAAACGCTGGCCGATGATCTTCGACGCGGTGGAGATGGCGGGTGAACATCTGCCGGTCGGCATGATCCAGATCGGCAGCGGCGTGCATACCGCGCGGCTGGAACGCCGGCTGAAGAACAGCCCGCACATCAAGCTGTTCCGCCCGGTCTATGACCGGGTGCGGCTCGCGCGGATCATGGCGAGCTGCGATGCGCTGATCCACGGCTCGGACGCCGAACCGTTCGGGCTGGTCGGGCTGGAGGGGCTGGCTTCGGGCCTGCCGCTGATCGTGCCGGACGAGGGCGGCTGTGCCGAGATCGCCGAACCGGACTATGCCGAAACCTATGCCGCGCGCGATCCGCGATCGGCGGCGGACGCGATCGAGCGGATGTTCGCGCGGGACTATGATGTGGTGAAGGCGGCGGCGAATGCGGCGGCGGCGCGGGTGCGCACCGATCGCGACCATGCGGTCGACCTGATGCGCTATTACGAAACGCTGGTCGCGGAAAAGGCGCAGCGTTTCCCGGAATGGTTCGCGAAGTAATCGATTCTCGATCCTTGGCGTCACCCCAGCGGAGGCTGGGGTCTCTCGCGGTTCCTGCTGCGTGCTATCACCGAAAGATCCCAGCCTTCGCTGGGATGACGCCTGTTGCTCGGAATCAGCTCAGCGACTTCCCCACCTGCTCCAGCATATCCTTCGACAGTCCCGGCACCGACAGGATCCGGTCCAGCTCCGCTCGCATCAATTCGCCCCGCGCCCGGTCGAACCGGCGCCAGCGGCCGAGCGGGGGCAGCATCTTGGCGGCGGTCTGCGGGTTGATCCGGTCCAGCGCGATCAGCTGGTCGGCGAGGAACCGGTATCCGGCACCGTCCGCCCGGTGGAACGCCCGCTGGTTCATGCTGAACGCCCCGATCAGCGCGCGCGCGCGGTTGGGGTTGGTGAGCGTGAAGTCGCGATGCCCGGCCAGTTCCTCGACCTGTTCGAACGCATCGGCCCGCGTCGACAGCGCCTGGGTCGTGAACCATTTGTCCAGCACCAGGCCATTGTCGCGATACCGGTTGTAGAAGATGTCGAGCGCGGCGATCCGGTCGTCCGACTCCGAATTGACCAACGTCATCAACGCGCCCTGCCGGTCGGTCATGTTGTCGGCCTGTTCGAACTGGGCAAAGGCGATGGCGTCGGCATCGCTCGCCCCCGATGCGGCGATATAGCCCAGCGCCACGGTGCGCAGCCGGCGCTTGCCCTTGGCATCGGGGCTATATTCGAACGCGTCCGCCTGCGTCGCGGCATAGGCGGCGCGCCATTCGGGCAGCAGCGCGCGACCGATATCGGCCCGCAACGCCTCGCGCGCGGCGAAGATCGCGTCGGGATCGACCACGCCCATCTGGTCGCCGACGAAGCTGTCGGAGGGCAGCAGCACCGCCTCGGCAACGAACGCCCGGTCGAGGCGATCGTCGGCCAGCGTGTTGGCGATGGCGTCGATCACCGCGCGATGCTCGCCATGGCCGCTCGCGACCGAGGCGACCAGCGTGTCGAGCATCAGCTGCTGCATTGCCTCGTACCGCGCGAACGGATCGTCGTCATGTGCGCTCAGGAACGCGAGGTCGGCCGAGGTCCGGTCGGTTTCGACGATCACCGGCGCCGAAAAGCCGCGATTGATCGACAGTACCGGGCGTTCGGTGACCGTTTCGAAGGTGATGGCGGTCACGTCCTGATCGAACAGGAACAGCTGTTCGTCGCTGAGCGGCCGGCCGGTCTCCGCGCCGAACAGGCGGAGTTTCAGCGGCAGGACCATCGGCTGCTTGTTATCCTGTCCCGGCGTCGGCGGCACGCTCTGGCGCAGCGACAGCGTGGCCCGCCCGCCGCCGGCATGATGCTCCAGCGTCGCCGACACGCGCGGGGTTCCGGCCTGGCTGTACCACAGGCTGAAGGCGGACAGATCGACGCCCGAGGCGTCCTCCATCGCCACCACGAAATCCTCGCAGGTCGCGGCCGTGCCGTCATGGCGGCTGAAATACAGGTCGGTACCGGCGCGAAACGCTTGGTTCCCCAGGATCGTCGCGATCATGCGCACGACCTCCGCCCCCTTGTTATAGATGGTGGCGGTATAGAAGTTGCTGATCTCCTGATACGCATCGGGCCGGATCGGATGGGCGAGGGGGCCGGCATCCTCCGGGAACTGCGACGCGCGCAGCGAGCGCACATCCTCGATCCGCTTGACCGCCGCCGACCCCTGATCGGCCGAGAATTGCTGGTCGCGCAGGACGGTGAACCCCTCCTTCAACGACAGCTGGAACCAGTCGCGACAGGTGACGCGGTTGCCCGACCAGTTGTGGAAATATTCATGCGCCACGACGGCAGCGATGCCGTCATAGTCGTAATCGGTCGCGGTATCGGGGTCCGCCAGGATGTAGCGGCTGTTGAAGATGTTCAGCCCCTTGTTCTCCATTGCCCCGAAATTGAAATCGTCGACCGCGACGATGTTGAACACGTCGAGGTCGTATTCGCGGCCATAGACCCGTTCGTCCCACGCCATCGACGTCTTCAGCGCGCGCATCGCATGGTCGGTCTTCGCCAGATCGGGCGCGCGGACCCAGATGCCGAGCTGCACCTCGCGGCCCGAAGCGGTAACGAACTGCGCATGGTTGGCGACCAGATCGCCCGCGACCAATGCGAAGAGATAGCTGGGCTTGGGGAACGGATCCGCCCATTCCGCCCAGTGGCGACCATCGCCCAGATCGCCCGACGCCACCGGATCGCCATTGGCCAGCAGCACCGGGAAGCGCGCCTTGTCGGCGATCATCTTCACGCGATAACGGCTGAGAATGTCGGGCCGGTCGGGGAAGAAGGTGATGCGGCGAAACCCCTCCGCCTCGCACTGGGTGCACAGATTCCCGCCCGAGGCGTACAGCCCCATCAGCTGGGTATTGGCCTGCGGTTCGATCACGACCTCGGTCGTCACCTCATGCCGGTCGCCGGGCAGATCGAGGACCAGCGCGCCCTCCTCCAGCCGCCAGTCGTCGAGCGACACCCCGTCGACCAGCACCGAACGCGGCGTCAGGCCATCGCCGTCCAGCCGCAGCGGTTCGTCGCCGTTCCGCGTGACAATCAGCGTCGCGGTGACGCGGGTCGCCTGGGGGTCGAGATCGAATTCCAGAGCGATCTCCGGCACATGCCATGCCGGCGGGCGATAATCGCTGCGGCGGATGACGGGCGGGGTCGTCGGGGTACGCGTCGCATCGACCATCATCATTCTCGACCTTCATTCGCATTCGGACCCCGCGTTGCGCGGGGCCACGGCACAAGCTACGCCTGTATCTATGATCGCTTGTCGAAGGATTCCAATGTTCCGTCCAGCCTTGTTGCTCGGTCTTCTCATCAGCACCGCCGCCATCGCGCAGGATGCGCCGCCGGCTCCCGCCCAGCCTGCTCCCACTGCCGCCGAACTTCAGGCGCGCAATGGCGAGATCAACGCCGTCCTGCCGCCCGCGCAGGCGGCGATGAAGGCGCATGTCATGTTCCTTGCCAGCGACGCGATGCGCGGCCGCGATGCCGGCTCGCCCGAATATGACATCGCCGCGCAATATGTCGCATCGCAATTCTATGCCGCGGGCCTGCGCCCGGCGGGCGACGATGGCAGCTATCTGCAGCGCGTACCGCTCATCAAGGTCGGCCCGGCCGACATGGGCAAGCTGAGCCTGAACGGGCAGGCGCTGACCTTCGGCCAGGATTATCTGCCGGGCATCAATCCGGCGGCGGCGGATACCACGCTGGCCGCACCGGTCGTCTATGTCGGCTATGGCGTGTCGTCGCCGACGCGTGACGATTATGCCGGCCTCGACGTGCGCGGCAAGATCGTGGCGGTGGTGCGCGGCGCGCCCACCGGCCTCGACAGCGAGGAAGCGGCGCATTTCGGCGGCCTGCCGACCAAGGCGGCGATCGCGAAGGCGAAGGGCGCGGTCGGCATCATCGCGCTCCAGACCCCCGAAGTTTCCGCGCGGATGCCGATGGCCAAGACCGTCGCCACCGCCCAGCCGACCAGCGTCACCTGGGCCGAGGCGGACGGCAAGGGCCACATCATGGGCGGCGGCGTGCCGACGCTCGCGACGCTCTCCGCTGCCGGTGCCGAAAAGCTGTTCGCCGGATCGGGCACGACCTGGGCCAAGGCGGCCGCCGCCCTGCCGGGCAAGGGCAAGTTTCGCGGGCTGGCGCTGAAGCCCCGGCTGGACGTGGCGATCAAGACCGTCACCACCCCGCTGCCCAGCTACAATGTCGCCGGCCTCCTGCCGGGCAGCGATCCGACCGTCGCGCCGGAAACGGTCGTGCTGTCGGCGCATCTCGACCATGTCGGCGTGGGCGCTCCGAACAAGAAGGGCGACACCATCTACAACGGCGCGATGGACAATGCGGTCGGCATCGCCTCGTTGATCGAGGAAGCCAAGCGCTTCAAGGCATCGGGCAAGGCGCCGCGCCGCTCGATCCTGTTCCTCGCGGTCACCGCCGAGGAAAAGGGGCTGGTCGGCTCCGATTACTTCGCGCACAACCCGACGATCGCCAAGGTGATGCCGGGTGCCAAGATGGTCGCCGACGTCAATCTCGACATGCCGATCATCACCTACAAGTTCACCGACGTTATCGCCTTCGGCGCGGTGCGTTCGACGCTGGGCGATATCGTCAAGCGCGCGGCGGCGACGGCGGGGGTCAGCTTCTCGCCCGATCCGATGCCCGACATGGCGCTGTTCGTACGCTCCGACCATTATCGCTTCGTGCAGCAGGGCGTACCGTCGGTGTTCCTGTGGCCGGGCACGTCGGGGCCGGGCAAGGCGGCGGTCGATGCGTTCTTCGCCAACAACTATCACCAGCCGTCGGACGAGGTGGTGCAGGGGCCGCCGATCGACTGGGAATCGGGCGAACGCTTCATCAACGTGAACTATCAGATCGCCCGCGACATCGCCGATGCCCCCCAGCGTCCGGCGTGGAACAAGGGTGATTTCTTCGGCACGCTCTATAACGGCTACGGCGCGAAGTAACCGCCGCTGCCCCATGACGTCGCCCCAGCGCAGGCTGGGGCCTCCCCGTGGCGGGCGTCGCACTTCGCCACGGGGAGATGCCAGCCTGCGCTGGCATGACGATCTTTCGCGCGACGCAGAAGGAATTGTCGATGCGTGCCCTGATACCGCTGCTGCTGCTCGCCTCCACCGGAGCGTTCGCCCAGACCGCCCCGCTGACCCCGGACGAAGCGGCAATGCGCGCCCATGTCGCGTTCCTCGCCTCCGACGACATGAAGGGCCGCGCGCCCGGCACCCCCGAATATGACCGCGCCGCCGCCTATGTCGCCGATCAGATGCGCGCGGCGGGCCTGCAACCGGCGGGTGACGACGGCACCTATCTGCAACGCGTGCCGCTCGCCTCGGCGGTGCCGGCGGGGAACGGGAGCCTCACCGCCGCCGGACGGCCCAAGCTGACCTTCGGCAGCGATTACCTGACCTCGACCAGCTTCCTCGAACCCGATCTGCGCCGCTCGGGCGAAATCGTCTTCGTCGGGCGTGGCGTGGTCGATGCGGCGAACGGCATCGACGATTATGCCGGCCTCGACGTGCGCGGCAGGATCGTCGCCTATCTCTATGGCGCGCCCGCCAGCCTGCCGAGCGAGATCCGCGCGCATCTGGGCAGCGGCGATACCAAGCGGGCGACGGCGGCGGCGCATGGCGCGATCGGCGTGATCCAGATCGAGAATACCGAACAGACGCATCGCTATCCCTTCAGCTACCTGATGTCGGTCTATCGCAGCCCGCGCATGACATGGGTCGGCAAGGACGGCCAGCCGCATGTCGCGGGCAGCGGCGCACCATCGATCGCATCGCTCAGCGCAAGCGGTGCGGCAAAGCTGTTCACCGGCTCGGCGCTCGACTGGGCGGCGGTCGTGAAGGCGGAGGCTGCCGGCAACCCCGTGCCGCGCGGCGCGACCGGGGTGCGCGTGACGACGCGCCAGCGTTCGAAGGTCACGCGCTTCGCCAGCAGCAACGTCGTCGGCGTCCTGCCCGGCAGCGATCCCGCACTGAAGGGCGAATATGTCGCGCTGTCCGCGCATCTCGACCATATCGGCATCTCGACCGACCCGACCCTGCCCAAGGGCGCGGACGTCATCAACAACGGCGCGATGGACAATGGCGTCGGCACCGCGGCGATGATCGAAGTCGCGAAACAGTTCGCCGCCGACCCGCGCAAACCCCGCCGCAGCCTGGTCTTCGTCAGCGTGACGGCGGAGGAAAAGGGGCTGATCGGCAGCGAATATTTCGCGACCCATCCGACCGTGCCGGGGACGATCGTCGCCGACGTCAATCTCGACATGCCGATCCTGTCCTATCGGTTCGAGGATATGGTCGCGATCGGCGCGGACCATTCGACCGTTGCGCAGGCGGTGGCACGGGCGGCAGGCAAGCGCGGCATCGCGCTCAGCCCCGATCCCGAACCGGAAGAGGCGATCTTCGTCCGCTCCGATCATTACAGCTTCGTCAAGGCGGGCATTCCGGCGGTGTCGCTCGACACCGGGTGGAAGGGGCCGGGCAAGGCGGCGGTCGCCGACTTCCTCGAGCATCGCTACCACCAGCCGGGCGACGACATGAACCAGAAATTCGACTGGACGGCGGGGCGGATATTCGTCGCGATCAACCACGACATCGCGCTCGACCTCGCCGATGCGGACGCCCGGCCGCGCTGGAACAAGGGCGATTATTTCGGCCTGCTGTACAACGGCTATGGCGCGAAGTGAGCGTCAACCTACCCGCCGCCGCCTCACCACATACGTCATCCCGGCGCAGGCCGGAATCTACCCGTTGCACGAACGCGCGCCTCGCCGCGGAAGGCCCCAACCTGCGCTGGGGCGACGATAGAAGAGCAGGGGCCTTTCCTGCCCCCACTTCCTTGCCACGAACGTCATCCCAGCGAAGGCTGGGATCTCCCCGTTGCATGAACGCGCGCCTCGCCGCGGGAGGCGCCAGCCTGCGCTGGGGCGACGACAGAAGGGAAGGCGCCTTTGCTGCCCCCGCTCCCTCACCACACACGTCATCCCGGCGCAGGCCGGAATCTCCTCGTTGCATGACCGCGCGCCTCGCCGCGGAAGACCCCAGCCTCCGCTGGCGCGACGATAGAAGGGAAGGGGCCTTTGCTGCCCCATCTTCCGCACCACACACGTCATCCCAGCGAAGGCTGGGATCTCCCCGCTGCATGAACGCGCGCCTCGCCGCGGGAGGCCCCAGCCTGCGCTGGGGCGACGATGGAAGGCAACGGGTCTTTGCTACAGGCATGACCGTGCCCCCGCGCAGGCGGGGGCCTAGGGTCACGAACGGACCCGGTCGTTGCCTGGCTCTGTACCCCTGCCTGCGCGGGGGTACGGCCGGGACGGGAATAAGCCGATGCGCCTCCTGATCTTCGGCATGGGCTATGCCTCCCGCGCCATCGCCGCGCGGCTTGTCCCCCATGGCTGGCGCGTCGTCGGCACCACCCGCGACGGCCGTGACGGCACCATCGCCTTTGCCGACCATGACCGCGTGGCGTTCGAAGCGCGACAGGCGACCGCGATCCTGTCCAGCGTGCCGCCTGACCGGGACGGCGACCCGGTGTTGCGCGACTATCGCGACCTGCTTGCCGGGCCGACGCTCGCCTATCTGTCGTCGACCGGGGTGTATGGCGATGCCGGCGGCGGCTGGGTCGACGAAAGCGCGCCGATCGCCGGCCGCCGCGCGAACCGCAACGATGCCGATGCCGCATGGCTGGCGCTGGGCGCACGGGTGTTCCGCCTGCCCGGCATCTATGGTCCGGGCCGCTCCCCGCTCGAACGGGTGGCGGCGGGGGAGGCGCACCGCGTCGACAGCCCCGGACAGGTGTTCAGCCGCGTCCATGTCGCCGATATCGCCGATGGCGTCGCGCGCGGGCTGTCGGGGCCGGCGGGTGCCTACAACCTGTCCGACGATTGCCCCGCGCCCCAGAACGATGTCGTCGTTTATGCCGCGCGGCTGCTGGGCCTCGAACCGCCGCCCTTCGTCGCGCTGGCAACGCTCAGCCCGATGGCGCGCGCCTTTTATGGGGAGAACCGGCGGGTGGCGAACGGGCGGGCGAAGCGGGTGCTGGGCTGGCGGCCGGCCTATCCCGATTACCGGTTCGGCCTGCGCGCCTTGAGTGCCACGACCAGCCCGGCGAGCGCCAGCGCCGCCCCGGCCCCGGCGAGCGGCGACCAGCGATAGCCCTCGAACAGGGTCGACAGCAGCATCGCGATCACCGGCACGACGACGCCGTTATACGCCGCCTTGGCCGGGCCGATCACGCGGATCAGCCCGAAATAGAGGGTGAAGGCGACCGCCGACGCGACGATGCCCAGATAGAGCAGCCCGCCGACATAGGCCCATCGCCAGTCGAATACCGGCGGCCCGACCGTCGCGGTGGCATAGCCAGCATCGATGCCGGCCCCGATCAGCATGGCGATGCCGAGCAGCGGCACCATCGGATAGGCCTTGGCGGTCGGCGTCGCCTGCATCACATTCGCCGCCGATGCGGAGAACACCCCGGCCAGCGCGATGGCCAGGCCGAGCAGCACCGCACCGCCATTTTCGGGATGGACGCGCGCTTCGTGCAGGAACAGCAGGGCGACGCCGCTCAGCGCGATCGCCGACCCGACCAGCAGCTGCCGCCCCATCCGCTGGCCGAGGAAGATGCGGGCGAGGATCGAATTGGGCACGATCAGCAGCGCATACATCAGCGCCACCAGCCCGGACGTCACATATTCCTCGGCACGATAGACGAAGTTGAAGTTCAGGCAGAATTGCGCGACGCCGAGGCCTGCGGCGAAGAACAGGCCCCGCCGGTCGAGCGCGATCCGGTCGCCGCGCCACCATGCCCATAGCAGCATCGTGACGCCGGCGATCAGGAACCGATAGGTGACCGACCATGACGCCGGTACCACGCCCAACTGGTCGCGGATCACGATCCACGTCGATCCCCAGATCAGCGTGACGATGGCGAACGGGATCAGGACCGCCGGGGTCGCCGAACGCGGGGTATCGGTCATAAGTTCGCGATCGCCTGCGCCAGCGGGGCGACGGTCGCGGCATCCTGGTCCCACGCCACCACCAGCCGCGCTTGCCCCACGCCCCAGTCATAGAAATCAAAACCTTGCGCGCGCAGGCCGGCGGCTTCTTCGGCGGTCAGGTGCAGGAACACCTCGTTCGCCTCGACCGGATGGACCAGCCGGTCCCCCGCCGCCTGTGCCAACATCGACGCGCCCTTGTTGGCGGCGCGGGCATTGGCCAGCCACACATCCCCGTCCAGCATCCCCAGCAACTGCGCCGCCAGGAACCGCCCCTTGGACGCCAGCAGCCCCGCCCGCTTGCGCCGATAATGCGCAACCTTCGCCAACTCCGGCCGAAAGAACACCAAGGCCTCCGCCGACATGCCCCCATTCTTGATGAAGCCGAATGACAGCGCGTCGACACCCGCCTGCCACGTCACCTCGGCGGGCGTGCAACCCAGATGCGCCACGGCATTGGCGAAGCGCGCCCCGTCCATGTGCAGGCCCAGCCCGCGTGCCCGCGCCAGCGCCCCGATCGCGGCGACTTCCTGCGGCGAATAGACCCGCCCGGCCTCGGTCGCCTGGGTGATCGAGATGGCGTGCGGCTGCACCTGATGCACGTCGTCGCGGATCGTCGACAGGAACGCCTCGATCACCGGCGCGTCGAGCTTCGCACCGTCGCCATCTAGCAGCGTGAGCTTCGCGCCATGGGTGTAGAATTCGGGCGCGCCACCCTCGTCGTTCTGGATATGCGCCTCTCTGTGACAGACGATGCCGCCATGCGGCGGGCACATCGCGGCGAGCGCGAGGCAGTTGGCCGCCGTTCCGCTCGGCACCCACAGCACCGCGACCTCGCAATCGAACAGGTCGCCGAAGCGCGCGTCGAGCTGCCGGCTGAGCGCATCGCCGTCATAGGCGGTATCCTGCCCGTTCGCCGCGACGATCGCGTCCAGCACGGCGGGGCAGGCGGGGGCGGCATTGTCGGAGAAGAAACGCATGGCCCTGCCTTGGGCGGATCGGCGATGGGGGTCAACCGGGCGTTGTAACGGCCAGCGTCTTCCATTTCCGTCACCCCGGACTTGATCCGGGGTCCCGCTTCCTTTCGACGGTCTCAGAAGAAGCGGGACCCCGGGTCAAGCCCGGGGTGACGAGTGTGGGATGTGCGTCACTCCAACCGAAGGCTGGGGTCTCCAGCGGCTCCTGTCCCCCGCTATCTGCAAGAGATGCCAGCCTTCGCTAGATGACGCGTGTTGGTAGCAGGCGGGGCACCGTGACGCCTATTGCTGGTCCTCTTCCGGCGGGCGGCGGTCGTCCGGCGGAACCGGTTCCTCCTCGCGGCGGCGGCGGTCGTTGGGGCCGAAGCGGACCTGTCCGTCGCGGTCGAGGGAGACGTCGAAGCCCGGCCCCTCGACCGTCATCGGCCCTTCGTCGGGAATGCCCAGCGCATCCTGTACCGCGTCGATGGCATTGTCGATCGGTTCGGGCTCGGGCGCGGCCACCGGCACCGGATCGCGCAGGTTCAGCGCCTGCCGCATGAAGTCGCGCCAGATGCGCGCGGGCAGGCCGCCGCCGGCCAGCCCCGGATTGGTGCTGTTATCGTCATTGCCGAGCCACACGCCCGCGACGATCCCGCCGGCATAGCCGACGAACAGCGCATCGCGATTGTCCTGCGTCGTTCCGGTCTTGCCGAATGCCTCGACCGGCAGGTTGGCGGCGACGCCGGTACCCTGCCGGATCGACGCGGCGAGCAGCGTGCGCATCCCCTCCAGCTCGTCGCGCGACAGGGTCCGCCGGGTCGAGCGCAGCCGGTCGAGCCAGCTCGGTTCATCCTGCTGCGCAAGGCCGCGCGGGATCACCGGCGCCTCACCCGCCGCGATCGCGGCATAGGCGCTGGTCAGTTCCAGCAGCGAGGTGGTCGAGGTGCCGAGCGCGATCGACGCTTCGTTGGCGATCGGTGTCGTGATGCCAAGGTCGCGGGCGGCGCGGATGACGTTCTTGACCCCGACTTCCTTGATCAGGCGCGCGGCGGCCACGTTGCTCGACCGCTGGAACGCGCGTTCGAGGGTGATCGTGCCGAGATAGCGCCCGTCGCTGTTCTTGGGGCTCCAGTCGCCGATGGTGACCGGTTCGTCGAGGACCTGGCTCTGCGGGGTCAGGCCCGAACGCAGCGCGGCGAGATAGACGAACAGCTTGAAGGTCGATCCGGGTTGCCGCCGTGCCTGTACCGCACGGTTGAACGGGCTGGCCGCATAATTCTTGCCGCCGACCATCGCGATGACCCGGCCATCGGGGCGCATGGCGACGATGGCGACCTGGGTCTGCTTCAATCCGGCGTTGCGCACCGCGCGTTCGGCGGCGCGCTGCATTCGGATTTCGAGGGTCGTCGTGACCTTGCGATCCGCACCCACGCCGCCTTCGCGGTCGCGCGCCTGCGGCAGGACCCAGTCGGCGAAATAGGTGCCGGACGGCAGGGTGCTGTTGTCGGTGACGCGCAACACGGCGGGCTTGACCCGGTCGGCTTCGGCCGGGGTCAGATAGCCGGCGGCCTCCATCGCACCGACGACCACCGCCTGTCGCGCCCGTGCGCCCTTCAGATTGCCGGTGGGGGCAAGGCGCGAGGGTGCCTTGACCAGCCCGGCCAGCATCGCCGCCTGTCCGACGGTCAGATCCTTGGGCGCGCGGCTGAAATAATGGCGGGCGGCGGCGTCGAGGCCATAGGCGTTGTCGCCGAAATAGGCGTTGGACAGGTACCGGGACATGATCTCGTCCTTGGTCAGCCAAGCCTCCAGCCAGAACGCGATCAGCACTTCGCGGATCTTGCGCGCGGCGGTCCGGTCCGAATCGAGGAACGCGTTCTTCGCCAGCTGCTGCGTGATCGTGCTGGCACCCTGCCGCACGCCGCCCGCCGCGGTATTGGTCCACATCGCGCGGGCGATGCCGCGCGGGTCGATACCCCAATGGGTACGGAAGCGGCGGTCCTCGATCGCCATGAAGGCCTCGGTGACATGCACGGGCAGCTTGGTCGCGTCGACCGGCTTGCCGATATTCGCCCCCCGCCCGGCGATCGGGGTCCCTTCCGCCGACAGCAGCGTGATCGACGGCGGGGCGGGCGGTTCGAGCGATTTCGACAGCGGCGCGGTCAGCGCCAGCCAGCCGATGGCGAGGATCAGCAACAGGATGAACACCCCGAAGCCGCGCATGACCCAGCGCAGCCACCAGCGCAGCGGGCGGCGCTTTTTGGTCGCGACCGGCGCTTGCGGGGGCGGCGGCGGATCGCCCGCGCCGGGAAAGCTGCGATCGTAATCGGCCAGCGCATCGTCGAACGCCGCCAGCCGCCGACGCCGCTCCAGCGCCTCGCCCGTCAACGGGGTCGACAGGCGCCCGACCCGGCTGGGATCGATCGGGCCGGAGGGCGGGGACGGGGGATCGTAAGCCATGACAGACCCCGTGTATTACCGGTCTGATACAGCCTCGGCAAGGCACGTTGCGATGGGGCGAGGGTGCAGGGAGGACCGTGCGCGGAACCGCGACAAGGCCCAGACGCTAAACGCTGGCAACAACGGGAGAATCGCCGTGGACGACGATCGCATCTGGAATTTCGAGGAAAGCCTGTGGACCGCCGATGCGGCGCATTACGAGGAATCGGTCGACGACGAATGCCTGATGGTGCTGTCGACGCCGCCGTTCGTCTTTACGGGGCAACAGGCGATCGAGGCGGTCAAGGACACGCCCCGCTGGGAACAGGTGTCGCTGACCGAACGCCAGGTCGCCCGCCCGCAGGAGGGGCTGATCGTCGTCGCCTACAAGGCGGAGGCGCACAAGGGTGGCGAGGGGTACACGGCTTATTGCACCTCGACCTATCGCTGGATCGAGCATGGCGTGTGGACTGTGGTCCAGCACCAGCAGACGCCGCCGCTGACGTCGCAGGGCGGTTGACGTCAGCGTTCGTCATTCCCGCCAAGGCAGGGATTCATAGACACCGACGTTCATGGCTGAACCGCTGACGTCGCGTATATGGGTTCCCGCCTGCGCGGGAACGACGGGGCTGGGGCTGGTGTTATCGCCGTCGTACCGTAGTCAGCCTGATACCGCCGATCCCGCGTGGCAGGTCGAACGCCATCGGATCATGCCCTTCCGCCGGATGATGTACTTTCGAAACGCGACCTTCGCTTCGCATCCGGTGGTCGGCCTCGCGCCAATCAGGCAGCGTGTCGCCCTCCTGGACCCAGTGGGCAATGCTGGCCTGATCGCACCAGTGCATCAGCTTCGGCATCGCCCGACGATGTGCACCCGAGGTCATGTAGGCGCGCATCGCCGCCGCATCGTCCCATGCGGTCATCGTCCAATAGGCACGCTGGCGATCGGCAAGCAGCGCACCGCCGCGATAGCCCGTTGCGCGCTTCACCTGCTGCATCGACAGCCACGTATCGATCAGGAACGCGGGCAGGAAACGCGCGGACCGGATGCGTAGCCGGGTGATGCTGATAAAGGTCAAGCCTCCAACTCGACGTCCCAGTACAGCCAGTCATGCCACGTCTCGTGCAGATGGTTGGGCGGGAAGCGGCGACCCTGTTCCTGCAGCTGCCAACTGGTCGGGCGGATCGGCTGGACATGGAGCGGCATAGCCGCCTGTTTCGGCGTCCGGCCCCCCTTGCGCAGGTTGCACGGCGCGCAGGCGGTGGCGACGTTTTCCCATGTCGTCCGGCCGCCCTGCGCGCGCGGCACGACGTGATCGAAGGTCAGGTCGTGGGTCGCGCCGCAATATTGGCAGCTGAACCGGTCGCGCAGGAACAGGTTGAAGCGGGTAAAGGCCGGAAATTCGGATGGCCGCACATATTGCTTGAGCGCGATGACCGAGGGCAGCTTGATGCGTGCGGTCGGGCTGCACACTTCGCGGTCATATTCGGCGACGATGTCGACCCGGTCGAGGAATACGGCCTTAACCGCCGTCTGCCACGGCCACACGCTGAGCGGATAATAGCTCAACGGGGTATAGTCCGCGTTGAGCACCAGCGCGGGGCAGCCATCGGGATGGCGGAGGCGATCGGGATGGTACATGAAGTCCCCCTCGCGTAAACGTCGGCGCCGATATGATCGGCAACGATGACGGGCACATGACAGCACGGCGCGATACCCAAAGTCAAACCGGTGCGGTCGTCACCCGTTTCGCGCCCAGCCCCACGGGGGCGCTGCACGCCGGCCATGCGGTGGCGGCGATCGCGGCGCATGATCGCGCGCGGGATGCCGGCGGGCGCTTTCTGCTCAGGATCGAGGATATCGATACGGGTCGCAGCCGGCCGGAACATGTCGCGGGCATCCTGGCCGACCTCGCATGGCTCGGGCTGCGCTGGGATGGGGAGGTCGTGTTCCAGTCGGAGCGCATGCCCCGCTACGCCGTCGCACTCGACCGGTTGCGGGCGATGGGGCTGGTCTATCCGTGTTTCTGCACCCGCGCCGATATCGCGCGCGAACTGGCGGCAAGTGCGTCCGCGCCGCACGGCGTCGACGGGGCGGTCTATCCCGGCACCTGTCGCGCGATCCCGGCAGAGGTGGCAGCGGCGCGGCTGGACGAGCCGCACGCCTGGCGGATCGACATGGCGCGCGCGACGGCGCTGGCCGGGCCGCTGACGTGGCGCGACGAACTGGCGGGAATGGTGCACGCCGAACCGCTGGCACAGGGCGATGTCGTGCTGGCGCGCAAGGATGCAGGCACCAGCTACCATCTGGCGGTGACGGTGGACGATGCCGCGCAGGGGGTGACCCATGTCGTGCGCGGCGTCGACCTGTTCGCCGCGACTCACGTCCATCGGCTTTTGCAGGCGCTGCTCGATTTGCCTGTACCGGTGTGGCGGCACCACCCGTTGCTGCTGGGACCCGATGGGCAGCGGCTGGCCAAGCGCAACGGCGCGCCGACGCTGGCGGCGCTCAGGGACAGCGGCGTCGACGGGCGCGGTTTCGCCGATGATCTGCGCAATGAGCGACTCCCCATTGGCTTTGCGCTGGCAAAGGCTTAGCTTCACCCCATGAACACGTTTCTGGTCCTGTTGCTGATCGCTGCGATGATCGCGGTAGTCGTCGCGCTGATCCGCGGCATCGTGTCGTTCCTAGCACAGGGGAGCGCCGAAGTGCGCGGCGAGGGGCCGAGCGACCAGGCGCTCAAATCGAACAAGATGATGCAGGCGCGCGTGCTGTTTCAGGCGATCGCGATCCTGATCGTCGTCGTGCTGCTGTTCCTGTCGGGACGCAGCTGACCGACCGATGGTCAAGCTGACGAAAATCTATACCCGCACCGGTGACGGCGGGACGACGGGGCTGGTCGACGGATCGCGCGTCGCCAAGGACGCCGCCGTGATGCAGGCGATCGGCGATGTGGACGAGGCCAATTCGGCATTGGGCGTCGCCATCGCCGCGCTCGGCGGGCATCCCGATGCCGCGACACTGCTGACCATCCAGAACGACCTGTTCGATCTCGGCGCGGACCTTGCCACGCCGCCCGCCATTGCCGGTGCGCTGCGGATCGTACCCGAACAGGTCACCGCGCTGGAGAACGCGATCGACCGGGCCAATGCCGGGCTGTCGCCGCTGACCAGCTTCATTTTGCCCGGCGGATCGGCGGCGGCCGCCGCGCTGCATCTCGCCCGCGCCATCGTGCGCAGGGCGGAACGGTCGGCGGTGGCGGCGTCGCACGATGCGGCGCTGAACCCGCATCTGCTTGCCTATCTCAACCGACTGTCGGATTTTCTGTTCGTTTTTGCGCGGCTTGTGAACCAAAATGCCGGTGGAGACGTTTTGTGGGTACCGGGCGGGGAGCGTCCGGCACCCTAGGAGACGATCATGCGAGCGACACCGGCCGACCGGTCCGACCATCTGCTCGCCCATCGTTACACCCAGGTTCGATCGCTGACCGACGCGCTGGCCGCGCCGCTGTCGGACGCCGACGCCACCGTCCAATCGATGGACGATGCGTCACCGGCCAAATGGCATCTGGCGCATACGACGTGGTTCTTCGAAACCTTCGTCCTGCGCGACCATGTGCCCGGCTATACGCTACACGACGAACGCTTCCCGTTCCTGTTCAACAGCTATTACGAGGCGGAAGGTCGCCGTCATGCGCGCAGTCGGCGGGGGATGATTACCCGGCCCAGCCTCGACGAGGTGCGCGGCTATCGCGCGGCAGTCGATGCGGCATTGCTCGCCGCGCTGCCGACGCTGTCCGACGCGGCGCAGGAACTGGTCGCGCTTGGCTGCAATCATGAAGAGCAGCATCAGGAGCTGTTGCTCACCGATATCCTGCATCATTTCAGCGAGAACCCGCTGGAGCCGGCGATGTTCGCGCCCGAGCCGAAGCGTCCGGTGGCGGTGCCGCCGCCGACCGGCTGGATTGAGCATAGCGGCGGCATCGTGCAGGTCGGCCATGACGGACAGGGCTTCGCCTTCGATTGCGAAGGCCCGCGCCACGACGTGCTGCTCCATCCGCACGCCATCGCCGACCGCACCGTCACCAACGGCGAATGGGCGGCGTTCATCGCCGATGGCGGCTATCGCGACGCAAGGCTGTGGCTGGCCGATGGCTGGGCCTGGGTGAAGGCGAATGGCATCCACGCGCCACTCTATTGGGAGCGGGACGGCGAGGTGTGGACCCGGTTCGGCCTTGATGGACGACGCGCGATCGATCCCGCCGCGCCGGTGACGCATATCAGCTTCTTCGAGGCCGACGCTTTTGCCAGCTGGGCCGGCGCGCGGTTGCCGACCGAGTTCGAATGGGAAGCCGCTGCGGCCAGCCACGACCCGAACGGCGGCAACCAGCTGGACCATGCCCATGCGGTCGAACCGCGTCCGTCCGCCGGCGGGCCGGCCTTTTTCGGCGACGTCTGGCAATGGACCGGCAGCGCGTACCGCCCCTATCCCGGCTTCCGCACCGTCGACGGCGCGGTCGGGGAATATAATGGCAAGTTCATGAGCGGGCAGTTCGTGCTGCGCGGCTCGTCCTGCGCCACGCCGCGCGGCCATGCGCGTGCCTGCTACCGCAATTTCTTCTACCCCCATCAACGCTGGCAATTCACCGGCGTCCGGCTTGCAAAGGATCTGTGATGCTGTTGAGCGACGATGTGCCGATGGCGACCCGTGCCGATCCCGCGTTTCGCGCCGACGTGCTGGCCGGGCTGTCGTTGCCGCAAAAGGCGATTCCGGCGCGCTGGTTCTACGACCGCAAGGGGTCGGAGCTGTTCGAGGACATCACCGCGCTCCCCGAATATTACCCGACCCGCGCCGAAACCGCGATCCTCAAGACGATCTGCCCCGAACTGGTCGGCGCGATCGGTGAAGGCGTGGCGGTGGTGGAGTTCGGATCGGGATCGTCGGTCAAGACGCCGATCCTGCTCAACTGCATCGAACCCGCCGCCTATGTGCCGATCGATATCTCGGGCGATTTCCTGCGGTCCTCGTCGGCGGTGCTGGCCGGCCAGTTTCCGGGGCTGCCGGTACTGCCGGTCGAGGCGGACTTCATGCATCCCGTGCCGCTTCCCGCCGAGGTGGCGGACATGCCCAAGCTCGGCTTCTTTCCCGGTTCGACCATCGGCAACATGGAGCCGCTGGCGGCGGGCACGTTGCTCAGGGCGATGCGCGACTGGCTGGGCGAGGGGGCGATGCTGCTGATCGGCATCGACCGGGTGAAGGACGAGCAGACGCTGGTCGCCGCCTATGACGATGCGGCGGGGGTGACGGCCGCGTTCAACCTGAACCTGCTCGACCGGATCAATCGCGAACTCGCTGGCACCGTTCCGGTCGAAGCCTTCGTCCACGAAGCGCGCTGGAATGACGATGCCGCGCGGATCGAGATGCATCTGCGCACGACCCGCGACCTCGACTTTGCGGTCGACGGACGGTCGTTCGCCATGCGCGCGGGCGAAACGATCCATACCGAGAACAGCCATAAATATGGCGATCGCGATGCGCGCCTGCTATTGCGCAGCGGCGGGTGGACCCCGTTGCAGCAATGGTGCGGTGAGGACGGCGCATTCTGCGTGATCCTGGCCGAAGCGAAGAAGGTACCGATCGCCCCGTGATTCGATTCCTGCTGACGATCGCGGCACTGGCCGCGGCGGTGCCCGCCATGGCCCGCGACCTGACCGTCATGAGCCTCAACATCCGCCTGCCCAGCGACGGCGATGGCGCGAACCGTTGGGAATTGCGGCGCGACCTGACCACCGCCACGATCCGTCGCGCCAACCCCGACGTGATCGGGACACAGGAATTGTTCAAGCGGCAGGGCGACGATCTGGTCGAACGCCTGCCGCGCTATCGCTGGATCGGGGTCGGGCGCAGCGGTGCGGAACGTGCCGATGACGAACATATGGGCGTCTTCTACCGTGCCGATCGGCTGCAGGTGGAACGCTGGGGCAATTTCTGGCTGTCGGACACGCCGGAGGTGCCGGGCAGCATCAGCTGGGGCCATCCCCTGCCGCGCATGGTGACCTGGGCGATCTTTAGGGAGCGTGACGGCAAGCGTTTCGCGCTTTTCAACACCCACCTGCCCTATCGGGAGGAGGATGAGGCAGCTCGCGAAAAGGGCGCGGCGTTGCTGGCGGCGCGGATTCCCGCGATTGCCGGTGACCTGCCCGTCGTGCTGACCGGCGACTTCAACACCGTTCCCGACAGCCCGACCCACCGCCGGCTGGCGCAGGACCTGACCGACGTCTGGATCGCGACGCCCGCGCGCAAGGGGCCGGAGGCGACCTTCCACGGCTTCACCGGCAAGCCCGACCGCCGCATCGACTGGATTTTCGTCAAGGGGTTCGCACCGCTGTCGGTGACGACGATCGATACGCGGCAGGGCGCACTGTTCCCATCGGACCATTATCCGGTCGTGGCGGTGCTGCGCCGCCGCTGACCGGTCAGCGGATCAGGCGCGCGACCCAGGTGCGGATGAAGTCGGCATTGCCGCGACAATCGTCCATCACCCGCTGTTCGATCAGGCGAAAGCGGCTGCCGTCCCACGCATAGCGTTGCCGCACGCCGCAATCGCCCAGCCCCCGGCCCAGCGCATTGGTGTCGAGAATGCCGTCGGCAAAGGCGGCGTTGAAAACCAGCGGCGTGTCGCTGCCCGTATCTCCGCCCGGTGCCGCTTCGAACGGTGCGAGCGTCGCCTCCCCCCGCTCTACGACGAACAGCGCCGACAACAGGTTATAGGCCCCCATCTCGCAGGGGACGATCGCCAGCGTGCGGCCGCCGCCCAGCGGCTTGGTCGTCACGTCGGGCAGGTCGTCGCCGCTGCAATCGGCCTTTGCCCGCATCCGGGTGATGAGCAGCGGGTCGAGCAGCGCCGACTCCCCGCGAATGACCGGCGCGCTGACGACCGGCAGGGCGGGAGCCGGGCGGGTGTCCGGGCGGGTGCCCTTTGCCACCAGCGCGCCGACCGTACCGTCGCGCCCCTGCTGGGCATCGATCCAGCGCAGCGCCGCCGCCGCACCCGTTAGCGACAGGGTGGCCGCCTTCGCGCCGGCTGCGTCGGCAATGGTCAGCGTGCGGCCCTGTGCCATGCGCTGCGCCAGCGCCAGGGCGGGCGCGCCGCTGAGCCTCACCGCATCGTCGCCGGCCGTGCCGCCGCGCGCCATCGCGTCGCCATCGATCGATGCGGTCAGCGGCAGCGAAGGCAGGTCAACGCCGCGCAGGCGGATCGTGACGGCACCCTCCGGCCCGGCAGCGCGTTCGAGCGACAGCATCAGCGCTGGCGGATCGCCCTCCTCGGGGGCCAGCGAACCCGCCTGACAGGTCGCGCCATTATCGCATCCGGCGACCCAGTTGCCGAAACTGCGCAGCTCGGTCGGACGCGGTACGGTGCCGGTATCGGTCAGCGGGGACGCGCTGGCGCTGGGCGTCGGGGCGGGTGTCGCGGCATTCTCGCCCGGCTGTGGTGCCGATCCGTTGCAGGCTAGCAGGGTGAGCGGCAAGGCGAGGGGCAGGATACGGCGCATGGCCATGCGATACCGGCATGTACGCGTGATCGAAAGGCGCTATTGCCGCGTTCGAGCCGGCAAACGGCAGTTTATCGAGAGGACGGACGATGAAGACGATTGGCGTGATCGGCGCGGGCCAGATGGGGGCGGGCATTGCGCAGGTGTCGGCACAGGCCGGCTATGCCGTGTTGCTGTCAGACGTATCGGTCGAGCGCGCGCAGGGCGGCAAGGACGGCATCGCCAAACAGCTCGCGCGCGCGGTATCGAAGGAAAAGATTACCCAAAGCGACGCCGATGCCGCGCTGGACCGGATTACGCCGGTCGGTGATCTGGCGGCTATGGGGCCGTGCGACCTGGTGATCGAGGCCGCGACCGAGCGGGAAGCGATCAAGCGCCAGATCTTCGAAACCGTCGGCAAGGTGCTGTCCGATACCGCGATCCTCGCCAGCAACACTTCGTCCATCCCGATCACCCGACTGGCGCAGGCCGCGCCCGATCCGGCGCGGTTCATGGGCGTGCATTTCTTCAACCCGGTGCCGGTGATGGGCCTGATCGAACTGATCCGTGGCCTTGCCACCAGCGACGCGACCGTCGCGGCGGTCGAGGCGTTCGGACAGAGCCTGAACAAGCGGATCGTCCATGCCAATGACGCGCCGGGCTTCATCGTCAACCGCGTGCTGATGCCGATGCTGAACGAGGCGTGCTTCGCGCTGGGCGAGGGCGTCGCGACGATTCCCGATATCGATGCGGCGTGTCAGCTGGGGCTGAACCACCCGATGGGGCCATTTACCCTCGCCGACTTCATCGGGCTGGACACCTGTCTGGAGATCACCCGCGTCCTGTTCGAAGGAACCGGCGACCCCAAGTTCCGGCCCGCGCCGCTGCTGGTAAAATATGTCGAGGCCGGCTGGTACGGGCGGAAGGTCCAGCGCGGCTTCTACGATTATTCGGGCGCGGAACCGGTACCGACCCGGTAAAGGACGCTTGACGTAAAGCAAGCTTGTCATGTAAAGCGTCCTTCACACCAGTGGAGGACGCCCGCATGTCGATGCCGCCTGAAACCAAACGCTATACCGTCCGGCTGATGAGCGTGATGCTGCTGTACGGGGTCACGCTGGTGGGGGTGAACCTGTGGTTTCGCTACGCGACGCCGACCGGCATCCTCGCCTATGTCGCCGCCGTGCTGCCCGCCGTGCCGATCGCACTGGTGTTCGTCGTCATCGGACGATTGCTGATCGAGATGCGCGACGAATATATCAGGGCGCAGATGGTCCACGACCTGCTAATCGTGACCGGCGCGACGCTGTCGATCACCACCGGTTGGGGATTTCTCGAAGGGTTCGGCCTGGTCGGCCCTACCGCGCATTATTATGTGGCGACCCTCTGGTTCGGCCTGCAGGGCGTCGCGGCGTGCGTGCGCGGTATCCTGCGGGCGCGGGAGCGGGCGATTGGATAACCACCTCAAGCGCCTGCGCGCCGAGCGCGGCTGGTCGCAGCAGCATCTGGCCGAACGGCTGGAGGTATCGCGCCAGAGCGTCAACGCGATCGAAACAGGCCGTTACGACCCGTCGCTACCGCTCGCCTTTCGCATCGCCGAACTGTTCGGGCTGACGATCGAGGACGTGTTCGTCAGCCCGACCCAGGGTCAGATGAACGTGGAAACCGTCGCGCGATAGATGGCGGGGATGATGATGCCCTGCAGGATGCTCATCAGCACGAGGACCACCATCGGCGAAAAGTCGATGCCGCCGAAATCGGGCAGGATGCGCCGGATCGGGCGATAGATCGGCTCGGTCACGGCCAGCAGCCCGCGATAGAGCGAGCGGATGAAGTCGTTATGGGTGTTGATGACGTTGAACGAGATCAGGATCGACAGGATGAACTGCGCGATGATGATCCACCACAGGACGTTCAGCAGCACTTGAATGATATCGAGCAGGACGTTCAACGCATCAGCCTTTCGTGCAACAGGCAGCGACTATAGGGACGCTGCCCGCCGTCTCCAACCCTCAGGCATGGACGAGGGTGCCCGCACCCTGTTCGGTGAAGATTTCGAGCAACATGGCGTGCGGCACGCGGCCATCGAGAATGACGGCCGCATCGACGCCCTGTGCTACTGCCGCCACGCACGTCTCGACCTTCGGGATCATGCCGCCGCTGATCGTGCCGTCCGCCTTCAGTTCGGCGATGCGCGCGGCGTCGAGATCGGTCAGCAGCTCGCCGGTCTTGTCGAGCACCCCCGCGACATCGGTCAGCAGGAAGAAGCGCGAGGCGCCCATCGCCCCCGCGATCGACCCGGCCATGGTGTCGGCGTTGATGTTGTACGTGTCGCCATCGGCGCCCAGTGCCACCGGAGCGACGACGGGGATGAAGCCGTCCCGCGCAAGGCTGTGCAGGATGGTCGGATCGACCGCGACCGGCGTGCCGACAAAGCCCAGGTCGACATGGCGTTCGATGCCCTGCGCCCGGTCGGGTTCGTTGCGGCCGACCTTTTCGGCGGTGACGAGCCGCGCGTCCTTGCCCGAAATGCCGACCGCCTTGCCGCCGGCTGCCGCGATCCAGGCGACGATTTCCTTGTTGATCTTGCCGGCCAGCACCATCTCCGCGACTTCGGCGGTGGCGGCGTCGGTGACGCGCAGCCCGTCGACGAAACGCGATTCGACGCCCAGCCGCTTCAGCATCGCGCCGATCTGCGGACCGCCGCCGTGGACGACGACCGGATTGATACCGACCTGCTTCAGCAGCACGACATCCTCTGCGAAATCGCGCGCCAGTTCGGGATCGCCCATCGCGTGGCCGCCATATTTCACCACGAAGGTGCGACCGGCATAGCGTTGCAGATAGGGCAACGCCTCGGTCAGCGTTTCCGCCTTGGCGAGCATCTTCGGATCGGGAGCGTGGGTCATGGTTGGGCGCTTTAGCGGGGTCGGGGGTTGGAAGGAAGAAGTTGGTTCACGCGGAGGCGCGGAGAAGAAGAAAGGGTATTTTCGCGCAGAGGCGCAGAGGGCGCTGAGAGGTTGTGCTTGCTGCGACAGCAGCTCGCCTTCATCGGCTTCCGATAGAGAAGAGCCTGCGCCAGACAGGCCGCCATTGCCGGCACCACGACCCCTCAGCGTCCTCTGCGCCTCTGCGCGAATAATCTCTTTCTCTCCGCGCCCCCGCGCCTTCGCGTGAACCGAAATCCTTCTTACCGCGCACGGTCCAGCCAGCGCCCCAGACCGACAAAGGCATAGATCAGCGGCGGGACGAGCACGATCGACAGCACGACCTTGGCCAGCATCTGCCCGACGACCAGCTGCCCGATCGGGAAGACGCCGTAAAAGGCGACCGTCACGAAAATCAGCGTGTCGACGATCTGCGACAGCACGCTGGCGATGGCGGCGCGTAGCCACAGCAGCTTGCCCTGCCCACGCTTCAGCCAGCCGAAGATGGTGACGTTGAGCGTCTGCGATACGCCATAGGCGATGATCCCCGCGCCCCAGATGCGCCAGGTCGCGCCGAGGATGATCTGGATCGCATCGCGGTTGGCGGGCAGCATGTCCGCCGATGCAGGCAGCGCCCAGACGATCCACGACAGAATCATCGACGTGATGAGCGGCACGAACCCGAACCATACCAGATGCTTCGCCCGCCCCGGGCCATAGAGTTCGGCGATCGCGCTCGACACGACGACCAGCAGCAGGAAGGCGAAGATGCCCGCCTCGACCGCGAGCGGGCCGAGCGCGACCTGTTTGTTGCCCAGTACGCCGGCGATGCAGACCAGCCCGCCGTAGAAGATCGAGAAGATGAACAGTGCGCGCGGCAGGGCGATCGTCGCGGGCGCAGCGGGGGGAGCGGTCGTCATGGCCCTTGCTAGTCCCGAAATTCGTCGATGGCAAAAGCGTTTGTCACCGCTGGCGTCCCGGCCGTCGGCATGGCATGTCACGACGGTTTGGGCCGTCCGGGCAGGGCGGCGGGGCAGGATAGCACGCTTAGCATGACTCGTTTTCTGATCGGCATCGCCGGCATCGTCGTGATTCTGGGGATCGCCGTCGCACTGTCGACCAACCGCCGCGCCATCCGGCCGCGCGTGGTCGGCGCCGCCTTCGCCCTGCAGGTCGGCATCGCCGTGCTGGTCCTCTATACGCCATGGGGGAAGGGCGTGCTGGGGTTCCTGTCGGGCGGCGTCGCCAATCTGCTGGCCTATGCCAATGCCGGCACGTCGTTCCTGTTCGGGCCGCTCGCCCGGCCGGAAATCGGCGGGCAGAGCTTCGCCATCGCCGCGCTGCCGGTCATCATCTTCTTCGCGTCGCTGGTGTCGATCCTCTATTATCTGGGGATCATGCAGCTGGTGGTGCGCTGGATCGGCGGCGGCATCGAAAAGGTGATCGGCGTCAGCAAGGTCGAATCGCTGTGCGCTGCCGCCAACATCTTCGTCGGGCAGAGCGAATCGCCGCTCGTCATCCGCCCTTATCTGGCAGGCCTCACCCCGGCGCAGCTGTTCACGGTGATGACCAGCGGCATGGCGGGCGTCGCGGGCACGATCCTTGCGGCCTATGCGTCGATGGGTATCCGCATCGATTTCTTGCTGGCGGCAAGCTTCATGGCGGCGCCGGGCGGCATCCTGATGGCGAAGATCATCATGCCCGACACGCCCGAGCCGCCGGCCGGCGAACTGCCGCTCGGCGACGACCGGGAAGCAGAGGCGATCGCGCTGGCCGAAGCGACGCATGACGAGGAGCGTCCCGCCAACATCATCATGGCGGCGGCGCAGGGTGCCCAGACCGGCGTGAAGCTGGCGGTGGCGGTCGGTGCGATGGTGCTGGCGTTCGTCGCGCTGGTCGCGCTGGCCAACGGCCTGCTCGGCGGCATCGGCAACTGGTTCGGGGTTGCCGACCTCAGCTTCCAGCGGTTGCTCGGCTATGTCTTTGCGCCGGTCATGTACCTGCTGAACGTGCCGTGGAACGAGGCGGGGATCGCCGGTGGCCTGTTCGGGCAGAAAGTCGTGCTGAACGAATTCGTCGCGTACATCTCGCTCGGCGAAGCGGGGGCGCAGCTGTCGACCCGGACGATCGCGATCATCACCTTCGCGCTGTGCGGCTTCGCCAACTTCTCGTCGATCGCGATCCAGATGGCGGTGACCGGCAGCCTCGCCCCCAACCAGCGACCGATGATCGCGAAGCTCGGCATCCGGGCGCTGGTCGCCGGCAGCCTGGCGAACCTGATGTCGGCGGCGCTGGCGGGGCTGCTGCTCAGCTGAAATCCCTATCCTTCGACTGCCCATATAAACATCTTGTTTACGACGTCGGCGATAGAGTCGCGGAATGGCGCCGGACGCGGCGTCGCTTCGCACGACGGGGGCGGCTGTAATGAACGATGGATTGATCGATCAACGCGTGCTTGCCGCGGCACGGGTTGAACTGGGCGGGAATTTCGTCCGCATCCTCGGCTATTTCAAGGAAGACGGTATCAAGTCGGTCCGGGCGATCGAAACGGCCATGCGGGACCAGAACGCGGCGGCGATGGTGCTGCCCGCCCATACGCTGAAGGGTGAATCGCGCCAGTTCGGCGCGGAGACGCTGGCCGACCTTGCCGAAGGGATCGAAGTGATCGCCCGCAAATGCGTCGAGACCCGCGACGTGCCGACCGAGGCGCTGGAGCATATCGCCCGCTTGCGTCCGACCTTCGAAGCCACGTTGGCGATGCTGGAGCGCGAAACCAATCCTCTGGCCGTCCGCCGCCCATCGGCCTTCGGCAAGCGTCCCGTCGCTTTATAGGATCGCGCGGACGCCCGTCCGGGCGACCGCGCCATTTTGGTGGTTCGCTACCGGCCACGCTTGTACGCGGCCGGTAACGTCAGGTCAGCCCTCGTGCTTGTCGAGTTCGGCGACCGAATTGAGCTGCACGTAATTCTGGATACCCATCCGCTCGATCATCTCGAACTGGGTTTCGAGCGTGTCGACATGCTCTTCCTCGTTCGACAGGATCTCGGCGAACAGGTCGCGGCTGACGAAGTCGCGGATACTTTCGCAATAGGCGACGGCTTCGCGCAGCTGGGCCACGGCCTCGACCTCGATCGCGAGGTCGGCTTTCAGCACTTCCTCGACGGTTTCGCCCACGCGCAGGCGGCCGAGCAGCTGGAAGTTGGGCAGGCCGTCGAGGAACAGGATGCGCTCCGCCAGACGGTCGGCATGCTTCATCTCGTCGATCGATTCATGACGCTCGAACTTGGCGAGCTTGTAGACGCCCCAATGGTCGAGCAGGCGATAGTGCAACCAATATTGGTTGACTGCCGTCAGCTCGTTCTTGAGCGCTTCGTTCAGAAATTCGATGACCTTGGCGTCGCCCTTCACGTCGTTCGTCCTTATCGTGGTGATGGACGGCTCTTACGCGTTATGACGGCGTAACGACAGTCGGAAATGGCGGAATTCTGCCATTTCCTGCAGCTGAGAACGCTATGCAGCCGCGCGCTCCGCATCGATAATGGCTCGCGCGAACGGCACGCACTGACCGCATTTCGCCTGACAGCCCAAGGCGCGATATGCTTGGCAGGCACTGCTGGCACCGCCCCGCGCCGCCGCGCGAACATCGCGTTCTCTGATGGCATTACAGACGCATACGACCATGTTCTCGCCCTCGCTCCGACGAGTCGAGGTATAGTAGTAATGAAACTCGTTCGCAAGAACTATTGCGGATGACTCGCATGAACCTGCGGCATCAGCGCTTGCGAAGCGGTTGCACCCGCCAGCGGGCGAGCGACCGCCACAGCCATTCGAACGGACCGAAGCGATGGCGCGTCAGCCATGGTTGCGACCACAGCAGCATCAGCGCACCTATCGCTAGCACCGGCAGGTACAGGCTCACCCGCGGCCACGACGCAAACTGGCCGAGGCCCCAGCCATAGAAGACGAGGCACATGACGAGGCTGGTCAGCAGGTAGTTGCTCAGCGCCATCTGCCCCACCGCAGCGAACCGCCGGGTAATCGCTCCGCCGCGTGACGCCGCCATCATGATCGCGGCGGCATAGCCCGGGATCATGACCGCGCGCAGCGGCGGGGTCAGCGCGAACGGCCCGATCAGGACCGTGCCGGTATCGATGCCACGCGCGAGCAACCAGCCGGTCAAAGCGGCGTAGCCCGCGCCGCCGATCCCGATGCCCGTCAGCACCCAGCGCGCGAGCCGCTGCCGCGACCAGCCGCCCGTCAGCATCCCGCTGCGCAGTGCCGCCATGCCGAACAGCATATAGCCGAGCGTCTCGAATCCGATGAACAGCACGTTGTAGAGCGTCGTTGCGACCTCCGTCAGGTTGTGGTGCAGGATGCCGGTATAGCCGCCACGGAACAGCGCGACTTCCTGCGCCAGCACGGCGGGGGCGGGGATGCCGAAGCCATTGTCGAGGTCGCGCAGGCCCCGTGCGGCGGCAGGCGTACCGGCGGAGCGCATCGCCAGATAGGACATGGCGATCATTCCGAGGAACAGCCACGTCACCACCGCAAAGCCGCAACCGAACGCGACCAGTCGGCCCGGGCTGTGGCGGCGGAAGGCGAAGGCCACCGAGCCGACCAGCGCATAATGCATCAGGATATCGCCGGCCCAGAGCAGGGTGGCATGGGCGAGGCCAAGGGCGAACAGCCAGCCCATCCGCCGGTAGTGCACCGCCGCGGGGTCCGCGCCCGCCGCCTCGGCGCGATCGACGACCAGCAACAGTGATGCGCCGAACAGGAAGGAGAACAGCCCGCGCATCTTGCCGTCGAACGCGATCATCGTCGCGAAATAGGCCCACAGGTCCGCCGGTCCCTGCATTCCCCCGGCATAGGGATTGAGCCGCGCGGTATCGGGCAGCGCGAAGCTCAGGATATTGACGAACAGGATGCCGATAACCGCGACCCCGCGCACCACGTCGAGCGTGACGATGCGGTCGGCGGCGGCGGGGGGGCGGGGGGCGGTCATCGCCAACCCCTGCCCGATCGCACGGGCAGGGGGAAGCGGACTCAGGCGGCGCTGTCCATCAGCGCGGGGAAGAAGCCTTCGTGCGCGCCGCGCAGGTCGGCCAGCGATACCGCGAAGTCGCCGTCGTTCAGTTCGAAGATGATGCGGCTGCCGATGGTGCGGCCGATCGGTTCGGCATCCACGCCGGCCTTTTCCGCGCCCTGCAGGAATTCGAGCAGCGCATGGTCGTGGACCGTGACGATGTACACGCCCTGATCCTCGGCGAAGAGCGAACGGGCGATGTCGTCGAACGGCAGCTTGCGGTCGAGGATCGCGCCGACATTGCCGGCCAGCGCCATTTCGGCGACGGTCACCGCGACGCCGCCGTCCGACACGTCGTGACACGCGGTGATCTTGCCCGACAGGATCGCCTGGCGGATATAGCCGCCGGTGCTGCGTTCGGCGTCGAGATCGACCGGCGGCGGCGGGCCTTCCTCGCGGCCATGGACTTCGCGCAGCCACAGCGACTGGCCGAGCGAGCCGGTGCGGTCGCCGACGCGCAGGATGATGTCGCCGGTCTGCTTGAAGGCGATCGTCGCCGACTTCTCCCAATCGGCCAGCAGGCCGACGCCGCCGATCGCCGGGGTCGGCAGGATCGCCGAGCCGCCGCCGGTCGCCTTCGATTCATTGTAGAGCGACACGTTGCCCGACACGATCGGGAAGTCGAGCGCGCGGCACGCCTCGCTCATGCCGTCGAGGCAGCCTACGATCTGGCCCATGATCTCCGGGCGCTGCGGGTTGGCGAAGTTCAGGCAGTTGGTGACGGCGAGCGGCGTCGCACCGACCGCGGTCAGGTTGCGATAGGCCTCGGCGATCGCCTGCTTCCCGCCTTCGACCGGATCGGCGAAGCAATAGCGCGGGGTGCAGTCGGTGGTCATCGCCAGCGCCTTCTGCGTCCCATGCACCCGCACGACCGCCGCATCGCCGCCGGGGCGCTGCACCGTGTCGGCGCCGACCATGTGGTCATACTGCTCCCAGATCCAGCGGCGCGAGGCGATGTCGGGCGAACCCATCAGCTTGAGCAGGTCGGCGGCGGGATCGGTGCAGGCGGGTACGTTCGCCAGTTCGGCGGGCTTCGGCGTCGGGACATGCGGCCGGTCGTACAGCGGCGCTTCGTCGGCCAGGGGGGCGAGCGGAATGTCGGCGACGACCTCGCCCTGCCACTTCAGCACCATGCGGCCGGTGTCGGTCACATGGCCGATGACCGCGAAGTCGAGTTCCCATTTGTCGAAGATCGCCTTGGCGAAGTCCTCGCGGCCGGGCTTCAGCACCATGAGCATCCGCTCCTGGCTTTCCGACAGCATCATCTCATACGGGGTCATGCCGCGTTCGCGCTGCGGCACGTCGTCCATGACCAGTTCGATGCCGACCCCGCCCTTCGACGCCATCTCGACCGAGGAGGAGGTGAGGCCCGCCGCGCCCATGTCCTGGATCGCGACGATCGCGTCGGAGGCCATCAGTTCGAGGCACGCCTCGATCAGCAGCTTCTCGGTGAAGGGGTCGCCGACCTGCACCGTCGGGCGCTTTTCCTCGGCATCCTCGCCAAAATCGGCCGAGGCCATGGTCGCGCCATGAATGCCGTCGCGGCCGGTCTTGGAACCGACATAGACGATCGGATTGCCGACGCCCGAGGCGGCCGAATAGAAGATCTTGTCCTGATCGGCGATGCCGACGGTCATCGCGTTGACGAGGATGTTGCCGTCATAGGCCGGGTGAAAATTCACCTCGCCCCCGACGGTCGGCACGCCGACGCAATTGCCATAGCCGCCGATGCCATGGACGACGCCCGAGATCAGGTGGCGCATCTTGGGATGATCGGGCCGGCCGAAGCGGAGCGCATTGAGGTTCGCGATCGGTCGCGCACCCATGGTGAACACGTCGCGCAGGATGCCGCCAACGCCCGTCGCGGCACCCTGATAGGGTTCGATATAGGACGGGTGGTTGTGGCTCTCCATCTTGAAGATCGCCGCCTGCCCGTCGCCGATATCGATCACGCCGGCATTCTCGCCGGGGCCGCAAATGACCTGGCGGCCGGTGGTCGGTAGCTTCTTCAGGTGAATGCGGCTCGACTTATAGCTGCAGTGTTCCGACCACATGACCGAGAAGATGCCGAGTTCGGTCAGATTGGGTTCGCGCCCCATCGCGTGCAGGACGCGCTCATATTCCTCAGGGGACAGGCCGTGTTCGGCGACGATCTCGGGCGTGATCTGGGTCATGCGCGTGCCTCTAGCGCGCAGGCGCGCGCGGTGCCAGCCGGTTTGTGGGGCAACGTGTTTGTAACACGCCGGCAATGTTGCGTTGCAAAATGGGTACAGTGGCGGAACAAACGTCATTCGAACGGATTATGATGTTCCCGAAAACCGCCTTCGCGTGGGAACCCTTCCGCACGTCGGGAGTCGGTGATCCGCATCGCCGGACTCGGCGTCGCATGGCATCATGCCGAGCAAGGGAGAATGTAATGGTTTCGAAGTTCCTGACGGCGATCGCCGCGACCACGCTGGCCGCCGCTCCGGTCGCCGCCAATGCCGCGCAGAACGCATCGGCGCTGTCGGTCGCCAAGTCGGTCCGCGCGACCGCCCCGACCAAGGGTGGCCAGAAGCTGGCCGGCGGCGGCATCGTGTTCGCGCTGCTGGCAGCCGCGATCGTTGCCGGTGGCGTCATCATCGCCGTCGATGACGACAACTCGGACAGCAACTAAGTCCGGTTGCGGGGCGGGGGCCGGTTTCGGTCCCCGCTTCCGTTTTCAGGCCGGTTCGTCGGTGGCTTGTTCCCCAACATGACCTGCCCACCGCTTGCCAATATCGCTGGCGAACACGCCGGCCATCATTACCATCCATGCCAGATCGATGTCGGCCCGGAAGGTGCCGGACCACAAATGCCATACCATGACAGCAATCAGGATGATTGCGGCAACGCCGACGCCCTGACGTAGCCGGGTCGCGGCAGAGCAGCGCGGCGGGATCAGGCTCAGGCCGTTCGTGGTCCAGACCAGTGCCGCCATCGCCCACATCATCGAACCTGCTCCCGATCAGGTGAGACGCGTTCAGCTTCCCCGCTTCTTCCACGCATTCCACAGCATCATACCCAATAGCGTGCCACCCGCCACGGTGCCGCCGACCGCGACCGCGGTCATCACCGGCGACAGCGTATTGTCGGCGCGGTGGAGGTGGGGGCGGTGCTTCTTGAGCTTCTTGAGCAGCGGGGTGCGTTCGGACAGCGCCTCGAACATCTCGCCCGGCCCTTCGGGGTCGAGGATCTTGTTGTCGGCCAGCCATTCGGTGACCGCACCCAGATCGGGGATCTCATAGGGGCGCAGCGAGCGGCCGTCGCCGCGCAATTCCTCGATCGTGGCGATCAGCGAGCCGGTGCGTTCCAGCGTCGCCTCGATCGTCTCGCAGTCGACGCCCAGATGCTCGGCGAGCAGCGAGTCGCGGATGCCGGCGATGGTGCGGCGCTCGTCGGCATTGGCGTGGCGGGTGGCGTCCACCGTGACGTCGCATTCGGTGTCGAGCCGCAGCGAACGGTTGTTGAAGTTGGACGAGCCGACGCGGAGCAATTGGTCGTCGATCACCGTCACCTTGGCATGGACATAGATCGGCGTGCCGCCGACGGTGAAGGGATGGTAGAGCCGCAGCCGGTCGTGACGGTCGCGTTCCTTCAGCGCCTGGAACAGGCGCGCACGGGCCGAGTCCATCGCGACCGGCTCCAGCCAGCCTTCCGCCGTGGTCGGGTTGACGATCACGATCTCCGGCCCATCCGGTTCGTCGAGCCGCTTCGCAATCGCCTCGGCGACCTTGCGCGAGGCGAAATACTGGCTCTCGGCATAGAAGAAGCGTTCGGCGCGGGCGATCAGGTCGAGATAGAGCGTCTCGATCTCATGCACCGGTTCCTGGTCGGCCATTTCGGGGATGGTGCGGGCGATGGCGACGTCGATATCGGTGAAGTCGGCCTCCAGCCCGGTTGGCCAGCAGCGACCGGTATCGGCGGGCACGGGCAGCGGATCGCCGCCCGAAATCTGCCAGCGATGGCGGCACATGTCGCCCAGCGCGGCGGCGACCGGGCCTTCCAGCGCGGTGGTGACGTCGTGCCATGGCTGGTACGGCGTGCCGTCCGGCTCGATCCGGCGGGGATCGTCGTCGAGATGCTCGCGCGTGTCCCAGCGGTCGACGGTCATGTCGATCCCGCCGCAGAACGCTACGTCGTCGTCTATCACCACGACCTTCTGATGGTGCGAGCCGGCGACCGGATGGTGCGTGTCGAGCCGCATATGGACCTGCGGGTCGGCGATCCATTTGGCGATGCGGACGAGGGTCCGGCCATGGAACAGCGTCTTGATGGCGCCGGTGTCCCAGCGCAGGATATGCACCTGCAGCCCCGGTGTGCGCCGCACCAGCCACGTGATGAATTCGCCCACCAGTTCCGGGCCTTCGCTGGCCGCGTCGGTCTTGAAGCGGATGCGGGCGTCGAAGTCCCAGCCTATGAGCAGGATTTGCTTCTTCGCCTTCAGCATCGCATCGCGCGCATGGGTGAAATAATTATCGGCATCGACCAGCACGGTCGCGCGCGTCGCGCGCTCCATCCGCCAGCAGTTGCGACCCGGTTCGAGCGGAGGGGTGTGACGCGCCATGGGGGCAGCAATGACAGGCTATCGTTGCAGTTCCAAGCGATTGCGGTGGGGCAGGCCGGGTTTCGTCGGTCCAAAGTTCACAAAGTTCACACTCGTGCGCGGTTTGTCGCGGCGGTGCGGGTGTGGCGTTGGCGGTGACGGCGTGGCGGACGATGGGAAAGAGCGGGAAGCGATGGTGGCAGGGTCGCGGCGTGTAGGAAAGGGGGCTGAAGGTTCGTCAATCCCCGCGGGCGGCGGGGACCCATCGGCGCAGCGGTCGCGCCTCCCGTCGAACCGTCGGCGGTTATGGATTCCCGCCTTCGCGGGAATGACGAACGTGGGTCAAGGGAGTGCCCTTGCCTTGCCGGCACCCCGGGCTTGACCCGAGGCCCCGCTTTATTGGCTGCTGTTGAACAAGAAGCGGGACCCCGGATCAAGTCCGGGGTGACGGTTGGGAAGCGTTAGAGGACCTCGCGGATACGCTCCGGCGGGCGGGCGATGACGACGCCCTTGGCGGTTTCGACGATCGGGCGTTCGATCAGGATCGGGTGCCGCGCCATGGCGTCGAGGATGGTCGCATCGCCGGCGTTCTTCAGCGGCTTGGCTTCGGTCTCGGTCGCACGCAGGGCTTCGCGCGGGGTGAGGTCGGCGCGCTCGAACAGTGCGGCCAGTTCGTCGCGGGTCGGCGGGGTCTTCAGATATTCGACGACGGTCACGTCAGCGCCTGCTTCCGTGAGCAGCGCGAGGGCGGCGCGGGACTTCGAGCAGCGGGGGTTGTGGTAGATGGTGGCGTTCATGGTTTCTCCCCGGCGCTGAGGGCCGCTGGTGCAGCCGGCGGTGGAGGGCAAGGGCCGGCTCCACCGCCGTTGCGTCTGGGGCGATCCCCCTCCACCATCCTGCGGATGGTCCCCCTCCCCGCGGGCGGGGAGGAGCTTGGGCGTTTCGTTCGGGCCTGACGCCTCCCCGCAAGCGGGGAGGATGTTACGTCAGTCGTTCCTGGCCAGCCATTCTTCGAGCCACTTGATCGTATAGTCGCCCTGTTGGAACTGGGGATCGTCGAGCAAGGCCTGGTGGAGCGGGATGGTGGTCTTCATCCCCTCGATCACGAATTCCTCCAGCGCGCGCTTGAGGCGCATCAGGCAGCGTTCGCGGGTGGTGCCGTACACGATCAGCTTGGCGATCATGCTGTCGTAATAGGGCGGCACCTTGTAGCCGGCGTACAGCCCGCTATCGACGCGGACGTGCATCCCGCCCGGCGCATGGAAATGCTTCACCGTGCCGGGCGACGGCGCGAAGGTGCGCGGGTCCTCGGCATTGATGCGGCATTCGATCGCATGGCCGGTGAAGCGGATCTGTTCCTGCTCGCACGACAGGCCATGGCCTTCCGCGACGCGGATCTGTTCGCGGACCAGGTCGATGCCGGTGATCATCTCGGTCACCGGATGTTCGACCTGCAAACGGGTGTTCATTTCGATGAAATAGAACTCGCCGTCTTCCCACAGGAATTCGATCGTGCCGGCACCGCGATAGCCCATATCGGCCATCGCCTTGGCACAGATGCCGCCGATCCGTTCGCGATCGGCCTGGCTGAGCACGGGGGAGGGGGCTTCCTCCAGCACCTTCTGGTGGCGGCGCTGGAGCGAGCAGTCGCGCTCGCCCAGATGGACCGCCTTGCCATTGCCGTCGCCGAAGACCTGGATCTCGATGTGGCGCGGGTTGCCGAGATATTTTTCGAGGTACACCGTGGCGTCGCCGAACGCGGCCTTCGCCTCGCTGCCGGCCTGCTGCATCAGCGTTTCGAGTTCGTCCTCGGAATGGCACACCTTCATGCCCCGGCCACCGCCGCCCGACGCCGCCTTGATGATGACCGGATAGCCGGCCTTGGCCGCGATCGCCTTCGCCTCGGCGAGGTCGCTGATCGCGCCGTCGCTGCCGGGGACGAGCGGCAGGCCGAGCGCGCCGGCGGTGCGCTTCGCCTCGATCTTGTCGCCCATCGTGCGGATGTGCTCGGGCTTCGGCCCCACGAAGATCAGGTTGTGCAGCTCGACGATCTCGGCGAACTTGGCGTTTTCCGACAGGAAGCCATAGCCCGGATGGATCGCGTCCGCGCCGCTGATCTCGGCTGCCGAAATGATGTTGGGGATGTTCAGATAGCTGTCGGTCGCCGACGGCGGGCCGATGCAGATGGCTTCGTCGGCAAGGCGCACGTGCATCGCATCGGCGTCGGCGGTCGAATGGACCGCGACCGTCTTGATCCCCATTTCGTGGCAGGCACGGTGGATGCGGAGCGCGATTTCGCCGCGATTGGCGATCAGCAGTTTCTTGATTTCGGGCATGTTATTCCACGACCACCAGCGGCTGGTCGAATTCGACCGGCTGGCCGTTCGATACCAGGATCTGCGTCACGGTGCCGGCGGCAGGGGCGACGATCGGGTTCATGACCTTCATCGCCTCGACGATGACCAGCGTGTCGCCGGCGGCGACCTTCTGCCCGACCGAGACGAACGGCTTGGCTTCCGGGTTGGCCGCGAGATAGACGGTGCCGACCATCGGCGAGGTGACCGGCGGCACGGCGCTGACCGGGGCGACGGCGGCGCCGGCCTCGATCGTGGTGGTCGCCGCGCTGGCCAGCTGCGGTGCGGGCGCGGGAGCATAGGCCGGGGCAGGGGCATAGCTTGCCGCCGCCTGTACCGGCGCGGGTTTGCGCACCACGCGGACCTTGCGCGCGCCGTCCTCCACCTCGACCTCGGTCAGGTCGGTTTCGTCCAGCACCTGCGCCAGCGCGCGGACGAGGTCGATGTCGACGCGCATCGCGTGGCTGGTGAACGGCGTTCCTTCGCCCTGATTGTCGTCTGCCATGGTAACCCCCAATGGTGTATTCTTAAAAAACCGCGCCCTTGTCAGATGCGGGCGGCCGCTTCAAGCGCGACCAGATAGGAAAGCGCGCCGAATCCCGCCACCGTGCCGCGCGCCGCGCGGCCGACGAAGCTGGTGTGGCGGAAGTCTTCGCGGGTATGCGGATTGGACAGATGGACCTCGATCACCGGGGTCTTCACCGCCTTGATCGCGTCGTGCAGCGCGATCGACGTGTGGGTATAGGCACCGGCGTTGAGCAGCACGGCCTTCGCCCCGTCCGCCTGCGCCTCGTGCAGCCAGTCGACCAGATGCCCTTCGTGATTGGACTGGCGCAGGTCGATCTGCAGTCCCAGTTCGCGGGCGCGATCCTCCAGCATCCCGGCAATGTCGTCGAGCGTGTCCGACCCGTAGATTTCCGGCTCGCGCAGGCCGAGCAGGTTCAGGTTCGGGCCGTTGAGGACGAAGACGGTGTCGGTCACGCAGGCAGGCTTTCGGTTGCGGGCGCGTGTCCGCGGTCCCTATATGCGGCGCACCATAGCCGGACCGGGCACCCCAAGTCGAGACGAGCAAGACGACGCGAGGGGCGCCCTGACAGGAGACGACATGCATAGCGACGGCACCATCAGCATCACGGTCAACGGCGATCACATGCGGGTTCGCGACGGGCTGACCATCGCCGAGCTGGCCGCGCAGATCGGGCTGGTGGCGGAAAAGGTCGCGGTCGAACGCAATCTGGAGGTCGTGCCGCGCTCGACGCTGGCCGAGGTGAAGGTCGAGGATGGCGACGAGCTGGAGATCGTGCACTTCGTCGGCGGTGGCGACCATCAACCGGTCGGGCAGGCGGCCGATACGTGGAGCGTGGCGGGCAAGACCTTTACCTCACGGCTGATCGTCGGGACCGGCAAGTACAAGGATTTCGAACAGAATGCCGCCGCCGTCGCGGCATCGGGCGCGGAGATCGTAACGGTTGCGGTGCGCCGGGTGAATGTCAGCGACCCCAAGGCGCCGATGCTGACCGACTATATCGATCCGAAGAAGATCACCTACCTGCCCAACACCGCCGGCTGCTTCGATGCCGACAGTGCGATCCGCACGCTGCGGCTGGCGCGCGAAGCGGGTGGCTGGGACCTGGTGAAGCTGGAGGTGCTGGGTGAGGCGCGGACGCTGTACCCCGACATGGTCGAGACGCTGCGCGCGACCGAGGTGCTGGCGAAGGAAGGCTTCAAGCCGATGGTCTATTGCGTCGACGATCCGATCGCGGCCAAGCGGCTGGAGGATGCCGGCGCGGTGGCGATCATGCCGCTGGGCGCGCCGATCGGGTCCGGCCTCGGCATACAGAACCTCGTCACCATCCGCCTGATCGTCGAGGGGGCCAAGGTGCCGGTGCTGGTCGATGCCGGCGTCGGACAGGCATCGGACGCGGCGGTGGCGATGGAGCTGGGCTGTGACGGGGTGCTGATGAACACCGCGATCGCCGAGGCGAAGGACCCCATCCTGATGGCGGCGGCGATGAAGGCGGCGGTAGAGGCCGGGCGCATGGGCTATCGCGCCGGGCGGATGCAGCGGCGGCGCTATGCCGACCCGTCCAGCCCGCTGGCCGGGCTGATATGAATTAGATTTAATGGAACAAGGCGACGGTCGAGGCGGTTGTATCCGGGCAATCCAGCGAGGGAAACCTCGCCAACCCGCAGGAGCCAATCATGGGTGAATTCACCGACAAGCTCGCCGCCGCCGGCAACAAGATCGCCGGCAACGTGAAGGAAGCGATCGGCGACGCGACCGACAACGAACGGCTGGAAGCCGAAGGGCAGGCGCAGCAGGCCAAGGGCACCGGCCAGGACGTCAAGGGCAGCGTCAAGGGCGCGCTTGGCGACAAGATCTGAGCTGACAGGCACCGCGTACCGCCGGGTAGTTGGCGGATGGTGCCGAGGGGCCGCTCCGGGAAACCGGGGCGGCCTTTTTCGTGTCCGGGCCGGCCGCCAAAGTTGAAAGTCGGTTCAGGTTCTTGACCCGCCCGCGCCCGCGTGGGTAATCCGGCTCTAATGAAGTTGGGAGAGTGGCGATGAAGAAGCTGTACCCGAATGCGGAAGCTGCGCTCGACGGGCTGCTGCACGACGGCATGACGCTGTGCGCCGGCGGGTTCGGCCTGTGCGGCATTCCCGAGCGGCTGATCGATGCGATCCAGGCCTCGGGCGTCAAGGACCTGACCATCGCCAGCAACAATGCCGGCATCGACGGGCAGGGGCTGGGCAAGCTGCTGCGCAGTCGGCAGGTGAAGAAGATGATCTCCAGCTATGTCGGCGAGAACAAGGAGTTCGAGCGGCAGTATCTTTCGGGTGAGCTGGAGGTCGAATTCTGTCCGCAGGGGACGCTGGCCGAACGCTGTCGCGCGGGCGGCGCGGGCATTCCGGGCTTCTATACCAAGACCGGGGTCGGCACGCTGATCGCGGAAGGGAAAGAAGTGAAGCAGTTCGACGGCGAGGACTACATCCTCGAACGCGGCATCCGCGCCGATGTGTCGATCATCAAGGGGTGGAAGGCCGACGAGGCCGGCAACCTGATCTTTCGCAAGACCGCGCGCAACTTCAACCAGCCGATGGCGACCGCCGCCAACATCTGCGTCGCGGAGGTCGAGGAAGTGGTGCCGGTGGGCACGCTCGACCCCGATGCGATCCACCTGCCGGGCATTTATGTGAAACGGATGATCGTCGGCGCGCCGTACGACAAGCAGATCGAGTTCCGCACCGTGCGGGAGCGGGTGTGATGCGGACGGTGCGGGCGCTGACCCTCGGCGCTGCCGCTGTCGCGCTGTCGGGCTGTGTCGTCGCGGTCGGCAACCAGTCGGCCCCGGTGGCACCGGCCACCGTGTCGGGCGTGCCGGCGGGGATGCAGTATCTCTATGGATCGGGCGAGGCGGCGGCGGCGAGCCGGCAGACCTATTCGGCGCTGGTCCGTTACGTGCAGCAATATCAGCGCGATCGCACGACGCTCCGCCGGATGCCGCTCTCGGCGGTGCTGGCGCCCGATGCGACGCTGGCGATGCCGAAGCAGATGGCCTGCACCGGCAAGTCGGCGGTCGTGTTCGATGTCGACGAAACGGTGCTGCTGAACACGGGCTATGAATATTCCGACGCGCGCGGGGGCCTGAACTACGACGCCAGCCGCTGGGAGCGGTGGGAGCGGTCGGACGGGCGCGCGACGCGCGCCGTGCCGGGGGCGATCGAGGGGCTGGCGGCGCTGCGTGCCGCTGGCGCAACCGTCGTGTTCAATTCGAACCGCAATGCCGCGACCGCGCAATATACCGAAGCGGTGCTGAACCGCGCCGGGCTGGGGCCGGCCAGGCATGGCGAGACCTTGTTCCTGAAGGGCGATGCGCCGGGCGGGTCGGGCAAGGATGCCAGGCGGGCGCTGATCGCCGCGAAATATTGCGTCGTGGCGCTGGTCGGCGATCAACTGGGCGATTTCAGCGACCTCTTCAATGCGGGGTTGAAACCCGCCGAGCGGCGCGCGGCGGCGGATTCGCCGGCCATCGCCCCGCTATGGGGCAATGGCTGGTTCGTGCTGCCCAACCCCGTCTACGGCACCGCTTTGGCCGGTGATTTCGACGACGTGTTCCCCAATGATCTGCGCTGGACCGATCCCGGCGCGCGCAAGGAGTAATCGCATGGCCTGGACCCGCGACGAGATGGCGGCGCGTGCCGCGCGCGAGCTGAAGGACGGTTTCTACGTCAATTTAGGCATCGGTATTCCGACACTGGTGGCAAACCACATCCCCGAGGGCGTCGAGGTGACGTTGCAGTCGGAGAACGGGATGCTGGGCATCGGCCCGTTCCCCTATGCCGGCGAGGAGGATGCCGACCTGATCAATGCCGGCAAGCAGACGATCAGCGAGCTGCCGCAATCGGTCTATTTCAGCAGCGCCGACAGCTTCGCGATGATCCGCGGCGGGCATATCGACCTGACCGTGCTGGGCGCGATGGAGGTGTCGGAGAAGGGCGACATCGCCAACTGGATGATCCCGGGCAAGATGGTGAAGGGCATGGGCGGGGCCATGGACCTGGTCGCCGGGGTCAAGAAGATCATCGTCGTGATGGAGCATACCTCCAAGAACGGCGATCCGAAGTTCATTCCCGAATGCACCCTGCCGCTGACCGGGCTGGGCGTGGTCGACATGATCATCACCGACCTGGCGGTGTTCGCGCGGGACGATCATGCCAGCCCGTTCCGGCTGATCGAAACCGCGCCGGGGGTTACGGCCGACGAGGTGCGATCGAAGACGACGGCTGCGTACGAGGGGTAGGGTCGTTGCGAGTTTAATTCACGCGAAGGTGCGAAGACGCGAAGGAAAAGTGGTTCGCGCAGAGACGCGGAGGCGCAGAGAGGTCGGAAGCCGGGCGGTCGCAGCCTGTCCGGCGAAGCCTCTCGGATCGTTGCAGCGAGGTAGGAAGCCGCTGGCGCGGATGGGGTGTCCGAGAACGCAACCGCTCCGCGCCTCCGCGTCTCTGCGCGCAAACTACCTTCTTCTTCGCGTCTTCGCGCCTTCGCGCCTTCGCGTGAATCAAACCTCTACCGCGCCGCCGTCTCCGGCATCCGGAACCACAGCAGCGCCAGCCCGACCGCAGCGATCCCGGCCAGCAGCAGGAACGCCGCGTCATAGCCGCCGCGCACGATCATCACGCCGGCCAGCGTGGTGCTGAGTGCGCCGCCCAGACCCTGTACCGTCGCCACGGCGCCCTGCGCCGCGTTGAAGCGACCGGTGCCGCGCATGATCGCGGCGACCACCACGGGAAGCAGCGCGCCGAAGATGCCCGCGCCGATCCCGTCGAGCAGCTGCACGCCCAGCAGCCATGCCGGGGCATCGGCAACGGTGTAGAGGATGCCGCGCGCGACCAGCATGGCCATGCCGACCAGCAGGATCGGGCGATGACCCCAGCGATCGGCGTTACGCCCGACGACGATCGCCACCGGCACCATCACCAGCTGCGCACCGACGATGCAGGCGGCGACCAGCGACGTCGCCTGCCCCGCGCCGACCTCGCGCCCCAGCAGCTGTCCGACGGCGGGCAGCATCGCGGCGTTGGCGAGGTGGAACAGGAATGCCGCGCCGGCAAAGATCGCCAGCGCCGGATTGCCGGTCAGGGTGCGGACCAGCGAGGGCGCGGGATCGCAGGATTCGTCGCGCTCGCCGGGCTTCCCCTCGCACCCGCGCGCCACATCATGGTCGATCGCGTCGCCGTCGACCCACAGGATCGCGGCGATGCTGCACGCCGCGAGGATGCCCATCAGGTAGAACACCACGACCGGCCCGAACTTCCACGCGAGCAGTCCGGCGAGTGCTGCGGCGACGGCGTTGCCGGCATGGTTGAACGCTTCGTTGCGACCGACGCGGCGGGTGAACGCCTTCGGCCCGACGATGCCGAGCGAGATCGCGGCGATGCCCGGCGCGAACACCGCGCCCGCAACCGCCGCGACCGATTGGGTAGCGGCGACCGCGAAGAAGCCCGAGACGATCGGCAGCGAGATGGAAGCGATGGTGACGAGCAGCGCCGCGACGACCAGCAGGCCGCGCTTTGCCCTCACCCGGTCGACCAGCGCGCCGGCCGGAGTCGTCGCCAGCAGCCCGGCGATGCCGGCAATGGTCATCACCATGCCCGCGGTCGCTTCGTCCCAGCCATGGGTCGGGCCGCGGACCGAGACGAGATAGATGGCGAGATACGGCCCCAGCCCGTCGCGCACATCGGCGAGGAAGGCGTTCATCGCATCGAGGGCGCGGGCATCGCGGCCATGGTCGGGGGCGGGATGGTGCGGCATGGACGTCGAATCCCGTCACGGGGCAGGAGGATCGCGGGGGAACGTGGCGCAGCGACGAAGGGTCCGCCCTTCGGATACGGAATATGTCGGTATCGGTAATAAAATGTCGCGCGACCTTTCGTTCGCGGCTGTTTTCGGTTAACGCGCGGCTATGAGCAGCCGTCCGCAAACCCTGTACGAAAAAATCTGGAACGACCATGTCGTCGAGCGCCGCGATGACGGCACCTGCCTAATCTACATCGACCGGCATCTGGTCCATGAGGTTACCAGCCCGCAGGCGTTTGCCGGGCTGCGCGCCAATGGCCGCACGGTGCGACGGCCGGACCTGACGCTGGCGGTGCCCGACCATAACCTGCCGACGACGCGGCGGGTGGATGCGGCGGGCCATCGCCTGCCGATCGCCGACCCGGCGAGCGCGCAGCAGCTGGCGGCGCTGGAGAAGAACGCGCCCGATTTCGGCATCCGCTATATCGACGCGACGGCGGCCGAACAGGGTATCGTCCATGTCGTCGGGCCGGAACAGGGCTTTACCCTGCCGGGCACGACGCTGGTCTGTGGTGACAGCCATACCAGCGCGCATGGGGCGCTCGGCGCGCTGGCGTTCGGGATCGGCACCAGCGAGGTCGAGCATGTGCTGGCGACCCAGACGCTGTTGCTGCAGCAATCGAAGACGATGGAAATCCGCGTCGACGGGACGCTGGGCTATGGCGTGTCGGCCAAGGACGTCGTGCTGGCGATTATCGGCAAGACCGGGGCGGCGGGCGGCACCGGCTATGTCGTGGAATATACCGGCGAGGTCATTCGCGGCCTGTCCATCGAGGGGCGGCTGACCGTCAGCAACATGTCGATCGAGGGTGGGGCGCGTTCCGGCCTGATCGCGCCGGACGAGACGACCTTCGCGTATCTGAAGGGGCGGCCGATGGCGCCGAAGGGCGACGCCTGGGACCGGGCGGTCGACTATTGGCGGACGCTGCCGAGCGATGCGGGCGCAGTGTATGACAAGGTGGTGCGGCTGCACGCCAGCGACATCGCGCCGTCGCTGACCTGGGGCACCAGCCCGGAAGACGTCGTGCCGATCACCGGCGTCGTGCCGTCGCCCGATAGCTTCGCCGATCCGAGCAAGCGCGTCGCGGCGCAGAAGTCGCTCGACTATATGGGCCTGACGCCCGGCACGCGGATGCAGGATGTGCCGGTCAGCTATATCTTCATCGGCAGCTGCACCAACAGCCGGATCGAGGACCTGCGCGCCGCCGCCAGCGTGGTGAAGGGCCGGCATGTCGCGGGCGGGATCAAGCAGGCGCTGGTCGTGCCCGGATCGGGACTGGTCAAGCGCCAGGCCGAGGCCGAGGGGCTGGACCGCATCTTTACCGAGGCCGGTTTCGAATGGCGCGAGCCGGGTTGCTCGATGTGCCTGGCGATGAACCCGGACAAGGTGCCGCCGGGCGAACGCTGCGCTTCCACCAGTAACCGTAATTTCGTAGGACGGCAGGGGCCGGGCGCGCGGACGCACCTCGTCTCCCCCGCAATGGCGGCGGCGGCGGCAGTGACCGGGCGGCTGGCCGATGTACGCGAACTGGTGACGGAGTAAGGGCGGATGAAGCGGGTTCTGGTCGCGTTGATCGCGGGCGCGGTGTTGAGCGGCATGGCGGCGGCCTATGCCTCGGTCCGTCCGGCCAAGGCGGCGACCCCGTCGCGGACGGACGCGCGCCAGTGATCGCACGGATCGCGGCGGTCGCCGCATTGGTACTGACGATGGGGCAGGCGCCTGCGCCCCAGCCAACGTCCAAGCCTGCCGATGTCGAGTTGTGGCGGCTGGATTGCGGGCAGGTGCAGGTCAACGACCTCAACGCCTTTTCCGATACGCTCGCCTATCCGAGGCAAAGCAAGCGGCTGGTCGCCAGCTGCTATCTGATCCGCCATGGCGGCGACTATCTGTTGTGGGACACCGGCCTGCCCGAGGCGGTGATCGGCAAGCCGGTGAGCAGCACCGATGCGATGTCACCGATCCTGACGACGACGATCAAGAAGCAGCTGGCGCAGATCGGGGTGAAGCCCGAACAGATCGGCCGCGTCGGGATCAGCCATTATCATTTCGACCATAGCGGTCAGGCGGCGGGCTTTCCGGGTGCGACCTTGCTGATTGGCAAGGGCGATGCCGACGCGCTGAGCGCCGGCAGGCCCGGCACCAGCACCGAGCCGTTGAAGCCGTGGTTCGGCGGTGGGGCCAAGGTGGAGGCGGTCGACGCGGACAAGGACGTATTCGGCGACGGCAGCGTCACCATGCTGAACCTGCCTGGGCATACGCCGGGGCATCATGCGCTGCTGGTCCTGCTGAAGAACAAGGGGCCGGTGCTGCTGTCGGGCGACCTGGCGCATTTTCGCGAGAATTACGACCGGAACGGCGTGCCGCCGTTCAACACCGATCGCGCGCAGACGCTCGCCTCGCTCGACCGGTTCAAGCAACTGGCGGGCAATGTGAAGGCGACCGTGATCCTGCAACACGAAGCGAACGACGTGGCGAAGCTGCCGACGTTCCCCGCATCGGCCCGCTGATGGAACCGATCATCAAGGTTGAGGGGCGCGCCTATCCGTGGGGCGCCAAGAATATCGACACCGACATCATCATCCCGGCGCACTGGCTGAAGACCACGACCCGCGAGGGGCTGGGCAAGGGTGCGTTCGAAAGCGTGCGGGCGGAGCCGGACAATATCTTCGACGATCCGCGCTATGCCGGGGCGCCGGTGCTGATCGCGGGCGAGAATTTCGGCTGCGGCTCCAGCCGCGAACATGCCGCATGGGCGCTGACCGACATGGGCGTCAAGGCGGTGATCGCACCGAGCTTTTCCGACATCTTCTCCGGCAACGCGATCAAGAACGGGATCGTGACCGTCGTGCTGCCGCAGGACGCGATCGACCGGCTGGTCGAGGTCGCGCGGGATCAGACGATCGCGGTCGATCTGGAGACGATGACCGTCACCACGCCATACCAGGACCGCTTTCCCTTCGACCTCGACCCGTTCCGTCGCCAGTGCCTGATGGAAGGGCTGGACGAGATCGGCATGACGCTGGCACAAGATACCGCGATTTCGAAATATGAGTCCGGCGTGGCCAGTGTCCGACCGTGGCTCCATGGGAGAAGCGGTGATGCGGGCGTTGTTGTCGAAGGAACCGGGCGGACCTGACACGCTGACCATCGGCGACCTGGCCGATCCGGTAGCGGGGAAGGGGCAGGTCGTCGTCGCGGTGCGGGCGTGCGCCGTAAATTATCCCGACGTCCTGATTATCAAAGATAAATACCAGTTCCGCCCCCAGCGTCCGTTCGCGCCGGGCGGCGAGGTGGCGGGCGTCATCGAAAGCATCGGCGAGGGCGTCGCCGGCTGGGCGGTGGGCGACCGGGTCGTCGCGGTCACCGGCCATGGCGGCATGGTCGAGAAACTGGCGGTGCCGGCAGCGGCGCTCCACCGCCTGCCAGCAAACCGCAGTTTCGAAGAGGGCGCGGCGTTGCTGCTGACCTATGCCACCGCGATCCATGCGTTGCTCGATCGCGGGCGGCTGGCTGCGGGGCAGACGTTGCTGGTGCTGGGCGCGGCGGGCGGGGTCGGCCTTGCCACGATCGAACTGGGCAAGGCGTTCGGTGCGCAGGTCGTGGCAGCGGTGTCGTCGGAGGAGAAGGCGGCGGCGGCGCGGCAGGCGGGGGCGGATGACGTGGTCGTCTATCCGCACGGCCCGCTCGACAAGGCGGCGTCGAAGGCGCTGGCGGAGGCGTTCAAGGCGGCGGTCGGTCCGAAGGGTGCAGACGTGGTGTTCGATCCGGTCGGGGGCGATTATACCGAACCGGCACTGCGCACTATGGCATGGGAAGGGCGTTATCTGGTGGTCGGCTTTCCGGCCGGGATCCCGAAGCTGCCGCTCAACCTGACGTTGCTCAAGAGCTGCGACGTGTGCGGTGTGTTCTGGGGCGCGTTCGCGATGCGCGACCCGGCGGCGAATGCGGCCCATGTCGAAACGTTGTTCCGGCTGTGGGACGACGGGCGGATCGCGCCACGCGTCACCGGCAGCTTTCCGCTGGAGCGCGGCGGCGAGGCCATTGCGGCGCTCGCGGCGCGCAAGGTCATCGGCAAGCTGGTGGTGGTGCCGTAAGCGGTTTTCACGCGAAGGCGCGGAGGCGCGAAGAAGGTAGTTGCTCGCGCAGAGACGCAGAGAGGCGGTAAGGCCGGCAATGTCGCTCCATTCGGCCATGTCGGCAAATCCGTTGGCGACAGAAAAGCCGCTATCGCGGCAGGCAGTTCATCCTCTGCGTCTCCGCGTCTCTGCGCGAAACCTTCCCTCTTCTTCTTTCGTGCCTCCGCGTGAACCATCGTCTTCTCGCCTGTAGAGCAATCGTCCGTGACATGTCGGGCAGCGCCCCTGCACGGACGTTGCGCGTAACCCCGTCCCATCCTATCTCGCGAAGACGGGATGCGTAGGGGAATGCGATGACGATGTTCGACGACCGGGAGCGTGCGTTCGAAGCCAAGTTTGCTCGTGACGGCGAAATGGCGTTTCGCGTGACGGCGCGGCGCAACAAGCTGCTCGGTCAATGGGCCGCCGAGCGCATGGAACTGACCCCGGCCGAAACCGATGCCTATGCGACCTCGGTCGTGCAGGCGGACTTCGAGGAGGTCGGCGACGAGGACGTGATCCGCAAGCTCCTGTCCGACCTGTCGGCCGCCGGGGTCGATTGCGACGATGCCGCCATCCGCCAGGCAATGGCCGATTGCGACGTCGAGGCGCGTCGCCAGCTGCTCGGGAGCATCTGACATGCCGATGGAGGCACAGGCGATCGAGGCGCTGATCGTGGCGGCGATCCCCGATGCGGTGGTGGAAATCACCGATCTGGCCGGCGACGGCGACCATTATGCCGCGCGGGTCGTGTCGGAGTCGTTTCGGGGCAAGCCGCGCATCGCCCAGCAGCGCGCGGTCTATGCCGCGCTTGGCGGGCGGATGGGTGGTGAACTCCATGCGCTGCAACTGACGACCGGCGTTCCCCAGAACTGAATTGCCGCATTGGCACACAAGGAAATGACGATGACCGACGATACCCATGCCCGCATCGACGCGGTGGTGAAGAACAACGACGTGGTGCTGTTCATGAAGGGCAGCCCGCTCTTCCCGCAATGCGGCTTTTCCAGCCGCGCGGTGGCGATCCTGAACCATCTGAACGCGCAGTTCGAAAGCGTCGACGTGCTGCAGGACCAGGGCATCCGCCAGGGCATTAAGGCCTATTCGGACTGGCCGACCATCCCGCAGCTCTATGTGAACGGCGAGTTCGTCGGCGGGTCGGACATCATGATGGAAATGTATGAGAGCGGTGAGCTGGCCGAGTTGTTGGGCGGCAAGGCGGCCTGATTTCGTGGGGCGGGACCCTGGGCCTGACCCGGCGTTCCGCCCCCTCTCTCCCTGACGGCACCTCAAACCGTCGCCCCAGCGAAGGCTGGGGCCTCAAGCGGCTCCTGCGGCGCACTGCAACCGGGAGATCCCAGCCTGCGCTGGGATGACGTTAGTGGCAAGGCTGAGCAACCGGAACCTAGATCGAGGCCGGAGCGACATGTCGGGTGACGGTGTCGGCTACACCCACGCCCCCTCCCCCCATGGGGGAGGATTTGCTACGACCCGCCCATGGCCGCACTGACCACCCCCCGTATTACCCGCCGCAACCTGCTGATCGGCGGTGGGGCCGGGGTCGGGCTGATCGTCGCGTGGGGGCTGTGGCCGCGGCGGTACGGCGTCAACCTGGCGGCGGCGGAGGGGGAGAGCATCTTCGGCCCCTATCTGAAGATCGGTGCCGATGGGCAGGTCACGATCGCGGTGCCGCAGGCCGAACATGGGCAGGGCGTCTATACCGCCATGCCGCAGATCGTTGCCGACGAACTGGGTGCCGATTGGCGGACGGTCGCGGTCGAGGCGGCACCGATCAACCCGCTCTATGCCAATCCGCTCGCTGCCGGCATCCTGTTCGGCGATGCGCTGTCGCTGCTGCCCGCCGCGACGCGTGCCGCCCATGCCGAGCGGACCGCGCTGATGCTGACCGCCGGTTCCACTTCGATCCGCCGGTTCGAGGGACCGCTGCGGGAAGCGGGCGCGGCAGCGCGGGTGTTGCTGTGCAAGGCGGCGGCGCGGGCGTGGGGCGGGGACTGGCGCAGTTGCGGGACGGCGGACGGCTTTGTCGTGATGGGCGACCGGCGCGAACGCTTCGGCGTGCTGGCCGAAGCGGCGGCGCGCGAAAGCCTGCCGGGCGGCGAACTACCCTACCGCATCGGCGAGGAAAAGCGGCTGGTCGGCACGCCGCAGCCCCGGCTGGACGCCCCGGCCAAGGTCGATGGCAGCGCGACCTTCGCCGCCGATGTGCGCCGGCCCGGCATGGTCTTCGCCTCGATCCGGCAGGGACCGATCGGCGATACCCGGCTGCTCAGCGTCGACAAGGCGGCGGCAGATGCCGTGCCCGGCGTGGTGAGCGTCATCGAAACCGATCGCTGGGTCGCCGCCGCCGGCACGACATGGTGGGCGGCCAATCGCGCGGTCGATGCGATGGCCCCGCGCTTCGAGACGCACGGGCTGGTCGACGATGCGTCGATCGCGACCGCACTCGATACCGCGCTGTCGGGCGAGGGTGCGCGGGTGCATGACGCGGGCGATATCGACGCCGCGTTCGCCGGTGGGCGGACGCAGACCGCGACCTACCGCGTCGGCGCGGCGCTGCACGGTGCGATCGAGCCGACCTGCGCCACCGCCGAATGGAGCGAGGGCATGCTGACGCTGTGGATGCCGACCCAGGCACCGACGCTGGCCCGCGCCGCCGCCGCCCGCGCGATCGGCATTTCCGAGAATCAGGTGGTGCTGCACCCGACCATCGCCGGGGGATCGTTCGGCGCGAACCTCGACCACCGGGTCGCCGAACAGGCAGCGGTGCTGGCGCGCAGGCTGGAAAAGCCGGTGCAACTGACCTGGTCGCGGGGGGAGGATTGCCTCGCCGACCGCTATCGCGCGCCGGCCGCCGCGCGCATGACGGCGCGGCTGGGGCGGGGCGGCGCGATCCTGGGCTGGCGGGCGCAGATTGCCGCACCGCGCACCGGGCGTGATCTGGCGCGGCTGCTGCTGGGTGGCGATGTCGCGGCGTCGCTGGCGATGGCGTTGCCGGGCGACCGGGGCGATGCTTTGGCGACCGATGGCGCGGTGCCGGCCTATGGCATTCCCAACCTGGCGGTCGATCATCATCCGGCCGAACTGGGCCTGCCCGCCGGCTGGTGGCGGTCGGGCGCGCATAGCTATACCGCGTTCTTCACCGAATGCTTCCTCGACGAACTGGCCGGGTTTGCGGGGATGGAAGCGCATTCGTTCCGCATTGCGATGCTCGGCGGCGACGTGGCGCTGGCGCGCTGCCTGTCGACCGTCGCGACGATGGGCGGCTGGCAGGGCGGGGTGCCGGGCAGTGCGCAGGGCATCGCCTGCCACCGGATGCGCGGTTCGGCCATCGCCTGCATGGCCGAGGCGCATATCGGCGACAACCAGCGGGTGAAGGTCGACCGGCTGGTCGTCGCGGTCGATTGCGGGCGAGTGGTCAACCCCGACCTCGTGCGGCAACAGATCGAGGGCGGGCTGATCTTCGGCATGGCGATGGCGACCCGGGCATCGACCGGGTTCGAGGCGAATTTGCCCAACGTCCGCGGCTTTGGCGGGATGGACCTGCCGCGGCTGGCCGATAGCCCGGAGATCATGATCGAGATCGTCGAGTCCGATGCCGATCCGGGCGGGGTGAGCGAACTGGCGGTGCCGGTGGTGGCCCCCGCCATCGCCAACGCGCTCCACGCCGCGACCGGGCGGCGGTACCGGTCGCTGCCGTTGCTGGGGTGACAGGCTGGTAGGAAGATTGGATCACGCGAAGGCGCGAAGGCGCGAAGGCGCGAACGCGCGAAGGCGCGAAGGCGCGGAGGAGGCGCGCGACAGGAAGCGTCTTCCGCGCCAGCGGCCTCTTCTCCTGCTATCAGCGAACGATGTCGTCTCCCGATCGTGAGGCACCGCCACGGACGCGCCCCCTTCGCGTCTTCGCGCCTTCGCGTGAAAACAACTTTTTCGGCGAACCCGCCCGCCCCAAAATACAGCTTGCCCCGAACCGCCCCGTCGCGCGTTAACCCCGCCCATGGAACGCCCGTCGAATCATCCCGCCATCCCTAAGCGCCGCATCGGCGTGTTGCTGATGAACCTCGGCACGCCCGACGATCCGTCGCCGCGCTCGGTCAAGCGTTACCTTGCCGAGTTCCTGTCCGACCGGCGGGTGGTGGAAATTCCGCCGATCGCGTGGCAGCCGATATTGCGCGGCATCATCCTGAATACCCGCCCGAAGAAATCGGCCCACGCGTATCAGCAAGTGTGGAGCGACAAGGGATCGCCGCTCGCCGCGATCACGCGCGCGCAGTCGGACGCGATGCAGGGTGCGTTCGGCGATGGTGTCGTGATCGATTGGGCGATGCGATACGGCAATCCGTCGATCGCCAGCCGGATCGAGGCGTTGCGCGCGCAAGGGTGCGACCGCATCCTCCTCGCCCCGCTCTACCCGCAATATTGCGCAGCGACGACCGCGACCGCCAACGACAAGGCGTTCGCGCATCTGGCACAACTGCGCTGGCAGCCCGCGATCCGTACCCTGCCGCCCTATTATGACGATCCGCTCTATATCGATGCGCTGGTGACGACGCTCCGGGAGGATCTGGCGAAGCTCGCGTTCGAACCGGACGCCATCGTCGCCAGCTTTCACGGAATGCCCAAGCGGACGCTGGAACTGGGCGACCCCTATCATTGCCACTGCCAGAAGACCGCGCGGCTGGTGCAGGAGGCGCTGGGTCGGTCGCTGACCGTCGCGTTCCAGTCGCGCTTCGGCCCCGCCAAGTGGCTGGGGCCGGCGACCGACGAGACGCTGGTCGAACTGGCGAAGGCGGGCAAGCGTCGCGTTGCGATCTTTGCGCCGGGCTTTTCGGCCGATTGTCTGGAAACGCTGGAGGAACTGGCGATCCGGGGAAGGGAGAGCTTCGAGGAAGCGGGCGGCACCGATTTCGCGTATCTTCCGTGCCTGAATGCCGAAGCGACAGGCAATAAAATGTTGCGCAACATTATCGCGCGCGAACTTGCGGGATGGGTCGACCCGGCCTAGCAGGGTTGAAACTTTCGTAGGAGAGAATGCATGGCACGGGTAGCGATCGTCACCGGCGGCACGCGCGGGATCGGTGAGGCAATCAGCCTTGCGCTCAAGGACATGGGCATCACCGTCGCCGCCAACTATGCCGGCAACGAGGAAAAGGCGAAGGCCTTTAGCGACCGCACCGGCATCGCCGCGTTCAAGTTCGACGTGGGCGATTTCGAAGCGACCCAGGCCGGCGTGAAGGCGATCGAGGAGGCGCTCGGTCCGGTCGACATCGTCGTCAACAATGCCGGCATCACGCGCGACGGTACGCTGCTGAAGATGACCTACGACATGTGGGACGACGTGATCCGCACGAACCTTGGCGGCTGCTTCAACCTTGCCAAGGCGACCTTTCCCGGCATGCGCGACCGCAAATGGGGCCGCATCGTCAATATCGGGTCGATCAACGGACAGGCCGGCCAGTATGGCCAGGTGAACTATGCCGCCGCCAAGTCGGGCATCCACGGCTTCACCAAGGCGCTGGCACAGGAAGGTGCGCGGTTCGGCGTGACGGTCAACGCGATCGCACCGGGCTATATCGACACCGACATGGTGGCAGCGGTGCCGGCCGACGTGCTGGAAAAGATCGTGGCGAAGATTCCGGTCGGCCGTCTGGGCCAGGCGAGCGAGATCGCACGCGGCGTGGCGTTCCTGTGTTCGGAAGAGGGCGGCTTCGTCACCGGTTCGACGCTAAGCATCAACGGCGGCCAGCACATGTATTGATCGGGCGACGCGGGGGGCTGTCCCTTCGCGTCACCCCAACAGGCCGGCGGCGGCGATCGGCGTCGCGCCGGCCCGGTCACGGGGTACTGCAGGCCGCAGCGGAGGCCTTTACTCGTACACCCATTCGGACCATTTCACGACGTCGTGGTGGCTGCAATTGACCAGCTTGATCGAACAGATCTGCGTGCCCCAGTCGCTCTGGCAGGACCGGCGGACATTCGCGACCGCTTCATCCTGCGTGCTGCCGGTATCGACGCTGTCATGCCCCACGACATCGCGACCGTCCTGTACCGCGCGCGCCACGGCGGCGCACTGGTTGGTGTAGGACAGCATCAGCCGGCAGGCGGTGCCGCCATTGGCCGCGCAATTGTCCATCACCCCGTCCTGCGCCGCCCGTTTCGAGGGATATTGGTAGCTGCCGAACCAGTTGCCCTTTGCATCGTCATAGGCGAGCGCGCCGAACGATCGATTGAGCTTGAAGAAGTCCTTGAGGACCGGCGTGGGCGGCGGGCAGTTCGGGCTGCCCTGTCGCACGCCGTTGCAGATGAACGGCGGTGCCGGTACCTGCGCATCCGCCAGATCATGGTGCAGCATCGCCAGCCCGACCAGTGGCACGGCCAGCGCCACCCCCATTCCGATCGCCTTGTGTCGCATCGCTGCCAGTGCCCCGCCGCCTTACAGGCCGAGGGCGTTGCGCAGGCCGCCGATGCCGCGCTTCTTTCGGGGGGCGGGGTCGCTTGCGGCGTTGCTTTCGATATCGGCATCGGGGCCGCAGCGACGCTTCTTTTCGATTTCGCTGCCCGCCACGCCGCCGATCGCGCTACCGGCCAGGATGCCGGTGGCACCGCCGCCGACCTTGCTGCCGAGCAGTCCGCCCACCGCCAGCCCGACCGCCGCATCGCCGCCGCCATTCACCGTGCGCGAGCAGGACGTCACGTCGCGTGCCTCCGACGTATGCACCTTCGGGCCGGTCGCCGCGACGGCGCCCGATGCGGTCGCGACAGGTTTCGGGGGCGCGGCGGGCTTTTTCTGTGCCATCGCCGGGGGCGCGGCCAGTGCGGTTGCCGCCATGATGATCGCTACAGGGGTGAACTTCACGATACGCGCCCTTCTTGTAGAGAGGATGGTCAGTTCCGGTCGACGGTGACCTGATAGATGGTGCTGCGATCCGGCCCCTCGTACAGGTGCAGCATCGCCCAGTCGTCGCCGCGTCGCGCGACGATCACCCGCATCCGGTTGCCGAACAGCCCGTCGGCAAAGCCGGACGGCGCCACCCGGTCCGACAGGAAGATCAGTTCGCCCATATGTTTGCCGCAGGCGGCTTCGCCGGTGCAGTCGAACACGGTGCGATAGCCGCCGCGTTCCAGCGCGGCGGCGTAATGCCGTGCGATCGCAAGTGTCGGGATCGCCGGCCGGACCGCATAGTCGATATGCGTAACCTGTCCCTCCACCGTCTGCACCGCGCGGACGGTGTTCACATCGTCGATCCGGGCGATCGGCAGCGTCACCCGATCAAGCGCCGGCGCGCGATATTCGCGCAGTTCGGCACCGGCATAGCGCGGCAGCAGCGGGTGATCCTCGCCTGAGGGTGCGGCAACGGCTGCGGTTGCGACGGCTATGGTCGCGCACAATGCCCAAGCGATCCGCATTCGTTATCCTATGGTAACGACTCCGATATACGATTTGGTGCGTTTCGGACCGATGGCGGTCAAGGATCAATTTTCGGCTGTATAATTCCAGGGCATGGCCTGTGATCCCCGCCTTATGGCCTCAGCCGCGAAAGACGACCGTCCGCGCGCCGTTGGGGAATACCCGGTCGTTCAGGTGTAGTCGCACCGCCTCCGCCAGGACGCGGCGTTCGATGTCGCGCCCCTTGCGGATCAGGTCGTCGGGCGTGTCGGCATGGCTGATCGGTTCGACGTCCTGGTGAATGATCGGCCCTTCGTCTAGATCGGCGGTGACATAATGGGCGGTTGCGCCGATCATCTTCACCCCGCGCGCATGGGCCTGGTGATAGGGCTTCGCGCCCTTGAACCCGGGCAGGAAGCTGTGATGGATGTTGATGCAGCGGCCCGACAGGAACGCGGCGAGATCGTCCGACAGGATCTGCATATAGCGGGCGAGGACGACCAGTTCGGCCCCGCTGTCGTCGACCAATTGCTTGATCCGCGCTTCCTGCGCCGCCTTCGTATCGCGGGTCACGGGCAGGTGGTGAAACGGAATGCCGTCGATCATCGACGCGTGCAGCACGTCGCGCGGATGGTTCGACGCGATCGCCACCACCTCCATCGGCAATTCGCCCAGCCGGGTGCGATAGAGCAGGTCCAGCAGGCAATGGTCCCATTTCGACACCATGAGCAGCACCCGCTTCGGCGTCGCCTGATCGCGCAGCGCCCATTGCATCTGCGCGGCATCGGCGATCGGCGCGAATTCAGACTGCAGCCGCGCGATTGATCCCGCCTCGCCCGGTGAGAAGGCGATGCGCATGAAGAACTGGTTCGACACGGGATCGTCGAACTGCTGCGCATCGATGATATTCGCCCCGCGTTCCGCCAGGAATCCGGCAACCCGCGCCACCAGTCCCGGCCGGTCGGGGCATTGCAGCCGAAGCGTGTAGATGCTGCTCACGTTACTCTGTCCCCCAAAGCCCATCGCGGTTCGCGTCACCCTGTCTTGCGATGCTCGCGATGCCGCGGTCCAGTCCCTTGAACTGGAAAATGCCGGGGGGATGCGCGGCCCGTCTCACGGTCGCGGGTGGGCAGGTCCGGGCGAATAGCTATCGAACAGGCGTGAATGGCGGGCCGAAGCCGACGAAACTGAGAACTACACCTACGCTATAGCCCTCTAAATTGAGGCGCTAGCGACTTGCAAAGTCAGGGAGTGGGAAGCGGCGTCGCGGCTCGCCAAAACTGTGTAAGCGCACTTTCGTCGGCTGTATTGTCCAGCAACAACACTAGCGCCGTGAAGCGAAGATCAGGGTCCGCTGTGAGAAGTCCGTCAGCTCCGCGTCGTTGATCGCGGCGGTCTGCCAGGCCGGGTTGGTGTCGTGGTGAAATCTATTGGCGTAGTTGAGCAGCAATCTGAGTTCGGTGATATCAGCTGCGGAGAGTATTTCTCCCGGCTTACCGACGCGTTGGTCGCATAGCCCAATGAAAGGCCCAAGGAGCGTTCCCGGCGGAAAGTGCTCTGGGTAAGCTACACGCATAAATGACTCTAGTATCGGCCTTAAAGCCTGCGCAACCTCCCGTTCCCTAGCGGGATTAGCAACCTGCATGTAAGCCCTGACAAGCTCATGGCGCTTGTCGTGCTCGGAAATGCTGTCGCTACGTACATCCCAGACAGTAATTTCTGATCCGATGGCCGCCCTGTTGATCCTCAGGGCAACTGAAACGTTCCTGTCAGCCTGCTCCCAAAGGCTGCACAAGAACGGTTTGGAGTGGGAAAGTACAATCACCTGACGAACCTTTGCGGCCAACGCCATGATTTCCTCGCGCGTTCGCAGCGTGCGATGATCGTCGAGGCTTGTCATCGGATCGTCGATTACGACGATCTTGTTCGCAAGGTTCGGGTCTTGTTCCAGCGATGCGAAAAAGAAGGCGAGGGCCAGCGTATTTCGATCTCCTGCGCTAAGTGTGTTTCTGAAGGACGGGCCAGATTCGGCCGTGACATCCACGTTTTGCTGATTGATAATGACTACGTACGACGCGGACGAACCTGATCTGTTGTTGACCGACTGGACTTCCCCAAGGCGAAACGACGCGCCAAAGCGGCGCAGGTAGTCGTTAATCGCCGCCTCAAACGCGGGGAAAATCTGCTGCCGATACTGGTCGAGGGCCGCGCGGGCCTGCGTTCGAAGCGCCTCAGTTGCCGTTTTCGCTGCCCTCTCTGCCAGATAGTTCGCGCAGTGAGGCAAGACCTCCGGCTCGTATCGCGCTTTCTGTGCGTTCAGCTTGGCGAGGTCCGTACGCAATGCAGAAAGGTCATCTGCGGCAGCTTGCTCTTTGACGACTTCCAGCCGGGCGTTGGCCCTAACCAGGCGCTCGGAAAGTGTCGCCACTTCGGCGACACGCGCGCGATAGTCTTGGATAGATTGCCTTGTTTCCTGCGTGAGCGCCATCGCTTCCAATGGCGAAGTAGCCTTTGCGCGAAGCTGTTCAAGGACGGACTCACGTGCGGAGTTCCATTGCCGGGCTATGGCCGCAGTGTCGATGTCGATTGCCGGCAGCTCTGCGAAGTCCTTCCAGAACTCATGAGCCTGCGCGGCCGTGCGCACGTCGCGCTCGAATGCGGAAGGTATGTCACCGGCATGAGTATCACGTACCGCAATCCCGGTCTGTCGTATGGCAGCTTTTAGGTCTTCATATGCTTGGCTGAAGTATGCACGGTAGTGAGCGATTAAGTCGGAGCCCGCGAGGCCTTGCGCGCAGAATGGGCAGACCTCCCCTTCGTTTCCCTCAGAGGCAGGCGCGATGAGTACCATGCCGTCGGATATCCAGTTCTCACCGCCGCGACCCAGCTTGACGATGTGGCTGCGCACGCGCGCTGCGGCGGCGGCTTCAAGATCGGCAAGGGTGCGCCCAAGGATGCCATCAATCTCATCGATGTCGAAATCTGGGAGGCGGATCGCTTGAAATCCGGGTCTTTGCCGTATCGCATCGGCCGACCTAGCCGCTGCCAGCCGTCTCTCCGCTTCCTGAATTTTCCGGTCGATGTCCTCATCTGATTCGAGATCGCAAAACGCGTCAACCTTGTAGGGTCCTAGCGCTCCCCCAGGTATTGCTTCGGCCAACTGGCGTAGCGCCGTGTTGTGTTCTTCAATACGGGCGACATGCCCCTGAAGTGCCCCGCTGAGTGCAACTCCCTGTGCACCAAGGATCAGCTCATGCAGCTTTTGACGGTGCGCAGTTTGCACTTCGATCCCCGAACATACGTTTGCTGAAACAAACGCATCATCGAAGATTGCAGCATCGGGCAGCGATTGTGACCACGAGCCGTTCTGAAAAACGGCGGGCCCTCCAGCGTGGCGAACAACAACATGGGGCGGATTCTGTGCACCGAGCCGGTGGCGGTCGAGGACAAGCTGTGGGTTGTTGGTCGCTAAAGAACGTAGCACTGCCGCCAGTGTTGTCTTTCCACGAGCATTTTCAGCATAAATCAGAGTGAAAGGCGTGAGAGCAGACTGCGCCGGAGGGCTAATATTGTCGAACTGTCCGATATTTCGCAGTAGTTGAAAATGTTCGATCATAGCGCCCCCCAATTAGCCCTTGCTAAGCCGTTAGCTCGAACAGCCTTTCCGTGCTTTTCGCAACGGTATAGGCATTTAACTCCTCAGCGACACGGCCCGGATCGGTTACAAATAAGTAGGCCCATTCGCCATACTCCCCGAGCCGGTTCACACCGCCTACCCAGCGGATAGCCGCTTTCGCTTTGGCGTCGGCGCTGTCCGTAACCTGCCCCTTGATCTCAACAATGACGTTCAAGCCCTTGTCGGTAACAACGATGAAATCGGGGATGTAGCGGGCGGGAACGCCGCGATTGCGATAGGGAATGAAGAAGCCGAGGCGGTCGTTCTTGACCCAGCGGCGAACGCCGGGATGGCTGTCGAGCAAGAAGGCCGCGCTCTGCTCCCATTTCTGCGTGTCGGCGACCATCGCGTTAAGGTGGCACCGCGTCACCGGGTAAATCGGCTTGGTGGTGTGGAAGTCCACGTAAAGCGTGCTGCCGCGCCCGGCTGCGCCAATTGGGATGACAGCCACTTCCGCGTCCGATGTCGAAGCGCCTTTCTTGATCGCTTCCAACAGCGCGCCAACGGCGGCTTGCATATATTCGCCGACCAGAAGCACGTCGCATGGCTGGCTGTCGCCCTTGCGGTCCAGCTTTTCGGCGAGGAAGCGTTTGGCGGCGAAGGCGACCTTGGGAAACAAGACCTGCATCGGCACTGCCGCAGCGCCGTTATCGGCGGCCCAGCGCGTGCAAATTTCCTTCGCCAGCCGGAAAGCGACCTGCTGTTCGCGGAAAATCGCCCGCCAGTCCTTTAAGGACAGGATGGGCTTTTCGCCAGGGCCGTAGGCGGCAAGTGTGCCGTCTGGAGTGGTGAGCGGAGTTAACTCAACGGTCTGCGGAATCTTCATCGGGTCGATGGTGACTTTCGCCACCTGTTCCCAATCCACGAAAACATCGAACTGGCCAGATTGATGATAACCAGTGACAATCGGGAACGTGATCTCGAACTCGGCCTTTTCCGGCACGGAATAGATATGGTTAGGATCAGGCTGCGACGGCGTCTCGCCGGATGGTGAGACTTTGAATGGAATCAACTCGAACGGCACGCCGAAAACCTTGGCGGTTTCCTCGGCGAACATCTGCGTTTCCTCATTGAGGGCATAGCTCTTGCGCCGCAACGCACGTCCAACCACCTGCTCGCAAAGAAGCTGCGAACCGAATGGGCGCAAACCGACAATGTGCGTGACGGTATTGGCGTCCCAGCCTTCGGCCAGCATGGCGACTGACACAATGCACCGAACATCGCGGCCCGGCGGAATCCGTTCGTCAATCCATTTGAGCGAACCGTCATTGTCTTCGCTCGCCGCCTTGTCGTTGTGCTTGCGGACAAGCTCGGCCCATTCTTCGGGCACCTTGCGGCCCGGCCATTCGGCCTTACCGATGGTATCGAGAATGAAACGGAGACGACGGGTTTCGTCCTTCGTGCCGCCTTCTTCGATGTCCTCGATCACCTTAGAGTCAATTCGCACCGTCACTTCTTGACCAGGTTCATTGCGGAACCATGCCGGAGATTCGCCATAGCCGCCTTCGCCCGTTGCTAGCCAGCCATGCACCTCCCTTGCAACGGCAGTATCGCGGCAGACGACAATGAATACCGGCGGCACCGGATGTTTGTGCTGCACCTTGGCAAACTGCTGCCATTCGAGAAACCTCTGGTGCCATTCGGTCGCCAAAAGATTGATGGGCGCGCTGGCGTAATTCATGACAATCTGCGGCGTGACGTTGGTGCCGAAACCGTCTTCCTTCGCTTTGGCCTGCACCCAACGCCAGATATTGAAGTAGGCGGCTTCCTCCGCTCCGCTTACGTCACGGGAGGGTAGTTGAGGAATCTTCACAAGCCCGGATTCGATGGCATCTAGCAATCCGAAGTCGGACACGACCCACGGGAAGGGCTTACCCACCTCGTTGCCCGAACCTTGGATGTAGAAAGGCGTGGCGGACAAATCGACGCAAAGGTAGATGCCTCGCCGACGGCTGCCGCCCGCCAGCTTGTGGATGCGGTCGAGCCCCTCTATCCAAATGGTCGCCTCGCGGGCGTTCTTCTTGGCGAGGTCTTTATCCTCGTCCAGCGTCTGTTCGTCGCCTTCGGCGACATCGCCGCGCCTATAGGCGTGATGGGCTTCGTCGTTGAAAATCAGCCAATGCGGGCTGCGGCCTTTGCCACTGCCAAGCTCGCGGCGGATGCGTTTGAACCACGCGGCGTCGGACTCGAAATATTTGGTTTCGACGGTTTCGTTGGCCTTGCCAGCGTTCTTCACCACTTCGACCGGCTCACCCGCCTTCACCACCTTGGCGGAATCACCATTGACGGTGTTGGTTTCCTTCTTGGCGAGGCGATGCCAGTTGGCGATCATCACCTCGCCGCGCCGTAATTCCTCCATCCGGTGCGGCGGCACAAGCTGGCGGGTTCGGTAAAGGCTTAGATCGCCAAGGGCCGGGTCCAGTTCCTGAAGGCGCTCCCGGATGGTGACGTTGGGGCAAACGATCAGGATGGTATCGGAAAAACGGTCATCGCGCGGCGTGGCGACGCTATTGAGGATGGACCATGAGGCGAGCATCCCCATGACGGTTGTTTTGCCGGAGCCAGTCGCCATCTTGCAAGCGTAGCGGAGGAAGGCGCGCAACCCCTCCGCCTTCGCCGCCAAGCCCGGTTCGTCCTTCGGGATTTCCGGGATGCCCTTGCGGTAGATGTCGGCGGCTTCGACCAGAAAGATGATCGTCTCGGCGGCTTCGATCTGCGCGAAGAAGAGGCGCTGCATCCGCTCGTCGCTGCGCCAGAGGTCCAGCAATTCCTTCGTCACCGGCGATGCGCCGTCATAGGTGACGCCGCCGGAGCGCGCGCCTTCGCGCCATTCCTTTACGCGCTCACGAATGAGGTTGACGATCTCAAGCTCGACTTCTTCGCCGCGCTCGCTCTCGAACATTTCGGCCTGCGCGCGATTGCGGCGGCCCCGGCCCGAATGTTCGGGGACGCGATAGAAGTAGCTGGCCCGCCGCCGTCCATCGGCTTTCACCGGCGGCTTGCCGCGCTCGATCTGCCAATGACATTGCGGCTCGATGAAAGGCGAGTTGATGATCGGGGATTCGACCTCGGCGACCGTAACCGGCGGCTCCTGTTTCTGCGGCGCGGGCATCAGCTATCGCTTCCTGCGCTCTTGACGACCATCAGCTCGTTGCCGCGCTCGTCGATGGCCTTGACGGCGACGCGCTTCTTGTCGCCAAGCGTGAACGGCTCGCTCGCCGTTCCGGCAAGATGCTCCCATACGCTGTCGGCGAACTGGCCCTTGAGGGATTTTTGCAGATTATCCCATGCGCTCGTCTTGGGGAAAAACACTTGGCTGGCGAAGAACGCCATGCCGTTATAGTTGGTGTCGAGCATCCAGCATGGCAGGTTTTCCGCCTTCACCTCGTCGGTTTCCATCGTGTCGGGCCGGAAGATGTCCAGCCCCTTGATGACGACGCGGTGAAGCGGGGTTCCATCCTTGTCCTTGCCAGCTTCTTCCAGCCGCACGTCCGGCAGGCCGGTAATCGAGAAAATCTCGCTCGATTTGCTGGTTTTGAGCAAATCGGACATCACCACGTCCGGCGTGACGGCGACATAGGTGGTGGAGAGTTTCAGCTTTGCCAGCATTTCCCGCGCCTTGGCGTCGATGGCGAAGCCGAACAGGAAAAGCTGGCTATAGCCCTGCTGCAACGCTTCGGTGTGGGCATTGAACACATATTCGGAGCCGATAGCGCCATCTTCGGGACCGAACACGATGGCGATGCGCTTCTCCGTGCCGTTGCGCGCGACGCCTTCCGCGTGGAGATATTCGCGGTCGGCAAGCGGGCTGACGGTTTCCAGTTCCAGCGTGATATTGCCGGGCAGGCGAAGCGTCTTGCTCTGGCGCAACACCTCGATCATGCGATCAAGGTAGGCTCGCGGGCTGCTGCTTGTTGCCGGTTGAGGGGTCGCAGGGGCATCCTCCTCCATATTCATCGCAGCCTGAATAGTGGCTTCGACTGTGAACGGGCCACAAACGCGGGTAATTTTGCGGCTTAGTTCTGGTCGATCAACAACGGCAACGACTTCAGGATCTTCGTTGTTCGCTACCGACTTGAGCGTGACCTTCGGCACCAAGCCACCGATTTCCTCGCCTTTGCGGTTCTGTTTTCGCTCATAGACAAAACCACCAGACGGTCCTTTAGATGGTTCCTTCAGCTTATACCACGGGAAGGTGCTGGTCAGCAGGCGCTGACGCGCCAATGCGATCGGCACCCGCGACGTATCACAGGTGATCCAGCGGCGACCCCAATGTTCCGCCGAAATCGCAGTAGTACCGGAACCGCAGGTAATATCGAGGACCAGATCGCCGGGATTAGTAGTCATCAAGATGCAGCGTTGAATGACTTTTTGATTGGTCTGCACCACATACAGCTTGTCCGATGCGAACCCTGCAATGCCGGTGTCCATCCAACTGTTTGTGATTGGGATGAGCGGGTTATCATCGAGGAAACGCACATAGTATATATTGCGTCCGGATTTTTCGATGCGACCGGCTTCCGCCAACCGATCCATGCCCGCCGGATAGTTCGCCTTCCAATGATTGTTAGGGTTAGGGCGGAATGTTTCCCCATTGAAAACGTAGGGCGTGTCCTCCCTCGCTGCGCCCGAGCTTTGTAAATCGCCCAGGCGATAAATGCGCGCACCGGACGGGAGAGGTTCCGTCCCGTCACGCTCGCCGGGCGTCATCGGACGCCTTGAGCCATCTTCCAGTTGAAGATACTTGTATGCGTCGTCGCCAGTCTCTTTGTTCGCTTTGTCCTGAAAGAGAGGATTATAGGCGAGCGTCTTCTTATCTTTAGCATACCACAAAAGGTAGTCGCCAACCCTGCTGATAGACCCGGTGGCGAAGCCGCTCGTAGTTGCGAAATAAATCTGCGAGACAAAGTTTTCTGGTGAAAACACTTCATCCAGAACCTCGCGCAGGTGGTGAACATTGTCCTCGGAGATTTGAACGAAGATGGAACCTGATGCCGTCAACATCTCCTTTGCGACAGTCAGCCGATCACGCAGATAGGTCAGGTAAGAGTGAAGACCCAGCTCCCACGTATCCCGATAGGCTTTCACCATTTCGGGCTCGCGGATCATCTGCTCATCCTTGCCGTGCGTCACGTCACGCTTTCGCACGAAGGGCTGAAAGTTCGACCCGAATTTCACGCCATATGGCGGGTCGAAATAGATCATCTGCACTTGTCCGCCCATGCCCTCATATTCGAGCAAGGAGTTCATCACCTGCAACGAATCCCCGAGGATAAGGCGGTTGGTCCACGGCCCCTTATGCTCATAGGCATCCAGCTTGTCGGCAATGTCCAAGCCCGTATCGCCGAACAAGTCGAGATTGGTGCCGGTCGCCTTGTGGGATTGCAAGGTGTCGAGAATGGCTTGGGTGGAATGGCGCTCGTGAACGAACAGCGGAAGCGTCGGCACCGTGATCTGCTGGCGCTCGGCCTTGCCCGCCCAATTTAGGAAGGGCTTGGTCAAGCTGCGGAGCCGCGCCGCGCATTGCGACAGAGACGTAAAGCGTTCCTCCGTTCCCTCCCATACCTGCGGCTGGGCAAACACGGTGGCTTCGCCCTTGTCGGCGGCGTCAGCGATCAGCGCCAGCAACCACTCCGCAAAGTCACGCTCGCCATTCTCATCCCAAACCAGTTCAGGAGCGAGGCTGGAATCGTATCGGTAGGTTTTCGGGGTTTTCTTGTTCGAGAACTGCGCTTCGACACCGACATCGGGACGCTGAACAGCCTCAGTTTCATATTTGTAAACGGACGCCGTTCCTGAGCCTTCAGCCGCCATGCATTCCCCCGGTAGGTCACGATTCATTCCACTCGTGGTAGTGTAGCATCTGAAGCGAAGGTTCGGTAGGGCAGAGCAATTCCGAAATATTCTTTTTCCTCATCCCGCATGGAGACTTGGCATTACTTCGACAGACCATGCGTGCTGAATGATTGTGAGGTGCTGCGGCAGGACATCAATGCAGCAGCTTGCCGGCGCAATGTGGAGGCTTGTTCCGTTCCAGGTCGGCACGGCCGCATCTCATCAGATAGCTACGCAGAAGGATGCTAAGGGCGTTGCCCTCGCGCCAGCAAGGTAAGTGGAACCGTCCGGGGCGGTATCCCCAGCCTTCCGCGCCCCGAGGGGCTTGTGCAGGCCGGGTGATCCCCCTCCACCCCGGCCGCCCTTGCTCGTTGCTACCCCAGTCTCGGCGACGGCCAGAAGGTCAGGCGCGGCGTTCCGCTTCGCTGACCTTCAGACCTGAGGATCAGAGACATGACCAATGTATCCGACAGCAGCCTCCGCATCTATGTTGCCTGCCTTGCCGCCTACAATAACGGCTGCCTGCATGGAGCGTGGATCGACGCGGATCAGGACGCTGAGCAGATCAGGGACGAGATTGCCGCGATGCTTGCTCGTTCCCCCATTGAGGATGCGGAGGAATACGCAATTCATGACTATGAGGGCTTCGAGGGCGTCAGCATCTCCGAATATGCCGGCATCGACAGCGTGGCGCGGATGGCCGCTTTCATCGCAGAGCATGGCACACTCGGCGCGGGCTTGCTGGAGCATTTCGGCGGCGACATGGACCAAGCCGAAGCCGCTTTGCAGGACTGCTATCATGGTCAGTTCGCCAGCCTCGCCGACTACATGGAGGAATTGACCACCGAGAGCGTCACGATCCCCGAGGCACTACGCTACTATGTCGATTGGCAGGCGATGGCGCGCGACGCTGAGATGGCCGGCGACCTGTTCACCATCGAAACTGCGCACGGTGAGGTGCATGTGTTTTCCAACAGGTGAAAACATGACTGCGTGTTCGTGCTCATACGGGTACGCGTCGCGGAATCACCGGCTGTCGCCAAGCCAAAATACCAAAAATGATCGGGTTAGCCGCTCAAGGTATCTGCTTTGAGCGGCTTCTATATTTCCAATGATGATTGAACCTCTTCTTGCCGGGCGCTGCCCAGCATCCCGGCTCGGGGAGGTGACGCCATGCTCAACATCGATTGGCGATCACCGGCGGCATACGCGCATACAAAGCACATCCCTGCCGCTGGTTTCGCTTGGGAATACCTGCGCCGCAACGACGAATATCGTCGGGACTGCCAGACCATCGCATTGACCGGAGGGGCGGCTGCCCGCGACCTCGAAGAGTTCGCGCATCGCTGGGGTTTGCGATTTCCCGTGCGATCCCGACGCGCCGCATGATCGGCAATCGCCGATCTGGAGTCCGCGCCTTCAACCGCAAGCCGTGATGTTGTCGCCAGTCAATCACAAGGACGATGACACCGAACCGGTACTGACGTTGGCGCATCTCGACGGCCTCGATATGCGCCGCGCTGCCGATGGCTGGCACGGCATCTGGCAGGCGGACGGCGTTGCGCATCAGTTCTGGCTACCCGTGGCCGTGCCGGACACCGCCGCGTTTTACGCCGTCACGCTACCGATGGACTCCTTTCTGGAGCTGCGCGCTCACGCTGTCCGTCGATTCTGGCGGTCCCTCAATGGCCGCGCGCCCGGTCCCGACTTCCGGGCGATCCCCGCCCAGCTCCGGCAATGGCACATCCTGTCCCTGCGTGCGCTCGACGCACGGTTCCGCGGCGAAAGCTACCGCACCATCGCTAAAGTCCTGCTCGGCTTTCGCGGCAGGAAGGAGGATTTTGAGAACGATCCGCGCAAGAACAAGGCCCGCCGCCTAGTTGCGCATGGCATCAAGATGATGCGCGGCGGCTATCGCCTGTTACTTCATTACCCAATCAAACCCTGCAAGCGTTAATCGTTTGCGAGCGCTATCTGTCGAAAATCACGTCGCAAATTTGTGCCACTTACGACAATGACATGCAACACGGAAACCCCTTGCTTCTCTGAGACCGGCCGATCTGTTAGAGAATTTTAGAAATTGCGTGACGGTGATGGTATTTGCCGGTCAGATCGATAGGGGCCGTTGCAAATGGCACTTACGCTTCTCGCCCCTTATCTCGCAAGGGATGCAATTTCGAGAATGACGGAGTTTGGTGGTTCTGCCGCTGCCAGCCTGTGTTTCATTTGCCGTGGTAGCTGTCGTCTAATATCAAAAAAGCTCGTCCAACATCAGGTGGAATAGCAGCTTGCTTGGATCTGGCTTAGGAACGCCGTAACGGGCGAGAAACCTGTCCTGTAAAGACTCATCGAACTCTCCGAGACAGTTCCAAAGTATCGCCAAATCTTGGTAGCGGTCGGCAATACCGACACGGCCTACGTCGATACAGCCGATTACCACACCATCCACCATAAGAAGGTTATCGAGCGAGAAGTCCCCATGTGTGACAACCTGATCGGCCATGAAAGGCAGGTGCCGATGCATTTCCTGCCAAACCTGTTCTGCTGTCCAGCCTTCGCGTTCCTCATCGAAACCGTCTTCTTCGACCAAGCCCGCGTCGATCCGTTTGCGCGCCAGTCCGAGTCGATAGCTATGATCGCTGGTAAATGGACATTCGCTGATCGGAATTGCATGTAGCGTCCGAAGGAAGTCCGCCAGCGCGTCAACAATGGTCTTTCTCTCATCTGGACGCGCTTCCAGGGCCTGATATGCGGTTTCACCTGCCAAGCCCGTCATAAGGAGCCAGGCTTCGTCGGTAGTGCTGACGAAATGCGTGACGGCGGGAACCTCTATGTGGTTGGCCATCCAACGCAGTCTAACCATCTCATCCAGGAGGTCACTGGCAACGGTATCCCGACCATGCTTCAGGAAGAGATCGGGTGCACCCGCCTTGCCGTAGAGCCGATATACTACTCCCCCGGACTCACCGACATTATTCCGCGCCCACGCATATCCCTTCACTTCTTCCGATAAACCCGCCGGCACTGGCATCGCTGCGCAGTTTACTTCCCTGTATTCATCCATAGCTTACGTGAACCTACTTGCGGGTAGCTGTCGCAACAATCCCGAAATCTGCGACAAGAAACAAGCTGAAATTGTCTCCGATCTTCATAGCTTGTTGGCTACCGCCTGCTCCAGAATCTTCCGATAGCCCTCACGCGACAGCCATTGCGCGCGTTGGAGATGGCTTTGCCAGCAACGGCGGGTGCGAAATTCATCGGCGACCGGATCACGGTGCAGCACGGTCTGCGCGACTTCCTTCCAGTCCGCGCCCTCGGCCTTCGCGTCGAGAAGGCGCAGATAGGTCACGTAATGCCGTTTGTCATAGACGGTTATCGTGTCGCCGGTTGGCGCTTCGTCATCCACATCTGGATCGAGTTCGACGGGCACCCGCATAGTCATTCCCCGTATCCGAGAGAGCTTTGTCTGCGGTGCGCCCCCGCAAACGATTCTCTCTGACTCTTGGTGATCGGGGAGTTAGTAACCGTCACGAAACGGCCCCATGGCCTTTAGCTCGGAAAGCCTGTTGTATACGCCACAGGCTCCCCGACCATAGGTCAAGGAGTTGGTGCCGTTCTGGCTGGCACCGGCCATTCGTGAGGGGTTACTACGCCCCAGAGCAGCGCGTCTGCTCCGCTGCGATTCTTAACCGAACCGCGTGGGAATGTCTCTGGCTTTTCGGCGCAGCCGGCAATGCGCCGCTCAAATCCCTCACCTATTGGCCGTGCGACGCCCCGAAGGGGGTGCCGCCAGCGCATAGGTGCAAATGCGGCACGCTACGCGCCGCCGATCCTTCGCCATGGTCCGCCACAGTCCGCTGTCGCTCCGGCAGCCCATTTCCGACTGGAGGTGATCCATGCCCAACCCGCTTGCGGGCCTGCCGCCGCGCCTGCTGCGCACCAAGGAAGCCGCGCGCTTCCTCGGCATATCCATCCGCACCCTTGAGAAACATCGCACCTACGGCACCGGCCCGACCTATCGCAAGGTCGGCGGTCGCGTCCTCTACACCGTCCGCGATCTGGAGGACTGGAGCGCGGTCGGCGAACGCAAATCCACCCGCGACAAGACCGCCGGCACGGTCTTTCCCGCGCGTCCGCTCACACCCGAAGAACGGGACGAGCGCTAGATGCTGCGCGAGGACGATCACGCCCCCGCGCAGCCGCCCGAGGACAGCGAGCGCAGCCGCCTAGACCCCTTCGTGGTCGCAACGGGCGACGCGCCGCCGCGCGACCAGCGCGACTTGATGGAACGGCCGTTCTTCTCGCTGGCGAAGACCCCGCGCACCAAGCCGATTCTCTACAAGGCCGCCGACATAGAGGTGCAGGTGTTCGGGATGCCCGAGCACGGGATGGCGACCATATGGGACGCCGATGTGCTGATATGGGCGGCCTCGCAGATCGTCGCGGCCGAGAACAACGGCCTCACCACGTCGCGCTTTGTCCGGTTTACGCCTTACCATCTGCTGCGCGCCATTGGGCGGCCGACCGGCAATCACCAATACCGGCTTCTGAAAGCCGCGCTGGCGCGGCTGCAATCGACCGTCATTGCCACCACCATCCGCAACGGCCCGCATTGGCGTCGCCGGCAATTCTCGTGGATCAACGAGTGGGAGGAAATGACGACGCACGCCGGCCGCGTCGAGGGTATGGAGTTCGTCCTGCCCGAATGGTTCTACAACAGCGTCATTGACCGCTCGCTGGTCCTGACCATCGACCCGGCCTATTTCCGGCTGACTGGCGGCATCGAGCGATGGCTTTACCGCGTTGCCCGAAAGCACGCCGGGCACCAGCGCCACGGCTGGATTTTCGAGGTCGCGCACCTTCACCAGAAATCCGGCAGCCTCGCGCGGCCGTCCGACTTCGCGCTAGACCTGCGCCGGATCGCGGCCCGCCAGCAGCTCCCCGGCTACCTGCTCCAGATCGAGCGGGAAGACGGCCGCGAGCTGCTGCGCATCCGCCCCGGAAACCTGTCAACAGGCACTGTTGATAACCCTGTTAATGCCATCGGCAGATCAGGCGCACGGGGTATCGGCACATCAGGCGCACGACTATCGGCAGATCAGGCGCACGAACCGCAGCTAACGCTTTGGCCTGAAAAGCGGAATCCGACCGCTAACTTATCTAACAGAGAATCTAACTCTTTTTCTTTGACGCGCGCGCACGGGAAGCGTGGTGCCGGTTCTGCCCGAAGGGGCGAGCCATGACGGCCGCGCTCGACGCGCTGCGCCCGCGCAGCCCCCAGCATATCACCGGAGACGAACAATGACCCGTCGCGCCCACCGCAGCGCGCACGGCCATCCTCTGCCGGATGGCCTCGCGCCCTTCACAACATTGGTCGAACTGACCTTCGAGAAACGCAAGGTCGAGCACTGGATACGCTTTGGCCGCAAGAGCTACGAACGGATCATCGACCGCCGCCGCAGCGTCGTCGGCTTCGCGCCGGGCAGTGTCTTCGCCTTCGTCCGATGGGCGAACGGCGACCATGGCACTGTCGTTTCGCGCATCGACATTGTGCGCGCAATCGGTCGCGGCGAGCCGTTCCAGACATTGCCGTTCGTGCGCCCCGGCGGCGAAATCCTGTTGCGCCTCGACGGCTGGCCGAAGGTGCAGAGTGCGCTTGTTGCTATCGACGCCGTGGATGCGCTCGGCCTCGATCCGGCCGATGCCTCGCCGGATCACTGGCGGCACGTCCATAACCGTTTGACCGCCAATCTGGAGCCGCACGCTTACACGCCCGAGCGACATGCCGCGTGGCTTCACCGTCGAAGGATCGAGCCATGACGTGCCGCCGCACCCTCACGGTGACGGCGCTCGCCGTCATCGGCATCGCCGCTGCAAGCGCGGTCGAATGGCCTACAAAACTGATCTGGAACGCCACCGCCAGCGCGCCCATCGGCTTCTATACCGTCGAGCCGGCCGACCGGATCGACGTGCCCGAGCTGGTCGCCGTCATGCCGCCCGAACCGCTCGCCGCCTTCATGATCGAGCGCGGCTATGTCGCGCGAGGCGTTCCGCTCTTGAAGCGCGTCCTGGGCGTGCCAGGGCAGCGGGTTTGCCGCACCCGCCGCACGATCACGGTGGACGGGATCGAGATGGGCGAGGCGCTGGAGCGCGACCGGAGCGGCCGCGACCTGCCCGTCTGGCAGGGCTGCCGCGTCATCGGCGACGGTCAGCTCTTCCTCATGAATTGGGAAGTCCGCGACAGCCTGGACGGCCGCTACTTCGGACCCATTCCCGCAGATTCCGTCATCGGTCGAGCGGTCCCGCTGTGGACCGATGAGGAAGGCGTCGGCCGCTACGAGTGGCGCGCGCCGACGCACTGAAACCACTCCCCCCGAAAATCAACCGCAGGAGATTTCCCATGGCAGAAATAGGCACCTTCACCCGCACCGAAACCGGCTATGCCGGGGAGCTTCATTCGTTCGGCCTCCGCGAAAAGCTGTTCATCGTCCCGGCCAAGCCGAGCGACGTGAAAAACGCACCCGACTATCGCGTGCGCCTCGATAGCGAAAATGGCCCGGACGCCGGTCCCGCATGGAAAGACTCCAGCGAAAATGCCGGCGACTTCGTGTCGATGAGATTGGAGGGGCCAATCTTCCCGTTTCCGATCCGCGCCAAACTGTTCCAGTCCAACGACGATCCTTCGGTCTGGACGCTACGTTGGAAGCACGCCCGGAAGATCGAGGATGAGGAATGACGGCCGCGCGCGTCCGGCCCGCAATCCGGTCAAAGATCGGCATCCTTTTGTTCGCGGGAAAGCCGTCTCATCCCTTCGTCCCGCTCGGCGACCAGACGGCCGGCGCGCGCAGCGAAGGTCAGGGGCGGCGTTTCGCCGGCGCTTGCGCCTTGTCCTTGACCGCAGCGAGCACGCTGGCAGGCTGGTGTCGAAGCGGAGACAGGACTGCATGGCATTATGCGGTCCTGATACTGGCCGGTGCGCTTTCCATCTGCGCCGGATCGGGCGTCGCGGTCGCGCAATCCGTACCCGTCGAACGCCGGTCAGTCGCCCATCCCTATGCGGCCCACATCGCCGAGGCGTCACAGCGGTTCGGCGTCCCCGAGCACTGGATTCGTGCCGTGCTGCGCGCGGAGAGTGCGGGCGAGGTGCGCGCGGTCTCAACGGCCGGCGCGATGGGATTGATGCAGGTGATGCCCGACACATGGGCGGGCCTGCGCGTCCGCTACGGCCTCGGCCGCGATCCCTACGACCCGCGCGACAATATCATGGCGGGTACGGCCTATCTGCGCGAGATGTGGGACCGATACGGCAATGTCGCGGCGATGCTGGCGGCCTACAATGCCGGTCCCGGCCGCTATGACGAATACCTTGCGACCGGCCGCACCCTGCCGGCCGAAACGCGGGCTTATGTCGCCGCGCTCACGCCGATTCTCGGCGGCGCGGCTGCAACCGAACCGCCGTCATCGGCACCGCCACCGCCGCCTGATTGGCGCGAGGCACCGCTGTTCGTCATGCGTCCGGGCGACACGCGGGCCGTCGCCGCGCCGCCGTCCGAGGTGCAAACAGGCGACGGCCGCGCTGCCGTTCCGGCGCGCGACCCCGCCCGTGGGAAACCGCAGGACGGCAGCATTTTCGTGGCGAGCGCCAGCGACGGGGGAACGCCATGAGGGTGGCGTTCCCGCGCTCGGCGACGCCGGTCTCAGCATCCGGTCGGGCAGGTTTGCGCCCGGCTGGATTCCCGGCAGGAGGGGCAGAAAAGGCAGAAAGGGCGGAGGGCAAGATTAAAGAAGACGGCACCATGTCGGGCCGCTTCTGGAAATTATCGTTGTCTGCACACTGTTTAGGCGACCGATTCCGGCACCATGGTTTTGAGGGGCCGCGTGCCGCGATTTCACGCAAAGCCTTGGCTTTGCAGGGTTTCGAGCGGCACCATAGGCGCAGATCGGCCATTTTCCGGCGGTTTTGGCTGGAGTCGCGCCCTTGAGCGCCGACGATGAAAACCGCTTCCGGCCGAGGCTCGGCCGCATCCGATCCGACACGCCCAAGTCCGGCAAGACCAAGAGCTTTTTCACGCAGGTCAAGAAGATCACCCGGCAGCATCAGGCGGCAGCCGCCCGCGATCCTTCCATGCCGTCATCCGCCCGTCCGTCATCGCCGGCCCGTTCCCGTGCCGTGGTCGCCAGCGGCAAGGGCGTGAAGCGCGGCCGGGGCGCGAGCTTCGTGCGCGCCCGGAATATCTCCGGCCATTGGCATCATCGCCAGCCAGGCAGCCGCCGCGTGATCGTCAAGCAGCGCAGCGTCAGGGCCGCATGGAAGGGCGGCCGTGCCCGCGCGCATCTGCGCTATGTCCAGCGCGACGGCACGTCACGCGATGGCGAGCGGGGCCGGCTCTACTCGGGGACCGAGGACCGCGCCGATGGCGACGCTTTCCTTGATCGCGCCAAGGACGACCGCCACCAGTTCAGGTTCATCGTCTCGCCCGAGGACGGCGCGGAGCTGTCGGACCTCACAGCCTATACCCGCGATTTTGTGAAACAGGTGGAAGCCGACCTCGGCACGAAACTCGATTGGGTTGCCGTCAATCACTACAACACCGGCCATCCCCATGTGCATGTCATCGTCAACGGCCGCGACGACATGGGCGGGGATCTAGTCATCAACGGCGACTACCTTTCCGCCGGCCTGCGCGAGCGCGCCAGCGAGCTTGCCAGTCTGGAACTCGGCCCCGTCACCGAGATCGAACAGACCCATAAGCTGTCGGCCGAAATCGACCAAGATCGGTTCACCCGCATCGACCGCGCCATGTCCGAGGAAGCCGACGCCCGTTTCCTCGACCTGCGCCATGAACCGGCAGCGCCGAGGCGGCAGTTCGAGCGGACGCTACGCCTGCGTCGTCTTACCAAGCTGGAGAAGATGGGACTGGCGACCGAGCACGCGCCTGCCGTTTGGGAATTGAGCAAGGACATGGAACCGGCCCTGCGCGAGTTGGGCGAGCGCGGCGACATTCTCCGCACGATGCAGAAGGCGCTCGGCCCGCAGGGCGGCGAACGCGATCCCATGAGCTTTCAAATTCATGACGGAGCTCCCGAGACGCCCATCGTCGGCCGTGTCGTGGACAAGCACCTGTCCGACGAGTTGGGCGAGAACCTGACAATCGTGGTGGACGGGATCGACGGCCGCACCCACCACATCGCCGGCATCGTTCCCGGGCGGCTGGAGGACGCGCGCATCGGCAGCGTCATCGAGGTCGGCCCGGCAGAGGCGACGGCCCGGCCGTCCGACCGCACCATCACGGCCATCGCCGAGGACGGCATCTATCGGCCGAGCCGCCATCTGGAGCAGGCGAAATTCGAGGGCCGCGTTCCGGGCGGCGACTATGAGGGCTATGTCGATGCCCATGTGCGCCGGCTGGAGGCGCTGCGCCGGGCCGGGATCGTCGAGCGGATCGACGCCGACCAATGGCGCATCCCTGATGATCTTGTCAGCCGCGCCGCCGCCTACGATGCCGGACGCGACCAACAGGCCAGCGTTCGCGTCCTTTCCCCGGTCGATCTGGGCAAGCAGATCGGATCGGATGGCGCGACCTGGCTAGACCGGCGATTGGTTCATGGCGAGACGGCCGACTTTGCGCCGACCGGTTTCGGCCAGCAAGTGCGCGAGGCTATGGACCAGCGGCGCGAGCATCATGTCGAGCAGCGCGACGCCACCCGAGCGCGAGACGGCCGCATCTTCTACAGGCGCAACCTTCTCGCCACCTTGCGCGAGCGGGAGGTTGCGCGCGTCGGCGCGGAGATGGCCGAAACCAAGGGCCTGCCGTTCCGCGCCGCCACGGACGGGGAGAGTGTTAGCGGCAAGTTCACCGGCGCCGTGCAGCTATCGAGCGGCAAGTTTGCCGTGGTCGAGAAGTCCTATGAGTTCACCCTTGTCCCTTGGCGGCCGGTGATCGACCGGCAGCTCGGCCGCGAGGTCATGGGTGTTGTGCAGGGCGGATCGGTGTCGTGGCAGGTGGGGCGGCAGAGGGGGCTGGAACGCTGAGGGCGCCCATGCCGCATTGCGAAGCCAAAGATAATCGGATAGGAGGTATCTATTCATATTCGTAAGCGTGGAGTCATCAGATGGGAAATTCCAAGTCAGCAGACAAGTAAGCCGCAACAACCAGTATTGTTGTTGCGGCGCTCTGTAAGGCTAGTCTCATCTGATTGCTGACGAGCAGACGTCGCCCGGTATTCCTTAATCGAGCGGTTGATTCGTCATGACCACCACACGCCCCGCGTGGGCCTATACGCTGCCGGCAGCACTGCTGCTGATGGCTCCCTTCGACATCCTCGCTTCACTGGCGATGGATATTTATCTCCCCGTCGTTCCAGCGATGCCCGGCATCCTGAACACGACGCCCGCCATGATCCAACTCACGTTGAGCCTCTATATGGTGATGCTCGGCGTGGGCCAGGTGATTTTTGGTCCGCTCTCAGACCGCATCGGGCGACGGCCAATTCTACTTGCGGGCGCAACGGCTTTCGTCATTGCGTCTGTGGGGGCAGCTTGGTCTTCAACTGCACCAGCCTTTGTCGCTTTCCGTCTGCTTCAAGCAGTGGGCGCGTCGGCCATGCTGGTTGCGACGTTCGCGACGGTTCGCGACGTTTATGCCAATCGTCCTGAGGGTGTCGTCATCTACGGCCTTTTCAGTTCGATGCTGGCGTTCGTGCCTGCGCTCGGCCCTATCGCCGGAGCGTTGATCGGCGAGTTCTTGGGATGGCAGGCGATATTCATTACTTTGGCTGTACTGGCTATTCTCGCACTCCTAAATGCGGGTTTCAGGTGGCACGAAACCCGCCCTCTGGATCAAGCGAAGACGCGCCGATCTGTTTTGCCGATCTTCGCGAGTCCGGCTTTTTGGGTTTACACCGTCGGCTTTAGCGCCGGTATGGGCACCTTCTTCGTCTTCTTCTCGACGGCTCCCCGTGTGCTCATAGGCCAAGCGGAATATTCCGAGATCGGATTCAGCTTTGCCTTCGCCACTGTCGCGCTTGTAATGATCGTGACAACCCGTTTCGCGAAGTCCTTTGTCGCCAGATGGGGCATCGCGGGATGCGTGACGCGCGGGATGGCACTGCTCGTTTGCGGTGCGGCCCTGTTGGGGATCGGCGAACTTTTCGGATCGCCGTCATTTCTCAGCTTCATCTTGCCGATGTGGGTTGTCGCGGTCGGTATTGTCTTCACGGTGTCCGTTACCGCGAACGGCGCTTTGGCAGAGTTCGACGACATCGCAGGATCAGCGGTCGCGTTCTACTTCTGCGTTCAAAGCCTGATAGTCAGCATTGTCGGGACATTGGCGGTGACGCTGTTAAACGGTGACTCAGCGTGGCCCGTGATCTGTTACGCCACGGCGATGGCAGTGCTGGTGTCGTTGGGGCTGGTGCTCCTTCGGCTCCGTGGGACTGCCACCGAGAAGTCGCCAGTCGTCTAACCGACGACTGGTAGCAGGCCCGCTCCGATGCGGCGCACTAACCATCGAAACCTCGTGAATGGCGGTATCCTGTCTGGCAGGATACCGCTCATTTCCCTTGTTCAGTTCATCGCCGTCGCCGAGCATCTGAATTTTCGGCATGCGGCCAAGGCACTCGGCGTCAGCCAGTCGAGCGTCAGCGCGCGTGTGAAAGCGCTGGAGGATAATCTTGGTGTCCTGCTGTTTGAGCGCCATGCGCGGGGCGTTCGGCTAACAGACGCAGGCAGGCACTTCATGGAGCGTGTCACGGCGGGTGTCGATCAACTCGATCACGCGGTGAAGACCGCCGGCATGACAGCTCAAGGAGAATGCGGCCGGCTTCGCATCGGCATCCATGCCTTGATCCCACGCAGCTTTCTCACGGAGCTGATCCGTCATTATCGGGAAGCCCATACCGGCATTGAGGTCGAGATCACCGAAGGCACGGCCCGCGATGCGGTGATGCAGCTTCGTGCTGACCAGCTCGACGTGGCGTTCGTCGCGGGCAAGCCCGAGATGCCCGACTGCCATACCCGACCGATCTGGACCGAACCGCTGGTGGCCGTGCTATCGGATGGGCATCGCCTCGCCGGCCAGTCCGCAATCACTTGGTCCGATCTGGTCGGCGAGACTTTCATTGTTCGCTATGGTGGCACCGGCCCGCAGGTCCACGACCATATCGTGCTGCGCCTTGCCGGGCGTTGGCCCGCACCGTGGATCCTGCGCTTTGATGTGGGGCGCGGCACGCTGCTATCTATGGTCGGACAAGGCTTCGGCATCACCATCGTCGGCGAGGCCACGTCATTGTTGCCGACGACCGGCATCGTCTTCCTGCCCTTCCTCGATGAACCGGAGCCGGTTGCCTTTACAGCCGTCTGGTCGCCGTTCAATCGCAGCTCCGCGCTGAAAAATCTGCTCAACCTCGCAGGCAAAATGAAGCGTGACGGCGATTCGTCCAATCGTTTCCTCGATGGCACTCGACCGGCACGATAAAGGCAAAGGCGACCCGTCCTATTTGCCACCGATAGTATCCGGCAGCCCTCCGGCATCCACTTTCCTGTTGCCCGTCCCGATTTTGCCTACTCTCTGATCGGCTCCGTCTTTTTTTGCCGACTGGAGCCTGTATGCGCGGAGGCCGAATCCTTTGGGGTCAGATTGGTGCCGTCTTCACCATCGTTCTTGTGGTGATGTGGGCGGCGACGCAATGGGTTGCCTTCCGCCTTGGCTTCCAGCCACAACTTGGCAATCCATGGTTCGAGCTGGCGGGCCTGCCGATCTATTATCCGCCCGCTTTCTTCTGGTGGTGGTTTTCGTTCGACGCTTATGCGCCCGCGATCTTCGTGGAGGGCGGCATCATCGCGGTGTCAGGCGGTTTCCTCGCCATCGCCACCGCCATCCTCATGTCGATCATCAGGGCGCGGGAGGCGCGCAACGTCGCCACCTACGGATCGGCGCGATGGGCTGAGGACAAGGATATCCGAGCGGCTGGATTGCTCGGCCCCGATGGCGTCCTGCTCGGCCGATACTACAGGGACTATCTGCGCCATGACGGTCCCGAGCATGTTCTATGCTTCGCCCCGACGCGCAGCGGCAAGGGCGTCGGATTGGTGGTGCCGACGCTGCTGACATGGCCGGCATCCGCCATCGTCCACGACATAAAAGGGGAAAACTGGACGCTGACAGCGGGCTTTCGCGCGAAGCATGGCCGCGTCCTGCTGTTTGATCCGACCAACGCCAGATCGTCGGCCTACAATCCGTTGCTGGAGGTGCGGCAGGGCGAATGGGAAGTCCGCGACGTTCAGAATATCGCGGATATTCTCGTCGATCCCGAAGGCAGCCTCGACAAGCGCAACCATTGGGAAAAGACCAGCCACAGCCTGCTTGTCGGCGCGATCCTGCATGTTCTCTATGCGGAGAAGGACAAGACCTTGGCGGGCGTCGCCAACTTCCTGTCCGACCCGCGCCGCCCTGTCGAAGCGACGCTTCGCGCGATGATGGAAACGGCGCATCTCGGCGAAGCAGGCGTTCATCCCGTCATCTCGTCGTCGGCCCGCGAGCTGTTGAACAAATCCGAGAACGAACGGTCGGGCGTGTTGAGCACGGCCATGTCCTTTCTTGGCCTCTACCGCGATCCCGTGGTGGCGCGCGTGACGGCGCGTTGCGACTGGCGCATTGCCGATCTTGTCGGCAGCCGCCAGCCCGTCACGCTCTATCTGGTCGTGCCGCCGTCCGACATAAACCGCACCAAGCCGCTCATCCGGCTGATCCTCAACCAGATCGGCAGGCGGTTGACCGAGGAACTGACCACCTCTGGCAAGCGGCATCGGCTGCTGTTGATGCTGGACGAGTTTCCAGCACTCGGCCGCCTCGATTTTTTTGAGTCCGCGTTGGCCTTCATGGCGGGCTACGGCCTCAAAGGCTTCCTGATCGCGCAGAGCCTCAATCAGATCGAGCGCGCCTATGGGCCGAACAACGCGATCCTCGACAACTGCCATGTCCGCGTCAGCTTCGCCACCAACGACGAGCGCACCGCCAAGCGGGTGAGTGACGCACTCGGCACCGCAACCGAGCTGCGCGATTCTACCAACTACGCCGGGCACAGATTGGCCCCGTGGTTAGGTCACTTGATGGTGTCGCGGCAGGAGACGGCGCGGCCGCTGCTCACGCCGGGCGAGATCATGCAGCTTCCGCCGACCGATGAAATTGTCATGGTCGCTGGCACGCCGCCGATCCGCGCCACCAAGGCCCGCTACTACGAGGACGCGCGGTTTCAGGAACGCATCCTGACCCCGCCCGATCTGGTCGCCGCTCCGCTGGCGCCCGGCCTATCCGCCGATGATTGGTCCGGCCGCGTGGTCGCGGCGGAAAGCCATTCCGCGCCGGCCGCCGCAGACGGGGCCGATGGCGATCCGGCCAATGCCGGCATCCGCCGCGAGCCGGAATTGCCAAGCCAAGAGGAAATCGTCACGCCGCCGCCGTCGCCCGAACAGGAGTTCGAGTTTCTGGACGACGAGCCGGACGTTGACGCGGCCAAGGCCCGCGCCATGCGCCAGCGCATGAGGATGGTGGCGCGGCAAGTGGCGCTGAACCCCGATGACGGAATCGACCTTTGAGGATACGCTCATGGCAACCAGAAGCCGCCTGAATATCTATTTCGACCCCGCGCTCATTCCGCAGATCGAGGCAATGGCGCTGCGCCGCTCGGTGGCGCTGCGCCGCAATTTCTCAAAATCCGCCATCGTGGAGGCGGCGGTCATGTCCTACCTGTCCGGCGATGCCGACGACCAGCTTGAAGCCGCCATGTCTCGCCGCTTGGACAAGCTCGGCCGCCAGATCGACAAGCTCGACCTAGATCTCGCCGTCCTCGGCGAGACGGTCGCGCAGTTCATCCACTTCTGGATGACCATCACGCCGCCGCTTACGGGAGCCGCGCAATCCGCAGCCCGTGCAAAAGGTGCGGAGCGGTTCGAGGGCTTCATGCAGAATCTCGGCCGGCGTCTGGCGACCGGCGACAGGTTCCTCAAAGAGCTGTCGCGTGACCTCGACTCACTTCCCGACGATCCGTTGCCGGACGAATCCGAGAGCAACGGCGATCAAGAGTAAGTATTCGGACCCGTCCTATTTACCGCCGTTCGCCGCCGATTGCCGCCGTCGCTTAGATACTTGTTGAACCGGCCCAATTCCGGGCTTTCTTAATCGACCCCGTCCGGGGACCGCCTGTTGCGCCCCGCCAGAAGCCGGGGCCGACATGACCACCAACCACCACAGACAGGAAGCGATCCAGCGCGGCGCGCGCATGTTGCGCACCGCGCTCGGCCCCGCAATCGCCCGGCTGCTCGAAGACCCGGCCGTGGTCGAGGTTATGCTGAACCCGGACGGCCGCCTTTGGGTGGATCGGCTGTCCGAAGGGCTTTCCGACACGGGCGAACGGCTGTCTGCCGCCGATGGCGAACGCATCGTGCGGCTGGTCGCGCATCATGTCGGCGCGGAAGTTCATGCCCGCAGCCCGCACGTCTCGGCCGAACTGCCGGAGAGCGGCGAGAGGTTCGAGGGCCTTTTGCCGCCCGTGGTCGCTGCCCCCACCTTCGCCATCCGCAAGCCCGCCGTCGCGGTGTTCACGCTCGACGACTATGTGGCCGCCGGCATCATGTCCGCCGATCAGGCGGAAGCGTTGCGCGAAGCCGTCGCAGCCCGCGCCAACATCCTTGTCGCGGGCGGCACCAGCACCGGCAAAACCACCCTGACCAATGCGCTGCTCGCCGAGGTCGCCAAGGGCGCGGATCGTGTCGTCATCATCGAAGACACCCGCGAGCTGCAATGCGCCGCGCCCAACCTTGTCGCCATGCGGACGAAAGACGGCGTGGCGACGCTTTCCGATCTGGTCCGGTCCTCGCTGCGCCTGCGCCCCGACCGCATCCCCATCGGTGAGGTGCGCGGATCGGAAGCCCTCGACCTTCTGAAAGCGTGGGGCACCGGCCATCCGGGCGGGATCGGAACCATCCATGCCGGCACGGGCATCGGTGCGCTCCGTCGCCTTGAACAGCTCATTCAAGAGGCTGTCGTCACTGTCCCGCGCGCGCTGATCGCCGAGACCATCAACCTAGTTGCCGTCCTTTCCGGGCGCGGTTCCGCGCGCCGGCTGGCCGAGCTTGCCCGCGTCGAGGGGCTGGGGCCGGACGGCGACTACCGCATCACGCATCCTATCCCTTCGGCAATCCCCACCAGCACAGGAGAATCTTCATGATCCGCACGCTCACGCGCGGCTATCGCTTCGCCGCGACCGCCGCATCCACCCTTGCCATCAGCCTCATGCTCGCCCCGGCCGCCCATGCGTCCGGTTCGTCGATGCCATGGGAACAGCCGTTGCAGCAAATCCTCCAGTCCATCGAGGGCCCGGTTGCCAAGATCATCGCCGTCATCATCATCATCGTAACCGGCCTGACTTTGGCCTTCGGCGATACGGGCGGCGGCTTTCGCAAGCTGATCCAGATTGTGTTCGGCCTGTCCATCGCCTTCGCGGCGTCGAGCTTCTTCCTGTCGTTCTTCTCGTTCGGCGGCGGGGCGCTCATCTGATGGCGGGCGGCCTTGAACAACTCGACGCGGTGCCGGGATTCTCTATCCCGGTCCACCGGGCGCTGACCGAGCATATCCTGCTCGGCGGCGCACCGCGCTCCATCGCCATCATGAACGGAACGCTGGCCGGGGCCGTGGGCCTCGGCCTGCGCCTCTGGCTGGTCGGCATCGCCATTTGGGCTATCGGCCATTTCGCGGCCGTGTGGGCGGCAAAGCGCGATCCCCTCTTTGTCGAGGTCGGGCGGCGGCATCTCCGCATCCCCGGTCATCTGGCGGTTTGAGGGAGGCGCGTCGATGATGAACCTTGCCGAATACCGCCGCACCGCCACCCGGCTCGCCGACTATTTCCCATGGGCGGCACTGGTCGGCTCCGGCGTCGTCTTGAACAAGGACGGGAGTTTTCAGAGGACGGCGAAGTTTCGCGGTCCTGATCTGGATTCCGCCGTCGCGGCCGAGCTGGTCGCCGTCGCCGGCCGCATCAACAACGCCGTGCGCCGTCTCGGCTCCGGCTGGAGCATCTTTGTCGAGGCGCAGCGCAGCGAGGCCGCAACCTATCCTGACAGCACCTTTCCCGACGCCGCGTCGGCGCTGGTCGATGCAGAGCGGAAAGCCGGTTTCGAGGAAGCGAACGCGCATTTTGTGTCGGGCTATTTCCTGACCTTCCTCTGGCTGCCGCCTGCCGAGGAAGCGGCCCGCGCCGAGACATGGCTTTACGAAGGCCGGGAGAAAATGGGTGTGGACCCGTGGGAGCTGCTGCGCGGCTTCATCGACCGCACCGACCGCGTGCTGGCCTTGCTTGATGGCTTCATGCCGGAGTGCCGTTGGTTGGATGACGGCGCGACGCTGACCTACCTCCATTCCACCATTTCGACCAACCGCCATCGCGTGCGCGTGCCCGAGGTGCCGATGCACCTCGACGCGCTGTTGGCCGACCAGCCTTTGACCGGGGGGCTGGAGCCGCGCCTTGCCGACGCGCATCTGCGCGTCCTGACCATCGTGGGATTCCCCACCGCGACGACGCCCGGTCTGCTCGACGAGATGAACCGGCTGCCGTTCCCGTATCGCTGGAGCACGCGGGCGATCCTGCTCGACAAGACCGACGCCACGCGGCTGCTGACCCGCATCCGCCGCCAATGGTTCGCCAAGCGCAAGAGCGTCGCCGCGATTCTGAAAGAGGTCATGACGAACGAGACGTCCGCGCTTGTGGACACCGATGCCGCCAACAAGGCGCTCGACGCGGACATGGCCTTGCAGGAGCTTGGCGCGGACGTGGCGGGCATGGCCTACGTCACGGCGACCGTCACCGTATGGGACGCCGACCCGCGCCTTGCCGACGAGAAGCTGCGCCTGGTCGAGAAGGTCGTTCAGGGCCGCGACTTCACCGTCATGGCCGAAACCGTCAACGCGGTTGACGCATGGCTCGGCAGCCTGCCCGGACATGCCTACGCGAATGTCCGCCAGCCACCCATCAGCACTTTGAATCTCGCCCACATGATCCCGCTTTCGGCGGTGTGGGCGGGGCCGGAACGGGACGAGCATTTCGGTGCACCCCCTTTGCTCTTTGGAAAGACCGAAGGCTCAACCCCGTTCCGGCTAAGTCTCCATGTCGGCGACGTAGGCCACACCCTTGTCGTCGGCCCCACGGGCGCGGGCAAGAGCGTGTTGCTCGCCCTCATGGCGCTCCAGTTCCGGCGCTATGCGGCCAGCCAAGTCTTCGCCTTCGACTTCGGCGGCAGCATCCGCGCCGCCGCGCTCGCCATGGGCGGGGATTGGCACGATTTGGGCGGTGGCCTCACGGAAGGGGACGAGGCGTCCGTTTCGCTCCAGCCGCTTGCCCGCATCCACGACACCTATGAACGCGCATGGGCGGCGGACTGGATTGCGGCCATCCTCATGCGCGAGGGGCTGGCGATCACGCCCGAGGTCAAGGAACACCTTTGGACGGCGCTGACTTCGCTCGCTTCCGCGCCCGCCGAGGAACGGACCATCACCGGCCTTGCGGTGCTGTTGCAATCCAACGATCTGAAACAGGCGCTCCGTCCGTTCTGCGTCGGCGGTGCCTATGGCCGACTGCTCGACGCCGAGACAGAGCGTTTGGGATCGGCGGACGTGCAGGCGTTCGAGATCGAGGGCCTTGTCGGGACCGGCGCGGCCCCGGCCGTGCTCGCCTATCTGTTCCATCGTATCGGCGACCGGCTCGACGGGCGGCCGACGCTGCTCATCATCGACGAGGGTTGGCTTGCGCTCGACGACGAGGGTTTCGCCGGCCAGCTCCGCGAATGGCTGAAAACGCTGCGCAAGAAGAACGCCAGCGTCATCTTCGCCACGCAAAGCCTGTCCGACATCGACGGCAGCAACATCGCGCCCGCGATTATCGATAGCTGCCCGACGCGGCTCTTGCTGCCGAACGAGCGCGCCATCGAGCCGCAGATCACGGCCATCTATCGCCGCTTCGGCCTCAATGACAGGCAGATCGAAATCCTCGCACGGGCCACGCCCAAGCGGGATTATTACTGCCAAAGCCGCAGGGGCAATCGCCTGTTCGAGCTTGGCCTGTCCGAAGTCGGCCTCGCGCTCTGCGCCGCATCCTCCAAATCCGACCAGACCGAAATCGCGCGCATCCATGCCGAGCACGGCCGCGCCGGTTTCCTCGCCGGCTGGCTACGCCATCGCGGCGTCGAGTGGGCGGCCGACCTGATCCCGAACCTCACCAACCTTGCCGACCGGCCGGAATCCGCCGCGCCGGCCCGGCTCGATACCCACCCCACACAGGAGATTCTTCCATGACCTATCCCAAGATCGTCGGGGCCTCGGCCCTTGCGCTGGCGCTCGCCGTGCCCGTCGCGCTTTCGCCCATGCTGGCAGGCCCGGCCCATGCGCAATTCGGCTTCGGCCGCATCGTCTATGACCCGAGCAACTACGCGCAGAACGTCCTCACGGCAGCGCGCACGCTCGAACAGATCAATAACCAGATCACCAGCCTCCAGAACGAGGCGCAGATGCTCATCAATCAGGCCCGCAACCTTGCGAGCCTACCGCATAGCTCGCTCCAGCAGCTCCAGCAGAACGTCCAGCGCACGCAGCAGCTTCTCGGGCAGGCCCAAAATCTCGCGTTCGAGGTCGGCCAGATCGACCAAGCGTTCCAGAGCCAATACGGCAATGTCTCGCTTTCGGCGACCGACGCCCAGCTTGTCGCCGACGCGCGCGGCCGTTGGGGAAATACGGTTGGCGGTTTGCAGGACGCCATGCGCGTGCAGGCTGGCGTCGTCGGCAATATCGACAGCAATCGCGCCGAGATGGCCGCGCTTGTCGGCCAGAGCCAAGGCGCGACCGGCGCGCTGCAAGCCACGCAGGCCGGCAACCAGCTCCTTGCCCTCCAGTCGCAGCAGCTTTCCGACCTGATTGCGCTCATCTCGGCGAACGGGCGGGCCGATGCGCTGACCGAGGCCGAGCGCGCGACCGCCGCCGAACAGGGCCGCGAGCAGCGTCGCCGCTTCCTCACGCCGGGCAGCGGATACCAGCCGGGCAACGCGCAGATGTTCAACAACGGCAACAACTGACCGGGAGGCTCGCCATGGACGGCAAGATGCTGGCCCGGCTCGGGGCCGTGGTGTTCATCGCCATCGCCGTCACGGCGACCGCAATCGACATGGCGCGGAAGGATGAACCTTCCGCGCCGCCCCCGGCCTCGGCCTTCCAGCCGCCAGCCGATCCCCTGCGCGAAACCTTGCGCCGCTGCCAGCAGCTCGGCGAGGCAGCCGCCAGCGATGCCGACTGCCTCGCCGCATGGGCCGAATCCCGCGACCGCTTCCTCGGCCGTGATCGCAGCGAGGCGCGCTGACCATGGGCAACACGGGCGTCATCGACAATTTCCTCGGCGTATTCACGTCCTACATCGACAGCGGGTTCGGCCTGCTCGGCGGCGAGGTCGCCTTCATCGCCACGACGCTCATTGTCATCGACGTGACGCTCGCCGCGCTCTTTTGGGCATGGGGCGCGGATGACGACATTATCGCGCGGCTGGTCAAGAAGACCCTGTTTGTGGGCGTCTTCGCCTACATCATCAGCAATTGGAACAACCTCGCCCGCATCGTCTTCGAGAGCTTCGCCGGCCTCGGCCTCATGGCGTCGGGCACCGGCTTTTCCGTCACCGATCTGATGCGGCCGGGCCGCGTCGCGCAGACCGGCCTCGACGCCGGCCGCCCGCTGCTCGATTCCATTTCCGACCTGATGGGCTGGATCGCCTTTTTCGAGAACTTCATCCAGATCGCGTGCCTGCTGTTCGCATGGGCGCTGGTGGTGCTGGCCTTCTTCATCCTCGCCATCCAGCTTTTCGTGACCCTGATCGAGTTCAAGCTGACCACGCTTGCCGGCTTCGTCCTCATCCCCTTCGGCCTTTTCGGCAAGACCGCCTTCATGGCCGAGAAGGTCTTGGGCAACGTGGTGTCCTCCGGCATCAAGGTCTTGGTGCTCGCCGTCATCATCGGCATCGGCAGCACCTTGTTTTCGCAATTCACGGCCGGTTTCGGCGGGGCGACCCCGACCATCGACGACGCCATGGCGATTGTGCTCGCCGCGCTGTCGCTGCTCGGCCTCGGCATCTTCGGCCCCGGCATCGCCAACGGCATCGTCTCGGGCGGCCCCCAGCTCGGGGCGGGCGCAGCCGTGGGCACCGGCCTCGCTGCTGGCGGCATGGTGCTTGCGGGCGGCGCGGCGGCCGGTGGCGGGGCCATGCTTGCCGCGAAGGGCGGCGCTGCTGCCCTGTCCGGTGGAGCCGCGGCCGTTCGCGGCTGCGCGACGGCCGCGGGAGCGGCGACCGCTGCCTATAGCCTCGGCTCGCTCGGCCAGTCCGGCGCGGCCGGTGTCGCTTCCGGCCTTGGCGGTGTTGCACGCGCCGCAGGCTCGGCCGCCATCTCGCCACTCAAGCGCGCGGCCTCCAGCGCAACATCCCAAGCAAGCGAAAGCGTAAAGTCCAGCTTCGCCGATGGCGTGCACGCCGGCTTCGGTGCGACGGGCGGCACGTCTTCCATGGGCATGGTCGGCGGCGCGAGCGCCGCCCCGGCAGCCGCGCCGCCGACTTCCCCCGATGGTCCCCCGGCTTGGGCGCAGCGGATGCAGCGCCGGCAAGCCATGAACCACGGCACCACCATGACAGCCCATGCCGTCCGCTCCGGCGACAGCCACGGCTCCGGTTCTTCCGTCAACCTTTCCGAAAGTGACCGCTCATGAGCATCTTCAAACGACCAGCAACCCATTACGGCAAATCGCCGGAACCCGAGACGCCCTATCAGAAGGCCGCGCAGGCATGGGACGAGCGTATCGGCTCGGCCCGCGTGCAGGCTCGGAACTGGCGGCTCATGGCCTTCGGCTCCCTGATCCTTTCGGCCGGCTTCGCCTCGGCGCTGGTCTGGCAGTCCGCACGCGGGACCGTGGTGCCTTGGGTGGTGCAAGTGGACAATCTCGGGCAGGCGCAGACCGTCGCGCCTGCCAACGCCGACTATCGGCCGACCGATCCGCAGATTGCTTTCCATCTTGGCCGGTTCATCGAGCAGGTGCGCGCGATCCCGGCCGACGCGATCATTGTCCGCCAGAACTGGCTTCGCGCCTATGAGTGGACCACGGATCGCGGCGCGGCGGCGCTCAACGACTACGCCCGCGCCAATGATCCTTTTGCCAAGGTCGGCCGCCAGCAAGTCGCCGTCGAAGTCTCGAGCGTCATCCGCGCATCGCCGAACAGCTTCCGCGTCGCGTGGACCGAACGCCATTTCGAGAACGGCCAGCTTTCCAGCACGGAAAGATGGACGGCCATCCTCACCATCGTCATCCAGCCGCCGCGCGACGCCGAGCGTCTGCGCGCCAATCCGTTGGGAATCTACGTCAATGCAATTTCGTGGTCGCGGGAGATGAGCCAATGAGGACGATCACCCGCACCCCTACAATCGCGGCCGTGCTGCTTTCGGCTACTATGCTCGCAGGCTGCGCCACCAACCGGACGCCGCAATTCAGCTACGACGCCAGCGTGCCGCCGCTGCCGACCGTGCAGGCGGCGGCAACAGACAATACGCCCCGGCCGCTGCATGTGCCCCCGGCATGGACCGTGGCGCGCGGCGGCACCGCCGCAGGCACGCCGACCGGCCGCGTCGAGAACGCCAACGCCGCCGCCCGCGTCGAGCCGCGCCGCGAAGGCTACTACAACGCGATCCAGATTTATCCGTGGTCGGAAGGCGCGCTCTATCAGGTCTATGCCGCAGTCGGGCAGATCACGATGATCGCGCTGGAGCCGGGCGAAAGCCTGACAGGCGCGGGGCCGATTGCGGCGGGCGACACCGCCCGCTGGATCATCGGCGACACCGAGAGCGGTAGCGGTGCAAATCGCCGAGTCCATATCCTTGTGAAGCCGACGCGCCCGGACATTTCCACCAACCTTGTCGTCACCACCGACCGGCGCACCTACATGCTCGAGCTGCGCGCGCGGGAATCGCTCTACATGCCCGCCGTGGCATGGGCCTATCCCGCACCGCCTGCCGGCCAGCGCCAGACCGTTCCGGCCGCACCCATCATTCCCGCCGAGGCAGCGCGGAACTATCGCTATGGGTTGCAGGTGCAGGGCGATAGCCCGCCATGGCGGCCGGTTTCCGTCTTCGATGACGGCAGGCGCGTTTATATCGTCTTCCCGGCTGGGATCGTGCAGGGCGAGATGCCGCCGATTTTCGTGCTTGGCGCGAACGGCGAACCGCAGATCGTCAACAGCCGTGTTCACCAGAACGTCCTGATCGTGGACCGCCTGTTCGGCGCGGCCGAGCTGCGCCTTGGCAGCGGCAATCGCCAGCAGATCGTCAGGATCGTCCGCATCAACCCGACGCAGGCCGCAGCAGAGCCAGCCAGCGCGACCACGGGAGGATCATCCTCATGAGCGATACCGATACAGCAGCCCCCATGCGCCTGCGCGCCGAAACGCCCAGCGTCACCCGTCTTTCCCGCAAGATGCTGGCAGGCGTCGGCGCGGTCGCGCTTCTCGGCATCGGTGGCGCGCTGATTTACGCGCTCCAGACCCGGGATGCAGGACCGGGCGGCGAAGAACTCTATTCGACCAACAACCGGCAAACTGCCGATGGGCTAGCGGGCCTGCCGAGCGACTATAGCGGCCCGGTCCTCGGGCCGGCATTGCCCGGCGACCTCGGCCGTCCGATCCTCGACGCGCAGAACCGGGGACAGCCCGTTGTGACGCCGCCCATCACGACGCCCGCCGTCGATCCCGAGGAAGAACGCCGCCGCGCCGAGGAAGAAGCCGCGCGCTTGAGCAATGTGTTCTTCCAATCCGGCCCGCGCACGGGAGCGCCGTCAGGAACGGCCATGCCCGGCCTTGCCGGTCTTGGGCTTGGCCGACAGCCGGACGGGACGAGCGGGCAGAACCGCCATGCCGCTTTCCCCGATGGACCCGTGGACCGGCAGACCGTCGCGCCGGATCGTGTCGCGCCGCCGGCTTCGCCCTGGATACTACAGGCCGGGGCCGTGATCCCGGCCGCGCTCATCACCGGCATCCGTTCCGATCTGCCCGGCCAGATCACCGCGCAAGTCACCGAGAACGTCTATGACAGCCCGACCGGCAGCCTGCTCCTGATCCCGCAGGGAACGCGCATCATCGGTCAATACGATGATGGCGTGACCTTCGGCCAGCGTCGCGTGTTGCTGGTGTGGAATCGCCTGATCCTGCCGGGCGGCCGTTCCATCGTTCTGGAGCGCCTGCCGGGCGCGGATGCCAGCGGCTACGCCGGGCTTGAGGATGGCGTCGATTATCATTGGTGGGATCTGATGAAGGCCGCAGGGCTATCCACGCTGCTCGCAGTCGGCACGGAGCTGGCGACGAGCGACGAGGACCGGCTTGTTCGAGCTATCCGCGACGGGGCGCAGGATACCGTCAATCAGGCGGGCCAGCAGATCGTCCAGCGCCAGTTGCAGGTTGCGCCGACGCTGACCATCCGGCCGGGCTTCCCGGTCAGGATCATCGTCACCCGCGACCTTGTGTTCGAGCCGGCAGGAGGTTGACCATGACCAAGCTGAAACTCGGCCCGCTCCCCGACGACAAGCCCGTGAAGGTGACGGTGGAGCTACCTGCGCCGCTTCACCGCGATCTGACCGCCTACGCCGAGGTGCTGGCCCGTGAGACCGGCCAGCCCGTCGCCGATCCCGTCAGGCTGATCGTGCCCATGCTGGAGCGGTTCATCGCCACGGATCGCGGCTTCGCCAAGGCACGGCGTCTGACAAAATGAACACCAGTAAAGGGCGTATACCTATCAATTCCACCGAATGTAATCGGCTGACAGCCGCTTAAAATCCGTGCTGGTCGCGCAGCCGGGATTCGTTTCGATGTGGTCAATTAGGTAGGTCATGCACTCTATCAGCCGTTGGTTGATAACGTTGGTGCGAGCAGCTTCCAAAGCCTGCTTAGCTTGCGTGCGGCATATCGAGCGACCCAACTGCCCCGAAATCTCATAGTGGGTGAACGCAGCCATAATATGCGGCGCGAACTTATCGCCGCCGAGGTTTAGGATAGCGTCATAGTAGCGCTTTCCACCCGGAGAAACGCCGTTGTTGTAGGATACGCCCCTGCCGATCCGACAAAGTAGCACCGTCTTGAAAAGGCGTTCGGCGAGATTGTCAACGATCGAGTTTTGATCCGGGACATAGGACCAAAGGTTGGCGGCCACCGGAGCTTCGTGATGAAAATTGTCCCAACCGTTGTGCTTATCCAGTAGCTCCGTAATTAGCGTATCGACAATAACGAGGCGCTCGGATGGGGAACGATATGCGTTTCCAGAAACGAGAGCAAAGAACTGTTCCCCGAGCGCATATTTATCCTTGTAGAGATTGGTGTTGTATCCTTCCAGCACGATCCCAAGCCGGTAGCGTGGCTCATCCGCACATGTATTCCAGAGCGCGGGTGCAAGGACTGCGATATTCTTTCGCACTCCTTGGTCAGTGTCCGGCGCGACATAGATTCCGAAAACGGTCCTAAGCAGACTTCCGCATAGGTGGCTTGGCAGTTCAGTAAAGCGGCGTTCAATGGTCTGTTTCGTCGCTGGGTCGAGCGGTGCCGTATGGCTCTTGAGGTTTGCAATAAATGCCTGAACTTGAAGCGCTGCTTCGGTAGGCCGGTCGTGCAGAACGTCCTGCACACAGGTCTGCAACCAACCCAGTAGCTCGAAGGCGTTGATGTTGTAGTTGGTTGGGTGAGAGATGCCGATATCGTTCCGCATATCTAGGATATGCTTGAGCTTTTTGTAGGTCGTATCAGAGATAAGCTCCAGTTTTCGGCATGTATCAAGGAGGACAGCATCCTTGAGAGCAGGAAGATCATTTTCAGTCTTGTAGAATTCGCGCGTTTTATTGCCACCAACAGCGGCGTCGAAGAAAATATCGAGGCCATAAAGCGATGCCTTTTTCCGAAGGTCGATCACAACCTCGTTCCAGATCGCATTAAGCGCATAGTCGAACAGGCCGGAACCAGCCCCGATCACAAACTTTGATAGATATCGCGCGTCGCGCTTGACCTCCGCCGGTAGCGACTGAAGGTATCCGGGAAGGTTGCTTGCGATGATCGAGCGCTCGGACGGGTCCGCCATGATGTTCTCATGGGGCAGCCCCACATCACGCAGGAAGTCCACTAGACGCTGGGCCTGCGGATCGACAAGGCTATTTGAAGTGGTGGTCGTAATGTTGCTGTTCATCAACAGGGCCTAAATCACATGACTGCGTTGCTATGACTCGCTGCCACAGTATCCGCTAGGACAAGATAACGCGAGGCAACAATCGTCAGGGGTGCCGCCAGCGCACAGGCGCAAATGCGGCACGCTACAGGCTGCCGACTGCCCTCCATGGTTCGCTTAATTCCGGGGCCTTGAGCGCCCCGGAATCCACACCGAACCAAGGAGGATTTCATGTGCGCAGAGCGCCGCCGCGCCCGCAAAGGGCGACTGCGACACCCGGTCCCTGAAGCACTTCCCGACGATCTTTTCGACTACGCCGATGAACCCACGCCAGACGGCCGGGAACGCCGCAGGTCGCCACTTCGCATCGTCGATGTGGAGTCGTTGCCGGTCTTCGACGACTGGCCCGAGAAGGTGCCGATCACCGAGGAAGAACTGCAAATCTTCGAGCGGTATTTCGGCCATGTGCTCGACCGCCTGTTTGGCCCCATTGACACTGATCCCGACAATCAGGGCTTGCCGCCGTTAACATCAGATGATAACAGTAAGCCATGAGCGAGGATCGTGACCAGAGCCTCGACACGCTTCTGGACCTCCACGGTCAGGTGCTAGTCGTCGATCCCGAGGGCGGCCATTGGGTGAAGTTCATTGTCACCCGCGTTCCGGCCTCGCCGGAAAAGCCGCACGGCCTCGATTACTCGCTCACGCTTCACGGGCCTTCGGGCGAACGGCTGGTCGGCTTCGATAATGCCCATCCGGTCGGCCGGGGCAGACGCGGCGAGCCGATGGACCATCGGCACCGCCTCCAGACCGTGAAGCCCTATGCCTACGAGGACGCGGCCACGCTCTTGGCCGACTTCTGGCAGGCGGTGGACGCGGTGTTGAAGGAGCGAGGTGTCCTATGACCACATTGAAAGTCGGGATTGCCGGCTACGACGAGATGAAGGCCCGCACCATGCGGATAGCCAAGGGCGAGGAAAAGCCGGCGGCGGACGATCCAAAGGTGTGGTTCACTTCCATGGAATCCTTCGCGCAGCTCCTTTCCAGCGGGAACCGCGAGCTACTGCGCGTCATCGACGAGCAGTCGCCCGGCTCGCTGGAGGAACTGTCGCGGATCACGGGGCGGGCAAAGCCAAGCCTGTCCCGCACCCTCAAGAAGATGGCGAGCTACGGCCTGATCCGCATGGACCCCGGCGAGGGCCAGAAGATCGTGCCCAAGGTGCTGCATGATCGCGTCGAGCTAGACTTGCCCTTGCTCGAACGCCGCATGGCGAAGGGAGGCGCGCTATGAACATTCATCCCCCCCACGTCGCCCTGCGCGCCGCGCTTTATCTGCGCGTCTCGACGGCGCGGCAGGCCGAGCATGACGTGTCGATCCCCGACCAGAAGCGGCAGGGCGAAGCCTATTGCGAGTCTCGCGGCTATCAGCTCGTGGAAACTTTCGTCGAGCCGGGTGCATCGGCGACCAACGACCGCCGCCCCGAGTTCCAGCGCATGATCGAAGCCGGCACGTCCAAGCCGCCAGCGTTCGACGTGGTGGTGGTGCATAGCTTCTCGCGGTTCTTCCGCGACGAATTTGAAATGGAATACTACTACCGCAAGCTGGCGAAGAACGGCGTCAAGCTCGTATCCATGACGCAGGAACTTGGTGATGATCCGATCCATCAGATGATGCGGCGAATCATGTCGCTGTTCGACGAATACCAGTCAAAGGAGAACGCCAAGCACGTCCTGCGCGCCTTGAAGGAGAACGCACGGCAAGGCTTCTGGAACGGCTCGCTGCCACCCATCGGCTACCGCGCCGTCGATGCCGAGCAGCGCGGCACGAAGATGAAGAAGAAGCTGGAAATCGACCCGCTGCACGCCGACACCGTGCGGCTCATCTTCCGTCTTGCATCGGAAGGCGACGGCACGTCCGGCCCCATGGGCGTCAAGAACATCGTCAACTATCTGAACAAGCACCGCATGTTCACCCGCAGCGGCGGGCGTTGGGGCATCGGCCAGCTTCACCGCGTCCTGACCCGCCGCACCTATATCGGCGAACATCGGTTCAATCGCCGTTCCAAAAAAGGCGAGGTGAAGCCCGAGGAAGAAGTCGTCACCGTCGCGGTGCCGCCGCTGATCGACCTTGAGATATTCGAGGCGGTGCAGAAGCGGTTGCAGGTCAACAATCCGAAGGTGACGCCGCCGCGCGTCGTCAGCGGCCCGAACCTGCTGACCGGCATTTGCTATTGCGGCAATTGCGGCGGGGCCATGACGCTCCGCACCGGCAAGAACGGCCGCTATCGCTATTATGCCTGTTCGATCCGGGCACGGCAGGGCGAAACCGGCTGCAAGGGCCGCGCGATTCCGATGGACAAGCTGGACCGCATCGTGGTCAGCCACATCGAGGAAAGGCTGCTGGACCCCGAGCGGATCGAAGACGTGCTTGCCTCGCTTTTGGATCGCCGGCAGGAGAGCGTCGAGCGGCGCGGCCAGCACATCGCCGAATTGAACCAACGCGCGGCCGAGGCCGACATGCGCCTCAAGCGGCTCTATGACGCTATCGAGGCGGGTTCGCTCGACCCGGCCGAATCCGCCCTCGGCGAACGCATCGCGGGCCTTACGGCGATACGGGATCAGGCACGGGCCGACGCCGTAAGGACCGAAGCCATGCTGAAAAACTCGGCCCATAAGGGCCTCACAGGGGTGGCCGTGCGGGAACTGGCGAGCGAGGCACGCACCGGGCTTCGGCTTGAAAAGGGCGGCTATCGGCGGGATCACGTCCGGGCTTTCGCCCAGCATGTCGAGGTCGCGGACGACGCGATCTATATCAACGGCAGCAAAAACACGCTGTTGAAGGCGCTGATCGCCGCAAAGGGAGGGAAATCGGCGGGAATCGGCGTTCCCGGTTTTATACCAAGGTGGCGGAGCGGGAGGGATTCGAACCCTCGATACGGTTTTGCCGTATACTCACTTTCCAGGCGAGCGCCTTCGACCACTCGGCCACCGCTCCGCATTGCCGGAAGGTGGGTTCCCTAGGGCGCGGCGGGGTTTCGTGCAAGCGGCAGTTGCGGGATGTGCGCCAAGCGTGCGACGATATCGGCCATGAACCTCGTCTCGCTGATCGCCGCCCTGTTGCAGTCCGCTGCGCCTGCTGTCGCGCCGCTGCCGACGGCGGCCGATCCGGTCGAGTCCGATTGGCGGACCATTCCCGACGACGAGCTGATGGTGATGACGCTGGCGGGTGACCGGCGGGTCGTGATCCGGCTGGCACCGCGCTATGCGCCGGTGCATGTGGATAACCTGCGCAAGCTGGCGCGGGCGCATTGGTGGGACGGCACCTCGGTCTACCGCGTGCAGGACAATTATGTCGCGCAATGGGGCGACGTGACCGAGAAGAAGCCGCTGCCCGCCGGGGTCGTCGCCAATCCGCCCGCCGAATATGTCGGCATCCGCTATGATGCGGTCACGCGGATGGCGCGGAGCGATCCCTATGCGGCGAAGAGCGGGCATAGCGCCGATGGCTGGCCGGTGGCGAGCGACGGCAAGGGGGCGTGGCTGACCCACTGCTATGCGATGGTCGGGGTCGGGCGCGACATGGCCCCCAGCACCGGCAGCGGGGCGGAACTCTATACGGTGATCGGCCATGCGCCGCGCCACCTCGACCGCAATATCGCGCTGGTCGGACGGGTGGTCGAGGGGATGGAATATCTGTCCTCCCTGCCGCGCGGCACGGGGAATATGGGCTTCTATGCGCCCGAGCAGGTGCCGACGCCGATCCTGTCGGTGCGGCTGGCCAGTGACCTGCCCGCGGCCCAGCGCCCGCATTACCAGTATCGGGCGGCGGACAATGCGCGGTTCGCCGCGTGGCTGCGCGGGCGGGAAAATCGTGAGCCGCCGTTCTTCACCGTGCCGGCGGGCGGGGCCGATGTGTGCAACGCGATGCCGCCGGTGCGTAAGGCGCCGGTCCGGTAAGGGTCAGGCGCGCGAGGCGAGCAGCGCGGCGCTGAATCCGAGGAAGATGCCCCCGGTCGCTCGGTCGAACCAGCGGCGCACGCGCGGGCGGGTCAGGTGGCGCGCGATCGAACTGCCGCCCAACGCATAGGCGGCGTACCACAGGCATTCGACCAGCGCGAAGGTCGCGACGAGGATCGCGAACTGCGGTGCCTGTGCCCGTGCCGGATCGACGAACTGCGGCAGGAAGGCACTAGCGAACAGCAGCAGCTTGGGATTGCTGATCCCGACCAGGAAACCGCCCCGGAAGAGGTGCGCGCGGGGCAACTCGGTTGGCATCGCATCCGCCGGCGACGCCTTGGCGGTCCAGGCGCGAAAGCCGAGCCAGGCGAGATAGGCGGCACCCGCATAGCGCAGGACGTCGAACAGCCCGGGCACGGCGGTCAGCAGCGCGGTAAGGCCCGCCGCCGATGCCGCCAACACCCCGACCAGCGCGGTCAGGCACCCGGCCATCGCCGGCAGGCTACCGCGCCAGCCCAGCGCAACGCTGCGCGTCAGGACATGCAGCATGTTCGGTCCGGGCGTGCCACACAGCACGACCACGGCGGCGACGAATAGCAGCCAGCTGTGCAGTGCCATCAGATCAGCGACGGACCCAGTCGGCGACGGCGGCGGCGACGGTATTGGCGGCCTGGTTGATCGCCGGACCGACGCTGTTGGCGTCGATGGCGGTCACCGGTACGCGGGCCTCGAAACGGCGCTTTTCGAAGGTCGTGGCGTTCACCCGCTGCAAGGTGGCGTCATAGACGACGACTGCTTCGTTGCGGGTCGCATCGATGCCGAATTCGCGCAGTTCGCCCGACAGCTGCGCGCCGGGATCGGTGAAGCCCTGCCGCGGGCTGAGCACGACCATGTTCGCGCGCGAGGTCAGCGTGTCCGACACCAGCCGCGCGAAGAGGCGCGCGGGCGGTTCGACCCATTGCGCTTCCTTCACGTAAGCGATGGTCGTCGGGCTGGACTGGACCGGCACGCGGGTCACCGCCAGTTCCTGCGGCACCACCGGCACCTGCACCGTGATCGAGCGCGCGGCAGACGAATCCTGCGTCTGGCCGGCGGCGATCGGCGCGGCCGGGGTCAGCACCAGCAGGGCGGGGGGCGGTTCCGCCCCGAAGCGGATGCACGCCGCCAGCGGCAGGAGCAGGAGAACCGACAGCTTCTTCATGGGGGCCCTCATTCTTTCCGCATCACTTCTTGGGGTCATAGTCGGGCAGCTTCGAGCGACCGACCAGCGCGGTTGCGCCGCCTTGATCGACCTTTTCCGCGACCGAGGCGAGTGCCCCCGTCATCGCGCGCAGGTCGCCGACCAGCTGGTTCACCTGTGGGATGGTCTGCTTGCTGAACGCCTGCAGCCCCGGCTTGGCATCGCCGATCGCCTCGTTCAGCGTGTCCGCGCTCTTCTGCGCGCTGGCGATGGTGCGGTTGAGCTGCTGGATCGTCGGCTGGATGTCGTTCGCCAGCACGCCGTTGGTGGTCGCAGCCAGTTCGCCGATCTGCTGCGACGCGACGCCTGCGCGCTGGATCGCGATGCGGGTTTCAGCAAGCGTTGCGGCGATTTCGGGACCGCGATCGGCCAGCGCGTCGGTCAGCCGGTTGGTGCTCTCCAGGATCGCGGCGATCGAGTTCTGGTTGCGGTCGGACAGCACGTCGGCCAGCCGTTCGGTCAGCGTGGTCACGCGTTCGAGCAGCTGCGGCGCCGAGCTGAGCAATGCGGCGACGCCGCCGGCCTTGGGCGGGATGACGGGGACGCCCATCGGGCAGACCTGTTCCGGGTTCGCTTCGGGGCAGGCGATCGGCGGTGCGCCCTTGACCGCGCCGTCGAGCGTGATGGTCGATACGCCGGTGAAGCTGCCGACGATCGTCGCGGTCGTGCCGAGCAGGACCGGGGTTTCGTCCTTCACCTTCAACCGGACGCGGACGAATTGCGGGTCCTTGGGCCACAGGGCGATATCCTCGACCTGACCCACCGGAACGCCGGAAAAGGACACCGGCGACCCCTTGGCCAGGCCGTCGACGCCCTGTTTGAAGAAGACGTCATATTCCTTTTCATGGCCGCCGCCGACGCGGGCGAGCCACACGGTGAACAGCGCCAGCATGGTCAGCAGGATCAGCACCACCGCGCCGACAAGGACATGGTTCGACCGGGTTTCCATCAGCGCCTCTGGGCTTGCGGCGAGGCCGGATCGGTGCCGGCATCGCGGTTGTGGTCCTGCGCGTGAGCGATGCGATCCTGCGCATCGGTGGCGGCGCGGCCACGGGGTCCATTGAAATATTCCTGGATCCAGGGATGATCCAGCGCGAGAAGTTCGTCGATCGTGCCGACGGCGATGACCTTCCTGTCCGCCAGCACCGCCACCCGGTCACAGATGGCGTGGAGCGTGTCGAGGTCATGGGTGATGAGGAAGACGGTCAGCCCCAGCGTCTTCTGCAGCGAGGCGGTGAGGTCGTCGAACGCCGCCGCGCCGATCGGGTCGAGGCCGGCGGTCGGTTCGTCGAGGAACAGCAATTGCGGGTCGAGCGCCAGCGCACGGGCGAGGCCGGCGCGCTTCTTCATGCCGCCCGACAGTTCCGAGGGATATTTCGGACCGGCATTGGCGGGCAGGCCGGTCATCACGACCTTGTAGCCGGCGATCTCCTCCAGCAGGGCAGGCTTCAGCTTCGGGTAGAATTCCTTCAGCGGGACCTGCACATTCTCGGCGACGGTGAGCGTCGAGAACAGCGCGCCGCCCTGGAACAGCACGCCCCATTTCTTGCGGATCTCGGTCGCTTCGGTTTCCTCGCGACCGATCGTGTTCTCGCCGAACACCTCGATCGTGCCGGCGGCGGGGGTCTGTAGCCCGATGATCGAGCGCATGAGCACCGACTTGCCGGTGCCCGACCCGCCGACCACGCCGAGGATTTCGCCCCGCCGCACGTCGAGGTCGAGATTTTCGTGGATGACCTGATCGCCGAACTGGTTCTTCAGGCCGCGCACGCGGATGATGGCGTCGTTGTCGTCGCTCATATCCAGCCGATCCATGCGAAGAAGATGGCGAAGAAGGCGTCGAGGACGATGACGAGGAAGATCGCCTGCACCACCGCCGCCGTCGTGCGGCTGCCGACCTGTTCGGCGTCGCTTTCGACCTGCATCCCGTGGAAGCAGCCGGCGATGCCGATGATCGCACCGAACACCGGCGCCTTGATCAGGCCGATATAGAGGTCGGTGATCGGCACGACTTCGCGGATGCGGGTGACGAAGGTGATCGGCGGAATGCCAAGCTGCGCCCAGCTGAGCAGACCGCCACCGATGATCGCTATGATCGAGGCGTAGAAGCCCAGCAGCAGCATCATCACGATCGCGGCGATGACCCGCGGCAGGACCAGCGCCTCCATCGGCGACACGCCGATGGTGCGCATCGCGTCGATCTCTTCGGTCAGCTTCATCGTGCCGAGCTGTGCGGCGAATGCCGAGCCGGAGCGGCCCGCGACCATGATCGCGGTCATCAGCACACCCAGTTCGCGAAAGGTCAGGCGGCCGATCAGATTGATCGTGAAGACCTCCGCGCCGAACTGCCGCAGCTGCACCGCGCCCTGTTGCGCGATGACCATGCCGATCAGGAAGCTCATCAGCCCGATGATGCCGAGCGCGGCGACGCCGACGACCTCGAACCTCTGGACCGTGGCGTTGAAGCGGAAGCGGCGCGGATGGCGCAAAACGTTGCCGAACGCGATGACGGTCGCACCCATGAACCCGAGCAGGCCGAGCAATTGGCGCGCGCTGCCCGATACCGCGTCGCCGATCTCCTCCAGCACGCGCAACGGCGGGCTGAGCGGCTTGTCCTTGCGTACGACGGGGTCGTCGGCGGCCACGACCTGATCGAACAGGTGGCGGCTATTGTCGTTCAGCCCGTCAATGGTGACGTCGCGGTCGCGGGCGAAGCGGTGGATCAGCCATGCGCCGACCGTATCGATCCGCTCGACCCCCGACAGGTCGATGCGGCGAACGTCGCCGTCGACGGCGTTCAGCCGTTCGGGCAGGTCGCCGACATGGGCCAGCGACAGGTCGCCGGTAAAGCGCAATACGCCCCCGCCATCGGCCCGGTCGTGCGAAAAATCGGCGGAAGCGCTCATCGCCGCCACTCATCGGCGATTTGCGGCGTCGCGGCAAGGTGGTACGCGCGGACGCCATGGCTCATCCCGATCTCGCCATCTATGACATGGACAAGACCATCACCCGCGTCGCGACGTGGACGCCGTTCCTGCGCCATGCGCTCAAGGAACGGGGCAGGGGGGCGCTGTGGCTGCTGCCGGTCGCGGGTATGGCGGTCGTGGGCTATGCGCTGAAGCTCTACGGTCGCGACCGGTTGAAGGAGATGACCCATCGTCTTGTCCTGGGCCGCGCGGTGCCCGATGCGCGGTTGATCGAGACGGCACGCGCCTTTGCCCGCGCGACGGTTGCGACCGGCCTGCTCGACGGGGCGCGGGCGCGGATCGAGGCGGACCGGGCGGAAGGGCGGATGCTGGTCCTCGCCACCGCTTCCTATCGTTTCTATGCGCAGGAGATCGCGGCGCTGCTGGGCTTCGACGCGGTGATCGCGACCGAGACGGCGCGGGGCGAAGCTGGCGACGTGCTGGCGCGGATCGAGGGCGAGAATTGCTATGGCGCGGCCAAGCTGCGCGCGATCGAGGCCTGGGCCGCCGAGCGCGGTATCGCGCGGGGCGACGTGGCGGTGCGATTCTATAGCGACCATGTTTCCGACGCGCCGGTGTTCGAGTGGGCGGACGAGCCGTTTCCGGTCAACGCCCATGCACCGCTCAAGGCGCTGGCGGCCAGGCGGGGCTGGCCGGTGCTGGACTGGCGCCGATAGGGCAATAAGGCGGGCGGCAGGAATGGCGCGGGTCGTCCTGAACGAAGGTCTGACCGCTTAAACGTTACGCGCGGCGAACGGTTCAATGTGCGGTTGCGGACTTTTTCGAGGCGTTGTGCCGTAGCAACCGTCCGTCATTCCCGCGCAGGCGGGAATCCATACACGCCGATGGTCCGGCTCCATCGAGACGACGGCGTCTATGGACTCCCGCCTGCGCGGGAGTGACGAAAAGTCTACCGCTTCGGGCCGCCCAGCCGCTTGGCATTGGCCGTCGCCTTGGCATGGATCGGGGAGAGTGCCCGGCCACCGGCGCCGATCATTCCCGCCGCCAGCCGCATCGCGCGGTCGCTGCTGGCCGCGACGCGCGTTGCCGATGGCATCCGCCCGGCGGTGCCGAGCGACCAGGCATCCTGCATCGCCTGAAACCACAGGCCCTGCATCGCCGCCATGTCGGTGGCAAGCGAATCGCCCGCTTTTGCAAAGGCCTGTGCCTTTTCGGTGACCATGCCGGTCAGTTCGACGTGATCCGCGGTGAAGGGATTGCGCATCCCGGCATCGATCATCGGCATCCGCCGGTCGATCACCACCGCGGAGGCGGCCATCGTTTCCCAGAATTGCAGCCCGGTGCGTGCGGCATCGGTCCAGATCTGCCACCAGGCAGTCATCGGCGTCGGCATCGGTCAATTCCCTCGAACGGTCCGCCGCGAAACGGATGCAGCCGGCGCGATGTACGCGATGGCAGGGCTTTAGGCCACCCGCCACATCGTGCCTTGACCGAAATCCTGCCGCATTGCAGCAAGTGTCACCATGACGACTCTGCCCCCCATCACGAACAATCCCGACATCCGCTTCCTCGGCCGGCTGCTGGGCGATGTCATCCGCACCTATGGCGGGGAGGCGCTGTTCAAGCGGATCGAGCATATTCGCTCCACCTCGGTCGACCGGCATCGCGGAGTCGCGGGGGCCGACGGGATCGATCTGGGGCTGGACAGCCTCAGCCTCGACGACACGATCGCGTTCGTACGCGGGTTCATGCTGTTCTCGATGCTGGCGAACCTCGCCGAGGACCGGCAGGGCATCGCCGCCGAGCCGGGGGCGGACGTGGCGACCGCGCTGGAAAAGCTGCAGGCCGAGGGGATCGGCGCGGAGGCGGTGCGTGCGCTGCTCGACCGCGCCCTGATCGCGCCGGTGCTGACCGCGCACCCAACCGAGGTGCGGCGCAAGTCGATGATCGACCACAAGAACCGCATCGCCGACCTGCTGCACCTTAAGGATCAGGGCCGCGACGAGACGCCGGAGGGCGACCGGGTCGACGAGGCAATCCTGCGCCAGATCGCGCTGTTGTGGCAGACCCGCGTGCTGCGGCGCGAGCGGCTGTACGTTGCTGACGAGGTCGAGACGGCGCTCAGCTATCTGCGCGATATCTTCCTGCCGACGCTGCCCGCGCTCTATGCCCGGTGGGAGCGGGTGCTGGGCGAGCGGCCGCCATCGTTCCTGAAGCCCGGCAGCTGGATCGGCGGCGACCGCGACGGCAACCCGTTCGTCGATGCCGATGCGATGCGCCTTGCCCTGTCGAAGGCGGCCGAGGCGGTGCTGGGCTATTATCTCGACCAGCTCCACAGCCTGGGCGCCGAGCTGTCGATCTCGACCGAGCATGTCGCCGTGGACGAGGCGATCGCCGCGCTGGCCGACAAGAGCGGCGACAATGCCCCGAGCCGCGCCGACGAACCGTTCCGCCGGGCGATCAGCGGCGTCTATGCCCGGCTGGCCGCGACGTACAGCAAGCTGACCGGCAAGGCGGCACCGCGTCCGGGGAACCTGACCGGCGAACCCTATGCCGATCCGGCCGCGTTCCGCGCCGATCTGGCGACGCTGGCGCGCGGGCTGGTGCAGGAGGGCAATGGCCCGCTGTCGACCGGCGGCGCGCTCGGCCGGCTGATCCGCGCGGTGGAGACGTTCGGCTTCCACCTCGCCACGCTCGACATGCGCCAGAACAGCGTGATCCATGAGAGCGTCGTCGCCGAACTCTTGAAGGTCGCGGGCGTCGAGGACGATTATGTCGCGCTGGACGAGGAGGCGCGGGTCGCGCTGCTGCGGCGCGAGCTGGAAAGCCCGCGCCCGCTCGTCAGCCCCTATGCCGACTATTCGGAGCAGACCGCGTCCGAACTGGCGATCCTGCGCGAAGCCGCCGCCGCCCATGCCCGCTATGGTCGCGAGTGCATCCGCCATTACATCGTGTCGATGGCGCAGTCGGTGTCGGACCTGCTGGAGGTCCATCTGCTGCTGAAGGAGTCGGGCCTGTATGTGCCGGGCGAGACCCCGCAGGCGCATATCATGGCGATCCCGCTGTTCGAGACGGTCGCCGATCTGGAAGCCGCGCCGGAGATCATGGCGAAGTGGCTGGCGCTGCCCGAGGTCGCCGCGATTGCCCGCCAGCGCGGCCATCAGGAAGTGATGATCGGCTATTCCGATTCGAACAAGGACGGCGGCTATCTGACCTCGACGTGGCAGCTGTCGAAGGGATCGACCGCGCTGGCGCCGGTGTTCGAGGACGCCGGCATCGGTATGCAGCTGTTCCATGGGCGCGGCGGTGCGGTGGGCCGGGGCGGCGGATCGTCCTTTGCCGCGATCCGGGCGCAGCCGCACGACACGGTGCAGGGCCGCATCCGCATCACCGAACAGGGCGAGGTGATCGCCGCCAAATACGGCACGCGCGACAGTGCGGTGACGAACCTAGAGGCGATGACGTCGGCAACGCTGCTTGCCAGCCTCGAACCCGAGCTGTTGTCCCCGACCGACGCGGCGCGCTTTGCCGCGGCGATGGACAAGCTGTCGGACACGGCGTTCAAGACCTATCGCGGCCTCGTCTACGGGACCGAGGGGTTCACCACCTTTTTCCGCCAGGCGACGCCGATCGCCGAGATCGCCGGCCTCAAGATCGGATCGCGCCCGGCGAGCCGCAAGAAGTCGGACGCGATCGAGGACCTGCGCGCGATCCCATGGGTGTTCAGCTGGGCACAGGCGCGGATCATGCTGCCGGGCTGGTACGGCGTCGGCGCGGCGCTGACCGGGTTCGAGGACAAGGGGCTGCTGCGCGAGATGGCCAGCGCCTGGCCGCTGTTCGCCGCGACGCTGGCCAATATGGAGATGGTGCTGGCCAAGTCCGACATGGACGTCGCGGCGCGCTATGCCGGGCTGGTCGAAGACAAGGCGCTGTCGGAGGCGATCTTCGGGCGCATCCGCGACGGGTGGCAGGCGACGCATGACGGGTTGCTGTCGGTCACGCGCCAGACCCGGCTGCTCGAAAAGAGCCCGGCGCTGGAGGCGTCGATCCGGCTGCGCACGCCCTATATCGAGCCGCTGAACCTGCTGCAGATCGAATTGCTCAAGCGGCATCGCGCAGGCGAGGCGGATGCGCGGATCGGCGAGGGAATCCTGTTGTCGATCAATGCGATAGCAACTGCGCTGCGGAACAGCGGCTAGGGCAAAGTTCACGATGTTCACACTCGCCGCGCCGGGCGAGGCGTAGCGCAGCTACGCCAAGCCGCCCGAGGCGCGGCCGGCCGGCGGCGCGGTGAGCGCCGTCCGACGACGGCACGGGCTTTGCCCGTGGCGGTCCTTTGAAACGTACCGGTTTTCCGGCCAAAGTTCACGAAGTTCACACTCGTGACGTTTTGCGTGACGTGTGGTCGGGCTTTACGTCCCTGACCATCTTACTCGGGTGCCCCGTGTAAATCGTTCCACGCACCTGCTGGCGTACCCCGGCGGAGGCCGGGGTCCAGTAGCGTTGGTGTTTCAGCATCTGGCGGTGCCCAACTGGACCCCGGCCTTCGCCGGGGTACGTAAGGCCTTCGCCGGGGTAAGGAAGGCTGTCGGGAATGGCTGGGCAGGAATGCCCGTTATGGTATCGGCGATGTCAAAGAGCCTTCGCAGCCTGACAGGCCGACGCCATGTAGGAAAGCGCCGCGTGCGGGGTGCGCGCCGCTCCCGCGTATCCCATATCGTCCGGTAAAGGAGGCCCCATGGCGAAGACCGCTATCCTGTACCGCATGGTGATGCCTGACCATGTCTGCCCGTTCGGACGCCGCGCGCTCGACCTGTTGCAGCGGCATGGCTTCACCGTCGACGACCGCTATCTGACGACGCGCGAGCAGGTCGATGCGTTCAAGGCCGAGCATGGCGTGAAGACCACGCCGCAGACCTTTGTCGATGGTAAGCGGATCGGCGGGCATGATGATTTGCGCCGCTTCCTGGGGCTGAAGGTTCGCGATCCCAGGGCGACGAGCTATGCCCCGGTCGCCGCCATCTTCGGCATGGCGGCGGCGATCGCCGGGGCGGCGAGCTTTTCGGCGTTCGGCGACGTGTTCACGATGCGGGCGGGGGAGTGGTTCGTCGGCATCGCCATGTGCCTGTTATCGCTGCAGAAACTGCGTGACATCGACGGGTTCGCCAACGGGTTCCTGAACTATGACCTGCTGACGCAGCGGGTGGTGCGCTATGCATGGGTCTATCCTTGGGCCGAGGGGCTGGCGGGCGTGCTGATGATCGCCGGGGCGCTGTTGTGGATCGCGATTCCCGTCGCGCTGGTGATCGGGACGATCGGCGCGGTGTCGGTGGTGAAGGCGGTGTATATCGACAGGCGCTCGCTCAAATGCGCCTGTGTCGGCGGCAACAGCAATGTGCCGCTGGGGTTCGTGTCGCTGCTGGAGAATGTGCTGATGGTGGCGATGGCGGTGTGGATGTTGGTGCGGGGGTAGGAGGTTTTCGTTCGCGCAAAGGCGCGGAGACGCGAAGGAGTTGCGTTCGCAGTGATCGCTCGCGATCGGGAGACGGTGGCGCGCGCTGCGATGGTATAACAAGGCTGCTGGCGCGGGGGAGGCTTGCCCATGACGCAACGCCTTCGCGTCTCCGCGCCTTCGCGCGAACCAAGTCTTTTTTTTGGCGAAGGGTGCGCTTCGCAATGGGGAGACCCCAGCCTTCGCTGGGGTGACGTTTGTGGCGGGGTGACGCTTGTGAGGGGTGGGGGTTGTGGCGGGGCGACGTCTGTGCAGGGTGGCGCTCGGAACTGCGCCTTATTCGAACTCCACCGCGATGTTGTCGATCAGCCGCGTCGTGCCCAGCCGGGCGGCGGCGAGCAGGCGGGCCGGCTGGCCACGGACCGGGTCGCGCAGCGTGTCGGCATGGACCAGCGTGACGTAATCGGGTTCGAACCCGGCGCGGGTCAGCGTGGCGATGGCGGCGGACAGGGCGGTGGCGACATCGTCGCCGCGCTCGATCGCGCGCTTGGCGACGCCCATCGCGCGCGGCAGGGTGACGGCACGGGCGCGCTCGTCATCGTCGAGATAGATGTTGCGCGAGGACAAGGCGAGGCCGTCATCCTCGCGCTGGGTCGGGATGCCGACGATCTCTACGCCGAGGTCGAGGTCGGCGGTCATCCGGCGGACGACGGCCAGCTGCTGGAAATCCTTTTCGCCGAACAGCGCGACGGCCGGGCGGACCTGCCCGAACAATTTCGCCACGACGGTCGCGACGCCGTCGAAATGGCCGGGGCGGTGCGCGCCGTCCAGCACCTCGCTGACGCCCGCCACGCTGACATTGGTCGCGAAGCCGGCGGGGTACATTTCCTCGACCTCGGGCGCCCACAATATGTCGACGCCGGCGTCGGACAGCATCTGCGCATCGGTCGCCTCGCGCCGGGGATAGCGGGCAAGGTCCTCGTTCGGGCCGAACTGTTTCGGATTCACGAAGATCGAGACGACGACGCGCGGGCTGAGACGGCGGGCGGCATCGACCAGCGCCATGTGCCCGGCATGGAGCGCGCCCATGGTCGGGACCAGCGCGACCGCCTCACCCGCTGCGGCATAGGCACCGAGCGCTTCGCGGAGCGACTCCAGTCGACGGATAATTTGCACGGCCGATGGCCCTTCGATATGGACGGGGGAGGCGGCTTCTATGGGGCAAGCCGCTGCGGATCAACAAGCTTGGGTTAGTGCGCTTTGGACGAAGCTTCGGATCGGTTGCACGTCATCGTGTTCGCCAATGAAAAGGGCGGCACCGGCAAGTCGACGACGGCGGTCCACGTCGCCATCGCCCTGGCGGCGAAGGGCGCGCGCGTGGCGTGCTTCGACCTCGACCATCGCCAGCGGACGCTGGGCCGGTATCTCGACAATCGGGCCGAGACGATCAAGCGCACCGGACGCAACCTGCCCATGCCGGTCTATGAAACGCATGACGGCGAAAGCATGGCGTGGTTCAACGACTGTCTCGGCCGGTTAGGCGAGCAGGCCGAATATATGGTGATCGACACGCCGGGCCGCGACGATCGCTTCGCGCGGATCGCCGTCACCAACGCCGACACGCTGGTCACGCCGATGAACGACAGCTTCGTCGATTTCGACCTGATCGGACAGGTCGATCCCGACACGTTCAAGGTGACGCGGCCGTCCTTCTATTCCGAGTTGATCTGGGAAACGCGCAAGCATCGCGCGAAGATCGACGGGTCGACGATCGACTGGGTCGTGCTGCGCAACCGCTTGCAGCATATCGAGGCGCGCAACATGCGCCGGGTGTCGGAGGCGATCACCCAGCTGTCGAAACGGGTGGGTTTTCGCGTCACGCCGGGCCTGTCGGAGCGCGTGATCTATCGTGAGCTGTTCCCGTCGGGCCTGACCATGCTCGACCGCAACGAATTCGGCGAGATGGGGCTGGCGCATGTCGCCGCGCGGCAGGAACTGCGCGAGATGATGGGCGGATTGCAGCTGCCCGAACCGGCCGGTTCGCCGCTCGTCGCCTGACGATCCATGGTCAAGCTGGTCCTGATCGTCGCGCTGCTGGTCGCGTTCTGGCTGTGGCTGCGCGCCAAGCCGAAAAAGGTCGGCAGCGAGGCGGAGGCGCGGGCGATTTTGGGCGTGGGGGCGGATGCGAAGGCCGGGGAAATCCGCGCGGCGCACAAGCGGTTGATGCAGGCGGTGCACCCCGACCGGGGCGGGTCGGCCGATCTGGCGCGGCGGATCAATGCGGCGCGGGATGTGCTGTTGGGGCGGCTGCGGCACTGAGAAGGTAAAAGAGTCGGTTTCACGCGAAGGCGCGGAGACGCGAAGGGGTTCGGTCCAGTACGAACCTTTCGCGACCGGGAGATCGCATCTCTCGCTGCAACCATGCGGAAAGGCCGCTTGCGCGGGTGACGTCGCGTCGGACGCAACCCCTCCGCGTCTCCGCGCCTTCGCGTGAACCCCACTTCCTTCTTCCAAAAAGACGGCTCTACTCAGCCCGATCGCTTGCCCCTAAGGTCGCCGGCCCAGTATTCGTACCCGGCAGGATTTGACGCATGTCCCACCAATTTCACCCCAGTTCGCTGCGCGAGTACGACATTCGCGGCATCGTCGGGCGGACGTTGGGCGAGGCGGATGCGCGGGCGATCGGGCGGTGCTTCGCGACGCTGCTGCGGCGTGGCGGCGGCACGCGGGTGGTGGTCAGCCGCGACGGTCGGCTGTCGTCGCCCGCACTGGAAGCCGCGCTGGTCGAGGGGTTGACCGCGAGCGGCGTCGATGTGGTGCGCATCGGCCTCGCCCCGACGCCGATGCTATATCATGCCGAGGCGATGCTGGAGGTCGATGGCGGCATACAGATAACCGGCAGCCATAATCCCGCCGATTATAATGGCTTCAAAATGGTGATGCAGCGGCGTCCGTTCTTCGGCCCCGACATCCAGCGGATCGGGCAGATGGCGGCGGCGGGCGAATGGGACGACGGGGAAGGCTCCGTTTCGGATCATGATTTCACCGATACCTATGTCGGCCGGCTGATCGCGGGCTATGCCGGGGGCAGCTATCGCATCGGCTGGGATACCGGCAACGGGGCGGCCGGGCCGGTGATCGAACGGCTGGTCCGGCTGCTGCCGGGGGAACATCACCTGCTCTTCACCGAAGTCGACGGACATTTTCCGAACCACCATCCCGATCCTACCGAAGTGGAGAATCTGGTCGATCTGCAACGGCTCGTCGCGGAGAAGCAGCTCGATTTCGGACTGGCCTTCGATGGCGATGGCGACCGGATCGGCGCGGTCGACGGACAGGGGCGGGTTTTGTGGGGCGACCAGCTGCTCATGATCTTGGCCGAGCCGGCGCTTCGGGAGACGCCGGGGGCGACGATCATCGCCGATGTGAAGGCCAGCCAGGCGCTGTTCGACCGCATCGCCGAGCTGGGCGGCACGCCGCTGATGTGGAAGACCGGGCACAGCCCGATGAAGACCAGGATGCGCGAGACCGGCGCGCCGCTGGCCGCCGAAATGTCGGGCCATATCTTTTTCGGAGGAGAGGATTACGGGTTCGACGATGCGCCGTACGGGGCGGTGCGGCTGATCCGCGCGATCCATCTGAGCGGGCGGTCGCTCACCGAACTCCGCGATGCGATGCCGGAGATGGTGAACACGCCCGAGCTGCGGTTCAAGGTGAGCGAGGAGCGCAAGTTCGCGGTCGTCGAGGAGGTGCTGGCACGGTTGCAGGCGGCGGGGGCCGAGGTGAACACGACCGACGGCGCACGGGTGACGACGGCGGACGGATGGTGGCTGCTGCGCGCGTCGAACACGCAGGACGTGCTGACCGCGCGGGCCGAGGCGCGTGACGAAGCCGGACTGGCGCGGTTGCTGGCGGCGGTGGATGCGCAGCTGGCGGCGTCGGGGGTGGTGCGGGGGTGAGGCCTTGTTCGTCCAACAGACACGGACGTCATCCCAGCGAAGGCTGGGATCTCCCGGTGATCGGGCGGGGCAAGAGCCGATAAAGGCCCCAGCCTTCGCTGGGGCGACGTGATCGGGCGGCGGGTTGCGCCATTCGAACCCTGTGTCCCCCCGGGGTGGCTTTTCCGCCCCGGACACGCCATCTGAAGGCCATGGCCCAAGCGCAGATCATTCGTGTCGTCGACCTCGAAACCACGGGGCAGGCCCCGCCGGTGCATGGCGTGTGCGAGGTCGGCTGGCAGGACGTGGCGCTGGGCGAGGACGGGCGCTGGGAATTGTCGGGCGAGGGCGGGCAGCATTTCGTCAATCCCGGCCGCCCGATCCCGCCGGTGACGCAGGCGGTGCATCACATCCTCGACGAACAGGTTGCCGATGCGCCGTGGTGGCAGGATATCGCACGCCGCGTGCTGGACCCCTATCCCCGGCGCATCGCGCTGGCGGCGCATCGTGCGGATTTCGAACAGAAATTCTGCACCGCGCAGCTGACCCACGGCGCCGACTGGATCTGCACGTGGAAGTGCGCGATGCGGTTGTGGCCCGACAGCCCCGGCTTTTCGAACCAGATGCTGCGATATTGGCGCAAGCCGTACGGCATGCAACATGAACGGGGCCTTCCGGCGCACCGCGCCTTTCCCGATGCCTATGTCACCGCATTCCACCTGCGCGACATGCTGAACGAGGCGTCGATCGGCCAGCTGCTGGAATGGTCGCGCCAACCGGGGCTGTTGCCGCGCGTGCGCTATGGCCCCGATCGCGGGCGGGCATGGACCGAGATCGACGACGATTCGCTCGAAGGCTTCCTGACCGATCGCGACGAGGATGTGCGCTTCACCGCCGAAACCGAACTGGCGCGGCGGCAGGGCGGCGGCGAGGTCAAGCGGATCCGCAACGACTGGCTGCTGCTGTGACGCCGATGCAGGTGGTGCGGGTGCATTGCCCGGTGTCGGCGAACATCCTCACTCGGTTGCAGGCGGGCGAGGCGGCGGCGCTGGCCGACGATGCGGTGCTGTCGGCGGTGGTCGCGGTGATCCGGGGCAGCGACGTGCTGGGCGCGATCGGGCCGTATCGCGGGGTGTTCGAACTGGGCTTCGGCCTCGAAAGCTTCGTGCCGCAGGCGGATGCCGTGCCGACGACCGGCCGCGCGGGTGAAGCGGCGGTGGTGCCGACCGTGGTGGTCAAGAGCTATGCCGCGCAAGGGGCGGATATCGCTGCGGAGCTGGCGGCCATCGCGGCGGCGCATCCATGGGAGGTGCCGGTGATCGAGGTGGGGCAGGTGGCGTTGGCGGGGTAGGTGCTGACCTTCCTCTCGCTCTTATCCGTTCGGTTCGAGTAGCTTCGAGCTTGTCGAGAAGCGCCTGTCGAGAACGCTTTGTTTGCGGCGACCCCTTCTCGACTTCGGTTCTCGACAGGCTCGAACCTTCGCTCGAAGCAAACGGGTGGGGAATGGGGATTGGGATTGGGCGAAATCCTACCCCATCCGCCCGCCCAGCACCGACCGCGCGCCCTCCAGCGTCACGCCGAAGACCAGATGCGCCAGCGCGCCATAGGCATGGGTCGCGGCATCGGTGTCCCAGGGGGCGCTGCCGAGGCCGACTGCCGGTACGGTCGCTTCGTCGAGCAGCAGCGAGGTGGCGATGCCATAGGCGCTGCCGAAGCCGGCCGATGCCGCCGGGCGATATTCGGTCAGCACGCCGTACAGCCCGCCCAGTGCCGCGCCGGTCAGGTAATGGACCGCTTGCCCCGCCTGTGCGCGCCAGGCGTCGGGTACCTTGTCGCCCGTCGTGGCGAGCGCGACCTTGTCCGCAGCCTTGACCGTGGCGGGGTCGTCATCGCTCTGGTCCATGCCGAACGGTTTCGCGGCGGCGGACTGGAACGCGGCCATGGCGGCGGAGGCGACCACACCGGCGGCGATGCCGGCGAACAGGCCGAGGATGGGGCGGGGGTGCGACATGGCAGGCTCCGGGCTGGCGGGAGCGGGAGTAACGGCCGGCAGTGGCGTGAGGGTCCGTGGGCAGGGGGATCGGTACGGGGGCGGTGGGTCGTGCACGTTTTTGCGATCTGTTCCACTCCGCCTGTTTGCTTCGAGCGAAGGTTCGAGCCTGTCGAGAACCGCAGTCGAGAAGGGGGTGCCCCGAACGCAGGGTTCTCGACCGACGCTTCTCGACAAGCTCGAAGCTGCTCGAACCGAACGGAGTGGGTGGTGCGGGGTGTTTGACACATGTACAATTCGCATCTGGCACTTGCGGTAACGCGGATCGAATGCCAGCTTTGGCCTACCGAACCTCTGCCCACTCCGGCCGCCGCTCATGCCCAACGATCATCACGACGTCCATCGCCGCGAACTGCCGCCGCTCCCCGCGCTCGCCAGTTTCCTGGCGGCGGTGGAGACCAGCAGCTTTTCGCGCGCGGCGCAGCGCATGGCGCTGACGCAGAGTGCGATCAGCCGTCAGATCGCGTTGCTGGAGGACTGGCTGGGCGTCGCGTTGTTCGAACGGCGCGGGCGGCGGGTGACGCCGACGCCCGCCGCGTTGGCCTATGCCGAGGCGGTGGGACCGGCGGTCGAGCGGTTGCGCAGCGCTACGCGGCGGTTGCTGACGCCGGTCGCCGACCGCGCGCTGACCATCGCGACTTTGCCCAGTTTCGGGATGCGGTGGCTGGCCCCGCGCCTGCCGGGGCTGACCGCGCGTCATCCCGAGTTGCTGGTGAACTTCGCCGCGCGGTCCTATCCGTTCGACTTCGCCGAGGAGCGGTTCGATGCGGCGATCCATTTCGGGCTGCCCGACTGGGCCGGGGCGGACCATGCGCTGCTGTTCCATGAGGATGTCGTGGCGGTGTGTTCACCCGACTGGCTGGCGCGCAATCCGGTGGCGACGCCCGCCGACCTGTTGGCGCATCCGCTCCTTTCGCTGGAGGCGCGGCCCGATGCGTGGGGGCGGTGGTTCGCGGCGGCGGGGCTGGCCGATGCGGCGATCGGCGAGGGGCCGGTGTACGAGCATTTCCTGATGCTGGCCCATGCCGCGGCGGCGGGCATGGGGGTGGCGCTGATCCCGTCCTTCCTGATCCGGCCGGAGCTGGAGTCGGGCGCACTGGTCATGCCGATCGATGTGACGTTGAGCGCGTCGGAGGCCTATTATCTGGTGTGGCCGCGCAGCAGCAGCCACAGCCCGTTGTTCGACCGGTTCCGGCAGTGGTTGCTGGACGAGGCGAAGGCGGAAGCGTGAGCGTTTGATCCGGGGTTCCGCTTTCGGAAAAGAAGAAGCGGGACCCCGGATCAAGTCCGGGGTGACGAGAGGGACGTTCCCGTTACAGCGGCCGTCCCCCCATCTTCCACGTCAACTGCACCGCATAGCTGCGGCCGATCCCGTCGAACCACGAAATGTCGTAATAGGGATAGGAGGCATAGGTCGGATCGTGGATCGGCGCCTGATCGAACAGGTTGGTGACGGTGCCGGTCAGGCGCAGCCGTTCGTTCAGATCGTAGCGGGCCGACAGGTTGAACAGGTAGCTTTCCTTGATGAAGGCGTCCTGGTCGTAGTTCGGCAGCTTGCCCAGCCGCAGGCCGGTCAGCGTGGTCGAGAAGTCGCCGAGGCTCCATGTCAGGCTGGCGGTACCCTTTTCGCGGGGGATGTCGAAATTGCTGTCGAGCGCGAACTTGTTGATGATCGGATCGCCCGGATACTGCCGCACCGTGTGGTTGAAGACATAGGTATAGCCGCCCGACAGGGTGAATTCGCCGATCGCGGCGGTCGGCAGGCGGAAATTGGCGGCGATGTCGATGCCGTCGGTGGTTTCCTCCGCGACGTTGATCGGGTTGACCGCGACCGCCTGTAGCTGTCCGGCGAGCGCACCGCTGGTGTAGCGGATCACGCGGGCCAGTGCGTCGCGACAGGTGGGGGAGGTCGCATCGGCACCGCCGCCCGCGCGGCAACGCGATTCATCGCGCAGCACGGAATCGATGCTGATGTCGCGTACCTGATCCTTCATCTTCACCCGGAAATAGTCGACCGACAGGTCGATACGGTTCGACGGCTGCCACACCACACCGGCGTTGAGCGAGGTCGAGGTTTCGGGCTGAAGCTGACGATTGCCGGTCTTGCGGGCGATGATCGTCTGGTCCGAATAGCTGCAATCGCCGATCGTCTCGTTCGGCTCCTCGACGCGACAGAGATAATAGTCGGTGGCGGACGGGTGGGTGTTGCCCGGGCCGCGGAAGACATAGTTGAGGTCGGGCGCGCGGAAGCCGGTGCCATAGGCGGCACGCAGCAGCAGCCGCTTCGTCGGGCGCAGTTCGCTGCCGATATTATAGGTGAAGCGGCCGAAATTATTGCCGGCGATGTGGAAGCTGTCATAGCGACCGGCGGTGCTGAGCTGCAGGAACGACAGCACCGGCACGCGGAATTCATAGCCCGCGCCCCAGCGGCTGCGCGACCCGCTGCCGTCCGAATCGACCAGCCCGACATAATAGTTGGTCAGCGTCAGCGGATCGGGGTTGAGGTCGTAGCCCTGCTTTCCGGCCTCCGCGACAAGCGCGAAGCCGACCGGGCCGGCGGGCAGCTGGAACAGGTCGGTGGTGTTGAGCGATGCGGCCAGCGTGTCGGTCCACGAGCGCGGCTTGTATAGCGAATCGACCGCAATCGAGCGATATTCCTCCGGCGTCAGCGGCTTGTAGAGGCGGCGGACATCGGCATTGAAGATCGCATAGCCGGTGGCCGGATCGACACCCTGCTGCTGTCCCAGGAACAGCGCGTTCGATTTGGAGATGACGATTTCGGGGAAGGTGACGCGCGAGGTGTATTGCGCGTGGTTGAACGACACCTCGTACTTCCACTTGTCGTTCTGGCCGAACTGGCCGCGAATGCCGGGCGTGATGTTGAAGGTGATCGACCGGTTGCGGGTCATGCCGTTTTCGAACCCGCCGATTTCCTCCGGCGTGAACTGGCGCGTCCAATTGTCGAGTTGCAGGCCGCTGTCGGTGTCGTCGGGTGACAGGTTCGGGTTGAAGAAGGTGCCCTCTTCATTGCCGTCGGGCGAGACATAATACCAGCTCTTCACCCGGCGGAAGAGCTTCAGCTTCGACACGCTGAACTGCAGGTCGGCGAAGAGTTCGGTGCCGCCGCCCAGATCATAGCCCATCGAGCCATAGGCGGTGAGCGACTTGCGCTCCGAAATCATCGTACCGTAGGCGACCGATTCGTTGCTGCCGCAGAATTGGCCGTAGCGGCGGCGATTGGCGTAATAGATCGTACCCTGATTGAGCGACGACAGCGACGCGCAGGTCGCCTGACCCGGATCGATATAGTTCGCATCCTCGTCCGACCGCAGGAAGGTGCGCTGCGCCAGCGGGGTCGCGGTGGTGGGATTGTCGGCGGTCGAATCCTGTCGCTTGCGCTGATATTGCCATAGCGGGCGCTGGTTGAGGAATTCGATGCCGGCGACGCCGTGGAACCCCCCGATTTCCCAGCCGGTCGTCGCCATCAGCCGGTAGGCTTCACCGCCGCCATGGTCGGTATCGCTGTAGCGCAGGTCGATGCGGGTGCCGTCGGGCTTGGTCTTCAATTGGAAGTTGACGACGCCGGCGATCGCGTCGGAGCCATAGATAGCCGAGGCGCTGCCGCTCAGCACCTCGACCCGCTCGATCAGGCCGACGGGGATGTTGGAAATGTCGGTGAAGTTGCTGTTGCCCTGAAACGGCAGGGGAAAGTCGGCGATGCGGCGACCGTTGACCAGCACCAAAGTATGGTTGGGGCCGAGGCCACGCAGGTCGACCTGTTGCGCGCCGGGGCTGAAGCTGGCGCCCGATGCGCTCTGCTGGCCCTGCGTCTCGCCGCTATTCTGGGTCAGGCTGCGCAGCACGTCGGGGACGCTGAGGAAGCCGCCCTTCAAAATGTCTTCCGACGTGACGACGGTGACCGGTGCCGGCCCTTCCTTCTGCACACGCGGGATGCGCGACCCCAGCACGACGATCTCGTCCGACGCGTCCGCGCCCGGCGTGGTCGTCGGCAGGTCCTGCGCCATCGCGCTGCCCGCCATCGCCATCATGCCCGTGACCGCCAGCCCCGTACCCGCCAGCCCCGTACCCGCCAGCCAACGCGCGATTCCGTTCCCCCGCATTATAATGCTCCCCGATCAAGCCCCGATACGTAATCATAATGCCATGGACTTCTGACATATTGAAACATAAAAACTTCATGTTGATCGGGCGGGCCGATATTTTGATGGGGAGTGTGGCGTTGCGACACTATGTGATGGGCATCGCATTGATATGCGGGGGAATTGCATCGGCGACGCCGATGGTGCGGGCGCAACAGGCGGCGGATTCGGTAAAGGGCGCGCGCTTTTTCGTGACCGGCGATCCGGCCAAGCCCCGGCCCGCGACCCCGTCACAGGGCCTGATGCTGATGGGCGGCGGCGACTGGGACAAACAGGCGTTCGCATGGTTCGCGAAGAAGGCAGGCTATGGCCACATCCTGATCCTTCGCGCATCGGGCGATGGCGAGGGCGGGCGCGAGATGTTCGCGACGATGGCAGGCGTCCAGTCGGTGTCGACCATATTGTTCACCGATCGCGCCGCATCGACCGACCCGCGCGTACTGGCCGCGATCGCCAAGGCGGACGGCATCTTTCTGGCGGGCGGCGACCAGGCGAAATATGTCCGTTTCTGGCAGGGGACGCCGGTCGCCCGCGCGCTCGACGCGCATGTTGCGGCGGGCAAGCCGATCGCGGGCACCAGCGCCGGCCTCGCCGTGCTGGGCGGCACGGCTTACGGCGCGATGGACGGCGGCAGCATCGATTCGTTCAAGGCGCTGTCCGATCCGCTGGGCGATGCGGTGACGCTGGTCCATGGTTTCCTGCACATGCCGCGCCTCGCCCATGTCATCACCGACACGCACTTCAACGAGCGCGACCGGCTCGGGCGGCTGATCGCCTTCGTGGCCAAGGCGCGCGCGACCGGTGATCCGACCGCGATCGGGCTGGGCGTCGACGAAGCGGGCACGCTGTGCGTCGAGGCGGACGGACAAGCGACCTTCTACGGCCCGGCAAACACCCATGCCTGGCTGGTGCAGCCGCAAGGCATCCCGAAGCTGACACCGGGCAAACCGCTGGACTGGGCCGATATCCGCATTACCGGCATCGCGCCGGGGGACAGGATCGACCTGAACACCATGGCGGTGTCGAAGGCTGCATTCGTCGGTACGGCAAAGGTGGTCGCGGGCAGGCTGATCGATGCGCCCTTGCCGCCCGGCGGCCACTGGTCGCTGGCGATCCATGGCGGGGCAGGCGTGATTCCGAAGGGGTCGCTGACGCCGGACCAGGAGCGGGCCTATCGCAACGGGCTGAACGCGGCGCTGGCCGCTGGCTCGGCGGTATTGGCGAAGGGCGGCAGCAGCCTCGATGCGGTGCAGGCGGCGGTGCGCGTGCTGGAGGACGATCCCCACTTCAACGCCGGGCGCGGCGCGGTGTTCGACGCAGAGGGCAAGAACCAGCTCGACGCGGCGATCATGGACGGGGCGACCCTGCGCGCGGGTGCGGTCGCCGGGGTCAGCGCCACCAAGAACCCCATCCTGCTGGCCCGCGCCGTGATGGAGCATAGCCGCCATGTCCTGCTGACCGGGGCGGGCGCCGACCAGTTCGCGCGCGAACAGGGCGTGGAGCAGGTCAACCCCTCCTATTTCCGCACCGAGAAGCGCTGGCGCGAATATCAGGCGTGGAAGCGCGACGAGGAGCATGCCGCACTCGATCCGACGCACCGTTTCGGCACGGTCGGCGCTGTGGCGCGCGACCAGCGCGGGCATTTGGCCGCCGCGACCTCGACCGGTGGCCTGACCGGCAAGCGCTGGGGACGGATCGGCGACTCGCCGATCATCGGCGCGGGCACCTATGCGATGGACCAGACCTGCGCGGTGTCGGCGACCGGCACCGGGGAATTCTTCATCCGACAGGTCGCCGCGCGCCAGATCTGCGACCGGGTGCAGTGGAAGCGACAGGACATCGCCACGGCGGCCAGCGACACGATCGAGGAGGTGGGCGAGATCGGCGGCGATGGCGGGCTGATCGCGATGGACGGTCGCGGACACATCGCCTTCGCCATGAATAGCGACGGCATGTATCGTGGTAGCGTATCGGATGACCAATCCCCACGTACCGCCATCTATGCGGGAGAGATGGATGTCGGCCGATAACCCCCACCCGTCGAAGCGCGAGTTGGACGCGCGATTGCTGGCGCTGTTGCGGCAGGATTCGCGCGTTCCGGTGTCCGAACTGGCGCATGTGCTGAATGTGTCGCGCGCGCATGTCTATGCCAGCATCGCGCGCATGGAGCAGGACGGGACGATCGACGGCTATACCGTGCGGCTGGGCGAGGCGCATGACCGCCGCATGGTGCGCGCGCATGTGATGATGACGACTCTGCCCAAGCTGCTGGACGAGACGAACGAGGCACTGGCCGCGATCCCCGAGCTGACCGGGCTGTACGCGATCGCGGGCGAGTACGACCTGATCGCGATGGTCGAAGCACCGAGCCTCGAACGGCTGAACGACGTGATCGACGCGATCGGGCGGCTGGCCGGGATCGGGCGGACGATGTCGGCGGTGGTGCTGGCGACGCGGTTGCGGCGGTAGGGAGCGCAATGAACATTCGACCCGAACCGTCGCCCCAGCGAAGGCTGGGGCCTCAAGCGGCTCTTGTCCCGCGCTACCACAGGGAGATCCCAGCCTTCGCTGGGATGACGTGTGGAGCAATGGGGGAAGGTGGGAACCTATCCCGCCAAGACCCGGTCGATCAGTTCCACCGGATGCAACGGACGGCGGCCGGTCAGGCGCTTGGTCTGGCAACGGCAGGAAAAGCCGGTGGCGAGCATCGCCTCGTCCTGCGTCACCTCTGCCCAGCTGAGCGCGAAGATGTCGCGCGACAGTTTCTGGTTCTGCGCCTCATGTCCGAACAGCCCGGCCATGCCGCAGCAACCGGTCTTGGTCGGCTGGGCGGCGATGCCGAACCCAGCCAGCGCCTCTGCCCAAAGCGCCAGCGCCTGCGGGCGAAGCGCCTGTTCGGTGCAGTGGCCCAGCAGGCGCTGCGGCGGAACGGCGCGGGCGGCGGCGGGTATGCGGCCCTGTCGCACCGCCTCGGCCAGCAGGGTCTCCAGCCCGGCAACCTCGACGCTGTCGCCGGTCATCTCGGCAAATTCCTGGGTGAACATCAGCGCGGTGGCGGCATCCAGCCCGACCAGCCGCACGCCCAGATCGGCAAACGCCTTCGCCTCCGCCACGCGCTTGGCGGCGATGCGGGCGAAGCGCTCGCGCAGTCCCAACAGGTGCAGCACCTTGCCATTGTTGCGCGGCGGCAGGCGCAGCACGGTATAGCCGCACGCCGCCAGCACGCGCCCGGCAGCGGCGACCAGCGGGCCGTCGAAGCTGGCAGTGAAGCTGTCTTCGACCAGCACTACGATGTTCGCTCGCGCCTCGGCGGGTAGCGCGTCGATCCTAGCCTTCGACACGACAGGCGGAAGGGTGTGCGGGTCGGCCACCGCGAAGGCGGGCAGGTCGACATAACCGAGCGTGCGTTCCAGCGCGGCTTTTGCGCGGTCGCTGCCGGCGACGCCATTGGCGATCCCGGGCATTTTCCGCGCGGCGGCGAGCATGGCTTCCATCTGCGCGACGACGCGGTGGCGCAGCGGGCGGGTGCGCTTGGCCCAGTAACGCTCGGCGAAGCGCGACTTCATCGTGGGGACGTCGACCTTCACTGGGCACAAAGTCGTACACGCCTTGCACGACAGGCAGGTGGCGAGCGACGCCTGCGTATCGGCGGCCAGCGCATCGCGTTCGGCGACTTCCGCCGGGGTCGGCTCGGCGATCGAATCCAGCCGCGCCCAGGCGCGCAACAACGACGCACGGCCCTTTGGAGACTGCGCGCGGTCGCGTGTTGCCTTGTAGGACGGGCACATCACGTCGAGCGAGTCCCACGCAAAGCACGCGCCATTGCCGTTGCACGCGACCGCGCGGTCGAAATCCTTGGAGCGCGTCGCGTCGATCCGGCGGTCGGCCTCGCCGCGCAAGGGAACGCCATCGATCCGGTCGATCGGCTGCCCGGCGGGCGCGGCGAGCTTGCCGGGGTTGAGCCGATTATGCGGGTCGAACGCCGCCTTCAGCGCCTGGAGTTCGGGGTAGAGGCTGCCGAAGAACAGCGGCGAGAACTCACCGCGATAGCCGCGACCATGTTCGCCCCACAGCAACCCGCCATAGGATTTGGTCAGCCGCGCCACTTCGTCGGAGATCGGGCGGATCAGCACGGCCTGTGCGGGATCGCGCAGGTCGAGGAACGGGCGAACGTGCAGGCAACCGACATCGGCATGGCCGAACATGCCATAGTTGAGGCCATGGCCGTCGAGCAGCGCGCGGAACTCGGCGACGAAATCGGCCAGCTTTTCCGGCGGGACGGCGGTGTCCTCGACGAAGGGAATGCCCTGCCGCGCGCCGCCCAGCCGGGCGAGCAGGCCGACCGATTTCTCCCGCAAGGTCCAGAGCTGGCCGATGGCGGCATCGTCGCGGACGATGCGCATGTCACCCTGCGGCCCGATATCGGCGAGCGCGGCAAGCCCCGTGTCGATGGTCGCATCGTCGTCGGCGGTGAATTCGACGAAGTTCATCGCCGCCACCGGCGCGTCGCTCGCCCCGCCCAGCAGCCCCTCGACGCTCGACCAGATGATGTCGCTGCGCGCGACGCCCAGCACCTTGTCGTCGAGGATCTCGATGGCGACCGGATCGGCGGCGATCAGGCGCTGGACGTCGCGCATCGCGGTATCGAAGGCGGCATAGCGGATGACCGCCAGCGCGCGCTTTTTCGGTTTGTGCGCGACCCGCAAGCTGATCGAGCGGGTGATCGCCAGCGTCCCCTCCGACCCGGCGAGCAGATAGCCAAGGAAGAACCGGTCGGCGGCGGCGTCCCAGGTCTTTTGCAGATTATAGCCGGTCAGGCCCCGGTTCATCTCCGGGAAGATCGCGGCGATATCGTCGGCGCGCTCCGTCACGATACGGAGCGCCTCGCGGTGGATATCGGCAACGATGCCGCCGCCCGCCGCAATGACCTCTGCCTCGGCGCGCGTCATCGGTTCGGCGCGCCACGGCGTCCCGTCCGACAGGGTCAGGTCGATCGCGGCGATATAATCCGACGTCTTGCCCCAGCGGCGCGATCCCTTGCCCGACGCATCGGTCGCGACCATCCCGCCGATCGTCGCGCGGCTGGCAGTCGACACCATCGGCGGAAAGAAGCGGCCATGGGGTTTGAGGAAGGCGTTCAGCTGGTCCAGCACGACGCCCGGTTCGACCGTGACGGTGTTCGTCTCGGGATCGAACGCACTTATCCCGCGCATATGGCGGGCGAAATCAACGACGATCCCGTCGTTCAGCGACTGGCCGTTGGTGCCGGTATTGCCGCCGCGTGGCGTAAGCGACAGGCCGGTATCGGCAAGGGTCCGCACCAGCAGGGTCACGTCGTCGCCGGTGCGCGGATAGACGATCGCCGCCGGGCGAACCTGGTAGATGCTGTTATCGGTCGATGCGACCTGCCGCGCGCCGATGCCGTCCTCGGCATCACCGGCAAAGCCCGCCTGGTCGAGGCGGCGCAGCAGGTTCGCAACCGCCGCCATCAGGCCGCCGCCACTCCGCGCAACGCGCCCTGCACCTGCTTTATCGATCGGGCCTGCGCCTCGGCATAGAGCGTCAGTTCGTCCTGAACCTTGTCGCCCAACGCCTCCTCGAAGGCGGTCTGTGCGGCGGACGCGGCATAGCTGCGCTGTTCGGTGCCGCCCAGATTGGACTGGAAAATGCCCGCCGCGCTGACCGGCAGGAAATCCTCGTACACGATCGGCTGGGCACGGACATAACCCGCCGCCAGCCATGCATCGATATCGCCCGCCGGCTGTACGCCGGTCGCGACCAGCCGCTGCCCGGCCTCGGTCAGCTCGTAGCGGAACCAGGCCAGCCCCTGTTCGCGCAGAGCCTCCGCCGTGTCGGGAAAGGCGGCGAAGGCGAGGGCCAGTCGGTCGGCGTAGCTGTCGCCCTGCGATCCCTGCTCACCCCGCGCGGTCGCCAGCAGTTGGTCATACAGCGCGCGCCCCTTGGCGGTCAGCGCCGCGCCACGCTGTTCGATCTCACCGAAGCGGGCGGTGTGGTGGCCCTGTCGGTCGCCGGGAAAGGTCACGCCCTCCTCGATCGCCTTGAAGCTTGTCTGGCGCAGCAGGATCGGGACGGCGCGGGGCGGCGGCCCCTCGATCACCGCCTTGGCCGCGATTCCCTTCGCCTGCATCGCCACCTGCGCCGCATCGATGTCGAGCGTGCGGGGGGTCAGGTGGTTGATATGCGGTCCCCGGAACGACACGACATCGGCGATCAGCCGGTGCGCGTCGTGGAGCCGGTCATAGGTTGCGGCGTCGACCCGTGCATCGCCGTGCCAGCGAAAGGTTTCGAGCAGCGCGGCGACGAAGCGGTCGGCATCGGTCTCGTCCAGTCCTCCCTGCGCTTCGTCCTTCTCGATCAGGCGGATGGCCTCTTTGGTGAAGATTTGCCGCGTCGACAGGATCGATTCCGCCTCGGCGCGCAACGCTTCATCCTCAATCAGTTCGAGGCGCAGCAGCGAGGTGAAGACGCGGAACGGATTGGCGTTGAGCGCGGCGTCGTCAACCGGGCGGAAGGCGGTCGAATGGACCGGCACACCCGCCACCGACAGGTCGTAATAGCCGACCGGATGCATCCCCATCACCGCAAAGGCACGGCGCATCCTGTGCAGTTCCGCCGCGCTGCCCAGCCGGATCGCGCCATGGCGTTCGACGTCCAGCCGGTCGAGTTCGCCCGCCGCCGCCATTTTCGCCGCCAGTTCGGGGCGGTCGGCCAGCACCTGCGCGTTCACATCGGCCACGATCGACAGCAGGTCGCCGTATAGCGGCACCTCGGCGCGGTACATGGCCGACATCGCTTCGGAAAAGCGGGTGCGGATCGCGTCGGGGGCTGTGAAGCTGTGGGTCATGGTCACCTCGGACAGATAGGGTCAGCGCGGGGCATGGGTAAGGGTGTCGCCGATCCCGACATGCAACGCGCGGGCGGCGTCGGGGTCAAGCAGGATGCCGTCCCCCTGAGGCGCAATGCGCGCGAAACAGGCGCGAAATCCCGCCAGCCGACCGGCGGCGGCGATGGTCGGTATGGCGTCGTCGCTATGCCCCACCGCGCGCACGATGGCGGTGCGCGCCGCGCGGATGGTGGCGATGTCGTCGGTCGCGGCGGTCACGGTCGGGCCGCCGTCGAACAGGTCGACATAATGGTCGTGGCGAAACCCCTCCTTCTCCAGCAGCCGCAGCGCGGGGCGGCCGGAGGGGTGGGGGACACCCAGCACGGCGCGCGCGCTGTCGGGCAGCATCGCCAGCAGTACCGGCGTCGTCGGCAGCAGCCCGGCCAGGACATGGGTGCCATGCTCCGCGTTGAACGCATCGGCGGCGGCAAAGCCCATGCCGAAGAAGCGCGCGGCGATCCCGTCCCAGAAGGGCGCCTCGCCCGCCTCGTCGACCACGCCGCGCAATTCGGCGATGGTCCGGTCGGCAAAACGCGGGCGGTGCATCGCGATGAACAGATAGCGGCTGCGCGCCAGCAAGGTGCCCGCCCCGCCCGCACGCGCATCGGCGCGCAGGAACAGTCCGCCCACCTCGCTGCACCCGGCATGGTCGGTGCAGATGGTCAGCGTCGTATGGTCGACCGACCGGCCCAGCACGGCATGGTCCGCGCCGTGCCGGTCGATGCGATAGCTGTAGAAGGGCGCGTCGGTGCCGATATGCGAGAAGATCTGGCAGGTGCCGTGGATCGCCTGGCTGCCCAAATCCTCCAGCACGAACAGGAACCGGTCGACGCCGAAGCGGTCGGTGTCGCGTGCAAAGGCGGCATCGGCGGCGGCCAGTCGCTCGGCCAGCTTGGCCTCGTCCGGCGGCAGGTTGACGAACCCGCCGCCGGTGGTCTGCGCCATGGCATAGAGCGCCGACAGGTCGTGCCCGCCGGCGGCCCGCAAGACGATCGTCACGCCGCACCGGCTCCCAATACCGGTTTCAGCGCGTCCCAATTGCCCGCCGCGCTGCCCGCCTCGAAGCTCGCCATCGGATAGGCACAGTAATCGGCGGCATAATAGGCGCTGGGGCGGTGATTGCCCGAATCGCCGATCCCGCCAAAGGGCTGAGCCCCCGCCGCACCTGTGGTCGGGCGGTTGCGATTGACCACGCCCGCGCGCGCATCGAGCACGAAACGCTCCCATAGCGCATCGTCGTCGGTCAGCAGTCCGGCGGACAGGCCGAAGCGGGTGTCGTTCGCGGCGGCGACGGCGGCATCGAAGTCCGCGACACGGACGACCTGCAGGACGGCTGCGAAAATCTCCTCGTCGGGCACCGTCACGCCGGTCACGTCGAGCAGCGCGGGCGTGACGAAGGCGGCGCTGCGCCCTTCGATCCCGCCGAACGGTACGATGGCGCGCGCCCCGGCCGCCTCCAGTGCAGCGACTTGGCGGCGGGCGGTCGCGGCGGCGGCGTCGGAGATCAGCGGGCCGATATAGGGATTCTCGTCCCAGCGACCGATGGGCAGGCGCGGGATCAGCGCGGCGACCGCCTCCACCACCGCATCCCCGAACGCGCCCGCTGGCAGGATCAGGCGGCGCGCGCAGGAGCAACGCTGTCCGGTGGTGATATAGGCCGACTGGACGATCAGCGCCGCGACCTCGGTCACGTCGCCGTCCCACGCGATCAGCGGGTTGTTGCCGCCCAGTTCCAGCGCAAGGATCACGTCGGGCCGCTCGGCAAAGGCACGGCGGAAATGCGCGCCGGTCGTCGCCGATCCGGTGAACAGCAGCCCGTCGATATCGGCCGCGACCAGCGCCGCGCCGGTTTCGCGCGCGCCCTGCACGACCTGCAACACGTTTTCGGGCAGACCGGCTTCGCCCCAGGCGTCCGCCATCGCCGCGCCGACCGCCGGGGTCAGTTCGGACGGCTTGAACACCACCGTGTTCCCGGCGAGCAGCGCGGGCACGATATGGCCGTTGGGCAGATGGCCGGGGAAGTTATACGGCCCCAGCACGGCCATCACCCCGTGCGGGCGGTGGCGCAGCACGGATTCGCCGAACGGCATCGTGCTGCGCTTTTCACCCGCGCGTTCGGCCTGGGCGGCGATCGACAGTTCGACCTTGCCGACCATCGTGCCGACTTCCTGCGTGGCTTCCCACAGCGGCTTGCCGGTTTCACGCGCGATCAGCTCGGCGAGGTCGGCCGTGCGCGCCTTCAGCACGGCGGCATAGGCGCGCGCGATGGCGACGCGTTCCTCAAGCGGCGTCCGCCGCCAGTCGCGGAATGCCGCACGGGCGCGGGTGACCGCTGCGTCGACATCCGCGCCGCTGGCGACCGGACCGGTCCAGACGGTGTCGCCCGTCGCCGGGCAGGTGGAGGTCAGCACGCTCATGCCGCCTTCGCCATCAGCCCGCGCGCCGCGACGCACGCTGCTTCCAGCCGGGTGACCGCCTCAGCAATTTCTTCGCCGGAGATCAGCAGCGACGGCAGCAGGCGCACGCAATTCTCGCCGCCGCCCGCGACCAATATGCCATGGTCGCGCGCAATTCCCATGAACTCGCGATTGTTCGGGATCATCTTGAGACCGATCAGCAGCCCCTTGCCGCGCACTTCGGCGATCACATCGGGGAAACGGCCACGCAGCGCCTCCAGCCGATCGAAGAAATCGGCGCTGGCCGCACGGGCATGGGCCAGGGTTTCCTCGTTCGCGATGGTGTCGAACGCGGCAATGCCGACCGCCATGGCCAGCGGATTGCCACCGAAGGTCGTGCCATGGACGCCGGGGGTCATGCCCTTCGCCGCCTCGGTCGTAGCCAGGCAGGCACCGACCGGGAAACCCGATCCCAGCGCCTTGGCCAGCGCCATGATGTCAGGCGCCGCGCCATCGAACCACTGGTGCGCGAAGAGCTTGCCGGTGCGGCCCATGCCGCTCTGCACCTCGTCATGGATCAGCAGCACGCCGTGCTTGCGCGTCAGTTCGCGCAGGCGGAGCAGCCATTCGCCGGTCAGCGCGCGGGCGCCACCCTCGCCCTGCACCGGCTCGACGATCACCGCCGCCGTGGTCGGGCTGGCGATGGCCGCCTCGATCGCCGCCGCGTCATCGATCGACAGCTGGACGAAGCCCGGCAGGCGCGGGCCGCAGCCCTCCATATAGCCCGCATTACCCGAGGCGTTGATCGCGGCATAGGTGCGGCCGTGGAATGACCCGGCAAAGCCGACGATGTCGATCCGCTCGGGCTGGCCGTTCACATGATGATAGCGGCGCGCGGTCTTGATCGCGCATTCGACCGCTTCGGTGCCGGTATTGGCGAAGAACACGCAATCGGCGAAGGACGCATCGACCAGCCGCTGCGCCAGCGCCTCCTGTCCCGGAATGCGGAAGATGTTGGAGACGTGCCACAGCTTGCCTGCCTGTTCGGTCAGCGCGGCGACCAAAGCGGGATGGGCATGGCCCAGCGCGTCGGTCGCGATGCCCGCCACGCAGTCGAGATAGCGCCGCCCCTCGGTATCGATCAGCCACACGCCCTCGCCACGATCCACCGCGATCGGTGCGCGGTTGTACAGGTTCATCAGGGGATCGGTCATGACGGCTCCTATTACGGATTCGGGAATGCACTGGCGGGTCAGGCTGCCGCCCTATTTGGCCCCTCGGACGGCCATGAACAAACGCATTGGCATCATCTGTTGATGAGCAATGGGAATGAAGATAACGGGCTTAGCGTGCCTTGATCGGGGTGACGGTCGACGGGCACCCGTCGCGCTTGCACGGCAGGCTGTCGTCCCACGACAGCAGGCGGACGACCATGTCGCCCGGCTGGGTGCGCGGGTCGGTGCCCATCCCCGCCACCCGCGCGTCGAGCGGGGCGGTGAGGGTGGCGATGGTCCGGCCGAACGGGTCGGTGACGACCGCGAGCACATCGCCCTTCTTCACATATTGGTTGAGCGTCACGCGCACCTGCGCCCAGCCGCCGCGCGGGCTTTCGACATTGGTGACGACGTTACCCAGGAACGGTTCGGGGTCGCGCAGGTCGGGCTTGCCCGGCAGCATCCCGCGGTCGATCATCACGTTGCGCACGCCGCGCAGGCCCCGGTCGATCATCGCGCGGTCGAACACCTCCGCGCCGCCCAGTTCGTAGGTGACGGCGGGAATGCCATTGGCGTTCAGCATGTCCTCGACCGCGCCGTCATAGCCGGCATTCATATAGGCGCTGTCGGGGCGCAGCAGCATCATGATCGGCTTGGCGGCCGGCGTCGCGACGAAGACATAGGCGGGATAGGTGCCGCCACGCGACTGGGTATGCAGGTCGATCGCGAAGTCGGTATTGCCGATGAAGATGCGCGACCAGAGCCGCCCGGCGTAGCGCTGCGCCGCACTGCCTTCGTCACCATGGGCATGGGGGTCGCGCGGGATCAGCCGGTTCAGATTGTCGCCGCTGCCGTTATGCCCGCCGGTAAAGGCGCGGGTTGAATTGCGCAGGCCCGGCGCGTTCAGTCCCGGTACGGCGATCAGCGTACCCTTCATCGTCGCTGGATCGAGACTTTCGACCAGCTGGTGGATCACGCCGATGCCGTTCAGTTCGTCGCCATGGATGCCGGCGGTCAGCAGGAAGCGGGGACCGGCCTGCACCCCCTTCACCACCACGATCGGCACATAATAGCCCTGTCCGACGTCATTGTCGTCGACCCGCAGCCACAATCGCGTCTTGCCGGCGGGCAGGGTCGCGACGTCGAGCTTCTCGATCACCGCCGACCCGTCGATCCGGTCACCCGGTGCGCCCGGCAGCGCGGCGGCGGGCAGGGTGGCAAACAGCAGGGGCAGGGCGAGCAGGTGGCGGAACATGATGGTTCTCCAGGGCGGCGAACCACCCGCGTCGCATGTCGTTACGGGCGCGGCCAAGCGATAATCTGTCATGTCCTTATGCGTGCCGGTCATAGCGGTCGGGCGGGCAATGTACGCTTACGGGGATTTCCGCATTGCCGCCAACGCCTTGACGCCTAGAGAGGGAAATATGCTGACCATCGATCCCACGCCCCGCCCGCTCGGCAAGAGCGATATCCGCGTCTCCCCCCTCGCCTGGGGCATGTGGCGCTTCACCGGCGAGGTCGCCGCGGCGCGCACGTTGGTCGAGGCGGCGCTGGAGGCGGGGATTACCCTGTTCGACACCGCCGATATCTATGGCTCAGATACGCCGGCCGGCTTCGGATCGGCGGAGACGCTGTTCGGGCAGGTGCTGGCCGAGGCGCCGTCGCTGCGCGCGGCGATGGTCATCGCGACCAAGGGCGGCATCCGTCCGGGCATTCCCTATCGCTCCGACGCCGCGTATCTGGCGGAGGCGGTCGATGCCTCGCTCGGCCGGATGGGGATCGAGCGGATCGACCTGTACCAGATCCATCGCCGCGACTTCCTGACCCATCCGCAGGAGGTTGCCGCCAGCCTGACGCGCATGGTCGAACAGGGCAAGGTGCGTGGGATCGGGGTGTCGAACCACAGCCCGGCCGAGGTCGATGCGCTGCAGGCGTTTCTGGGGCTGCCGATCCTCAGCACCCAGCCCGAATTCTCGCCGCTGCACCCCGATCCGCTGTTCGACGGGGTGCTGGATCAGGCGATGGCGCGCGGGATGGCCGTGCTGGCATGGTCGCCGCTGGGCGGGGGGCGGTTGAGCGGCGGCGATCATCCGGCGGCCCTGCTGCTGCGCGATCATGGCCAGCGCTTCGACGTCGATGCCGCGACCGCCGCCTTGTCATGGGCGATGGTCCACCCGGCGGGGATCATCCCGATCGTCGGGTCGCAAAATGCCGACCGCATCCGTGCCGCGGCCGGGGCGTATCGCGTGCGCTGGACTCCAACCGAATGGTATGCGGTGCTGCAGGCGGGGATGGGCACCACGCTCCCCTGACGCGCGTCGGCGGCCGCATCCGATGGAGGATGCGGCCGCTTCGGCGTTCCGGACGGAAAGGATCAGCGACCGGCGAGGGCGCGGTCGAGATCGACGCCGCGGTCTTCCCATTCGCCGCGCGTCTTGCAGACCTTGGTCAGAATGCGGCTGCCGGTGGTTTCGGTGCGGAAGCAGTAGCGGGCGTTGGGCGATGCCTTGTACGCGACGGCGGCGGGACCGGCGGCCAGCGTGATGCTGGTGGCGACGGCACCGGCACCGGCAACGCTGGTCGCGACGGGGGCCGGAGCGGCATTCGGTTCGGCGGCGAAAGCCGAGGTGGTGGCAACCAGGCCGAGGACGATCGAAGCTGCGAAACGGATGGCGGTCATGATGTTGGCTCCCTGAATTTCCGGTTGGTTCCGGTGATGCCAACCACATTGCAGCTGCCGTGCCAGTTTTACGAAGATAGCAATATCAACGACTTAGAGATTGACTACAGGTGTAGCTGTGGGATTTGCCGCCATAAGGTTGTAAATTTCGCTACATGTTTGTAGATTCAATTCGCTTCGAGCCAGCTCCCCGCAAAATTCCTGCTACTTGGTCCAAAAGTCGACCTGCGACCGAGCGTATCCCCGCGCAGGCGATAGCCGGAGGAACATTCGAAAACCGTACCCCGGCGAAGGGCGGGGTCCAGTCGGGGCACGTGGGTGAGATACGGGAAGGCTTTCCCAACTGGACCCCGGCCTTCGCCGGGGTACGGTCGATTGGTGCGCAGGCATGAATGCGCTGAACCGGCACCGCGCCGATCCCCGCAACCGCCTAGCGCCCTGCGCCTGCCCATGTCAGGATCGGCGTAAACGACCATAAGGGGTTACGAATGCGCGCTGGTGCCTGTCTGATCGCTCTGCTGCTTGCCACGACCGCCCGTGCGCAGGAGCCGGCCACCGGCTATCACCGCGCGCCGGACGCCATTGCAAAGATACTGGAAACGCCGCCGACCCCCTCGGTCGCGGTCAGTCCCGACCACCGCACGCTGGCGATTTTGGGGCGCGAGAACCTGCCGAGCATCGCCAATCTGTCGAAGCCGATCCTGCGGCTGGCGGGCTATCGCATCGATCCCGCGACCAACGGCCAGGCGGAAATGCGCGTCCAATGGCTGAATGCACTGAGCTTCAAGGATATCGCTACCAGGCGCACCGTCGCGGTGAAGCTGCCCGCCGGGACGCGCTTTGCCGCGCCCGACTGGTCGCCGGACGGGACGCGCCTGGCATTCTACGTGCAGGAGGCGAATGCGCTGTCGCTGTGGATCGCCGAGCGTGACGGGAGCGCGCGCATGGTCGCGCGCGGGCTGAACGGGGCGTTCGGCAAGCCGTTCGCGTGGACGCCCGACAGCAAGGCGCTGATCGCGACCATGGTGCCCGCCGGGCGCGGGGCGGCGCCGGTTGCCGATGCGACGCCGACCGGGCCGGTGGTGCAGGAAAGCATGGGCCGCACCTCGGCGGCGCGGACCTATGAGGATCTGTTGCGCAACGCGACCGACGAGGCGCTGTTCGACCATTATTTCACCGGACAGCTGATGCGGATCGACCTGGCCGGCGCGACGAAGCCGATCGGCCAGCCGGGGCTGATTACCGATTTCAGCGTATCGCCCGATGGTCGCTACCTGCTGACCGAACGGTTGAAGCGTCCCTACAGCTATCTGCTGCCCGCCAGCTATTTCCCGACCGAGATCGCGGTGGCGACGATCGACGGACAGCCGGTCCGGACGCTGGTCGACCGGCCGCTGGCCGACGACCTGCCGGTCGATTTCGACGCGACGGTGAAGGGCCCGCGCGAGGCGGTGTGGCGTTCCGACGCCCCCGCGACCCTGGTATGGGCCGAGGCGCTGGACGGCGGCGATCCCAAGGCGAAGGTGGCGTTCCACGACCGCATCCTGATGCAGCCGGCCCCGTTCACTGCCGCCCCGGTCGAACTGGCGCAGACGCCGGCGCGGTTCGCGACCATCTTCTGGGGCAATGACGACTTCGCGATGGTGATCGACCGCGAATGGCGCACGCGGACCGAACATCGCCTTGCCGTCGCACCGGCGCGCCCGGGACAGGCGCGGACGCTGCTGACGCGCAACTATCAGGATCAATATGGCGATCCCGGCTTTCCGATGACCGACGAGAATGCGGCGGGCAAGGACGTGATGCGCTTCACGCCCGCGCGCGACGCGGTCTATGTCACCGGCGACGGCGCGACCAAGGCCGGGGCCTTTCCGTTCCTCGCCGCGCAACCGGTGGCCGGGGGCGAGGCGAAGCGGCTGTGGACTGCGAAGGCACCCTATTACGAAACCGTCGTCGCGCTGCTGGACGACAAGGGGCAGCGGATGCTGACCCGCCGCGAAAGCGCGAAGCTCGCCCCCAACTACATGCTGCGATCGGTCAGGGGCGGCAGTGCGAAGCCGCTGACCGACTTTGCCGATCCGGCTCCGGCGCTGGCCGGCGTCACCCAGCGGACGATCACCTACAATCGCGCCGACGGCCTGCCGCTGTCGGGATCGCTGTACCTGCCCGCCGGCTATGATGCGAAGCGCGACGGGCCGCTGCCGACCCTGCTCTGGGCCTATCCGGCGGAATATACCGATGCCAAGGTCGCGGGGCAGACGGTCGACCAGGGCAATCGCTTCGTCCGGCCGCGCGGGATCAGCCACTTGTTCCTGCTGACGCAGGGCTATGCGATCCTCGACAACCCCGCCATGCCGATCATCGGCGAGAACGGCGCGGAGGCCAACGACACCTATGTCCAGCAGCTGCGCGACGATGCGCAGGCGGCGGTCGATGCGGTGGTGAAGCTGGGCGTGTCCGATCGCAGCCGCATGGCGGTCGGCGGGCACAGCTATGGCGCGTTCATGACCGCCAACCTGCTGGCGCATACCGACCTGTTCCGTGCCGGCATCGCGCGGTCGGGTGCCTATAACCGGACGCTGACCCCGTTCGGCTTCCAGGCGGAGCAGCGCACCTATTGGCAGGCGACGCAGACCTATACCGAGATGAGTCCGTTCACCTTCGCCAACAGGATCAAGGAACCGATCCTGCTGATCCACGGCGCGGCGGACGACAATAGCGGCACCTTCCCGATCCAGTCGGAGCGGATGTATGCCGCACTGAAAGGCAATGGCGCGACGGTGCGCTATGTCGTGCTGCCCAACGAAGCCCATGGCTATCGCGCGCTGGAATCGACCGAAGAGACGCTGTGGCAGATGACCGACTGGCTCGACCGTTATGTGAAGCCGAAGGTGGCGGATCCGAAGCGGGCAGAATAGTCTCGCCGAATATAGAATACGAAATAACGGAGATCATGGTGACGTTGGACCGCATCTTGGAAATTGCGGAAAATCCGTAAGTCGTTGCTGTGATCCGAAGCGGAGATCGCGATAATTCCAAGAAAACGCGATATTTCCGGTACACCGATATTTAAGCGGGCCAGCCCCATTCTGCGTCGCGGAAAGCAGCGCCGGATGGGGGTCCTGGCCGAATGTCGCATGTGTTTGCCAGTATCGTTTCGCACCATGACCTGCCGGTCGTCGCACTCGCGCTGTTGCTGTGCGTCGTCAGTGCGCTGTCGACCTTTGCCCAGTTGCAGCGCGCGTTCGAATGCGTCGTCCAGCGGCGTCTGCTCTGGCTGATATCGGCGGCGGTCACCGCCGGCGGCGGGGTGTGGTCGACGCATTTCATTTCGATGATCGCCTATCGCACGCCGGTCGCGTTGCAGTTCGACCAGGTGCTGACCGCGCTGTCGGCGATGATCGCGGTCGCGGCGTTCGGCATCGCCTTCTGGCTGTTGCGGCGGGCGCGGGGCATGGTGTCGGTCCTGCTGTACGGGGCCATCGCGACGCTGGGTATCGTCGGGATGCACTTCACCGGCATGGCTGCCCTTTCCAATTCGATGGTCCACCGGGTCGACCATGCGCCGATCCTGGCGGCGGTGACGGTCGGATGGCTGTTGCTGTCGGGGGCGTTCGCGCTGTTCCTGCGCCTCGACGGGCGACGGCGCGTGACGGTGCCGGCCATGGGCCTCGTGCTGGCGACCGGGATCATCCATTTCGTGGCGATGGCATCGGCGATGATCGGCCATGGCCCGGTAGCCGCACCGGCAGCCGGGGGCGGGGCGCAGTGGCTGCTGGTGTGGATCGTCGCGGCGGCGCTGCTGCTGATCGGACTGACGGCGGTGGCGTCGGTGGTCGACCGGTTCCTGACCGACCTGCGCGGGCTGGCCGATGCGACGTCGGAGGGATTGCTCATCACCAGCGACGACCGCATCCTCGACGCCAATGAACAGGCGTGCGCGCTGCTGGGTGTCGATCGCGCCGCGCTCGTCGGAACGGCGGCGGCGGCATGGTTCGAAACGCCGGCGCGCGACATGCTGCACCCGCATCGCGGCGATGCCGTCCGCACGCGCATCCGGGGTAGCGTGGTCGAGGACCAGCTGGTCGAGATGACCGCCCGCGCGATCGAATATCGCGGCCGTGCCGCCACGGTCGTCGCGCTGCGCGACCTGACCGAGAGCGCCCGTGCCCAGCGCGCGATCGAGCATCTGGCGTCGCACGATCCGCTGACCGGCCTGGTCAACCGCGCCGCCTTCGACATCGGCCTGCACGAGGCGGTACGCTCCGCCGCGCCCTTCGCGCTGATCGCGGTCGATCTTGACCGGTTCAAGGCGGTCAACGACCTGTTCGGCCACGGCGCGGGCGATACGATCCTGATCCGGGTCGCGCGCATCCTCGACGATTGCGTCCGCGCGCAGGATCTGGTCGCGCGGGTCGGCGGTGACGAGTTCGTCGTCCTGCAACGCGACATCGCATCGTCGGACGACGCCCGCCGCCTCGCCGCGCGCATCCTCGCCCGCTTTGCCGAGGAAATGGATTCGGCGCGCGACCCGATGGCGGTCGGGTGCAGCCTGGGCGTGGTCACCTATCCCAGCGACGGGTGCGATCCCGAAACGCTGCGTCACAATGCCGATGTCGCGCTATACCGCGCCAAGCAGAGCGGGCGCGGCACCGCGTCCTTTTTCGACGAGACGATGGACCGCGAGGCGCGCGACCGTCGCAGCCTGGAACACGACCTGCGCCATGCGGTGTGCCGTGGCGAATTGCGGCTGGTCTATCAGCCTCTGGTGTCGACCGACGACGACCATGTCGTCGGTTATGAAGCGCTGTTGCGCTGGGACCATCCCGAACGCGGACAGGTGCCGCCGTCGCTGTTCATTCCGGTCGCCGAGGAAGCCGGCACGATCATGGCGATCGGCGAATGGGCGCTACGCCAGGCGTGCCGCGATGCCGCCGCATGGCCCGATCCGCTGACGCTGGCGGTCAATGTATCGCCGGTGCAGCTGCGCGTCGCGACGCTGCCGATGCTGGTGCGCGACGCGCTGGCCGACAGCGGTCTGGCGCCCGAACGGCTGGAGCTGGAGATTACCGAAACCGCGTTGCTGCGCGACCGCGAAGTGTCGCTGGCCATCCTGCGCGAGATCCGCACGCTGGGCGTCCGCATCGCGATGGACGATTTCGGCACCGGCTATTCCTCGCTTAGCAACCTGCGTCATTTTCCGTTCGACAAGATCAAGATCGACAAGAGCTTCGTGTCGGCGATGCACGAGGACGAGGCGGCGCGATCGATCGTCCGCGCCATCGCCGGGCTGGGCAAGGGATTGAACCTGCCGGTCGTCGCCGAAGGGGTCGAGAACGAGGTGCAGCGATCGATGGTGCAGGCGGAGGGCTGCGCGCTGGCGCAGGGCTATCTGTTCGGGCGGCCGGCGGCGACCGTCTTGGCGCAGGATGTCGCGCCGGTCCGGGTGCGGCGGGCATGATGCCCGCGATTTTCTAAAGGGGGGAGGGGTCAGATGATCGCTTGGTTTTCGCGCAACGCGCCGATCCGGGTCAAATTCCGCGTGCTGGCGCTGATCTATCTGCTGCTGTCGGGCGGCATCGCCGCGCTGGCGATCACGGCCGCGCTGGGGGGCGGGCTGTCGTCGGGCATCGTCATCGGCGGTGCGATCGCCGGCGTGGCGGCGATCGTCGCGGCGACGTTCGGCGCGTCGCGGCTGATCTGTACGCCCTATGTCACGACGGTCGTGCGGATGGAGGCGCTGGCGGCGGGGGATATCGAAAGCCCGGTCGCCTATACCGACAATCGCGACTGTGTCGGCCGCATTACCAAGGCGATGGCGATCTTTCGCGAAAGCGCGCTGGCGGCGAGGGAGCGCGATACCCAGCGGCAGATGGTCGCGATCATGGGCGAGGGGCTGGGCAAGCTGGCCGCCGGCGACCTGACCGCGCGCATCGATGCCGAATTGCAGGAACCGTTCCTGTCGCTGCGCGACGATTTCAACGCCGCCGTCGCGGCGCTGCGCGCGACGATGCTGTCGGTGTCGACCGTCGCGGGCGGCATCCGCAAGGGGGCGGGCGAGATTAGCGCCGCGTCCGACGACCTGTCGCAGCGGACCGAGCAGCAGGCCGCCAGCCTCGAACAGACCGCCGCCGCGATGGAGGAGATCACCGCGACGATGCGCGAAACCGCCAGCAGCGCGTCGCGCGCCGACGAAATCGTCGGCACCGCGCGCAGCGAAGCGATCGAATCGGGGGAGGTCGTGCGCCGCGCGGTCGATGCCATGGCACGGATCGAGCGCACCTCGGCCGAAATCTCCGACATCATCGCGGTCATCGACGGCATCGCGTTCCAGACCAATTTGCTGGCGCTGAATGCTGGCGTCGAGGCGGCACGGGCAGGAGATGCGGGCAAGGGCTTTGCGGTCGTCGCCAGCGAAGTTCGCGCGCTGGCGCAGCGTTCGGCGGAAGCGGCAAAGGACGTGAAGCAGCGCATCACCGCATCGGTGCAGACGGTCGATACCGGCGTCGCGCTGGTCAGCGAAACCGGCCGCTCGCTCGACCGGATCATCGGCCGCATCGGCGAGATCAGCGCGCTGGTCGCCGATATCTCCGGCTCGGCGGTGCAGCAGTCGCAGGGGCTGTCGCAGGTGAATACCGCGGTCGCGGAGATGGACGGCGTGACCCAGCGCAACGCCGCGATGGTCGAGGAAAGCAGCGCCGCCGCGCGCAGCCTCGCCTCCGAAGCCGATGCGCTGTCCGGTGAGATCGCCCGGTTCCAGCTGGGCGTGCTGGCGGTGCGCGACCAGCGCGACACGGTACAGCGCCTGCCGGTCCGTGCCCCCGTGCGGGCGGTGCCGCAGCGTCTGACGCAGGGGAACGCTGCGGTCGCGATGCGGGAGGACGACTGGTCGGAATTCTGATCCGGCGCGGGCGGGGTGCCGGTACCGGGTCCCCCCGACCGGCGACCGCCCCTGTCACCGGATGGTCATGTTCGGATGCGACGAATCGGCACATGGCTGATTCGGCAGCGGAGGTCAGCGACGACCGGGCAAAGCGCGAACGTCGCGCGCCGCTCGCACCGCCCCCGGTCGGTCGTCGAGCAGCCGTGGGAGAACTGCCGCCATGCGCATCCTGAACATCCTGGTCCGCCGCTATCTGCCGCTCGACGCCATCGACGCGGCCGTCACCTTCTATGAGGATTTGATCGGGCAGAAGCGTCGCCTGACCTTCGACTATCCCGAACATGACCTGAAGCTCGCGCAGGTCGCCTCGATCTTGTTCATCGCGGGCACCGTTGAAAGCCTCGCGCCGTTCCGCGCCACGGGGGCGACCTTCATGGTCGAGGACCTCGATGCCTACGCCGCGCATCTCCCCACCACCGGCAGCATCGTCGTCGAACCGCCCAAGGCGGTACCGACCGGGCGCAACATGCTGGTACGGCATCCCGATGGCATGCTGGTCGAATATGTTGAACATGCCGCCAAGCATCCCGACGACGTGATGTCGCCCTTCGCCTGATTCGATTCGTGCTGCGCGAAAAGGGCGGGCCGGCTGCTGCTTCGCCAACAGGGATCATGCGCCAGAAACAAAAAAAACGGCCCCGAAGGACCGTTCTTGACCCCATGGCAATGCCTGGAGAAACTGGAGCGGGCGAAGGGATTCGAACCCTCGACCCCAACCTTGGCAAGGTTGTGCTCTACCCCTGAGCTACGCCCGCTCTGGCGTTCCGAACCGGCGAACCGGCTGGGGTGAGGCGGGCTATTAGACGGGGGTTTCAGAGTGCGCAACCCCTAAATGAACTCTTTTCTGTTTTGCTTGGCGTGCCCACATAGGGGCGGCTGTCACAGGATAAGGAATCGACGCTTGGCCACGCTAGGACTGACCGCCCCGGAAAAGGATGCCGTTGAGGCGTTCCGCCGCGACGTCGTCGAACCATCGATGACGCAGTTGGTCATCATCGATTTCTGGGCGGAATGGTGCGGGCCGTGCAAGGCGCTGACCCCGATTCTCGAAAAGGTGGCGGAGGCCTATGCCGACAAGGGCGTGGTGCTGGCCAAGATCGATACCGACAAGAATCAGTTCATCGCGTCGCAGTTTCAGATCCGGTCGATCCCGACCGTCTATGCGATGTTCCAGGGGCAGTTGGTCGCCGACCTGACCCAGGCGCGCACCGAGAGCCAGTTGAAGCAGATGCTCGACCAGCTGCTGCGCCAGTTGCCGGTGCAGCCGGGCGCGGCCGCCGGCCCCGATATCGAACCGCTGATCGCGATGGGCGAGGAGGCGCTGGGCGAAGGGGACGGCGCGCGTGCGCTGTCGATCTTCGACCAGATTGCCGAGATGGTGCCGGACAACGCCGCCGTCGCCGCCGGTCGGGTCCGCGCGCTGATGGCGCTGGACGAGCATGACGCGGCACAGGCGGCGCTGGATGCGCTGTCGGAGGATGCCGCGAAGCAGCCGGGCATCGAACAGGTCCGCGCCGCACTGGCGCTGGCCCGCGATGCGCAGCCGGTCGACGATCTGGCAGGGCTGAAGGCCGAGGTGGAAGCCAATCCCGACGACCATGACGCGCGCTTCCGCCTGGCCGGTGGCCAGATGGCGGCGGGCGATCGCGACGGTGCCGCCGAATCGCTGCTGAAGATCGTCGCCGCCGACCGCGCGTGGAACGACGACGCCGCGCGGCAACAACTGCTCAAGGTCTTCGAGGCGGTGGGCCTGGAAGATCCGTGGGTGTCGCAGCAGCGGCGCAAGCTGTCGGCGATCCTGTTCGGATGAGCGGGCGCGTCTCCGTCTTCCCGTTGGCGGGGGCGCTGCTGTTTCCGAACATGCACCTGCCGCTGCACATCTTCGAGCCGCGCTACCGCTCGATGGTGTCCGATGCGCTGGCGCGGGACCGGCGGATCGGCATGATCCAGCCGCGCCCGGCGGGCGGGGAGAGCGACCGGCCCGCCCTGTTCGACATCGGCTGTATCGGGCAGATCGTCGATGTAGAGGCTCATGCCGATGGCCGCTACGATATCGTGCTGCGCGGATTGTCGCGCTTTCGCGTGGTGCGCGAGCTGGAGGTCACGACCGCGTTCCGGCAGGTCGAGGCAGAGATTTTGCCGGTCGTTGGCGATACGACATTGGGCCTTGCCGAGCGGGCGTCGCTGGAAATCGAATCGCGGCGTTTCGCCGAACGGCTGGGCTATGCCGTCGACTGGGAATCGGTCGGGCGGCTGGACGACGAAAGCCTGGTCAACGGCATCGCGCAGATCGCGCCGTTCGACGTGGCGGCGAAACAGGCGCTGCTCGAAGTCGATGCATTGTCCGACCGGGCGGAACTGATCGTGCAGCTCATGCAATTCTTCGGCAGGCATGGCGATGACGAAGAGGCGACGCTGCAATGACGGAGACTCAGGACAAGTCGGTCGATCCGTGGCTGTTGTCCATTCTGGTCTGCCCGGTGACGCGTACGCCGCTCAGGCATGATGCAGCGGCGGGCGAACTGATCTCCGAGGCTGCCAGCTTGGCCTTTCCAATCCGCGACGGCGTGCCGGTGATGCTGGTCGAAGCGGCACGCCCGTTGTGAGCCGCGACCTGTCGGGCAAGTGGAGCGGTATCTTCAACTATCCGCACACCAACCCGCCGACCGCGTTCGAGGCCGATATTGCCGATCTGGGCGGATCGATCGTCGGCACGATCCATGAACCCGACCTCTATTCGGTGCCGCCCGGCGCGCTGATCGCCGCCGCGATCGACGGGCATCGCGACGGTGCGAAGGTCCGCTTCAGCAAATTCTACGACGACAGCGGCACGGACGGCTATGGCGACATGGTGGTTTATGCCGGGGTGCTGAGCGACGACGGGTGCGAGATCAGCGGGCGATGGGACATTCCAGGTGCGTGGTCGGGCAGCTTCCTGATGATCCGCCCGTCGGCCGAACCGGTGGCGGCCGAAGAGGCGGCCGAGGCGACGCGCGACGGGGCGGCTTGAGGGGACGCGACATGGCGCTGCTGCATCGCTTGCTGGGCAAGGCGGCGCGGATGGTGTGGCGCATCACCGGACCGCGCACGATCGGGGTACGCGCCCTGCTGCTCGATCCCGGGGGGCGTCGCGTTGCGCTGGTGCGGCATACCTATCTCGACGGCTGGTACCTACCGGGCGGGGGCGTGAAGAAGGGCGAGGCCATAGCCGACGCCCTCCACCGCGAACTGGCCGAGGAAGTGGCGGTCGTCGAAGCGACGGTCGAGCGGGTGCTGGGCGTCTATCACAACCGACGCGAGGGCAAGGACGACCATGTCATCGTCTATGTCGTCCGCGCGCCCGGCGACGCGCTGCGCGGTGCGGATGCGCTGGAAGTGGCGGAGGTCGGCTGGTTCGCGCTGGATGGGTTGCCCGCGGGGACGTCGCCCGCGACGCTGCGCCGGATCGAGGAGTTCCGTCTTGGGGCGACCGGCGGAGGGTGTTGGTAACGAACCGAACCCTCCATTCAATCGAAATGCCGGTCCCGTCGTCACCCCGGACTTGATCCGGGGTCCCGCTTCTCCTTCTTCGACGGTCGCCAAGAAGCGGGACCCCGGGTCAAGCCCGGGGTGACGGATGGGGGGCGGGGGAACCTACGCCACCACCCCCTGCAGCAGCTTGGGCAGCTTGCCCGTCTCACCCCGCGCTTCGGCCATGAATGCGGCTTTCAGCGGCGGGATCGAATCGACCGCCGACAGGCCGAATCGCCGCACGGCGCTCGCCGCCTTGCCCGGAATGCCGAACAGGCGCGTCAGCCCATCGGTCGCCAGCGCCACGGCAAAGGTGTCCAGCCCGCGCCACCGCTGATACCGCTCCAGCAAATAGGGATCGCCGAGGTCGAGCCCGGTGCGCTTGCCCTCCACCAGCACCTCGGTCAGCGCGGCGACGTCGCGCAGGCCGAGGTTCAGCCCCTGCCCGGCGATCGGATGGATGCCGTGCGCCGCGTCGCCGACCAGCACCAGCCGGCCGGCGGTGATCTTCGCGGCGTGATGGAAGCCGAGCGGATAGCTGGAGCGCGCCGACAGGTTCGACAATTCACCCAGGAACCCGCCCATTTTCTTCGACGCTTCGGCCAAAAACGCGCGGTCGGACAGCTTCAGCATCGCCGGCTGGTCCTTCGCATCGACCGTCCACACGATGGCGGAGCGATGGCCGTGCGCGTCGTCGTTCACCGGCAGGATCGCGAAGGGGCCTGCGGGATAGAAGATTTCGTAGGCGATATTCTCGTGCGGTTCGGCATGGCCCAGCGTCGTGATGATCGCGGCATGATTGTAGCTCCACCGCGCGACGCGAATACCCGCCGCCTCGCGCGTCGGCGAGTTGCGTCCTTCGGCGGCGATCAGCAGCGGCGCGGTGAGGGTGTCGCCGCCCGCCGTCGTCACCGTCACGCCATGCGCCTCGCGCCGCACGTCGATCGCGCGGTCCTGGTAGCGCAGGTCGACATGGGGAGAGGCGACCGCCGCGTCATAGATCGCCTGGCGCAGCCGCTTGTTCTCATACATCACGCCGACCGGATCGTCGGCGGCGTCGGGGACGAAGTCGAGCTTGCCCGCCTCCAGCCCGTCGGTCGCGCGGATCGCGGCGATCGGACAGCCTTCGTCGCCCAGGCCCGGCGCGATGCCGATCGCTTCAAACATGCGGTGCGTCGCGCTGGCGATCGCCGAGGCGCGCCCGTCGAAACCGGGCGCCAGCGTCACCGCCGGATCGGCGGGATCGAGGATGATCGAGGTCAGGCCGTGCACGCCCAGCGCTACGCCCAAAGTGCTGCCGACCAGCCCGCCGCCCAGGATGATGACGTCCGCCTGTGCCATGAAACCCGTCCCATCCGTGAATGCAATTCGTCTTTCGCGACTTAGGGTCTGACGCGGCCCACCGCAACGCCGCCTTGACGCCATGCCCCCCTGCGGCGCACATCGGGGACGTATCGAACAAGGGTGGAACGAATGGCGACCAACGCGCAGCCGATGTTGTGGCGCGACGCGATGAAGGCGGGTGCGAAGCGTAGCGGCGCGATGATCGGCGCGACGTTGCTGTTCGTCGCCATGATCGTGATCGCCCTCGCACTGGTCAGCTATTCGCCCGCCGACCCGTCGTTCAGCACGGCGGCGGGCGGTCCTGCCGTGAACAAGCTGGGGTCGTTCGGGGCGATGCTCGCCGACCTGCTGCTCACCATTTTCGGCGTGCCGGTGGCGATGCTGCTGCCGCTGGGGCTGATCGTCAGCGTGCGGTTGTGGCGCGACGTGCCGGTGGGACCGTGGCCGCGCATGGTGCGCGACTGCCTGATCGGCGTGCTGGCGATGGGTACCACGCTGGCTTTCGTGTCGGGCGAGGCGATCCTGTCGCTGCCCGCCGGCTATGGCGGGGTGATCGGGTGGAGCATCGCGGCGGCGGTGCGGGGGCTGATCCATCTGATCGGGGTGCCGGTTGCCGAACTGTGGACGATCCGCGTCGTGGCGCTCGCCACCGCGCTGTTCGGGGTGTGGCGCTGGGCCAAGGGGCTGACGATCGAGATTCCCGACGGCACGTTCCGGATGCCGAAGTTCGAACGTCGTGCGCGTGTCGCGGCGGACGAAGGCGAGGTGCTGGTCGAAGACGACGACCTGCCATTCGATCCTGCCCCCCGCGCGCCGCTGGCGGCGGACGACGACGATCTGGACGAGGCACCGGCCCGGCCACAGCCGCGCCGCGCCGCGCCGGCCGACGACCGCGCCCCCCCGGTCATTGCCGAGCGCGCCGCATCGCCCGCGCTGGCCAGCGCCCCCCGACCTGCCAGCAGCGAAGGCCGCGACAATTTCGCGCTCCCCGCCATCGACCTGCTCGCGCCTGCGCCCGAATCGACCGGGCCGACGGTGGACAAGGCCGCGCTGGAGCGCAATTCGCGTCTGCTCGAAAGCGTCCTCGACGATTTCAACGTGAAGGGGCAGGTGGTGAAGGTCGCGCCCGGCCCGGTCGTGACGATGTACGAACTGGAGCCGGAGCCGGGCATCCGCGCCAGCCGCGTGATCCAGCTGGCGGACGATATCGCCCGCAACATGTCGGCGATCTCGGCACGTGTCGCGACGATTCCGGGCCGTACCGTGATCGGCATCGAACTGCCCAACCAGAAGCGCGAGATGGTGTCCCTGCGCGAACTGATCGCCAGCCAGGCGTTCGCCGACCAGAATGCGCAGCTGCCCATCGTGCTCGGCAAGAATATCGCCGGCGATCCGGTCGTCGCCGACCTTGCCCCCATGCCGCACCTGCTGGTCGCCGGTACCACCGGTTCGGGCAAGTCGGTCGGGCTGAACTGCATGATCCTGTCGCTGCTCTACCGGCTGACCCCGGACCAGTGCCGCATGATCATGATCGACCCGAAGATGCTGGAACTCAGCATGTATCGCGGCATCCCGCACCTGTTGGCCGATGTCGTGACCGACCCGCCCAAGGCGGTGCGCGCGCTCAAATGGGCGGTGGAGCAGATGGAGGACCGCTATCGCATGATGGCGTCGATCAACGTCCGCAGCCTCGCCAGTTTTAACGACAAGGTGCGCGCGGCGGCGGCCAAGGGGCAGAAGCTCGGCCGCAAGGTGCAGACGGGCTATGACGCCGACACCGGCACGCCGATCTATGAGGAAGAGACGCTCGACCTTTCGCCGCTGCCGCAGATCGTGGTGATCGTCGACGAACTGGCCGACCTGATGATGACGGCGGGCAAGGAAGTCGAATTCCTGATCCAGCGGCTGGCGCAAAAGGCGCGCGCGGCGGGCATCCACCTCATCATGGCGACGCAGCGTCCCTCGGTCGACGTCATCACCGGCGTCATCAAGGCGAATTTGCCGACGCGCATCAGCTTCCACGTCACGTCGAAGATCGATTCGCGCACCATCCTGGGCGAACAGGGCGCCGAACAGCTGCTCGGCCGCGGCGACATGCTTTACATGCCCGGCGGCAAGGCGCTGGCCCGCGTCCACGGGCCGTTCGTCAGCGATGACGAGGTGCAGGCGGTGTCCGACTTCTGGCGCTCGCAGGGCGCACCCGACTATATCGACGCGGTGGTTAACGAGCCGGAGGGCGATGCCGGCTTCAGCCTCGATGGTGCCCCGACCGGCGACGATTCGCCGGAGGAACAGACCTTCCGGCAGGCGTGCCAGCTGGTGGCGGAAAGCCAGAAGGCATCGACCAGCTGGCTCCAGCGCCAGTTGCGCGTCGGGTACAACTCGGCGGCAAGGCTGATCGAGCGGATGGAGAAGGAAGGGCTGGTGTCGCGGCCGGACCATGTCGGGCGGCGCGAGGTGCTGATGGACGCCGACGGGCGGCCGACGGGGTAATTCCTGCCTCCTATTCCTTATCCCCTTTCATCCCGTCCCCCCCGTTTGCTTCGAGCGCAGGTTCGAGCCTGTCGAGAACCGAAGTCGAGAAGGCGTTGCCGCAAACGACCGAGTTCTCGACTATCGCTTCTCGACAAGCTCGAAGCTGCTCGAACCGAACGGGAGGGGCAGGGTAGGCGCGGGCAAACGGGCAGCAGAGGGAACACATGGCCCCGCCATCCTTTGGCACCCCGACCCCCCAACCACACGGACACCTCCCATGACCGACCTTCCCCTAAACGACGGCCGCACCATCCCGGCGATCGGCTTCGGCACCTACAAGGTGCCCGCAGAAGACTCCGCCCGCCTGTCGCGCGAGGCGATCGATGCCGGATACCGCCTGATCGACACCGCCGCCTTCTACGCCAACGAAGCCGGTGTCGGCGAAGCGACCGGGGGTAGCGACATCTTCGTCACCACCAAATTGTGGCGCGACGCCATGGGCTATGACGGCGCGCTGAAGGCGTTCGACGCCAGCGCCGCGAAGCTGCCGCGGATCGACCTGTTCCTGATCCATTGGCCAATGCCGTCCGAAAACCGCTATGTCGACACGTGGAAGGCGCTGGTGCGGCTGCGCGAGGAGGGGCGGGTCGGATCGATCGGCGTATCGAACTTCTCGCCCGACCATCTCGACCGGATCGTCGATGCGACCGGCGTCGTGCCCGCGCTCAACCAGATCGAACTGCACCCGACCTTTCAGCAGCGTGACGCCCGCGCCGCGCACGAACGGCTGGGCATCGTCACGCAAAGCTGGTCGCCGCTGGGGCAGGGCACGCTGCTGACCGACCCGACCATCGCCGCCATCGCGCAGGAAGCGGGGGCGACCCCGGCACAGGTCATCCTCGCATGGCATCTGCAGGCCGGGCTGGGCGTGATCCCGAAGGCATCGTCGCGCGCGCGGATCGAGGAAAATCTGGCGGCGGAAAAGGTGACGCTGACGCCCGAGCAGGTGGCAAAGCTCGACGCGATGGACCGCGACGACGGGCGGCTGGGACCGAATCCCGACACCCTCTAAGCCCCTCCCCGGCACGGGGAGGGGGACCATCCGCAGGATGGTGGAGGGGGATAGCCGCAATCGGAACGGTTGCGTTGCGCCGCGAACCCCCTCCACCCCTCGCTGGCGCGAGCGGTCCCCCTCCCCGTGCCGGGGAGGATTTGATACGGACCGCCATGCTCCCCATCCACGCCGTCCTGCCCCATCTCCTCCAGACGCTGCGCGACCGCACCTCCGCCGTCCTCGTCGCCCCGCCGGGCGCGGGCAAGACCACCGCCGTCGCCCCGGCGCTGCTGTCCGAAGCATGGGTCACCGGCGAAATCCTGCTCCTCTCCCCCCGCCGGATCGCCGCCCGCGCCGCCGCCGAACGCATGGCCGCTACCGCCGGCGAACCGGTCGGCCAGACCTTCGGCTATGCCACCCGCATGGACAGCAAGCGGTCGGCGGCGACCCGCGTGACGGTGATGACCGAGGGCATCTTCGTCGCCCGTATCCAGGCCGATCCCGAACTGGCCGGCGTGTCGGCGGTGCTGTTCGACGAAGTGCACGAACGCAGCCTCGACAGCGATTTCGGCCTCGCCCTGGCGCTCGATGCGCAGGCGGCGCTGCGACCGGACCTGCGCATCCTCGCCATGTCGGCGACGCTGGACGGCGAACGCTTCACCGCGCTGATGGACGATGCCCCGGTGATCGAGAGCGAGGGCCGCTCCTACCCGTTGGAACTGCGCTATATCGGTCGCAATGCCGAGGCGCGGATCGAAGATTCGGTCGCCGCCGCGATCCGCCGCGCGCTCGGCGAAGCGGAGGGCGGCATCCTCGCCTTCCTGCCCGGCGTCGCCGAGATCGAACGCACCGCCGAACGCATCGCCGTGCCGGATGGCGCGGTACTCCACCGGCTGCACGGCACATTGCTGCCCGCCGAACAGCGCGCGGCGATTGCCCCCGATCCGCAGGGGCGGCGCAAGATCGTGCTGGCGACCAGCATCGCCGAAACCTCGCTGACCCTGGACGGCATCCGTATCGTCGTCGATTCCGGCCTCGCCCGCCGTCCGCGCTATGATCGCGCGGCGGGGATGACGCGGCTGACCACCGAACGCGCTTCGCAGGCGGCCGTCACCCAGCGCGCGGGCCGTGCGGCGCGACAGGGACCGGGCGTCGCCTATCGCCTGTGGGAAGCCGCCGCGACCGCCGGACTACCCCGCTTCGACCCGGCGGAGATATTGGAGGCCGACCTGTCGGCGCTGGTGCTCGAATGCGGGAAGTGGGGCGTCAACGATCCGACGACGCTGCGCTGGCTCGACCCGCCGCCGGCCGCGGCCGTCGAGGAGGCGCGCGCGCGGCTCGCCACGCTGGACGCGATCGATGGTGACGGCCGGCCGACGCCGCACGGCCTTGCCATCGCCGCGCTGCCGCTCTCGCCCCGTCTCGCCCATATGCTGATCCGTGCCGGGGAGGGCGGGTTCACCGGCGCGGCTGCGGACGTCGCCGTCCTGCTGGGCGAACGGGGGCTGGGCGGCAACGACACCGATCTCGACCAGCGCCGTCGCCGCTGGCGCACCGAACGCGGGCAGCGGGCCGAGGCGTCCCGGCGCCTCGCCGATCGCTGGCGCAAGCTGGTCAAGGGCCACGACGACCCGCCCGCCGATGCGCTGGCGCGGAGCGTGGCGCTCGCCTTTCCCGACCGCATCGCCAAACGGCGCGATGCGTCGGGCGAACGCTGGGCATCGGTCGGCGGGCGCGGCTTCACGCTCGATGCCGCCGCGCTCGGATCGGCCGAATGGCTGGCGGTGGCGGAGACGCAGGGGCAGGCGGCGGGTGCCCGCATCCTGTCCGCCGTCGCGATCGATCAGGCGACGGTCGAGCAGCTGTTCGGCGACCGGATCGAGACGCGGCGCAGCGTCCGCTTCGATCCCGCCACGCGCGCCATCGTGGCGCTCCGCGAACGCCGACTGGGCGCGATCCGGCTGTCGTCCGGCCCCGATGCCGCCGCATCGCCCTACGAGATCGTCGCGGCGCTGGTGCAGGCGGTGCGGGGCGACCTGTCGCTGCTGCCGTGGGAGGGGGCGGAGTCGCTCCGCCGGCGGTCGGCCTATGTCGCGGCAATGCTGGGGCAGGACGATCCGCTGGGCGATGCGGCGCTGGTCGCGGCGATCGACGACTGGCTCCCGCCGCTGCTGACCGGCAAGCGTCGGCTCGACATGGTGACCGGGCTGCACGATGCGCTGGAGCAGCAGGCGGGTTGGGACTGGATGCAGCAGGTCCGCCGCCTCGCCCCCGCCCGCTTCGAAAGCCCCGCCGGGTCGAGCCATGCGATCGACTATGCCGCCGAAGGGGGACCCCGCGTGGAGTTGCGCGTGCAGGCGCTGTTCGGCCTCGCCACCCATCCGATGGTCGCAGGGCAGCCGCTGACGCTCAGCCTGACCTCGCCGGCCGGCCGCCCGATCCAGACGACGCGCGACCTGCCGGGCTTCTGGGCCGGGTCGTGGCGCGACGTGTCGAAGGAAATGCGCGGCCGTTATCCACGCCATCCGTGGCCCGACGATCCGGCAGCGGCATCGGCGACGCTCCGCACGAAGAAGGCGGATGCGCGGCGGGGATGATTTGACCACCCCGTTTGGTTCGAGCAGCTTCGAGCTTGTCGAGAAGCGTCCGTCGAGAACTTCGGAGTTTGCGGCAAGCCCTTCTCGACTTCGGTTCTCGACAGGCTCGAACCTGCGCTCGAAGCGAACGGGGGTGGGGAAAAGGGTGGGGCGCTACCCCTCGCCATGCCCCTTGGCCAGATAGTCCTCCGACCGCATCTCCTCCAGCCGGCTGATCGTCCGGTCGAATTCGAACCGCCCGTCGCCCTTCGGGTATAGCTCGCCCGGCTGCGCATCGGCCGCCGCCAGCAGCTTCACCCGATATTCGTACAGCGCGTCGATCAGCGTGACGAACCGCGCCGCCTCGTTGCGATTGTCCGGCCCCAGCACCGGAATGCCGACCAGAATTACGGTATGGAATGCCCGCGCGATGGCGAGATAGTCGGGCGCGCCGCGTGCCTCGCCGCACAGCCGCTTGAAGCTGAACACGCCGACGCCCTTCAGCGCTTTGGGCACATGCAGCGTCCGGCCGCCCCCGACGTCGAGGTCGCATGACGGCACATGGTCGCGATCCTCGACCGGATAATCGGTCAGGCGAAAGAACGCTGCCGACAGCGCTTCGGTCGCCGCCGCGCCATTGGGTACCAGCCAGGTATCGACCGCGCCCAGCCGGTCGCGGCGATAATCGGTCGGGCCGTTGAGCGGCAGCACGTCGAGGTTCGTTTCGAGCAGCTGGATGAACGGCAGGAAGCTGTCACGCTGCAACCCGTCCTTGTACAGGTCGACCGGCGGGCGGTTCGACGTCGCGACCATCGTCACGCCGTGGGTCATCATCTCGGTGAACAGCCGCGACAACACCATCGCGTCGGCGGTGTTGTTGATGACCATTTCGTCGAAGGCGAGGAGCTTCAGATCCTTGGCCAGCGCCTCGGCGACCGGGGGCACGGGGTTGCCGACCTCCTTGGCGCGCTCGGTGGCGAGGCGGGCATGGACCTCGATCATGAAGGCATGGAAATGGACGCGGCGCTTGGCCGGTTCGGCGACGCAGTCGTAGAACAGGTCCATCAGCATCGACTTGCCGCGCCCGACGCCACCCCACAGATAGACACCGCGCGGGGGCGGCGTGTCGCCACCGGTCAGGCGCGCGAACAGGCCGCGCTTCGGCGGATGGTCGATGGCATCGGCGAGAAGCGAGAGGCGTTCGGCCGCGGCGCGCTGTTCGGGGTCGGGGCGGAGTTCGCCGGCGGTAACGAGTTGGTCGTAGCGGGTGAGGACGGTCATCGCGCGTCGTCCTACGTCACCCGCCCCCTATTTGCCACACCCACCCCGTTTGCTTCGAGCGCAGGTTCGAGCCTGTCGAGAACCGAAGTCGAGAAGGGGTTGCCCAAGCGTAGCGTTCTCGACGGACGCTTCTCGACTTCGCTCGAAGCTGCTCGAACCAAACGGTATCTTTGGCGGATCAGATGATCCGCTCGACTTCCATCTTCTTGATCTCGGCGATCGCCTTCGCCGGGTTCAGCCCCTTCGGACACACGTTCGCGCAGTTCATGATCGTGTGGCAACGATACAGGCGGAACGGATCTTCCAGCTCGTCCAGCCGCTCGCCGGTCATCTCGTCGCGACTATCGGCCAGCCAGCGATAGGCTTGGAGCAGGATCGCGGGACCCAGGAACTTGTCGCTGTTCCACCAATAGCTCGGGCACGAGGTCGAGCAGCAGGCGCACAGGATGCACTCGTACAGCCCGTCGAGCTTGTTGCGGTCTTCCGGCGACTGGAGCCGTTCCTTGCCGGCGGGTTCCGGGGTGACCGTCTGCAGCCACGGCTTGATCGATGCGTATTGCGCATAGAAATGCGTGAAGTCCGGCACCAGGTCCTTGATGACGTCCATGTGCGGCAACGGGGTGATGCGGATATCGCCCTTGATATCCTCGATCGCCGTGGTGCAGGCGAGGCCGTTGCGGCCGTCGATGTTCATCGAACACGACCCGCAAATCCCTTCGCGGCACGAACGGCGGAAGGTGAGCGAGGGGTCCTGCTCCGACTTCATCTTGATGAGCGCGTCGAGGACCATCGGACCGCATTCGTCCAGATCGATCTCGAAATCGTCGTAGCGCGGATTCTGGCCCGAATCGGGGTCGTAGCGATAGACCTTGAATTTCTTGATCCGGCCCGACGTCGGCGACTTGTGGGTCGTGCCCTTTTTGACGACGCTGTTCTTGGGCAAACGGAATTCGGCCATGATACTCGCTCGGTTCGGTCAGGGGGTGGCAATTCCACCCGGTCTGCGGGTCAGATACATGACAGGTGGGGATGCCGCAAACGCGAACAAGGGAAAACTGTACGAAGGGGAGGGGGAATGCGCCGGCCGTGCGTCATTCCCCCGCCGAACCTTAAACCGCCGGCAATCCCTCCAGCAGCTTGTCCAGCGTCGCCGGGTAATCGCGCACCCGGACACCCGTCGCGTTGTAGATCGCGTTGACCACCGCCGCGCCCGCGCCGCCGATGCCCAGTTCGCCGATCCCCTTGGCATGGAGCGGATTGGCGTGGACGTCGCGTTCGTCGAGGAACACGATGTCCATCGGCGGAATGTCGGCATGGGCCGGCACATGATATTCGGCAAGGTCGTGGTTCACGATCCGCCCGTCGCGGTCGTCATGGACCAGTTCCTCGGTCAGCGCGGTGCCGATGCCGAACACGATGCCGCCGATACACTGCGACCGCGCGGTCTGCTGGTTCAGGATGCGCCCGGCCTCGAACGTCGCGTGCCACCGCGTCACGCGGACCTCGCCGGTCACCGCATGGACCTTCACTGCGCAGAAATGCGCGCCATAGCCGGCCTGCGTCGTTTCCTTCTCCTGTTTGCCCGGCTCGATCGATCCGGTGGCGGTGATCCCGTCGCCGACCAGATCGCCGATCGGCACCCGGCGATTGCCGGCGACCGCATGGCCGTCCTTCAGCGTCAGTTCGTCGGGCGCGACGTCCATCGCCTTGGCCAGCTTCTCGCGCAACGCCTGCGCCGCCAGATAGACCGACGACCCGCTGCTGCCCGCACCCCATGACCCGCCCGAACCCGCACCCGGTGGCGACTTCGTATCGCCCAGATGCACGTCGATCCGCTCGATCGGCAGGCCCAGCAACTCGCCCGCGATCTGCGCGAGGATGGTGTAGGTGCCGGTGCCGATGTCGGTCATGTCGGTTTCGACCAGCGCGCGGCCATCGGGACCGATCGTCACCGCCGCTTCGCTCGGCTGCAGCATGTTGGTGCGGGTGGTCGCCGCCATGCCCTGCCCGATCAGCCAGTCACCGTCACGCTGGCTGCCCGGTACCTTGTTGCGCGCGTCCCACCCGAACGCCTTTGCCCCGGCGTCGAGGCAGCGGGTCAGCGAGCGGGTGGAGAAGGGCACGTCCTTTTGCGGATCGCGCGCGGGATCGTTGCGGCGGCGCAATTCGACCGGATCGATGCCGATCTTTTCCGCCAGCTCGTCCATCGCATTTTCATGCGCCAGCAGCCCCACCGCCTCGCCCGGCGCGCGCATCGATCCCGACAGCATCCGGTTCATCTCGACCACGTCATGGGTGATGACGCGGTTTTCGCCGGCGTACAGGAACTGGGTCGCGATGCCGGCCGGTTCGAAAAAGCCTTCACCTGGCAGGTTGCTCACGATGGTTTCATGCCCGATCCCGGTCAGCTTGCCGTTCGCATCGGCGGCGAGGCGCATCCGCTGGTGCGTGTTCGACCGGCGCACGGTGGCGTCGAACACCTGCTGGCGGGTCATCACCGTCTTGACCGGCCGTCCGACCGCCTTGGCCGCCAGCGCGGTCGCGACCGACTCCGGCGCGATGCCCAGCTTCGACCCGAAGCCGCCACCGACATAGCGTGCGACGATCCGCACCCGTGACGCGCGCTCGCCCAGCGCCTTGGCCAGCTGCTGCTTGTCCGACGACGGCATCTGGTATGCGCCGTACAGCGTCAGCCCGTCCTCGTCCCACACCGCGGTCGATGCGTGCGGTTCCATCGCCGCCGAATTCTGCGACGGTGTGGTCCAGATATCGTCGATGGTGAACGCGGCCTCGGCCATCGCCGCGTCGAGGTCGCCCTGCTTGTGATGGGGCGGCATGGTTCCCGCCGGCGGTTTCTTGGCGCTGTCCAGCCGGTCGTCGAACGTGAACACGCCCTCCGCCGGTTCGAAGCGGATCGAGACCAGCTGCGCCGCGTCGCGGGCGATCTCGAAGCTCTCGGCGACGACGATCGCCACCGGCTCGCCGAAATAGGCGACGTCCTTGACCCCTTGCGTCGGGGCATCGGTCTCGCCGCCCTGCTGCGCGTTGCGGATGAAAGTCTTCAGGTCGACCACGACATCCAGTACGCCGGGAAGCGCCTTGGCCCCCGCGGCGTCGATCGCGGTAATCTTTCCCGCCGCGAACGGTGCGCGGACGAGGAAGCCGTAAGCGAGGTTGTCGGGAGCATATTCGGCGGCATAGGTCGCCTGTCCGGCTACCTTCAGCGGACCGTCGACCCGTTCGATCCCCTTGCCGATGATCCCCTGCACGCCCGAATCGAGCAGGCTCTTCTCGACGGGCTTGTCCATGCGTAGCGCGTTCTTGGTCATGCCGTCAGCTCCCGCAGCGTCGCGACCAGCGTGCGGCGCGTCAGTGGAATCTTGAAATCGTTGCTGCCGAAACCCTTGGCCTCGCGCAGCAGCAGGTCGGCGGCTTCACCGAACAGCGTGTCGGACGGAGCCTGTCCGACCAGAAGGCGCTCGACAGCTTCGTCGCGCCACGGCATCGGGCCGAGGCCGCCAAACGCCAGCCGGGCGGAAGCGATCTTGCCATCCTCGACCGCCACGATGCCGGCGACCGACACCAATGCGAAGGCATAGGACGCACGGTCGCGTACCTTGCGATAGGTCTGTTTGCCCTGCGGCGGAGCGGGCAGTTCGACATGGGTTATAAGTTCACCCGGCCGCAGCACATTCTCGACATCCGGCGTGTCGCCCGGCAGGCGATAGAAATCGCCGATCGCGATCCGCCGCTTTTCGCCGTCGCTGCCCAGCGTCACGATGGTCGCGTCGAGCGCGCGCATCGCCACCGCCATGTCGCTCGGATGCGTCGCGATGCAATGCTCGCTGGTCCCGAGCACGGCGAGGATGCGGTTGAAACCCTCCCTCGCATCGCAGCCCGATCCCGGCACCCGCTTGTTGCAGCGCGCGGCGGTTTCATAGAAATAATAGCAGCGGGTGCGTTGCAGCAGGTTGCCGCCGGTCGATGCCTTGTTGCGCAACTGCCCCGACGCCCCGGCCAGCAGCGCGCGGCTCAGCACTTCGTAGCGTTCGCGGATGATGGGGTCCGCCGCCAGGTCCGAATTGGGTACCAGCGCCCCGATCCGCACCCCGCCGCCGTCGATCTCCTCGACCTCGTTCAGCGGCAGGCGGCTGATATCGACCAGCCGCGCGGGCGTTTCGACCTGCAACTTCATCAGGTCGAGCAGGTTGGTCCCGCCGGCGATGAACCTGGTGTCGCGCTCCGCGCCTTCGCGGACGGCGGCTTCGGCACTGTCGGCCTTGGCATAGTCGAACAGCTTCATGCCGTGGCCTCCACTTTCGCATCGGCGACTTCGCGGATCGCATCGACGATGTTGGGATAGGCCGAGCAGCGGCAGATATTGCCGCTCATCCGTTCGCGGATTTCGTCGTCGGTGAAGTCGGGATCGTCCAGCTCGGCGCTGACATGGCTGGGCCAGCCCTTCTGCACTTCGTTCAGCATCCCCACCGCCGAGCAAATCTGCCCCGGCGTGCAGTAACCGCACTGGAACCCGTCATGCTTGACGAAGGCGGCTTGGAGCGGGTGGAGGTTTTCGGGCGACCCCAGCCCTTCGATCGTCACGATCTCGTCATCCTGATGCATCACGGCGAGCGTGAGGCAGGCATTGATGCGGCGGCCGTTCACCAGCACGGTGCACGCACCGCATTGGCCGTGATCGCAGCCCTTCTTGCTGCCGGTGAGCGAGAGATGTTCGCGCAGCAGGTCGAGCAGCGAGGTGCGGATGTCGACCTCCGCCTGATACGGCTGTCCGTTGATGGTGAATTGCATGGGGCGCGCTCCGTTGGTCGTCATGGCTAACGTTCGCAGCCCAAAGGGTTTCCTGTTGCGAGAGGGTCGCAGATGTTGGGAATGGTAATGGCCGCGATGTTGGGAACGGGCGCGATGACCGAGGAACGACCGCTGACCAGTCCGCCGATCGTGATCGCGCACCGCGGGGCCAGCGGATCGCGCCCCGAACATACGCTCGCCGCATATCAACTCGCGATCGAACAGGGGGCGGACTTCATCGAACCCGATCTCGTGCTGACGAAGGATAATGTGTTCGTCGCCCGGCACGAGAACGAGATTTCGGAAACGACCGACGTCGCCGACCACCCCGAATTCGCCACCCGCCGCACGACCAAGCGGATCGACGGCGTCGCGATCACCGGCTGGTTCACCGAGGATTTCACCCTCGCCGAGCTGCGCACGCTGCGCACGAAGGAACGGCTGCCGCTGCTCCGTCCCGGCAACCGGGCCTATGACGGACAGCAACCGGTGCCGACACTGGCCGAGGTAATCGCGCTCGCCAAGCGCGCCACGGCCGAAACCGGTCGCACCATCGGCATTTACCCCGAAACCAAGCACCCGACCTATTTCGCCTCGATCGGTCATCCCATGGAGACGCGGCTGGTGGCCGAACTGCGCGCCGCCGGCTGGGACCGGGCGGATGCGCCGGTGTTCATCCAGTCGTTCGAGGTGAACAACCTGAAGGCGCTGAAGAAGCTGACCAAGATTCGCCTGATCCAGCTGATGAACGATACCGGTGGCCCCGCCGATCATGCGGCGAAAAGCTATGCGGCGATGGCGACGCCGGCGGGGCTGAAGGCGGTGGCGACCTATGCCTGGGGCATCGGCCCGAACAAGGTGCTGGTGGGCAGGGACAAGCCGCTGGTGCGTGATGCCCATGCGGCGGGGCTGCGGGTGCATCCCTGGACCTATCGCGCGGAAAATGTCTTCCTGCCCGAAGCGTATCGCGTGCCCGGCGACGGCGCGACCCATGGTCGCGTGGGGCAGGAGATTGCCGACGCCGTCGATGCGGGCGTCGATGGTTTCTTCACCGATTACCCGCTAATCGGGGCACAGATACGCGATAAACCCTATTGAGGAACGACCGATGCGACTGGCGTGGATGGTGTTGGCGCTAGCGCCGCTGACCGGTGGGTGCGTCAGCACGGTATGGAACGTCGCGACCGCCCCGGTCCGCGCCGGCGCACAGGTGGTCGACTGGACCACCACCAGCCAGTCGGAGGCCGACCGCAATTACGGCCGCAAGATGCGCAAGAAGGAAGCTCGCGAAGGCCGCGAGATGCGCAAGGAAGAGGCGCGGCGTCGGCGAGAGGCGCGGCGCGACGACGATTGAGGGGATCTGATTACCTCAACCTCCAATCGTCACCCCAGCGAAGGCTGGGGTCTCTCTCGGCTCCTGTCCCGCCCGACCACCGGGAGGCCCCAGCCTGCGCTGGGGTGACGTTCGTGGATAGGTAGTGGGGCGCGCCTACAACCGATTCCCCGCCAGCGCCTCCGCCACCGCGCGCAGCACGATCAGCCGGGTCTGCACGCCGTAATGGCTGCTCACCACCTCGACCGCCCGGCATCCCGGCTCGCCCGGCACATGGCAGCCCATCCCGTTGACCAGCCCGTCGCTGGCGCTCCAGATCGCGGTGGCGGGGACGGGCAGGGGGCGGCGCACCTCCTCGGCCAGCGCCAGCACGGCGGGGTCGTCGACCGATTCGCCGCTGATCCATTCATACAGCCGCCACACCCGCGTCGATCGCGCCGGCCCGGCATAAGGGCTGGCGACCGTCACCACCTGTTCGATCAGGTCGGGCCGGCGATGCGCCACCAGCCGCGCCATGATCCCGCCCATGCTGACCCCGACCAGCGCCACCGGCCGCCCGGTGCCTTGCGCCACCGCATCGATCCGCTCGATCAGCGCCTGTCCGTCGACCCCGATGCTGCGCTGTCCGAAATTGCGGCCCAGCGCCCAGCCATGCGGCGCATGTCCCAGGTCGCGCAGATAGCGCGCCATGATCGTCATCGACCGGTCGCTGTTGAACAGGCCCGGCAACAGCATCACCGGCTGCCCCTCTGCGCGCGGCACCCCAGCCAGCGCTTGCCGCCAGCCGAACGGTACGCCCGCCAGCGCCAGCGCGGCGCGCGGCGTCTCGATCAGGAACTGCCCGAGCGGGGGCGGGGGAAGGGTTTCTACAGCCACGACGTCACCGTCACCGGAAACGGTGTCCACCGCCCCATCGGCACGCCCGCCGCCCGCAGCATCCGCCCGGTCCATGCATTGCACGTCTCGATCGCGCTGTAGCGCCCGCGCGCGACGTAAAAGGCATCGGACGGGCCATAGCCATGCACCGGATCGCTCCTTGCGGCGAAGCTCGCCCGGATGGCGGTCACCAGCCGGCGATATTGGTCGGGGGTCAGCATCACCGGATGAACGCCCGGTTCGCCCACCGGCTCCGGCAGATACCCGACATGCAGCACCACCGCATCACTGCCGATGGCGGCGGCGGCGATCGTGGCAGGCTTCACATCGGCCCAGCTGGGCGTGCCGAGATAGAAATTGCGCTCGCCCCAACCGATCGACAGCCAGCCATGGCCGGCATAGCGCGGATCGGCCAGATCATCGGCGCGTACCAGATCGTCGAACCCGATGCCGGCGGCATGTTTGGGCAGGACGATGCCGGTATGGATGCCGTTATCCTCGACATAGATGCGGATGCCCTGTGTCGGCGGCGCGGTGCCCCCCGCCGGAATCGCCCCGCCGGCCAGTCCGGCGAAGAGATACAGCAGCGCGACCAGCACGACCGCCCCTACCATACCAGCTATTCGGTGCAGCCATTTCCGTCGCATCGTTTCCCATGCTACTATTTGCGGATGGCAAGCGAAACCCACGTACTCGACCGCCCGCCCGCCGGGGCCAATGCCGACTGGACGATCCCGCAGGGCTGGGACTCCTATACGCCGGAAGACCATGCGACCTGGGACACGCTCTATGCGCGGCAGATGAATTTGCTGCCCGGCCGCGCGTCCGACGCGTTCCTGCGCGGGCTGGATGCGCTGAAGCTGTCCGAATCGGGCATTCCCGATTTCGAGGAACTGTCCGACCGGCTGGAGGCACTGACCGGCTGGCGCGTCGTCGCGGTGCCCGGGCTGGTGCCCGACGACGTGTTCTTCACGCACATGGCCAATCGCCGCTTCGTCGCCGGCAACTTCATCCGCCGCCCCGACCAGCTCGACTATCTGCAGGAGCCGGACGTCTTCCACGACGTGTTCGGCCATGTGCCGATGCTCGCGGACCCGGTGTTCGCCGACTATCTCGCCGCCTATGGTCGCGGCGGCCTGCGCGCGCTGGAACTCGGATCGCTCAAGCAGCTGGCGCGCCTCTACTGGTACACGGTCGAATTCGGACTGGTGCAGGAAGCCGACGGCCTGCGCATCTATGGCGCGGGCATCGTGTCGAGCGCGGCCGAAACCCGTTTCTCGCTCGACGATCCCAGCCCCAACCGGATCATGCTCGACCTCGCCCGCGTGATGCGCACCGATTACCGCATCGACGATTTCCAGCAGAGCTATTTCGTCATCCCCAGCTTCGACGAACTGCTCCGCCTGACCGTCGAGACCGACTTCGCGCCGGTGTACGATGCGATCCGCGATCAGCGCGAGATCGCGGTGGACGAGGTGCTGCCGGAGGATGTCGTGGTGACCGAGGGTACGCAGGCTTACGCGAGGTCGAAAATCTGAAGCTCCTCCCCGCTGTGCGGGGAGGGGGACCGCCGCAGGCTGGTGGAGGGGGGTGTCCGCATACGGCACGGCTGCGTTGCGTGGCGATCCCCCTCCACCCCTCGCTGGCGCGAGCGGTCCCCCTCCCCGCGAGCGGGGAGGAACTTAAAGGTCCAGCGCCCAGCCGTCGCGGCCCTTGGGATCGATCGGTGCGGTCGGCACGAAGCGTTCCGCCCCCGCCACCAGCCGCAGCACGCTCCAGTCGCCCCGCCGGTCCACTTCCTCCAGCGTGCAGCCGCACGCCGCATAGGCCGCGACCACATCCGCCCGTTGCGTCTCCAGCAGGCCCGCCAGCACGATCGTCGCATGGGGGGCGGCGATCGCCGCCACCTCCGGCGCCATCGACATCAACGGCCCGGCCAGGATGTTGGCGATCAACAGGTCATAGGGCGCGGCGGCGGAGATATCGTCGGACAGTGCGCCATCGGCGACCACCAGTTCGACCCGCTCGACCGCGTTGATCCGCGCATTCTCGGCAGTCACGTCGATCGCCACCGGATCGATATCGGTCGCGATCACCCGTGCCGCCGGCCACAATTCGCGCGCCGCAAAGGCGAGCAGGCCGGTCCCGGTGCCAAGGTCGATGACGTTGCCGAACGCCCGGTCAGCCATCCGGTCGAGCATGGCGAGGCACCCGCTGGTCGTCTCGTGATGCCCGGTGCCGAACGCGCGACCCGCATCGATCAGGAACGCCCGCGCCCCCGCCGGCACCGCATCGCCATGCGCGGCGGTGTGGACGAAGAAGCGCCCGACATGCAGCGGCTCCAGCCCCGCCTGGCTCATCGTCACCCAATCCTCGTCGCCCAGCGCCTCCACCTCCGGTGCGGTGCCGGCGGCGCTAGGCACCAGTGCGGCGATGGCGGCGATGGCATCGGCGTCCGGCTCTGCCTCGAAATAGGCGTCGAGCCGCCATGTCTCGGTATCGTCCTCGACCGTTTCGGTGGTCATCAGCACCGGCGCCGGATCGATGCCGAAATCCTCGGCGGCGTCGATCGCCTCCGCCTCGGCGCGGGTGCAGGGGAGGGTGAGTTTCCAGCTCATCGCGCGGGAGCCATCAGGGTCGGGAATGCCATGGCCGCGCGGTGTAGGCGCGGGCGCGGGTACATTCAATGCGCGTGGGGGCGGGGGGCTGACCCCGATCGGTGCAGGGTTCCCCCGGACCTGATCCGGGGTCCCGCTCCTTGTGGTGCTGTCCGTAGGGAGCGGAACCCCGGACCAGGTCCGGGGGCAGTAGAAGGGCGAGTCTTTCGGTTTGATGAACACGCGCCAGAGGAACGCGCCGAACCTCTCGTTCCCGTCAGAGACGGCGTCGGTCCGTCGTTACGCCGCGACCTTGCCGATGAAGTCGATGGCGCTGGCCTTGAGCGCGCCCAGCTCGCCGTCGAGCGAGGTGAAGCCGTCGCCGACCCGGTCGATCTCCGATGCCACGGTTTCGGTATCCTCGCGGATCGCGGCGATGGTCGACGACATCGAATCGGCCGCGAGTGCGGTTTCGTCGACGGCGGCGGTGATCGCGGTGACGGTCTGCGCCTGGATTTCCATTGCGCTGCGGATGCGGTTGGCGCTTTCCTGCACCTCGCTCACCGTCGCGCGGATAGACGCGTTGGTTTCGACGGTCGATTTGGTCGCGGCCTGGATCGCGGCGATCTTGGCGGCGATATCGTCGGTGGCGCGTGCGGTCTGGCTGGCCAGGCTCTTCACCTCCTGCGCCACCACCGCGAAACCGCGCCCGGCATCGCCCGCGCGGGCCGCCTCGATCGTGGCATTGAGCGCGAGCAGGTTCGTCTGCCCGGCAATGTCGCGGATCAGGCCCAGGATCGATTCGATCGACTTGGCATGGTCCGACAGCGCCTCCGACATGCCGACCGCCGTACCGGCCTGTTCCGACGCGCGGGTCGCGATCTCGGCGGCGGCCTCGACCTCCTTGCGCGCATCCTCGATCGCACGGATCAGCCCGGCGGAGGTGGCGGCGGCCTCGCGCATCGCGACCGCCGACTGTTCGGCGGCGGCGGCGACTTCGGACGCCTTGCCCAGCATTCCCCGGACATTGGCCGAACTGCGGGCGGCATGGATGCGCAGCGTGTCGCTCTCGCGGCTCGCGCGTTCGACCGTCGCACCGATATTGTCGCGGAACTCCATCGCCAGCTGGTCGCGCGATTCCTGCAGGTCATACTGGAAATAAGCGTTGTAGAGCGACACGAACACCTCGGATTCCAGCGAGCGCAGCCGGAACAGCAGTTCGGCCGAATAGCGGAACGACGCTTCGTCCGGGATTCCTTGGCGCAGCACGTCGAGCAGCGCGCGCGCACCGGCATCGCCCATCGACAGGATCGCCGTCAGCGCGACATCGTTGCGGAACGCGGTGGCAATGGTGCGCTCGCACGATTCGACCCAGGCGAGGCCCGCCAGATTGGTGAAGCGGTTGCGCAGATAGGCGACGCCCAGCTCGACCATCCGGTCGTAATCCTGGTGCAGGCTGTGCACCCCGCCGACCTTTTGCGACTGGACGAAATGCGCCGTCGCGATGTCGCGAGCGTGCGGTTCGATCACCGTCCACAATTCGCGCGCGGCCGCGATGTCGTCGTTCGAGATATTGAACAGGCGCAGGCGTTCTTGCAGATCGATCGTCCGGCTCACGCTCTCCGGTGCCGGCAGCTTCCTGGTCCCCACGATTCGCTTCCCCTGTTCGCCGGCGTTCGCGACTGGTACGGCGAACCCGATATGGTTCCGGGGTAACGTGCAGGCGTTAACAGTCGGTTGACCACGGACCCGGCGACCTTCGCGCGATCCATGGGGCGTCCCTTTCGTGCAAGCGGACTTGCATCGCCGGGGCGGGCGCGTAGATAGGCCACAATTGCTGGAAATCCGCATCCGCCCGACGTGGCTGCGCGCGCTGCTTTTTGAGGAATGTCCGACTTGGCCATGGTCCGCCCGAAAAATCGCCCCGTTTCACCCCATCTCCAGATCTGGCGCTGGGGCCCGAACATGCTGGTGTCGATCCTGCACCGTGCGACCGGCGTCGCCATGGGAACGGTCGGCCTCGCGCTGTTCGTCTGGTGGCTGGCAGCGCTCTCGGGCGGCGAGGAAAGCTATGCGCGGTTCCTGTCGTGGTTCACCGGACCGTTCGCGCCGATCGGCTATCTGGTCGGCATCGGCCTCAGCTTCGCGCTGTTCCAGCATATCGGCAACGGAATCCGCCATTTCTTCATGGATATCGGCGCCAATTTCGAACTGAAGGGCAACCGCCAGAGCGCGGTCGCGACGATCGTCTTTGCCGCCTGCGCGACTGCCGCGCTGTGGGCCTGGCTGCTGGTGGGGAAGCACTGATGGGTAACGGAACCAGCCTCGGTCGCGTGCGCGGCCTGGGATCGGCCAAGGCCGGCGCGCATCATTTCTGGCACCAGCGGCTGACCGCGGTATCGAACCTCGTCCTCATGGTCTGGTTCGTGCTGTCGCTCGCGCTGCTGCCGGCCTATGATTACGACACCGTCTATGCCTGGGTGTCGTCGGCATGGGGCGCGGTGCCGCTGATCCTGCTCGCCACCTCGGTTTTCTACCATGCCAAGATGGGCCTGCAGACCGTGATCGAGGATTATCAGCATGACGAAACGCGCGTCGTCGCGCTGATCGCGCTGAACCTCGTCTATGGCGCGGGCTGGCTACTCGCCGCCTTCTCGATCCTCCGCATCGCTTTCACCGGGACGCCCGCATAATGGCCACCGACGCTTACAAGATCATCGACCATACCTATGACGTCGTCGTCGTCGGCGCGGGCGGCTCGGGCCTGCGCGCGACGATGGGCAGCGCCGAGGCGGGTCTGAAGACCGCCTGCATCACCAAGGTGTTCCCGACCCGGTCGCACACCGTTGCGGCGCAGGGCGGTATCGCCGCCTCGCTCGGCAACAATTCCCCCGACCATTGGTCGTGGCACATGTACGATACCGTCAAGGGCTCCGACTGGCTCGGCGACCAGGACGCGATCGAGTACATGGTCCGCGAAGCCCCGGCGGCGGTGATCGAGCTGGAACATGCCGGCGTGCCGTTCAGCCGGAACGAGGACGGGACGATCTACCAGCGGCCCTTCGGCGGCCATATGCAGAATATGGGCGAAGGCCCGCCCGTACAGCGCACCTGCGCCGCCGCCGACCGTACCGGCCACGCGATGCTCCACGCGCTGTACCAGCAGTCGCTGAAGTATGACGCCGACTTCTTCATCGAATATTTCGCGCTCGACCTCATCATGGAGGACGGCGTGTGCCGCGGCGTCATCGCCTTGTGCATGGAAGACGGGTCGATCCACCGCTTCCGCGCCCATTCGGTGGTGCTCGCGACCGGCGGCTATGGCCGCTGCTATTTTTCCGCGACCTCGGCGCACAGCTGCACCGGCGACGGTGGCGGCATGGTGCTGCGTGCCGGCCTGCCGCTGCAGGACATGGAGTTCGTCCAGTTCCATCCGACCGGCATCTACGGCGCGGGCGTGCTCATCACCGAGGGTGCGCGCGGCGAAGGCGGCTATCTCACCAACAAGGATGGCGAGCGGTTCATGGAACGCTACGCCCCCTCTGCCAAGGACCTGGCGTCGCGCGACGTGGTGTCGCGGTCAATGGCGATGGAAATGCGCGAAGGGCGCGGCGTCGGCAAGGACGGCGACTATATCTTCCTGCACCTCGACCATATCGATCCGAAGGTGCTGGCCGAACGCCTGCCGGGCATCACCGAAACCGGCAAGATCTTCGCCGGCGTCGACCTGACCCGCCAGCCGCTGCCGGTCACCCCGACCGTCCACTACAATATGGGCGGCATCCCGTGTAACTATCACGGCGAAGTCGTCACCATCAAGGACGGCAACCCCGATGCGGTCGTGCCCGGCCTGTTCGCGGTCGGCGAAGCGGCCTGCGTGTCGGTCCATGGCGCCAACCGCCTCGGCTCCAACTCGCTGATCGATCTGGTCGTGTTCGGCCGCGCGACGGGCCTGCGGCTGAAGGAAACGCTGAAGCCCAACACCCCGCACAAGCCACTGCCCAAGGACTCGGCCGACCTCGCGCTCGCCCGGCTCGACACGTTCCGCAATGCGAAGGGCGGCACGCCGACCGCGCAGATCCGCCTCGCCATGCAGAAGACGATGCAGAAGCACTGCGCCGTGTTCCGCGACGACGCGCTGCTGAACGAAGGCGTCACGATGATGGAGGACATCTACAAGTCCTTCGCCGACGTGAACGTCACCGACAAGTCGCTGATCTGGAACACCGACCTGGTCGAGACGCTGGAACTCGACAACCTGCTGGCGCAGGCGATGGTGACGATCAAGTCGGCGCAGAACCGCAAGGAAAGCCGTGGCGCGCACGTGAACGAGGATTTCCCCGATCGCGACGATGCCAACTGGATGAAGCACACCATCTCGACCTTCGACGGCTGGGGCGGCAAGGGCGGCACCACCGCGATCGATTATCGCCCGGTGCACGACTATACGCTCACCGACGAGATCGAGTATATCAAGCCGAAGAAGCGGGTGTATTGATCCTGTTATCAGACGGTTAAGGGAAGGGCGATCGGTGCGGACCGGTCGCCCTTCTTCGTTTCAGGCCGGAAGCAGAAAAAGGTTCGCGCAGAGACGCAGAGACGTGAAGGGTTGCGTAAGTGTAGCGGCTGTCGCCTAACGCTGACCGTCCCGTATCCGTCGCCCCGGACCTGATCCGGGGCCCCGCTTCTTCTTCCGCTCGACAGGGTCAAGAAGCGGGACCCCGGGTCAAGCCCGGGGTGACGAGGTGGAAAGGTCACCCCTCGCGCCAGCGAGCCTATCTCCGGCCATTGCCCCGAACTCCGACATGGGCGACGGCGCGATCCGCTTCTCCAGACCGAAACCTCCTCCGCGTCTCCGCGTCTCCGCGCGAACCCCTGGACTTTCTTCTTCCTCCGACGACCAATTCCCGGAACATAACCCCGCTCCGCCCGGTTACCGCCGCCGACTACGCCAGAGGGAACGCCCGCCATGCCCGACACCGACGTCAACGACTATCCGCTGCTCGCCCGCCCGCACGTCCATCTCGCCGGCCCGGTCGACCATGCGATGTACGAAAGCTTCCGCAACCAGGTCATCAACGCACCCGCCGACGGCCCGCTGGTCGTGTCGATCTCGACGCTTGGCGGCGATCCGGAGGTCGCCCGCGCGATGGGCGACGATATCCGCCTGCTGCGCGACTATACCGGCCGCGAGGCGCTGTTCCTCGGCAAGGTCGCGGTCTATTCCGCCGGTTCGACCTTCATGTCGGCCTTTCCGGTCGAGAAGCGGTTCCTGACCAAGGGCACGCGGCTGATGCTGCATGAGCGGCAGATGACCAGCACCATCGAACTGTCCGGCCCGCTGAAAATGCTCGTCGCGACGCTGAAGGCCAAGCTGCACGAGATCGAAACCTCGGTCGAGATCGAGGAAGAAGGCTTCCGCGCCATCGTCGCCGGATCGCAGGTCCCGTTCGAGGAACTGGTGCAGAAGGCCCCGGCCAACTGGTATATCGGCGCGGAGGAAGCCAAAGCGCGCGGACTGGTGCTGGACGTGATCTGACGCGCAGGCGTGGACATACGCCATGGTCGTCACCCCAGCGCAGGCTGGGGTCTCCCCCGGCTCTATCGTTACGCTCCACCACAACGAGATCCCAGCCTGCGCTGGGATGACGTGATGGTAGGGGCGTTCACTCCCACTGGCCACCGACCCGAAAATCCCCCATCATCGGAACATCATGGCCGATAACGATACCATCCTGACCGCCGCCCGTGACTGGGCCGGCGCACCGCTCGCGCTGGCGACGGTAACGTCCACCTGGGGTTCCGCACCCCGCCCGCGCGGCAGCCATATGCTGGTGCATCAGGACGGCCGCTTCGAAGGATCGGTATCGGGCGGCTGCGTCGAAAGCGACATCCTCGCCACCGCCGCCGAGGTCATCGCCGGCGCGCCCTTCGTCATCAAGCGCTACGGCGTGGCAGATGCCGCTGCATGGGAAGTCGGCCTGCCCTGCGGCGGAGAGATCGAGGTAATGGTCCAGCGGGTCGCTGCGGACGGCTTCGACCCCGCGCTGTTCGACGCCATCGCCACGGCGGGTGCGGAGGGGCGGGCGATCACCCTGTCGACCGACCGCACCACCGGCCGCACGACGATCGGTGAGATCGAAGGTGGTTTCGCCAATCGCTACGACCCGCCGCGCCGGTTGCTGATCGTCGGCGCGGTGCAGATCGCCCAGGGGCTGGCCGGCATGGCGCGCGAACTGGGCATCGCCACCACCGTCATCGACCCGCGCGCCCGCTTCCTGACCGAGGAACGCTTTCCGGGGGTGGCCCTCGACGATCGCTGGCCGGACGAGGCATTGCAGGCGCTCAAGCCCGACGCCGCCACCGCCGTCGTCACGCTCAGCCACGATATCAAGATCGATGACCCCGCGCTGGTCGAGGCGCTGAAATCCCCCGCCGCCTATATCGGCGCGCTCGGATCGCGGCGCAGCCATGCCGCGCGGCTCGAACGCCTGTCCGCCGCCGGGGCGCAGGGGCTGGAACGGATCGACGGTCCGGTCGGCCTCGATATCGGGGCGATCGGCCCCTCCGAAATCGCGCTGTCGATCGCAGCGGCAATGGTGAGGAGCTTTCATGCGCGCTGAGGATACCGTTCTGATCCTGCTGGCGGCGGGGCGCTCGCAGCGTTTCGGCGACGCCGACAAGCTTGCGCAGCAATTCCTGCACAAGCCGGTCGCCTATCATGTCGTGACCGCGCTGGAGGCGATTCCGTTCCTCGGCCGGGTCGCGGTGATCGACGGGACGAAGCTGGACTTCGCCTCGCGCGGGTTCGACGTGATCGTTAACGAAGACCCGGCGGCGGGCATGTCGCGCTCGGTTCAGCTGGGGCTGCGCGCGGCGCGAGCCAAGGGCGCGAAGGGCGTGGTCATCGCGCTGGCCGACATGCCGCGCATCACCGCCGCCCATGTCTATCGCCTGCTCGACACCGCGCGCGACGATGCGGATGCTGTGGTCGCGTCCAGCGACGGTACCAAGCCGTGCCCGCCGGCAGTGTTCGGCGCGGGTCGCTTCGACTTCCTCGAATCGCTGGAAGGGGACGCCGGTGCCCGCGACCTCGTCCGCGCCGGGCGCCATGTCATCACGACACCGGCCGAACTGATCGACATCGATACCCCCGAAGACCTCGACCGCCTGCGCGCCATCGCCGAGGCCCCGGAACAGCACGACGCGATCACGTTGCCGCGAGCGGAACCGTGGTGGCATTCCAAGGCGGAATGATTTTCCTACAGCGGGTGCTTCGAGTAGGCTCACGGTAATGGGTTCACGCGAAGGCGCGAAGGCGCGAAGGCGCGAAGGCGAAGGAAGGATTTGATCGCGCAGAGGCGCGGAGGGCACAAAAAGGTGGCGCTCGCCGCGATAGCGGCTCTCTATGGGGGAGCCGAAAGAGAAGGGCTTCGCCAGACAGACTGACGTCGCCCGCTCCACAACCTCTTAGCGTTCTCTGCGCCTCTGCGCGAAAATATCCTTCTTCTTTCACTCCGCGCCTCCGCGCCTCCGCGCCTTCGCGTGGAAACGATCTTTCTCACGGTCAGCCCTCAAGCGTCGCCCCAGGCCGGATCGACATTCAGCGGCAATCGCGGATTTCCGTCATTCCCGCGCAGGCGGGAATCCATAGACGCTGCCGCTTCGGCTGGATTCGCGACGTCGGCGCATATGGACTCCCGCCTGCGCGGGAGTGACGATGGGGAGTGCAGCAGTCGTGCAATGCGCTGAATGTAGATCGATCCCAGCGAAGGCTGGGGTTTCAAGCGGCTCCTGCCGCCCCCGGCAACGGAAAGCTGCCAGCCTTCGCTGGCATGACGCGTGGTCCGAAGCGATGGAAAAGGCCGTCCGACACCTGCCGCCACAAAACGCGGCGAGTGTGAACTTTGTGAACTTTGTGAACTTTGGCCTCAGGCCATCGCCGCCTGCGCGCCCTTCAAATCCTCGACGAACCGCGCAAACTCTTCATCCGCCTGGATTTTATCCGGCATCCGCAGCAAATAGCTCGGATGGACCGTGATCCACGCCGCCCCGCCATCGGCCAGCGTCAGCACCCGTCCACGCTCGCGCGAAATGGTCACCGTCTTGCCGGTCAGCGACCGCGCCGCCGTCGCGCCCAGTGCCACCGTCATACGCGGGCGCAGGATGCCGCGCTCCTGCTCGATCCACCAGCGGCAGGCATCGATCTCGCCCACGCCGGGCTTGGCATGGATGCGCCTTTTGCCGCGCGGCTCGAACTTGAAATGCTTGACCGCGTTGGTGACATAGACCCGCGACCGGTCGATCCCGGCCTCGGCCATCGCCCGGTCGAACACCTGTCCCGCCGGTCCCACGAACGGCCGCCCGGCCAGATCCTCCTGATCGCCCGGCTGTTCGCCGACCACCATCATCTCGGCATCGACCGGCCCTTCGCCGAACACCGTCTGCGTCGCCGGCTGCCATAGCGGGCAGCGCTGGCAGCCCATCGCCTCGTCGCGGAGCGCTGCCCATGCACCCACGCTATTGCCGCCGGGAGCCGCCCGTGCCGTCTCGATCATCGCCGCCTCGCGTGCCTGTGCGCCCGCGATCAGCGCCGGGACCAGCGCGGTTTCGGGCATGTTCTTCCAGTATTTGCGCGGCATCTCCTTCAGCATCGCGCCCTTTTTCAGCCGGGCGGGATTAAAGATCGACGCGTAATAGGTCTTCCACACCTCCTCGACCGGGTCGCCATCGGGCGCATCGGCCTTGGTCGCGCCAGGTCCTTCGGACAGCGTCTCCCCGTCCCAGTGGAGCGACACCTCCGGCGTCAGAATCGACCAGCGCATCGCCGCGAACCGGTCGACGAAGAACCGGCCATTATGCCGGACGATGTGATGCTCCGGCTCGAACCACGCGACAAAACGGGTGCCGCCGTCCTCTTCGACTTCGCGAAAGCGCAGGAAGGCGCGCATCTTGTGGATGTCGCGGCGGACCGCCTTGGCCATCTCCTCCAGCCGCCGCATCGCCGGATCGGCCTTGTCGTCGATCAGCCGGGGTTCGGCGATCAGGCGGACGAGCATCGCATAGAGGAGTGCGAACCGCGCCGGGTCGGCGTGCATCGCCACCGTCCGCGCGAGGTCGATGAAGGCGCGGGGCACGCGCGGGGCAGGCGCGTCGCTGGTAACGATCGCCTCGTCGCCGAACAGGTCGGTGGGCAGGTCGCCGACCTGCCACACCACATCCGCCGGGCTGACACGCTGTGCGGCGAGCGACCGGGCGGCATCGCGCCACCCGTCGAAATCATCAGCCGCCGCCAGCCCCGCAACGCGCATCAGTCGCGGTCGTCGCCCGCTTCAGACGTTTCGGCGATCTCCAGTTCCTTGGGCTTGCGGTCCTCGAACACCTTGGCGATGCGCGCTTCCTCGGCATCACTCAGTTCCTCGGCCGCGGCGGGGAACATCTCTTCCTCCTCCTCGTCGATATGATGTTCGTAGCGGTGGCGCATCTCGGCAAAGCGGTCGTTCCACTCCTTGCTGCCGGTGTCCAGCTTGGCGATCTCGCCCAGATAGTCGTCGATTTCCTTATGCTCCGACACCGAATGCCGTGCCTCGTCGCGCAGGTCGGGATTGGCGAGCATCGTGGCGTAGAGCGCTTCTTCCTCGGCGGCGGCATGGGCCGATACTTCGACGCGGAATTCCTCGAACAGTTCGGCCCGCTCGTCGCCCTTGGCGGCATCGATGCGCTTGAGCAGGTCGCGGTGCCGGTCGTGATCGGCCTTCAGATCGGCATAGATGCGGGCGTCGGCCATGGGGATTTCCTTTGCTGGTTCGGCCGGACCAACGGCGGCGGCGAAAGGAGGTTTCTCTTGCGAGCGGTTTTCACCGCCCCCGTCTGAAGCTACCCGAACAGCTCCATCTGGTCCGCCTTCTTCGGCGCGACGATCGGCCGCAATTCCGCCCGGTCGGCCAGCACCACCGGCCGCCAGTCGTCGGCGATCAGGAACGGCCGCACCTTCGCCACCGACACGGTCAGCCGCGCGACATCGGCGATCGCCAGCCGCCGCCAGCGGCGTGCCGACAGGATCGCGTTCACCGCCTTCACCCCCAGCCCCGGCACCCGGAGCAGCATTTCGCGCGGGGCGCGGTTCACATCGACGGGAAAGCGGTCACGGAACTTCAGCGCCCAGGCCAGCTTGGGGTCGATGTCGAGCGGCAGCATCCCCGTCGCATCGTCCGCCGCCGCGCGCACCTCGTCCGGGCGATAGTCGTAGAAGCGCATCAGCCAGTCCGACTGGTACAGCCGATGCTCGCGCATCAACGGCGGGCGTTGCAGCGGCAGGACGGCGGACGCTTCCGGGATCGGGCTGAACGCCGAATAATAGACGCGGCGCAGGCCGTAGCGGTCGTACAGCGACGACGCCTTGCCGACGATGTCGCGGTCGGTCGCGGCGTCCGCGCCGACGATCATCTGCGTCGACTGTCCCGCCAGCGCGAATTTCGGCGCGGACTTATAGCGTTTGCGCGCGTCGCGCCCGTCCTCGATCGCATGGGCGACGTTCTTCATCGCCCCTTCGATCTGCGGCGCGGACTTTTCCGGGGCTAGGCGCTTCAGGCCGCCGGTCGTCGGCAACTCGACATTGATCGACACGCGGTCGGCATAGACCCCTGCCAGATGGACCAGTTCGGGGTCGGCGTCGGGAATGGTCTTGAGGTGGATATAGCCGCGAAAGTCGTGATCCTCGCGTAGCGACCGCGCGACCTCGACGATCTGCTCCATCGTGTAGTTGGACGATCCGATAATCCCCGACGACAGGAACAGTCCCTCAATATAGTTGCGCCGGTAAAAGCTGAGCGTGAGCGCGACGACTTCCTGCGCGGTAAAGCGCGCGCGGCGGACGTTCGACGACTTGCGGTTGATGCAGTAATGGCAGTCGAAGATGCAGCTGTTGGTCAGCAATATCTTCAGCAGCGAGATGCAGCGGCCGTCAGGGGCATAGGCATGGCAAATGCCCATCCCCTCGGTCGATCCGATGCCCTTGCCATCGCGCGAGTTGCGCTTGGCCGTGCCCGACGATGCGCAGGACGCATCATATTTGGCCGCATCGGCAAGGATCGCGAGTTTCGCACGGGTGTCGAGCTGCGCCATGCGTTCGATATATGTTCTAAGGTGTTGCAGGCCAAGGGGTAATCAGTCGAGTGCGTCCGCCAATGCCCGGCGCAACGCGGTCACCTCTGCATTCAGCGCGACCAGCCGTTCGGGCGTCATGCCGCTGCGCGCGACGACGGTCGGGGCAAGGCAGCCGGTCTCCGCCCAGCGTGCGCGACCCGTATCGGTCAGCTGGACCCGGACCTGTCGTTCATCGTCCGGGTTGCGCAGCCGCACGACCAGCCCGGCCGCTTCCATCCGCTTGGCGAGCGGGGTGATGGTGCTCGGCTCCAGCGCCAGCCGCTCGGCAATCGCGCCGATCGTCATGCCTTCGTCCGACTCGCTCAAGGTCAGCAGGACGAGGAACTGGGGATAGGTGATACCCATCCGGTCGAGCATCGGCTTGTAGGTCCGGTTGATCGCGATCGTCGCGGCATAGAGCGAGAAGCAGAGCTGTTCGTCGAGGGGCAGGGGGGTGGTCATACGACGCCCGTAGCACGGATCATTGTCGCGATAAATAATTCTGGACAAGCCGCATCAATCGACCTAGATATTTATCGCGATAAATAAATGGAGTTTCCGCCATGTCCGTCGACGTCAAGTACAGCACTACCGCCACTGCAACCGGGGGGCGTGAGGGCCATGCGCGCAGCGAGGACGGTCGGTTCGACGTCAAGCTGTCGACCCCGCGCGAACTGGGCGGTGCCGGCGGTGACGGCAGCAACCCGGAACAGCTGTTCGCGGCCGGCTATGCCGCCTGCTTCATTGGCGCGATGAAGGTCGCCGGGCAGCAGCTGGGCATCAAGGTGCCGGACGATGTCGCCGTGACCGCGACCGTCGGCATCGGCCCGCGTTCGCTCGGCGGGTTCGGCATTACCGCCGACCTGAAGGTATCGGTACCCGGCGTCGATCCGCTACAGGCACAGGCGCTGGTCGATACGGCGCACGGCATCTGCCCCTATTCGAACGCGACGCGCGGCAATGTCGATGTCGGCCTGACCCTTGTTTGATCGTTCGCTCGCCTGACCGTTCGACAGCAGCAAGCGGCTTCGCCTATGCCTTGCGGAAGTAGGGCCAGGAAGGAGACGCCGGTTGCTGACGATCCAGACGATGCGGCGGTTCGCTCCCTTGACCGCCGTATCGCTGAACCATGACGGGGCGGAGACGGCCAGGCCAGTCTCCGTCCCGCATGTCGTTCCCCGTTCGCGACCCGCCGCATGACGACCATCGCCGATGTCGCGGCGCGGGCCGGTGTGTCGATCCGTACCGTGTCGCGCGTGCTGAACCGGTCGCCGCTGGTCAATGCCGCGACGCGCGAACAGGTGGAGGCGGTGGTCGCCGCGCTGCAGTTCCGGCCGAGCGCCCGGGCACGGGGCCTTGCGACCGGGCGGTCGTTCCTGCTGGGTTTGGCGCATAATGATCGCAATGCGCTGGTGCTCGACCCGTTGCAGCGCGGGATCGTCGGCGCGGCGGCGGCACGCGGTTACGAACTGGTGGTCCATCCGGTCGCGCCGGGCGGCGGCGATCCGGTGGCCGACGTCCTCGACTTTGCCGGCCGCTCGCGGGTCGACGGCATGGTCGTCGTGCCCCCGGTATCGGGCATTGCCGGCGTGGCGGAGGCGCTGGGCGGCATCGGCGTGCCGGCGGTCGCGCTGTCGTCGGTCGCGCTGTCGGGTTATGGCGCGGTGCTGGTGTCCGACGAACGCGGCGCGGCGCGGGCGGTGGCCGATCATCTGGTCGCGCTCGGCCATCGCCGGATCGCGCTGCTGTCCGGGCCGGGCGATGCACCGTCCGCGCGGGAGCGGCGCGCCGGTTTCCTCGCTGGCCTCGCCGCGCACGACCTGACCCTCGCGCAGGAGGCGGAGGGCGATTACGGCTTCGACAGCGGCGTGGCGGCGGCGACGCGGCTGCTGGCGTCCGACCTGCGCCCGACCGCGATCTTCGCCGCCAACGACGTGATGGCGGCGGCGGTGCTGAAGGTCGCCGCCGGGCGGGGCCTGGACGTGCCGGGCGATCTGTCGGTGATCGGGTTCGACGGCAGTATCCTCGCGCGGATGCTGACCCCGGCGCTGACCACCGTCCATCGCCCGATCGCCGATATGGCGGCGGCAGTCACCACCCGACTGATCGACCGGATCGAGGGGGGCGGCGACGACACGCCGCTATCCGCCGCGCTGTCGCTGTTGGTCGGCGGGTCGTGCGGCCCGGTCAGGCGCGGATAAGGTCGAGGAAGCGCACCGCCGCGCGATATTCCGCATGTCGCACGGCGCGGGTTTCGGCCGCCAGCGCATCCTCGCCCCATTGTTCGGCCTGCCAGTCCTCATCGATATGCGCCGCGCCCCAGGCGGCATCCGCATCGATCGCCTGCTCGACCACCGCCAGCCCCAGCAGCAGCGATCCCAGCAGCGACACGACCGGCGACAGCGGCGCCAGCGTCCAAGGCGACAATGCGAACACCGCTTCGCGCAGGCGGGCCAGCGTTAGCGGCGGCTGTTCGACCGGCATCACGCCGTCGGTCACGGTAAGCTCGACACCATATCGCGCGCGTGCCCAGTCCAGCACCGGGTCCCATGCCGCCGCCTGCCGCTCCGTCAGCAGTCCCGGTTCGGCGCGGTAGCATAGCAGGTCGGTGCCGCCATAGACCGCGATGCCGCCGGCAAAGGCTGCGGCGTCGGGCGCAATTCGTTCGATCGCGGCATTGGCAAGACCGGTCAGCGGCATCGCGCGCGGATCGATCGTCTCCCCGACCGCGCGCCATTCGTCGGCAATCGCCTCGGCCAGCGCGGGGAAGGGAACCACCAGCGGCAGTCTTCCCGGCGTGCGTACCGGCCGCCCGTCCAGCGCGATGCCGCCCTCGGCCGTGACCGCAACGTCTTTCCAGAAGCGCTTCACTTGCTGCGCCACTTCGCCGTAAGGCCGCGCGGCACGACGGCCATCGCATAGAGCGCCGACAACACGATCGCCGCGCCCAGCACCCGCATCGCGGTATCGGGCGCGCGGGCCAGCACGATCAGGCCGAAGACCGCACCCATCGCGGTCACGATGCGGATCGCGACCAGCGCGAGCCAACGATTGCGGGCAATTTGGTCGGACGTCATCGCAGTTCCAGCAGCTGGGGGAGCAGGGCGGCATCGTCGCACATATGCTGCGCGCCGGCAGCGATCAGCGTATCGCGATCGTGATAGCCCCAAGTGACGCCGACCGCCTGCGTGCCCGCGGCGACCGCCATCGCCATGTCGAATCCGGTATCGCCGATCATCACCGTCGCTTGCGGAAGCGCCTCCGCCTCTGCCATCGCGGCGTAGAGCATCGCCGGATGCGGCTTGGACGGGTGCCGGTCGGCGGTCTGCAGCGTCGTGAAATGCCGCGTCAGGCCATGATGGTCGAGCAGCAGTGCCAGCCCCCGGTCGGACTTGCCGGTCGCGACGCCCAGCGTCCATCCGTTGTCGAGCAGCGCGGTCAGCGCGTCGGCTATGCCGGGAAACAACGGCTCCTCGGCCAGCCGTCCATCGGTGCGCATCGCCCGGAAATGGCGCTTATACCCCTCTGCCACGGCTTCGTGCAGCGCGGCGTCGCTATCGGGTACCAGCATCGCCACCGCCTGCGGCAGGCTCAACCCCACGATCCGCCGCACTTCGCGCGGATCGGGTTCGGCCAGGCTGGAATCGGCAAAGGCCAGCGCCATGGCGAGGCAGATATTCGCCTGCCCATCGGCCAGCGTCCCGTCGCAATCGAATATGGCGAGGCGCGTCATGCCATCCGCATCCAGCGGCCCAGCGGATGGTCGGCCAGCTGCGCCGTCACGCGTGCGCGGACCTCGGCAGGCTTGTTCTGGCTGAGTTTCACGGTGCCGCGCCACGCGGTCGGGACCAGTTCGAAGGCGAGGATGGCGTGCATCATCGCCTCCGCCTTGTTCGGGTTCATCCAGTCCATCGACCACCCCGGTTCGGATTCGAACGTCGTGGTCAGCGCGTCGAGCTGATCGCGAAGGCCCGCGCGGTCCAGCGCGCGGACCGTTCCCTCGACCTCGACCGAGACGTAATTCCAGGTCGGCACCTCGTCCGGTCCCGCCGCATACCAGTGCGGCGGGATATAGGCGTGCGGCCCCTGCACGACGAACAAGGCGGTCGCTCCGTCAAGATGCGGCGTCACCCGGTTGCCGCGCGCAACGTGGAAGCGTAGTGCCCCGTCCGTGCCCGCCACCACCGGCACCTGCGCCATGGCGGGGCCGGCAGGGGTGGACACGAACACCATGCCGAACCCTTCCTCGGCGACGAACGCCCGCGCGGCATCCTCGTCCATGCGAAAGGCGGCATTGGGATGCATCAGTCGCGCTGGCCCCGCGACCGCCGTTCGCCGCGCCGTTCCTTGCGATAATTCTTGGCATGCGCCTTGGCCTTGGCTTTCAGGTCGGCCTTGGTCACCGGCGGGGGCGTGTCGTCGATCATCGCATTGCCGAGGCTCATGTCGAAGCCCAGCAGGTCGATGCTCTCGGCGAAATGCGGCGGCAGTTCGGCGGTCACGTCGACCTGTCCGCCATCGGGATGGTCGATGCGGATACGGCGCGCGTGCAGGTGCATCTTGCGGCTGACCCCGCCGGTCAGGAACGCAGCCTGCCCGCCATATTTGCCGTCGCCGACGATCGGGTGACCGATTGCCGACATATGTACGCGCAGCTGATGGGTGCGCCCGGTAAAGGGCTGCAATTCGACCCAGGCGGCACGATTGCCGACGCGTTCGATCACGCGGTAGCGCGACCGGGCAGGCTGTCCCTCCGCCTCGTCAACATGCATCTTCTCGCCGCCAGTGCCCGGCTGCTTCGCCAGCGGCAGGTCGATGATGCCGTCCGAGATATCGGGAATGCCGACGACCAGCGCCCAATAGACCTTCTTCGCGGTCCGCCCAGAAAACGACTTGGCAAAGAACGCCGCCGCCCGTGCGGTCCGCGCGATCAGCAGCGCGCCCGACGTATCCTTGTCCAGCCGGTGGACCAGCTTCGGCCGGCTCTCGCCATCGAATTGCAGTGCGTCGAGCAGCCCGTCGACATGGTCGTGCGTCTTGGTCCCGCCCTGCGTCGCGAGGCCCGGTGGCTTGTTCAGGACGATCGCCTGTTTGTCGCGGTGGATGACCAGCTCTTGTGCGAACGCGGTCTGTTCGGCCGACAGCGGCGGGCGTTCCGCCTTGGGCTTGGGCTGGGCCACGATCGCCGATTCGGGCGGCGGCACGCGCAGCACCTGCCCGGCCGACAGGCGCGCGCCGGGCTGGGCGCGGCCGCCATCGATGCGCAGCTGCCCGGTCCGCGCCCAGCGCGAGACGGTGTTAAAGCTGGTATCGGGCAGATGCCGCTTGAACCAGCGGTCAAGCCGGATGCCGTCGTCGTCGGTGCCGACCGTGAATTGCCGGACGTCGTTCTCGCTCATGCCGCCCCCCGCGTCATTGAAAGGCCGGCGAACAGCGCCAGCGCCGCACCGATCACCGACAGCAGCGCATAACCCAGCCCCTGGGCCAGCGCGCCGCGTTCGATCATCGCCACCAAATCGAGCGAAAATGCCGAAAAGGTGGTGAACCCGCCCAGCACGCCGACGCCCAGCGCCAGCCGGACCTGTTCGTTGCCACCGCTGCGCGCGAGCAGCCCGACCAGCAGCCCCATCGCCAGCCCGCCGATCAGGTTGACGCCCAGCGTCCCCCACGGATAGTCCGCGCCAAAGGTCGTGAGCGTCCAGCGCCCGAAGAGATGTCGCAGTCCGGCGCCGATCGCGCCGCCGGCCATGACGATAAAGAGATTTCCCATGATCGGCTGTCGCCTAGCCGATTGCGGCCCGCGTGGGAACCGTCGTGCTGCGCATGGACAGCCTGCGGCCTGCAACGCCGCCATCTGCCCGCCTGCGACCGGCGGCGCTTCCCGGATGCGAGCCTTCGTGCCGCTTCGTCTTTCGACCGCGCGGGTGATGGCGATTTGGGCGTTTGGATGACCGCCTCCCCCTTGCTGGGCGCGGTCGCAATCGTTACGTAATGTTGCGATGCACAACGACGCCGCCCCCGAGTCCGCGACCGATGCCGCAACGGAAGAACTGCGCGCCTCGCTCAGCGATATCATCCGCTTCGCGCTGATGCAGAAAATCTGCCTGTCGGTGCGCTACAACAACATGGACATGATCCTCGCGCCGCACATGCTGTGGACCAAGCATGGCGACCTGCACGTCGATGCGGTGACCGTCGAACGCGCGGGCAGCCCGCCGAAGATCTTCAAGATCGGCACGTTCAAGCTGCTGGGCCTCGGCAATGTCGCGCTGACCTCCCGGACGTTCGAGCCGCAGCCGGAATTCGACGCGAACGATCCCAAATATGCCGAGGCACCGATCGCGTCGGTCAACGGCTGATCCGCCGCGCGGCCTTCGCGCCACAATCGCTTGCACATCCCTGTCGCCGGGGCCATGGACCGCGCGAGCCGGGGTCGCGTCGGGCGGTCGCGGGCAGCAGGCGGACGAAAGACCAGTGACCAGCATCGGTATCTTCGGATGGCAGGGCCGGATGGGACGCGCGATCGCGCAGGAGATCGAACGCGTCGGCGAAACGCTGGCCGGCGGAGTCGACCAGGGCGGTGATCCGGTCGCGCTGGCGCGGCAGGCCGACGTGTTGGTCGACTTCTCCTCGCCCAACGCCCTTGCCGCCAACCTTGCCGCCGCACGCGACGCGGGTACGCCGATCGTCATCGGAACGACCGGCCTGAACGACCGCCACCACGCCATGATCGACGAAGCCGCCGCCGAGGTCGCGGTGCTGCAGACCGGTAACACTTCGCTCGGCATCGCGCTCCTGTCGCGGCTGGTGCGCGACGCGGCCCGGCGGCTGGGGCCAGACTGGGATATCGAGATTGTCGAGAGCCATCACCGGCTGAAGGTCGATGCCCCGTCGGGTACCGCGCTCATGCTGGGTGATGCGGCGGCCGAAGGGATGGGCACCACCCTGTCCGACAGCGGCGTGATCGGCCGCGCCGGGCTGGTCGGTGCGCGCGCCGGCGGCACGATCGGCTTCGCCTCGCTACGCGGCGGCACCATCGTCGGCGACCACCAGGTGGTGTTCGCGGGCGAGGGCGAGCGGATCGAACTCGGGCACCGCGCCGACGACCGCGCGCTGTTCGCCCGTGGCGCGGTACGCGCCGCACTGTGGCTGGCGAGTGCGCCGACCGGCCGCTACACGATGGATGCGGTGCTGGGCGTTTGAAGAAGGCGGACGTCTTCGAATTCTTCCGGCGGCTGGCGGAGGATAATCCGCATCCGGAAACCGAACTCGAATCGGTCAACGACTATACGTTGCTGGTCGCGGTCGTGATGTCGGCGCAGGCGACCGATGCCGGGGTGAACAAGGCGACGCGCGCGCTTTTCGCCATCGTCGATACGCCTGCGAAGATGGTTGCGCTCGGCCTCGATGGCCTGAAGCAGCACATCCGTACCATCGGCCTGTTCAATACCAAGGCGAAGAACGTCATCGCCCTGTCCGAAGCGTTAATCGCCGACCATGACGGACAGGTTCCGAACGACCGCGCCGCACTGGAGAAGCTGCCCGGTGTCGGGCGCAAGACCGCCAATGTCGTGATGAACGTCGCGTTCGGCGCGGAGACGTTCGCCGTAGACACCCATATCTTTCGCGTCGGCAACCGCACCGGCCTGGCGCGCGGCAAGACGCCGAACGCAGTCGAATCGGTGCTGGATCGGGTGGTGCCGCAACCGTTCCGCCTGCACGCGCATCACTGGTTGATCCTGCACGGCCGCTATATCTGCAAGGCGCGGACGCCCGAATGCTGGCGCTGCCAGGTGGTCGACCTGTGCGCGTTCAAGCCGAAATCGCCCGCTCCGAAGCAAAAGACGGTCACGGCCGACTGAAACGGCTGGCAATGCCGCGCGACCTTTGCTAGGCGCGTGCCTCCACGGCCAAGCACCCGTAGCTCAGCTGGATAGAGCGCTGCCCTCCGAAGGCAGAGGCCAGGGGTTCGAATCCCTTCGGGTGCGCCAGTGGCGTTTCGATTTTTCCGCGTGACATGGTCGGTGTCCGGCTGCGATCGCCTTTTGGCGATGGCGACGATCGTCCTCCGGCTAGACCCGCTCGGCCTTGTTCACCGCATCCGCCGCGCGCAGTCCGGCGAGCAGCTTCATGAGATGCGCGGCGTCGCGTACCTCCACATCGATGGTGTTGGTGTGGAAGGTCGTGTCACGGTTATCGAGCCGTAGCCCGAGGATGTTCGCCTTGTGTCCGCCGATGACGGTCGCGACCGCACCCAGCGCGCCGGGTTCGTTCTTCAGCGTGACTGCGATACGCGCCGTTGCCCCTTCGGCATTGTCGCCCCAGGTCAGATCGATCCAGTGATGCGGATCGATCGCCTCGATCTCGCCGCAGCCGATCTCATGCACCTCGAACCGGCCGGCACCGCGCCGGATCCCGATGATACGGTCGCCCGGAACCGGGTGACAGCAGGTCGCAAGGTCGTAACCGACACCGGCGGTCAGCCCCTTGATCTCGATCGGCGCGCGCTGTGCCGGGATCGGTTCGGCGAGCCGGTTGGCGATGACGCCGGGCATGACCGCCTCCATCACGGCTTCCTCGGACAGCTTGCCGCGCGCCAGCCCCTCGAACAGCTGCGCTTCCTCGGTCAGCTTCAGCCGCTTCAACGCCTCGCCCAGCGCGTCGCTGCCCGGCGGGACCGGCAGGCGGGCGATCAGTTCGAGGTAGAGCTTGGTGCCGAGCGCCACCGTCTCGTCGCGTTCGCGCAGCCGGATATAGCGGCGGATCGCGGCGCGGGCCTTGCCGGTGATGGCGAAGTTCAGCCAGTTGGCCTGAGGGCGCTGCGCCTTCGACCGCAGAATCTGGACCTGATCGCCGTTCTTCAGCTCGGTGCGGAGCGGAACGACGCCGCCATTGACCTTCGCGCCGACCGCCTGATCGCCCAGATCGGTATGGACGGCGTAGGCGAAATCGATCGGCGTGGCCCCCTTGGGCAGCTGGTGCAGTTCCCCCTTGGGCGTGAAGGCGAAGATGCGGTCGGCATACATCGCCATGCGGGTATGTTCGAGCAGCTCCTCCGGGCTTTCGGCATTGTCGAGGATTTCGACGAGATCGCGAATCCAGCGGACCTGGGTATCGGGGCGCACCGCATCCTGCTTGTAGGCCCAGTGGGCGGCGAGGCCGAATTCGGCCTGCGCATGCATCTCGCGCGTGCGGATCTGCACCTCGATCCGCATATTCTCGGCATGGATGACGGCAGTGTGCAGCGAGCGATAGCCGTTGCGCTTGGGTGTCGAAATGTAATCCTTGAAGCGTCCGGGCACCATCGGCCAGCGGCGGTGGATGATGCCAAGCGCTCGGTAGCATTCCTCCTCGCTGTCGACGATCGCGCGAAAGGCCATGATGTCGGACAGCTGTTCCAGCGTCACATGCCGTTCCGACATCTTGCGCCAGATCGAATAAGGGTGCTTGCGCCGTCCCGACACTTCGGCGGCGATGCCGTGGCGGTCGAGCATCGCCTTCAGGTCGCCACCGATCTTCGCCACCCGGTCGCCGCCCCCCGCTTCCAGCTGTTCCAGCCGGCGGGTGATCGATTCATAGGCTTCGGGTTCGATCTCGCGAAATGCCAGCGTCTGCATTTCGTTCATGAACTCGTACATGCCGATCCGCTCGGCCAGCGGGGCATAGATGTCCATCGTCTCGCGCGCGATCCGCTTGCGCTTCTCGGGCTTGGAGATGTGATGGAGCGTGCGCATGTTGTGCAGCCGGTCGGCCAGCTTCACCAACAGCACGCGGATGTCGTCCGACATCGCCAGCAGGAACTTGCGCAGATTCTCGGCGGCGCGCTCGTTCTCGGTTTGCGCCTCGATCTTGCTGAGCTTCGTCACGCCCTCGACCAGACGTGCGACATTCTCGCCGAACTTCGCCTGTATTTCCTCGTGGGTGGCGACGGTATCCTCGACCGTGTCGTGCAGGATCGCGGTCGCGATCGTCTCGTCGTCGAGGTGCAGGTCGGTCAGGATGCCGGCCACCTCGATCGGGTGGCTGAAATAGGGGTCGCCGGACGCGCGCTTCTGGCTGCCATGCGCGTGCATCGAGAACACATAGGCGCGGTTCAGCAGCGCCTCGTTCGCATCCGGGTCATAGGCCTTGACCCGCTCCACCAATTCATACTGCCGCAGCATGGATGCTAGATGGAGCGGGGGGGTAGCCGATTGCAACCGTTTTTACAGGACGTCACGCACTCTTGGCGCGGGTGTTGCATTTGGCGAGCTGTTCGTCGGGGAACGCCGCGCCATTGGCGGTGAAGGCGGTGAGCGTGCCCAGCTCCTTCGCGGCAAGCTGGCACATGGTCAGCGGGCTGCCCTCGGTCCGGTTGGTGACGCAGCGATCGCCGGCGCATTTCCAAGGGGTGCTGCGCGTCATCATCGTGGCGACGGTCGGGGCCGTCGCCGGTACCGCGCTATAGCCGCGTGCCGGCTGCGCGGCGGCGGCGAAGGGCAGGGCCAGCGTGGCAGCGGCGAGCAGGGCAAGAGTCTTCATCGGGCGCGTCTCCAGCTAACGATTCGTCGGTCCGGCAGCTAATATACATTGATGTAAGTTGCAAATGGCTATCTTTGCTGCAAGCGCGAAGTTTCCGTCATTTCCCTTGGGCGAGCGGTTGGGCTAGACCATGGGCAATGACGATCCTTCGAGAACCGCTGCGCGATCTGGCCAACCATTGCAGCCTGCCCGCCGCGCTGGAGGCGATGGGTGAGCGCTGGTCGTTCCTGATCCTGCGCGGGTCGTTCAATGGCCTCAGCCATTTCGAGGAATTCCAGTCCGAACTGGGTATCGCGCGCAACATCCTCGCCAACCGGCTGTCGCGGTTGGTCGGGCACGGCATCCTCGAACGCCGCGCGGTGGCGGCGGACCGGCGCAAGATCGAATATCGCCTGACCGACAAGGGCTATGCGCTGCTGCCGACCATGGTCGCGCTGCGCCAATGGGGCGAGCGGTGGGAGACCGGGGTCGCCGCGACGCCGGTGCTGGTCGACGCCCGCGACCACCGGCCGGTCCAGCCGGTCGCGGTGCACAGCCATGACGGTCGCGTGCTGGGCAAGGGCGACCTGATCTGGTCGCTGCCCGAGGATGTGGTGCGCGACTGATCCCCGCTCAGCCGGTGGCGGGCAGGATGGCGGGAACGGGTTCATCGCCCTGCGCCGCTTCCGCCACCGGATCGGTGCGATGGCCCCAGCGGACCAGCGACCAGGCGCGCTCGTGGAAATAGAAGAGCAGGATCTTGGTGATGACCTCGGTCCCGGCGATCGCGCCCGCCAGCTTGGCCGATCCCGAGAAGAACAGGCCCAGCACGAAGGTATCGATCGATCCCACAGTGCGCCACGACACCGCCTTCACGAAGCTGCGCGGATGGCTTTCAAGACCCCTGAACACAAACATGCCGAAGACTCCACCCGCGCGAAATGCCGGGAGTCATGGCGTGCGACAGCTGTGCTTCGACGCGTAGCGAGGAAAATATGGGGCCGCGCAAGCAACACTTTGTCACAATAGGCGGATCAGCATCAGCAACAGCCCGAACATCGACGCGACCCACACGAGGCTGCGGACATAGGGTATGCCGAACAGATAGAGCGGATGATAGATGATCCGCGCAACGAACCACAGCAATGCCCCGGTCGCGCCCAGCCCCCCGGTCCGCCCGCTGACCGCCAGCGCCAGTGCGAGCGCGATGAAGGCCGGGTAGCTCTCCTTGAAATTCTCGAGCGCGCGCTGGGCGCGGCCGGCAAGCGCGCCCTTGGGATGCTGGTCGCCGTCGCGCGGACCGGCGTTCCAGCCGACACCCAGTTCGCGGGTCGCCAGCTGCCCCTGCAACAGGATCGCCACGACCAGCAGCACGACCGACCAGCCGAGCAGGGTGAGTTCGAGGGGCAGGGGGGGCATGGGCGCGCTCCGTCAAGGGACGGGCGGTAAAGAGCTGGACGCCGCACCGGGTTCCAAATCCTTCCAATCGTCATTCCCGCGCAGGCGAGAATCCATATCCGACAACGTCCGAGAAAAATGCGCGAACGTTGCGGCTATGGATTCCCGCCTTCGCGGGAATGACGCAATGGAGGCCTAGCCCGCGCTGCGCCCCGCCGGAGTATTCACCCCCATCGATTGCAGATATTTCTTCACGTTGCGTGCCGCCTGCCGCAGGCGTTGTTCGTTCTCGACCATGGCGATCCGCACATAGCCTTCGCCATTCTCGCCATAGCCGACGCCCGGCGCGACCGCGACCTTGGCCTCGGTCAGCAACTGCTTGGCGAATTCGAGGCTGCCCAGATGCGCAAGGGCCGGGGGCAGCGGGGCCCAGGCGAACATCGATGCGCGTGGGGACGGAATGTCCCATCCGGCCCGGCCGAAGCTTTCGACCAGCACGTCGCGGCGCTTGTGATACAGCTGCCGGTTCTTCTCGACGATATCCTGCGGACCGTTGAGCGCGGCGCAGGCCGCCGCCTGGATCGGGGTGAACGCGCCATAGTCGAGATACGATTTCACTCGGGTCATCGCCGCGATCAGCTTCTTGTTGCCGACACCGAAGCCCATGCGCCAGCCGGCCATCGAATAGGTCTTGGAAAGCGAGGTGAACTCGATCGCCACGTCCTTGGCCCCCTTCACCTGCAGGATCGAGGGTGTCGGGCAGCCGTCATAATACAGCTCGGAATAAGCGAGGTCGGAGATGACCCACAGCCCATGTTCCTTCGCGAACGCCACGACCCGTTCGTAGAAGGCGAGGTCGACGACTTCGGCGGTCGGGTTCGACGGATATCCCATCACCAGCACGCTGGGTTTAGGCACGGTGAACGCCATCGCGCGTTCGAGGCTTTCGAAATAATGTTCGTCGGGCGTCGTCGGCACCGCGCGGATCGTGGCACCGGCGATGATGAAGCCGAACATGTGGATCGGATAGCTGGGATTGGGCGCCAGGATGACGTCGCCCGGCGCGGTGATCGCGGTCGCCAGGCTGGCCAGCCCCTCCTTCGACCCCATCGTCACCACGACCTCGCTGTCGGGATCGATATCGACGCCGAAGCGGCGGCCGTAATAATTCGCCTGTGCCTTGCGCAGGCCGGGAATGCCGCGCGACTGCGAATAGCCATGCGCCGAGGGCTTCTTCGCCACCTCGACCAGCTTCTCGATCACATGGTCGGGCGGGGGCAGGTCGGGATTGCCCATGCCGAGGTCGATGATGTCCTCACCCCCCGCACGCGCGGCCGCCCGCATCGCGTTCACTTCGGCGATGACATAGGGGGGCAGGCGCTTCATGCGGTAGAATTCGTCGGACATTGTCGTTCCTTTCGCCACCGCCCTTACGCTAGGAAGCAATTAACCGGTAGGCCTGCGCGCCCTTAGGAGAAGAAAATGACCGTCGAGTCGAACGCACCGTCCGCCGCGGCCCCGTCTTCGTCCATGTCGCTGGAGGACTTGCAGCACTGGACGCAGATGCTCGGCCGGGCGCAGCAGATGATGCTGGAACAGGGTATCGACCTGCTGGAGCGGACCCCGGCGATCCCCGATCCGACCGGCCTGTTGAAGGCGCAGACCGATTTCTGGGCCGATACGATGAAGCTGTGGCAGCGCTTCCTTGATCCCGCCAATGCCGCCCCGGTCGAGGAATCGCCCGAACGCGCCCGCGACAAGCGGTTCAAGGCGAAGCAATGGCATGACGACCCGCTGTTCGCCTTTATCCGCCAGAGCTATTTCCTGGTCGCCGACCATATGCTCAAAAGTGTCGACGCGCTCGACGGCGTGGAGGGCAAGCAGAAGGAACAGCTCCGCTTCGCCACGCGCGGGCTGATCGATGCGCTCAGTCCGACCAACTTCCCCGCGACCAATCCGCTGGTCGTCGAAAAGATTATTGAGACGCGCGGCGAGAATTTGCTGAAGGGCCTGCAGAACATGCTGGCCGACCTGTCCAAAGGGCAGATGACGCAGAGCGATACCAGCGCGTTCGAACTGGGCCGCAACGTCGCGACGACGCCGGGCAAGGTGGTGAAGCGCACGCCGCTTTACGAACTGATCCATTATGCGCCGACCACCGAGACGGTCGGCGCGATCCCGCTGCTGATCTTTCCGCCGTGGATCAACCGCTTCTACATCCTCGACCTGACGCCCGAGAAGAGCTTCATCCGCTGGGCAGTGGAGCAGGGGCTGAGCGTGTTCGTTGTGTCGTGGAAGTCGGCCGACGCGACGATGAAGGATGTGACCTGGGACGATTATGTCGTGCGCGGACAGATCGACGCGATCGACACGGTGCGCGATCTGCTCGGCGTCGAATCGGTCCACACCATCGGCTATTGCGTCGCGGGCACGACGCTGGCCGCAACGCTGGCGCTGCTGACGGCGCGGGGGGAGGCGGCCAAGGTCGCCACCGCCACCTTCTTCACCGCGCAGGTCGACTTTGCCGATGCCGGCGAATTGTCGCTGTTCGTCGACGATGAGCAGCTGAACCTGATCCGGCAGGTGGGCAAGGACGGCTATCTAGACGGGCGCTACATGGCCGCGACGTTCAACCTGCTGCGCGGGCGCGACCTGATCTGGAACTACGTCACCAACAACTATCTGCTCGGCAACGACTATGCGCCGTTCGACCTGCTCCACTGGAACGCCGACGTCACCAACCTGCCGGCGAACTGGCATCTGGGCTATCTGACCGACCTGTACCGCGACAACCGGCTGGCACAGCCCGGATCGATGAGCGTCGACGGCGTGCCGATCGACCTGACCACCGTGAAGACGCCCGCCTATATCCAAGCCGGGCGCGAGGATCATATCGCCCCGCCGGAAAGCGTGTGGAAGGTGACCGAGCATTTCGCCGGTCCGTTGCGCTTCGTGCTGGCCGGGTCGGGGCATATCGCCGGCGTGGTAAACCCGCCCTCGGCCGGCAAATATCAGTACTGGACCAATGATGCCCCCGCCGCATCGCTGGCGGCATTCATCGCCGGTGCGTCGGAAACCAAGGGCAGCTGGTGGCCGGACTGGCGCAAATGGATCGCCGGGGCCGATGGCGCGACCGTTCCGGCCACTGGCGCGCGTGTCCCCGGCAACGGCACCGCACCCGCGCTGTGCGATGCACCCGGCGAGTATGTCCGCACGCGCTAAGTATCGGTAAAAACGTGCAGCATATTTATGTTGCGCTGCACAAAATCCTGTCTTGAAACTGCCATCGACTTTCGCTATTTGGTGCATCGCAGCAGCACTAGATGGAGGAAGTCGAGTGGCCACGAGAGGTCCGAAGACCGGCACGCGCAAGCCCGCCGGTGCCCGTTCCACCCGCCCGGTCGCGACCGCTCCGGTCGAGGCTGCCGCGAAGACGCCGGTCGTGCCGGTCGCCGAACCGGTGAAGACACCGGAAACGGCTGATGTTCCGCCGGTGCCGTTCGTCGCCGAGCCGAAGCCCGCGCCGAGCGAACTGCCCTTCAAGGTTGAACTACCCGCTGTCGATCCCGCGCCCGTCGCGGAACCGGTGGCCAAGGCGGCGGAAGCCGTAGTCGAAACCGCGCAGAACGCGGTCGAGGAAACCACCGCGGCGGTAGAGACCGTGACCGCGCAAGTCGAGGAAAAGACCATGGACGTCACCAACGAAGCGACCGCCACCACCCAGAACGCTGCCAACAAGGCGCAGGCCATGATGGCCGACATGAACGAGAAGGCGAAGGCCGCGTTCGAAAAGAGCCAGAAGGGGTTCGAGGAAATGAACGAACTGACCAAGGGCAACGTCGAAGCGTTCGTCGAAGCCAGCCGCATCGCCGCCAAGGGCCTCGAAACGCTGGGCCAGGAAATGGCCGAATATGGCCGCAAGTCGTTCGAACACGCGACCTCGACCGCCAAGACCTTGGCGTCGGTCAAGTCGCCGACCGAATTCATGAAGCTGCAGTCGGACTTCGTGCGCCAGTCGTTCGACTCGTTCGTCGCCGAAGCGTCGAAGACCACCGAAATGATGATCAAGCTGGCCGGCGACGCCGCGCAGCCGATCAGCAACCGCGTCGCGGTTGCCGCCGACAAGGTGAAGACCGTCGCGTAAGCGACCTTTCGCCGAGGCGAACGGAAAGGGCGATCGCGCGAGCGGTCGCCCTTTTTGCGTCCGGCCGGGCATGTGATGCTCCCGCACCCCCTTGCCCTGCACCCCGGCGATGCCATATTTTGCGACGACATGTCTCGACAGCCCTGCATCCCGATGGCCGGTGACGACCGCGACCATGACGACGACCACGCGACCGGCCTTGGCGTCGCGACGCAGACTCGCGTCAAGAAGCCGACGCCCTACCGCGTCCTGATGCTGAACGACGACTATACGCCGATGGAATTCGTCGTGCTGTGCCTGCAACGCTTCTTCCGCATGAGCATGGAGGAAGCGACGCGGGTGATGCTGCACGTCCACCAGCGCGGCGTCGGCGTCTGCGGCGTCTTTACCTATGAGGTGGCTGAGACCAAGGTCGCGCAGGTCATGGACTTCGCCCGCCAGAACCAGCATCCGCTGCAATGCACGCTGGAGAAGGCCTGAGGTGAGGCGCGGCGCGGCATTTGTCTGCGCGCTGCTGATCGCGGGCTGTTCCGCCGAACCGCCCGCCCCGGCCGGACCCATGGCGCAACGCACCGAACGCGTTACCCCGCGCACCGTCGTCCGCTCGCCGGAGCCGGAAACGCCGGTTGATCGGCTCGCCGCCGATGGTTTGCGGCGCGAATTTGGGCTGCCGCACTGCGACGACATTACCCGTCTGCGCGACATGCGTCAGGGCGGCTATCTGGCGGAAAGCTGGCGGGTGCGCGGCGGCGACGCCTGTTTCGCTGACTGGGCCGCGCGAACTAAGCGCTATTCCGTGCTGGAGCGCGTGGTCGGGGGCGACGCCGCTGCCGAGATCGAGCGGATGCCGTGGCGGTGCGGCGACGGCGGCGACCATGTCCTGACCTGCACCACGCAGGACCGCCGTGTCACGCTGGCGATCGAGCAGCCGAACTTCGCGCCGTTCCTGCTGCTGCGCCGGATCACGCCGCCGGGGCGCTGACTGCCCTCAAATCCTCACCGGCACGGGGAGGATCGATGTGCGCCTCTTGCACAGCCTAGCGTACCCACTAGAAGCTGCCCCATGGATCGTATCGTCATTCGCGGCGGCAATCGCCTGTCGGGCCGCATCGTCATCTCGGGCGCGAAGAACGCCGCTCTCACGCTGCTGCCCTGTGCGCTGCTGACCGAGGAGCCTCTGACGCTGCGCAACCTGCCGCGTCTCGCCGACGTCGACAGCTTCGGTCACCTGCTCAACCAGTTCGGCGTGTCGACCACGGTCGAAGGGTCGCACCCCAGCGAGTTCGGCCGCGTCATGACGATGCGCGGCCAGCGGCTGACCTCGACCGTCGCTCCCTATGACATCGTCCGCAAGATGCGCGCGTCGATCCTCGTGCTCGGCCCGCTGGTCGCGCGCGCGGGTGAGGCGACGGTGTCGCTGCCCGGTGGCTGCGCGATCGGCAACCGCCCGATCGACCTCCATCTCAAGGCGCTGGAAGCACTGGGTGCCGAGATCGAACTGGCGGCCGGCTATGTGAAGGCGACCGCGCCCGGCGGACGCCTGCCCGGCGGGCGCTATCGCTTCCCGGTCGTGTCGGTCGGCGCTACCGAGAATGCGGTGATGGCGGCGGTCTTGGCCAAGGGAACCAGCGTCCTCGAGAACGCCGCGCGCGAGCCGGAGATCGTCGACCTGTGTCGCTGCCTCGTCGCGATGGGCGCGGTCATCGACGGTATCGGCAGCGACACGCTGACCATCGAAGGCCGTGACCGGCTGCACGGCGCGACCTATGCGGTCATGCCCGACCGGATCGAGGCGGGCAGCTACGCCTGCGCCGCCGCCATCACCGGGGGCGCGGTCGAACTTGCGAACGTCGTGCCTGGCGACATGCGTGCCACCATCGACGCGCTGGTCGAAGCCGGCGTCGCGGTGCGTGAGGAAGCGACCTCGCTGTTCGTCGAGGCGGGCGGCGACATCCGCCCGATCAACCTGTCGACCGCGCCCTATCCTGGCTTCGCGACCGACATGCAGGCGCAGTTCATGGCGCTGCTGACCCGCGCCGAGGGTGCGAGCGTGCTGACCGAGACGATTTTCGAGAATCGTTACATGCACGTCCCCGAACTGGCGCGGATGGGCGCAGACATCACCGTGACCGGCCGGTCGGCGGTGGTGCGCGGCGTGGCCGGCCTGATCGGCGCGCCGGTGATGGCGACCGACCTGCGCGCATCGATGAGCCTCATCATCGCCGGCCTTGCCGCGCAGGGGGAAACCTCGGTCAGCCGCGTCTATCACCTCGACCGCGGCTATGAGCGGCTCGAGGAAAAGCTGCAGGCGGTCGGGGCCGATATCGAACGGCTGGGCGACGGCTGATCGAGCGCGCTTGAACTGCCGCTTATTGTCGGACTATATCTTTCCCAACGAACCGGACACGGCGCGCAACAGCCCGCCGGTCGCGAGTGGGAGGGGTGACGATGAAGCGAATGTTTCTGACCGGCGCAGCGCTGGCCGCAATGACGCTGTGCGGCGCGCAGGCACAGGCGGCGACGGCGAAGCGGACAAGCTTCGGCAAGCTGCCCGACGGTACGGCGGTCGAGGCGGTCACGCTGACCGGTCGTAACGGCGTCAGCGCGCGGATCATGACGCTGGGCGCGACGCTGCAGGCGTTCAACGCACCGGACCGCAACGGCAAGGTCGCCGACGTCACGCTCGGTTATGACGACGCCGCCAGCTACATCACCGCGCCCAATTACTGGGGCCAGACCATCGGCCGCTACGCCAACCGCATCGCCGGCGGCAAGTTCACGCTCGACAGCAAGGCGTATCAGCTGACTCAGAACGACAAGGCGAACTCGCTCCACGGCGGCACGGTCGGCTTCGACAAGCGGGTGTGGCGGATCGTATCGGTCAAGGACGGCCCGACCGCCTCGGTCACGCTGGCGCTCAGCAGCCCCGCCGGGGACCAGGGCTATCCCGGCACGCTCGACGTGACGGTCACCTATGCGCTCGACGACAAGGGCGCGCTGACGATCGATTTCGATGCGAAGAGCGATGCGCCGACGATCGTCAACCTGACCAACCACGCGCTGTTCGACATGGGCGGCGAGGGCAGCACGGTCGGCACGATGAACCACAAGCTGACCATCCCGGCCAGCCGCTATACGCCGGTCAACGACGCGCTGATCCCGACCGGCGAACGCCGTGCGGTTGCGGGAACCATGTTCGACTTCACCCGCGGCCGGATCGTCGGGCAGGATGTCCGCGACGGTCGTGATCCGCAGATCGTCGTCGGGCGCGGATACGACCACAACTTCGTCCTCGACGCCGGCATCACCCGCGAACCGAAGCTGGCCGCGCGGCTGGAGGACCCCGCGTCGGGCCGGGTGCTGGAGGTGCTGACCACCGAGCCGGGCGTGCAATTCTATTCGGGCAATTTTCTCGACGGCACGCTGATCGGCAAGAAGGGGCATGTGTACCGCATGGGCGACGGCATCGCGCTGGAGCCACAGAAATTCCCGGACACGCCCAACCAGCCGGCGTTCGGATCGGCGCGGGTCGAGCCGGGCAAGCCGTACCACCATCGCATGGTGTACCGGGTGTCGGTGGCGCGCTGAGCGGGCCAGCCTTCATCGTCATTCCCGCGAAGGCCGGAATCCATACACGCTGACGATCCGGATCGATCAGCAACGTCAGCGTCTATGGATCCCCGCCTGCGCGGGGATGACGACAAGGGGGATGACTCGCCCTAACCCCTAATGCGCGTGTGCCATCGCGCAATCGTCTCCGGTCTCGATCTGGATCGTCGCATGGCCGATGGCGAAGTCATGCTCCAGCCGCTCGCCGAGCGCCGCCAGGAACCCGTCGCCCGGATGCCCGGCCGGCACCACCAGATGCGCGGTGAGCGCGGTCTCGGTCGTGCTCATCGGCCAGATATGCAGGTCGTGGACGCGCACGACCCCCGGCTGCGCGGCCAGCAGCGCCTCGACCGCCTGCGCATCGATCCCACGCGGCACCGCCTGCAGCGCCAGTAGCAGCGATTCGCTGAGCAGCCCCCAGGTGCCGATCAGGATGATCGCGACGACGATCAGGCTGACCAGCGGGTCGATCCACGTCGCGCCGGTCCACAGGATCACCAGCCCCGCAACGACGACCCCGGCCGATACCGCCGCATCGGCGGCCATATGGAGATAGGCCCCGCGGATGTTGACGTCGCCATGCCGCCCGCGCGCGAACAGCAGCGCGGTCGCCAGGTTGACGACGATCCCCGCCAGCGCGACCCACACCACCGGCCAGCCGTCGATCGGGCGCGGACTGCCCAGTCGCTGGATCGTCTCCAGGAGGATGGCTCCCACGGCCACCAACAGCACCAGCGCGTTGGCCAGCGCGGCGAGGATGGTCGATGCGCCCAGCCCATAGGTGAAGCGCCGCGTCGCCGGACGCTTGGCCAGCTCCATCCCGCCCCATGCGATCAGCAGCCCCAGCACGTCGGACAGATTATGCCCGGCGTCGGCCAGCAATGCGACCGAATCGAACCAGAAACCCGCACCTCCCTCGACCACGACGAAGCCGATGTTAAGCAGCGTCCCGATGAAGAAGGCCCGACCGAAATCGGTCGGCAGATGATGATGCCCGCCTCCATGCCCGTGACCATGTGCATGATCGTGATGGTCGTGCCCGTGGCCATGCCCGTGATGATGTGCGCCCATGCGCCGCGTTCTGGCATTGTGCCGATCGACTGACCAGAGGCGGCGGAGGATGGAAGTTTCGCGAGTGATATCCGAAACGGGATCGAAACGGCCCGTCACGCGCTGACCCGGCACTTCCCGCGACGCTGGTCGCCAGCCGGAAAAGTTTGCCGACGTTATGGAACCTGCCGATCCCATCGCCCGCATCCTGATCGTCGATGACGACCCCGCCGTGCATGAATCCTATCGCATGTCGTTCACGCCATCGGCGGACAAGGCGGCGCTGGCCGATCTTGCCGCGCAATTGTTCGACGACGTGGCAGCGGACGAGCCGCCGCCGCTCCGGCTGGACCTCAGCCACGTTCATCAGGGGGCGGAGGCGGTTGCGGCGGTCGAGCGGTCGGTGCGCGACGGAGCGCAATTCGCCGTCGCCTTCATCGACGTGCGGATGCCGCCGGGCATCGACGGGCGCGAGACGGCGCGGCGCATCCGCTCGATCGACCCCGACATACAGATCGTGATCGTCACCGGCTATTCGGACTTTTCCCCGGCGCAGGTCGCACAGGTGGCGGGTCCGCCCGACCGGCTGTTCTACATCGCCAAGCCGTTTACCGCCGACGAAGTGGTCCAGACCGCGACGGCGCTGTCGCATCGCTGGTTGGCCGATCGTGCGCTGGCCGAAACCCGTGCGGCGCTGGCCGCCAAGATCGACGAGCTGGAGGATCAGGCGCGCGAACTGGCCGCGAACGAGAGCAAGGCGATCCGCCTCGCCAATCGCGATCCGCTGACCGGTGCGCCCAACCGGCTGGCCTTCCTGCGAATCCTGTCCGAACAGGCGCGGCGGCCGGGAAATTTCGCCATGGCGATGATCGATCTCGACCGGTTCAAGCTTATTAACGACACGCTCGGCCATCTGGTCGGCGATGAACTGATCCGCACCATCTGCACCATCCTGGTCGACCGGGTCGGCACGGACGGGTTCGTTGCGCGGCTGGGCGGTGACGAATTTGGCGTGCTGCTCCATGCCGATACCGCCGACGATGCGGTGATGCGCTGCGAACGGCTGGTGCGGGCCTGTTCGGGCGATCTGCAGGTGTTCGGCCACCCGATCCACGGTGCGGCGTCGATCGGCGTGGTGATGGTGAGCGGGGAGGGCGGGCGCGAATCGGTCGATGTCATGCGTCGCGCCGACCTTGCGCTCAACGAGGCCAAGCGGTCGGGTCGGGGCGTGGTGCGCCTGTTCGACGACAGCATGGACGAATCGATCCGTTTCCGCCGGCGGATCGAGGAAGGGCTGACCCAGGCGATCGCCAATCACGAACTGGCGCTGCTCTACCAGCCGATCGTGGCGCACGACACGCTGGCGATCGTCGGGTTCGAAGGGCTGCTGCGCTGGAACAGTCCCGACCATGGCGCGATCGGCCCGGCGACCTTCATGCCCATCGCCGAGGAATCGAACCTGATCCACGACCTGGGCGACTGGGTGCTGGACACGGCGCTGGCTTGTCTGGCCGAATGGCCAGGGCATTATGTCTCGGTCAATTTTTCGCCGCGCCAGTTCCGGCGACAGAATTTCGTCGGGCATCTGGTCGAAAAGGTGCAGCGTGCCGGCGTCTCGCCGGACCGGTTGCAGATCGAGATTACCGAAACCGCGATCTTCGACGATGCCGAACGCGCCGCCGATACGCTCTATCGCCTGCGGCAGATGGGTTTCCGCATCGCGCTCGACGATTTCGGGACCGGCTATTCCTCGCTCTACAATATCCGCAAATTCGCGCTCGACTGCCTGAAGATCGACCGCAGCTTCATCGACGGCATGGGCCGCGAGCGCGAAAGCGCGGCGATCGTCCACTCGATCATCCACCTTGCCCGCGCGCTGCGGTTGCAGGTCATCGCCGAGGGGGTGGAAACCGAACAGCAGTTGCAGGCGCTGCGACTGGCCGGTTGTTCGCATGTCCAGGGCTATTATCTGTCGCGCCCTGTCGACGGCGCGGCGGCGACGGAGATGGCGCGCGACGGGAAGGTGCCGGGGGCCGCGCAACCGGCGGTCGATCCCGCCCGACCATGACCGCGCGGGTCGCCTGGCCGCTGGGTGCCGCGCTGGTGCGGCGACTGGCACTGGTCGGGGGGATCGGCATTGCAGCGGCCGGACTTTCGTTGGCGCTCCTGGTTACCCGCCATGCCGCGTTGTGGGGTGTGGCAACGGGTGCGGTCCTGCTCGTGCTGCTGCTGGCGACCGTCCGCCGCGGCATAGCGTGCTGGGTGACCGATCCGCTGCGGCTGGTCGGGCAGGAGATGGCGACGCTGTTCGAACCGGGGCGCGCGCCGCCGGACGAGCTGTCTGCGGCCCCGGCTGAAATCCGTTCCCTGTCGCGCCGGCTGGCGCTGGTCCGGCGACAGGTGGAGGAACAGGCCGGGCGACGCGAGCTGCATTCCTTCCGGCTGGGGCGCGCGGAGAGCCGCGCCGCCCTCGTCCACAATACCCGCAACGCCTTGTCGCCGATCAGCGCGATCCTGTCGCACGGCCTTGCCCAACCGCCGATCGCCGAGCGCGAGACGATCGAGCGGGTCATCGCCGAACTGGCCAGCGGCGATGTGCCCCCGGCGCGGCGGGGGAAGCTGGCCGCCTATCTGTTGACCGCGGTGGATGCGGCGGCGCGGGCGCGGGTCGAGCGGCTGGCGCAGTTCGAAACCGGCCGCGCGGCGCTGGCCAATGTCCTCGACATCATCGGCGGGCCGCAGGACCGGGCGGCGGAGGCACTGGTGCTGGAGCGGTGCGACGTCAGCGACCTGATCGCGCGCAACGGGGCCATCGCGCGCTATGGCGAGGGGCATTCGATCGCGGTCGCCTTTCCTGCGACGCCCTGCTGGGTGCGAGCCGACCGGGTGATCCTTAGCCAGGTGATCGGCAACCTGTTCCGCAATGCCGCCGAAGCCATCGCCGCGCGAGGCGATGGGGCGGGGCAGGTGATCGTTACCGTCACTGCCGGACCGCGCGTCGGCGTGGTGATCGCCGACGATGGCGACGGCTTCGACCCGCTCGATGCGCCGATGCTGTTCCAGCATGGCTATTCGACGCGCAAGGCCAAGTCGGGCGGGCTGGGCCTGCACTGGTCGGCGAACTGGATGGCGGCGATGGATGGCACGCTGCGGCTGGACAGCGAAGGGCCGGGGCGCGGCGCGCGGGCGATCCTGACGCTGCCGGTGGGGTAGGCTCGCTCAGGCGATCAGCGGCAGGATTCGTGCGGCATCGGCATGGCGACAGATCAGCAGGTCCGGCAACCACGTATCCTGACAATTATAATAGAGCGGCGTCCCGTCGATCCGCGATGCGTGCAGCCCGGCGGCGAGTGCCACCGCGACGGGCGCGCAGCTGTCCCATTCATATTGCCCGCCGGCATGGAGGTAGATGTCGGCCTCACCCCGCACCACTGCCATCGCCTTGGCCCCGGCCGACCCCATCGGGATCAACTCGGCATCGATCGCTTCCGCCACCGCCAGCGCCTGCGGGGCGGGGCGGGTGCGGCTGACGACCATGCGGGGTCGGGCGGGCGCGGGGGGAACGATCGGTGCGGGGCTGCTCGACAGGGTGATGCCGAGTGCGGGCAGCGCGACGGCTCCCGCTTCGGCCCGGCCCTGCACCGCCAGTGCGACATGCACCGCCCAGTCGTCCCGCCCCTCGGCATATTCGCGCGTGCCGTCCAGCGGATCGACGATCCAGATCTGCGCCGCCGCGCAGCGTGCCTTGTCGTCGGCGGATTCCTCCGACAGCACGAAGGCATCGGGCCGGGCGACGCGCAGCCGGTCGAGGATCAGGGCATTCGCCTCCCGATCGCCCCGGTCGCCCAGCGCCTTGCCGCTTTCGCGCCCTTCGGCCCGGATCGCCAGCAACAGCTTACCCGCCTCGGCGGCGATGGCGGTGGCCAACAGTGCGTCGTCGGTCACAACACCGGTGCCCAGATGCCCAGCACATGCTGGACGATGCGTTCGGCGGCGGCCTCCGGCGTTTCGCGCGTGGTGTCGACATGGATATCGGGGCGGACGGGCGGTTCGTACGGGCTGTCGATGCCGGTGAAGTTGGCGAGCGTGCCGGCCCGCGCCTTGGCATACAGCCCCTTCACGTCGCGCGCCTCCGCCACGGCCAGCGGCGTGTCGATGAACACTTCGACGAATTCCCCCTCGGGCAACATCGAGCGCGCGAGATCGCGTTCGGCGCGGAAGGGGGAGATGAACGCGGTCAGCACGATCAGCCCGGCATCCGCCATCAGCTTCGCCACCTCGCCCACGCGGCGGACATTCTCGACCCGGTCGGCATCGGTGAAGCCCAGGTCGCGGTTCAGGCCGTGGCGGATATTGTCGCCGTCGAGCAGGAAGCTGTGCTTGCCGAGCGCGTGCAGCTTCTTCTCGACCAGATTGGCGATGGTCGACTTGCCCGATCCCGACAGGCCGGTGAACCACAGCACGCGCGGCGACTGGTTCTTCTGCGCGGCGTGCGCTTCGCGGGTAATGTCGATCGACTGCCAATGGACATTCTGGCTGCGGCGCAGGCAATAGTCGATCATGCCGGCGGCGACGGTCGCATTGGTGATCTTGTCGATCAGGATGAACCCGCCGAGATCGCGATTCTCGGCATAGGGTTCGAACGCGATGCCGCGATCGGTGAAGACGTCCGCCACGCCGATATCGTTCAGCTGCAGCGTCTTCACCGACAATTCGGCCAGCGTGTTGACGTCGATTGCGTGGCGCGGACTCTGCACCGTGGCCGACACCGTGCCCGATCCGGTTTTCAGCCAATAGGCACGACCCGGCAGCAGTGCCTCGCCATCCATCCACACGATGGTCGTGCGGAACTGGTCGGCGACCTGCGGTGGCACGTCGGCGGCGGCGATGACGTCGCCGCGCGAACAATCGATCTCGTCGGTCAGGGTGATCGTCACCGACTGGCCGGCGCTTGCCTGGTCGAGGTCGCCGTCCATCGTGACGATCCGCGCAACCGTGCTGGTCTTGCCCGACGGCAGGACCCGCACCGGATCGCCCGGCCGTACCGTGCCGCTGGCGATCAGGCCGGCAAAGCCGCGAAAGTTCAGATCGGGGCGGTTGACCCACTGCACCGGCAAGCGAAACGCGCGGGCGGCGGCGGCTTCGCTGTCCAGCTCGACCGATTCGAGATGTTCGATCAGCGCAGGCCCAGCATACCATGGCGTGCTGGCCGATGGCACGGCAGCGATATTGTCGCCCTTGAACCCCGACAGCGGGATGGCGGTGAAACCGGCGATGCCGATCGAGTCGGCAAAGGCGGCATAATCGGCGACGATGCGGTCGAACACGCCCTGGTCGTACCCGACCAGATCCATCTTGTTCACCGCCAGCACGATGTGACGGATGCCGATCAGGTGCGCGAGATAGCTGTGCCGCCGCGTCTGGGTCAGCACGCCCTTGCGCGCGTCGATCAGGATCACAGCCAGGTCGGCGGTCGACGCGCCGGTCACCATGTTGCGGGTATATTGTTCGTGGCCGGGGGTATCCGCGACGATGAACTTGCGCCTTTCGGTCGCGAAGAAGCGATAGGCGACGTCGATCGTGATGCCCTGCTCCCGCTCTGCGGCGAGGCCGTCGACCAGCAGCGCGAAGTCGATTTCGCCGCCTTGCGTGCCGACCCGCTTCGAATCGCTTTCCAACGCGGCCAGTTGATCCTCGAAGATCATCTTCGAATCGTACAGCAGACGCCCGATCAGCGTGGACTTGCCGTCGTCGACCGATCCGCAGGTGATGAATCGCAGCAGCGACTTGTTCTGATGCTGCGCCAGATAGGCGTCGATATCGTCGGCGATCAGCGCGTCGGGGGTATAGGCGGGGGCGGTCGCCATCAGAAATAGCCCTCCTGCTTCTTCTTTTCCATGCTGGCCGAACCCGCATCGCGGTCGATCGCGCGGCCCTGCCGTTCGGAGGTGGTGGTCAGCAGCATTTCCTGGATCACTTCGCTCAACGTCGCCGCCTCGCTTTCCACCGCGCCGGTCAGCGGATAGCAGCCGAGCGTGCGGAAGCGGATCGACCGGTCGACCGGCACTTCGCCGGGTGCCAGCGGGAAGCGATCGTCATCGACCATCAGCAACATGCCGTCGCGCTCCACGGTCGGGCGCGGTGCGGCGAAATACAGCGGTACGATCTCGATCCCCTCGGCCAGGATATATTGCCAGATATCCAGCTCGGTCCAGTTGGACAGCGGAAAGACGCGGATCGATTCGCCCTTGGCCTTTCGGGCATTGTACAGGTGCCAGAGTTCGGGCCGCTGCGCCTTCGGGTCCCAGCGGTGATTGGCCGAACGGAACGAAAAGACGCGCTCCTTCGCCCGGCTCTTTTCCTCGTCGCGCCGTGCCCCGCCGAACGCCGCATCGAAGCCATAATGGTCGAGCGCCTGCTTCAACCCTTCGGTCTTCCACAGGTCGGTGTGCAGGCTGCCATGGTCGAACGGGTTGATCCCGCGCGCCTTTGCCTCCGGATTCTGATGGACCAGCAATTCCATGCCGGCTTCGCGCGCCGCCCGGTCGCGCAGGTCGTACATTGCGCGGAATTTCCACGTCGTATCGACATGCAGCAGCGGGAAGGGCGGTGGCGCGGGATAGAACGCCTTCCGGGCGAGATGCAGCATCACCGCCGAATCCTTGCCGACCGAATAGAGCATGACCGGGCGTTCGGCCTCGGCCACGACTTCGCGCAGGATATGGATGCTCTCCGCCTCCAGCCGCTGGAGATGGGTCAGGCGATCGGTGCTGATATCGGTCATTATGCGATCGCAGGTAGCGATCCGGTGCCGGGACCCGAAACAACGATTCCTCGGGCGGGCGGCAGTTCAGCTATCGGGTGAGCGGCCGGGTATCCGCTGCTGGACGCGGCCATCGTCGGTCGGCGCGTCGCCGATTGAAAGCGCCTGGACCCACCGGATGACCGGAATGGTCCAGGCGCCGGTTCCGTTCAGATCGGGCGCAGATCGGTGCCGTAGTGATCGCGGAACAGAGCAAAAAATGCCTGCATATTCTTTCTCCCAGTTACGCCGAAGCGTCCATAACTATTAACTGAAAATTAACCGATTGCCAAACTGGAATTACAGCGTTTTTCCGCAGTCCGTGCGTCGGCGTCGTTAACGCAAGCTTTGCAGTTCGGCGGGTATCCGGGACGGGTATGCGCCGCTCCAGATCGGATCATTCCCCGTTTTCCGGGGCCGGAAATCGACCACGATCGCGTCGCGGCACGTCGATTCGCAAGGCGACGATGCCGACCGACGTGCCGGACCATCGCGTTACCTACCGCTTCATCCTGCTCGCCGAACTGGAGGACTTCGTTACCCTGCGTCGCAGCGTGGGGGTGTCGCGTGCCCGGCTGGTGATCGACGACGTCGTCGCGCGTCTCGTCGCCGCATTGCCGCTGGTTCGGGCTGACCGCTCCGGCCAGGCGGCACTGGAACTGTCGTTCGAATGTGAATCGTCGAACGAAGGTGTCGCGATCGCCGAACGGATGCGTGCGGTCATGGCCGAGCCGTTCGATCTCGATGGCGAAACCTACCACCTGTCGCTGCGAATCGGTGGCATCGGCGCGCCGATGTTCGATTCCGACGAACTCCAGTTGATCGAGGCGGCAGAACAGGCCCTGGCCGACGCGCGCGAGATCGGGAGCGATGTGGTCCGCGACCTCGCCAATCCGTCTGCTGGTGACGACCCGGTCCAGTTGATGCGCGAACTGCCCGAGGCGATCGCGGCCGGTCAGATTTTCCTGCAATATCAGCCCAAGGTACGCGTCCGGCAGCAGGAGGTGGTCAGCGCCGAAGCATTGGTACGATGGCGTCACCCGGTGCGCGGGCTGATCCTGCCGGGCATGTTCATCGAAGCGGCCGAACGATCCGGCGCGATCGGCATCCTGACGCTGTGGATCATCGAGCGGGTCATCGCCGACCAGCGCGCGCTGGCGGCACAGGGGCATGACATCCCGATCTTCATCAACATTTCGGGCATCCTGCTGTCGGATGGCGGCTTCGTTCACGACGCCTGTGCGCTGGTCCGTGCCGGCGGTGCGAAGATCGGGTTCGAGATTACCGAGACCGCCGTCATTCGGGATCCGGAAAGTGCGATCGCGAATCTTCGCATGTTCGCCGCTATCGGCGTGCCGCTCGCCATCGACGACTATGGTGCCGGCCTGTCGTCGCTTGCCTATCTGAAGCGCCTGCCGGCCTCGGAACTGAAGATCGACAAGCTGTTCGTGACGCAGTTGACCAGCAGCAACCGCGACCCGTTGATCGTGCGTTCGACGATCGACCTTGCCCATGCGCTCGACATGGAGGTGACCGCCGAAGGCGTGGAGACGCCCGCGGCACTGGCGTTGCTGAGCGTCATGGGCTGCGACATGGTGCAGGGCTTCCTGATCAGTCGCCCGATCGAGTTTGCCGCGTTCCTCTCCTTCCTCGCCGAAGAGCGGCATGTCGCGGCGATGGCTGGCCCGCGTCTCTCGTTCCGTCGCAACGAAGGGCAATGGAAGGTCGGCTGAGCAGCACGCCGCTATCGGGCGGGACGGGCCATAGCCCAGAAGCGTGGCGCAGCTATGTCATTATGGCTGCGCCGGAAACTTACGCCGAATTAACCCTGATCGGCGCAGGATAGGAAGCATGATCATGCTCCGTGCCGCCGCCCTCCTGCTTGCCGCCGTGATGACGCTGTTGCCGCTGCGGGTCATGGCGCAGGGCGCCCAAGGTGTTCTGGAGCAGCGATATGATGCGGTTCGCGCCGGATTGGTTGCCGAACCGGAGCAGGGGCTTCGGCAAAGCGCAGAATTGGAGCGCGCCGCCATTCTGCGGGACGGAGCGAACTCCCGCCTGGTCGCGGCGAGTATCTGGTTGCAGGCAGAGGCATATGCCCGGCTGGACGAATTCGGCAAGGCGCGTACGGAAATCCAGCGGGCGCTGGCGATCGTGCAGGCCATGCGTCCCCGGATCGCGCTGGAGGGCGATATCCTGCGAACGCGCGGCGATATCGCTTCGGACGAGGGCGCGGTTGCCGCGGCACTGACGGATTATCAGGCGGCCTATCGCATCTATCAGCAGTCGCGCGATGCGCGCGGACAGGCCATGGCGTTGCTGAGCATCGGTGCCCTGTATCGGCAGGGGGCCGATTTCGATGCGGCGCTGCGCTATTACGATCAGGCGATCGACGCCTACGCTGCCGACCCCCTTCTGCTGGTATCGCTACTGAACAATCGCGGGAATGTCCTGAGTGAGATGGGCCGGTATCGTCCGGCGTTGATCGATCAGCAGCGGGCGCTCGACCTTGCCCGGAAACTGAAGAACCCGGCGTTCGAAGCGCGCATCCTCAGTAACCTCGCCAGGGCGCAACGGGGGGCTGGTCAGATCGATTCCGCTTGGCGATCTATTTCGTCCGGCTTGCAACTCGCACGCATGGAACGTGCCGATGCGGTGCTGAAACAGTTCGAAACGCTGGCCGGACGGATCGCCATCGATCGTGGTGACGTGAAAGGGGCCGTGGCTCTGGTCGACCGGGCATTTGCGGGGGTCGATCTGACCACGACCCTGCTGACCGCGCGCGACAATCACCGCAATGCCTATGGCGTCTATGCCGCCGCCGGCGAAACCGCGAAGGCGCTGGCCCATCTCGAAGCGCTCGACCGGCTGAACGAACAGGCGACGCAGCTGACCGCCTCGACCAAGACCGCGCTGATGGCGGCGCGGTTCGATTTCCAGAACCAGGAACTGCGCATCGCACGGCTGCAGCAGGAGGAGCTGCGTCGCAACGTTGCGTTCGAGCGGGAGAGCGCGCGGTTCCAGCGTATCCTGTTCGGCAGCATTGCGGCGGCGGTGGCGGTCCTGATCGCGTTGCTGGTGTTCGGCGTCGTGACGCTGCGTCGCAGCCGCAATGCCACCCGGCTGGCCAATATCGATCTTGCCGCGACCAACGCCGCGCTGGAAAGGGCGTTGAAGGCAAAGGGCGACTTCCTGGCGACGACCAGCCATGAGATTCGCACCCCGCTGAACGGCATTCTCGGCATGGCGCAGGTGATGCTTTGCGATACGCGGCTGACGCCTGACATGCGCGACCGGCTGGACATCATCCATGACGCGGGCGTCACGATGCGGTCGCTGGTCGACGATATCCTCGACGTGGCAAAGATGCAGTCGGGCAAGCTGTCGGTAGAACGGATGCCGACCGACCTGATCGCCACGGTCGAAGATCTCGCCCGGTTGTGGCGGCGTCAGGCAGAGGATCGCGGTCTTGGTTTCGTCTTGGAAATGGGTGACGTGCCGCGCTGGGTAGAGGGTGATCCGGTGCGGCTGCGCCAGATCCTGTTCAACCTGCTGTCGAACGCGCTGAAGTTCACCGAGTCGGGCGAGATTGCAATGCGGCTGACGGCCAAGGGTGACCGGATCGTCATCGCGGTCGCGGATACCGGCATCGGGATCGCGCCCGATCGGCTGGAGCAGGTGTTCGAATCGTTCGAACAGGCCGACAACAGCACGACCCGGCGGTTCGGGGGCACGGGGCTGGGACTGACCATCTGTCGCCATCTGGCCCGGGCCATGGGTGGAGATATCCGGGTCGACAGCCGGCCGGGGGAGGGGGCGACCTTCACGCTCGACCTTCCGCTGGTGGCGGCCATACCGCAAGCGACCGGCGCGGTCGATCAGGGAGAGGTCGCGCAAGCCGGCGATTCGGTGCTGATCCTCGAGCGCAATCCGATCGCCCGGGGAATGATGCGAACGCTGTTCGCCGCGCATGTCGGCGACACGATATTCGTCGACGATGCGCGCGCGCTGCGCGACCGGTTCGCCGTCGTCGGGGCACGGGCGATACTGGTCGACATGGCCTCGCTGGCGGCGGGATCGGACGATCCGGTCGGTGACCTGTCGGCACTGGCTGAACTCGCCGGACAGCGCACCGTCCCGATGGTGGTGATGACGCGACCGGGGGATCAAATCCGCCTTGCCGAGCAAAAGGTTACGACGCTACAAAAACCTGTTTCGGCTACGCAACTAATCGACGCGTTGTTTGTCGTATCGATGGAAGGGGCGCTTGCGGATTCCCTTGTACCGGATGCCGCATAGCGCGATAGCGGATTGCAATATGACCAGCGTCCATACTCCCTGCGCCATATTGGCGGCATCGGCATGAAAATCCTTTTCGTCGAGGATGATGCGATGAACCGTCGTGTCGTCCGCGACATGCTCGACGTGGCCGGTGCCACCATGGCCGAAGCCGATTGTGCCGAAGCCGGGCTGCAACGGATTGATGACGAAGCGTTCGATCTGGTCCTGCTCGATCTGCGGATGCCGGGAATGGACGGGTTCGAGGTGATCCGGCGAGTGCGCGCGCGCGACGATGCCAAACGCACGTTGCCGATCATCGTCGTCACTGCCGATACCGCGATCGACCTGACCGACCGTTGCATCGCCGCCGGCGCCGACGAGGTGCTGTTCAAGCCGGTCGCGATGGACGCGCTGTTCGATGCGATCGGTCGAATCCTTGCCGGCCGTGCGGGGGGTGACCTCATCTTCTGAATCATGGCGGTTTGACTTGCCGGGTGACGACAGTCCTGTTAGGGGGATTCGTCACGCCGCAGCCATGCTTCGGCGAACCCTATTCTATTGCGATAAAGACCCGGAGTTTACCGACCCCATGCAGATCATCGTCCGTGATAACAATGTCGATCAGGCCCTTCGTGCGCTGAAGAAGAAGCTGCAGCGCGAAGGCGTGTATCGCGAGATGAAGCTGCGTCGTCACTACGAAAAGCCCTCGGAAAAGCGTGCTCGTGAGCGTGCCGCCGCCGTGCGTCGCGCCCGCAAGCTGGAACGCAAGCGGATGGAACGCGACAGCGCCCGGTAAGTACCGAATCGGGTCGTGGGCCTGTTGGTCGGCGACCCCGTTGGTTACGCGATTCGGCGTGCAGGTTGCGCCATAAGGGGTTTCGATGTCGGTCACTGCCGTTCCGCTGCATCCCGTCAAGCAGCGTCATATCGCCTGGATATGGGTCGGAATCGTGCTGGCCTTGATACTGGCCGCCGGGTTCGCCTGGGCTGGCACGCGCAGCGGCGTTGATTCGTTCCTGTCGGGCAACGCGTCGCGTCCGGGTGTCGTGACGACTGCCAGCGGTCTGCAGTATGAAGTGCTGACCAAGGGTAGCGGTCCGACGCCGACCGACGCCGATGTCGCGTTGGTCAACTATGTCGGCAAGTTCACCGACGGCACGATCTTCGATCAGAGCCGGCAGCCGATGCCGATGTCGCCCAAGACCGTCGTTCCGGGCTTCGGTGAGGCGATCAAGCTGATGCCGAAGGGGGCGAAGTACCGCTTCTGGCTGAAGCCCGAACTCGGCTATGCCGCGCCGCGCCCCGAAGGTGCGCCGCCGATGTCGCCCGAAGTCGAGAAGCTGTCGAAGCAGGTGCTGGTGTTCGACGTCGAGATGCTCGACTTCATTCCGGAAACCGTGCTGCAACAGATGCAGATGCAGCAGATGATGCAGCAGCAGGGTGGCGCAACGCCGCCGCCGGGCGCGGGGGCACCGCCGACCGGCCGCTGACAGTCGCCGGATCGAATCGCAGACGGCGCCGGCATACCCGGCGCCGTTTTCGTTTTCCTGGCCTGACCGCGGTTCGCGCCAAAGAATCGGGTTCGGATGTGCCGACGGTAAACCGGCTCCGATTCGGCACCTCGCTCGCGAAGGAGCACGGGCGTTTTCTTCGGTGATCGCTAAGCGGCTGCAACTTCGCCACTGCACGACATTCGGTTCGTCGGTCGCATCGCCACCGTGCCCCCTTTCGTGATATCCGCGGTCCATGAACTCCCGCAAATCGTCGTACCGGCCCCTTCGCGGTCCTCTGTCTCGCATACGACGCAGGGCATGGGTGCTGGTGGCGCTGCTTACCCTTGGTACTGCGCCTGCCCCCGCCGCACTGCCGGCAGATTCGTCAGCGCTTGAGGCGCTCCGCGCGGCGGACCTGCGGCTTGGGGCGATCGGCTATCGACTGGCGACCGCGAACGCGCCGTTGTGTACCGACATCGCACCGGTTCCCGGGATGGTGGTCCACGCGATCGATCAGTATGCCGAAGGCGAGCAGGCGGCCGCGCGTACGACGTTCGGTTTTGTCACCGGGGTCGCGGTAGAAGCGGTGGTCCCCGGCAGCCCTGCTGCCCATGCCGGGGTGCGCGCCGATGATTCGATCGTCAGTGTCAATGGCCACCCGGTTCCGGTAACCAACGGCGCGGGGCATGTCCGCACGCGTGACGCGGTGGTCGCTCTGATCGATTCGCAACCGGTCGAACGGCCCTTGACCCTGGTGCTACGGCGCGACGGCGTGGACCGTACGACCAGCATCGTACCATCGCCGGGGTGTCGGACCCTGTTCGAGCTACGGGTCGGCACGGCCATGGATGCCGTCGCGGACGGCCGCCTTGTCCAGATTTCCAGCGCGTTCCTCGATCGTCTGCCCGATCCGCAACTGGCGGTCGTCGTGGCGCACGAATTGTCGCACAACATCCTGCGGCACCATGCCCGGCTCGATGCGGCCAAGGTCAGCCGCGGCCTGTTGCGCGAACTGGGACGGAACGGTCGCATTCATCGCATGACCGAAGATGATGCCGATCGGCTGGGAGTGCATCTGCTACGCAACGCCGGCTGGGATCCGCAGGAGGCGGTACGATTCTGGCAGGGGCCGGGCGCACGAATCGATGGCGGGATCTTCCATAGTAGAACCCACTCCTCCGCTTCCGATCGCGCGCGGCTGATTGCGGCGGAACTGGCAGAGCTGCCTCTGGGCGCATCCAAGCCGTACCGCCCACCAGTTCTCGCGACGCGCGACCAGCCGCTGCGATAGGGCGTAAGCGGGTTGATGCATCGACCTCCGCGAATCAGAGTATTTCGAAGAGCGGAACTAAGTTGAATTTAACCTGTTCCGAGGCAGTGATCCGCGCGACCACTATTGGGCCTCACGGTTGAACGGCTGGTCGCGAACGGGACGATAGTTCTTGCAGGTGACCTGCTGCTATGCAAAAGGCCTCCTGACGTAGAGTTTTGCAAGGGAGTGTAAAAATGGGTTTTGCCAAGAAGATGCTGATCGCGGCCTCGGCCGTGTCGATGACCGTTGCTCCGACGATCGCCAACGCCGCCAACGCTTCGAAGCTGTCGGTTGCCCGCGCGTCGGCTCCGGCTGCCAAGGGTGAAAAGCTTGCTGGCGGCGGCATCATCGTCGCTCTGCTGGCTGCTGCGGCCGTCGTCGCCGGCATCGTCGTCGTCGCCGACTCGGACAGCGATTCGGACAGCAACTGATTGTTCGCGGGGGAAACCCCGCTACGATCTGCGGAAAGGGCGTCCCTTACAGGGCGCCCTTTTTCGTTGGAGCTGCGGCAGACGATCCGAGATGGTCGCGTTCGCGGTAACTCCGACGCCATCGCCATTGCGGCGCGCGCCGACGGGACAAGACCGGTTGTCTTGGTTCAATCGGCGGTTTTTGGATGCCGCTCCCTATCGGCTAGGCATTGCCCCTGCCCGGTCTACGCCATGATCACAGGGTCGATGCTCGATGTGCCATCATGTCGCATCAATCGACGATGGCGCCATTTCCCTCAGGACAGTCGGTGGTCAGGAACCGACGCGAATCGCCCTCTAGTGCCAGTGCAGTCAGCCGTCCGGTGCGATAGGCGCCGGTGTCGATTCCAATCCGGTTGCCACGAACGTCGGGCTCCATCGTGACCGTGTGGCCATGGATGACGAAACGTTCGAAGCGCCCCGCATGGTCGAGGAACGGCGCCCTGATCCATCGCAAGTCCGAGGACTTCTGCTCGTCCAGCGCAACGCCCGGCCGAAGACCGGCATGGACCATGACATAGTCGTCGATCACGATGCTGTCGGGCAGCGCGCGCAGGAAATCGAGGTGCGCGGCAGGGACATGGTCGAGGATCAGACGCTGCACACCCTTCAGGTCTTCGCGTTCATAAACGTCTTCATCGACGCCATAGCTTAGCAACGTTTCGCGTCCACCGGCGCGGTTGAAGATGCCCAGCGCCTGTCGCGCGCCCTCCGCTGCTTCCAGCAACAGCTCCTCATGGTTGCCGCACAGGCAATGCGCGTCCGCGCTTGCCGCACACAGCGCCATGACCCGTTCGACCACCCCGCGCGAATCCGGGCCGCGATCGATCAGGTCGCCGAGAAACACCAAGGTCACGCGCCGGCCGCCACGACCAGGATCGGCATCGATCTGCGCCAGCATGTCTTCCAGGCAGTCGAGCCGCCCGTGAATGTCACCGATCGCATAGACGATGCGATCATCGGCGATACGGGGGGCAGGTGCGGCGGCTCGGCGGAATAGCTTTGAAAAGACCATGATATTCGAACGCCTCTATGCCAAAGGGGCTGCACGATCAATGAACCGGCCGATCCGTCGCAACGGGTAGGTTTGCCAAGCGTTCAATTGCGTTCTATTGCGGTGCAGCAATTTGGGATGGAAACAATGACGATCAAGAAGGTTCGCAAGGCAGTCTTTCCGGTTGCCGGTCTCGGCACGCGGTTCCTCCCGGCGACCAAGTCGATGCCGAAGGAAATGCTGACCGTCGTCGACAAGCCGCTGATCCAGTACGCTGTCGAGGAAGCGCTGGAAGCTGGCATCGAGCAGATCATCTTCGTTACCGGCCGCGGCAAGGGCGCGCTGGAGGATCATTTCGACGTTTCCTACGAACTCGAAGCGACGATGAAGGCGCGCGGCAAGTCGATGGCGCTCATCGAAGGCATCCGCCAGAAGCCGGGTAGCCCGGTCTATGTCCGCCAGCAGGAGCCGTTGGGCCTGGGCCATGCGGTGTGGTGCGCACGCGAGATCGTCGGGGACGAGCCGTTCGCGGTGCTGCTGCCCGACGAACTCATGGTCGGCGGTTTCCTCAAGCAGATGGTCGAGGCCTATAACCAGGTCGGCGGCAACGTCATCGGCGCGCTGGAAGTACCCGACAGCGAGACCGACAAGTACGGCATCATTTCGCCGGGCAAGACCGATGGTCGCCTGACCGAGGTGACCGCATTGGTCGAGAAGCCGAAGGGCAAGGCACCGTCGAACCTGATGATCCCCGGCCGCTACATTCTGCAGCCCGAAGTCATGCAGATTCTCGATTCGCAGGAGCCGGGCGCCGGTGGCGAAATCCAGCTGACCGACGCGATGGCGAAGCTGATCGGCAACCAGCCGTTCCATGGCTTCACCTTCGATGGCAAGCGCTACGACTGCGGCGACAAGGCGGGTTGGGTGCAGGCCAATATCGCGTTGGCGCTGGCACGGGCGGACATCGGTCCGGCGGTGCGTGCCTTTGCCGAGGAAGCGCTGGCCAAGTAATTGCGGGCGGCGCGGGGGCGTTGGCCTCGCGCCGCTACAAGGTGACCAGACGGTCGTCTTCGAGGGTCGCGAGCAGGTCGATCAGACCGCCTGCCGCGACCCTTTGCGTTTCCGCCGAAAACCCGGCGAGTGCGAGGCCTGTCTGGCAGGCGATGAGTTCGACGCCGCTATCGTCGGCGATACCGCGCAGGTCTGTAAGGTTCGGCAGCCCCGCGGGTGCCCGGGCATCGCTTGCCAGCAGCCCGACTGCCGCTTCATGCAGATAGACCCGCGCCCGCCTGCCCAGCGCGGCGGCGGCGCACGCCATGGTCAGTGCGGCACGCAGGCGATCGGGGTCGGGGCCGGCGACGACGATCGTCAGTCCGCGCATCGGCAGCCGGGGTCCTTGGGCAAGGTCAATGTGCGGAAGCGGAACGCGAGGAGATCGGTGACCAGCAACTTGCCGGCCGGATCATCGCCGAAGCCGACCACCGCGCGCATCGCTTCCAATGCCGCCATGCTTCCCATGATCCCGGTCAGGGCGCCCAGCACGCCCTGATCGGCGCAGCTGGCATCGGCGCGGGCAGGGTCGTTGCCGACGAAACAGCGATAGCATGGAAGCTGCGGTTCCCAGCCGCGAAACACGCCCAACTGGCCCTCGAACTGCCCGACCGCCGCCGATACCAGCGGGATGCGGGCCGCCAGCGCGGCATCGGCGGCGGTCAGCCGGGTCGCGAAATTGTCGCAGCCGTCCAGCACGACCTGCGCCCCGGCGATCAGTTCGGCGGCATTGATGGCGTCGATCCGCAGCGCGTGGCGCTCGACCGTCACGAATGGATTGATGCGCGTGATCGCGGCTGCCGCCGCCGCCACCTTGTGCGCGCCGATATCGGCATCGGTGAACAGCGTCTGTCGTTGCAGGTTGCTAGCATCGACCCGGTCGTCGTCGATCACGACCAGCGTGCCGATCCCGGCCGCTGCCAGATATTGCAGTGCCGGCGACCCGATGCCGCCGGCGCCGATCACCACGACGCGCGCGGCCTTCAGCGCGGCCTGCCCCGCACCGCCGACCTCGCGCAGGACGAGGTGACGGGCATAGCGGTCGAGTTCGGCGTCGGAAAAATTCATGCGGCCCAGTCGAAGACCAGCACCGCGCGATACCAGCTGCCGGCATTGACGAAGCGGGGCACCAGGTTGCCGCGCGCGTAGCTGACCACCAGTCCGGCAGCATATTGTTCGACGGTCGGACATGCGATGGCGCGCGGGATCGTCGCGCGCACGACGTGATCCTCGCCGATCAGCACCGCGACGTCGACCTGCACCTGCACTCGTCCCGTGCTTGGCTCCGGGAGCGGACATCCCGAACGTGCGAATTCGGACTGGACGAATGCATTCATCCGCGCGGTCGGCCGCGGCGTGTAGCGGTAGGGCAATGGCGGCAGTGCCTGCCAGTCGATCGGCGACCGGGTTTGCGGCAGCGGGGCCACCGGCGGCGGCGTGACTGGCGAAATGCCCTGCGCCAGCTGCGCGGTCAGGCCGAGCAGGGCGAGAGCCATCATCGTCCGGTCGACCCGAACCCGCCGACACCGCGTTCGGTATCGTCCAGCACATCGACTTCGCACAGGCTCGCGCGGGTCACTTCGGCCGGCACCAGCTGCGCGATTCGTTCGCCCCGTACCACGCGAAACACTTCGTGCCCGAGATTGGCGAGAATCACCTTCACCTCGCCACGATAGTCGCTGTCGATCGTGCCCGGCGTGTTGAGGCAGGTGATGCCGTGCTTCAGCGCCAGGCCGGAGCGTGGGCGGACCTGCACCTCATACCCCTCCGGGATCGCCATCGCGAAGCCCGTGGCGATTGCCCGGCGTGCGCCGGGGGCGAGGTCGACATCCTCGGCCGCGACCACATCCATCCCCGCCGCACCTGCGGTGGCATAGGCGGGAAGCGGCAGGCCGGCACCATGGGGCAGGCGAAGGATGCGCAGCGCGATCATGGCGTCACCATCGCGGTCCTGGGTTCGACCAGCGCCGGATCGGCCGACATGCGGCGCACCGCATCGATCAGGTCGGGATCGCCCAGCAGGTCGTGGCCGCGCCCCGGCAGCACCCGGAAATCGGTGGCGATGCCGCGCAGCGCCAGCGCCTCGGCATAGGGGCGGGAGAAGCGCGCCGGCGTATCCTTGTCGTCGGCCCCGACCAGCAGGGCGACGCGGGTAACCGGCGCGACCCCGCCGACGGTCATCAGCGGATCGAAACTCTCGACCGGCGCGGCAAAGCCCCCGGCCCCCTGTTTCGCACGGAATTTGCGCCATTCGGGCAACATGCATGGACAACCGGCCAGCACGATCCCGTCGACCAGACCGGGCCGCAGTCCGGCAAGGGCCGCTGCCATCGCGGCACCACCCGATTGCCCGACCAATATGGTCCGTGCCTGAGGGTAGCGGGCGCGCCACGACTTGATCGTATCGGCCACCGCCGCGATCCGGTCTGCGGTCCAGGCGTCGCCGTCGATCCCGCCGCGCAGGCCCGGCGAGCGGTTGCCGGCCGCATCGTGATAGCCCGGCCGCAGCAGCGCGACGGCGCGGCTATGCGGAATGGCATCGGCCAGCCGCTGGGCTGATCCGGCGAATTCGGCTGGCACCATCGCGTCGCCATCGCCGTGCAGCAGCAGGACGAGGGTCCGCACGTCGCGTGGCGCGCTGGGACCGAAGCTCTGTCCGGCCAGTGCCGCCACCGGTGCGGGGGGCGACCCGTGCGTCGCACAGCCGGCGGCGGCGAGGAGGAGCAGGGGGCTAAGCCAGCGCATCGGCGATCCGATCGGCCAGTTGCGCGGCGATATCGCCCTTGGGCGCCTCGGCCCAATGTTCGACGCCGTTCGCGGTGACGAGATGGACATGGTTGCGGTCGCCGCCCATCACGTCGCCCGACACATCGTTGGCGACGATCCAGTCGGCATTCTTCGCAGTCCGCTTGGCGGCGGCATGGGTCAGGACGTCATCGGTTTCCGCCGCGAAGCCGATCAGCAGGCGCGGGCGACGCGGGCTTCTGCCCAGCATCGCGAGGATATCGGGGTTGGGCAGGAGGGTCAGCACCGGCGGGCCGTCGCCCTTCTTCAGCTTGGAAGGTGCGGCCTCCACCTGCCAGTCGGCCACCGCCGCGACCATCACCGCCGCATCGACCGGCAGCGCCTGCGCCACCGCATTGGCCATGTCGCGCGCCGATTCGACATCGACCCGGTCGACCCCCGCCGGCGTTGGCAGCGTTACTGGTCCGGCGATCAACGTGACCTTCGCCCCGCGTGCGGCACAGGCGGCGGCGATGGCGAAGCCCTGCTTCCCCGAGGATCGGTTGGCGAGGTAGCGGACCGGATCGATCGCCTCATGGGTCGGCCCGGCGGTGACCAGCACATGCCGGCCCGCAAGCGTCTGCGGCGCGGGCGGTGCGCGCATGCCGGCAATCGCCGCGACGATGGCGGCGGGTTCGGGCAGGCGGCCGGGACCGAACTCGCCGCACGCCATCGCGCCTTCGTCAGGGTCCATGACCGTGACACCCCGGCTACGCAGTGTGGCGACGTTGTGGACGGTCGCGGCGTGCTGCCACATCCGCACGTTCATCGCGGGCACCGCCAGCACCGGCTTGTCGGTGGCGAGCAGCAGCGTGGTGGCGAGGTCGTCGGCGAGTCCCGCCGCCATCCGCGCCATCAGGTCGGCGGTGGCGGGCGCGACGACGACCAGATCGGCTTGGCGGCTGAGCTGGATATGGCCCATCTCCGCCTCGTCCTTCAGGTCCCACAGGCTGGTATGCACCGGTTGTTCGCTGAGCGCCGCCAGCGTCATCGGCGTCACGAACTGCGCCCCGCCCTCGGTCAGGACGCAGCGCACGCTGTGCCCGGCACCGCGCAGCAGGCGGATCAGCTCGCACGCCTTGTATGCGGCGATGCCACCACCGACGATCAGCAATATGCGTGTCATCGCGTGATCCTCTGCACCCGAACGCGCCGCCTGTCGAGCAAGGTGCGCGTCAGATCGCGCAGGGCATCGGGCAAAAACGCCATTCCGACGAGATAGGCGGGGGCGGCGGCCAGTACCCAGTAGAAGGTGTCGGTCCGCGCGAACAGCGCGATTGCCGCCGCATAGCCGCCAAAGGTCAGCGCCGCGCGCAGGCCGAGCGATCCCGGCGCCGCCGTCCACCCGATCAACGCCAGCATCGCCAGCGGCGCTCCCAGCCACCAAGGCAGCAGCGTCAGCGCGGTCGACCGCGCCATGGCGGAGGCGAACAAACCCGGCCCGTGCAGCCCGCTCCACCCCGGCGATACCGTGTCGAGCGGCCCGGCGATCATGTCGACCGCCCGCGCATGGAGCGACAGCAGCGCAACGAACACCAGCAGCGCCGCGACCCAGCCCAGCGCCTCGCGCCGGCGTCCGTCGACCAGCGCCATCGCCAGCATCACCAGCGCATAGAGTGCCGCCGTCTCGCGGATCAGCATGGCGCACAGTGCGATCGCGACTGGCTCGATCCAGCGATCGTCGCGACGCAGCGCCAGCGACAGCGCGATCAGCAGCCCGGCCCACAGGTCATGGAAATGCACCAGCGACGGCTGCACGAACGCGACCATGCCCCCGGCCAGCAGGAACAGCGCGGTGATGCGCGGCGGCCCCTTCGCGAACCATTCCCCGATCCGCCGGGTCCAGGCGAACCCGGTGGCCATGGCCAGCACCAGCAGCAGCAGGATCGGCACGGCGTCGGGCAGGGCGGCCTGCACTACCGCCAGCGTCGGCAGGCGCACGGCGGGGAAGGGACGCAGTGGATAGCCGCCCGCGCGCAGTTCCTGCGCCGCCACGCCGTAATAATCGCCGCCCGCGCGCAGGCCGTCGACTACGGCGCCATACAACCCCAGGTCGGTCTGTCCGCCGCCGCGCACCGCGGCCTCCTCACCCGGCTGGACCCAGGCGGATGCCAGCAGCAGCGTGAACAGGATCGCAAGGGCGATGGCGATCGCCGGACGCAGCGTCGCGAACCGGCTGGACGACGACAGCCATATCGGCGGCCGCGCGCGGATCATCCCAGCAGCTGCACCAGCGCCGCACCCGTCGCGCCGCTCGCCAGCGCGACGAGGGCATAGCGCCAGCCGCCGCCGACCTTCACCACCGCGATATCGGGCAAGGGCGGGGAGGGCGGGGCGCCACCGGGCGCGGGATAGCGTGCCTCGATATTGCGGAGCAGGTCGGGCAGCCGGGCAAAGGTGCGCAGGTCGGTGATGATCCGGTCGGCGACCATCGCCTCCGGACCCAGTTCGTCGCGAATCCAGCCGCGCACGAACGGTGCGGCCGTCTCCCACAAATTAATGTCGGGATCGAGCGCGGTCGCCACGCCCTCCACCATCACCATCGTCTTTTGCAGCAGCAGCAGGTGCGGCTGGGTCTGCATGTCGAAGTCGCGGGTGATGTTGAACAGCGAATCCAGCATCATGCCGACCGACATGTCCTTCACCGCAAGGCCGCGCATCGGCTCGCCCACCGCGCGCAGGGCGGTGGCGAATTCGGCGACATTGTGATGGGCCGGGACATAACCCGCCTCGAAATGGATTTCGGCGACGCGCTTATAGTCGCCGGTGATCAGGCCGTAGAGAATCTCGGCCAGCCACACCCGTGCGCGGCGGTCGATCCGGCCCATGATGCCGAAATCGATCGCGGCGATCCGCCCGTCGGGCAGGGCGAACAGATTGCCCTGATGCATGTCGGCGTGGAAGAATCCATCGGCGATCGCCTGGCGCAGGAAGGCGCGAACCAGCCGCGTCGCCATCGCGTTCAGGTCATGGCCGGCAGCGATCAGCGCGGGGCGGTTCGACAGCTTGATGCCGTCGATCCACTGCGTCGTCAGCACCTTCGACGTGGTGCGCTGCCAATCGATGTCGGGCACGGTGAAGTCCGGTTCGGCCTCCATCCCGTCTGCCAGTTCGGAGGCGGAGGCGGCCTCGCGGCGCAGGTCCAGCTCGCGCGCGGTCCAGCGCTTCATCGTTTCGATGACGAGGCGCGGGCGCAGGCGCTTCAGCTCGCCGCCCATCGTCTCCAGCCGGGCGGCGGCCCATTCATAGGTGTCGATCGCGTCGAAGAACTGTGCCTCGACGCCCGGCCGCAGCACCTTCACCGCCACGCGGCGGCCATCGGTGGTCATGGCGCGGTGGACCTGCGCGATCGACGCGGCGCCGACCGGGCTTTCCTCGATGGAGGCGAACAGCGACTCGATCGGCTGCCCCAGGCCCGATTCGATCGCCGGGCGCACCACGTCCCACGGCAGCGGTGGCAGTGCGTCCTGCAGCGACAGCAAATCCTGCGCGACTGCTTCGCCGACCAGGTCGGGGCGGGTCGCCAGCGTCTGGCCGAGCTTGATCGCCGCCGGCCCCAGCGCGGCGAACGCCTCGGCATAGCGCGGTGTCTTGGGCACGCGCGCGCCCAGCCGGGCAATACGTACCACGCGGCGCAGGCGTGGAGGCGTGCGCGGATTGCGCTCGATATCGATCAGCGCGCCATGCCGCGCGAGCGTGCGCCCCCATTTCAGGATGCGCCAAGTGTGGGTGATAGTAGAGGTCATGCGAGGGCCACTACCCGACCGTCATTCCGGCGAAAGCCGGAATCCATTGTGTCGGGGGTTCCCGACGGACCGCAACCGTGCCGTGTCCATGGATTCCGGCCTGCGCCGGAATGACGCCCGTGGCAATGATCCAGCGCAATCGCGATCAAATCTTCCACCCGCTATGGATCGCGACCAGCCCGCCCATGATCGGTTCGACCCGGGTACGGATGAAGCCGGCGTCCGCAATCATCCGCTCGAAGGTCGGCATGTCGGGAAAGCGCCGGATCGATTCGATCAGATAGCGATAGCTGTCCTCGTCATTCGCCAGCAGCTTGCCGAGCTTCGGCACCAGCTTGTGCGAATATTGATCGTACACGTCCGCAAAGCCCGGCCACGTCACGGTCGAGAATTCGAGGCAGAAGAACCGCCCGCCACGCTTCAGCACGCGGTGTGCCTCGCGCAGCGCCTTCGGGATGTCGGTCACGTTGCGGATGCCGAAGGCGATCGTATAGGCGTCGAAGCTGCGATCGGCGAAATTCAGCGTCTCGGCATTTTGTTCGGACCAGACGAGGCCGTCGATCCTGCGCTTCTCGGCGCGCTCCATGCCGACGCCCAGCATCGCCGGATTGATGTCGGCGACGGTGATCGCCGCACCGTGCTTTGCCATGCGGAACGCGATGTCGCCGGTGCCGCCGGCCATGTCGAGGATCGAGTCGTCCTTCTGCGGTTTCACCCGTGCGACGAACCGGTCCTTCCACAACCGGTGCATTCCCCCCGACATGGCGTCGTTCATCAGGTCGTAGCGTGCCGCGACGCTCGCAAACACATCGCCGACGCGCCGCGTCTTCTCATCGGGGGCTACGTCTTCGTAACCGAAGGATACCGTGTCGTTCATGAGCACAGCCCTAGCCGCGCCTTGTGGCGGGGGCAAACCGAACCTAGCTTTCTTTGCACCAAGGGGCGTACCGTCCCGATCGTCAGGATCCCATGCCCGAACTGCCCGAAGTCGAAACCACCGTTCGCGGTCTGGCCCCCGTATTGCAGGGGCAGCGGCTGACCCGCGTCGTCGCCAATCGCGCCGACCTGCGCCGGGCGATGCCGGTCGATCTGGGCCAGCGACTGACCGGGGCCACGGTAACCGGCCTGTCGCGCCGTGCGAAATACGGTCTGATCGATACCGATCGCGGCGACAGCTTCATCTTTCACCTCGGCATGTCGGGGCGCTGGCGGGTCGATCCGGAGGAGGCGTTGGCGCACGACCACCTCGTGCTGGAAACGGCGGCGGGGCGGCAGGTCGTGCTGAACGATCCGCGCCGCTTCGGCTCGGTCGACCTGCTGCCGACCGCCGAGGTGGCCGCGTGGCCGCCGTTCATGGCGCTGGGGCCGGAGCCGCTGGGGCCGGACTTTACGGCGGAGCATCTGGAGCGCCGATTCGCCGGCCGCATCGCGCCGGTGAAGCTGCTGCTGCTCGACCAGCGGATCGTTGCGGGACTCGGCAATATCTATGTCTGCGAGGCGCTGAACGTCGCGCGAATCGCACCGACCCGCCCCGCCGGACAGATCGCACCGGAACGACTCGCGGCGCTGGTCGACGCGACTCGTGCGGTCTTGTTGTCGGCCATAGAGGCGGGGGGATCGACCCTGCGCGATTATGCCCGGCCGGACGGCGAACTCGGTTATTTTTCCAAGCAGTTCCGGGTATATGGCCGGGAGGGTGAGGCCTGCCCCTGTGGCGGTGTGGTCGAGCGTCGGGTCGATGGCGGGCGCTCCACCTTCTGGTGCCGGAAATGCCAGCAATAGTTGACCCCGCAGCGATCAGCGTTTAAGGGGCGCACCTTCTCCGGTCGGGATCTGCTCGATCGGCACCAATCATTTGCGAGAGTCGAGGACGGCATGGCGAATACGCCACAGGCGAAGAAGCGTATCCGGCGCAATGCGCGTCGTGCGGAAATCAATGGTGCGCGCGTCGGCCGCATCCGTACCTTCGTGAAGAAGGTAGAAGCAGCGATCGTCGCCGGCGACCGCGAAGCGGCCACCACCGCGCTGTCGAACGTGCAGCCGGAACTGGCCCGTGGCGTTGCCAAGGGCGTGCTGCACAAGAACACCGCGAGCCGCAAGTTCGCACGCCTGACCAAGGCGGTCGGCGCGATCGCCTGATCGCCTGACGCCATTGTCGGCAAGCAGGATGCCCCGTCGGCCACCGCGCCGGCGGGGTTTGTTGCGTTCGGCCTGTTGCGGCCGCCGGTGATGCCGGGCGTGGCGCGCGCTTAATTTGGTTCCGCGAAGCCGGGTCGAATCAAGCCGTTGGGAAATGGCGGAAATCCTTGGATTCCGCCGATTCAGCGGCTGCGACCCTGCTTAAGATATTGTTATTAAACGCGAAAAAAGAAATCCGACGCATTTCTGCGGTTGGGGGCGTGTCAACCGTCTTTATTTCCGTTTGATGACTTGATCGACCGGCATTTCGGTTCCTAAACAGCACTCCCCGACGCCCTTGCGGTGATCCGGGGCCCACGCGAATCTTCGTGTGCGATCGCCGCTTCGGCGCGGTCGAGGGGGGATTTTTAAACGACGGACCAACGGCGGTCGGGAAGCGTGCTTTCCGGCGCGGGAGAGTTTTTGCCAGTGACGATACCGGTGGATCATGAACAGGTGGAGGTAGCGGCGGCATGGGCCCGCGTGCGCCAGAACCTGCGCGTGTCCGCCGGACAGCGGTTGTTCGACCGGTGGCTGAAGCCGATGGAACTGGTCGCGCCCGATGGTGATGGCGTGGTCCGTCTGACGCTCCCGTCGGCCTTCATGACCGACTGGGTCCGCAACCATTATGCCGAACGCCTGGCGCATGAATTCCGTGCGCAACTGCCCCAGGTCCGGGACGTCCTAGTCGAAACCGCCACTGCCTTGCCCACGCGAATCGTCCCGCCCGCCCCATTGTTCGATTCGGTGCCGCCCGAAGCGCCGTTGCCGCTGATGGCTGCGGCAGCTGTCGCAGCGCCGATGCCGGCGGTGCCGCAGCGTGCGCCGGCCGAGCGCCCGGCGTTCGATCCGCGTTATCGCTTCGACCGGTTCGTGGTCGCGCCGTCGAATCGGGTCGCATTCAACGCTGCCAAGGCGCTGGCCGAACCGGGCGTGCCGCGCTTCAGTCCGCTGTTCCTCCACAGCGCCACAGGTCTGGGCAAGACGCATTTGATGCACGCGATCGGCCATGCGTTCCTGGAGGCCGATCCGACTGCCAGCGCGGTCTATCTGCCCGCCGAGCGCTTCATGTTCGAATTCGTCGCGGCGATGCGCGCGCGCGACACGCACAGCTTCAAGGCGCGGCTGCGCGGCGTCGACCTGCTGATGATCGACGACCTGCAGTTCGTCGCCGGCAAGGACGCGACGCAGGAGGAATGCCTCCACACGATCAACGCGTTCATGGATGCGGGCAAGCGGGTGGTGATCGCCTGCGACCGTTCGCCCGCCTTGCTCGACGGGATCGATCCGCGGCTGCTCTCGCGGCTGGGCGGCGGTCTGGTCGCCGATATCAAGACGCCCGAGACTGAGCTGCGTCATGAAATCCTGGCGGCCAAGCTGGCCGAGGTGCCCGGAACGCCGGTGCCCGAGGATGTCATCGACCTGCTCGCCGGACGGATTCGCGGCAGCGTGCGCGAACTGGAAGGGGCGCTCAACCGCCTCGTCGCCTATGCATCGCTGACCGGCGAGACGATCGACATGGCGTTTGCGCACGCGACGCTGGGCGAGATGCTGGCCGGCCCCGCCAAGCGCGTCACGATCGACGATATCCAACGCGCGGTGTCGGCGCATTTCGAGGTGAAGCAGCTTGATCTAGTATCGGCCCGCCGCGCGCAGGTCATTGCCCGTCCGCGTCAGGTCGCGATGTACCTTGCCAAGCGGCTGACCACCCGCTCGCTGCCCGAGATCGGCCGCAAGTTCGGCAATCGCGACCATTCGACCGTGATCCACGCCGTGCGCCGGATCGAGGAACTGCGTGGCGTCGACCGCGAGATCGACAGCGCCGTGCGTACGCTGATGCGCTCGCTGGAAGGCTGAGGCGACGTCGGCGGGGAAGCCGTCGCGCGACCCGAAGTTTATTCCGTCGCGGCGAAGTTGGTAATCTGCCGGTAGCCGCGCATCGCGTGCGCTGCCCCAGCCCATGCCGGGGCGTCGGTCCCGGGTGGGTCGATCAAATCCTATAGATAGCCGTAGGACCGCAGCAGGTAGTTGGTGCCCAGCATTCCGCCGAACCCGGTGATCGCGCAGGCGAGCGCGATCAGGTTGCCAAGCGGCTTCATCTTCTTTCGTTCGGCGTCACGGGTCATGTCATCGGTGTGCGCGCCCAGCACCATCAGCGTAATGCCGATGACGATCAGCGGGCCGACCAGCGCGGCCGCCATCGACCAGGTCTGGATACGTGGCGCCCCCGCTTCCGCCATGCGCAAGCGGTCGAAAATGGCGGGCCACGATATCAGCACGCCGGCCACGACACAGCCAAGACCGGCAAGGCGAGTTTTTGCGTCGGGTTGCATCACAATCTCCCACCATGACGTCGGTCGCAGCGCAGGGTAGCGAAGGATGGCTGGCACCTGCAAGACGGCGAAACGGCCGGGCAGGACGCCGGTTCGCGCCTGCCCGACCCCGTGGCTCAGGTTACGACGTCGGGGGCATTGCGGCCGCTATGCGCGCGGATCGACGCCAGCGTTTCCGCCGCCGCGACGAGTGGTGCCAGCGCATCGCCGGTCTGCTGCGCCAGATCGCCGTCCGCCGGTTCGTAGCGCTCGATATACACCCGCAGCGTCGCGCCTTGTGTGCCGGTACCCGACAGGCGGAACACGATGCGCGATCCGTCGGCGAACAGGATACGGATACCCTGGTTGCGGCTGACCGACCCGTCGGTGCTGTCGTGATAGGCGAAGTCGTCGGCCTGGGCGATGGTCAGGTTGCCGATCGTCGTGCCCGGCAGCGTTGCCAGTCGATCGCGCAGCGACGTCATCAGCGCATCGGCACCCGCCTGCTCGACGCCCTCGTAATCGTGGCGCGCATAGTAATTGCGGCCATAGCGCGCCCAATGGTCGGCCATGATCTCCGCCACCGGCTGACGGCGGACGGCAAGGATGTTGAGCCACAGCAGCACCGCCCATAGCCCGTCCTTCTCGCGGACATGGTTCGATCCGGTGCCCGCGCTCTCCTCGCCGCAGATGGTGACGAGGCCGGCGTCGAGCAGGTTGCCGAAGAACTTCCAGCCGGTCGGCGTTTCGTACAGCGGCACGTCCAGCGCCTGCGCCACGCGGTCGGCGGCGGCGGAGGTCGGCATCGAGCGCGCGATGCCGGCGATGCCGTCCTTGTAAGCCGGCGCGAGATGGGCGTTGGCGGCCAGCACCGCCAGCGAATCCGAGGGCGTCACGAAGATGCCGCGCCCGATGATGAGGTTGCGGTCGCCATCGCCGTCCGATGCCGCGCCGAAATCGGGGGCATCGTCGCCCATCATCCGCTCATACAGTTCGTGGGCGTGGACGAGGTTGGGGTCGGGGTGATGGCCACCGAAATCGGGCAGGGGGGTGCCGTTGACGACAGTGCCGGCGGGTGCGCCGAGGCGGCGTTCGAGGATCTCGGTCGCATAGGGGCCGGTGACCGCGTGCATCGCGTCGAACGACAGGCGGAAGCCGCCGGCGATCAGGTCGCGGATCGCGGCGAAATCGAACAGCCGCTCCATGCATTCGGCATAGGCGGCGACGGGATCGATGACTTCCACGGTCATGCCGTCGACGGTGGTTTCACCCAGCGTGTCGAGGTCGATATCGGTCACGTCGCTGATGACGTAAGCGTCGATCTCCAGCGTGCGGGCGTAGAGCGCGTCGGTGAAGCTTTCGGGCGCGGGACCGCCGTTCGAGACGTTGTATTTGATGCCGAAATCCTCGTCCGGGCCGCCGGGATTATGGCTGGCCGACAGGACGAGACCGCCGATGGCGCCGCGCGTGCGGATGACGTTGGAGGCGGCAGGCGTCGACAGGATGCCGCCTTGCCCCACGACGGCGCGGGCGAAGCCGTTGGCGGCGGCCATGCGGATCGCCGTCTGGATGACTTCGCGGTTCAGGTAGCGGCCGTCACCACCGATCACCAGGGTCGCGCCGTCCTTGCCCTCCACCACGTCGAACACCGACTGGATGAAGTTCTCGGCATAGTGCGGCTGCTGGAACACCCGTACCTTCTTGCGCAGGCCCGAGGTGCCGGGTTTCTGGTCGGTGAAGGGCGTGGTTTCGACGGTGGTGCTGGTCACGAACGGCATCCCCTGTTGGGTGAGCGATGCCGCACGCATAAGGTGGCGAAGGTGTCGCGGACAACCTTATTCTGTCCGCGACTCCCTGATTAAATAAAACAAATGTTCAAACCTGCAGGCCGAGTGCGTCCTGCGCGGCGCGCAGCGTCGGGCGAGCCAGTTCCTCGGCCTTGGCCGCCCCCTTGGCCAGCGTCGCGCCGACCGTCGCCCGGTCGTCGAGCAGGGCGACCAGCCGGTCGCGGATCGGGCCGAGCTTTGCGACCGCCAGATCGGCCAGCGCCGGCTTGAACGCGCCGAACCCCTGGCCGCCGAAGTTGGCGAGCACGTCGTGCGACGTCTCCCCCGACAGGGCGGCATAGATGGTGACGAGGTTGCGGGCCTCCGGGCGTTCGACGAGGCCGCCAACTTCGGAGGGGAGGGGTTCGGGGTCGGTCTTGGCCTTGCGGAACTTGGTCGCGATCAGGTCGTCCGAATCGATCAGGTTGATGCGGCTCATGTCCGACGGATCGGACTTGGACATTTTCGCGGTGCCGTCGCGCAGTGACATGATACGCGGCGTGTCCTCCGGGATCATCGGTTCGGGCAGCGGGAACAGGTCGACCCCGAAGTCGAGGTTGAACTTGGTCGCGATATCGCGCGCCAGCTCCAGATGCTGCTTCTGGTCCTCGCCGACCGGCACATGCGTTGCCCGGTAGGCGAGGATGTCGGCGGCCTGCAGCACCGGATAGGTGAACAGCCCGACGCTGGCCCCTTCGCGGTTCTTGCCGGCCTTGTCCTTCCACTGGGTCATGCGGTTGAGCCAGCCGACGCGCGCCGTGCCGCCCAGAATCCACGCGAGTTCGCTGTGCGCGGGCACCCGCGCCTGATTGAACAGGATCGAGCGGTCGGGATCGATCCCCGCCGCCAGCAGCGTCGCCGCCATCTCGATCGTGTTCGAGGCCAGTTCCTTCGGGTCCTGCGTCACGGTCAGCGCGTGGAGGTCCGCCAGGAAGAACAGGCACACATCGTCCGCGCCCATCCGGTCCTGCAACCGCACCCAGTTGCGGATCGCGCCCAGATAATTGCCGAGGTGGAGATTGCCGGTGGTCTGGATGCCGGAGACGACACGCATTGCAGGGTTCCTAGTTAAGCGGCCCGCCGCCGGAGCAGCGCGCGAAGATCGGCCAGCCGGAACGCTCCGGTGGCAAGGCAGGCGACGCCATAGACGATGGCACCCGCGCCGACGAGAGCGACCATGCCGATGATGCGGGTGGCGACCGCCCCCGTCGTCCATGGTGCGACCAGCGTGTCGGCAAAGAACAGCGCCGCCCCCATCAGCAACGCGGCGAGCGCGAAGCGGGGTAGGCGGTGGGTCAGCTGCCGGTCGAGCGCGAAATGGCCGCGCCGCTTGAGCGTGACGTACAGCATGGCGAGATTGACCCATGCCGCGACGGCCGTCGCCAGCGGCGGTCCGATATGCGCGATGGTCGGGATCAGTGCGAGGTTCAGCATGATGTTGATAGCGATCGACCACATGGCGAAGCGCACCGGCGTCCGCGTATCCTGCCGCGCATAGAAGCCCGGCGTCAGCACCTTGATGAGGACATAGGCCGGCAGCCCCAGCGAGAAGGCGGCAAGCGACTGGGCGCAGCGGATCGTGTCCTGCGCATTGAATGCGCCATGCTGGAACAGCGCGCGGATGATCGGTTCGGCGACCGTCAGGAAGGCGATGGTCGCCGGCAAAGTCAGCAGCAGCGCCAGTTCGATGCCGCGGTTCTGCGTATCCATCGCTCCGGCATCGTCCTTGCGGGAGAGCTGGCGCGAAATGGTCGGCAGCAGAATGGTGCCGAGGCCGATGCCGATCAGCCCCAATGGCAACTGGTTCAGCCGGTCGGCATAATAGATGTAGGAGATCGAGCCGGCATCGAGCAGCTTGCCCGATAGCGCGGTGGAGATGACCAGATTGAACTGCATCGCGCCCGCGCCGGCAGCGGCAGGCACGATCAGCTTCAGCATCGCGCGGACGTCATCGGTCATGCGCGGGCGGCGGGGTTTCAGCGAGACGCCGGCGCGGCGGCAGGCAAACATCAGCCAGCCGAGCTGCAACGCGCCGCCCGCCGTCACCGCCCATGCCTGCACGCGGGCGGTCGCGTACGGATCGGGTCCGTGGAAGAAGAGCAGGCCGGCGACCATCGCGACGTTCAGCAGGATGGGGGCGGCGGCGTTGACCCAGAATTTGTCGAGCGAATTGAGGATCGCACCCAAGAGCGACACGATCGAGATCAGCAGCAGATAGGGGATGGTGATCCGCGACAGCGTGACCGCATAGGCGAACTGGTCCGGCGTCGGATCGTTGAACCCGCCCGACAGCAGGTACGTCAGCGGCCATGCGGCGATCAGCATCACGACGGTCGCGGCGATCAGCACCGGCAGCAGCACCGACAGCACGTCGCGGGCAAAGGCGATGCCGGTGGCCAGCCCCTGTCCCTCGGCGGACTCGTCGCCCTCGGCCACCTTCTTGTTGAACAGAGGTACGAAGGCGGCGTTGAACGCCCCTTCGGCGAACAGCGCGCGGAACATATTGGGCAGGCGGAAGGCGACAAGGAATGCGTCGGACGCGAAGCCTGCGCCGACGAAGGTCGCCTGCAGCGAATCGCGGACCAGCGCCAATACCCGGCTGGCCAGCGTCAGCCCGCCGACCGATCCCAGCGATTTTGCGAGTTTCATGCCGTCAGGGCCGATCGATGGTCGGGGCGTGCTCCGGTGCGGGCGAAGCCTTCACCGACGATCCCGGTCCGTACCCCGGCGAAGGCCGGGGTCCAGGTGGGAAGGCTGTTCCGAATGACGGCGACGTCCCCCAACTGGACCCCGGCCTTCGCCGGGGTACGGGAAGGCGTCGGCACCCTTCGGAATGTGCGCAGGCGTTTCGTGCAGGGCGCGATCCGGGGCGACATGGGCAAGCCTTTGTCCTGCTTGGCTCTGGACCCCCGCCTGCGCGGGGGTACGAGGGCTGACCGACACGCATCGAACGCTTTAGCCACCGACCCGAACCCCAGTATTTCCGTCACCCCGGACTTGATCCGGGGTCCCGCTTTCTGGGCGGGCAAAGAAGAAGCGGGACCCAGGATCAAGTCCGGGGTGACGATCGACGGAACGAATTGCCGACTGTCGATCGGAACCAAGGTCCGCCCCCGCCCCGGAACGATCAGGCGTGGCCGGCGACTTCGCCGAGTCCGGCCTGCTGCTCGGCCTGGCTGAGGTAGAGCTGCGCGAAATCGATCGGCTCCAGCATCAGCGGCGGGAAGCCGCCGTCGCGCACCGCATCGGCCAGCACGCGGCGGGCGAAGGGGAACAGGATGCGCGGCGCTTCGCCCAGCAGGAACGGCTGGAGATGCTCGGCCGGAATGTTGCGCAGCCCGAACAGGCCGGCGAACGACAGGTCGACCAGATACATCACCTGACCCTCGATCTCGGCACGCGCCTCGATCTTCAGCACGACTTCATGGACGTCGTCGCCGACCTGGTTGGCGCCGATGTTGAACTGCACGTCCAGCTTCGGGCTGCCCGGCAGCTGGTACACGCCCGGCGCGCTCGGATTCTCGAACGACAGGTCCTTGACGTACTGGGTGATGACGTTGACCGACGGCTGGCTGTCGTCCCCATTGGCAAAGGCGTCGATGCCGGTGGCGTCGTTCTGATCTTCCATGGTAGTTCCTGTCCGCTACGGCGGAAAGCTTTGGCGCTTGCCGCGTTAAGATGGCGCGGACTAGCAGTGGCCGGACCGCGATTCAACGGGTCGACCCGCCCGACGAAACAGATGGCCGCCGCAGCGTTTGTATCCGCGCCCGATCGGTCCTATGTCCGGTCGACGGAAGGAAGTGTAGGCATGTTGGTTTTTGTCGTCCTGCTCGCGATGGTGGCGGCGTTTCTGGCGATGCGGCTCTATGCCGTGTTGGGCAAGCGTACCGGCCATGAACCCCTGCCGCGCACGGCCGAGGAACGCATCGGCACGCCCCCGGCCGCCCGCACGATCGAGGTGACGCCGGAGGCCCGCGTGCTGGGTCCGCGCCATGTCGAGAGCGGGGCCGAACCCGGCCTGCGCGCGCTGATCGCCGCCGATCCGACCTTCGACGTCGCGCAGTTCGTCGAAGGTGCGAAGTCCGCCTATCGGATGATTCTCGAAGCCTTTTGGAAGGGCGACGAGGCGACGCTGGAATGGCTGACCGAGCGCGACGTGCGCGAGGCATTTGCGCAGGCGATCGCCGAGCGCAACGCAGCGGGGCAGACGCTCGACAACCGGCTGGTGTCGATCGAGCGTGCGGTCGTGACCGAGGCGTCGGTCGAGGGCGGCGTCGCCCGCGTCGCGGTTCGCTTCGATGCCGATATCGCCGCGATCACGCGCGATGCCGATGGCAACATGATCGCCGGATCGCTGTCGGATGCGGTCGAGACGCATGACGTGTGGACGTTCCTGCGGGTGCTGAAGAGCAGCGACCCGAACTGGAAGCTTGCCGACACCGACGAAGCCTGATCGCGATGCGCAAGGGGGGGATGGCGGCGTTCGCCGCGCTGCTGCTGGCCGGCTGTTCCAACGCGATCGTGCCGCGGGGTGCCGAGAGTGCCGCCTCGCGGCCTGCGCCCGAGCGGGGCGAGGCGATACCGGGCACGCCGAGCCGGCCGTTGCCGGTGCGACAGCCGACCGCGTCCGTGCCGCTGCCGCCCATTACCGGGGTCGGTACCGTCGACGGTGCGACGACCGCGCTGGCCGCAGGCGTCGTTGCCGGACCGGCGGTCGCCAGCCTGCCGATCACCGAGGAGGTCGCCGCCCGCGCGCTGGCGGCTTTCCGCATCAGCTGCCCCTCCGTCACGCGCAAGGCCGACCCGACCGGGCTGACCCGCCCCGCCGACTGGCTGCCGGTCTGCGATGCCGCGCGTAGCGTCGGTTCGGGCGGCGCCCGGTCGTTCTTCGCGCGCTGGTTCGAAACGGTGCAGGTCGGCGATGGCAAGGCGTTCGCGACCGGTTATTATGAACCCGAAATTCACGGATCGCGGACGCGCCGGAGCGGGTATGAAACGCCGATCTATGGCGTGCCCGGCGATCTGGTCGAGGTCGATCTGGGCCTGTTCTCGCCCGACCTGAAGGGCAAGCGCGTTCGCGGGCGGGTCGATGGCAAAGCCTTCGTCCCCTATTATGACCGCACCGCGATCGAGGAAGGCGCGCTGGCCGGACGCGGGCTGGAAATCGCGTGGGCGGCCGATCCGGTCGAGATGTTCTTCCTGCAGGTACAGGGATCGGGCCGGTTGCGGCTGCCCGATGGCGGCGTCATGCGTATCGGCTATGCCGGGCAGAATGGCCGCGACTATACCGGCATCGGCAAGCTGATGCGCGATCGCGGGCTGGTCCGGCCGGGTCAGGCGTCGATGCAGGGGCTGATGGCGTGGCTGCGCGCCAATCCCGAACAGGGCCGCGCGATCATGCGCGAGAACAAGAGCTTCGTCTTCTTCCGCGAACTGACCGGGCCGGGGCCGCTGGGCGCGATGAGCCTTCCGGTCACCGGCAATGCCAGCGTCGCGGCGGATGTCCGCTTCGTACCGCTAGGCGCGCCGGTGTTCCTGTCGATGGACCGCACCGACGCCAGCGGGCTGTGGGTGGCGCAGGATACCGGCGGCGCGATCAAGGGCACCAACCGCTTCGACACCTTCTGGGGCGCGGGCGACGAGGCGCGGGCGATCGCGGGCGGCATGAGCGCGCGCGGCACGGCCTTTCTGTTGTTGCCGATCGGCACCGTCCGGCGGATCGCGGGTGGCTGGGCGACGCCTTGACCCCGGCGAGGCGGCGCTGTGGGCGCGGGTGGTCGCGGCGGTAAAGCCGCTCCACGCCGCCCGTCCCGTGCCAATCGCGCCGACCGCGATGGAGAAACACGGCGCCCCCGCGCCCAAGCCGCTGCGGGCGCGGTCGCCTGCCGCCCTGCCGGTGCCGGCCAGGGCGCGGACGCCCGGGGCCACGCTCGACGCGAGCTGGGACCGGCGGCTGTCGCGCGGACTGGTCAGTCCCGATTCGACGATCGACCTGCACGGCCATACGCTGCATTCGGCGCATCTGCTGCTCGACCAGCGGCTGGGGCAGGCGATCCAGCGCGGCGACCGCGTGTTGCTGCTGGTGACCGGGAAGCCGCCGCGTCCCGAATCGGAACGTCCCCATGCCCGGGGCGCCATTCGTGCGGCGGTCGACGACTGGATCATGGCGGGGCGTCATGCCGACCGTATCGCGTCGATCCGGCCTGCCCATCCGCGGCATGGCGGGCAGGGCGCGCTGTACCTGATCCTGCGCCGGACAAGACCGTCGTGAATGCTGCATAGCAGCAAAATGCCATGGTTTTTCGGTCGCCTATCCTGTAGGTAGGCCGGGAAAGTGCTTGCGTCGTGACCGACGCCAATGGAGAAGTGTTGATGCCTGGTCCCATTCTCGTCACCGGGGTCGCCGGTTTCATCGGACATGCCACCGCCCATCGCCTGCTGGAGCGGGGGGAGACGGTGATCGGCGTGGACAGCGTCAACGACTATTACGACGTCGCCCTGAAAGAAGCGCGGCTGGCGACGTTCGATGGGAAGACGGGCTTCACCTTCCACCGGGTGGATATTACCGACAGCGGGGCGATGGCCGGCCTGGTCCACGACAACGGCGTCGACCGGGTCGTCCATCTCGCCGCGCAGGCGGGCGTGCGCTACAGCATCGAAAATCCGTTCGCCTATGAGCGCTCCAACCTCGCCGGCCATCTGTCGATCATGGAGGCATGCCGCCACGCGCCGGAGGGTTTCGCCCATCTGGTCTATGCGTCGTCCAGCTCGGTCTATGGCGACAAACCGATCGACACCGCCGGCTTTTCCGAGGACGAACCGGCCGCGGCGCCGGTATCGCTCTATGCGGCGACCAAGCGCGCGTGCGAGCTGATGAGCCAGTCCTATGCCAAGCTGTACGGCTTTCCGCAGACCGGGCTGCGCTTCTTCACCGTCTATGGGCCATGGGGGCGTCCCGACATGGCCTATTTTAGCTTCACCCAGAAGCTGATACGCGGCGAGGCGATCGAGGTGTTCGGTGAGGGGCGCATGGCGCGCGACTTCACCTATATCGACGACATCGTCGACGGGATCATCGGCGCGCTCGACCATCCGCCGGAGCGCGGCGCCAACCGCATCCTGAACATCGGCGACAGCCACCCGGTCGGGCTGATGGAGATGATCGAGACGCTGGAGGAAGCGATCGGGCGCAAGGCCAAGAAGATCATGCGTCCGATGCAGCCCGGCGACGTGACCGCGACCTTTGCCGATGTGTCGCGGCTGAACGCGGTGTGCGGCTACCGTCCCAAGGTCATGCTGAAGGAAGGCCTGGGCAAGTTCGCCGCTTGGTATCGCGACTTCTACGGCGCGTAACCCGGCTGATATTCGATCCGCGCCCGCGCGCGGAGCCGGGCGGTGCGCCGGGCCTCCATCGCGGCGCGGGCGGCCCGTTCCAGTTCGTCGCGGGCGACGGCGGGGCGCAGCGCCGGGGCTATCGGCGCGGGGCGGGCGGCGACCAGTTGTTCGAGAACGACCTCGCCCGGCTGATCGGTACGCAGCGCGGTGCCGCCGGCGGTAGCCGCCAGTGCGGCCCGCCGCGCAGGAGTAAGGGTTAGGCTGTCTTCGGACGCGCGGTCGCGCCGATAGCGGCGGCCGTCCGTATCCATCCGCGCCGCGACCGCATCGATCGGGCCGCGCAGATCGATTGCCCGCTCCGCGCCGGTATCGGCGAGGCGCAACCGCTCGACCGTGAGCAACTGCCGAGCGGCATAGGCGCCGTCGCGCCGTGCGGCGTGGGCGCGGATGGCGTCCGGTGTCGGTGGCTGCAGCCGGGTGGCGTCGCGGTTCGCTAGGAACTGCACGAGCCGTTGTTCGCGGTCGCGCCGGATCGCCGCGACATATTCGGGCGTGGTGTCGATACCGTCCTGCCGGGCGGCCTGCGCCAGCAGCTTGCGGGCGACCACCGCTTCGAGCAGCGCCTTGCGGTAGCGGTCGACATCGACTCCCGGCGCAAGACCGCTGGCCTGTAATTCGAGCAGCAGGTCGCGTCGGGTGATTTCCTCCCCGTCGACGCGCGCGACCACCTGCCCTTCGGGAGGGCCGGGGTCGCAGCCGGCGGGGATTGCCGCCAGCAGCAGTAGCAGCGACAGGGCCGGAACGCCACCGCGCCGGGTCACGCGGCACCCCCGACCAGCCGGGCACGCGCGGCCGGACCGATCGTCGCGAGCAGCGTGGCGACGAATTGCTGCAACTGCGCCAGCGCCGCCGCCGGGTCGCCGTCCTCGACCGACAGCCGGACCAGCACGCCGTCGGGGCGATCGCCGGACAGATTGGCACGCAGGATGTCGAGCTTCTCGGCCACAGCCGATGTGGGAAAACGGTCGCCGATCCGGGTCCAATACATCACCTGTTCGACCCGGTCCTGGCGCGTGGCCGTGAGCAGGGTCGCCGGGATCGCGGCGGCTTCGCTCAGACGCGCCTGCACCGCCCGGGTCGCTTCGATCCGATAGCCGGCCGCCGGATAACAGGCATCGGGCCGGTGCAGCGCGAGGCCGGCATCCTGCGCCGCGCCATAGGCGATGACGAGCATGACCGGCGGACGCCCGGCCGCGACATAGCTGCGGGTTAGCACCTGGTCATAGATCCGCTGGCTGGTCTCCCCGGCATCGGGCAGGACGAGCGCGATCGCGCTGTCGTAGCGATAGGGACCCAGCACCAGCGGGATCGCGCGCATCAGGTCGATCGTGGCGGCGGGTGCATCAGTCGGGCGTAAGACGTTGGCCAGCCCCGCCGTGGCGAGCAGCGCCGTCCCCAGGATCAACTGTCGCCGGTCGGGGCGCGGGACCCCGTTCATGCCGGAGTTCCCCGGCGGTCGGTCAGCGCGGCGGCCGCAAGATCGAGCAGCACGAGGGTGCCGAGCATCGTCGCGAACATCACCATCCCGATCGCATCATGGAACACCCCCTGCGCCACGGCATCGCCCCAGTGGCGGGTGACCAGCATCAGCAGCACGACCCGTAGCAAATTGGTGAAGACTGCGACCGGAACGAGCATCGCCGCGAGGAAGATCGCCCGCTTTACCCGGTCGCGATGGCGCAGATAGATATAGAAACCGCCGATCGCGACGAGGCTGAACAGCGAATTCATGCCGGCGCAGGCATCCGCGATCAGCAGTTCATACTGGTCGATATACAGCGTCGTGCCGCCATAGGCGACGTCGTAGCCCGCCCAGGACAGCAGGTCGACGGCGCTGCCCGACAGCCATAATTTGCGGGCATGGGTGAGGGGGCCGATAATCACATAGGGAATCGGCACCAGGAACAGCAGATAGAGCAACGGGAACCACAGCCGGCGTACCGCCGCCGCCCCAGCCATCGCATAGAGCAGGACGGCGAGCGCGCCGAGGCTTCCCGCCCAGTCGACCCACAGATTGCCGGTCACCCGACCGAAGATGACAGCGAGTGCCGCGGGCAGCATCGCCGCGGCGGCGAGGCTGCGTTTTCCGGGCAGGGCCCGCAGGCCGCGCGCCTCATGCGCGAGCAACCACAACCCGCTGGCGAGGATCAGCGGTCCCTGCGCCCCCTGTTCGGTCGACCAGCTTTCGCGGACCATCGCACCCGCCACCGGCAGCAGGAACAGAAGGATGGCGAGGGCGAGGAACCAGTAATCGCCCCATGCACGCCAGCCGCTTGCCTCCCCGCCCGCGGCGGGTGCGGCGGAGTCGCCGGGGGCGGTCGGAACGTGAACAGAGGCAGGGGCGTTGAACATCCCTGTAACGCTAGACTTTGCGGACGGTAAGCGCAAAGGTCCCTGCCCCTGCGCGACGAACCGCCTTGGCAGGGGCAGGATGATAAGGGGGATTGCGATGCGTGGCTGGTTGAAATCGCGGATGCCACGCGTCGATCGTGCCGTTCTTGCGCGGATCATGACGCTGTGGGTATTGGTGGTCCTGCTGTATTTCCTGTGGGAAATGCTCCATTATTCCGGGCTGTATGCGACGCTGGCCGAATGGCAGTTCGACCAGTTCGGCCAGTTCGCGCCGACGCTGACCTTCGTGCTGCCGGTACTGTTGTTCGCATCGCCCGCGTTGCTGCTGCTGCGCGACCGGCACCAGCGCGACGACCCGCGCTATGCCGACCAGTCGCCCGTCGTTGCGGCCCATATCAGCGCGGTCCGGTTCCGCCAGTTCCTGTTCGTCGTGGCGAGCGCGTTGCTCAGCGCCGCGGTGGTGATCGCGCTGGTCGCGCTCACGCGGACGGCGGATCGCCGCGCGGACCGAATCGTCACTGCCGATCCGGCCGGCGTGACCGCCGCCGACAGCGGGGCGGCGAAGTTGCGGGGCACGATCCTGTACGATCGTACCGCCGCCTTTGCGCAGAACCTGTTGGTGACGCGGCGCGGAGTGCGGTTCGCGCCGATCGTCGCCGCCGGAACGTACCCGGCGATGCCGCAGATCGCCTATTTCGTCGAGCTGGAGCCGCGCGATCAGGCGCGGATGACGCCGAACGAGCGGGTCGAGGACCGGACCGGCACGCTGGTCCGCAACAACCTGCCCGGGTCGATCGAGCGGCTGTATCGCTATGCCGGGCTGCGGGTCACGCGGCCCTATTATGTCCTTTATAACTCGACCCGGACGATGCGCGCACCCTATTGGGTCGTCGCCGCGCAACTGACGCTGGCCGGACTGGTGATGCTGATCGCCGGATTGTTGCAGACCGTGCATCTGCGTCGGACCTATGGTCCGGCGACGCCGAAGGCGGGACGAGCGGTGGGCGCGGGGTCGTAGGCGGTTTCGACCGGCTGGGCTGGATCACCGGTCGCCTGGTTCCGTTGTGGTAAGGCGGATCGCCGCGCTGACACAATCGACTCGTGACTTGGGCTGGTCCCTCGGGGGCGATCCATCTACCCAAAAACGTCACCCTAGCGCGGGCTGTGGTCTCTAGCGGCTCCTGTCGCGTGCCGTCACCGGGAGATCCGAGCTTTCGCTCGGATGACGTCTGGTTCCACATCGGTGGAACACCTGATCTGCAGCGTTCGGGGATGGGTACATCCCGGAACAGCTTCAAGTGACGAAATCTCGGCTTCGCCGAGTCGCGAGCGGCGATCGACCTCTTACAATCGACCGGTCCTAGTTAATTGACGATGCACCATTTTCGCGAACCGGAGCGTAAGTCGCCGGTGCGATACCGGTTGCCATGTTCGCCAATGCCATCCTTCGTGCAGCGGTGCTTTCCGGCATCGCCACCGCCAGCCTCGCCGCACTCAGCGAGTCGGACCGGCTGGGCTTCGCCCCGGTAGCAGCGGGGGTCGCCGCCGCGGCGGTGCCCATCGTCGCGACCGAGCCACCCCCACCCCTGCCGGCGACCGAGCAGGCCAGCCTGCGCACGGAACGGCACAGCGACGGGCTGTTCTATGTCCAGGCGAAGGTGAACGGACGACCGATCCGGTTCCTGGTGGATACCGGTGCGTCCTACATGGTCCTGACCGATGCCGACGCCCGGGCGGCCGGCATCGTGGTGGATCGCGACAAGTTCGTCGGGCGCGTCAGCACGGTCGGCGGCGATGCGGCGATGGCCTGGACGAAACTGGAGCGGATCGAGCTGGCCGGGCACGACGTCCGGGGCTTGCGCGCGGTGGTCGTCCGGGACGGGCTGGGCGTGTCGCTGCTCGGCCAGAACATGCTGGAAAAGCTCAATTCGGTCACGCTGACCGAAGGCAGGCTGCACCTTCGCTAGAGCATGATGACTGAAGGCTGATCCGTTCGTCCTGAGTAGCCATTGAGTTTGTCGAAATGGCGTATCGAAGGACCGTGTGAGGCAGGTGCTTCGATACAGGTCTTCGACTTCGCTCAGCCCCTACTCAGCACGAACGGTTCTATCCTCCGTCATCATGCCCTAAAAAGGCTGTGCGGAAACATGCATCGCACGTTTCCGCACAGCCTCTGTGTCGGTTCGTACGCGCGATCAGGCCGTCGCGGTGCGCCCGGTCATCGCGCGCGACGCTCCGCCGCGCTGACGGCGCAGGATGCCGCCGATAAAGGCAAGGCCCAGGATCATCATCGCCCAGCTCGCCGGTTCGGGAACGGCGCTGACCGGCGGCGTCACCGGACCGCCCGGCGTCGTGCCCGGAGCCGCGCCGCCGCCGCCCGGCAACGACTCGCCCGGACCGGGCAGCGAGCCGCCCGGGCCGCTTCCCGCTCCGCCGGGATCGCCCGGTCCGCCGGGGATCGAGTCGCTGGGAAGATTGCCGACGCCCTGCGGCGCCGGGGTGAGGCCGGTCGCGCCATCGGGGACGCCGCCCGGCGCGCCGCCGGTCGACGCCGACGCATCGGGCTGCGGAATCGCGCCGAACGCCTGCGGGAACGGGGTGCCGCCGCGGGGACGGCGCAGCCCGCCGGGGCCGCCCTGCGGTGTCAGCATCGCATAGGCGGTCGGCGCGAACCCGGCGAGGGCGGGATCATCGGCCAGGGGGCTGAACAGGGCGCGTTCGGAGATGATGGTACCACTCGACAGGGTCAGCACCCCAACGACTCCGGCCGTCATCAAGCGGCGCCACCGATCTTCGCTGCGCAGAGTTGCAATTCGTTCGCTCACGGCATTTTCCTTTGCGAACTATTAATCGCACAACGCCGAAAAGTTTCCAACGGCTAACGCGTGCGGATTCGGGGACGTCCCGTTCCGGTGCACATCGCTGCGCCGTTTACTTTTGCGCGCGGCGCGCCGATGGTCCCGGCGATGGAGCCTGGCCACATCCCATCCCCGCGCCCGCGACGTTTCGTCATCGGAATCCTGACGCTCATGCTCGCCGGCTGCTCCGGCGGTCGCGGCGACGGACGAATCGACGACGACGAGGCGATGGTGCGGTCCGTGCTGACGCTGATGGTCGCCCGCAACGGTCCGGTCTGTACCGACCGGGTGACCGATGGCGATACGCTGAGCGTCTTCCGCGAAATGGCGCGCGCGCCGCGCAGCTCCCGCGCCGACCTGCGCTGGTTCCCGCCGACCGGGCTGAAGGTGCCGACCGGCGAACCGACCCCGCCGGCGGTGCGCGACCGCTCCGACGCACTGCCGCCGATGGTGCAGCAGACGCTGAACGGCGCTGCGACCCGCATGGCGCGGCCATGGGGGGATATCCGCCGCCGGCTGACGCTGACCGAGGATGCGCTGCCCGCGGGCGTCACCGCGCGGTGGTGGGTCATCAACCGCCTGCGCCTCTGTACGCCGCGATTCGGCGTGCGCGACCCGGTTCGCTATGGCGATATCGGGTTCGTGGTGGTCGAGGCGAATCACCACGGGGCGCTCTATGCGCTTCAGCGGCGGCAGGGCCGGTGGACGCCGGTCGCGGAATGGTCGAACTGGCTGTACTAGGGGGCGTGGGGATTCACATTGAGGCTCGAATGTAATTCACGCTGTGGATGGATCGCAACATTCTAACGGACGCCCAGTGGGCGAAGATGGAGCCGCATTGTCTGGGGAAGCCGACCGATCCGGGGCGTAGTGGCCGGGACAATCGGCTGTTCATGGAGGCGGTGCTGTGGATCGTGCGGACTGGCAGTCCATGGCGCGATCTGCCGGAGCGGTTCGGCAATTGGAGCACGGCCTTCCGCCGGTTTCGCGACTGGCGCGAAGCGGATGTTTTCAAACGGATATTCGATGCGCTGTCAGACGAACCCGACCTGGAATATGCCATCGTCGATGCGACGATCGTGAAGGTTCACCGTCATGGTCAGGGCGCAAAAGGGGGACTCAGAGCCAGGCCATCGGCCGTTCCAAAGGCGGCATGACGACCAAGATCCTCGCGATGACCGATGCGCTGGGCAATCTGGTGCGCTTCCGGCTGATGCCAGGTCAGCGCCACGACAGCGTCGAGGTGCCACCGCTGATCGACGGCATCGCCTTTGAGGGACTGATCGCGGACAAAGCGTTTGACAGTAACGCTCTTGTGGCCGAGCTGAACGATCGCGGTGCCAAGGTCGTCATCTCGCAGCATCCAGGCCGTGCGCAAAAGCTCAGGATCGACCCCGCAATCTACGCATGGCGGCATCTCATCGAAAACTTCTTTTGCAAGCTCAAGGAGTTCAAACGTATTGCCATGCGCGCCTGCAAGACCGATCGCAGCTTCGAGGCAATGATCTACCTCGCTGCCGCCGTCATCCATTCACGATGAATCCCCACAATCCCTAGTTCGATATCGATGAACAGGACCGTGAGACCCATCGGCATTCAGCGGCGATCGAGAGTTTTCGGCATTCCCGCGAAGACAGGAATCCGTAACCGCTGACGTTTCGGCAGGATTTGCTGGCTCGAGCGCATCGGGACTCCCGCCTACGCGGGAGTGGCGATAGGGCGGAAGAGCAGTCATTCCGCGTCTCCGGGGGACTGGATGTCGATCCACCCTGGAGGTCGACCATCTGCCCTGCTACGTCATCCCAGCGAAGGCTGAGGTCTCCAGCGGCTCCTACGGCGTGCTATCACCGGGAGATTCCAGGACGCGTTGGGATCAATATAGTCGGATCAGCCTTTAGCCGAGCAGGGCGGCGATGCCGGCGATCGCAGCCCAGGGCAGTACCACGATCGCGGCGACGGCCAGCAGGCGCTGGCGCGGCGAAACCTTGCCGGCCTGGGCTGCGCCCTCCGCTACCGTCATTACGTCGGTTTCGAGCTGCACGACATTGGCGCGGCTGGCATTGGTGATCGCGCCGGACGGCAGCGTCTCCGCAAATTCGCAGCCATAGCCGATCGTGCCGGACCGCACGACCCGCGCGCCGACGGTGCCGATGCCGGCAATGCCCAGCTCGATCTGCTGATCCGCCGCCAGCACGGCGTCGGTTTCGATCAGGCAGCCGTCACGGGTCAGGTCGACCAGGGTAATGGGGATCGGCGGGTGCCCGGCAACGCGGAGCACCGCCGACCGCTGGATGCCGATGCGCTGGCGTCCGCGGCGGTTTCCCGACAGGCCGGTAGTGATTTGTGCGGGCTGCGACACGACGTTCCCCAACTAGTTCAATGCCGACGAAGCTAGCGTCGACTGCTTACGAAAGCGTTGTGGCGACTGCTTACGAAAGGGTTACGGGCCAGGTAAGTCTGCCCCGCCCCGCCCTCATGCCAGCGCGGTCCGGGCGATATCGGCATAGATCGCGGTCAGCGCACGCAGGTCGTCGACCGCGACCGCCTCGTCGATCTTGTGCATCGTCGCGTTCGGCAGGCCGAACTCGACCGTCGGGCACAGGCGCGACAGGAAGCGCGCGTCCGATGTTCCGCCGGTCGTCGACAGCTCCGGCACGATGCCAGTGTGGCGTTCGATCGCCGCCGACACCATCGCGGAAAAGTCTCCCGGCGGGGTCAGGAACGCTTCGCCGGAAATCCGCCCCTCTACCTGCGCCAAGGGGGCATGGGCGTGGACCATGGCGGTGATCCGCTCGACCAGCGCGGCACCGGAATGTTCGTCGTTGAACCGGATCGACAGCCGCGCCGCCGCATGGCCGGGGATGACGTTGGTCGCCGGATTGCCGACCGTGATGTCGGTCACCTCGATGTTCGACGGCTGGAACCAGGCGTTGCCGGCGTCCAGCACCACCGCCTCGATCGCCGCCAGCGCCGCGACCAGCTTGGGGATCGGATTGTCGGCAAGGTGCGGGTAGGCGACATGCCCCTGCCGGCCGGGCACGTCGATCCAGAGATTGACCGACCCGCGCCGCCCGATCTTCACCATGTCGCCCAGCCGCTGGGTGCAGGTCGGTTCGCCGATTAGGCACAGGTCGGGCCGCAGGCCGCGCGCCGCCATCTGGTCGATCAGCGCGCGGGTGCCGAACACCGCTGGCCCTTCCTCGTCGCCGGTGACGATCAGGCTGATCGTGCCCGAATCCGCCGGCAGCGTCGCCGCCGCCGCGACGAAGGCGGCGACGGCGCCCTTCATGTCGACCGCGCCGCGCCCGAACAGTAATCCGTCGCGCAGTTCGGGGGCAAAGGGCGGGGAGGTCCAGCCGGGGCCAGGTGCCACGACGTCGACATGGCCAGCAAAGGCGAAATGCCGTCCGACGGTGCCGCGCACCGCTAGGAGGTTTTCGACCGGACCGTCCGGTGCCGCGCCGGTCACGAACCGGTCGACATCGAACCCCAGCGGCACCAGCGCCGCCTCCAGCACGTCGAATACCTGCCCCCGCGCCGGGGTCACGCTGTCGCAGGCGATCAGCCCCGTGGCCAGTTCGACGACATCCACCACCTTGTCCCACCCCATCGCTGTATTCCGGTCCCGCATCGCGCTGTACCCTAATCGCGGCAAAAGGCTACTGGCGGCAGGGAAGCGATCGGGTAAGGCGGGGGCGATGCGTATTCTGCTGGTCTGTCTCGCCGTGCTGTTGCTGCTTCCCTCGTGGAGCGGTTCGGAACGGCTGCCGCTCTATCGCGCGGCACCGCAGGTCGATGCGGCCCCGGTGGATCTCTATCCGGCGGATCCGCGACGGATGCGCAACGGCGCCCTGACGTATCTCGGCGGCGTGTCCCTGACCGCGTCGGATCCGGCGTTTGGCGGCTTTTCCGCGATCCACGTCGCGGGCGACCGGTTCATGCTCCTGTCCGATGGCGGTGGTTTGCTCCGCTTCCGGATGGGGCGCGACTGGCGGGTGCGCGATACCCGGGTCACCGAACTGGCGGGGCCGGGGACGGGCTGGGAAAAGCGCGACCGCGACACCGAATCGCTGGCAGTGTTGCCGGGCGGGGACATGCTGGTCGGCTATGAACGCGACAACCAGATATGGCGCTTCGACCGCGACCTCCGCCCGGTGCGACATGCCGCGCCGCGCGCGATGCGGCGCTGGTCGGAAAATGGCGGCCCCGAAGCGATGGCGGCGATGCCAGACGGATCGGTGGTAGTGTTGAGCGAGGCGCATGGCCGCAAGGGCCGGCAGGGCTATTCCGCGCTGCGCTTTTCCGGCGACCCGACTGCGCCCGGCATCCGGCCGATGCCGTTCCGCTACCAGGCACCCGCCGACTACCGCGTGACCGATGCGGTCGCGCTGCCCGATGGACGGTTGCTGGTCCTGACGCGCAGCATCAGCCTGCGCGACTATTTCACGGCGCGGCTGCAGATCGCCGACATGCGCGGCCTGCGTCCGGGCCAGCTCGTGACCGGGCGCACCATCGCCCGGTTCGAACCGCCCGCGCTGCACGATAATTTTGAAGGATTGGCGCTGGTTCGCGAAGGCGATCGGCTGATCCTGTGGGTCGTATCCGACGATAACCAATCGATCACCCAACGGACCTTGCTACTGAAATTCGCGCTGCCGTTGCGCTTGTGACCACATTTGGCCAACATAGTGTCCCAAGCCGATATTTTCGGCTATGCTGTGGTGCAGCAAAGGGCTTGTCGTGATGCCATCGGGGGGGATAGACGCAGAACGATATTTTTCGGGGATACATCGAATGAAGATCGCGGTTTTCGGCCTAGGATATGTCGGCATGTCGAATGCCGTCCTGCTGGCGCAGCATAACGACGTCGTCGCGGTCGACATTTCCGAGGAGCGCGTCGCGCTGGTCAACGATCGCAAGTCGCCGATCATCGATACCGAACTGGAACAGTTCCTGTCGGAGCGCGAACTGAACCTGTCGGCGACCACCGATGCGGCGGTCGCACTGGCCGGGGCGGATTACGTCATCGTCGCCACCCCGACCAACTACGACGTCGAAACCGACAAGTTCAACACCGGCTCGGTCGAGGCGGTCATCAAGGTGGCGGTCGAACACGCCCCGCAATCGACCGTCGTCATCAAGTCGACCATCCCGGTCGGCTTCGTCGAGGACGTCCGCATCCGGCTGAACGCGCCGCAGGTGATCTTCAGCCCCGAATTCCTGCGCGAAGGCCGCGCCCTCTACGACAATCTCCATCCGTCGCGCATCATCGTCGGCGAACGCTCGGACCGTGCGCGCATTTTCGCCGACCTGTTGCTGCAGGGTGCGGAAAAGAAGGATGCGCCAATCCTGTTCACTGATTCGCGCGAGGCGGAGGCGATCAAGCTGTTCGCCAACACCTATCTCGCGATGCGCGTCGCCTTCTTCAACGAACTCGACAGCTATGCGATCGCCGGTGGCATGAACACGCGGCAGATCATCGAGGGCGTCGGCCTCGATCCGCGCGTGGGGATGCAGTATAACAACCCCAGCTTCGGCTATGGCGGCTATTGCCTGCCCAAGGACACCAAGCAGCTGCTGGCGAACTATTCCGAAGTGCCGCAGAACCTGATCCGCGCGATCGTCGATGCGAACCGCACCCGCAAGGACTTCCTCGCCGACCAGATCATCGCCCGCAAGCCGAAGAAGGTCGGCGTGTACCGTCTTACCATGAAGGCCGGATCGGACAATTTCCGCCAGTCGTCGATCCAGGGGATCATGAAGCGGGTGAAGGCCAAGGGGATCGAGGTCGTCGTGTACGAACCCGCGCTCAACGAAGAGCATTTCTTCGGGTCGGCGGTCGTCAAGGATATCGCCAAGTTCAAGGCTGATTGCGACGTTATCATCGCCAACCGCGCTGCCCCCGAACTGGAGGATATCGGCGACAAGCTGTTCACCCGCGACATCTTCGGCTCGGACTGACCGGGGCGGGGCTGCCCGGCCCCCGGTTCGGGGCGCGTCGAGCACTGTGGAAGAAGCGTCCGTCGATCATGCTCGGCGGGCGCTTCTTGCTGGAGGCGATCGGCGATGACGGACCGGCATCGCGTCCTCTTATCGCCTCGCCGCGCGCCGAACTCGCCATCGTGCCGGCGCCCCCTGATCCGGTAGTGCTCGAGCGCCCGATCCTGCAGCGCTGATCCGTCGCGTCATCCCAGCGAAGGCTGGGATCTCCCGCTGGTAGCACGCCGCAGGAGCCGCCAGAGACCCCAGCCTCCGCTGGGGTGAGGTTTCAGTTTTCAGGGCAGATGGATCAGACCGGAGCGCCGATCGACATTCAGTCCCTTGAGATGCGGGACGACTGCTATGTCCCTACCGTCACTCGCGCCTAGGGGGGAGTCCATGTGCGCCAGCGTCGCGAGTCCAGCCGAAACGTCAGTAGTTATGGATTCCCGCCTGCGCGGGAATGACGAATAGTGAAGATCGTCGCTTAATGTCGATCGGACCCCAGAACCGATCCCGTTCCCCCAGTGCTGCCGCCAGCGCCGACAAATCGCCCGGCGCGAACACGGCTATCCCATGCTGGCGCAGGAGCGCGGCGGTCACGCCGGCTCCTTCGATCCGCCGACCCTGGAAACTGCCGTCATAGATGAAGTCGCCGCCGCACGAGGGGCTGCCATCGGTCAGCAGCGCATGACGGCAACCGTGGCGGATCGCCTGGTCGAGCGCGAGTCGCGCACCGGCCAGATAGATATCGGTCACATCCGTCCCGTCGGCCTCGACGACGCGGGCAGTGCCGCCCGTTACCGCCGTTCCGTCCTGTCCCGCCGCGATCTCCGCGAGCAGCCGGGGCGTGGGCAGGCCCGCCATCCCCTCCGGACAGACCGACACGACACGCCCTTGCGCGACCCAGCGGTCGAGCAGCGCATCCTCAAGCGTCCTGGCCGAGCCGTCGTAACGCACCGGCCGCCCGAGCAGGCAGGCGCTGACGAGTAGCCTGGGCAGGGTCATGCGGACGGGGCCAGTGCGGTGAACAGTGGCAGCACATGGTCGCGCGTCGGCGGGTGAGCGGCATCGTCTCCGCCGTCGCCGGGAAGACCCACCGCGCTTCCGCGATCTCGCGGTCGGGTGCCGGATGGCATGCGCTGCAGACATGAAACAGTTCGGCATGGACCATCTGTCCCACCCCGTTCGCGGCCGGACCCACGACAAAACCCGCCGGGTCGCTACGCAGCGCCCCGGCGGGTCCATCGTTCAACCGGCGTGACCGAATCAGGCGGCGGCGGCTGCCGCGACGGCCTTCTTCTTCACGTCGCGCTTCAGGCGGCGAGCGCGCAGCGACAGGTCGTCGTCGCTGGTCTTCAGCAGCCAGTTGTCGAGGCCGCCGACATGCTCGACCGAACGCAGGCCGTGGGTCGACACGCGCAGGCGGATCGAGCGCTCCAGCGCTTCCGACATCAGCGTGACGTTCTGCAGGTTCGGCAGGAACGTGCGCTTGGTCTTGTTGTTGGCGTGGGAAACATTGTGACCCACCTGCCGGCCCTTGCCGGTCAGCTCGCAGATGCGCGACATGATCGTTGATCCTGATTCTGTGTCGGGACAATGCCCCGGAAAGACGGCGCGGATAGCGTCGAACGACTGCCGCGTCAACCGCAAGGGCGCGCGTGCAACCGCTACCGCCGCGACTGCGTTGTTACGGCAACGATTCGGATGATGGCAATATCGGGAGACTATGGATGCGCGGATTTCTGGCATTGCTGGGTGTGGTCGTGCTGATCATCGCGGGGCTGATGATCTTTCAGGTCATCGGCATTCCGCAGACGCAGCAGGGCGCATTGCCGCAGGTCAAGATCGAGGGCGGGCAGGTGCCCAAGTTCGACGTCGAGGTCGGCAAGGTGGATGTCGGCACCGTTAACCGCACGGTCGCGGTACCCACGGTCAACGTCGAAAAGGCCCCCCAGTAACGCTGGCGAGCGGCGGTCCCGGCTGGCAAGGGGGTCGCATGTTCGACGCTGCCCCGATGCGCCACGCGCTTGCCGCCGCCCGCGGTGCCGCCGATTCGGGCGAGGTGCCGGTCGGCGCGGTGGTGACGCGCCACGGGCAGGTGATCGCCACCGCCGCCAACGCCCCGCGCGCGCTGGCCGATCCGACCGCCCATGCCGAAATCCTGGCGATTCGCGCCGCCGCGCGCGCGCTTGGCCGCGACCGGCTGGAGGATTGCGACCTGTGGGTCACGCTGGAGCCGTGCGCGATGTGCGCGGGGGCCATCGCCCACGCCCGTATCGCCCGGCTCTATTATGGTGCGTCGGATGCAAAGGGCGGGGCGGTCGAATACGGTCCGCGCTTCTTCACCCAGCCGACCTGCCATCATCGCCCGGACATTTATTCCGGCATCGCCGAGGCCGAATCGGCGGCGCTGCTACGCGATTTCTTCGCGAGCCGACGCGGCAGTTGACCGCGCGATATACGGATCATATATGTTTCGTATATCGAAAGGATCGCAATGGGTATCGTGAAGATCGACGACGCGCTGCATGAGGAAGTGCGGCGGGCGAGCGGGGTGCTGTGCCGCTCGATCAATGCACAGGCCGAATTCTGGATGACGATCGGAATGATCGCCGAAGCCAATCCCGACCTGACGTTCAACGACATCGTCCGCACCCGCCTCGCCGCCGCACAGGTCCGCGCAGTCGATGCGGTCGCTGCCTGACATGGTGAAGTCCCCCGCCGAACTCGCCCTGATGCGCGAATCGGGCCGGTTGCTCGCCAGCGTGTTCGAAATGCTCGACCGCCAGCCGCTTGCCGGCATGTCGACGCTCGCGATCAACGACCTAGTGGAGCGGTTCATCGTCGAGGATTGCGCCGCGCGCCCGGCGAGCAAGGGGCAGTATGGCTTTGCCTATGTCCTCAACAGCTCAATCAACGACGTCGTCTGCCACGGCGTACCCGATGAGGCGGTGACCGTACGCGACGGCGATATCGTCAACCTCGACATCACGCTCGAAAAGAACGGCTTCATCGCCGATTCGTCCAAGACCTATATGGTCGGCACCGTTACCCCGCAGGCCCGGCGGCTGGTGCAGGCGGCACAGGCGGCGATGTGGGCCGGCATCGCGCAGGTCCGCCCCGGCGCGCGTCTGGGCGATATCGGCGCGGCGATCGAACGCCATGCCAAGAAACAGGGCTATAGCGTGGTGCGCGAATATTGCGGGCACGGCATCGGCCGCGAGATGCACGAGGAACCCTCGGTCCTCAATTTCGGCCGTCCCGGCACCGGTGCGGTGCTGCAGCAGGGCATGACTTTCACCATCGAACCGATGGTCAATCAGGGATCGCGCAAGGTCGCGCAGGAGGAGGACGACTGGACCGTCGTCACCGCCGACGGGAAATTGTCGGCCCAGTTCGAACACACGGTCGCGGTGACCGCCAACGGGGTCGAGGTGCTGACGCTGCGGTCGGACGAGACACCGCCGCGGCGGTGATGGGTAGGCATATCCTCAGAAAGGTCGTCACCCCGGGCTCGACCCGGGGTCCCGCTTCTCTTTGACCGAAGTAGGAACCGGGACCCCGGATCAAGTCCGGGGTGACGAAGAAAGTGAATTTACCGTCGGATCAACGCAGCTGGTCCTGCTCGATCGGCACGATCTTGATCTCGACGCGGCGGTTTTCGGCGCGGCCTTCCTCGGTCTCGTTCGACGCGATCGGCTGGGTCTCGCCGAAGCCGCGCGTGCCGATGCGCGCCGACTGTACGCCCCGCGACGTCAGATAGGTCGCGACCGACGATGCGCGGCGCTCCGACAGCGTCTGGTTATAGGCGTCCGACCCGGTCGAATCGGTATGGCCGTACACGTCGATATAGGTCTGGTTATAGTCGCGCAGCACGTCGGCGACCTGGTCCAGCGTCGCGCGGAACTGCGGCTGCACATTGGCGCTGTCATAGACGAAGGTGATGCCCGCCGGCATGTTGAGCACCAGGTCGTCGCCGCGCCGCGTCACTTCGACATCGGTGCCGGCGGTGCGGGCGCGCAGGTCGCGCTCCTGCTTGTCCATATACGCGCCGATCCCCGCGCCGGCGAGGCCGCCGATACCGGCACCCAGGATCTTCTCGGTCCGGTCACGCCGGCCGCCGACCAGATCGCCCAGCAGGTAGCCGCCGACCGCGCCGCCGATGCCGCCGATCGCCGCGCGCGAGATGCTGCGCTCGCCGGTTTCCGGGTCGGTCACGCAGCCGCCGGTCAGCAGCGCCGCCGACAGCGCACCCGCGATCCAGAATTTCGAGCCCTTCGCCATGTCCATGTCCTCCAACGTATCCATTTTCGGTCTTGCCCGGAAAAACCGGGCAACGCGCCACTTGTTCCGCACCCGTTTTGAACGGTTCCTGACCGACCGGGGCGCAAATTGATCGTCCCGCCGCGACTCGCCGGTTGTGCGGGGCGCGGCATTGCGGCATGGGTGGGGCAGTTCAATGGAACCTCTCACACCCTTCCCCTGGTTCGACGTCGTCATCATCCTCGCGCTGGTGGCGTTGAACGGCCTGTTCGCCATGTCCGAACTCGCCATCGTGTCCGCGCGCAAGGCACGGCTGGAAGGCCTGGCAAAGGCGGGGGGCAGGGGCGCACAGACCGCGATGCGGCTGGCCGACGATCCCGGCAAGTTCCTGTCGACCGTCCAGATCGGCATCACGCTGATCGGCATCCTGTCGGGCGCCTATTCGGGGGCGAGCCTGGGCGGGCCGGTGGGTGAGCGGCTGGTGCTGCTCGGCCTGCCCGAATCGCTGGCGGCCAATGTCGGCTTCGGCGTCGTGATCGGCGTCACGACCTTCGCCAGCCTGGTGATCGGCGAGCTGGTGCCGAAACAGTTCGCGCTGCGCAGCCCGGAGCCGATCGCGGTGCTGGTCGCGGTGCCGATGCTGTGGCTGTCGCGGATCACCGCGCCGTTCGTCTGGCTGCTCGACACGACCTCGGGCCTGATCTTCAAGCTGCTGCGCATGAACCGCGAATCCGAAAACCGGGTGACGGCGGAGGAACTGCACCTGCTGGTCGCCGAAGCCAGCAAGTCGGGCGTGATCGAGGAGCATGAGCGCTCGATCATTTCCGGCGTCGTCCGCTTGGCCGACCGCCCGGTGCGCGAGGTGATGACGCCGCGCACCGAGGTCGAATGGCTCGACGTCACGCTCGACGATGCCGGCATCCGCGCGGCGATGGCGACCACGCCGCATACCCGCCTGCCGGTCGCCGAAGGGTCGGTCGATGCGGTGATCGGCGTCGTGCAGGCGCGCGACATCGTCGCGGCGATCTGTCGCGGCGAGCCGCTCGATCTGCGCACCCTGCTGCACGAGGCACCGGTCCTGCCCGATCAGGTCGATGCGATGGACGCGCTGCAGGCGATCCGCCGCGCGGCGGTGCCGATGGGCCTCGTCCACGACGAATATGGCCATTTCGAAGGGATCGTGACCCCCGCCGACCTGCTGCGCGCCATCGCCGGCGACTTCGCGTCGGATGCGGAGGAAGGCGATTCGCCGCACATCATCCGCCGCGAGGACGGGTCGCTGCTGGTATCGGGCCAGACGCCCGCCGACCAGCTGGCCGAACGGATCGGCATCGACCTGCCCGAGGACCGCGACTATGCGACCGTCGCCGGGTTGGCGCTCGCGGTGCTCAAGCATCTGCCGACCGAGGGCGAGCATTTCACCGAACAGGGCTGGCGCTTCGAGATCGTCGACATGGACGGGCGCAAGATCGACAAATTGCTGGTCGAACAGGCGGCATAGCGCCCGGCGGGGAAGTTTCCCGTTTCCCCGTCCGCGTCCGGCATTTCGGGAAAGCCCATTCGGGAACAGGTTTCGAGAAGATGCAAGGCACAGCGCGCGGGTTGCCGCGCCGGTATCGGCCTTTCCCGTCGTAGGTTCCCAATCGGGAAGCCCGCAAGCGGCGCGTGACAGCCCCTGGCGATCTCGTCGAACGACGGCATTACCCATCGATAACGGGGGCCATATGAGCGGCGTCGCATCAAGTGCTGGAACGTACCGGATCGAAGTGGTGCGCGAAGGGACAGAGATTATTGCGAGAAACATTCTCGACAGCCTGCCCGAATGGTTCGGACGGCCTGAATCGCTGGACGAATATGTCGCAGCCACGACCCGCTTGCCAACCCTGGTCGCCTATACGGAGGACGGGAAAGCTGCCGGCTTTCTCTCGCTGGAAAAGCATACATCGGTCGCAGCCGAGATTCATGTAATTGGTGTCGCGCGGGATCAGCGCGGTAGGGGCTGCGGACGCAAACTGATCGAGCAAGCAGAAACCATGCTAAGAGCCGAGAGCGTCCGCTGGTTGACCGTCAAGACCCTGGCGGCATCCCATCCCGATCCGCATTATGCCGAAACCCGGCTCTTTTATGAAGCCAGCGGGTTCGAGCCGCTTGAGGTGTTTCCGGACTTGTGGGGTGAGGACACGCCTTGCCTCATGATGATGAGGCCGATCGGCTGATTCCCACTTTACCATCCCGATCGGAAAAACCGACAGCGGATCGGGACGGCGCGACTGGTTCTCCCTGGTCACGCCTTCCTACAGCTTCCCGAACGTCGCCTCGAACCCCGCCACATCGCCCGCCGCCAGGAATCGCGCCTGCTCGACCCAGCGGTCCTTCGCCATGCGCGGGGCGAACATGCCCAGCTGCGCGGCGACCGCATCGGCCCGTGCCGCATCCAGTGTCGCCAGCGTCGCGATGTCCGGCACGCCCTGTTCGACCAGCATCGCCGCGACCTTCGGCCCCAGACCCTTGAGGCGGGTCAGGTCGGTGGTGCCGGCTGCCGGCACTGGCGGGGGCGTGACGACGGTCGCGGGGGCCGGAGCGACGACGGGGGCGGGCGCTGGCTGGGTGGGCACCGGCTTTGCGACGGGTGCCGGCGCGACCACCGGTTCGACCGGCGCAGGCGCGACCGGCTCGGGCGCTCGCTCGACCGGGGCGGCTTCCCGCACCGGTATCGCCACGTCCGCCTCACGGGCCGGCACATCGCCGCGTTCGAGGTGCCCGGCGTCGTCCAGCTCGCGCGATGCCTGTCGCCGCGCGCGCGCCAGCTTCATGCCATAGGCGATGCCGATGATCGTCAGCACCGCCAGCACGGCGATGATGACGAAATGGACCGTCGTCAGCGCGCCCAGGAAACCGGGCGATTGCAGGGGAGTGGTGCCGCTATCCATCGTCTCAATCCTTCATCGCCGCTTCGCGCGCGACTTCGCGCCAGCCGATGTCACGGCGGCAGAAGCCCGGAAAGTCGAGCGCATCGACCGCGCGATAGGCCGTTTCCTGCGCGGCGGTAACGTTCGCCCCGCGCCCGGTCACGGCCAGCACTCGGCCACCGGCGGTCACAACGCCCGCACCCTCCGAACGGGTTCCCGCATGAAACACGGTCGCGCCGGTCGCCTCCGCCGCGTCGATCCCGCCGATCGGACGGCCGGTCTGCGGCGTACCCGGATAGCCCGGTGCCGCCATGACCACCGTCAGCGCGCTATCGTCGCTGAATACCGGCGGCTCGACCGTGCCCAGCGTCCCCTGCGCCACCGCCAGCAGCACCGGCAGCAGGTCGCTGTCCAGCCGCGCCATCAGCACTTGGGCCTCGGGATCGCCGAAGCGCGCATTATATTCGATCAGCTTGGGACCTCGATCGGTCAGCATCAGCCCGGCATAGAGGACGCCCGAATAGGGCGTACCGCGCTTGGCCATCGCCGCCACGGTCGGTGCGACGATCGTCTCGATCGCCAGTTTCTCCAGCGCCGGGGTCAGCACCGGCGCGGGAGAATAGGCTCCCATGCCGCCGGTATTCGGACCGGTATCGCCGTCGCCGACCCGCTTATGGTCCTGCGCCGACCCGAACGGCAGCAGCGTGACGCCATCGGTCAGCACGAACAGGCTGGCCTCTTCACCCGCCAGAAACTCCTCAATCACCGCCTCGCCGCCGGCATCGGCAAAGATCGCGGCGAGCGCGCCCTCGGCCTTGGCGCGGTCCATCGCCACCGTCACGCCCTTGCCCGCCGCAAGGCCATCGGCCTTGATGACGACCGGCAGCGAGAAGGGGGCGAGCGCCGCGATCGCGTCGTCCAGCGACGACACGCGGACATAGCCGGCGGTCGGGATATCCGCCTCGCGGCACAGATCCTTGGTATAGCCCTTCGATCCTTCCAGCTGCGCGGCCGCGGCGGACGGCCCGAACGTCGCGATGCCGGCGGCCCGCAGATCGTCGGCAAGGCCGGCGACCAGCGGCGCTTCCGGCCCGACCACCACCAGCTTCACCGACCGTTCGGCGCAGAAGCGCACCACCGCGCCGTGGTCGGCGACGTCCAGCGGGACCAGCGTCGCGGATTGGGCGATGCCGGGGTTGCCGGGCGCGGCATAAAGCGTATCGAGGAGCGGTGACTGCGCCAGCTTCCACGCCAGCGCATGTTCGCGCCCACCCGATCCGATCAACAGGACATTCATGGACGATCGTTTCCCCGATTTTATGTCGAGCCGGCTCGTAGCCGAGCCGCGCGCGAACGACAACGCCGCGCCCGAAAGCGTCAGCGAACTCGCCGGCCGGCTGAAGCGCATGGTCGAGGGGGAGTTCGGCCGCGTCCGGCTGCGCGGCGAAATCTCGGGCTATAAGCGTGCGTCGTCGGGCCATGTCTATCTGGCGCTGAAGGACGATGCCGCGCTGATCGACGGTGTCATGTGGCGCGGATCGGCCGGCCGGCTGGCCTTCACCCCGCAGGATGGGGTGGAGGTGATCGCGACGGGCAAGCTCACCACCTATCCCGGCCGCTCGCGCTACCAGATCGTGATCGATCATCTGGAACTGGCCGGCGAAGGCGCGCTGATGGCGCTGCTGGAGAAACTCAAAGGTAAGCTGGCGGGCGAGGGGCTGTTCGATCCGGCGAAGAAGCGCCCGCTGCCCTTCCTGCCGCGCACCATCGGCATCGTCACCTCGCCGACCGGCGCGGTCATCCGCGACATCCTCCATCGGCTGGCCGATCGCTGCCCGACCCATGTGCTGGTCTGGCCGGTGAAGGTGCAGGGCGAAGGTGCCGCAGCCGAGATCGCGGCGGCGGTGCGCGGGTTCGCGGCGCTTCCCTCGCGCCCGATCTTGAGGGAGGACAACGCCCCTCCCAGCGAACCAAAGCCGTACCCCGGCGAAGGCCGGGGTCCAGTTACGGAACAATCGGAAGGAGCCGCAAACGTCGCTCAACTGGACCCCGGCCTCCGCCGGGGTACGGGTAGTGATGCCACCATCTACCGCCCCGACCTTCTCATCGTAGCGCGCGGCGGTGGCTCGATCGAGGACCTGTGGTGCTTCAACGAGGAAGTCGTCGTCCGCGCCGTCGCCGCCTCGCCGATCCCGGTCATCTCGGCGGTCGGGCATGAGACCGACACGACCTTGTGCGACCACGCCGCCGACCTGCGTGCGCCGACGCCGACCGCCGCCGCCGAACTCGCGGTCCCGGTCCGCGCCGATCTCGCCCATACCATCGCCACCCTGTCGCTGCGCACCCAACGCTGCGTGCGGCGCTATCACGACCGGGGGCGCGAGCAACTGGCCGCGCTGGTCCGGGTGATGCCCCGCCGCGACGCGCTGCTGGGGCCGCAGCGCCAGCGGCTGGACGATGCCGCCGGCCGCCTGTCGCTCGCGCTCGAACGGCGCGTCGCGACCGCCCGGCGCAGCCTCGACCGCCACGGCCATGCGCTGCGCCCCGCGATGCTGACCCAGCGGCTGGCGCAGGCGCGCGCCCGGTTCGACGGCACCGCCCGGATGCTGGAGCAGGTGAACCCCGACAATCTGCTGCAAAAAGGCTATGTCCGCGTCGTCGCCAGGACGAACGGCAAGACCGTCGCCACCGCCGCCGATGCGCGCGCGGCCGGCGCGCTCCAGCTCCACTTCCGCGACGGCGTGCTGGACGCGAAGGTTGAGCGTGCCGGAGGGCGCGCCTATGTCGAACCCACGCAACCCACCCTGCTCTGAAGCGGACACCCACGATGCTGAAGCCCGAAAGCCGCCCCGCCAAGCTCCATTACCTCACCAATAATTTCCGGGTGCTGGCCGATGGCGATTTCGTGACCTGCGCGGTTACCGGCAGCCGCATCCCGCTCGACGAGCTGCGCTATTGGAACGCAGGCCGGCAGGAAGCCTATGTCGATGCCGAGGCGTCGACCAAGGCGCTCGCACCCGAGTGATCGCCGCTGCCGTCCTGATCGCGGCCGCCCCCGCCGCCATCGTGCTGAGCGGCACGCCGGGGCAGGGCGCCGTCCTGACCGGCAGCGTTGCCGCAGGCGCGACGCTGCAGCTGGACGGACAGCCGGTCGCCGTCGCCCCGGACGGCCGCTTCCTGATCGCGTTCGACCGCGACGCCGGCCCGTCCGCGACGCTGGTCGCGACGCTCCCCGACGGCCAGCGCCTCGTCCGCCCGCTGACCGTAGCGCCCCGCGCGTGGCGGATCGAACGCCTGCCGACCCTGCCCCGCGTGTCGCAGCCCTCCGCCGAGTTCCAGCGCCGCCGCGCCCCCGAACTGGCGCAGATCGCCGCCGCGCGCGACAAGGCGACCGATGCGCAGGGGTGGCGGCAACGCTTCGCCTGGCCGGTCAAGGGCCGCATCTCCGGCCTGTTCGGGGCGCAGCGCATCTATGCCGGCGAACCCGGGGCCTATCATTCGGGCGTCGATGTCGCCCGGCCGACCGGCACGCCCGTCGCCGCGCCGGCGGACGGCGTCGTCATCCTCGCCGCATCCGCGCCCTTCACGCTGGAGGGCAATCTGCTGATGATCGACCATGGCATGGGGCTGAACAGCGCGTTCCTGCACCTGTCGCGGATCGACGTGAAGCCCGGCGACCCGGTGCGTCAGGGGCAGGTCGTCGGCGCCATCGGCGCGACCGGGCGGGCGACCGGACCGCATCTCCACTGGAGCATGAAATGGCTCGACGCGCGGATCGATCCGCTGCTGCTCGCCGGACCGATGACGCCCTGACGGAACCGCCCGTACCGCCGAAACATTCCGCATCTGTATCAAAGGGGAACTCGATCATGCTGCGTGCCACCTTGCTCACCGCCATCGCCGCCACCGCCCTTGCCGGCTGCACCACGACCGGGTCGACCGGCGCCACCGCCGGCCGGACCGCCACCGCGCCGCTGCGCACCGCCACCGGGGCCGATGTCGGCACCGTCACCGCGACCGAAATGGCGGGCGGTATCCAGATTCGGATCGACGCGCGCGGTATGCCCGCCGGCCTGCACGGCGCGCATGTCCACACCACCGGCCGCTGCGACGCGCCCGACTTCACCACCGCCGGCGGCCACTGGAACCCGACCGCGAAGCAGCACGGCACCAGCAACCCCGCCGGCCCGCACGCGGGCGACGCGCCCAACCTGACCATCGGTGCCGATGGGTCGGGGTCGGTGACGATCATGCTGCCCTCCGGTACGATGGACGGGTTGCTCGACGCCGATGGCTCGGCCTTCGTGATCCATGCCGGTGCCGACGATTACAAGACCGACCCGTCGGGCAATTCGGGCGGTCGCATCGCCTGCGGCGTGTTCACCGCCGCCTGATTGCATGGCCGGCCCGGGCGGCGCATAGCGGGTCCATGACCACGCGACGCTCCGTTCTGGCCGGCATGGCCGCCACCGCTACCTTGTCCGCCCTGCCCGTCCGGGCGCAGGGCTGGCGGCAGGCGTTGATCGCCGGCACCTATGCCGGAAAGGGTGGGGCGGGCGTCTATCGCCTGACCGCATCGGGCCGCAGCTGGAGCGTCGGCGACGCCGATCCGGCATTGAAGGACGCATCCTTCGGCGTGTCGCGCGGCGACATGCGTTATTTCGTGCGGGAGTTCGCGCAGGGGCGGATGGTCGCGACCGACCGCAGCGGCAGGATCCTTGCCGACCTGCCGAGCGGCGGCGACGATCCCTGCCACATCGCGATTGCCCCGAACGGCAGCCTGCTGGCCGTCGCCAACTATTCGTCGGGCACCGTCGCGCTCTATCCGCTCGCCGCCGGCATGCCGCAGGCCCCCATCATCCGCCAGCACAAGGGCACCGGCCCGCGCAAGGATCGCCAGGCGGGGCCGCACGCGCACTGGGTCGGCTTCACCCCCGACAACCGCTTCCTCCACGCGGTCGATCTCGGTGCCGACGCGGTCTTCGCCTATCCGCTGTCGACCGGGGAGATCGGCGATCCGGCGGTCGCATGGCGCGCGCCGGCCGGATCGGGGCCGCGCCATCTGGCCTATCACCCGACCCTGCCGATCGCCTATGTCGTCACCGAACTGGCCAATACGCTGACCACGCTCGACGCGCAGTTCGACGGTACGCTGACGCCCCGCGCCACGACCTCGCTGCTCCCGCCCGACTGGCAGGGCACGTCCTACGGCGCGCATATCGCGATCGATCGCGCCGGGCGTCGCCTCTATGCCTCCAACCGGGGCCATAACAGCCTCGCCGTGTTCGACCTCGCCGAGGACGGCAGCGCGACGCTTGCCCAGCATGTCCCGTGCGGCGGCGACTGGCCGCGCTTCTTCCTGCTGCTGGAGGAGACGGGCCAGTTGCTGGTCGCCAACGAACGCAGCGGCAATGTCGCGATCCTCGACCTGACCTATGACGGCCGGTTGCGCCCGACGCCGGCGCGCATCGCGGTGCCAGGCGTGGTTTTCCTCGACCGGGCTTAAGCCACCCCCCGCCATTCCCGCGAAGGCGGCAATCCATAACCGCTGCCGCTTCGGCTGGATGTGCGACGTTGGCGCATATGGACTCCCGCCTGCGCGGGAGTGACGATGGGGGGATGTAGCAGTCGTCCAATGCGCCGAATGTCGATCGGCCCTCAAAGTCGGTTCACGCGGAGGCGTTTCGCGCGTACCCAGCCGCTCCCGAGCGGGAGACGTCGTCGCGGTCTGAACCGCAGGACGAACCCTGCGGGTGCGGGAATGATCGCCGCAAGCGCAACCCCTTCGCGTCTCCGCGCCTTCGCGTGAACCAAATCGTCAAGGCAACCGGTCCACGATCCCCGCCAACCGTTCGTCCAGCACGCCCAGCATCGCGGTCCACCCGCCGAGCGCCTCCAGCTCGCCCGGTCCGTCCGAAATGCCGCGCAGGCCCATCACCGGCACCCCGAACCGCGCGCACGCCCGCACCACGGCATAGCTTTCCATGTCGACCATATCCGCATCGATCCGGTCGTAATCGTCACCCCCGACGATGTCCGCCCCGGTGGACAGCCGCGCGGTCGGCCAGTCGAGCGGCGTCGCCAGCGCCAGTTCCGCGCCGAAATCGGCAAAGGGCACCACGCCCTTCGCAAAGCCGATCCGCGACGCATCCATGTCGCGCCATGATACGCTGGCGACCTGCCACACCGAGCCCAGCGGCAAGGCCCGCGACCCCGCCGACCCGATCGACACGACCAGGTCGGGCAGGGCGGTCATCCCGGCCAGCGCCTGCGTCGTCACGACCGCCGCCTCGACCGGCCCGACCCCGGTAATCACCGGCACGAAGCGTTCAGCCAGGCAGGGTCCATATTCGTGGTCCGTCGCCATCACGAACAGCACCCGCCGCTCCCCGATCCGCGTCGCCTGCATCGCCTTCCCCCTGTTCGATCGGCGGGGTGGTGGCGGCCGGGGCGGGCGAAGGCAAGGCCTTCTGGGCCTTTTCCGCCTCCAACCGCCGCCTGAACGCTTTCACGTTCGCCAGCAGCTGGGCGTCGGTTTCCGCCTGCGTCGCCCGGTCCCATCCCTTGCTCCGCGGAAACGGGTCCGCTTCCGCCTCCGGAACCGCGCCCCGCTGCGTGCCCCGCGTCAGCAGCAGGCGCAGCAACCCGTCCGAAAAGCGGCGGCGGTATCCCACCAGCTTGCCGCCGTGCCAGACCGGTTCCTCCCACCCGTTGACCGCGCGTTCGAATGCCGCCTGTTCGATGGTGGGGGCTACCTTGGTAAGTGCCCGGTCCCATGCCCGCGCAAAGGTCGCGCAGCGTTTGCGCATCCGATAGGCCGATGTGTTCGAAATCCGGGCGCGCGCACAGGCATCTCGGACGCATCCCGTCTCGCCCAACGCCCGCAGAAACGCCCGCCGCCGCTGCGGCGTCCATCCGTCATGCCGCACCCGATACGTTGTCATCGTCCGCCCCCTATTCTCGACGACGGAACGTTACACGAACAAAAGCCTTGTAGGAAAATGGTCGTTCGTCAGGATAGCCCTTCCACGCAGCGCCGGATCGCTCTGCGGTAAGCCGGCAACCGACATCAATATCGCTATTGCAAATCGAAATCATTTGTGTTGAGGTAAAAGTCCCGGTTCGTGTACCCGAACGAGGATTCACCCACTTCCCCCCGCTGGACACGGTTGCTAAGGGCCACGCGTACAGCTCGATAACCTACCCGCGGCGGCCTCTCCGTCGACGGCCCTCGGCCCGTCGAATCCCGCCCGCGACCAACTGGGAAGGATCCGCATGACCGCCATCGGCCAGGACACGCTCGGCACCCGCGACACGCTTACTGTCGGCGGCAAGACCTATTCTTATTATTCGCTGGCCAAGGCGTCGGCCAAGCTCGGCGACGTGTCGCGGCTGCCCTTCTCGATGAAGGTGCTGCTGGAGAACATGCTCCGCTTCGAAGACGGCGTGACCGTCACGGGCGAGGATGCCCAGGCGATCGTCGACTGGCAGAAGGATGCCCGCTCGGATCGTGAAATCCAGTATCGCCCGGCCCGCGTGCTGATGCAGGACTTCACCGGCGTTCCCTGCGTCGTCGACCTGGCGGCGATGCGCGATGCGATTACCGGCCTTGGCGGCGACGCGGCCAAGATCAACCCGCAGGTTCCCGTCCACCTCGTCATCGACCACTCGGTGATGGTCGACGAATTCGGCACGCCGACCGCGGCCGAAGAGAATGTCGAGCTGGAATATCAGCGCAACATCGAACGCTATGAATTCCTGAAGTGGGGATCGAAGGCGCTCGACAATTTCTCGGTGGTCCCGCCGGGCACCGGCATCTGCCACCAGGTGAACCTTGAGTACGTCGCGCAGGCGGTGTGGTCGTCGGAATCGACCGACGGTTCGGGCACGATCGCCTATCCCGACACGCTGGTCGGCACCGACAGCCACACGACGATGGTCAACGGCCTCGGCGTGCTCGGCTGGGGCGTGGGCGGCATCGAGGCGGAAGCGGCGATGCTCGGCCAGCCGGTGTCGATGCTGATCCCCGAAGTCGTCGGCTTCAAGCTGACCGGCAAGCTGCAGGAAGGCATCACCGCCACTGACCTCGTGCTGACCGTCACGCAGATGCTGCGCGCCAAGGGGGTGGTCGGCCGCTTCGTCGAATTCTACGGCCCGGGCCTGTCGTCGATGACGCTCGCCGACCGTGCGACCATCGCCAACATGGCGCCGGAATATGGCGCGACCTGCGGCTTCTTCCCCGTAGACGACAAGACGATCGATTACATGCGCCTGACCGCGCGTCCCGAGGAAGTGATCGCGCTGACCGAAGCCTATGCCAAGGCCAACGGCTTCTGGCGGGACGAGAACGCCGTCGACCCGATCTTCACCGACACGCTCGAACTCGACATGTCGACCGTGGTGCCGTCGCTCGCGGGGCCAAAGCGTCCGCAGGACCGCGTCGAACTGCCCAGCGTCGACGACGTGTTCAACGCCGATCTGGAGAAGGTCTACAAGAAGGACTCGGCCAAGCGCGTCGCGGTCGAGGGCGAAACCCACGATATCGGCGACGGCGACGTCGTGATCGCCGCGATCACCAGCTGCACCAACACGTCGAACCCGTCGGTGCTGGTCGCCGCCGGCCTCGTCGCGCGCAAGGCGAACAAGCTGGGCCTCAAGCCCAAGCCGTGGGTCAAGACCTCGCTGGCCCCGGGTTCGCAGGTCGTCACCGACTATCTCGACAAGGCCGGCCTGACCGCCGACCTGAACGCGGTCGGCTTCAACCTCGTCGGCTATGGCTGCACCACCTGCATCGGCAATTCGGGTCCGCTGGCGGCTCCGATCTCGGCGGCGATCAACGGCAACGACATCGTCGCCGCCTCGGTCCTGTCGGGCAACCGCAACTTCGAAGGCCGCGTGTCGGCCGATGTGCGCGCCAACTTCCTCGCCTCGCCGCCGCTCGTCGTCGCCTATGCGCTGAAGGGCACCGTGACCGAGGACATGGTGTCGACGCCGATCGGGCAGGGCACCGACGGGCAGGACGTGTATCTGAAGGACATCTGGCCGACCAACGAAGAGGTCGCCGACCTCATGGCCGCCAACATCGACGACGGCATGTTCCGTTCGCGCTATGGCAACGTCTATGCCGGCGACAAGCACTGGGCCGGCATCTCCGTCGAGGGGTCGGATACCTATAACTGGCCGACCAGCAGCACCTACATCGCCAACCCGCCCTATTTCGACGGGCTGACGATGACCCCGAACCCGATCGCCGACATCATCGAGGCAAAGCCGCTGGCGATCCTCGGCGATTCGATCACCACCGACCACATTTCGCCGGCCGGTTCGATCAAGGCCGACAGCCCGGCCGGTAAGTGGTTGATGGAGCGGCAGGTTTCCCGCGCCGACTTCAACAGCTACGGTGCGCGTCGCGGCAACGACAATGTCATGGTTCGCGGCACCTTCGCGAACATCCGCATCAAGAACGAAATGGTCCCCGGCGTCGAAGGCGGCATGAGCCGCTATGACGGCGAAGTCATGCCGATCTATGACGCGGCGATGCGTCACAAGGCCGACGGCACCCCGCTGGTCGTGATCGCGGGCAAGGAATATGGCACCGGTTCGTCGCGCGACTGGGCGGCGAAGGGCACCAACCTCTTGGGCGTCCGCGCGGTCATCACCGAAAGCTTCGAGCGTATCCACCGCTCGAATCTCGTCGGCATGGGCGTGCTGCCGCTGCAGTTCGCGGAAGGCGTCACGCGCCAGACGCTCGGCCTGACGGGTGACGAGACCTTCACGATCCAGGGCGTCGCCAACCTGCGCCCGCGGCAGGACGTCGAAGTCATCATGGTCCGCGCCGACGGCACGACCGAGACGTTCCTGACGAAGTGCCGGATCGATACCGTCAACGAACTGGAATATTTCCTGAACGGCGGCATCCTGCAGTACGTGCTGCGCAAGCTGGCCGCGTAAGCGGTACCGCCTGACGGCTGGAAAGGGCCGCGTCTCCTGGACAGGGGGACGCGGCCTTTTGCTTGGGGGCGCGGCCCAGGGGTAGTCGTGGCCCTTGCATGTTCCGCCCTCCTGAACGGATTGACGGAGCGCCGCCGACACGCGCGGCGCCGGCAATCAAACGGGAGCCGTCACCGATTTCCGCCAGCACGAACGCGACGGGATGATACCGTACCACCATGTCCGCCACGGCGACCCTCGATCATTGTCGCCCAGCGCGCCATCAGATTGGCCTGACTACGCTGCTGACGACGGAACCACTTATCCCCGTACGGTCCCGTGCAACGGCCCGGTGATCGCCACCGTCACGCCGACAAGTATCCGGGACCAATGTTGCGTGGTCATCGACGTGGTTATCGGGCGGAAAGCGGCCCTATCGAACCGGTTGCGCGTCCCCCAGTTCCCATGCGGCACGATCGGTCACTTCCGCCGGAAGTTTGATTGCGGATAACGGCTGGGTTCGTCGCGACAGCGAAGTCGCCGTGAAGTGCGTCATGCTGCCCATGCTGGTTTCCACGCTGGCGAGCACGACTCCATCGGCGGTGCGGCAGTCGCTTTTGCTGCCGTCGAAGACGATCACACCGGGCCATGCATTTTGCCAGCTGCATTTCTCGCCCAGGATCGTTTCTTGCCGCGTTGCTGCCGACGTGGCCTTGTCTGGCTTCGCGGCAGGGCGGACGGTGGGCGCAAAGGATCGCGACCACATCCATGCCCGTCGACCGTTCCTGTTTCTTGAATAGCGTATTTCTACGCCCGTCAAGAGGTTACGGACTGATATGGTGCGCACCTGACCAACGCGTTCCTCAATGTAGAGCCAGTTGCCGCTTCGCCGCTGCAATACCGTCGCGCCATGACGGTCAGCCAACACAAGCTCGTAGTCGGATCGGTGATCGCTCCCAGCTTCCTGCCGGACCAGTAGCGTCGTGTCGAGTGTCTCGAACGGCAAGCGTACCGCGCCGGCGCTTACCGCGGTCCGACGCACGTTGGTTGCGGATATGGCGTCAATGACCCCTTTTTTGCGTGACAGTTCGATACCGTCGGCGGTGGTGCAGCCGGCCTGCTGGAACATTGAGCCGTCCGATGTCCTTTGGCTCACCGTCCATGGCTGGCATAGCTCACCTGCATGCCTTTCACGCGGGCCTGCCGATTGACGAAGGGTCTTGGCCGGAGGTGCGAAAAGCGGGTCGTCCGCGATGCGCGCACCGATCAAGTGCCCGTCCGCCGATCGGGTCGTTTCGAACGTGAATGGCTGGCCCGTTCGCGTGTATAGCTGTCGAAGGATGGTGATCTGCGTGTGCGCGGGAATGACCCGCTGATCGATCCGAACCAAATCGCCCCGGGTGACATGGGTTTCCTTCGCCACGTTGCCAAATCGTGGTGGTGGTCGATCATAATCGACGATTGCCTGTGGTGTCGGTTGTGCCGTCGCCGCGCCGGTCAGCAGCGCCATGAAGAGGACCGAACGCAACATCTGCCATATCTCCGCGTGCCTGCTGCACCATGGCCGGGACTGGCCATTGCAATCAGGATCTTACCGTCGTGGAACATGGGATCCGGCATCCGGGTTAAGAAATTACTTGGCTTTCCTACCGGCAAGGTGGTGTGGCAGAGCGTTGGTCCACGTCCTGAGCGTAGTCGGGGCAAGTGCAGCCAATTCGACAGGCCCACGAGATGCGCGCGCGTCGCCAACATTGCACAAGTGTGAACTTCGTGAACTTTGGCCCGCAAACCCTGCCCTGCACACTGGCGGGGCAGGGGGTGTCGCGGTCACTTCTGGCAGGCGACGATCGCCTCGATCACGGCCAGCGTTTCCTGCGGATCGCGGATTTTGACCGTGTCCATGCCGGCGGCCTTCGGCGCGTAATCATTGCCGCCCGGAAAGATCGCATCGCCGATGAACAGCATGTCGTCGGTGGCGATGCCGCTGATGTCGGCAAGCTTGGCGAGGCCGGTCGCCTTGTCCACGCCTTCCTTGGTGATGTCGATCGACGTCGCGCCGCCCATATTGATCGACAGGCCTGGCAGGCGTTGCTTCAGGTCGGCCTGGATGATCTTGCGCTTCTCGAACTTGGGGTCCCAATGTTCCTTGGCGTCGATCGGGGCCTGCTGTCCCAGCGCCGAGAAGGTGATCTGGCTGCCGCGATCCTCGATCCGCTCGCCCCAAGTCTGTTCGGGCACGAAGCCGGTCGCTTCCAGCGCGGCGTCGAACGCCTCGAGGATCTTCGCCTTGGTCGCGTCGTCGAACAGGTCGGCATAGACCGTGTTCCAGCGGCCATCGCCCCAGGTGTAGAGCTTGGTGCCGCTGGTCGGCATCATCCACAGCCGCGACAGGTCGGCGCGTTCGGGCAGGCGGGTTGCGACCTGCTTTTCGAACTGTGGCCAGTCGCCGCCCGAAATGATCGCGACATGCGCGACGCCCAGCAGGTCGGCCAGCGCCTCGCCCATCGCTTCGGTCAGTTGCTGCTTGCTCTCGGCCAGCGTGCCATCGAGGTCGAAGGCTACCAGTTGCTTCATATCATACTCCGATGGGGGATGGGGCGGGGCGGCATGGTGGCCGCTCCACCGGGATTAGTTAAGCGCCTCGACCAGCTTCTTGACGCTCTGGCTCTGTCCGCGCGGCAGGATCAGCAGGTCGTTGCCGCTGGCGACGACGATCAGGTCCGACACGCCGACCATGCGGATGCGGACGCCGTCGGTCCGGACCAGACAGTCGCGGGTATCGATCGCCAGCACTTCGCCGCGATGCGCGTTGCCGGCATCGTCGCGCTCGCTGATCGCGTGCAACGCGTCCCAGCTGCCCAGGTCGTTCCAGCCCATGGCGACGGGGACGACCGCGACGCGATCGGCCTTCTCCATGACGGCATAGTCGATCGACTGCGACGGGGACGCGGCAAAGGCATCGGCATCGGGAGCGACGCGGTTGCCGGTCCGCTCGGCCTTGTCCATCGCCCGCTCGCACGCGGCCAGCATCTCCGGCTCGTGCTGGCCGAGTTCCGCCAGATAGCGGTCGGCACGGAACAGGAAGATGCCGCCATTCCACACATGGTCGCCGGCCGCCAGCATCGCCTGTGCCGCATCCAGCGGCGGCTTTTCGACGAAGCGCGCGACGCGGTGGACACCGTAGGCAATCTCTTCGCCGGCCTGGATCCAGCCATAGCCGGTCTCCGGCGCGTCAGGGGAAATACCGAAGGTGGTGAGCCAGCCGTCCTGCACCTTGGGCAGCGCGCGCTGGACCGCGACGTGGAACGCGGCGACGTCGGCGATGACATGGTCCGACGGCATGACCAGCAGCACCGCGTCGGGCGTCTCCGCCGCCAGCGCCGCCAGTGCGATCGCCGGTGCCGTATTGCGTCCGGCGGGTTCGAGGATCAGCGCGCTCGGTGTGGCGCCGACCGCACCCAGCTGGCTGTCGATCATGTCGGCATGGCGGGTATTGGCGACCACGATCGGCGCGGCGAACCCGTCGCCGATGGCGCGCGTGGCCGTCAGCTGCAGCATCGTTGCCTCCGCCGTCAGCGCCAGCATCTGCTTGGGCGTTTCCGGGGTCGACATCGGCCACAGGCGGGTTCCCGATCCGCCGGAGAGAATGACGGGTACGATCGTCGGCATGGTCAAGCGAGTTCCTGTCTGTCGAATTGGGAAGGACGCCTGTCGACGGGCGTTGGGGCGTGATGCCCCATCAGATGGGTGTTCGCGCAATGGGATGGTCGGTCGCGTCCCTGCCGTCGCATGGCCGGAGACTAGCGCCCTCCATCGCGCCGGGTGAGCGCCGCGACACAGCTGGCGCGGTCGATCGGTGCGCCGCTACGCTGGCGCGCATCGACATGACTGACGACCGGCACGCCGCCTTGCTGCGGGGCATAGAGATAGGCATCGAGAACGCAGATGTTCGATCCGAACTGCAGCTTGCGACCCGCCCCTTCTGTCAGGTCGAGCAGCGGCTGGCCGAACAACTGGGTCAATGCATTGGCATTCTGGCCCATCACGCGTTCGAGGCCGATCGTGCCGTAGCTGGGCTTGGGCGGGACGGGCAGGGCATTCTGGCGCACGACGGGACCGGGCGTGGCGCAGGCGGAGACGGCCAGCGCCAAGCCTACGCTGATCCCAACGCTACGCATTCCCACCCCCCTTGTTCCGGCGTCGATGAAAGCCATGCGTCGCCATCGCTGCGCCGATCAGCGGCGCAACGAAATTCACAAACGGTATCACCAGCAATCCGGTTCCCATCAGGCCCAGAAGAAACCGCCGTCCGCCGCTAGCACTTCGCTCGGCAGGCATCGCCGCGGGGGGCAGGTGGCGTGCGGCGACCATGTCGGACAGGTCGCGCCCCAGCAGCCAGCCATTGACGACGAAGAACACCGCCGCCGTCCCGATACCGGTGGCGAGCAGCAGCAGATAGAGCGGTACGAAGAACAGGTTGACCGCGATCGTCCGCAGGATCGACTTGCCCCCCATCGCCAGCGACCGGCCGATCGGTACCGGTCGGGCGGTCGCCAGTGCGGCGGGATAATGTTTCGCCTCGACCGCCTCGACCACTTCGTCGGCGAACAGGCCGATGACCGCGATCGCGACGATCCGGAACAGCAGCCAGGCAAGCCCGATCGCGACGATGACTGCGGCGATGATCGCCAGCGTGCCGGCATCGTCGCCCAGGACGAACCAGTCGGTCACGATCCAGCGCGCCCCCCATGCCAGCCCCGCACCGACCAACGCCAACAGCACGAGGGTCAACGCCAGCGACTTGGCCAGCACCCGCAGGAACGCCCGGTCGCCAAGCTGTGCGACGGACAGGAAGAAGCTTTCGATCATGCGCCGGACGATGGTAGCGCGGACGGGGCACGTCAACGCCCCGACGGCGGCACGCTTGCTAGCACGCGCGCCGCTGGCTAACGCGCAAGGCAATGCCCGTGCGCCATCGCCGGGCGACCTTCTTCGGAGACCTTGATTGACCCAGCCCACGCTCGACGTCGTTGCGATCGGCAACGCCATCGTCGATATTCTCGCCAAGTCGGACGACGCCTTCCTCGCAGCGGAGGGCATGACCAAGGGGTCGATGCAGCTCGTCTTCTCGCCCGCCGATGCCGATGCGCTCTATGCCAAGATGGGTCCGGGCCGCGAAGTATCGGGCGGGTCGGCCGCGAACACCGTTGCCGGCATCGCCGCGCTGGGCGGCAAGACCGGGTTCATCGGACAGGTCGCCGATGACCAGCTGGGCGCGGTGTTCGCGCACGATATCCGCGCCGCCGGCGTCCGGTTCGACACCGCGGTCCGCGCCGGCGAGCCGACCACCGCCCGCTGCCTGATCTTCGTGACGCCCGATGGACAGCGCACGATGAACACCTTCCTCGGCGCGTCGCAGTTCCTGCCCGAAGCCGCGCTCGACGCCGACCTGATCGCCAGCGGCGCGATCCTGTATCTCGAAGGCTATCTGTGGGACCCCGAAGAGCCGCGTGCCGCGATGCGCGCCGGCATCCGCATCGCGCGCGACGCGGGGCGCAAGGTCGCCTTCACCCTGTCGGACACCTTCTGCATCTCGCGCCATGGCGACGATTTCCGCAGCCTGATCGCCGAGGGACAGGTCGACATCCTGTTCGCCAACGAAAACGAACTGGTCGCACTGGCGCAGGTCGAGGATTTCGACGCGGCGGTGGAGCGGATCGCAGCCCAGGTGCCGGTGCTGGTCGTGACCCGCGGCGAACATGGCGCGATCGCGGTGACCGATGGTGTGCGTACCAGCGTGCCCGCCCAGCCGATCGAGCGCGTGGTTGACACCACCGGTGCGGGTGACCTGTTCGCCGCCGGCTTCCTGCACGGCCAGTCGCACGGCTACGACATCGAACGCTCGCTGAAGCTGGGTGCGCTGTGCGCGGCTGAGATCATCTCGCACTATGGCGCGCGGCCCGAGGTCGACCTGACCAAGCTGATGGCGGACAAGCTGGGCGGCTGATCCGCCAGCCCGTCGCCGACAAGAAGAAAGGGCCGGGGAAGCGATTCCCCGGCCCTTTTCCGTATCGTGGCGGCGTTGCCGATCAGTCCTTCGGACCACCCGGCAGTGGCGGTACCGGCAGCGGCGGCACGCCCGCATCGTCTTCATGGGTGTCGACGATGCCGCGACCGACATGGCTGCGCGACTTGCTGTAGCCGAAATACACCAGCAGCCCGACGAACGCCCAGCCGAAGAACAGCGCGAGCGTATAGAAGGACAGGCTGAAGAACAGATAGACGCAGCCGGCTACCGCCAGCGGGGCGACGATCATGACGGCCGGCGTACGGAACGGGCGACGACGATCCGGGTCGGTCTTGCGCAGCACCATCACCGCGATAGCGACCATGGCGAACGCGAACAACGTGCCCGAGTTCGAGATGTCGGCCAGTGCCCCCACCGGGAACAGCGCGGCGAAGAACGCGACGAACACGCCGGTGATGATCGTCACGACGTGCGGCGTGCCGTATTTCGGATGGACCTTCGACAGCTTTGCCGGAAGCAGGCCGTCACGGCTCATCACGAAGAAGATGCGGGTCTGGCCGAACATCATCATCAGCACGACGCTGGGCAGCGCCAGCCCTGCGGCAAGGCCGATCAGGTTGCCGACCTGCTGCCAGCCGATTTCGCGCAGCGTCCACGCCAGCGCTTCCTTCGAACAGACGACGGCCTGGCTGCCGATATTGGCGCAGGCGGCGGCCAGTTCGGTGCTGCCGGGCGCAATGCCCTTGCCCGCTGCATCGACCAGCGGCTGTGCGCCGACCGTGCCGATGACGCCGGCGGCGACGAGGATGTAGAAGATGGTGCAGATCGCAAGGCTGCCGATCAGGCCGATCGGCATGTTGCGTTGCGGGTTCTTCGTCTCCTCCGCCGCGGTCGATACCGCGTCGAACCCGACATAGGCGAAGAAGATCGATGCCGCCGCCGCCGAAACGCCGCCGAAGCCCAGCGGCATGAAGGGTTCGAAATTCTTCGACTGCATCACCGGCAGTGCCAGCGCGCAGAACAGGATCAGCGCGCCGATCTTCACCGCGACCAGGATCGCGTTGATGAACGCCGATTCCTTGGTCCCGATCACCAGCAGCCAGGTGACGAGCAGGGCGATGATGAAGGCGGGCACGTTGATGATGCCGCCGTCGATCGGACCGAGCGTCAGCGCGGTCGGCAGGTCGATGCCGGCGAATTCCCTGAGCAGGCCGACGAAATAGCCGGACCAGCCGACCGACACCGCGCCGGCCGCCACCGCATATTCGAGCACGAGTGCCCAGCCGACCATCCAGGCCAGCATCTCGCCCATCACGGCATAGCTGTAGGTATAGGCCGATCCCGACACCGGGACCATCGACGACATTTCGGCATAGCAAAGCGCGGCGACGGCGCAGACCGCGCCGGCGATGATGAACGAGATCATCATACCCGGCCCGGCCTTCTGCGCGGCTTCGGCGGTAAGGACGAAGATGCCGGTGCCGATAATGGCCCCGACGCCCAGCATCGTCAGCTGGAACGCACCCAAGGTGCGGGTAAGCGATTTCTTCTCAGCGGTCGCTAGGATCGCATCGAGTGGCTTGATACGGCCAAAAATCATGCAGGCCCCCCAGACGCGGCACCTTCTTGCGGGGCCGCGGGATTACAAAGGCGTAAACCTACCCGCAAATACGGCCCGCGCAATTCCTTTCGTGTAATAAAGCTGTCCTATCGCGACAGCATCGGTCCCAGCGGTCGGCCACCGAACAGATGAACGTGGAGATGCGGCACCTCCTGCCCACCATGCCCCCCGATATTGGCGAGCAGGCGATAGCCCGGTTCGACCAGCCCTTCCGCGCGGGCGACATGGCCCACGGCGCGGACGAATCCGGCGATCTCGGCATCGGGCGCTTTCGCCGCGAAATCGTCCCACGACACATAGCGGCCCTTGGGGATCACCAGCACATGGACCGGCGCCTGCGGGGCGATGTCGTGAAAGGCGAGGGCGAAATCGTCCTCGTACACCCGCTTGGCCGGAATCTCGCCGCGCAGGATGCGGGCGAAGATGTTGTCGTCGTCATAGGGCCGGGTTGCGTCGATCGGCATGGGAATCACTCCTTGGGGCGGGATGCCTTTTCGGCGATGCCCGACTGGCCCTCGCGACGGGTCAGTTCGGCGCGGACATCGTCGAGCGCGATGCCTTGCGTCTGCAGCAAGAGCGTGAGGTGGAACAGCAGGTCGGCAGCCTCGCCGATCAGGCCGGCGCGATCGTTGCCGCACGCCGCGATGACGCATTCGACCGCTTCCTCGCCGACCTTCTGCGCGATTTTGGGAACGCCGCGTGCGTGGAGTTTGGCGACATAGGATTGGGTCGGGTCCCCGCCGATCCGGCTGGCGATCACCGATTCGAGCCGATCGAAGGCGTCCATGTCAGTCTTTCTTGCTACGGTGCCGATTGCGGATCGCCCGCCGCGCCAGCACCACCATGAAGACGAATGCGACAAAGGTCGCGACGTCGGAAAAGGCAAAGCCTTCGCGTTGGGGGGCGATGCCGGAGTGCGCGGCAGCAAGGGCGGTCGTGGCCATGGGGCGGCTGTACGGGGTTTTGCCCGACCTGAAAATCCTGCCCGTGCCGGGGAGGAGCTTCAGTGCGACCTGACCGGCACCCCCGCCGCCGCGAGCGCAGCATGTGCGTCGGCCACCGACGCTTCGCCGAAATGGAAGATCGACGCCGCCAGCACCGCGCTCGCATGACCCTGCGTCACGCCCGCAACCAAATGATCGAGCGTGCCGACGCCGCCCGACGCCACCACCGGCACCGACACCGCATCGGCAATCGTGCGGATCAGGTCGAGATCGTAGCCGTCGCGCGTCCCGTCGCGGTCCATCGACGTGACCAGCAACTCGCCTGCGCCCAGCTTCGCCAGCTTCAGCGCGTGTTCGACCGCATCGATCCCTGTCGCCCGTCGCCCGCCATGGGTGAAGACTTCCCAATGGCCATCGACCTGCCGTGCATCGACCGAGGCGGTAACGCACTGGCTGCCAAAGCGGTCGGCGATGTCGGCGACCAGTTCGGGCCGCGCCACGGCGGCGGAGTTCACCGCGACCTTGTCGGCCCCGGCCAGCAGCAGCGCGCGGGCATCGTCGGGCGAACGCACTCCGCCGCCGACGGTCAGCGGCATGAAGCACACTTCGGCGGTACGGCGCACCACGTCGATGATCGTATCGCGCCCCTCATGGCTGGCACCGATGTCGAGGAAGGTCAGTTCATCCGCGCCGGCGGCGTCATAGGCGCGTGCCTGTTCGACCGGATCGCCCGCATCGCGCAGGTCGACGAAGTTCACGCCCTTCACCACCCGCCCGGCATGGACGTCGAGGCAGGGGATGACCCGCGCCCGCACCGTCATGCGGCGGCGACCCGGATCGCTTCGGCAAGGTCGAGGCGACCGTCATACAGCGCGCGGCCGGTAATGACGCCCTCGATCCCCGCCTTGCCCTTCAACGCATGGATATCCTCGATTCCCGCCACGCCACCGCTGGCGATGACCGGGATCGATACGGCCGCGGCGAGCGCGGCGGTCGCCTCGACATTGCAGCCTTTCAGCATCCCGTCGCGCCCGACATCGGTGAACAGGACGGCGGCGACCCCGGCATCCTCGAACCGGCGGGCGAGGTCGGTGACCGAAACGGTCGAGACGTCGGCCCAGCCCCGCGTCGCGACCATGCCGTCCCACGCATCGACCGCTACCACGATCTGCCCCGGACAGGCGGCAGCAGCTTCGCGGACGAAATCGGGGTCCTCCAGCGCGGCGGTACCGATCACGACCCGCGCAACGCCCAGGTCGAGCCAGCGGTCGACATTGGCGCGGTTGCGGATGCCACCGCCCAGCTGCACCCGGCCGGGAAACGCCTTCAGGATGCCGGCGACCGCATCGCCATTGACCGACTGGCCGGCGAACGCCCCGTCGAGATCGACGACGTGCAGATGATCCGCGCCGGCATCGGCGAACAGTGTCGCCTGATGCGCCGGATCGTCGCCATAGACGGTGGCGCGGTCCATGTCGCCCTCCGCCAGACGGACGACCTGTCCGCCCTTCAGGTCGATCGCCGGGAAAACCGTCAAGGACGCCATTCTAGAAACCTCTCCAGCAGCGCGATGCCGTAGCGCTGGCTCTTTTCGGGATGGAACTGCACGCCCAATAGATTGTCGCGGCCGATCGCCGCGGTCACCGGGCCGCCATGGTCGGTGGTCGCCAGCACATGGCTACCCTCGAACGCATAGCTGTGCAGGAAATAGGCCTCGCCCGGCACCAGCAGCGGGTGGGCCGCGGCGGGAACGACGTCGTTCCAGCCCATATGCGGCACGGTGATGCCGGGGGCAGGGGAGAGGCGGCGGACGGTGCCGTCGATCCAGCCGAGGCCGGCATGGCTGCCGAACTCCTCACCGGTGGTGGCCAGCAACTGCATCCCCACGCACACGCCGAGGAACGGTACGCCGCCACCCAGCACCCGCGTCCGCATCGCCTCGACCATGCCGGGGATAGCGGAAAGCCCGTTCATGCACGCGGCAAAGGCGCCGACGCCCGGCAGGACGATCCGATCGGCCTTTGCCACCACATCCGGGTCGGCGGTGATCGCCAGATCACGCGCGCCGGCAGCCTTCAGCGCATTGGCGACCGAATGGAGATTGCCCGCGCCGTAATCGATCAGTGCGATCAAAACAGGTCGCCGATCTGGTCCATCGCCAGCGTCATCGTGAAGGCGACGACCTCGACCGTTGCGACACCGTTGACGACGAACGGATCGGTTTCCGCAAGGGCGCGCACAGCGTCCTCCTCACCCCGGAACAGCAGCACGCCACCGGTCGGCGGATTGCGGCGACCGGCCAGCAGCATCGTGCCTTCCTCCATCGCGCCCTTGATCCACGCGACATGCGCGTCACGGTGGACGTCGACCTCGTCCAGCGGCTTCACATAGCTGAGCATCGCCAGGCACATCGGCTGCATCGGACGGGCTACCATGTCACAACACTCCCTTGGTCGACGGGATGGCATCGCCCTTGCGCGGGTCGATCTCGGTCGCGGTGCGTAAACTGCGCGCCAGCCCCTTGAAGATGCTCTCGGCGATATGGTGATTGTTGCTGCCGTAGATCGTCTCGACATGCAGCGTGATGCCGGCGGCCTGCGCGAAGCTGTGGCAGAAATGGCCGAACATCTCGGTATCCATCGTGCCGAGCTGTGCCTGGGTGAACGTCACCTTCCACACCAGCCATGGCCGCCCCGAAATGTCGAGCGCGACGCGGGTCAGCGTCTCGTCCATCGGCGACAGCGCGTCGCCATAGCGGCGGATGCCGCGCTTGTCGCCCAGCGCCTTGGCGAACGCCTCACCGATGGCGATGCCGGTATCCTCGACCGTGTGGTGCGCGTCGATATGTAGGTCGCCCTTGGTCCGCACTGTCAGGTCGATCAGAGAATGCCGCGACAATTGTTCGAGCATATGGTCGAAGAAACCGACGCCGGTCGACACGTCATAGATGCCGGTACCGTCGAGGTTGACCGTGACGTCGATCGACGTCTCGCTGGTCGTGCGGGCGATGGTGGCGGTGCGCATGGTCGCCTCCATAGCGTCTGCCGCTTCCCATGCAACGCAACGAATCTTGACGCCCCGTCAAACGCCGCTACCCAAGGGCGCCATGAGCCAGCCCGTCGCCGACAGCCTGATCCCGTATGACGAGATCGTCCAGGAAGCCCTGCGCGCCGTAGTCGGCCGCGTGCTGGGGCAGGTATCCGCCACCGGCGCGCTGCCGGGCGAGCATCATTTCTACATCACGTTCAAGACGCAGGCACCGGGCGTCGACATTCCGAAGCGGCTGATCGAGCGTTTTCCGGACGAGATGACGATCGTCATCCAGCATCGCTTCTGGGACCTGACCGTCGATGCCGAGCGGTTTTCTGTGGGCCTGAGCTTCGGCGGCATCCCGTCGACCCTGGTCATTCCCTATGCGGCGATCACCGGCTTTCACGATCCGGCGGTCAATTTCGAGCTGCGCTTTCAGGCGAATGACGAGCCGGGCGACGAACCCGAGCCGCATGATCCGCCCGAAAACGACGCGCCGATCGCGACCAGCGAGGACGGGTCGAACGTCGTCGCGGTGGACTTCAAGCGCAAGAAGTGACGATCGAGGTCGTCGCATCGCCGGGCGAGGCCGAACGCCTCGCCATCCTCGCCACGCTGACCGCGCATAACGACGCGGCGGTCGGGCCGACGGAGCGGCGGCAGGTCGCCATCGTCCTGCGCGACGACGATGGCGCGATCGTCGGTGGATTGTGGGGCATGATCGCGTTCGGCTGGCTGTTCGTGCAATATCTGGCGGTCCCGCCGGAGATGCAGGGGCAGGGCCGCGGCCGCGACCTGATGCTGCAGGGCGAGGCGCTGGCGCGTGCGGCGAACTGCGTCGGCGTCTGGCTCGACACCTTCAGTTTCCAGGCGCGCGGCTTCTACGAAAAGCTGGGCTTCGTACAGTTCGGGACGATCCCCGACTATCCGCCGGGGCATAGCCGCTTCTTCCTGTCGAAACGGATCGACTGACGCGCCCACGGGTTTGGTCGGCATGACCGACACCCGTACCGAAACCGACTCGATCGGCGCCATCGAGGTTCCCGCCGCCGCCTATTGGGGCGCGCAGACCGAACGATCGATCGAGAATTTCCCGTTCCCTCCGTCCGAGCGGATGCCGATCGGCATCGTCCATGCGCTGGCCATCGTGAAGCAGGCGGCAGCGCGAGTGAACCGGGCGCATGGCCTCGACGCAAAGATTGCCGACGCTATCCAGGCGGCGGCGGGCGAGGTGATCGCCGGCGAGCTCGACGATCAATTCCCGCTGGTCATCTGGCAGACCGGTAGCGGCACCCAGTCGAACATGAACGCCAACGAGGTGATCGCCGGCCGCGCCAACGAGACGCTGACCGGCACGCGCGGCGGCAAGTCACCGGTCCATCCCAACGATCACGTCAACAAGGGCCAGTCGTCGAACGACAGCTTCCCGACCGCACTGCACGTTGCCGCCGTCGTTGCGCTCAACCGCGACCTGATCCCGGCGCTCGACCGGCTGGCCGGTTCGCTGGAGACGAAGGCGCAGGACTGGGCCGATATCGTCAAGATCGGCCGCACCCACTTGCAGGACGCGACCCCGCTGACGCTGGGGCAGGAATTCTCCGGCTATGTCGCGCAGTTGCGCGACGCCTATCGTCGGTTGCGGTCGGCGGAAGGGGATTTGTTGCGGCTGGCGCAGGGCGGCACGGCGGTCGGCACCGGCCTGAACGCCGCGCCGGGATTTGCCGAAGCGGTCGCGGCGGAAATCGCGACGATCACCGGTCACGCCTTCGTCACCGCGCCCAACAAGTTCGAGGCGCTGGCATCGAACGATCCGTTGGTCCAGCTGTCGGGCACGCTCAATACGTTGGCGGTCGCGCTGACGAAGATCGCCAACGACATCCGCCTGCTGGGATCGGGGCCACGGTCGGGACTGGGTGAACTGGATCTGCCGGCCAATGAGCCGGGCAGTTCGATCATGCCGGGCAAGGTCAATCCGACCCAGTGCGAAATGCTGACGATGGTCGCGGCGCAGGTGATGGGCAATCACCTGTCGGTGACGGTCGGCGGGATGCAGGGGCATCTGGAACTCAATGTCTTCAAGCCGCTGATCGGCGCGGCGGTGCTGCGATCGATCGATCTGCTGGCGATCGGCATGGCGAGTTTCGCTGAGCGCTGCGTCGACGGGATCGAACCGAACCGCGCGCGGATCGGCGAGCTGGTCGAACGGTCGCTGATGCTGGTCACAGCGCTGGCACCCGAGATCGGCTACGACAATGCCGCCAGGATCGCCAAGCACGCCCATGCCGAAGGGCTGACCCTGCGGGAGGCGGGACTGGCGCTGGAACTGGTCGATGAGGCGACGTTCGACCGGCTGGTCCGGCCGGAGACAATGGTCGGATAGCCGGGATTGCGGATCGCTTTCCTACAGGGCGACCGAATGCCATGCTGCCGGCTGGGGAGTGTCGCGGTGAAGCGGTTCGCAGCCATTTGCCGACCATGGTGCGTGACGCTGCGAAAATGTGGCGAGTGTGAACTTTGTGAACTTTGACATCGGCGATGGGCGAATGCGTGCGACCGGGCGGTGCGGCGACAGGGAACATCCCGGCCCTTCCTGCGCTGTATCCGTATAACTTCGGTGAGGAAAATATGGGCGCGACGACGATAGGGGCACTGGTCGGTGCGACAATCGACAAGATGAGCGGCGATGATGACTCGAGGGTCGATGGCGCGATCAAGGGTGCGGTCGTCGCCAATGTCCTGAAAGTCGTGGTGCCCATGGCGATAACCTATGCGGTTGGCTGGGCCGTCTTGCGTGGGGCCGCCGAACTGAAGTCACAACTCTTCGAAACGGAGGATGCAGCATGATCGGACGGATTATCGGCGCGCTCGTCGGGCGCGAGATGGATCGCCGCGATGGGCGTGGTGGCGCAAAGGGTGCTGCGATGGGCTGGCTGGCCGGTAGCGCGATGCGCCGCATGGGTCCGCTCGGCATGATCCTTGGCGGCGGCTATGTCGCCATGAAGGCTTATGACCGGCGCAAGCTGGACAAGATGCGACGCGGCTACTGACGCGTGCCCGGTCCGCCGGTTGCGGCGGGCCGGTGCCGGACGGGGCCGCCCGCGACCGGCCGGACAGACCTTCACATCCCTGTGAACCCGATCGAGGGGCGACGGCTTTGTACCGTCGCCCCTTGACGCCGTCCGCCTGTACGCGCGAATAGGCCGGTCCATGAGCCATCTGCCCGACCCCGACCTCCACGGCTTCAAGCGCCGCGGCGTGTTGTTCGTCCTGTCCTCGCCCTCCGGCGCGGGCAAATCGACCATCGCGCGCAAGCTGCTGGCGGCCGAGGACGACCTGTCGATGTCGGTGTCGGCGACGACCCGTGCCCCCCGGCCGGGCGAGACCGATGGCAAGGAATATCACTTCGTCGACCTTGAGGAATTCCGGCGGATGGTCGCCGACCATGAGTTCCTCGAATGGGCGCATGTGTTCGACAATCGCTATGGAACGCCGCGTGCACCGGTCGAGGCGATGCTGAGCGCGGGCAAGGACGTGCTGTTCGACATCGACTGGCAGGGCGCGCAGCAGCTGTTCCAGATCGCAGGCGGTGACGTGGTTCGCGTGTTCATCCTGCCGCCGTCGATGGCCGAACTGCGCCAGCGGCTGGTGTCGCGCAATACCGACAGCGCCGAAGTGATCGAAGGCCGCATGGCCCGCGCGGCGGCGGAGGTCAGCCACTGGGACGGCTATGACTATGTGCTCGTAAACGACGATGTCGAGGCGTGCTTCCGCAAGGTGCAGACGATCCTTGCCGCCGAACGTCTGCGCCGGTCGCGCCAGACCGGCGTGATCGGCTTCATCCGCAAGCTGATGCGCGGACCGGGCGAGTAAGGGAATGCTGTCACCCCGGGCGTGGGCCGGGGTGACGGCAGGATAGCTTAGGGCTGCACGACCTTGATCTCCGCCGCGTTCGGGGTGACCGGTGAACCCGCCGGCCGTTCCGAAAACACCGGTTCGCTACCCGGGATGGTGCCTTCATCGGCAATACCGGCCGCATAGGACGCGCTGGCGTCGGTGCCGTCGGGCTGATGCGCGCGGGGCGGGGGCAGCAGCTTCGGTGCGTCGGTCCGGCGTGGCGTCGATCCGCGCAGCGACAGCAACATGCCCGCCGCTACCCCGATCCCGCCGAGCAGCGCAGCGGTCGTCCACGGCCGCATCTGCGCCTCGAGCGCAAGGCTCTGCTTGCGGACATAATGGTCCTGGTTCGACCGCGCGCGCCCATCGGCGCGCGGCTGGAACAGATTGTCCTTGGCACCAGGCGCTGCCGGCGTGTCGGTGGTCTGCGCCTCTTCCTTGAAGAATTTCTCCATGAAACGGTCGGCGCTGCGCGGCAGCAGGTTGCTCATCTTGGTCATCGCCATGCCGGTCCCGCCGACGGTCAGGTCGCGCTTCTGATGCGCGGCGGCGAAGCAGATCGCCTTCGCCACCAGGTCGGGGTCGTAGACGACCGGGGGCACGCGGGCGGGCTGGTCCATGCGGTTGCGGGCATGTTCGGGATAGGGGGTGTCGATCGCGGCGGGCTTGACCAACGTCACCGATACCGGCTTGCCATCGGCCTCAAGCTCCATGCGGAACGCCTCGGTAAAGCCCTGCACGGCGTGCTTCATCGCGCTGTACGCACCCTGCACCGGGACCGAACGGTCGGACAGGATCGATCCAATATTGACGATCGCGCCGCCGCCCCGCGCGGTCAGTTCGCGCGCGGCATAGAGCGACGCGGCGACCATCGCGAAATAGCCGACGTCGAACACGCGGCGCTGTTCGTCGATGCCGGTCTCGTCCAGCCGGGCATATAGCGCGACGGCGGCATCGTTGACCCAGGTGTCGAACCCGCCGAACACTTCGCGCGCCTTGGCCCCGATCCGTTCCGGCGCGTCGGCGGCGGTAACGTCGATCGCTAGGTGATCGGCCTTGCCGCCACGCAGCCGGATGCCCTCGACCGCTTCGCGCAACGCGTCCTCGTTGCGGGCGACCAGCAGGACGCGCGCACCTTCGCGCGCGGCGCGCCGTGCGGTGGCGAGACCGATGCCGGACGAGGCACCGGTGATGACGATAGTCTGTTCGGATAGCGGCTTGAGCGTGACGGCCATGACGATACTCCCAGGGCAAACAAGTCGCGCGCTCAACGCGCGGGGTCGCCCACGGGTCCGTCTAAGCTATTGCTCCAGAACGGCCATACGCTGTGGCAGCACCGCCATCACCGCGCGACGGGCATCGGCATCGATCGCCGTCCAGCGGGCGATCTCGTCGCGGGTGCGCCCACAGCCGAGGCACCAGCCGGTGTCGCTATCGATCGAACAGACCAGCACGCACGGGCTTTCGATCGCCTGGACGGCGACCGTTTCGAACGGGTCGCCGTTCACACCGGTCAGCCGGGAATGCGGACGTTCAGGAAGGCGGGGACAGGGCCGTTCCACGCCCCGTCCTCGACCGCGTCCTGCTGGACATAGCGGGCCGGACGTTCGTCGCGACGCGGTTCGTGGCGGTCCTCCGCACGTTCCTCCCGCTCGCGACGGGGGCGGCGTTCCTCGCGGGCCGGGCGTTCCTCGCGCGCGGCGCGGGGTGCCCGGGCCGGCGGTGTGTCGGCTTCCGCGGCAGGACGGCGGCGACCCCGACGCGGAGCCTCCTCGACCGGAGCCGCTTCCGGTTCGGGCGCGGCTTCGACCGGTGCATCGTTCAGGTCGAGGACCGGAATCTTCTGCCCGGTCAGCTTTTCGATATTGGCGATATTCTCGGCATCGTCGGGCGTCACCAGCGTATAGGAGACGCCGGTAGCGCCACCCCGCCCGGTCCGGCCGATGCGGTGGACATAATCGTCCGGGTGCCACGGTGCGTCGAAGTTGAACACATGGCTAACGCCCTTCACGTCCAGCCCGCGCGCCGCCACGTCCGATGCGACGAGGATCGACACGTCGCCCGACTTGAAGCGTTCCAGTTCGGCGATGCGCGCCGACTGGTCCATGTCGCCATGGATTTCGGCCGAGCGGAAGCGGGCGCGCTGGAGCACCTTGTTCAGTTCGCGCACCGTCGTCTTGCGGTTGCAGAAGATGATCGCGGTGCGAACGTCTTCGGTCGCCAGCAGCTTGCGCAGCACGTCGCGCTTCTTGACCGCAGCGACGGGCACGACATGCTGGGTGATGTTCAGGTTGGTCGATGCCGGACGCGACACCTCGATCGTCTTGGGGTTGTCGAGGAACTTGTCGGCCAGCTTCTTGATCGGCGGCGGCATCGTGGCCGAGAACAGCAAGGTCTGGCGCTGCTTCGGCAGCTTGGTGCAGATTTCCTCGATATCGGGGATGAACCCCATGTCGAGCATCCGGTCGGCTTCGTCGATGACCAGCATCGAACAGCCGGTCAGCAGGATCTTGCCACGGGTGAACAGGTCCATCAGCCGACCCGGCGTCGCGATCAGGACGTCGACGCCCTTTTCCAGCGCCGCCAGCTGATCGCCCATCGACACGCCGCCGATCAGCAACGCCATGGAAAGCTTGTGGTTCGCGCCGTATTTCTCGAAATTCTCGGCAACCTGTGCGGCCAGTTCGCGCGTCGGTTCGAGGATCAGCGACCGCGGCATCCGCGCCCGGCTGCGCCCATGGGCCAGGATGTCGATCATCGGCAGCACGAACGAGGCGGTCTTGCCGGTGCCGGTCTGGGCGATGGCGACCAGGTCGCGCATCATCAGGACCGATGGGATCGCCGCGGCCTGGATCGGGGTCGGTTCGGTATAGCCCGAATCGGTAACGGAACGCAGCAGTTCGTCGGACAGGCCGAGATCGGCAAAGGTCATTGCGATTCCATGGCTGGGGAACGCAACACGACCGCGTCCCGGTAAATCCGACCGGCCCTCGCCAAAAATGCCGGAAAAGTCAAGTTTTCGCCGGCTTCCTGTTCGATCCGATGATGGCCGTTTGCGCGAGCGAATCTGCCCTAGCGCGCCGGGACCAACGCCCGGAGCGCGGCGATGCGGCACTGGCCGCCGGTACGCGACCGGATCACGTCGCGCGATGCGCACATCCGTCCGTCACCGCTCGGCTTGATATACAGGCCCGACACGAAATCGAGCGAGGGGCAGTCGTCGGCCAGCCGCGCGCGAAGGCGGCCCCCGCTGCTGAGCAGCAGGTCGACGCTGTCCGTCCGGTTGATCGTCACGGCGGCCAGGTTCTGCAGCGGCACGCAGCGGTCGGTGCGCTTCTCGACCCACTGGATCGGGGGCAGGGCGCGCGGCGCGCTATAGGCGGCGGGCGCGAAGGGCGCGCGCGGCACGCGCAGGATCACCCGCTGGACGCGAACCTCGGTCCGCACGGTGGTCACCGCCGGCGCGTCGGCGGGACGACGCTGCGCCGCGCTGGGCAGGGCGAGCAGGAGCAACATCATGGTCGCTGCGGAAAGCGGCAGGGCGGTCACGCGGGGATCATCCTATGGCGGAATTTAACCTCAGATGAACTGGCGGCAAGAGCATTGGCGATGCTACGCCCATCGGATGACGACCGCAGCCATCGCCGCCATGGTCGCCGACGCCCGCGACGCGTTCGGCGACCGGATCGTGACCACCGACGCCGACCGGATCGCGCCATGGCTGACCGACTGGCGCGGACGCTATCATGGGGCGAGCGCGGCCCTGTTCGAACCGGAAGATGCCGCGCAGGTGGCGGCGCTGGTCGCGCTCGCCGCGCGGCACGGCGTCGCGCTGGTGCCGCAGGGGGGCAATACGTCGATGGTCGGTGGTGCCACCCCGCCGGCCGACGGATCGGCGATATTGCTGTCGCTCCGGCGGCTGAACTGCATCCGGCAGTTGGATGAGGGGCAGGCGGTGGTCGAGGCCGGCGTCATCCTGCAGCATCTGCACGAGGCGGCGGCGGAGGCGGGCCAGCGTTTCCCACTGACGCTGGGCGCGCGGGGCAGTGCCACCATCGGTGGCCTCACCTCGACCAATGCCGGTGGCACGCAGGTACTGCGCTGGGGCAATATGCGGCGGCTGGTGCTGGGGGTCGAGGCGGTGCTGCCCGACGGCAGCGTACATGACGGGCTGTCGGCGCTGCCCAAGGACAATCGCGGATACGACCTGACCCAGTTGCTGGTCGGGGCGGAGGGAACGCTGGGCATCGTGACTGCGGTGACGCTGAAGCTGGTCCCGGCCATTGCCGAACGGGCGGTGGCATGGGCCGGGGTCGCCGATCCGCAGGCGGCACTGGGCCTGTTGCGGCGGATGCAGGCGGCGACCGACCGGATCGAGAGTTTCGAGATCATTCCGGCCGACACGCTTGCGTTGGCGGTCGCGCACTTGCCCGGCGCCCGCGCGCCGTTGGCGGGCGATCATCCATGGCAGCTGCTGATCGAGGCGGTGGCCGCACCCGGCGAATCGTCGCCGGGGCCGTTGCTGGAGGAACTGCTGGCGGATGGCATGGAGGCGGGGCTGGTCGCCGACGCCGTGCTGGCGAGCAGCGAGGCGCAGGCCGAGGCATTCTGGCTTCTCCGTGATTCGCTCTCGGCGGCGGAGAAGTCGACCGGTCCGGCGGTGCAGCACGATATCTCGGTCCCGGTCGACACGATGCCGCGCTTCATGGTTCAGGCGGCGGCGGCGGCGGAGGCGCGCTTTCCCGGCAGCCATGCCACCGCCTTCGGGCATCTGGGCGACGGGAATGTCCATTTCCACGTCCGCGCCCCCGCAGGCGTCGACCCGGCGCGCTGGTATGCCGAGGATGCGCCGGTCGTCACCCGGTTCGTCCATGATGCGGTGGCGGCGGCCGGCGGGTCGATCTCCGCGGAACATGGCATCGGCCAGATGAAGCGTGCCGAGCTGGAGCGGCTCGGCCCCCCTGCGCGGCTGGCGGCATTGCGCGCGATCAAGGGCGGCCTGGACCCGCAGGGGCTGTTCAATCCCGGCAAGCTCGTATCGCTTGCGCCCTGCACCGCCAATCCATAGACGTGGGGTCGAGGCTCGCCCGGGGGGGCGGCCGTCCGGCATGGTATGACCGGACCGACTATAGAGTATCTGGAGACCCTGAAATGGCCAGCGCGCCGCAGAATCAATCGCTTCCGCTGTTCTACAACCAGCTCGAACCACTTTCGAGCCAGACCCATGCGAACTGGAAGGTCCGCGCGAGCGAGACCGCGCCGTTCCTGGTCGGGCAACATGCGATCCCCGTCACCGTCGAGGAATTCCCGCTGGTGCAGCGCCGGATGCCGATCGTGTTCTCGGTCGGCGACGATCCCGTGCCGCTGGCGCTGATGGGGCTGAACGAGGGCGTCAACACCTTCATGGACGATGAGGGCCGGCTGATCGACCCGGAAACCTATATCCCGGCCTATATCCGCCGTTACCCCTATCTCCTCGCCCGGCTGCGTCCGGATTCGGAAGATCTGTCGCTGTGCTTCGATCCGACGTCGGACGTCGTCGGCCCGTTCGAGGATGGCGAGCCGCTGTTCGACGGCGACCAGCCGAGCGAAGTGACCAAGCAGATCCTCGCCTTCAACGAACAGTTCGAACAGGCCGGGCAGCGCACCGGCATGTTCATGAAGGAGATCAAGGATCTCGGCCTGCTGATGGACGGCGAAGTCGCGATCCAGCAGGAAGGCAATGACCAGCCCTTCGTCTATCGCGGGTTCCAGATGGTATCCGAGGAAAAGCTGAACGAACTGCGCGGCGACCAGCTGCGCAAGATGCAGCAGTCGGGCATGTTGCCGCTGATCTTCGCCCACCTCTTCTCGCTGTCGCTGATGCGTGACGTGTTCGCGCGCCAGATGCGTCAGGGCAAGGTGCAGCAGCAGCCTGTCGCGGTGCCGACCTTCTGATGGCGACGGTCGGACCGAGCCATGGCGGGCGCTATTCGCGCGTCGCGATCCTGTTCCACTGGGTCATCGCGGCGCTCGTAGTGGCCAACCTGTGGATCGGCCTGATCGGCGGATCGATGCCGGTGCACAAGGCGGTCGGCATCACCGTCCTGGTGCTGACGCTGGGACGGATCGCGTGGCGGCTGGGGCATCGCCCGCCGCCGCTGCCGCCGCTGCCGCCGGAAACGGCGGGGTGGGAGCGGATGGTGGCGCGGGCGTCGCATTTCGCCTTCTACGTTCTGCTGCTCGTCGTGCCGCTTACCGGCTGGGCGATGTCGTCGGGTGCGAAGCGTTATCCGCTCGACTGGTTCGGACTGTTCCCGATCCCCTATCTGCCGATTTCCGACAGTGCCGCCCATCTGGGGCACGAACTGCACGAAATCGTCGGATTCGGCATGGCCGGGCTGGTCGCGCTGCATGTCGCCGCCGCGCTGCGGCACCATTTCCTGTTGCGCGACGGGGTGCTCGCGCGAATGCTTCCCGGCCGTCGGGCGGTACCCTGACGGCCAGTTGCGATAAAGTCACGGTCAATCGTAAAATGGGTCTTGAACCCGCCTGACCTCCACCCTAAATCATGGTTACACGGTTCGATGTTCCCCCCTTTCGTTGAACCGTGCGGCGCGTTTCACGCGCCTCCTCCCTGAACCTTGGCCACTCCGTGCAACCGCACGGGGTGGCTTTTTTCTGTGCTATTCCGCTGCAATGCGGTGGGGAAGGGCAAGCATGGCATCGGCCAGCGCATCGATCAGCGCGCGGACCCAAGCTGCCGTCGCGGCAACGCCGTCGCCCGGCTGGTCGAACCGTTCGTCCAGATACAGGGCGCGATCGATCTCCAGCTGCAACGCATGGATGCCGGCGCGCGGACGGGCATGGGCAGCAAGAATATGGCCGCCGGCGTAGGGATGGTTGATCGCCACCCGCAGTCCGGCATCGCGCACGATCGCGGCGGCAATGTCGGTGAAGACGCCGGCACAGCTATGGCCATGGCGATTGCCCAGCACGACCTGCGCCGGGGTGACGCCGGGCAGGGGGGGCATCGAATGCAGGTCCAGCAGCAGCGCGATCCCGAAGCGGACATGGGCAGCGGTCAAGGCAGCAGCGAGCGCGGCGTGATAAGGTGCATGATCCCCGTCGATCCGTGCGCGCACCTCGGCATCGCTCAGCTTGCGCCGCCACATATTGTCGGCACCGCCCGCGCGTCGGGGAATAAGTCCGATGCCGCTGCGCACCTTGTCCGACGCCTGTGCCGCAAAGGCGCGCGGATCGACGCCGGTATCGACGTGCGGATCGCGGTCGCGCGCGGGCGACCGGTTGAGGTCGATCCAGCCACGCGCGCGCCGTGCGACGAACATCGTCTCCTGTCCGACAAGCTGCGTGGCGACGGCATCGATATACCGATCCTCCAGCGCGCTAAGCCGGGCGACGGGTACGGTCAGCAACGCCTGCATCGCCGCCGGATAATCGCGGCTGGCATGGGGCACCGACACGACCACCGGCGATGCCGGTTCGTCCGGTCCGTACCGGTCGAACGGCGGCGGGGCTATGGGTGCTTCCATCGGTCGCAAAGGATCACGCTCCGTCGCGCTTGTCGAGCGCCCGGCTGGAAAATCTTAACCACCATCGCCTAGGACAAGGGCTGGCATCGAAGGGAGTCGGATGTTCAGAATCTTGCTGGCCGAGGACGATCAGGTGATGCGCGAGTATCTTACGCGCGCGCTGGAACGTGCCGGTTATTTTGTCAGCGCGGTGGATCGCGGCACGGCGGCGATCCCGCTGCTGCAGAGCGAATCGTTCGACCTGTTGCTGACCGATATCGTCATGCCCGAAATGGACGGCATCGAACTGGCACAGCGCGCCGCCGAGATGTCACCGTCGCTGCGCGTCATGTTCATTACCGGCTTCGCTGCGGTGACGCTGAAGGCCGGGCAGCAGGTGCCGCACGCCCGCATCCTGTCCAAGCCGTTCCACCTGCGCGAGCTGGTGGCCGAGGTCGACCGGTTGTTCGAGGGAGAAAGAATCCCGACAAGCAATTAAGGGCTTGTCAGGCGGAATCGACGCGGCTAACAGCGCGTCTCCGGTTTCGCTCCCTTCTCCGGAAGGACAGCGCCGGGCGCGTAGCTCAGTGGTAGAGCACTGTGTTGACATCGCAGGGGTCGCAAGTTCAATCCTTGCCGCGCCCACCATTTAAAGTGTTGCTACCCGGTCATTTTCACCTCCACGGTGGAAGGGCCGGGTAGTGCCTTTTCTGCGCACTTTCGGCGCAACGCCCCCGGAGATAGCTGCTCGATCTCGTCGAGAATGGCGGAGAGGCCGTTTGTCACGCTCGGATATATGCTGACGGCATAGATGTCCGTGATCGTTCGAGCATGGCCCAGGAAATTCTGCAGCTCCCACTTATCCGCGCCGTTCTGACGCAGCAGGGTCGCCATCGTGTGTCGAAGCACATAGGTGCCCCATTCGCGCGTTGCCGGCAGGCCGAGCTCGGAGATCATGCTTCGCCATGCGGTGCGGACGCTCGAAACGGGGCGGCCATAATAGTTCACCAGAAAGCCCGCGCCGATTCGCTCGGCCCGATCCAGCTTCTGGTAGGCGCGCCATTCCGCGCGCAGCCAGTCGTCTAGCACCGGCATGACCGGAATGATCGGCCGATACTTCTTGGTCTGTGCCCGGCCGTGCGGGTTCAGGTCGATGACGCGCAGGCCCGGCTCCCACTGGCCGCGCTCTGGCGCGACGGAAATATCGAGCACCGTGTCAGGCCGGGCGGCGGTGCAGATCGAGGCGACGAGGAAGGCGTGTAGCGAGGCGCGCTTCTTGTCTGGCTCGGCCGCGAAGGCGAGCATCTTGGCGAGCGTGGCGACGTCCGCCCGACGCATCCGGGGCCGTGACACCTGGCTGCGGGGAAGTGGTTTGTAGATCGGCCGACGCTCCGATCGCGGCGGATCCGCATCGGCCGCGTGATTGAGTGCGGCCGCGAGCTGCAGCACCGACTCCTCCGTTGCCGCCGCCGATCTCGGCCGCGAGGTCGTAATCTCCTGCTTCTTGTTCCGCGACACCACTGGCTGTGCCTTTGACCAAGCGCGAAAGGCGGTGATGAACGGCGTGCCACACGCCGTTGCACAGGACGTCGCGATACCGAAGATGCCGCCCGCGGCTTCCTCGGCTTGGACGAAATCGGTGACGTGCTTCAGCCGCGCCGAGATCGTCACGGCGGAGAGCTGCAGATCGCCATGCTCGATCCGATAATCGGCCATCGCGTCGAGCAGCAGATAGTCGGCCGCCGATGCCAGCGGTTGCCCGCAGGCGTAGCAGAAGGCGTGCGATTCGCCGCGATCGGCGAGATAGCGACGGTCGCACGCCCTTATGGCCTCGTCTTCGTCCGACGTACCCGTCGAAGCGCTTGCCTCGCGTCGCGCGTCGACGTCGTACCAGAAGACGTACCAGTTGGGACTGCGCTCGGTCCCGTCTTCCCGGCGGAGTTTGTCGACCCAGTATTTGCCCCGTCGATAGATTGGCGGCGCGCGATCCGGCACAGCGACTGTTCCTTGATAAATTTTGCGGTGGCGGTGTGTACGTCGTCGAAAAACCCAAGGCTTCCGAGCAAATCGACGTCACGAGCCTCTAGCTTGATGCCTTTGCCTTGCTCGACTGCGCGACTTAGTCGGCGACCGAGCGTGACGATGCTGTACGCGGTCATAGGGCTACTCCCTTGGTGACGGACGCAATCGCGTCCTCAATGTCGGCCTGGCGATCATCGCGGACTTCGGTGCCGTAGCGGATCGACAGATGCACCTCACACCAGGTGTGGTGCTTCGTCCGATCGTGATGCTGGGCGGCGAGGGCCTGCGCGTTCGGACCGGTCCAGTGCGCGTCCGTTCCGTGGCAGACGGAGCAGCCGGCCGTCAGGTGGCGGGCGGTGAAGGTGTCGCGGGTCATCCGCCCATACCTCCGTCTTCCGCCGCTGCCGGGAAGGCTGCCTGCATCGCCACACGGATTTCGATCAGCGCGTCGCTTGCTGCCATGGCGTTCCAGCCCTCGGCCGACCATGCGATCTTGACCATGCGCATGGTCATTTCCTTCAGCACCGCTTCGTACAGCGTGCGATCGCGCGAAAGCTCGCCATTCGCGCCGCAGCGCTCGGCCGCGCGGACGAGGATGCCGAGCGCGAGTTCGACGTCGGCCGAATGCCGCGCCATCACCCGCCGAATTTCGTATGGATGTACCCCGAAACGGCGCGCCTCTGGCGGGGCGTAATAAGGATCGTGCATTGACCGATCGGTCATCGCGCCACCTCCGCGTCAATCCACGCAGCGATTTCCGCGACGAACTGGCGGACGTCGCCGCCGGCGGCTGTACGGATCGCCTTGACCAAGCCGGCGGCGTGCGCCTGCGCGACCGCAGCCATCAACGTCGCAGTGCCGATGCGTGGATCGGAGATGTGACGAACTGCGATCGGCGAATAGCCTGCAACGAAGCCTGCACCGATCTCGGCGGCGATCGCGTCGACGAGCGCAGCGTCAGGCCCGGCGAACGGGTTCGGGACGGTGGTCATTCCGCAATCATCCGGGCAAGGCGTTCAAGGCGGGGCGAGGTCGATCGTGTGGCGAGGGCGACCAACGCTACCGCTTCGCGGTCGTCGCGCGCGTCGCACGCCAAAGCGATGAATGCGTCGCGGACGACCTTTGCGCGGCGCTTGCAGGACGGCGATACCGGCCCGGCGTCCGGTTCAGGCGCTCGTTGGATCAGCTCCCCGAACCCGGCGTGATGCAGCGCTGCCTCTCCTACGTCGGCAATCGAGAGCGCTAGCTCGCTGGTCCCGTTACCGTGCGGGAACCTTGCGGGAATAGCAGAAGCAATCGCGGAGTTGGATCGAGACCTTGCCGATCGAAGGGGCCGGGTAAGCCGCTATCTTGCGACGTGGACGCTAGACCAGATCAGGAAGGACTGGGCCGGGTATCGTGATGCTTCGGCACGCGTCGCAAGGGGGGTCGAGGAACGGGTTCGTCTTGAAGAGGCCGCGCTTCGCCCGGCTCTCACAACCGTCTACTCCAAAGTCGGGTGCTAAGCAGTCTCATGAATACCGGTATCGCCAAGTACAACATCGAATATGACATTCCCAACCGCACGCTCAAAATCACCACGTACGGCTTCTGGTCGGCTGGCTTGGCTGCGAAGTTCGCGGCGGAACTGATAGCTAAGGGCACGGCCATTCGCCTGCGCCACGGCGCATTTTACACATTCGTCGACATGCGGAACGCGCCCATTCAGCCAGCTAACGTTATCGACGCATTGGCTGGAATGATGCCCAAGGCCTTGATGCTGACCAAGGCCCCGATCGCAGCGGTAGCAGCGTCCAGTTTGGGAAAATTGCAGACAGAGCGCTACCTCACCGCACCCAACTGCCGGACGTTCCTGGATTATGATGAGGCCGATGCCTGGATGCGGTCGGCGCCGCTCTCATAATTGTCGGTGGGATGGGGCGCGGCGGCGTGTTCGTCGAGCGAGCCAATTTTGGTTCGGACGCTAGCCTTCAATCGTCTTTGACAATGCGAAGCCCATGAAACCCGGGGTGAATGCTGGACATTTTCAATTCCAGCCAGCGCTTAGCGATCTGGCCCGCATCGCCAGCTACGAATAGGGCTACGCCGGAATAACCGTGAATAGCGGCCGTTCCACCACCCCCATCGCGAATGTACCAAATCGCTTCCGGGTTCATGAAAACGGCCGTACCGTCCCGAAGCGCTAGCTCCAGCATCAACGATCTTTCCGGGTGTGCACGTTCAACCCGCCGCTTGGTTCAATGCCCACAACGGCTTTCAAAGACGGTTTCGACGCGTTGACTTTTGGTTCGACCTTTTTCGGTTTCCGAACTTCCCGATTTCCACGGTTCTTATCTTTGCTCATCCGTAGATCCTTCGGTTGGCTCTGTGATGAGCTTAATCCGCAAGCGGGCGCCCATACGAGCGGTCTCGTGCTCAGTTCGTTGTAGAAAAGCTGAGATTACGTCCAGCGGGGACCGTGCGAACGCCTGACTTCGAAGAGCGTCGATGTCCGTTTGTGTCCACCGCTGGCCGGATCGGTCCGCGCTATCGGTTGTTACAGGGTCAGCTCGCGTCGCGTTTGCCGTGACTACGAGCGATCTGAGCGGCATAGCCCGCCGCAAGCCGCGAATGCGCAACCCGCGCCTCTACGCAGGCCGCCTTCGCAGCGTTTCGATCCGATATACGACGTCGGTTCTCTAATTCATTGAGGTCCATCATACTGCTCCTCGCTAGCAAGCGGGAGCACGGTGGTCTCTCAGTTGCCCGCGCTCGCAAACTGCAAGCGGACAATAATATGAATGTAGTGCGCGGGGCGGCTATTTCAAATGGCCAAGGCTTTTATAGGGAACTGCCGTAATGGACGTGGCACGCAACCGCTAGGCGAGGCGTGGGTATTGCGGGGTAAATACGGTTCAGTCTGTGTAGTCGGGGACTGCGCCGCTGCCACGGCATGCAGCGAGCGACGGAGGGTGTCTCCGCCGTCCAGTTTGTCGACTTTTGGACCCTTACGCGAGATCAGCTCACGCTGCGTCTTCGTCATCCAGATCTCTACGAGCAACGGCTTCCATTTCAGCGACGTCATCGGTGAAATCTAAGATCATATTGATCGGTTCATCGGTTAAATGTTCGTCATTGAAATGGTCAACGTCTTGTTTGATTTGAAAGCAGTCATCCGCTATGGACTTGCGACGTTGGCCGAAAGATTTTTCCATGAACGATCTTGGGGCTGTGTCGATGTCAGACCAAAGGCTAAACTGCTGGTCCCCGATGCGGGTACGTACAGAATGCTTCGCCCGGTACTTGCGACCCGCGGCGTCTATGCGGCGCTCCTGTCGAAGACTGTCCGCGAGCGCGTCTCGGCAAATTTTAACGACATCGCGGGGGGCAGGGCGATAAAGACCACGTTCGATCGCCCACGCCGCAACTTCGTCAAGCGATACAGGATCCGGGCTTACTTCTTCGGTATATCGATTAAATATTGCTTGGAGTTGCTCGTTATAAGTTGCCATATCGAATTCCCGGTTTCAAAGTTTCGCGTCCGCAATATTGCCCCATCCGTCCGAAACTGCGCCTTTAACTAGATGTTTTCTGATCGGAATTTGGTATTTACGCAGATAATCAAACCTATTCATGCGCTTCTGAAGCTGTCCAACAACTATCGCTGGGTGAACTGACATTAGCGCCGCAAATCCTAAAACATCACGCTCAGAAAAATAAGGGTTCTTGCGAGCATAAAATGACGACATTTTTACAGAAGGAATGCAGAAGTCGGCCGCCGCGCTGTCTGCAATATTCTCTTCTTCTGCGCTCCCGTTAGCGTCTTTCGTGCCCTCACCCGCCAAGTGATCGATCATACCAATCGAGCGCTTGCCATGGCCTTGAAGCACGTGTTCTATTTCATGGCGCAAAACGAACCAGAAGTTATCAATCCGGTCGTAAAGAGTCGACATGCCGATGACCGGACTATTATCATCCAGCCAAGTGCAAACGCCGCTAATTTTCGCATTCGGCAACACTTCAACTAGAACGAAACGCACACCTGCGTCCGCCAACAGCGCAGGTACCAAAGCGACCGATTCTGGATCAACGATCAAGCTATGAAGCTTTGGTAGGAGACTCCGAAGTTTGTCAGAAGCATAAGGTTCGGCCGGAATTTCCCTTGCAAGTTGTCGGACGCGAAAGACCCATGCTCGCTGATGGGGTGGCGTCTCATCGTAATTTGTCCGTTTTGCCGCAAAGGCGACTTCCGCAGGCGCATCGTCATTTGCCGCTTCAAAAAAACGGCTCATCTGCAACTGGAGAAGCGACGCCTCTCCGTCCTGGATCCAGCCCCGACGTATCATTTCCCGGACAGGATAGCTCGCCTGTAGCTCGGCGCGCGTCTTCACTGCTGGATCTGGGTCTTTCGAGTTTTGTAGGTCATACCGGCTTTGAAGGCTGAGGAAAAATTGCGGCGAAACATCGAACGCATCGCCTAGGAGGCGTGCCATATCAGGGGTAATGCTACGCTTTCCTGAGAGAAGCGGGTTAAGTTGCTGTTCGGTTTGACCAAGGATGAAAGCAAGATCGCGCTGGGACCAGCCACGTGCTTCCAACTCAACCTTTATGAACGAGCCAGGTGGTTCGATTGCTACGAGGTTAGCGAATACCATCATGCCACTCCCCGCAGCTGTTCTGTTATCGCCGTTACGATCACCGTCATGATACTGTTCTTTTCTGCAATACTTATCGTAATCGCCCACTGTGGTAACAGTGCTACGAGATGGTAATTTGAATTCGGTTCGGACTGCAGTCCCAGGCTCTTCCAGTTGTAGAGTGATCGCAAATCCGGCGCGGCTCGAATTATGCTTAGCCGTTGTCTTGCGGACTGGATCACGGCCACCGGCAGCCTCGTGTCGGCTGCAGCACCTGTTTCGATCGATGCGAGGCGCGGATCTGTGAATTCGATATCCATCGCCATCTGACATAGCCGATAGCCGTATCATGTCAACATCGCACCTTAACGCAAGGCGTTAAGTCCGTTATAGTAACACGTGTTTGGTGGTTGGTTTGGCGATGGAATTTCGACCGCTATAGTCGTGCGAAGGTAGCTTTTTCGTCAAGTGTCGCTTGACAATGTAAAGCGTCGCTTTACATAGAGCGTATGGACGTGGAGAGCATTTCGCACAAAGCGCTCAAGCGGTTCTTTCTAACCGGCGATCCTCGCGGGCTGGATGGATCGTTGATCGATCGGCTGCGCAAAATGCTCGCATTCCTGAACGCAGCCAGCGAACCCGGCGAACTTCGCGTCCCGCCAAATTACGGCGCGCATCAGCTTACCGGCGATCGTGCCGGAGTCTGGTCACTGACCGTAACGAAGAACTGGCGGATGACCTTTCTCATTAACGAGGCCGGCGCAATCGTCGACCTAGATCTAGAGGACTATCACTGATGCCTCTCACCATGCACCCCTCGATAGCCGTCCACCCAGGCGATTGGGTCCGCACGGAGATTATCGATGCTCACGGCGTCGGGATCGGTGAAGCAGCCATGCTGATGCGTGTTAGCCGCCAGTCGCTCAGCACTTTGCTGAACGGCCGATCGGACTTGTCTTCGACGATGGCGATCCGTTTGGAAAAGGTGTTCGGCGTTAGGGCGGACACCTTGATCCGTATGCAGGCTGATTGGGATATTCACCAAGCACGCACCCACCAGGATGAAATTGAGGTTGAGCGGGCCTACGCCTGAGGGAAACGAAGAGCGGGTATCGAGCGGGTATAGCCCGCTCGAACCTAACTGAAAGTCACGCGCTTTAGCCGTGCGGTAGGCACGACGGCGGAGGGGTTCTCCACCGCACAGGGGCATACCGATGTTGGGCTGAGCCCGTCATCGCGACGTGGTCGACGTATCTGACTGCGAGATTTCTGTGCTCGCCTATCTGAAGCAGCACTGAATGGTTCAATCTATGACAAGAACCCGCGTCACAGGATGGCAGGCGCGAGCTTTCACGTGGGACTGTAGCGCAGGAAAAGCGGTAGCAACAAACGCAGCAAGTTTGCCCCAATTGGCGGTTTTAAGCGTTCGCTGATCGATCAACCTGCCGTCACGGTTCTTGGTACGGAGCATGATATGTCGGACGCCCCAAAGTCGCTCGTGTGTGATGATCGGGATATTGACGCCCGGGACTGCTACCTTGCGAAGCTGTTCGTTCACCGAACCGGTCGCCTCAGCTAAGAGGGAGCCGTCGATCACTTGGGCGTCCGGTTTGGCGAAGACAAAATCGCTGGAATACAAGGTATCAATATCGACCGTTACGGTCACGGGAAACTCGGCTGACCGAGGTATGCGCCAGGTGCCAATATCGAGTTCAGTTCGATCGGGGGTGTGTTGGCCATCCACAAACTCGACGTTGGCAGATATCCGATAATCGCGTTCGTTTGCCACAACCGTTGACGAGATGCTGTCGTAAGTCCTGCTGACTTCCACCGTCGCTGATGCGTAAAATACGCCGTCGTCCGACCGCAGAATTTGATCACAAAACAGCGTCTCGCTGGGCGTACTAATCGTCTGAGTCGCCCCAGCAAGCATCAATATTGCAATCGAGATCACGATGGTCCTCCTGAAGTCATCTTTCTTTAATGACGCGCGGTGTCGACATCGGGTCTGGTTGGCGGTACCTTCCATCCGCGAACCGAAATAAGGCTCGGACCGAAGCGGTTGTCAAAGGTGTATTCCGAAGGACCGGTAATGGCGGCTGACCCGAAGGGTATCTACGCCCCATAATACCCAGCTTCGTGACGATCGCGACGTTGACGTCGGCAGGTCCAGCGATCAAGATTGCCTATGCGGTCTCATCTTTCTGCGCTTGCGCTTGCGCTAGCGATGGCGCTTCTACCTTCTGCTGCTGCCGCCTGTAGTTGCGTGCAACCACAGGATCTTACGGAACGGCAGCTACGCTTCGAAATGAAAGGCCTTGCCCTTATCGCGCGGGGGCGAGTGGTGAAGGTGCAATATCCCGCGGCCTGCCGCTTTCCGGTGCTACGGTGGGCTTACGCGCTGACTGAGGCACGGTTGCCGGTCACGTACACCGTTGTGGTCAGCCGAACATACTTGGGTAAGCCAGTAAAAACCACCGAGGTTGTACAGCGCCAAACGGCTGAGTGGGAAGGCTGCAAGCCTTTAGGGTCAGCGGCTTGCGAGGCGCCGTTCCCGGCCGGGGATGCTCTATGGGTACTTTACCGCCAAGCGAATGGAGAACTGCGGCATGCCGGTCGCTGTGGCCAATTGCTTGCTCCGGCCTTCGTCCAACTCGCAAACCGGACCTGAATATCGTTTCAGATGATAGCTTTTAGGAACGGCCGCTGCGGGTACTAATCACCAGAAAGCGGGTACGGTACGTATAGAATAAGCTGCATTTGGGTGAGCACGACGGAGGGTTTCTCCGCCGTAGTGTTTCTGTTTACCCTCTCACCGTACCGATCATTCCGAGGTTCTGTCATGCGGCTTTTAGTCACGGGTATCCTAACTGCCATTGTGTTTATCGTTGCCGTCGAAGCTTTGGCCGCAGTTGGAATGGAGGTACCGGCGGGGTGGCCAACCGCCCTAGTTGCTGGCGTATGCGGAGGCCTCAGCTATTGGTTCGCTCAGACATTCCCTGCGCGCCGCCCAAGGCAAGTCGCAGATCGCGTCTGACGAAGTGTCCGGTTTCGCGAGGCGCAGCGGAGGCATACTCCGCCTGCCAATGCCTGGAAGTGGTGGAAAGCGGACGTTCGCCTGCTCAGCGCTAGATCGCCAGCATGATTTGAATGTGCCGTTGGCGTCCGTCCTCGGTTGGTGTGGGCCATGGCCGTGCTTCCAGCCCAATCACGACCCTATCCATAGGGGCACCACTGTTCTTCAAGTGGTCAAACACGACAGATGCCCGCTGCCTTTGCAAACTGGGCGGTCCGTCATTGGAAGGGTAGCTTTCGATCAGCATTTCACCGCCACAATGCTTTGCTTCCGATCGAACCGTAGCAAGCACCTCTCTGTGCCATTCCGTAAGCTGTGCTGAGCCTCGCTCAAAAGTGAGCACGAATGGACCCGCGAAGCAGTGATCGTAAGGCGGAGGAGCGTCGGCTTGAGCCGACGCGAGATTCGCGACACACCCGGCCGCCATCACTATCACGATGTAAAGTGCGTGCGTCATCTTCATAACGACTAGTCTAGTGGACGCCGGTGCGTCTGCAACTTGGCGGGAGCGGTCATGGCAGGAAATTTGTGGAAAGCTGCCGTTGCGGATGATCGCGGCCGGGCTACAACGTCTTCATGCTTTGGAACGTCATAGACAAACGTACCCGCCCTTATCGTTGGCGCGAGGTCAATGCGATCGTGGAAGCGGTCGAGCACGACAATAGTTGTCGTGATGCTGATCAAGCACCCGAGAGTGATCCGTCGCTAGTGGTAGATTATGATGCGCTAGAAGCCGTTTCGGTCCAGGAGGCGATAGTCTGGGCAAACGCGCAGCGGTGCCCAGTTACACTTTACCTCTATGACCTCGGCGGTGGCTTCACCAGCGACGAGCACTTCAACGAAATGGGCAAGCGCTTTCCCGGCGATGACGCAACCCCCGCGAATTGAGCGGCTGAGATTGGGCGATAGCGGAAGCGAGGGTATGATCAACCAGATTGCGGGCACTGTCGGCCTTACCGACTAGCATATGGGGCGAGCGCCGCGTGGAGAGTCCGCCGCAGCGTGTCAGGGGGATGTGACAATCTGCTCGTCTGCTGTGAGATGCGGTACGCTTGAACCGCCTACTTCATCGTCGTTCTGGAACGGTGATGGTTGGCTCAAACGTAATCGTGTAGACGGAAACCGAAAAACCTTTGGCTTGAACCTCGGCTAGAGCCGCCTTGTCTGCCCCCGCTTCGAAGGTCGGCCCTTTTGTCGAAACGGGTTTGAGAAAGCGCCACGGTGCATACTGCTCCGGAAGGTTCCTCCCCGTTCGATCGACGGTGTAAGCCATCGCGCCTTGCGACCCTTTGAACATGTAGACGGTGTCCACTCGCTGCGCCCCTAGGTCGGTTGTTTGAGATGCCCCGACGCCTGCAGCAACCTGCACTACCGCAACGGCTATCGCCATGAATGTAACCCTCATGGCTCGATCATGGGCTCGTCGCTTCATGTTCGCAACCGAGTGACGACGGACGAGGGTACTGTGCGGGTATCTGGGACACGCCCCGCGATCACCGCGGAGCCCTTGGACTGTCCGCTATTTCGCAAAAGCTGCTGTGGGTATCGAACGCGCGAATGCGGGTACCGGTAAGCCTGAACGCCCCGTATTTCCACGCGCACGGCGGAGGGGGTCTCCGCCGTCAGCGAGCGTGAAGCCGGTCTCAATCCCGGTTTGCTGCCTTCGCTCGGTCGGCCGCGAATGCCCATACCATGACGCCCAGAAACGCGACGAAGCCGCCATAGCCAACGTGCTCGCCCACCAGGAATTGTCTTATACAAAAGCCAACGAATCCTAGTGATAGGACGAGTTGTGCAGCCCGCACCGCCGGGTGCAGAAGAATCGGTTTCGAGATCATTCCGGAACGTCCTGTCAGTCTCATCCCACCTCCATTAGCAGGAGGGCCGTCCAAGGCGGTATGGGCACCGCCAAGTTATCGCATCACCGCTGAAGCTACGAAATCGCGATTTGAATGTAGGATTTGATGGCCGCTAATCACGCTAAGGACAAGACTTGACGTCAGCGCGACGAAGCGTGGAATTGCCACCAATTTTTCTTATATTGGATCAGGCGCTGATGCCGGAGGGAAAAATACGGTGGGTGGGGCCAGTAGCAGGAAAGATCAGGCACTGGCGTACATCTCCGATTACATCGTGAGGGAAGGACGTAGCCCATCGATGCGCGAGATCGCGATCTCGCTGTCGGTTAGCGACACCCGCGCAAAGGCACTGGTGAAAAAGCTCGCGGCCGAGAAGATGATCGATCGCGCGCCCGGTGCGCAGCGGGCGATTACCGTGCCCGGGTTAATGGACCGCCATCTGATCGAGCGGATGCGCGGCATGGGCATGAAGATCGACGACGATTTTGTCTGCCCGCCCGACGTGGTGCCGTTACCACAAGGGAATCTGTCGCTAGTGGCGATCCTCGATCATATCCCTGATTCTGAAGGGGATCATCATGGCCGGAATTCCGACTAGGATCGCAGCGGGCGCGCCTGTGGTCAGCACCGACGATTACGAACAGCAGCGATTTGTGCACCTGGTGCTGGGCGCGCCGCGGCCAAAGCCCGGGCGCAACAAAGCGCGGAAGGGGAAGGCGCCGCCGATCGTCCGCCTGGCGCCAGGCATCGAGGAGCAAGTCGCGCAACGCGAGCGCTGGTCGCACAAGGCTTTCGGCACGCCGCAGACACACGATTTCGCAGATGCCGAGCGCCGGCGCGAAGGATCGCTTGCCCGCCTCGTGGCAACGGGCGCGCTCGACGTTCACCAGCTCGCGGCCGCGCAAGAGATTGCGACGGCGCACGAAGCGATCACGGCCGACGTCGCGGTCCGCACCGCCAAGCTGGAGCCGCGCGGCAGTCGCGGTGGCCCGAACGCCGCGTCGGCCGAGCGGATCGGCGCCGTGCTTCGAGAGCAGGCGTACACGCGCTGGCGCGCGGCGATCGGCGCCGATGGCGCGATGCTCCTCGCGATCATCGTTGACGATATGGGGTTGGTCGAAGCGGCCCGGCGCTGGCGAAAGTCGAACCGCCGGACGAAGGCGGTCCTGATCCGCGCGCTGGACGGATGGAAACGGGTCTGACCCGTTACCTTTGGGGAACTTCCCACAAGGTCACCTGCGAAAACGGTCACGTAATTGGCAATTCCGACCCCGCGATAGCTGCGTCCGGCGCCCGCTGATCTCCCCCCCTGGGATCGGCGGGCGCTTTGGCATGAGGAGGCTGATGCATGGTCCACGACCACTCCCGCCAGCGTCGCCCCGTCCAGGCGCGCTCGAACGTGCCCGATCAGCTCGAACGCCTCTCGGATCGGTTCGACGTGCTGACCCACCGGGCGCGCCTGGGCGAGATGACACCGAAGCTCTTCGAGGAGCTGGAGACCGATGCGCAGGCGATCGCCGCCGATCTGGTCGCAATTTTCCGGGGCCGACCGTCCCGTCCCACGAACCCGCCGCTGTATGTCAGCGCCGATGGCACGAAGGCAGCATGGTGATGTCGATCCCCCGTCAACAGATCGAGCAGGTGCTTGACGCCGGGCACCCAGAAACCGCGCTGATCGGCGTTCCGGTCAGGCGGTCACCGACCTACTGGGCATTGGCGGCGTCGCCGGCGATGTCATCGGCGGCGTGGTCGCCGATCTGGCGCGCCTTGCGATCCAGAAGGCGATCGTCACGTCGATCGGCGGCGGCATCTTCGGGTTCGCGGATGGCGGCGCGCTGTCAGTGCTGCCGGGCTTCGCCGATGGCGGCCTGCCCGGGTTCGCCGGTGGCGGATCGCCGGGCGGCCTGATCCGTGGCCCCGGGACCGGCCGGTCGGACAGCATCCTCGCGATGCTGTCGAACGGGAAGGGCGCCATTCGCGTCAGCAACAAGGAATTCATCGTCAACGCGGCGGCGACGGCGCAATGGCTCCCCGAGCTGGCGGCGATCAACAGCGGCCGGCTGAAGAAGTTCGCCGGCGGCGGGCTGATCGCGCCATCGATGCCGACGCTGCGCGAGCCGCGCCCGAATTATGCGCGCATGCGATCCGCGTCGCAGGACCGGCTGCAGGTCGATACCCGGGTACGGGTGGATGCGTCCGATATGCTGATGGCGCGGGTCGAGGAGACGAGCGTCCGCGCCGTCGGCGCTGCGGCTGAGCCGATCATGGCCGGCGCGACGTCGAAGACGATGCGGAAGCTGTCGCGTCCGGGTTTGCCGGGAGGGTGGGGCTGATGCTGATCCCATTCCCCGACGCTCCGATTCCGGCGAAGATCGATTGGTCCATTGACCAGCCCGGCCAGTCGAACCGGGGCGAGTTCACCGGCCGCCGGCGCGTCACGCTGCTGACCGCCGCGCCGCGCATCTATGCGGCGCTGTTGCCGGTCGTCCAGCGCCGGCCGTCCGCGCGCAAGGCGGCGATGATCGTGCCGGGCGGTGCCGGGGCGATGGATGGCACCAGCTGGGCGGACGCCGCGCCGCTGACGGCGATGGACGCGATGGTCGCGCGGGCGGCGGCGATCGGCGGCGACGTGTGGGTACGCGCCGACCTCGGACCCTATGCGCAGAACGGCAACATCCCGATCAACCATGGCGGCACCGCCCAGCGCCGGGTGACAATCCGGGGTGTCGACGGCAACGGACAGCCGATGACGGCCCGGATCGTCGGCGCGCGCGCGAACCCGTGGAGCAAGGGCGCGGCGGACGGTGCCGAGGTGTTTCGGCTGCGGTCCGGTGCCGACCACCTTGGCTTCGCGTTCCTGCGGTTCGAGGATCAGGGCTATGGCTGCATCCGATCACAGCAGCCGCATAGCGACCTGCTGATCGAGGATTGCAGTTTCGCCAACGTCCGCGCCTTTTACGAGAACGGGTCGTCCGGGCACGGGATCGACGCCACGGTGTCGGGCTTCACGATGCGCCGCTGCACCGGGCAGGGCTGGTCAAAGCACTTCGCCCGGTTCCGCTACGCCAGCCACGACATCCTGGTTGAGGACTGCCACGGCGATGCGCAGGAGCAGGATGGCGACAATTTCTGCAACGGGATCGTTGGCGAAGGGTCGGAAAGCGTCGGGTTGGCGCCGGATGGCCTGCCCAACGGTGTGCACGACGTTATCATCCGACGCTGCTCCATGGGCAATTGCCGCGACAGCCTCAACTTCTACCAGAACGGCGACGCCTTCGGGAACGAGGGGCAGGATTACAACTGGCTCTTCGAAGACTGCCACGGGTGGGGATGCAGCGACGCCGGGTTCGATTGCAAGAGCCGCAACACGACGTTCATCCGCTGTTCGGCGGATGACTGCAAACGCCCATGGCGCATTTGGGCTGATGCGGTTGCGTATGATTGCATCGCCTCCAACCCGCGCAAGCGCGGCGGAACCGGCGCGGCGGCCTGCATATCGACGTTCAAGAAGGGGTATCTTCGCTGGTACGGCGGCCGGCTCGAGCAGACCGGAACGAATTCGGTCATCGTCGCCGAGGACGGTGGCTTCACGGCGTACACCCCCCGTACCGTCATCATCAAACCGGCCGACGCCCCGTTGGCGCGGGTCGAGGCCAACAGCATCGTCACCGAGATCGACGAAGCGGACCGGACCCCGCCGGCGCTGGTGAAGTCGACCTATACGGTCAAGACGATCGCCGGCACGACCAGCTATGACATCGCCCCCGGCGCGACCTTCGACCTGAACGAAAACCGCATCCTCAATGCGGTCATCACCACGACGAAGCCGGCGACGACCCGCATCGTCCACGCGCAGGATTATGCCGCCTATACCGCCACCGGGCAGACATGGACGATCCTGCGGCAGGACTATGAGAACGACCGCAGCGTCGGACAGGATCAGACGTACCGCGTGCCGCTGCGCCTATACGATGCGAACGGCAACTTCGCCGACGCGCCGTTGGCGGGCCACATCCTCAACGTCGACGACAACCCAATCGGCCCGGCCGATCTGAAGGCGTCGGGCGTGACGGCCGGCGGGTGGTGGGAAGTGCAGGACCGCTCGACGCTGTTCCTCGATCGCGCGGGGCAGGTGCCGGTCAGCGCCTGGGCGGACGATGGCGACCCGATCATCCGCCGCGTCAACGACAAGCTGTTCGCCAATCATCTGGTCGTACCCGACGACAGCATGGGGTTCTATCTGCGGCACGATGATCTGGGCAGTTACTGGCTGGAGCCGTACACCGCTGGGTCGTTCTTCCTAATCGGCGCGGCCGGCGCGCTCCAGTTCGCCAAGTTCACCGCGTCGCTCGGCATTTACCGCGAACCGGGCGAGGCCGGGCCGCATTGCCTGATTTCGGTCCCGCGCTCGATGACGATTCCGACCGCGACGAACGCGACATGGTGGATGGTCGTGCGCGACGGGCAGAGCTTCATCATCCGCCTGCCGGCGTCGGGCAACAGCGGCACGTCGACCGGCAATTTCGGGATGCAGGGTGCGCCGCTGGTGCTGTCGCTGCTGTCCGAACCGGGCCTTGCCCGGTCGAACGCGGTCGACTGTCTCGATGTCGCGGACAACGCGGCGGTGACCTATCCGGCCGCCCTCGCGAACGCGCGCGCTCGGCTGCTGGCCGACGGCAATGCCGGGCAGACGTTCAACGGCCGCTTCTACGGCGGCGTCGTGACGAACCGTACCGAAAGCGACGACTTCCGGTTCCGCATCGAACGCCAGATCGGCGAATGGGCAGGCCTCGCCCTCTAAGGCATCCCGAAAGGATCGACATGACCGACACGACGCCCTCGCCGGCGCCGCGGTGGCTGGCGTGGATGCCGGCCGCTTCGGTCGGTGCTCTGATCGCCGGCGGACTGCTGACCGGCGGTGGTTACATCTCGCAACTGCAGGAACAGGGGCGACGTACAGCGACGCTCGAGCGCCTGGTCGAGCAACAGGCCACCGACATGCGGGAGGCCGACAAGCGCCTGGCCCGCGTCGAGGCGCGGCAGGACGTGCAGGACGGGGAGACACGCCGATGACCATCGACATGGGGATCGTGCTGCTGGCGATCGGCACCGTGCTGCCGTTTGCGCAGGCGATCGTGGACAATCTTCGCGGCTGACGCCGCGCTTTCACAAGGAAATCGATATGCTGAAGACGCTCCTCGATCGGGGGCGCGTGCTCGCGCGCGCCCATTCCGTGCAGCTCGCCGCGATCGGCGTGATGCTGTCGACGCTGTTGGCGATCGATCCGGTCCAGCTGCAGGCCGGATGGCAGTCGATGCCGCCCGAGCTGCGCGCGCTGATCCCCGCCAATGTCGCAAACTGGATCACCGGCATCCTGTTCATCATGGTCATCGCAGCCCGCGCGTTGCCGCAGAAGGCGGTGAGGCAGCGGCTCGGCCTGCTCGGCAGCACGATCCTGCCGGCGTGGCTGGAAGCCGCCCGCGCGCCGATCAACCGCGCGATCGTCGGCATTGTCATTCACTGCTCGGCCACGCCCGAAGGGCGAGACGTGACCGCCGCGACGATCCGTAGCTGGCACCTCGCGAAGAAGTGGGCGGACATCGGCTACCATTTCGTGATCCGGCTCGACGGCACGATCGAGGTCGGCCGACCGCTGTCGCGCCCGGGCGCGCATGTCGAGGGCTATAACCAGCGGACGATCGGGGTCTGTTACGTCGGCGGCGTCGCGGCCGATGGCAAAACGGCGAAGGACACCCGGACGCCGGCACAGAAGGCGGCGCTCGTTCATCTGCTGACCGAGCTGAAGCATCGCTTCCCGACCGCGACGATCAAGGGCCACCGCGACTATTCGCCGGACCGCAACGGCAATGGGCGCATCGAGCCGCAGGAATACATGAAGGCGTGCCCGAGCTTCGACGCCGCCGCCGAATATGCAGGTGTCGCATGATGCGCCGCCTGCTCCTCGCGGTGGCGCTGGCGGCCGCGTCGCTGCCGCTGACCGCCTGTGTCGGCCCGGCGCACCTGTCGGCCGACACCGTCGACAGCGTCCAGGCGCGGTACGATCGCCTGCGGCCCTATGCCGAGGTGATCCTGCCCAGTCTGCCGCCAGCGCGCGCAGCGCGCGTCCGTCTCGCCCTAGCGACGATCGAGCGCGCGCTCGAACTGGCCAAGGTCGCCACCACCATCGCCGAACAGCACCGCGCGCTGGCCGTCGCCGACCGCGCCATCGCGATCGTGCCCGCCGCGGCCGCGCGCTGACACGCCTTACCCAGAAAGGACTGCCCCATGCCCGATCGCTTCGGCCAGTATGCCGACACCGTCACTAGCCCGGGCACCCGGGCCACGCCCGTCGTCCCCAACGATGCCGCCGACCTGCCCAATATCGGCAAGGCCCTCTACGTCGGGACCGGCGGCACGATCGTCATGCGCGGCACCGGCGGTACCGAGGCCCGGACCTGGAAGAATGTGCCCGATGGCGCGCTGATCCCGTTCCGGGCGCAGCGGATCCTCGCGACCGGCACGACCGCCGCCGACATGCTGGTGATCGACTGATGGGCGGCATCGGGATCGGGATCGGGATCGGGTCCGGCGGCGGGGGCGGGGGCCTGTCCGAGGCGGCGATCGCGCGTATCATTGCCGCGGCGGGCCTCAGTGATGCCCAGGCGCGCTCGGCGATCGGCGGCGCTGGCACGCTCGCGGCCGGGCTTCGCGCCGCTGGCTTCAAGGTCGCGGGCGGCGCCGTCGTCGCGCCGAGCCTGTTCCGGCAGGCGACGACGGGCACCTCTGACCCCGACGGCCTGAACGCTCTCGCCAGCGGCATCACCAAGCGGCGGGTTCGCAACCCGATGCCATTGATGATCGGCGGCGGCCAGACCGGTCGGTGCCGCATCACCGCACCGGGCTATTATGTCGACAAGTCGGTCGACGGTGTCCGACCGGAAAAGATCATCAACTGGTCGGGCGTGACCGCGATGGGCGCGCAGGTTCACTGCGTTAGCTCGACCGGCGCCGTCGTCGGCAATCTTTTCCGCCTGAAGAAGGGTGGCGCGGACTCGTTCGTGCCGGCCGCCGGCGACGTCGTGTTCGATCCGTTTTCGCCGGCAGATCTTGGGCTGAGCGAATGGCCGAACGCTGGTCAGATCATTGGTATGATGGAGATCGACGCGACGTCGGGCACGCTGCTGCCAATGACCTATGTGTCCGGCGGCAGCGGGGACGCTGGCACGGGCAGTTATGATGGCGGTACGACGAGTTTCGGTTCGACCACCTTCACCGCCAACGGCGGCAGCAATGCGGGCACGCGACTGTTGCAGTTCCTGAAGTGCGAGATCGAGCACACCAAGGGGGCGATCTACGGGCAGGGCACGAGCCGGGTCGACGGCAAGGGCAACCATCCGGCGGGCTACGGCGTCAACCGCGGCGGCTTCATGCAGCAGGCGGCATATCGTGCAGGCAAGCCGATGGCCAAGTTCGCGACCGATGGCGATCGCTTGCAATACTGGGCCGAGAACATCCGCGCCGGTCAGATCTGGCGCCTGAACCATGTTGCCGGTTTCACCGATGCGTACATCGACGAGCCGTATAACGACATCAACACGCGGCCGCTCGCCGACATCCTCGCCGACCTGGACTTCGTGATCGGGCAGCTCTTGTCGATCAACCCGACGCTTCGGATCCATGTCGGCTTCTCGACGGTCCGCTCGACGTCGGCCAGCAAGTACTTCCTCGCGCCGCCGGATCAGTCGCCCAACCCCAACTATCTCGACACGGGATCGGGAACCGGCTTCGGCTACAACCAAGCGCTGATCGGCCGCCCAGGCATCACGTCGACCTACAACTGTCGCGCGGACATCTACTACAGCGCCGCATACCCGAACGACTGGTACAGCGACGGGACCACCAACAACCTGATGACGCCGGAAGGCGACCACTTCACCGCCTTCGGTGAAGCGCGTGTCGGTCGCGCCGACGGCGTCCTCTCCACGCACATGAGAGCGAACGTCCAATGATGATGCTTTTTGCCTTGCTTCAGGCCGCGTTCCTCTCCCCAGGTCAGACATGGCCCGCGCCTGTACCGCCGACGATCGTCGCGACCGGAGTGAACGGTGCGGCCCGGGTGCGACAGGACGCCGCCGACATCACGATCGGTCCAGTCGTGGTACGCGAAGCGCCTGCGCCAGCGGATCAGTAAGGTCTTTGGTTTCGCGATCGCCAATGAGCTGTGCGATTCCGATCCGGCCGCGTCGGTGAAGCAGGCGCTCGCGGCCGCGCCGATTGCCGGCGAGCAGCTCGCCCTGGTCTCGATCGATGACGCGCGCGAGCTGCTGGCGGCGTCGGCCGGCGTGCCGGTGCCGGCGGTTGTCCAGCTGGCGTCGCGCTTTCTCGCGCTGACCGGCGTTCGCCTAGGCGCGCTACGGGGTATGAAATGGGACGAGCTACACGACGTCGATTGGACGGGGGAGGCGGTCGGTCCGCAGCTGCCGGCGTGGGTGGTGCCGGCGGCGCGCATGAAACTGGCGAAGGCCAAGAAGGCGGACCGCCGCTTCGATCATGTCGTGCCGCTATCGCGCCAGGCCGTCCAAGTTGTGCGGATCGTCCGCGCGCTGGCGATCGATCCGGTCCTGGTCTTTGGCCGCGGCGGCGATGCTGCGCCGATAGCCGAGAGCGCCATCGGCGCGCTGTATCGGAAGGCCGGATACGCCGGCCGCCACGTGCCGCACGGTTGGCGCGCCACCTTCTCGACGATCCTGAACGAGCGGTTCCCGTCGGAGCGCGTCGCGATCGACCGCGCCTTGGGCCACGCCGCAAAAAAGGGAGCTGAGGTCAACGTGAAGGTAGAGGGCGCCTACAATCGATCGAAGCAGCTCGGCCCGCGCCGCCGCGTGATGCAAATCTGGGCCGATCTTCTCATGCCCCCCGCGTGACCTGTCCGCAGGCGGGTTGGGGCGCTTTTATTGGCACGGGTCGTGCTCGTCCCCGCCGCAGAGCCATCGGGGCGGCTTCGCCGCCTCGTCCCGACGTGTCAGCGAGACGCGCGGGTGCGTGTGTCGCAGCGTGGCGACAAGGGGACAAAACGCAAGGCGGGACAGATGGGCGGGGTGGGGCGTCCTATTGATGCGTGTCGCGGTAGCGACACCTTATGATCTTCATTCTGAGGGGGGAGACAGTCCATTATCCAGACTCGGGCCTGATCCTCGGCCGACGGCGGCTCCCAAGGCGGTGAGCGCCTTCGATAGCTCGCTCTTCGGCGCTGGGCGGCGCACAGGGCTTGGCGGCCCTGGGGGTGGGGCGACGGGCTGCTGCTTCGCCTTCAGCGCCAGGCGCGCCTTTGCGCGGGCGAGGAGCTGGCGGAAGCGATCGCGGACGTATCGGCCGGCTCGGGACGCAAGGCGACTTTCGTCGACGAAGTAGCTGTTGTTGATCTGCTGGCGTGTCGGGCCACCAGCTATGGGATTACGGATGCGCTCAGTGCGCCGCACCCATCCGAGAAAGCCGTGGCGCTCAAGCCGCGCGAGTGCGTCGACGATCGTCTGCCGGACATAGCCCGTGGCGCGCTGGATCTGGCTCAGCGCCGGATCAATGCGGCCGCTTTTGAAGTCGTGCCAGTGCCCGCGCAGCACCGCCTCCAGCACGACGATCCCCGTGTCCTTCAGCGGCCGGGGCTTGCCCTTGTTTCGTTCGAGCAGATCGTATTCGCGTGCGGTCTTCACCATTGCGTCTGCCCAGGCGAGCGTGCCCGCCTCGGTACCGTCAGCGCATCGCCGCGACACCTGTGCACGGCTGTCGTGGACGTCATAGCTCTCACGGTGGACCTGACGATCTTGGCCGCGCTCGCGTCCAGCGAATCGCGCGCCGGTGCTGCGGATCAGGGCGCGCGTGGCGCGGGCGAGGTGGGCTTGATCGGAATAGGTAAGCGACATCGGTCGGCTCCCGGCGCGGAAGTCGATGGGCGCACGAAAGCGCCGCCGGAATTGCGTTCCGACGCCGCTCGAGCGTGCGGGACGGCTTGTCAGCCGCCGCTATGTGGAGGGTGTGGGCTTCGGCGCGGGTTCGGCGTTGCGTGCAGGAACGCGCGGTTTTCTGCGAGTTTCAGCGGGGGGCGGGGCACCGTCCTGTGCCTGAAAAGCGCAGAAAACCGTGCTGCCCGCTTCGTTGACATCGCAGGGGTCGCAAGTTCAATCCTTGCCGCGCCCACCATTTCGAAAACCCCGTCAGTCCGTTGGATTGGCGGGGTTTTTGCTGTCCGGGGTCCGTTTCGGCCATTGCGCGGGGCCGCCGCTGCGATAGCTTCGCGCCGACGAACCGGACGGGGAATGGATATGCGTGGGCAGGGATTTTACGGTATCGCGGCGTTGGCGCTGATCGCGGCACCCGCGGCACCCGCGGCAGTGCAGGCGCAGGCCGAGCGTGTCGAGGAGCTGTCGGTCGACCAGCTCCAGCAGCGGATGCAGTCCGGCGCGACCAGTAGCGTGGCGATCACCCAAGCCTATCTGGACCGGATTGCCGCGCTTGATCGGCAGGGGCCGACCCTGCGCAGCGTGATCGCGATCAACCCGGACGCGTTGGCACAAGCCAGGACGTTGGATGATGAGCGCCGTTCCGGGCGAGTGCGCGGGCCGCTGCATGGCGTGCCGGTGCTCATCAAGGACAATATCGAAACCGCCGACCCGATGGCGACGACGGCGGGCAGCCTTGCGCTCAAGGACAATGTCACACGTCGCGACGCGCCGCTGGTCGCCTATCTGCGCCGCGCCGGGGCGGTGATCCTCGGCAAGACCAATTTGTCGGAATGGGCGAATATCCGTTCCACCCGGTCGATGAGCGGGTGGAGTGCGGTCGGCGGGCTGGTGCGTAATCCTTATGCGCTCGATCGCACCGCCTGCGGATCGTCGTCGGGATCGGGGGCGGCGATCGCTGCCAGCCTGGCAGCGGTGGCGGTCGGGACCGAGACCGACGGTTCGGTGGTATGCCCCTCGTCGATCAATGGCCTTGTCGGGTTCAAGCCGACGCTGGGGCTGGTCAGCCGCAGCCGGGTCGTGCCGATCAGCCACAGCCAGGATACGCCGGGGCCGATGGGGCGGTCGGTGCGCGACGTCGCGCTGCTGCTGTCGGCGATGGCCGGTCCCGATCCGACCGACGTCGCGACCGCGCGGACGAGGTCACGCGACTATGCTGCCGGGCTGTCGGCGGAGGCGCTCAAGGGCAAACGGGTCGGGGTGATCCGGCCGGCGGGAATGCCGGCGGCGCTGACCGAACGGTTCGATGCGGCGCTGGCGGTGTTGCGCGCCGCAGGGGCGACGCTGGTCGAGGTGACGCGCCCCAAGCTCGACGGGCTGGGTGAGGCGGAGCTGCTGGTGCTCAAGACCGAACTGAAGGCCGATCTCGACGCCTATCTCGCCACGACGCCGGCGACGGTGAAGACGCGGACGCTGGAGCAGGTCATTGCCTTCAACCGCGCCAATGCCGCCGTCGAAATGCCCTTCTTTGCGCAGGAGTTGTTCGAGGACGCGGCCAAGACGAAGGGGCTGGCCGATCCCGCCTATCGCGCTGCACGCGCGACCTCGCTGCGCCTCGCGGGTAGCGACGGGATCGATGCGATGCTGAAGGCAGCGCGCGCCGACCTGCTGGTCGAACCGACCTATGCTGCCGCATGGCTCAGCGATCCGGTCTATGGCGATCAATATGGCGGGCCATCGGCGTCGGCACTGCCCGCCATCGCCGGCTATCCGCACCTGACCGTGCCGATGGGGCTGATGCAGGGATTGCCGGTCGGGCTGTCTTTCATCGGCACCGCCGGAGCCGACGCAGCGATCCTGTCGGCCGGCTATGCTTATGAACAGCGCGCGAAAGCCCGCGTTGCCCCGCGTTACCTGCCGCAGGCGGCGGTAGTGGCGGGGCTGGAGGGGGCGGGGCGCTGACCCGCTCCTAGCCGAATCGTCACTCCCGCGCAGGCGGGAGTCCATATGCGCTGACGTCCCGACCCTTTTAGAAACGTCGGCGGCTATGGATTCCCGCCTACGCGGGAATGACGAGGAACTTGAGGCCTTATCAGCGCCGCAACCGCGCGATCGCTGCCGCCTGATCGGCCACCAGCCGGATCGTCGTGTCGCCGGTGAAGATGCCGTACCAGCCCTGCGGTTCGTGGGGCGGATCGCCCATATATTGCCGGTCGCCCTCGGCGAAGCGATAGTCGGGATGCTGCGCCCGCGCCTCGCCGTTCCATGCCCAGAAATTGGTGCCGACGATCGGCCCGCCCTCCGCCATGCTCTTCAACGCGGCGGCATAGATTCGGCCGTAGAAGCGGTCCTTGTAGGTCGTCGGCACGGCGGGATCGTTGCTGCCGCCGTCGCGCGGATAGCCGAATTCCTCGATCACCATCGGCTTGTCGAGCTGGCGGGCCAGCGCGACATGGTCGGCGATATAGGTGTCGGTCAACGCCTCGCCCCGTGCAGCGGTGTTGGCGAGGTCGGTCTGCTTCACCCAGTCCCAGTTGTTCGGCCAGATGTGCACGGTCAGATAGTCGATTTCGGGGATGGCATGTTCGGCCAGCACGATGTCGGCACGCTCCAATCCACCCTTCAGCCCCTCGCTGCCGGTCGAGACGAGATGGTTGGGATCGATCGACTTGATAAGCTGCGCGCTTGCCCGGACCCAGGCGTAGAATTGCGGCAGGTTCGCGTGCGCGAGGTCGCCCGATGGGCGCGGTTCGTTCGACAGCTGCCACGCCATGATCGCGGGATCGTCGGCATAGCGGGTGCCGGTCACGCTGTTGGTGCGGCCGACGACGGTACGAATCCAGTCGCGATACAGCTCCATCGCGCGGGCATCGCTATAGAACTGCGCATTATAATTGGCGAATTCCGGCCATGGATGCGCCGGGTCGTTCATGTTCAGATACTGACCGCCATTGACGTAGGACAGGTACGTCATCATGCCGCCCGACCATTCCCAGAAATTGGTCAGGTACAGCACCGCGCGCATGTTTCGCCTGGCCATTTCGGCGAGCGCATAGTCGAGGCCGGCGAGCAAGGTCTGGTTGTAATCCTTGCCCGGTCCGCGAAAGCCCGGCTTGATCGAGTTCTTCAGCGGCCCTTCCTCGGCCGAAGCCAGCACGCGCAGGTTGGTGACGCCCATCGCCGCCAGAGCGTCAAGCTCCCGCCCCAGCCGCGCCCGGTCGCCATAGGGGGCATCGGCGCCGAGATAGGCGGCATACCAGATGTTCGCGCCGACAAAGCGATAGGGTTCGTTGCGGACCATCAGCCGCGCGCCCTCGCGCCGGACGAACGCGCGGTCGGTAGAGGCCGGCGCGGTAGCGACCGGTGGCGCTATGGTGCAGCCCGCCAGCAGGGCGGACGTGCCGAGGAATGTGCGTCGAGCGATGTTGGTCATCAGGTCCCCTTCCAGCGCGCCGGTCCGATGCCGATGCGTCCTTGTTCGTGTCCGTCGCAGATTGGGCGGCGCTGTCATCGCTGTCAACGAGAATAGTGATATTTGCTTTCTTAATTGATTGGTGCGGAGGAACGGCGCGAAAAAAAGGGGGTCGCAACCGGATGGCTGCGACCCCCTTGCTCAGGTGTTTCCGGGGAAGGAAATTACATGGTCAGGCGAACGCTCAGCTGGAACTGGCGATCGCTCTTGAAGTACGAGCGCGGGGCTTCGAGGCCGTCGCCGTTCAGCACGAACGAGGTCTTGGTCGTCGCGTCGAGCAGGTTCTGAACCTGCACGCCGATCTTGAACTGCTTGTTGACCGTGTAGAACAGCGATGCGTCCGCCTGGCCCGTCGCGTCCGAATAGACCGGCAGGAACGGGAAGCAGCAATCGCGGTTGGTCAGCAGATACTTCGAACGCCAGCTATAGGCGATGCGCGCATAGACGCCGGCCAAGTCGTAGAAGGCGGAGACGTTGAAGTTGTACTTCGACAGTTGCGCCAGCGGCAGGCCGTCATACAGGCCCACGACGTCGAGCGGCGGACGGTTGCCGTCTTCCGGGCGGTTGTCGGGGCGTGCGTTGGGCAGCTTGCCCGGCGAGATGTAGGTGAACGTCGCCTGCGTCCCCAGCCCGCGCAGCGCGCCCGGCAGGAAGTCGTAGGTCTGCTGGTACGAGATTTCGGCGCCCTTGATGTCGGCATTGCCGGGCACGTTGACCGGGCCGTTGATCGTGGCGGCGAAGTTCTGGCCGTTGTTGCTGAAGCTGCGGCTATACCCGAAATTGTCGAGGATGATGTTCGACAGCTGCTTGTAGAACACTGCGGCGGTCAGCGAGCCGACCTTGGCGAAATACCATTCGGCGGTCAGGTCGACCTGCTTCGCATCGATCGGCCGCAGGAACGGGTTCCGGGCATTAGCCGAGAAGCCATAGACACCGGTGGTGTTCGACGCCGACGGCGCGAGGCCGACGAAGTTGCGCAGATCGGTAAAGCCCGGACGCGAAATCGCCTTCGATGCCGCGACGCGGAACAGCAGCTGCTCGGTCGCCTGATACTTGATGTTCAGGCTGGGCAGCCACTTGTCGAACTTCTGCGAAGCGACGTCGTTGATCGACCCGTTGTTCGAGAAGGCGACGATCGCCTGCTGCTGTGCCGCGGTCAGCGTACAGATCGGGCGAACGGTGCCGTTGGTGTTGGGGCTGGCGCAGAACGCCGCCACGGTCGGGAAACCGCCGAGCGTGTTGGCAATGTTGGGGAACGCGGTCGCACCGAAGGACTGGTCCTCGGTATGGACGAAGCGCAGGCCGATATTGCCCGACAGGCTGGACGTGCCGCCGCCGATGTCGTCGACGCCGAAGTCGAGGCGTGCATAGCCCGAATAGGTCTTTTCGGTAATGCGATAGACTTCGTTCGGCCGGAAATAGCCATCGACGAGCGGTGCCGAGGCGGTGCCGCGGTCCTCGAGCGGGGTGTAGCCACCGCCGCCCTGCTTGGTCGCCGTGCGCAGCAATGCGGTCAGCGCGTCATGGTCGGTCAGGATATCGTCGCGGATGCCCCATGCCGTCGGCGGCTGCACCGCCTGCCCGCGATAGAAGTCGGCGAAGTTCACCGGCGACATGCTGTCGCGATACCGGTCGACCGTCGCCAGGCCCGAGGTCCAGGTGTCCGACACCGCGCCCCAGTTATTGTAATCATTCGCCTTCACCGTCTGGTCGCGGGTGGCGTAGCGGCCACCGACACGGACCTTGCGCAGGAACGAATCGTCCGACACGTCATATTGCGCATCGGCGCGGAACGCCCATTCGTCGCCGTCCGAATGCGTACGATTGTTCATCGCGTCGCGGATGTACGTGTTGGTCTGGCTGTCGAAATAGGCCCGCACCGACTGGCCGTTCGCCGGGATCAGGTTGATTTGCGGCACGTCGCCGCGCCCGTCGATCGATACGCCATTGAAGTTCGCCAGTTCGACGACATCGTCCGAATCGCGCGCCTTCGAAAAGACATACTGGCCGTCGAAGTTCAGGTGCAGGCGGTCGGTCGGATCCCACTTCACGTTCAGCGACTGGTCCTGCGTGAACCCGTCGGTCTGGAAGTAGCGGTTGCCGAGCGTTGTGTACTGACCACCGCCTTGGCGGATCAACGTTCCGTTGGTGAAGAGCCCGTCATCGTTATAGGTCGGCGTGGTGCCGGCCTGTGGGAAGATGGCGTTCGCATCGGCATAATAGACATTGGGTTCGACGGTGCGGTCGAGCCAGGTCTGCGACGATTCGGCGCGCAGGAACTGTGCGGTGACCAGCAGGTTGCGCGCGGCGTTCTCATACTGTGCCGCCGCCGAATAGCCGACGCGCTTGCGGTCGAAATTCTGCATCCGCATCCCCGCGCCCAGCGGCACATAGACCAGTTCGCGGCCCGACGGCACCGGATAGCGATCGAACAGCGTCGACTGATACGGGGTGCCCGCGTTCAGCACGCGGCCTTCGCCGGCGTCCTGTACGCCGTTGCCGTTCTTGTCGTCGTTGTAGCGCGGCAGGAACGCCGAATAGAACACCGAGTCCGACCGGCTGCGCTGGCGGTTGTAGCTGCCGCTGGCCATGATGCCGAACCGGCCACCGCTGTTGAGGTCCCACTGCTTCGAGAACAGGCCGACCACGGCCGGTTCGCTGCGACCGTTATAGTCGCCATAGTTCACGCTGCCCGACAGATAGACCAGCGTATCCTTGGTATCGAACGGCTTGCGGGTGTTGATGTTGACCGAACCCGAAATGCCGCCTTCGATCATGTCGGCAGTCAGGTTCTTGTACACCTCGACCGAGCCGACCAGTTCGGTCGGCACGTCGTTGAAGCCGATTTCGCGACCGCCGCCGACGCCGAAGCTGTCGCGGCCGTTGAATTCGCCACGGACATAGGAAAGGCCGCGGATGGTGACGCCCGATCCTTCGACCGAAAAGTGCGCGGTGTCGGTCGCGGCGGCGAAACGGGTGATCGCGACGCCGGCGACGCGCTGCAGCGCTTCGTTGACCGAACGGTCGGGAAGCGCACCGATGTCCTCTGCGGTGATTGCGTCGACAACGGTGTCAGCATTGCGCTTGATCGACTGTGCGTTGGCGAGCGATTGACGCAGGCCGGTGACAACGATGTCATCTCCGTCCGTCGTATCGGCGGCCGGGGTCTGGATATCCGATGCCGTGACGTTGGACTGGTCGACGGTACCCTGATTCTGGATCGACATGCTGCCCGACACGGGACGCTTGCCGGCACCGCTGCCAGCGGGCACGCCGTCGGTCTGCGGTGCGGTTTCGGTCTGCGGCGTCGACTGGTCGTCGCGCGATGCCGGAGCGACCGTGGTCTGCGCCATCGCGCCCGTGGCCGCCAGCTGAACCGCAACCGTCAGCGCCAGCATCGATGCCGTCGCGCCGAGGCGCTTGCGCGCGTTAAAACCGTCCATAGCCGTCTGCTTATGGCGTAACACCATCACGCTTCCTCCCCATGGTCCCTGCAGGACCCGATCAACAACCTCGCCACTGCGGGTTATCGTCCCGGTAAAACTCCGAGTTCAGCAACACAACGGAAATATAGCAAATCGATTTCGGTAATGTTGATATCGTTGTCAGTGTGGCCTTATGGTGACAGGGCGAGCATGGGAAATCGATGACGAAACAAGCGAATGGTGCCGGCGAACCGGTCCGGGTGGTCGTCGTCGGCGGCGGAACGGCGGGGTGGATGACCGCCGCCGGTCTGGTCGGACTGTTGCCGGCCGCGTGCAGCGTCACGCTGGTCGAATCCGAATCGATCGGCATCGTCGGCGTGGGCGAGGCGACGCTGCCCCATCTGCGCCTGTACCTCGAACGGCTGGGTATCGACGAGGCGGCGTTCATGGCCGCGACCGAGGCGACCTATAAGCTCGGTATCGAATTCCGCGATTTCGGGGCGATCGGCGACCGCTATATCCATCCGTTCGGCACCTATGGCCGTCCGTTGGGCGGGGTGGCGTTCCATCATTACTGGCTGCGGCGCGCGGCGGCGGGGGCGATGCCGCCGATCGGGGCATTTTCGGCTGGAGTGACTGCTGCCGAACAGCGTCGGTTCGAACGGCCCGGAAGCGATCCGAACGATCCGACGACCTCGTTCGGCTATGCCTATCAATTCGATGCGACCCGCTTCGCCCCCTTCCTGCGCGAATGGTCGGAGGCGCGTGGCGCGACGCGGATCGAGGGGCGGATCGTCACGGTCGAACGGGATGGCGATACCGTGCGAGCGGTGGTGCTGGACGATGGCCGGCGGGTCGAAGGCGACCTGTTCGTCGATTGCTCGGGTTTCCGGTCGCTGATGCTGGGCGGTGAACTGGCCGAGCCATGGGAGGACTGGTCGCACTGGTTGCCGTGCGACCGGGCGGTGGCGGTGCCCTGCGCCAGTCCCGATGGGGTGATCGAACCCTATACCCGCGCGACGGCGATGCCGGCCGGCTGGCGCTGGCGCATTCCGCTGCGGCACCGGGTGGGCAATGGCTATGTCTATGCCAGCGGCCATGTGTCCGACGACGAAGCTGCCGCCGCGCTGCTTGCCGGGTTGGACGGCGAGGCACTGGCCGATCCGCGCTTCCTGCGGTTCCGCGCGGGACGCAGGCGGCGCAGCTGGGCGGGGAATGTCGTCGCGGTCGGGCTGGCGTCGGGCTTCCTCGAACCGCTCGAATCGACCAGCATCTATCTGGTGCAGGCGGCGATCACCGCGCTGATCGAGCATTTCCCCGACCGGCACGTGGCGCAGGTCGACCGCGACGGGTTCAACGCGGCGATCGATGCCGAATATGATCGCATCCGCGACTTCCTGATCCTGCACTATCACGCGACGACCCGCGACGATTCCCCGTTCTGGAACCATGTGCGGACGATGGCGATCCCCGACACGCTTGCGACCAAGCTGGCGCTGTGGCGGGGTAGTGCGCAGGTCTCGAAATACAGCCATGGCCTGTTCCTCGAACCCAGCTGGGTCGCGGTCTATCTGGGGCAGGGGGTGGTGCCGGCGGGATGGGATCCGCGCGCCGACCTGCCCGAGGCCGCCGGGCTGGATCGTGCGCTGCGGTCGCTGGCCAGGGCGATTGCCGAGCGGGTGGCGGCGATGCCGAGCCATGATGCCGCGCTGGAGCGACGGGCATGAACGCGCGCGTGCCCCTGCGGTCGGTCGCGGTGGTCGGGGGTGGCCCGGTCGCGCTGGTCAGCGCGGTGGCGCTCCAACAGGCACTGCCGGGCGCGGAGGTGACGTTGGTGCCGGCCCCGGTGCCGCCCGACGCGCTGGCCGACCGGTTCCCGTTGGCGCTGCCGACGGTGCAGGACGTGCTGGCGCGGATCGGTATGCCGTCCGATCTGCTGCTGGGGCGTGGTGTCGCCCGGCCACGCTATGCCAGTGCCTTTGCCGACTGGAGCCGCGACGGCACGGAATGGATGGTGGGAGACGATGCCGCCGCGACGCTGGCGCAGGGGCGGCTGGCTGCGCTGTGGCTGCGAGCGCAGGCGGCGCGGGAGCGGGTGCCGCCGTTCCATGCGCTGGTTCCGGCCTGTGTCGCGGCGACCGCGGGGATCGCCGACCCCCGGGTCGAGCCGGCGCTCGATCTCGACCCCGCACGCCTGACGCAGGCGCTGGCCTCGATTGGTGGTCAGGCGGGGGTGCGGTTCGCTGCGCCCTTCGCCGGAGTCGGGCCGGACGGGGCGATTCGCTTGCAGGACGGGGCACAGATCGCCGCCGATTTGATGGTCGATGCGGGCGGGCCGGCGCGGCTGCTATCGGCTGATCGGGCGTTCGAGGATTGGCGCGACGCCCTGCCCGAAGGGCGCGTTGCGTTCGGGGCGGCGGGAGAGGACGCGGGCGGCTGCGACCGCTATCGTGCCACCGCGCAGGGGTGGCGCGCGAACTGGTCCGGCGTTCGGGTGGAGCTGGGGGGCGACGGGGTTGTTATCGTACCCGGCCGCCTCGCCGAGCCATTTGCCGGGCGCGTCGTCGCATTGGGCGATGCGGTGGTGCAACCGGGGCCGCTCGGCCGTGCGGGCTTCACCCTCGCACTGGGGCAGCTGGCGCTGCTGCTCGAATTGCTGCCCGCCCAGGAACCGGAACCGTTGTTGCAGGCGGAGCTGAACCGTCGTGCCCGGTTGCAGGCGGAGCGGATGCGCGACTTCCTCGCGCTCCATTATCATGGCGGCGGACGGACGCAGGGGCCGTTCTGGTGCAGGCTGCATGCCGCCAAGCGCCCCGCCTCGCTCGAAGCGCTCCTTGCGCAGTTCGCGCGGCGGGGGCAAATCGTACCGGCGGACGAGGAACTGGTGCAGCGCGATGCGTGGACGGCGGTGCTGCTGGGGCAGGGGATGCGGCCCGAACGGCCCGATCCCGTGACGCTGTCGACCGCCCCGGCCGAGGCCGCCCGCCTGATCCGCGACCTTGCCGCCCGACTTGCCGCACTGGATTATCCTGTATGACCGATCGCCGTATCGCCCATGTCGTCATCATCGGCGGCGGCACCGCCGGCTGGATGACTGCCGCCGCCGCCGGCCGCTTCCTCGACGACGGGCAGCGGCGGATCACATTGGTCGAATCCGATGCGATCGGCACGGTCGGCGTGGGCGAGGCGACGATCCCGTCGATCCTGAGCTTCAACCGGCTGCTCGGTATCGACGAGGCGGAGTTCCTGCGCGAGACCAAAGGCAGCTTCAAGCTGGGCATCGAATTCGCCGGATGGCACCGGCCCGACAGCGGCTATTTCCATCCGTTTGGCAGCTATGGCCGCGATATCGAGGGGGTGAATTTCCACCAGCTCTGGCTGAAGCTGCGGGGGGAAGCGGGCATCGGCCCGATCGCCGATTATTCGCCCAGCACGGTCGCCGCGCGTGCCACCGCGTTCGGGCCGCCATCCGGCGATCCGCGTTCGCCGCTGTCGGGCATGGCCTATGCCTATCATATCGACGCGACGCTCTATGCCGCATTCCTGCGCCGTCGGGCCGAAGCGGACGGCGTCGCGCGGGTCGAGGGGCGGATCGTGTCGGTCGAACGCGCGGACAAGGGCCATGTCGCGGCGGTGGTGCTGGACGATGGCCGGCGGGTCGAAGGCGAGCTGTTCATCGACTGTTCGGGCTTCCGTTCGCTGCTGCTGGGCGACGCCATGGGGGTGGGGTTCGAGGACTGGTCGCACTGGCTGCCCTGCGACCGTGCCATCGCGGTCCCGACCGAACGGACCGAGCCGGTACTGCCCTATACCCGCGCGACCGCGCACCAGGCCGGATGGCAGTGGCGCATCCCGCTGCAACATCGCACCGGCAACGGCGTGGTCTATTGCAGCCGGTTCCTCGACGACGATGCGGCAGAGCAGTTGCTCCTCTCACGCCTCGATTCCGCCCCGACCGCTGCGCCGCGCCGGTTGTCGTTCACCGCCGGGCAGCGCCATCGGATGTGGGAGGGCAACGTCGTCGCCATCGGCCTGTCGGGCGGGTTCCTCGAACCGCTCGAATCGACCAGCATCCATCTGATCCAGCAGGGCATTTCGAAGCTGTTCGCGCTGTTCCCCGACCGCGATTTCTCGAAGGTGGAGCGCGACGAATATAACCGGCAGATGGCGGACAACTACCGGTCGATCCGCGACTTCATCATCCTGCATTATCATGCGACCGCGCGCGACGATTCGCCGTTCTGGGACCATGTCCGCACCATGGACGTGCCCGACAGCCTGACGCGCAAGCTGGACCTGTTCCGCCACAAGGGGCGGGTGTTCCGGTACGAGGACGAACTGTTCGCGATGCCCAGCTGGGTCGCGGTGCTGCTGGGGCAGGGGGTCGACCCGGTCGGGCATGACCCGGTCGCCGACGCGCTGGACGAGGAGCGGCTGGCCGTGGCGCTCCGCCAGATGCGCAGCGCTACGGCGGCGGCCGTCGCCGGGCTGCCGTCGCATGGGGCGGTGCTGGCGCGGCTGGGGTGACCCATCTTCCTGTCGTCGCTCCCGCCTGCGCGGGAATGACGAGATGGTCGTTTAACCGCCCAGCATCTGCCGCAGATACACCCTGATCCGCGCATCGCGCTCCGGGTTGGGGGCGCCCAGCACGCCGCGCGCTGCCGGCGGCAGATGATCCGCCACCGCCGGGGCGTCGTCGCCGAACACATAATGGTCGAACCAGGTCCTGAGCGCCGCCCGCTCCGCTGCCGGCCGGTCGCGTACCGCAAGGATCGCATGGACGAGTGCCAGGAACGGCGCATCCGGCGTACCGCGCGTCCACCAGTAATTGACCAGCACGTTGAGCGCGCCGGTCGCCCGAATCTCGTGCCACCACAGCGTCGGGATCAGGATCGCATCGCCCGGTCCCAGATCGGCGACGATGGCACGGGCCTGCGCCTCGGCAAAGCGCGGGAAGCGGGTCAGGTCGGGGCGTTCGATATCGACCATCGTCGCCGGTTGTCCCGCCATGGTGACGTCGAGCGGCCCGATATAGAGGTTGGCGACCTGTTCGGGCGGGAACAGCACCACCCGCCGCCGGCCGGCGACCACCACCGCGACGTTGCTCGCCATGTCGAAATGCGCCGACACCCGGCTGCCATTGCCGATCCACAGCCGAGCGGTCGCATCGCCGGTCGGCAGCGGCAGGACATTGTCTCGGGTCCAGCCGGGAAAATGATCCTTCGCCGCGCTGGCGCCGGCGTAGAAGGCGGGCGGGGCAACCTCCGCCGCCGCCTTCTGCAAACCGTCGAGCAGTACCGGCAGCGGGATGTTGCCGCGTTCGAAATTGAACCCGCGCATATCGTCGCGGTAGAAGAAGCGGCCATCGATGGCAGGCGGACCGGCGAACAGCCCCAGCGGCTTGCCCCCGTCGAAGCGCCGCAGATAGGCCGCCATCGCCGCATGGCCCTGCGCACCCGCCGCCACCGCCGGCCAATCGGCGACGAGGCCGCGCAGCACCACCGGTCGCGCGGCGTCGAGCAGTGTTTCGAACGCGGCGTCGTCCTGCGGGATCGCCGCTTCGGCCACGCGCGGCGCGTTATCGATCCAATTGCTCATTCGTTTTATCCCGCTAAACCCATTTTTGCCGGACCGGGTGTGGGCGACAGCTATGCGCGGCAAAACGCACTGATTTCCAGGGTTTAATTAACAGGAGACGACGATGCCTCCCTTCTTCCTCCGTTCGACGCTGCCGATCATGATAACGTTGTCGGCGATCGCGTCGGCGCAGGAGCGTCCGACCGCTGGCATCCGGCGACTGTCGGACGATTCGGTGGCCGGTCGGGCGCTGCCGCTCCAGATCGGCGGGCGCGTCGTCACGGGCGGCGAGGGGGCATCGCGCTATCGCCGGCAATGGCCGGGCAGCTATTTCGAGGGTGCGTTTCGCGGGGAGGCGGTGGACCTCGTCATCGGGCCGGGGGACGTCTCGTTGCGTGTTGCGGTCGACGGGGCTGCGCCGGTTGCGCTGGTTCACCCTGCGCCTGGGCGTTACCGCGTCGCAGCGCCTTCCGCCGGGCAGCATCGTATCCGCGTCGATGTCGTCAGCGAATCACAGGCCGGACCGACCACGTTCGGCGGCCTCTATGCGCCGGCCGGTACGATGCCGCTGCCGGCACCCGCGACCCCGCGCCGCGCGATCGAGTTCATCGGCGATTCGCACACGGTCGGTTATGGCAATACCTCCACCAGCCGCGACTGTAGCGAGCAGCAGGTGTGGGAGACGACCGACACGTCGCAGGGGATCGCCGGCCATTTGTCGCGCCGCTACGGCACCGCCTACCGCGTCAATGCGATTTCGGGGCGCGGGATCGTGCGCAACTATGGCGGGTTCGCCGCACCGACCGTGCCCGACGCCTATCCGTACGCGCTGTTCGACGGAAAGGCCCCGGCGGTCGATGCGGGGTGGCAGCCGCAGGTGATCGTCATCGCGCTGGGCACCAACGATTTTACGACGCCGCTGAAGCCGGAGGAGCGCTGGAAGACCCGCGACGCGCTCCATGCCGATTATGAGGCGCGCTATGTCCGCTTCGTGCAGGACCTGCGGCGGCGTAACCCGCGCGCGTTCTTCGTGTTGTGGGCGACCGATCTGGCCGAGGGCGAGATCGCGCGCGAAGTGGCGAAGGTCGGCGACAGGCTGCGTGAGTCGGGAGAAACCCGGCTTGCGGTGGTGCCGGTGACCGGCCTGAGCTTCGGCGGGTGTCACTTCCACCCGAACGTCGCCGACGATGCGAAGATTGCGGATGCGATCGGCAAGGCGATCGACGGGCGCAAGGGCGTGTGGGGGCGGTAAACGTTCGTCCTTTCGTCATTCCCTCGCAGGCGATAATCCATACACGCTGACGGTTCGGCTCGATCCGCGACGCCGGCGCATATGGACTCCCGCCTGCGCGGGAGTGACGATGTGAACAACCCTACGGATTCAGTCGCACCATCGCCACGCCGTGCGGTGCGACCTCCGCGCTGTAGCTGCGCGACAACCGCCCCAAATCTTTGTGCGCCCACAGGTCCCGCGCCTTCAGCCGGGTCGCAGCGGGCAGGCCCAGCGTCGTCCAGTCGGTGGTAATCCGCGCGGGTGCCTCACCCCGGTTCCATAACAGCAGCGTGCGCCCGCCATCGGCCATCTGCTTGACCCACACCTCGCTGGTGCCGTCGCGCGCGACGCGGTGCCCCTGTTGGCCCAGCTTGTCCTGATCGACTGCGATCACCTCATGGTTCAGCAATATGTCGCGCGTCGCCTGGCTCATGGTGGCCACGTCATTGCCCGCGATCAGCGGGGCGGCCATCATTGCCCAGAGCGAGAAGTGCGCACGATATTCAACGTCGGTCAGGCCGCCATTGCCGACCTCCAGCATGTCGGGATCGTTCCAGTGACCCGGCCCGGCATAGGGCCAGAGCGGTTCGTTCATGTCGACGATCGACGCCACGCCCCAGCTGTAATTATGCTTGCCGGTCCATTTGTCGGTGATGTCGCCGGTGGTGCGCCACATGTTGCCGATCTTCTGGCCCCACAGCCATGGCCGGTTGTTGCCCCATTCGCACATCGAGAACAGGATCGGCCGCCCGCTGGCCTTCAGCGCGTCGGCCATGGTGGCATAGGCTTCCTCGGCATTGCGTGACCCGGTCGAGCACCAGTCGTACTTCAGGTAATCGACACCCCAGCGGGCATACTGGATCGCGTCCTGATATTCGTGGCCCTGGCTGCCGGGACGACCGCCGCACGTCTTGGTGCCCGCGTCCGAATAAATGCCGAACTTCAGCCCCTTGCTATGGATATAGTCGCCCAGCGCCTTCAGTCCGCTCGGGAAACGCTGCCGATCCTCGGTGATGAAGCCGTTGGCGTCGCGCGTCCCGTGCCAGCAATCGTCGATCACCACATATTCATAGCCGGCGGCCTTCATGCCGTTCGACGCGATGGCGTCGGCCATCGCCCGAATGACCTTCTCGTTCACGTTGCAGGCGAATTTATTCCAGCTGTTCCACCCCATCGGCGGCGTCTGCGCCAGGCCGTTGGGCATGCGTTTCGGGTCCTTGGACGGGGCGAGCGTATTCGGATCGGCGTCCAGCACTTCCTGCGCCGCGACCGGCTGGATCGCGCATAGTCCTGCGCAAAGCGTTGCGACGATGGACGAAAAACGTGCCGGCATAAGTCTCTCCCTGACCGTGACGGATCCGTCCGGCTTTAAGTAATCAAATTATCTTATTAATATGACGACGTTGTCAACCACGGGGCGCCGCTACCGGGATTCGGCATGGGGTCATAGCCTGACGCCATGACTGTCGCGCGACTGTCACGGCGGCGTTACGCCCGCGTCATTCCCCCTTCGTAACCCGATCGCGATCGAACGGCAGGGGGCGCACATGGACCGGCGGAGTTTCACGAAGCGGACGGGGTGGCTGATCGCGGCGGCGACCAGCGGACTGCTGGTAGGGTGTGACGATGGCGGCAGCGGGATCATCGTCAATCCGACACCTACCCCCACGCCGACCCCGACTCCGACCAGCGCGGCGCTGCCGACCGACATGTTCGTCGCCGAACCGCTGGTGCTGACCGAACCGTTCCTCCAGCTGCCGACAGCCGATTCGGTGCGGGTCGTGTGGTTCACCGAGTTCCGGGGCAAGGATCATGCGGTCCGCTATGGCGCGGGCTTCGGGCAGCAGGTGGTGGCGACCTCGACCAAATTGTCGCGCATGTATGAGGATGCCGCCTCGACCGTCGCCGGCCGCAGCTATGCCGGCCTGACGCAGCGCGATATATGGCGGCACGAAGCGGTCGTCACCGGCCTGTCGGCCTCGGCGGGGCGGCAGCGTTATGTCGCGATCAGCAGCGACGGCAACAAGACGATGCGCAGCAGCGAGGGAACGTTGCAACCGCTGCCCGCCGCGGGGCAGGCGACGCGGTTCCTGCTCACGTCCGATTTGCAGCTGAAGAGAATGGCCTCGGCCAATTACGAGCGCGTGGCCGAGACGCTGGCGCCGATCGACGTCGTGCTGTTCGCCGGCGATCTGGTCAACGTGCCGAACCGGGCGTCGGAATGGTTCGACAATGGCACACTGAACCTGCCGCCCTTCTTCGGTGCGTTGCAGGGGACGATGCGCAAATGGCAGCCGGCATCGACCTATACCGGCGGCCCGCTGCTCCAGAGCGGGGTCATCTATCCGATCCTCGGCAATCACGAATATTCCGGGCGGTGGAACCCGGCGAACAGCCTGAACACCATGTTCAACGATCCGCAGCCGCGCTGGTATGCCGAACTGCGCTACGACAAGGTCGCGGCGACGGTGAACCCGTCGGGCGATGCCGCGATCCGCGAACGCTGGATCCGGGACAACAGCTATGAGACGATCTCGTACGAGGAAATCTTCACCCTGCCGCAGGGGCCGGAGGGCGGGCGCTATTATGCGCAGCGGATCGGCGATACCTTCCTGATCGCGATGGACGGCAACCGCATCTGGCGCAGCTGGACCGCCAATACGCGCGGCAAGCTGACCGAGGCGACGGCATCGATCAACGATCCCGCCGCCTGGGGCTTCGGCGATTTCCAGTTCCATCCCTTTGCGCGTGGATCGCGCCAATATCAGTGGTTGCAGGAAGTTCTGGCCAGCGACGCGTTCCGCTCGGCCAAGTACAAGATCGTGCTGGTCCACCAGTCGGTGTTCGGGCTGGGCGACAATGCGACGCCGGTGATGGCGCAGACCGAGGCGACGTTCGAATATACGGACGCGACCGGCGCGATCCGCACCATGGGGCCGTTCGCCTTTCCGATCGACCGGGCGACGTGGAACGGGCAGATTCAGCCGGTGCTGGACGCGGGGCGGATGCGCTACGTCAAATACGACTATCCGCTGTCGAAGGATCTGTGGCGGGGCGACATCGAACCGCTGCTGACGGCGGCGGGGGTGCAGCTGGTGCAGGTCGGCCATTCGCATCTGTGGTGCCGCAGCAAGGTCGGCAACCTACACTATATCGAGACGTCGAACGTCGGGAACAGCTATGGCGCCTATGTTAGCAACCTGTCGCCGCGCCGATCGGGGCCGCCGACCGAGGCGCAGGTCGCCGCGCTGACCTCGCTGCGCTGGAACCCCGACGATTACCCACGCGAGGACGACCCGCACGACCGGCCGATGGCGCTGCCGACCCTGCGCAACCCGCAGGTCGAGCTGGCGGGCGCGGCGCAGAACGTGCCGTTCCTGACCAGCAACGACATCACCGCCTATACCGTGTTCGATACCGGCACCGGGCTGGTCACGTCCTATGCGTTCGACACCCGCTATCCGGCGCGCGATCCGATCAAGTTCGACGAGTTCAAGCTGGGATAGGGCCGTCCGCCCGCGCTTCCCGTCACGCCGGCGGGTCGATGCCGAACAGCCGGTCGACCAGCCGCTGCACCAGCGGCACGACCAGCAGCGAGGCGGGAAGCGCGGTCAGGAACCCGATCGGCGCGCCCTGACGGAAGGCGTCCCAGAAGCCCGCCGGCCCGACCCGCACCAGCGCGCTGACCGCGCCGATCAGCGAGGAAAAGATCAGCGCGTTGATGACCGAGGAGGTCAGGCGATAGCGAAAGCGCGACCGGACCTTCACCGTTTCTTGCGCGCGTGCCGGGGGGGAAGCGTTTTGCATCGCGCGACAAAGCGGCCGGACCTGAATCTGGTTCCGGCGATTGCCCGCTCGGTACGGCTATGCCAAAAGCAATAAAATTACACGCGGATGAGTCGGCGACAGACCAGCCACCGCGACCGACAGGAGAGACTATGCGGGTCATCGATCATGTGATCGCGGGCGGTTTGAATGCCACGGACGGCGCGACGGGTGCCGTCTTCGATCCCAATCGCGGCGAGGTACAGGCGCATGTCCGCCTCGGCACCGCCGCCGATCTCGACCGCGCGGTGGCGGCGGCGCAGGCGGCACAGCCGGCATGGGCCGCGACCAATCCGCAGAAGCGCGCCCGCGTGCTGTTCGCGTTCAAGCAGCTGGTCGAAGCGAATATGCAGGAACTGGCCGAGCTGCTGTCGAGCGAGCATGGCAAGGTGATCGCCGATGCCAAGGGCGACATCCAGCGCGGCCTCGACGTCATCGAATTCGCCTGTGGCGTGCCGCATCTGCTGAAGGGGGATTATACCCAGGGCGCAGGGCCGGGGATCGACGTCTATTCGATGCGGCAACCCATCGGCATCGGCGCAGGCATCACCCCGTTCAATTTCCCGGCGATGATCCCGATGTGGATGTTCGGCGTCGCCATCGCCTGCGGCAACGCGTTCATCCTGAAACCCAGCGAACGCGATCCGTCGGTGCCGGTGCGCCTGGCCGAACTGATGCTGGAGGCCGGCGCGCCCGAAGGCATTTTGCAGGTCGTCCATGGCGACAAGACGGTGGTCGACGCGGTCCTCGACCATCCGGCGATCGGCGCGGTCAGCTTCGTCGGGTCGAGCGATATCGCGCACTATGTCTATCGCCGCGGCGTCGCGGCGGGCAAGCGCGTGCAGGCGATGGGCGGGGCCAAGAACCATGGCATCGTCATGCCCGACGCCGATCTCGATCAGGTCGTCGCCGATCTGGCGGGCGCCGCGTTCGGGTCGGCGGGCGAGCGCTGCATGGCGTTGCCGGTCGTGGTGCCGGTCAGCGAGAAGACCGCCGTGGCCCTGCGTGAAAAGCTGATCCCCGCCATCGGCGCGCTGCGCATCGGCGTGTCGACCGACGCCGACGCGCATTACGGCCCGGTGGTGAATGCGCAGCACAAGGCGCGGGTCGAGGGCTGGATCGCCAAGGGCGTCGAGGAAGGCGCCGAACTCGTCGTCGACGGGCGCGGGTTCAGCCTGCAGGGGCATGAGCGCGGCTTCTTCATCGGCCCGACGCTGTTCGACCATGTGACGCCGCAGATGGAATCCTATCGCGAGGAAATCTTCGGCCCGGTGCTGCAGATCGTGCGCGCGAATGATTTCGAGAGCGCGGTGCGCCTGCCGAGCGAACATCAATATGGCAACGGCGTCGCAATCTTCACCCGCAACGGCCATGCCGCGCGGGAGTTTGCGGCTCGCGTCAATGTCGGCATGGTCGGGATCAACGTGCCGATCCCGGTGCCGGTCGCCTATCACAGCTTCGGCGGGTGGAAGCGCAGCGCCTTCGGTGACGTGAACCAGCATGGCGAAGAGGGCGTGCGCTTCTGGACCAAGGTCAAGACGATCACCCAGCGCTGGCCGGACGGATCGGCGATGGGTAGCCAGGCCGAGGACGGTGCAGCGGCGCGGACGCAGGATGCGTTCGTCATTCCGACGATGGGGTGAGCGGACCCGGTGGCGTTCGTCCCGCCATGCGTTAATCCCGTCACCCCGGACTTGATCCGGGGTCCCGCCTTCTTGTCGTCCGTTGCGGAAGAAGCGGGACCCTGGGTCAAGCCCGGGGTGACGACTTGGCCGGACCTGATCCTCAAACCCGCGATAGCCGTCGTCTGCCGGGAGGAATTACCACGATGATACGACGCCTGATGGTAGCGATGCTGACATTGCTGGTCGCATCGGCCCCCGCCGCCGCCCAGAAACGTATAGCGCTGACCTTCGACGATGCGCCGCGGGCGCGCGGGCCGTTCCTGACGCCCGACGAACGCACCGAGCGGATCATTGCCGGCCTGCGCAAGGCGAAGGTCCGCCAGGCTGCCTTCTTCGTCGTGCCGGGCAATCTGTCCGCGCCGGATGGGGCGGGGGGCGGGCGGCGGATCGCGGCCTATGTCAAGGCGGGCCATGTCATCGCCAACCACAGCTTCAGCCATCCCGCGCTGAAGTCGATGACGGCTGAGGCCTATCTGGCCGATATCGACCGGGCGAGCGCGTGGCTCATGGGCCGCAAGGGGCTGCGCCCGTGGTTCCGCTTCCCCTTCCTCGACGAGGGCGGCACCGACAAGGCGAAGCGGGATGCCGTCCGGGCCGGCCTCGCCGCGCGAAAACTGTCGAACGGCTATGTCACGGTCGACGGGTCGGACTGGAGTATCGAAAACCTGACGGCCGAAGCGCGCAAGACCGGCGAGCCGATCGACATGGACGCCCTGCGCGATTTGTATGTCGAAACCCATGTCGAATCCGCCGAGTTCAGCGACCGGCTGGCGAAGCAGGCGCTGGGGCGGCAGCCGGTGCAGGTGATGCTGCTCCACGAAACCGACCTTGCCGCCTATTGGATCGCCGATCTGGTCGCGGCGCTGCGAAGCAGGGGATGGGAGATCGTTACCGCTGACGCAGCGTATCGCGATCCGATCGCGCAGGCGCAGCCCGATACGGCATCGGCGCAGGGCAACCGGCTGGAGGCGATCGCGTGGGAAAAGGGCGTGCCGGCGCCGCGCTGGTACGAGCGCAACACGCTGTCGATCGCGATCCCGCTCTACCGGCAGCGCGTGCTGCACAAGACACCGTGATGAACGAGATGATGTTCGGCCGCGCGCGAGCAACCGCGGCGATGCCGGCCGAAGCGATAGTGGAGAGTGAAGCGTGACCCAGTTCGATTTGACCGACGACCAGCGCGAGATTCAGGAGCTTGCCCGCCGGTTCACGGCGGATGCGATCACCCCCCATGCCGCCGAATGGGACGAGAAGCACATCTTCCCGCGCGACACAATCAAGGCGGCGGCGGAGCTGGGCTTTGCCGCGATCTATGTGTCCGAGGAGTCGGGCGGCATCGGGCTTGGCCGGATGGAATCGGCGCTGATCATGGAGGCGATGGCCTATGGCTGTCCGTCGACCAGCGCGTTCATCTCGATCCACAATATGGCGGCGTGGATGCTCGACGCATTCGGGTCGGCCGAGCTGAAAGGCCGGTTCCTTCCCGATCTCGTCACGATGGACAAGCTTGCCAGCTATTGCCTGACCGAGCCGTCGTCCGGGTCGGACGCGGCGGCGCTGAAGACGAAGGCGGTGCGCGATGGCGACCACTATATCGTTACCGGGACCAAGCAGTTCATCTCCGGCGCGGGTGACAACGACGTCTATCTGGTCATGTGCCGCACCGGGGGCGAAGGACCGAAGGGTATCTCCTGCTTGGCTGTCGAGAAGGACATGCCCGGCGTGTCGTTCGGCGCGAACGAACGCAAGCTCGGCTGGCATTCGCAGCCGACGCGCGCGGTGATCCTCGACCAGGTACGCGTGCCCGCCGCCAATCTGGTCGGCGCGGAAGGGCAGGGCTTTTCGATCGCGATGCAGGGGCTTGACGGCGGGCGGCTGAACATCGGTGCCTGTTCGCTGGGCGGGGCGCAGCGCTGCCTCGACGAGGCGATCGCCTATACCAAGGCGCGGCAGCAGTTCGGGAAGCCCATCGCCGACTTCCAGAATACCCAGTTCACCCTCGCCGACATGGCGACCGAGCTGGAGGCGGCGCGGGCGCTGCTCTACACCGCCGCGGCCAAGGTGACGGCGAACGCGCCCGACAAGACGCGCTTCGCCGCGATGGCGAAACGCTTCGCCACCGACACGGGATCGAAGGTGGTCGATCAGGCGCTGCAGCTGCATGGCGGCTATGGCTATCTGATGGACTATCCGATCGAACGCTTCTGGCGCGACCTGCGGGTGCATTCGATCCTGGAAGGCACGAACCAGGTGATGCGGATGATCGTGGGACGGGAGCTGGTGAAGTGAACGATGTGCTGACGATGGTCGACGGCCATCTCGGCCGCATCCGGTTGAACCGTCCCAAAGCCCTCCATGCCCTCAATCACGAGATGTGCGACGCGATGCTGGCGGCGCTGGAGCAGTGGCGCGAGAACGCCGACGTCCACGCGATCCTGATCGACCATGCCGAGGGCCGCGGCTTCTGCGCCGGCGGCGATATCCGCATGATTGCGGAGAGCAGCGCGGCGGACGGCGCCGCTGCGCGCGCGTTCTTCGCGACCGAATATCGGCTGAACCACCGGCTGTTCACCTATGCCAAGCCGACCATCGCCGTCATGGACGGGGTGACGATGGGTGGCGGAGTCGGCATTTCGCAGCCTTGCCGGTTTCGTGTCGCGACCGAGAACAGCCGCTTCGCCATGCCGGAGACCGCGATCGGACTGTTCCCCGATGTCGGCGGCGGCTGGTATCTGTCGCGCCTGCCCGGTCGGATCGGCCAGTATCTGGCGCTGACCGGGGCAAGGCTGGACGGCAGCGAGATGCTGGCGCTCGGCCTTGCGACGCACCTGCTCCCCGCCGACACGCTGGAGACGGTGAAGCAGGCCATCGCCGCCGATCCGCAGGCGGCGGAGGCGATCCTTTCCGACCACGCGACCCCGCCCGGCGATGCGCCGATCCTGACGCAGCGCGAAGCGATCGACCGGCTGTTCGCGAGCGACGATTTCGAGGAAATCCTGACCGCGCTGGAGGCGGACGGGTCGGACTGGGCGAATGAGCAGCTGACGACGCTGCGGCAACGTTCGCCTCTGTCGTGCAAGGTGTCGCTCAAGCTGCTGCTCGACGGCGCGACCATGCCGACCTTCGAGGACGAGATGCGGCAGGAATATGCCGTCGTCACCCGCATCGTGCAGCGCCCGGATATTGTCGAGGGCGTGCGGGCGGTGATCGTCGACAAGGATCACGCGCCCAAATGGGACCCGGCCACACCGGATGCGGTCAGCGACCATATGATCGACCGCATCTTCGCCCCACTTCCACCCGCCGACGAATGGCAACCGCAATGAGTTCGAGGAACCACCATGTCCGCTTATGAAACCATCCTCGTCGAGCGACGCGATGCGGTGACGCTGGTCACGCTCAACCGGCCGCAGGCGCTGAACGCGCTCAACGGGCAAATCCTGTCCGAACTGCTCGACGCGATGCGCGCGTTCGATGCCGACCCGACACAGGGCTGCGCGGTCATCACCGGATCGGCCAAGGCGTTCGCCGCCGGCGCCGATATCAAGGAGATGCAGGAAATGAACTTCGCGGCCATGTATGGCGGCGACCATTTCAGCGGCTGGGACGCCTTCACCCGCACCCGCAAGCCGATCATCGCCGCCGTGGCGGGCTTCGCGCTGGGCGGCGGGTGCGAGCTGGCGATGATGTGCGACTTCATCCTCGTGGCGGACACCGCGAAGTTCGGCCAGCCCGAGATCAAGCTGGGCGTGACGCCGGGCATGGGCGGGTCGCAGCGCCTTGCGCGTGCCGTCGGCAAGGCGAAGGCGATGGAAATGTGCCTGACCGGCAGGATGATCGGCGCAGAGGAAGCGGAACGCTGCGGCCTCGTCGCACGGATCGTGCCCGCCGACGATCTGGTCGAGGAAGCGGTAAAGACCGCCGCCACCATCGCCGCCATGGCCCCGCTGGCGGTCAAGGCGAACAAGGAAATGGTCAACGCCGCCTTCGACACGACACTTGCCCAAGGCGTGCAGTTCGAACGCCGCCTGTTCCACGGCCTGTTCGGCACGGCGGACCAGAAGGAAGGCATGACCGCCTTCGTCGAAAAGCGCCCCGGCAACTGGACCGGGCGATAGGAGAGACGATCATGGCACGCATCGGCTTTATCGGCCTCGGCAATATGGGCGGGGGCATGGCGGCCAATCTGGCGAAGGCGGGGCATGACGTCCGCGCGTTCGACCTGTCGGCCGAGGCGCTGGCGCGGGCGAAGGCAGCCGGCTGCCTGCCCGTCGCCGATGCGGTGGAGGCCGCCACCGGCGCGCAGGCGGTGGTGACGATGCTCCCCGCCGGTGCGCATGTCGCGCAGGTCTATGGCGATGCGCTGTTCGGAGCGGTCGACACCGGCGCGGTGCTGATCGATTGTTCGACGATCGACGTCGATACCGCCCGCCAGGTCGCGGAGGCGGCGCGTGCGAAAGGGCTGCACGCGGTCGATGCGCCGGTATCGGGCGGGATCGCGGCGGCCAATGCCGGCGCGCTCACCTTCATGGTCGGTGGCAACGACGCAGCCTTTGCGAAGGCAGAGCCGTTCCTGTCCGACATGGGCAAGGCGGTGATCCATGCGGGGACGAGCGGCGCGGGACAGGCCGCCAAGATGTGCAACAACATGCTGCTCGGCGCGTCGATGATCGCGACGTGCGAGGCATTTGCGCTGGCCGAGAAGCTGGGGCTGGACCCGCAGACCTTCTACGACATCTCGTCGGTCAGTTCGGGGCAGTGCTGGTCGATGACCAGCTATTGCCCGGTCGCAGGGGTCGGTCCGGAAACGCCGGCGGACCGCGGGTTCCAAGGCGGGTTCGCCGCCGCGCTGATGCTGAAGGACCTGCGGCTCGCCATGCAGGCGGCGGCGGGGGCAGGGGCCGACACGCCGATGGGCGCGCGCGCCGCCGAACTCTATGCCCGCTTCGTCGAGGACGGCAACGCGGCGACCGATTTCTCCGGCATCATCCAGACGCTGCGACGCGGCGCGGCTTGACGGGCGCGCGGCGATCCGCTTGGAACGCCGCTTGCCTCGCGGACGTGGCGAAATCGGTAGACGCAGCGGACTTAAAATCCGCTTCCCATCGGGAGTGCGGGTTCAAGTCCCGCCGTCCGTACCAGCAAGGAGGTGGCATCGTGCGCATCCTGTTCCTCGCTCCCCTGCTGCTGGCGGTCGGGGCCTGTGACGGCCGGGGCGACCAGCGGCCGGTCACGGTCGATGCGATCGAGGACGGAGCGAAGGGCGATGTCGAGCGCGTGCTGCTGCGCAGCGCGCTGGCGCAGGGGCTGGTGCGGTTCGATGCCGCCGGACAGGTCGAGCCGGGCCTCGCCGAGCGCTGGAACATGGTCGATGACGGGCGCAGCTATATCTTTCGGCTGGGCGATGCGACGTGGAGCGACGGGCGACCGGTCACCGCCGAACAGGTCGTGGTGGCGCTGCGCCGCGCGGTGCGGGTGGAGGCGGGGCATCGGCTGACGCCGTTCCTGTGGTCGATCGACGAGATCGTGGCGATGACGCCGCAGGTGATCGAGGTGCGGCTGAAGCGCCCCAATACCGAATTGCTGACATTGCTGGCCCAGCCGGAACTGGCGGTGATCCGGGGTGCGCAGGGCACGGGGCCGCTGCGCCGGTTGCGGGGAAACGGCATCCGCCTGCGCGCGCCGGCCGATCCCGAAGGACCGCCGCCGGTCGCCGCCGACGAGGTCCGGTTGCGCGGCGGCCGCGCGGCGCTGGCGGTGGCGCGCTATGCCGAGAAGCGCAGCGACCTGGTGCTGGGTGGGGACTTTGCCGACTGGCCGCTGGTCGCCGCCGCCAGCCCGCGTCCGGCGGACGTGCGGGTCGATCCGGCGCGCGGGTTGTTCGGCTTTGCCTTTGTCGGGCGGGACGGGTTCCTGTCGAGCGCGCTCGGCCGGGCGGCGGTGGCGATGGCGGTGCAGGGGGCGAACCTGCCCGGTGCGATCGATCCGGCATGGGGGCCGGCGGACACGCTGTTGCCCGAGAAGCTCGATTCGGCGGCGGACCCGGCGCTGCCCGCGTGGCGCAACCTGACCGACGACCAGCGCTGGGCGACCGCGCGGGCACAGGTCACCGCCTATGGCCAGCCGGTGCGGCTGCGCGTCGCGCTGCCGACCGGGCCGGGGGCGACGTTGCTGTGGGGGCGGATCGCGGTCGCGCTGTCGCGCATCGGCATCACGGGCGAACGGGTGGCGATGACCGCGCCGGCCGAGCTGCGGCTGATCGACCGGGTGGCCCCCTATGACAGTGCGCGCTGGTATCTGGCGACCGCGTGCCGGAACTGTTCGATGGAGGCGATGACGCTGATCGCTGCCGCACGCGATGCCGACAATCTGCCCGAGCGGGCGCAAAGGCTGGCGGCGGCGGATGCGGCGATGGCGGCGGACGTGGCGTTCGTGCCGGTCGCGCGGCCGTGGCGCTGGTCGCTGGTCGCGCCCCGGCTGCGCGCGTTCCAGACCAATGGCCGCGCGGTACATCCGTTGAACCACCTGCGCGCCGACACCAGATAGGGGGCATGGCAAAGACCACCCGCATCTCGCCCGAACTGTTCGATCAGATCGCCGGGCATCTCGACAAGGACCCGCAAGCCGTGCGCCGTCGCGTGGTGGCGATCGAGCGGCTGATGGAGCGGTCGATGACCATTCCGGGCACGAACCATCCGGTCGGACTGGACTTCCTGCTGAACTTCATTCCCGTGGTCGGCAGCTTCATCGGCGCGGCGATGGGCAGCTATATGCTGTGGGAGGCCCGCAACCTGGGCATGTCGAAGTGGCAGATGGCGCGGATGGCGGGCAATGTCGGCACCGACTGGGCGCTGGGGCTGATCCCGATCGTCGGCGCGGTGCCGGACTTCTTCTTTCGTTCCAACACCCGCAACCTGCGGATCATCCGCAAGCATCTCGACCGTAACCATCCTGCGACGGTGACGGTCGAGGGGTAATCAGCCCGCCTGCCGCCCGCCGCGCCAGATCTTGACGCGGGTGTTGGGCGTCACGCCACCCTGATGCGCCGGGCAGGCGGTGTAGCGGCGGCGCTTGTCGAGGCAGAGCCACACTTCGTCCAGCCAGCCGCGCTTGTTGGTGGTGATCCGCATCGACTGCGCGGTCATGCCCGGATTGAGGCGGGCGATGGCGCTGGCGATCTGTCCGGCGGTAAGGGCCGGGCGGCGCGACAGGGCCATAATGTCGGGGAATCGCAGCCGCTGGAACAGTGCGCGCGACTCGTCGAAATAGGCGGCCGGGGTCACGCCCATGCAGGTGCCGTGCTTGGCATATTCATGCTGGAGCAGCTGGGCCGAGGGGGTGACGCACAGGTTCTTCGCGATCACCGCTTCGGGGAGGATCGGGGTGGTGGTGCAATATTGCGGCCAGTCCTTGCCCTCGCCATCGGGCCACAGCCCGTGCAGCGTGAAGCCGAAGCGGTTGGCGCCGCCGCACTGGAAGGCATTACGCGCATCGTCGCGGCGCGTGCGGCAATATTCCGGGCTCCAGGTGATGGCGAGCGTATAGCTGCCGATCGGCAGCACGCGGCGCGGCTGTTGCGGTGTCGGCAGGTCGGGGCGCGGGCGTTCGATCCGGCTCGGCACCGAACATTGCAGCGTCTGCGCCTGTACCGCGACCGGCGCGAGCAGCGCGGCGAGGGTTAGGGCGAGGCGGTTCATATATCCTCCTCCGTAATGGCCGGGGCGAACCACGCGGCGGTATCGGGCCGGAACAGGAAGACGACCGCCGCCGTCTGCAGCGCGACCGCAACGATGCGGACGATGCCGCCGGCGTCGAAGATCACCGCGCCGGTCGAGAAGCCGACTGCAAGGCTGCCGATCGCGAAGACGGTGAAGACGACCAGGATCCATTTGGCGACGTTGCTGCCGCGCCGGGCGATGAAGAACCACAGCAACAGCGCGATGACGATGCCGACCGCGATCATCCCGCCGGCCGCGACCGTCGCCGTCGACCCCAGCGCCGCGGTGTCCGGGTTCTCCGCCAGCCGTGCCATGGTCAGCGGCCATTCGAGGATGTTGCCGACCAGCCCGACGGCGATCGAGGCGAGATAGAGCCGGTCGAACCGGACGATCGAAGACGGACGCATGAAGGCTCCCCTGAAAACGGGCAAGGGTTATGCGGCGTCGAGGGTGAAATCCAGCCCGATATCGGCCGCCGGGGCCGATTGGGTCAGGCGGCCGACGCTGACATAGGTCACGCCGGTTTCGGCAATGGCGCGGATCGTGTCGAGCCGGACGCCGCCCGATGCCTCGGTCGGTACGCGCCCGGCGATCAGCACGACCGCTTCGCGCAGCATCGGCGGGGCCATGTTGTCGAGCAGCAGGTGGGTTGCCCCGGCGGCGAGCGCCGGTTCGATCTGGTCGAGCGAATCGACCTCGACGATGATCCGCTCGATCCCCGCCGTCTTGGCACGGGCGGTGGCCTCACCGACCGACCCTGCGACCGCGACGTGATTGTCCTTGATCATCGCCGCATCCCACAGCCCCATGCGGTGGTTGGTCGCGCCGCCTATGCGGGTCGCGTACTTTTCGAGGAGGCGCAGGCCGGGAATGGTCTTGCGGGTGTCGAGCAGCGTCGCACCGGTGCCTTCGATCTCGGCGACATAGGTTGCGGTCAGGGTGGCGATGCCCGACAGATGTTGGACGGTGTTCAGCGCCGAGCGTTCGGCGGTCAGCAGTGCACGGGCATTGCCACGCAGCCGCATCAGCGCGGTGCCGGCGGGCACCCGGTCGCCATCGGCCACCAGCAGCTCGATCTGGGCCGCGGGGTCGAGATGGCGGAAGAAGGCGGCGGCGATGTCGAGGCCCGCCACGGTGATCGCGTCGCGGCTGTCCATGATGCCGGTGAACATCGCATCGGCCGGGATGACGGCGGCCGCGGTGATGTCGCCCGCGTCGCCCATATCCTCGGCAAGGGTCGCGGCGACGAAGGCGGGGAGGTCGAAACCGGGGATCATGGGGCAGGGTCCGGGATGGGAGGGGCGTTCGCTATAGGGGCGGGCGGGGGTGGGTGTCAGGCGGTTTGCGGCCCCAAAGTTCACTAAGTTCACACTAGTGGCGTTGTTGCGCGGTGGGCGTGGCGGCTCGCTTTGCTGCGGTTGGCGGGGTGGGTGACAAGGGCGACCCGCCGACGATGACAGGAGGCTACCGTGTAGGAAAGAGGGGTGCGGCACCATCCTATTTCGTCACCCCGGACTTGGTCCGGGGTCCCGCTTCTTGTCCGGCGTTCGAAGAAGAAGCGGGACCCCGGGTCAAGCCCGGGGTGACGTAGAGTATCGTCGGAGCTTACTTGCCCCGCTGCCCCTCGACAATGGCGATGGCGCGTTCCACCGCGACCTCGATCGACAGGGTGCTGGTGTCGAGCGGGGCGGCATCGGGTGCCATGACCAGCGGCGCGGTCGAGCGGCTCGAATCGCGTTCGTCGCGGGCGCGGATATCGGCCAGCACCCGGTCGTAGGTGACGGTCGAGCCGGCCTTGGCCAGTTCGGTATGGCGGCGGCGGGCGCGGATCGCCGGGGTCGCCTTCACGAACAGCTTGGCATCGGCGTCGGGCGCGATGACCGTGCCGATATCGCGCCCGTCCAGCACCGCGCCGCCGGGTTGCTGCGCGAACTTGCGCTGCCGCCGCAGCAATGCCGAGCGGACCAGCGGATGCGCCGAGACGATCGAGGCGGCCTGCCCGGCTTCATCGGTGCGCAGCCACGGGTCGTCCAGCAGCGTGTCAGAAAAGTCGCAGGCCGCGACGCAGTCCGCCTCCCGCGTCGGGTCCATGCCGTCGCGCAGCACGCGGGTCGCCACCGCACGGTACAGCAGCCCGGTGTCGAGGTGTGGCAGGCCGTAATGCTTCGCCAGCGCGCGCGCGATGGTGCCCTTGCCCGATGCAGCCGGGCCGTCGACCGCGATGATCACAGCGACGCGCCAAGGCCACGCAGCAGCGTGGTGAAGGTCGGGAAGCTGGTCGCCACGGGTGCCATGTCGTCGATGGTGACGGGCGCGCGCGACACGAGGCCGGCGACGACGAAGCTCATCGCGATGCGGTGGTCGAGCTTCGCCTCGACCGTCCCGCCGCCGGGCAGCAGCTCGCCGCCGGTGCCGTCGATGATGAGGCCGTCCTCGGTTTCCTCGACGGTCGCGCCGATCGCGCGCAGTCCTTCGGCCATCGTCGTGATGCGGTCGCTTTCCTTGACGCGCAGTTCCTCCAGCCCCCGCGTGACGGTGCGCCCCTTGGCCAGCGCGGCGGCGACGAACAGGATCGGGAATTCGTCGATCATCGACGGGGCGACCGCCGGGTCGACCTCGATGCCGGTCAGCGCGGAGGCGCGGACGACGAGATCGGCGACCGGCTCGCCGCCGACGTCGCGGGGGTTTTCGAAGGCGATGTCGCCGCCCATCGCGCGCAGCACGTCGAACAGCGCGGCGCGGGTCGGGTTGAGGCCGACATTGGTGATCGTCACATGGCTGCCCGGTACGAGCAGCGCCGCGACCACCGGAAAGGCGGCGGAGGACGGATCGCCCGGCACGGTGATCGTCTGCGGCTGCAACTCCGCCTCGCCATGCAGTTCGATGACGCGGCCCGCCGGGGTTACCTCGACGGTCAGCTTCGCGCCGAAACCTTTCAGCATCCGCTCGCTATGGTCGCGGGTGGGCACGGGTTCGACGACGCGGGTGATGCCCGGCGTGTTGAGGCCGGCGAGCAGGATCGCCGACTTCACCTGTGCCGAGGCGACCGGTAGCGTATAGTCGATCGGCACGGCGGGCACGATGCCGCGCAGCATCAGCGGCAGGCGGCCGCCGGGGCTTGCGGTGATCTCCGCACCCATCTGCGACAGGGGTTCGATCACGCGGCCCATCGGCCGCTTGCTGAGCGATGCGTCGCCGGTGAAGGTCGCGGCGATCGCATGGCTCGACACCAGCCCCATCAGCAGCCGGGTCGAGGTGCCCGAATTGCCCATGTCGAGCGCCTGTTCCGGTTGCAGCAGCCCGCCGACCCCGACGCCGTCGATCGTCCACACGCCATCGTCGCCGCGTTCGATCTTCGCCCCCATCGCCCGCATCGCGGCGGCGGTGGCCAGCACGTCCTCACCCTCCAGCAATCCGGTCACGCGGCTGGTGCCGACGGCCAAGGCGGAGAGCATCAGCGAGCGGTGGCTGATCGACTTGTCGCCAGGAACGGGGGCGGTGCCGGTCAGCGGGCCGCTGGCGGCGACGGAAAGCGGGGTGGGGGTGGCGTCGTGCATATGACCGGCGGCTTTGACAGCGCGTGCCCGCTATGGCAAGGCGCGGCCCCATCCGGGGTATGTGCCCCGTTCTTCCACAGCACCGAAAGGTTTGGGGCTACACATGGTGAAGCCGGAATGGGGTACGAAGCGTACCTGCCCGAAATGCGCGACGCGCTTCTACGACCTTGGCAATGACGATCCCGTCACCTGCATCAATTGCGGCGTGCACTGGAATCCCGAGCCGATCCTGAAGTCGAAGCAGCCCCTGCCGTTCGAGCAGGCCAAGGTCAGCGACAAGGCCGAGAAGGATACCGATCTCGACGCCGATCTGGATATCGAGGGCGACGACGAGCCGTCGGCGGACGACGATGTCGATCTGGGCGGCGACGACGACCTGGGCGTCGACACGTCCGACGAGGACAACGAAGCCGAGCGTTGATCTTTTTTGGGGCGGCAGGCGCAAAAGCCGCTTGCCAAACCATCGCCCTCCGCATAGAGGGCGCTCCTCCCCAACGGGGAAGCGAGGCCGCCGACCAGCGGCGGCTTCGAAAAAATGGACGGGGCCGTAGCTCAGCTGGGAGAGCGCTGCAATGGCATTGCAGAGGTCAGGGGTTCGATCCCCCTCGGCTCCACCATTTTCCTAAAGAACCCCGCAGCGATGCGGGGTTTTTTGTTGGCCGTCGTATAATCGTCCCCGCAATATTACAAAAAACACGCAAGGGCGGAGCGATTATACCAGTATATCGTGCGTGCCCGCGATAGCAGCTAGCTGAACGGCCCTATGACAGGGGGCCATGATCTGCGGTACCGTTCGCGCCTGCACGACTTTTCCGAACTGACCGATGCCGACCGGCTGGCGATCGATGCCCTGCTCGACCAGCGGCACCGGGTGATTTCCCCCCGCCGCGACGTGGTGGCGGAAGGCGACGTGCCACGATTCGCCCATGTCGTGCTGGAGGGGTGGGGCTGTCGCTATCGACAGCTGCCCGACGGGCGGCGGCAGATCCTGTCGCTGCTGCTGCCGGGTGACCTGTTCGATCCGCATCCCCAGGCGGTGGCCCGGACCGATCACGCGGTCGGCGCGATCACGGCGATGACGGTGGCCGAGGTCGCTCCCGATGCGCTGGCGGCGCTCAGCCGCGACAATCGCGCCATCGCCCGCGCGCTGTGGTGGAACAACCATGTCGCGATGGGCACGCAGCGCGAATGGATCGCCAGCCTCGGCCTGCGCAGCGCGCGCGAACGAATCGCGCTGCTGTTCTGCGAGGTCCATTACCGACTGCGGCTGAGCGGGCGCTGCCGGGGGCTGACCTGCGACTTTCCGCTGACCCAGGCCGATCTGGCGGAGGCGACCGGGCTAACCCCCGTCCATGTGAACCGCATGGTGCAGGAGCTGCGCCGCGAGGGGCTGATCGACTGGGAGGCGCGGACGCTGACCATCCACGACCTCGACCGGCTGGGGACGATCGCGTCGTTCACGCCGGCTTATCTGCATCTCGACCGCGCGGTGGCGATGGCATGACCCTGCGGGCAGGCGTCCCGTAATCGGACAGCTGCCCGCATTTGTGGCAGACGACAAAAGGGTAAAGAAAGCGTTAACACGGCCATGATGAAGCCGAACAACGCGCCCCGTCGTCACCCCTTCCGCGCCACGCTGCCGCGTCTGGCGAGCGTGCCGGTGCGCAGCGACGACAGCGACCTGAAGCTGTTCACCGTCAGCTTCACCGCCTTCTTCATCTGCTTCTATACGTTCTTCCTGTAGGCGGACTCGGCGCGCCGGGTCGCCGCTCGCGCCTTCATGCCGGGCAGCCGTCGTCGCACGCCTTGTGCAGGCGCCAGGCGAGCCACGCCGATACCAGGCACATGGCTGCGACCAGCAGCAGCATGTCGGTCGGCCCCAGTCCCGCCCTGGTCAGCAGGATGACGCCGATCGCGCCGATTGTCATCGACGCGCAGTTGACGACATTGTTCGCCGCCACCGTCCGCGCGGTCTGGTCCTTGGTCACGGTCGTCGTCAGGAAGGCGTAGAGCGGCACGACGAACATCCCGCCGAAGATCGCGATCACCGCCAGCGTGGCGAGTAGGAGCAGCGATTGCGGATGGGTCGCGAAATCCATGACGCCGTACAACGTGCCTTCGGGGGCGGGCACCCACGCCTTTGCCTCGAACGCGAAGGCCAGCACGCACACCGCCATCGCGACGACCGAGGCGGGGGAGTAGCGCGCCGAAATCTTTCCCTTCAGCAACGCGTTGATGATGACCGATCCGATCGCGACCCCGATCGAAAAGATCGCGATGGTCAGCGAGGCGACCTGCTGGTCGGCGGTCAGGACGTTCTTCACCAGCACCGGGAAGATCACGATCAGCACCGACCCGATCGTCCAGAAGAAGCTGATCGACACGATGGCGAGGAACAGCCGGCGGATATGCATCGTCGCCGCGATCAGATGCCAGGACGAGGTGAAGGGATTGAAGTTGACGACCAGTTCGGGGCCACTGCGGGGGGCCGCGGGCACCTGTCGCCCGGTGAACCAGCCGATGATCGCGACCACCACCACCAGCGCGGCGGCATATTCGACGCTGATCCACCCGGCGACGATCGTGCCGGTCAGGACGGAAAGATAGGTCGCCGCCTCGATCAGGCCGGTGCCGCCCAGCACCTGATGATCCTCCAGATGCTGCGGCAGGATCGCGTATTTGATCGGCCCGAAAAAGGTCGAATGGACGCCCAGCATCACGACGGCGCTCAGCATCATCACCACGCCGGTCGTGACATAGCCGGTGCGCGCGATCAGCATTCCCGCCGCGCCATAGAGCATGATGCCGATCTCGGCGGTCTTCACGATGCGGATGATCCGCGCCTTGTCATGCGTGTCGGCCAGCTGTCCCGACAAGGCGGACAGCAATACGAACGGCAGGATCGCAAGGCCGGTGGCCAGCGCGTTGAAATTCTGTTCGCTCGCCGGGTCCTTGAACAATTGATAGGTCGCGAACAGCACCATCGCGTGCTTGAACAGATTATCGTTGAACGCGCCCAGAAACTGGGTGACGAACAGCGGCAGGAAACGGCGCTGCTTCAGCAACCCCAGCGCATTATTCATTCCGGGTACGACCTGATCTACGTGCCTGTCGGCTTGGTTGGTCCGGGTGTAGCCAGCGCGTCCGCCGGCTTCAACGCCGTTTTGCCGCTTTCGCGCGAGGGGCCGGGGATGCTAAGCGCGACATGTGCTGACGCTTCCCAATATCCTGACGTTGTCGCGAATCCTGGCGGTGCCGCTGCTGGTCGCGTTCCTGTGGTGGCCGATGTGGGAGGCGGGCTATGCCATTGCCTTCGCACTGTATTGCCTGATGGGGATCACCGACTATTTCGACGGCTACCTCGCGCGTGCGCAGGGAACGGTGTCGAAGCTGGGCGTGTTCCTCGACCCGATTGCCGACAAGATCATGGTGGCGGCAGTCATCCTGATGCTGGTCGGCACGCGCCACGATGTCGCGATCATCACCGGCATCCACCTGATCGCCGCGCTCGTCATCCTGCTGCGCGAGATCGCGGTGTCGGGCCTGCGCGAGTTCCTGGCGGGCATTCAGGTGTCGTTGCCGGTGTCGCAGCTGGCGAAGTGGAAGACCACGTTGCAGCTCGTGGCATTCGGTGCGCTGATCCTGGCCGGCGCGGTGCCGCAACATGCGTTCGTCCACGTCACCGGGCTGGTGTGCCTGTGGGGCGCCGCCGTGCTGACCGCGATCACCGGCTGGGACTATCTGCGCCTCGGCCTCAGGCACATGGACACGTAATGGCGGTCGAACTGCTCTATTTCGCCTGGGTGCGCGAAGCGATCGGACAGGCCGGCGAGCGGGTCGATCCGCCGGCCGCGGTCGCGACGGTCGCCGATCTGGTCGACTGGCTGTGCCATCGGGGCGAGGGCTATGCCACGGCCTTCGCTGATCGGCAGCGGTTGCGTGCCGCGGTCGATCAGGCGTTCGTGCCGCTCGACACGCCCATCGCCGGCGCGCGCGAGATCGCGCTGTTTCCGCCGGTGACCGGCGGGTGATCCGCGTCGTCGTACAGGAAACGCCGATCGACCTTGCCGCCGAACATGCGGCGGCGGAGGCGGCGGATGCCGGGGCGGTCGCGACCTTTACCGGGCTGGTGCGCGGCGATGACGGCGTTACCGAACTGTCGCTGGAACATTATCCGGGTGCCACCGAGCGTGTGCTGGAGGCGCTGTGCGAGCAGGCAGTGGAACGCTGGTCGCTGGCGAAGGCGGTGATCGTCCACCGGGTCGGGCCGATGGTGCCGGGCGACCGGGTGGTGTTCGTCGCGACGACCGCGCGGCACCGCGGCGCGGCGCTGGAGGCGTGCGCGTTCCTGATCGACCGGTTGAAGACCGGGGCCCCGTTCTGGAAGCGGGAGCGGCGGGGTGCGGAGGCGCGCTGGGTCGAGGCGCGCGAGAGCGACGATGCGGCGGCGGCGCGGTGGGACGACGGGGTTTGACCCGTCCCGTCCCGGCCTGCCCGGTTCGGTCCGAGTAGCGATCGAGCGCAGTCGAGCGCGCGTATCGAGGATGGGGTTCCGTTGGGAGTGGCCGTCGATGTCGCGCTGGCGGACGGGAGTTCTCGACGGACGCTTCTCGACAGGCTCGAAGCTGCTCGAACCGAACGGGGTAGGTGGGGTTGGGGGGGAACTGGGCGGGATTGCTCCCATCCGGCTTCCCTCCCGTTTGGTTCGAGTAGCGATCGAGCGCAGTCGAGAGCGCGTATCGAGAACGGGCGCGCGCAGGGGGGAGCTGTCGAGGTTTCGCTGGCGGACAGGAGTTCTCGACGGACGCTTCTCGACAGGCTCGAAGCTGCTCGAACCGAACGGTCATGGACGATAAAAAACCGGGCGGGATCGCTCCCGCCCGGCTTCATCGTTCAACCCTAGACCCGGATCAGCCGAGCTTCGGTGCCAGCACGCCGTTCACGACATGGACGATGCCGTTCGACTGTTCGACGTTATACTGCTCGACATAGCTCTTGCCGCCGCCGACATCGGTCAGCACCAGCCCGCCATTCTCCAGCGTCGCCTTCAGCGGCTGGCCCTCGACGGTGGTCAGCGTGGCGGTGCCGCCGCCGGCCTCCACCTGCTTCTTCAGCGCGTCGGCATCGAGCTTGCCGGCCACGACGTGATAGGTCAGCAGCTTCGTCAGCGATGCCTTCTGCTCCGGCTTTAGCAACTGGTCGAGCGTGCCGGGCGCGAGGCGGCCAAAGGCCTCGTTGGTCGGTGCGAACACGGTGAACGGACCGGGACCCGACAGCGTCGCAGTCAGGTCGGCGGCCTGTACCGCCTTCACCAGCGTGGTCAGGTTGCTCGCCTTCGATGCGTTGGCGACGATGGTCGCCGTCGGCAGCATCGGCGCGCCGCCGACCACCACCGGTGCGGTGGCGGTGGTGTTGGCACCGGCCTGTACGCCTGCGTTCACACCGCCGACGGGAGTGGTGACAGTGGCAGTGGTGCCGGTCTTCACACCGGTCTGGGCGGTCTGGGCATGGGCCGCGGCGGTCAGCGACAGGGTGAGCGCGGCGGCAGAAATCGTTGCGCGAATCATCGGTTTTCTCCGGTGGTTGCGGTCAAGAATGTTCGACGCCACGAAACGGCATCGACCGGGGAAATACGGTTTCCGACGCGGAACGGTTCCCTATTTGCCCGAACGATCAGGTCCGGTGCGCGGCAAGTACCTCTGCCAGCAGGCGAAAATCCCGCTCGCGCGGAGAGGCGCGGCGCCACACCAATGCGATGCGGCGCGACGCGTTCTGCGCCTCGATCGGACGCGCGCTGACGGCGGTATTGTCGAGAATGCCGGCATCGATCGCCATCTGCGGCAGCATCGTGGTGCCCAGACCATTGTCGACCATCTGGACGATGGTGTGGAGCGACGTGCCCATCATCATCGCCTGCCCGCGTGCCTCCGGCTGCTCGCACGCGCGCAGCGCATGGTCCTTCAAACAGTGCCCGTCCTCCAGCAGGAGCAGGCGTTCGGCATCGATATCGTCGGCGACCATCGGCGTGGTGTCGCTGCCCGCATCGTTACCCGGCACCGCGAGGAACAGCCGGTCGTCGAACAGCGGCGCGGTCTCCACCTCGCCACAGGCATAGGGGAGCGCCAGCAGCACGCAGTCGGTGCGACCATGGTGCAGCCCCTCGCACGCCGCCGCGCTCGGCTCCTCGCGCAGGTACAGCTTCAGTTCGGGATAATCGCGGCGCAGGCGCGGCAGCAGCTGCGGCAACAGGAACGGGGCGATGGTCGGGATGACGCTCATCCGCATTTCGCCCGACAGCGGCCTGCCGGCGGCGCGCGCCATGTCGGTCAGCTCCTCCGCCTCGCGCAGCACGGTCCGCGCCTTGGCGACGATGCTCTCGCCCAGCGGCGTGAAGCGCACCACGCGGCGGGTGCGTTCGACCAGCACCACGCCGATCAGCGTCTCCAGTTCGCGAATGCCCGCCGACAGCGTGGATTGGGTGACGAACGATGCCTCCGCCGCGCGCCCGAAATGGCCGGCATCGCGCAGCGCCACGAGATATTGGAGTTGCTTCAGTGTGGGCAGATAGACCGACATGGCGGATACTTATTCACTCGGTCGATCAATCCCAAGGGCAATTTCGATTGGATCGGTGCGGACCGTACCCTATATCGCGGTGCAGCAATTCACGGTGCGCACCGCACCATAAGAAAGGGCATTCCATGCTGACCGTTGGCGACAAGCTCCCCGAATTCACCGTTCCCGTGCAGCAGGGCACCAATGCGCTTCCGGCTGGCGAGACGCTGAGCCACGACGCGTTCCCGGGCAAGTGGAAGGTGCTGTTCTACTGGCCGAAGGACTTCACCTTCGTCTGCCCGACCGAGATCGTCGGCTATAGCGAGCTGAAGGACGATTTCGCCGATCGCGACGCCGTGCTGATCGGCGCGTCGACCGACACCGCCCACGTCCACCTCGCCTGGCGCAAGTCGGACCCGGATTTGGCCGCTGCCGATTTCCCGTGGATCGCCGACAATGGTGCGGTGCTGGCGGACGCGCTGGGCATCCTCGACAAGAACGAGCATGTCGCCTTCCGCGCGACCTTCATCATCGATCCCGACAACGTCATCCAGGCGGTGCAGGTCAATGGCCTGAACGTCGGTCGCAACCCGGCGGAAACGCTGCGCGTGCTCGACGCGCTGCAGACCGACGAGCTGTGCCCGTGCAACTGGAACAAGGGCGACGACGTCCTGCAGGTCGCGGCGTAATCTTATCCGGGCGGGGCTTCGCGTCCCGCCCGCCACTTTCCGACACCCCAGCGCGGACCAGGGCCTGTTGCCCGGTCGGCTGGGGTGTCGTGTATCTGACGGAGTTTTCCCATGTCGCTCAAGGAATTTGCGGGCCAGCTGCCCGATTTTGCCAAGGATATCCGCCTGAACGTCGGTTCGCTGCTGAACGAAACGGTACTGGACCCGCAGAAGAAGTTCGGGACGATGCTCGCCTGCGCGCACGCCACCGGGCACAAGCCGCTGGTGGACGCCGCCGAGGCCGAAGTCGCCGACAAGCTGTCGCCTGAAGCAGCCAATGCGGCGCGTGCGGCGGCGGCGGTGATGGCGATGAACAACGTCTATTACCGCTTCGTCCACCTCGCCAAGAACAAGGAATATGGCAATCTGCCGGCCAAGCTGCGCATGAACGTCATCGCCGCGCCGGGGATCGAGAAGGTCGATTTCGAACTGTTCAGTCTGGCGGTGTCGGCGATGAACGGCTGCGGCATGTGCATCGACGCGCATGAGGACGTGCTGAAGAAGCACGGCGTGAAGGCCGAGGTCATCCAGGGCGCGGTGCGCATCGGCGCGGTGCTGGCCGCTGTTGCGACCGTGCACGCGGCGGTGGCGTAAGCGGACTTCAAATAAGCGTTACCCCAGCGAAGGCTGGGGTCTCCCCGGGCACGTGCGATGCAGGAGCCGCGAGAGACCCCAGCCTGCGCTGGGGTAACGTTGTGTTGCGGGGGACGCCTACGCTAGCGCCCGATACACGCTGTACAGGCTGGTGATCGTCAGCACGATGCCGACCAGGATCAGCAGCGTGCGCGCCGGGATACGCTTGGCGAACATCGCCCCGAACGGCGCGGCGACGATCCCGCCGATCAGCAGCCCGACCACGGCGGTCGTGAACGCCTCCAGCCCGAGGTTGAACAGGAAGGTCAGCGAGATGCTGACCGTCAGGAAGAACTCGACCGTGTTGACCGTGCCGATCGTCGTGCGCGGCGTGGCACCCTGTACCAGCAGGTTGGACGTGACGACCGGTCCCCAGCCACCGCCACCGGCCGCATCGAGGAAGCCGCCGACCAGCCCCAGCGGGGCGATGACCTTCGGTTCCTTCGGCTCGGGCGGTTTGCGCAGGCCCCGCCACAACAGGTACAGCCCGATCCCCGCCAGATAGGTCATCACGAACGGCCGCGTGACCGACGCGTCGAGCGACGACAGCAGATAGGCCCCCGTCACGCCGCCGACGATTCCCGGCAGCACCAGCCGCCAGAACAGTTTCCAGTTCACATTCTTGTGCAGCGCGTGGCTGATCCCCGACACGCCGGTCGTGAAGCATTCGACGACATGCACGCTGGCCGACGCGGTCGCGGGCGGCACGCCCAGCACGCTCACCAGCAGCGTCGATGAAATCACCCCGAATGCCATGCCCAGCGCACCATCGACGATCTGGGCGGCAAATCCGGCGGCAATGAATTCGGCCAGACGCACCCAGTCGATATTCTCGAACATCCCATTCCCTTCGATGTGGCGCAGCGGCGGTCAGTGATGACGGCAAACGACAATACCTACAAGATACATAGGGTTTGTTGCGCCTACAGTACGACTTGGCGACCGGGGGCGGGCCGCCTACATCAAGGGATAAGAGTCTGCTGCGAAACGCGCGAGCGCGCGTTTCGTGGCGGTGCCGGCCCGCTCCCTCACCCGGCCACCCATCGAGGATACCGGGTGAGGGAGTGGGCCGGCACCGCCAGACTCCGACGACCAAGGGGACTGCACATGGTTGCGCGGCTGTTGCGCTATCTGGATTCGATCAAGGCGCGCGATCCCGCGCCGCGGTCGCGCGCTGAAATCCTGACCTATCCCGGCGTATGGGCGGTCGCGTTTCATAAAGTGTCGCACCGGCTGTTCCGCGCGCGGTGGTATTTCGCGGCGCGTTCGATCAACCATTTCTCGCGCTTCCTGACCGCGATCGACATCCATCCGGGCGCGACGATCGGCCGGCATTTCTTCATCGACCACGGCTTCGTCGTGATCGGCGAGACGGCGGAGATCGGCGACGGCGTGACGATCTACCAGAATGTGACGCTGGGCGGGACCAGCCCCGACAACGGCATCGCGGGCAAGCGGCATCCGACGATCAGCGACGGAGCGATCATCGGGTCGGGTGCGCAGGTGCTCGGGCCGATCACCATCGGCATGCGCGCGCGCGTCGGTGCCAATGCGGTGGTGACGAAGGACGTACCCGAAGGGACGACCGTCGTCGGCATCCCGGCGCGTCCGACCGTGGTGGAGGGCGGGCAGGCGGCCGATCCGCGCTTCGTCCCCTATGGCACGCCCTGCCGCGACAATTTCGATCCGCAGACCCAGCGGATCGAGTTGCTCCGCTGCGAGGTGGAGACGCTCAAGCGGCAGCTGGACGCGCTGCTGGCCGAGCAGCAGGACCATCGCGACCGCGCCTGATGGGGATCGTCACACCCTTTCCCACGTCGCGTCAGCCGGGGCAGATCGGCTTCGAACGCGCCGAACTGACCCGCATCCTGGACCTGTACGGCCGGATGGTCGCGGCGGGGCACTGGCGCGACTATGCGATCGACCTGGGCCGCGACGCCGCCGTGTTCAGCGCCTTCCGCCGCGCCACCGAACGACCAGAATTTCGGATCGAGAAGCGGCCATCCCTGCGCAACAAGCAGGGCATGTGGGCGCTGGTGGGGGAAGCCGGCGCGATCGTGAAGCGCGGGCATGAGCTGGGTCCGGTGCTGGCCCCGGTCGAACGCCGGCTGATGAAGCTGGTTGAGGAATGAAAAAGCGGCTCCGGTTGCCCGGAGCCGTGAGGTACGCTTCGTAAGGAAATGGTTCAGGCCATCGCCACCGGCGGCAGGCGTTCACCCATGCCGCCCAGCAGCCCAACCACCTGACGCCGCATCGGTTGCCAGAAAACCGACAAAGTGAGCAGCGCCGAGCCGATGACGAAGGCGGTGAACGCCGCCGACAGCTCGACCGCGCCGGCCTGTTGGAACAGGGCGTAGAGCGCATAGAGGACATAGGCGAGGCTGGAGACGAGGAGCGCACGGCGGTCCACTGCGAGCGCCACCACGCCGAAGGCGACATAGAGCGCGATCACCACCGCCGCCATCGGTGCCGTGACCGTCGGGCCGAATACGCCCAGCAGCTGGAACAGCGAATGGGCGACCAATGGCGCGGCGACGAGGTGAAGCCAGAAGGCGACGTCGCTGCGGCGCGTGCGGCGATCCCGATCGGACAGGTCCCAGCGCATCGCGGCGGCGAACACGCCGACCCCGCCGAGCAGCGTGACCGGATAGAAATTGTCCTTGAGCGCCGGAAAGGCGGCGACCAGCAGCGCCGCGACCGTCACGACCAGGGCCGCTGCCCCCGCCGCGACCGTGATCGGCACCATGAACCGCCGCCAATGCGCCCAGGCCGATCCCGCCGCGACGATGCCGATGCCGGCAAAGATCATCGCGGTCGTGCGGTCGGGCACGTTCTGCGGATCGATCTCGACCACGATCCCGAACAGTGTCGCAGCGACCCCGCCGACAAAGGCGAGCAGCAACAGGATGCTGGGCAGCGCCATGCGGCGACGCGCGGTGAAATATTCCGCGAGGAACCAGGAAGCGCCGGCGACACCCAGACCGCCGAGTGGCGTCAGGATCGTGCCGCCGATCCATGCGAGCGACACCAGCAGCAACGCGAGCGCGACCGATACGAAAATGTCGTTGAAGCCGGTCAGCAGGCGGAAATGCTCCTCATCCACCACCGGAGTCGCGCGTTGCCGCGCGATATGGGCACGCAGCGCGTCGGCGGCGTCGTGCGACAGCACGCCCGCCTCCACCGCTCCGTTCAGATCGCTCTCGCTATACATGTCATGGCCTCCCTGTATTGGTGGACTATGACACATGTGTATTGCTGGTGCAATACAGGTGAACGGTCAGTAGTTCGGCCAGAGGCCGGGCGTGGCGAGTTCGACGACATGGCCATCGGGATCATCGAAGTACAGGCTGCGACCGCCACCGGGCCAGCGGACCTCGCCGGTAATCGCGATGCCGCGCTGCTCGAGGTGATCCCGCCACATGGCATGATCCGCATCGGCGATGGCGAAGGCCATGTGCAGCCGGCCGGCGCCATCATGGCCGGGAATCGCACCGCCCGGCGTCGCCATGGTTTCGGATGATCCGCCGCGACGGAACAGCAGCAGCACGCTGCGCCGACCGGCATCCAGCGCCGCCATTCGTTCGTTCCGCAACAGGATCGGCCGGCCGAGGTCGCCGGCAAAAAACGCGACCGACCGGTCGAGATCGGTGACGTACAGCGCCGTTTCCAGCACGCCGTCGATCGGAGGGGCAGTGGTCGACATCGGTCAGCGCCGCGTCATCGGCGGGGTGAGGCGGCGGTCACTGCGGGAAAGGAGCGAATGAAAGAAGGTGGCAAGGCAGGTCTCCTGCTGGATACCCGCACCATATCGCCCGGAGAGTGCTGGACCCGGAAAAAAGGCGCCCCGCTGATCTAGCGAGGCGCCATCGTCAGCCATCAGGCCGGTAGGTCTCAACGACCGCCCGGATTGCGGCAGCCGTCCTTCAGCGTCCGGGTGCACACCGGGTAGCTGTCCTTCGCCGGCGGCGGCGGGGTCATCTGCGGCGGCGCGAACTGCACCTGCTGGCCGGCCATCGGAGCGCCGGCCATCGGCGCACCTGCCATCGGGGCCGGCGGTGCCATCGGTGCCGGGGCTGCCGTGGTCGCCATCGGATCGGACGGCGGGGTATTGGCGTCCGGCGCAGCCGGTGCGTCCGGGGCCGGCGGCGGCGTCATGTTGTCGGCCGGCGGCGTCGGCGCGGTGGTCGTGCCCGGCTGCATCGTCGCATCGGGGGCCGGCGTCATCGGCGGCGTGGTCTGTGCGACGGCGGCGCTACCCATCAGCAGGGCGGCCATGAAAGCGACAGTCTTCATCGGAAAACTCCTTTTCGACTTGTTTCGTTTAGGCTGCGAACCAAACGAGCAAGTACGAAAAGGTTTCCGCGCAAGTTTTCAGCCCGTCGCGTCCAGAGCATAGCCTGCCGAGCGGACCGTACGGATAATATCGGGCCGGTCGCCGACATTGATCGCCTTGCGCAGCCGCCGGATATGTACGTCCACGGTCCGAGATTCGATGTCCGAATCATGGCCCCACACCGCATCGAGCAACCGTTCGCGGGAAAACACCCAGCCGGGATGTTCGAGTAAATGCTTCAGGAGGCGGAATTCGGTCGGCCCCAGCGGCACGACCTCGCCGCCGCGCCGTACGCGGTGGCCGACCGTGTCCATCTCGATATCGGCATAGCTGAGCGATTCGCCCGCCAGTGCCGGGCGCACGCGGCGCAGCACGGCGTTGACGCGCGCAACCAGTTCGCGGGGGGAGAAGGGCTTGGTAACGTAATCGTCGGCCCCGGTTTCCAGGCCGCGCACGCGATCCTCTTCCTCGCCGCGCGCGGTCAGCATGATGATCGGGACGTTCTGCGTCGCGGCCTGACGGCGGAGCTGGCGGCAGACCTCGATCCCCGACAGCCCTTCGACCATCCAGTCGAGCAGGACGATATCGGGCGTCGCCTCCCGCGCCAGCAACAGCGCCTCTTCACCCTCATGGGTGCGGACGACCTCGAAATCCTCGCGCTGGAAATGGAAGGCGATCAGTTCGGCGAGCGCCGCATCGTCTTCCAGCAGCAACATGCGTGCCTTGCTCATGATTATCCTGCGAAATCGGGGGTTTCACGCTCCGCCATCGTCTGGCCGGTGGCGGCGAAATAGACCATTTCGGCGACATTGGTCGCATGGTCGCCGATGCGTTCGAGATTCTTGGCGACGAACAGTAGGTGCGCGACCTGGCTGATCGTCTTTGGGTTCTCGACCATGTACGTCACCAGCACGCGGAAGATGCTGTTGTAATAATCGTCCAGCGCACTGTCGCGCTTGCAGATTTCGACCGCCGCCTGCGCGTCGCGCGCCGAAAAGGCGTTGAGCACGTCATGCACCATGTCCGACGCCAGCTGCGCCATGGCGGGCAGGATGCTCAGCGGTTCGATGCGCGGGTCGTGGGTCTCGCCATGGATCGATGCGACCCGCTTGGCAATGTTCTTCGCATAGTCGCCGATGCGTTCGATCACGGCGGCGATCTTCAGCGCCGCGACCACCTCGCGCAGGTCGTCGGCCATCGGCGCGCGCAGGGCGATAACGCGCACGGTCAGCTTCTCGACCTCCGCCTCGATCGCGTCGATCGCCTTGTCCTTGGCGCGGACTTCCTTGGCCAGCGCCGGATCGTTGCGGGTCAGCGCCAGCATCGCGTCGCTGATCGCCTGTTCGGCAAGGCCGCCCATCTGCGAAATCAGTGCGCGCAAATGGCCGATGTCGCGATCGAACGCCTTGACCGTGTGTTCGTGGCCCGTCGCCATCTCTTTCCCCTCAGCCATAACGGCCCGTGATATAGTCTTTTGTGCGCTCCTGGCGGGGGTTGGTAAAGATGTCCGAGGTCCGGCCATATTCGACCAACGTGCCGAGGTGGAAGAAGGCGGTGCGCTGCGATACGCGCGCCGCCTGCTGCATATTGTGGGTGACGATCGCGATGGCGTAGCGCCCGCGCAGTTCGTGGATCAGTTCCTCGATCTTGGCGGTCGCGATCGGGTCGAGCGCCGAGCAGGGCTCGTCCATCAGGATCACTTCGGGATCGACCGCGATGGCGCGCGCGATGCACAGCCGCTGCTGCTGCCCGCCCGACAATGCGGTGCCGCTGTCGGTCAGCCGGTCCTTCACCTCGTTCCACAGGCCCGCGCGGGTCAGCGATCGTTCGACGATCCCGTCCATGTCGGCCTTGGACGCCGCCAGCCCATGGATGCGCGGGCCATAGGCGACGTTCTCGTAGATCGACTTGGGGAACGGGTTCGGCTTCTGGAACACCATGCCGACGCGCGCGCGCAGCTGCACCACGTCCATCGCGGGGGAATAGATATCCTCGCCATCCAGCCGGATATCGCCGGTGACGCGCGCCGACGACACGGTATCGTTCATCCGGTTCATCGTACGCAGGAAGGTCGACTTGCCGCAGCCCGACGGGCCGATGAACGCCGTCACATGTTCCATGTCGATATCGATCGACACGTCCTTGATCGCCTGCTTCTGGCCATAGAACACGTCGACGCCGCGCGCCGACAGTTTCGGGGTCGCGTTGTTGAGTTGGGTGTCGGTCATTACCAGCGGGTCTCGAAGCGATTGCGGAGATAGATGGCGAGCGCGTTCATCGCGAGGAGGAACGCCAGCAGCACGAGGATCGCGGCGCTGGTCTTTTCGATGAAGCCGCGGCTGACCTGATCGGACCACAGGAAGATCTGCACCGGTAGCACGGTCGCCGGATCGGCGAAGCCCTGGGGCGGCTGGCTGATGAAGGCGCGCATCCCGATCATCAGCAGCGGCGCGGTCTCGCCCAGCGCGCGGGCCATGCCGATAATCGTGCCGGTCAGGATGCCGGGCAGGGCAAGCGGCAGGACGTGATGGAACACCACCTGCACCTTCGACGCGCCGATGCCGAGCGCTGCGTCGCGGATCGAGGGCGGCACCGCCTTGATCGCGTTGCGCCCGGCGATGACGATGACGGGCATGATCATGAGGGCCAGCGTCAGCCCGCCGACGATCGGTGCCGAGCGCGGCAGGTTCAGCGTGCCGAGGAAGACCGCCAGGCCGAGCAGGCCGAAGATGATCGAGGGTACCGCCGCCAGATTGTTGATCGAAACCTCGATCAGATCGGTCCAGCGGTTCCGGGGGGCATATTCCTCAAGGTACAGCGCCGACAGCGTGCCGACCGGGAAGGCGATCAGCAGCGTGACGAGCATCGTCATCAGCGAGCCTTTCAGCGCGCCCCAGATGCCGACCGCCGTAGGATCGGTCGAATCGGCCGACTGGAAGAAGTCGGTGTTGAACCCGGTCGAGATCGCACCGGCCCGTTCGAGCTTCGCGACCAGCGCTTCGTCCGCGGGGTCGCCATCGGCCTTGCTTGCTTCCTCGATCCCCGGCGCGGCGGGAACGGGGATGCTGACCTTGCGCGACAGGATCGACGGGTCGTCCTTGATCGCGTTGCGCACCGTCAGCCACGCGCTGTCGGAGATCACGCGGTTTTCCTCGCCGAACGCTGCCGCAGCCGCGCCGTTGACCGTGTTCTCCAAGCCCGCGCCTGCCAGCGCGAGGTCGGCACCGCGCGTTTTGAGTTGCGCACGGTCGACCTCCAGCCCGGCGGCGGGGAAATCGATCGGCAGCGTGACCATCGTCCGCTGGAACCCGCCGATCCCGCTCATCAACATCGTGACGAGCAGGAAGGCGAGGAACCCGCCCGACAGCACGACGGCGGCAAGGCCGAACAGGCGGAAGCGACGCTCGGCGGCATAGCGGCGGCGGATGCGCTTCTGCATCGCCCCGGTCTTCCAGTCGGTCGGCACGCGTTCCGGCGCGGCGGCCCGCTCGACGGCGGGCGATCCGGCCACGAGGCTGGGACTATTCATAGGCTTCCCGGTAGCGTTTCACGACGCGCAGCGCGACGACGTTGAGAAGGAAGGTGATCGCGAACAGCGTGAGGCCGAGCGCGAAGGCGGCGAGCGTCTTCGGGCTGTCGAACTCCGCCTCGCCGGTCAGCAGATCGACGATCTGCTTGGTGACCGTTGTCGCGCTTTCGAACGGGTTGAGCGTGATCGAGGCGGCACCCGATGCCGCCATGACGACGATCATCGTCTCGCCGATCGCGCGACTGACGGCGAGCAGCACGCCGGCGACGACGCCGGGGAGCGCGGCGGGGAGCAGCACCTTGCCGATCGTCTCGCTGGTAGTGGCACCCATCGCCAGGCTGCCGTCGCGCATCGACTGCGGCACCGCCGCGATCGAATCATCGGCCATCGAGGAGACGAAGGGAATGATCATCACCCCCATCACGAGGCCGGCGGCGAGCGCGCTTTCCGAACTGGCGAACGGCATCCCCAGCATGACGGCAAGGTCGCGGATCGCGGGACCCACGGTCAGCGCGGCGAAATAGCCATAGACCACGGTCGGCACGCCGGCGAGGATCTCGAGGATCGGCTTCATCCACTTGCGTACGGTGGGCCTGGCGTATTGCGTCAGATAGATCGCGCTCATCAGCCCGAACGGGATGGCGACGATCATCGCGATGACCGCACCGATGAAGAAGGTGCCCCAGAACAAAGGCACCGCGCCCAAAGTCGCGCCCGGATCGGTCGAGCGGATGACCTGCGGGCTCCAGTTGGTGCCGAACAGGAAGTCGGTGACCGGCACGATGCGGAAGAAGCGCCAGCTTTCGATCACCAGCGACAGGAAGATGCCGAGCGTGGTCAGGATCGCGATCAGTGACGCGACCAGCAGCGCCAGCATCACCGCGCGTTCGACCTGCGTCCGCGCGCGATAGTCGGGGCGGATGCGGGTGAAGGCGAACGCCCCGCCGGCAAAGGCGAGCAGGATCGCCAGCGCGGTGCCGATCCAGTCGTAGCGGCTTTGCGCGGCGGCATAGGTCGGGGCCAGCACCTCCGCCTGCGGGTTGAACGCGCCATAGGCGTTGCCGAGCGCCAGCGCGCGCGCCTCGGCAAGGATCGCCGAGCGTTCGAAGCCGGGGCCGGGAAGGCCGGCGGCGGCGGGTGCCTGCAGCACCGCGTCGCGGACCAACGCGGGCGACACCGCGCTCCAGATGCTGAGGAAGAGCAGGGCAGGGGCCGCGATCCAGATCGCCATGTGCCAGCCATGCTGGCTGGGCAGCGAATTCGGCCGGTCGGCGGCGGTCGCCGGCTTGGCGAAGCGGGCGGCACGCGCCCGCGCCACCATCCAGCCGATGGCGCCGAACCCCAGCATCAGCAGGATCAGGGTGAAGCCGTGCATCAGTGCAGCCCTGCCGGGTTCATCGGGGTCTGGTTCGCGATCTCTGCGGCCGATTCGGCGCGGACGGCGGCGGGAGCGGCGATCATGCCCCTCCGGGTCAGCGGACCGTTCGGGTCCCACGACCGGGCATAGGCGGCGAGGAAGTCGTTCATGCCCGGCACCGGCTTGATATGCGCTTTCTTGACATAGATGAACAGCGGTCGCGCCCCGGGATAGCTGCCATCGGCGATGCTGTCATAGCTCGGGACGATCCCGTCGATCGGCACGCCGTGCAGCCGCGACTTGTTTTCCTCGAGATAGGAATAGCCGAAGATGCCGACGGCGTTGGGGTTGGTCGACAGGTTCTGCACGATCAGATTGTCGTTCTCGCCCTTGTCGACATAGGCCGCGTCCTCGCGGATGCGGGTGCAGATATCCTCGTACCGGTCCTTGTCGCTGTCCTTCAGCGCCTTGACCCCCGGCACCGCCGCTTCGCAGGCCGGCACCATGATGAGTTCGACCAGCGCGTCGCGGGTGCCGCTGGTGGCGGGTGGGCCGAAGAACTGGATCGGGATCGCGGGCAGCGCCGGGTCGATCTCGTTCCACATCCGCGCCTTGTTGGGCTTGCCCAGCGGGTTGGCCGACAGCGCCATATAGACGTCGCGCTTGGAAAGTTTCAGCTTCGGGCCATTGTTCGATTCGGCCAGCGCCACGCCGTCGACGCCGACCTGCACCTCCATGATATCCTTCACCCCGTGCGCGGCGCAGGTCGCATATTCCGACTTCTTCAGCCGGCGCGACGCGTCGAGGATATCCGGGTGCTGCGGACCGACGCCGGCGCAGAACAGCGCCGCACCCGCGCCAGTCCCGGTCGATTCGACCAGTGGCGCGCGCAGATCGGGGTTCGCGTTCACCAGCATTTCGGCGACGGCGGTGGTGAAGGGATAGACGGTCGAGGAGCCGACGACGCGGATATGGTCGCGCGACGTCTGCGGCTCACAGGCGGTGAGCGCGAGGCCTAGGGCCAGGACGGGCGCGATCCGGCGGGTCATGCGGTTCCAGTTTCCATCGGCGTATACGGTCATTCGCGACGCTCCGCCGTCCTGTGTTACCATGGCGTTACGGCTTTATGACACCGTGGAGGGGCAGCAGGACGGAAACCGTCGTGCCATCGCCCACCACGCTGCCGATATCGAGCCGGCCACGGTGCCGTTCGACGATATGCTTGACGATGGCAAGGCCCAGGCCCGTGCCGCCCAGCGCGCGGCTGCGCCCTGAATCGACACGATAAAATCGCTCGGTCAGCCGCGGCAGATGCTCGATCGCCACGCCTTCGCCATGGTCGCGCACGACGAGTGCGGCCATCGTGTCGCGCTGGGTCAGGCTTATTTCGACCGGCGTGCCGGCGCGGCCATATTTCATCGCATTGCCCATGACGTTGTGCAGCAACTGCGACAGCTGCGCCCGGTCGCCGATCACGCTGACGCCAGGCGCGATCGACAGCATGATATCCGCCCCGCGCGTCGGGTTGGTCGCGGCCAGTTCGTCGCGCACCGCCGCCACCATCGCCGACAGGTCGACCCGCTGGTCGGGTGGGCGATATTTCTCCGCCTCGATCCGGCTCAAGGAGATCAGGTCGTCGATCAGTCGCTGCATCCGCCGCGCTTCGTCGTTCATGACCTTCAGGAAGCGTTCGCGGACGCCTGCGTCCTCGCCCGCCTCGTCGCGCAGCGTTTCGATGAAGCCCAGCAGCGAGGCGAGCGGCGTGCGCAGTTCGTGGCTGGCGTTCGCGACGAAATCGACCCGCATCTTTTCGGTCGCGCGGTTGCCGGTGCGGTCGACCAGATGGACCAGCCGGCGGTCGTCCGACAGGGGGCGGACCCGCATCTCCCAGCTCTGGTCCCGTGCGCCAAGGCCGACCAGCCCAACCGGCTCGCGATCGTCGCGCGTGCCGAACAGCCGTTCGGCGGCGGCCGGGTGGCGGATGGCGAGGCGGACGTCGCCGCCGACGATATGCTGGCCGAGCAGCGCGAGCGCGGCGGGGTTCGCCGCCTCGACATGGCCCGCGACGATCACCAGGATCGGTTCGTCGACCGCATCGATCGCCGCCTGCGTCGCGCCGGCGACATGCTGGCGCGCGGTATCGGGCGATTCGCCGCTGCCGCGTTCGGGGGGATGCAGCCCGGCGACCAGCACCGCGGCGACGGCACCGACCAGCACCACCGCGCTGGCATTGATCCCGGCACCCAGCAGCAGCGCCAACAGGGCGACACCGACCGCGATGACGAGGGCGAGGGGCAGGCGGGGGCCGAATTCGTCCATCGGCCCCGATTAGGCGGAAGTGACGCCCAAGGCCAGTGCCGGCAACGTTGCCCCGCCCCCGGACAGGCTTAACCCTCTTTGTCGTTGCGAAAACCGGTGCATTGGGGAAGATGGCGGCATGACCGACACGCCCACCCCCCCGACCGATGGCACGCTCGCGCGGCGCACGCTGCTGATCGGCGCGGCAAGCGCGTCGGCGGTGGTGTCGATCCGCCCCGCACTGGCGCAGACCCAGGCGTCGATCATGACCTGCGAAATCCCGATCCCCGACCGTGCCCGCGCCGGTCAGATGATCGCCGCTGACGGACAGACCGTCGCTCCCGGGACGCCGGGTGCCTTTCCGGGGGCCAACCGCCCGTTCACCGGCGAGCAGATCAAGGCGGCGATGAAGGGGCGGAATTTGCCCGGTGCCGATGGCGACACCACCCGCGCCTATCTGAAATATGTGCAGCGGTTGCAGAACGGGACCAGCGGCTTCACCTGCTTCGCCTCGCTCCAGATGCCGCGCGGCTGACGTTCCCGTGCCGGCACGCTATCGCGCGCCGCCGCCGGCCGCTCTCCGGATCGTTGCCCTCGACCGGCTGAGCGCCGTCTATCATCGCGCGTCCGGCCAGACCCATGTCGTCGCGCCGCCGGTGCCCGAAATCCTCGACCTGCTTGCCGACCGCGCGATGACGCCTGCGGAACTGCTGGCGGCGCTCGCCGAGCGGTTCGACCTGCCCGACGGCGATGCGACGGCGCTGACCGCGCGGCTCGACGAACTGGTCGAAACCGGGCTGGTCGAGCGCCTGGACGAACCGGCGTGAGGCACGCCACGACCCTGCGCATCGGGCCGGTCGGGTTCCGCATCGGCAGCGAATGGCGCGCTCCCATCGATCAGTTGCGCGACCTGTATCGCGACTATCCCCGGCCCGACGACGGCATCGTCGATTTCAACGTCCGCCTGTTCGCCGCGCGACCGTGGCGGCGGTTCGTACGCCCATCGGTCATGATCGGCGGCGACTTCACCATTCCCGACGCCGCGCCATTGCCGCTGGCGCAGGGATTGCTGGCGGCGGAAATGGGGATGAATTTGCAGATGGCGCTGGCGCAGCGTCGCTATCTGCTGCTCCACGCCTCTGCGGTAGAGCGCGACGGGCGGGCGCTGTTGATGACGGGGGAGTCGGGCGCGGGCAAGTCGACGCTGGCGGCGCTGCTGATGACGCGCGGCTGGCGGTTGATGGGCGACGAATTCGCGCTGCTCGATCCGGTCACGGGGCTGCTCCACGCCTTTCCCCGGCTCATCAGCCTGAAGAATGCAGCGGTCGGGGTGATGGAGCGCGCCGCGCCGGACGGGCGGTTCGGGCCGCTGCTGCCGGGTACGCCCAAGGGCGACATCCGCCATCTGGTCCCCGACGCCGCCGCGATTACCGCGATGGACCGGCCGGCGATGCCTGCGCTGCTGCTGTTCCCGACCTATGGGCAGGAAAGCGACGTGCGTGTGGTCGAGCCGGCCGAGACGTTCGTGCGGCTGACCCAGGCATCGACGAATTACGTGGCGATGGGCGAGCGCGGGTTCGATGCGTTGACCGGCCTTGTCGGACGGATGCCGGTGCGGGCGATCGACTATCCCGATACCGACACCGCGCTGGCGCTGGTCGAGCGGTTGTGGGGGGCGTTGACATGAGCGGCGCGCTGGTCGCCGCCGTGCTGTCCGATCCGGCGCGGTCGGAAACGCTGACGCCCGACCAGTGGAATGCGCTGGTCGCGGCGGCACGGGCGGAACAGCTGATCGGAAGCGTGGCCACGCGATTGGAAGGGCTGGGCACTCCCGCCGCGCGCATCATGGCCGACGCCCGCGCGTCAGCCGAACAGGGGCGGGTGGCGGCGTTGTGGGAAGCGGAGGCGGCGCGCCGGGTACTCGCGCCGCTCGGCATACCGGTCGTGCTGTTGAAGGGCACCGCCTTCGTCGCGGCCGGGCTGGACGCGGGACGGGGGCGGGCGATCGGCGACCTCGATATCCTCGTGCCGCGCGAGCATCTCGACGCGGTGGAGGCGGCATTGCTGGCCGCCGGGTGGGAATGGGTGAAGCCCGACCCCTATGACGACGCCTATTACCGCCGCTGGATGCACGAACTGCCACCGCTGATCCACCGGGAGCGGGACCGGATGATCGACGTCCACCACACGATCCTGCCGCCCACCGCACGGCCGACTCCCGACGCCTCGCTGCTGATCGCGGACGCCGTGCCGCTGGGCAACGGGCTGTCGGTGCTGTCACCGGAGGACATGGTGATCCACGCCGCCGCGCACCTGTTCGCCGATGGCGACCTGCAGGGCGGTTTGCGCAATTTGTGGGACATCGACCGGCTGGTGCGTGAATTTGTTGAGCGCGACGCCGGGTTCGTCGCATCGTTGACCGAGCGGGCGGCGCTGCACGATCTATTGGCAGCTGTCGCGCGGGCGCTGCGACTGGCCCGGTGGATCTACGGGACGCCGGGCGGAGGCGATCCCGTCGCGTCCGACGCGCTGTTCGCCCGCCGCCTGCTGGCGCGTGACGGCTGGGGGCGGCTCAGCCACAAGGGGACCGAGTTCGGCTTCTACGTCCGCTCGCATTGGCTCCGGATGCCGCCGGTCATGTTGGCGCGGCATTTGTGGACGAAGTTTCGGAAGAGATAGCCGCCAGCATTGGAATGTCGCGACTGACACTCATTCCCGTATCGCGGCATCCAACGCTAGAACGGCCTGCTTTAGAATGCTGTCCGCCCACCGATCTGCATCGGCCTCGTGCCGTAGCCAGTCATAATTCGCTGCGAGCATAATGCGGGTTGCCTCCGGGGCGACGGCTGCAAGGTCGCGCCAAGCAATGATGGCGTTGACCGTCAAATCTCCGGGGTAGAGGTCGCACTCGGCTTGGGGATATCTTGCGGCGAACGTCGCCACGGGACGGGCCAGCCACCGCAGCCCGAGCCGCTGCCCGACAAGCAGCCGGCACTGCGCGCATGTCAGGTCAGTGCCCGGGCTATGCCACGCATCTGCCAAGCGCCGCTCCAATCCCGAGCGGAAGAAGCCAATACGCGCCTTCACGATGTCGCCCGTCAGTTCACTGAGCGAGATAGGCGGCAGTGTCTCGCTCGGTAGGAAATCGAGTAAGCGAGCAGTGCCGTTCCGTGTTTCGATCATGAGGATGGTATCGCCCGTGGTGCGCCGTGCTTTATGTCCGCCAAACGCCTACCGCCACATCCCCCGCGTATCGTACAACTGCTTGCCTGCGCGCGCCTCGGCCGGCACCGCCTTGAACACGCTATGGTCGACCAGCACGACCAGAATGTCGTTCGCCAGTCCCTTGTCCAGCGACACCAGCCGCCCGCCGGCGAGCGACCGGGGCAGGGTGGTGACGAACGGTTCGACCAGGTCGATCCGGTCGCCGTACCGCGCGATCAGTTCGGCGGCGACCTTTACCGCCGGGCTTTCGCGCAGGTCGTCGATGTCCGCCTTGAACGCGAGGCCCAGCAGCGACGCGCGGGCGTCCGGCGACGCGTCGAGCATCGCCACGACCCGGCCGACGACATGGTCGACCTTGCCGTCGTTCACTTCGCGCGCGGTGCGGATCAGCGGCGTCTGTTCCGGGGCGGCATCGACGATGAACCACGGATCGACCGCGATGCAATGCCCGCCTACGCCCGGACCGGGTTTGAGGATGTTGACGCGCGGATGGCGGTTGGCCAGCTCGATCACGTCCCACACGTTCAGGTCCATCTTGTCGCAGACGATCGACAATTCGTTGGCGAAGGCGATGGCGACGTCGCGGCTGGTATTCTCGACCAGCTTGACCATTTCCGCCGTCCGCGCAGTGGTGACGGTGCAGGCCCCCTCGACGAAGCGGCGATAGAAGCCGCACGCCGCCTCCGCGCACGCCGGGGTGATCCCGCCAATCGATCGTTCGTTCGACACGAGTTCGAGAATGATGCGACCGGGCAGCACGCGCTCCGGGCAATAGGCGACGGCGATATCGGGCGTATCCGACAGGCCGGGCAGGGCGAGGTCCGGGCGCAGTTCGGCCAGCAGGTCGCGAATCTGTTCGGTGGTCCCGACCGGCGAGGTCGATTCGAGGATCACCGTATTGCCCTTGCGCAATACCGGCGCGATCGCGCGGGTGGCGTTCAGGACATAGCTGAGGTCCGGCACATGGCCCGGCCCGAACGGTGTCGGCACCGCGATGACGAAGATATCGGCCGGCGCCGGCACGGTCGCGGTGGTCAGGCGGCCGAGCAGCACGACGTCGCGCACCAGCGTGTCGAGATCGGCTTCCTCGATATGAATGTCGCCGCGCGCCACCGTGTCGACGACATGCTGGCTGACATCGATGCCGATGACCCGCGCACCCGAGCGGGCGACGACGGCGGCGGTCGGCAGGCCGATATAGCCCAAGCCAACGACGCACACGTCATAGGTGTCGGCGGCGGTGATCCGCTGTTCAAGCATAGAGGGTCTCCACGATGCGGGCGGAGGCATGGCCGTCTCCGAAAGGGTTATGCGCCCGTGCCATCGCGGCATAGGCATGGGGGGCGTCGAGCAGCGTGCCGACTTCGGCGACGATGCGGTCCTCGTCCGATCCGATCAGCTTTGCGGTCCCGGCCATGACGCCTTCGGGGCGCTCGGTCGTCTCGCGCATTACCAGCACCGGCTTGCCGAGGCCCGGTGCTTCCTCCTGCACCCCGCCCGAATCGGTCAGGACCAGATGGCACAGGTCGAGCAGGCGGACGAAATGCGGGTAATCCTGCGGGGCGATCATCGCGACGCGCGGATTGTCGCCGAGGATCGCTTCCATGGGGGCACGAACCTGCGGGTTGGGATGGACCGGGAAGATGACGCCGACATCCTCGCGTTCGGCGATGCGGGCGATGGCGCGGGCGATATTCTCCATGCCCCCGCCGAAATTCTCGCGGCGATGGGTGGTGACCAGCACCACGCGCTTGCCCGCGAACCGATCAGCCAGCGTATCGAGCGCCTGCGTCCGCTCCGGATCGGCGGCGATCCGCTCGCGCGCCATGTGCAGCGCGTCGATCACCGTGTTGCCGGTCACCAGCACGCGGTCCGCCGGCACATTCTCGGCCAGCAGCGCATCGGCGGCGGTCTGCGTCGGGGCGAAGTGCAGGTCGGCGATGCTGCCGACGATCTTGCGGTTCACCTCTTCGGGCCAGGGATGATAGATGTCGTGGCTGCGCAGGCCCGCCTCGACATGGGCGACGGGCACCTTGCGATAATAGGCGGCGAGGGCTGCGACCATCGCGGTGGCGGTGTCGCCCTGCACGATCACCCGGTCGGGCTGCTCCGCATCGAACACCGGGCCAAGGGCGTCGAGCAGCCGCGCGGTCAGCCCGTCCAGCGACTGGCCGGCGGTCATGATGTTCAGGTCGATATCGGGCGCGATGCCCGCGAACTCCATCACCTGGTCCAGCATCTCGCGATGCTGCGCGGTCACCACGACGCGGGTGTCGAAGCCGGGATGGGCGCGTAAGCGCTGGATCAGCGGGAACAGCTTGATCGCCTCGGGCCGCGTGCCGAATATGACCAGGATCCGCTGTACCCGCTTGCCCATCATACGCCCCCGCGACCGGAATTGGCCGCTACCACGGCCGGGTTAGCGGCGGGAGCTTAATAATTGGTGGCGCTCAACTCCTCCCCGCTCGCGGGGAGGGGGACCGTCCGCGTAGCGGATGGTGGAGGGGGATCGCCACGCAACGCAACGGTTTTGTCTGCGGACAACCCCCTCCAACACCGCTTCGCGGCGGTCCCCCTCCCCGTGCCGGGGAGGAGCCTAGTTGTGATACCGCTCGGCGATGCGGTCCCGCGAGGCATTCGGCGCGATCTTCGCCTCGGCGGCTTCCAGCGCGTGCCAGTCCGCGACATCGGGCAGCGACGGGATGCACACCGCCTCACCCAGCTCCAGCCCGCGCAGCGACGCCACGACCAGATCGTCCGGCTCCATCACCCGTTCGGGCGGGAAGTCGTCGATGCTCTTGCCCGCGACATGGTGGAAATCGGTCGCGGTCACGCCGGGGATCAGCAGCTGGACGCGGATGTTCGTATCCTTCGTCTCCGACTGCATCACGCGGGTATAATAGGCGACATAGGCCTTGGTCGCGCCATAGCCGGCATAGGTCGGCATCTTGGTGAACAACGTGCCCGACCCGACATTGATGATCGTACCCTTGCCCGACCGCTTCATGCCGGCCATCGCCGCATCGGCGAGGCGGCTGAACGCCACGACGTTCAGCAGCAGCATGTCGGTCATGTCGTCGCGGTCGCCTTCGCCGACCTTGCCGATCGCGGCGAAGCCGGCATTGTTGACGAACAGCGCGATGGGTTCGCCCGCCTCCAGCCGTTCCTCGACCACGTCGAGGTCGTCCGGGTCGGCCAGGTCGGCGGCGATCACCTCGATATCGATGCCGTGCTCGACCGACAGCTGTTCGGCGAGATCGCGCAAGCGGTCCTCGCGCCGGGCGACGATGACGAGGTCGTGGCCGGTCCGCGCGAGGTGGTGCGCGAAGCTGAGGCCGATACCGGACGATGCGCCGGTGATGAGGGCGACGGGGCGGGTCATGGCAATTCCTCGAATGGGAAGGGGGTCAGGCGCCCAAACGCGCGAGCGTCGGGATCAGTTCGTCGAAATGATCGATCACCGCATCCGCCCCCAATTCGGCGACCGGCTGCATCAGGAACCCGAACGAGCAGGCCACCGAAGGAATGCCGGCATTCTTCGCGGCATCGATGTCGAAATGCGAATCTCCGACGAACGCCGCCCGCCCCCCGCCACAGCGTTCGATCATCGCATCGATCGGCGCGCGGTTGGGCTTCGACTTGCCCGGCCCCAGCGTATCGCCGCCGATGATGCAGGCGAAGCGGCGGGTGAGATCGAGTTCGTCGAGCAGGCGCAGCGCCAACCCCTCCAGCTTGTTGGTGACGATCGCGACCGTCACGCCCATCGCGCCCAGCCGGTCGAGTGCCGCCATCGCGCCGGGGAACGGCCGCGAATGCACCGCGATATGCGCCTCGTAATAGTCGAGCAGCAGCCGGTGGAGCCGGGTCAGCTCCGCCTCGTCACAGCCGCCGGTCGCTTCCATCCCCTGCCGCAGCATGTGCTTGGCACCGCCGCCGATCATCGGAATGACCTGTTCGCGCGTCAGCAGCGGCCGCCCGGCGTCGGCGAGGGCATGATTCACCGCATCGGTCAGGTCGCCGCTGGTATCGATAAAGGTCCCGTCGAGGTCGAAGCCGACGATATCGAATGAAATCTTTGTCATGTGGCCGGCTTTGGCGTGGGCGATATGGAATTGGCAAGGGTCGTGTGCCACAGACGGCCCCCATGAGCGCACAACCGATCGCCGCCGTGATCCTCGCCGCCGGGCAGGGCACCCGCATGAAGTCGAGCAAGCACAAGGTGCTGCACCCGCTCGCCGGGCAGCCGATGCTGTTCCACCTGCTCGACAGCCTGTCCGCCGCGAACGTCACCCGCCGGGTGGTGATCGTCGGAGCGGTCGGCGAACAGGTGGAGAAGGCGGTGGCGGGGCGCGGCGTCGAGATTGCCTGGCAGCGCGAACAGCTGGGCACCGCGCACGCCGCGTTGCAGGCGAAGGAAACGCTTTCCGACCATGACGGCATCGTGCTGGTCTGCTTCGGCGACACGCCGCTCCTGTCGGCCGATACCGTCGCCCGACTGACCGCGCGGCTGGACGAGGCGGACGCGCCCGCAGTCGCGGTGCTGGGCTTCCGTCCGGCGGATGCAGCCGCCTATGGCCGGATCATCACCGACACTGCCGGCAACATCGCAAAGATGGTCGAATACAAGGACGCCAGCGCCGACGAGCGCGCAGTCGACCTGTGCAACAGCGGCGTGACCGCGGTACGCTCGGCCGATCTGTGGGCGCTGCTCGAACGCGTCGGCAACGCCAATGCGGCGGGCGAATATTACCTGCCCGACATCGTCATGCTGGCGATCGCCGACGGGCGCGGCGCGGTGGTGATCGAGACCGGTGCCGACGAAGTGGCCGGCATCAACAGCCGTGCCGAACTGGCGGCGGTGGAAAGCGCGTGGCAGGCAAAGCGCCGGCAACAGGCAATGGCCGATGGCGTCACGCTGATCGCACCCGATACCGTGTTTTTCGCGCACGACACGCAGCTCGGCCGCGACGTGACGATCGAACCGAATGTCGTGTTCGGCCCCGGCGTGACCATCGCTGACAATGTGACGATCCATGCCTTCAGCCACCTGGAGGGTGCGACCGTCGCGACCAAGGCGGACGTCGGCCCCTATGCGCGCCTGCGCCCCGGCGCGGTGCTGGGCGAGGGGAGCCGCGTCGGCAATTTCGTCGAGGTGAAGAACACGACGCTGGGTGCGGGGGCCAAGGCCAACCATCTGACCTATCTGGGCGACGCCAGCGTCGGGGCGAACGTCAATATCGGTGCGGGCACGATCACCTGCAATTACGACGGCTATTTCAAATACCGTACCGAGATCGGCGAGGGTGCGTTCATCGGGTCGAACAGCGCGCTGGTCGCACCGGTCAAGATCGGCGACGGCGCGCTGGTCGCCGCCGGATCGGTCGTGACCCGCGACGTCGACACCGACGCGCTGGCGCTGGTCCGTGCCGACCGCGCCGACCATGCCGGCTGGGCCAAGCGCTTCCGCGCGAAGCAGTCGGCCGCCAAGGCTGCGAAGAAATAACCAAGCGGGCATCCCGCCGGAGAGAAGATCATGTGTGGAATTGTTGGCATCATCGGCACCGAAAGCGTCGCCGACCGCTTGCTCGATGGCCTGAAGCGCCTCGAATATCGCGGCTATGACTCGGCGGGCATCGCCACGGTCGAGGGCAGCGCGATCGAGCGTCGCCGCGCGTCGGGCAAGCTGAAGAACCTCGCCGCCGAACTGGCCGAGCATCCGCTGCCGGGCAATATCGGCATCGCCCATACCCGCTGGGCGACGCATGGTGGCCCGACCACCGACAACGCGCACCCGCACGCGACCGACGAGGTTGCCGTGGTCCACAACGGCATCATCGAGAATTTCAAGCCGCTGCGCGAGGAACTGACCGCACGCGGCCGGGTGTTCACCAGCGAGACCGATACCGAGGTCGTCGCCCATCTGGTCAGCGAACAGGTCGAGGCCGGCCTGTCGCCGCAGGATGCCGTCAAGGCGATCCTGCCGCGCCTGCACGGTGCGTTCGCGCTCGCCATCCTCTTCCGCCAGCATGACGACCTGCTGATCGGCGCGCGCCTGGGTTCGCCGCTGGTCGTCGGCTATGGCGATGGCGAAGTGTATCTCGGCTCCGACGCGCTGGCGCTCGCCCCGCTGACCCAGCGCATCGCGTATCTCGAAGAGGGCGACTGGGTCGTCTGCCGCCGCGACGGCACCGACATCTTCGATCGCGACAACAACCCCGTCGACCGCCCGGTCACCCTGTCGGGCGTCACCGGCGCGCTGATCGACAAGGGTAATCACCGCCATTTCATGCAGAAGGAAATCTACGAGCAGCCGATCGTCGTCGCCCAGACGCTGCGCGGCTATCTCCAGCGGTTCGAAGGGCGCGTGTCGCTGCCGATCCCCGAATTCGACCTGTCGGGGATCAAGCGCGTCACCATCGTCGCGTGCGGCACCAGCTTCTATGCCGGCATGGTCGCCAAATACTGGTTCGAACAGTTTGCGCGGGTTCCCGTCGACCTCGACGTGGCCAGCGAGTTCCGCTACCGCGCGCCGGTGATGGAGGAGGGTGGCCTCGCCCTGTTCATCAGCCAGTCGGGCGAAACCGCCGATACGCTCGCCGCGCTGCGCCACGCCAAGAGCGAGGGCCAGACCATCGCCGTCGTCGTCAACGTGCCGACCAGCACGATGGCACGCGAGGCCGACCTGCTGCTGCCGACCCATGCCGGGCCGGAGATCGGCGTCGCCTCGACCAAGGCGTTCACCTGCCAGCTCGCCGTGCTGGCCGCGCTGGCAGCGAACCTCGCCAAGGCCAAGGGCCGCCTGTCGGAGGCCGAGGAACGCAGCATCGTCCGCCACCTCGCCGAAGCGCCCGCGTCGATCAACGGCGCGCTCGCCTATGACGAGGCGATCGAGGGCATGGCCGGCGTCATCGCCGCCGCGCGCGACGTGCTGTATCTGGGCCGTGGCACCGACTATCCGCTGGCGCTGGAGGGTGCGCTCAAGCTCAAGGAAATCAGCTACATCCATGCCGAGGGCTATGCCGCCGGCGAGATGAAGCACGGCCCCATCGCGCTGATCGACGATCAGGTGCCGGTCATCGTCATCGCGCCCTCGGGTCCGCTGTTCGACAAGACCGTCAGCAACATGCAGGAGGTACAGGCGCGCGGCGGCAAGGTCGTGCTGATCTCCGACTATGACGGCATCCAGGCGGCGGGCGACGGCGCGGTGGCGACGATCACCATGCCGAAGGTCCATCCGCTGATCGCCCCGATCGTCTATGCGGTGCCGGTGCAGCTGCTCGCCTATCACGTCGCCGTCGCCAAGGGCACCGATGTCGACCAGCCTCGCAACCTCGCGAAGTCGGTCACGGTGGAGTGACCTAGGACCGATCGACATTCAGCGCACTGGACAACTGCAACGCTCCCCCCATCGTCACTCCCGCGCAGGCGGGAGTCCATATGCGCCAAGGTCGCGGGTCCAGCCGAAGCGGCAGCGGTTATGGATTCCCGCCTGCGCGGGAATGACGGTGATCCGCGATTGGCGCTGAACGTCGATCCGGCCCGTATCCTCCCCGGCACGGGGAGGGGGACCATGCGCAGCATGGTGGAGGGGGGTGCCCGCATACGGAGCCGTTGCGTTGCGAGGCCAACCCCCTGCACCATCGCCTTCGGCGACGGTCCCCCTCCCCGTGCCGGGGAGGATCATATCCGTACCCAGCGCGTATCATTTTATTGCTGGCGGACCCGCCACCGCTGCACCCGGTTGTCGCCTCCATGGAACCATGGGGAAATGCAATGAACCTCCGCACGCTGGGCGCGACGACGCTTGCCCTGTTCTCGACCGCCGCCTTCGCGCAGGCACCGCAAAAGCCGATCCCCGGCTATACCGAGACCGCGCCGCCCTATGCGACCGAATCGGTGGTCAACCATCCGGTCACCATCGGCTGGCCCGAGGGGCGCACCCCGACTGCGCCGCGCGGGTGGGAGGTGGTGAAGTTCGCTAGCGGGCTGGACTATCCGCGCCAGGCGCTGCTGCTGCCCAATGGTGACATGCTGGTGTCGGAAGCGCGCACCCTGCCCAAGCTGGACGCAGACCCCGAGGTGGCGCGCGGACAGGCATTGTCGAAGACCACCGGCTACAGCGCCAACCGCATCACCCTGCTGCGCGACGCGAACCGCGACGGGATCGCCGAACAGCGTTTCGTGCTGCGCGAAAATCTCAACCAGCCGTTCGGGATGCAATATGCGAACGGGCGGCTCTATGTCGCCAATACCGATGCGGTGGTCAGCTTCCCCTATCAGCCGGGCCAGACCAGGATCACCGCCCAGCCGCGTACCCATGCGACCCTGCCGGCCGGCGGGTATAACAATCACTGGACCCGTAACCTTCTGCTCAGCCCCGACGGGCGCACGCTGTACGTCTCGGTCGGGTCGGCGTCGAATGTCGGCGAATATGGCATGGACGAGGAAAAGCGCCGCGCCGCGATCCTCGCCATCGACCTGACCACCGGGCGCGAGCGGACCTATGCCTCGGGCCTGCGCAATCCGGTCGGCATGGACTTCGTACCCGGCACCGCCAATTTGTGGACGGCGGTCAACGAGCGCGACGAGATCGGCGACGACATCGCCCCCGATTATCTGGTCGGTGTCCGTGAAGGCGGCTTCTATGGCTGGCCGTACAGCTATTACGGCAAGCAGGACCCGCGCCACCTGAACGAGAAGCGCGAGCTGCTCTCCTCCACCTTGCTCCCCGACGTCGCGGTCGGCGCGCATGCCGCTGCGCTGGGCATCGCCTTCGCCAAGCAGGGCGCACCGACCGCCTTCGTCGCGCGGCACGGATCGTGGAACCGGTCGAGCTTCAGCGGCTATGACGTGCTGGCGGTGCCGTTCGCCGATGGTCGCCCGACCGGCGATCCGCAGCCCTTCCTGACCGGGTTCGTCGCCGATGCGAAGAAGGGCACGGTCCATGGTCGCCCGGTCAGCGTCCAGACGCGGGCCGATGGCGCGATCTTCGTGGTCGACGATGCCGGCGATACGGTCTGGCTGGTTCGCCGCCGCGCCTGACGATGCCCGCCACCCCGGATCGCGTCCGGGGTGGCGGATCGGTTACGCCGCCATCCAGTCCACCCCGGCGGCAACCGCCGCATAGGCCGGATCGACCGCCCGATCGGTGACGACCCGGTCGACCTCGGCGAACGACGCAACCGCGACGATGCTCGCCCGGTCGAACTTCGACGCGTCGACCGCCATCGTCACCGCCCGCGACTGGGCGATCATCTGGCGGCACAGTTCGCCCTCGCCGACATGATAGTCGGTGAAGCCCGCATCGGGTGATACCGACTCGGTCGACACGATCGCCATGCCCGGCCGGAACTGCGCGAGATAGGCGCGCGCCGTCGGGTCGAAGAACGCGCGATACCGCTCGTCCAGTTCGCCGCCTGCCAGATACAGCCGGTTACCATGACGCCCGCCCAGCTCCGTCGCGACGCCCAGTGCGTTGGTGACGATGGTCAGGTCGCGTTTGCCCTTCAGCGCCTGCGCGACGTGGAATGCTGTCGAACTGGCGTCGAGATAGAGCGAATCGCCGTCCGCCACGGTCCGCGCCACGGCGGCGGCGATCCGCTGTTTCGCGGCGGCGTTGCGGTGCAGCCGCGCCTCGAACGGGCCTTCCTCGACCGACTTGGCCAGCCGCGCACCGCCATGGATGCGCTCGATCAGCCCGTCCGCCTCCAGCAGCCGCAATTCGCGCCGCACGGTTTCGTCTGACACCGCCAGCGTATCCGCCAGGCGGTGGATCCCCAGCGGTTCTCCCTGCGCGAGCAGGTCGAGCATTTCCTGGCGACGATCGCGGCGTTTCATCATGGCGCGACCTTAACCGCTCCGTCTGCATCGGCAAGGGATGCCGGGCAAAGTCAACATAATGTCAACACAAGCTGGAGGCATTCTCAGAAACCCCACAACGCCACGCAATCGTTATCGCTAACTGTCATAAAATATACACATCGATCGACTAGGGGCGCGGTCCAACGGGGAACAACCCCGCAATCATCCAACATACCCCTGGGGGAATATCCATGTCGTCGATCCCGACGCTGCCGGCACGCCGGCGGCGCGCCCATGCGCTTGTCCTGTCCAGCGGCATCGCCGCCCTGACGCTCGGCGCGCTGCTGCCCGCCATGGCCCATGCGCAGGACGCACCCGCCGCGCCCGTCGCGACCGACGAAGCGCAGCAGACCGCCAGCGAATCGCTCACCGATGACATCGTGGTCAACGGCCGCCGCCAGCGTACCGCGCTGAACGAAGAGCAGCAGGCGATCGCGACGATCGACATCGTCACCACCGGCGACGTCGCGATCCATTCGCAGACCAGCATCGCCGACCTCGCCAAGATGCTGCCCGGCGTGTCGGTCAGCCGCGACCAGGGCCGCAACCAGAGCGCGACCGGCGAAGCGCAGTTCGTTACGATCCGCGGCTTCGACACCAGCTACAACGCCTATACCCTCGACGGCCTGCGCCTGCCGCAGACCTCGGGCAACAACCGCGCCATCTCGCTCAACCTGTTCTCGCCGTTCGCGATCGGCGGGATCGTGACCGACAAGACGCCGGGTGCGGCCAAGGATGCCGACAGCATCGCCGGCATCGTCGACCTGCGCACGCCGACCGCGTTCGACTTCAACCAGAGCTTCACCCGCGCCCGCGTGCTGGGGCAGGTCGCCGGCCTCGCGCTCGACCGCGAACAGGAAGCGTTCGGCGGGGCGATCGGCCTCGACGCCGCGCGCCGTTTCGGCAGCGACCGTCAGTTCGGCATCTATGTCGCGGGCTATTACGAAGAGCGCGGCAACGCCGCGGAATCGACCGCCGTCCAGAACGACTATAAGCCGACCCGCGCCAATAGCGGCAATTCGCGCGCGAACCCGAACGCGCTGACCGCCGACGGCGTGCAGTGGAATTTCTACAACAACAAGATCAAGCGCTATGGCGCGACCGGCGCGTTCGACTTCCGCAGCGATCCGATCGATCTATTCGCCCGCGTCAACTATGCGACGTATCTGAATACCAACACGATGAACCAGACCGCGCTGCGCAACGAACTGACGCGCGGACAGACCAATCCCAATGGCGGGTCGTACAATGCGGCGGGCGTCTACACCCCGCTCGGCATCAACCCGGCCAGCTATTTCCGCACCGAGGATATCGAGCAGGAACTGTTCTCGGCACAGGTCGGTGCGAAGGCGCATTGGGAAGGCTTCACCGCCGCCCTCGAAGGTGCCTATGCCGATGGTCGCTTCGACCAGCCGACCCGGATCGAGGCGGCGTATCGCGGCATCGCGTACAACGGCACCACGACCAACACCGGTGCCGCGACCGAGGGCGTGAACGTCGACCTGTCCAATCCGAAGTCGCCGCGCCCGATCCTGTCGAACGGTGCGATCGCCTATGTCTCGTCGCTCGACCGGCCGACCCAGCTCTATGTCCAGCGCGGCTATGATTATCTGAGCGAGACCAAGAAGACGCTGAAGGGCAGCATCGGCTGGAACAACGACAGCTTCCTGTCGGTCGAGGTTGGCGGCCTGTACGAGGATGCCGACCGTTCGGGCCGCAGCCTGGCGCCCGACCAGACGCGCTACCGCTTCCTGACGCCGCTGCAGAACGGCACGGTGCAGGGGCCGTCGATCAACCAGTATCTGGGCTATGTCCTCAAGGACTTCCTCGATTACTATCCCGCCCGCCCGATCAAGGTGCTGTCGCGCGCGCAGCTCGATGCGCAGGTCCGCGACTATGTGCCGCTGATCGTCGTGTCGCAGGCGACGCTGAACCAGGGACTGTCGAGCGGCAACGAAACCCGCAAGGCGCTGTACGGCACCGCGACGATCACGCTCGGCAATCTCGAAGTGATGCCCGGCATCCGCTACGAGGATAACGGCTTCCGCGCGCGCTATTACCTCAACGACGTGAACGGTGCGCGTTTCGTCAACGCCGGCCGCGATTACGACCATGTCGACCCCAGCCTGCTGGCGGCGTGGAAGCCCAATGGCAGCCTGACGGTACGCGGCGCGGTGCGCTCCAGCTATGCGCGCCCCGCCTTCGACCTGCTCGCCGGCCCGACCCGGATCGGCGAACCGGCCAGCGACGGCACCGTCACCATCACCCAGCCGAACCCGAACCTGAAGCCGGTCCAGGCATGGAGCTATGACGCGGGCGTCGATTACCAGATGGGCGTCGGCCGCTATGTCCAGCTTGCCGCCTATTACAAGGACCTGACCAACTTCATCGTCAGCACCGCGTCGCGCAGCGCCAGCGAGACGGTGGGCAAGATCACCTATATCCGCCCGGTCAATGGCGGCGGCGGCACCGCGAAGGGTGTCGAGGCATCGGGCCGCTTCACCGTGGGCGACATGGTCGACAGCAGCTTCCTCGGCAATTTCGGCGTGGGCGGCAACATCACCTATCAGAAGACCGAGGCGAATTACGTGATCCCCGGCAGCGGCACGCGCACCAGCACGCTGCCCCAGGCCCCGGACCTGATCTACAATGCCGAGGTCTTCTATGCCGGCGGCGGGTTCCGCACGAACCTGTGGTACAACTATACCGGCAAGTTCCTTGCGGCGGTGCAGGACAGCCAGCCGGACATCTATGTCCAGCCGGTGGGCGAGCTGAACTTCGGTGCGGCATACGAAGTCACCGACAATCTCGAAATCGGCGTGTCGGCGCGCAACCTGCTCGACCAGCACACCTATTGGGCGACGGTCGGCAAGACCGAGAAGTATATCTCGAACGACCGCAACGGCGGCTATCTGAAGACCGGTCGGGTGTTCCAGTTCAGCCTGACCATGAAGATGTAAGGGGTGGGGGGCATCATCCTCCCCCCATGAACTTCGTACCCCGGCACAGGCCGGGGTCCGGTTGGAAAGGCTTCTGCGCAGGGAGCTGACGTTCCCCAACTGGGCCCCGGCCTGCGCCGGGGTACATCCATGATTCCGAACGACCGAATGTAATCACAAGGACCGACCATGCGCCTCCTGCTCCTCGCCGCCACGCTGCTGACCCCGCTGCCCGCCGCCGCGCAGGACAAGGTCGAACGGGTCGTGATGCTGATGCGCCACGGCGTGCGCGCACCGATCACGGGCGAGGCACCGCTCGATACCAAGGTGGACGGGCAGTGGCCCGCATGGCCGGTCGCCCCCGAATATCTGACGCCCCACGGCGCAAAGGCGATCGCGCAGCTCGCCCGCCACGACCGTCGCTGGCTGGGCACGACCGGCTGCCCGGCACCCGGCAGCGTCCGCATCCACGCCAATACGCCCGAACGCACCATCGCCACCGGCCGCGCCTATGCCGATGCGCTGGCACCCGGCTGCAGGCTGGCCGTCGAGCATGAAGCCGCAGGCACCGTCGATCCGCTGTTCGAACCGCTGCGCGCCGGCGCGACCGCGTTCGACGCGAACAAGGCAGTGGCGGCGATCACCGCCTATACCGGCGGGGTGAATGCCCTGACCGCGCGCCACGCCGCGACGATCCGCGAACTCGACCGCGTGCTGGGCTGCGGCCTGGCCACGGGCTGTTCGACGCCGGGACCGGCGACCCTAAAGCCGTCCGCCGACGGGCGCGGCGTGGAGTTCACCGGCCCGATCCGCGCGACGTCGGGCACGGCGCAGGTGATCCTGCTGCAATATGCCGAGGGAATGCCGATGGCACAGGTCGGTTTCGGCCGCGCCGATGCCGCGACGATCAAGCGGCTGGGCGTGCTGCACGCGGCGTTGTTCGACGTCTTCACCCGCTCGCCCTACATGGCCGCGCATCAGGCCGGACCGCTTGGCGACCATATGCTGCGGACCCTGAACGCCGCCACCGGGCCGCGCCTCGACGTGCTGGTCGGGCATGACACCAACGTCACCGCACTGGCGGCGGCGCTGGGCGTCGATCTCGACGCGCCGGGCTTTGCGCTGAACGATGCGGCCCCCGGCGGTGCGCTGGTCCTGACCCGGCGGCGCGATGCGCGCGGGCCGTATGTGACGCTGTCCTACCGGGTGCAGCCGCTGGACGCGATCCGCAACGGTACGGCAACGGTCGTCGACCGCGCCATCGCCATCCCCGGCTGTGCGACGCGCTGCCCGCTCGACCACTTCGACAAATTGTTGCGCGCGAAACTCGCTCCCGTCGTTACCGGGTGATAGCATCGGCGTCATGCCGATCTACGCCCTTGCCGACGCCGTCCCCGATCTCGCCCCCGACAGCTGGGTCGCGCCGTCCGCCGACCTGATCGGTGCGGTACGGCTGGGGGCGGGGGCCAGCATCTGGTTCGGCGCGGTGGTGCGCGCCGACAATGGCGCGATCGCCATCGGCGCGCGCAGCAACGTGCAGGACGGCGCGGTCCTCCACAGCGACCCCGGCGCGCCGCTGACGCTAGGCGAGGATTGCACCATCGGCCACCGCGCGGTGCTGCACGGCTGCACCATCGGCGACCGCGTACTGATCGGCATGGGTGCGACGGTGCTGAACCACGCCGTCATCGCCGAGGATTGCGTGGTCGGCGCCGGCGCGCTGGTGACGGAGGGGAAGACGTTTCCGCCGAAGAGCCTGATCGTCGGCGCACCCGCCCGGGCGGTGAAGACGCTGACCGACGAACAACTGGCCGGGCTGCGGATGTCGGCGGCGGTCTATGTGGAGAAGGCGCGGCGGTATCGCGAGGGGCTATGCGCGACGGATGGGCAGGCGTGACGGCGCTTCTGCCCATGTTGCCGCGTTTATCCGCGGTCGCGCTACTATTGGCGTTTGCGCCGGGGGCGATATCGGCCCGGCAGCGCCCGGTGCCGGCCGTGCCCGAGGCACCGCCCCCGATCATCGATCCGATTCCCGGACCGTTCATCGTCGGCTACGACCTGGACGGAAAGCTGACTGGCGATGCCGACGGCATCATCGCCAACGCGGCGCGATCGTGGATGGTCGCCGGGCTTGATACCTATACGGTCTGCTATCAGCCGAGGACTGACGAACGGGCGCTGCAAAACGGGTTCACGGCGTTGGAAAGCGTCGCACTGCAGTTGAAGGCCTATGGAGCTGCGACGGTTGTCACATCACCCGGCGGACAATGTTCCCCCGATTGGTCGGTGCGGAGTGCGCCGCTCCCCTATGTCTATATCATGGGGTCGGTTCGACTGTGAACAGCGCGGCTACAGTGTAACCCCCGACTTCCAGATCCCGATCGCGCGTTCCTCGTTCACCTCGTTCCGCGCCGGCTCGCCCGACGCCACCGCCACGATCCGCGCCAGCAGCGCATCGGCCGCCGCATCCTGCCCCTCGTCCAGCGCGACGCTCGCGTCGAAGTCGATCCACCCGCCCTTGCGCATCGCCAGGTCGCGGTTGGTGGCGATCTTCATCGTCGGCACCGGACTGCCCAGCGGCGTGCCGCGTCCGGTCGAAAACAGCGTGATCGTCGCGCCCGCCGCCGCCAGCGCGGTGGTCGACACCGCGTCGTTGCCCGGCCCGTCGACCACCGACAGTCCCGCGCGGCGCACCGGTTCGCCATAGTCCAGCACGTCGGTCACCACCGCAACGCCGCCCTTCTGCACCGCGCCCAGCGATTTTTCCTCCAGCGTGGTGATCCCTCCGGCGATATTGCCGGGGCTGGGATTCTCCGACACCGGTTCGCCATGGTCGAGGAAATAGCGCTTGAAGCGGTTGGTCACCTCGACCAGCCGGTCGAACACCGCTTCATCGGCACAGCGCGCCATCAGCAGCCGCTCCGCCCCGAAAATCTCGGGGATCTCGGTCATCAGCACCGTGCCGCCCGCCGCCGCGACCCGGTCGGTCATCCGCCCGATCAGCGGATTGGCGGTCAGCCCCGACATCGAATCCGACCCGCCGCACTTCACCCCCAGCCGCAGTGCCGCCAGCGGCACGGGCCGACGCTCCGCCTGTGCCGCCTCGGCCAGTGCGTCCACCGCCGCCATCGCCTCGGCAAATTCGTCGGCGCTCGCCTGCGCCCGCACCGTCCGCACCCGCGCCAGCATGTCCGCCGGCAACCGCGCGAGCATCGCGTCGAGCTGGTTCGATTCGCACCCCAGCCCCAGCAGCACGACCCCGGCGGCATTGGGATTGCACGCCAGCGCCGCTAAGATCGCGCCCGTGCGGTTCAGGTCGTCGCCCAGTTGCGAACAGCCGAACGGATGGTTGAACGCATGGACCCCATCGACCCGCCCGGCATGGCGCGGACCTGCCGCCGCCGCGATCCGCTCGCCCAGCCGCCCGACACAGCCGACCGTCGGCAACACCCAGATTTCGTTGCGCGTGGCGACGCTGCCATCGGCGCGGACATAGCCGGCAAAGCCCGGTTCCGTGCGGGGGGAGGGGGCGGGCGGCAGGGCCGGGGCGTAGCGATAGGCATCCTCCCCCGACAGCGCCGTCCGCACATTATGGACATGGACGTGCGCGCCCGCCGCGATGTTCGTCGTCGCGACCCCGAACGCCGCGCGATACCGCCGCACCGGCGCGCCCGCCGCGACGGCGCGCACCGCGATCTTGTGGCCCGCAACGATATCCTCGCGCGCCACGACGTGCGCGTCGTCGAACCGCACGACGCCCCCTGCCGCGACGGGATCGAGCAACAGGGCGACGTCATCGTCACGATCGACCCGAACGGCGCGGGCGGGAATCTGGCTGGCCATGCACGCCAAATAGACTGTTGCCAGCGCTGGCACAATGTCGCATCGAGGGGGTGAGGAGATTCCGATGCCCGCGCTGCTGCTTCATCCCGACCGCCTGTTCCCCGCCGATCCGGCGACACGGGGCATCGCCCGCAACCTCTATGGCGCCGTCCGCGACCTGCCGATCGTCAGCCCGCATGGCCACACCGACCCGGCCTGGTTCGCGACCGACCGCCCCTGGACCAATGCGACCGAGCTGTTGCTGTCGCCCGACCATTATCTGTTCCGAATGCTGTATAGTCAGGGGATCGCGCTCGACGATCTGGCGGTGCCGCGCCGCGACGGGACGATCGCCGCCGACCCGCGCAAGGCGTGGGGCGTGTTCGCTGCCAACCAGCATCTGTTCCGGGGTACGCCCTCCCGGCTGTGGCTCGACCATGTGTTCGGCGCGGTATTTGGGTTCGACGACGCGCTGACCGCCGCCAATGCCGACGATTATTACGACCGGATCGGCGAGCTGCTGGCGACCGATGCCTATCGCCCGCGTGCACTGTTCGACCGGTTCGGGATCGAGTTGCTGGCGACGACCGAGGGGGCGGACGACCCGCTCGACCATCACCGTGCGATCCGCGCCAGCGGCTGGGGCGGGCGGGTCGTCACCGCCTATCGCCCCGATGCGGTGATCGATTGCGAGCATGAAGCCTTCCGCCCCGCCCTCGCGAAGTTCGCCGACCTGACGCAAGAGGACGTCCATGACTGGACCGGCTATCTGAACGCCCACCGCAAACGGCGGCAGGACTTCATCGCCGCCGGCGCGACCTCGACCGATCACGGCCACCCGACCGCCCGCACCGCCAATTTGTCGCGCGCCGAGGCGGAGGCGCTGTTCGCGAAAGTCATTGCCGGCACCGCCGATGCGACCGATGCCGAACTGTTCCGTGCGCAGATGCTGACCGAAATGGCGCGCATGTCGATCGATGACGGGCTGGTGATGCAGATTCATCCCGGATCGTTCCGCAATCACAACCGCGGGCTGTTCGACGTCTATGGCCGCGACAAGGGGGCCGATATCCCGACCCGAACCGATTATGTCGCGGCACTCAAACCCATGCTCGACGTGGTCGGCACCGCGACCGACCTGACGATCATCCTCTTCACGCTGGACGAATCGACCTATGCCCGCGAACTCGCACCGTTGGCGGGCCATTATCCGTGCCTGAAGCTCGGCCCGGCGTGGTGGTTCCACGATTCGCCCGAGGGGATGCGCCGCTTCCGCGAACAGGCGACCGAGACGGCGGGCTTCTACAACACGGTCGGGTTCAACGACGATACCCGCGCCTTCCTGTCGATCCCGGCGCGGCACGATGTCGCGCGGCGGGTCGACTGCGCCTTCCTCGCGCGGCTGGTCGCCGAACATCGGCTGGACGAAGAGGATGCGCACCAGGTCGCGCACGACCTCGCCTATGGGCTGGTCAAGCGGGCGTACAAGCTGTGAGGCTGTCCGACGCCACGCTCGCCGCGCTGCCGCCATCGGTCGCGCGGCCCGGCTATGACCGCAGCGCGCTGACACCGGGGATCGTCCATATCGGCCCCGGCGCGTTCCACCGCGCGCATCAGGCGGCCTATGTCGATGCGATCCTGCACCACGACCCGCGCTTCGCGATCAGCGCGGTCGCGCTCAATTCGACCGGGGTGGCGGATGCGCTGGCACCGCAGGACGGGCTCTACACGCTGGCGCTGCTGGGGGCGGAGACGCGCTACCGCGTCGTCGGGTCGATCACCGAACTGCTGACCGCACAGCGCCGCGACGCGATCCTGTCGCGCATTGCCGCGCCGACCACGCGGATCGTGACGACGACCGTGACCGAGAAGGGCTATCATCTCGACGCGCACGGCGCGCTCGACCTCGACCATCCCGCCATCGTCCGCGAACTGACCGGCGCGGAGCCGTCGACCCTGTCAGGCTGGCTGGTCGCGGGCCTCGCCGCCCGCCGGGCGGCGGGGGGCGGGGCGATTACCTTGCTGGCGTGCGACAATCTGGCCGATAACGGCCAGCGTTTCCGTCGATCCGTCCGCGACCTTGCCGCCGCGCGCGATCCCGATCTGGCGGCATGGATCGACGATCATGTCCGCTTTCCCTCCACCATGGTCGATTCGATCACGCCCGCGACCGACGACGCGCTGCGCGCCTCGGTCCGCGCCGCGACCGGGCTCGACGATGCATGGCCGATCCAGCGCGAGGCGTTCACCCAATGGGTGATCGAGGACGATTTCGTCGGGGAGCGCCCGCCCTTCGACGTGGCCGGCGCACAGTTCACCCGCGACGTGCGTGGGTTCGAGAATGCGAAGCTGCGCCTGCTCAATGGCGCGCATTCGTCGCTCGCCTATCTCGGCATCCTAATGGGGCTGGCGACGGTGCGCGACGCGATGGCCTGCGCACCGCTCGCCGCCTTTGCCGAGCGGTTGATGCGTGAGGATATCGCGCCGTCGATCCAGCCGCCGGCCGAGATGGACCTGTCGGCCTATATCGCCGACGTGCTGGCCCGCTTCGCCAATCCGGCGATCGCGCATCGGCTGGCGCAGATCGCGTGGGACGGTTCGCAGAAGCTGCCCTATCGCCTGTGCGACACGATCCGCGACGCGCGGGCGGGCGGTCGGTCGGTCGAGCGGCTGGCGGTGCCGATCGCGGCGTGGTTCCGGTTCCTAGAGCTGCGCAAGGCGAGCGGCGAAACGCTGGTCGATCCGCGCGCCGATGCTTTGCTAGCGCGGGCGGGGGAGCCGGCGGCGTTGCTGGCGATGCGCGAGGTGTTCGGCGATCTCGGGCAGGATGCGAAGTTCGTCGCGGCGGTCGAGCGGGCCTATGCCGCGCTGGCACCGGGTGGAGATATGAGCGCGGCGTTGCGCTGAAGAAGATTGGTTCACGCGAAGGCGCGACGGCGCGGAGAAGAAGGTAGATTTCGCGCAGAGACGCGGAGACGCGGAGTGGTTGCACTTGCTGCGGCATCCCCCGCGTCAGCGGCTTCATTCCCTGCTGCAAGGCGCGCTACGGTCTGCCGATCGCGCGCCGAGCGCCCGAAACGCAACTCCTCTGCGTCTCTGCGTCTCTGCGCGAAATCTACCTTCTTCTTCGCGAGCTCCGCGCCTTCGCGTGAACCCATTCCTTTAAACCAACCCGACCCCCTCGTGCGCCAGCAACCACTGCTTGCGCGCCAGCCCGCCGGCATAGCCGGTCAACTGCCCCGACCGCCCGATGATCCGGTGGCACGGCACGACGATCGCGATCGGGTTCGCCCCATTGGCCATCCCCACCGCGCGCACGGCGCTCGGCCGGTCGATTGCGGCGGCGATGTCGGCATAGGCGACCGTCCGGCCCGCCGGCACCGCGCGCAACGTGGCCCAGACCGCCCGCTGGAAATCCGTACCCCCGGTCGCCGTCGCCAGCGTGTCGATCGCCGACAGCTCGCCCGCGAAATAGGCGTTCAGCGCATGCCACGCATCGCTTTCGCGCCCGGCCGGCTCGATCCGCCAGCCGCGCGGATAGTGCAGCCGCAACAGCCGCGCCATCCGGTCGGGAAAGTCCTCATATTCCAGCGCGCGCAGCACGCCGTCGCCATCGGTCAGGATGGTGATCGCGCCCAACGGGCTGGGCAGGGTTTCGGACAGGAGCAGCTGGGTCATGCCCGCGACCCTGCCGACCGCCGGGCCGGGCCGCCAGCGGAAAGCGGACATCGCACCACGGCCATGTCCGTTTTCCGCTAGTCGTGCAAAGGTGCCCGGCTACATTGGCGCCATGCTCGACCCCGACCATTGCTATGCCGCGATCGTGCGGCGCGACCCGGCGATGGACGGGCTGTTCTTCACTGCGGTCCGCACCACGCGCATCTATTGCCGCCCCGTCTGCCCGGCGCGCACCCCGGCGCGCGGTAATGTCAGCTTCTATGCCAGCGCGGCGGCGGCGCAGGCGGCCGGCTATCGTCCCTGCTTGCGCTGCCGCCCCGAAACGGCACCCGACAGTCCGGCCTGGGCCGGCACGCTCGCCTCGATCCACCGCGCGCTGCGGCTGATCGACGATGGCGCGCTGGCCGACGGCAGCGTCGGCGATCTGGCCGACCGGCTGGGGATGACCGACCGCCATCTGCGCCGCCTGTTCGTCGAGCATCTGGGGCTGACCCCACTCGCGATCGAAGCGACGCGGCGGCTGCATCTCGCCAAGCATCTGGTGCACGATACCCGCCTGCCGCTGACCGATATCGCCTTCGCGGCGGGCTATGGCAGCGTGCGCCGCTTCAACGAAGCATTCCAGGCGGCGTTCGGCCGCGCCCCCTCGACGCTGCGTCGCGAGGGGCCGTCCGCCGATCCCGCCGCACCGATCACGGTCACCATCGCCCACCGGCCCGATTTCGTGCCCAGCGGTCCGATGGTCGTCGACCTGCCCGAAGGGCGGGCGGAGGTCACGCCAGGCAGGGGACGCACGCTACGCATCACCTTGACGGAGGTCCCGCTCCCGGCCCTCGGCCGCGCCATCGCCGCCGCCAAACGCGCCGTGTTCGAAAAGGCTGTCCTACAGGCGAGTTGCGCCGCAGAGTAGCGACTGCTCTTTCTCATCGCTGCCGCCGAACGGATTCACGCGAAGGCGCGAAGGCGCAAAGAAGATGGATTTCGCGCGGAGGCGCAGAGGCGCGGAGGGGTTGCGTCTGGTGCGACCTTTCCCGCGCCAGCGGCCTCCCTCCATGCTGCCAGCCCGCACAAGGTCTCCCGGTCGCGAAAGCCTCGCCAGGAACGCAACCCTCCGCGCCTCCGCGCCTCCGCGCGAAAACGACCGTCTTCTTCGTGCCTTGGCGCCTTCGCGTGAACCAGACACGACAAATGCCAAAACGCGCGCGAGTGTGAACTTAGTGAACTTTGGCCTCAGACCAGCCCATGCCGCGCCAGCATCGCCGCCGGATCGGGGTCGCGCCCCCGGAATGCGCGGAACAGCTCGATCGCCGGCCGCACCGCCCCTTGCGACAGGACCGTCTCGCGCAGCCGGTCGCCGGTCGCCCGGTCGAGCGTCCCGGCTTCGGCGAATGCCGCAAAGCCGTCCGCCGCCAGCAATTCCGCCCAGAGATAGCTGTAATATCCCGCCGCATAGCCCCCGGCGAAGATGTGTGCGAAGGCGTGGGGGAAACGGTGCCATGCCGGCGGCCGGACCACCGCCACTTCGTCCCGCATCGCCTCGATCACCGTCATCGGATCGTCGCCCTGCGTGCCCAGGTGCAGCAGCAGGTCGAACATCGCGAACTCGATCTGCCGGACCAGGAACATCCCCGATCCGAACCGCCGCGCCGCCAGCATCCGGTCGAACAGGTCGCGCGGCAGCGGCTCGCCCGTCTCGACATGGCCCGACATGGCGGCCAGCGCCGACGGCTCCCACGCGAAATCCTCCATCAGCTGGCTGGGCAGCTCAATTGCGTCCCATTCGAACCCGGTCGTGCCGGCGATGTCCGGGCGCGGCACGCGGGTGAACAGGTGGTGGAGACAATGCCCCGTCTCGTGCAGCAGCGTCGTGACATCGTCATGGCTCAGCAGCGGCACCTCCCCGCCGGTCGGCGCGAAGTTGCAGACCATGTAGGCGACCGGCAGGCCGCCATCGCTCAGATAGGGCCGGGCAGGGGCCATCCACGCGCCGCCCTTCTTGCCCGGCCGCGCGTGCAGGTCGAGGTACAGGCCGGCGAACACCCCGCCCGCATCGGCCACGTCATAATAGCGCGCATCGGGATGGTATGTCGCGACGTCGTTCCGCTCGGTCAGCGTCAGCCCGAACAGCTGCCCCAGCAACGCTCGCCATCCCGACAACACCCGGTCGACCGGGAAATAGGCCTTGATGACCGACTGGTCGATCGCATGGGCATGACGCTTCAGCCGGTCGCTGACGAAGCCGACATCCCATGGCTGCAGGTCGTCGATCCCCAGATGCTCGGCGGCGAAGCCGCGCAGCTCGGCGATCTCCGCCTCGGCATGGGGCCGCGCCCGCTGCGCCAGATCGCGCAGGAACGCCAGCACCTCGCCCACGTCCGGCGCCATCTTGGTGCTGAGCGACCGCGCGACCGGATCGGGAAAGCCCAGCAAGCGCGCGGCTTCGTGCCGCAATTCGAGGATGCGGCGGATGCGCGGGCCGTTATCGAACCTGCCCGCATCCGGCCCCTGATCCGACGCCCGCGTGCCATAGGCGCGATAGACTTGCGCGCGCAGGTCGCGGTCCTCGGCAAAGGTCAGCACCGCGACGACGCTCGGCTGTTGCAGCGTCACGACCCAGCCGGTTTCCCCGCGCGCCTCGGCCGCCGCCGCCATCATCGTCCGGTCGGCCTCCGACAGCCCGGCCAGCCGCGCTTCGTCGGTCACCTGCAGCGTCCACGCATCGGTCGCGTCCAGCACCGCACTGGCGAACTCGGTCTGGAGCGCCGACAGTTCGGTCGCCACCTCCTTGAACCGCTCGCGCGCCGCGTCGTCCAGCGCGACCCCGGCCAGCGTCCGGTCGCGGATCGATCGCTCGACCGCGACCCGATCCGCGTCGTCCAGCGCGGCGAAGTCCGGCGTCACCTCCAGCGCGCGCAGCGTATCGAACATCGCCCGGTCCTGCTGCGCGGCGATGCCCCGTTCGGTCAGCACCGCCTGCCCGGCGGCATGGGCGGCGCGCAGCTCGGGCGTGTCGGCAACCGCGTGGAGGTGCCACACGCTCGACCAGAAATTGTCGAGCGCGACATCGGCCCGCTCGACCGGCAGCCACGTGGCGGCAAAGCTCGGGTCAGCCGCCTTGACGGTCTCAGCCGCTGCATCGCGCTCGGCGAGCAGCGCGTCGAGCGTCGGGGCGATCGTTTCCGGTGTGATAGCGGCGAAATCGGGCAGTGCAGACAAGCGTTGTTCCTTCAGCATTCGACGACGTTGACCGCCAGGCCGCCCTGGCTGGTCTCCTTATACTGGCTCTTCATGTCCTCGCCCGTCTGGCGCATCGTTTCGATGACCTGGTCGAGGCTGACGATGTGGCGACCGTCACCGTGCAGCGCCAGATAGGCGGCGTTGATCGCCTTGATCGCGCCCATCGTGTTGCGCTCGATACAGGGGATCTGCACCAGCCCGCCGATGGGGTCGCAGGTGAGGCCCAGATTATGCTCCATGCCGATCTCGGCGGCATTCTCGACCTGCGCCGGGCTGGCTCCCAATGCGGCGGCAAGGCCGGCGGCGGCCATCGAACAGGCGACGCCGACCTCGCCCTGACACCCCATTTCGGCAGCGGAGATGGAGGCGTTCTGCTTGTAGAGGAAACCGATCGCCGCGGCGGTCATCAGCAATGCCTGTGCGCCCGCCCGCGTCGATCCATGGACGAAGGTCTCGTAATATTTGAGGACGGCGGGGATGACGCCCGCCGCACCGTTCGTCGGCGCGGTGACGACGCGGCCACCCGCCGCATTCTCTTCGTTCACCGCCAGCGCCCACAGGCTGACCCATTCGAATACCACGCTGGGGTCGGTACGGGGGCCGCGTTCCAGCAGCTTCTCACGGATCGCCCGCGCGCGGCGCTGCACCTTCAGTCCGCCGGGCAGTTCGCCGCTGCCGGCACAGCCCCGGTCGATCGAGGCGAGCATCGCCGCGCGCACCGCATCGAGGAAGCCCAGCGTCTCCGCCTCCGGCCGCCACGCGCTTTCGTTGGCGGCGACGACCTCGGCGATCGACTGGCGCGTATCGGCACAGAGCGCCAACAGGTCGTTGCCGGTGGCAAAGGGGTGCGGCAGCGTCAGGTTAATGCGCGGCGGTGCCTCCCCCTCCGCCCGGATCGCCCCGCCGCCGACGGAATAGTATCGGCGGGTGATGCGGCTGCCATCGGCCAGCACGGCGGTACAGGCCATCGCGTTGGGATGGCCGGGCAGGAAACCGGGGTGGAACACGACATCGCGTTCCGGATCGAAGGCGATGGCATTCATACCCGCCAGCATCAGCCGATGGCTGTCGCCAATCGCTGCAACGATGCCTGCCACCGCATCCGGGTCGACGCCTTCGGGGGTGGCGCCGGACAGCCCCAGCAGCACGGCGATATCGGTGGCGTGGCCCCGGCCGGTCAGCGACAGCGAACCATAAAGGTCGCAATAGACCCGCTCTGGCACGATCCCGTCCTCGGCCAGCATCGTCGCAAAGGCGTGGGCCGCGCGCATCGGCCCGACGGTATGCGAACTGGATGGACCGATCCCGATGGTGAACAGGTCGGTGACGCTGAGCGGACTCACGCGCCCGTTCCCAGGAACGTAGCGTAGCGCGCCGCCGCCGGACGCCAGTCGAGCCCCCGTGCCGCCAGCCAGTCGTCGTCGAAATAGGTGTCGCTGTAGCGCAGCCCCGAATCGCACAGGATCGTGACGACCGATCCTTGGGCTTCGACCGACGCCATCTCGGCGATCAGCGCGGCGCAGGCGACGATGTTGGTGCCGGTCGATCCGCCGACCGGCCGTCCGAGCCGCTGGCTCAGCGCCCGCATCGCCCCGATGCTGTCGGCGTCGTCCACCGCGATCATCCGGTCGATGACGCTCGGCACGAAAGACGGTTCGACGCGCGGTCGTCCGATCCCCTCGATCCCCGAACAGTCGCCCTCGACCGTGGTGATGGCCGGATTGGCATAATGGCGGTGGAACACCGATCCCTGCGGATCGGCGACGCACAGCCGCGTGGCATGACGGCCATAGCGAATGAAGCGCCCGAGCGTCGCCGAGGTGCCCCCGGTGCCCGCGCCGCAGACGATCCAGCTCGGCTCGGGATGATCCTCCTTGGCCAGCTGGGCGAAGATCGATTCGGCAATGTTGTTGTTGCCGCGCCAGTCGGTGGCGCGTTCGGCATAGGTGAACTGGTCAAGATAGTGGCCGCCATGCGAGTCGGCCAAGGCCTGCGCCGCGGCATAGACTTCGCGCGGGTCATCGACGAAATGGACCTCGCCGCCGTGAAAGCGGATCGCGGCGATCTTTGCGCTCGCGATGCTGCGCGGCACGACGGCCACGAACCGCAGGCCGAGCAGCCGCGCGAAATACGCTTCCGACACGGCGGTCGACCCGCTGGTCGCCTCGACCAGCACCGTGTCGCGCCCGATCCAGCCATTGCACAGGCCATAAAGGATCAGCGACCGCGCAAGCCGATGCTTGAGGCTTCCCGACGGATGGACCGATTCGTCCTTCAGGTAGAGCGTGATCCCCGGTGTCGCGGGCAATTCGACGCGGATCAGATGGGTATCCGCCGAACGGCAGAAGTCCGCCTCCAGTCGCCGGATCGCGTCGCGGGTCCAAGGGCGGTCGTCGGGACGTGCGGCGGCAGGGGCGGGGGACACGATGAAATCCTCTCATGCAGGCGCACGTCGGTCGCGCGCGGACACACCCTTATGACGTGGCGTTGAACCAGGGGGAAGGTATCGCTCGAAACGACCGCCGAGCGCCGCTGAGGCGAGGTTCAGCAATCGAAAACGACATGGAACCGAAAAAACTGCAAAAACGTTGTTGACGCCTTCCGAAGCCGCCCATATAAGCAGCTTCACCGGACGACGAGACGCTCTTCGCTTCTCCCGCCGGTCGCCTCGCTGGCCTTCGGGTCGCTCCGCAAAGCGGATAGCGAGATTGCTCTTTTCTAGCCGGGACGCGGTACTGATCAAATGATCGGTGCCTCTGTTCCGGTCCTCCTATCGCCGGCTCGCTGGCGCTTCGACCGAGAGGTTTGAGGCAGGAACGCTCTTTGAAATTGTAGTTTAGATGAAGGGACATGTGGGCGGCGGCTTGCGGTCTAGCGCATTCAAGGTGCGTTGGGATCGTTTAAAGTCAAGCTGGCTCATATGTCTTATTACAACCACCATATTG